>NZ_JBBOBW010000002.1:0-3257 GCF_038000355.1 Aeribacillus sp. FSL M8-0235 | reverse complement strand
AGGAACTTCGCTACTAAATTTCGCTCGCCATCACAGCTCAGCCTTTACGGGAAACGGATTTGCCTATTTCCCAGCCTAACTGCTTGGACGCGGATATCCAATACCGCGCTTACCCTATCCTCCTGCGTCCCCCCATTGCTCAAATGGTGAGGAGGTGGTACAGGAATATCAACCTGTTGTCCATCGCCTACGCCTTTCGGCCTCGGCTTAGGTCCCGACTAACCCTGAGCGGACGAGCCTTCCTCAGGAAACCTTAGGCATTCGGTGGACGGGATTCTCACCCGTCTTTCGCTACTCATACCGGCATTCTCACTTCTAAGCGCTCCACCAGTCCTTCCGGTCTGGCTTCACAGCCCTTAGAACGCTCTCCTACCACTGTTCGTAAGAACAGTCCGCAGCTTCGGTGATACGTTTAGCCCCGGTACATTTTCGGCGCAGAGTCACTCGACCAGTGAGCTATTACGCACTCTTTAAATGGTGGCTGCTTCTAAGCCAACATCCTGGTTGTCTAAGCAACTCCACATCCTTTTCCACTTAACGTATACTTTGGGACCTTAGCTGGCGGTCTGGGCTGTTTCCCTTTCGACTACGGATCTTATCACTCGCAGTCTGACTCCCAAGGATAAGTCATCGGCATTCGGAGTTTGACTGAATTCGGTAACCCGGTAGGGGCCCCTAGTCCAATCAGTGCTCTACCTCCGAGACTCTTACCTTGAGGCTAGCCCTAAAGCTATTTCGGAGAGAACCAGCTATCTCCAGGTTCGATTGGCATTTCACCCCTACCCACACCTCATCCCCGCACTTTTCAACGTGCGTGGGTTCGGGCCTCCATTCAGTGTTACCTGAACTTCACCCTGGACATGGGTAGATCACCTGGTTTCGGGTCTACGACCACGTACTCATGCGCCCTATTCAGACTCGCTTTCGCTGCGGCTCCGCATCTTCTGCTTAACCTTGCACGGGATCGTAACTCGCCGGTTCATTCTACAAAAGGCACGCCATCACCCGTTAACGGGCTCTGACTACTTGTAGGCACACGGTTTCAGGATCTATTTCACTCCCCTTCCGGGGTGCTTTTCACCTTTCCCTCACGGTACTGGTTCACTATCGGTCACTAGGGAGTATTTAGCCTTGGGAGATGGTCCTCCCGGATTCCGACGGAATTTCACGTGTTCCGCCGTACTCAGGATCCACTCTGGAGAGAACAACATTTCAGTTACAGGGCTGTTACCTTCTTTGGCGGGCCTTTCCAGACCTCTTCGCTTATATCGTTCCTTTGTAACTCCGTATAGAGTGTCCTACAACCCCAAGAGGCAAGCCTCTTGGTTTGGGCTGTTCCCGTTTCGCTCGCCGCTACTCAGGGAATCGCATTTGCTTTCTCTTCCTCCGGGTACTTAGATGTTTCAGTTCCCCGGGTATGCCTTCTCATACTCTATGTATTCAAGTATGGATACTACTCCATTACGAGCAGTGGGTTTCCCCATTCGGAAATCTCCGGATCAAAGCTTGCTTACAGCTCCCCGAAGCATATCGGTGTTCGTCCCGTCCTTCATCGGCTCCTAGTGCCAAGGCATCCACCGTGCGCCCTTTCTAACTTAACCATTTCTTACTTTAGAAAGAATCACTATGTGTGATGAACTTTGCATTGCATTCAATGTGAATGTATTACTTATTGTTATCTAGTTTTCAAAGAACAATCCTGTCTCGCTAGAGACATGTTTTGAAGGAATGATCCTTCAAAACTAAACAAGACGAAAACGTACGCTGCTCCATATATCCTTAGAAAGGAGGTGATCCAGCCGCACCTTCCGATACGGCTACCTTGTTACGACTTCACCCCAATCATCTGCCCCACCTTCGGCGGCTGGCTCCATAAAGGTTACCTCACCGACTTCGGGTGTTGCAAACTCTCGTGGTGTGACGGGCGGTGTGTACAAGGCCCGGGAACGTATTCACCGCGGCATGCTGATCCGCGATTACTAGCGATTCCAGCTTCACGCAGTCGAGTTGCAGACTGCGATCCGAACTGAGAACAGATTTATGGGATTGGCTAAACCTTGCGGTCTTGCAGCCCTTTGTTCTGTCCATTGTAGCACGTGTGTAGCCCAGGTCATAAGGGGCATGATGATTTGACGTCATCCCCACCTTCCTCCGGTTTGTCACCGGCAGTCACCTTAGAGTGCCCAACTGAATGCTGGCAACTAAGATCAAGGGTTGCGCTCGTTGCGGGACTTAACCCAACATCTCACGACACGAGCTGACGACAACCATGCACCACCTGTCACTCTGTCCCCGAAGGGAAAGCCCTATCTCTAGGGTTGTCAGAGGATGTCAAGACCTGGTAAGGTTCTTCGCGTTGCTTCGAATTAAACCACATGCTCCACCGCTTGTGCGGGCCCCCGTCAATTCCTTTGAGTTTCAGTCTTGCGACCGTACTCCCCAGGCGGAGTGCTTAATGCGTTAGCTGCAGCACTAAGGGGCGGAAACCCCCTAACACTTAGCACTCATCGTTTACGGCGTGGACTACCAGGGTATCTAATCCTGTTCGCTCCCCACGCTTTCGCTCCTCAGCGTCAGTTACAGACCAGAGAGTCGCCTTCGCCACTGGTGTTCCTCCACATCTCTACGCATTTCACCGCTACACGTGGAATTCCACTCTCCTCTTCTGCACTCAAGTTTCCCAGTTTCCAATGACCCTCCCCGGTTGAGCCGGGGGCTTTCACATCAGACTTAAGAAACCGCCTGCGAGCCCTTTACGCCCAATAATTCCGGACAACGCTTGCCACCTACGTATTACCGCGGCTGCTGGCACGTAGTTAGCCGTGGCTTTCTGGTTAGGTACCGTCAAGGTGCGAGCAGTTACTCTCGCACTTGTTCTTCCCTAACAACAGAGCTTTACGATCCGAAAACCTTCATCACTCACGCGGCGTTGCTCCGTCAGACTTTCGTCCATTGCGGAAGATTCCCTACTGCTGCCTCCCGTAGGAGTCTGGGCCGTGTCTCAGTCCCAGTGTGGCCGGTCACCCTCTCAGGTCGGCTACGCATCGTCGCCTTGGTGAGCCGTTACCTCACCAACTAGCTAATGCGCCGCGGGCCCATCCTGCAGTGACAGCTAAAAGCCGCCTTTCAACCGAAAACCATGCGGTTTTCGGTGTTATCCGGTATTAGCTCCGGTTTCCCGAAGTTATCCCAGTCTGCAGGGCAGGTTGCCCACGTGTTACTCACCCGTCCGCCGCTAACCTAAAGGAGCAAGCTCC
>NZ_JBBOBW010000001.1:385000-3800149 GCF_038000355.1 Aeribacillus sp. FSL M8-0235 | reverse complement strand
GTTTTGGGGAAATTCATTTGTCTCTTCCCCTTTTTTTGGCGATGTTTTAATGGGGGCTTTAGGCATAAATTCATCGTCTGTCAAATTTTGCGGAATGATAAATTTTATACCGATTTCTTCTCCTGTTAAATCATATATTGTGTTCGCGATTAAATGCAGGTACCTGGATTCCAACCAATCTCTCGCAAATTCATTTGGAGCAGTAATGATGAGCAAATCACCTTGTAAAGCGTGTGCTTTTGTAGATTTTAGCCAGGTATCAAAGCTCGGTTTACTGACCTTTTTTTTAATTTCGGCAAGCACCCGATTCCACAAGTCCTCTATGTTCTCCATGGCTCTTTGGGGTCACCCTCCTTTACATCGGCTGTAAAAAATGAACAATGAATAAATATGCATTCCACATATGTTTGCACAAAAATATTTAATATAGTAGAAAAATAACTTTTCTACAAAATTCAGAGAGTGTGGAAAACTTCCTTCACAGGGCCGTTAACAACTTTCCACAATTTATCCACAACGTGTGGATAATATAATGATAAATGAAAGATATTCAGAGGTAAAACACAAATATCATATCAAAATAACCTATGTGTTGCAATGGGTTTTGAAAGTTTATCCACAAGACAACATGCTGTTGAAAAAAATATTCACATGTCGATAAATGTGTGAAAAAAATGTCGATAATTGCTGTAAAACTGTATTTTTTATAAAAAAATATCCACAATGTTGTTTGCCGATAGTACAATGGACCTTAGTTGACAATTAGGATATTCCTTTACTATAATTAGAAAGACTGTCTTTTTAGAGTTAATCCTCGGGGAGGTGTCATAGAATGAAAAGAACATATCAACCAAATAAAAGAAAACGCAGCAAAGTTCACGGATTCCGCAGCCGGATGAGCACAAAAAACGGTCGAAAGGTTTTAGCTCGGAGACGCCGTAAAGGAAGAAAAGTATTATCAGCGTAGACCACTGAAAAAAAGTCAGTGGTCTTTTTTACACAAAATGAAGTTACTTGATCTCTCGAGTAAATCGGAGAGTCGGAGTGAATGGAATGAAAAAAAGGAACCGGATAAAAAAAAATAAGGACTTTCAAAAAGTATTTCAAAAAGGAAAGTCAATGGCGAATAGACAGTTCGTTATTTATATGCTTGATCAGCCGGATATAAAAGATTTTCGGATCGGGCTGTCTGTCAGTAAAAAAATTGGCAATGCCGTGACGAGAAATAAAGTAAAACGTTTGATTCGTCAAGTATTTTTAGAAGAGAAGGACAATATCGCTAAAGGGAAGGATTATATTATTATTGCGAGGAAACCGTCTGCGCAAATGAATTATCATGAGGTAAAAAAAAGTCTTGTTCATCTTTTTATAAAAATGAACATTTATCAGACAAAAAATCATTAAGAAATCAAAAGCAATTTTACAAAAAAGATGGTAAAATACTTTTTGAATGGAAACGGATTATTTTTAATTATGATATATAGAATTTGTTAGGAGGAAGTTTTTTTGAAGAAGCGAATAGTATTATTGCTGGCTATTCTTGGACTAGCATCTGTTTTGTCCGGGTGTACGGAAATAAATGAACCGATTACAAAAGACAGTGAAGGTTTTTGGAACCAGTACATTGTTTATCCGCTTTCTTGGTTAATTACATATTTTGCGCAGCTATTTGGAAATGATTATGGTTTATCCATTATCATCGTAACCATTTTAATTCGATTAGCGATTTTGCCGTTAATGATCAAACAAATTCAAAATTCAAAGGCCATGCAGGAAATTCAGCCGGAAATTTTAAAGTTGCGTGAGAAATACAGTTCGAAAGACCAAAAAACACAGCAAAAGCTTCAACAAGAAACAATGGCTTTATTTCAAAAGCATGGTGTTAATCCTCTTGCCGGTTGTTTACCACTATTAATTCAAATGCCAATTTTAATTGGATTTTACCATGCCATTATGAGAACCCGGGAAATTGCTGAACACAGCTTTTTATGGTTCGATCTAGGTGAGAGAGATCCTTATTTTATTCTACCTCTTTTAGCAGGCATTTTGACATTTGTTCAGCAAAAATTAATGATGGCAGGAACAGAAAACATAAATCCGCAAATGCAAACAATGCTTTGGATGATGCCGATTATGATTGTCATTTTTGCGGTGTCGTTCCCAGCAGCTTTATCACTTTATTGGGTAGTCGGAAATATTTTTATGATTGTCCAAACTCTTGTGATCAAAGGTTCAGATATACGCAAAGCTTCTGAAAAGGCAGGAGGAGCTCAAAAGTGAGAGAAATAACGTCTACTGGACAGACCGTTGAGGATGCTGTGAAGAAAGCCTTAAAAGAATTAAATGTTGAGCAGGAACAAGTGGATATTCGAATTATCGATGAAGGAAAAAAAGGGCTTTTTGGGATATTTGGCCAAAAACCTGCCATTGTCCATGTGAAATTAAAGGAAACAAGCGAATTGACGGGTGCTTTGTTAAAATGGAACGAGAATACGGACCTTAATCCATTGGACGAGGCGAAAAATTTCCTTGAGCAGGTTATAAAAGAAATGGGAATTACAGCTTCCGTTGATATTAAACTTGAAGAAAAAACAGCGTATTTTAATATTAAAGGGGAAAATTTGGCAATTCTAATTGGAAAAAGAGGACAAACGTTAAATTCCTTGCAATATTTGACACAGCTTGTAGCGAATAAAACGTCAACCGATTACGTACCCATTATTTTGGATGCTGAAAATTATCGTGAAAAGCGCCGAGAGACTTTGACTCAATTGGCGGTAAAATTGGCAGATAAAGTTGTAAAAACAAATAAGGAATTTTCTTTGGAGCCCATGCCTTCTTTTGAAAGAAAAATCATTCATTCAACGTTAATGGAAGATGAAAGGGTTCAAACGTATTCAGTCGGAACAGAGCCCAATCGATATGTCGTCATCGCACCAAAATAAGTTTTTTGATGAATTGGAAAGCCAATTCATCATTTTTTTTAGCCTCCAAATAGATGTCTTTAAAAAGGAATTTTCGGTTTCTGTCAACCTCTATTAAAGACTCTTCAACTTTTTTGGTACCTCTTTGATTTTTCAAGCCCAGCAGTTTTTTAAGCTGTTTCTCCAGTTATCAAATCATTTCGTTTTTCATTATTTTGAATTACGAGACATGCAGATCTAACCCCATGGAAGATTATCTGGCTTGTTTCTTAAACGTTACGGTATTGTGAATAAGTGAAAAGTAGCGAAATATTGTTATGAACATGTGGATAAGTTAAAATAATAAATTAGATAATTTTTTTGTGGATAAACATTGTGCTTTTCTTTTTTCTAGACTATATGGTATTTTTAAACTTTGGTGAATGAAAACAACTGCCGGATTGGTTTATGATAGATCGCAACAAAAAGCGAGGTGAGACAATGGAATTTGATACAATAGCAGCAATTTCCACCCCGATGGGAGAGGGAGCCATTGCGATTGTCCGATTAAGCGGCGATGAGGCGGTGGACATTGCGGATCGCATTTTTCAAAGCCCTGCAAAGAAACAATTAAAAGATGTTCCAACCCATACGATTCATTATGGAAAAATAATTGATCCCGATACGCAAGAAATGGTTGAAGAAGTGATGGTTTCTGTCATGCGGGCGCCTAAAACATTTACAAGAGAAGATGTTGTTGAGATCAATTGCCATGGAGGTCTCGTAACAGTTAACCGCGTTTTGCAGCTAGTTCTTAAGCACGGCGCTCGTTTGGCGGAACCAGGAGAATTTACGAAGAGAGCATTTTTAAATGGAAGAATTGATTTGTCTCAAGCGGAAGCTGTGATTGATTTAATTCGGGCTAAAACCGATAAAGCAATGAATGTTGCTCTTGGGCAAATGGAAGGCCGTCTTTCAAAGCGCATCAAACGGCTGCGTCAGGAAATTCTTGAAACGCTCGCACATGTTGAAGTCAACATCGATTACCCCGAATATGATGATGTCGAAGAAATGACACATAATATGTTAATTGAAAAAGCTTCGTACGTGCGAGACGAAATTGAAAAACTGCTTTCAACTTCTAACCAAGGGAAAATATTGAGGGAAGGCTTATCAACCGTTATAATTGGGCGGCCAAACGTTGGCAAATCTTCTTTGCTCAATGGACTCGTTCATGAAAATAAAGCGATTGTAACTGATATACCAGGAACGACAAGGGATGTAATAGAAGAATATGTCAATGTGAGAGGTGTTCCTCTCCGTCTTATCGACACGGCTGGAATTCGTGAGACGGAAGACATTGTAGAAAAAATCGGTGTGGAACGATCCCGACAGGTATTGAAAGAAGCTGATTTAATTTTATTTGTGCTAAACTATAACGAAGAGCTCTCGGAAGAAGATAAAAAATTGTTTGAAGCCGTGAAGGGAACGGATTTTATTGTCATTGTCAATAAAACTGATTTGCCGAAGAAAATCGATATGGATGAAGTGCAGAAGCTTGCCAATGGGCATCCAATTGTGACCACTTCCTTAAAGGAAGATAGAGGGATCGATGAATTGGAACAACAGATCAGTTCTTTGTTTTTTAAAGGGGATCTTCAAGCAGATGATTTAACTTATGTTTCCAATACACGCCATATTGCGTTGTTATCTCAGGCCAAAAAAGCTGTTGAAGAGGCTATAGAGGGAATAGAACAAGGCGTCCCAATCGATATTGTTCAAATCGACTTAACAAGAACGTGGGAACTCCTCGGCGAAATTATTGGCGACAGTGTACATGAAAGCTTAATTGATCAGTTGTTTTCGCAATTTTGCTTAGGTAAATAGGAAAGGGTGTGAATTTGATGCGATATCAAGCCGGTGAGTATGATGTAATCGTGGTTGGCGCAGGTCATGCGGGCTGTGAGGCGGGTCTTGCGGCTGCAAGGCTTGGTGCTAAAACATTAGTAGTGACCATTAATTTGGATATGGTAGCTTTTATGCCATGTAATCCTTCAATCGGCGGGCCGGCAAAAGGAATTGTCGTCCGTGAGATTGACGCGCTTGGCGGAGAAATGGGAAAAAACATTGATAAAACATATATTCAAATGAGAATGTTAAATACAGGAAAAGGACCTGCTGTTCGTGCACTTCGGGCACAAGCCGATAAAGTTTTATATCAAAGGGAAATGAAAAAGACGCTGGAGCAGGAAGAAAATTTAACATTGCTTCAAGGAATGGTCGAAGAATTAATTGTAGAAGACGGTATATGCAAAGGGATCGTGACGCAGACAGGAGCCGAATACCGTTCGAAAACAGTTGTTTTAACAACAGGGACGTTTTTGCGTGGAAGAATCATTATCGGCGACCTTTCTTATTCAAGCGGACCAAACAATCAACAGCCGTCCATTAAGCTGTCAGAGCATTTAGAAAAGCTTGGATTCGAACTTGTTCGTTTTAAAACAGGGACACCTCCAAGAGTCAACAGTAAAACCATTGATTACAGCAAAACAGAAATTCAACCTGGAGACGAGGAGCCGCGTGCATTCTCCTACGAAACAACGAAATATATTACCGATCAGCTTCCTTGTTGGCTGACGTATACAAGCAGTGAAACTCATAAAATCATTGACGAAAATTTGCACAGATCGCCCATGTATTCTGGTATGATCAAAGGGACAGGACCTCGTTATTGTCCGTCTATTGAAGATAAAATTGTCCGTTTCCATGATAAACCGCGCCACCAAATCTTTTTGGAGCCTGAGGGCCGTAATACGGAAGAAGTCTATGTTCAAGGGCTTTCTACAAGCCTGCCGGAAGATGTACAGCGCCGTATGATATCTACCATTCCGGGGCTTGAAAATGCACAAATCATGAGAGCTGGATATGCCATTGAATATGATGCGATCGTACCAACGCAGCTATGGCCGACGCTAGAAACGAAAAAAGTGAAAAATTTATATACGGCAGGACAAATTAACGGAACTTCAGGATATGAAGAAGCAGCTGGTCAAGGAATTATGGCCGGTATTAATGCTGCTAGAAGAGCGTTGAATAAAGAAGAGATCATTCTCAGCCGTTCTGATGCTTACATCGGTGTATTAATAGACGATTTGGTGACAAAAGGAACGAACGAACCATACCGTCTTTTAACATCAAGAGCCGAATACCGTCTTCTCCTTCGCCATGACAATGCGGATTTGCGTTTGACAGAACTCGGATACAAAATCGGTTTGATTAAAAAAGAGCGGTATGAAAAGTTTTTGGCCAAAAAAGAAGCGATAGAAAATGAGAAAAAACGCCTCCGTTCCATCATTATCAAGCCGAATGAACAGACTCAAAAATTGATTGAAGAAGTCGGAGGAAGTCCGTTAAAAGACGGCATCCGTGCCTCAGACCTTTTGAAGCGTCCAGAAATAAATTATGAACATATAAAAATGCTTACCGAAAGTGAAGCTTTGCCTAAAGAAGTGGAGGAGCAGGTAGAAATTCAAATCAAATATGAAGGATATATTGAAAAATCGTTGCAGCAAGTAGAGAAATTAAAACGCATGGAAAACAAAAAAATACCAGAAGACATTGATTATGACGCTATCAATGGACTTGCAACAGAAGCGCGGCAAAAATTAAAACAGGTTCGGCCGATATCAGTTGCACAGGCTTCACGCATATCAGGCGTCAATCCGGCGGATATTTCTATTTTACTTGTTTATTTGGAACAAGGCCGTATCGCCCGCGTGTCTAATGAATAAAGAGATTTATTACAATGGAGACGAAAGGATAGAGCGATGGACAGTATTCAGTTTCAAACGTTGCTGGAGGAAAGAGGGATTTCACTTTCCTCACAAGCATTGGAACAATTTGAAGCATATTTTAAGCTCCTAACGGAATGGAATGAAAAAGTGAATTTGACGTCCATAACGGATCGGACAGAAGTGTATATCAAACATTTTTATGATTCTATTTCGGCTGCTTTTTTTTATGATTTTAACAGACCTCTTTCCGTTTGCGATGTTGGAGCGGGTGCTGGTTTTCCCGGCATTCCGCTGAAAATTTGCTTTCCTCATTTGCAGTTGACAATCGTTGACTCTTTGAAAAAACGAATTACGTTTTTAGAGCATTTAACTGCTCAACTAAATTTGGAAAATGTCTTTTTATACCACGATCGTGCGGAAACGTTCGGTCAAAAGAAAATATTTCGGGAATCTTTTGATATCGTGACAGCTAGGGCTGTAGCACGATTATCCGTACTAAGTGAACTTTGTATCCCGCTCGTGAAAGTAAATGGTGATTTTTTGGCATTGAAGGCTCAATCGGTAAAAGAAGAATTAAAAGGGGCAAATAAAGCGATCTCATTATTTGGCGGACAAGTCCAGACGATTCATTCCTTTCAATTGCCCATTGAAAAAAGTCAGCGCAATATCATTGTGATTCATAAACATCGTGCTACTCCGAAAAAGTATCCTAGGAAGCCCGGCACACCAAATAAAATGCCTATTGAGTAACTTGTTCGAAAATAATATTTTTTGTTTGTCATTTTTAGCAGGAAATTTGTCTAGAAAACGAGAAATTTAATAAATGCTGGTAGTTTCTAAAGGTGGTGTCAGCATATGAAGCATCCTTTTTCTCGATTATTTGGCTTTGGGGAAAAAGATGTGACGGACTTTGAAGAAGAAAAAGATGTAAAAGAAGAAATTTTGCATATTCCTGTTGATGAGATCGTCCCTAATCCATTTCAGCCGAGAACTGTTTTTTCTGAAGATAAAATTGATGAATTGGCGCAAACAATCCGAACTCATGGCATTATACAGCCGATTGTTGTCAGAAAAACGGATGAACGGTATGAAATTATTGCCGGGGAAAGAAGATGGAGAGCTGTCAAAAAACTTGGATGGATGGAAATTCCGGCTATAGTAAAAAATTATAATGATAAAGAAACCGCTTCAATCGCCTTAATTGAAAACTTGCAGCGGGAAGAATTATCAGCCATTGAAGAAGCAGTTGCTTATGCAAAATTAATTGAACTCCATCAGCTGACTCAAGAAGCGCTAGCTCAAAGGCTTGGAAAAGGACAATCGACGATTGCCAATAAACTACGTCTGCTGAAGCTCCCAAAAGAAGTTCAAGAGGCATTGTTAAACAAATCCATTACGGAACGTCATGCGCGAGCACTCATTCCTTTAAAAGATCATGAATTGCAAATTAAATTGTTAAACGAAATTATTGAAAAACAGTTAAATGTTAAACAAACAGAAGATCGCGTAGTTAAAATGTTAGACCAAAAAGAAGAAAAGCAAAAACCGAAAAGAAAAGCTTTCAGCAGAGATACGAGAATTGCTTTGAATACGATTCGGAAATCTTTGACTATGGTGGCTGAAACAGGAGTTAAAATAGATTCAAAAGAAGAAGAATTTGAAAACTATATACAATTAACGATCAAAATTCCAAAATAACTCTTCACACTTTTTCGTGAAGAGTTTTTTATTATAAAAAAACTTAGCAAAAAGACTTGGACAGAATGTTCGACAGCAACAAATTATTTTCCGGGAAATACGACAATATTTTATTTTTTTCGAAAAAAGGATGAATTCCTAGCATTTCCACCTACAAAAGAAAAAAGTTTGTGAAACATCCCCAAAGATATCACCTACAATTAAGCATTTTCGTGATAAAATAAAATACAATAGAACATTTGAAGTAGGAGAAAGCAGGTGACACCGTGTGTAAGATCATTTCCATAGCGAACCAAAAAGGCGGCGTTGGAAAAACAACAACTTCCGTTAACCTCGGAGCTTGCTTAGCATACACAGGAAAGCGGGTTCTATTAGTCGATATAGACCCTCAAGGTAATGCGACAAGTGGGGTTGGTATTGAAAAAGCGGATGTCGACCTTTGTGTGTATGATCTTTTAGTAGAGGATGCAGATGTAAAAAAAGTCATTAAAACAACACAGATTGAAAATCTTGATGTGATTCCAGCAACTATTCAACTTGCAGGTGCTGAAATTGAATTAGTTCCGACGATTTCCCGTGAAGTCCGATTAAAAAGAGCGCTTGAACCAGTGAAGCAGCAATATGATTACATATTAATAGATTGCCCGCCTTCGCTCGGACTTTTAACACTCAATGCGCTAACGGCTTCGGATTCGGTCATTATTCCAGTTCAATGCGAGTACTATGCTTTGGAAGGATTAAGCCAGCTGTTAAATACTATTCGGTTGGTTCAAAAACATTTGAATTCGGATTTGATGATTGAAGGTGTATTGCTGACAATGCTTGATGCGCGGACTAATTTAGGCATTCAAGTAATTGATGAGGTAAAAAAATACTTTCAAGACAAAGTGTATCAAACCATTATTCCACGAAATGTGCGGCTTAGTGAAGCACCGAGCCATGGACAGCCTATTATCCTTTATGATTCAAGATCCAAAGGAGCAGAGGTTTATTTAGAATTAGCAAAGGAAGTGGTGGCAAATGGCTAGAGGATTAGGGAAAGGAATTAATGCACTTTTTGCCAATTTAGAACTGAATAAGGAAGAAGTGGTGCAAGATATTAAAATAGGGGATTTACGTCCAAATCCTTATCAACCGCGAAAAACATTTGACCCTGGTTCGATTGAAGAGCTTAAGCAATCCATTTTGCAGCACGGAATTTTACAGCCGCTGATAGTCCGAAAGAGCATAAAAGGCTATGAAATTGTAGTCGGTGAACGCCGTTATCGAGCAGCAAAAGAAGCGAAGCTTAAGACAGTTCCGGCAGTTGTGAAAGAGTTGACAGATGAGCAAATGATGGAAATCGCTCTATTAGAAAATTTGCAAAGGGAAGATTTAACCCCGATCGAAGAGGCGAAAGCGTACCAATCGCTTTTGGAGCATTTGAACATTACACAAGAAGAATTGGCAAAACGTCTTGGCAAAAGCCGTCCGCATATTGCCAATCATTTGCGGCTCCTAAGCCTTCCACCGTTCGTCCAAACATTGATATCTGAAGGCAAGCTATCAATGGGTCATGGGAGAACATTGCTTGGCATAAAGAAAAAAGAGAAACTTGAATATTTAGTGAATAAAATTTTAAAAGAAAATTTAAATGTCCGGCAAGTAGAACAGTTAGTGCAGCAGATGAATGAAAGTGTTTCACGTGAAACAAAGAAAAAGATAGAGAAAAAAGATGCTTTTATACGTGAACAAGAATCGTTTTTACGAGAAAAATTTGGAACATCCGTTTCCATTAAGCAGCAAAAGAAGAAAGGTAAAATAGAGATTGAGTTTTTTTCGAAAGAAGATTTGGTGCGTATTTTAGAACTGTTGGATGTAAAAGTATCATCTTGATGTTGAAGAACAGCTAAAATTCAAACCCTCTTCGAAATAGCGATACGTTTGATTGTTCAGATTCCCTTATAGAATTGAAGGTATTGATCAAACTTGCTGAGATGACGTCAGCCATGCTCATAACAAGATGGAGCCTCGTATTTTGCAAAACAAAAAACTCCATAAAGCCGCTGACATTAACGATTCCGGTGATGTGCATGTCTCCGACCGCCGGAAGCGATTTATTGACAGCTGCACCTGGCTTTAAGGGACCCTCCGCTACTTGAAAAGAACCAATGTTTTGATAGAGACCTAAACAAGCATCCACAGCAATGATGAAGGGATGTTCGAACTGATTGTTTATTGTCTCAATCGTTTCTCCTAAATTGACAGCATGAACCGGAGATTTCAAAGTCCCAAATATATGAACATGAGTTAAATTTTGTTCCATTAGCTTCGTTCCGACTATCGGACCTAACGCATCTCCTGTTGAACGATCTGTTCCAATGCATAAAACGACGATGGAATCTTGATGTTCTTTTGGTATAAGACTTCCAATTTTTAGTGATAATTTAGTAACAGCATCTGTATGATGATAAAAGATTCTTTCTTTTTCTTTTTTATAAGGGAAAAAATTTGTTTTTACATTCATCGGCCATTCACCCCCTGAAATAGTATTACCAGTATACGGAATATTTAAATTTTCTATACCTAAAAATGAATAGTGTTTATACCTTCAAACGGAATTGGCTTGATGAAAGGTACAAATCAAATACAAAACTTGTTAAAATAAATCTATCATGGCGCCATCTAAGTATAGATGGCTTTTCGCTTTAACTAAAAAGATATACTGTATGTTTGCTATAAATGGAATATTTAAGGAAGGGATGATGACGGCTTAGATGGTTAACAAGGAATTTGACCTTTATGATATTGTTGAAATGAAGAAACCTCATCCTTGCGGAGAAAATCGCTGGAAAGTGATCCGAATGGGAATGGATATCCGTATTAAATGTGAAGGTTGCAGCCATAGTGTTCTCATGCCGAGAAAAGAATTTGTAAGAAAGATGAAAAAAGTCATTGAAAAACATAGTGAGAAGCAACAATGAAAGACTGCTGCCTTAAATCGGCAGTCTTTTTTTTATAGAGCTGATCGATTTGGAGGATGAAAGCTTGTCATTTTTCTTGTTCCTATCTATAATGGGTGAAGATTAGTTGATGAGATAGTGTCCGTACAAAAAGAGGAGTGGAAAATTCATGGGATTAACTGCTGGTATTGTTGGTCTTCCGAATGTTGGAAAATCAACGCTGTTTAATGCGATCACACAAGCGGGGGCCGAGAGTGCGAACTATCCGTTTTGCACCATTGATCCGAACGTAGGAATTGTTGAAGTGCCTGATTATCGCCTGCAAAAGCTTTCAGAATTATTTAAGCCGAAAAGAACGGTTCCGACAACATTTGAATTTACTGATATCGCAGGAATTGTCAAAGGGGCAAGCAAGGGAGAAGGCCTTGGCAATAAATTTTTGTCTCACATTCGCCAAGTGGATGCAATTTGCCATGTTGTTCGCTGTTTTGATGATGAAAATATTACGCATGTTGACGGAAAAGTGGATCCGATTGCAGATATTGAAACAATTAACATCGAGTTAATTTTGGCCGATTTGGAAACAGTTGATAAACGGATCGATCGCGTTGCCAAAATAGCAAAACAAAAAGACAAGCAAGCTATGTTTGAATATGAAATTTTAATGAAGTTAAAAGAAGCGTTTGAAAATGAAAAGCCCGCCCGTTCTGTTTCATTCACGGAAGAACAGATGAAATATGTAAAACAGCTTCATTTGCTCACCATTAAACCTGTACTTTATGTAGCAAATGTTAGTGAGGAAGATATATCCTCTGGAAGTAATGAATATGTGGAAAAAGTGCGCAAATATGTTGCTGCGGAAAATGCCGAAGTAATTGTCGTATGTGCAAAAATTGAATCTGAAATGGTCGAGCTTGATTCGGAAGAAAAAGAAATGTTTTTGCAGGAGCTTGGAATTCAAGAATCTGGTTTAGATCAATTAATTAAAGCATCTTACAGCTTGCTGGGACTCGCCACATATTTTACTGCTGGGGAACAAGAGGTTCGGGCATGGACGTTCCGCAAAGGAATGAAAGCACCTGAGTGCGCAGGCATCATTCATTCTGATTTTGAACGGGGATTTATTCGGGCCGAAACAGTTTCCTATACAGACTTAATTGAGGCAGGTTCGATGGCTGCTGCAAGAGAAGCTGGAAAGGTTCGATTGGAAGGAAAAGATTACGAGGTTCAAGACGGAGATATTATTCATTTTCGATTCAATGTCTAATGTTGCGGGATCAATAAAATTTTGCTATAATTTTGGTTTGTGAGTAATGATAATTACTCCTTGCCCGAATTGGGCCGTCAAGACCAAAAGGAGGTGTAAGAGAATGAGAAAATACGAAATTATGTATATTATCCGTCCAAACATTGAAGAGGATGCTAAAAAAGAGCTAGTTGAGCGTTTTAACGGCATTCTTGTGAACAATGGTGCGGAGATTACAGAGGTGAAGGAATGGGGAAAACGCCGTCTCGCTTATGAAATTAAAGACTTCCGAGATGGTATTTACATGATTTTAAACGTTCAAGCTTCACCTCAAGCGGTTGAAGAATTTAACCGTTTGGCAAGAATCAATGAAGATATTTTACGTCATATCATTGTTAAAGAAGAAGAGTAATTTGTTCCAATATACGTGTTAAAATGGTAATATCATCTTAAAAGACATTTTAGGAGTGGTTCTGAAATGATGAATCGTGTCGTTTTGGTCGGTCGGCTTACAAGAGATCCCGAATTACGATACACGCCCAGCGGTGTAGCCGTTGCAACCTTTACATTGGCAGTTAATCGGAATTTTACAAATCAACAAGGGGAACGCGAAGCAGATTTTATCAACTGTGTCGTTTGGCGTCGTCCTGCGGAAAACGTAGCCAATTATTTAAAGAAAGGCAGCCTTGCAGGTGTTGATGGCCGTCTTCAAACACGCAGCTATGAAGATCAAACGGGAAGACGAGTATTCGTAACAGAGGTTGTGGCGGACAGCGTTCAATTTTTAGAACCGAAGAGTGCTGCAGCCGGGAATAATACGGGATTTTTTGCAGGAAATCAAGGAAATGCAAATCCATATGGCAGTGCACCATTTGATCCAAACCGGAATAATCAGAACCACCAAAACTTTGACGACGATCCATTTGCTAATGATGGACAACCAATTGATATTTCAGATGATGATTTACCATTTTAACCGATTGTACGTCTAGAATAAATGCAAAGAAGGGAGGAGTTGTAATGGCTGGACGCAGAGGCCGCGGTAAACGCCGGAAAGTGTGCTATTTCACAGCAAACGGCATTACGCACATTGATTACAAAGATGTTGATTTGCTTAAAAAATTCATTTCTGAACGCGGAAAAATTTTGCCTCGCCGTGTAACAGGAACGAGTGCAAAATATCAACGGAAATTAACAGTTGCCATTAAACGGGCCCGTCAAATGGCATTGCTTCCTTATGTTGCAGATGATAAATAAGAAATTTCAAAGGCAGCAAGGTGAATCCCTTGTTGCTTTTTTCTTGTCCGTTAAATGAAACCATGATTTGATTGTTTAAAAAGTCTAGATTAAAATAATGGTATGAGTCTTGATTGAGGTGAGTCTGTGAAACGTACGAATGTTTTAACAGAAGGTGCTATATTCGTTGCTATTTATACCGTTTTTCTATTAATTACTTTATATGTTCCGATATTAAGCGTTATATCAATATTTTTCCTTTCGACGCCGTTTATTATTTTCGGTATCCGCCACGGAATCAAGCAGTCTTTTGTTTTATTATTAGCATCAATCGTGATGACATTTTTGGTCGGTTCCATCGTTTCGCTGCCGATTGGGCTCATGTTCAGTGTGACAGGTATCATAATGGCATACTTTTATCGTCAAAAACGGCAGCTGTTTGCGTTAATAGGCGGCACCATTTCATTGCTCATCAATTTCGTTCTTGATTATGCGTTATCAATTGTTTTTTTGGGCGTTGATCTTTTTAGTGATGTTATACAACAAACCAAGTCTTCAGTAAGGGAAACATTAGCCGCATTCCCTTCAATGGATGAAGAAATGAAAAAAACAATGATGGAGCAAATGAACGAGCAGTTTGATTTATTAATGAACTTGCTTCCGAGCATGTTTGTCATTGTGTCATTTATGTTAGCCGCGATTATACATATATTGAACATTGGAATTATAAAAAGATTAAAATTGAATGTTGGAACAATCACCCCTTTCCGCGACTGGAAATTTCCAAAAAGTATTATTTGGTATTATTTAATCGCCACTCTCCTTATGCTTATCAATTTGCCTAAAGAATCTTTCTTAAATATCGCGCTTTACAATATTGTGTTTGTTTTACAGGCTGTGCTTTTAATTCAAGGGTTTTCCTTTATTTTTTATTTTTGTCATGTGAAAAAACTTTCGAAAGCAGTGCCGGTATTAATTGTAATTGGAACATTTATTTTGCCAATTCTTCTTTATCCAGTACGAATATTGGGAATCATTGATTTAGGGTTTAATCTCCGCGAAAAAATACGTTAGGCCTTGGTTCGTTCTTTTTGCAAGGAGCTGAATAAAATGCCGAGTTTTTTTGAAAAACCTTTATTCTTTTACCCGTTATACGCACTCATCGGCGTAATAGCGGCAATGATCGGTTTTCTGTTATTTTATAATTGGGTGATTGGCTGTATTAGCGCAATCGTTGCAGGTTGTCTGTTGTTTTTTTTCTTTTATGCTGTTAAACGATTGAAATTAGAATTGGAACATTCTATT
This sequence comes from Aeribacillus sp. FSL M8-0235, assembly GCF_038000355.1. Taxonomy (NCBI): domain Bacteria; kingdom Bacillati; phylum Bacillota; class Bacilli; order Caryophanales; family Bacillaceae; genus Aeribacillus; species Aeribacillus sp. FSL M8-0235. The sequence goes on along the minus strand of NZ_JBBOBW010000001.1, from coordinate 3,785,025 downwards.
TCTGATTTAACGTTTCGTTTGAAAAAAGCTGGCGATGAAGTTTTTATGAAGATGCCGATTGGCATTATGCTTATCAACGATCAATTTGCCGTGGAATGGGTCAATCCATTTTTAGCTTCATATTTTAAGAACGACAAGCTGGTCGGTCGTCCTCTTGACGAAATTTCTGAAACATTAAAAGTGTTATTTCAAAAAGGGATAGATTCCGATATCGTGACTCTTCAAAACCGTAAATTTCGCGTCATTGTCAAAAAAGAAGAAAGGCTTCTTTATTTTTTTGATGAAACGGACCACACGGAACTAAAAAAGCAGTATGAAAGCGAACGGATTGTTTTAGCTTATATATTTTTAGATAATTATGATGAAATCGCACAAGGGCTCGACGATCAAAAGCGGAGCAATTTAAACAGTCTTGTGACATCCATATTAAATAAATGGGCAGTCGATAACGGTTTTTTTTTAAAAAGAGTTTCCTCTGAACGTTTTATTGCGGTTTTTAATGAAAAAATTTTGGCTGAGCTTGAAAAAACGAAATTTTCTATTTTAGATGAAGTCAGAGAAAAAGCGGTTATTCAAAATGTTTCTCTCACCTTAAGCATCGGGATTGGAGCCGGCATTAAAGATCTGTCTGAATTGGGGCATCTGGCGCAGTCGAGTCTAGATCTTGCTTTAGGCCGCGGAGGAGACCAAGTTGCTATTAAACGGGGAAATGGCAAGGTTAAATTTTACGGCGGACAAACAAATCCGATCGAAAAACGCACACGCGTTAGAGCTCGAGTGATTTCCCATGCATTAAAAGAAATCATTCGTGAAAGTGATAAAGTATTTATTATGGGTCATAAAAATCCTGACATGGATTCAATTGGTTCAGCAATAGGAATATTGAAGGTGGCGCAAATCAATCATAAAGAAGGTTTTATTGTTGTAAACCATGAAGAATTCGGCCAAGGACTTCAAAAGCTTGTGGAGGAAGTAAAGAAGGACGCTGAGTTATGGTCCAGATTCATCACTCCGGATGAAGCCCTGAATATTGCAACAGATCATTCTCTTCTCGTGATTCTAGATACGAATAAACCTTCAATGGTGGCTGAACAAAAATTGCTGAGCGAAATTGACCATGTAGTAGTCATTGACCATCATCGCAGGGGAGAAGAATTTATTCAAGATCCACTGCTTGTTTATATAGAACCTTATGCATCATCTACATCTGAACTTGTTACGGAAATTTTAGTATATCAGCCTGCAGAATTTAAAATGAGTACAATAGAGGCAACTGCATTGTTGGCAGGTATTACGGTAGATACAAAATGCTTCACGCTTCGAACAGGCTCTAGAACATTCGATGCGGCGTCTTATTTGCGATCAAAAGGAGCGGATACAATCCTTGTCCAAAAATTGTTGAAAGAGGATATTCAACAATTTGTTCAACGTGCCAAGTTCATTCAAAACACAGAGATTATGAATAATGGGGTTGCAATAGCAAAAGCAGATCGAGAAGATGAATATTACGATCAAGTGATCATTGCTCAGGCAGCTGACACTCTTTTATCAATGAACGGCGTATTGGCGTCGTTTGTCATTGCGAAGCGTGATGAACATACAGTCGGTATTAGTGCTAGATCATTGGGCGATTTTAATGTTCAATTAATAATGGAAGCACTTGGAGGTGGAGGGCATTTAACAAATGCCGCGACCCAGTTGGAGCATGTTACGATAAATGAAGCAGAAAAACGATTAAAAGAAGCTGTTCAACAATATTTAGAAGGGAGAAATGAAGAATGAAAGTAATTTTTTTACAAGATGTAAAGGGGAAAGGGAAAAAAGGTGAAGTAAAAAATGTAGCTGACGGCTATGCCCAAAATTATCTTTTTAAAAAAGGTTTGGCTGTTGAAGCGACGAGTGCCAATTTAAAACAGCTGGAAGCGCAAAAGAAAAAAGAAGAAAAAGAGGCAGCGGAAGAATTAGCGCAGGCAAAAAAATTAAAAGAACAGCTTGAAAAAATCACGGTTGAATTAAAAGCGAAAGCCGGTGAGGGCGGAAGATTATTTGGTTCTGTAACAAGCAAACAAATTGCTGATCAATTAAAAAAAGCACATAATATTCAAATCGATAAACGGAAGATTGATCTTCCAGATGCGATTCGTTCTTTAGGCTATACAAATGTTCCGATTAAGCTTCATTCGGAAGTGACGGCGACGTTAAAGGTACATGTTACAGAAGAATAATGGCAAGGAGCAATGTGGTATTATGGAAAGAAGTTGATCTTGAAGTAATGCCACATTTCTCTTTATACTTTTTGGAGAAAAAATTTATGTGTCCACGGTAAGGCGGTGATCATCTTGAATGATCTTCTGGTCAGTGATCGAATTCCACCACAAAATATAGAAGCAGAGCAGGCAGTGCTTGGGGCAATTTTTTTAGAACCTGAAGCGCTTATGTTAGCTTCCGAAATATTAGTTCCTGAAGATTTTTATCGATCCAGCCATCAAAAGATTTTTCAATCGATGTTGAGGCTTTCGGAAAAAGGAGAGCCCGTCGATTTAGTAACTGTGACAAAAGACTTGGCGGATGCGAAAATTTTGGAAGAGGTTGGCGGGGTTTCTTATTTAAGCGATTTAGCGGGATCCGTTCCTACAGCAGCAAATATCGAATATTATGCGAAAATTGTTGAAGAAAAATCGATATTGAGAAGACTTATACGAACAGCAACGGCTATAGCTCAAGAAGGCTATAATCGGGAAGACGATGTGGAAACACTTTTAACAGAAGCCGAAAAAAGCATCATGGAAGTGGCGCAGCGGAGAAAAGCCGGATTGTTTCAAAACATTAAAGATATTCTTGTTCGAACATACGATAAAATTGAAATGCTCCACAATCGCAAAGGGGAAATTACAGGAATTCCTACAGGCTTTTCCGAATTGGATCGTATGACGGCCGGCTTTCAGCGAAATGATTTAATTATCGTAGCGGCCCGCCCGTCTGTCGGTAAAACTGCATTTGCCTTAAACATCGCTCAAAATGTTGCGACGAAAACGGACGAAAATGTAGCGATTTTTAGCTTGGAAATGGGTGCGGAACAGCTTGTCATGCGTATGCTTTGCGCAGAAGGAAACATAGATGCCCAAAATTTGCGAACGGGAAATTTAACCCCGGATGATTGGGGAAAGTTGACGATGGCAATGGGGAGTTTATCAAATGCCGGCATTTATATTGATGATACACCTGGCATAAGAGTGAGTGATATTCGCGCCAAATGCAGACGGTTAAAACAGGAAAAGGGCCTTGGTTTAATTATCATAGATTATTTGCAATTAATTCAAGGAAGCGGGCGGAATCGGGAAAACCGCCAGCAGGAAGTTTCGGAAATATCAAGATCTCTTAAGGCTTTGGCACGTGAATTGGAAGTGCCGGTCATCGCATTATCCCAGCTATCACGAAGCGTCGAGCAGCGTCAAGATAAACGCCCGATGATGTCAGATATTCGGGAGTCCGGTAGTATTGAGCAGGATGCAGATATCGTCGCCTTTTTATACAGAGATGATTACTACAATACGGAATCAGAAAACAAAAATATTATTGAAATCATTATAGCCAAGCAGCGGAACGGCCCTGTAGGAACTGTTCAGCTTGCATTTGTAAAAGAATATAATAAATTTGTAAATCTTGAAAGAAGATATGAAGACGATCATATTCCTCCTGCTGTCTCTTGATGAGGCAGTTGTTTTTTGTAAGCATCTTATATAACACGAACAAAATATTTAATAATAAATTGAACGTTCGGATTTTATTGACTCTACTTGCTACAATTGGTAGAATAAACTTGTTTCTTTGTATTGGATTTTTGGTGAACACGGAGGTGCACACATGTCATCAGTTGTTGTTGTTGGTACACAATGGGGGGATGAAGGAAAAGGGAAAATAACCGATTTCCTTTCTCAAAATGCGGAAGTGATCGCCCGTTACCAAGGTGGAAACAATGCTGGCCATACAATCAAATTTAACGGTGAAACATATAAACTGCATTTAATCCCATCCGGTATTTTTTATCAAGATAAAATTTGTGTCATCGGAAACGGAATGGTTGTCGATCCTAAAGCGCTGGTAGAAGAGTTGAACGGTTTGCATAAACGGGGAATTCAAACAAATAATCTGCGAATTTCCAACCGCGCTCACGTCATTTTGCCTTATCATTTAAAATTGGATGAAGTGGAAGAAGAACGAAAAGGAGCCAACAAGATCGGGACGACGAAAAAAGGAATAGGTCCAGCCTATATGGATAAAGCAGCCCGTATTGGCATCCGCATCGCCGATTTATTGGATCGTGAAGTCTTTGAAGAAAAATTGAGAAGAAATTTAGAAGAAAAAAATCGCCTGTTTGAAAAAGTATACGAAGTTGAAGGATTTAAACTGGAAGAGATTTTAAATGAATACTACGAGTACGGCCAACAAATCAAACAATATGTATGCGACACATCTGTTGTGCTGAACGACGCGCTTGATGAAGGACGCCGTGTTTTATTTGAAGGCGCTCAAGGTGTTATGCTTGATATCGATCAAGGTACATATCCTTTTGTTACATCTTCCAATCCAGTAGCAGGCGGTGTGACAATTGGAGCAGGTGTAGGTCCTACGAAAATTAAACATGTTGTCGGCGTATCAAAAGCTTATACAACTCGTGTAGGAGACGGTCCGTTTCCGACAGAGCTCCACGATGAAATTGGCGATCAAATTCGTGAAGTTGGACGGGAATATGGCACAACAACAGGACGTCCGCGTCGAGTGGGCTGGTTTGACAGCGTTGTTGTTCGCCATGCGCGCCGGGTAAGCGGAATAACTGATTTATCTTTAAATTCCATCGATGTATTGACAGGAATCGAAACATTGAAAATATGCATCGCCTACAAATACAAAGGTGAAATTTTAGAAGAATTTCCAGCAAGTTTAAAAGTACTTGCACAGTGCGAACCTGTCTATGAGGAATTGCCGGGTTGGAAGGAAGACATTACGGGGGCAAAAAGCTTGGACGATCTTCCTGACAATGCACGCCATTATGTTGAACGGATTTCCCAGTTAACAGGTATCCCACTTTCCATCTTTTCAGTTGGTCCAGATCGTTCACAAACAAATGTTGTCCGCAGTGTATACAGTCCAATATAATAAACTTGGAGGGATCGGCTGTTCCCTCTTTTTTTTTGTGAAATTAAAAAAAATCGTTGTTTTGTCCCTCTAGAAATGATATTATTATACACGTCTTGAGAAAAATGAGCGTATTGGCTCAGAACTGTTCGCACAATGCATCCAACATCCTCGAAAAAGCTAGAAGAGGAAGGGACATCTGACAAATTTTAAAATGGATTAGAAGAAAAAAAATTTTATGAGCCATTAGCTCAGTCGGTAGAGCAACGAGCAAGGCTTCATCGAATAGGCGACGAGTTGTCCCGACGCATCTAACATCCTCGAAAAAGCCGGAAGAGGAAGGGACATCTGACAAATGAAAAATGGATTAGAAGAAAAAAAATTTTATGAGCCATTAGCTCAGTCGGTAGAGCAACGAGCAAAGCTTCATCGAATAAGCGACGAGTTGTCCCGACGCATCCATCATCCTCGAAAAATCAGGAAGAGGAAGGGACATCTGACAAATTTTAAAATGGATTAGAAGAAAAAAATTTTTATGAGCCATTAGCTCAGTAGGTAGAGCAACGAGCAAGGCTTCATCGAATAAGCGACGAGTTGTCCCGACGCATCCAACATCCTCGAAAAAGCTAGAAGAGGAAGGGACATCTGACAAATTTTAAAATGGATTAGAAGGAAAAAATTTTTTATGAGCCATTAGCTCAGTTGGTAGAGCATCTGACTTTTAATCAGAGGGTCGGAGGTTCGAATCCTCCATGGCTCACCATTACAATCGAGAAATATTATACAAGCTGCCTCACATTCGAGAATCCACATATATGAAAGGCTTGAGAGAGGGAAAAAGAGTTCGCATTCTTGAAAACTTTATACGGCTCGGTAGCTCAGTCGGTAGAGCAAAGGACTGAAAATCCTTGTGTCGGCGGTTCGATTCCGTCCCGAGCCACTTCATACGCACGGTTTATCCGTGCTATTTTTGGCTATAAGTAAGTTAAACCAAAATTGGTAACATTTGTGGTTGTAAATAGAAATTTGATTTCTCATCTCAAGCTGTTACAATAAGATAAAAATTGATATAATAGGTTTGATAGGAATTTACAGGGGTTTACTCTAAGTTCCAAAACCTATTGAATTTAAGACCTCTAGCAATAGCTAGGGGTTTTCTGCTTGTTTTTTCCATTTGTATTGAAAGTTGATGATGAGATGAATGTAATCGTGGTAAAGTAAAGTTAATAGATCAAAAGGGGAGAAAATGATGGAAAATAAAAAAATATTAGTTGTTGATGACGAAAAACCAATTGCAGATATATTAGAGTTTAATCTTAAAAAAGAAGGTTTTGATGTATACTGTGCTTATGATGGAACAAGCGCGATTGAAATGGTGGAAGAAATTAAACCTGACTTGATATTGTTAGATATTATGCTTCCCAGCAAGGATGGAATGGAAGTGTGCCGGGAAGTTCGAAAAAAATATGAAATGCCGATTATTATGTTGACTGCGAAAGATTCAGAAATCGATAAAGTGCTTGGTCTGGAGCTTGGTGCTGATGATTATGTGACAAAACCATTCAGCACAAGAGAGCTCTTGGCAAGGGTAAAGGCAAATTTACGAAGACAGCAAACAAATGCTGCAAGGGAAGCGGCTTCTGAACAGTCGGAAATTCAAATCGGCTCTCTCGTTATTCATCCTGATGCATATGTCGTTTCAAAACGGGGAGAAACGATCGAGCTTACTCATCGTGAGTTTGAATTGCTTCACTATTTAGCGAAGCACATTGGACAGGTCATGACCCGAGAGCATTTGCTGCAAACCGTTTGGGGATATGACTATTTCGGAGACGTCAGAACTGTAGATGTCACGGTTAGAAGACTTAGGGAAAAAATTGAAGACAACCCAAGCCATCCAATATGGATTGTGACAAGAAGAGGGGTAGGTTATTATTTGCGCAATCCTGAACAGGAGCAGTGAACATGTATAGCAGTCGAGTGAGTTTTTTACGTTCGATACATTTTAAAATTGTGCTGATCTATGTGCTTCTGATTATTTTGGCTATGCAAATCATCGGTATTTACTTCGTTAAGGAATTGGAATCTTCTCTTATAGAAAATTTTAAATCTTCCCTTTCGCAGCGGATTGATTTGCTGGCTTACCAGATTGAGCAAGCGATGACGAATGAAGAAGTGGACGAATCATTGAATATGGAAGATGAGATATCTGCTATTTTGCAAGATTTTAAACGGGAGGAAATTCATGAAGTTCGCGTAGTGGACCAAGATGCGCGTGTCATCGGGACATCTGATTACAACAAAGATGTGATCGGGAAAAGAACAACTGAAAATATGATTAAACGGACTTTAATCGTCGGTTCGCCTGAAAGCAATATTTTGCTTGATCCGCAAACGAAGCATCGAATGTACGTATCAGCGACTCCGATCGTCACAGATTATAAACGAGAAACAATTGGCGTTGTTTATGTCGTTGCCTCAATGGAGGAAGTTTTTTCACAATTGCGGACGATTAACAAAATTTTTGCAACAGGCACAGGGATGTCCCTTCTTATTACCGCGGCGCTAGGAATTTTTCTTGCCCGCACTATAACCCGTCCGTTGTCAGATATGAGAAGGCAAGCGTTGGAGCTGGCAAAAGGGAATTTTTCCAGAAAAGTAAAAGTGTATGGAGAAGATGAAATTGGACAGCTTGCATTAACATTCAATCATCTCACGGAAAAATTGGAGGAAGCACAGGAAACAACTGAAGAAGAGCGCAGAAAGCTGGCGTCTATTATTACTCATATGACAGAAGGTGTCATAGCCACAGATCGGCATGGAAAAGTAATTGTCATGAACAATCCGGCCCATGAAATGTTGAATGTTTCACGTGAAACAGCCTTAGGAAAATCAATTGTGGAGCTTTTAGATTTAACGGATGAATGTACTTTTGAAGATTTAGTGAACCAGCAAGAACCGATGCTGTTAGATTTCAGCACAGAGGAAAAACCGTATATATTACGAATCAGCTTTTCTACAATACAAATTGATGAAGATCATATTAACGGATTGATTGCAGTAGTTTACGATGTAACAGAGCAGGAACGAATCAACCAAGAGCGGCGTGAATTTGTCGCAAACGTTTCTCATGAGCTGCGGACGCCGCTTACTACAATGCGCAGTTACTTGGAAGCATTGGCGGAAGGAGCTTGGAAAGACGAAACGATCGCGCCAAAATTTTTACAAGTGACGCAAAATGAAACGGAGCGGATGATTAGGCTTGTTAATGACTTGCTCCAGCTATCAAAACTAGATAGTAAAGATTATCAATTAAATAAAGACATGGTGAATTTCACAGACTTTTTCCACAAAATTATTGATCGTTTTGAAATGTCTAAGCAGCAGCATGTCACATTTGTACGAAACATTCCGAAAAAAAGCCTTTATGTAGAAATTGAACCCGATAAAATTACGCAAGTGCTCGATAATATTATTTCCAATGCATTGAAATATTCTCCTGAAGGCGGAAAAATCTCTTTTCAAGTAAAAGAACAAGTTGACCATATTGAAGTCAGTGTAAAAGATGAAGGCATTGGAATTCCGAAAGAAAGTGTGAAAAAAATTTTTGAACGTTTTTATCGTGTTGATAAGGCTAGATCACGCAAAATGGGCGGAACCGGTCTTGGTCTTGCAATTGCAAAAGAGATGGTGGAAGCACACGGAGGAGAAATTTGGGTGGAAAGTGAAGAAGGAAAAGGCACGACTGTATTTTTCACATTGCCATATGAACAGAACCAAGAGGATGATTGGCTATGAACCGGGAAACGATAAAATCCATTATTTTAACATTTTTAGTGCTGACAAGTTTATTCTTCACCTGGAATATTTGGACATATCAGCCAAACTACGGGGAAATTTCGAACTCCAACTATATTGAAAACAACCCGTTAAGTAATGTAACAAAAAAGCCTTATGAAGTCGTGCAGCCGGATCATATTATGATTCATGAAAAAATAAAACATTACGCAACTTATGACGAAATCGTCATCGAAAGACTTTGGAAGGATATCCGTCAGTGGGAGCTAGAAGAATTCAAAAATATTTCTGGAGAGATTGAAAAGCAATATGGTTTTAATCAATGGATAAACAGGGAAATACATAATTCAACCCCTAACTTTGAAGTTATTTTTAACGACTCGATTCCGATGTCAGCCCTCTTATCAATAACCGACTGGACGGATGAAGAAGATTTCAATATAGAATTTGATCGGATTTACATTCCTCTGACAAACGAGAAAGCGAACCGAAAGCTTTATTTAGTCGACTACGAGCATAAATATGTAGTAGAAGCACAGGTGAAAACCGTTTTAAGCAATTTGTGGACGGAAGTGTATAAAGAAAAAGAAAACTTTGAAAGCTACGTGTTTTGGAACGGATTATTTTTGCCTGAAAAGCCGTTTCCGATTCATCGCCTTCAATATTTTACAAAATCAATGAGCGGTGAGCAGTTTAAAAATGCATTGTTTAATGATCCAAGTTATGTAAAACGGGATGTCAATGCTTCCGAATTTGTGTATACAGACAGCTCCCGTCAGCTTGTCATCAACGAAGATAAAGAAAGGGTTGTTTACGTTAATCCGACAATTGACCAGTCTTTAACGACGGAAAAAGGAAAATTGATCTTGCAGAGCATTGATTTTTTGAACAAACATGGCGGTTGGCTGTCAGGATTAAATGATTATCGCTTCGAAAAAACGGATCAAGAACAGAAAATTTATTTTCGTCTAACGGTTCGAAATTTGCCAGTATTTTCGTTCAGCGATTCGCATTATTCGATCACGACGATCATGCAAAGCTGGGGAAAGAATGATATTGCCTTATATCAGCGTCCGTTATTTTATTTGGATGGTTTTATCCGGGAAGATAAAACGACTTTACCTAAAGCAGCAGATATAATTGAAGCTATTAAGGATAATCCAAGCATTGAAGCCGACAAAATAAAACGTATTTTTCCCGCTTATGACATACAACAGTCGTCACGGCAAAATATCGTAAATTTGGAGCCGATATGGTGCATTGAACTCGAAAACGATAAATATCAAAGGCTGAATGTGAAAAAAGCGGGTAAAGGAGGGGAAGGTATTGGATTGGAGTAAAACGAAAACGGTGTTTATTATTGCCTTCCTGATCCTTGATATTTATTTAGCTTTTCAGTATGTTGAAAAAATCAAAAGCTCCAAATATGATATGATCACGAAAACGACGATTGAAGAGCAGTTTGCAGCGGAAAATATACAATTTGGGAAGCTTCCAAAAGAAGTAATAGAAGGTTCTTATATAACGGCAGAAAGCAAAATATTTAAGGAAGAAGAAATCGAACAACTGAAAAATCAAAAGCCGATGCTGCCTGATGAGGAGTTGACTCGTTCGGTAACAAAGCTTCGGATGAGTTTTGACAAACCGATTCCAATTGTAGGAGAAAGTATCGAAAATAAGATCAAGCAAATTTTAACAACACAAATCATTGCGGGCAGTCAATACAAGTTTTGGCGCTACAGCAAAGAAACAAGGGAAATTATTTGTCTGCAGGAATACAAAGGAAAAATTATTTTTCAAGATGTAAGTGATGGAATCGGTATGATTGTCTTTTATTTAAATGATAAAAATGAAATTGTGTCTTATCAGCAAACATTGCTAGAAGATATAAAAGAATTGGAGAAGCAGGAAATATTGCCTGCGATTAAAGCATTGGAAGCTCTTTATGAAAAAAATGATTTGAAATCTAACAGTAAAGTAACCGATGTAGAATACGGATATTACACACAATACCCGCTGTCGGAACAGCAAATTTTGGCTCCGACATGGCATGTAGTTGTCAATAAAACAGAAGATTATTATGTGAATGCATTGGAAGGTCAGGTCATTAAACCGGAGAAAGAGAATAATAATTTGGAGTGAGTGAAGGAAATGAGCCTTAATTTCAGTGTTCTTGCGAGCGGCAGCACAGGGAATGCCATTTATGTAGAAACAGATGAACATTCCCTGTTAATCGATGCAGGATTAAGTGGTAAACAAATGGAAAATTTGTTTCAAGAAATTCAACGGGACATAAAAAATTTAAGCGGTATATTAGTCACCCATGAGCATAGCGATCACATCAAGGGACTTGGAATTTTAGCGAGAAAATACGAAATTCCGATTTTCGCGAATGAAAAAACGTGGAAAGCAATGGAGAGAGAAATCGGCGAAATTCATTTAGAACAAAAGTTTACTTTTGAAATCGGCGAAACGAAATCGTTTGGAAGTTTAGAGGTTGAATCATTTGGCGTTTCCCATGATGCAGCAGAACCAATGTTTTTTGTGTTTCACCACCGTGGAAAAAAACTAGCGTTAATTACTGATACTGGATATGTAAGCGACAGAATGAAAGGGATCATACGCGGTGCAGATGTTTTTATTTTTGAAAGCAACCATGACGTAGAAATGCTGCGAATGTGCCGGTATCCTTGGAATGTAAAACGAAGAATTTTATCTGATGTTGGACATGTTTCAAATGAAGATGCTGCACTTGCTATGGCTGATGTCATTGGCGACAAGACGAAACGAATTTATTTGGCGCATTTAAGTAAAGAAAATAATATGAAAGAGCTCGCACGAATGTCTGTCCAGCAAGTATTAGAGAAAAAAGGATTCGTTGTCGGAGAACAATTTGAATTATATGATACAGATCCAAAGAAACCGACGCCTCTCGTAGCTGTTTAAATGTTTGAATTTCCCCATCGTTGGGTATGTTAATGTTGTCATATATTTTTCCTGCCAGCTCGCGTTATACTATAATAATGTAGATAAAATCATTCGTCATCGGAAAGGAATGATGAGGCGATGGGATATTATGATGATGATTTTGAACGGTATAATAACAGAAAACAAAGGGGAAACTGGGGCGGATCATTATTGGCTGGGTTAATCGGAGCCGTGTTAGGCGCGTTATTAGTTATTTTCTCCCTTCCAGCATTAGCACAATTTAATATTCTTCCATATGATCTGAACATCAGTCCAGAGCAAACTGAGGAAGGGGAAACAGGAAATGTCCAAGGGCCAGTCAAAACAGTAAATGTAAATGTGAATTCAGCAGTTACAGAAGCAGTCAATAAAGTGAGTGATGCGGTTGTCGGAGTCGTCAATATTCAGCAAGTAAGCTTCTGGGATCAAACACAAGAGGGAGAAGCAGGAACAGGATCAGGGGTCATCTACAAAAAGGAAGGCGATAAAGCCTATATTGTAACAAATCACCATGTTGTAGCCGGAGCGCATCAATTGGAAGTTGTATTAAACGACGAAACACGCATTCCCGCTGAACTTGTCGGCAGTGATCAGCTGATGGATTTAGCAGTATTGGTTGTGGATGCAAAGCATGTTAAGAAGGTTGCTGAATTCGGCAATTCGGACACAGTCAAACCGGGTGAGCCGGTGCTGGCAATCGGAAACCCGCTCGGCTTGCAATTTGCTGGGTCTGTTACACAAGGGATTATTTCCGGAACAGAACGGACCATTCCTGTTGATATTGATGAAAACGGAACAGTGGATTGGCAGGCGGAAGTGCTGCAGACGGATGCCGCAATTAATCCCGGAAACAGCGGCGGAGCACTTGTGAATTTAGACGGGAAAGTAATTGGAATTAATTCCATGAAAATTGCTGAATCCGCGGTGGAAGGAATCGGACTGTCTATCCCAATTAACATTGCAATTCCGATTATTAATGATCTTGAAAAATTCGGCGAAGTGAAGCGTCCATATATGGGAATCGGTCTTCAGTCTCTTGAAGACATCCCAAGCTATTATTGGGAAGAGGCATTAAATTTGCCAAAGGACGTTAAAAACGGCGTGATTGTGATGAGTGTTGAGCCGATGTCGCCAGCTCAACGCGCAGGTTTGAGAGAGAAGGACGTAATTATAGAGCTTGCTGGGAAAAAGGTTGAAAATGTTCTCCAGCTTCGAAAGCAGCTATACAGCCAAAAGGTTGGAAGCACAGTGGAAGTAAAATTCTATCGAAATGGCGAGTTGAAAACAGTGAAGCTGAAGCTCGTTGAACAAAAATCTTTTTAAAGAACAGGAAGGCGGAATCAGCTTTCCTGTTTTCATTATGGGGTAGGAGGATTATAAATGTATTGCTGCGAGGATCATATTCAAAAAATTGAATTTAATCACAGCTTATCCACAACCTGTGAATTGTGCAAAAAAACCGCAGTATATATAGTTGGGAACTGATTTTCGGACACGAAATATAGAGGTATTCATCCACAATTGTGGATAAAATCTGTGGAATATTTGTTATTTTGTGTGGGAAATAGTTATCAACATGTTGATAAAATAAAAAAGGGGAAATATGAAAGTTGAACATTCAAATTATAGCGATTGGGAAGCTGAAGGAAAAATATTTAAAGCAGGGAATCGACGAATATTTAAAGCGTCTTTCATCGTACGCAAAAGTTGACATCATTGAACTTCCTGATGAAAAGGCTCCTGAACAAATAAGCCCGCAGGAAATGGAACTAATCAAAAACAAAGAAGGCGAACGAATTTTAGCCAAAATCCCGTCCGATGCATACGTCATCGCCCTTGCCATTGAAGGCAAGATGAAATCCTCGGAAGAGTTCGCACATAGTATAGATAAACTGGCCACATACGGAAAAAGCAAAATCGCCTTTATCATTGGCGGATCGCTCGGACTGAGCAAAGAGGTAATGAAACGGGCAGACGAAGCCCTCTCCTTTTCCAAAATGACCTTCCCCCACCAGCTCATGCGTCTAATTTTGCTCGAACAAATCTATCGGGCATTTCGGATTATGAGGGGGGAACCGTACCATAAGTGAATAGCGGTTTTTGGAGATAGCTTAGTAGATGGATTTTGGAGAAATGCCACTGTGAAGGACAAAAATAATCTAATAAAATTTGTAAATGTCATTCATAGAGGCGATGAAGTCCAAAAAGAAGCAATTGTATATGCTAAATGTCCGTCATAAAACTATTGAAGAACATAATTAAGAAAGAGAGCATAAGAAAAGTCCTTCATAAGACTCCTGAAGGACATAAACAAGATAGGAAACATAGGAAAAGGGGCTGTCTAATAAGTCGATTTTCCGGCTTATAGACGCCCCTTTAATGTTTTAGAAACGTTGATATATCAATGCTTATGATGTTTCGTTTTCAATGGATTTTGACTTTCTGGACAACCCCAAAATAAGAATAATACAGTCTAACTAAAGGATAGATCTTCTACTTATTACTCATAATAAGTCCATTGACGAACTCCTACTTGATTAAAATTATTGTTTAGAATTCTTCTGATTCTTTTTTTAGATGGTACCATTTGACACCATTCATGAATTGCATTCGTAGTAATCCGATGATCTGGAAAAAGAAGCTTAAATTCCTTCACACTCCGCATTACGGAAGCTGTAACTAATTCTTCGTGTCTACATTCCTTACATACACATTTTCTTCCTTCGATGTAGATAGAAAAAGACTTGCATTGAACACAGGTGATTCCTTTTCGTACCTGTTCATAATCATATGATGGTAACTGTTGATAAGGCGATTCAGTTATATGCAAGGAAATAAGCTTATCCGCTAGCTTCTTGTGTTTTCTATTTAACTTTGAAGGTTTGGTATTTAGTTTGTCCAAATATTGGTCTAGCTGAGTAGGAAAAATAAATGGTTTATCGAGAGGTGCTTGATATAGGGTAAAATTAGGATTGATAAAAACAACCGAAGCATCAATTTGAGGATTAAAACCAAGATTAAGGAGTAGCTGGCGTAATAAATAATTACTTCTATTCAATTGATGAAGAGGATTAATAATTTCGGATTTGGTTATTTTAAACAACATATCTGATTCGTGATAATAATCCCCTTCATAATTTTTGACCTCAAATAAATAATTTTTCTCTGAAGTTATAATTAAAGAATCAATTTGGAAGTTGGTATTATTTATATTTAGTAGTAAGTCATTTAAAATAATGCATTCACATTGAAGTTTCTCTGTTAAGGCATCAAATAAAACTTCCCCTTCATAATCCATTCGAGTGTTCAAAAGCTCCATAATCAACAATTCTTTAGACTTAGTTCGAGCTTTATAAAGCATAGTCTACGTCCTTTCATTTAATGGAATTGGTTATATGTTGTTGAGTTGATTATCAATAATGCGAGAAGACTATGTATGGAAAAAAAACAAGTGCAGAGTATTGCAACGAAAAATAAGATTTGATTGTATATGATTCATTTGAATAGTTTAATCGCTCTAATCGCTCAACTATACCAGCATATCGAATTGCGCTTGGCCCCATATCAACACCTCTGCGCATTTAACCTAAATCCATTGGAACCCCTATTATTGATATATTTTTTTTCTTCAATTTTTAAATTCCCCTTTTAAATTCTACTCTAACTATAAGCATAAAAGTTATTTCTAAATGGTTCAACTTAACAATAAAGTGTATAAATATTTATTATGTCTTTTACTCAAAAACGAAAAATATTTAAGTTTTTGAGTAAAGGACATTTACTTTTTTTGGTTAATCAGTATAATCTAGGTATACATCACATTTATGGGTCTTACAGGAGGGATTAGATGGCTAAAAAAGTTAATTGGTATGTTTCTTGTTCACCTAGAAGTCCAGAAAAAATTCAGCCTGAGTTAAAAGTACTAGCAAATTTTGAGGGAAGTTATTGGAAAGGGGTAAAAGGGTATAAAGCACAAGAGGCATTTGCTAAAGAACTTGCTGCTTTACCACAATTCTTAGGTACTACTTATAAAAAAGAAGCTGCATTTTCTACTCGAGACAGAGTGGCACCAATGAAAACTTATGGTTTCGTATTTGTAGATGAAGAAGGTTATCTTCGTATAACTGAAGCAGGGAAAATGCTTGCAAATAACCGAAGACCCAAAGATGTTTTCTTAAAACAGTTAGTAAAGTGGCAATATCCATCGTTTCAACACAAAGGTAAGGAATATCCCGAGGAGGAATGGAGTATAAATCCTCTTGTATTTGTTCTTAGCTTACTAAAAAAGGTAGGCGGCCTCAGTAAATTAGATATTGCTATGTTCTGTTTAACAGCAACAAATAATAATCAGGTGGATGAAATTGCAGAGGAAATAATGCAGTTCCGTAATGAACGTGAAAAAATAAAAGGACAAAATAAGAAACTTGAGTTTACTGAGAATTACTTTTTTAAAAGATTCGAAAAGATTTATGGAAATGTAGGTAAAATTCGTGAAGGGAAATCTGACTCTTCACATAAGTCAAAAATTGAAACTAAAATGAGAAATGCACGAGATGTGGCAGATGCAACCACAAGATATTTTCGATATACAGGTCTATTTGTTGCAAGAGGGAATCAACTCGTCTTAAATCCAGAAAAATCTGATTTAATTGATGAAATTATCAGTTCATCAAAAGTTGTAAAGAACTATACGAGAGTAGAGGAATTTCATGAATATTATGGAAATCCGAGTTTACCACAGTTTTCATTTGAGACAAAAGAACAACTTTTAGATCTAGCCCATAGAATACGAGATGAAAATACCAGACTAGCTGAGCAATTAGTAGAACATTTTCCAAATGTTAAAGTTGAAATACAAGTCCTTGAAGACATTTATAATTCTCTTAATAAAAAAGTTGATGTAGAAACATTAAAAGATGTTATTTACCATGCTAAGGAATTACAGCTAGAACTCAAAAAGAAAAAGTTACAAGCAGATTTTAATGACCCACGTCAACTTGAAGAAGTCATTGACCTTCTTGAGGTATATCATGAGAAAAAGAATGTGATTGAAGAGAAAATTAAAGCTCGCTTCATTGCAAATAAAAATACTGTATTTGAATGGCTTACGTGGAATGGCTTCATTATTCTTGGAAATGCTTTAGAATATAAAAACAACTTCGTTATTGATGAAGAGTTACAACCAGTTACTCATGCCGCAGGTAACCAGCCTGATATGGAAATTATATATGAAGACTTTATTGTTCTTGGTGAAGTAACAACTTCTAAGGGAGCAACCCAGTTTAAGATGGAATCAGAACCAGTAACAAGGCATTATTTAAACAAGAAAAAAGAATTAGAAAAGCAAGGAGTAGAGAAAGAACTATATTGTTTATTCATTGCGCCAGAAATCAATAAGAATACTTTTGAGGAGTTTATGAAATACAATATTGTTCAAAACACAAGAATTATCCCTCTCTCATTAAAACAGTTTAACATGCTCCTAATGGTACAGAAGAAATTAATTGAAAAAGGAAGAAGGTTATCTTCTTATGATATTAAGAATCTGATGGTCTCATTATATCGAACAACTATAGAGTGTGAAAGAAAATATACTCAAATTAAAGCTGGTTTAGAAGAAACTTTAAATAATTGGGTTGTTGACAAGGAGGTAAGGTTTTAAAATGCAAGATATTCTGGACTTTTATGAAGAAGTTGAAAAAACGATAAATCCTCCAAATTACTTCGAGTGGAACACATATAGAGTTTTTAAAAAACTAGGTTCCTATAAGAATCTAGTCCCAAACTTTAAGCTTGATGATTCAGGTCATCCAATTGGTAATGCCATACCAGGTGTTGAAGATATATTAGTTGAATATGAGCATTTTTCAATTTTAATTGAATGTTCCCTCACGATAGGGGAAAAGCAACTAGATTATGAAGGGGATTCAGTCGTCAGGCACCTACAAGAATATAAAAAAAAAGGAATAGAAGCATATACTCTTTTCTTAGGAAAAAGTATTGATCTTTCTTTTGCAAGACATATAGGTTTTAACAAGGAATCAGAACCTGTAATTCCATTAACAGTAGACCAGTTTAAAAAGCTAGTTACACAGCTGAAAGGTGATGGAGAACACTTTAATCCTAATAAACTAAAAGAAATACTGATAAAATTATTACGAAGTGACTTAGGATATGATCAAGCTGAAGAATGGCTAACTTTCATTGAGTACAATTTAAAATGAAATTGAAAAAGGAACAATGCCAGTTCATTGTTCCTTTAACTAATGAATAAGTTCAAGTTGCTCATATTTTTCTTCTTTATTTTTTCGTACATAATCATAGTTCTTGATTATATAATGCTTTGCTTCATTCTTAAATCTATTTCTAATGTTTACAGAATAGCTTTTATGATATTCATCAACGATATAATCTTTATATAGTTCGGTAGTTAATTCCGTTTTACTAATGATCATTAGTGCACGGCACTTTAAGTTTTTAAACTCTTCAGCAAGCCTACGATGTTCCCTCTCGTCGAAATCACCTGTAAACTCCATATTTCCATAATCACTAAAAATACAATCATATGGAGGATCAAGAAACATGAAGTCATTTGGTTTTGCCATCTTAAAAATTTCAGAAAAATCTTTATTATATATTTCTGTTTTTTGAAGCAGGTTATGGTGTTGTTTAGTAATGATTTTTGTATTAAAGTTTTTGTATCTTCCAAAAGGAACGTTATATTCTCCTTTACTGTTATACCTTATCATCCCACTATAAGCAGTTTTATTTATAAAATAATAAATTACTGCGTCTAGCCATTTTCCTGATGGATAGTTAAATTCGTTCCTTAGCTCATAATATAGTTCTTCATTTTTATTTTCCACTCTGACACCAGCAGGAGCAAGAGCTTTTTTTTCCTCATATTCCTTTTGGTTTTTTTCATATATTTCCTGTAGTTCGTTTAATTGTTTAGTTACCTCATCAAAATTGTGCTTTAATTGAAGATAGAACTTATAAAGCTTAGAATTAATATCATTGATAACTGATTTTTCATGTTCTAAATGGAAGAATACAGCACCACCCCCGACAAAGGGTTCAAAGTAGGTTTCGATATCATTGGGTATATGGTCAATAAAGAAAGGAATTTCTGCTTTTTTTCCACCACGATATTTTAAAATAGGTTTCATCTAATAACCTCCAATTTAATAGTAGCTTGTCTACTACATTATACTAATTTAACATAACTATGATCCACAGGAAAGGAACAAATGTTCTGTTGTATAAAGGGAATTATTTGAAATAAATTAAAAGTAAGCGTCAAATAAAGTCTCAACCGTGATTAAAGATGATTTGTTGACCTGCATCCCGAATAGCCCGAGGTTTTACCTAATAACGCCTCTAGGTAATGGTCTAAATTCGTAATCATTTGATTTCGTTCATAAGAACTCGGATGTTCAGCGATTACTTGATTCCTCGTTTGATAAAAAATTCAAACTTGATCCTTATTCGGGAGTCGGGAAAATAGATTATTCAGCTCTAGGTGTAGAAGTTATCTCTACAGATAACAAAGGATCCTACTCAACATTTTCAGGAACGTCTTTCGCTACTGCATATGCCACTAGTGTTATTGCAGCAATCCTGAATAGAAGCGACTCAAAATATAATGCCAGCACCATCAAAGAAGAACTCTCCAATTATGTTGTGAAGTTAGGTGACAAAGTACAATTTGGAGAAGGTTTTCTAACATTACAAAAAGAAAGGGTAGAGGAAATTCTAAATGAAAAAGATGAAAAAGAAATTAATTAAATTATTAGTTGCTACATTTTTGTTTATTAATATTGCTGGAGTTGCTCCGGTTGCATTTGCGGAAGAAATAACCAATTTCCAAATACAGAAGAAATTTTTGAAAGTACAGAACAAATTGATGTAAGTATTGATGAAACAGTTGAAGTAGTTTCAAGTGATGATGATACAACAGTATATAAAGTATCCGCAGAAGAATTAGAAATTAACAATGACACCTTTGAGATGGTAGTATGTTTTCTACAAGAAAAAAATACAGTGCTTTATCAAAATTTTGAATAAATATACATATATGTGATCTATCCATCAAGGGCTTGACATGGATCCTCTGTAGCCATGATTCTTTAGCCAACAGTTTTGGCAAAACCAAAAAAGGTTATCATGGCTCCTCCTCCATGTAAATCCCCATTGCATATCACTGCATAAGGATTTTGCAATTCTCTGCACTTTTTGCTTGCAAAAAAACGTAAACCAATTATACTTTTTTACCCCGGTCATTTTACCGGATTAGACCTACGACTATTTGGGATTTTACATAATGAAGATCAGTATCAATTAACGAGAATATCATAGAGGAGAAGATTATGTGTTAGTTAAAGAAATATTTAAAAAAGAAATTTTTCGTCCGATTAATGAGGGTGTACGAAGTGCAACAATGGGCCAAGCATGGGTCATTGTCACATCTCAAGAAAAAATAAAAGCGTCACTTAATGTCCATAGCGAAAAAAGATTTTTCCAAAATCCAAGGACGTTTTGCGACCCGAATTAATTTATCTAGCGCAAATACAGATGAAGTCATTAAATGAGAGGGGTTTTCTATGACATATTATTATTACCTTGCCTCAGATATTAAACTACCATCAGGTATATACTCTAAAAGTGGTTTTATTAATTTAAATGGGAGTAAAATAGCTCTTGATCAAACTCTTGACTTAACAGAAAGTGATGAAAAAGTAGATGGATTCGATTATCCCGTGCAAATTGAAATCGTTTATGGTTTGTGTGATCCTGAAACTTTAGAAGCATATGATGATTTTGGATTGCCATTGCTTCATAAATATATTCTCGACGTATGCAGTTACTATAAGACATGTACCATTCAAATTGCTCACATTTTAAATACACACCGACACCCTTTAAAAATTGTAGAACGGAGAAAACTCTTATTGAATCAATTATCGAATCCTAAACAACTCGCTCTACATCATGGTGAATTGCTGACGATCAAGAAGATTCCGGAGTTCTAAGTTGATTAGACCGGTGAATTTACGAACAGTTGCATTTTGTTATTATGGGTAAAATGAATTTTAGTTTACTTATTCCTAGTGTGTAGATCTTCCATCAAAAAACTTGGATGCCTCATTCTGAACAGCCCTTTTTTACTATATTCGTCTTGGTATTATGTCAAGAAAATAGACATGTAAAAAAATTTACGTAAAATTTTTTTTTTATAAAATAGTAAGTTTAGTCGTCCTCATCACTTTTCATCTAGTTAATTATTATATTTTTATATTAAATTTTAAAGATTATCTAACCCTCTTATTCCTTCATAAATGATTTTCTCCTTTTTATCATTACTTTACTCGACATGTCTCAAAAGTTCATATTTTTTTCATATATATTGTGAAAAATTTCACAAACAGATGTTATACTAACTTTGTAAGCAAAATAAATAATTTAGGGGGAGGATGTAATACATATTGTGAAATATATCACAAAATCATTTCGTCGATTTTAAAGTATAGGGGCTGAACAAGATGCATGTATGGGAGCAAGTTTATAATCCATTGGAAAATATATGGCTTTCAGCTATTATAGCTGCCGTTCCTATCATCGTTTTTATTGTTTTGCTGACAGTATTTAAATTAAAAGGATATATAGCAGGGCTTTTCAGCATAATTGCTGCAGGCATTTTTGCCGTCTTTATTTATAAAATGCCTGCAATCTTAGTTTTGATGTCTGCGATATATGGAATTTTAGTCGGTTTATGGCCAGTAGCATCAATCGTATTTGCTGCTATTTTCCTTTATAAAATAACAGAAAAAACCGGAAAATTTGCCATTATAGAAAAAAGTATTTCTTTTATTACAGCGGATCAAAGAATTGCAAGTTCTTATTGGGGCATTCTCATTTGGGGCATTTTTAGAAGGAGCTGCAGGATTTGGAGCACCTGTTGCCATAACAGCAGCAATTTTAGTAGGGCTTGGATTTAGTCCAGCTCTGTTGTAAACAACGGTTCCTTATTTGCTCCACTTCAAGCTGTCACTGCTTCACAAATTGGAATAGCACCCGAAACGATGGTTGCTGTCAATGTAATGGGTGGTACAATGGCTAAAATGATTTCACCTCAATCAATTGCAGTTGCAGCTGCGGCAGTTGGATTTGCAGGAAAAGAAAGTGATTTATTTAAAGTGACAATTAAATATAGCTTATGTTTGCTTGCTGTAATTGGATTAGTTAGCTGGTTCCTATTTTAATCATATAACATTTTAAGGGGGATGTATAACCATGAATAAAGAAAAAGTAAATCGTGTTGTAATCGTTGGAACAGGTGCTGTAGGCTGCAGTTATGCCTATTCACTAATTAATCAGGGGGTCGTTGAGGAATTAGTTTTAATTGATATAAATGAAGCAAAAGCTGAAGGCGAGGTGATGGATCTTAATCATGGAGTGCCGTTTGCACCTTCGCCAATAAAGGTATGGAGCGGTTCTTATCAAGATTGCGCCAATGCGGACTTAGTTGTTATCACTGCGGGATTGGCACAAAAACCAGGTGAAACCCGATTGCAGTTAGTTGAGAAAAATACGCGAATATTTAAACAAATTATAAAAGAGATTATGAAAAGTGGATTTAATGGCATATTTTTAGTGGCAACAAATCCAGTAGATATCTTAACTTATATCACTTGGAAGGAGTCAGGACTGCCAAAGGAACGCGTCATTGGCTCAGGAACAGTCTTAGATTCTGCACGTCTAAGATTTGAATTAGGGAAGTATTTCAATGTGGATACAAGAAATATTCATGCAATTATCATAGGGGAACATGGAGATACCGAGCTTCCGGTTTGGAGCCATGCCAAGATCGGAATAGAGAATCTTGATGATGTTTTAGAGCGAAAGAAAGATTTAAAGAAAGAATGTTTAGAGGAGATCTTCGTAAACGTCCGTGACGCTGCTTATCATATCATTGAGCGAAAAGGGGCGACATACTATGGAATAGGAATGTCCCTTGTCCGAATTACAAAAGCAATTCTTAAAAATGAAAATAGTATCCTGACAGTATCTTCCTATCTAGAAGGTGAATATGGACAAAATGATGTATATATTGGAGTACCAGCCAAGCTTAATCGTAACGGCGTTCACGAAATAATCGAAATTGAACTGAACGAAAAGGAACAAGAACAATTTAATTATTCCGTTTCAGTGCTAAAAGATACGATGAAATCTGTCATTTAATCCACTTGATGGCAAAGCGACATGCTCTATAGTGACCATTGTACCGGGAACGTTTAGGAAACAAGGATTGGGAAAACCAATTTACGATTACTAACTGCTGCGAGGCTTGTTAGGATGAAAAGCTCAACTTACGTTTCTTTCCAATGCTTTTGTGCCAGTCAAGACGATGCCCGATTGGCTCCAATGGTTTGCGAAGATCAATCCGATCTCGCATATTATTACTGCCGTCCGTGATCTGATCAATGATGGAACTATTGGCTCAGATTTCGCCGTCTCTCTCATCGGGGCTGCATCCATCGTAGCAATCTTTGCGCCCATCACCGTCCGTGTATATATGCGCCGGGCATAAATTGGATATTGTGTATTGATCTGTTCGCGATATCCTAGTAAAAAAGCTTTTACCGAAAAATTACGGAACCTTGCTGCTTACAGAACTTTTAACACATCATATAGAATTTCACATGTCTGATATAATTTATTTCAGCCACTGCTGACATCCCTTCATTACCTTCCATTAAACAAGTTGCCCAACTCGGGGTATGGTATTGAAGGGATGCTGGCAAGTGGTTTTTTATATCATATATGGCCGTTTAATGACAGTGATACATTTCAGATACCAGACCAGTCCCGTGTTAACCCGGGATCTGAAGGAAACTACCCGGCGCAACGTTCTGTAAAAAGGGGCTAGGTTCGCCTACACTGTAAAGCTGCAAGTAATGCATAGCCCGGGTGCAGGCGGTGTAGAACAATCTGCGCAGGCTCTCAACGCCGTATACGTGCGATGAAGCGTTATAAATGATGACGGCGTCGAATTCGATGCCCTTCGCCAAATACGCCGGTATAACGACAACACCTTGTTCATATTCGGTAGAGCCGCTCTTCACAAGTTTTATATCTTCAACGCTTTTCAGTGCTTCGTATGCGGCGGTGCTTTCCGCAGCAGATTTACATATAATCGCGATCGTATTATATCCCCGTTTCCGCAAGTCCACGACTTTGGAAGCAATGCAGCGGTGCAGTTCAGCTTGATCGGACACTCTCGTCAACACAGGCTTATCGCCGTCGCGTTCAAAAGCAGTGATCCGTTCGCCATCGGGCACGAGTCCGCGCGTAAATTCAATGATCTGTCTTGTGGATCTGTAACTGCGGGTCAAGGTGATCGAATCCGTTTTATCCGGTCCGTATAGGCTGGTAAGCGTGTGGAAATCGACCGTTTCACTGGCATGAGCGAATATCGCTTGGTTAAAGTCGCCGAGCACAGTCATCCTCGCCGAAGGAAACAAACGCTTCAAAAATTCGAATTGAAACGGAGAATAATCTTGCGCTTCGTCTACAAGCACGTGTTTGATCGAGACGTTCGTCTGAAAGCCTTGAATCAGCTCTTTCAAAAATAAATACGGAGTTGCATCTTCGTAAAACAGTTTGCCTTCGTCTAGCGTTTTTACAGTCAATCGGCAAATATCCTCCCACTCCTCGGGTGTTTCCACTTCCATCCACTGTTTGACCCGCGTTGGATCGGCGAAAAGCTGCTTGTATACTCCCTTCATGTCGATGAAACGAAGCGTTCGGATCCGTTTGCGCAACGGTTTCAGCTTCTTGCGAACGATCAATTGGCCCAGCGCTTCGATCTCGTTCTCATAGTTGTTCAACGTTTCTGCTTTAAAGCCGCGTTTTTTCCGTAAGAGAGTATGAGCTTTATGATAATCCTCGTTGCTAAGCAGCTCGATTTCTTCCTGCACCCATGGCTTAGTCCGTTCAAGCTTCTCCGCTTCATCGATTTGCTTGTTTAGCCAATCTGCCAGCTTTTCAAGTCTGCTGTGAAAACGGAGCGAGGTGTCGCTGCTATAAAACCTTTCTGTGATTTGTTTGGCGGTGATGATCGGTTTTCCTCTAAATAGAATATCTTTGAATAGCATGCCGGATAATTCCAGCGACTTACAGTATGTTTTAATCGTCTCGAAGAAACGGGTTGATGCCTTGAATCGGATGCTCGCAGTTCTAGTCCGGTATAAAGAGTCATCCGCTTCAGTCAACACATATTCCAATTGCTCGTATGGACCCTCGATTTGAAATTCTTTGCTCAGCCGATATTCCAAATATTCCTGGAAGGTGGCCTGCTGCATATTCTCTTCGCCTAGTTCGGGCAGCACATTGGATACGTAGCTGTTAAACATCGAATTAGGTGAAAATAAAATGATTTGATCGGCTCTCAGCTTATCCCGATACTTGTAGAGCAAGTAAGCGATCCGCTGCAGGGCGGCCGATGTCTTGCCGCTGCCGGCGGGTCCTTGCACGATGAGCAGCCGCCCGCAATCATGACGGATGATCTGGTTTTGTTCCCGTTGAATGGTGGCCACGATGTTGTGCATATGTTTGTCTGTCACTCTGCCAAGCACCTGCTGTAAAATGTCGTCTCCAATGGTGAGACTCGTATCGAACATCGACTTGATAACGCCGCCGCGGATGATATATTGCCACTTTTTCTCCAGCATGCCGCGGACTGTGCCTCCGGGAGTAGTATATTCGGCCGGGCCGGGCGCGTAATCGTAGTAGACACTCGAGACCGGCGCCCTCCAGTCGTAGATCAGGATGTTCTCTCCGCTTGTATCCGTGAGCGTGGAGATACCGATATAGATTCGTTCAGCAGTTGAAGACCCTTCCTCAATGAAATCGATTCGACCGAAATAAGGCACCTCCTGCATGCGGCGCAGGGTGGACAACCTCTTGAAGGCTTGTCTGTGGGTGCTTTGGCTCACGGACAGGTTCTGCGCCTGTTGTCTCAAGGCGATGATCGTCTCAAGATAATCGTCGAACGTATCAGTATTCACCTTGACGTCATCCCAAAAATGTTTGCGGAAATCAATCACTTCTTTTCGACGCTGGGAGGTTTCGTTTTCCAGCATGCCGATTTGCTCCACAATGATCGCCATTATGCTGTCCAATCGTTCTTGCTCCTGCCGAAGTTCTGTATTCATATTAAGCACTCCTCGTATACTAAGTTTCAGAAAGTTTTTTTATCGAATTTCCAGTCCGATACGCTCCTTGACAATCGCATATCTTGGGTGGTTGCCTTTGTGGGAGGGGCGCGCCCCTCCCACAAAGGGTTCAGCGTACCGGGGTTGGACTTTTCGCAATGTTCCTGGATAATGGTCTTAGGATCATCGGGGATACTCTTCTCACTCCTGTAGCTTCGACTACTTGTAAAGTCTGTCTCCCCGGCTCCTGTTTGGACGTCTAACCCGCAGGCTGTTCCCGTTGGTTTTCCCCATGCTGGAAGGAGCAGCTTCCAGGGCAGCCCATGGTCCAACGTGAGTTCTCATATGCGAGGGTGACTGGTCAACAGGCGCGATCCGGGGGCATCCCGAAGAGTCCTACCCCTCGATCCTACAACAATAGGAGGTGATCTCATGAAACTCTACGTCGGGATCGACGTGAGCTCACGCGACTTAGCCACCTGCATTATGGATCATGAAGGAAATACGTGCGCACGCTTCAAAGTGGATAATCATCTTCTGGGCGCCACCTTCCTTCGGGATCAAATCCTCCTGTGGGCTAACAAGCGAAAGCCAACCGAAATTCTGATCGGGATGGAAGCCACCTCGGTCTACAGTTGGCATCCAGCTATGTTTTTCCACCAGCAGGAGGCCTTGCAGGCTTGGAACGTCAAGGTGTTTACGATCAATCCAAAGCTCATTCGCAAGTTTAAAGAAGCCTATGTCGACTTGGAGAAAACGGATGACATCGATGCTTGGATCATTGCGGATCGGCTTCGCTTCGGCCGTCTGAAGATGACGGCTGTCCTCAAGGAGCAGTTTCTCGCGCTTCAGCGACTGACACGCATGCGATATCATCTCGTCCACCAGTTAACCCGTGAGAAACAGTATTTTCTCCAGCACTTGTTTTACAAATGCAGTTCCTTTACCCAAGAGGTGGACAGTTCGATCTTCGGACATGCCATTCTCGAACTGCTGCTTGAGTCGTGGAGCCTCGATGACATCTGCCAAATGGATGTCAAGCAGTTGGCCGACTTCCTGCGCCAAAAAGGGCGCAATCGCTTTGCCGATCCGGAATGCATCGCCAAGTCGATTCAAAAGGCGGCCCGTTCGTCGTATCGGTTGTCCAAGTGTGTCGAGGATTCCATCGACTTGCTGTTAGGGCTGTCGATTCAATCAATCCGCAGCCTGCAATCGCAGCTCAAAGAGCTCGATAAAGCCATTACCCGCCATCTTGAAGGCATTCCGAACACACTGCAAACCATCCCAGGCATCGGACCGGTTTATACCGCAGGCATCCTGGCCGAAATCGGGCAAAT
Organism: Aeribacillus sp. FSL M8-0235; assembly: GCF_038000355.1. Taxonomy (NCBI): domain Bacteria; kingdom Bacillati; phylum Bacillota; class Bacilli; order Caryophanales; family Bacillaceae; genus Aeribacillus; species Aeribacillus sp. FSL M8-0235. The sequence continues at coordinate 3,757,571 of NZ_JBBOBW010000001.1, read as the reverse complement.
CGAGCGGTTTCACAACCAGGCCGCCTTGGCAAAATATGCCGGCTTGACATGGTCCAAGCACCAATCGGGCCGTTTTCAAGCCGAGGACACCTCCCTCATTCGTTCCGGCAATCGCTATCTCCGTTACTACCTAGTGGAGGCTGCCAACTCGGTGCAACGGCATGATGCGACGTTTCGTGCGTACTACCGGAAGAAGTATGAGGAAGTGCCCAAACACCAACATAAACGAGCCCTCGTCCTCACCGCTAGAAAACTCGTGCGTGTGATCGATGCGCTGCTACGCAACGGTCAAATCTACACGCCAAGAAAGGGGGAAGATCGATAAGAGGATCGATCTGGTATACCAATATCAACCTTTAGACCCAGTTTATTACATGTACCAATACTGGGTTTCTTCAGTATTGCCTTTTTTCGGATCATCGGACAAGGGAATTTCCAATTTCTATGATTTTTCACCTTGACATATTACCGCAGGACTTTAAAAAATAAAAATGGGGATTGACTGAAGAGGATTTATGTTTTATAATTATAATAGGGATACTATTTTTATAATTTAAACAAAGTGTGTTTCTTTACTAATTTATCATAGTTTCTCAATTTTTTCAATGTATTTAACGCTGTCGTCGATATTATAAACAAGTTGAAATTGTATGTGATGAAGATAAAAAGTTACTGTAAGGCCATTAATTAAAGTATTTCTCATGGAAGAGAACCGATGGTTTTCTTTTAGACCGTCTAATAAAGTTTGCAAAATCGTGTTATAAGTGAATAAGTTTGTTTATATAAACAGTCTAACTAGATTAGTTAGGCTGTTTTTTTTGTTTTGTAAAAATTCTTAAATAACTATGAAAGAAGGAAATTGGAATATGTATAAAGTTGATTACAAAGATTATCCTTTAATCAGAAGTTGGAAACAAAATTTAATGAAAAATCAATTATTGTCTATTTCCGTGTAGCATGCGAATTTTATCGGATAAATCATATAAGCGGATAAATCGACTATATAAAAGGATGTGACATCCTTGAATACAGGTGAAACTGATGGGGAGACATGTTCCAAAGTTGATACTGTAACTAAAACGAAAGCTGGATCTTATCGTGAAAGAGTAGAGGGAAAGAAACAATAATTTTTAGACAAGCCCATTGTGCTTGTCCATTTTAAATGCGAGGGGGAGATTTTATAACCGAGCAACATTCCGGAACATTTTCCTCAACACTTCAGCTTCATGTACGTATTCTCATGTATGTATACATATTGACGGACTGCACCTGTAGAAAATTCAACTCCATACTTGCGTTATTGCCGCTTTGCGGCCTGAACTCATCAGTGTCTCAGAAATTAAACTGTACGCAATCAGGTGATGGAAGATTATACACGGACTTTGATGATGCCTCTGCTGTTCTTGTGTTTCCTAAACGCTGCAGGAACCGCTTGAGACTTACCGAGCGTGTGGAACAACTCATTGAAGAGATTCGTATTTTTCCAAACCGTGAGTCCATCCTGGTAATTGGGCTGTCTTTCGAGAAATCGATGAACAACTTCACATGACTGAATACTAAGAGCGGCGCAAAAGCACTGGAACATATCAGAGTTACTCAAGATAATGACAAATAAGCTACGCTTAGAGCTGTAGTGAGTGAACAAGGGAAAGCGTTTAGGAATGCCTGAGCTCTCGCAGCAGGTTCAGCCGATAAAGGGCTTAAATTTTCTTTTAACGAGAAAGCGAAGAAATAACAGTTAAAAAGAAAAGTAGAAGCCATGACCCAAAAAGTCACGGCTTCTGAACTAGTTATTTGTGTTTAGATCTGTTTGTGGCAGCATCTAAAGTTCCTTCAGGGAAACTAGGAGTTACTTGTGTAGCTGTAGTTTGAAATTGTTGAACTTGTAATAATTTCACAGTAAGATCTAAGACGATTTTTTCGCGCAATGTTTTAAACTGGCCTTCAGGTCCTACTTTAACTGGTGAGAAATCAAGTTCATAGAAGTTTGCGGCTATTAATTCACCGTATGGTTGTTCATTATATTTGACGAGATTTTGGAAGAAATATTTATCCAAACGAGGAACAAGGTCATTTTTCTCATTTAAGAAGAGAGCTTTGCTTTGATCAGAAATTCCTATTATTGGGAAAAGAAGGAAATCTCCGGTTGGAGCAGCGTCTGCAAGTTCTGTAAAACCAGAGAACGGAACGTCTGCAATTCTGTCTTGAAGTGCTCCATTGCAGTCTCTGGAAGCATATTCAATATCTTTGCGAATAAATCCTGATACAAATAATTTCGCTCTAGTTACTCTAAAATAGTCCGTTGTACCAATACGTGTAAATCTAACAGGTACTAGTTTCGCTTGTTCCAAAAATACGTTTTTTGTCACTCTCTTAATTTCAGTTGCTGGCGGATCAAGCGGAATATCTGCCTCTACTACCACTTGAATAGTTTTTTCTGCTAATACAACTGGAGTTTTAAGAGTTACAGTAACATCTGGTGTAAGAACTAAATCGGTATTTTCATTTGATAATGGTACTTGTTCTGTCGATTTTACTGGGCAAGCTGGGATTTGATGATCGTCTTTACTCATGAAAAAATCCACTCCTTAATTTTTTTTGAGTTTTCCAAACTCTGCATTAATACAATATGCAGCATTCATTTTTAAGTTTGGGCTTTTCACATAATCATTTTTCTCATTTTTAAATCAAAGAGTGGATTTCGTATACATTCGATGATCTCTAGATTCCATTGCCAGCATAACTGACCCGAACTTGTTGTACTTGTAATAAATGAACGATTAAATCCAATATAATTTTTTGGTGCAATTGACGATAGTAAGGTACTGATTCATTTTGTTTGGAACCTTCATTTCCGTTGTCTGCGGCAGTGTACTCAATATTTTGTGATATATATCCTTTTATAAATAAATTTCCTTTCAGTGCTGTACATGTTCCATTATCTAATGATGGGGAGAATTGAGTAGGTACGAATTTACAATTTGTTAGTACGACCTCTTTAGAGATTTCTTTAACGCCCAAAATCTCTTCTTCAAATACAACATCTTCTTCTAAAATTATTTCCATTTTGTATTCCCCTGCTACAACTGGAACTCTAATTTGTATAAAGTCATGAGATGTACAAGTTTTGTTATCTGTTTCGCTTGTTTTCGCAGCTTTTGAGTCATGCAGGGGAACTGCAATAGATTGATAATGATTATTTGTATTATTCTTACTATAAGTGTGTACAGTGTCAGTTAAAGAGATCATTTCATGAATTTTAGAGCAAACTAAACGACATTCAGGCTGTTCAGGATAATAAGTTGTCGTATTGAGTAATTTTGTGTTTAATTGAGGAGTTTGTTTATTGTTTAAGTCAAGAAATTCAGCTGAATTTTGAACTATATTGCTAAAGATAGGAGAATGAAGAAAGTCATCTATTTCTACAAAAGTCGAAAATGGTCTTTTTATAGTCATTGAACATGTTTTTCCATATTTGATAGATTCATCTGCATTATCAAAATTAATAGCTTTTTGATCATTCGTTCCATCCGATTCGGATGAAGGATGAACAGGCTCAAAAACAGAATCGGTCGGAGATTTTTTATTTATCTCCTGTTCAGCATGAGAAACCTCATCCGTTTTCACAGCATGTTCATCAACAGCTGGAGGAGATTGTTCAGGAACGGCATTGTCCGATGAATGAACTGGCTCGACTGTATAGTCAATAGGATTGGTTTCACTGATATTCTCTTGATCATTTATTTTATCTGAGCTGGATGAGTCATGGGCAAGTTCAAAAACGGAATCGGTTGGAGGATGATCCTTTGTCTCCTGTTCAAGACCAGCATGGAAATACTCATCCGTATTCACAGCATACTCATCAACAGCTGGAGGAGATTGTTCAGGAACGGCATCGTCCGATGAATGAACTGGCTCGACTGTATGGTTAATAAGATTGATTTCACTGACATCCTTATGATTGTTTATTTCATCCGAACTGGATGGGGCGTGAACTAGCTCAAAACCCGAATTGGTTGCAGGTTGATCATTCGTCTCCTGTTCATCAAGATCAGTTAGAGAAATCTGCTTAATATGAGAAGCCTCATCCGTATTCACAGCATGCTCATTAACAGCTGGAAAAACTTGTTTAAGATTGTTTTCATCCAATAAATGAGCAAGCTCGACTGAATAATCAAAAGAATTGGTTTCAAAGTCATCCTCTTGATCATTTATTTCATCCGAATTGGATGAAGGATGAACAGGCTCAAGAACCGAATCGGCTGAGGGGTGCTCCTTTGTCTCATGGCTAGGGCTAGGTAGAGAAATCTGCTTAATATGGGAATCATCCGTTTTTAAAGTGTGGTCATCAGTTGAGGAAACGTGTTCAGGATCAGTCGTTCCATTCGATGGTTGAGTAGGACCACAGATGCTGCCTGTATGATTTCTTTTAGACATATTATACTTTTTGTATAAATTCATCAGTTTAGAAACATTATTTTTATTTTTGTTTAGTTTGGTCACCTTTTTTATCCCGTAATTTTCATGTGAATCATCTGCTTCTGCTGTATCAATGCGATTTGGCACAATATCTGATTTGTGACTATCATCATCTTCTTCTCTATGCTGAAAATTGGGGCATACAGATTTTTTTTGAACTCTTGAAGATTTAAAAATGTTCATTTGTTTAGAACGTATTTGCTGCATCCTCTCATGGTGAATCCATGGAGTTTTCATGACACCTCACTCCCAAATTAACGAATTTTTACTGTATTTATTTATGCTTTATTTCCCGCATTTGTCCCTGTACAATTCAGGAAATTTCAAAAATAAGCTCTATGTAGCATTTTTCTCAAATCAGATGATTTGCCTGTTTCTCTTCAAAAATTCGATAAATGGGGATACTATGCCCGCTAATCTTTTTATAATATTGATATGGAATATAAAAATAAATGATTGCATAGATGAATGAAATGAAAAGTTTTTAGATATAAGAAGGGGGATCTTGAAGGATTAAAAGAGGACAAAATTAGAGCTTTTTATTTCCGAATAAGATACTTCCATTGTTGAAATTAGCGTAATTAAACACAAAAACACAAGGGGCTGTCTAATAATGAACTGCCCTAACAAGAACATTAAGGTTTTATGCTTCGCCTATTTGATCAAACAAATTTAAAGCGCTAAAGTGAAAAGTGTGGTAAACTTTATTATCATTAAAATGTAATAGGGTGTTTGATTCAATTGGAAATTAAACAATTGAAGTGTTTTCTTGAGGTTACACGTACCGGCAATTTTACCACTGCATCTGAGAATCTGTTCATTACGCAGCCTGCTCTCAGCAGAATTATCAAATCATTGGAGGATGAAATTGGAGCACCGCTTTTCATACGTACTAGAAAAAAGCTGATATTGACGGATGCAGGCCGTATTTTAAAAAAACATGCTTTAAAAATTGAAAATCAGCTGCAGCAATTGGATGCAGAACTTGATAAAATGTTTATGCAAAGAAAACGACAAATTCGCATCGGGCTACCTACGATTACGAATTCCATTTTCTTCTCAAAATTGATTGCATCGTTTCATGAAGAATATCCAGAGGTGATTTTCCTACTAGAAGAGGATGGTTCCAAACCAGTTGAAGAGAAGGTTCTCAATAATTTATTGGATTTTGGGGTCGTTGTTCTTTCTGAGGAAAATGAAAATCTTGACAGTATTATATTTGTGAATGAGAAATTAAAACTAGTTGTCTCTTCGTCTCATCGTCTGGCGGGAAAACAAGAAGTGTCTTTGCAGGAGCTAAAAAAAGAGGACTTTATTATGTTCGACCGGGATTTTGTGCTAAGAAATCTTGTCATCAATTCTTGTAAAGAAGCCGGTTTTCAACCGAAAATTATTTCGGAAACATCACAACTGGAGTTTATTCAAGAATTGGTTGCCTACAATATAGGTATTACTTTGCTGCCTGAAAGTACGTGTATAGAACTAACAGATGATTTTAAAACGATCACCGTCACTAATCCGGAAATCGAATGGAATCTGGCAATGATTTGGAGAAAGGATGCAAGCTTATCACAGATTGCGCAGGAATTTATACGATTTGCAAAAGAAAAGCTGTCGACGGCTAATCCCGGCCAGGATTCTAAATCCGATTGAGTCAACTATAAGAAGGGGGCTGTCCGATAAGTCCCTAAAATGAAGCAAGTGGAGAAAAACAATTCGTTTCTCTCCACTTGCTTTTATATTTTTTCGATTTTTATCTGAAAGTAGCTGGCGGATGCCGGCTACTTTCAGGAAGTTGTGGGCTAATGCCACAATCCCAAACTCAACATGTACCTTGTCGAGGCCCCGCAAAGAAAATCTGCGGAACGACCGATTGCCCTTGATGTGACCGAACACACTTTCTGCCTCGACTTTGCGTCGAGCGTAGATGCCGGCTTTCTCTTCACATTCAAGGGCTGTTTTGGCCTTTGCTTTCATTTCTTCGAAGATGGGATTCCAGTGAACTTGACGATTTCCCTTCGCTTTTGTGCATTTCGCTTTCAATGGGCAATCGGTACAATCTTCACATTCGTATATTTTGAAGCTTTGTTCATAGCCAGATGGATTCTTTTTGTTTTGGTATTTTTTAAACGTTACTCTCCTTCCATTCGGGCAAATAAAACAATCATCCTCTTCACAATAGGTCCAGTTTTTGGCATTTTTAATGTCTTTTTTGTATGTACGTGTTTGTTCTTTTACATAGCTCCCATAAGGAATTAGAAACTCAAAACGGGGCTCTTTCTCATCACCAACTGCATATACATAGTTTTCTTCACTACCATAGCCTGCATCCGCAATGACCGTTTTGGGCATCGGTAATGAACTGGAGGCTAGCTTCTCCATATGTGGGATAAAGCAACGTGTATCGGTCGGTCGTTGATGAATGGTATAAAACAAGATAAACTGATTCTCTGTCCCCATTTGCACGTTGTATCCGGGCTTGAGCTGACCGTTTTTCATATGGTCTTCTTTCATGCGCATGAAGGTTGCGTCTTTGTCTGTTTTCGAGTAGCTGTTACGGTCACCGAACATTTCCTTTTGTTCCTTGTATCTTGCCATTCGGGGCAGGAAATCTTCACGAATTTGTTTCACCGATTTCTTTAATTGACTGCGTTTTTTTCGCTTCTCTTTCCGAATGGATGTATCGGTCTCCTTTTCGATTTCTTCCGTTAGCGTTTCAACTTTTTCTTCTATTTCTTTTGCGATTTCCTCCAGGTTTTGTTCGGTGATCTCTGTATGTTGATCGCTTTCCTTTTGCCCTGTTCCGGCTTCTAATTGGGTTAATTCATGAATGTGCTTTAGTGTTTCTTGGATTTTTTCTTTTAATTTCTCTTCGAATTTCAAAGTGGATTTTTTCCACACAAAAGAATACTTATTGGCATTGGCTTCGATCTTAGTGCCATCCAAAAAGTAGTTTTCCATCGTGATGTAATGTTCTTTTATCAATTTGAGAATCATGACTTCAAAGAGCTCATCCATGAAAGCTTTCATCCGTTCCCCTCGGAACTCATTAATGGTGCGAAAATCTGGTTGTTGCATCGCTGAAAGCCACATGGCAGGAATATTTTCTTTAACGAGTTTTTCGATTCCTCGGCAGGAATAAACCTTTTGAGAATAAGCATACAGAATGATTTTCAGCATCATTTTGGGATGATAGGAACTTCTGCCGCCGCCTTTATAATGAGAAAACAATTGTTTATCTGGTATCGCCTCCACCATTTCGTCCACGACACGTGCCACGTGATGTTCGGGTATAAGAGATTCAATATCATAAATCATTTGAACTTGACGGTTGTCATATGGTTTGAAAGTAGGGGCTAAATTTCTTTTGGCAGGAGTTTTTTCTTCTTTTCCATCTAGAGGAAGTGTCATTTGTGTGTTATAATTTTCACGAGTAATCATATGATTGCTCATAAAAAATCGTCCTTTCTGTAATGTTGTGTCGTAACTTCATTTTACTAGAAAGGACGATTTTTTTGTGCATTTTTTTAAAAGTGAAAAAATGAGGGGCTCCAAAAAGTCAGTTACCCTGACTTTTTGGACAGCCCCTTTTTTTACTTGAAGCAGAAACAAGAAAAAAGTGTCTTTTTTGTGTGGAGCCGTCTCTTGTACTTAAGCAGGGGCTAGGAAGGATTCATATGAATATCATGTTTCATATGTTCGTGGAAGCGGCCGCTATCTTTTCATGAAAAATAGATAGAGGTTCTAGATGTCCGTTGATTTCCTGCATCTACAAACGATTTTCATAGATAGCTTGAAGAAAGACGGATGTTTCCAACGGTTAGAAACCGTCTGGGACTTGCTCTCGTTGTGCGAATGCGAGACAGTGGTCCGACCGTCCATAAACAATACGAGCTCTATATGGTGTAAACATTTTTTTCAATAGACAATCACTGTTCGTTGTAAAAGAGGTAAAAACAATGTATATTTAATTGAGAATGATAATCATTTACTGAGTTCTAGGAGAGGTGGAAATAGATGAAATATGACGAATTATACGATGTGACGATTATTGGCGGCGGACCAGCGGGGTTGTATGCGGCATTTTATAGCGGATTGCGGGAAATGAAAACAAAGCTGATTGAGTATCAGCCGCAATTGGGCGGCAAGCTTCATGTTTACCCGGAGAAAATGATTTGGGATGTTGGAGGACATGCACCGATTACAGGAGAACAATTAATTAAGCAGCTTGTCAAGCAAGGATTAACATTTAATCCTACAGTGGTACTAAATGAAAAGATTGAATCGATGAAACGAAAGGAAGATGGCACTTTTATATTGCAGGCCGCTTCTGGACGGCAGCATTTTTCCAAGACGGTCATTGTCGCAGTGGGAAGCGGTATATTGAAGCCGCAAAAACTGGAGATCGAGGGTGCAGAAAAGTTCGAGGTGGCTAATCTGCATTATACAGTGAAATCGTTAAAGCTCTTCAAAAATAAAACGGTCATCATTTCAGGAGGAGGCAATGCGGCTATTGATTGGGCGAATGAATTAGTGCCGATTGCTAAAAAAGTGTATTTGACGTATCGAGGGGAGATGTTAAAAGGTCATGAATCGCAGGTGACGCAGCTTCTAAACAGCTCGGCTACTTGTTATTTTCATACAACGATTACCAAATTGATTGCCAGCGAGGACCATGAACGGATTGAACGAGTTGAGCTAACAAACCGTGAAACAGGAGAGATCACCTATTTACCGATTGATGAAGTAATTGTGAATCATGGCTATGAGCGCGATTCCTCCTTGCTGGAAAAAAGCGAGCTGAATATTCAAATGATTGACAATCACTACATTGCGGGCAACGCCCATAGCGAATCTTCTGTACCGGGACTTTATGCAGCGGGGGATATTCTAAAATACGATGGGAAATTGCATTTGATTGCGGGGGCCTTTCAGGATGCCGCAAATGCGGTAAATAGAGCTAAACAATTTATTGAACCTAAGGCTGATAAATTTGGCATGGTATCATCCCATAACGAAATCTTTAAAGAACTCAACCGAGAATTGATAAAGCAAATGATGAAATAAAAGTTTATTTGGAATAGAATGTAACACACGACCAAGCTCAATGATACGATCCCTTTATAGTAGACAGGAAAAAGAAAGCCTGTTCATCTGTCTATTATGGAGGGATTTTTCTATATGTGCTTTTTTATTCCTGTCTACTTGACTGGGGGCAGCTCATCACACGGGTGGTTTTTTGTTTAGGTTAAAGAGCGCTTCCATACTATTTTGTTATGAATTGTATATAGGATTGGCATTGTATCTTTGCAAACCAGCTATATTATAATTCTCTTTGTAAAAATTCTAAATGCGGATGAAGCGTACGCTTCAAAAGTATTTTTATTTGCAAGGTGATCATAATGGAAGCAAAAAAAATGAAAGAAACACGTGTTGTTCAAACCGATCAAGTGCTCATTAATGATTTGAACAATTATCATACATTATTTGGCGGAGTTTTAATGAAGAAGATGGATGCATGTGCGACGCTTTCTGCCCGCAGACATACAAGGGTAAAGGAATGTGTTACAGCGTCGACCGACTCCGTTAATTTCCTTGAACCGATCCGGGTAAGTGATTCGGTTTGTATTGAATCGTTTGTTAGCTATACAGGTAAAAGATCCATGGAGATTTTCTGTAAAGTGATTGCAGAAGATCTAGAAACTGGAAAACGAAGAATTGCAGCTACAGCATTTTTCACTTTTGTTCCTCTAGATGAAAATAAAAGGCCGTTGGAAGTACCGCCTATTATTCCAGAAACAGAGGAAGAAAAATATCTCTACGAAACAGGAAAAGAACGTGAAAGCATTCGCAAGTTAAAAAGACAACAAAATAAAGAACTCGTGTCCAGACTTTCACTGAATAAACCGTGGGATTAATACGGAACAAAGGAATGATATAGTGTGATAATAGACTCTAGTTACGATGAGTTGAAAAATGCACAAACCGCTATCGAAAACTTAAAGGCAACAACACCAACTATTTATCGGAAATTTTTAAATATCGTCCATTTGACTCGTCAATTACAATATGGATATCAATATATGGGCTCTTTACTAATGGATGAAGACCCGGATCGATTCCAACCGAAATTTCAGGATGATTATGTATTGTCTATCTATCATCAGGAAATCGAAAAACTAAAAAAAGATAAAAGATTTCCGGAATTAAAACAATTGCTGCAATCATATAAACATATTAGCTATACAAACATTAGCAAGCTGGCTTTAGGGGAAAAACCAGCAGCATTAATTGGTCCAGCCGTGGTCCATTAATTGTTCGAAGGAAACTGAAAAAATTTAATTGGGTGGATCGAACTTTGATTCGATTCACCTTATTTATTTTTAAAGAGTGTTAAAAGGCCGCTTTCTCAGACCATAAATTGCTTGCATTACAAACAGCTGTCCGAAAAAGATATAAACGTTATTTTTATTTGAAAAAGGGGCGCCTCTTAGCTGAAAAATCAGCTTGAGACAGCCCCCACACTACCAACGGTTATTCTAAGGCCTTACTCCTTTTTAGTCCATTCACCGACAAATTCGATTTCGCTATAGGAATAGAAGTCTTTCAATATCTTTTCGCGATCATCTAAGAAAAGCTGATCTGCTACTTCTGATACGAGCTTGCGTATACCGTATTTCAAGCCGGAAAGAGCAGCTGCTGTAATGCCACAGCTGATCAAACCCGAATAGTTGAAAGCGAAAATTCCGTACAGAAGCTTTTTGCCCTTTTCATCGCGGCTTATAAAAGCGAAACCAGGGCTGAGATAAGGATGGGCATCAAGCATTGGATTGGCCAGCTCCTTCGGGGGATGATAGCGGTCTCCCCAACGAGCAATGTGGCTTTCGACAAGTTTCAGCTCCGGACGCAAAGCAGGATCAGTGACGAGTCCGGTGCAGATGATCAGAAAATCGAAGGTGAACTTGCCCTGAGGTGTGGTCACTACTGCACCTTGATCTGCAGCTTCAACATCAAGCCATGGTGCTCCTAAGTGCAGGTGAAAACCGGGCCATGAGGCTGCGCGTCCGAAGGTATCGTTGGTCGGCGGCTGATTATATTTAAAGAAATGAGCGATGATTGCATATTTATCAGCGTCCGATAGAGCTTGGAAATGTTCAATTAGACCGGAAACTTCCATATAGCGGATCGGATTGATACGCTGCAATTTCTTGCGGCGGACAAAGACATGAACTTCGGCCGCACCCTCTGATAAGGCAAAATTGGCATTATCAAAGGCAGATGCGCCGCCGCCCAAAATTCCGATCTTTTTCCCTTGTAGTGCTTTAAAATCAATTGCTTCTGAGGAGTGGGCATAGAGATGATGCGGCAATTTTTCAGCAATGAAAGGAGGAACATGCCATTCGCCGCCGCCTTGAATTCCCGTGGCTAAAATAACCTTTCGTGCGAGCAATATGTCAGATGGTGCACCCGTTCCTTCAATATGAAGCCGATGAATCCCTTCATCAGTCGGCTCTATCAACTTCAACTTTACTTCATTGATGACGGGCAGATTGAGAACTTTCCGAAACCAGCGCAAATAATTCATCCAATCTCCCCGAGGAATTTTGTCTAGCGCTTCCCAGCCTTCCGATCCGAATTGTGCTTCCCACCAAGCGCGGAAGGTTAGGGAAGGAATCCCAAGATCGATGGAGGTCAAATGTTTAGGTGTTCGCAAGGTCACCATACGGGCGTAGGTTTCCCACGGTCCTTCCCAGCCCTCTCGGTTTTCATCAATGACAAGAATGTTGGATATCCGTTCGCGTAGAAGACCGAAAGCCGCACCTAAGCCGCTTTGGCCGCCGCCGACGATCACGACATCGTAGACATGCCCTTCAGGTTTTTTTAGCGTTCGCACCCAGCTTGGACCTCCGAAGGCGAGATAGGAAAGATCGGTTTTCACTTGTTTGTTTAATGCCTCTAAGCTCATCCTTTTTCACTTCTTTCAACTGTAAGATTTGAAAGTCACATATGTCAGCCTTATCCGTAAACAGAAATCCGCATGAGAAGAATTATTATATTGAATCAATCATTATTGTTTTTACAGTACCACTTGCCCATATAGTATCACTTCAACCATTTTTATTGAATGTGTATTGTATCTAAAATCTCCTTTAATCGTTATGTAAAATAACTAAAAATGCTTGTTTAATTTCTTCTAAGGAACGAATACCAAGGCTATCTTCATCTAGTCGTTCCTGTAAAACACTCCTAATGAGCCAATAGCTAACCGATTGCCCCGATTTCTCCAATGGGCATAATTTGTGCAAAAAAGCGCATCTTCTGATGTTCATTCCTCAGTCAATTTGTGTGGATTTTTTCTATTTCAGATGCTTATTGTTGCTTTTTGTATAAATCCGCAGCGGTCAGCTTTTTTAAGACGATAACTATTAAAGCCGAATCTGTTTAAAAAATTTTTTCTATCATTTACAAAAAATGAGTGATTACTCACTTCACAAAATTCGTTTGCACAACTATAATGTATGTGAGTACTCACTCATTTTGTACGAAAGGAAGGGAAAAAATGGCCTCAATGATTATTGTCCGTAAAGCTGCGATTTCATTTGGGAAGGAAAAAGTGCTAAAAAATATTGATTTGGACGTAAATGAGGGAGAGATTTTCGGGCTTCTTGGTCCATCTGGCTCTGGGAAAACGACGTTGGTCAAAATGATCACAGGAATTTTAGAGGGAGATCAAGGAGAAATTTTCATCAAAGATCAAAAGGTCCCTTCACTCGAGCTAATGAAATCAATCGGTTATATGGCGCAATCGGATGCTCTTTATCAGGAGTTGACCGCGAAAGAAAACCTGGAATTTATAGCCGCCATTTACGGGCTAAAACGCCAAGAACGGAAGAAAGCGATTCAGGAAGTTTTGGAAATTGTCGATTTAACTGATCATATGGATAAAGTTGTCAGGGACTTTTCAGGTGGGATGAAAAGGCGGTTGTCTCTAGCTGCTTCACTCATGCATAAACCGGATCTATTAATTTTAGACGAACCGACGGTTGGAATCGATCCAGTGCTTCGCCAATCGATATGGAGTGAATTAAGAAAACTAAAAAACAACGGGATGACCATTTTAGTTACGACACATATCATGGATGAAGCGGAAAAGTGTGATCGTCTGGCCATGCTAAGAAACGGTTATATCATTGCTTGTGATACGCCGGAAAAGCTAAAAGAAAACCAAAAGGTCGATTCACTTGAAGAAGCATTCTTAGCATACGGGAGGAATGAGAAATGAGAGTAGGAGCTGTTGTCATCCGAATTATAAGACAGCTGTTAAGGGATAAACGGTCGATTGCTTTATTGATCTTTGCACCGCTTTTAGTTATCACTCTTGTATGGCTTGTATTAGACGGCGACCCATACGAACCGAAAATAGCAGCAGAAAATATACCGGCGCCGCTTGAGCAAGTATTACAAAATGAATTGGAGAAAGATGTTGTTCAAATGTCCGAAAGTGAAGCGAAGGAGGCTTTTCAAAAAGAGGATTTAGATGCATTTATAACGATAAAAAATCATGTTCCGTATGTTTTGCTGGAAGGAAGCGACCCGACAGCCAATTCAGCGGTTATGAAGGTGATTCAAACCGCCTTCAGCTCCCTGTCAGACCAAAAAAATATTCAGCCTGATGTCGAATATTATTATGGCTCTGACAAAATCAATCTTTTTGATCAGACGGGTTCAGTACTAATCGGTTTTTTTGTCTTTTTCTTTGTTTTTGTGTTAGGCGGCATTTCATTTTTGCGGGAAAGAACACAAGGAACGTTAGAAAAATTGCTGTCGACGCCGATTAAAAGATGGGAGATTGTAACAGGCTATTTGCTAGGATTTGGCTTATTCACGATTATTCAATCGTTCGTTATTGTCACGTATTGCGTATATGTACTTGATATTTGGATGGCAGGGGATTTTTGGCAGCTGTTAGTAGTTACATTTTTATTAGCCATCACTGCGCTGGCGCTTGCTACCCTTTTATCAGCCTTTGCAAATAATGAGCTGCAAATCATGCAGTTTATTCCGATTGTCATCATTCCACAAGCATTTTTTTCGGGAATCTTTAACTTGGAGACATTGGCAGAGTGGTTGCAAGTGTTGAGTAAATTTATGCCGCTTACTTACGGAGCGGACGCCATTCAAGAAATCATGATTAAAGGAAAAGACTTGGTCGATCTTTGGCAGGATTTGCTAATATTGTTCGGCTTTGCGCTGCTTTTCTATGTCTTAAATATATTTGCATTGAAAAAACATCGCAGGTTATAACAATAAAAGAGAGAAATAAGGAGGAAAGTGTATGGACCAGAAAAATTTTATGGACGAGTTCATGAAGGCAGCGAATCAAGATTTAACGCCAAAGCAGGCAAAAATTCTTCAAGCGGCAGTCGAAATTTTCGCCGAAAAAGGGTATGCTGCGACATCCACGAGCGAAATTGCGAAAAGAGCCGGGGTAGCGGAAGGAACGATTTTCCGCCATTACAAAACAAAAAAAGATTTGCTGATATCCATCGTTTCACCG
Source organism: Aeribacillus sp. FSL M8-0235 (assembly GCF_038000355.1). Taxonomy (NCBI): domain Bacteria; kingdom Bacillati; phylum Bacillota; class Bacilli; order Caryophanales; family Bacillaceae; genus Aeribacillus; species Aeribacillus sp. FSL M8-0235. The sequence goes on along the minus strand of NZ_JBBOBW010000001.1, from coordinate 3,742,534 downwards.
ATCATTATAGAATTTGCCGTCCCCTTATTTGCTGAAAGGTTTATCAATGAAGTTTTCCAGGATCAACGACTTGATGATTTTGAAGATCTGTTAAGGAAAATCATCCGCAACCGCTATCAATTTGTCAAAAACAATGTCCCATTGTTAAAAATTTTTTTTCAGGAAATGGCGTTCCATGCAGAAATTCAAGAAAAATTTAGCGCGGTTTTTACTGAAAAAGTTTTGCCTCAGTTTATAAAAGTTGTCAACCATTTTAAACAAAATGGGCAAATAGGTGATTTTCCCACCGAGACTGTCATTCGTTTAACGATTAACGCGATCGTTGGGTTTTTCATTACCCGCTTTTTGGTCATGCCGGATTATCCATGGGATGACGAGAAAGAAATGGAATACACGGTCCAATTTATTCGAAACGGGTTAAAGGGGATTTGACGGCTTAATCAATCATCAAAGATACATGATTTTTTGCAGGATAGTCTGCCCTGAAGGAAGACTATCCTCTTTTAATTAAATTGGAATTAACCAAGCGGTCTTCGAAATTTAGCAATATGGTATATATTAGCAATACCAGCGGCTTGTTGAATCTGATTTCATTTACCCTCGTTTTTTTCTCATCAAACTGCTGATTATCAAATTTGTTAATGCATTATCAATCAACCACCACTACTTGTTGGCTTCCATATATCTTTTTAATGTTAGGACTAATATTTTCTGTTATTAAGTATGTTAAATCTTTAGTAGGACATACAATGTGATTGGAAACAGTGCTTAATTTATCAGATGTTGCCATCCCTAATATTTCAGAAGAGATGGAAGCCATTTTCCGCTTTACTAATGCTTCTGATAAGCTTGGGACGCTGATTCCTATATAAGGATCAATTTTGTAAATTCCCATGATATATAAATCTGCTCTCATATTACTTAAAGATTCGACAGTGTCTATTCCTAAATTAACCATTGATTGTTTGAATAAAGTTCCGCCGATCATAATAACATCAATATGTTGATGATTAGTCAGAGCCATAGCGATTGGCGGGCTGTTTGTAATGACGGTGGCTTTTAATGTTAAAGGTAATTGGTTTACTAGATGTAAATTAGTCGTTCCTCCATCAATTAATAAAACCATGTCTTCTTTTATAAAGGATAAAGCTTTTTTAGCTAATTTAATTTTAACTTCATTAAACATGTGCTGCCTTGTTGAAAAATCAACAACAGGAGGCCCTATCCTCAAAGCTCCGCTATGAACCCTTTTAATAAGTCCGCGGTTATCAAGCTCCTTTAAATCTCTTCGAATTGTATCCTCCGAAACTGACAGGCGTTTACTTAAATCGCTTGCAATAACTTTATGTTCTTCATTTAAAATCTGCAAGATTTTTTGTTGACGTTCTTCCTTTAGCATAGTGACTTTACTCCTTTAAGTCTTTCTTATAGTTTATCATAATTTCAACAATTGATCAAAACGCATTCGCGCAAATAATGGCACAAAAACGCAAAAACATGCTTTACTTTTCATTATATGCGTTTTATAATAAAGGAAAACATGCAAACACATGCAAATGGAGGCACAAACATGCAAAACAATAAAAAAATAACGATTGCACCTTCTATAATGTGTGCTGACTTATGTAATTTAGAAAAAAGTGTAAAAGAAATTGAGAAAGAAGGACTGGATACTTTACATATTGATATTATAGATGGACACTTTAGCCCTAGTATGCCATTGGGAATAGATACTATTAAGCAATTACGAAAAATAACTGATATGAATTTTGATGTCCACATTATGTCCAATAATAATGAATTTTTTATACAAGAGATGATCAAAATTGATGTACAACAAATATCATTTCACTATGAAACGAGCACTCATATTGATCGATACATTAACTTAATAAAAAACAATGGAATTAAAGCAGGTTTAGCACTCAACCCAGCAACTCCCCTGTCTGTCCTGGATTATATTTTGCCGCAGTGCGATACCATTTTGTTAATGTTAATCAATCCAGGCTTTGCAACTGATGAAAATGAAAAGCAAGTTTCTTATGCAATAAAAAAAGTAGAAGATTTGGCGCGATTAATAAAAGAAAAAGAATTGGATACAAATATTGAGGTTGATGGCAGAGTATCTTTAGACACAATACCAAGCTTAGTAAAAGCTGGGGCCGACATACTAGTTGCCGGGAGTACAAGCTTATTTATTCGAGACAAAAGTTTAGCTGAGAATAAAAAAGCGATGGAAAAATGCATCATAGAAGGTTTATTGTGAAAAGAGGGGAAATAATGGTTAATTACTATGATATTGTAAAGGAAATTACAAACGAACTCACCACTACTTTAAACCAAATTGATATGAATGAAGTCAATAAATTGTTAATCGAGATAAAAAAAGCAGATAAAGTATTTTTTGTCGGGGTTGGAAGAGTTCTATTATCTTTGAAAGCTATCGCTAAACGATTAGCTCATCTTGGTATTAAAACTTATATTGTCGGCCAAATCACTGAGCCTGCAATAACTGAAAAAGACTTGTTGATAGTGGGATCGGGAAGCGGAGAAACGGCTTTTCCATTAATCATTGCAAAGAAGGCAAAGCAATTTAAAGCAAAAGTTGCTCATATAGGTGCAAATCCAAATAGCTCAATGAATGAGTATTCAGATTGTTTCGTAAGGATACCAGTAGGTACAAAACTACAGCTGCCAAATGAAGTGAAATCTGTACAACCAATGACAAGCTTATTTGAACAAAGCTTATTGTTATTAGGCGACGCGTTAGCCTTAATGATGATTAGAGAGCAAAATATTGATATGTCTAGTCTTTGGCAATATCACGCGAATTTAGAGTAAAAAGTTAATAGCTTCGCTGGATTGGATATTCTTTGATAAAGAGTTTTAAGTATTGTAAAGGGAGATAATATTATGCTAGCGTTGCATTTTGGTGCAGGGAATATAGGGAAAGGTTTAATTGGTTACTTATTAAACAAAACTGGGTATGAAGTTTGTTTCGTGGATATAAATCAAAAAACGGTTGATAAATTTAACAATTACAATAGTTATCAGGTTGAGATATTAGATGATAATCATACGATAGAGACTATCTCTCCGGTTTCAGCATTAAACAGTGTAACACAAGAAGAAGAAGTGATCAATGCTATTGTGAATGCAGATTTAATTACAACATCTGTCGGCATCAATAACATACCTAAAATTGCTAATATATTAGCTCAAGGCCTTTTGAAAAGAGCAAAAGAAAATAAAAAGAAGATCGACATTATCGCAAATGAAAATGCAATTAACGCTTCTTCCAGTTTGAAACGTGAGATAAAGAGATATGTTTCAAATAAAGAAATGGAAAATATATGTACTTTTGTTGGCTTTCCTAATTCAGCTATTGATCGCCTAGCTTTATCAAAACATAGCGAAGGGGGTGAGAGTGTTCTTGTAGAACCGTTCTATGAATGGATCATTAACAAATCAGAAATCGTTAATGCAGATTCGCCTATTATAAAAAACGCAATCTATGTTGAAGATTTACAGCCTTATATTGAAAGAAAATTATATTTAGTGAATATGGGTCATGCGGCAACTGCTTATATTGGGTTTTTAGCAGGAGAATCTACAATACAGAGCGCTTTGAGAAATGCAAAAATTGAACATCTTGTACGGGAAACGCTAAATGAAGCTTCCCAATATATTTTAAGGAAATTTAATATGGACCCAAAAGATATGAGTGATTTTATTGAAAGAATTATAAAGCGCTTTAAAAACAAAAATATTAGCGACTCGATTTTGCGAGTAGGAAGATCGCCGATTCGCAAACTGGGCTATAATGAACGATTAATTAAACCCACTAGAGAACTTTTTGATTTAGGACTTTCAATAGAATATTTATCAGTTGCCGTTGCTGCTGCATTTTTATTCGATAACCCTGATGATGAAGAGTCTGTAATTTTGCAAAACTACATTTGTGAAAATGGGATCGAACAAGCCATTTTACATTTTACAGAGTTAGAAAATAAAACAATTAGAGAAAAAATTAAAGAAATTTATTATCAACTAAAAATACAGAAATGGTAGTGTAAATAGAATCATGAAGAAAGGTGAAACGGTGTGTTAAGTGAATATTTAAAAGGTAATATAAATTTCTTGAATAGAGTATCTTCATGGGAGGAATCTATAAGAGTTGCTTCCGATCCTTTATTAAAAAAAGGTAATATTACTCCTAAATATATTCAAGATATGATTGATAATGTCAATAAAAATGGTCCATATATAGTAATTGTTCCGGGAATTGCCATGCCGCATGCAAGAAACGAAGGAGGAGTAATCAAAACAGGCATTTCTTTTTTGAAATTACAAAACAACGTGCAGTTCCCAGAGGGAAAAGAAGTGAATATTATTATCGTCTTAGCGGCTGAAGACAATTCAAGTCATTTAGGTTTGCTATCCGACTTATCTTCTATACTAATTGATGAAGATGTTGTAAATAAGTTTAGAAATTCAAGCAATGAAGAAGAAATAATGAATGTTATTAAAATGGTAGAATAAAAAATGTTTTTTTGATTAAATTTAAAATTTAAACATCTTTTTTTTTCAAAAAAGTATAGAAATTTCTTCTATAAATATTGATATGAAGAAAGGGTGTTATACATGGAAAATGTAATTAAAGCCAAAACCCCATCTTTTCGTGCACGCATCCAAGCTGTTGGAGGATTCTTGACCAATATGGTTTTGCCGAATATTGGAGCTTTTATTGCATGGGGGTTATTAACAGCTTTGTTTATACCTTCTGGCTGGTTTCCAAATGAGAATCTTGCTAGTATAGTTGATCCGGCAATCAAGTATTTATTGCCTTTGCTTTTAGCAAGCACAGGAGGGAGAATGGTTGCCGGCCAAAGGGGCGCTGTAATGGGTACCATCGGAGCCATAGGGCTAATAGTTGGATCCGATATACCAATGTTTTTAGGCGCGATGATTATTGGTCCTTTGGGAGGCTGGCTTATAAAGAAATTTGATAAATTGATGGATGGTAAAATACCTGCAGGATTTGAAATGATTGTTAATAACTTTTCAATTGGTATTTTAGGCTTCTTTCTAATGATTTTCTCCTTTTATTTTATAGGACCGGTTATTGAAGCGGCAAATAATGTTGTTTCATCCGCTATTAAATCTCTAGTGGATACAGGGTACTTACCATTATTATCTCTTATTAATGAGCCAGCTAAAGTATTGTTTTTAAATAACGTCATTGATCAAGGAATATATTATCCTTTAGGTATGCAAGAAACGCTTGAAGCAGGAAAATCAATTTACTTTACCGTTGCGTCAAACCCAGGACCTGGTCTTGGATTATTATTAGCTTTTAGCTTTTTCGGCAAAAAGGCTGCTAAGCGGACTGCTCCGGGTGCTATAATAATTCATTTCTTCGGAGGCATTCATGAGTTATACTTCCCATATGTATTAATGAAACCATTAACAATTTTAGCAATGATTGCCGGCGGGATGTCAGGTATTACAACTTTTTATCTTTTCGATGCGGGTCTTGTAGCTGGACCTAGTCCGGGATCCATAATATCTTATTTAGCTTTAACCCCTAAAGGTAATTTCCTAGGAATCATTTCAGGTGTAATCGTAGCTGCGGTAGTATCCTTCATCGTTACTGCAATAATATTAAAGTTTGATAAAAAAACAGATGAAGAAGATTTTACAAGTTCAATCGAAAAGTCAAAAGCAATGAAATCTGAAGGGAAACAAATTTTAAATCCATCTAATGAACTGTCTAATACAAAAATAAGTAAAATTTCATTTGCTTGCGATGCAGGTGCCGGCAGCAGTGCATTAGGTGCAACCACATTTAGAAAAAGACTGCAAAAAGCAAATATTGACGGTATTGAAGTAAAACATTATAGAATAGAGGATGTTCCAGAAGACACTGACATTATCGTCGTTCATAAAGATTTATTAGAAAGAGCAAGATTATCTCATAAAAACAAAAGAATTATCACTATAGAAAATTATATAGAAGATCCTAATTTATTAAAATTAATTGATGAATTAGGGAAAAGGTAAACAAATGGTTTTGTGTAATTGGAGATTCTTTGCTTGCAAACGTTATCAACAATTTTATAGATATTAGTATTAAAAAGAAAAATAATCATTAGGAGATTAGAGATATGAAAACAGTACTCCCTTGAGATTTAACTTTTGTGGACGTGGTGTTTTTGCAAATGGCGCAAATAAGGCAATGCTCACTTTTGCAATCGCGGACGGCTCACCACGTCCACTATTCAAAATTAGATTGAACAAAGGCCCTAACTTATATAAGTTAAATAGCCTAAGATACCATAAATTTAATTTACGGTTTTTCTAATCTGAAATGAATTGAAAGCAATGGAACTCCTGATTTATCTTTTTAAAAATATGTTCAAAGTTTTTTAAGTTTCTATCTCTCTAATAAACGAAGAAGTTGTTTTATGGTAATTTTGCAAAATTAAGCGATACACCAATTATTTCAGATTCGGCTATTGTGATTTTGTGTTGAAGACAACAAGAAAATAATAAACATCCGTCCACTATAAAATTATTAATTTTCACTTTTTCAAACGTGCCTATTTCTAAGTCTTTCTATATAATACTTGAATTTGGAAACAGTTTCAAGTTTTATTTAATAATCATTATAGGTGACACCTTTTTTTCGAGTTTGAGCTGTCTGCTTATTCCTGTGAAAAATCATTCTACATGCGAAAAGCTTTTTGGGAAAGAATTGCACTTTGGAACAAACAAAGATAAAGAAATAATAGGAAATGACAGAAATGATGGAAAATACGCTCTGTTTTTTCTTAACGTTTAACTATGTAGAAAACGATCAAGATCAGAAGTATCATCTTTTACGAATGAATCTAACAAAGCTGTTGAAATCATTATCTTCAATCTATAGCAAAAGCCGGAATGGTATCATAACCACTCCGGCTTTTTGATTGCAAAGTTTTTGGAATTATATCGGTTATATTAAGCTGCGGATTGCTTATTATTTTTAAAAGAATTGATATATGAAATAGCTTTTTCAACATCGAACTGACCTTCCCATTTAGACATAACGACAGCGGCTAATGAATTTCCAATGACATTGACCACTGTTCTAGCCATATCGAGAATACGGTCAATACCTGCGATAAATGCAAGACCTTCAGGCGGGATGCCTACTGCTCCCAGCGTAGCCAACAATACAACAAATGAAACGCCTGGAACGCCTGCAATTCCTTTTGAGGTCAACATTAATACTAGCACCAATGAAATTTGATCAGCGATGGACAAATCAATGCCATACATTTGTGCTATAAACAGTGCTGCTAATGCTTGGTATAGGGTTGAACCATCTAAGTTAAAGGAATAACCTGTTGGAATGACAAATGCTGTAATGGATTTTGGGCATCCAAATTTCTCCATTTTCTCCATTATTCTTGGCATAACTGTTTCTGAGCTTGAGGTTGAATAGGCAAGGATAAGCTCTTCTTTAAGTAAACGGATGATGTGAAAAATGTTTAGACCGACTAATTTTGCAACAAATCCAAGAACGACGACAACGAAGAATAACATTGTTCCATAGCCGACAATTACTAATTTACCCAACGGCACCAATGATTCGATACCGAATTTAGACACAGTCACACCGATAAGGGCAAACACACCAAATGGTGCAAATTTCATCACTTGGTTCGTCACCCAGAACATCGTTTCAGCTGTACCTTGGAAAAAGGCAATGATCGGTTTTCCACGCTCTCCGATGGCTGTGACTCCAAGTCCGAAAAATACAGAGAAGAAAATGATCGCCAGCATATTTCCTTCAACAAATGCCTGGAAAATGTTTGGTGGAACAATGTTGACAAATGTATCAGCTATTCCGTGGCTTTCAACTGCTTCTGCCGTATCGACATAACTATGAATATCTGTTTTCTCTAATGAGCTCATATCGACGCCGGAACCAGGCTGAAAAATGTTAGCTGCTAAAAGTCCGACAATAATGGCGACAGTTGTAATAATTTCAAAATACAAAATTGTTTTTCCGCCAAGCTTTCCGAGCTTTTTTGTATCACCTACACTTGCAATACCGACAATTAAGCTGGAAATAACAATTGGAATGACGATCATTTTAATTAATCGTAAAAATATATCCCCAATTGGCTGCAAAAATTTCGCAACATCTGGGTTACCATAAAAAATAGTACCAACAACAATACCTAGTACAAGACCTATTAAAATTTGCCAAGCCAAGCTTATTCTTTTCATCATAGCACCTCTTTTCTTTTATAATTGCCTCCAAAACGAATGGATGACAAAATTGATTATCATTATCTTTTAAATGATTACTCGTCGAAATAATAAGCTATAATAATTAGTAGAGTTGTTTGCGAGAGCGCTTACGAGTTATCTCATCTAATTTAAAATTGAAACTACAAGATCAGACGATAAATCTACAAAATTCTACAAATTGATTATTTACTTCGTTTTTAAAATTCTAACTTTTATTCAATTTTTTAAGAGGAACCATTATAACAAGGTTGTGGTAATATTGAACTTGCACTCTCTTGAAAAAAAAGAACTTCAATTATTGGTTGCAATGATCATTTTGGTTCCGCTCGCTGGCGAAATTAAATTTTATCCATTTAATGAAGTTTATCGGGTGAGTTTTGGACCTCCAACATTGTTTATTTTTTTATTGTGGCTGAGAAAGGTACCAGCTGTTATATGTGGTGTTCTTGCAGGCTTATCAATTGTGACATTTCGGGTTCTTCTCGATTTGATATCCCTTACATCTGTTGATTGGATGGCTTCCATTCATACAAATTCCCCTTATTTTTTCTATTACTTCACGTATGCGCTTGTTTTTTCTGTTTTAAGAATTCACCGATTTTACAATCGACCATGGGTGATCGGCCTTTTGGGGATTGTGATAGAATTGGCAGCCGGGATTGTCGAGCTACTCGCTGAAAATATTATGATTGGAACGGTTATGACTTTAGATGCCTTTAATAAAATTATGATTATTGCCATATTCCGAAGTTTTTTTGTGATCGGTTTATTTAGTATGATAAAATTGCATGAATCTAAGCTAAGGGAAGCGGAAATTCAAAAACGCAATGAACATATGATCATGCTTGTATCGAACCTTTACGAAGAGTCGGTGCTATTAAAAAAATCCGTTCAAGATGCTGAGGAAATTACGAGGCAATCTTACAACCTGTATCAAAAATTGCAGGAGATCAGGAAAGGGAAGAAAAGGCTGTCGCTGGAGGAGCTTTCACGGCATGCCTTGAGGATTGCCGGCGAGGTTCATGAGATCAAAAAAGATAATCAACGCATTTTGTCTGGACTTTCAAAAGTAATTTCAGAAGAAAGCTCCCTTGATTATTTAGATGTCCGATCACTTTTATCAATCATTGTTCGAACACATGAGAAGTATGCTGAGCTGTTGGGGAAAAACATTGAATTCAGTATTGCATATAATGGGTCACATCCTGAGTATCATGTGTATACGTTTAGTTCCATTGTGAATAACCTTGTCGCTAACGCAGTGGAGGCCATCAAAGGAACTGGCAGCATTGAGATTGCAGTGGAGCGGGAAAATGATTGGCTCCAAATACGCGTTCATGATGATGGTCCCGGAATTCCCGATCAATATAAAGATATTATTTTTAAACCAGGATTCACCTTGAAATTCGACAGCACGGGCAATTCATCAACAGGTATTGGGCTTTCATATGTGAAAGAATTGGCAGAAAAGCTTAACGGGGAAGTAATGATTGAGCATCAGGAAGATAGCAAAGGGGCAACATTTATCGTTCGTCTGCCAATTGGAAATTTAACCCAAAAAAGGTGATTTTATGAGGTTTTTTATAATAGATGACGATGAGTCAATTCGTACTATGCTATGGCATATCATTGAAGACGAGGAACTTGGTGAGGTCGTCGGCGAAGCAGCAGACGGTGCTGATGTTAGCGGTGAATTTTTAAATTTGAAGAAAGTCGATATTTTATTAGTTGACCTGTTAATGCCCGTTCAGGACGGCATTGAAACGATTAAGAAAATCAAGCCGATTTTTAAAGGAAAAATTGTTATGATATCGCAGGTGGAATCAAAGGATATGATCGGCCAAGCTTATGAATACGGAATCGAAAACTATATAACGAAGCCGATTAATAAAATTGAAGTATTGTCAATCTTAAAGAAGGTGATGGGTCATATACGTTTGGAAAAAACAATTCAGGATATCCATCACTCTTTATATAGTGTTATGAACGTTGATCATCTTCTAAAGCAAAATGTAAATCCTTATAAAGAAAATTCTCTTTCTGCCAGTGCACGATTCCTCCTTTCAGAACTAGGCATTGCCGGAGAAAGCGGCAGTAAAGATCTCATTGAAATCATGCAGTTTTTATATGATTACGAACAAGAGAAAACATTTGCCGGCGGATTTCCTTCATTAAAGGAGATATTTAGAAATATTGCGTTGAAGAAGCTTGGAGAAGCAGCCAGTGAAGAGGAGCTGAAAAGGGAAATTAAAGCGTCTGAACAACGTGTGCGGAGGGCGATCTATCATTCCTTGAACAACTTAGCGTCACTTGGGCTCACAGACTTCATCCATCCAAAGTTTGAAAATTACTCATCCAAATTTTTTGATTTCACTGCTGTTCGTCAAAAAATGGAGGAATTAAAAGCCGATCGGCCTGCAGCTGCATCGTCTATACGAATCAATACGAAAAAATTTATCCATGCTTTTTATTTTGAAATCAAGCACTTGATGGAGGAATAAAATCGATTTCAAAGATTCCCTGCATGCGTGCAAACTTATGAAAGTAAAAATGAATCATTCACCTTATTCAAAACAGCGAAACGGTCATAAGTGCCGAAAAAGAGGAAATAACTACAGCTTCATTTTTTATGGGCCATTCTTATTGTAAGAAATGGCCCATTACGTCTTTTAGGGATTGGCTGGCCAGCTCGTCTTCCATCGCTTTTTGAACGCGCGTAAATGTGCTGTCCAGGGCGGATTGAATGTTTTTTCCAACGGGACAATTGGGGTTCGGATTTTCGTGAATGGCGAATAATTCGTCTTTCGGTTCGACCGCTTTAAAAATATCCAAAAGTGTTATGTCTTCAGGGTTTTTTGTTAATTTTGCTCCGGTTCTGCCGGCATGGGGAGTTAATAGTCCCGCTTTCTTGAGCATGCTTGTAATTCGCCGGATCACCACAGGATTCGTGTTGACGCTTTTGGCAATAAATTCTGAAGACATATGCTCAAGGGGATTTGATGCTATTAAGATCATAATATGAATCGCCACTGCTAAACGGCTGTTAATCATAAGTTTCCACCACCATTTGTCACTATTTTAGTGACAAATTTGAAATTTTGTCAAACAGGTTGGCAGGCAATGATTTCCGGATGAAAGCTTCAATCAATAAGTTGACAGAGATTTATATTTGTAACTATAATAGTTACATATAATTTGTAACTGAATTAGTTACATAAAGGGAGAGAAATTGTTTATGAAAATTGCCGTTATTGGTGCAACGGGAAAAGCAGGAAGTTTAATAGTAAAGGAAGCAAAGGAACGAGGACATGATGTTACGGCTATTGTCCGCAATGCTTCTAAAGTGACTGATGTACCAGCTGTTGAAAAGGATATTTTCGATATTACATCAGAGGATATAAAAGATTTTGATGTTGTTGTAAATGCATTTGGCACTGCACCTGGTGAAGAGCATAAACATGTGGAGGCAGGAAAAGTATTAATCAATGCCTTGAAAGGAGCGCCTAATACGCGGCTTATTGTTGTAGGCGGAGCGGGCAGCCTGTTTGTCGATGAAGCGAAAACAACCCGCCTCTTTGACACACCGGATTTTCCGAAAGAATATTTGCCGGTAGCGAAAAGCTCAGCTCAAAATTTGCAAGATCTTGAAAACTCTGAAGGGATTCAATGGACTTATATTAGCCCAGCTGCATTTTTTGATCCGCAAGGTCCGCGCACAGGTGAATATAAAGTTTCAGGCGATGTGCTTGCTGTCAACTCTGAAGGTCAAAGCTACATCAGTTATAGAGACTATGCGATAGCACTTGTAGATGAAATTGAAAACCGTAAGCACATTAATAAACGTTTTTCCGTCGTATCCAAATAAAAGCTTGATTGCCGAGCGGTGCAGATTTTCTTATTTTTTTACGGCTTGAGATTTGGGAGGATTTCGGGGGTTATTCATATAATGAAATATAAGCCTCAGACACCCTGTGGGGAGCTGAGGCTTATATTTTTCTATAAAGTTGAACAAACTACCCGTTTTTCACACGGGCGGTTTTTTTAAAAATAAAGAGGGGGTTCCCAAAAGTCAACTTATACTGACTTTTTGGACAGTTCCTTAATATTAAAGAGCCGCTTTTATTACTTTTTTATAATAAAGTACGGAGAGAAAGCCGAAAATCGAATACAAAGCTGTATATAGCAGCATGACGAGAATCATTGGCGTCCAGAGCTCTGTGCCGAATAAAAACCATCCTGATTGAACGGCAAAGTAGCTGTGGAAAAGTCCGATGATCAAAGGAATCCCAAAATTAAAAGCTTGTTTGGCTTGAACTCCTTTGAGCAAGTCGCCTTGTGTGAAGCCGAGTTTTCTTAAAATGGTATAATTTAGCTTTTCATCTTCGCTCTCATCCATTTGTTTGAAATAAAGAATGCAGCCGGATGTAATCAGAAAAGTTAAACCTAAAAAGCCGACAATAAACATGCTGAGCCCCATAGATCGTTTTTGATTGCTGCTCATGGCGAGCCGTGAATCATGATTGCCGCTAAACGTCATTTTTTGAAAGATTTCATCAGCTTCCTGTATTTTAGCTTCATCTTGAATATCAATTCCTATATGAACAGACGGTTTCATGTCCATGTCCTTTTGTAAACGGTCAAATATCGTTGCGTCGACAATGGCAACAGGCAGGCCGCCGCTTGTGAAAAAATAGGAAATGTAGTATTCCTTTTGTAAACCTAAATATTTTTGCGGTATGACTTCGTGCCGGCCTTTTAATTCGATTTGACCGGAACTTTTCAGCGGCATAAACTTCTGCATCATATCGTTATACCCTGCAAAAAGAGTTTCATCTGGAGACAGATTGATCTTTTCTACATCGTCGTCACTAATGATTGGGAGAGGCATGGATGCCGGGTCAACTTTCAATTCCTTCAGCTTTGTATCTAATATTTTTTCCATATTGATGTTTGCGTGGATCACATCAATCATTTTTTCACTGTATGGAATGTGATGCGCATGTAATGCTTCTTTAAAATGCTTTGCATCTTCCGCATTCGTCAGAGCAAAATCGGCGGCGACATAATTTTCAGCGGATTTTTCCGATGAATAGTAGGAAATATAACTTAAAGATAACAATCCGATGGCAAGAGCAGAGACGGTTGTAATGATCGTTAATAATAAAGCATTTGACTTCATTCGGAACATAATCGATGAAAGAGATAGTACCTCATGAATATTTAAATAACCATCCTTCTTTTTTCTAATGAGATAAAAAATAAAGCTGACAGACCCTTTATAAAATAAATAGGTTCCGATAATGACAGATCCTAGTATAAAGATCATCGCAAGGAATAGCTCATTCATCGTAGTAAAATCGCCGCCAAATAACTTAGACGAAATATAGTAGCCTATAATGATGAAGAATATGCCGAGAATCCCGATAATCATTTCCAACAGGGATACTTTTTTTACTTCTGTAGTGGAAGCAACTTTAAATAAAGATAAAATGTTCTGCTTTTTAATAAATACGTAATTCAACAGCATGATACAAAGATAAATCGCACTAAAAACGATCACTGTTTGGATCAAAGCATTAGGTGAAAAAGTAAGCGTTGCAATGGCATTGACACCGGTAATTTTAAACAAAATCATAATGAATAATTTGGAGCTGGAAAATCCAATAAAGACTCCAATGAATAATGAGCTGAAATAAATGATAAAATTCTCAGCCGTAAGAATGCGGAATATTTTCCCTTTTGTCATGCCGATTAATTGAAGCAAGCCAATTTCTTTACTGCGCCGTTTAATGAAGATGTTATTGGCATACAAGAGAAAGACAGTCACAATGACAATCAATAATACGGATGCAGTTCGAATGGCAGCAGCCCCTTTAATCGAGCCTTTTGTTGCATCCATTGACGGATCATATTGCAATGTGACAAACGCGAAATAAAGGGCTACTGTAAACATTAAGGCAAATACATATAAATAGTAGTTTTTCAGATTTTTTTTCAAATTACGGAAAATCAGCTGATTAATGCTCATTTTGCACCCCGCCTAATACCCCTTGGGTTTTCATAATATGCTGAAAGAACGTTTGTCTTGTTTCTTCCCCTTTTATTAATTGGGTATAAATTTGTCCGTCTTTTATAAAAAAGACCCTGCTTGAGAAGCTTGCTGCAACCGGATCGTGGGTGACCATAACAATGGTGGCTTTTCGTTTTTGATTTAATTTTTGCAGCTTGTTTAATAGATCAGATGCCGACTTTGAATCAAGGGCGCCTGTTGGTTCGTCGGCGAAAATAATGCTCGGCTCATGAATAAATGCCCTTGCTGCTGAAGTGCGCTGTTTTTGGCCGCCGGAAATTTCATTCGGATATTTGTCTTTGATCTCATAAATTCCTAGTTCTGTCGCTAGTTCATTAAATTTTTGCTCCGCGTCTTTTTTTGCTGTTTTTGTAATGGATAAAGGCAGCAGGACGTTTTCTTTCACTGTTAGTGTATCGAGCAAATTGTATTCTTGAAAGATGAATCCTAAATGTCTTTTGCGGAATTCAGCCAGTTGTTTTTCTTTCATGCTTACAATGTCTTTTCCTTCTATTTTGATCGTTCCTTGGCTGACTTGATCAATTGAGGATAGAACATTGAGCAATGTTGTTTTCCCTGAGCCGGATGCCCCCATGATGCTGACGAATTCTCCCTTTTCGACACGAATGTCCAATCCCTTTAACACTTCTTGTTTATTAAATTTGTTTCCATAGCTTTTGTAAATTTTTGTTGCCTCTAAAATATACATATCGCGTCCCTCCTTGATATTTTTATCATAATCGTCCTTCTTGTATTTTTCCTTCGATTCAGCGAACAAAATGAAAAAGCATGTGACAAAATTGTCACATGCTTGTAATGCGGACAAATTCATTTTTCTTTGGAAAGGTTAAGGTAACAGTCGTTCCTTCTCCAAGCTTTGACTCTACTTTAATATCTATCAGCAATGTTTCGGCGGCTTTTTTCGCCAAGTATAATCCCATGCCTGTTGAGGCATTGTCCTGATGTGCGGTCGTGGATGTGAAGCCTTTGTCAAAAATGCGCGGCAGATCCTTCGGGTCAATGCCACGGCCAAAATCCTTCACTTTGATCATTGTTTGATCATTTTGCCGATAGCTTTGAATGATGATATCGGATGAATCGCTGTATTTTACCGCATTTGTTAACAGCTGTCTCATGATAAAGGCGAGCCATTTCGCATCGCTTAGCACTTCGGCAGCCTCTAGCTCGACCTCAAACCCAATTCCTTTTTGCATACACCATGATTGCAAAGCTTTTATCTCTTTGAAAATGAGTGGTTCCAGTGCAACATTTTCAATATATAAATCATTTTCCATGAAAGGAATCCGTTTTTGATGAAGCTGCTGGTCAAGCAGCAGATGAATGCGCAGCCATTCATATGTCAATTGTGCTTTGATAACTTCATCATCTAATCGTTCAATGATTAAATGCATCGCTGTCAGCGGTGTTTTAACTTCATGAATCCATGACAGCAATTCATCTTTTTCCTGCTCGAGCGCAATTCGATTTTGCGAAGCCTCTTGTTTCAAAAGCTTCGTTTGGTTTATTATCCGCTGTTCAATCATTTTTTCAAAAGGGCTTTCAGCATTCGCTATACTTGTTAAATCAAGGCTGTTTTCCCATCCTTCCAAGCTTTTATAAAACTTTGTTTCTTTATTGTAGCGGATGATGACAAAAATGAAAAAAATAATCATCAATAAAAAGACAATATAGAGAACGGACTTTAATGAAATGGTTGAATCAAGATAAGAAATAAAAAGGATAAACAGCTGCATGAATAAAAAGAGAAGGATCCAGCTCTTTCTTTCAATAATATATTTTTTAATCATATACGGCTGCCTCTTCCTTTGCCATGTAGCCTTGGCCGACTTTCGTTTCAATAAAGCGTCCCAACCCGAGCTCATCCAATTTTTTTCGCAAACGATTGACATTGACCGTTAAGGTATTATCGCTGACAAAGCGCTCATCCTCCCACAGGCTTTTGATTAATTCTGTCCGGCTGACGATTTTGTTTTTCTTCTCAAGCAAATGCTTTAATATCAATAGTTCATTTTTAGTTAGTTCAATTGTTCCTTTATCATTTGTGACCGTATTGTTCTCATAATCGACCGTCGCCCCGCACCATGCCTTCAGCTTCATTCGTTCTGTATTATAGTTGTATACTCGGCGGAGAATTGCTTGTATTTTTGCGATAAGCACCTCGAAATGAAACGGTTTTTGTATAAAATCATCCGCTCCAAGCTGCATTGACATCACCATATCGGTCGGGTGATCCCGCGATGATAAAAAAATAATCGGAACGTTGGAATGGGAGCGGATCATTCGGCACCAATGAAATCCATCAAACTTTGGCAGCTGAATATCAATGATGACCAAATCAGGCTTGATGGCTGTAAATTCTTCAATCACTTTTCCAAAGTCAGTAATGCCGTATACATCATAAGACCATTGTAATAACCGTTCTTTTATTTCATGAAACAGGGTGGTGTCATCCTCAATCAGCAAAATTTTAAACAATGCTTTCACCACACTTTTCCTCTGATCTTTTTAAACGTTTCGCTATTCCATAGCGCTGTCGATTAAAAGAACAGCGGTTCGTTTTTTTCGATGTTTTCTATAATTTCCAGAACACATTTTGAATGTGTGGCTGTTCAAAAGTTTTTCGGTCTTCTGAAGATTGTAATATCACGTGATAATTCATTTTCGTTCACTATTTTTGCATAATTATTATACTGTATTTAGCAAATTAAAATAAACTGGTTTTATGTTATACTTTGTTCAGTAATAAGCGGGGAACAGATTATGATGAAGGGAAAGAGGCTACATGAAAATACGTGTATCTGCTGTTCAATATCATCTTCATTCCATCGAAAGCTTTGAAGATTTTGCAAACCAAGTAACGCATTATGTGAAAACCGCAGAAGAGTTTGATGCTGATTTTGTTCTTTTTCCTGAATTTTTTACGACTCAATTGCTGTCCATTCCGAATCAAAAGCAGACGATTCAAAATTTACCTCATTATACGGACCGATATTATTCACTATTTACATCG
This sequence comes from Aeribacillus sp. FSL M8-0235, assembly GCF_038000355.1. Taxonomy (NCBI): domain Bacteria; kingdom Bacillati; phylum Bacillota; class Bacilli; order Caryophanales; family Bacillaceae; genus Aeribacillus; species Aeribacillus sp. FSL M8-0235. The sequence goes on along the minus strand of NZ_JBBOBW010000001.1, from coordinate 3,725,129 downwards.
CTTGCTAAAGAAACGGGCATGCATATTATTGGAGGCACTCATATTATCGAAAAAGAGGGACGATTGTATAATACAGCCCATTTATTTTATCCCGATGGCCGGATAGCTGAACAAGCGAAGCTTCACTTGACGCCGACGGAAGTGAAAGAATGGCATCTGACTCCCGGAGAAACGGTTCAAATATTTGAGACCGAAAAAGGAAAAATTGCCATGTTGACTTGTTATGATATCGAATTTCCAGAAATCGTTCGAATTGTACGAGGAATGGGAGCTGACGTTGTGTTCTGTCCGTCTTGTACAGATGACCGCCACGGATTTCAACGAGTGCGGTATACAAGCCACGCCAGAACGATTGAAAATCAAATCTATGTGGTGACAACAGGGACAGTAGGTTCGCTTCCTACCGTTGATTTTATGAGGGCAAATTTCGGCCAGGCAGCGGTCATTACTCCGAACGACGTCCCATTTCCGAAAAACGGGATTTTGATGGAGGGGGAAATAAACCACGATATGATTATTACGGCGGATCTTGATTTATCTCTCTTATACAAAGTGAGAGAAAACGGATCTGTCACCACTTGGAGAGACCGCCGCTTTGATTTATATCCTGATTTAAGTGTTCATGGACGAAAGGGGAATGGAGATGAGCCGCTACAGAAAGAGATTTTATCTGAATAATCAAGGCCGCAATGTCGAAGTGGTGATAAGGAATTATAATGAAGCAGATTTTGATGAATTAATTGAAATTCAAAAGGAAAGCTTTCCGCCGCCTTTTCCATCAGAACTTTGGTGGAATAAAGAGCAATTAACGAATCACGTGACATTGTTTCAGGAAGGCGCTTTATGTGTTGAGGTAGAAGGAACGTTAGCAGGATCGATGACATCTTTAATCGTGAATTTTGATCCCGCCCATCCTGATCATACTTGGGAAGAGATAACGGACAACGGCTATATCCGTAACCATGATCCGAATGGCAACACTTTATATGTTGTGGATATTTGCATCCGTCCGTCCCACAGAAAGCTGGATTTAGGAAAATGGCTTATGCAATCAATGTACGAAGTAGTTGTCCATAAAGGATTGGATCGCTTGCTCGGCGGCGGCAGAATGCCGGGATATTATAAATATGCGGATGAGATGTCAGCTGAACAATATGTCGATGCTGTCGTCAGCGGAAATTTAAAAGACCCGGTTATTTCATTCCTTCTCCGTTGCGGACGGACGCCTCTTGGAATTGTGGCTAATTATTTGGAGGATGAGGAATCCCGTAACTATGCTGTTCTAATGGAATGGAAAAATCCGTTTAAATAAGTAATTGAAAAAAGCTGCTTGAACGCCAATTATTGGTGATACAGCGGCTTTTTTTCATGCTCGCTCTCTGCTAATATTTTAAACTTGCATTCACATGGAATATGAGCCAGTTTCCATATCAAACTTCGGCTTTTTGGATCTGTACTTCCGATATGATCGTTCGGCATTTACATATTGCAGCCATTGCCTATTCACTTTTGCCTAAGGTAAAATCAAGCATAATAAGGCATGACTGGGGCGATAAATAGTGGATGAACGAACGAGGCATTATTTTGCGGAATTGCAGTCAAGTGATAAAAATGCGCAGTACGAAGCGTACAGCAGCATTATGAAGATCACTGAAGAAAAAGTCGATTGGGCGTATGAAGTATGGGATCAGCTGAAGGAAGAGCTGACAAGTAAAGACCCTCATAAGCGCTCGCGTGCTGCTCAGTTTTTAAGCCGCTTAGCGATCAGCGATCCCGAACAGCGAATGTTGGAGGATTTTCCTCAAGTTTTGGAAGTAACCTATGATAAAAAGTTTGTAACTGCCAGACATAGTTTGCAGGCTATTTGGAGGATTGGTTTAGCTGGGGAAAAGCAAAAAGAGATGGTTATCCGTCATTTGGCAGCTCGGTTTGACAACTGTGTTGACGAAAAACATGCGACACTTATTCGGTTCGATATTATTCAAGGGCTGCGAAACTTGTATGATAAAGTGCAGGATGAAGCGATCAAGCAGCTTGCCTTCGATTTAATTGAAAAGGAAGAAGATCCGAAATATCAAAAAAAATATGCAGCAGTATGGAAATAGAAAAAAAGAGCCGTCAGTAGCAACACTCCCAGTAAATGAATGGCAATATGATTGCAAGAATGATTGTTTGCTGATTATGTAGTGGCTTTAGAGGATCGGAAGGTATTTGCAGACTGTCGCAGGCATTCATTTCCAACAGATTAATTGAAGAACAAACATATTCTTACAATAACAGAAGGAAAAATAATGCCCTTTTAAAGTGATTGCACATCAAATAAATGCCGTTTGAAGTGAAAAAAGAAGAAAATTTTCATTTTGAAGTATTATACGCTGTCAAGCTTCTATAAAAAATGCTTTTGATCATTCGTCTCAGCGTTTCAAAGCAGAGGTTTCAAAAGAAAAAACTGCACGTAAATATTAAATCGGCAACATTTTATAAAAAAAATTTTTCAGTTGATTGGCTATCATAGAACAAAGAATTACATTTCGGAGTGATAAACGATGGAAAATTCTCAAATAAATGAAGTTCAAGAGCTGTACCAGCAACTAATTAATGCGTGGAACAATCGAACTGCTAGCGGAATGACGGATCTGTTTACTAAGGATGGCGAAAGCATTGGTTTCGATGGCAGTCAGTCGATTGGACGCGATGAAATATTCGCACATCTCCAGTCCGTCTTTGAACACCACCAGACAGCTAAATTTGTCAGCAAAGTGAAAAATGTCCGGTTTCTAGCTCCTGATATCGCTATTTTACGAGCGATTGCCGGTATGGTTCCTCACGGCCAGTCCGATTTAAATCCTGATGTGAACACTCATCATACACTTGTTGCAGTGAAAACGGAAGGAATTTGGCGTATTCAACTTTTTCAAAATACTCCAGCTCAGTTTCATGGCAGACCTGAATTGGTTGAACAAATGACCGAAGAGTTAAGACAGCTGCTTAAATAATCCATGTCCTGTTCAGGGGAATGGTGAAATATACTTTCATGCAAAAAGAAGATTAGGAAAATCCTAAATCTTCTTTTTTGATGTGTGCGAATAAAACGCTTCACATTTTCATAACGAAAAAATCATTTTTATATAATCATCGTTGATATCAAATTTGTTATTAATGACTTTTTGTTGCTGTAAGCCTTTGTGATATTTGGACAAGTATACTTTGATACCTATTAGTGGCATTTGTTTTAAATGAGCATTTTGCAAAATTAGATTTTTATTAAAAAGAGTTTTAAAAGAAACCCAAATAAATTGGGGTATTTTGTATCTTTGGTTTACAAATATTCTGTTTGTCCTTTTTTGGGCATACTTGCAGAATTTTTCGCTTTAAAAATTTTTTAAGCGGTTTGTTGCTTTTTACTCTCTTTTGCCATTGCGAGAGCTGAAACCAGTAATACGATGGCGTTCAAGTAAATATGAGTTTTTACTTTATCGATTCCCCACACATGCAGGGAGTTCGCTGTAAGATAACTTTTCATTCTTGAATTGCACCGTTCTACACTGGTTCGCTCATTGTAAAGTTCTTTCCAACGTTTGGAATCGCGGTGTGGATTAGAGTACCGGCGAAGATCCTTATTCACGTTAATTTTTACTACCATTCCATAGTTGGAAGATGAACAGGCTGCCATTCCTAATGGGCAATCCACTTTTCCGGTTGCGTGTGGACATCTGAATTTGAGCTGGTCCTTATTGGCTCCCCAATAAGTCATTTCGTACCCCATAGAACAGCGTGGGGTTCCATTGGAGGCAATTCCTTCGGGAGGCTCCTTTTCATTACGCAAATTGAGTGGAATAATAGCTTGAGCCCCGATGTTCTTGGCGGATTCGTAGTTTTTAAGCTGGTCGTACCCACCATCCATTATCAGGAAATCAATTTTAGAGTTTGTACAACTCTTTACTTGTTCAATTAATTGTGGTGCGACATCCCCATCGTTGATATGAGCAGGGGTTACTTCAATCGCCATTGGTAATTCACTTTTGGTGTCAACGGAAAGATGCATCTTATAGCCAAACCAAGTAATTTTATTACCGAAGGAATCAAACTTTGCCCCCCAATTGGCGTTGCCTGTTTGTTCACTTCGCTTCTTAGGCTGCTTCTTTTCGTAAGCATCAATGGCGGCACTGTCGATAGCCTGATGTTTTCCATCAATTACTCCTTCCTCTTGAGCTAACTGGACGAGATCTTGAAAGATTCTTTTCACGAGTCCAGTTTTGGTTAGTGAAGAAAATACTCGGCTAAGAGTAGAGATGGATGGTGCAGGCCTGCTAATATCTAAACCACATTGGTAACGAAAACGCAGGTCATTTTTCAATCGATTGTGAAGAGAAGTAAAAGTATCAATACCTTCTAATGGGGCAGCGATAAGAGCCCTTAATATCCCTTCTTTGGAATGTCCTTCAGCCCCTTGGGGTGAAGAACTTTTCAATTGTTTAGCATAAGGACGCAAATCTAGAGCACTAAAAAAGATCGGTAATTTCTCTTTTGACTCTAAAATTTGCAATTCTTCAAAGGAAAATAGACTTTCTTGTAGAATATACAAAGTGACTTCCTCCTTGTGGATTTTTGTGGTTTGGTCACTTCAAAATTCTACAAATAAGGGGTGAAGTCCTTTTTTATGCTTTAGAAAACCTTATGGCTCTTGGGTTGAAAAATGTGCAAAATGCTCAAATAAAAAGCGGGCAAATCGGAAAATGCTTTTACTACTATAAAACTACCCTCCAATTATGATTGCAAGCTGCGATGATAGTTTTGTGCTCTAATATGTAGTTGGCAATGAGTTCGGTCATGTCGATGGGGATATTTTTAACGATCGGTTTTTCTTTAAACATATCAAAATTGCCTGTTCCACCTGCGCGGTAGCTGTTCATGACGACATCATATTCTTTGTCAAGCTCCAATGGGCTGCCGTGATAATTTAGCTTCACAACTCGTTGGCCAACTGGATTAGAGATTTTTAATTCGTATTCAATTCCTTCCCACATATCATAATTGTAATGCTGCGGTTTAGGATATAAGAAAGCGGGATTGACAGAAATTGTTCCGTTTTGAACCGTAAAATACTTGGCGCTTTGCTCTAAAGCATCTTTAATATCTTGGCCGCTGATGCGGATGACAGTTAATGTGTTCGGATAAATATAATTGGAAACAATATCGCGCATTGTAACATGTTGTTTGAATCCAGGCAAGTCATTATTGAATAAGGCAGTGGCAGAAATATCAACTTTGGCTGTTTCCATTTGCACCTTATTGATAAATTCTATAAAAGGATTGTCTTGTAATCGGGTCTTCAATGGATCAGATACGGTCATGTCACCAATAACGGTTCCGATCGGCTGATCCAGCCATTTTTGCGTTTCTTGTTCAATATCGGATATCAATGCCAAAACATCTTGATTCGCTTCCATTTTTTCATCAATTTTGATTAAGTTGGAATGACTAACGATTGCGGGGCTGTTTCCATTTGCCTTTTGTCTAACTTTCATCGTCACTTCACCCAAAAATTGCCCCTTATGGCCTGGCTGAATGATTGTGATGCCGTTTAGTTTATCTGCGAGTGGGCGGTGCTGATGGCCTGTGATTAAAATATCAACACCCTCTAGTTCTTGGCACATTTGGTATGCTTGGTTTTCTCCTGTCAGCTGTTCTATAGGCTCTCCAGTTTGTAGATCTCTTTCAAATCCCCCATGATATGAGACGATCATCACATCTGGTTTTTCTTTTTGGCGAATATCGCTCACCCATAATTTAGCCGTTTGCAATGCATCTTTGAAAACAAGTCCCTCAATATTTCGCGGCTCTTCCCAATTAGGGATGAAATGAGTGGTTATACCAAGTACAGCAATTTTGACTCCGTCCAATACCTTGACGAGATAAGGTGTTCCAAAAGCGGGCTCTCCTGTTGTTTGCTTCAAGATATTAGCGGACAGCCAAGGAAAAGCTGATTGATCAATCGCCTTTTGTAAATAACTTCGTCCATAATTAAATTCATGATTTCCCAATACGCATGCATCATATTGGAGATCATTCATAACTTGAATCATCGGATTTTCACTGTCGGGCCTGTTTTTTGCATGGTAATAAGTCAACGGGCTTCCTTGAATCAAGTCTCCATTATCAAGTAAAAGTACATAGCCTTTTTTTCTTTTTTCTTTTATAATCGTGGCTATTTTAGCCAGTCCGAAATTTTGTTCTTCTTTGTCTCTGTAATTGGTCGGGTAAATGTAGCCGTGAAGATCGCTGGTTACAAGCAGATGAATCGCAGTTTCTTTCTCCATTATTTTCCTCCTTCTTTTTTTCATCATAACAAATCGTTGTAAAAATAAAATAGATAATTGAATGAAAAGCAGTAGCGTTGCATAAAAAATAAAAACATTTTATGCAGAATTTTCTGAATAAAATGTTTTATGATAAACGAAAAACAAGGCAGTAACCAACTAAAGGTGATCACTATCCATTTGGTAATAAATGTATTTGTTTTGTTGTTACATGGCTACCGCGCTTCGCCGACTTTTTTCAACTCATTCCCGTTGAATTCGTTCCACCCACACGGTACTTGGTTTCCAAAGAAAAACGCGAAGCCAACGATAAATCTGGGTGAGGGAATGTTTCGATTTCATTTCAAGTTGAATAAGAATGAGTAAACAGTAAGAAATCAGAGCTAAGTAAACCTGATTTTCTACAGCTTCTGGACTCGTTCCATAAAGATGTTTGAGTGTTAAACGTTGCTTAATCCACTTAAAAAATAGTTCAATGGCCCATCGAGAACGATAGATATGACCAAGTTCTTCTGGATCTAGGTCGAATCGGTTCGTAATAATTCGAATTCGATTCCCGTCCGAATCGAATGTTTCGATTAATCGAAAGACATTTTCCGTTCGTTTTTGTGGTGTCCCAATGACCACCATCGAATCAGATAAAATAGAGGAATTGGATGGGACAGAGAACGATTCAAGAAATCGAACATAGGCATTCTTTTTCAGACGGGAAGCGAAAAAGAGGCCTTTATCACAGTAATAATCGAACTTTTCGTAGTCTACATAACCACGATCAAACACGTACATGGCATCTGTTTCGTCGATCAGTTGTTCCATTTGTGTTCGATCATTGTTCCCTGCTGGGGTCATGACCATTTTTTCCGGATAAACCGTATCTTCATTGACAAACACCAGTCGTAAATGAACCTTAATTCCCGACTTCGTTTTGCGAAACGTAGCCCATTGATATTTTTTCAGATTCAGTGAAATGGTCGTAGAATCCACGATTTTTAAGCCACTCACCTGACTGGAAGAACTCGTGGACATCTGGCGGATTTGATTCACTAAATCCAGAAAGATTTCTGCGAGTAATTCGGGTTTTACTTGGCGATGTTTTCGAGAAAGTTGTGAAGCACTAATAGATGTCAATCCTAATTCTCGCTGAAAATCATCCAGTAACGCATCATCGGCGATGGGGCGCGGTCTTTCTCGTTGTTGAAGTTGAGCATGCAAAAACAAAAGTAAATACGCTTTTGTGGTTAATTTTTTCGTATATTTATCTTGTTTCATCTCTTCAATTCTTTGTGTAAATTTAACAGAATTGAGAGGAGTGCCCCATTTACCAAATGAAGAAAATAGTGTATCCTTGTCCATAGACTTCATCCTTTATATTGGATTTGGACAGGGACCACCTGTACCATCCATTATAAAGGATTTTTTTATGGACTTTTTTCAATTCAGAATTTTCGAATTAAATTAATGCAACGCTAGTGACATAAAATCAATAAAAAACAAGAGAAATAATGAAAGACGATATAAAACAGTCATACCAAGAGTTGCAATAAGATATTACTCTGCGAAAGTTGAGTTTTTAAATTTCTAAATTGACTAAATATTTATTTTGTCTTACAATATAAAAAACTTACAAACAAACAATAAAAAGAGGGGAGGCCTAAGACAAGACAAATTTAAATTTAAAAATCGTTATTACCTAAATTATAATTGGTGATTTAACTTATCAATGTGAATGAGGAGGTGTAAATAGAGAAGAAGTAAATTAGATCATAATATCAAGATTAATTATCCATATTGCATACAACAAATATCGTTTATAAACCAACAAAAAGATTTTTGTAAGCGATTACTTCATGTTCTGTATGAAAAATGTTTGAATATTAGCAATTTACTGACCCTATTAATAAACAGAACTTATCTAGAGTTAGTAGTTATTATATATTGAAATAGTCGAAGCAATGAAAAATATAGACTCAATACCCGTGGTGCTAGATAAAATCAAACAAGCATAAAAATAGCCCTTGCATGAAGGATCTCCTTTAAAATGAAAGTGCTACCAAACATTTAAAAGGAGAAGTCACATGCAAGAGCACTTTCACTTTACAACAGACGGAGCGAAAATTCAAAAACAATATGTAGCGATTTTGTTCTTTGTATCTGGACAATTGTCTTTGATTCAGATGTATTTACAACGCCGAAATCGCCATTTGTTGAAGCAAGAAGATGAAGTCATCATCGCCGTCCATGTTCTTGGAAAGTTGTTAGGTTTTACATCCGAACGAGCTTGGCACCGATTTGTGATCGGAAACTTATTTTCGAAAGATTTATTTCCTGAACGCTCTCGATATAACCGTCGTTGTCGAAATCTTGGCTTTGCCGTCAAATGGATACGATATCAACTAGCCAAACGTGGGCAACATCACGCTTATGCGGTAGTGGATAGCTTACCTATTGAACTCTGCCACCACGCACGAATGTATCGCGTCAAACGGTTTTAAGGAATCGCAGATATCGGGTATTGTGCATCCAAAAAGATGGCTTACTATGGGTTTAAGCTTCATCTCCAGATCACTGACCAAGCGCTTCCGATGGGATATGTCGTCACCGAAGCATCCTGTCACGACCGGACAGCTGCGGAAACCGTGATGGCCCAACTTCCTCATCCGTATACATTTGGTGACAAAGGATAGGTGAGCCAAGACTTGCAAAAGAAACTGTATGATGAATACAAGATCACTTTTTGGACGCCCGTTCGGAAAAAACAGAAAATCCATCAATCGAAAGCATGGAAACGATGAATGAAACGAAAGCGCAAAGTCATGGAAACCGTGTTTTCAGTTCTCATTGATCAGTACCGGATCAGAGAGATTCGAGCCAACTCTGTTTCTGGATTTGAATCAGCTTTGGATGGCATTTTACTAGCTTATTCACTCGTCATTCTTGGGCTAGTTGAGCGTTAAAGTTCAACTAGCACCACGGGTAGCCTCAATGTTAGATGTTGTAATTATTAAATGTTCAAATCATCGTGATATGGCTGACAATACTAATGCTAAAAAAGAAGGAGGAATAAATATGTTAGAAACAAACACAAAAAAAGAAGCCGTCGTACAGACAAAATCAAAAAGAAGCCAAGTTCGCTGGTTCATTGTTGCCATGCTGTTTTTAGTCACTTCTGTCAACTATGCTGATCGCTCAACTATTTCTATAGCAGGATCAGCTATACAGAAAGAACTAGGCTTAAGCGCTGTCTCAATGGGGTATATTTTTTCGGCCTTTGCTTGGGCTTATGTTATTGGGCAGATTCCTGGAGGATGGTTTTTGGATCGCTATGGTTCTAAAATTGTCTATGCTTTTAGCATCTTTTTTTGGTCACTTTTCACTTTGCTTCAAGGGTTTGTTGGTTTTGTTAGTGCTGGTGCTGCTGTTGTGCTTTTATTTGTCTTGCGTTTTCTTGTGGGACTATCTGAAGCACCATCATTCCCTGCGAACAGTCGAATAGTAGCGGCTTGGTTTCCATCTCAAGAACGCGGAACAGCTGCCGCTTGCTTTAATTCCGCTCAGTATTTTGCAACAGTTATTTTTGCACCTATTTTAGGTTGGATCACAAGTTCTTTTGGCTGGCCATATAACTTCGCATTTATGGGTGTTTTAGGAATTATTTTGTCTTTTGTTTGGATGAAAGTGATTCACAATCCTAAAGATCATCCCCGTGTAAACCAAGCAGAGTTAGAATATATCGAGCAAGGTGGAGCTCTAATTGACATGGACAAAAATAAGAATAGCAACAAAAGTGATGAAAAACCAAAATTAGTTTATCTGAAACAACTATTAAAAAACCGTATGATGATTGGGATTTATATAGCTCAATTCTGTATTAATACACTTACTTACTTCTTTTCAACTTGGTTCCCAGTATATTTAGTTCAGGAACGCCATATGTCTATTCTTAAAGCAGGGTTTGTTGCCTCTCTTCCGGCAATTTGTGGATTTGCAGGAGGAATTTTAGGTGGTATTTTCTCTGACTATTTGCTAAGAAAAGGCTATTCTTTGACAGTAGCAAGAAAAGTTCCTATCGTTCTTGGGATGTTTATGTCTATGAGTTTGATTATTGCTAACTATGTAGATATGAATTGGATTGTTATTGTTGTAATGGCTCTTGCTTTTTTCGGAAAAGGATTTGGCGCATTAGGATGGGCTGTAATGTCCGATACCTCGCCGAAGGAGTTAGCGGGGTTAAGTGGTGGTTTATTCAATACATTCGGCAATATTTCAGGAATTACAACACCGATTATAATAGGTTATATTGTTGAAGGAACTGGATCTTTCAACGGAGCACTTATCTTTGTAGGAGTGAATGCACTAGTAGCTATATTCAGCTACCTTGTTATTGTTGGTGAAATCAAACGTGTGGAACTAAAAAAAGCATGATTAGAATGCACATGCTATCAAGTAAATATAAAAATCTTAATGGAGCATAGATGTCCATATCATGCTCCATCTTATTTATAGCTGCCGGAGACCTTTATAGAGCATATTGAAATAAGGAATGGAAGCCGCTCATGTAGGTGGAACTAGTGACCTACTATTAATCATTTCATGGATTTCCTACTATCTCATAAAGATAGATCTTAATATTTAATTTTCCCGCAAAATAAAAATTTTAATTGATTATTTATAAATTTATAAATTGACTAAATATTCATTTTGTCTTACAATATAAATAACTTACAAATAAACAATAAAGGAAACTAATTGGATAATCAGGTTTAACTTTGCGATTTTTTATTTACAATCGAGCAAAAAATAGAAAATAGCTATATTTAGCTTAATTCGTATGTGATTTATTTTTTATATCCAACTCCATAAATAATAAATCAATTTATGAGGTGATAAAATGTTTCAAGTTTCAGTTACAGTCAATACTACCAATTTAACTGATCTCGATTTGAAACAATTGTGTCAGCTTGGTGTAGATTGCATTGACTTTGGTAATGGAAATTCCTTCGAAGGGGTTAAAGAACAAGGATATCCTGACTTAGATAAGCTGTTAAAACTAAAAAAGAGAATCCGCTCATGGGGAATGGATATTAATCGGGTAACTCTTCCTAACATTACAGAGAATTTTATGAAAAACCGTCCTGGAAGTGAAAAGGAACTAGAAAATTCATGTAATGCGGTTAAAGTTTTTGCGGAAGCAGGGATAACACTTGTACGGCAACGTTTTGAAGGTGATGTATTTGAAGGTCTTTCTAGAAAATATAAAGCAGTTCAACGTGGAGGAGCTATTGCGCGAGGAGAAAGTATCGGCCTTATGACAGAAAAACGGCAAAAACCTACATTTGAAGAACTTCAAGACTGGTGGAAATCTTTCCAAATCGCTTATAGAGAGCTGGTCCCTATAGCTCAAGAAAATAATGTCAGAATAGCAATACATCCTTCGGATACGCCACATCCAGATTCACCTTTTGGTGGATTAGGACTACACAGAATTATTGACGATTTTCCAAATAAAAATGTAGGGTTTGTTTATTGTGTTGGAACAAGAGCTGAAGCAGGAGGGTCATCTTTAGTTCTTGATGAAATCAACTACTTTGGACGAAAAGGAAGAATATTTTTGGTTCATCTTCGTAATGTAAGAGGAAGTTTACCAACCGAAGGGGCATTTGAAGAAGCATTATTAGATGATGGTGATTTAAATATGTTCAGAATATTTCTTGAACTTAGGAAGGTTGGTTATCAAGGATGTATCAATCCCGACCATGTTCCAATTTTGACCGGAGATGAACCGGACTACGACGACAGATGGAAGTATTCCAATATCGGTTGGAAGACTTCCAGCATAGGATTTGCTTATTCCATAGGATATGTAAAGGCCTTAATAGCAGCAATGTATGAATTTGAAGGAAAACCAATATATAAATAATCAATACTGAAGGGGGAGTAATTTTGAAAGTTTATAGAAATAATCGCCCACCATTGTACATACAGGTACATCCGGATGACAATACGGCTATTATTGTAAATAGTGGCGGATTGGATGAAGGCACTGAATTTCCTTGTGGCTTAAAATTAATCGAGCGAATACCGCAAGGGCATAAAGTTGCCCTTCGCGACATTTATGAAGGTGAAGAAATTGTAAGATATGGAGAAGTTATCGGTTATGCCAAAACTACAATAAAAAAAGGGAGTTGGGTAAAGGAATCATTAGTGCTTATGCCGACTCCTCCAAAACTAACTTCTTTAACCTTTTCTAATAAGGTTAAAGAAGTTCTTCCGTTAGAGGAGGAATTCATTTTTTTAGGATTTCGCAACGAAGATGGTACAGTAGGCACCAAAAATATTCTGGGGATTACTACAAGTGTTCAATGTGTAGCTGGTGTTTTAAATGTTGCTGTAAAGAAAATAAAGGAGGAACTTTTGCCTCTATTCCCTAATGTTGATGATGTTATTGCCATAAATCATGCTTACGGCTGTGGTGTGGCAATCAATGCACCTGATGCAGTAATCCCGATTCGTACTCTTCAAAACTTAGCGAGACATCCTAATTTCGGTGGGGAACTGATGATTATCGGATTAGGATGTGAAAAATTATCTCCCGATCGTTTAAACAATGGCATTAATGACAACATCCTCATTTTACAAAATGAAAATGGATTTATGAATATGATTAATTCCATTATGGAAATGGCCGAAAAAAAGTTAAAAAAACTAAACGAAAGAAAGAGAGAGAAAATACCTGTTTCAGAATTGGTTATAGGTGTACAATGTGGTGGAAGTGATGCCTTCTCCGGGGTAACTGCTAATCCGGCTCTAGGTTATGCTGTTGATCTCCTAATTAAATCAGGAGCAACTGTATTATTTTCGGAAGTTACTGAAGTGAGAGATGCGGTGCATCTGTTGGCACCACGTGTAATTAATGAAGAAGTAGGAAAAGCGCTAATCAGAGAAATGGAATGGTATGATAATTACTTAAGAAGAGGGGAAGCCGATCGTAGCGCTAATCCGTCTCCAGGAAATAAACGTGGTGGATTAACAAATGTTGTAGAAAAGTCACTTGGTTCCATTATCAAATCCGGAAGCACACCAATTGTAGATGTATTAGCTCCGGGGGAAAGAGTAAGAAAAAAAGGACTTATTTTCGCAGCTACACCTGCCAGTGATTTTGTTTGCGGAACTCTTCAATTAGCATCAGGAATACATTTGCAAGTTTTCACAACAGGAAGAGGCACACCTTATGGATTATCAATGGTTCCGGTAATCAAAGTATCTACTCGAAGCGAACTACGCGAACAATGGCCTGATCTGATTGATATCGATGCCGGAAAAATCGCTACTGGAGAAGCAACAATTGAAGAAGTTGGTTGGGAGATTTTTAAAGAAATTATAGAAGTAGCAAGCGGAACAAAAAAGGCATGGGCCGATAAATGGAAAATTTATAATGATTTAGTTTTATTTAATCCATCTCCAGTAACATAAACAAAAAATATTAAAAACATATACAATTGTCTTACAATATTATTGACTTAAGTATATAATTAAAGAAAGGCGGAACTTACTTATGGATAAATTAAGAAAATCCCCTAGGGGGATTATGGGATTCCCAGTGACGCCAATGGATTCTAGAGGCAACATAGATCTTGATGGTCTAAGGGCAAATATCGATTTCTTAATTAAATCCGGGTTATCATCAATATTTGTCGTTTGCGGAGCCGGAGAACTACAATCAGTTAGTAATGATGAATATAAGGAGATTGTGAGAGTTGCTTTAGAGAGAACGAAGGGAAAAGTTCCTCTTTATACAGGGGTTGGAGGAAATATTAAACAGGCTTTGGAACAGGCAAGAATTTCGCAAGAGTTAGGAGCCAATGGATATTTAATCTTTCCTCCTTATCTCATAGACCCTTCCCAAGACGGTTTATATGCTTACTTAAACACCATTATTAATAGTACAGACTTAAACGCTATCGTATATAACAGAGGCAATTGTATGTTAGAGGTCGAAACGCTTCAAAAATTATGCGAATTACCACAACTAGTGGGTTTCAAAGATGGAATAGGTAATATTGAGTTGAATGCGGAACTTACGCATGCCATAGGCGATCGCCTCGAATGGATTAATGGAATGCCCTTAGCAGAAGTAACAATGGCAGCTTATCTTAATCTTGGCTTTAAGTCTTATTCATCTGCTATTTCTAACTATATTCCGCATATTTCTATCAAATACTATCATGCGCTGTTAAACGGAAACAAGGCAGAAGGGCGTGAAATCTACGAAAATGTAATTCTTCCTATTCATAGAATTAGAAAAAAGAAAAAAGGATATGCAGTAGCACTTATTAAAGCAGGCATGGAAATAGTAGGTTTACCAGTAGGTACTAATGTAAGACCGCCAGTTACACCAGTGGAGAAAGAACATTATGAAGAGCTCGAACACATAATCAAAAAAGCATTAGAAAAATATCCAAATGATGTAAAGGTTTAATTAGGAAACTATTCTTGAAGCAGGATTTGTTTCTATACTTCCTGTCTTATTTACCTTTATTGTCTTTGTACTTGGAGAAACTTTTTTAATAAAGAATGCTTGGTATCTAATCAAATGTCTGTGCCTTTGTTTTTCTAAACAAAGTGTATGTCCGACCTCCATCTCATGGATAGGTTGAACGAAGGAATTCGTGAGATATGGGAGGGTACACCGCCATGAGAAAGGTGAAGATCCAACTGGTGCGATCATAGGAACGCCCTCCCCTATTTCCGAGAAATGGGATCGTAGGGTATTTTCCTCCAGAGCTGTTGTATCGAAAAGTTTAAATATATTCAAGATCTATCCATTCTGGATGCATCCTTGCGAAAATTGAAGAGATTCAAAGAAAAACGAGAAAATCGATATTTTTATAGAGGGAGGGAGATTAAATGAGTGAACTAAAATACGCTGTAAGTTCGGTACGCAGGAGTACTTTGTCGCAACAAGTTTTAGATCAATTGATACAGCTTCTAGTAAGTGGTAAGTTGAAACCAGGAGATAGATTACCATCTGAGATAGAATTAATGGAACAATTAGAAGTAAGTAGACCTGTTCTGAGAGAAGCTCTAAGATCCCTTGAGACACTAGACATTATAACAAGGAAGCCACGTGGGGGAACATATATTAATGATAAAGTGGGAAGTGATCCTTTTAAGGCGATGCTTGCTGTGTCAATTAATAATGTTCCAGCCATCATTGAAGCTCGTATGACATTAGAGCTCGGATTGGTGACGATTGTTGCTGAAAAAATAACGGATCAGCAGTTAAAAAAATTAAAAGATACCATTGATCAAATCAGAGAACATGCTGATAGTAACTATGGATTTTTAGATAAAGAATTTCATCGAATCATTGCATTGAGTGCTAATAACCCTATTGTTGAAGGAATGATTATTTCCTTACTCATCACACATGAAAAAACAGACAGTTTGATTAAATATAGAGAGCCAGATATTACAATCGAACATCATCTTGCAATTTACGAAGCGCTTAAAAATAGAGACCCAGTAGAAGCTTTCAAACAGATGTACAGGCACTTAAGTTTTGTGCGCAATAAGATTTTAGCTGATTATGAAAATGAGTAATATATGTAATATTAAATATTCAATTAGGGGAACTTTTCATGTGAGTCATTACTTTATTGTTTAGGCGAACGTATTAAAATGTTTGAATCTGATTTTAAAATGCTTAAGCATATGAAAGGAAATAAACCCCTTTTCGAAATTATTTACTGTAAATGGTTGTATTTTCTACAAAATTTCTTATTGCAATAAACGAGTCAAGCCATTTTTCGAGATTAAGGCATGGCTCTATATTCGCATTTTCAAGTGACAAGGGGGATCTTAACATGGCGGTATCGGAAGTTAAAACTAAAAAACAAACATATCTCAATTATATAGATGGCAAATGGGTTCACTCATCCACAAAAAAAGTTGATAAAAGCATCAACCCAGCCAATAAAAATGAAATAGTAGGATATGTTCAACAATCCAATGAAGAAGATGTAAATAAAGCCGTAGAAGCGGCTAAGAAAGCGCAAGTTAATTGGAGAAGACTATCTAGTGTTAAAAGAGGGGAATGTCTTTATAAGGCTGCTAGTGAACTGGAAAAAAGAATGGATGAAATCGCAGAAACAATGACACGGGAAATGGGAAAGACATTCCCTGAGTCAAAAGGAGAGGTACAGAGAGGAATTGCAATCCTTCGTTACTATGCGGGAGAAGGAATGAGAAAGATTGGTGATGTTATTCCTTCTTCAGACAGCGAAGCGCTTATGTTTACAACCCGTGTACCACTTGGTGTTGTCGGGGTTATCACTCCATGGAATTTTCCTGTAGCCATTCCTATTTGGAAAATTGCCCCTGCCATTATATATGGAAATACGGTTGTATTCAAACCGGCTCAAGAAACAGCAGTGACTGCTGCTAAAATTGTTGAATGTTTAGATCAAGCTGGTTTGCCAGCTGGTGTTGTTAATATGGTAACCGGCAGAGGATCGGTAGTAGGAAATGCTATAGCCGAACATCCAGATATTAATGCAATTACCTTTACTGGTTCAAATGAAGTTGGAAGAACAATTGCTCAAAAAGCAGTGGCACGGGGAGCTAAATATCAGCTTGAAATGGGAGGCAAAAACCCTGTAATTGTATTGGATGATGCTGATCTTGACCAGGCTGTGGAAGCAACTGTTAGTGGAGGACTGCGCTCCACTGGACAAAAATGTACAGCAACAAGCCGAGTGTTCGTTCATAGTAATGTATATGATGAATTCAAAGAAAAACTATTATCGAGAATAAAACAAATAACAATAGGCAATGGATTAAATAATGATACATGGATGGGTCCTTGTGCTAGCGAAAAACAGTTTGAAACAGTTCTGTATTACATACACAAAGGAATCGAGGAAGGTGCCACTTTACTGTACGGTGGTAATCGTTTAGAAGATGGGGAATTTAAAAATGGATTTTATGTGCAACCAACTATCTTTGAAAATGTCTCTCCTAATATGACAATTGCTCGAGAAGAAATATTTGGGCCTGTATTAGCTTTAATTAAGGTGGATACGTTGGAAGAAGCATTAAATTTAGCAAATGATACTCCATTTGGCCTTAGCGCCTCTATCTTTACCCAAAATATAGGAAACGCCCTATCATTCATAAATGAAATTGAAGCGGGATTAGTTCGCATTAATGAAGAGAGTGCAGGCGTAGAGCTACAGGCTCCTTTCGGAGGAATGAAGCAATCTAGTTCACACTCAAGAGAACAAGGACGAGCTGCCATTGAATTCTTTACATCAATTAAAACTGTTCTTATTAAAAGTTAAAAGTGTCTGTTTGTCGCATTCCTAAATTATTGAAAATTAATGTAATGGAATATCAGAAAAAGAGAGCCTATCTATCTGTAACTATAACTGAACTGAACCAAAAAAGTTAGACACGGAAATTTAGACAATGATTTGGGTATGAGTTCGGTATTGAACCGGACTCATGCCTTTTAATTTTGTCTTGATTCGTGTTTTTGGCAAGTAGGAAATGTATCAAATGGCAATTAAAAATGTACCACTTGCCAATCCCTATATTTACTTATTGTGTAATAATGATTCTTTATACGTAAACGTCAAATAGCCCCCCACCTTTTTGAAGGCCGGGACTTGAAGTATTATTTAGTTAACTCAACTTTCGCACCCTTAAAATTGCTCTAAACCCTTGATATATTTGAATGCAGACTAAGTTGATTATGCCGCATTTGCCTTTTTTTCTTCGTTACTAAGAAAAGCCTTCTTTAGAAAATGTGGTAAATTATTAAATAGCTCATCAACTATAGATTGGACCTTTTCTTCTGAAAGAGTTGGTTCATTGGAAAGAGTAGATTTCAACAAATCCAAAACCAGTATAAGAGCTTGCGCAAAACGGATGTCCTCCATTTCATCGCAGCACAAATAGAAGAGCTGTCCTATCGTTTTTGGAACCTCTTCTTCCCGCGAACTTAAAGCAAGCATGATATAACGTGCGAAAACAATCGTGGTATGGGCTACCATCGCATCATAACTGCGGGATTGGAATTCTTTTGCTAAACGTAGGTGGGATTTGGTCACTTTGAAAAAGCACTCGATATCCCAACGTTTCCCATAAAGTCGAACAACTTCTTCGTCTGGAAGCTCAATATTAGTTGATAGAAGGGCTAACCAGTTTTTTGATCGGTTTCGGTCACGCACAAAAACTATCCGAGCTTGTATATCCTTACCTTTGTCATCCGGTCCTAGACTTACAACAATGGAAGCAAGAATCTTAGCACGTCCACGTTTTTTTCGAACTTTCTTATATAGTTGATTCAGAGTATACTCCTCACCTTGATACGTGTAATATACGCGGTGCATACTTTTGAGCATACAAATAACATGAAGGGGATATTCAGAAACAACACGTTTTATCACCTTGGGAAACGCAAACCAACTATCAAAAAGCAATGTCTTAGTACAAAGTTGTAATGGATTTACTTCATCTAAAAGATCGAACATTGCTTCCGTGGACTTTTTCAGTGCCTCCTTGCGTCGCTTATAACCGACTGTACGCTTGTCAATGTCTGAATTGATTTCTTGAAAACGATTTTTCTTTTTCGCGGAACTAAGCAATGAAAACGCTAGTGGAATGAAAGTATTCCCATCTGACCACCCAAGAGTTAGCATACGAAACCCCCTGATAAACTGGCCAGTCGTATGATCATGCACAAGTGACAAAAGCTCGACAGCCTTACTACGTGCGCGGCTGTATAAAGAGTCATCAAAAATAAGGACACGCTCCCGATCATTTGAGACTAAATGCAACAATTTGGTTACAATCACATTTTTGCTCAACAGAGTAAGGAATTTTCTCCAATTGTATGTTGGATTATTGAGTAAGCGATAGACAGTATCTTTTTTGGGTGCATCCTGTATGCGGTTGGAATCAAGCGTCCGATATAGGTTCTTGCCATGTAAAACGAGAGAGAAAATAAACTGAAAAAGTAACAATGGGGAAATTCCATCTTCCTTTTTAATATTTGCCTTATTTAACAATGTACCTAGTTTATTTTCTTTGAAAAACCGTGAAATATATGAATCAGTCTCGTTTTTTTGTTGAGAATTTGGTAAAATAGAAGCCACAGAAAACATCCCTTTCTTTGGTTATGGTTGTGGTGACTATATTTTACCAAAAAGGGATGTTTTTTTGTTCATTTTTAGATATAATGTTGTGAATTCTTTCAGTCATATCAAGTGTTTACTAGTGTTTTTCGACTGCGAAAGTTGAGAAAGTGATTTAAAACAAATAGAAAAATTAATTATTGATAATCAGCCCCCAATTAATACTTATTTTCGAAAAGATCTAATGTTTTTAAGAAAGAATTTTCATTCGTATGAAGAAGTTTTAACGTTTTTCCACACTGCATTGCTTGAAAAAGGCTTAGTAGATAATACTTTTTTAGAAGCAATATTCGAAAGAGAAAAAGTGGCACCTACATCTTTTGGGAATTTAGTGGCTGTTCCGCATCCTATCGTTCCAAAAACGAATCAAACATTTATTGCTGTATGCACACTAGATAAGCCAATTCAATGGAAGGATAAGCCTGTTCAATTGGTCTGTATGTTATGTGTGAAAAAGAACAGTAAGGAAAATTTGCAGGACATGTACGGTTTGTTGGTAAGATTAATTGACAATAGCTCAATGGTTCAGAATTTGTTAAAAACGAAATCATATGAACAATTTATACAAGTTTTAAAGGAGCATTCCTGTTAGAAGTTTTTTCGGGGACTTGAATAAAAAAAGCCCTCTTGGTATGATTCGGGGGTGTCAATCGGATGAATTGACCCCTAATTTGGATACCAAGGAGGACTATACATGAATTCTATCTCAAACAAGAAGATTAATCAAGTCACCGATCAAACGCTCGTTGTTGGCATAGATATCGCAAAAAAGAAGCATTATGCCTGCTTTGTGGATGAGCGAGGGAGAGTGCTAAAAAAATCGTTTCCCGTTCCGCAATCCAGAGAAGGGTTGGAATGGTTGTACCAGTGTATCGTGAAAGCGATGGAGGAATTTGAAAAAACGGAAGTGATCGTTGGCATCGAGCCAACGGGACATTATTGGCTCAATCTCGCTTACTTTCTTGACGAGAAGGGCATTCCTCTCGTGATGACAAACCCGATGCACGTGAAGCGCTCCAAAGAGCTAGACGACAATCTTCCAACCAAACATGATGCGAAAGACGCACTCGTCATTGCCCGGTTAGTGAAAGACGGCCGATTCAGCTATCCGCGTATTCTGAAAGGGATGGAGGCCGAACTGCGCACAGGGGCGACGTTTCGATCCAAACTCGTGGAAGAGCAGGGGGCGGTTCGAAATCAGATGATTCGCTGGCTCGATCGGTATTTTCCGGAATTTACGCAAGTCTTTCCGTCGTTTGGGAAAATGGCGCTCGCTACGCTGGAACAGACGCCGTTTCCGTCGGATTTAGCAGGGAAAGAGATCGAAGAGGTTTTCACCCTTTATCGGCAAAGCGAGGGATTACAATCGCCACAAAAGCCGAAAGTGAAGAAGTTGATGGAACTGGCCCAACACTCCATTGGCGTAACGGAAGGACAACAGATGGCCCGTATCGAAATCGCCACACTTGTCCGCCGATATCGCCAGCTGGAAAAAGAGATCGAGGCATTGACAGAACAGCTGATTGAACTCGTACAGACATCGGTCGAGTACGAATAGTTGAAGACCGTTCCGGGCTTAGGCGATGCGACCATCGTAGAATTGTTATCAGAGATCGGGAGTTTTTCCCACTATCAGGATCCGCGCCAATTATTGAAACTTGCGGGACTGACCTTACGGGAAAACTCCTCCGGCCAACACAAAGGGCAAAAACGGATCTCGAAGCGTGGAAGAAGGCGGTTGCGCGCCCTCCTCTTCCGCGTGATGATGCCGATAATTCGCCACAACGAAGCGTTTCGACAGTTACATGAATATTACACGACACGGCCCGATCATCCGTTGCGCAAGAAGCAATCCATTGTGGTGCTATGTGGGAAATTACTGAAGGTACTGCACGCTGTGTGTACGAAGCACCAAGCGTTCGATGCGAAGCAAATGATGCAGGACATCTTTTGTCTCGAAACGGCGGCTTGATGCCTGCATGCCTTACGATTCCCTAGACAACAAGGATGACACGGAGAAGCTGGCGCGATATCATCCATTCGACCTTGAGTCCCTAAAGGAGCTTAGCCGGCCTCTGCCTGATGACTAGACCGAACGAAGGAATGTAGGCACAAGGATGCCCAGAGACATGGGAGGGTTCGTCATCATCAGCGATGCAGAGATCCACGGTGCATCCCATACGCTTCCCCCACTACAACCAAATTTAACCAGTAGTGGCCGCAAAGCGTACCCAGTCAATGTAAGATATACACATATTTAAGAAATAATGTTAGAAACTTTGTCGAAAAACATTTTTTTGCCACCCCTGAAACGGCTACAACCGTTGATATATCAACATTTATAGAGGAGACGGTATATTAAGATCATGCACAAAATTTGGAATGGAGGGCTGTCTCATAATGATATGCTCCCCATAAGGTAGACAGATTAAAATATAAAAAATCTGTTTTACCTTAGGGGGGTTTTTCTATAAGGCCGGTGAAAAAGTACACCCTGAGTCAGGGATTTAGGTGGCTTGTGTCGAAAAAGGAAGAAAAATCGTTGGAATGGAGCGTGAATGGATGATGAAAGCCCCCAAAAACCCTTCGACTCAGCCTCGGCTGTTTCAAGTCATCGACATGGAGGACCTGGTTCCCGCACACCATATCCTGCGCCAAATCAACGAAGCGGTTGACTTTTCCGTCATTCACGATTGGGTGGCTCCCCTGTACACGGAAAAAACGGTTCGCCCGGCGGCGGATCCGGAACGGCTGCTTCGCCTGATGCTGCTCTCGTATTTGTTTGATCACTCCGAGCGGGAGTTGTATGAGATCCTCCCCATGCATGCCGGATACTTGTGGTTTTGCGGTCTCGACTTTGAATCCGTGCTTCATCCGGATCCTCATCATCCTGCGCTTCCGGATCGAACAACGCTCGTCAAAACGCGGAAACGCTGGCGCCAACATGGAATCTTTGACCGGCTGATGACCTACGTGGTGGATCAATGCATCGCGGCGGGGCTGGTCTCGCCGGATGTGCATGCGGCGGCTGACGGCACCCAAGTGCGGGCGAATGCCTCGATCCACAGCTTGCGGGAGATCAAGCTCGCTCCGGTGGAGACGTTGGAAGACTATCTGGCCCGCACCGCCCGGGAAGATGAACAGACCGAGTCCCCAGATGCGGACCGGGATCCCGATGACGACCCACCCTCTCCGTCTCCAAAATCAGGGGAACGCGTCCATGCCGAAGAACGAGGAAACTTCCGTGTAACCAGGTTTTCCAACCAAACCCATCGAAACGTGACGGATCCGGATGCCCGGTTGTACAAGAAAAGCAAAGGACAGGAAGCGTATCCTCGGTATCTGGTGCACGACGTCATCGATGTCCAGTCGCGCGTGATTTTATCCAGACGGGCCAGCCTCGCCACTGGAACGGCGGAACGGGAGACGAGTTTGGAGCAGCTGGCTTCGATTCAGTTTCGCCACCCGTCGATTACGATTCGGACCTTGTCTGCGGACAAAGCGTATGGCACCACCGAGTATCTGGAAGCGCTCTTCGTTCAAGGCATCACACCGCTCGTGCCGTTGCGCCGCAAGGAGATGGAGGAGATTCCAACCTGGAAGCGCCGGGCGAAGGATCCCGCTCAGGAAGCAAAGCGCCAGGCGAAAGTCCGAGACGTTCAGATTCGCAATCAAGCGAGGCTCATTCAGCAACAGGGCGGCTATCGATCCATTCAAGCCCTTCGCACGCGTTGTGAGCATGTGTTCGCCGAAGGGAAGGAATGTCACGGGCTGGACCGGGCCCGAAGCCGGGGCCTTTACGCCATGGAAGAACAGGCGCTGTTGACCGCCGTCGTGCAAAATCTGAAGCGATTGTGCCGGTTTCGAAAAAAACGAGGGGGGACCGGCTCTTTGGCGTGCGCAAAACCGGAATTGGGAGCAGGAAGTCCTGCTCGTCTTCCCATCCTTTGGCGCCAAATGGCGAGGAGAATGGCCTCCAAAATTCGACATGTGGGAAGTCTATGCCCCATTAATTCACCGGCCTTCTAACAAAACTATAGATGTTAGGGTAGCAAAGGCTACAAACCGCACGAAGTCCATACAAAACATCAAATATCTCCGGTCAACCCGATCAACAAGAGGAGAACCGAGTATTCGAACTACTATCTCTGGGATCACAAATGCAATATAGAGGTTTCCCATAGCCACTTGTGAACCGATCATTGTTTATTGCAAAATAAAAATGCAGAGATCTGCAGAGAATTTGGCTTAGGCCAACTTTACATGGAGAGGGGGGCGTGATAGCCTTTTTAGGCATAGCCAGCCCTTGATATTGCTGGCTTCCTGGCTTTTTCATCACGCCCCCAGAGGCTCCATGTCAAGTTGTAATTCTCTGCACTTTTCGTTGCGAAACTCTGTATTTTTTCTTTGCAGAAAACACCGATCATATTGTATACGATCCATCCCATGAATAAACTTGCGATGCTGTCACCAACAGAACTGACAGCCTGAGCAACCCATAGAAACCAGTAATAGCGGTTCAGGTAAGCCATACCATTAGGCACTCCTATTCCTGATAAACTCCCTCGATGTCTCCTTCTATGTTTTCGCTAAGACAGACGCTTTGCGAAAATCAGAAAATCCTCACCATCGCTCCAATAGTCCCGTAGGTAGCCTTCAAGAACAAAACCATTAGCTTTGTGGAAGGCAATCGCCGCCTCGTGTTCTGACTCGTTCCCTACATCGAGATAAACCTTTCGACAGCCCAAACGCCGAAGTTCTTCCTCAATATGACCATATAACTTAGTGGCAATTCCTCGTCGTTGCCATATGGGATCTACAAATAGCCATATTGCCCAATAAATGTCTTGCACACCCCACCGATCCTTCCCATAGCCCATTACTCCCACCACATGTCTGTTCTCTTCTGCAACAAAAAACGAGCCGTTTCTTTACGATGCCCCTCTGAGATATCGCGCCGCGCCAAATCAGCAAGTGTTGGATTATTTGCAGCCACTATCTCTACTACCCTTTCAAGATCTTCTTCTTTCATCTCACTAATCATCACGCCTATCACCTCACCAGAGCCTTAATGATTCATCTTTCTGATTTTACATACGAAGAGAAGCCCTCCATATACTCACTTGGCAACACCCGCAATGCTTTGGAGAGGTCGCGACGGGATGGACAGTGGGGGCATTGGCTCACGTCAGGAAAATCGTTCCCCTTCCCACGATCCGTATACGTTTGAATGTCAATGCCAAAGTCGTGAAACTGGATCACACTTCCTCCCCCTTCTCCTTGAAACGAATGGAAATCTTCGTCCGAAACAATTCACAAAAAATTTAGCACATTCCTTCAGAAAAGGGGAG
Organism: Aeribacillus sp. FSL M8-0235; assembly: GCF_038000355.1. NCBI lineage: Bacteria > Bacillati > Bacillota > Bacilli > Caryophanales > Bacillaceae > Aeribacillus > Aeribacillus sp. FSL M8-0235. Next base: position 3,700,262 of record NZ_JBBOBW010000001.1, on the reverse strand, counting down.
AGGGCTTTCTGAAAGAATGTGCAAAAAAATGGCTCTTTTGTTCCGAAATAAAGTGATAATTTACAGTCCGCTCTGGATCGTAGCAGCGAAGCGACGAGTAAGGCATCTCCCCCGCTTGATCCATGTCCATGACAAAAGCGCGAACCGTTTTGTGGTTCGCGCTTCTTTCCTGCTTTATACGCGTAAGAACATTTGCTCCTCACCTTAAGGAAGAGAAAACAATACATACCGGGCTTTCTGTTTCCAAAATCCAGCCGGTAGGCTGTAGTTCGCCGGTTTTGCCATCCACTTTAAAGGCCACGATCGTATCGCTGTCCTCATTCGCAACGTACAGGAACGTTCCGAATGGATCAAACGTGAAAAATCGGGGAGTCGCACCTTTGGTAGACTCCCAGCCAATAGGGGAAAGTTCACCTGTTTGTTGATCCACCGCAAAAATGGCGATGCTATTATGCCCCCTGTTTGACGCGTATACGAAACACCCGCACGGTGAGACAGCGATTTCTGCCGCCGTATTTCCATTAACATGGCTAGGAACGGTCGGTATCGTTTGTTTCATCGTTAGCCGTCCATTTTCTTTTTCAAACGCATATACCGTGACAGTAGAATCAAGCTCATTCACAACATACGCATACGGCAAGACTGGATGGAAAGAGATGTGCCGCGGTCCGGCCCCTTCCTGCGTTGTTCCAAAAGGCAAATGTCTTGAAGTCAGTTCGCCTGTTTCGGTATTCAGTGTAAACAAAATGATCCGATTAAGCCCTAAATCGGGAACAACGAGGAAACGCCCCGTCGGATCAAATACCGTATGGTGGGGATGAGAAATCCCCTGTTTTTCATATAGATGCGTTGCATTAAATTGAGGGGCATAGGGAAGGGGAACCAAATGACGAATCTCCCCTAAAGAACCGTCGCTATGAATAGGCAAGACGGACAACGTTCCAGAGATATAGTTAGCGACAATAAGAAATCGGTTCGTTGGATCAATAACGAGATGAACAGGGTTTTTTCCGCCAGTTGATTGATAATTAATGAATGTCAGTTCACCTGTCTCTTGGTCAATTCGGAACGCGCTCACTTCGCTGCAATCGCCATGGACCGTATATAGGAAACGTTGGGTAGCATCAAGAGCTAAAAACGATGGATTGACAAGCCCTGGAACAAGCTGCACATGTATCCACTCGCCCGTCACAGGATCAACCCGGTAAACGTTGATTCCTTTTCCACGGGCATTGCGTTGCCATGATGTACGACAGCCAACATAAGCAATTAGTTTTGCATTTGTTTTATTTTCATTTTTTTTGATTGCCATAGTTTTTTCTGCCCCCTTACCCCCGGCGCACTAAAAATGTATCAAACTAGCCTCTTTTTTACTGAGCGGTTTTCAGCGAATTTCCGAATGGACTTGTGCAAGTCGGCGCATGACGGTTTGCATAATCCCGCCATTGCGATAGTATTCCACTTCTATGGGGTTATCAAGACGGACAATCACGTCAAACTCAAAGCAGGTTCCGTCTTCCCGAATCCCCTCTACCTTGATCTTTTGCCCTGGTTTGACTCCTTTGTCCAACCCGATCGTTCTGAACGTTTCTGCTCCTGTGATCCCGAGAGAGGAAGCGTTTATGCCATCGACAAACTGCAAAGGCAACACTCCCATGCCAACTAGATTGCTGCGGTGGATTCTTTCAAAACTCTCGGCAATGACGGCTTTGACTCCTAAAAGATACGTCCCTTTTGCCGCCCAATCCCTCGAGCTTCCTGTGCCATATTCTTTGCCCGCTATAATCAGCAACGGGATGTCCTTTTCCTTATATTTCATCGCTGCATCATAAATAGACATGATTTCTCCCGTTAACCAATTTTTTGTCATCCCTCGCCCCGCTTCTGGAACCATAAGATTCAGCACATTGGCCAGCGCCCCCCTTACCATGACATGATGATTGCCTCTGCGCGACGGATAGGAGTTAAAATCTTTCGGTTCTACTCCGCAACTTTGCAAATACAGCCCAGCAGGACTGTTGGGGGGAATGACCCCCGAGGGGGAGAGATGATCCGTCGTGACGACATCCCCTAACAGCACAAGGACACGAGCTTCTTTTATGTCTCCCATTTCTTTTACATCCCAACGGAAGCGTTCCAAGAACGGAGGTTTGCGGATGTAACAAGAACGTTCGTCCCATTGATACAGCAATCCTTCAGAAATATCAATACGATTCCATTGCTCATTTGCTTCGTATACGACCTCATACCGTTTACGGAACAATTCAGGTTGAAGTGATTGCTGCAACACTTGCTGGATTTCAGCTGAAGACGGCCAAAGCTCTTTTAAATATACCGGTTGGTGATTTTTATTATATCCGATCGGTTCTGTCGTCAAATCGATATTGACCGTACCCGCCAAGGCATAAGCAACAACAAGCGGAGGCGATGCCAAATAGTTTAATTTCACTTGTGGATGTATACGCCCTTCAAAATTGCGGTTTCCTGACAACACACTAGCTACAGTCAGTTCGTGATCGTCGATGGCCTTACTGACCTCTGGGAGAAGCGGCCCCGAGTTGCCAATACATGTCGCACACCCGTAAGCTACGATATAGAATCCTAACTCTTCTAAGTAGGACAGCAACCCTGCCCTCTGCAAGTAATCTGTGACCACCCGCGAGCCCGGGCTTAGAGACGTTTTCACATACGGCGGCGTCCGAAGTCCTTTCTTAACGGCATTTCTGGCCACAAGTCCAGCCGCCACCAATAACGTGGGATTGGATGTATTCGTACAACTTGTGATTGCTGCTAAAACAATCGAACCGTTTTGCAAAACTGACTGTGTCCCATCTTCATGCGTAATGACCACTGATTTTTGCCAATCCTTCTCCGCGGGTCCATAACCGCCTTGCGGCAATGGGACTTGAATCATCTCTTTGTAACGTTTCTTCATCTGTCCTAATTCAATGCGATCCTGCGGGCGCTTAGGCCCTGCCAGACAGGGAACAACGGTCGATAAATCCAGTTCAATGATTTCGGAATAGCATGGTTCCGGGCTTTCTTCTTGCTTATACATGCCTTGGATTCGGTAATACGTTTCCACGAGGTCTATTTGTTCCTCATCGTGACCCATCAGCCGCAAGTAGTTTATCGTTTCCCTGTCGAAAGGGAAATAGCCCATCGTGGCTCCATACTCAGGCGCCATATTCGCAATGGTCGCGCGATCAGCCACACTCAGCGTTTGAACTCCTGAACCGAAAAATTCCACAAACTTACCAACAACCCCTTTTTGCCGAAGAAGATTGGTAATGGTCAAAGCCAAATCGGTCGCTGTCACTCCCTCAGAAAGTGAACCCGTGAGTTTCAGGCCAACGACTTCTGGCATGACGAAGTACACAGGCTGCCCTAATATAGCCGCCTCTGCTTCGATTCCGCCTACTCCCCACGCTACAATTCCCAATGCGTTAACCATCGTTGTATGGGAATCGGTTCCAATCAGCGAGTCTGGAAAAATTACCGTTTCATTGCCATTCTTTTTTAAGGAAATAACCGATGATAGAAACTCCATATTCACTTGATGCATAATGCCGCTCGAGGGTGGAACAACGCGAAAATTAGCGAAGGCTTTTTGCGCCCAACGCAAAAAGCGAAAGCGTTCCATATTTCGGTTGAAGTTGAGTTGTTCATTTAAGTTGACGGCGTCCGGCTTTCCAAAATAATCAACTGTCACCGAATGATCTACGACAAGGTCCACAGGAATAAGAGGGTTGATTTTACGAACATCTCCTCCCATCTGTGCCATTGTGTCGCGCATGGCTGCTAAATCCACTAATGCTGGTAGTCCGGTCGTATCATGCATAAGAATCCTAGACGGCTTAAAAGGCACTTCCCGGGTTGTCTCGCGCTTTTTTCCCCAATTCGCTAACATGGCGATATGCTCTGCAGTGATCGCGGAACCATCAAATTCACGTACAGCCGCTTCCAACAACACTTTGATGGAATAAGGCAGTCGGGAAACGTTTCCGGCTCCATCCTCTTCGAGCGTGTTGATGCGATAGAAAGAGTAGGTTTTTCCACGTAAAGAAAAATGAGATTTCGTTCTCCGTATGCTTTTGAGCACTTTGTCTTCCATTACCGATAGCCCCCCTTTCTCTTTGGTTGATTTCATTTTATTACAAAACTGAAAAGCGAAAGAAATATCAATTTGTTATGAGCAGGTATGAAAATTTTATATGTGCAACGCTCTTGGTGCATTTTGGGCGCCACGGTCTTGCCAAAAAGAAAGATAGCAGGTAGATTAAAATAACAACAAGGAATGGATATAGAGGTGAGTAATCATTATGGAAGACCGCGATTGGATGATTTTGCATACCCTTTATAAGGAGAAAAGTATTACGAAAACCGCCCAACGACTATTTATTTCGCAACCAACACTAACAAAACGCCTGCAACAAATTGAAAAAGAGTTGGAAGTCAAAATTGTGAATCGCGGATTCAAAGGAGTGCAATTTACGCCGGAAGGAGAATACCTCGCCAAGTGCGCTGAAGATATGTTGCATCGTCTTCGCGTGATAAAAGAAAATTTAAAGAATTTCCATCATCAAGTAGCGGGAACGTTGCGCCTTGGTGTATCGAACTTCATTAGCAAATACAAACTCCCTGCTCTGCTCAAATATTTTAAAGATCAGTACCCTCAAGTCGAATTCCAAGTGAAAACCGGCTACAGTCGAGATATTTTTGCTTTATTATATAGCCAGGAAGTCCATGTGGCTTTTATTCGTGGGGAATACAACTGGCCTGATCAAAAACACTTGCTGTTTGAGGAAAACATCTGTGTTGCCTCTAAGCAAGAGGTAGATTTAGAACAACTCCCCCAACTGCCAAGAATTGATTATAAAACAGACGTCTTATATAGGCAGTTAGTGGATAACTGGTGGGCGGAGCGATATATACATCTTCCGTATATCGCTATGGTCGTCGATCAAGGGGACACATGCAAAGAAATGGTGACCAATGGATTAGGATACGCGATTATGCCTTCACTATTTTTGGAAAATGTGAAAGGGCTTCATAAAATCTGCCTGACAGATAAAAAAGGGCGCCCTCTCACCCAAAAAACATGGATGATGTACCATCAAGACTCTTTAACATTAAATGTCGTGAACGCCTTTGTTGATGTAGTCAAACAGCTTGATATATATTCCTTATAAAAATAATATAACTGTAGATGAGCAAATTCGCTAACATAAATTGACAATCAAACAAAAAAGGAGACATGAACCGGACTCCTTGGTTAGAATAGATGTGCTACCAACTACCCACAAGGAGGTTCATGTCTCATGAATTGATGAGCACATCACCAAGAAATCGACAAGTTTTTCTTCACGTTGGGGTTGATGTTGCAACTTTCGAAACTGGTCATCAAGCATCTCATTCCTATCGTCGATGCCTTGACCACCAAGGGATTCTCGGGAACGTTGAACGATGTCCATCACTGGAGTTTTCATCCGAATCATCGAACGACGCTCCGTCACTTTTTCACGAAAAGCCCTTGGGATGAGGAAAGGCTGCTTGAGAAGCTTCAAGCGTGGATCCTTGACCGGGTCGAACGCCTCACCAAACGGAAGAATCAGCCCCTTTTCCTTTCGATTGATGATACGATTTGCCAAAAAACGAAGCCTTCGTCACGGGGAACGCACGCCATGCAAGGGTGCGACTGGCACTACTCGCACAAGGATCATCAATCGGTCTGGGGGCATTCGCTCGTTTGGCTGATGGTGCACACCTTCACGCAGGCGTTTCCGTTCGCGTTCCGCTTGTATGACCAGAAGGCCGGAAGAAGCAAAATCGATCTGGCGATGGAGATGCTTTCCTCGATCAAGGGGAAGCTGACTCAGCCGGTGTATGTGCTCATGGATTCGTGGTATCCGTCCCAAACGCTCATCGAAGCCTGTCTGAAAAAGGGATTCCATGTCATCGCGATGCTCAAGACGAACCGGATTCTCTACCCGAAAGGCGTCGCAGTCCAAGCCAAGCAGTTTGCCCGCTATATCGAGTCCAAAGACACCCGCCTCGTCACGGTGGGGCAGGAGCGTTACCGCGTGTATCGCTATGAGGGGGCGATCCATGGCCTCGATGACGCGGTGGTGTTGCTGGCTTGGAAGGCGGATCAGCCGATGACACCGGAACATCTCCATGTTGTCTTGAGCACCGATCGGGAGCTCGGGGACGAAGACATCTTGCGTTACGATGCCGAGCGTTGGACGATCGAGTACTTTTTCCGGCAGGCGAAAGACCAGCTGAAGCTGGATGGATACCGCGTTCGCCACATTCGGGCGGTGAAACGGTATTGGGCGGTGGTGCTCTTGACCTCTGTGTACAGCATCGCCGAATCCCGACAAACCCTTTCCGCTGGATTGGAGCTTCTTCGATCGCGGAAAGGCCACAGCGTCGTCGAGTTCATTTATGACGCCGCGAAGCAAGAGATTCCCATTGATGTGATCAAAAAACAGCTCCATTTCTCCTAAGGGGTACTCTGTTTGTCTCTTAAAGTATGGAAATTATTGTAATGAAAAATGTTCATCTACAGTATAAAGATAAAAATAATAAAAGGAACGGCGGCATCTGCCCCGTTCCCCGTTCCTGTGCGCCCGGCATGGGTGTAATCTATAGGGTGAAAGTCCCGAGCTGCGAAGGCAGAAGTAGCAGTTAGCTTAACGCAAGGGTGTCCGTGGTGACGCGGAATCTGAAGGAAGCGAGCGGCAAACTTCCGGTCTGAGGAACACGAACTTCATATGAGGCTAGGTATCACTGGGTGAGTTTGCAAGACAAAACAAAGCCCTTTCTGCCGAAGGTGATACAGAGTAAATGAAGCAGATGGATGGAAGGAAAGATTACACTCTTACCCGGGGAGGTCTGGCTGGCACGCCAAGTAACCTTGGTAACCTATCTAGTGATAGATAGCTGAACAGTCAGAAGTCAGCAGAGGTCATAGTATTAGTTGGTCTAGAACAACTAAGAAGGACCGAACAATTAAGAGAGAATAGCCCTTGGCATTCAGTGAGTCATGATGAACACAGAAAACGTAGTACCTCACTTGAGGGAGGAAGCGGTGAATCCCGTGGGAGATCTCTTGGAGGGTGGAGTGACCACTGGCATAAAGAGAACAGCTATTCACGGAAGTTATAAAGACTTGCGTCAATTATCTTAATTGAACCGCCGTATACGGAACCGTACGTACGGTGGTGTGAGAGGACGGGAGTTAATCGCTCCCTCCTACTCGATTTTTATTTATTCAAGACATTTTCCAAATACCGAAGCGCTTCCTCCCTGCTGGATACCCGTTTTGCTCTGTCGAGATCCATTTGCAGTTTTTCTAATGCCTTTTGTAAAATTTCCTGTTCCCGCATTTGTGGTACAACAACAACTCCATCAGCATCACCGACGATCATATCACCCGGATGCACCGTCACCCCACCGCAAGAGACAGGGACATTGATTTCCCCCATACCAGCCTTTCCACTAGCTGCCACAGTCGTTCCGAGGCAGAAAACAGGAATATTCAATTTTCTAATCCCCTCAATGTCCCGTATCACCCCGTGGGCAACAATCCCTTTTATTCCTAACATTTGTGCTACGCCAACTAAAAAATCTCCTGCGATGGCCCGATAGGTGTCCCCTTTGGCGTCTACCACAAGGACACTTCCCGGCGGCGCTTCCTTCAGCGCCTTCAAGAAAACAAGATTGTCCCCTACGGGCATTTTCACTGTAAACGCTCTTCCTGCCACGCGATCATTTTCCTTCAAAGGCTTGATCTGCGAATCAAGATTATTGAGACCTTGCATCACATCAGAAATACAGGTGGTCGGTATCATTTCAAACTGACTGATTATATTCATTTCACCACTTCCCCTTTTAGCTGATTGGATTGTGAAGCCTGATGTTTAGAAAAACCTTGCCTTTTTTCAAGGCGCATCAACAAAACCATGATAAATGAGATAAATAAGAGCACACTTAAAAATACCAAACCTGCTTCCGTGCTCCCTGTAGCATCTTTCAAGGCACCAATCGCATACGGTCCGACAAATCCCCCTAGGTTTCCGACGGAGTTAATCGCGGCAATAGCGACAGCAGCGCTCGACTGCGTTAAAAATAACGAAGGCAAAGCCCAAAACGGAGATTTAAAACTATACATACCGGCCAAAGAAATCGATATGAATAGAAGGGCGAAATAAGGATTTTTCGTGATCCCTGCGCTCACCAACCCGAGTCCGGCCACTAGAAGCGGAATCGCCGAATGCAGTTGTCTTTCTCCCGTACGATCCGAACGACGCGACCAAACAATCATGCCGATCGTAGCGATAATGTAAGGAATCATTCCAATTAAGCCAACTTCCGTATTAGTCAATTTGCCAGAAAACCCTTTAATAATCTGCGGCATCCAATATCCCACACCAAGGCTCCCTGTCTGATAAACGAAATAAATGACAGAGAGAAACAACACTTTCGGATCTGCCAGGGCTTTTAAGGTGCTGAGATGCTTTACATTCTTCCTTGACTCTCTCTCTTCTTTTAATGAAGATATGAGCCAGCTCTTTTCCTCGTCCGTCAGCCATTTGGCATTCTCGGGGCGTTCAGTCAAATAGAAATAAGTGACAATTCCCATGATCACTGCGGGGGCCCCTTCCAAAATAAGCATCCATCTCCAGCCTTGAATTCCCCACCATTGAATATGATCCATAATCCAAGTACTCAGCGGTGCGCCAATAATATACGAAACGGGGATAGCAGCAGTAAATAACGCTACGGTGGTAGCCTGCTCTTTCGATCGAAACCAATAGGTGAAATATAAAATAATCCCAGGGAAAAATCCTGCCTCCGCTACTCCAAGCAAAAATCTTAAGATGTATAGATGAACCTCATTTTGAGCAAATCCTGTCAATACCGAGACGATCCCCCAAGTAATAAGAATTCTTGCAATCCATACTCGGGCGCCAAACTTCATCATCAATATATTACTTGGCACTTCGAAAAGGAAATAACCAATAAAAAAAATACCGGAGACAATTCCAAACACTTCAGCTGAAAGGGCTAAATCCTTATTCATTTGTAAAGCAGCATACCCGATATTTGCCCGATCCAAGTAGGAAATAATGTACAACAAAAATGTAAAAGGAATGATCCGCATTGTCACCTTGCGCATCGTTTGCTTTTCCAACACAGCGCCCGTATCATTCATTCATATTCAGCCTCCTCCAATTGTCATTGAAATCGTTTTCCGAAAATGGCATAAAAATTGATCAACACGTATCCTTAGTGTTATCCCCCCCTTCCTTTTCAACCTGCTGCGAAACAGGATTGATCCATGAGCAAAAATGGCAAGCAAAACGTCACAGGAAAGCGTTTACCAGAGCTGGCGACCCATCTGAACCAAAAACAACGCCCATGGACGTTTTCTTTTATTACTTCCATCTTAGCGAAAAGTAGCATGGTAGAAGAAATAGTTTTCGTTCATGACGCGGTATTCGAATTTCGAATGTATGACAGACAACGAGGATGGCCAGGGCAAAGTGGAATACATTCAATCATTCAAAGATGCCATGTTTTTCATGATGAACTATAAGAAGATCAGCAACTTACCGAATACAGGCCTCTTTCTCGGCCATACCTGCAGCCAAAAAGGAGAAAGAGGCCCAAAACATAAAACTGGGTGATTAATCGATGATATTAGGTACAAGGACAAACCCTTCCATCAATCGCCGGGCACTGCGGCTCATCACCACTTTTTTTACCATCCAACTATGATGATGTCGTTCGACTGCAGCTCCTACTCTTACAATGCCCGACGGATGCCCGATGCGAATCTCGGATACTGTGCGTCCTAAAATGTTGCTCACGATCGTTCCCGGGATCGCCGCCGCCGCAGCCATCGCCACCGCACCTGTGCCTGTCATGGCATGATGCAGTTTCCCCATCGACAAAATGCGCGCCAACAGGTCAATCTCTTCCCGGCGCACCACTTTGCCGCTCGATGCAGTATAGCTTGCTGGCTCAGCCAAAAAGGCAATTTTCGGTGTATGCTGGCGTTTCGCCATGGCGTACTCGATGTCGTCTGCCACCCCCATAGCGACAGCCCCGTGAGCGCGGATCCATTCCAACCGCGCCAACAAATCCGGATTGCCGTTAATATCTTGTTGCAATTCTGTTCCCGTTAATCCCATTGACGATGCAGAAATAAAGACAGAAGGATTTCCGGCATTGATTAGAGTTGCCTCCACTTCTCCTATTCCCGGAACGTGAAGGATGTCGATGGGATTTCCGGTTGGCAGAACCCCTCCCTCCCCGCCAGGATCAAGGAATTCCAGCTTGATTTCCGACGCTGGAAAGGCTACTCCGTCTAGCACGAAATCGCCAAGCTCTTGCACTTCTCCATCCTTCATCGGGACATGGGCGATGATTTCCTTTCCAATGTTCTCCTGCCAAATATGGACAGTGGCCACCCCATCCTTAGGAGCATCGACGAGCCCGTGATCAATCGCAAAAGGACCAACCGCCGCTGTAAGATTCCCGCAGTTCCCACTCCAATCAATGAGTGGCTGCCCTATGGCTACTTGGCCGAATAAATAATCAACATCACATCCGGGCCGGTTGCTTTTGCTGATGATGACCACCTTGCTCGTGCTTGACGTCGCCGCACCCATGCCATCGATTTGCTGCCCATACGGATCCGGACTTCCCATCACACGCAACAATAGTTTGTCACGTTTCGACGGATCAGAGGGCAAATCTTCTTTCAGAAAAAAAATTCCCTTACTCGTTCCGCCTCGCATATAAACGGCAGGGATTTTGATTTGTTTTCCCCACTGCTTCACTTCGTTCTCTCCTTCCAACTTTATGCGACTGAAAGGCGCGGAGGCGGCATCCTAAATAGCGGCCTGCCTTCCCCGCCCCACCGGCACGATGCTTCCTGAAACAGTGCAACAGCCGATGTCAGCCTTTCAGCCTTTTCTTTTCACAAACGGATCGGCTCCCGCTTCAAGCTAAGGGGGAGTAGTTCACTTTCTTACGAAGAACCATTGGCAATACACCACCATGGCGGTAATAATCAATCTCTATCTCGCTGTCGAAACGGACGATCACGTCAAACACCTTCCGGCAGCCGTATTCATCAGTGGCGATCACCGTTACAAGTTGGCGGGGGCGGATGTGATTGTCAATATGGATATCATATCGTTCGCGCCCAGTTAAGCCAAGGGTATCAGCATTTTCTCCCTCTTGGAATTGAAGAGGAAGCACACCCATCAATGCCAAGTTGCTGCGGTGGATGCGCTCGAAGCTCTGCGCCAAAACCGCTTTGACGCCAAGCAGCGCAGTCGCTTTCGCCGCCCAGTCCCGGGAACTGCCCATGCCGTAATCCATCCCGGCGATCACCAATAATCCCGTTCCATCTTGTTGATATTTCATAGCCGCATCGTAAATGGACATGACTTCCCCGGTTGGGAAATATGTTGTTACGCCGCCCTCTGTTCCCGGCGCTACTTCGTTTCTCAAACGGATATTGGAAAAGGCACCGCGCATCATTACTTCATGATTGCCGCGGCGGGAGCCATAGGAGCTTAAATCCCCCGGCTTTACCCCTTGCGACAACAAGTATTTTCCTGCCACACTATTAGGCGGAATCGTCCCCCCAGCCGGAGAGATGTGATCGGTCGTAACGGAATCACCAAGTTTGACAAGCACCCGCAACCCGTTCAGCGATTCGATTGGCCTAGCCTCTTTGGACATATTTTGGAAAAAGGGCGGGTTGCGAAGAAATGTCGAATCTTCCTCCCATTCATAAAGCAATCCTTTGCCCGCCTGCAATTGATTCCATGCTTCATTCCCGCTGAACATGCTTTTGTTTTGCTGTTCATATAAATCTACTGTAATGGTTTCAGCTATTACCTTTTCGATTTCCGAATGGGTTGGCCATATGTCTTGCAAGTAAACAGCCATTCCCTCTTTGTCTGTTCCGAGAGGCTCGTTTTGAAGATTGATGTCCACACTTCCGGCAATAGCATACGCAACAACGAGAGGAGGGGAAGCTAAAAAGTTCGCTTTAATGAGCGGATGAATGCGTCCTTCAAAATTGCGATTGCCGGATAACACTCCACAAACAATCAAATCGTTCTGCGTGATCGCCTCCGCCACTTCGTCAGGAAGAGGGCCTGAATTCCCTACACATGTTGTACAGCCATAGCCGACAAGATAGAATCCGAGTTTTTCGAGATAAGGAAGCAGCCCGGCCTTCCGCAAATATTGGGTAACGACCTTCGATCCAGGAGCAAGGCTCGTTTTGACAAACGGCGGAACGGATAGCCCTCTTTCTACGGCCTTTTTTGCCAACAGACCAGCGCCAATCATGACATACGGATTGGAAGTGTTTGTGCAGCTCGTAATGGCCGCAAGCACAATGGAGCCTGTTTTTAACGGATACGTTTGGCCGTCGTGGAAGGCGACAGAACATTGTTTGTCTATCTCCTCTTCGCTGAGGCCATATCCGTGATTCCCCAATGTGTTCGTTAAGGACTTTCGAAAAGCCTCTTTCACCTCAGATAATCGGATCAAGTCCTGTGGACGCTTCGGACCAGCGACATACGATTCAATGGTAGAAAGATCCAATTCGATCACTTCCGTATACATCGGCTCCTCAGCATCCGGTGTAAAAAACAGCCCATTCGCCTTGCAATAAGCCTCTACAAGCTGTACTTGTTCCTCCGTTCGTCCGGTTAGACGCAAAAAGTTCAATGTTTCCTGATCTACAGGGAAGAAGGAGATGGTTGCTCCATTTTCTGGCGACATATTGGCGACCGTCGCCCGATCGGCCACAGATAAATTTGTGACCCCTTCCCCGAAGAATTCCACAAATTTTCCGACAACGTGTTTCTTGCGAAGCAGATGTGTAACATAAAGAGCAAGATCTGTCCCGGTTGCGCCAGCAGGCAATTTGCCTTTTAGACGAATCCCAATTACCTCTGGGGCTGGAAAGTACGAAGGTTGCCCGAGCATCGCCGCTTCTGCCTCAATGCCTCCGACTCCCCATCCAACGACCCCGATCCCATTCACCATTGGTGTATGTGAGTCGGCTCCAAAACAAGTATCAGGGAAGGCGAGATATTCGCCATTTTCTTCCGTTGACTGTACAACCGAAGCAAGATATTCTACATTGGCTTGATGAATGATAGCGGTCGAAGGCGGCACGACGCGAAACTTCTTGAAAGAGTTGGACGCCCATTTAAAAAATTTGTACCGCTCATAGTTGAGCTCAAATCCTCGTTCGACATTATATTTCAATGCATCCGGCGTTCCGAACTTCTCTACTTGTTCGGCATGATCGATGACAAGGTCAACAGGGATTTCCGGGTTGATCATCTCCGGGCTTCCGCCCATATCCGCCATGGCTTGGCGCAAAGACGCGAGATCAACAACAACCGGAACACCCGTAAAATCCTGCAAAACGATTCGCGCAGGCTTAAAAGGAACATCAATCTCTCTTTTCCACTCGTCGGTTCCCCATTTTGCCAAATTCTCAATATGTTCTTTTTTGATTGCCACCCCATCGTATTGGCGGAGCACCGATTCCAATAAAACTTTAATCGAATAAGGAAGCCGAGAAACTTTCCCAACCCCTAATTCTTCCAGACCCATCAGACGATAATAGGTATACCTCTTGCCATTGACCGTAAAAAAGGAACGCGTTCGAAAAATATCATGTTCTGCGATCAACGGTTTCCCTCCCCTTTCATTCCATTCATGCAACTTTCAATTCGATTATAAGCTGGGATAATCTATAATAAAAATATCGTTTTTTGATGGTTAACCATGATGAAATGGAATACCTAACAACAAGAGACCACACACGGTCACAGAGAAGGTTCGTCACGTGGAGGATATCTCAACGCAAAACACCGTGGCGGGGGCCAACCGCACTAACGGTTTTCCCATAGTGCGGCCGTAAAGGAGCAATGATGACGGGGAGACGATGAAGTTAAGAAAAAACGCCCTAGCAAGGGCCTTCCCACTTTCCCATATTCAAAAGGACTGCACTGCGCAAAGGTGAACGTGTTTCACCAGTCGTCCAAATGTTCCACTAAATCCACAAACAGCTTAGCGATTTTGAGTGCCAACACTTCTTCATGATAAATCATCCACGTTTTCCGGAGGATCGGCGTTCCTTCCCGACCTGTGAGATCGAGCTTGTACAAGTGCGGCGCATCATGAAGGATCCGGCGGGGGACGATCGCATATCCAAGACCATGAATCACCATTTCCTTGCAAGTATCCACTCGGTCGACCGTCATCCCAACGTACGGGGGCTGTTCGAAATGTTCAGCCCACCAGTTATCAATGATGCCTTTAAATAAAGACTCCGTGCGATAGTCAATTCTTGGCAAGCGAGGAAGATCGCCAAGGTCGAATTCTTCCCTATAAGCAACGCAAAGCGTTTCTTCAAATAAGAGATGCTTTTTGCCCGCCCATTGATAGTCTCCCCGAACAAATCCAATATGTACATCCTGATTGTACACCCATTGAAACACTTCCCGGCTCCAACCTGTTTGCACTTGGAATTCAACATGCGGATGTTCATCTTTAAAACGTTTTAATACTCGCGGAAGCTGATACTTGGCAAAGTAATTCGAAACGCCTAGCCGCAGCGTTCCCTCTACGACAGCTGTATTCATATCCTTGACATGTTCTCTAATCTTGCGCAAATGACGCAACATTTGTTCTGCGCTCTTCGCCAAATACTCTCCTTCAGGGGTAAATTGCACTCCTCTTCTCCCCCTTTGCACGATGGTCACGCCAAAATGCTGCTCAATCTCGCGAAGCCGCTTCGAAATCGTTGGCTGGGAAATAAACAGCTCTTGGGCGGCTTTCGTGATGTTTTTATATTTAAATAAGGTTTGCAAAAGTTCCCAATCTCGTTCTTCCATAGTACCACTCTCCAAGAACAGATTGTTGTTTCTATCCGTCTCCGTCAATCATACCATTATTTTATTTAGAAGGCCGGTGAAAAAGTACACCCCGAGGCAGGGATTTAGGTGGCTTGTGTCGAAAAAGGAAGAAAAATCGTTGGAATGGAGCGTGAATGGATGATGAAAGCCCCCAAAAACCCTTCGACTCAGCCTCGGCTGTTTCAAGTCATCGACATGGAGGACCTGGTTCCCGCACACCTTATCCTGCGCCAAATCAACGAAGCAGTTGACTTTTCCGTCATTCACGATTGGGTGGCTCCCCTGTACACGGAAAAAACGGTTCGCCCGGCGGCGGATCCGGAACGGCTGCTTCGCCTGATGCTGCTCTCGTATTTGTTTGATCACTCCGAGCGGGAGTTGTATGAGATCCTCCCCATGCATGCCGGATACTTGTGGTTTTGCGGTCTCGACTTTGAATCCGTGCTTCATCCGGATCCTTATCATCCTGCGCTTCCGGATCGAACAACGCTCGTCAAAACGCGGAAACGCTGGCGCCAACATGGAATCTTTGACCGGCTGATGACCTACGTGGTGGATCAATGCATCGCGGCGGGGCTGGTCTCGCCGGATGTGCATGCGGCGGCTGACGGCACTCAAGTGCGGGCGAATGCTTCGATCCACAGCTTGCGGGAGGTCAAGCTCGCTCCGGTGGAGACGTTGGAAGACTACCTGGCCCGCACCGCCCGGGAAGATGAACAGACCGAGTCCCCGGATGCGGACCGGGATCCCGATGACGACCCGCCTTCTCCGTCTCCAAAATCAGGGGAACGCGTCCATGCCGAAGAACGGGGAAACTTCCGTGGAATCAAGTTTTCCAACCAAACCCATCGAAACGTGACGGATCCGGATGCCCGGTTGTACAAGAAAGGCAAAGGACAGGAAGCGTATCCTCGGTATCTGGTGCACGACGTCATCGATGTCCAGTCGCGCGTCATTTTATCTCGAAAAGCGGCGTGGCCACCGGAACGGCGGAGCGGGAGACGAGTTTGGAGCAGCTGGCCTCGATTCGGTTTCGCCATCCGTCGATCACGATTCGGACCTTGTCCGCGGACAAAGCGTATGGCACTACCGAGTATCTGGAAGCGCTCTTCGTTCAAGGCATCACACCGCTCGTGTCGCTGCGCCGCAAGGAGATGGAGGAGATTCCAACCTGGAAGCGCCGGGCGAAGAATCCCGCTCAGGAAGCAAAGCGCCGGGCGAAAGTCCGAGACGTTCAGATTTGCAATCAAGCGAGGCTCATTCAGCAACAGGGCGGCTATCGATCCATTCAAGCCCTTCGCACGCGTTGTGAGCATGTGTTCGCCGTAGGGAAGGAATGTCATGGGCTGGACCGGGCCCCGAAGCCGGGGTCTTTACGCCATGGAAGAACAGGCGCTGTTGACCGCCGTCGTGCAAAATCTGAAGCGATTGTGCCGGTTTCGAAAAAAACGAGGGGGACCGGCTCTTTGGCGTGCGCAAAAACGGAATTTGGAGCAGGACTTCCTGCTCCAAATTCCGTCCTTTGGCGCCAAATGGCGGGGAGAATGGCCTCCAAAATTCGACATGAGGGAAGTCCATGCCCCATTAATTCACCGGCCTTCTAGAGAGTGCGTTGAATCAATTATTAGCGATCTTCCAAACATTAGCAGAAGCTAATGTTTGTTTGAACATGGAATTATTTAAAAGTAAAGTACAAGAATGGATTGCGTCTTTACCTAATTACATCAAGGGATGTCTGACAATATCTGTGTGCGAAAGTTGAGTAATTAAATATTTCTTTCGTAAATGATTCATATAAAAAAAGATATAATTCTCAAAGTTAAATTGTTTGCGTTCCCTTTATTATCATGTAATAATTTCTGTTAACAACATAGATATTTAGTATTTCAAAACAGATCTCTATAATACTGCAAGTGGTGGTGTATAAAATGGAAGGAATCAATCAGTTGCCAGTGAAAGTAGGGGATTGGGTAAAAGGAAAAACAAAAAGCGGCGAATTTATTTACGGTTATGTTGAAACGATAGATTCATCACAAAAGATTATAAGAGTAAAAGTTATGGCTTGCGACAATGAAATCGTCGTTGGTAAAACAGTTGAAACATTAAATCATTGGGTAAAAAAATTGCCCGTATCTCCAATAGAAAATGAAGAGCAGATTAAAGCATTAATTGATTTAGCCTTGTTAACAAAAGATGAAAATTGGTTTATGGAGCTGTCCAACAAATTAAAACAATTAACGAAAGAAAAGGAGAAAGAAAACATAATATAAATGAATAGGACAGCTCCGATGATAATTTTTTCACAATAATTTTTATGATCGTTTTAATACGATTCACGTTCCCCCGTTATAACTTTATGTTATCCTCCCAGAATATAGAGTATTTTATTATTTCAATATATTATACTTCTTTCCCATTGCCAAAAACCTTTATTCTTTTATAGCTGCCCACATTCCTACATTGTATATATTTTTTATCAGCTCAATTCAGTTGTTATGTAATGAAGGAAGACGTTTGAAAAACATCATCATACTGATCAATATTTGTTCACAATAGGGAGTTCTGCTTACATATGCAGAAGAACCGGCGGCATTTTTCAAAGTGATCGTTGGAACGTCGTTTCGTCTTTTTTTGAAGCATACTAAAAAATCACTGATTTTAAACATTAAGAATTACCGTTTAAATGCCATGAAGCCGTTTCATTTAGAAAGAACAGGGCTTTGCCAAATCACCATTCGATCAAGTTAATAACTGGTAATACAATTTCCAAACATATGCATAACGGAAAAAAGAGAATGATTTGGCCTTCCGTGCAGCAGCAAGAAAGACTGATTCCAATCTTTTGGAATCGGTTTTTTTATGACCAATTTTGTCGATGCGTCCAGTACGATCGGCAACTGTAAATTTCTGTATTTTCGGGATATCAAAAGAAGGGCGCCCCAATTTCTCATGATTGAAAAAGTAAAAGGGGTTTCCAGCATTTTTGGTTTAAAAAGTTTCAAAAATAAAAGGAGCTTCATTCAGTGGATCGCTAGTTCTCACAGCTTTTTTGTAATGCTACAATATAGGAGAATATTAGAAAAATTCGATAAACATTGTAAGCTGGCATGTGATGTGATTGGACGAAAAGCTTCAATCAACAATTGAAGGAGGTGTTTTATGATGAAGAAAAGAGAGTATGTCAAACAATGTTGGAAGCGCTTTATTTTTGAAAATAAGCTCGACGAAAAATTATCTCCCATTGTAAAGGATTCATGGATTCGTTCCAAAGAAATGAATGTTGATCCTTTTCAACGATATGGTCAAATGAAAAAAATCGAAATAGACCATTACAAGCCTTTAATTGAATGTTCGGTTCCGTTTATGGAAGGATTGTATTCAATCGTAAAGGGCTCGGGTTTTTTAGTGATTCTTTGCAACGAAAAGGGACAGTTGTTAAAATCAATTGGCGACGCTGATACGTTAAAGATGGCAGCTGATATACAATTTGTGGAAGGTGCTGATTGGAGTGAACAAGCAATGGGAACGAATGCAATCGGCACTTCGATTGTGATCAATCAACCTGTACAAATATATGCTGAGGAGCATTATTCGGAAATTTGCCAGGCATGGACATGCTCGGCTGCGCCCATTCACGATTCAAAAGGAAAGATAATCGGCGTATTAAATGTTTCAGGCCCATATGAAAAAGTGCATCCACATACTTTAGGAATGGTAGTGTCAGCAGTGAAAGCGATTGAGTACCAGCTGGAGCTGATTGAAAAGACAGAAAAAAACATTATGATGCAAAGATTTCTTGAAGCGACTACCAATAATATGAAAGAGAGCATCCTCATTTTCGATACGGAAGGGCTCATTATTAAAGTGAATGATCAATTAAAAAAGCTGCTTCAATTGAATCATTCTTGCCTGGAAGGGAAAAAGATCAGCGAAGTTTTTAGCAACAAATCGATTATTTCCAATCGCCCTCGACATCTTCAAAATCATGAACTGCACTTAAAAATAAAACAGTCAAACAAAGTTTTTCATGTTCTAGTTGATAAACTCCCCATTTATAAAGACAGCCAATGGATCGGTTCAATGATGATTATAAAAGAGATTCAAAAGATAAGACAATTTATTAATCATTTATCAGGCAATCAGGCGAAAATCACTTTTTCTGATATGATCGGGAAGCATCCCCAGTTTCTCCAAAAAGTAAACGAAGCGAAGCTAGCAGCAAAAACGGACTCAAATGTATTAATTTTAGGAGAAAGCGGTACGGGAAAAGAAATGTTTGCACAAGCGATCCATAATGAAAGTGACAGAAAGCATAAGCCTTTTATAGCCATCAATTGCGGCGGAATTCCTCGAGATTTATTAGGAAGCGAACTGTTTGGTTATGCGGACGGTGCTTTTACCGGAGCGAAAAAAGGGGGAAGTGCAGGAAAATTTGAGCTTGCCGATGGCGGTACGCTTTTTTTAGATGAGATTGGAGAAATGTCTTTGGAAATGCAAGTATTGCTTTTACGAGTCATACAAGAAAAGGAAGTGGTGCGAATCGGCGGGCATAAAGTTTTGCCTGTTGATGTTCGCATCATCGCAGCGACGAACAAAAATCTTCGGGAAGAGGTCGAAAAAGGCAGCTTTCGGGAGGATTTGTTTTTCCGGCTTAATGTCATGCCGATCACTTTGCCGTCATTGCGAGAAAGAAAAGAAGACATACCGCTCCTTGTTCATCATTTTATTGAAAAAAATTGTGAAAAGTTAAATAAGCCTTTTCCTGAAATCAAACCGGATTTTTTTCAAGCGTTAATACATTATCATTGGCCGGGAAACATTAGAGAATTGCAAAATATAGTAGAACGAACTTTAAACAAATTGACGAAGCCTGTTTTAACTATTAAAGATTTGCCTGAGGAAATTATAAAAACGGACTCCAAGCCAAAATCGGAAACGGTGTTTATTCATCGAGATGAAATGAAAAAGCAGTCGATCTTGCAAGCTTTACATCTATATAACGGCAACATCACAAAAGCTGCGCAATATTTAGGGATATCACGAAGCACTTTTTATCGGCAAATGCAAAGATTTCAAATCCCTTATTAATATCATTTTGTTTTATTTCGTATCAAATTGTATCATTGTGTCTCTAAAAAGCGTCCCAAAACGGGACGTTTTTTGTGTAGCATAAAAAATCTTATTCATTTTCAATGAAACTAAATATATCAATCACAAAAAATGTAGTTTGGCACAATTTTTGCATTTAACTATTTGAAACCGTTTTCTATTTTGGTAGAAGGGAGAGAATACATTGGCAATTTCTAAAAATGATCTTTTATGGATGTATGAAAACATGTACAAAATCCGTTATTACGAAGACAAAATGGCAGAAGCTTATACTGAAGGGAAAAATCCGGTTTTCAATATTGGGGCGGGTCCTGTTCCTGGCGAGATGCATTTGGCAACAGGGCAAGAACCGGCAGCCGTCGGCATATGTGTTCATTTGAAAAAAGAAGATACGGTTACGTCGCCGCACAGGCCTCATCATCATGCCATCGCCAAAGGCGTTGACCTAAATAAAATGACGGCTGAAATTTTCGGAAAAGAAACCGGGCTTGGCAAAGGCAAGGGAGGACATATGCATTTGTTTGATCCGGATGTCAAGTTTTCCTGCGGAGGAATTGTTGGAGCAGGAATCCCACACGCTCTTGGAGCAGCTTTAGCTGCTAAGAAAAAAGGGAAAGACTGGGTTGCGGTTTCATTTATTGGAGAGGGAGCTGCCAATCAAGGAGCTTTCCATGAGTCATTAAATATGGCAGCACTTTGGAATTTACCTCTTATTGTGGTGATTGAAAATAATCAGTACGGAATTTCTGTTCCGAAAACAGCATCGACATCTGTAGCATCTAACGATGTTCGTGCAGCTGCATATGGCATTAAAGGATATTACGTCAAAGACAACGATCCGATCAGCATGTACGAAGTATCAAAAGAAGCAGTGGAACGCGCCAGACGAGGCGAAGGTCCATCGATTATTGAAATTGAAACATATCGTTACTTGGGACATTTCCAAGGGGATCCGGAGTTGTATAGAGATAAAAATGAAGTGTCGCTTCTTCGGGATAAAGATCCGATCGTCCGCCTTCGAAATCTATTAATCTCTGAACAAAACATAGCGGAAAACGATCTTGACATCATTGAAAATAAAGCAAAACAGGAAGTAGACGCTGCTTATCAATTTGCACGCAGCAGCAATTATCCGAATCCGGAAGATGCTTTAAAAGACTTATACGTTTCGTAAATAAACAGGAAAGGGGTTATAAGCTGTGCAAGGAACAAAAACGCGCTTATTAACGGGAAATAAAGCCATGGCGGAAGCGATTAAATTGGAGATGGAGCGGGATCCAAACGTGTTTGTCATGGGGGAGGATGTCGGAGTTTACGGGGGAATCTTCGGATCGACAGAAGGATTATTTCAACAATTTGGATCAGATCGAGTGATTGATACCCCGATATCTGAAACTGCATTTATTGGAGCGGCCATTGGCGCAGCAGCCGAAGGAATGCGGCCGATCGTTGAATTGATGTTTGTCGATTTCTTTGGCGTTTGCATGGATCAAATTTATAACCATATGGCAAAAATCCCTTATATGTCGGGCGGTCGAGTGAAGCTGCCGATCGTACTGATGACCGCTGTTGGCGGAGGGTACAGTGATGCTGCTCAGCACTCTCAAACTTTGTATGCAACGTTTGCGCATTTGCCGGGAATGAAAGTGGTGGCTCCATCCACTCCATATGATTTAAAAGGGATGATGATTTCAGCCATTCGGGATGATAATCCAGTAGTCTTTATGTTCCATAAAACATTGCAAGGCTTAGGATGGATGGATCAATTAGACGCATCAGTCGGTCATGTTCCGGAAGAAGCCTACACGGTGCCGTTAGGAAAAGCAAACGTTGTTAGGGAAGGGAAAGATATAACAATTGTAGGGATTCAAATGACGACTCATCATGCGCTGGAGGCTGCCAAAAAGCTGGAGCAAGAAGGAATTGAAGCAGAAGTCATCGATTTGCGTTCACTTGTCCCGTTAGATCGTGAAACAATCCTGCAATCCATTAAAAAGACTCATCGATTACTTGTAGTAGATGAAGATTATTTATCATACGGCATGACGGCGGAGATTGCTGCCATAGCTGCAGAGGAAGGCTTGTATGACTTAGAAGCTCCGGTCAAACGATTGGCTGTACCAGATGTGCCGATTCCTTTCAGCCGCCCGCTTGAACAGTTTGTTTTACCGAATGCAGAAAAAATTTATCAAGAAGCTATAAAACTCGTTAATGAATAAATCTACCATTTCTTTCACAGGAGGCCAACATGATTATTGAAATTAAATTGCCGCAATTGTCGGAAGAATATAATGAGAGCTTAATTGCATTTTGGCATGTGTCTGAAGGGGATGAGGTGGAGCAAAATGACATACTTGTTGAAGTTCAAACGGAAAAGGCGGTATCGGAGCTGCATGCACCTGCAAGCGGAATCGTGAAGGAAATCCGTAAAAAAAGAGGAGATACAGCATCTGTCGGCGAAGTGCTTGCAACAATTGAAACAGCTGAACGCGACGGGCAGCCAGACATAAAACAAGAAGAAACGAATGAAAGATCGGAAGAACAAATAGCAACGGAGCAAAAGGTCGAGAAAAGGGCGACGCCGCGAGTGAAGAAATTAGCGAAAGAGCTAGGGGTGGATTGGCGGCTTGTGGAGCCGACTGGTTTAAACGGGAAAGTAACGGAAGAAGATATTCGCAACGAGTACAAGAAGCGGGAAAAAGAGAAGCAAACAAATTCTTCATTCATAGTGGCCGCTCCATCCGTGCGCAAATTTGCAAGAGAACATCAAGTGAATCTTGAAGAGGTAATTCCATCGGGCCCAAACGGCAAAATATTAAAAGAAGATATTGAGGCCGTGATCAAAAGGCGCGAAAATCAGCAGCTTGAGATGGAAAGTCAGCAAAAACATCAGAAGGAAGAAACAAAGATTAATTCTGAACAAGATGAATATATTCCGCTTTCAAACATTCGCAAATTCATTGCACGTTCAATGGTTCATTCGAAAAAGACGATTCCGCATGTAACACATTTTGATGAAGCGAATGTTACTAAGCTTGTTCAGCATCGACAAAGCATAAAATCGTTTGCGGAAGAGGAAGCAATCAAACTCACCTATTTAGCTTATGTTGTGAAAGCGTTGACGATCGTTTTGAAAAAGTATCCGCAATTAAACGCTTCCTTTCATGAAGAACGTGAAGAAATCATTTTGAAGAAACAATACCATATCGGTTTTGCTGCTGATACAGACCGCGGTCTTGTCGTGCCGGTCATACGGCATGCAGACCAAAAAACATTATTTCAAATTGCTAAAGAAATTCACGAGCTTACCCTAAAGGCAAGAGATGGTTCCATTCAAGCGGATGAAATGACAGGCTCTACATGTACGATATCGAATATCGGATCAGCTGGCGGCGCATGGTTTACACCGATTATCAACCATCCGCAATCGTGTATTCTTGGCATCGGCCGAATCGAGAAAAAAACTGTTGTGGTCGATGATTCGATTGAAATTGCATCCATGATGGCGTTATCGCTCAGTTATGATCACCGGATTATGGACGGAGTGTTGGCACAAAAAGCATTGAACGAGCTAAAAAAATATTTGAACGAGCCAAATTTCATTTTTGTCAATTAATGTGGGTTTGAAGAAATATAGACAAATTGGGGCTGTTCAGACAGTCAAATCTCCATTGAAAACAAAAAACATCAAATATCAACGTTTTTAAAATTTTAAAGGGGGCCGTCTATAAGCCGAAAAAGTCTTATAGACAAGCCCTTTGTCCTTCACAACAATTTTAAATTCTGCCCTTGAGACGTTCTTACTTTTTTTACTTATTTCAGATCAATTGAAAACAGACCGACGCCTAGCATTTTTATGGGCTGCTTTAACAGGTTTCCCTAAGAACAGTAGCTGGGGTCCGATTATTTTATTTTTTGGTTTTCTCCGCAAAATGAAGCGGATGTCTTCTCGACTTTTTATGGTAAAATAATTAACAACAGTCTCAATTAAAGGAAGAGGATGCATGTGAAAAATTGGCTGCCCATTTTGTTTATTAGCTGTGGTTTGTTTTGTGTCGCATATGGCGGATGGAAGTTATGGTCAATGCACAGCGCACAAAATGAGGCATTGAAGGAAGCCCATCAGCTTGTTGGTGCAGAAGGTCTAAAGAAAAAGGAGAGAAGCGAAGTTGTACCAAGCGACTTTCAACCGAAAATGGACGAGGTGATTGGCATTTTGCACATCCCGAAACTTAAAGCACAATTGCCGATCGTTGAGGGGACGGATGAAGACGAATTGGAGAAAGGCGTCGGTCATTACAGAGGCACTGCTTTTTCTGGGCAAAACGACCAAATCGTTTTATCAGGACATCGGGATACAGTTTTTCGCAATGTTGGCGATTTAAAAATTGGAGATGAACTCATTGTTGAAATGGAGTATGGTCGTTTCACATATTTGATTCAAGAAACAGAGATTGTTGATGCCGATGATCGAACAGTGATCCGATCTACTGCTCCAAACGAAGTTTTAACGTTAACAACATGCTATCCGTTCGGTTATATTGGAAATGCGCCACAGCGATATATTATTTATGCGGTACCGGCATAATTCAGTGGAAAAACGAGCCCTTGCTATAAAGCATCAAGGGCTCTTTTCTGTTTTAATAAAGTCATTCAGCCGTCTATCGGTAACTGTTCATTTAGCATTTGAATGAAGTTAAATGAGCGGTAATTGAATGATAAATTTGGGGCTTTAATTGCAGATTAAGGCGATGTCGATTTCAAATTATTTCACAGTAAGATCCATTGGGCATTCATAAATAAAAAATTCTAATTTTTGATCGGAGAGTTGTTCGAGTTTTGTTTTTCAATATTTCATTACTGTACACGTGCATGTATGCTGGATGTCTCTTGCAATTGGCAGTATATTTTACACTTTACATCTGCATTTTGCTGAATAAAAGAGTCTGCTAAACTGTCTGGATAAATAATATTGGATTACCTGTTATGACCAGAAGCCCGGTTTTTTCTATTGGCACCCAATGGTTCAGTTATTGCTGTGATTGGATATTTGCCATCGGATACAATGTGTTGCGTAGTTTGAAGAATTGACTTTGTCAATCATTTAAAATGCCGCCTCGGAATATATAACAATTTGTTTTTTATTCTAAAAACCTTTTTTCCTTTTTAACGCTAATAAAGTTTTACAAACAATTAATTTTTAAAAAAGTAGAAAAAGTATTGCTTTATAATCATCTAGTTGTCGGCGGGGGAGCTGTACGTTCAAACGGGATTTTATAAAATTGCTTTTGAAATGCACCCAGGTTTTATTGTTTACAATCCTGAAACTTTATTAAAGTTAAGAGAAAATGTAGGGCCAAGTATTGGAGCGAATTTTGATCCAAGCCATCTCATTTGGCAAGGCATTGATCCTGTTGAAGCAATAAAAAAATTAGGACGTGAAAATGCCATATTTCATGTACACGCTAAAGATACTTATTTGGATCAAGCAAATATACAAGTGAATGGCGTTTTAGATACAAAGCATTACAGTAAAATTTTGGACCGATCATGGACATTTCGGTCGGTTGGCTATGGCCAAGGTGAAAAAGTGTGGAAGGATATTGTAAGTGCCTTGCGTGCTGCCGGATATGATTATGTTCTTTCAATTGAACATGAGGATATGCTGGCATCCATTGATGAAGGATTAGGAAAGGCAGTAAGCTTATTAAAGCAAATTCTTTTTAAAGAAGAAGTTGCTGAAATGTGGTGGGCATAACAGTCACATTGTAAAGGCAATCCCTAGGGAATTTTGAGAGTCCCTAGGTTTTTTTATTTGGGTTACGATGGGCATCACTTTTAATGCTTATTTTTTTGCGGAAAGTCCTCTGCAAATAAAAGCTTAGGATAATCATCTGTCTTTCTTAAACAATTACGAATAAAATTTATTCATTAAGCCATTTGTTTGTATGACGAGTGTAAAAAAAATAAATAATAAAATTTTCGTTATTAAAGAAAAAATGAAGATTGAATGATGAGAAAAACAAGAATTTCCAGCGTTTTCTGCGACGATCATAGATTTCATTAACTATATGTTTTTTTGACGAAATGAATAAAAAATATTGAAATTTTAAAAATTCAGATATATTATAATATTTGAAATATTAGTTCCGGAGGAAAAGGGAGGAGAAAAGATACCCAGGAAAATGAAAGCGTTTTAAAAAAAGGGGGAGGCGAATTTTGAAAGCGTTTTACTTGACGAGTACGGGGGGGATTTTGATGAAAAAGAAGTTATTTTTGATTATGCTAGTTGTTTTCTTAGCCGTTTTATCGGCTTGTGGCAACAGCGCGATTCAGTCAACATCGAAAAAAGAAGAAGGCGGGAGCAAAAGCGGAGGAACAATAAAAATTGGTGTGCTGCTTCCAGATTCGGGGGTTTATGCTTCACTTGGAAAGCATTTGCACAAAGGTATGGAGCTGTATTTTGACAGCATTGATTGGAAAATTGGCTCCAAAAAAATCGAAATTATTAAAGAAGACAGTGAAGCTGATCCGCAAGTAGCATTAAGGAAAGCGAGAAAATTGATTGATCAAGATAAAGTGGACATTTTAACAGGAACGGTAAGCACGGCGGTAGCCTATGCCATTCGCGATGAAGTGGATAAGAAAAAAATTCCGTTCCTTGTTTCGCATGCGGGAGGAAATGATTTAACGAGAAGCAAACGAAGTGACTATATTTGGCGTTCTTCTTTTTCCTCGTGGCAGATTGGCAATTCATTAGGAGAATGGGCGTTTCATAACGTAGGAAAGACAATGTACATTGCAGCAGCAGATTATGCGTTTGGACGGGAAGTATCTGAAGCGTTTAAAGAAGCTTATACTGCCGCAGGAGGAAAAATTGTCGGTGAAGTTTACCCGCCTCTCGGAAACAATGATTATTCCTCTTATTTGACCACGATTAAAAATGCAAAGGCTGAAGCAGTATATGCATTTTTCGCAGGAAGTGATGCGGTGAGATTTGTTCAGCAATACGATCAATTCGGGTTAAAAGAAGATAAGAAATTAATTGGTTCCGGCTGGCTTGTTTCAGAGGACGTGCGGAAATCACAAGGAAACGCAGGAGTTGGAACAATTTCCTCTATTTTCTGGGATTATAGTATAAAAACAGAAGAAAATAGACAGTTTAAAGAGGCTTTTGAAAAGAAATATAATGAACGCCCGACCATTGAAGCATTGGAAGGCTATGATGCTGCCAAAATTATCGCAGAAGCGCTGACAACGCTTGACGGCGACGCCTCAGATCCAGATAAAGTGGTAGAAGCGATTTCTAATGTTGAATTCATAAGCCCGAGAGGCCCGATTAAGTTTGACAAGGAGACCCACCACGTTATTCAAAACATGTATATCATTGAAACCAAGCTTGTGAATGGACAGACGGAAAACGAAGTGATCGAAATTATTGAAGAGGTGAGAGATCCAGGAAAATAGATAAAAAAAGAGGTGATAATCATGGATATTATCGGGGCGCAGCTAGTAAACAGCATTTCATACGGGCTTTTGCTCTTCGTCATTACATGCGGATTGTCGCTCGTCTTTGGCATTTTAGGAGTATTGAACTTGGCGCATGGATCGTTGTATATGATAGGAGCTTATGTCTCATATTCGATTACCGTCCATTCTGGACAAAATTTTGGGCTTGCCTTAATCATTGCACCTTTAGCAGTAGCTGTTTGCTCTCTCATTATTGAAATGATCTTATTGCGGCCGACTTATCAGCTAGGGCACCTGTCACAAGTATTGTTAACATTTGGGCTTGCGTATGTCATTCATGATATGACAGCGGCGATATGGGGATCGGATGTTTTATCGATCCCTTTGCCTCAAAGTTTATCAGGTACGGTAACCTTATTTAATCAAGCCTTTCCCGTCTATCGTTTAGCTGTAATTGCAATAGGTTTAATTTTAGCGGGGCTGTTGTGGTTCATTCAAGAAAAAACGCGCTGGGGGGCGATCATTCGCGCTGGACTGAGCGATAAAGAGATGATATGTGCTTTAGGTGTAAATATTCAACTAGTTTTTACCGTCGTGTTTTTCATAGGGGGATATTTAGCAGGTTTTGGCGGAGTCATTGCTGCGCCGATCCTCGGGCTTTATCCAAGCATGGAATTCCAAACGCTTATTTTGGCATTAGTTGTTCTCGTTATAGGGGGCTTAGGGTCGATCGCTGGAACGTTTGTGGCCAGCTTAACGATTGGGATTGTTGAGACTTTTTGCCGATTTTTAGTTCCTGAGTTAAGCTTGTTCGTCGTTTTCGGATTAATGGCGGTCGTCTTAATCGTCAAACCGAACGGATTGCTCGGAAGGCAGGTGGTTAAGCATTGAACAAAAAAGGTTTCGTTCTTATTGCCGCAGTTATGTTGCTCATCTTTTCCCCCTTTATCTTTTCTTTGTTTTATTTAAATTTGGTAACTGAAATTTTAATTTTAGCTATTTTCGCTCTTAGTTTAAATATTTTGGTCGGATATACCGGGCTGGTTTCGCTTGGCCACGCGGCGTTTTTTGGAGTCGGGGCTTATATGTCCGCCATTCTTGCAAGGGAGATATCTCCAAACTTTTTCCTTACTCTTTTCGCCTCGCTTGCGGCTGCAATCATTGCATCCGCCATCATCGGAATTTTTTGCGTAAAGGTGAGCGGCTTTTATTTTCTTATGTTAACATTGGCTTTTTCGCAAATGATTTATTCATTTGTCCACCAGTCAACGACTATCACGGGCGGTTCAAACGGATTATCAGGCATTCCAAGCCCTTTAATTGGATCACTTGATTTTTCAAACCCGGTTTACTTTTATTATTTGATATTGCTTTTGTTTATATTGATCTATGGCGGTTTAAGCCTCATCGTACACTCCCCTTTTGGGCAAGTATTAATAGGGATTCGCGAAAACGAAACAAGATTGAAATCGATGGGCTATCATACAACACTATATAAGCTTGCCGCATTTGTTTTAGCCGGCGGGCTCGGCGGAGTAGCAGGATCGTTATATACAAGCTTTAACAGCTTCATTTCGCCTAGCGATGTATATTGGACGATGTCTGGCTCTGTTTTAATTATGGTTCTTATCGGCGGTTCCGGAACAATGATCGGGCCCGTTTTGGGAGCAGCATTTATCGTCATTTTAGAAACGATTGTCAGCTCTTATACGACCATGTGGATGATGATTATCGGGATTATCTTTATCTTGTTTGTCGTATTTTTCCCAAAAGGAATTGTCGGGCTTGGAAAATTGCTCTTTCAGTCATTTTCAAAATCCAACAAGCTGTCAGCTATTTCCGGAAAAAAATCCAATGCGTTGTATAACAATGATGTGAAGAATTGAGGGATGGGGCATGGAGAATCCTGTAATCTTGAAGATTGATCGCGTCGGCATGCATTTTGGCGGTCTTGAAATTCTTAAGGATGTTTCATTGGAAGTGAAAAAAGGTGAGCGGATAGGCATTATCGGTCCGAATGGAGCCGGGAAAACGACCTTTTTCAACATTTTAACCGGCGACCTGAAGCCGAGCAGCGGGTCCATTTATTATAAAGGAGAAAATATAACGAATGTTGCCAACTTTAAACGGACAAACGCCGGAATCGTCCGCACCTTTCAACGAAACAATTTGTTGAACGAACTGACGGTGCTTGACAATTTATTATTAGTTTTACAGCGGAAACATCATTTGCAAAACGTGTGGTTTAAAAAGAGAAACGAAAAAAAATACCCGAAGCTTTTCGAGGAAGCAAACCAATTGATCAAAACTTGGGGATTGGAAAAGCGTGCAAATGAAATAGTGAAAAAGCTGTCATACGGCGAACAGCGGCAAATCGAAATTTTGCTTGGCATTGCGATCAATCCGCAAGTTTTATTATTAGATGAGCCGACTGCCGGCATGTCGCAGGCGGAAACGGATTATATTGTCGATTTGCTGCACAATTTGCCGAAGGACTTGACCGTTTTAATTATTGAGCATGATTTGGAGGTCGTATTTGGACTGGCGGATAGAATGGTCGTTTTATATGACGGAGGAATTCTCATTGACGGCGATCCAAATGAAGTGAGAAACGACAGGAGGGTGAACGAAATATATATTGGAAAGGAGGAAGCGGCAGCACATGCTTAAAGTTTCAGATTTAAATACATTTTACGGCGACAGCCACGTCCTCCATAATGTTTCGTTAACGGTTGAACAAGGCAAGGTAACCGTCCTGCTGGGAAGAAACGGAATGGGGAAAACAACAACGATTCATTCTATCATGGGAATCATTCAATCAAAAAAAGGAAAAATTGTGTTTGAAGAACAGGAAATTCAATCAAAGACGAGCTTCCAGGTTTCGAAATTAGGCGTTGCTCTTGTTCCACAAGGGAGAAGAATATTTCCGAATTTGACTGTAAAGGAGAATTTAATGACCACTTATAGGCCTGCCGAAAATGGCTGGACATTAGAACAAATTTATGACACGTTTCCAAGGCTGAAAGAAAGAGAAGCATCGATGGGAGGGGCTTTGAGCGGGGGAGAGCAGCAAATGCTCTCAATTGGACGCGCTTTGTTAACGAATCCTAAATTACTGCTGCTTGACGAGCCGTCAGAAGGATTGTCCCCATTGATGGTTCAGGAAGTGAAACGGATTATTCGTGAATTAAAGAAGCAAGGTCTTACAATGCTTTTAGTTGAACAAAATTTATCGATGGCGCTTGAGCTTGCAGACCGCATATATATTTTAAACAAAGGCTCGATCGTGTTTGAAGGCTCTCCCGACGAATTAAGCTCTGCTGTAAAGCATAAATATTTGCTGTTAAGTTCGTAAATTGTTCAGAAACATCTGATGATGATGCTGTCAAAAAGAAAAAGGGGCTCTTAGAAAGTCAAAACGCCATTGAAAACAAAAAATCATAAACACCGATATATCAACGTTTCTAAAACATTAATGGGGGCTAATAAGCCGTAAAATCGACTTATTAGCCCCCCTTTTTTACATATTTTCCAGAATAATAGAACGGAAGAAACAGGTCATTACGGTGATTTTCCTAAATAAACTGATGAGCGGGCAGCACCTTATTTTGCAAAAATAAATTGTCGGCGATTCGCAATCAAATTTTCCAAAAGAAAAACAGAGCTGCTGCAATTTACGGGTATCATTTCTAGAAATATTGATTCTTGATGCATAACCCGAATAGAGCTTTCGCAAAGCAGAAAAAGGTTCAATTTGGAACTCTTACATGCTGCAATTGCTTCGGAATGAACGATGAAACCAATCAATATAGGTAAAGCAAGCTGCTGCCCTTTATCGAAATTCCGCCACATTCTGTCCGCAAGCCTCGCTTAATCGATAGTTCATTGCACGAAATTCACGTTCGACAGGCTCTTAACATTACACATTTATGTAAGTATTTCTTTAGTAAACGATTATTTCCAAACCTCTTCGGCAATTTCTACGACATGGCGAAGTTTTGCCCATTGCTCGTCCTCTGTGAGCAGGTTTCCTTCCTCAGTTGATGCAAAACCGCACTGAGGGCTTAAGCAAAGCTGATTGAGATCAACAAATCGGGATGCTTCATCAATGCGCCGTTTAATTTCATCCTTATTTTCTAATTCTCCAAATTTTGACGTGATCAAGCCGAGAACGATGGATAAATTTGACCGGTTTACGAAGCGAAGGGGTTCAAAGCCGCCGGCTCTTTCGCTGTCGTATTCCAAAAAGAAGCCGTCCACATTTACGCCTTCAAACAATATTTCCGCCACTGGCTCATAGCCGCCGGATGAAATCCAAGTGGAACGAAAATTGCCTCGGCATATGTGCATCGTAATTCTCATATCATCAGAACGATTGGCAACAGCTTCATTAATTGTTTTCGCATACAATTGTCCTAACGTATCCGGATTTAAGCCGCGGGCCCGCATTTGCTCCTTTTGCTCTTCTGAACAAAGATATGCCCATGATGTATCATCCAGCTGCAAATAACGGCATCCAGCATCGTAAAATGCTTGAATTGCTTTTTTATATGTTTGGGCTAAATCGTGGAAAAACTCGTCTTGATCTTCATAAGCGCTTTTTTCAATCGTCCCTCTGAAATGAAGCATGCTCGGGCTCGGGATAGTCATTTTGGCTGTATGGCCGGAAGCGATGCTGTTTAGAAACTTGAAATCTTCAAGCATCGGATGGCCGTTGAAATCTAGTTTGTCAACAACTTTAATAGAATGAGATTTTGTTTGTTTTTGATGGAATTGGATTCCGGTCTCTGTGTCGTATCCTTCCACACCTACTAAATTTTCAAGGAAGTCAAAGTGCCACCAAGCTCTTCGGAATTCGCCGTCTGTCACCGCTTTGAGGCCAATTTCCTTTTGTTTTTCGACGATGCGTGTGATTTCTTCGTTTTCCACCTCTCTTAATTGCTCAGCTGTTATTTCCCCATTTGCTTTTTTCAATCGGGCTTGTTTAATTCGGTCTGTTCTTAACAGACTGCCTACATGATCTGCTCGGTAAGGCGGCAAGTGGCGTTGCAATGATTGATGGGACATATGCTGTTTTCCTCCTTCTCCGGTTGAAATATTATGAATAATAACAAAAAATAAAAGAAAAGTAAACTTTATAAGCAAGGGGATTTTTCATTAGAGAGGTATGAATGCCATTTTTTGATAAATTTTCATAAAATAAAAGCCCTCAGCCGCCATGTGCGGCCAAGGGCAAATCACTTGCCTGAGAAAGATTAGCTAATGACAAATTCGAAGCTGCCGAATAATTTTACATCTTTGCCGATGAGGAATCCTCCTGTTTCAAGAGCAGCGTTCCATGTTAAACCATAGTCTTCGCGATTGATTTTTCCTTCTACATCAAATCCTGCGACAATGCTTCCGTCCAACGGGTTTTTCGATTGACCGTTGAATTCTACTTTGAACGTTTCGGTTCTAGTAACATTTCTAATTGTCAATTTTCCTGTTACTTCATAGTCATCGTCGGAAACCTTTTTAATAGATTCGCTGACAAACGTGATGACCGGATAGTTTTCGACATCAAAAAAATCCCCGGAACGAAGATGGTTGTCTCTGTCTTCATTTTTTGTGTCAATAGAAGAAGCTTGAACTGTTACTTTTACTTTTGCAGATTCGAGCTGATCGACATCACCGTCAACTTCTACATCAAATTGTGTGAATTCTCCCTTTGCTTTGGAAACCATTAAGTGTTTTACTTGGAAAGAAATAGAGCTGTGCACCTTATCTAATTGAAAATTTGCCATTTTTTATTTTCCTCCTTTTGTTTTGATACTATCATAACCGAAAAATATCTCGAATTCAAATATTTTTATATAAATATTTTTTGACAAGGTAAAAGAAAAAAGAACCAATTTTGATAAGATCTTCTTTAAGTAGACAGTGGACAAGGCCCATATACTTAGAGGGGATTTTTTTGAAACGAAAAGAGCAAACATTTCGTCATTATTAAGAAAAAGGCTCTGCTTCCTTATTGACGAAAAGCACCCTTTAGAAAATTCGCGTTTTTTATTTTTGTTTAACCTCTGCAAGCAATTGGCCTATTGCAAAGGAATCAGGGCGGGAGAGATGGTTCGAATGGCGTTGGCATAGCCGATCAATAGAATGTTTTATAGAGAGAAGTGAAAGAATGAACAGTAAAAAGAAATCTTGATTTTGGATAATTCCAAAAAATATTTTTTTGTTTATGATTACAGCGGCTCTGATTTGAGGCGTTTTCCATCACATCATGACAGTGTATAAGCAAAATATCCACCATTAGGACAATTAGTTGAAGTAGATGGAAAGAATATGCACGTTTATACAAAAGGTGATGGAGAAAACACGATTGTGTTATTAAGCGGTTTAGGCACAGCAGCTCCCGTGTTAGATTTCGAACCCTTAGTAAATGAATTGGCAAAGAATCATAAAGTGGTCGTAGTAGAGAGCTTTGGATATGGTTGGAGCAACGTAACGAATAAGGAACGAACAGTGGAAAATATAGTGGAGGAAATTAGAACCACTCTAAAAAAATCAAATATAGAAGGTCCATACATATTGATGCCGCACTCTATTTCTGGCATATACAGCATGTATTATGCTAATGCATACCCAGATGAAGTGAAAGCAGTTATAGGGATTGATTTCACCTTGCCGCAGGTTTTAGAGTATTTCGGCGAGTCAGCTCCAACAATGTCCGAATATATGAAGTATGTTTTCACCAACTGGAATTGCACGATTGGCATTATATATCATTCCTGATGATTTCCTTCCTAGTAGCTGAAAAAGGTACTTATTCCGAAGAGAATTTGACAATGACCAGGCATATCAGGCGGGAAAGTTAAATTGACTGTTTGCTCAATATATTTTTTATTTCATTTGCTTCTTGTTGTATCCTTTGTCTTGATTTTTACTTCGAAAGAAGATCGAGTGAACGAAGATGGGAAATCCAATGTAACTTTTTATCAAACGAAATTAAGCCGCAGTTTTTCAAGTAAAATAGTTACTTTAGAAGGAAATCATTATCTTCATTGGACTCGTTATAAAGAAATGAGTGCACACGTAAATGATTTCACGAAAACATTTGCAGGTGGTGTTCATTGAGGAAGCAGCTAGATAAAGGACCTCCTTGGGGGTTCTTTATCTAGCGGATTATCAAATATTATTTGATAGAGCTTAGCATTAATACGAGATTTTAATTCTTTATTGTTCAATAAATTTTATGACATCGCTCAAACTTTTTTCTGCCATGGAATGAAGTCGCAAATCATAATTTTCGAAAGGTAAAGACTCCGTTACTGGATTTGGCACAATTACGCATTTCAGTCCAGCAGCTAGAGCTGCTTGGAGCCCATTTAAAGAATCTTCAAATACTAATGCTTCGTTTGAGCTGATATTTAAGGCATCAACTGCTTTTAAATACAAATCAGGTGCCGGTTTTACCTTCTCAACATCATCCTGTGTGATAATAGTATTAAAATAGTTTAACACCCCAAGTTCATCTAAATAATGAGTTACCCACTCCCTTGTGGAGCTTGAAGCAATAGCAATTTTATATCCTAAATCGTTTGCTTCTTGCAAATAATCCTTTACACCTTCACGTGCCTGAGGTGTTTTCATCTTTTCTTTATAAATGCTTTCTGCTTTGGCATCAATTTCCTCAATATTACAGCTTTCTCCCAATTGTTGTTTGAAAAACTCGTAAAGTACTGTATTATCTGACCCAACGCTTTTTACATAATGTTCAAGGGGCAAATCAACATTATAATAACCTAAAGTTTCTTTATAAGCCTCAAACCAGGGAGTCTCTGTGTCTATAATTAAACCGTCGAAATCAAAAATAATTGCTTTTATCAAAGCTTTTTCTCCTTTCCACTCATGAGGATAAAATAAATACACCTTCATAAACTATATGCAATAAAGTTAACTCAGTATGTTCCAGTAATTCTGAACACCAATCGATTGCTCATGATTTCAATAATAGTCTAATAGTTTCTTTTTATGCGGATAAAGGAATATATATTGTATCGGTTCACGCTCATAATTAGGAGCACATTTCCTGACCTTTCAGTTTATTTCGTCAAATAAATTCGGTCCTCTCCCTGCCGCAAAACCTTCATCGCCCGTTTTTTCTCTCCAATGTGAACAAAGATGACTCACTCCGTTTTGAAGATGAGGGAAGACCAGTCTTCTCTTTTTTGGTATTCGTCTAAGCAGAATAGAAGGACTCGGTCACATGGCAGCCGTTCTGGCAAAGACATCTGCCTGGATCACGCTGCATCGAGGCCTTTTTTACCTTAAAATAGAAATGTTGTATTTTTCTCACTGTAAAACAACGTCATGAACAATTTTTGCATTGTGCTCCAGCTGAATACCGAAACACAGTTTTGCATAATCTTTTTTTACAACTGTCTATTTGGCAGGGAAAAGACTATTTACACAGTCTTCTTACTTATTCAACGAGACCAAGCTTTTTCAAACCGTGATAGACACCGGAATTTGTTACGTCTGTTGTTTGGTGCTTCGCATATGGCAAAAGGTTTGGATCTGCGTTCCCCATTGCAAAACCTTCGCCGACTATTGAGAGCATCTCTTTATCATTCATGGCATCGCCAAAGGCAATGGCGCTTTCTTTTGGCACGCCAAGATAATTTAATATTGCTTTGACAGCTTTGCCCTTATTGACCTTTTCCCTAATGACATCGTAGCATTGGGCCAGGCCTTCGATATTCACTTGGGATAAGTATATAAGATCGTCTTTTTCATAAAGAGAAACATCGCGATCAGCTAAATTTAATATCGTCATTCCTAAAACTTGATCGATGATATCATATGAAAACAACTCATTTTTTTGTAAATGAAATTTTTGAATGAAATTTTTCATAGCAGGGGAATCAAACGAGCTAAGGACATTTTTTTCTCTTGTATACATGACGAGCTCATGTCCATGGTGTTTGGCGGTATGCACAAAGTTTTGAACAATATCTGGATTCATCGGCTCTTTTAAAATCTCGCGGCCCCTATAAACCGTAAATGCGCCGTTATAGCCAATAAACGATTGAACGTTCAGCTCTTTGCCGATATGCGAAATTTCATGCAAAGGTCTCCCTGTTGCCAGAAAGACCTCTACACCTTGTTTCTGAACTGCAGCTACAGCTCTTTTCGTAGATTCTTGAATTTGATCATCCGGTGTCAAAATTGTTCCGTCTATGTCCAAAAATAAAAGTTTATATGTCATCTCCATAAACTCCCGTTAAAATTTATTTTGTTGTAAGATTTTATCATAAAATAAAAATTGTGAAAACTCTAACAAGATGAATTGTCTTGCAAAAATAGTTTTTGTGCCGGGCTGAAGAATATTTGAAACATTTCAATTCGCAAATTCGTATATTGAAAAAACGGATACAGAGGTGGATTTATATGTCAGTAGTCAACATTTTAAAATGGGTAAGCGGGGGTCTTGAAGCATTTTTCGGAATTCCAGTTATAGGTGGAACGATTATATTATCTTTCCTATGGACGCCTTTGGCGTTTATGTTTGTACTGCACCTTGTGACGTTGATTTTTGCCATTATAACAAATAAAAACAAGCATGGCAG
Source organism: Aeribacillus sp. FSL M8-0235 (assembly GCF_038000355.1). Classification (NCBI taxonomy): domain Bacteria; kingdom Bacillati; phylum Bacillota; class Bacilli; order Caryophanales; family Bacillaceae; genus Aeribacillus; species Aeribacillus sp. FSL M8-0235. The sequence continues at coordinate 3,663,094 of NZ_JBBOBW010000001.1, read as the reverse complement.
CATTTTAGGAATTATTACTTCCTGCATTGCATGGATTCCGATTGTTGGAATGGTGATGCATATCATAACGGCAATTTTCCTCTTGATCGATGCATACCGTGAGTTTAAATATGAAATTTAATGTTTTTTTGCTTACAGGGCCTTAGACCCTGTTTTTTTTAGAAAAAAGTTACTGACCTAAAAAAATTGGATGTGTTATCGGCATCTGTGCCTTCTGCTTTCTAATCCAAGATGAGAAATGTCAGTCTTCAAAAACTGAACAACTTTGGTACAAGCCGCGATGCTACGACAATTCAAATAGTACTTCCAAGCAGGAACTTCAGGCTGGGAAATATACGAAAGGCTTACCGTCCAAACACTTTTGGATGCTGATGGCAAATAATATATGAAGAACGAGTGCGTAGTGCGTAAGAGGGGAGAAGCTCCATTGAGAAAAAGATAAAGGACAAGCTTTTCGGCTTGTCCGAAATGAATTCGTATGAGATTTGATTGAAAAGGAGTTTAAGTCAACCCGCATGCCGGATACTTGCCTTATTCACAGCACTTTGCTTAAAAAAGCTTTTGTTCGTTCGTGTTTAGGATTGTTAAAAAGCTCGCTAGGTGTGTTTTCCTCTACAATATATCCGCCGTCCATGAAAATCACTCGATCGCTCACTTCTTTGGCAAATCCGATTTCATGCGTCACGACGACCATCGTCATTCCTTCCGCCGCTAATTCTTTCATAACTGTTAACACTTCACCGACCATTTCTGGATCGAGGGCGGATGTAGGTTCATCGAAAAGCATGATTTTAGGATTCATTGCAAGAGCGCGGGCAATGGCAACGCGCTGTTTTTGGCCCCCTGATAATTCGCTTGGATAGCTTGAAGCTTTTTCGCTTAATCCCACTTTTTTCAGCAGCTGCAAAGCTTTTTCGTTTGCTTCCTGTTCCGAGACTCCTTTTACTTTTATCGGAGCAAGTGTAATATTTTCCAACACTGTTTTATGCGGAAATAGGTTAAACTGCTGAAACACCATTCCAACCTCTTGGCGAACTTTATTAATGTCCAAGTTTGGATTTGTAATATCTTGACCGTTCACGATAACCTGTCCTGCCGTAATGTCCTCAAGCTTGTTTAAACAGCGAAGAAACGTGCTTTTGCCTGAACCGGATGGACCAATGACGCATACAACTTCTTTTTCTTTAATGTCTACACTGATGTCTTTTAACACTTCAAGATTCCCAAAGCTTTTCTTTAAATGTTTTACTTGAATCATCCGGTTGTTGTTCTCCTTTCAACAAAGCTTAATAATTTGCTTAAGGACAATGTCAGAACAAGATAGATGAGCGCAACGGTGAGGTATGGCTCCCAAACGATATAATATTGCCCCTGCATAGCCCGTCCCCAATACATCAGCTCAGGGGTGGCAATGATGGCGGCGATTGACGACTCTTTTATTAAAATGACGAATTCATTGCCAAGAGGCGGAATCATCCGTTTCGTCGCCTGCGGCAAAATGACATAGCGCATCGCCTGTTTATGGCTCATACCGAGAGATCTTGCAGCTTCCATCTGTCCTTTATCAATCGATTGAATACCTGCACGGAATATCTCTGCAATGTAGGCGGCAGAGTTTAAAGAAAGTGCAACAATTGCTGCTATAATTCCATTCGTATCACCGATTAGCAGCGGTACGAGCCCGAAATGAACGAGCAGCATCTGGACAAAAAGAGGCGTGCCTCTGAAAAATGTAACGTACCATGAAAAGGGCAGGCGAATAAATTTATTTTGAGCAATTTTCCCGATGCCGATAAAAAGACCCAAAATGGTGCCGATGGCGATTGCACCAAGAGAGAGCCCAATTGTTACAAGCGTTCCTTGGAAGAAAAAGGGTGCATATTCAGCTATGAGATCAAAACGAAAATTCATACATATATCTCCCCGCGTGCATTCCGGACAAGCAAAATACCTGTGGAATGCTTAAAATTATTGCTGATTTTTTAATATATCGATATCTGGTTCGACACCAAACCATTTTTTATAAATCTCACTGTACGTTCCGTTTTCAAACAGTGTATTGATCGCTTTGTCAAGTTCTGGTTTTAATTTGCTTCCTTTCGCGAACATTAGACCGTAAAACTCCGAATCGAAATTTTCCGGATCTTTAATTGCTTTCAATTTTTTGTCCGGATTATTTTTAATATATTCGTTGACAACCGCGTTATCGGCCACAACTGCGTCTGCGCCTCCGTTCAGAAGTTCCATGATCGCGAGGACGTTGTCTTCAAATTTTTTAACCGTTCCATCGCCGGCAAGTATTTTTTCAGCGGCTGTCTGACCGGTTGTTCCGTTTTGGACAGCAACTTTTTTGCCTTTCAGATCAAGCGCATTTTGAATATCGCTGTCTTCAGGAACTAAAATCATAAGAGTTGATTCAAAATACGGAACAGAAAAATCGTATGTTTGCTTTCTGTCTTCAGTAATGGACACAGAGGAAGCTGCCAAGTCAGCTTGTTTTCTTTGAACTTCAGCAAACATTGGATCCCATCCGGTATGTTTAATGTCTACTTTATAACCGGCCTCTTTAGCCACAGCGTTTATGAAATCAATATCAAAGCCGACAACTTTACCTTTGTCGATATATTCAAACGGAGCGTATGCTGCGTTTGTAACAACCTTTAACGTTTCTTTCTTCTCACTGCTTTCTCCTTTATCGCCTTCAGAACCTCCTGCACCGCATGCTGAAAGTATAAGCATTAGGCTTGTGAAAACAGCAAGTGCAATTATTTTGCTAAAATATTTTTTCATAAGTACCTCCTTATAAATGAATCAAAGAATAAAATTCGTTTCGACATTCACTGGTCTATTATAAATGAAAGATGTATATTCTTTCAATAACATGCATATTGATTCGAAATGATTGTTTTATTTGAAATTATATCATAAAAAGTGTCATGTTAAAATGAACAATTGCAGGCGGATAAAGAGCAAATTTTTCATGAAGAAGACGAAAATTTGGATTGTAAATAAAAAGAGAGTATAATGATTGGCAGAAATTATCATAAAAAAGCAGGTGCAGAACTTTTGGCACCAACCTGAAAATACAAATTCTTCTGTCTTATCGTTCAAATTTGTTGGGGAATTACGGAAGTTGTTGGAATAATTTCCAATACATGATGCGCTTTGCAGCTTGGACAAGATGCTTTAGCTTTCTAGAAGGAGTGAGAAAATGAATAAAGAACAATTGATTTTGGCGCTAGAAAAGGTTCGCGCCCAAAATCCTCTCGTCCACAACATTACGAATGTCGTCGTCACCAACTTTACAGCAAACGGTTTGCTGGCGATCGGCGCTTCTCCGGTTATGGCGTATGCAAAGGAAGAGGTTGCGGATATGGCGAAAATATCCGGCGCGCTCGTTTTAAATATTGGCACATTATCTCCTGAAGTAATCGAAGCAATGATTATTGCAGGAAAATCAGCGAATGAACACGGGGTTCCAGTCATTTTAGATCCTGTCGGTGCGGGCGCCACCCCTTACCGGACGGAAGCTGTTCGGGAAATATTAAAGGAGGTTCGCATCTCAGTTATTCGCGGGAATGCACCTGAGATTGCCAATGTGATAGGTGAAAAGCTTGCAATGAAAGGGGTGGATGCGGCGGATTCAGCTGCTGATCCTGTTTCGCTGGCCAAAAAAGCGGCCGAAGAGCTGAATACAGTTGCAGTCATTACCGGAAAAGAAGACGTGGCAACGGATGGGAAGACAACGTATTTGATTCAAAACGGCCATCCAATTTTAACAAAAGTTACCGGAACAGGCTGTTTATTGACCTCCATTATCGGTGCTTTTTCAGCCGTTGAAAAGGACTTTCTTGCTGCTTCAGTAGCCAGCCTCGTCACTTATGGGGTCGCTGCAGAAATCGCATTTGATTTAACGGAAGAAAAAGGTCCTGGAAGCTTTCAAATCGAATTATTGAACCAGCTGGCAAAGGTGACAGGAGACGAGTTGCTGAAAAAAGGGTCTTTTATAAAAAAATAAAGCAAAGGTGATAAACATGGCGCGAGTGTCGGCAAATAAAATGCGGGAGCTGCTAAAGGTGTATTTTATTATGGGCAGTGTAAACTGCAAAAGGAAGCCTGCTGATGTCCTTGAAGAGGCGATTGCGGGCGGAATTACGCTTTTTCAATACCGTGAAAAAGGTGCGAGGGCTTTAACAGGCGAAGAAAAATGGCGGCTCGGAAAAGAGCTGCAGGCTATTTGCCAAAAACATCACATTCCGTTTATTGTCAACGATGACGTTGATCTGGCTATTGAACTAGATGCAGACGGCGTTCATATCGGGCAAGAGGATGAACCGGCTGATCTTGTCCGGAAAAAAATCGGTGACAAAATTTTAGGCGTTTCTGCACATACAATTGAAGAGGCGCAAAAGGCGGTTGTCCAAGGCGCTGATTATATCGGTGTGGGGCCAATCTTTTCTACAAACACGAAAGAGGATGCAAAAAAGCCACAAGGTCCAAAATTGATTGAAAGCATGCGCAAACAAGGGATCGACATCCCTATTGTCGGAATTGGCGGGATCAACATCGCCAACGCCGGTCAGGTGATCGCTAGCGGAGCAGACGGCATCTCCGTCATTTCTGCCATTTGTCTAGCGGATGATGTTAAGGAAAGTGCAGCTCAACTGAAGAAAGCAACGATGTGAAACATTTTTTTCAATAAGATTTTGTGGATATAAAATATTTACATATAGGTTCGGCTTTTGAAAGTCGGCGAAAGGGGAGTTCTTTTATAAACGTAAAAAAGGAGCGGCAAGGCTCCTTTTTTAAATGAAAGTATAGAGACTGACATTTCTGCCGGTTTTATCGGGATTTGACTGCTGAGAGAATCGGCCTACACTTTTCTTAAATTTGTGCAGCAGTTATTTTTTCTCGATAGGTTTTCGCAGCTTCGACCATGACTTTTAAAGCACTAATCGTTTCATCCACTGATCTTGTTTTTAGGCCGCAGTCAGGGTTAACCCAAAACTGGCGCACGTCAAGCACTGCTAAGGCGCGGTCGATATTTTTTGCCATTTCTTCAACGGATGGAATTCGCGGGCTGTGAATGTCATATACGCCTAAGCCAATCTCTCTTTTATATTGATACGTTTCAAAAGCATGAACAAGCTCTCCATGGCTTCGGGAAGATTCAATTGAAATGACATCCGCATCAAGGTCATCAATTGCCTCCATGATATCTTCAAATTGCGAATAGCACATATGAGTATGGATTTGTGTTTCCGGGCGAACAGAGCTGGTGGCGAGCTTGAAGGCTTCAGCAGCTCCTTCGATATATTCTTTTTGTTTTGATTGTTTCAGAGGCAATCCTTCACGTAATGCAGGCTCATCAACTTGAATCATGCCTATTCCATTTTTCTCTAAAGCTAGCACTTCTTCGCGAATGGCAAGGGCGAGCTGGCGAAGAACGCTTATACGGTCGATGTCATTGCGCACAAATGACCAGTTTAGGATCGTGACAGGTCCTGTCAGCATCCCTTTAACAGGCTTGCTTGTCAATGATTGTGCATATACGCTTTCTTTTACGGTCATCGGCTGATCAAATGCTACATCTCCGTAAATAATCGGCGGTCTCACGCATCGTGACCCGTATGATTGCACCCAGCCGTTATTCGTAACAGCAATTCCATTTAATTTTTCCCCGAAAAATTCGACCATATCGGTCCGTTCAAATTCCCCATGGACGAATACGTCTAAACCGAGCTGCTCTTGAATGTCAATCCATTTTTTTATTTCATTATTGATGACCGATTCATACTGCTTGTTTGTATATTCGCCTTTCCGCCATTTTAAGCGGATTTGCCGGATTTCTTTCGTCTGCGGAAAGCTTCCGATCGTAGTAGTTGGTAAAATCGGCAGATTCCATCTTTTTTTATGCAGTTTTTGCCGTTCGGTATAATCCAAGCGTTTCGTTGGATATGCTCCGATATTTTTGGTAGCCTCTTGAACCTTCTCATTTGTCCGAAAGGAAGAATGGATAAAATCCGTATAAGAGCGGTCATGTTGTTTTAAATCATCGATCGTTCTTTTCCCTTTTGCATATTGAGCGAGTTCATTTACTTCATCCAATTTTTCATCAGCAAAGGAAAGAGCATTTTTCAATATGGACGGCAAGCTCTGTTCGTTTTGAACTGTAACAGGTACATGAAGCAAGCTGCATGAAGGCTGAATGATCAATCTATCAATATCTACATATTGTGCAAGATCATCGATTTCCTTAGCTTTTGATACTAAGGATGCTTTCCAAATGTTGCGGCCGTCGATCAAACCAGCTGCGAGAATTTTGTCTTTCGGAAAGCCGAACGTTTTGATGTTCGACAGATTGACGCCATGATCATGTACAAAGTCCAGGCCAATTGCAGCGACAGGAAGAGACACAATTTCTTGATAATGGGTTATACTTTCAAAGTATGTTTGCAAAATAATATTTAACGAAGGAAGCGCTTTGTGGAAAGCATCGTATACCTCTTTAAACAAAGGAATCGATGAATCATCCAGCTCCTGTACAAGAATCGGCTCATCAATTTGCACCCATTTCGCACCGGCCTGAGCAAGTTCCGTCAACAATTGGACGTAAACAGGAATTAAAGCAGACAAATGTTTATGAAAATCGTGTTGATCGTATTGTTTTGCCAGCTTTAAAAAAGTAATTGGACCTAGCAAAACCGGTTTTGCTTCAATATTCAGCTCGTTTTTCGCTTCCTGAAAAAGTTCAAGCAGACGGTTCTTTACTAACGCCGGCGTTTTATTTTCAAGCTCCGGAACAATATAATGGTAGTTTGTGTTGAACCATTTGGTCATTTCCATTGCTTCTGCTTCATCAGAGCCTCTAGCCATTGCAAAATATGTTTTTAATGAAGTCGGCTCCATATGCTGGAATCTAGAAGGAATATACCCAAACATAAATGCAGTATCGAGGACATGGTCATATAATGAAAAATCTCCGACAGGAATCAGGTCTATTCCTTTTTCCTTCTGTTTTTTCAGATTGAGAAGACGTATATCTTTTAATGTTTCCTCCAAGCTGCTTTCTGAAATGTTTCCGTTCCAAAATGATTCCAGCGCTCTTTTCCATTCTCTTCTTTCACCAATTCTTGGATAGCCAAGATTTGAACTAATTAATGTCAATATTGACACCCCCATTTGATTTGTATCTCAACACATAATAAAAAAAACCCTCTTTTTACGCGTAAAAGAGGGAATTGTGGACTCTAACTCGTGTTGAGATACATGTAGGGCTTAAATCTCAACATGGCTTCATCACTCCTCCCTATGACGCGTAGGTGGCAGTGCATACAACAGGCAGGTCTCCTGACTTAGGATCATCGCTTTCGATCCTCCTTCCCATTTCAAAATTGAAACAGTGGATGTTGGCCGAAAGCTCCCCATCACAGTGGCGCGACCGTGTTGGAATTTCACCAATCTTCCCTTTTAAGCGCATATTGCTGATGAAATATGACGCACCTGCTGCTTGGAACACTATATGAAACTATAATTATCAGAATAGATGATTTTTTTTGTTTTTTCAATCCCTATTTTTTAGGTTCAGAAAAGTGCTGCCCTATTTTGGGAAATCAATGGACAGAAGCAGGAATTCACATACAAATTGTGAAATGTTTAGAGGGTCGTTTTTAAAATTTAATTTTTCTAATAACGTAAATTCGAAAAATTTTGTTGTTTACAATACAGGATCGTTGCAGTGAATAGTTTGAGATACGATGGTAAAATTAGGTGCTTGGAGCCTTCACTGAAAAAGGAGCTATAAAAAACGTATTTTTCAATACGAATCATTTGAACGAGCAGCATTTTCATGTTAATACTTGGATTGGAAGAAGTGTGATTTTTCAAAAAATAAGTGGGATTATAGAAAGGATGATTATGTTGAACGACATTATCAAAACCATTTTAAATCACCGTTCCGTTCGTCATTTTGAGGATCGGCCTTTGACAGATGAGCAAATCCGATTAATTGTCGAATGCGCCCAAGCCGCTTCAACTTCAAGTTACATGCAAGCCTATTCCATTATCGGGGTGAAAAATATACAAACGAAAAAAAAGCTCGCTGAACTGGCAGGAAACCAAGCTTACGTAGAGAAGAGCGGACATTTATTTATTTTTTGCGCTGATTTGCACCGTCATGAAGTCATTGGTGAAATGGAAGGCAAAAATGTAGAAGATTCATTGAGGAGCACTGAAAAATTTATGGTAGCTCTCATTGATGCTGCACTGGCCGCTCAAAATGCTGCGTTAGCGGCTGAGTCAATGGGACTCGGCATTTGCTACATCGGAGGCATCCGCAATAATTTAGAAGAAGTATCGAAGCTGTTGAAAATTCCAAACAAGGTCATCCCTCTTTTTGCATTAACTGTCGGCTACCCTGCAAAAGAAACGGCGAAAAAACCAAGAATACCTTTTGAGCATATTTATCATGAGGAAGAATATAAGCAAGATCAAGAAGCATATGTGCGCGAGCTTGAACAATATAATGAAATAGTATCCAATTATTATGATCAGCGAACAAACGGGATTCGCAAAGATACTTGGACTGGTCAAATGGCTCGCATGCTTTCGAATCCGACAAGAATGTACATGAAGCAATTTGTTCAGAAAAAAGGATTGAATTTAAACTAAAGCTTCAGCTCCTATCTCGATTTTATGAAGATAGGAGCTTTATTTTTGAACAGAAAATTGTATGTAAGTCATTTATCCGAACTCTTCCTTTCAGCATGAATTTGTTTATTTTTCCCCTGACTCGGCTGCTAACTCATTTTGCTTATTTCCTCACTTGGCAAATTTAGAATGATACATCGGTTCAAGAAAACAGATGAAAACGTCATTTTTCAGCTTCTTCATGTACATCCCTCGAAAATACATTCCCATCAGCTTTTATTTGGAAAATATAGAGAAGATTCCCTGAAAAAACGGAATTTCTCTATATTGTGTCAGATTCATGGCAAAAATTTTACAAAAAATTTATCGTTTCTTGACTGTTTTTTGAATTAAAGTTTATTTCGATAAAAATGTGATAAAGTTCATTTACAACTCAATTATTTTTTGAATCGATTAAGTCGGTTTTTTATGAAAATTTAAAACATTTCTGATTTGAGAGGGATTGAAAATGCCGGCACAACAACAAAAATGGTTGAACTTGTTTATGAAGGTTTTACCACTGTCATTGCTTTTTTTGTTGACAGGTTGCAGTGAACGCTTTGTTTTATTAAATCCGAAAGGACCTGTTGCAGAGGTTCAAAAGGATTTAATCCTTTGGTCAATTTGGTTTATGCTGTTTATTATTGTTGTCATCTTTGTGCTATTTGCAGTTATTTTATGGAAATACAGGGAGAGACCGGAAAATCTTGATTATGAGCCTCCTGACCAGCACGGAAATACACTTCTGGAAATCATTTGGACAGCTATTCCTGTGTTGATTGTCATTGCATTGGCGATACCAACGGTTAAGGCGACTTTTGAGCTTGAAAAACCGCCGAAGGAATCTAGAGGAGTTGAACCAATTGTCATTCATGCGACAGCAGCCGATTGGAAATGGATTTTCAGCTATCCAGAGGAAAATATTGAAACAGTCAATTATGTCAACATTCCAAAAGATGTTCCAGTTGAATTTAAATTGACAGCTGTCGGCGGGATGAGCGCTTTATGGATTCCAGAGTTGGGCGGACAAAAATATAATATGGCTGGAATGGGAATGACTCTTTATTTGCAGGCTGATCATGTCGGGACGTTTAAAGGGCGGAATTCAAACTTTACAGGAGAAGGATTTGCCCATCAAACATTTGATGTGAACGCAATGGAAAAAGAAGATTTTTATAAATGGGTGAAAGAAACACAAGCATCAGCTCCATTGCTGACGAAAAAACAATTTAACGAAATCATCCAAGTCGGAGTTTTAAAAGATAAATTGACTTTTTCTGGAACACATTTGGCGTGGGTTGATTTTGCGAAACCAGGTGAGCATTTAGACAATATCCCTGCAAAAGAAAAGCACGGTACCATAAAATTGGAGGAAGTTGAATCTGATCATCATGATAATCGTGAACATGAAAGCCATCAGCACGAAGGACATTAATCGGAAGGAAGGAGGAACGTGCTGTGAAATGGGATGAATTTTTCGTTACCGGCGAACCCCTTATATATATGGCGGATGCAGCCATTGTATTAACAATTATTGGTATTGTTTTTGTATTAACCTATTTTAAAAAATGGAAATGGCTGTGGAAAGAGTGGCTAACGACTGTTGACCATAAAAAAATAGGGATTATGTATATTATTTCCGCCGTATTAATGCTATTCCGAGGGGGCGTAGACGCACTTTTAATGCGCGCCCAATTGACAGTGCCAAATAATACGTTTTTAGATTCACAGCATTATAATGAAATTTTCACTACACATGGAACCATTATGATTTTATTTATGGCAATGCCGTTCATATTCGGGATCATGAACATTGCAGTTCCTCTCCAAATTGGAGCTAGAGATGTGGCGTTCCCGTATTTGAATGCACTCAGCTTCTGGACGTTTTTCTTTGGCGCCTTGCTGTTCAACATTTCATTTGTGATCGGCGGCTCACCGGATGCAGGGTGGACGGCATACATGCCTCTTGCCGGAAATGAACTCAGCCCGGGGCCGGGCCAAAATTATTATTTATTAGGATTGCAAATTTCAGGGATCGGTTCATTAATTTCCGGTATTAATTTCATTGTAACGATTCTAAAAATGAGAGCTCCTGGAATGACTTTAATGCGCATGCCGATGTTTACATGGGCAACACTTATTACGTCTATATTGGTTGTTTTCGCTTTTCCGGTATTGACGGTTGCTTTAGCATTAATGACATTGGACAGAATATTTGGCACTCACTTTTTTACGCTTTCAGGCGATGGAGTGCCAATGCATTGGGCGAACCTGTTCTGGATTTGGGGGCACCCGGAAGTGTATATTGCCATTTTGCCAGCTTTTGGGGTTTTTTCAGAAGTTGTCTCAACGTTTGCAAGAAAACGTCTTTTCGGTTATACAGCCATGGTTTGGTCCATGGTGGCGATTTCTGTATTAAGTATGCTCGTTTGGGTGCACCACTTTTTCACAATGGGTTCAGGAGCCCCGGTTAATGCATTTTTCTCTGTATCGACGATGGCGATAGCCATACCGACAGGGGTAAAAATCTTTAACTGGCTCTTCACTTTATATAAAGGTCGAATCAAATTCACATCTGCGATGCTATGGTCTTTGGCGTTTATTCCAACTTTCGTCATCGGCGGGGTTACAGGTGTGATGCTTTCGATGGCTGCGGCCGATTACCAATATCATAATACGTATTTCCTTGTGGCCCATTTCCATAATACGTTAATTTGCGGTACGGTCTTTGCTGTCTTTGCAGCGCTTCATTATTGGTATCCGAAAATGTTTGGCGTCATTTTAAATGAAAAGCTCGGCAAAATTACGTTCTGGTTTTTCGTCCTTGGCTTTAATGTATGTTTCTTGCCGCAATATGTTTTAGGATTTATGGGCATGCCAAGAAGAATTTACACATATCCGGCAGATGCCGGCTGGACGGAATTAAACGTCATTTCGACTATTGGCGCAGTTATGATGGGAATCGGCTTTATCTTCCTGTGTATTAATGTTGTGTACACGTACTTTAAAGGCGAGCGTGACCTCACGGGAGATCCTTGGGATGGCCGAACGCTGGAATGGTCTATTCCGTCGCCTGCACCGCATTACAACTTTGCCGTAACACCGCAGGTAAAAGGTCTTGACGCTTGGTGGATGATGAAGAAGGAACGGAAAGAAGGAAAAGAAGAAGAGAAGCCGGAATATAAACCAATCCATATGCCATCAAATTCGGGGCGGCCTTTCATCATGTCGATCTTCTTCTTTATAGCCGGATTCGGTTTAGTTTTCGAATGGATGCCGGTTGCGATCATCGGATTGATCGGCGTTATCATCTGCATGATTTTGCGCTCTTTTGAATATGATGATGGATACTATGTGCCGGTCGAAGAAATTAAACAGACGGAAGCAGGGAGGGAGTAACATGTCGGAAATTGCTCCAAAACAATCGAATCTTCCACTTGAGTATTCAACGAAACAAAATCAATTAAATATTTTAGGTTTTTGGATTTTTCTCGGGGCAGAGCTTGCCCTGTTTGCCACCCTCTTTGCTACGTATCTTGTGCTCGTCTCCAGAACAGCGGGCGGACCAGGTCCCGAGGAATTGTATGAGTTGAAAACAGTTTTGATTGAAACTTTTCTTCTGCTTACAAGCAGCTTCACTTGCGGTCTTGCCGTTTATGAAATGCGAAGAGGCAAGCAAGCCGGTATGATCGGCTGGCTGATTGTTACGATATTGTTGGGAATCGGTTTTTTGTACTTTGAAATAGAAGAGTTTATTTTGTATGCTGTTCATGAAGGTGCAACAATGCAAACAAGCGCGTTCCTTTCATCCTTCTTCACTCTTGTTGGAACGCACGGGCTTCATGTCACGATCGGGATATTTTGGATTTTGATTATCATTTTGCAGGTGCTGAAAAGAGGTCTTAACGCGGATACGGCAAGAAAAGTGTTTATTTCAAGTCTATATTGGCATTTCCTTGATGTCGTTTGGATTTTCCTCTTCACACTCGTCTATTTGACAGGGATGGTGAGTTAACTTGGCACAAAACGAAAAAGGATTTCCTTGGAAGCATGTCTTCGGGTTTTTGTTGTCCATAATATTGACGTTATTGGCGGTGTGGATTGCATTTTCAACCGATCTGCCGACAAATACGATTATTACATTAATTGTCGTTTTAGCATTTTGCCAAGCGTTTATTCAGCTTTTGCTGTTCATGCATATGAAAGAAGGAGAAAGCGGTTCTTGGCAGGCAACAATGATTTATTACGGGATCTATATCGCAATTGTCATTGTTGCAGGGTCTATATGGGTTATGTCCTTGGGCCATCAACATCACTATTAACATAAGCGTCCCGAAAAAGGGTTACGAGACCACTTTTCGGGATTTTTTTGTTCAAAACAAGCAATTGAGTGTTTTCTGTTTGTAAACTGTGCGTAAGTGGATAAGTTTATCAACAAATGTGAATTATTTAATCATATATGTAGTAGGGAACAAATGTGCCAATACGAAATGTGGATAGCTAATGTGGATATGTGGATAAAATATGTGTAAAAGCTGTTTATAGTAGGGGGATTTCCTGTGAATATCCGTTGATATATAAACATTTGTTTTTTAAAAGAAGAGAATTTCCGCAAAGCTTCTTTGTATACTTTGTTGTTTTTGCCCAATGAGTACGAACGAAACAGTACAAAGATAATGTGGATAAACTGTTTATATTTAACCTGATCTATAACGTGTCCAGCTATAGGAGGTAGATTTTTTTTGGAGAAGACGTATAATAAATGAGAACGTTCGATCTTCTTGCCCGCACGTGCTTTCAAGGAGGTAAAGGGATGTGAATGTTAATAAAGAAAATAATATTGTGGAATTATTGCTGAAAGAGAAGATTGTAAATGATGAGGATCGCCAAATTCTTGATATGATTGTGCCGGAAAGGCTGAATCGTTTATATGAGGTATTGAAGGAACGGACTCGTTACGTATCCATATTGTTGGAAGCGGTGGATGACGGCCATAATCAAGCGGCTGTTCTTCGTTCTGCTGAAGCTTTTGGCGTGCAGAATGTAACGGTTGTAACCGGAAGAGCGCCTTTTGCCCCTAATGAATTGGTGACGAAAAGTGCAGACAAATGGCTGACAATTGATTATCAATCAGATATTAGTGCAGCCATCAGTCAATTAAAAAAGAAAGGATATCAAATATATGTTAGCCATTTGAGTGAACAGGCTGTTCCTCTTGAAAAGCTTGATGTAAGCAGACCGACTGTCCTTGTTTTTGGAAATGAACATAGCGGTGTTTCAAAAGAGGCGGTTGACATGGCTGACAGAACGTTTGTAATTCCTATGAAAGGATTTGTGCAAAGCTTAAACATTTCCGTTGCTGCTGCCTTGTCAATTAAACATATAACGGATCTTGCAAAGGGGAGAGCTGGCGCCGAGTATTATTTAACATTGGAAGAAAAACAGGAGATCTTTCGGGATTGGATGCTTAAGTCGTTAAATAACCGATTGAGAAAAATTGTTGCTCAATACAAGTAGCTATTACTGGACCCCTTTTTTCTTCTTAGGGGTCCTAATTCTTAATCGCTGCCACTGACTATTAAATCTCCATCAATGTATGCTAAGACTGCTCCAGGAATAACCCGATCTCCCTCTTTGACGAACAGCTTGTCAATGATTCCTCCAATACCGACGCTGATTTGGACAAGAGTACCCTCATCCGTTTGAATGGTAAACAACGGTTCCCATTCATAAATCCGGTTTTTTGCTTCGGTCATAATTTTTTTTATGACACCATAAAACGGACTTGTCACAATTTCTTTATTTCCCCATGTTTTTGTCATCACGTCTTTTCTAATCATTCCATCACTCTCCTTGAACTTAAGATTTTTTGCATAGGACATAATCCGGGACAAAAGCGAAATGGGTGTTATGAAGAGGAGATTTGGCCAAAACTTCTCATCATGAGGTGCAGGCTGGAAACAATGGTGTGTTGTAAGATGCGCTAATTAAAAATTTTTTTATATTCTAAATACTATTCTATTCCAAAACGAAATATCCTGCAAAAGAAAAATAAAATTGTAAAAAAAATGTTATAAATTAATGTAAGTGATTATTATTTAGTATAAATCCAAAAAAAACGGGGATGGTTATGCATGCTTGATTATGTTCGTTATTATGTTCACCGCTTTTTTTATAAAATATTTCATTTTCAAAAAGAGCCCAACAAAACAATTGCCGTCGCACATCGGGGAGCATCTGGATATGCTCCGGAAAACACATTTGCAGCTTTTGATCTCGCTATTGACATGAAGGCGGATTATTTAGAATTGGATGTACGGATGACGAAAGACGGGTTGCTCGCCGTTATTCATGATGAAACGATTGATCGTACAACAAACGGGTCAGGTTTAGTTAAAAATTTCACATATGAAGAACTAAAACAATTTGATGCTGGAGCCTGGTTTCATCGAAAATTTTCCGGAGAAAAAATACCGCTTTTATGCGATGTCCTTAAGAAATACAGGGGGAAGATCAATTTTTTAATAGAAGTCAAAGAACCGAAAAAGCAGTTCGGCATTGTAGAGAGGTTGGCAAAAGAACTGATCGAAAAAGGGGATCAGCAACTGAATGTGGTCGTTCAATCCTTTGATACCGCTTTTTTACAGGAATTCCACAGTGTCTTGCCGTCGATTTCTCTTGGAGTGCTCATCGGATATAGACATGGCGCTATTACGGAGGAGCATTTACAGCAATATGCAGCATTTGCGACATATATCAATCCGAATAAAGCGCTTGTAACCCCTAAATTAGTTTATATGATTCATCAGAGCGGCATGAAAATTATGCCTTATACAGCTAGAGATATACACGATATTCAACATTTGATGGCCATGAATGTCGATGGAATTATTACGGATTATCCCGATTATTTGACAAATTTGCCAAAATCACCCTCTCATAGTAAAAGAAGCAGGATTAGGTAATTTCGGCTTTTAAAATGGACACTAATTTTGGCAAATATTGAATGACGGTATAGAAAGGAGTACAATACGGTTAGTGCTTTCATAATATAATGGAGATTCGTCCTTGAGATTTGTTTCAACGATTAAGCCCGTTAGAAAGATCTGATAGATTGCAAGGAAGCTTGAAGGGGATGCCCGCTCTGAAAGGTTTCAAATGTTTGCTGAACAGGCTTCATCCATCTATCATCGCCGCTAGACACAAATGGGCCTCTTGGACATTTCAACATTCCGTATGGAACAGACAGCGATTAAATATTATGGGGGTTTCATGATGATGAAAATATATGATGATGATAGTTTGATGCTCCATACCGATTTATACCAAATCAACATGGTCGAATCGTATTGGAGGGATGACATCCACCAAAAAAAGGCAGTTTTTGAGTTGTTTTTTAGAAGACTTCCTTTTGGGAGCGGTTACGCTGTTTTTGCCGGCCTGGAACGAATTATTGATTATATACAAAATTTCCGCTTCACAGAAGAGGACCTTGCTTATTTAAGGGAAGAGCTGAATTACAAAGAAGATTTTATCCGTTACTTGGAGAACCTTCGTTTTACCGGCACGATTCGGTCCATGAAAGAAGGAGAGCTTGTATTTGGAAATGAACCGATTTTGCGTGTGGAAGCCCCTCTAGGGGAAGCGCAGCTTATTGAAACAGCTCTTTTAAATATTGTGAACTATCAAACGCTTATCGCAACAAAGGCTTCTAGAATTAAACAAATTATTGGAAATGAATCAGCGCTTGAATTTGGAACAAGAAGAGCCCATGAGATGGATGCAGCTATTTGGGGAACCCGTGCAGCTTATATTGCCGGCTTCGATGGGACAAGCAATGTCCGAGCAGGGAAGATTTTCGGAATTCCTGTTTCCGGAACCCATGCACATGCATTTGTTCAAACGTATCGTGATGAATATGTTGCATTTTGTAAATATGCAAGTACTCATAAAGACTGCGTTTTTTTGGTGGATACATATGATACGCTTCGCTCCGGTGTTCCGAATGCCATTCGGGTCGCAAAAGAATTTGGCGATAAAATTAATTTTATCGGTATTCGCCTTGACAGCGGGGATTTGGCTTATCTGTCCAAAAAAGCGAGAAAAATGCTTGATGATGCTGGTTTCCATAACGCAAAAATTATAGCTTCGAGCGATCTTGATGAACATACGATTGTCAATTTAAAAGCTGAAGGAGCGAAAATCGATGTGTGGGGGATTGGAACGAAGCTAATTACCGCCTACGACCAGCCTGCATTGGGAGCCGTGTACAAATTGGTTGCCATTGAAGGGGACGACGGCAAATTAGTCGATACAATAAAAATTTCATCAAACCCGGAAAAAGTGACAACACCAGGCTTGAAAAATGTATATCGAATTATCAACAACAAGGATAAGAGGGCTGAAGGAGATTATATTACATTACATTTTGAACAGCCGCAAAAAGAAAAGCGGCTGAAAATGTTCCATCCTGTCCATACATTTATCAAAAAATATGTAACCGATTTTACGGCAAAGGATTTGCATCACGATATTTTTGTTAATGGCGAGCTTACGTATGAATGTCCTTCATTGGAAGAAATCCGGTCATATGTAAAAGAAAATTTGGAGCTGTTATGGGATGAATATAAACGCATTTTAAATCCTGCCGAATACCCTGTTGATCTGAGCGAATTGTGCTGGGAAAATAAAATGAGAAATATTGAGGAAGTAAAGCAAAAAGTTAAAAATATGGATTATTAACATGAAAAGAGCCGAACGAACAGCCACAATGGTCGTGAGCTAATCGATTCGGCTCTATTATTTATTCGTATAATCTTAATGCGGCATGACAAGTTGGGCCGACATATTGATTTAAAGGAAAAGAATGGCGGATGGCTGCTGTAATAAACTTTTTGGCGGAATAAACGGCTTCTTTAACCGTTTTGCCATTTGCTAGTTCAGCTGTAATGGCGCTTGAATATGTGCACCCAGCACCATGTGTATAGGTTGTGTCGATTCGTTCGCCTTCTAGGATTTCAAAATCCTTTCCGTCATATAAAACATCAACAGCATATTTATGTTCAAGCTTTCCGCCGCCTTTCACCAAAACATATTTTGCACCAAGATCATGAATAATGGCAGCTGCTTCTTTCATTTGATCGACCGTTTGAATAGTACCTAACCCGCTCAATTGCCCTGCTTCAAAGAGATTTGGAGTAATAACCGTCGCGACTTTTGTCAGAGAATTGCGAATCGCTTCCGCATGGTCGGGATAAAGCACTTCATCTGCCCCTTTGCATACCATGACAGGATCGATGACCGTGTTTTTTAAATTATATTTTTTAATTGTATCTGCTGCCAGCTCGACAATTTCTGCTGTCGGGAGCATTCCGGTTTTCATGGCATCTACACCGACTCCCTCTATAATCGTTGCGAGCTGGGCCTTTATGGTATCGATTTCAATAGGGAATACTTGATGCTGCCATCCGTTATGAGGATCCATTGCTACAATTGTAGTGACCGCAGTCATTCCATAAACTCCGTATTCTTGGAACGTTTTTAAGTCCGCTTGTAAACCTGCTCCACCGCTGGAATCGGAACCTGCGATCGTCAAGGCTTTTTTCATTGTCATTTTGTTACCTCCATCCAGCTGTAAAGATTTTATAACAACATTATAGCAGTTTGTACCATAAGAAGAGAAAAACATTTGCTTAAAAACAAAAAAAGGATTAAAATATAATTAACCATCGGTTAATAAATAAGAATGCAGCTAAATGCCAACACGCCAAAATCAGAGGCACGCTTGTTGTTGTTAAGAAAGGAATGGAACAATTGGCTCCTAGAAAAAAAGACACTGAATTAACAAAAGAGGCAATTATGAATGCTGCTAGAGAGCTTTTTGTCATAAAAGGATATGAACATGTTTCCATGCGAGAAATCGCCAAAGAATTGCACTGCACACATGGAGCGCTTTATTATCATTTTCAAAATAAAGCAGAGCTTTTTTATAAAATTGTGCAGACGGATTTTCAATTTTTAGACGGGCTGTTAGAAAAAGTGCTGCAAGCCTCGTATTCTTCTAAAGAAGAAGCTGTAAAAACGATCTTGTTAAAGTTTATTGAATTCGGGCTGACATATAAAAGTCATTATAAGCTGATGTTTTTAACACAAAATCTCGAGCTTGATATGCTGATGGAGCAAGAGCCGAATAAGTCATATGAACGTTTTGCGCAGGCTATTTTTCAGTTTGCTCCAGATAAAGCAAATCCAACAGTCATTTGGTGTTTGTTTCTTGCAGTAAGCGGTTTTGTAACGAAATATGTACAGACCGATGCTGAGTATAAAGATATGGAAGGACTTGCTGAACAATATGTTGCTTTTTTAATCAAAGGATTTTTAAGTTAAAAAAAGTAATAAGCACTTAAGCTTATTTACTTTTTTGCATATTATTGACCAATGGTTAATTTTAAGATCGGAGGTAAAAAGGATGAAAAAAGCGGTTATTTTAGGTGCATCAGGCGGAATGGGCTACAATTTAGTTCATGAATTGCTGAATAGAGAGAATATTGAGGTTGTCGCCGTAGCCCGCAATACAGAAAAAATGAAAAAAATGTTTCACCGTTTGAACGGTCGCATCAGCATTGTCGCTGGAGATGCCCTCCATCGATCCAGCATCTTGCAAGCATGCGAAGGTGCGGAATGGATTTTCCATGCCATTAACATACCGTATCCGCAGTGGGAGAGAGATCTACTGATCATCATGGAAAATGTGCTGGCGGCAGCAAAAAAAGAAAAAGCTAAGCTTGTTGTCGTTGATAATATTTATGCATATGGACGGTCAAATGGAAAAACAATGTCCGAGACTGATCCGAAAAATCCTCATACTAAAAAAGGAAAAATACGATTGCGGCTTGCTGAAATGGTGGAAAAGAGCGGAGTAGACTACTTAATCGCTCACTTCCCCGATTTTTACGGTCCATGTGGGGAAAAAACATTGTTGCATCATACGTTAAAAAATGTTATCCAAAATAAACGATCTCAATTTATCGGGGATTTAAATATACCGAGGGAATATATTTTTTTGCCGGACGGAGCCAAAGCTTTAGTTGAGCTTGCATTAAGGGACGATACCTATCATGAGCACTGGAATATACCGGGGGCGGGAGTTATTTCCGGACGGGAAATTATTCAAATCTTGAGGGAAAAGCTTCAATATGAAAAGAAAGTAAGTGTTGTCACGAAATCGATGATTTATTTTTTAGGGTTATTCAGCCCGATGATGAAGGAAATGGTTGAAATGATGTACTTAGTCGAAGAGCCTGTCGTATTATCGGGTGAAAAATTTGAAAAAAGAATCGGGCCGCTGCCAAAAACTCCTTACGAACAAGGCATCATCGCAACTGTTGATTTTATGAAACATCAAGAAGAAGCGTGATCACTCCCGATGTTGCAACTGGCTTCGCATGGAACGGAGAGACTAAATGCTCAATACTTTCCCGATTTCGTCTAATTCAGCAAACCTTTTGAGTGGAACGGAGTAATTCAGCTGCTTGCTCCGTCTCCGCCCCATGGTTTATTGTTTAGCAAAAGCTCCCTGCGGTGAATACATATTTTCGGGTGATTTCGTTAACTGTTCCCTTTCAAACAGCACTCTTCCATTCCGAATAGTGACAGGAACCCCTTGTTCAGTATAATATCCGTGCTCTTTTGCAATAACGTCAAAGCTTTTATTGGATTTGAGAATAATGACTGGCGTATGCAGCTCAACTTTTTCAAAGAGCCAGCGAATTTCGGCGTTATGCATGCGGACACATCCGCTGCTTGCATACGTTCCAATCGATCTTGGATTATTATTGCCGTGAATGGCAAAATTATTTCCATAATATCCCAAAGCATCAAGACCAAGCCAGCGATCACCCAATGGATTTCTCGGGTCTCCTCCTGGAATCTTTTCTTTAAAATAAGGGCGGTTTTTAATTTTTGTGACAATGGGGAAAATGCCTTCTGGAGTTAGCTGAGCATATTTTCCTGTTGCGACATGAAATACTCTTTGAAGAATTCCGTCTTCAAAAAATGCCAGTTTATTTACGCTCTTGTTTATTATGATCAGCTGACCATCAATCTTTTGTTCAGCTGCAACTGGTGATGAAAGAATAAAAAAGAAACAAGAAATAAATGCGATACCTATATAGATTTTCTTTATGCTCATATGTTTTTAAACCTGTCCTTTCTGTTCATTCTCTTTATAAAATTATGTGCTTATGCAAAGAACTATTCAAAAAAAGCTGCAATTACGAAAAAATTTGTAATCAAAAAGAAACATAAATAATTTTTTTGTGAACTTGAATAAAGGAGTAAGCAAAAAAATTATTTCCGTCTTGTGTATCGACATCAAGCTCGAAACCTCTTCTAGCAAATGATTGGGATGAGGTGTGCCTCAGGATCATGATCCTCGCCTGAAATGCCTTCCTTATGGCGTCTGCCACATTAAAGCATCGAGGGGGGCAGCATATTTGATGTCGTAGGCTTTGTCCGTCTGTTTCAGCATTTTTTCAATGACGAGCTTTGTCTCATTTGGGCTATTCGGTAATTGTTAAAAATGAACGGATATTCCGTTTACCTGCGAGTTTCTATCAGACGAAAATCAATAGAATCGTCAGAACATTTGCGTTATTTTGGAGCATTCCGGCGTGTTTAAACGTGATAAAAATGCGTCAAATGTTTTTCGTACATTTAGAGCATCAAGCTTCTCACTTTAAAATGGGAACGGCTAAAAAGTTGATATTTCAGTCTTTACTGCGATTTTTGCCCTCTTGCTTCTGTCGAAAGCCTTAATGTTTCATGTGGAACATTTTGCAAAATATTAGCGGCAGCTGTCACCCTTTGACAAAAAAAGCCGAATCATCATAACATTAAAAATAGTGATAGATCAGTAGAAGCTAAGAGGGTGGCAAACGTTGAAGCAGATTTTAAAAAATGATTGGTGGGAACTGCTGAAAGAAGAGTTTGAAAAGCCATACTACAAAGAGCTGCGGGAATTTTTGAAGCAGGAATATGCCCATCATACGATTTATCCGGATATGTACGACATTTTTAATGCTTTGCATTACACGCCTTATGAAGAAGTAAAGGTTGTCATTTTAGGCCAAGATCCGTATCATGGACCGAATCAAGCACATGGATTAAGCTTTTCCGTAAAGCCGGGGATTGCTCAGCCGCCGTCTCTGAAAAATATTTTCATCGAGCTTGAGAACGATCTCGGCTGCAAGCCTCCAAACCACGGTCATCTTGTCAAATGGGCGAAGCAAGGTGTTCTATTATTGAACACTGTGCTGACGGTAAGGCAGGGACTAGCCAATTCCCATAAAGGAAAAGGATGGGAACAATTTACCGATCGAGTGATTAGCTGTTTAAACGAGCGAGAGCGTCCAGTCGTCTTTATTTTATGGGGAAGGCATGCACAGGCGAAAAAAGAAATGATTAACATGAATAAGCATTTTGTCATTGAGTCGCCGCATCCATCGCCATTTTCGGCAAACAGAGGCTTTTTTGGCAGCAGGCCTTTTTCTAAAGCAAATCAATTTTTAAAGTCCATCGGATCAGAAGAAATTGACTGGTGCATCAGCGATAATGACATTTAATTGCTGCCTGCCGTCTGCGTGATAAGTGGAAACATGAAAAAGGGACTATCCAAAAATAAAACGGATGAAGAAACATCATAAAGTTTTTCTTCATCCGTCTTTTTATTTTTTTGGAGATTCTGTTGAAAGTGAAAGATTTTCCGGCCGCTTTCAACAGATTGTGTTCCATGGCCACAATTCCAACTCCGTTTGGACTTTCGAAAGCCCTCGAAAAGAAAATCTGCGGAACGACCAATTGTTTTTGATATTGACCGAACACACTTTCTGCCCCATTTTTTTCAAGAATAGATTTGTGCACCCTCGTCAGACAAAAAGCTCTTTTTTCGGATACGATGCTATGAAGAAGCCACTTGGAGCCACAGCTATAAGAATTGGAGCTAAAGCCATTGTAGAAGTGATTCTGATCTTTCGTCCAGTTGAAAGAAAAGAACAGGAGGAGATCGAGTATGGATGATAGAAATAGCTCGGAATGATTGAAAATTTTTTAGAATCAGGTAGAAAGGTTAGATAAAGAAATTTATAACTTAAATTATAAGGTAGAGCTTTTAAAAATCTATTAATAAAGATTATTGGTAATCAAAAGATATCTCCTGACTTATTATTAATAATGATTACGTTGCTCTGAAAAAAGATTTAAATGGTGAGGAGCGGGCAGAGATCGCATTTTGCCTTCTCAAAATTCAAAAAGAGTATATGCAAGAAGGTAAAGTGCCTAGCCTAGAAGAATTTCATTCCAGATTGATTGAGGTATTAGACGTTACCCAAAATGAAAAAGCAGAATATCCAATCAAATCTCAAAACAACTGCTTCAAAAATATGAACAAATAGGCGAATTCCCAGTTGCAAAAGAGATTTTATCTAAGTGAGAGGTGCTTTACCATCGCCTCTCACTTTTTGCGTTTCTTTAAGCAAATTCTCGTCTTTGTCTGATTGCAATATTATGTACTTTATTTTGCAGCACACAGTTCTTTCTTTATTGTTCGTTTGACGCTTGCATTTTTACTAGAAAGTATGTTTTTTTGTCAAAACAAATAGAGGCCCAAAAAGCCAACTTTCAATGACTTTTGGGCCAGCTCCATTATTTCAATGCTTGCTGCAAAAACTCAGGAAGCTTAAAGCACCCTTCGAGAATAGCTTGATTTACATATTTTGTATCTTTCGAAAAATTGTCCGACTTTACATCTTCATATTTTTTCGATCCGATTGTAAAGCTCCATAGTCCTCCCGGATATGTAGGAACAACAGCTGTGTATAGTTTTGTAATCGGGAATAAAGATTGAATATGGCTATAAGACCGTTTTAAAACATCCAAGTGGAAAACAGGCGATTGACTTTGGCATACCATGAGGCCATCGTCTTTTAACGCTTTATATAGGTTGGTATAAAAATCTTTTGAAAACAGCTGTTCTGCCGGTCCAATCGGGTCAGAAGAGTCAACAATGATCACATCGTATTCATTTTGTTTGTTTTCTACATATTTCACGCCGTCAATAAATAAGAAATTTACGCGCGGATCGCTTAAGTTTCCTGACACTTCAGGCAGATGCTCCTTGCATGCGGAAACGACAAGCTCGTCAATTTCCACCATATCGATTTCCTTCACTGAATCATATTTGCACACTTCTCTGGCAACACCGCAGTCTCCGCCGCCGATGATCAGCACTTTTTCCGGATTTGGGTGGAGATTGAGCGGGACATGGGAAATCATTTCATTATATATATGCCCATCAATAGAAGTGGTTTGCACAACTCCATCTAGCACTAGCATGCGGCCAAAATCATATGAATCCAATACCATAACATGTTGAAAAGGGGATTGCTTTGAAAAAAGCACTTCTTTGATTCTATAGCTGATTTTTAAATTTTCTCTTTCATCTTCTGTTAACCATAAATCGCCGTTTATTGTTTGCAAATATTGATTGTCCATCTGCAGGCCCTCCTTGTGCTCAAAAATTCCTTACTTATTGTAACAAGTTTGTTATGAAAAGTGAATGAAGCAGACAAGTTTGTCAATAAGGAAAAAATCAAATATGATAAAAAAAGCAAGATCATTATCTTTCAATAAGGAGCGATAGGAGTTGAATATACCGGTTTCAAGCATAATAGGCAAAATGGAGGAGGAACTGAAAAAGGCAAAGGCAGCAGGAACACCTCATGATCTAAAAGCCCGGCTTCTTGTCATCCGTTCTTTATGTGATGTTATTTTGGATCAACAAGAGGAAAATTATGATTTTTCAGCTATTCAAGAGCCAAAAAGCGAAAGTGAAATAACTCCATTAGAGCTGGAAAAAATGATCGGAAATGCAAACAGCAAAACGCTGACAATGAAAGAACGTTTGTTGGTCGAAGACGATGCAAATGGAGAATCTATTTTTGATTTCTAAACAAAATCTTGTCATCTGTAAAATCTTCATTTAAAAAAAACGGACGATAAGGTAAGATGAAGGGAAAAAGTCCTGCGGTAATATGTCAAGGTGAAAAATCATAGAAATTGGAAATTCCCTTGTCCGATGATCCGAAAAAAGGCAATACTGAAGAAACCCAGTATTGGTACATGTAATAAACTGGGTCTAAAGGTTGATATTGGTATACCAGATCGATCCTCTTATCGATCTTCCCCCTTTCTTGGCGTGTAGATTTGACCGTTGCGTAGCAGCGCATCGATCACACGCACGAGTTTTCTAGCGGTGAGGACGAGGGCTCGTTTATGTTGGTGTTTGGGCACTTCCTCATACTTCTTCCGGTAGTACGCACGAAACGTCGCATCATGCCGTTGCACCGAGTTGGCAGCCTCCACTAGGTAGTAACGGAGATAGCGATTGCCGGAACGAATGAGGGAGGTGTCCTCGGCTTGAAAACGGCCCGATTGGTGCTTGGACCATGTCAAGCCGGCATATTTTGCCAAGGCGGCCTGGTTGTGAAACCGCTCGATTTGCCCGATTTCGGCCAGGATGCCTGCGGTATAAACCGGTCCGATGCCTGGGATGGTTTGCAGTGTGTTCGGAATGCCTTCAAGATGGCGGGTAATGGCTTTATCGAGCTCTTTGAGCTGCGATTGCAGGCTGCGGATTGATTGAATCGACAGCCCTAACAGCAAGTCGATGGAATCCTCGACACACTTGGACAACCGATACGACGAACGGGCCGCCTTTTGAATCGACTTGGCGATGCATTCCGGATCGGCAAAGCGATTGCGCCCTTTTTGGCGCAGGAAGTCGGCCAACTGCTTGACATCCATTTGGCAGATGTCATCGAGGCTCCACGACTCAAGCAGCAGTTCGAGAATGGCATGTCCGAAGATCGAACTGTCCACCTCTTGGGTAAAGGAACTGCATTTGTAAAACAAGTGCTGGAGAAAATACTGTTTCTCACGGGTTAACTGGTGGACGAGATGATATCGCATGCGTGTCAGTCGCTGAAGCGCGAGAAACTGCTCCTTGAGGACAGCCGTCATCTTCAGACGGCCGAAGCGAAGCCGATCCGCAATGATCCAAGCATCGATGTCATCCGTTTTCTCCAAGTCGACATAGGCTTCTTTAAACTTGCGAATGAGCTTTGGATTGATCGTAAACACCTTGACGTTCCAAGCCTGCAAGGCCTCCTGCTGGTGGAAAAACATAGCTGGATGCCAACTGTAGACCGAGGTGGCTTCCATCCCGATCAGAATTTCGGTTGGCTTTCGCTTGTTAGCCCACAGGAGGATTTGATCCCGAAGGAAGGTGGCGCCCAGAAGATGATTATCCACTTTGAAGCGTGCGCACGTATTTCCTTCATGATCCATAATGCAGGTGGCTAAGTCGCGTGAGCTCACGTCGATCCCGACGTAGAGTTTCATGAGATCACCTCCTATTGTTGTAGGATCGAGGGGTAGGACTCTTCGGGATGCCCCCGGATCGCGCCTGTTGACCAGTCACCCTCGCATATGAGAACTCACGTTGGACCATGGGCTGCCCTGGAAGCTGCTCCTTCCAGCATGGGGAAAACCAACGGGAACAGCCTGCGGGTTAGACGTCCAAACAGGGGCCGAGGAGACAGACTTTACAAGTAGTCAAAGCTACAGGAGTGAGAAGAGTATCCCCGATGATCCTAAGACCATTATCCAGGAACATTGCGAAAAGTCCAACCCCGGTACGCTCAACCCTTTGTGGGAGGGGCGCGCCCCTCCCACAAAGGCAACCACCCAAGATATGCGATTGTCAAGGAGCGTATCGGACTGGAAATTCGATAAAAAAACTTTCTGAAACTTAGTATACGAGGGGTGAAGATGATGAAAATATTTTTCATTCTTGGAGCCGTCGGTGCTTTTTTGTCTGTAGCTTTAGGAGCATTCGGCGCCCATGGTTTGGAAGGGAAAATTCCGCAAAAATATTTGGAGACATGGCAAACAGGTGTACAATATCAAATGTTCCATTCGATAGGCCTTTTTGTCACGGCTCTGTTTTTGCAGCAGCATCCGCAGGCAGGCTATGCAAATTGGGCCGGGTGGCTGATGCTCATCGGTATTCTCCTGTTTTCCGGAAGCCTGTATATATTAAGTGTGACGCAGATCAAAGTGTTAGGTGCAATTACGCCGCTTGGAGGCATTTCATTTTTAATTGCATGGGTTCTTCTTGCTGTTGCTGCAGTTAAATATATGTAAATATAAACGTCTGTCTACTATATCGGGACAGGCGTTTTTTTGTGCAAAGAAATGAAAGGGTGACCTTCTTAACCGATTCAAAGGTCATAGCCAGAGCTTTATCCAAAAATGTGTCCCGTTCATTTTGGCTCCTAGCTTCCTAATGATAGAAGATTCAGTGTGAATGCAATGTTTTTTTGTTCAACATACTGTCAAAAAGTACTATGGAAAATGTGATTTTTTTCACAGATTGACTAACGTAAGCTAAACTACAATTTTTTTAAAAGAAGAAAAGGTGGTGTTATGGGTGGCAAAAGAATTCATCTCCGATAAAAAAGAGCAGGAAATTGCTCAAAAGAAAGAATATTCGTTATTTGGCACTTTTTTATCCGTTCTTATGCTGGCTCTTTTTTTAATACTTTCTTGGTTTGGAGTTTACTACTTATTTATTCAACGATTATAAAGGAGGGGGATCATCTTGCATTTGCACAGACTTGAAAAGGTTTGGCTATTAATAGGTATAGGTACGCTTGTGATGTTTTTAACAATCGTGGGCATCAGTGCATTTGCACAAGGTCATCATCCGCCGAGTGATCTGACCACATTGGATCCGCAAAAAGTAGACACGACAGAGCCGTTTAATCAACCAGGCTTAAAGAAAATTGGAGACAACGAATACGAACTTGTTATAGTTTCTCAAGCTTTTGCCTTTATGCCGAATGACATAAAAATACCGGAGGGAGCAAAAGTTCATATTATCGTGACAAGCAAAGATGTTGTTCATGGCCTTGAAATCGTTGGCACAAATGTAAACATGATGGTGACCCCGGGACATGTGAATTCGCTTACACATACATTTCATAAACCCGGCAGCTATTTAATAATTTGCAACGAATATTGCGGTACGGGGCACCAAATGATGAGCACGAAAATTGAGGTGACAAAAGCATGAAAAATACAGCGCTTCACCCAAACGATGGAAAGCTGGCGCTCGCCCATATTGCAGTTGGTTATATTGCATTGTTTTTAGGAGCGATTGCCGGGTTATTGCAGGCTTTTGTTAGAAGCGGAACGCTTGAGCTTCCGGCAGGGATCGGATATTATCAGCTTTTGACTGCTCATGGCGTTTTGTTGGCACTTGTTTTTACAACATTTTTTATCATTGGTTTTTTATATGCTTCCATGAGTCGGACGACAGGTGATTTAACTCCGTTTGCCAAAAAGTCGGCTTGGATCGGCTTTTGGCTTATGACGATTGGAACAGCGATTACAACGGTTATGATCTTATTAAATAAAGCGACCGTTCTATACACTTTTTATGCACCACTTAAAGCATCGCCATGGTTTTATATCGGTCTGACGCTTGTTGTAGTCGGCAGCTGGGTAAGCGGAGCTGGCATGTTTAGCCAATACGCTGTCTGGAAAAAGAAAAATGAAGGAAAGCCGTCTCCTCTATTAAGCTTTATGGCAGTTGCCACAATGATTTTATGGATCATAGCAACATTGGGCGTAGCAGTAACGGTATTATTCCAGTTTATTCCTTGGTCCTTCGGGTTAGTCGATAAAATCAATGTGCTGTTAAGCAGAACACTTTTTTGGTATTTCGGCCATCCATTAGTGTATTTCTGGTTATTGCCTGCCTATATGTGCTGGTACGTCATCATTCCAAAAATAATAGGCGGGAAAATTTTCAGCGATTCGCTTGCAAGACTGGCGTTTGTACTGTTTGTTCTTTTTTCCATCCCAGTCGGCTTCCATCATCAAATACTAGAGTCTGGGATCACTCCGTTTTGGAAGTTTTTGCAAATTGTGTTGACGTTTATGGTCATTGTTCCATCTTTAATGACAGCTTTCGCTTTGTTTGCAACATTTGAAATAAGCGGAAGAGAAAAAGGGGCCAGCGGACTGTTTGGCTGGGTGAAAAAGCTTCCGTGGACAGATGTTCGCTTTTTTGCACCGTTTATGGGAATGCTCGTTTTTATTCCTGGCGGAGCAGGCGGAATCATTAATGCAAGTAACCAAATGAACCAAGTCGTTCATAACACTTTATGGGTAACAGGACATTTCCATTTAACAGTGGCCACCACTGTAGCGTTGACGTTTTTTGGTATTTCCTATTGGTTGGTTCCTCATTTAACAGGCAGAACGTTAACACCGCGATTAAATAAATTAGGGATCATTCAAACCGTTTTCTGGTGCATCGGTATGTTCCTAATGTCAGGAGCCATGCATACAGTTGGTCTGTTTGGAGCTCCTCGGCGGACCGCTTATACAACATATGGAGACCATCCGCAGGCGTTGGAAT
Source organism: Aeribacillus sp. FSL M8-0235 (assembly GCF_038000355.1). Taxonomy (NCBI): domain Bacteria; kingdom Bacillati; phylum Bacillota; class Bacilli; order Caryophanales; family Bacillaceae; genus Aeribacillus; species Aeribacillus sp. FSL M8-0235. The sequence continues at coordinate 3,633,861 of NZ_JBBOBW010000001.1, read as the reverse complement.
GGATGTCTTATCAAACTATCATGGCGGTTGGCGGAGCCATCTTATTCGTTGCCATTTTGATGATTCTTTATATTGTTATAAATTTGGCAGTGGCTGCTCCAAAAGGAACGGAAGAATTTCCAGTTGGTGAAGTTCATGAAGATGCGGAAAAAACGCCATTGCTTCTAGAAAATTGGAAAATTTGGATCGGTCTGTCTGTTGTGCTAATTGTAATCGCTTATACAGTACCGGTCATCGATATCATTGAAAATGCACCAAGTTCACCGGGATTTAAATTCTGGTAGAAGAAACTGGGCGTGGAATTTTCACGCCCGGTTTTTTTTATTGCTATGGATGCGGAAAATGCCCTAGATGAAATGGGGGAGGTAATCGGAAATTTTTTCTGAATCTCGATTATACGTTTTAAGTCGAAGGGAAAAAAAGCTTTATTGGCCGTTTTTGAAATTTAAGTGCTTTTATTTATATAAGTAAGATCGAAATGAAAATAAAAGCTCATAGAAAAGCTGAATAACCTTGCTTCATTAAAGAAGCAAGGCTGCTTAGACTTCTGTCCTGCTTAGACTTCTGTCTATTTGACAAGGAAGCTAGACAAGGGCAGGGCGCTGTTCAAGAAATTATAAAGCGTCTTGCAGCATTCCTACCGGCCTCTCTCTGTCTAGCGTTTTTCTTATCTTGGTGGATAAGAAGCGAGACTTTGAGGGGATGTATATACGATTTCCTCATCGAAAGTGACGTAATTCAAAAAAACCATCAGCAATAAATATCGCCTTCCTGTTTGCGGGTCGCTTAAAATGAGATGATCTCTTCCGGCAGCTTCAATGACGCCGCGAAATACTTTCGCCGGCCATTCAGGATTGTTTTCAAAGGTCATGTATACGGTGGCCAATTTCCCTTTATTTAAGCGCAAAATGTTTTCGACATAGGATTCTTCAAGCGGAAGCATTCCGGGTACAGCTTGACCGCTGGTGCCGCTTGGTTGAGCTGAGGGAGGGGCGCCGATAACAGACCCGCTGGGCGCGTAAAATCCGTACGGATAGGTTGGCTGTACAGGAGTAACTGCAGGAACTGGATACCCCTGCTGCTGCCGTTGGTTCTGTTTTTTGTTGCTCATGTTCAACCTCCTAAAATCTGTATACGCTTGGGCAAGCAGATTGTGCAGGAAAATAAAAACAATGGGATTTATATCGTCCTGAGTTATATTGGTTATACCATGTAGCAGGGCAATCGCCATATGGCTTAAAAAACCACAAAGCAGTTTCTGCAGGACTGTAGCGGTTTCCTTTCAAAACTTTTCTTGCTAAGTCTATTTCATTTTGCCTTGCAGCCTGATAAAAATATCCTTTCTGTGTGGCTTCGAAGCCTCCGGGGCTTTGAAACACCATACTGCGAACGGTGCGTATATCCTTAAAGTCTAAACAATCTGCAAGGACACGGTTGACACCGACATTGCCTACAAGAAGCATGCCTAAATCTCCGTCTCCTTCTGCTTCAGCTCTCATCAATCTGGCCAATAGCTTTACATCTTCTTCAGTATGTGGGAATTACAGCCATTTTTTCACCTGCCTTTTTCTTTAAAAAGACATTGCCTAAATAGTAATCTTTCATTCCAATGTATGACGATGAAACCTTTTTTATGACATTCGGAAAAATTCCCATTCCGACATCTTTGTTCTGTATAAAAGAAAAAAAGAAGCTTATAAAGTATGAGGGGCTGTCTAATAAGTCGATTTTCCGGCTTATAGACGCCCCTTTAATGTTTTAGAAACACTGATATATCAATGCTTATGATGTTTTATTTTCAGTGGATTTTGACTGGACAGCCCCATATTTTGAGAAGTGGCATATATGTATTCATCCATGGCGCTTGGCATGGTGCATGGTGTTGGGAAAAGTCACCCCATTGCTTGAAAAAGCCGGACACACCGTTTATGCAATTGATTTACCCGGACACGGTTCAGATCAAACACCAATTTCACAAGTTTCGCTAAAGAGCTACACTGACAAAGTATGTTCCATTTTGGATGATGCTGAAGAACCAGTTTACCTTGTCGGCCATAGTATGGGAGGTATCGTTATCTCGCAGAGTGCAGAATACAGACCAGAAAAAGTTAAGGCGCTCATTTTTGTAACCGCTTTCCTCTTGAGGGATGGAGAAGCTATGACAGATATAATTCCTACTGATATAGAAGCTCAAGTCGCACCTAATATGATTTTATTTGAAAAAGAAGGTTATGCTACCTTGAGAGAGGACAGCTTAAAGCATGTTTTTTATGGGTGCTGTGACGACGCTGATGTAGAAAAAGCGAAATCACTTCTAAGTCCTCAAGCACTAAATGTCCTTTCAACGAAATTAAGTCTTACAGAGGAAAGATTCGGCAGTGTTCCAAAATACTATATTGAATGTCTGCGCGACAACGCCATTACCATCCAGTGTCAACGGGCAATGTATTCAGCTAATCCATGTGAGCATGTATACACATTGGATACAGACCATTCGCCATTTTATTCAAAGCCAAATGAGTTAGCATCGATATTGCAATCAATTCATGAGAACCATTAAATAGGACTAGAAAATTCATTTGCCGCAAAGAGCAAATAAGAAGAGAAGAACTCCATTTAGAGTATCTGGAGGCGTGGCGGCATGGTATGAAACTTGCCTTTCAAGGTCGGCTGCGCCTGCGCATGACAAGCTGTCTCGCCATTCTTCCATTAAAGCTGGTACTCCACGTTTTTTCTTCAAATCTCCCCGTACTTTTATTTTGTTGCACGTAAGAAAGAGATAAATCGTGATTTATTACACTTCCTGTATAGTATGACATTTTTTCTTGCACATTAAGCATGCAGCTAGATTGCTTGCTTACTATTGGTAGGTCTTCAGCAGAAAAAACCAGTACTGAAAGCAGTACTGGTTTATACATGTAAAAATGCTGCAATTTTTTCAGGATGTAAAATGTTTCCGACAAAGAAGGAGCCAAATTCGCCGTATCTGGCGCTTACTTCATCAAAACGCATTTCATATACGAGCTTTTTAAACTGCAAAACATCATCAGAGAAGAGCGTGACGCCCCATTCCCAGTCATCAAATCCGACAGAACCGGTAATAATTTGTTTTACTTTATCTCCGTACTTGCGGCCGATAAGTCCGTGGCTTCTCATGAGGCTCCGGCGCTCTTCCATCGGCAGCATATACCAATTGTCATTGCCTTGACGGCGTTTATCCATCGGATAGAAGCAAACATATTTTGATTTCGGCAAAATAGGATATAGTCTAGATCGGATATATGGATTTTGATACGGATCTTCATCATTTCCGCCGCCTACGTAGCTGCTCAATTCCACAACGGAAACATATGAATAGGCAGGGCTTGTATATTCAGCCAGTTTTGTTTTATTAAATTCCGTTTCAATTTCATTCAATTCTTCCATCGTTGGCCGGAGAATCATGATCATCAAATCTGCTTTTTGTCCAACGATCGTATATAAAGCGTGGCTGCCTTGTTGGTCTTTTTCCACTGCACTCCATTTTTCTAACAAATTCAGAAATTCATGAATAGCTTCCTGGCGTTCATCGCTAGATAAAGTTTTCCAAGCGCTCCAATCGATCGAGCGGAAATCGTGCAAACAATACCAACCATCGAGCGTTTCAACGGCTTCATTTGAACGAACTTCTTCACTCATTTTCGTCACCTCTCATATTGGCTATGTACAAGTTTACTATACCACAGTTTAGGGGAGAATATCCGGGTAAAACAGTATGACAATTATGTGACAGAAAAAAGTGCTGTTGAAAGCGCTATGATGAAATTTTTCATTTTAAATTTAAGAGCAGGTGGGGTATGCTAAAAGTGAATGGAACAATTCATGTTAAAAGAATGTTTTAAGATTAAGGAGGCTGACTTTGTTTTGGCAGACATTTTTGCAGCATTGAAAAATAAAATATCGGGAAAAAATATTAAAATTGTTTTTCCTGAAGGATTGGATGAGCGAATTTTAACAGCAGTTTCCCGATTAACAGAGGAAAATTTGTTACAGCCCATTTTAATTGGGGATGAAACAGAAATTGAAGAAAAAGCAAAGAGTTTAAATATTTCTGTTGCAGGTGCAAAAATATATAATCCTGCCAATTACAGTGGAATAGAAGAGCTTGTTCAAAGCTTTGTTGAACGCCGTAATGGAAAGGTGACAGAAGAAGAAGCACGGAAGCTTCTTTTGGATGAAAATTATTTTGGCACGATACTTGTTTATAAAGGGGAAGCGGACGGGCTTGTGAGCGGTGCGGCACATTCAACCGCAGATACAGTGCGGCCGGCTCTTCAAATCATTAAAACGAAACAAAACGTGAAAAAAACATCAGGCGTATTCGTCATGGTTCGTGGTGAGGAAAAATATATATTTGCTGATTGCGCGATCAACATCGCTCCAACCAGTCAGGAGTTAGCAGAGATCGCTATTGAAAGCGCGAAAACGGCAAAAATGTTTGATATCGACCCTCGCGTTGCTATGCTCAGCTTCTCGACAAAAGGTTCAGCAACATCCCAGGAAACAGAAAAAGTGGCAAAAGCAGTTGAATTGGCAAAAGAAATGGCTCCGGACTTAATATTGGACGGAGAGTTTCAATTTGATGCAGCTTTCGTGCCGTCTGTTGCGGAAAAGAAAGCACCGGGATCTGTAATTAAAGGCGATGCCAATGTATTTATATTCCCGAGCCTTGAAGCTGGAAACATCGGCTATAAAATTGCACAGAGACTTGGAAACTTTGAAGCGATCGGACCGATTCTCCAAGGATTGAATGCTCCAGTGAACGATCTATCTCGCGGCTGCAACGCTGAAGATGTATATAAATTAGCGATAATCACAGCCCTTCAGGCGCTTGCATAAACAAAAAGCAGGGAATTTTCCATCAAAAATTCCCTGCTTTTCACATTTTTTGCTGAATCAACAACACCTTCCGCTTCTAAACAGAAAGGCTTTGCTTTAATTCATCGCTTGAGCGCTCCCACATGCCTTCATCATGGTTTCGAAGAAAATCGGAAAGAACTTTTTTCGAGCTTTCATCCATGTGGTCGACAATGATGTTCCGTTTTAGCGATTTATCCATGCGGTTTACGTGTTCAGGCAATGATTTATAACCTCGTCTTGCCTCGCGATCAACAGTCATATAACAGGCAGCAACCCCGGCATAATATGGCCCATCTTCTTTTCTGTCAATTGTTACCCATACAAGCCAATACGGTTTTCCGTTCGGAACGTCTTCTTTCACATGAGTAAATTTAATGCCGCGTTCTACCTGGCTTCTTGCATGCATTGCGCCGATATCTACAAATGCCGTTTTTTCCTCGATGTCAATGAAGACAGGGGAAACATTTTCCAGGCTAAGGGTGCCTGCTCCAAAGCCGCGATGGCCGTCAGTTGGATCGTTTTTAATAATTTGGAACTCGACCTTTTTCTTTTTTTCTGTCATGTAAACATCCCTCCTTTAAAAGAACGGTTGTAAAACGAAATGAAAAAGAGTGATAACGGCTCGGCTTCCCCAATTAAATATCGGATGAATAATATATTGATCCAAAGGGGTGATAACAATAATTAAAAAAATAAGCACTCCGTAATTTTCATATTGAGTAAGCTTGGCGCGGATGTCCGGCGGGGCTAAATCTTCAATGATGCGATAACCGTCAAGCGGCGGAAACGGCAATAAATTAAAGATAAACAACATAATATTTAATGATATAAGAATATTAAAAAATTGTTCAACCATTCTGGCTCCATCATAAGATAAGCCAGCAAATAATCCAAACGAAAAGAAAAAGTTCAGCAGCAAAAAAGCGAGAAAGGCAATGAATAAATTGCTCAATGGACCAGCTACAGATACTAATACCCCGGATAAGCGGGGATTTTTAAAATAGAAACGATTCACCGGAACGGGTTTTGCCCAACCAAACCCTGCCAAAAATATTAAAAGAGTACCGATCGGATCTAAATGGGAGATCGGATTAAGGGTCAGCCTCCCTTGATTTTTCGCTGTCGGATCTCCGAACTTATAGGCAACAAATGCATGTGAAAATTCATGGATAGTGAAGCCGACGATCAAAGCAATAATGACAAACGGTATAACTTCTAAATCGTAATATAAAAACGGCAAAAATGCGCCCTCCTATTCTAACAATTTCCTTTGCTTACAGTATACTATAAAAAGGTTGAAATACATAAAAAGGATTTTCTTCATTTTTTTAGGGGAAAATTCAGCTGATTTTTGCACTGAATTTGTGATCTTGCAATCGTTGAATAAATTGATAAGCTTCCTCCACTTCCTCATCCGTATAACGCTGCTTTTTTTTGAGCGTGAATACTTTTTCCTTCACTTCTTCCTTGTCCAAATGATCAAAATATAAAATGGTTGATACAAGTTCTAAAAAACGTGCTGATTGGGCGTTTAATTCATTTATGCAATTCTGCAGTTCGGGCATGTCCAAATCGTAATGGCTTAAAAATTCCTGCCCCGACTTTGTAAGGGAATATTTGTATTGATAATAGCCGCCTTTTTTTTCTTTTACTTCATTGATAAAGCCCATGTTGCAAAGCTCTTCAATGCGAAGCGTCAGCTCTTCTGAATACGGCCCGTAAAAATGGAATTCGTATTTTTCATAAAAGGGATAATTAAGTTTTTTTGCTATAAATATAATTTTTTGCAGTTTTTTTCGTCCGATGATCTCTTTCGAAGCGGACAGCACTTTCATTAATTTTGCGTGTTCGGTTAACACACCCTTCATCTCCTCACCTACAGAATAAATCCATCTTTGTCAGTTAGCTGCAAAATTTCTAAAATTTGTTTTTTCAAGTTTCGTTTCTCCGAGAAATCTTTTAAAAAATCAAGAGGAAAATATAATTTATGATCCGTTCTCCGCTTTCCGGTAATGGCGTCCACAATTTCCGACTCTCTTGAAAGCTCCCGTATTTCCCCGTTTGGCATGAGCAAATGGATCGGCAGCCGTTCTTCTTCCTCGCCCGGTCGGTAAAAATCGTACGGAAGATCTGAAGACGAGTCGACAACAAGATAATATTCCGGATCAATGCCTGCTTTTTTGAACAAATTCGTTAGTTCAATCAGCTTCATCAATTGTTCATTGGACGGTTGAAACTCCACATATTTAAACAGGCGCCTGTTTATAAATCTGTTGCACAGATCGCTTAAAATCGGATCCTTTTCCTTTTGCCATTCTTGGAAATAATAAAGGATGATGGATTCGTCTAATTTTAAATAATCTTCGACTGTAACATCTCCTTTGAAAATCGAATAAAAATGGACTGGATCTGCTTGGAATGAATAATTATTTTCATACAGAGCTTTTGCTCGATGGAGAATTTTGGACAAAATGACTTCAGCGCTTCTCGTTACTGGATGAAAATATACTTGCCAGTACATTTGATATCGGCTCATAATATAATCTTCGACAGCATGCATGCCGCTGTATTTAATGACGACTTGATCCTCTCTCGGCCTCATCACACGCAAAATGCGTTCCATGTCAAAATGGCCGTACTGAACGCCTGTGTAAAAAGCATCTCGTTGCAAATAATCCATTCGGTCGGCGTCAATTTGGCTGGAAATTAAGCTGATAACCTGCTTATTTTTGTATGTTTTCGCAATGACCTCTGCCACTTTTTTCGGGAATTCCGCCCCTGCATTTGAGAGAACACGGTTTATTTCTGTATTTCCTAAAATAATGGCTTGGGTAAAATCTTCGTGATCCAGATGGAAGACCTTTTCAAACGAATGAGAAAAGGGACCGTGTCCGACATCGTGCAAAAGGGCAGCGCATAAACTTAGCAGCCTCTCATCTTCGTTCCATTCCGGTCTCCCGCGAAATACGTCATCAACAATTCGGCGGACGATCTCATAAACGCCTAATGAGTGGTTGAATCGGCTATGCTCCGCACCGTGAAAAGTTAAAAAAGTTGTCCCGAGCTGGCGGATGCGGCGCAGCCGTTGAAATTCTTTTGTCCCGATCAAATCCCAAATGATTTTATCGCGAACGTGGATGTAACGGTGAACCGGGTCTTTAAAAACTTTTTCTTCTGGCAGCTTTTCACTTGCATAGGTCATTTTCTTCCCTCTTCCGTTTTGACATGATTATATTATAACTTGTTTAAATTCAGGTGAACACCTCGTTTTTTAAAGTGCGATTCTAAACAGACACAAAGGAATGTCGTTCAACAACCTTAAATAAAAAACCGCCTCAGGAAGCATTCATTCCTTAAAAGGCGGTTTCTTATTTTTTAAGCTTTGCTTTCACTTTTTCTATTAACTCTTCTTCCGTTAACGCAGCGACCGGACGGTTGTTCACAAATACAAACGTTTTCTTTCTTCCGGGCCCGCAGTACGATTGGCAGCCGATTTCAATTTTGCAATCGGGATCCAAATTCTTTAATTTCGGAATAAGCGATTTTAAATTTGGCGCTTTACAATCGTCGCATACACGGAACTCATTTGCCATCCTTTTGAACAATCCTTTCTTCATGAATAAGCACTATCGGGTAGTATACCTTGTCTTTTTTTTGAAATCAAGTACAGCGCTTTTCTGTAAAAATCTACTATCCTTGTATATATTTTTAATCTTTTGGGAAAAATGATGCTAGAACAAATAGTATTATTCAAGAATAAGGGAGTTGAGAGTGAATGAAAACAAGACAGGATGCTTGGACAGAAGAAAACGATCTGCTATTAGCAGAAACCGTTTTGCGGCATGTCCGTGAAGGAAGCACGCAATTAAACGCTTTTGAAGAAGTTGGTGATAAGCTGAACCGCACGTCGGCCGCCTGTGGCTTCCGCTGGAACGCCGTTGTGCGCCATAAGTATGAAAAAGCTTTGCAGCTTGCAAAAAAACAGAGAAAGCAGAAAATGAGAGCGCTTGGGAAAGGCCAGACTGCAAAGAAGCGATTGCTTTATACGCCACCTGAAGCGTCGCCTGGTGATTTTACTGAAGTAAATGCGGTGCAAAATTCAAAGAATTATAATCATCCAGAGCTCGCAGCCAATTCAAAAGTGGAGCTGACAATGGATAGTGTAATTGAATTTTTAAGAACTTACCAAGGGAACAGCGAACATATCGAGGCTTTGCAGCAAGAAAACGAGCGTTTGAAAAAAGAAAATGAAGAACTGATTAAGAAAAACGAAGAGTTGGAGAAGAAGGTTGCCAAGCTTGAGGAAGAATCGAAAACAGTTCAAGAAGACTATGAAACACTTATGAAGATTATGAACCGCGCTCGAAAGCTAGTTCTCTTTGAGGAAGAAGAACGTCCGACAACAACGTTTAAAATGGATCGAAACGGCAATCTGGAAAAAATGGCGGAATAGCGGAAGACGCTCCGCCTGCGTCTTTTAAAGGACAAAGGGCGGCAGCCTGATCTTATTCAATATTATTTTGAATAATAGCCATACAAAAAATAAAAAGGGATTGCGGCATTAGCCGCAACGTCCGAAAGTAGCAGGCATTCGCCGGCTACTTTCAAACAAACATACGAAATCAAGTAGAGAAACGGTTTGTTTTTCTCTGCTTGATTTATTTTTTAGCACTTATTTAGTGTTTATTGCTGGATAAAAAGGTCAAACACAAACCCGTAATCTTTTAAATTGTATTGCTTTTTCGCATTCATCAGCCAATTGAACGCAATATCGTTAATTTCTTTAAATTGCTCGGAAATATTGCTTTCATTAATGCGGTTGTTGGTGAATACAGAGGCGGCCATTTGCAGACTTTGTTTTGCATACTCCATATAATTGTCATGATCGTTTGAAATTTCTTCTATTTTAATCAACGCTTTATACAAATCTTTTAGCTCTTCTAAATGTTTTTTATGAACATCAATGGAAAAAGGCGTGTTTCCAATTTGGAATTTGATTTCTACATCTAAATCAATAGTCCCTGCCGTTTCAAGCACAACGTTTGAAACGCGGTGGGCATAGTAGTCATACCGCTTTAAAGTGCGTTTTTTGCTGACAGCGCTTGTGCCGTCAACGTGGATTAACGCTTTGTTTGTGAAACAATACTCGTCGGTTTTCGACTTAATGAGGAAGTAGATTTTTTCCCCATCCTCATGCATGACATAATCATCCGCGTCCACTTTATCATAATCCTCCGGCTTGATCACCGTGCCGATATCACTTAATCCTAAAACATCAGAAGCTACTTTTTTAAACATAACTTTCTCCCTTCCCGATTTACATATTAGGCAAAAATTTTTCATTCCGCTCTATCATTCTTATGAAGTTTGCTTCATACAATTCCAGTTCAAAGTCGGTTAAATTGGAGGAATAAATGCGGCCGCTCAAATGTTGTAAGGCTGCAAAAAGGTCGTGCACCACATCCTGGACGGTTAACTTCACCTTTAATAATTCATGTAAAGACGCCATCGTGCTCGGATTTACGTTTGGGTACTTGAAATGTTCGGCTTCTCCTTTTGCCGCCTTGTCATAAAACTGTTTAATCACGTTTGCGCGCGCTGCTCCGCTTCCTGTGATGCATAAATAAATTTGAACCGCTACGCCTCTCTTAAGACGGCGCTGAGAAATGCCGGCAAATTTTTTGCCGTGAATGCTGAGGTCGTAGCTCCCGGGACAATATGAACCGACAATTTCTCCTGCTTCGACTTCTGCACCATACGGTTTCAAGATGAAACAGATTAAATCCTTCATCGCATCATAACCACGGTTAATGTCAATCCCTTTTTCCTTTTCCGGCAAAATGATCGATACGTTTAAAATCCCTTCATCCAAAACAACAGCCAACCCGCCGGAATTTCGAACGATGACTTTATATCCTTGTTTTTTTAAAAACTCTACTCCATCTTTTAAAAACGGGGCTCTTGTATCTTGAATGCCGAGAACAATCGTATCATGATGCACCCAAGTGCGGACTGTCGCGGGGGACATGCCGCTCCCGACTGTCGTGCACAACGTATCATCGTAAGCGAATGATTGCTTGGCATCAAAAAAGAGTCCTAAGCTTGAATGATCGATGATTCTCCATTCCGGCTGTTTTAATAATTCGTTCATTGCTGTGATAATCCTTTCAGTCGTGTGTTTTTAAGCATGAAAAGGATAGTAGAAATCGGCTATTTCGTTTATTTTTCCTCAGATTTTTCGCTGAAGCTTTCGAAAAATATAAGAGCTGTAACATACATGTAATCGGTCGATTTCTACAAGGACTGGCCTCTTGTTATGACATCTGAAATATATATCGTCCTTTTTTATAGTATATCATAGGAGCTGCATCTTCTTTGAAAAATAAATAAGGGCTTGCGTCAAGACTATGCGCAAACCCTTATTTTGCCTATATGTCTAAAACCACGGCATGAGCCTTCTCCATAATGGTTTATCCTTTTTTTTCCGCCCGCTGTTTTTCGGCTCTTCCATATTGTCGCGGTGCTCCATACAATATTTTGTTGGTTCCGTGCCTTTCACATAATACGCAAGGCGGGAGACGGGACAATCTTTCGTCGCTAAAAGCCCGTTTTCCGGATTGACATAAACGCCGACAACTCCTTCAGGCGGCTTAAATTGTTTTACAGGTTCATGTTTCAACGCTTCTTCCATAAAGCCGGCCCAAATTTTTTTCGAATAGGCGCGTTCCTCGACCATGTCAATCGTCTTTCCTTTGTCATAACCTGTCCATACACCTGCTACGAGCTGCGGGGCAAATCCGATCATCCAGCTGTCAGTCTTTGTCGTCCCGGATTTCCCAGCAAAAGGTCTTGATAGTTGATCGATAATGTTTTCCCCTGTAACAGTTGTATAACTGTTTAGCTTTCGATCAAACATGCCGGTCATTAAATGTGCGGTGATAAAGGCTGTTTGTTCATTTAGAATTTGCTCCTTTTTAACATTTGCCTCATACAAGACTTTTCCATTTTTATCAATGATTTTACGGACAAATATCGGTTTTATTTTTTGACCGCCGTTCGCTAAAATGCCGTAAGCGTTCATGAGATCGAGCGGCCTTACGGGAGAAGTTCCTAAAGCTAGCGACGGAACCATTTTAAAATTTTCTCCGATTCCAAAAAGCTTTCCCATTTTTATTAATTGATCCATACCGATAAACATATGGGTTTTAACAGCATAAATATTATCGGACAAAGCAAGGGCTTCTATTAATGTAATTTCATCATTTGCGTAGTAGCCATTGTAGTTGCCCGGGGAATACGTGTTTGTTCCATTTTGAAAATGGAACGTTGTCGGCTCGCTTTTCAGCGTTGTGGACGGCGTAAATCCATTTTCCAAGGCTGCATAATATAGAAACGGCTTAATCGTTGAACCAGGCTGACGTTTTGCCTGAGTCATGCGGTTAAAAGGGCTCTCTTTATAATTCCGTCCGCCGATTAGAGCTTTTACCTCGCCTGTTTTCGGATCGATTGCCGAGAAGGCAACTTGGATATCCGAGTCTTTCCTCATGACTTTTTCTACAGTCGATTCAGCAATTTTTTGCAGATTTGGATCAAGAGTAGTAAAAATTTTCAGACCGGCTGTTTCAATTAATTGGTGGTCCTGCAATATTTCTTTTACTTCTTTCATAACCTCATCTTGAAAATAGGGGGCGAACTTTTCTGTTTTGGTGTTTTCGTTCGTTTTGAACGTTAATTTTTCCTTTGCAGCCAGTTCACTTTCTTTTTTTGTAATTAACCCTTGTTTGACCATTGTCTGCAAAATCATCTCTTGTCTTTTTTTTGATAAATCATAGTTCACCATCGGTGAATAGGAGTACGGTCCTTTCGGAATGCCGGCAAGTAGAGCTGCTTCGGCGAGCGTCAAGTCCTTTGCCTTTTTGTCGAAGTAATAACGGGAGGCCGCCTCGACCCCGTAGGCTCCGTGTCCATAATATATTGTATTTAAATAGCCTTCTAAAATTTTTTCTTTCGAGTAGTTCATCTCGAGCCGAATGGTATAAAAAGCTTCTGTCATTTTCCGAGCCCACGTTTTTTCAAATCCAAGATATAAATTTCTTGCGTATTGCTGGGTGATTGTGCTGGCTCCCTGCACCTTTGCCATCGCTTTGAGATCGGCAACGGCAGCACCTGCTATTCGTTTAAAATCAAAACCGTGATGATCATAAAAATTTTTGTCCTCAATAGCGATTGTCGCATTGATTAAATAGGGTGAAATTTCATCAAGTTCCACCCAAAAACGGCGGCCGCCGTGATGCTCCTCACCGATTTTCGTTCCGTTGCTTGCGTACAATACAGTTGATTGCGGCACAACAATGGAAGGAGCGCCTTGTACTTTAGCCGCAATCAAAACAACCGCAATACAAATAGCTGCCGCAGCAAAAACAAAAAAATGAATAAAAAATAATGCCCGGATTGTTTTGATGGTAAGACGAATGCCTTTTGGCGTCATCGCTTCCATTTCCATCACCTCTTAAGCCCGTTCGTTTTGTTATTCAGTATGAGGTGATTCGCCAGTTTTTAAACTTCCACCTATGAAAAATGAAATTTATTCTTTGCAATTTTGATAGATTCCACTATACTTTTTTTGAGGTTTACGTGTTGTCTGTTCAAATTAGGGAAAGATATTGGAAAAACATATGAAAGGAAGATTAAATCTTGGGAGGACTTTGGTATACAGAAAAACAGACAGAACATTTCGGGATTACGATGAAAATTAAACGCACTTTACATACAGAACAGACCGAATTCCAAAAATTGGAGGTAGTGGAGACAGAAGAATTCGGCAACATGCTTTTCTTGGATGGAATGGTAATGACATCGCAAAAAGACGAATTTGTCTACCATGAAATGATGGCCCATGTACCGTTGTTTACTCATCCGAAGCCAGAATATGTGCTAGTTGTCGGAGGAGGAGACGGAGGCGTTATCCGTGAAGTGCTGAAGCATCCAAGTGTAAAAAAAGTAACACTTGCAGAAATTGACGGCAAAGTGATCGAGTATTCAAAAAAATACTTGCCGGAAATTGCCGGAAAACTAGATGATCCACGCGTTGAAGTGAAAGTTGGCGACGGCTTTATGCACATTGCACAAAGCGAAAATCAATATGACTGCATTATGGTTGATTCAACCGAGCCTGTCGGTCCTGCGGTCAACCTCTTTACAAAAGGGTTTTATGCAGGAATATCCAAAGCTTTGAAGGAGGACGGCGTTTTTGTCGCGCAAACGGATAATCCTTGGTTTAAGGCAGATTTGATAAAAAATGTCTATCATGATGTGAAAGAGATTTTCCCGATTACAAGGCTATATACTGCAAACATCCCGACATATCCTAGCGGGCTGTGGACGTTCACGATCGGATCGAAGAAATATGATCCAATTGAGGTAAGTGACGATCGTTTCTTTGACTTGGATTCTAAATATTACACGAAAGAAATTCATAAAGCTGCATTCGCTTTACCGAAGTTTGTTTCCGAAATAATTAAATAGCCTTTAGGAAAACTGAACAAAAAGCGAATAGCATAATACAGTTTAAGCAAGAGGGATCAGCCTCTTGCTTTTTCAGACAGGAGGGTGATGTCCATGCGATTTGATGAAGCTTATTCAGGAAATGTTTTTATTAGAAGCCATCCAAGCTTTGAGGAAAGTGAAGCAGTCATTTATGGAATGCCGATGGATTGGACAGTCAGCTACCGGCCAGGCTCCCGTTTCGGTCCGGCCCGCATTCGGGAGGTTTCCATCGGGTTGGAAGAATACAGTCCTTATTTAGATCGTGAGCTTGGGGACGTAAAATATTTTGATGCAGGCGATATTCCTCTTCCGTTTGGAAATGCAAAGCGGAGCATTGAGTTGATTGAAGAGTTTGTGGACAAAATTTTAAAAGCGGATAAATTTCCTCTCGGAATTGGAGGAGAGCACCTTGTAACATGGCCTGTCATTAAAGCGATGCATAAAAAATATCCAAATTTAGCGGTCATTCATATCGATGCGCATACAGATTTGCGCGAGCATTATGAAGGCGAGCCTCTGTCTCATGCCACTCCGATCCGGAAAGCAAGCGATTTGATTGGCCCGGAAAATATTTTTTCATTCGGCATCCGATCTGGGATGAAGGAGGAGTTTGAATGGGCGAAAGAGGCTGGACTTTACATTGCCAAATTTGAAGTGCTCGAGCCGCTCAAAAAGATTCTTCCGAAACTTTCACAAAGACCTGTATATGTTACGATTGACATCGATGTGCTGGATCCTGCTCACGCGCCGGGAACCGGAACAGTCGATGCTGGCGGCATTACATCAAAAGAGCTGCTTGCTTCTATACATGAAATTGCCCGTTCTGATGTGAAAGTTGTCGGCGCTGATTTAGTTGAAGTCGCACCTGTATATGACCATTCAGAACAAACAGCGAATACAGCGAGCAAATTGATTCGCGAAATGTTATTAGGCTGGGTGGCAAAAAGAAAGTAAAGTCATTTTTCTGCCATAGTGCTTCTGCTATGGCTTTTTATTATTCAAAAGCTGAACAGCTTGGATCGAGCGTCAAGCGGCAGGCAGGCCAATATAAAGCTTTTAACAGCAAATGATTTCCACTAAAATATAGAATAAATCCCTAAAAAGGATGATATAAAGATATGCGCGTACCTGTTCAAATTTATGTTCAAAACAAGATTTTTCAAAATCAAACAGAAGAAGAGCGGATTGAATTTTATACAACCGGGGAATTTTTCAAAAAGCAGCACACTTTTTATTTGGTTTATGATGAGATTCAAGATGATGAAACCGTTAAGACGTTAATCAAAATCAGCGAAAAGGAAACGACTCTCATACGTTCCGGAGGCATTCGCTTAAGACAGCGCTTCAAGCAGGGACAAAAAACGTATGCCAATTATGAAACACCGTACGGGACGCTGAAGCTCGCAGCAGAGACAAAATCGCTTATCTGGCATACAGATGAAGAAAAACATGGTACACTTAGCATAGAATATTTGCTCGAAATAAATGGAGATACCCCTCGTTTACACAGTTTAAGCATTCAATTTAAGAAGGAGGAGCATTGAATGAACATTGTAGATGAAGTAAAGGAGCAGCTGAAACAAGAAATAAAAAATGCTGTATTGAAAGCAAACATCGCAGAAGAGGAGCAAATTCCGGAAGTTATTTTAGAGGTGCCGAAAGAAAAAGCACACGGCGATTACTCAACAAACATGGCCATGCAGCTTGCTCGCATAGCTAAAAAAGCGCCTCGGGCGATTGCAGAGGAAATTGTTCAACATTTTGATCGAACGAAAGCATCCATTGAAAAAATTGATATTGCTGGTCCGGGCTTTATTAATTTTTTCATGAATAATGAATATTTAACTAAGTTGATTCCAGCCATTATTCAAGCGGGTGACAAATACGGCGAATCAAATGTTGGGGAAGGTAAAAAAATCCAAGTGGAGTTCGTTTCTGCAAACCCGACGGGAGATCTTCACTTAGGGCATGCGCGCGGAGCAGCATTCGGCGACTCTCTTTGCAACATTTTAGAAAAAGCGGGGTATGATGTAACCCGGGAATATTATATTAATGACGCTGGAAATCAGATTCACAATTTAGCTCTGTCCGTAGAGGCAAGATATTTAGAAGCGCTTGGAAAAGAAGCGGAAATGCCTGAAGACGGGTACTATGGACAAGATATTATGGAAATCGGAAAAAAAATTGCTGATGAATATGGCGACAGTCTGCTTGAAAAAAGCGAAGAAGAACGGCTGCAATTTTTCCGTGACCTCGGTCTGAAATATGAGCTTGAGAAAATTAGAAAAGACCTCGAAGAATTTCGCGTTTCCTTCGATGTTTGGTATTCTGAGACATCCCTATACAAAAGTGGCAAAATTGATGAGGCGCTCGACATGCTTCGGAAAAACGGCCACATTTATGAACAGGACGGGGCAACATGGTTCCGCTCTACTGCATTTGGCGATGATAAAGATAGAGTGTTGATTAAGAAGGATGGGTCTTATACGTATTTAACACCAGATATTGCTTATCATAAAGATAAATTGGATCGCGGCTTTGATAAGCTGATAAACATTTGGGGCGCGGATCATCATGGCTATATACCGAGAATGAAAGCAGCCATTCAGGCGCTGGGGTATGATCAAAATGTTCTTGAAGTGGAAATTATGCAAATGGTCAGCCTCTTTAAAAACGGCGAAAAAGTGAAAATGTCAAAACGTACTGGCAAGGCTGTCACGATGAGAGAATTGATCGAAGAAGTCGGCTTGGATGCCGTTCGTTACTTTTTTGCTATGAGAAGCGGCGACTCGCATATGGATTTTGACTTGGATTTGGCTGTATCGGAATCAAATGAAAATCCTGTCTATTACGCACAATACGCTCATGCGCGTGTATGCAGCATTCTCCGCCAAGGAAACGAGCAAGGCCTGTCTTACAACGCAAACGAAAGCGATCTTTTGAATGAAATTCAATCTGAGAAAGAAATAGAGCTGTTAAAAAAGCTTGGTGAATTCCCTGGCGTTGTCGCTGAAGCCGCAGAGAAAAGAATTCCGCATCGGATTACGAATTACATTTTTGAGCTGGCATCTGTACTACACAGCTTCTACAATGCAGAAAAGGTGCTTGATGCAAGCAATGAAATGAAATCTAAGGCGCGGCTTGCTCTTATGAAAGCAACGCAAATCACGCTGAAAAATGCCCTTACCTTAATTGGCGTTTCCGCTCCTGAAAAAATGTAACGAATTTAGATGTGGGAAATGATTCGAGTAAAAGGGAATAGGAACGCT
The DNA here is from genome assembly GCF_038000355.1 of Aeribacillus sp. FSL M8-0235. Classification (NCBI taxonomy): domain Bacteria; kingdom Bacillati; phylum Bacillota; class Bacilli; order Caryophanales; family Bacillaceae; genus Aeribacillus; species Aeribacillus sp. FSL M8-0235. The sequence goes on along the minus strand of NZ_JBBOBW010000001.1, from coordinate 3,616,147 downwards.
TTCCGATTTTAACCTAATCGCATCTCTTTTTCTAGGATGTTAAAACGAAGAGAGCAGAAAAAGCCTTTTTTCAACAAGTTATTGTGTGAAAAAGGGCTTTTTGCTTTTTTGTTTGCATATATTTGAAGGAGACATGCTATTTATTTTCCGACAGCTGTGCTGTTTTTTGAGTTATAACCCATTTTGTATTTTGTTTATGATAGGGAAGAGCTTATTCATTTTTTGCTGTATTAAACAGGATCCATCATACTGTTTTTTGAAATGAGGCTGAACCAGCTGAGACTATGGAAAAGCAGACAATGAAAAAAGCGAAAAACAAAAAACGCGATCCAAAAGTAAATTGCAGGCTCTATTGCTAGGTCAAGAGAGTTTTCCACAGCGATGTGAACGCTGTTTGAGTTGTTCAGCAAACGCCCGGCAGTCGTTGCAGAGATTATTGGTCGCTTAGTTATATTGAAAACTAACATCCTCATAAATCATTTTGAAAAACCCCGTTCTTTTGCAGAAATGTCATTAACTGTTTTCGGCCGCGGAAAATTTTTGTTTTCACCGTATTTTTAGGCAAATTCATCTGCTGGGCAATTTCTGTATAGGATAATCCCTGCTGCCGCAATAGAATAATCTTTTTTGTATTAGGATCCATTTCGTTTAATGCATTTTGCACATATTCAATCATTTGTTTTAATAAGGCCTCGGATTCGGGATTCCATTCTGAGCAGTTGTGCAAAATTGCTTCTTGCTGCAGATGGTTTAGCAAATGATTGTTTCGTTGAATTTTTCGAAGATGGTCGGTGGCTGTATTTTTTGAGACAGTCGTAATCCAAGCGCTGATATTGGTAGGCATATCATTCGTTTGAAAATATATATATATTTTAATACAAACTTCTTGGACGATATCATCAACAAGAGATTCGTTTTTCACAGTCCTTTTGACAGTTTTTTTTATTTGATGATGGTGTTGTTTAATGAGCCCGACAATGTCAGTCGTATCCATTTTTCCGGCACTCCTCTAGCAAAATGAACAAATAAATTTTGGAATTTGTTCAATATTTTAGAAATCAATAACTGTCATTATATACGAAACAAAGGAAAAATGGTTCCGATTTTCAACGATTTGGTGAATTGACTGAACGTTCATTCATTATATAATATAATTAAGAAACATCCGAAATTTCAGTCAAATACAACAGGGGGATTTTATGAATGGGGGAGAATAATGAATACACTATTATGGATTAATTTTTTTGCGTTTTTGCTTGTAACCGTTTACGCAGTGTATTTGTTTATTTATTTAATTCAAACTAGAATTGCTTATATCAAACTTGGAAAAAAAGAAGAATTCGACGGGAAGGTAAAAGAACGTTTCGAACGGATTTGGGTCAATGTGTTCGGACAGAAAAAACTATTAAAAGACAAGAAAATGGGCTGGGTTCATGTTATTTTTTTCTACGGCTTTATTCTTGTCCAATTCGGTGCGATTGATTTCATTTTAAAAGGGCTGATTCCGGGGAGCCATTTGCCTTTCGGACCGTTGTACCCGATTTTCACCTTTTTCCAAGAAATTGTTACCCTCCTTATTTTAGTAGCGGTAGTTGCTGCTTTTTACCGGCGATACATTGAAAAGCTTGTCCGTTTAAAACGAGGGTTTAAATCCGGACTTGTCCTTATTTTTATCAGCGGATTAATGCTGTCTGTACTGCTTGGAAACGGAATGTACATGATTTGGAGGGGATATGAACGAAGCTTTAGTGAACCTGTTGCCTCATCGGCTGCTTTCCTGCTGGGCTTTGTCGGTGAAACAGGCGCCGCTGTTATTTTTTACGTTTTTTGGTGGGTGCACCTGCTCATTTTGCTCACATTTTTAGTGTATGTCCCTCAGTCTAAACATGCCCATTTAATTGCAGGACCTGCCAATGTTTTTTTAAGTCGTTTGTCAAATCCAGGGAAGTTGGAGAAAATTGATTTTGAAGACGAAACTCAAACATCATATGGAGTCGGAAAAATTGAAGATTTCCGGCAAACGCAGCTTCTCGATTTGTACGCCTGTGTTGAATGCGGACGGTGTACAAATATGTGTCCGGCGACTGGTACTGGAAAAATGCTTTCGCCGATGGATTTAATCATAAAGCTTCGGGATCATTTAACAAATAAAGGGGCTGCCATCACTTCCAAGTCCCCTTGGGTGCCTGCCTTTGCATTTCAAAATACGATGGGAAATCAGCTGGCCCTTCAGTCGCTGCAAAAGGGAACAGGTGAAGCGGCGGCGGCTCTTGACTACAATCCAAGCCTCATCGGAGAGGTCATTTCAGAGGAAGAAATATGGGCATGTACGACGTGCCGGAATTGTGAAGACCAATGTCCAGTAATGAACGAACATGTCGATAAAATCATTGACCTGCGCCGCTACCTTGTATTAACAGAAGGAAAAATGAATCCGGATGCGCAGCGGGCGATGCAAAACATTGAGCGGCAAGGAAATCCGTGGGGCCTAAACCGCAAAGATAAGGAAAATTGGCGCAAATCACGAGAAGATGTCTACGTGCCAACGGTGAAGGAATTGAAAAAGCAAGGCGAGGAGTTTGAATATTTATTCTGGGTCGGTTCCATGGGATCATTTGATAATCGCAGCCAAAAAATCGCTTTATCGTTTGCTAAACTTTTGAACGAAGCAGGTGTGAAATTTGCTATATTAGGAAATAAAGAGAAAAATTCAGGTGACACACCGAGGCGCCTCGGCAATGAGTTTTTATTTCAAGAGCTTGCTGCAAGCAACATAGCCGAATTTGAAAAATATAATGTGAAGAAAATTGTTACAATCGACCCGCATGCTTACAACATATTTAAAAATGAATATCCGGATTTCGGTTTTGAAGCCGAAGTATACCATCATACAGAACTTTTAGCAAAACTGTTGAAAGAAAAGAAGCTCGTTCCGAAATATGAAGTGAATGAAACGATTACTTTCCACGATTCTTGTTATCTTGGAAGATACAACGAAATTTATGATCCACCCCGTGAAATTTTGGCATCCATTCCAGGTGTAAAAGTTGTTGAAATGGAACGGAATCGGGAAACGGGCATGTGCTGTGGAGCCGGCGGCGGTCTTATGTGGATGGAGGAAGACACGGGAGTGCGCATCAATGTTGCGCGCACCGAACAAGCATTAGCTGTCAATCCAAGCGTGATCAGCTCCGGATGTCCATATTGTCTAACAATGCTGACAGATGGAACGAAAGCAAAAGAGGTTGAAAATAAAGTGAAAACGTACGATGTAGCGGAGCTGCTGGAAAAAGCTGTTTTTGGCGAATCGAAGGAGCAAGAGCTCATTTCATAAAGATATGATTAGATAGAAAGCAATTTTAAAAGGCGCCACAAGGGCGCCTTAAGATTTTAAAAAATAGAAAGATAGACAATGGAATTTGACGAAAAAATTTAAAATCAAGACACAATACGGTAGCATAAAGTTGTAAAATTTGTTTATAATGAATGGTATGCAAACGTATCATATGGTACATCACTGAAAGGGCGGCATTCATCATTCGGAATTATATCATGCTTTATTCTATTTTCGTTGCCCTTTCATTTAATAAAGATAGATGAAAGACGAGAAAGGGAGTGCCTGACCTTGAGCTTAACGCAATACTCGCAGGAGCAGCTGAAAGAAATGTCGATGGTGGATATCGCTTACCTTATTCTTTCCGAAAAAAGGCAAGCTATACCGTTTGAGGAATTAATGAAAGAAGTTAGCAGTTTATTAGGGCTTTCGGAGGAAGAAGCGACCGAACGCATTGCACAGTTTTATACGGATTTAAATATAGATGGAAAATTTATTTGCATTGGGGAAAATAGCTGGGGCATTAAGAGCTGGTATCCGCTCGATCAAATTGAAGAAGAAACCCAGCCGACGGTTAAAACGAAGAAGAAAAAAGCGAAGATTGCATACGATGAAGAAGATCTTGACGATTATGAAGACTTGGTTGAAGACGATCTTGACTATGACGATCTTGACGATTATGTGGATGAAGAAGAGCTTGATCTTGATGAAGAAGACGATGATTTTGAGGACGAAGAAGATGATGAAAGCTTTGATGATGAACTAATTGACGATGATTACGATGTAGAAGATGACGAGTTGGATGCTGATTTCGATCTCGATGAGGAAGAATTGGACGAACAATAATGTCCTAAATTTAAGGGTTGACTTTCATAGTTTTCCTCGCTAATATTTTAATTGGGCTTTAAAAGTACGGAAAACAAATTACAATATGAAAGCTCCCTTTCCGAAAAGGAAGGGAGCTTTCATATTTTTTTGTTGATGCCTTCTGACGATTTATTTTGTGCAAATTAACAAAAGGATAGATTGCAACTGGAGGGAATTTTTGCATGACCAAGTATATTTTTGTAACCGGTGGCGTTGTTTCATCTTTAGGGAAAGGAATTACTGCCGCATCTCTTGGCAGACTTCTAAAAAACCGCGGGTTGAATGTGACGATTCAAAAATTCGATCCATATATCAATGTTGATCCGGGAACAATGAGTCCGTATCAGCACGGCGAAGTGTTCGTGACGGATGACGGCGCTGAGACTGACCTCGATTTAGGCCATTACGAGCGCTTTATTGATATTAATTTAAATAAGTACAGCAATGTCACAACAGGAAAAATTTATTCGGCCGTCATTAAAAAAGAACGGAGAGGCGATTATTTAGGCGGAACCGTTCAAGTCATCCCCCATATTACGAATGAAATTAAAGACCGCGTTTTTCGCGCTGGCAGAGAAACAAATGCTGATGTCGTTATTACCGAAATCGGCGGTACGGTCGGAGATATTGAATCATTGCCGTTTTTGGAAGCAATCCGCCAAATGAAAAATGAAGCAGGCCGCAAAAACGTCATGTACATTCATTGTACTCTTGTGCCATATATTAAAGCAGCAGGAGAAATGAAAACAAAGCCGACACAGCATAGTGTGAAAGAATTGCGCTCATTGGGAATACAGCCAAATGTGATTGTAGTGCGCACAGAAATGCCGATTTCCCAAGAGATGAAAGATAAAATTGCTTTGTTCTGCGACATTGAACCGAAAGCTGTCATTGAATGCCGTGATGCCGATATTCTTTACAGCGTCCCTTTAGCATTGCAAGAACAAAACCTTGATCAAATTGTTTGCGATTATTTGGATCTTCAATGCGGACAAGCTGATATGACGGAATGGATCGAGCTTGTCAATAAAGTCCGCAATTTATCAAAAACAGTTAAAATCGCCTTAGTCGGCAAATATGTCGAGCTTCAGGACGCCTATATTTCCGTTGTGGAAGCTTTGAAGCATGCCGGATATTATTATGATGCCGATGTGGAAATTGATTGGATCAATGCGGAGCATGTTACGAAAGAGAATGTAGCAGACTTGCTTCAGGGAGCTGAAGGTATATTAGTTCCTGGCGGATTTGGAGACAGGGGAGTGGAAGGGAAAATAATCGCGACTCAATACGCCCGCGAACAAAAAATTCCTTTCCTTGGCATCTGTCTTGGCATGCAGGTAGCTTCGATCGAGTTTGCCCGCAACGTTCTAGGATTAAAAGGTGCGAATTCATCTGAAATTGATCCAAACACTCCATATCCGATTATTGACTTGCTTCCGGAGCAAAAAGAAGTAGAGGATTTAGGAGGAACGCTCCGTCTTGGTTTATATCCTTGCAAATTGAAAGAAGGAACAAAGGCTTATGAAGCCTACAACGATGAAGTAATTTATGAACGTCATCGCCATCGGTACGAATTTAACAATGAGTTCCGTCAGCAAATGGAAGAGGCCGGATTTGTATTCTCCGGAACAAGTCCAGATGGACGGTTAGTAGAAATCATTGAATTACAAGACCACCCTTGGTTTGTTGCGTCCCAATTCCATCCGGAGTTTACATCACGGCCAACTAGACCGCAGCCCCTTTTCCGGGAGTTCATTCACGCTTCTCTAAACAAGAAAAATCAATAAGAAATGAAAGAAAAGGTTGTCTGAACGATTGGTTAGACAGCCTTTTTTTTGCTCGTAATACAAATTTTTTTATTACGACAATAGCAAAAAATCGCCTCTTTCACTGTTTTCCAAAAGCAGCGGCTTTGTTTTTCATTTTGAAGAAAGAATCGATCGGGAAATCGACGCTGTTCTAAATTTAAAAAACATCCCTATAAACGGCGTCGCATTTTACATAAAATTTTATTAGAGTATCGAAAAAAAACTTATACGCGATTTTTCATAAAAACGCATTGTAAATCATGAAACAGGTCATCAGCCTCTCTGCACTACAAAATGTATTGATAAAGGTCTAAAGTCTGTACAAGAGAGGACTAAATTTGAAATCAATAGGTTTCTATGCTAATTCATATAAAAAGAAATTGGCGATTTGCCAATTTCTTCGCATTTCTTGCATGTAAAGTTTATTCTTCATGTTCCTCCAATATTTCTTTCACAGTCAAAAATAAGCAGTAGTAAACATATAATGAAGTCATGAGCACAGGGAAGCCGATTCGTTCATTATGTTCAGTGGGAATAATGGGTTTTGTTAATTTGGAATCTACATGTATATCGACAAATTGCTGTAAGCTTTTTTCGCCGTTAACAGCTGCGGAAACCCCAACGGTTGGAATCCCTTTTTCGGCCAATTGCTGCGCAGTATCAATCGCATCAAGATCAGTCGAAAACGGAGTGAAAAGGAGAACGCGGTCTGCTGCGGTTACGTTATCCACATCAGGCAAAGGCTTGCATGCCGGAAAGGATTCTCCTTTTTCAACTTGGGCATAAATTCCTTCAAGAATTCCCCATCCTTTTACATAAATGGCGCCTTCTCCGATTGCAGCTTGCGCCAGAAGACGTGCGGCATCTTCTATTTGGCTGTTTTCTTTCTCTTGAATTCTTTGGAAAAACCCTGTTAATTGTGTCGTAAAAATTTTTAACATTCAATCATCAGCCACCTTTATACAAAGTTCTCTGCTTATATAATAAGAAAAAGCGGCGAAGAATCAAAATATGAATAATTTGTGAACCGGTTGGCAGGAAATTGTAATTTAATCGAGAATACATAACTAAATAAAATTTTAAAAAGTATTGCATTTGTTTAAGTTAAGAGGTGTAAAAATGGATGGAAAAATTTTAATTGTCGACGATCAATACGGAATTCGGATTTTGCTGAATGAAGTGTTCAATAAAGAGGGTTATCAAACTTTTCAAGCTGCTAACGGTTTTCAGGCATTAGAAATAGCCGAAAACCATTCCCCTGATCTCGTTTTATTAGACATGAAAATTCCTGGGATGGACGGGATTGAAATTTTAAAAAGGCTAAAAAAGGTTAACCCTGATATACGAGTCATTATCATGACCGCGTATGGAGAATTGGATATGATTCAGGAAGCGAAAGATTTAGGGGCATTAACACACTTCGCCAAGCCGTTTGACATTGACGAGCTGCGGGATACAGTGAGAAAATATTTGCCTTCCCGAGCGAAATAAAGTGTATAATCCATGAATTTATCGGGATAAAGTTGCCGAAATCCTCATAAGTTGGTATTCTATTTAGTAAGAAAAGATGATTGGCATCATACATACATTTTTCTTGCTCAGGTCATGCTAGATTTGAGCTTTTCGCTAATCGCAACATAGGCTACTTAATTTAAGGAGGATTTTTCGATGCCCTTAGTTTCAATGACTGAAATGTTAAATCGTGCAAAAGAAAACGGCTATGCTGTAGGACAGTTTAATTTAAACAATCTCGAGTTCACACAAGCAATTCTGCAAGCAGCAGAAGAAGAAAAATCACCGGTTATTTTAGGCGTTTCTGAAGGCGCTGGTCGCTATATGGGCGGTTTTAAAACGGTTGTGAACATGGTAAAAGGTTTGATGGAAGATTATAAAATTACCGTTCCAGTTGCCATCCATTTAGATCACGGCTCAAGCTTTGAATCATGTGCAAAAGCTATTCATGCCGGCTTTACTTCTGTTATGATCGATGCCTCTCATCATCCTTTTGAAGAGAATGTCGCTTTAACTTCCAAAGTAGTGGAGCTTGCTCATCTACATGGTGTTTCTGTTGAAGCGGAATTAGGTGTTGTCGGCGGACAGGAAGATGACGTAGTAGGAGAAGGAATTATTTACGCTGATCCAAATGAATGTGAAGAGCTTGTAAAACGGACAGGTATTGATTGCCTAGCTCCTGCATTGGGATCTGTTCACGGTCCGTATAAAGGAGAGCCGAACCTAGGCTTTAAAGAAATGGAGGAAATCAGCAACCGGACTGGCGTTCCATTGGTACTGCACGGGGGAACAGGAATTCCGACAAAGGATATTCAAAGAGCAATTTCTTTAGGAACTGCGAAAATTAACGTTAATACAGAAAACCAAATAGCATCTGCTAAACGCGTACGCGAAGTTTTGGCAGAAAATCCGGATATGTATGATCCGCGCAAATATTTAGGTCCTGCCCGGGAAGCCATTAAAGAAACAGTTAAAGGCAAAATGCGCGAATTCGGTTCATCCGGAAAAGCAGAATAAATAGATAAGGTTTCATATTTCTTTATGCAATTAACGGCCGCCTTTCTTTTATGAAGTATGGCGGTTTCGTTTCTTGTTTTTGCGAAAGCGATCACATAAGGGAGGTACTAGGCATGTTATTTTTTATTGATACAGCAAATATCGAAGAAATTAAGGAAGCTCAATCACTAGGCGTTTTGTCAGGAGTAACAACTAACCCTAGCTTGGTTGCAAAAGAAAAAGGCGTAACGTTTGAAGAAAGATTGAAAGAAATTACATCCATTGTTTCCGGATCTGTCAGCGCGGAAGTCATCTCAACTAAAGCGGAAGAAATGATTAAGGAAGGTCAAGAATTAGCTAAAATTGCACCAAATATTACGATAAAAGTTCCTATGACCCCTGATGGTCTAAAAGCAGTCAAAAAATTCTCAGAATTAGGAATTCATACAAACGTGACGCTTATTTTTAACGCCAATCAAGCGCTACTAGCTGCAAGAGCAGGTGCTACATATGTTTCTCCTTTTTTAGGTCGGTTAGATGACATCGGTCATAATGGATTGAATCTCATTTCGGAAATCTCCCAAATATTTGATATTCATGGCATTGATACGAAAATTATTGCTGCTTCCATCCGTCATCCGCAGCATGTAACTGAGGCAGCATTGCGCGGAGCTCATATTGCCACGATTCCTTATAAAGTGTTGATGCAGCTGTTCAAACATCCGCTGACTGATCAAGGTATTGAGAAATTTTTAGCAGACTGGAACAATCGATAAATGATAAAACGGGGGATTTCCCCCGTTTGAAAAATCTTTTGCCGCAGAATCCGGTCGTTTGAACTTGCTGTAACGCCTGAAGGAGTAGAATCTGCTCGTTTTTCTGATGAACGTTTTGTCATGCCCTATCTATTTGTGTACAATAAAATTGCCGCCTTTTCGTATGTATTTTTCAACAAATGGTAATCAATGTGTAAAGAGGGCTTTTCATCATGACAGTTTGTTAAAGAAAATCTGGATCCCGTTTTCTTTAGCAAACTGTTAGGTCACAAGAAGGGAGACTGCTATGGAAAAGTTAAAAGTTGCAGGCGGGCAGAAGTTGAAAGGTACGGTGAAGGTAAGCGGCGCCAAAAATAGCGCAGTAGCATTGATTCCAGCAACAATTTTAGCAAGCTCATCCGTTACGATTGAAGGGCTTCCAGATATATCTGATGTACATATTTTGGGCGATTTATTGGAGGAAATAGGGGGCAAAGTTTCGTTTCACCAAAACGATATTACAGTCGATCCGACAAGCATGCTTTCAATGCCGCTTCCAAACGGAAAAGTGAAAAAGCTGAGAGCCTCTTATTATTTAATGGGAGCGATGCTTGGCCGGTTTAAAAAAGCGGTGATCGGGCTTCCCGGCGGCTGTCATTTAGGTCCGAGACCAATCGACCAGCACATAAAAGGGTTTGAAGCTTTAGGTGCTTCTGTAACAAATGAGCATGGTGCCATTTATTTGCGTGCGGATGAGCTTAGAGGAGCTCGGATTTTTCTTGATGTTGTAAGCGTGGGTGCCACCATAAACATCATGCTTGCAGCGGTCTTGGCAAAAGGGCGGACAATTATTGAAAATGCTGCAAAAGAACCCGAAATTATTGATGTTGCAACTTTATTATCCAGTATGGGTGCAAAAATAAAAGGGGCCGGAACGGACGTCATCCGGATCGATGGGGTTGAAAAGCTGCATGGCTGCCGCCATTCGATTATTCCGGATCGAATTGAAGCAGGAACGTATATGATTATCGGTGCTGGCATTGCAGAAGAGCTCATCGTTGACAATGTCATACCTCTTCATCTCGAATCCCTTATTGCGAAGCTTCGGGAAATGGGGGTCCATGTAGAAACGAGCGATGATCAAGTTTATATCGCCCGTCGAAATAAAGAATTAAATCCTGTCGATATAAAAACTCTCGTGTACCCGGGATTTCCAACCGATTTGCAGCAGCCTATGACAACGCTTTTGACACAGGCGAACGGAACAAGCATGGTGACAGATACCATTTACTCTTCAAGATTCAAGCATATTGATGAATTAAGAAGGATGGGTGCTCAAATCAAAGTGGAGGGTCGGTCTGCGATCATAACAGGTCCGTCAACTCTTCAAGGTGCAAAAGTAAAAGCGAGCGATCTTCGGGCAGGGGCATCGCTTGTAGCAGCGGGTTTAATGGCCGATGGAATAACAGAGGTAACCGGCATCGACCATATTGATCGCGGATACAGCCATTTAGAAGAAAAACTTGCCGGGATTGGCGCCAAAATATGGAGGGAGAAATTAACTGACCAAGAAATTCAGCAATTGCAAAATTCATAAGAATCACCAATTTTGCATGAAATGACATCAAAGGGGGAGGAACACAAAATGGAAAGAAGTTTATCAATGGAACTTGTACGTGTGACAGAAGCAGCTGCCCTTGCGTCTGCACGTTGGATGGGCCGCGGCAAAAAAGATGAGGCGGATGATGCCGCGACCTCAGCAATGCGAACCGTTCTAGATACGATCCCGATGAAAGGAACAGTCGTGATTGGAGAAGGAGAAATGGACGAGGCTCCGATGCTGTATATTGGGGAGAAGCTTGGCAACGGCTACGGTCCGCGTGTTGATGTCGCCGTAGATCCATTGGAAGGAACCAATATTGTGGCGTCAGGCGGCTGGAACGCACTTGCAGTTATAGCGGTAGCCGACCATGGGAACATGCTCCATGCGCCAGATATGTATATGGACAAAATTGCAGTAGGGCCTGAAGCTGTCGGGTGCATAGATATTGATGCTCCGATCATCGACAATTTAAAAGCTGTTGCAAGGGCGAAAAATAAAGATATCGAAGATGTTGTAGCAACTGTTTTAAATCGAAAAAGACATGAGCATATTATTCAAACCCTTCGAGAAGCGGGTGTTCGCATTAAACTGATCAATGACGGCGATGTCGCTGCGGCAATTAATACCGCCTTTGACCATACGGGCGTTGATATTTTGTTCGGATCTGGAGGGGCTCCTGAAGGAGTGTTGGCAGCAGTTGCTTTAAAATGTTTAGGAGGAGAAATACAAGGAAAGCTGCTGCCGCAAAATGACCAAGAGCTGGAACGATGTAAAAAAATGGGGATTGATGTCAACAAAACTCTTCGAATGGAAGACTTAGTAAAAGGCGATGATGCGATTTTTGCTGCAACAGGTGTAACGGATGGCGAGCTGTTAAAAGGTGTGCAATTCAAAAGCTCTATTGCAACGACTCATTCTGTTGTGATGCGTGCGAAATCCGGAACAGTTCGCTTTATCGATGGCCGCCATTCTTTGAATAAAAAACCGAATTTAGTTATTCGATCTTAGTGAGAGGAGACGAATAGATCTCCTCTGCTTTTTAAAAATATACCCTTCAAAATACTTTCCGCTGTTTTTTAGCTTGAAATGTATTGCGAAAAGTAAAAAAATAAGGTAAAAATAAAGAGGTTGTTATAAAAAGATTTCTGCTTTTAAGCTTCCTACCTTCCTGCCTCCTTCTCAATCCATTTGCCCTTACGTTTTCAAACAACAAATTTTAATGGATGGAAGAACGAAACGTGAAACATTTTGAATATGGTAAGAAAAGCGTGGTGTAAGTATGAGCGAGATTTCCATTTCAACTCTTGAAAATATGAAATTAAAAGAGTTGTATGAACTAGCACGGCAATTTAAAATTTCATATTACAGCAAATTAACAAAAAAGGAATTAATTTTTGCAATATTAAAAGCAAATGCGGAGAAAGAAGATTTGCTATTTATGGAAGGCGTCTTAGAAATCATTCCTTCTGAAGGATTTGGTTTTCTTCGTCCAATTAACTATTCTCCCAGCGCAGAGGATATTTATATTTCAGCCTCGCAAATCCGCCGTTTTGATTTAAGAAACGGCGATAAAGTATCTGGAAAAGTCCGCCCGCCAAAAGAAAATGAACGATATTACGGATTGCTGCACGTTGAAGCGGTAAATGGCGACGACCCCGAATCTGCGAAAGAACGCGTCCATTTCCCGGGCCTTACTCCTCTTTATCCAAATAGACAAATGAAATTGGAAACCGAACCTAAAAATTTATCAACAAGAATTATGGATTTAATTACACCAGTCGGCTTTGGGCAGCGCGGTTTAATTGTGGCACCCCCTAAGGCAGGAAAAACAATGCTTTTAAAAGAAATTGCCAATGCCATTACGACGAACCATCCTGAGGCTGAACTTATTGTGCTGCTTATTGATGAACGTCCTGAAGAGGTAACCGATATTGAACGTTCTGTAAAAGGGGATGTCGTAAGCTCAACTTTCGATGAGGTGCCGGAGAATCATATTAAAGTCGCTGAACTCGTTCTTGAACGAGCGATGCGTCTTGTGGAGCATAAACGGGATGTCATTATTTTAATGGACAGCATAACCCGGCTGGCCCGCGCATATAACTTAGTAATTCCGCCAAGCGGCCGGACGCTGTCAGGAGGGATTGACCCTGCCGCATTTCACCGTCCGAAGCGGTTTTTTGGGGCGGCGCGGAACATTGAGGAAGGCGGCAGCTTGACGATATTGGCAACTGCGCTTGTAGATACGGGATCGCGAATGGATGATGTCATTTACGAAGAATTTAAAGGAACGGGAAATATGGAGCTTCATCTTGATCGTTCATTAGCGGAAAGGAGAATATTCCCTGCCATTGATATTCGCCGTTCCGGTACACGAAAAGAAGAATTGTTAATTCCGAAAGAGCATTTAGAAATGTTATGGGCGATTCGAAAATCTATGTCGGATCAGATGGATTTTGCTGAACGCTTCTTAAAGAAAATGCGCCAAACGAAATCAAATGAGGAATTTTTTGAAATGCTAAAAGAAGAATGGAAAACAACTGGCATAAAAAGTTTCTAACTATGTTGCATTTCTTGTAAACCCTTGTTATAATTTTTTCATGTGTGTTTAAGAATGTTGAAGCGTGAAATAATTGCACGTTTCCGAATAGATAAACTCTGTTTCGAAATGATTCAGGGCGTAAAGGAGTTGAAAACTATGAAACCGGGAATTCATCCAAATTATAAAAGAGTACTCGTAAAATGTGCATGCGGAAACGAATTTGAAAGCGGTTCTGTTAAAGATGAGGTGCGCGTTGAAATTTGTTCTGAATGCCATCCGTTCTATACAGGCCGTCAAAAATTTGCAACTGCAGCCGGACGTGTAGACAAATTTAACAAAAAATACGGTCTTAAATAATTATGTAAAACAGGCAGTCTTTTCATTCTGCCTGTTTTTTCACTTATTTGACATGTTTTTATAAAACGGGGAGAGATTTTTAAATATGGCGCAATTGTTTTTTAAATACGGGGCGATGAACAGCGGCAAATCCATCGAAATTTTAAAGGTTGCTCATAACTATCAGGAACAAAACAAATCGGTGCTGATTTTCACGTCTGCCATTGATACTCGTGATGAAGTTGGATATGTATCAAGCAGAATTGGCTTCAGACGAAAAGCGATACCGATCTACGATGATACGAATATTTTCCAAATTGTGAAGGAGTATCAGCCTAAGCCGTACTGTGTGCTAGTGGATGAGGCACAATTTTTAAAGAAAAAGCATGTACTTGAGCTTGCGGATATTGTTGACAAATTGAATATTCCCGCAATGGCGTTTGGATTGAAAAACGATTTTCAAAATGAGCTTTTCGAAGGAAGCAAATATTTGCTGCTTTTTGCGGATAAAATTGAGGAAATGAAAACGATTTGCTGGTTCTGCGAAAGGAAAGCAACAATGAATTTACGGATTGACGACAACGGCAAACCAGTATATTCGGGCGAGCAAATCCAAATCGGAGGAAATGACAAGTACTATCCTGTCTGCCGAAAGTGCCACGCGAATCCGCCGTTATGAATCATTGCTTATTTGCATTAGATGGGAAGAAACGTTGTCGGCAAGGTGTGATGAAGAGAATCTTACGATAAGGAAATATTTTCATTTAAAAGAGCTGATCCTTTTGGGCACCTTAAGAACAGGAGGTGCTTTTTATGCGAATATTGATACCATTCATTTTGGCGGCAATATATTTACTGTCAGGGTGTGGAACGGCGGATAAAATATCAGATAATCGCTCATTAAATCTCGATCATAATGGATCCAACCTGATGACGAGGGACGTTAAGCCTGAAAATACAGGAGATGTGGTCGACCAGCAAACACAAAATCCAAACATAAATATTGCGAACAGCCCCTTGACGATCAGGGAGGCAAAAGAACAAATCGTCCGTACACTGGAAACTGAAAAAGGTTTAGAGCTCGATTCTTTTTGGACAAATGGGGACGATGCTTGGGCGGTTATTTATACATCACAAAAATTGACGGAACAACAACGCGAAAACCGGCAAAAGGAGCTGTATGACAAGTTGCAGCGCGCACTGCCCCGATACAACTTGCATGTTCAGTTAATCAATAAAAAATAAAACTCGTTCACCGATTGAGCGAGTTTTATAAAGAACTTATAAATCGAAAATTGATTTCGTGTATCGAGTGTGTGTCATGAAGATGGGCTTATAAACCGAAAATGGAGCTGAGCAGCGTTTTATATACTGCCTTCTTTTTTCGGGGTTTATCAATCGAAGACATTTGAAGTTCAGGCATACTTTTTTTGCTTTCAAGCTCTTTTATTTTTCTTTCGAGCGTCTCGATCCTTCCTGTCAGCTCTTCAATTTCCTTTCTTTGCACTAAAAGCTGATATGACACGACATCGTCAGCTTTTGAATAGATCATTTGCTCCAGATCCGCTATTTTTTTCAACAATTCGTTCGAAACCGTTCCACCAGCATTTTTAGCCGATTCTTTTCTTTTCGCTTTTACTATTACTTGTTGCATTGGAACTCCTTGTTTTATTTGATTGTGAACTTCTTTGAGCAAGGTGATATCCTCGTCAGAAAACATATAATGTCCAAGTTCGTTCCGTTCCATTGGAAGATTAAGCTGTTTGATCCAGCGCTGAACTGTTTTCGGAGAAACACCGATTTTTTTGGCAGCATCGGTTGTATTCATCGAACCTCCCCTTTCAAACGATCATAATATACATATTCAGCTTTTTATAGGAGAACCCTTCCTGTTTGACAAAACAAGCGGTCATCCGGCAAAAGTTCTAGAATATCGACAGAGGAGCCGGCAATTATCCGAACGTTTGAAACTGCGAGAGCTTCAAAAAATATATTCTGTTCCATTCGGCCGCTGATTCTATTTCATGGCAGAATCATTCGTCCGCATACATCTGGTTTTGTCTGTCAGCCGACTTGATTTTGTCCTGCACTCTAGATCAAAAACGAAAAATTTTAAAAGGTTGCTAGTTTGGTACAAATGATGGCAGCATATTGGATTGATTAATCGCTTTTTAACAAAACCTTGATGTGATTATAAAAGCCGTCCGAACCTGTAAAATCGACTTTGCAGCATCGCATATCGAAAAAAGCTTTTTTGCTTCCCAATTGTTAAAAACGGTTGTTTTTGACTGGTACAGTTTCCTATACTATAATTTAGAAAGTTACAAACGGTGCACCACATAGGAGTTTCCCTATGAGTGGGCTATGATTAAAAATAGAGGTGAAATTCCGTGTTAGAACGTTTGCAAGCGGTTGAAGACCGATATGAAAAATTGAATGAGCTTTTAATGGATCCGGAGGTTGTCAACGATCCGAAAAAGCTGCGCGAATATTCGAAAGAACAATCTGATCTTCAAGAAACGGTTGAAGTTTACCGTGAATATAAAAAGGTAAGAGAGCAGCTAGAAGATGCAAAAAGCATGCTTGAAGAAAAGCTTGATCCAGAAATGCGGGCAATGGTAAAAGAGGAACTGGCAGAGCTTGAAGCGCGGGAAAGCGAGCTGATTGAGCAATTAAAAATTTTATTGCTTCCAAAAGATCCAAACGATGAAAAGAACGTTATCATGGAGATCCGCGGTGCAGCAGGCGGAGAGGAAGCAGCGCTTTTTGCTGCAGACCTTTACCGCATGTATACTAGGTATGCGGAAGATAAAGGCTGGAAAATAGAAGTGATGGAAGCAAACACGACCGGGACTGGCGGCTATAAAGAGATCATTTTTATGATTACAGGAAAAGGAGCCTATTCCAAATTAAAATTTGAAAACGGTGCCCATCGCGTGCAGCGGGTACCGGAGACGGAATCTGGAGGCAGAATTCATACGTCAACTGCAACAGTCGCCTGTTTGCCGGAAGCGGAAGAGGTAGAAGTAGAAATTAACGAGAAAGATATCCGTGTTGATACATTCGCATCAAGCGGTCCTGGAGGACAAAGCGTTAACACTACGATGTCAGCTGTACGTTTAACACACATTCCAACCGGAATTGTCGTATCCTGCCAGGATGAAAAATCGCAAATAAAAAATAAAGAGAAAGCCATGAAGGTTTTGCGTGCCCGCATTTTAGATAAATACCGCCAAGAAGCGCAAGCGGAATACGATCAAAACCGAAAGCTTGCTGTTGGAACCGGTGATCGATCGGAACGCATTCGTACGTACAACTTCCCGCAAAACAGAGTTACAGACCATCGTATCGGTCTCACATTACAAAAGCTTGATCTCATCCTAGAAGGAAAATTGGATGAAATTATCGATGCCCTCATTTTAGAAGATCAAGCGAAAAAACTGCAATCCCAAGGGGAGTAAACCATGCCGAAAGTTTTCGAAGCCCTCAAATGGGCTTCTTCTTTTTTAAAACAAGCGGGAAGAGATGAGAATGCGGGAGAATTGCTGCTTTTGCATCATATGAAGAAAAGTCGGGCGAGCTTGCTTGCCGATTTAAGAATGGATATTGACAAACAAGTATGGGAAATCTTTCAGCAGGACGTGCAAAAACATGCTCAAGGGATGCCTGTGCAATATATTATCGGCTGCGAACAATTTTACGGCCGCCCTTTTAAGGTGAACGAGCATGTATTGATTCCGAGACCGGAAACGGAAGAGCTAGTTCAAGGCGTGCTGCTCCACTCTGAACGTTTATTTTCTGAAAGGGAGCAAATCGATGTTGTAGATATTGGCACGGGGAGCGGTGCTATTGCCGTCACATTGGCTCTTGAAGATAAAAAAATGCGCGTGTCTGCCACCGATATTTCCGAAAAAGCGCTTGCAGTGGCAAAAGAAAATAGCGAAAAGCTTTGTGCTAATGTGCATTTTTATCAAGGCGATTTGCTGAACCCTATTATAAATGCAAAGCAAAAAGCGGATGTTGTTGTGTCCAATCCGCCGTATATTCCGGATGAAGAAATCATGGAGCTGTCAACGGTTGTAAAGGACTGGGAGCCGACATTAGCGCTTTCAGGAGGAGCGGACGGCCTTTTGTATTATCGAAAAATTGTGGAGCAGCTTCCAGATGTGATCCGCTACCCTGGATTAATCGCATTTGAAATCGGGCACGGACAAGGAAAAGATGTGAAAAGCATGCTAGAGAATAGGTTTCCAAAAGCAGAGGTACAAATTGAATACGATATGAATGGAAAAGAACGGAAAGTATTTGCTGTCCTTTCGTTATAATAAGCTTTTCGAGCCATTCCCTCCTTTTCTAGCAAACTTTAAATCTGAACCAATTTTATGTTTAAGATCTCTCTCTTCTGTCGATAATGACGTACTGAAGGGAGAGGAAAAACGATGAAAAAGAAATTATCTGTTATATATATTTTTTTAATGCTGTTTGGCAGCCTATTAACAGCTTATGAAATGCCGACAGACGCAAAACAAAATGAGACGGTGATCATTCCTGACGAAGCCATTCGTCTGCGAATTTTAGCAAATAGCGATTCTCCGGAAGATCAAGCTTTAAAACGGAATGTTCGGAATGCGGTCAATGAAGCAATTAATCAATGGGTTCAGGATCTAACTTCGATTGAAGAGGCGCGTAAAATCATTCGAGCAAAAATACCAGAAATTAAGGATATCGTCCAAAGCGTTTTAAAACAGGAAAACAGCAGCCAATCCTTTACAGTGGAGTTTAAAAAAATTCAATTTCCGACAAAGCTTTATGGAAATTTCCTTTATCCGGCTGGAAACTATGAAGCCATATTGATCACTCTTGGAGAAGGAAAAGGAGCCAACTGGTGGTGTGTGTTGTTTCCGCCGCTTTGCTTTGTCGACTTTTCAAGCGGTGAAGCTATTCAACAGGATGAAGAAAAGGATAAAGTAAAAGAAGAAAAGAAATTAGAGAAAACAAAAAACTTATTCGCTCCTGAAGAACATGATGAGGAAGTAGAAGTGAAATTTTTCTTAGTAGAATGGTTTACAAATCTGTTTTCATAGGTCTAATTCAGCTTTTGCCTCATACATTGATTACTAGATTTGTCCGAATAAAAGGGGTGAAAGCGTGTATTATTCATTGCGGTTTGCGGAAAGGGAAGACTTAAAAACCATTCAACAATTTGCAGATCAAGCGGGCGTTTCCACGGAAGGCTTCGACAACAGCCATTTTATTATTATGGAGACTGGTCATGGTGAAATAGCGGGATGTCTAGGAATGGAAGTCATCAATCAGGATGGCCTCCTCCGCTCTTGCGTTGTGTCCAGCAATTTGAATCAAGGACATATCATTTCCCTATTAAAATCAGCAGACTTATTAATGGAAAAGTTTCGTTTGAAAAATATATATTTTGCAGTCAACAAAAATTCTGCAGCAGAGTTATTAGAAATATTCGGTTTCAGGAGGATTCAAGCGGATGAATTGCCTTCCCACATGCTTGCGTCAAATCTGATGAATCAGTTGGTATCCGTTCCAAATGTAGAGTTTATGGTAAAATAACGCTATGGATACGTATAAATTATACACAATATCCACAAAATTTATCCACTGCAATCAACAGCTTTATCCACAGTTTGTGGATAAAGCTTGTTCTTGAAAAATAATTGAACAGTTTCACTATTGCTTAGAAAGATTCATAACACTCGTTCATGTATTAGCAAAGGAGTAAACGAAATGAAAACGAAGCATTGGATTGTGGATAATTTAGAGCATGTTACAAAAAATTCTCCACAAATTGTTCAGGCAGCCGAACTATTGAAAAAAAATGAATTGGTTGCCTTTCCAACAGAAACAGTCTATGGACTAGGAGCAAACGCGAAAAGCGATGAAGCAGTAGCAAAAATTTATAGCGCGAAAGGAAGACCGAGCGATAATCCGTTAATTATCCACATTGCTAAAAAAGAACAGTTAACAGAGATTGTGGATAGCTATCCCGATTGGATTGATCCATTAATTGACCGTTTTTGGCCAGGCCCTCTCACCCTTGTTTTGCCAAAAAAAGAAGGTCTGTCGAATCTTGCCACAGCAGGATTATCAACAGTAGCAGTGCGCATGCCGGATCACCCTGCAGCATTAGCATTAATCGAAGCAGCAAATCTGCCGATTGCAGCTCCGAGCGCCAATCTTTCCGGAAAGCCAAGTCCAACTTCTGCTAAACATGTCATGGATGATCTCGAAGGGCGAATCCCGGGAATTGTCGATGCAGGCCCTACTGGACTTGGCGTAGAATCAACAGTACTTGACTGCACCGAGGATATTCCAGTGATCCTGCGTCCAGGTAGTGTTACAAAGCAGCAATTAGAAGAAGTCATCGGTACGGTGCGCATAGATGCTGCGCTGCTGAATCAGGAGGAATTGCCGAAAGCGCCGGGCATGAAATATACACATTATGCACCTGATGCTCCTTTAACGATTGTTGATGGAAGCAAAGAATTTATTGAACAATTAATACAAAAAGAGAAAGAAAAAGAAAAAAAAGTCGGGATGTTGACAACAGAAGAAAATAGTCGTTTTTACAGCGCGGATAAAATTGTTGTCTGCGGAAAAAGAAGCGATTTGCGAACAGTTGCCAGCGCACTGTATGATTCGCTCAGAAAGTTTAATGAAGAACAGCTGGATGTATTATTCAGCGAAGCGTTTCCTGCGGAAGGAGTTGGACAAGCTATTATGAATCGCTTGTTAAAAGCTGCATCCCACCGGATCATAAAAGAACGGTAAACTTTTAATGCCTTGAACAAAAATCGGCGCTCAGGCCGGTTTTTTTGAGTCCAGACTTTCTGATCCTTTGTTTAACAGGCGGAATTGACAGATCAAAAGCAAATATAAAAATGGTAAAGGCTCATCTGCCATCGCACGCATAGGCAGAAACAGATCGCGCAGTTAAATAAACAGAGATCAATGAACCGGGCGCCATTCTTTGTCATAATGTCCCTCTGACGTGCATATCGTTCAATATGCGTGTCCGGGGGAGGTTATCTATATGGCTGCAGAAATAGTAACTTTATTTTTAATGGCATTTGCATTAGGGATGGATGCCTTTTCAGTTAGCCTTGGGATGGGCTTAGTTCGTTTGCGATGGAAGCAAATTTTTGACATCGGTATATATATTGGGATTTTTCATATGATCATGCCGCTTATCGGAATTGTCTTGGGGAAAGTACTATCGGAAAAGTTTGGTTTAGTTGCCATGTATATTGGAGGATGTCTGCTCACTCTTTTAGGAATTCAAATGATTTATTCGTCTTTTAAACGCGATGAATCGCCTTTCATTGCACCGGTCGGCATCGGCCTGTTCCTTTTTGCGCTGAGCGTCAGTTTAGACAGTTTTTCGGTAGGATTAAGTCTAGGTATCTACGGAGCGGAGGTTTTGTTAACCGTCGTAATGTTTGGTTTTATGAGCATGGTGCTCACTTGGAGCGGGTTATTGATCGGCAAACGGGTTCAAGATTGGTTCGGCACATATAGTGAAGCTTTTGGCGGCAGCATTTTGCTTGTATTTGGCTTGAAATTATTATTTTCAATGTAGAAAGCTGTATTGTCTAAACCAATCATTTGAGCACAGTCATTGGACCTGCTTTTTTTGTTAATTTTTTGGTTAAATATGCCTATTATGCAAAAAAATTGTGACTTTTTGTCGATACCTGAATCCGTGACAAAACATCTTTACAATGGTCGCAAACCGTTGATACGATAAGGGAAAACGACGTTGACGATTCTTCATCAAGTAGGTGATGTGATGAAAGATTTCCCGATTCGGTTTGTATTGACAGATGAAGCGATTACCCCAAGTGCTGGGCTTGCTCTCGTTGGCTACTTACTCCATCGAACGAAACTGGATAAACGGGTAAACGCACTTCGGCTTCCAACGGTTCGTCGAGAAGTGCACATTTCCCATAGCGATGTCATTCGCTCGATGATTGGCTTGCTTGCCACAGGAAAAACGGATTTCGATCATATCGAAGCGTATCGTCAGGACGATATCTTTTCGGCATCGATGGGGATTCAGCACGTGCCTTCCTCTCCAACCTTGCGACAACGACTCGATCAGCTCGCTTGTCTTCCGATGACCGAAACGATTCTTTGGGAGGAGTCCATACGTCTGTTGATTCAACGACATGCCACTTTGTCCCCTTGTTGGACCAAAGGAAAGACGACATGGCTTCCCCTTGATATAGATGGTTCCCCATTTGACAACTCCGATACGAAAAAAGAAGGAGTCAGTCGAACGTATAAAGGATTTGACGGTTTTACACCGTTGTTTGCGTATGCAGGGAAGGAAGGGTATCTCGTTCATGCCGAGTTGCGTCCAGGGAAACAACATGTGCAAGACAACATGCCCTCGTTTTTAGTCACCGCTATCCGTCGAGCTCGTCAACTGACTTCATCTCGTCTGCTTGTTCGCATGGATGCAGGAAACGATGCAGAAGCGAATGTGCACGTATGCCTAAAGGAAGACGTGGACTTTGTCATCAAGCGAAACTTACGCCGAGAATCGAAAGCGCTTTGGTTCCAGATCGCTTCGCAAAAGGGCAAACGTGTCGATGATGGACAAAGCGAAGGAGTACAAACCTATGAGCTATGCCTTCCACAGAAGGCAGCGATCGATGGAAACACGTATACGTACGTTCAAGTCACCCAAGTGACGGAACGGACGATGGAACGCAATGGACAGCTGATGCTCGTTCCTGATTATGAAGTGGAAAGCTATTGGGTGCGGCTCAAAGGATACGAGCATGTTCGAATGAGCGATGTGCTCGCGTTGTATCATGACCATGCGACATGCGAACAGTTTCATAGCGAACTGAAGAGCGACTTAGATTTAGAGCGGCTTCCATCTGGGAAGATGAAAACGAATGCGCTCGTGTTGGTCATGGGAGCCTTCGTTTACAATCTTCTTCGTCTGATTGGACAAGATCTATTAAGCGATCCGAGACATCCGTTGCACCACAAAGTGAAACGCCGCCGCATCAAGACGATTATTCAGACGGTGATCACGATGGCAGGGCGACTCGTCCGTCGATCACGACAGATCTGGATGAAACTGACGCGAAGGAGTGGCTATAGCGAGCCCCTACTGAACGTCTATCAGAAATGGAGAGAGGTAAGATAACGAACGAATGTTCGGGAACTGATGTCCAACGTCACTCCCTGGGCTTTTTTGTCTATTTTTTTGGTTCGTATACCTAAAAAAGAGATTTGTTCCATTTTCGGAAATAGAGATGACATAGGTCATAAGCATAAAAGGGGTTTTATGGATTATCAATCCATCAAAATTACAACAAAATCAAAGTCGATTTCAATTCATCACGGATTCAGGTCGATAATAAAAATAAAAAAAAATTCCTCATGGTTTCCATTCTTTCGAACTTTTTGATTATAATGAAGGTAACATCAAAAGGGAGAGATAGAAGGGAGAAAACCTTGTGACAAATATTTTATTCGTTTGCACCGGAAATACATGTCGAAGCCCGATGGCGGAGGCTATTTTTAAGCATTTGCAAAAAAACGGCGGATTTAACGTTCGTTCAGCAGGCGTGTTTGCATTGGATGGGCAGAAAATTTCAGAAAATGCAAAAAAAGTGCTGGAGGAAAAGGGAATACATGTTGAGCACAGTGCTTCAAAACTTACGGAAGAACATATCGATTGGGCAACATATGTATTTACGATGACTAAAGATCATAAAAACATATTATGCCAATTTTTTCCTAAAGCAGCCGAAAAAACATTTACGGTAAGCGAGTTCGTTGTTGGAAAAGATGGGGAGATACGTGATATTACCGATCCGTTTGGCAGTTCCGTGGAAAAGTACAGAAAAACAAGGGAAGAGCTGGAGCAATTGCTTCAAAAGCTTATTTCAAAATTAGAAACAAATTAGCAGGCAGGTGGACTCTGTGAAAAACAAGAATCGATACAAATTCAGCATCCGTTTAAAAATCGTCATCTTTATTACGATTGTTGCTCTTATTACATATTCAACAAGCGGATTTTTCATTTATGTTGTATACGAGTATGTGAAACAATATATTGACCGAACATCTTTTACCATTTTGACGCTGACTCTTGGAATCATATGGTCAGGGATTTTAACAGCTATTGCAGCTGGATTTCTTATTTCTCCGCTAAAGCGGCTTGAAAAGGCTGCTCTTATAGCGGCCGATGGCGATATTTCCGTAAATGTTCCTGACATCAAATCAGATGATGAAATTCGGTCCTTAAGCAGAGCCTTTAATGAAATGCTTTCCAATTTAAGACATATGGTGAAAAACATTGAAATAAATTTTGAGCAAACAAATGAGCAGGTGAAACAAATACATGCTGCAACAGAACAGGCAACAAGACAAGCTGAAAGCATTTCATATACGATTAAGGAAATTTCAACAGGAGCCGACCAATCGGCGGCTGCTATTCAGGAAACAGCAGAAGCGGTGGAAGATACGGTAGAGCTTGCTAGTCAGGTAAAAGAAAAAGCAAAAGTATCCGAAAAAATGGCTAATGAAATGGTTCAATCACTTGACCAAAGCAAAAAGATATTTCAATCTTTAATTAAAGGGATTCAATCGTTGGCCGAAAAAAACGAGCAATCTATTTTGGCGGTACAGCGTCTTGAAGAAAATGCCAAAAAGGTGGAGACTATTGTATCCCTTGTCGGCGATATTGCCGATCAAACAAACCTGCTGGCGCTGAACGCGTCAATTGAAGCGGCAAGAGCAGGTGAACACGGCAGAGGGTTTGCTGTCGTTGCGGAAGAAGTTCGAAAGCTTGCTGACCAAAGCGCCAAAGCTGTTCAAGGAATTTCCGAGCTGATCTCTAACATTCAAAAAGAAGTAAGCAATGTTGTTGAACAGATTGGAGATCAAGTGAAAACAGCTCGACAAGAAGCGCAAAGAGGGAAAGAAACAGAGAAAATTCTTGTCGAGATGTCGAAATCGATTTTGCATGTTGCCGAAGCGGTTAAGGTGATCAGCGAGCTGATGGACGAACAGCAAAAAAGCATTCAACAAACAGGAGCGCAATCCGAAGAAGTGGCAGCGATTGCCGAAGAGACATCTGCTGGTGCACAGGAAGTGGCCTCATCTGTACAAGAACAAGCTGATAATATTTCTAACATTAATCAATTAACGAGAGAGCTTGAAGCAAGCGCTCAGCAGCTAAAGAAAGTAATCGATCGATTTACTTATGAAAAATAAAAAGGAGGAGCATCTAGTGAAAGTCATAATTGCCTCAGATCACGGAGGGGTCAACATACGTGAAGAAATCAAAAAATTGCTTGACGAGATGAATATCGAATACGAAGATATTGGCTGCGACTGTGGGACATCAGTTGATTATCCTGATTACGCATTGCCGGCAGCTGAACGAGTCGCGAAAGGCGAATTTGACCGCGGTATTTTAATTTGCGGAACAGGGATCGGAATGTCAATAGCGGCCAATAAAGTAAAAGGTATTCGCTGCGCCCTTGTACATGATGTGTTTAGCGCAAAAGCAACCCGGGAGCATAACGACAGCAACATGCTTGCAATGGGTGAACGTGTCATCGGGCCGGGACTTGCCCGCGAAATTGTGAAAACGTGGCTAACAACTGAATATGTGGGAGGCAGGCATGCGAATAGAATAGAAAAAATTTCAAAATATGAAGAAACCCATTTATAAGGTGATGATCGAATGCCGGAATTGCAAGAATACCGGGAACAGCTTTTAACAGTGCTGGCCGATTTTAAAGAAAAAGCACCAATTCAAAAAGGGCAGCTGATTGTCATAGGGTGCTCAACGAGCGAAGTAATCGGAGAAAAAATCGGCACTGCCGGAAATACGGATGTTGCCGAAATGATATTTTCTGCATTATCGGAATTTCAAAAAGAAACAGGTGTAGAGCTCGCTTTTCAATGCTGCGAGCATTTGAATCGCGCTCTTGTCGTTGAACGGGAAACAGCAGAAAAGCGCAATTACGAAATCGTTTCTGTCATCCCAATCCCGAAAGCAGGCGGTTCCATGGCAGCGTTTGCTTATGAGCATATGAGGGATCCGGTTGTTGTTGAATTTATTAAGGCAGATGCAGGCATTGACATCGGAGATACACTTATTGGCATGCATTTAAAGCATGTTGCTGTCCCTGTTAGAAGTTCGGTCAAGCAAGTCGGACAAGCCCATGTAAACTTAGCTTTTAGCCGGCCGAAGCTTATCGGCGGTGCGCGGGCAGTTTATACAAAATAAACATTCGAATATTAGCAGTGCGAACTTACGTCATGGTTTGTGCTGCTATTTTTTATAAAAGAAGTGGAGCGGAACGAAAAAAAACATGCACATCATTTCTTTGAAGTATCGGGGCCCCTCCATCTTTAGAAATTGTAAGCAAAAGTCGTATCAAACTTTGATGCGATTTTGTTTAGTGAAAATACAGGTTGCCGATCATTTCCTGCTTGACGACTCTGTGCATTGAGCTAGGTATAGAAGCTCCGTTGGTCGAGTTGTACAAGACATGATTCATTTTACAAACTGATAGTTTAAGTATACAGGCAGAATCGAGGTTTTAAGAAATTCCGAATTAAAAACTATTCATGCCAAAAAAAAGTTTGGGAAGAATACGCTTACATAAAAGAAAAGGGTTGCCAAAGGATGATCAATACGGTTATTCTGATTAATAAGTAGATCGGCATGACGATTTTGTCGCTCGCCTGTGCCGTTCAATCGATGAAAGACTAGAGGGGGAACATTTCATGAAATATATTCAACAACAGGATCCTGAAGTATATGAAGCGATACAGAACGAATTAAAGCGCCAGCGTACGAAAATCGAATTGATTGCGTCAGAAAATTTTGTCAGTGAAGCGGTAATGGAGGCCCAAGGTTCTGTATTAACAAATAAATATGCAGAAGGTTATCCGGGACGTCGCTACTATGGAGGATGCGAATATGTTGACGTTGCGGAAGATTTAGCTCGCGAACGGGCGAAAAAAATTTTTGGAGCTGAGCATGCAAACGTTCAGCCGCATTCCGGTTCTCAAGCCAATATGGCTGTTTACTATGCTGTCTTAAATCATGGGGACACTGTTCTCGGAATGAATTTGTCTCACGGCGGCCATTTAACGCATGGAAGTCCGGTAAACTTCAGCGGAATGCAATTTAATTTTGTTGAATACGGTGTTGATCCTAACACTCATCTTATCGATTATGATGATGTTCGAGCTAAAGCTCTTGAGCATAAACCGAAAATCATTGTTGCTGGTGCCAGCGCTTATCCTCGTGAAATTGATTTTAAAAAGTTTCGGGAAATCGCTGATGAAGTGGGAGCTTACTTAATGGTTGACATGGCTCATATTGCCGGCCTTGTTGCTGCAGGTCTTCATCAAAATCCTGTGCCGTACTCCCATTTTGTAACAACTACGACGCATAAAACACTTCGCGGTCCAAGAGGCGGAATGATTTTATGCAAAGAAGAATTTGCAAAACAAATTGATAAAATCATTTTCCCAGGCATTCAAGGCGGTCCGTTAATGCATGTTATTGCAGCAAAAGCGGTAGCATTGGGAGAAGTTTTACAAGAAGAATTTAAAACATATGCGCAAAACATTATCAACAATGCGAAGCGGCTGGCAGAAAAATTAAAAGAAGAAGGACTGACTTTAGTATCTGGAGGAACAGATAACCATTTGATTTTAGTTGATGTCCGCAACCTGCAATTAACAGGAAAAGTTGCTGAACATGTTTTGGACGAAATCGGCATTACTGTGAATAAAAACGCGATTCCATTCGATCCTGAATCACCTTTTGTTACAAGCGGAATCCGTATTGGAACGGCAGCTGTCACAAGCCGCGGTTTTGGTTTGGAAGAAATGGATGAAATCGGATCGATTATTGCATTTGCATTGAAATTCCATCAAGACGAAGTTAAATTGGAAGAAGCGAGAAAACGGGTGCAAGCTTTAACAGAAAAATTCCCGCTCTACCCAAATTATTGAGGAAATATTGAGTGTTCGAAGCCACATGCTTCGGACGCTCTTTTTTTTATTTTAATTTTCTGCCTCTTAAAACTATTTAAAATGGATTTCATCGTTTGGAATGTTGTCGAAAAAGGTTGGTGAAAATGTTGAAACTCAAAAATTTTTTCTGTAAAATCTATTGAGGCAAAAGAAAAGGAGATGTGAAACTTGGGCAAAGTGTTTGTATTTGATCACCCGTTAATTCAGCATAAGCTATCCTATATTCGCGATAAAAAAACCGGAACAAAAGAATTTCGAGAGCTTGTGGATGAGATTGCTACATTAATGGCGTTTGAGATAACACGAGATCTTCCGCTGGAGGAAGTGGAAGTAGAAACCCCGGTAGGAGTAGCGAAAACAAAAATCTTGTCAGGAAAAAAACTTGGGGTTATTCCCATTTTGCGTGCGGGGCTAGGAATGGTTGACGGCATTTTGAAACTGATTCCTGCCGCAAAAGTCGGCCATATCGGGTTATATCGGGATCCGAAAACATTAAAGCCTGTAGAATACTATGTAAAACTTCCTTCTGATGTGGAAGAGCGGGATTTCATCGTTGTTGACCCAATGCTGGCTACCGGCGGTTCAGCAGTTGAAGCAATAGAGTGTCTAAAAAAACGCGGTGCAAAAAATATCCGTTTCATGTGTCTAGTAGCTGCTCCTGAAGGGGTAAAAGCAATGGAAGAAGCTCATCCAGATGTCGATATTTACATTGCCGCACTTGATGAGAAATTAAACGACCATGGCTATATCGTACCAGGTTTAGGAGATGCAGGAGACCGTTTATTTGGTACAAAATAACAGGAGAGGGCGAAGTGAAGTGCCCTCTCTTTCTTTTTTGTATAGTATGAAAAATTCATTAATATAAGGAGCTGTCCAGAAAGTCAAATCCCCATTTGAAAACACAAAATCATAAACATCGATATATCAACGTTTCTGAAACATTAATAGGCGTCAATAAGCCGTAAAAACGACTTATTAAACAGCTCCATCAATTTCTCACTTTTCCCTTAAAACGACTTTTTTCATGCAATAAACTGATGTTCATAGCGAACAATAAGTGCTGAGGTGATAGAAATGGGAAACCCTTCAGTGCGAATTTGTTTGCTTTTTGTCTTCATTTTCCACGTTTTTGATATAACTGCTTTTGCAAAGACCTTCCCCGAACATCCACAAATCCCTGAAGAGAATGCTGATGAACAAGTCACAATGATCATTGTTTTGTCAGATCAGAACCTTTCAAAAATAAAAGAGTTGATTCAAAAAAAATATCCGGAAATAAACATTTGCTGGGAATATAAAAAAACGTTTACCGGATTTTCCGTAAAAGGGAAAAAAAGAGACCTAGATCAGCTAGTAAAAGAGCCTTACATTGAACATGCAGAGCCTGTAACGACTTTTCAAGCAACGGTTGAAGAAAGTGTTCCTTTTATAGGCGGCATCGATGCACGCGGCTATTTTGACGCGAAGGATGAAAGATTGACGGGAAAAGGAGTGAAAGTAGCTGTTATAGATACGGGGATCGACTACAACCACCGAGATTTACAAAAAAATTATCAAGGCGGATTTGATTTTGTAGATCAAGACAAAGACCCAATGGAAACAGTCGCGAAAGACAATTCGAGGACAATTCACGGCACTCACGTAGCAGGAATTATAGCCGCAAATGGAAAATTGAAAGGGGTTGCTCCGGATGCCTCCATCATTGCCTATAGAGCGCTTGGCCCTCATGGATACGGGACGACAGACCAAGTTATTGCAGCGATTGAAAAATCGATTGAGGATCAGGTAGATATCGTAAATCTTTCCCTTGGCAATGATGTGAACGGCCCGGATTATCCGACAAGCCTGGCGTTAAACCGAGCCGTTGAAGAGGGGATAACTGCAGTTGTATCAAGCGGAAACTCTGGACCTAACATTTGGACCGTCGGTTCGCCTGGCACTGCAAGCAAAGCAATTTCCGTCGGCGCATCGACACCGCCGCTTGACGTAAAGTATTTAACCCTTTCAGGATTTCAAAAGAAAATACCAGCTGAATCTTTGTTCAATTCTGCCCCTTGGACAACAATTAGAGGACGGATAGAATATGCAGGCTTAGGGGAGAAAAAAGACTTTAAACCTTCTGTTAAAGGAAAAATAGCCTTGGTGAAGCGCGGGGAGATCACGTTTGCCGAAAAAGCGAAAAATGCAAAATCAGCCGGAGCCCAAGCGTTGATTATTTGCAACAACATGAAAGGGAGATTTACCGGCAATTTAGAAGAAAAATTGGACTTTCCTGTTGTCTCCATCTCAAAGGAAGATGGCGAATGGCTGCTGAAACAATTGAATGAAAAATCGTTCATCAAAACAACCATTCAGATAGAAAAAGATCGCCTCGCACCCTTTTCATCAAAAGGACCGGTAACAGTCACATGGGAAGTGAAGCCCGATCTTGTCGCGCCTGGTGTAGCAATTGACAGCACAATACCTAAAGGGTATATGGCTCTTCAAGGAACAAGCATGGCTGCTCCGCATATAGCAGGCGCAGCGGCACTGATCAAACAAAAGCATCCAGATTGGTTACCGGAACAAATAAAAGCAGCTATGATGAATACTGCTAAACCGCTTTATAATCAAAATGGAAGGCTGTACAAGGTGTTTGAGCAGGGGGCGGGAAGAATCGATATTTTATCAGCTGTTCAGACAAGAGCTCTCATTTATCCGGCATCTCTATCATTCGGTCAATTTCACAAAAATATCGGCAGGAAAAAGAAAGAGATCACGTTAACTCTTGAAAATCTCTCCGATCAAGAAAAAACGTTTGTTTTTTCGAAACCGCATTATCAAAAAGGGGTTCAATGGCAGCTCCCTCTTTCCGTAAAGGTTCCTGCTAACGGGAAAAGAGAAGTATCCGTCTCGATTGATGTTGCACCGAAATCATTGAGGGAAGGATTGTATGACGGGACTCTTCTTGTGACGGGCGGCAGCCAGACAATCCGCCTTCCATATTTATTCGTTGTTGGCGAACAGAGTTATCCAAAAATCATGGGATTTGAATTTGGTCTTGCCGATCAAGGGAATATGTACCATTATGAACTTTATTTGCCGCAAGGGGCGGATGAATTCGGGATTGCCTTGTATGATCCGGATACTTTAACATTCAAAGGGTTTTTAGACTGGCAAAGAAATATCCCGGGAGGTTTGTTGAAAAGAGATATTTCCGGGCAATTTAAGGACATTCCAAACGGCGTTTACAAAGCGCTCATTTTTGCAAAAAAAGACGGGGAAGAAAGCAGCTATGAAACGACAATCATTTTAGATAAAAAAATATTAAAAAGTCAATAGAAACAGCAAAAATATTTGTGAACAAATTGTGATATTATTAACAAATAGCTCAACTTTTGAAGTGAAACAGATTGACATTGAATGGTGCCTATTGTATGCTAAACGGGGTGGGATGATAAGGTTTTCAACAGCCTTTTGATATAATAAAAAATAAGGTAATTTTATATTGTGAGGACATACCCAATGCGGCAAAAAGAGCACCATCCGCTCCGAGCATACGCTTTAATGACCGCCATTCTTTCCTATTTGGCAGGATCAGTGCTCGTTGGCATTTTTGCAGGAAGATGGCTTGATCGACAGTTGCATACAGAACCCGTTTTTTTGATCATTGGTCTTCTAATTGGACTGGCTGCGGGAATAGTTGCGATGCTGAGATTAGTCCAACATTTTTTTCAGGAGAATGAACGGTAACTATGGATCGTATTGAAAAATTGTTTGTGCGCAGCAAAAAATATTTGCTGTTTTTGCTTGCCATCTATGTGTTAGCATGGGGGTTTACTCCTTATCAAGATATTTTCCTCGGTCTTGCCCTTGGTACAAGCTTTAGCCTCTATAATTTATGGATACTAGTGCGTAAATCAAAGCAAATACAGCAAGCAATTGAAGAAGGCCGTACAGCACGTTCGCTTGGAACGGTTTCAAGGATGGCAGCCGCAGGATTGGCGGTATTAATCGCACTCAAATTCCCTGAACATTTCCATTTAATTAGCGTGGTTATTGGTTTAATGACAATATATATTGTCATTATGATAGATTCTATTCTATACATTTGCGGACAAGCTTGGGAAGAGAGGTGAATTTTGTTGGGTCACGAAGCGCCGATAGTAAAATTATTAGGGCTTGAATTTAATTTGTCCAATATTTTGATGATACT
The DNA here is from genome assembly GCF_038000355.1 of Aeribacillus sp. FSL M8-0235. Taxonomy (NCBI): domain Bacteria; kingdom Bacillati; phylum Bacillota; class Bacilli; order Caryophanales; family Bacillaceae; genus Aeribacillus; species Aeribacillus sp. FSL M8-0235. The sequence goes on along the minus strand of NZ_JBBOBW010000001.1, from coordinate 3,584,144 downwards.
TGTTTCTAGCGCAATTGTATTTATCATCGCCGTATTGTCGACCCGCTCTTTGGCAATGAAGCCAACGGGCATGCAAAACTTTTTGGAATGGGTCATGGATTTTGTGAAAAACATTATTAACAGCACGATGGACTGGCAGACAGGCGGCCGATTCCTTACATTAGGAATGACGCTCATCATGTACATTTTTGTTTCCAATATGCTTGGTCTACCATTCGCTATCGTTGTTGACCATGAACTTTGGTGGAAATCGCCTACGGCTGATCCTACTATAACGCTGACACTGGCCATTTTAGTCGTCGGTTTATCGCATTATTACGGGATTAAATTAAAGGGCTTTTCCGCCTATGGAAGCGACTTTTTCAAGCCACTGCCGTTTTTGTTCCCGCTTAAAATTATTGAAGAGTTTGCAAACACGTTGACGCTTGGTCTTCGTCTTTACGGTAACATCTATGCTGGGGAAATTTTGCTAGGTCTGCTTGTCAGCTTGGCTACTAGCGGAGCATTTGGCTTCCTCGGGGCAATTATTCCGATGATGGCGTGGCAGGCATTCAGTATTTTTGTAGGTGCAATCCAAGCTTTTATCTTTACAATGTTGACAATGGTTTATATGGCGCATAAAGTTAGCCATGACCATTAAAAATAAATGACTTCATCATTATGTTTGTGTAAAAAATTATCTTTAAACAAATAAAGGAGGACTTTATTCATGAATTTATTAGCAGCTGCAATTGCAATTGGTTTAGCGGCACTTGGTGCTGGTATTGGTAACGGACTTATCGTATCTCGTACAGTAGAAGGTATTGCACGTCAACCTGAGGCGCGCGGTATGCTTCAAACAACTATGTTTATCGGGGTTGCGTTGGTTGAGGCGATTCCGATTATCGCGGTTGTTATTGCATTTATGGCTTTTGGTGCATAATTCAAAAATTTCAAAAGAGCCTTGCCCAGATTGGTGTTGGAAAAAGGCTTTTTAGAAGTGCATGCAATCAATTTGCGTGAAGTCCGAATCGAAAGGACAGCAAGTGAAAAAGAGGAAATGGCGAAGTTTTTTAAGCATCTTCGCCATTCCTTTATGTTGTGAATGGTAAAAGAGTCCCAATATAGCCGGTAGTTGGAGAATGGAAGTTTTGAAGGGAGTGAAACGAAGCCGTGTTAACAGTTGAATTTGCCCTCGGAGCTGGAGGCTTCGCAGCAGGAGATATGCTCGTTCAGCTCGTTGTATTTTTAGTTTTGTTAGCATTGCTCAAAAAATATGCTTTTGGTCCGCTTATGGGCATTATGAAACAGAGGGAAGAATTTATTGCAAATGAAATAAACGCTGCGGAAGAAAAGCATGCGGAAGCCAAAAAGCTTGCCGAAGAGCAGCGTGAGCTATTAAAGCAAGCCCGCATCGAAGCACAGGAGCTTGTTGAAAATGCGAAAAAACTCGGCGAACAGCAAAAAGAAGATATCATCCAAGCGGCTCGTGCGGAGGCAGAAAGACTGAAAGAAGCAGCCAAGAAAGAAATCGAACACGAAAAAGAGCAAGCCGTTGCTGAATTGCGTAATCAAGTGGCATCATTATCCGTTCTTATTGCTTCTAAAGTGATTGAAAAAGAATTGAATGAGGCTGAGCAAGAGAAGCTGATCAATGATTATATTAAAGAGGTAGGAGAACAGTTATGATTGGCGGAGTGGCAAAGCGCTATGCGTCAGCTCTTTTTCAAATTGCAAAGGAAAAAAATCAAGTGAAGCAGTTTGAAGAAGAATTGCGGATTGTAAAGCAGGTGTTTATTGAAAATCAAAAATTGCTGCAAATTTTAGAGCATCCGAAGGTGTTGCTCGAAAATAAAAAATCATTGGTCAATGAAGCGTTTTCTTCATTGAGTGCTGAAATTATCAATACTCTTCTTCTGCTTATCGATCGCCATCGCATCCGCTTAGTTCCTGAACTTGTAGATAACTTTGTGGAGCTTGCAAATGAAGAACAGCAAACAGCAGAAGCAACGGTTTACTCCGTCCGTCCGTTGAAGGATGAAGAAAAGCAGGCTCTTTCAGAAGTATTTGCGCAAAAGGTCGGAAAAAAATCGCTTAAGATCACAAACATCATTGATCAGAACTTAATTGGCGGACTGAAACTTCAAATCGGCAATCGTATTTTTGACGGTAGCATCAAGAGTAAGCTCGAACGCATCGGGCGGAATTTAGCGAAAAGTTCGTAGATAGGGGTGAAACTCATGAGCATCAAAGCTGAAGAAATTAGTGCACTGATAAAAAAGCAAATTGAAAACTATCAGTCTGAAATAGAAGTTAGCGATGTCGGCACAGTTATTCAAGTAGGTGACGGGATCGCACGTGCTCATGGCCTCGACAATGTCATGGCCGGTGAGCTTGTCGAATTTTCAAACGGCGTTATGGGATTAGCCCAAAACCTTGAAGAAAATAACGTCGGTATTGTTATTTTAGGCCCTTTTAAAGACATTCGTGAAGGCGATGAAGTGAGAAGAACAGGACGGATTATGGAAGTTCCTGTTGGAGAAGAGCTGATCGGCCGCGTTGTAAATCCGCTTGGACAACCAGTGGACGGGTTAGGCCCGATTGAAACAACAAAAACACGTCCGATTGAAAGCCCTGCCCCAGGCGTCATGGACCGGAAATCTGTTCATGAACCGCTGCAAACGGGTATTAAAGCGATCGACGCTCTTATCCCAATTGGCCGCGGACAACGCGAGCTCATCATCGGTGACCGTCAAACAGGTAAAACACAAATTGCGATCGACACAATCATTAACCAAAAAGAAGAAAACATGATTTGTATTTATGTTGCGATCGGACAAAAAGAATCAACAGTTCGAAATGTTGTTGAAACACTCCGTAAACACGGTGCATTAGATTATACGATCGTTGTAACGGCATCTGCGTCTCAGCCGGCTCCATTGCTGTATTTGGCTCCATACGCTGGTGTATCTATGGGCGAATATTTTATGTACCAAGGAAAACACGTCCTTATCGTATATGATGATCTTTCAAAGCAAGCTGCCGCTTACCGTGAGCTTTCTCTATTACTACGCCGTCCACCTGGACGTGAAGCGTTCCCTGGGGATGTCTTTTACTTGCACTCCCGTCTATTGGAACGTGCAGCAAAACTTAGCGATGCAAAAGGCGGCGGATCTTTGACGGCATTACCATTTGTTGAAACGCAGGCTGGCGACATCTCAGCTTACATTCCTACGAACGTAATTTCCATTACAGACGGACAAATTTTCTTGCAATCTGACCTATTCTTCTCAGGTGTGCGCCCTGCGGTAAACGCCGGATTGTCCGTTTCCCGCGTCGGCGGTGCAGCGCAAATCAAAGCGATGAAAAAAGTTTCGGGTACGCTTCGGTTAGACCTTGCGGCATACAGAGAGCTTGAAGCATTCGCTCAATTCGGTTCAGATCTAGATAAAGCAACTCAGGCGAAGTTAAACCGCGGTATGCGTACAGTTGAAGTATTGAAGCAAGGCATCAACAAGCCGATCCCAGTTGAAAAACAAGTCATGATCCTTTACACCTTAACAAAAGGATTTTTAGATGATATTCCTGTTGAGGATATTCGCCGCTTTGAAGAAGAATTTTATGCTTATTTAGATCAAAATGAAAAAGAGCTTCTTGAAGAAATCCGTTCGACAGGAAATCTGCCTGAAGACGAGAAAATGGAAAAAGCCATCAAAGGATTCAAAAAAACTTTTGCAGTTTCTGAATAAAGAACGATAAGGCTGTGAAAATACGGGGATTCTTTTCACAGCCGTTTTCAAAACATGATCGGCTATTTTTCAAAAAGGTGGTGAGAACCTTTGGCATCGTTGCGCGATATTAAAACACGCATCAATTCGACGAAGAAGACAAGCCAAATTACAAAGGCGATGGAGATGGTTTCAGCTTCGAAGCTGAATCGGGCGGAAACCAGCGCCAAGTCATTTGTGCCTTACATGGAGAAAATTCAAGAAGTTGTGGCAAACATCGCCCTTGGGAGTACGGACGTAAGCCACCCGATGCTTGAAAAGCGTCCGGTCAAAAAGACAGGATACGTTGTCATTACATCAGATCGCGGGCTTGCCGGTGCGTTTAACAGCAACGTGCTGCGCGCCGTTTATCAAACGATTCAAGAACGGCATCGTTCGACGGATGAATACGCCGTGATTGCCATCGGAAAGGTCGGCCGCGATTTTTTCAAAAAACGCGGTATGCCTGTCGTTGAAGAAATTGTCGGATTAGGCGATGATATAAGCTTTTCGGATATTAAAGAAATTGCTTCCAATACAGTCAAGCTGTTCGAGGATGGAAAAGTAGATGAAATTTATATGTTCTACAACCATTATGTCAGCGCCATCCAGCAGGAAGTAACGGAGAAAAAGCTGCTGCCGCTTTCGGACATCGCTGCGAATAAAAAAATGACGTCTTATGAATTCGAACCGTCTCAGGAAGACATTTTGGCAGTGCTTTTGCCGCAATATGCTGAAAGTTTAATTTACGGCGCCTTGCTTGACAGCAAAGCAAGCGAACATGCTGCGAGAATGACGGCAATGAAGAATGCAACAGACAACGCAAAAGAACTGATCAATACGCTGACTCTTTCCTACAACAGAGCTCGTCAGGCAGCGATTACGCAAGAAATTACAGAAATTGTTGGCGGGGCATCAGCGCTTGAATAGATCACTGAAACAGTACGTTAGGAGGGAAACAGGAACATGAAAGGACGCGTAGTTCAAGTAATGGGTCCGGTAGTGGACGTAAAGTTTGAAAGCGGACATTTGCCGGAAATTTATAACGCCCTAAAAATTTCACATAAAGCGCGCAATGAAAACGAGGTAGACATTGATTTAACGTTGGAAGTAGCGCTTCATTTAGGGGATGACACCGTTCGGACAATCGCTATGGCTTCAACGGACGGCGTAACGCGCGGAATGGAAGTCGAAGACTTAGGCGCTCCAATCTCCGTGCCAGTTGGAGATGTCACATTAGGACGGGTATTCAATGTGTTAGGGGAACATATTGACCTTGGAGACCCGATTCCAGCGGAAGCGCGCCGGGATCCAATTCATAAGCCTGCTCCGAAATTTGAACAGCTGTCAACACAAGTTGAAATTTTGGAAACAGGAATCAAAGTTGTTGACTTGCTTGCTCCATATATTAAAGGTGGAAAAATCGGCTTGTTCGGCGGTGCAGGAGTTGGAAAAACGGTTTTAATCCAAGAGCTGATCAATAACATTGCACAAGAGCACGGCGGTATTTCCGTATTTGCTGGAGTTGGGGAGCGTACTCGTGAAGGAAACGACCTATACTTTGAAATGAAAGACTCCGGCGTTATCAGCAAAACAGCAATGGTGTTCGGACAAATGAACGAGCCGCCTGGAGCGCGTATGCGCGTTGCATTAACAGGTTTGACAATGGCTGAATATTTCCGTGATGAACAAGGGCAAGACGTTCTCTTCTTCATCGACAACATCTTCCGCTTTACACAAGCTGGTTCCGAAGTATCTGCGTTGCTTGGACGTATGCCTTCTGCTGTTGGATACCAACCGACGCTTGCGACAGAAATGGGACAATTGCAGGAGCGGATTACATCAACAAACGTAGGTTCTGTTACATCGATTCAGGCGATTTACGTGCCTGCTGACGACTATACAGACCCTGCTCCGGCTACAACATTCGCACACTTAGATGCGACAACAAACCTTGACCGTAAGCTGTCAGAGATGGGTATTTATCCAGCGGTGGATCCACTTGCTTCAACGTCACGTGCATTGGCTCCGGAAATCGTCGGTGAAGAGCATTACAACGTTGCCCGCCAAGTTCAGGCAACATTGCAAAGATATAGAGAGTTGCAAGATATTATTGCAATCCTTGGTATGGACGAGCTTTCAGATGAAGATAAGCTTGTTGTACATCGTGCTAGAAGAATCCAATTCTTCTTATCACAAAACTTCCACGTTGCTGAGCAGTTTACAGGGCAGCCTGGTTCATATGTGCCTGTAAAAGAGACTGTACGTGGATTTAAAGAAATTCTTGAAGGTAAGTACGACCACATTCCTGAAGATGCGTTCCGCTTAGTGGGCACAATTGAAGATGTCCTTGAAAGAGCGAAGCAAATGGGCGTTGAAGTATAATATTTTGGGACCCTAGGAGGAACTGAATATGAAGACCGTACAAGTCAGTGTCGTCACTCCCGATGGCCCAGTTTATGATGCGGATATAGAATTGGTCAGCGCCAAAGCTCAAAGCGGCGAGCTTGGAATTTTGCCTGGTCATATTCCAATGGTTGCGCCGCTTGCAATTGGCGCAGTTCGGCTGAAAAAAGGAAATAATACAGAACTCGTGGCTGTCAGCGGAGGTTTTTTGGAAGTTCGCCCTGATAAAGTCACGATCTTGGCACAAGCAGCTGAAAGAGCTGAAGATATCGATGTTGCCCGCGCGGAAGCTGCAAAGAAACGTGCTGAGGAACGCTTGCAGCGCAAAGGCCAAGGGCAGGAAGACATAGATTTTAAACGCGCTGAACTGGCGCTGCAACGTGCTATCAATCGTATTAACGTGGCGAAAAAGAAATTTTAATTTCTCATTTAAGACGTCCCGGCATTTCCGTTCGGGCCGTCTTTTTTGAAAAAACTAGGAAGATCATGATGATGGCTATTTTGCAATGTTGGCACTAGCCTGGGTGGAAAAGATCGGCATCTTACTTTTATTGACAGCAAAAAATGGACAACATGTAATCGCATCATTCAACTCTAAAACTGCAAATCCAAAATAACGAATTAACCTCCTATCTACATTCCACATCAATGAATGCTTCATTTACAAGAAATAACAACATGAAAAAAACTGCCTAACCATTGTTTTTCACAAAATCAAATAAAAAGTGTGCATGAACAGGAAAGATTTTTATATAATAAAGTGGGTTTGTGAAACAGGAAAGGAAGATTTCGGAAGGAGGAGTAATGTGACGGGGCTAGGCCAGCAGGCGCTTATTAGCATCATAGTAAATTTAGTGTTTATTTTTCTTACTTGGCGGGCTTTACAAGCTCTTCAAATTGAAAAAATCATTCGCAAAGGAAGAGTTGTCGAGACAAGGCTTTTGCTCATTTTATTGACCATCGCCATTGCGTCATCAGTGAGCAATTTTTTCTTGAACTATTTTTTTTGGTCGCAGCAGCTGCAATATCTTTTTTAAACATGTCGAGGGACAATGAATACATAAAGGCTGTTGTCTAATCTTGACGACTTTTTCCACGTATGCCAAAACCCTTTCCGGCAACACTTTTAATAAGGAAAGGGTGATGGCGGTGAAAAATTTATATTTTGTCTTTATTTTCATATTTTTATTCGGTTTTCTTTTGTCAGTTTGGCACACAGAACGAACGAATGCTGAAAGACACGATATTCATGTAGAGGAAATCGTGGAGCAATTTCATCAACAAAACATAGATGTGGCAGAATGGTCAATTTTTGCAAAATTTTCTTTTTCTCAAAAAAGCAAAAAAGTGAAACGAATCTACACACAGTTTCGTCAATTTAATTGGTCTTACTTGGAAAGCGGTAATTTTGAAAAGTGGACCGGCACTTATTACAACAGCGATAAGCAGATCACTGAAACATTGCAAATTATTAAACCTCATGCAAAAGCAAGCCCGAAAATTCAAGTTATATATGAAGCAACAGGGAAACGTTGGAATGGCCGTGCATGGATGAAGCTGGAGCGCTATTTTAACCGTCACATTTTCGACAAAATTCCAGGAAATCCTACATTTTTCACTTGTGTCAAAGGCTATACAGATGATAAGATGAAAGGTGTTTTGTTTTTTGAGGCAAATAACCTTTTAAAAAGGTTTCATGCAAAACCGGTGGAAAGCTTAAACGAGCAACGCTTCGTTTCCATATCCGGTTTTACAAACGATTGGGATCATTCTATTAAAACGAAAAATGGAAAGATGAACATTCAAATTTCGCTCAGAAGTGCAGGAATGGGCGAAAGAACTACTGTAACAGTAGGAACACCTATTATTACAACTGAATATTAATATAGAGAAAATGGGACGCGGAGGGGAATACCTTGGAAAAAATCATCGTCCGCGGCGGTCGAAAGTTAAACGGTACAGTAAAGATCGAAGGAGCCAAAAATGCCGTTTTACCTGTCATCGCTGCATCTTTATTAGCTAGTGAAGGAAAGAGTGAAATTTGTGATGTTCCTAAGCTCTCCGATGTTTACACGATAAACGAAGTTCTCCGCTATCTCGGAGCAGAGGTTCGTTTTGATGGTAATCAAGTAGTTGTCGATGCATGCGGAGAGCTTTTAACGGAAGCGTCATTTGAATATGTTAGAAAAATGCGTGCATCTGTGCTTGTTATGGGACCTCTTCTTGCCCGCAAAGGCCGTGCACGTGTTGCTTTGCCGGGAGGATGTGCCATCGGATCCCGTCCGATTGATCAGCACTTGAAAGGCTTCGAAGCGATGGGTGCAACGATAAAAGTCGGCAACGGCTTTATTGATGCAGAAGTGAATGGCAGACTTCGCGGAGCCAAAATTTATTTGGATTTCCCAAGTGTCGGCGCAACAGAAAACATTATGATGGCAGCCGCACTTGCAGAAGGAACAACTGTAATCGAAAACTGTGCAAAGGAGCCTGAAATTGTCGACCTTGCGAATTTTATAAACAAAATGGGCGGAAATGTCCGTGGCGCAGGCACTGGTACTATCAGAATTGAAGGTGTAGATTCCTTGCACGGTGCAAAGCATTTAATTATTCCAGATCGTATTGAAGCAGGAACATTTATGGTTGCTGCTGCCATTACGAAAGGGAATGTCCTTGTAAAAGGAGCAGTTCCGGAGCATTTGACATCATTAATTGCGAAAATGGAAGAAATGGGCGTAACCATTATCGAGGAAGAAGAAGGCATTCGTGTCATTGGTCCGGAAACATTGAAGGCAGTGGATATTAAAACAATGCCTCATCCAGGTTTTCCTACTGACATGCAGTCTCAGATGATGGCCCTGCTGCTTCAGGCAAACGGAACTAGCGTAATTACCGAAACGGTATTTGAAAATCGCTTTATGCACGTAGAAGAATTTCGTCGTATGAACGGAGATATTAAAATCGAAGGCCGCTCTTGTATCATCAACGGTCCTGTAAAGCTTCAAGGTGCAGAAGTAACGGCAACCGATTTAAGAGCGGCAGCTGCATTAATTTTAGCTGGGCTTGCTGCAGAAGGGTATACACGGGTTACGGAGCTGAAGCATTTAGATCGCGGCTACGTCCGTTTTCATGAGAAGTTAAAAGAACTTGGCGCAGATATTGAACGCGTCAATGATGAAGCTGACATCCCGGCAATTGCACAACAAGCCGTTGCAACGAATTTAAATGCATAATTTCACAAAAGAAGCTAGCCTCTTTTAGGAGATGCTAGCTTCTTTTTCGTATTACCCGCTTATTTTTTTCATATTTTTTCGTTTTATACTTAAAACTCCCCCTGCAAACAGCATCTCCCATTTCAGTCATAAAAGGTTGTCCTTCCCCATAAACTTTACTGAAGTCAGCGATAAAAGAAATGGGGGCTGTAATATGAAACGAGTGAAACCGTTCTTTCTTTTTTTTGCAGCAATATTTTTCATTATTTTGATGGTGCCAAGTTTGCTGGTAGCCCCGTTTGCCGAAAAGACGAAAGCTACGCTTGGCGAGGAACTAGCCGAGAAGAAAACAACGGATGTGCTACAAAAGGAATCAAAAGTTTCTGTACCAATTTATCGTTCTCAAGAAAAAAAAATTGATGAAGTTCCGCTTGAAGAATATGTGGTTGGTGTTGTCGCCGCCGAGATGCCCGCAGAATTTGAAAAAGAAGCGTTAAAGGCTCAAGCTTTAGCTGCTAGAACGTACATCGTGAAAGAGCTGTTTACGGGCCAAAATGTCGGCTCTCCCGAAGGAGCTGTAGTCACGGATACTGAGCTCCATCAAGTTTATAAAAATGAAGAAGAATTAAGGAGAATTTGGAAAAAAGATTTTGATTGGAAAATAAAAAAGATTAAAGAAGCTGTTGCCGAAACAAGAGGCCAAATTTTAACGTATGACGACAAGCCGATTGATGCTTCTTTTTTTTCAACGAGCAATGGATATACGGAAAATTCGGAGGCCATTTGGCCGAACGCCCTTCCTTATTTAAAAAGCGTGGAAAGCCCTTGGGATGAGAAATCGGAAAAATTTCTCGCCAGGGAGGTATTCACCGTTCAAGAGTTTGAACAAAAATTAGGGATTAAAATAGGGAAAGGCAATTCAATTGGAAAAATTATCGAAAGGACGCCAGGACACAGGGTCGCTCTAGTCGAAATTAACGGGAAAAAGTTTACTGGAAGAGAAATAAGAGAAAAGCTAGGTCTAAGGTCAACGGATTTTTCGTGGACATTGAAAGGCGACCAAATTATTGTTACGACAAAAGGATACGGACACGGAGTCGGCATGAGTCAGTACGGTGCAAATTTTATGGCGCAGGAAGGGAAAAATTATAAAGAGATTGTCTCACATTACTACCAGGGAATTGAAATTTCGCAAGCCAACCCGTTTTTATCAAAATATATGGCGAAAAAATAAAAAAGATCGGTGCGTTTTGTGAGAAAATCGTTAATCTCCCTATTAGCCGGTTTTCTCACACTCATTTTGTTTTTCTTTAGGAAAACCGCTGATAGTGCCATTAAGCTGCCAACTTCATTTCGAACTAAATGAAATATTGATCGACTCGATAAATTCTTTTTTAGATCCCAGCCTTAAAAGCGCTGGGATCTTTTTAATGCTGCTAATTTGCAAAAAAACGTTTTCAGCTTCGATTCGTCTTTTTGGAAATAAAAGATTTTGACGATATAGTAAGATACGAAAACACCGATTGCATCCTTAATAAGGTCAATGATTGTCGCAGATCTTGAGGGAACGAAATATTGATGAATTTCATCACACAGCCCGTAAAAAACAGCGATCACCGCTGAGACGACACTTAATTTTTCTGTAAGCTTTTCATGAACAGCGAAAGCGAAAATGAAAAGCCAATAAAGAATACCGAACTCAATGAGATGAAGAGACTCTTTCAATAAATGGTCGAACGAAAACGGCGTTTTGACGAATGTGTCAGCTGGATAGCTCGACAAGATCCAGATGACCGCCATATACAAAATCGGTAAAATACTGATTACATATACCGCAAGCTTCTTCATGACTCTAACTCCTTCAAGTAATTTTCAACAATATGCATAGAAAAAAAGAAATGGCAAAAAATAAAAGAAAAAATTTTATTTTGATGTATAGATTCTCTCAAACTTGTTCACAATGGTTGCTGAGGTGATGAACAATGAGAGAGGAAGAAAAGAAACGTACTTCTCAAGGCTCGAAGTTCCAACAGTTTTTCAGAAAAAAATGGGTTTTTCCTGCTATTTATTTAGTCAGTGCAGCCGTTATTTTAACAGCCGTTTTATGGTATCAAGCAATCCGCAACAATGATGCAAACGATTTATCAACGGACGATGGTGCAGACGTTTCCTATAATGAAGATCAATCGGTGGAAGTAAATCAATCCGTCGAAAACTTCAAAATGCCGGCCATCGATCCTGATGCTGTAAAAGTAGTAACGAACTTTTATGACTTTAATGCTTCAGAAAAAGAACAAGAAACGGCACTTGTCTTCCATAATAACACATACCATCCAAATCAAGGTATCGATATCGCATCAAATGATGGAAAAGCATTTGAAGTCATTGCATCTTTAAGCGGAACGGTTGCAAAAGCTGAAAAAGATTCCCTTTTAGGATATGTCGTAGAAATTGAACATGAAAACGGTGTAAAAACCATTTACCAATCGCTTGCCGATACGAAAGTACAGGTCGGCGACAAAGTTAAACAAGGAGAAATTATCGGACAAGCTGGGAAAAACCAATTCAATAAAGACGCTGGCGTCCATGTTCACTTTGAAATCCGCAAAGACGGTAAAGCCTACAATCCATTAAACTACATGGACGAGCCGTTAACAAGTTTAACTGAAAAATCTGTTGAAGAGCCTTCTGACGGGGCAGCACAAAAAGAAGATAATAAAGATGGAGAGGAAGCTACTTCAGACGAAACAGCCCCATCAGATGAAACTCAGCCTGATGAAGAACAATCTCAGTCAAAAGAAAATTCAGAACAAGAAAAATCTGATAATTCTACAACTAAACCTTAACCAATACAATCCTACTCAAACGAGTAGGTTTTTTTTTTGTCTAAATCATATCTGGTAAAAATTAAATGAGCATAGGCGCTGAAATTTTCATAAAGAACAGACCGAAAAATTTTTCATAAACGGTACAAGAAACAACGTACGGTAAGGTGCAAGCGAGAAAGCAGGCTTGCCGAAACATTTTTTAAAAACATAATGTGAAGCGATTATCGAAAATTCACTTTATTCCATATATAATAGAATCAATCTAAGCAGGAGAAAGGAAGAAGCACGTGGAAAATATTCGCTTTCGAGATGCAACGATACATGACTTGCCTAAAATCGTCTCGATCTACAATTCAACGATCCCAAGCCGGATGGTGACAGCTGATACTGAACCTATTTCAGTGGAAGACCGTATACAGTGGTTTCATGAGCACAATCCAAAAACGAGACCGTTGTGGATGATCGAGCAGGATGGAAGCGTAGCTGGCTGGCTCAGCTTTCAATCCTTTTATGGAAGGCCTGCTTATAACGGAACTGCGGAAATTAGCATTTACATTGATGAACAGTACCGGGGAAAACAAATCGGCGATTTTGCCTTGAAGACCGCTATAGAAAAGGCTCCAAGCCTCCAAATAAAAAATTTGCTTGGCTTTATTTTCAAGCACAACATCCCGAGCTTAAAGCTGTTTTACAAAAATGGCTTCCGCGATTGGGGGCACTTTCCCCGTGTAGCGGTACTGGACGGTGTTGAGCGAGATTTAGTGATAGTGGGGAAACGTGTAGCCGATTGAACGTATTAACAGTATCTCCGCTCGCAATATAGTATTTTAGTTTCTTTTTCATTCGCCAGTTGAGTAAAAAAGCGTCTTTTTAGCAAACTGCAATCCTTTTTTAGAACATGATTGTTCGGCTGTTTAAATTTGGCTGAATCTATAGACTGGTGTTGAATTTTCCTGCGGAAAATTGTTCATTGCATGATTATGGGCGATCCTGTTTTTCTGGCAGTTTGTGCAGCGAAAGAATTTCAATCAGATCTGCCATCTGCGAGTATGTATATTTTAATTGCGTACCAGAGTATTAAATAAATTTTTGCTTCCATTGAGTGATAGGGGCTTTTTTATGTCGATTTCTTTTTGATACGAACGTTTCGATTAACGATTTATGTGGACTGGAAAACTTGCTTAACAGCAGCAATCCACCAGTGCTGAAAAAAACATCCGCAGCAGCCGTTTTGGCCGGGTTGACAAGCTTTACACAGAAGCTGCAAAAGTAAGTGTTTTGCTGCGTAAAAGCACTTTTTCAAAAGGAGGGTGGAAACGGTGGAATTTTCGATTCAACCGCTTGGTGATACAGGAATCATCATTCAATTCGGCACGGAGATTTCCGAAGCAATTTATCAACAAATCCGCCAATATGTATATCGGCTGGAACAAAGCCGCATTGAAGGAATAGTCGAATGGGTTCCTGCTTACACCACCCTTGCTGTTTTTTATCGACCAAATATTATTTCGTACGATGAACTTTCTCAAAAGCTTTTAAAAATTGGAGAAAAGATAGAAAGCATGCCAGTGCCGGATCCAATAGTCATTGAAATTCCGACATTATATGGCAAGGAGGCAGGACCAGATATTCAGTTTGTTGCTGAAACGAATGGATTGTCGGAAGAAGAAGTAGTGAAGATTCATTCATCCTCCGATTATTTGATTTATATGATTGGGTTTGTTCCAGGTTTTCCATATTTAGGCGGAATGGACAAAAGAATTGCGGCGCCGAGGAAAAAGACACCCAGATCTAGAATTCCTGCCGGTTCAATCGGAATTGCCGGGGAGCAAACAGGGATTTATCCTTTGGAAACACCGGGAGGCTGGCAAATCATCGGGAGAACGCCTGTCAAATTGTATGATCCGCAGAAACAAGATCCAATATTGCTAAAAGCCGGTGATTACATCCGATTTGTCCCCATTACGGAAAGAGAATATGAAAAAATTGAACAGCAGGTGCTAAAGGGTTCATATAAAGTGGTCAAATATAAAAAGGAGGCGGCAGAAACATGATATCTGTTGACTTAAACAGCGATTTAGGGGAAAGCTTCGGCCATTTTAAAATTGGCAATGATGAAGAACTGCTTCGCTGTATTTCTTCAGCCAACATTGCTTGTGGATTTCATGCCGGCGACCATAATGTCATGATGCGGACGGTAGAGCTTGCGAAAAAGTTTGATGTGGCGATAGGCGCTCATCCAGGGTTGAACGATTTAGCCGGATTCGGACGAAGGGAATTGAAAGTATCCCCTGAGGAAGTCTACAATATGGTCGTTTATCAAATTGGAGCTTTGCAGGCTGTGGCGGCATCAAAAGGGATGAAGCTGAACCATGTGAAGCCCCACGGCGCTCTATACAATATGGCTGCAAAAGACGAGGCGTTAGCGGAGGCGATTGCTCAAGCAGTAAAAGATGTTGACGAGTCGCTTATCCTATATGGACTCTCAGGAGGCGTCCTTTGCCGTGCGGGGGAAAAGATCGGGCTTACGGTCGCGCATGAAGTCTTTGCCGACAGAACGTATCAGCCTGACGGAACATTAACTTCAAGATCAGAAAAAAATGCAATCATACACGATCCAGAGGAAGCGGTAGAAAGAGTTCTCCGTATGGTGAAGGAGGGAAAAGTAGCGGCAATAAACGGGCAAGACATCCCCATTCAAGCTGATACAATCTGCATCCATGGCGACGGTCCGAAGGCATTAGCATTTGCTGAAGCTTTAAAAAGCAGACTGGAAGAAGAAAATATTCGTATTGTCAATCCGGGAGCGAAAAATGATGAAAGAAATATTGTTAGTTGAAAAGCCTGGTTTGTTAACGACTGTTCAAGATTTAGGAAGAACGGGCTATCAGCAATACGGAGTTGTTGTTGCCGGCGCTATGGATTCGTTTTCCATGCAAATCGCAAATCTTTTAGTCGGCAACCGAAAAGATGAAGCGGTGCTGGAGGCAACAATCGCAGGTCCTTCCTTAAGGGCCGTCCGTGATATTGTGATTGCGATATGCGGAGGCGATCTAGCGGCAAAAATCAATGGGAAAGACGCTCCGTTATGGAAAAGCGTGCTGCTGAAAAAGGGAGATCAGCTTTCTTTTACCGGTTTGAAAAGCGGTGCAAGAGCTTATATCGCAATCGCAGGCGGAATTAATGTCCCTAAGGTCATGGGGAGCAAATCAACGTACTTAAAAGCGGGAATAGGAGGATTAAATGGAAGAGCCCTTCAAAAAGGGGATGTAATCATGGGTTCAGATGCTGTAAAAACAAGCACAATTGGCCGAATGTTATCCCCTTCCCTTATCCCGAAATATGAAAAGCACATGACCATTCGCATTGTCCCGGGTCCACATGAAGAGGCGTTTACAAAAGAAGGAATCGATACTTTTTTTTCTTCTGTATATGAAGTCACACCGCAATCGGACAGAATGGGCTATCGGCTGAAAGGGCCGAAAATTTCTCATAGAAAGCCTGCCGACATTTTGTCGGAAGCTGCTCCCCTTGGCGGAATTCAAATACCTGCTGACGGACAGCCGATCATTTTAATGGCTGATCGGCAAACAACGGGCGGATATACGAGAATCGGAACAGTTATTACAGTGGATTTGATGTACGTTGCTCAAGCAGTGCCAGGGGCAAAGATTCGCTTTCAGCCGGTTTCCGTTCAAGAGGCTCAAAAGCTTTATCTTGAGCAGATGCGCATCATGCGCCAAATTTCAGTCGGAGCTGGCATATATGATGAATAAACGAAAGTTGGAAAGTGAACATGTAGGATCATTGAACGAAATTTTATTAAATACGACCCTATAAGGTCTGAACAATTTCAGTAATCTGCGCTAATAAAAGCCTGAACAAGTCAAATATTTTAGGAACATAAAAAAGCAAGAGAGAACTTGTCCACATTGCCGAAGAGCTCATCAAAAATGTTTTTCTGTTTTGTCATAAGAATCAAACCATTCCCCATTTCTCGACATCTGTTCCAAAAAGGAGCAGATGTTTTCTTTTTTTCACTGGAATTATACATATTTCCCGGAAAATGATTGGCGCATATCGTCGAAAAACTAATCAATGAAAAGTGTCGAAACATGCCCTCGACTTTAAGTGGAAAATAAATTTTCATAAATCCCTTGTCCTTCTTGACTTTTCAAGAATATATCTTCACCCAAGCTAATAAAATGTTACAAACCTAACAAGAGAGTGTTTGAGGTGAGGGATCGTGGAGATAGATGATCAATACAGCAAAAATGGCAACTTTAGATTCTACATCATGTATATAGCTGTATACACTGTGCATGCGAATCTCATTTCACACTTCTCACATCCACATTAGGGAGGTCGAGTGGTGTGCACGATTACATCAAAGAACGCACAATCAAGATTGGAAAGTATATCGTGGAGACGAAAAAAACTGTTCGTGTAATCGCGAAAGAGTTTGGCGTTTCCAAGAGTACCGTCCATAAAGATTTAACGGAAAGGCTGCCGGAGATAAATCCTGATTTAGCAAACGAAGTAAAGAAAATACTAGATTATCATAAATCGATTCGCCATCTTCGTGGCGGAGAAGCAACAAAATTAAAATATAAAAAAGAAGAACAGCAAAAAGAACCGATAAAACGATGATGATTCTCGACGCCAACCGACAAAACTCTCCGAAAATCTTGTCTTTTTTTACAAAATCATACTTTTTATGCAATTATATGATACAATAAGAAATTAGGATATTAGTTGGAGAGATGATGATTGGCAAGGGAGGATCATAATAATATGTTTTCAAAAGATGTAGGAATCGACCTAGGAACAGCAAATGTGCTGATTCATGTAAAGGGCAGAGGCATTGTGTTAAATGAGCCTTCTGTTGTGGCACTTGACCGCAACAACGGAAAGGTGTTAGCGGTTGGCGAGGAAGCGAGACGTATGGTTGGCCGTACACCTGGCAATATTGTTGCCATACGCCCGCTGAAGGATGGTGTCATCGCAGATTTTGATATTACAGAAACAATGCTCAAACATTTTTTGAATAAGTTAAATGTCAAAGGCATTATATCAAAGCCGCGGATTTTAATTTGCTGCCCGACAAACATTACTTCAGTGGAGCGGAAAGCGATCCGAGAGGCAGCTGAAAAATGCGGCGGCAAGCAAGTCTTTTTAGAGGAAGAACCAAAAGTAGCTGCAATTGGCGCTGGGATGGAGATTTTCCAGCCGAGTGGAAACATGGTGGTGGATATTGGCGGCGGGACGACGGACATAGCTGTACTATCCATGGGTGATATCGTTACCGCCTCGTCCTTGAAAGTGGCTGGAGACAAATTTGATCTTGAAATTTTAAATTATATTAAACGGGAGTATAAGCTTCTGATCGGTGAACGAACTGCAGAAGATATTAAAGTGAAAGCGGCAACAGTATTTCCAGGTGCACGCGACGAAGAAATCGATATTCGGGGTCGTGATATGGTCACAGGACTGCCTCGGACGATCACTATTAGGTCGAAAGAAATCGAGCAAGCATTAAAAGAACCTGTCGAAGCCATTATTCAAGCAGCTAAAAATGTGTTGGAGCGCACACCTCCTGAGCTGTCTGCAGACATCATTGACCGCGGTGTTATTTTAACAGGCGGCGGAGCACTCCTGCATGGGCTTGATCTGCTCTTGTCTGAAGAGCTGAAGGTTCCGGTTACCATAGCGGATGATCCGCTGCACTGCGTTGCTGTCGGAACAGGAATCATGCTTGAAAACATGGACAAACTGCCAAAAAGAAAGTTTATATAACAAAATCGTAGCAATAAGTTTTTTAGAAATCGGCTTTTACGCCGATTTTTTTACTTGTGCGCCCGGCATGGGTGTAATCTATAGGGTGAAAGTCCCGAGCTGCGAAGGCAGAAGTAGCAGTTAGCTTAACGCAAGGGTGTCCGTGGTGACGCGGAATCTGAAGGAAGCGAGCGGCAAACTTTGGGTCTCTCGGAACACGAACTTCATATGAGGCTAGGTATCACTGGGTGAGTTTGCAAGACAAAACAAAGCCCTTTCTGCCGAAGGTGATACAGAGTAAATGAAGCAGATGGATGGAAGGAAAGATTACACTCTTACCCGGGGAGGTCTGGCTGGCACGCCAAGTAACCTTGGTAACCTATCTAGTGATAGATAGCTGAACAGTCAGAAGTCAGCAGAGGTCATAGTATTAGTTGGTCTAGAACAACTAAGAAGGACCGAACAATTAAGAGAGAATAGCCCTTGGCATTCAGTGAGTCATGATGAACACAGAAAACGTAGTACCTCACTTGAGGGAGGAAGCGGTGAATCCCGTGGGAGATCTCTTGGAGGGTGGAGTGACCACTGGCATAAAGAGAACAGCTATTCACGGAAGTTATAAAGACTTGCGTCAATTATCTTAATTGAACCGCCGTATACGGAACCGTACGTACGGTGGTGTGAGAGGACGGGAGTTAATCGCTCCCTCCTACTCGATTCAAATCTGAAAGACCAATCCTGCTTTTACATACCCATTCAGCTCCCAACATCCAAATGATATTTTTCTTTATGAACAGTTTGGAAAGGAGACGGAAGATAAAAGACCTATCAGAAAATTGTGATCTTTTACCTATAAGATAATAAAAAAATTGTAATGAGAATCATCGAAAAGTCCTTTATAATATAAAATTAGGAGAACATGTCGGATTTGTTGGATGGGGTGAAAAATCATGCTTCGAGGATTCTATACAGCTGCAGCAGGAATGCTCACACAGCAGCGCCATGCGGAAATGCTTTCGAACAATATTGCCAATGCTAACACGCCGGGATATAAATCTGACCGGGCTGCAATACGGGCTTTTCCGGAAATGCTTTTGTCAAGAATTGAAACAAAAAACGGTGTGACAAATATTTCGGAAGTTGGATCTGTCAATACAGGCGTTTATATGCAAGAATTGATTCCACTATTTACCCAAGGGGATATCCGTGCAACTGATTTGCCGACTGATGTAGCTTTAGTAGAAGAAGCAGTTCCAATTCATGAAGAAACGAATTTAAAAGGCACTCTCTTTTTTGCTGTTGAAACGGGAAATGGTGAAGTGAAATATACGAGAAACGGCCACTTTACGATTGATGAGCAAGGCCGCCTGACAATGGCAGGAAACCCTGTCCTGTCTGTAGCCGGAACGCCGATTATTATTGAAGGAAACGATTTTACTATTACGCCTGAAGGAGAAGTTCTGGAAAACGGACAATACACAGGTCAAACGATCGACATTCGGTTTGAAGATGATGTCCGCAATCTTGTCAATGAAGGGAACGGCTTGTTTCGAACGGCTGACGGAACAGAGCTGCCAAGTGCAATTGGAAACGGCAATGTGCAATATGTGCTGCGCCAAGGATATATTGAACGTTCCAACGTTGATGTTGCAAGGGCTTATACGGATATGCTGACAGCCTATCGTTCTTTTGAAGCAAATCAGAAGGTGCTGCAAGCATATGACAGAAGTATGGACAAAGCAGTCAATGAAATCGGCCGCATCGGCTGACAAAGAGGTGTTGTAAATGCTCCGCTCAATGATTACAGCGACTAATACGATGAATCAGTTACAGCAGCAATTGGATGCAATCGGTCATAACTTAGCGAATATCGATACAAACGGTTATAAAAAAACGAGCACAACCTTTCACGAATTGATGAGACAAGAGCTGAACAATCAGCCGGATCTTCAAAAAGAAACAGGCAGATTGACTGATTACGGCCTTCGTCTTGGCGTCGGCGCCAGACTGGATAAACAGCTTGTCTTTCATCAAGGCGCTATTAAAACGACAGGCAGAGAGCTAGATGTTGCGCTTTTACACAAGGATCAGTTTTTACAAGTGGAAGTAGACGGCGAGGTCCGGTATACAAGAGACGGTGCTCTTTATTTATCTCCTGCAAACGATGGTACGAACCGCCTTATGCTTGTGACGAAAGACGGCTACCGAGTGCTTGATGAAAATCAAAACCCGATTTACTTGGACGGAGATATTCGAGATATTGTCATTTCTGCAAACGGGACGCTTACAGCAGCGTCACGGAATGAAGGAGAACTGCCGCAAACGGTTAATCTTGGAGTTGTCAGAGTAGATCGTCCGAGCATGATGATTTCACTCGGCAATAATATATACGGCTTACAGCAATTAGGAAACGTGCCCATCACAGATGTGCTGACGAATTTGGAAGGGGATTTGCGGACGGAAATCGGCATGCGGCAAGGGGCTCTGGAAAGCTCAAATGTCGACCTGACTCAAGAAATTACAGACTTAATGATCGCACAACGCTCCTACCAACTAAATGCTCGGTCAATCACGATCGGCGATCAAATGCTTGGACTAATCAACACGGTGAGGTAATAGAGTGATTTCTGCAATTGTGTTGAACAGTTGAAAATCGGCAAAATGCAATTTAACAAGTTTTACCTCTAGCCTTAAACGAGTAGTTCACCGTGAATATAGAAATAGGTCTTTTTGATCTTTGACCTTAAAAGAAGCTGCTGTATCAGCTTTTTAAAACTTGTTATTTTTTTAAGGGAGTTTTTATGATGGCTGCTCAGGAAAAAGTTGATATTTTAACAAGGGAAGAACGGAAAAAAGCGAAAAAAGAGGACGGAGTCAAGAGAAAAACGCGCACACGAGTCCGGCTTATTCCAATTTGGCTTCGTCTCATTTTACTTGTTTTTGGAATGGTCATCAGCATGGCAATCGGTGCGATAATCGGATATGGAGTGTTGGGGGACGGACGTCCACTAGATGCACTTAAACCGTCTACATGGCAGCACATCATAGATCTTGTTGAAAAGGACGCGTAATTCTAATATACTTGATGAAAGGCTGGGGGAATTTTCCTTCTTGTTAAGACCTTCTGCAAGACTGGTTCTAAGAAACGAGCTGATGCATTGCTCAGATGCCGGAGATCGGGAGACGAAAAAATGGGGCATAAATCGTTTATTAGAGCCATAAAAAGCTGCGGAAACAGACTATCGTTTTAATCCTTAAGGAGGCATCTTCATGTTGGATATTCAGCAAATAAAAGAGATCATACCACATCGATATCCGTTTTTGCTAGTCGATCGAGTTGTTGAATTAGAGGAAGGCAAGCGGGCGGTCGGCATCAAAAATGTCACAATTAATGAACCGTTTTTTAACGGACATTATCCGGATTATCCGGTTATGCCAGGCGTTTTGATCGTTGAAGCACTGGCTCAAGTAGGCGGCGTTGCCATGATGAAAAAAGAAGAATATAAAGGGAAGCTCCCTCTTTTTGCTGGCATTGATAAATGCCGTTTTAAAAGACAAGTACGCCCCGGGGATCAACTAAAACTGGAAGTGGAAATGATCGCACAGCGGGGTCCGATCGGAAAAGCAAAAGGAATTGCAAAGGTTGATGACGAAATCGCTTGTGAAGCTGAATTAACATTTGCTGTGAAATAAACGGGTGCCTTCAAATGGCATCTGTTTTTTATTAAATAAGCACATTAGACTGCCGCTTTTTTCATAAGTTCAAGAAGTCTGTTGTATTGACCTCAATTTGAATGTACTTGCATCTTAAAAGATCTTCTTTCTGTATTCTCTCCCAAAATTTTCGATGTGCTCCAGTACGGTGTATTCATCTCTATATCTTCATTTTTTATTTCTTCTGATGTTGAAAATATGGCTTTCGTTTGTTTTTCCCCGATTATGAGCCCTTCTAAAGTGTTTTCTCTTACATTTGGATATGAAAATGTTGGATTGCAAAAGTTTATTTTCGAAATCGTTCTTTTACGAATATTTCTTCTTATCCTTTCTTCAATCTATGTCATCATATACTGAAGGTTGAAAAATTCAATCTGTGTTTTAGAAAAATTTGTTGAATGTGTTAAAAATACTTGGGCATGTTAAGAACGTATAACAATAAGAAAGGAGCAATCATATGAAAAAGAAATGGATGTACATGTTATTTAGCATGCTAATGGCGTTGATGGTGGTGACAGGGTGCAATACGAATGATGAGGTCCCTCCGGACAATAATAACGATACAGAAGAAAATACAGGTCCAACAGATGAAGACAATAACGGGAATACTTTAGATGAAGAATTGCCACCGGATGATGAAGAAGGTGCTGATAACAATCAAGATGATACTGCCGACGATAATAATGACGAAAACAACGAAGAACAAGAAAATCAATAATTGAAGAAGGCCGTCTGTGCCTTCTATTTTATTTTTAGGAGTTAAATGAGGTGTCTCATAACTGATTTAAGTTAAAATTGATTAGATGTGGAGCATCTGCGGTTTCATCTAGGCAAATCTGGTCCAAGGATTTTTGTTGGCTTTCTCATTAAATACGCATGACTATCCTTTTTCATGGAGGACTATTCAATTTTTTTTAAATCGGCATTTTACTTTCGGATCATTGATTTTATTGATTGCTTTACTAAATGCCTCCAGCAGCTCTTGTCCGGATAGACCTTTTGAAATTAGTTCTCTGAGGACCATTTCTGCTTCCTGTTTGGAAGTTCGGTTATTATAAATTCTGCCGTCAAATAGGACAGAAATATGATCCTTTAACATAGTGATCGAACGAATTTTTGCAATGATATGAGCGGGTCTGTTATTTTTTTTAGTAATCGTGGCTAAAAGCTTGAGTTCATCATTATTTTGCAAATGGTGTTCAAAATAAGGACGAAACTGTTTAGAAAGAAGCGCCTCAATTAACCACGAATTTTCGCCGTCCTCTTTATTAATGATCAGCCCATCAGCAAGAGGTAAATTTTCGATGCGGTTTTCCTGATCTTTCCTCTCAACTTTCAATTCGACAAGCTTAAAGGTTTTCATGGTTCAAGGCCCCCAACTAGAGTTTATGCTTTATTATAACATAAAATAAAAAAGGCTTGACAAAAGTCAGCCTTTACTCTATTTTCAACAGTTCATGAATCATCGTAGCAACATACTGGGATAATTGCTGTTGATTATGATTCGTTTTCGCTAATTTTTTAATCGCATCGTATAAATTGGGATGTTTTATTAAAAAGTCAATTACTTCCTCCAAATGTTTTTCTGACCGATATGGTTCAAGCACTTCTGCCAACATGCTCGGGGTACCGCCTTGACCAACTAGATGATCAATGCTGATTTCGAGTGCTTCACTAATCGAAACAAGCTGCTCCAGACTAGGCTGCTGCACTCCAGTTTCCAATTTGCTGATTACTGATCTTGTCATATTCAATTTTTCGGCCAGCTGTTTCTGAGTCCATCCTTTTTCTTTTCGGAAAAATTTCATATTCATTTGAAATTTTTGCTGTGCGTTCACGATTCCACCAACTTTTCCATACCATTAAAAAATATGGTAAAGGAAAAAGAAGGCATCGTCAGATCGTAATAAGATCAATAAAATAAACGTTCAGTATTAGAACGAAATTGAAAAATGAAGAAAATACAAGAGATAAGGAGAATTTTCGACATTTTATAGGAAAAATGAACTAAAATACATATATTACAAATATTTCGTAAATATAGATAATTTTGACATTAAGGATTATACTTTTTTAAAAAGGCCTAAGGGGGGATTTGATGACGAAATATAAACTCAAAAAAATTCATATTATCCGCGGTCATGAAAATAGAACTAGAAATAAGGAATTCATGATGTTGAGGATTGGCGATTTTTCCGAAAATGAGCTTAGCTATCATTATTTTCAAATCCCGAGCGATGCGGTAATTGATGTATATTTTCAAATGGAGGATAAATTGTCAATATTGCGGGTAATGTTTGGTATGCAAGAAAAGCAGTTTTATGTTCAATTGTTTACATACGACCACACAACTCTTCGCTATAAAGAAGAAATCATCGATGAGCAAATGAAATCTTCTCCAATCTTCTCAAAGCTCTTGCAGAACATACACATCTATGGGTCGAATCATTTTTCCTTCATTGCGACAAAAAATATGAAAAATCGCGAAAATTAATAAATCGTTGTTTATTTTCGAAAAATAGCTATAGGAAAATGAGAAAATCAACGTCGTTAAAGGCGGAAAAATCTAAAAATAGACATTTTTCTATTTTTTTAACTTCAGCTACAATAAGGGTGCACATTACGAGAAGGGAGGGATGATGTGATCAACCATGTGACGCTCGTCGGTCGATTAACGAAAGATCCTGAAATCCGCTATACAAGTGAAGGGGCTCCTGTTGCCAATATTACGCTGGCTGTGAGCCGCAACTTTCGCAATGCGGCAGGGGAAATCGACACAGATTTTGTTCATTGTACACTTTGGAGACGAACAGCTGAAAATACTGCAAATTACTGCCGGAAAGGATCGATCGTTGGCGTAATCGGAAGAATTCAAACGCGAAACTATGAAAACAGCGAGGGCAAAAAAGTGTACGTAACAGAAGTTGTTGCGGATTCCGTTCGATTTATGGGCACTCCGCCGCAAAGAATACGGGCAAGAGAGCTTTTCGATCCGGAATCCGCACCTGAACAGTCTGAGGCATAGTAAGTCTGACTTTAGAGGAAAAACAATCCTTTCGTCCTCAGCAAAATAAGGCATGTTTGATGTAAAGTAAGTTTGCTTTTGATTCCGCAGAAGAAACGTAAATCAATCTTATGAGAAGAAAGTCCACCTTTTGACACAAATCGAAAATGGACTTCCGTTAGCTAAGTCGTCCGCTTTTTTCCTTCCAGTGAAAAGAAAAAATCACAAGGCATCCCCTAAAAGCTCCCTCAACCTTTGGCCAGCCGTTTTTTTGAGGCTGGCTGTTTTGTTGAGAGGAAAGGAATTATCAGCTAATGAAAGGCAAGAGCCGTTTTTTAGAAATGACGTTTTGATACATTTTGTTCAAATTTTTTAGAGATGAAAATGATGCTTCATTTTATAAAAGCTTCAACCGCTCCATTCTTGGCTTCCTTTTAATGTATTTATGCTGTTTCGTCGAGACTGCTTCCAGCTTTCGGTCTTTGCCTCAGCCTCATTAAAATTGATAAGACTCCCAGATCTTTTTTTGTGGTGTATAGACTCCGCTGCTCACTCCCAAAAAGAGTGGTTAAAAGAGTTCTTATTTATTTGCAGCTTTTATTAATTCTTCATAAAGTTTTTCCCATTCCGGGGCATGTGCTTCCGTTTTAGAATCTTTTTTTGCCAAGAAGATTCCCTCCTTTTTTAACAGCTTAAGAATGGAATAATCCCTTTGCTTTCAAACTTTGACAAAAGAAGTCGCTAAAGTAGACACGGTCACTTTTTAAAAAGCTTTACATTTAAAAAAACCTTAACACTTTATCTCTTTTTTTATTCCTCAGTCGTTTTCGATCGATGCAGACACGCTTTATCGTCTTTCTTCATTTCTGAGTGCAATTAAGTCCTTCAATTCTTCTGTGGAAAGTTCGGTGATCCAGTTGTCGCTTTGGATCAGCTCTTCGTTTAATGCTTGTTTTTTCTCGATCATGTCGTCGATTTTCTCTTCAATTGTGCCGGTAGTAATCAGTTTATGCACGTGGACAAACCGCTTTTGGCCGATGCGGTAGGCGCGGTCGGTTGCCTGGTTTTCAACGGCCGGGTTCCACCAACGGTCAAAATGGATGACGTGGTTGGCGGCTGTCAAATTTAATCCTGTGCCTCCGGCTTTCAGCGACAAAATAAACAAGCGGCTGCCTCCATTTTGAAACGTCTCGACAAGTTTGTCCCTTTCTGTTTTGGATAAGCCTCCGTGCAAAAATAAAACGTCTATTTTAAATGTTTTTTCAAGCAAGTTTTTCAGCATTTTCCCCATTTGAATGTACTGGGTAAAAATTAAACAGCTTTCGTCTTGATTCAAAATAGCTTCAACTAATTCAAGCAGCTTATCGATTTTATGAGACCGGCCTTGAAGAGTAGAAACAGCCTCTTCCTTCAAATAAAGAGCGGGGTGATTGCAAATTTGTTTCAGCTTGCCCAGCATTTTTAAAATGAGTGCTTTCCGCTCGAAGCCGTCCGCTTTCATTACTTCCTCAAGTGTGTCTTTGACAAGCTGTTCATATAATGATGCCTGCTCGACGGTGAGCGGCACGTACTCCTTCTGTTCTTGTTTTTCCGGTAAATTCAGTGCGACATGCTCATCGCGTTTTGTTCTTCGAAGCAGAAACGGCCTGATCATGCTGCGCAGTTTTTGAATTTTGTCCGGTTTTTCCCCTTTTTCGATCGGAAGCACATATTGCTTCTGAAATTGGTGAAGGCTTCCTAAAAGACCTTTATTGATAAAATCAAAAATGGCCCAAAGCTCCGTCAAACGGTTTTCTATCGGCGTTCCTGTCAGCGCAATGCGCTGATGGCTGTTCAATTTCCGGATAGATCGCGATTGTTTCGTATGGGCGTTTTTAATATTTTGCGCTTCATCGATGCAGAGGCTGGACCAATGAACAGAAGAAAGTTCGTCAAAATCAACGTGGCTTAAGCCGTAAGATGTCAAAACAATATCGGAGCCCAAAACCTTTTTTTGAAATGCTTCGCCTTTTTTCCGGTTTTGGCCGTAATGTAAATAAACGTTTAATTGAGGCGCGAATTTTTCTATTTCCTTTTGCCAATTGCCGAGCACGGACGTCGGCACGATGATCAGTGCGGGCGTTTCCGGCTTCTCCCGTTCCTTCACATATTGAAAATAAGCAATCATCTGCACTGTTTTCCCGAGCCCCATATCGTCTGCCAAACACGCGCCAAAACCGAAGCGGCGTAAAAATAACAGCCAATCCAAGCCTTGTTTTTGATAAGGTCTGAGGGTGCCGGCGAAATGCTTCGGCATGCTTACGGAAGGGATTTCCGAAAGCTCCCCCAGCTGCTTCACCATTTTTTTCAATGTGCTGTTTAATTTGATTTCGATCCCAGCAAATGGGCGCTCTAGCTCGTCCCCCTCTTCGCGATTTCGCCCAAATTCCTGCTCTAAAATATCAAAAATGTGGAGGCCTTCTTTTTCTGCACGCTTCAGCATTTTTTTCATCTGCTCGATCATTGACGGATCAAGCATGATCCATTTTCCCCGTATGTTGACGAGCCGCCGTTTGTGCTCAACCAGCTGTTCAAATTCCTCTTCGGTCAGCTCCACGCCGTTTGTTGCGATCCGCCAATTAAAGTCGATGAGGGAATTCATCCCGACAAACGATCTTCCTTTCGGGACGGTATTCACATGCGCTTTCAATGCCAGGCTTGATTGCTTCACCGCCTGCCACCAGGATGGCAAAAGAATCTCGACGCCTGATTTGATGAATGTTTCGCTTGCTTCAAATAAAAAACGCCACGCCTCCTGTTCGCTTAATAGAGCTTCTCCATTTTCAAATGCAAGCCATGGGACGATTGCAGTAAGGCGCTGTTGTTCACGCTCAATTGTGTCCGTATATTTCCGCCATTTAGCCGGCAGCGAGCTTTTCCCTTTGTATAGAAGCAAAGAATCTTTGTCTGTTTGGTCTCGCAAAAACATTTCCAGCTTCCAAATGCCACCATCCTGTTCAGGTTCATTTAAACGGACGCCGATTTGAAACGGCCGATCGTTTAATCGCCAGCCTATTTTCTCAAGCCAGTCCTGTTCGTCAAGAAAATGCCCTTCAAATGATGTGAGCAAAGGATATGTTTCGACAAGCTGATCCCAAGCACGTTTCGCTCCTGCGCTTCTTTCCAAAAGGTCAGAAACGGCAGCGGAAAACCATGGAAGATCAATTTCCTTAACCGTTTTATCCTTCGGCTTCCAGCCCATCTTTCCTTTTTGCCAAGATGAATAGTCAGGCATGAAGTTACCGGTCTGAACAAGCTGAAAAATCAGTTCAGCTGTTTGCAATGTATAGGCAAGATCGCTGGAAAAGGAAATATTGAGCAAAGAGTTGACCGGTTGTTTGCCAAAAAATTCGACCGCCTGCCACGGCGAAAGCAGAATACAATTGTCTGATACACGCAAATCGGTGCCATAAAAGGAAGAAGTATGCCAAATAAATGCGTATTGCTGCCATTGCTTAAGCGAAAGAAAGGTGCCAGCTTCATCTGTACACCAAATGCTGTATTGATGATCTCCGATTTTCTCAGCACAAATCACAAGACTAGTTGTGGTGAACATGTCCCCACTTCCTTTTCTGTTGAATACTTTTGATATTTAAGCTGTGTATTACATCAATTTTCCTTTTACGAGCTCCTCTTGAAAAGCGCGAAGGCGTTTATACTCGCTCGTAATATGCTGAAAATAGTGTTCCCAAGTGTCCATATCGCCCATTTTTTTATAAACGCGTTTCAGCCTTTTTAAATATTTCACAGCGTCTTTGTAGCTTGATCGGTTTTTTGCAGCGATTTTGCCGGCAATTTCTTGATGCAATAGGGGAAGCAGCACACCGGGTGCTTTTTTTTCAATGACAGTAAGAAGCCGGCTCTCTACATCATCTAGAGAGAAACCGATCGAAAGCTGAAGCTCCGCCCATGTATGAAACAGGCCTCTTTCAATTAAATATTCATGATAAACTGCATAGCTGTACGGAAGAAGCTTTCGGCAAGCGTGTTCGAACGTCTCGTCATCCCCAACTTGAGCACGGTAATGTTCAAACTCATTTAATAAATAATATATCGTTTCTTGTCGATCGTAAAAATATTCTACTTGAATATACAAATTGGCTTGATCAAGAATTACCGGAACCCATTTTCGGAACCGTTTAAATTCTTTTCTTTTATTCATCGATATAATCCAATCAAACAATAACGGCAAAAGTGGAAGCTCAGTTTCGTTCAAATAATGGATGATGCGGTCATCGTTTTTGTCCAAAAAATCAAAATGGAAAATAGCGAGTTCGCATTCAAGAATGAACAAACCGCCTTTTTTCATTTCATCATCTTTTCGATGTTCAAGAATCGTCCGCTCTTCTTCCATCCACTTTTTTCGGTTCAGTAAATACTCCCAGATGATCCGGTAAATAACGACTCGCTCATAGAGAAAAGCTTTGCCGCAAAACAAAAGCTCGCGGATGTGATCCCTCATGTCATGTAAAATGGGATCAGCGGAAAAAGGTAAAGGCGTTGTTTTTATTTGCTTTACATGTTCAATGATCTCAAGCTGCAATTCTTCTATCACTTGAGCAGCGTATTGGAAAAGAGCTGGCGAATTTGTATTTGTTTCGTTTTGATGGCAAAAGCGGCAAATTTCAACAAGCAGACTACTTGCCAGCATGATATGGTAGAGAGGTTTTAACCCTCGGTTTTTAGGCTCCTTCTTTTTCAGAAGAGGATACACTTTATACCAAATCGCGTAAATTCTTTGTGTACCGAAGAGTGTTTCAACATTGTCCAGTTCGCCTTTAAAAAGCTCCGCCCAATCGTCGGCCGGTTGTTCACTCGGCTTCATTCCTTTTTGAATCAAGCCTTCCTCCTTCAACACGGCCAGCTTTTTATTCGGTTTTTCTTTCCACTTGTTAAAAAAGTCACCGAGATCGTCTGTTAATGCATAAATATATAAAAAAACAGCAATGAGATGACGGCATGGAAACTCATTAGAACAGGAGCAGCTTGACAGCTGGAAATATTCCAAATCAAGCTTGACATATGCGCGCTTTACGTCCTCAACTGCCGCCGTAATAAATATTCCTTCTTGCTTGACATTAAACACGTTTCCTTGTCTATATAAAAGAAACCCTTTTTTCATCCATTCACGTTGTTCCTCTGTTTCAGGGGAAAGCATGTTTATCACTTGTTCTGAACAATGAAGCACTAATT
This sequence comes from Aeribacillus sp. FSL M8-0235, assembly GCF_038000355.1. Taxonomy (NCBI): domain Bacteria; kingdom Bacillati; phylum Bacillota; class Bacilli; order Caryophanales; family Bacillaceae; genus Aeribacillus; species Aeribacillus sp. FSL M8-0235. The sequence continues at coordinate 3,554,230 of NZ_JBBOBW010000001.1, read as the reverse complement.
GTTTATCGAAAATATGGGAAGGCATGAGAAGTCCGCTCCTTTGTCGTTTATAGCAACACGTTCCTTACGATTATAGCGCAAAATGCGAAATCGAACACTATTCTTGTCTAGTAAACTATTGCAACTTTGATTTGATGTTAGTATAATTGTCATATCTTGCTGTTTAATTTTGTAAAAATTTGAAGAAAGGAAATTTTTCAGAATGAAAGAGACAAAGAAGATCCAGGACGAATTTCTGAAAATTCTCCTTAATGCGTATAAGCAAGGTGAAACAAACGAACATGTCACTACGAAAGAATTATTAAAACAGCTTGAACACGAGATTAAAAAGGTGTATGTATCATAGCTGTGGGATTGTGGCATTATCCCGCAACATACTGAAAGTAGCTGGCATCCGCGAGATACTTTCAAACAAAAATAGAAATATACGAAATCAAGTAGAGAAAAACGGTTTGTTTTTCTCTACTTGATTTATTTTAAGTGACTTATCTGACATCTCCTTTCATTCTGCATGTTTTAAAAGCTAGGGAACGTTTGATTGTTCTATCTCCACCGAACTAAAAATAAGCCTTTTTTCCTGTAAACATCATAAGGCGGCTGACCGATATGGGTAATGTAGTTCTTACTTCATATTATTTTTGTAAGGATTTGTGAAGTTTTTGATGACGCTTTCTTGGTATTTGCTAGGAGAAGCGCATCAGGGGAAGGGGAGGGTGAAGGGTTGAAAGGTCAATGGTTGACACCGGAAGAAATCGAGGCGAGAAGAAAAATTAAAAAAATGTGCCTTTATATCATTTTTCCGGTTTTTGCTGTTGCCATTGGGGTGGCTTCTGCAATTTTGCTGAATACGATGTAGGAAGAAAGTGTCAGGAGGTGAATTGAAGCGATTCGCCTCCTTACGCTTTTTTCTGAAAAAGGACAAAATTCTCTATAAAAATTGTCGAATCAACTAGATGTTGGAAGAATTTAATATTATAATAAATTGATAGGTAATGACATTTTTTGCAACGGAGGTAAACATGGAAGAAACAATTAGTTTAAAAGAGATATTGGATACATTGAAAAAACGGATCAGCTTAATTATTCTCATTACGGCGATTGCAACGGCGGCAAGCGGCATTGTCAGCTATTTTTTTATTACTCCGATTTATCAAGCTTCCACCCAAATTTTAGTCAACCAAACGAAGGATGACCAAGCCGCTTTTCAATACAACGAAATTCAAACGAATTTGCAGCTTATCAATACATACAATGTCATTATTAAAAGTCCAAGAATTTTGGAGCTGGTGATTGAAGAGCTGGGTTTAAACGAGACGGTCGACGAATTAAATGAAAAAATTACAGTCGGAAGCGAAAAGGACTCGCAGGTCGTCAACATTTCCGTTCAAGATCCTGACCCGAATCACGCAGCAAATATTGCCAACACGATCGCGAGCGTTTTCCAAAAGGAAATTAAAAATATTATGAACGTTGACAACGTCAACATTTTGTCGAAAGCGGAAGTGAAAGAGAATGCTTCCCCTGTCAAGCCGAAGCCTGTCTTAAATATGGCGATTGCGTTTGTTGTCGGATTGATGGCCGGCGTCGGACTTGCGTTTTTGCTTGAGTATCTTGACAACACGGTAAAGACGGAGCAGGATATTGAGAAGCTTTTGGAGCTTCCTGTGCTTGGGGCAATTTCTGAAATGGATAATGAAATGAACAGTTCGACAATGAATCAAGCGGTAAAAAAATCGAGAGTCAGGGGTGAGACGTATGGCGCCTAGAGCGAAAGGAATGAAGCAAAAACAGCGCACATTGATCACGGCGCTCAACCCGAAATCGCCGATCTCTGAACAATACCGGACGATTCGGACAAACATTCAATTTTCATCTGTTGACCATGAAATTCGTTCGATCATGATTACATCAACTGGCCCTGGAGAAGGGAAGTCGACAACGGCGGCAAACTTGGCTGTTGTATTTGCTCAGCAAGGGAAGCAGGTGCTGTTAATTGACGCCGATTTGCGCAAACCGACAGTTCATTATACATTCCGGCTGCAAAACATTCACGGATTAACGAGCGTGCTGTTAAGAAATGCGACTTTACAGGAAGCTGTGTCGATAAGTGAAATTGATCATTTGGACGTTTTAACGAGCGGACCGATTCCTCCGAATCCAGCCGAGCTTTTGTCATCGAGAAGCATGGTGGAGCTGCTCAAAGAAGCTTATGATCAGTACGACATTGTGCTTATTGATTCTCCGCCTCTTTTAGCGGTAGCGGATGCGCAAATTTTGGCTAATCAAGTCGATGCGTCGATCATGGTGGTGGCAAGCGGAAAAACGGAGAGAGAAGCAGCGTTAAAAGGAAAAGAATCATTGTTGTCGGCAAAAAGCAAGCTGTTAGGAGTTGTATTAAACGGCAAGCCGCAGAAAGACAGCCATTATTACTATTATTACGGCGGGAAAAATTAGGTATTTTTTCCTATTTTTCTTTGAAAAAAACAGTCTACTTGTTTAAAATGAGAATATCTGATTTTTTTCCGTGATTTGAAGGATGGTGTCGTATGATGATTGATCTGCACTGTCATATATTGCCGGAAGTGGACGATGGAGCGAAGCATTTGACTGAAAGTATCGAAATGGCGCGAGCGGCTGTCCGTCAAGGGATTTCGGCCATTACCGCTACACCGCACCATAAAAACGGGAAGTTTGACAATGAATGGAGCTTCGTTAAAGAAAAGACAGAAAAATTGAATGAAACATTGAAACAGGAAGGAATTCCGCTTACAGTTGTTCCCGGCCAAGAGATCCGGCTGTACGGGGAACTGCTTGAAGACTTTTCGGCTGGGAACTGCGGCGGTTTAAATCAGTCAAACTATATTTTAATTGAGTTTCCTTCAAACCATGTGCCAAGATATGCGGAACGGTTGATATTTGATATGATGATGGCCGGGCTGAATCCGATCATTGCCCATCCAGAGAGAAACAGCGAAATTGCGCAAAATCCCGACCTTTTGTATAAGCTTGTAAAGCAGGGAGCGGCAGCCCAGCTGACAGCAGCAAGCATTACGGGAACGTTTGGCAGCAAAATTAAAAAATTTTCTTTCGAGTTGCTAAATTCCAATCTTGTTCATTTTATTGCTTCAGATGCGCACGATTTGAAGTATAGGAGCTTTCACATGCAGGAAGCTTTTGCGGAAGTGGAAGAACAATTTGGCATAGATGCGGTCGAATATTTCAAAGAAAACGCCGACTGCGTCATTCGAAACGAATCGATTTACAAAGAACCTCCCGAGCGCATCAAAAAAAAGAAGTTTTTTGGAATTTTCTAAACTACAATATATGACTGGCTATTTGACAGATTGTTTTGTGAAATAAAAGATGCCTTAAAAAGGTGATGTCTCTTTACCTTTATCAATAGAGGCACTCGGCCGCGCTGTGGGTGCATCAAAAAGAACACCTTAGACGCTAGTCGTCGATGGTGCGGTGTGAGGGCGGGTTAGATGCCCGGTTTATTAACAAAAGAAATTCATTGGTGGGTGCCAAAATGAACCAACACCTGCAAAGTATCCTTTGATCTGTATTAAAGAAGGATAATACTAATTCATGATGATAAATGTGAAACAAGTGCAAAAAATAGAAAACGTCGAGGAATGAAGCATCGTAATACATAAGAAAAAATTTTTTGATAAAAACTTGCTCAAAAAGATATTAAGCTTTGATCATAAATGAGATGCCTGAAAAACATACAGAATAGAAAGCAAAACAATTACTGAACTAGGGAGAGCTATGGATGGTGTATTTTAGCAAAAAATGTTAAAACTAAGAAGTAAACTGGAAAACCACTGGGGACGACATCAAGTGGTTATTTTTTTTCAAAACCGATATGTATCTACGTATGCTCTATGGATGAATAGATTATACGTAGGTCCGTATAAACAAAAAGTACAAAGGGAAGAGAGTGAGTATGTTGAAAAAAGTGAGGAAAGCCATCATACCAGCTGCGGGGCTCGGAACAAGATTTTTGCCCGCAACGAAAGCGATGCCGAAAGAAATGCTGCCGATCGTTGATAAACCGACGATTCAATACATAGTAGAGGAAGCGATCGAATCCGGAATTGAGGACATCATCATCGTCACCGGAAAAGGAAAAAGAGCGATCGAAGATCATTTTGACAACAACTTTGAGCTTGAACACAATTTAGTGGAAAAAGAAAAATTTGATCTCTTGGAAAAAGTGCGCCAATCTTCCAAAGTAGATATTCATTACATACGGCAAAAGGAACCAAAAGGGCTTGGACATGCCGTCTGGTGTGCCCGAAAATTCATCGGCGACGAACCGTTTGCGGTGCTTCTTGGAGATGACATCGTGCAGGCGGACAAGCCTTGCTTAAAACAGCTGATGGACGAATATGGAAAAACGGGAGCATCGATCATCGGCGTACAGCCTGTTCCTGAAGAAGAAACACACCGCTACGGCATCATCGAGCCGCTCGAACAAACGGACCGCCGATACGAAGTCAAAAACTTCGTCGAAAAACCGGCAAAAGGAACCGCGCCATCCAATCTCGCCATCATGGGTCGGTACATACTGACACCTGAAATTTTTCTGTTTTTGGAAGAACAAAAAATCGGAGCCGGCGGCGAAATCCAGCTAACAGACGCCATCCAAAAACTGAACGAAATTCAGCGTGTCTTCGCCTACAACTTCGAAGGAAAACGGTATGATGTCGGAGAAAAGATCGGATTTATTAAGACGACGATTGAGTTTGCGCTGCAGCATGATGAATTAAGAGATGATCTTATTTCATTTATGGAAGAAATACTAAATGATGTGAAAGCAGAGGTGAAATAAAGGGGGGAGATTGTTGAAAAAAGTACGAAAGGCAGTCATTCCAGCAGCAGGGCTCGGCACGCGCTTTTTGCCAGCAACGAAAGCGATGCCGAAAGAAATGCTGCCAATCGTTGATAAGCCGACGATTCAGTATATTGTTGAAGAAGCAGTAAATTCCGGAATAGAAGATATTATAATTGTAACAGGGAGAAGCAAAAGAGCAATTGAAGATCATTTTGATAAAAACTACGAATTGGAATCTAATTTGGAAGAAAAGAATAAAATAGATCTCCTCAAAGTTGTTCAAGATATTACAAATATGGTTGATATTCACTATGTCAGACAAAAGGAAACGCTAGGTCTTGGGCATGCCGTTTGGTGTGCACGTAAATTTATTGGAGATGAGCCATTTGCAGTATTATTAGGTGATATGGTGATCGACAGTGAAGTCCCTTGCTTAAAACAGATGATAGACATTTATGAAGAGAAGCAAAGTTCGATAATTGCTGTTGAACCTGTTGAATGGTCAGAAGTTCATAAATATGGTGTAGTAGATGGTTACAATGTAGGAGATAATTTAACTCTTATAAGAAGTTTAGTAGAGAAACCTAAGCATAATCCTCCTTCAAATTTGGCTATTATAGGAAGATATATTTTAGATCCTATAATTTTTGATATATTAGAGAATACAAATCCAAGTGTAGGCGGCGAGATACAGTTAACAGATGCATTGCAGGAGTTAGCGTTGCAAAAAGAAATGTATGCTTTCCAGTTCAATGGTAAATTATATGACGTTGGTAGCAAGTTAGGTTTCTTACAAGCTACAGTTGAATTTGCTTTAAGAGATAATACTTTAAAAAATGAATTTTACAATTACCTTATTAAATTTTTGGAAGAAGTCAAAGTGCAGGTAAATAGATAGGATTGGTTATGATGAAAGTCACTTTTTTAAATAATAAAATCAGTAATAATATCACTAATATCGTGATTAAAAAACCTGAGGGGGCTTATTTTAATATCATAAAACCAACTTTAGATATTTTAGCTGCAATTATTTTACTAGTTATTACTTTACCAATTTGGTTAATTATATCATTATTTATCAAATTAGATTCCCCCGGTCCTATAATCTTTAAACAAGTTCGAATAGGAAAAGATGGGAAAGAATTTTTAATTTATAAATTTAGAACAATGTATCAGGATGTTCTCTCACAGGGACGTTCTCCGACTAGTGATGATGACCCGAGAATTACGAGAGTAGGAAAACTTTTGAGAAAAACAAGTTTGGATGAATTGCCACAATTAATAAATATTATAAAAGGTGAAATGAGTTTTATTGGACCAAGGCCGGAACAAAAGTTGATCGTTGATAAATATTATACAAATTATGAGAAACAAAGATTTCTAGTTAAACCTGGAATAACAGGGTTATGGCAAGTAAGTTTAGATAGAACTAAGCCAATTCATGAAAATCTACAATATGATTTTACCTATATTAATAACGTATCATTGTTTATGGATCTGAAAATACTTTTTAAAACTATAGTAATTATGTTTAGAAGTAACACATTTTGATGATTTTCGGAAGAAAGAGACGGTTATTATGACAATTGCTAATGAAAGTGTTTCACATAATTTAAAAGAAAAAGTGTTACAGGGTGGCTTATATTTATTTTTCAGGCAATCTATGGGGTTAATTATTAGTGTAGGCGGGATGTTTCTTTTAACAAGAATAATAGGTCCCAAGAACTATGGAATATATTCCTCTGTTATAGCGATTTTAATGTATGGTGTTAGCATTGGTGGTCTTGGTATAAATGTATATTTAGTTCGGAATGAAAAAAAATTATTAGAAAGTGATTACAATCAGGCTTTTACTGTTTTATTCTTTACCAATACCATTATTACCATTTTAGGTTTATTATTTGCTAATTATTTAGGAAAATGGTTAAGTAATCCAGATATAATATATCCTTTTGTAGTATTAGTATGTACACTGCCATTACAATCTTTTATAATACCAGGTACTGCTAAAATTGAGAGATCGCTAAATTATAAAGCAATAGCATATATTGAGTTAGTGGGTCAAATAACATATTATTCAACAGCAATATTTTTAGCGTATATGGATTGTGGAGTTTGGGCGCCTGTTGTTGGTTATTGGATACAGCAGATTATGATATCAATAGGAACATTGTGGGCATCTAGGTATATGCCCCGATTAACTAAAAATTTAAATGATTTAAAAGATATGGTCCAATACGGTATTGGTTATTCGTCTTCTATGTGGGTTTGGCAGATCAGGAGCTTGATTAATCCTTTAATCGTAGGGAAGTTTTTAGGTGCAGAGGCTGTGGGGATAGTTGCTTTAGCTATAAGGGTAGTTGAGGCACTAAGTTTTGTAAAAAAGATAACATGGAGAATATCTATATCTGCACTTGCTAAAGTACAAGGTGATAACAAAAAACTAAAAGATGCAGTAGATGAAGGTATGATGGTGCAAGTAATAGCTGTTGGTCCTTTTTTAGTTGGATTTTCTTTACTGTCACCCTATATAATTCCTATTGTATTTGGACAGAAATGGATGTCACTAAGTATAATTTTCCCTTTTATTGCTTTAAGTTATTTAATTAATTCTGTCTTTAACATGCACTCTTCGGTCCTTTATGTTAAGAAAGAAAATTGGTCAGTAACGTTATTCCATATGGTTCATGTAATTATTTTTTTCATCTCTTCGATTATATTTGTACCGCTACTTGGAGTTGCAGGATATGGTTGGGCTGAAGTTGCTGCTTTTTTAGGGTACATTGTTATTCATTATAAATTATCAAAACATATGAAAGCTTCCTATAAAAAAGCTGTTCCTTGGATTATTGGATTCATTCCTTTATTATTTGTGAATTTTGCCAATAATATATTTGTTATCTTATTAATGTTTCTACCATTATTAATGGTAATTATTAACAAAAATTCTAGATATGCTGTTTTGAAATATAAAAACTATATAATTAGGAGATCGGTATGAGAGATAAACCATTAGTGAGTATACTTATAAATAATTATAATTATGGAAACTATATTTCGGAAGCAATTAGGAGTGCACTAAATCAAACATACCGTAATATTGAGATAATAGTTGTTGATGACGGTTCAACTGATAACTCAAGGGACATAATCAATAGCTTCAGGGGTATATTACCAGTTTTTAAAGAAAACGGTGGCCAAGCTTCTGCTTTTAATATAGGTTTTAAGTATTGTAAAGGTGAAATAATTTGTATTTTGGATTCAGATGACATATTTCATCCAAATAAGGTGGAAATAATTGTAGAATACTTCAAAAATAATCCAGGTTATGATTGGCTAATTCATAAAATGAACCATATTGATAATAACTCAAATAATGTATTAATTGCTGAACATGAAGATATATCTAAATTGCTATCAAAATCAGGAGATTACAGAAAAAAAGCAAAGTATGGTCAAATTGATTTTTATTTACCTGCTACATCTGCTCTAGCATTTAGAAAGTCTCTCATACAAAAAATTACACCTATTCCTGAAAAATTAAGAATAACTGCTGATAACTATTTGAAGTATGCATCTTTAATGTTAAGTCCTGTACTTGTATGTAATCAAGTATTAAGTTCACAACGAATTCATGGAAACAACCTTTATACAAATCAAAATCGTAAGACAAAGGATTTTAGAAAAAAGTCTAGGTTTATTAGATATCATGTAGCCTCTGGTTTATGGAACCTAGAAAAAAAACAATTACAATCAGGTAGAATTGCCTTTCAAGTGTTAAAGTCATCGATTCGTGATTTTGATGTGCCAATGTTGATAAAATCAGGATTTTTATTAATTAAATGTCTTATAGGAAGGATTTTCAATGAAGAAAGATACTAATAATGCAATATTAATATATAGGGATAGAATACTTCCACCTTCTGAAACCTTTATCCTTGAGCAGGTTAAGGGATTACAAAATTTTTATCCTTATTTCTTAGGTTCTCGCTTAGTTGAAGGTTTAGATATTCCATATGAAAAAATAATAATAAATAACGGTGGATACCTAGGGAGAATGCAAGAAATATATTTTAAATTAGTGGGTAGAAGTCCCAATGTTGAGAAAAAGCTTAGGTTGATAAATCCAAAACTAATTCATGCTCATTTTGGTTTTGGGGGGGTCTTATCTTTAGAACTAGCAAAATTATTTGGTATTCCACTTTTAATTACATTTCATGGGTCTGACGTAACAATAAAAGACCATTACCTAAAAAAAATGTCCTATGTGCATAATCTCTATGTAAAAAAACGTGAAAAAATACAAAAATATGGTACGTTATTTATAGCTGTTTCTGATTTTATTAGAAACAAATTAATCGAACAAGGATATCCTCCTAATAAAGTGATAAAACATTATATAGGTGTGGATGTAGAATTTTTTTCTCCTAATCTTTATAATAACAGAGAACCTATCGTATTATTTGTAGGACGTTTAGTTGAAAATAAAGGGTTAGATTATCTTATAAAAGCTATGAGGGAAGTTGAAAAAAAGGTACTTAATGTGAAATTGATTATTATTGGTGATGGTCCTCTACGTGAAAAATATTATAAGCTCGCAAAAGAAAACATAAAAAATTATGAATTTCTTGGTGTTCAGTCACATGAGAAGGTTCGTTTATGGATGAATAGAGCAAAAGTATTTTGTGTTCCGAGCATAACTGTTGAAACAGGAGCATCCGAAGGGTTTGGAATGGTTTTTGCTGAAGCTAATTCAATGGGACTACCAGTAGTAAGTTTTAAGACAGGGGGGATTATGGAGGCCGTATCCCACGGTGAGACAGGGTTATTAGCAGATGAAAAGGATTATAAGCAATTAGCTCTATATATAGAAGAGTTATTAACAGATAATTCCCTTTGGAAAAGGTATAGCCAGAACGGAAGGGAACGAGTAAATGAATTATTTAATTTGAAAAAACAAACTAAGAAATTGGAGTCTATTTATGAAGAAGTTGTAAATAATGACAAGTAGCCTTCTAACGCTTTTTAGTTCCGGGAGGAAAATATGAATATTGCTATATGTGTTATCACTTATAAGAGACCTAAAAGTTTAGAACAACTTATTTTAGGGTTAGATAAAATGAGATTCACAAAAAATAGTATACCAAACATTAAAGTTGTGGTAGTTGATAATGACACCGAAGCTTCATCGAAAAAACTTTGTCAAGAATTAAATAAGATAATAAAATGGGAAATTATTTATGATATAGAAAGTAAACGCGGTATTCCTTTTGCAAGGAACAAAGCAGTAAATATTATAAAAGATTACGCTGATCAAGTAGTTTTTATAGATGATGACGAGATACCTTCACCTCAATGGTTAGATGAACTCTTATATACACAAAAAAGATTTAATGCTGATGTGGTTACAGGGCCAGTACTCCCCGAGTTTAGGGAAAACGTCCCGAGTTGGATATTAAAGGGAGGATTTTTTGAAAGATTTAGATATTCAACTGGAACGAGGCTCGATTATGCTGCCACTAACAATGTCATTATAAAAATGGATGTTTTTAAATCTATGGATAAACATTTCAATGAACGATATGCTTTAACTGGTGGTAGTGATACAGAATTTTTTATGAGGGTAAATCAATCGGGATTTAAAATAATATGGAGTGACGAAGCTATTGTGACTGAAATAGTACCCAATAGTAGGGCAAATCTTCGTTGGATATTACAAAGAGCATATAGATTGGGAAATACAATTGCTAGATGTGAGGTAGATGTCATTTCATCAAAAAAAGTATTGATTATTAGGTTTTTAAAGGCCTTTATAAGGCTTGTACAAGGATTAGTATTTCTTCCGTTTAGTGTATTTTTTGGTAAGCATAAAATAGTTAAAAACTTAAGATATATTTGGAGGAGTATAGGTATTTTTAATGGCCTATTAGGAATTAAGTATGAAGAATACAAGAGGCATCACGGGGAATAAATAAATTTGCTCTAAAATTAATTATGTTTTTTAGTTTCTATATAAATCTAACTTAAAAATCCATCATATGAGTAGGTCTGACTTTTTGAAATACTTTTTCATCTAAAATAATATATTCTAGAATTGGGAAATATAAGATTGTGAACATGATGAAAAGTCAAATTGGACTTATATAGTAATGTTCTTTGCCTAATATTCGTTGGAGGGAATTATGAAATTATTGTTATTTAACAGAGAAATAGAAATCAAACAGATACCGTCCGTATTATTTACTATATTTGGTATAATATTATTTTCTAAAGGAATTACTTTACTTCTTTTTAACTTAGATCCCGTTTTTGGTAAAATAACTCAGATACAATGGTATATTTTATATTTTATAAGTCTGTTTTATGTTATCACAAATTATAAAAAAACAGTTCAAATAATAAAGAAATCATTAGGGATTTGGATATTAACGTTTTTGTGTTTTATTTCTATGTTATGGTCAAATGATCCGAAAATATCACTTATAAGCACTTTTGAACTAGTAGGTTCTACTCTTTTTGCGTTATTTTTAGCAACAAAGTATAAATTAGAAAAATTTTCAAAAGTAATTTTCATCTCTTTTGCAGTTATGTGTATATTGTCTGTTTTTTTTTCAATTATGTTACCTGATCTAGGGGTTCATCAAGATGTTTATCATAGTGGTGCTTGGAGAGGAATCTTTTTACATAAAAATACTTTAGGAAGAATTTCGATACTAAGTTCAATCTTCTCTCTAATTTACTTTTTAGAATACAAAAAGACTAGTGGGTTGATTTTCTTTATTTTATCCGTACTTCTTGTAATTTTGTCAACATCAAGTACTGCGTTAATTATGCTAATAATTTTAATAATTGTGATACCATTTTTTAAATTTGTCCGAAAAACCTCGAGAATTATTATTCCTTCCTTGATATTAGTTAATATTTTAAGCGGATTAGTCTTCTATTTAGTTATTAGTAACTTATCAGATATCTTGGACTTATTAGGAAAAGACATAACCCTTACTGGGAGAACAGAATTATGGTTAGTGGTATGGGGATTTATAGAAAAACGCTTATTTTTAGGATATGGTTATAATGCTTTTTGGTTAGGATGGGAAGGCTTGCAGTCCAACTATATATATAGAGTAATAGGTTGGACACCTTACTACTCTCATAATGGGATACTAGAATTATTATTGCAGGTAGGTTTACTTGGTACAACCATTTTCCTAATAATTTATATTAAGACATTTTTTAAGGCTGTTAAGTTAATAATATTAGGAAAAAACTATTATTTAATGCTGCCTCTGTTATACTTGTTTTACGAGCTTACTGGCAATATAACTGAAAGCGATTTGTTGAGTATTAACTCTATTTATTGGATAATATTTGTTTACTTTTATTTTATACTTAGTTCAGATAAAGGAACATTTCAAAAATGATTTTTGAACTCGACAGTCGATCTGTCATATAAGGTTGGTAGAGAAAGTCAATCGATGTATTGAAGTAAAGCCTGTAAAAGAAGAAAATTTTTTGCTATTCATTGCATGCTCGATAACAAAATTGGAAATCATGATCATGTCTGTCTCTTGGAACTTTGTTTTTTGGTTAATGTAATATACTCAACTTTCGCACACAGAAATATTTAAGCATTGCTTGATATAATTAGGTATAGTGGCCAACCATTTATTCATTTGATTTTTAAAGATGTCCATGTTCAAAGAAACCTCGGCTTCCGCCAAAGTTTGGAAAAGGTCAATAAGTGATTGAAGGGCAGTAATAAAATCTATGTCTTTTACATCTTCGCAAAGGATGTAAAAAAGGTTGCCAAGCGTCTTAGGATCCTCCTCTTTGCGCATTTGCCAAGCAATGAGAATATATCGTGTAAAAACAATGGTTGTATGGCTAATTAACATGTCGTAGGAACGTCCCTGGAATTCTTTCTCTAAATTTAAAAGGGATTTATTGCATTTGAAGAAGACTTCAATGTCCCAACGCATGCCGTAAATACGAATGATCTCTTCATTTTCTAATGTTGTATCTGTGCTGAGAATGGCAAGCCATTCGCTCCGTTTATTACGGTTTCGTACAAATAGAATTTTTACTGGAATTCCATTGTCTAAAGTAGCATAAACGGATCCGAGAATGTCTTTTTTACCCATGTGAGGTTTTGCCAATTTGTAAAGTTGATTCAGTGTGAAACGTTCACCATTGTAAACGTATCGCTGCTTTAATTGCTTCACCATGCCAATGACAAATAACCCTTTGTTCGTAATCTTCTCAATTAAAGGCGCTTGTGTAAACCAGGAATCCATGAGAACATAGTCAGCTATAATCCCTTTTTCAAGCGCATGATCAAGTAAAGCTGAAGCCACGTCCGGTTTTGATTTCAGAGCTTCCTGGCGACGCTTATAGCCAGATGTTCGTTTATCAATATTGGGATTGATTTCTTGCAGGCGATTTTCCTTTTTCGGTGAACTTAGAAGAGCAAAATCAACGGGAATAAAAGTAAAACTATCGGTCCAGCCAAGGGTAAGCATTTGAAACCCTTTCAAGTACTGATGGGTAGAGTGATCAAAAACCTTAGCCAACAGTTCAACCGACTTACTACGGTTTCTTGAAAAGACAGAATCATCAATCACAAAAGCTGTGACACGATCTTTTGAAGTTAATGGTTGAAGCAGACGGATCATTTCACTGCTTAATGAAAGTAGAAACTTTCTCCAATGATAGGTTGGTGTATTTAAAAAGCGATAGACTGTATCCTTTCCGGGCAGATCCTGAGATCGTTTACTCATAAAAGCACGAAACCAGTTCTTATATTGGAAGACTAAAAGAAAAATCAGTTTGAAAACAGTAAGACAAGAATACCCGGAAAGTTTCGTAATATTCGCTTTTCTTAAATGATATCCAATATTTAATTCGGAAAATCCTTGTTTAATTTCTTTTGGTAATTGCGCAAAGTAGTCTTTATTCGTTATCATAGTGGTGACACCTTTCTTTTGGATTTGGTTTCGTCACCAATATTTTACCAAAAGAATAGGTGTCTTTCTTTATGTTTTAAAAAATGTCAAATGATAATTTTGTACTTCCCAAAACCATTTACATCAAGCATTTAAACAAGATTTTGGACTGCGAAAGCTGAGTAGTATATTATGTTTGAGGAGGATTTTTTTTGAAATACAAAATTTTAACAATTCATAATAGGTATTTAATAAGGGGAGGAGAAGACGAAAGTGTTGACTCGCAAATAAGGTTACTTAATGAGAAAGGGCATAAAAATGATTTACTTGAGTATTCCAATAGAGAAATTGATAAGATTGGAAGGGTAAAAACTGCATTAAGAACTATATGGTCATTTAAAGCCTATCATGAGGTAAAAAAAATACTAGCTAGTGGTGAGTATGACATTTTAGATTGTCAAAACACATTTCCTTTATTTTCTCCTTCTGTTTATTATGCTGCTTCTAAACTGAAAATACCTGTAATTCAGACTTTAAGAAACTATAGACCGCTTTGTCCTAGTGCGCTTTTTTATAGAGATGGAAAAGTATGCGAAGACTGTCTAGGAAAGTCTGTACAATTTCCAGCAATAAGACACAAATGTTATAGAGAAAGTATTTTAGGTAGTGCTACTTTAGCATCAATGAACTATTTTCATAAGAAAGTTAAGAGTTGGGAGAATAAAGTGGATTTGTTTGTCACACTAACAGAGTTTGCAAGGAACAAATATATACAGGCAGGTTTTCCAGAAGATAGAATAGTAGTTAAACCTAACTTTGTATACCCGGATCCCGGTGTTGGTCAAGGATTAGGGGATTATGCTCTCTTTGTAGGTAGGTTAACAAAAGAAAAGGGGATAAAAACATTAATAAAAGCATGGAAGAAAATTGGCTCAACACTTCCTTTAAAAATTATTGGAGAAGGGCCTTTGGTAAACTTAGTAAAAGAGGATTCAAAAACCTATCAAGGGATTGAGTACCTAGGGAAAAGAGATGTCAATGAAGTATATGATTTTATGGGAGAAGCCAAAGTTCTAATCTTTCCTTCTGAATGGTATGAAACTTTTGGGAGGGTTGCTGTTGAGGCTTTTGCTAAAGGTACCCCAGTTATAGCATCTAATATAGGTGCAATATCCGAAATTGTAAGGGATGGGGTAACGGGTTTATATTTTAAACCTGGTGATTCTGAAGACCTAGTAGAAAAGGTGAAAATATTTTTAAGTGACCCCCACAGAATTAATAAAATGAGAGAGTTTGCAAGAAAAGAATATGAGGAGAAGTATACAGCTGATCGCAATTATGAAATGTTAATGGAAATATACGAAAAGGCTATAAGCTTGGCGAACGTAAGACATAAAAATTAAAAAGAATAGGAGTGTAAAAAATGTCTGTAGTTGTTGTTACCGGTTCCGCAGGTTTAATTGGATCTGAGGCTGTTGAATTTTATGCCAGTCAAGGTTATGAGGTAGTAGGTATTGACAATAATATGAGACAGACCTTTTTTGGTGAAGAAGGTTCAACCATTTGGAATCGTGATCGCTTAAAAAATAAGTGTGGTAATAAATATGTACATTATGATATTGATATCCGAGATACCGAGAAAATTAATAAACTATTTAGCAAATATAAAGATAATATTTCATTAATCATTCATACCGCTGCACAACCTTCTCATGACTGGGCAGCCAAAGACCCGATTACGGATTTTACGGTAAATGCAAATGGAACACTTAATTTACTTGAGGCGATGAGAAAACATTGCCCGGAAGCTGTCTTTATTTTCACATCTACTAACAAAGTTTATGGTGATAATCCAAATAAATTACCACTTATAGAAAAGGAAACACGTTGGGAAATCGATCCTAGCCATGAATATCAAGAAGGTATACCTGAGACTATGAGTGTAGACCAAAATATGCACTCTTTATTTGGAGCATCAAAGTTAGCAGCCGATATTTTAGTCCAAGAGTATGGACGTTACTTTAATTTTAAAACTGTGTGTTTTAGAGGCGGGGTATTGAGTGGTTCTCAGCAATCAGGCGTAAATTTACATGGATTTATTAATTATCTTATGAAATGTGTAATGACAAATACTCCTTACACTATTTATGGCTATAAGGGAAAACAAGTACGAGATGTTATTCATGCTAGCGACGTCATAAGAGCATTTGATGCATTCTTTAAAAATCCTAGACGCGGTGGTGAAGTATATAACTTAGGCGGTGGAAGAGAATCAAATATTTCTATGATAGAAGCAATTAATTACGCTCAAGAGTTAACAGGTAAAAAGCTAAACTATGAATATTCGGATGTTAATCGTGCTGGGGACCACATTTGGTATATTAGTGATATGACTAAATTTAAAACTCATTACCCAAACTGGTCTCAAAAATACAATGTATATAAATTAATGGAAGAGATTTATGAATTAAATAAAGAACGTTGGAGTAATGTGAGATGATTAACAAAGGGAAATATCCGATTCTTGGAGTAAATATATCAGCTGTAGATTATGAGTATAGTGTAGAAGCAATCAAAAAAGCTGCGAAAAATGGTTATCCACTAGCTGTAACTGCTTTAGCAGTTCACGGAGTAATGACAGGTTATTTGGATAAACAACATCGTAAACGCCTTAATGGTTTAGACCTCGTTGTCCCCGATGGACAACCTGTTAGATGGGGATTAAATTGGTTATATAAAATTGGATTAGAGGAACGCGTTTATGGCCCAGATTTAACTTTAAAAACGGCAGAAATGGCTGCCAAAGAAGGCATTCCAATATATTTATATGGAAGTACAGAAGAAACATTAAACAAATTTAGTGAGAATCTTAGAAGGAAATTTGCCGGTTTAATTATTGCTGGGCAAGAACCTTCAAAATTTCGAAGATTACAACCTGATGAAAAACAAGAAGTAGTTAATCGGATTAAAAACAGTGGCGCCCGAATTGTTTTTGTAGGGTTAGGTTGTCCGCGCCAAGAGGTTTGGGTATATGAGTATAGAAATTTATTAAATATGCCATTACTTGCAGTGGGAGCGGCTTTTGATTTTCATGCAGGTACTTTAAAACAAGCACCTTCTTGGATGCAAAAAAGAGGTCTAGAATGGTTTTTCCGACTTACACAAGAACCTAAACGTTTATGGAAAAGATATTTGTATTTAAACCCGTACTATTTGATAGTCTTATT
This sequence comes from Aeribacillus sp. FSL M8-0235, assembly GCF_038000355.1. NCBI lineage: Bacteria > Bacillati > Bacillota > Bacilli > Caryophanales > Bacillaceae > Aeribacillus > Aeribacillus sp. FSL M8-0235. Next base: position 3,537,221 of record NZ_JBBOBW010000001.1, on the reverse strand, counting down.
TGGTGAAATATTAGGAATAAAACGTGTAGAAGCTATATTACCAGATGGAACAGAACCTGAAGAGTCATTTGGTTAATTTGGTTGGGGAGGATAAAAGATTTATGAAAAAAATAGTAGTTACAGGAGCCGCTGGTTTCTTAGGATCTCATTTAACAAAAAATTTGTTAAAAGAAGGTCATTTTGTTATAGGGATTGATAATTTATCTACTGGCAAGCAATCAAATATAGATGATATTTTAGAAAATGAAAATTTTTCATTCTATAATCATGATGTTTCTAATAATGAAGTTTTAGACTTACCAGAACTTACAAATATCGATGAAATCTATCATTTAGCATCACCAGCTTCACCCAAGTTCTATCAAGCTAAACCTTTTGAGACAATAGCTGTTAATACAATAGGTACCCAAAACATGTTAGAATTGGCGATGAGATGGGGTGCTAAGATGTTATATACTAGCACTAGTGAAGCCTATGGTGATCCGGAAGTACATCCGCAACCGGAAGAGTATAGAGGTAATGTAAATACTTGGGGGCCAAGAGCTTGCTATGACGAGGCAAAACGCTTAGGTGAGGTTTACTGCTATGAGTATTACACAAGATATAATGTTCAAGTGAAGGTAGCGAGAATCTTTAATACATACTCAGCAGGGCTTAGAAATGATGACGGACGTGTTATTTCAAATTTTGTTACCCAAGCATTAACTGGTCAAGACATTACTGTATATGGTGATGGAAGTCAAACGCGTTCATTCTGTTATGTAGATGACAATATCCGTGCCCTTAAGTTAATGATGGAAAAAGATGAAGCAACAGGAGAAATTATTAATATTGGTAACCCTAATGAATATACGATACTTGAGCTAGCGCATATGGTTAAAAGATTAACAGGGTCTAATAGTAAAATAACATTCCGCCCGCTTCCAGAAGATGATCCGAAAGTACGACGTCCAGATATTAGCAAAGCGAAAAGAATTTTAGGTTGGGAGCCTCAAATAGATTTAGAAGAAGGTTTAAAAAGAACAATTGAAGCATATAGAGAAAAGCTTTTTGTCAAAAACTAGAGTTTCTATATGGAGGATAAGTAAATGAATGTAGTATGTATTGGTTCTGGTTATGTAGGAAGTGTTACGGGTACAGCCTTTGCCGTTCTAGGACATAAAACGACTATAATTGATATTGATCAGAATAAAGTAGATTTAATGAATTCGGGCAAGAGCCCAATTTATGAACCTGGACTTGATGAGTTAATCCAAAAATATATTGGAAAAACATTGTTTGCTACTACTTCCTATGATGTTGTTATGGAGGCAGATGTTATTTTTATTGGTGTCGGTACACCTTCTAAAGAGAATGGTACAGCAGATTTGAAATATATTAAGCTGGCTGCTCAAAGTATCGGAAAAAACCTAAATCCATTTAAGTTTACGGTCATTGTCGATAAATCTACAGTTCCAGTTGGCACGTCTGATTTAGTAGCGTCTATTATTGAAGAAACCTCTGACTTAAATTCAGGGGAGCATTTTGCCGTTGTAAGTAATCCTGAGTTTTTGCGTGAAGGTTATGCATTAGAAGATGTGTTTTTTCCAGATAGAATCGTAATCGGTACAAATGATGAAAAAGCTCGAAAAGTGATGAGAGAGCTTTTTCATAATCTGGTAGAGAGAGTAAATTATGATATTATTTCAAAAGATTTTGTTTTTAATTATAACCTGAACTCCCCTAAAGCCGTTTATTTTGAAACGGACGCAAAGAGTGCAGAAATGATTAAATATGCAGCAAATGCGTTTTTAGCTGTTAAAATTAGCTATATTAATGAAGTAGCTAGATTATGTGAAGCATTAGGCGCTAATGTCCTAGACGTTGCTAAAGGGATGGGACTGGATTCCCGTATCGGTGAGAAATTTTTACAGGTATCGAGTGGTTGGAGTGGTAGCTGTTTCCCTAAAGATACAGCGGAATTTTTGGCTGCTAGTCAGAAATACGGGGTTGAACTTTCTATTGTAAAGGCAGCTGTAGAATCTAATACAAAGATGCATTTGTATTGTGTCGAAAAAGTACAAAAACGACTAAAATCTCTAAATGGAAAGAATATTGGTATCCTCGGTTTAACATTTAAGCCAAATACAGATGATGCCCGTAAAACCCAGGCTTCAGTAATCATTCAGAAGTTACTCGAATTAGGTGCAAACGTAAGAGCACATGATCCGAAAGGTACAGAGATGTTTAAGGCACTAAATGGCGATTTGGATATTCAATATTGTGCTAATTCAGAAGATGTTTTCGAAAAAGCAGATGGTGTAATCCTTCTAACACATTGGGATGAATACTTAGAGATTAATTGGGAGAAATTAATACAAAAAATGCGTATTCCGTATGTCTTAGATACTAGGAACTATCTAAGAGATTTACAGCTAAGTAATTTAGGATATTTATATGAAGGTTTAGGTATTGGTTCTGACTCTAATATCTTAGAAAAAAAGAGGGTTCTAACTAAATAAGCGTTTTATGTTGAGGGGGAGCTCATAGTGTATGAGTTCCCCTTTTTTAATTTTTTTATAAGTAAACCGTAACACATGTACAGGTACAAGTCGAGCTTGCTGTTGTAAAAACGTAAGCGTAAAATAGTCCACACCTACCTTTAGATGTGGACTATTGTTATGATTTATTTAGCTTTATTAGGAACACGACATTCTTCTGGAATTGTTGTGGACCAAGGAAGGAGTTGATCTAATTTTTCTTTGTCAGTCAGATTAATATTTGGAAGCTGTTCAAATAAATATTTAAGATAATTGAATGGGTTTAATCCGTTTTCCTTCGCAGTCTCCACAATGCTATAAATGATTGCGCTGGATTTAGCTCCCTTTATGGTATTGCTAAACAGCCAGTTTTTCCTCCCGATTACAAACGGTTTAATGGATCGTTCTGCGCGGTTGTTATCAATCTCTAAACGACCATCCTCTAAAAAAGCTACTAAACGGTCCCATTGATTACGACAATATTTAATGGCTTGCCCAAGTGCACTTTTTGGCAACACTCTTGGGGCTTGTTCATGAAGCCATGCCAAAAAAGCCTCCAATACCGGTTGGCTGCGTTCTAACCGTTTCTTATAACGTTCTTCAGGACTAACATCCTTTAAATCCCGTTCTATCGAGAAAAGTTGGTTACAGAATGCAAGACCTTCTTTGGCTTTTACGTGAGTAGTTTTAGCCGATTCAGGAAGAGCCTGCAAAGCTTCTGTGAATTTACGTCTGGCATGAGCCCAACAACCGACCAGACTGACATCAGGGATTCCGTTATAACCGGCATACCCGTCCACATGTAAATATCCACGGAAACCTTCCAAAAATCGTAAAGGATGCTTGGATGCACGGGTTCGCTGGTAGTCATACAAAACAATTGGAGGCCCCATTCGTCCTGTCCGATAAAGCCACATAAATGATTTGGAAGTCGCTCGTCGGTCAGGTTCTGAAAGAACCTGTAAGGTGGTCTCATCCGCATGGAGGATATCCTGATTCAATAGATGGTTACGCATTTGGTCGTAAACAGGACTCAACCAGGTGTCGGCTCCATACAAAATCCAATTGGATAAAGTTTGCCTGGAAATGAATATGCCAAATCGCTCCAGATGTTTTTCCTGGCGATACAAAGGCATACTTTCAACGTATTTCTGCGTCATCGTATAAGCCATTGACGATGGAGATGCCAGACTTCCCGGAAAAACAGGAGCCGGCATTTTCGCCGTGACAATAGGCGTTTCTATTTCATGGCGTTCACAATGACGACAACTATAAACATATTGGACATGCTTTTTCACTTTTACTTGTGCTGGAATAACTTCTATTTCTCTGCGTACTTGCGTACTCATTTCGTGTAGAGGTCCAGCGCAACACGAACAAACCTGTTCCTCAGCTGGCAAACGGTATTCCACCGTTTCAGTAGGCAGGTTTTCTAGTTTTTCATCTCGACGATTTCGCTTCTTCTTGCGTGTATATGTAATGGTTTCAATCGTCGGTTCTTCATCATCAGGATTTGCGGTAGCTTCAGCTTCATTGAAAAGGGACAGTTGGTCTGAATTGGTCTTCTCACTGGAAGAACCAAAACGACGTTGTTGACTTAACCGAAATTGCTCCTCATACCATTTTAGCTTCGCTTCCAAAGCTTCCTTTTCTATTTCAAGCTTTTCGTTACGCGCTTTATAGTATTCAATTGTTTCTTGAGTTTTCATGTCCATGTTTTTCATAGTTCCAGTATACGCAAAAGAATCCGGCTTGACCAGTCGGATTCTCAAGTTTTTTAATTTCATAGAATCGTGCGTGCTTTCACTGTGGGATGGGCTTGTTTTTGTTCGATGGATAAGCCATCTAATAACCAGCGTAGCTGACGAGGACTGATATCCATCGGCACTCCTTCTTGTTCAGATGGCCAGTTGAAAGTTCCTCTTTCTAATCTTCTATAATGGAGCCAAAACCCATTATTATCCCACTGTAGAATTTTAAGTTTATCCCTTTTCCGATTACAGAAAACAAATAAACAAGGGGAAAATGGATCCAAATCGAAGCATTCTTTGACGATGACTGCGAGACCATCAATCGATTTCCGGAGATCGGTGCTTCCACGTGCAAGGTACACTCGTTCAAAATTTGCGTTAGATATCATCGATTTTGAATCACACGCACTACATCGGAAAGTAGATTCAAATCGGTGCCTGGACGTACTTCGATGGACAGTGCACCGTAATGAATAAGGACAGATTCCTGACCCGTATGATGGGAGGAGATTTCTTGGACATCCACCGTCAACCATTTTGATTGATGCTCGTTCGTAGAAATTTCTTCCTCTCGAAACTTTCGAATCCAGTAGTACATCTGATGTATATTTACATCATTGATGCGAGACCACTCAGAAGCACTCAATCCACTTGTTTTCCAAGCATCATACCTGGATTTCCATTCTATTCTTTTGTCAGCATCATTCATAGCATAACCTCCAGCATTTTTTCTATGGAGATTATCTCATGTAACATTCACAACTAGAAGGTGCTGAGTATTTGACGCTTACGTAAAAACAGTAGGAGCGATGATTGCGACATTTGTTCAAAATGAGTATTTTACCGTTTATAAATGGGACGTGCATGAGCAGCTTGAACTAGAACAAGCTGAACCGTTAATGCTTATGAGTGTCATTGCTGGAGAAGGAATGATGGCGGCGGAAGAAGAGGAATGGTAGGTTCGTAAAGGAGATCATTTTATCAATCCTTACCAACTCGGAACGTTTCATATCAAAGGGAACATGCAAATGATTGTATGACATCCGTAAACAACAAAGGGGGGACAGAAATATGATGGTTCGGTGCCTGTCACCGCCCGAAATTTGTCGAAATATTGGTAATTGAAAGATAAAAGGGAGGGTATTACAATAATGGGTAAGAACTAATGTTCTGTGATTGGGAGGGATGGACGATTGACGGTGAAGATTTTAAGCATTGGGTTAAGAGGGTTAGAAGGGTATCGAGTGCAGGTGGAGGTGCAGGAAGTGCCGGGGATTGCGGCGATGGTGATTGTTGGGTTGCCGGATGCATCGGTGAAAGAGGCAAAGGAACGTGTTCTTGCTTTGGGGGCGGTGCCTGTCACCGCCCGAAATTTGTCGAAATATTGGTAATTGAAAGATAAAAGGGAGGGTATTACAATAATGGGTAAGAACTAATGTTCTGTGATTGGGAGGGATGGATGAGTGACGGTGAAGATTTTAAGCATTGGGTTAAGGGGGTTAGAAGGGTATCGAGTGCAGGTGGAGGTGCAGGAAGTGCCGGGGATTGCGGCGATGGTGATTGTTGGGTTGCCGGATGCATCGGTGAAAGAGGCAAAGGAACGTGTTCTTGCTTCGCTTTATGCTTTCGGATGCGACTTTTTTGATAAAAGGCTTGTTGTTCATTTGTCTCCGCCGGAGCGGAAAAAGCATAGCCCGATGTTTGATTTGGCGATGGCGATTGGGATTTTGAAGGCAATGGGCAAGCTGACAGCGCCGGCTTCCTCCGATGCAGCGTTTTTAGGTTCGTTATCGTTGGATGGAACGATTCAGCCGGTGGATGGCATGCTTCCAGCGATATTGGCAGCAAAGAAGCTCGGTTTTCAAAAAATATACCTTCCGTATGATCCCACACTTCCGCTTCATCATTTGAAAGATCTCGATTGTATCTTTGTTCAGACGTTGGAAGAAACGGTGCAATATCTGCATGGACAACGTGTTCTTTCGTTACCCCCAGTTTTTCGCTCTCCTGAAATTATGGACTCCCCTCGAAAGCATCATCGAGATTTTCAATCGATTATTGGCCATCATCAAGCAAAGCGTGCATTGGAGATCGCAGCGGCAGGCGGACATAACGTGTTAATGGTTGGACCGCCTGGGTGCGGGAAAAGTTTGTTAGCGGAAACGTTTCCGTCGATTTTGCCGGGTCTTTCTCATGATGCGCAGTTAGAGGTGATCAGTTTGTACCAGCTGGCAGGAGAAAAAATCGAGAGTGGCTATCCACCTTTTCGTCATCCGCATCATTCCGCTTCATCGGTTTCTTTAATTGGCGGGGGAACGCACCCAAAGCCTGGCGAAGTGTCGCTGGCACATCGCGGTGTTTTGTTTCTCGATGAAATGGCGGAATTTGCGAAAAAGACGCTGGATATGCTTCGCCAGCCGTTAGAGACGGGGAAAGTGACGATTAGCCGTATTTCGTCGACGGTGACATATCCTGCGGACTTTATTTTGCTTGGGGCGATGAATCCGTGTCCGTGTGGATATTTAGGCTCAAGAACACGCTATTGCACATGTAGTCCGAAACAAATTCAAGCGTATCGAAATCGTGTTTCCGGGCCGATTTATGACCGGATGGATGTTTTATTACCATTGGAAGTCATTGATTTTACCAAAGAAACGAGGGTTTCGGAATCTTCGGAAACCATAAGGAAAAGAGTAGAAGAAGCAAGAAGAAAGCAATATGAACGTTACGGAAAAGAAATAACGAATGGGCGTGTTCCTTTTGAGTTATTAATGGAAAAAAGCCCGCTTGCTAAAAGGCAGCAACACCTGTTGCAGCAATGGGCATCCCAGCATCAATGGAGCAATCGTGTGCAAACGAAAATCATTCGGCTGGCAAGGACTATTTCCGATTTAAAGGGAACCGAAGAGATAGCAGATGAATCGCTTTGGGAAGCGATGACGCTAAGATGGCTGAAAACATATACGAAGCAACAGGCAACAGCGAGGTAAAAAGAATGGGACGGCAAAAGCGGATCTGGGTGCCCCATCGGTTTTATCATATCGTTTGCCGCGGCAATCGGCGTGATCCCCTATTCAAGGAAACAAATGATTTTCTCGCTTTTCTTCATATCCTCCACCAGCTACATGAAAAAATCCCGTTTGAAATAGCCGCATATTGCCTTATGACGAATCACTTTCACCTGCAGCTGCGCTCAAAACAGGAGCCGATTTCGAAAGTCATGGCGCTCATGAACAAACGGTATGCAAATTATTATAATACTCGCTATCGTTTGACGGGACATGTATTTGAAAAGCGTTATTATGGTAAATTGATTGACAATGATAGCGGAATGTTGGAAGTGAGTCGATATATTCATCTCAACCCGGTAGAAGCTCATATGGTACATGCGCCGGAACTTTACCGATGGAGTAGTTTTTATTTGTATATGCATCCAAAATCGCTGCCTCCGAAATTTATGAATATGGATGCATTATTAGATTACCTTTCAGGCACAAAAACAGAGCGGAAGAAAAAATATGCTGAATTTGTGAGGGGGTGAGGCTGCCTGTCACTTGTCAGCCATCGAAAGCGCGTGGAAATGGCATCAGTGGAAAGGGTCCAAATGGTCGAGACGCCCTTGATGGGGCGGTTTGTTTTTATGGGTGCTGTTAACTGAATATTCGGTCTATTAATTGGTTAATAGGGCGTGCTGGCGGTCGGTTATGGAGCAGTCCATACGTCACAGGTATATTTTCGTAAAAAGTTTATGGAGGAAAAAGGATTAAGAAGAAACGTGTAGGAATAAAGGGATTGATGTCCATATCACGAATATGGGAAGATGAACTAGGAGTGATTGGCGTAACAAATGTGGGCAGTTCTGTTTAGGTGATACGCATGAGTGTTTATTGCTAAATAAAAATACAGAGTTCTGCAACAAAAAAATGCAGAACTTGATTGCATAAAAAAAGGCTTGCCAGCTTAGTGGCCCAAGGAAGCAACCTGCCCACCCCTAAAATTGGGCTAATTTAAATGTTTTCACAAAAAAACGCATCCAGCAACAAACAGCGTTACTGGATGCGATCAGTAGGAGTATTTTTAAAACGGATTATAAAACCGGCTTCCATCATGGAATGTGATGATTAAGGTGACAATGAACAGAATAGTAAATAGAGCGATTGCAAAGTAGTCACTTTTTTGAAAAGGTCTTGCACTATACCATGTGCGTTTTTTGTTTTTGCCAAAGCCGCGCAGTTCCATTGCGTTGCTGATGGTGTCAATTTTGTTTAGGCTTGATAAAATAAGCGGTGCAAGGATGGAGGCAGCATTTTTGATCCGTTTAGGAAGTTTTTCTTTGCGGGACATGTCAAGGCCTCTAGCTTGTTGGGCGCGTGCTATATTCCGAAAATCCCGCTGTACGTCCGGTATATATCTTAATGCCAAAGAAACAGCATACGAAATTCGATAACTCACACCGATGCGATTGAGGGAAGCGGCGAATTCGCTCGGATGAGTCGTCACAATAAAAAGCAAAGCCGCTGGGATCACTGTGAAATATTTTAACGTAATATTCAATTGGTAAAAAAGTTGTTCCAATGTGACGTTATACCTTCCTGATATTTCAAATAACACATGGCTGGAGCCGTAAATTTTTACTCCTTCTTGCGGTGAAAAGACATAAATGGCAACATTGTTTATGAAAAGAAATACTAAAATAAATACAAGAACAAACAATATCTCTTCAAGTTTAATTTTTGAAATAATAAAAATGAGAATACTAATTAAAAATAAAAATAGTAGAATACGAGTGTCGTATGTCAGCATAGCTGCAGTCGACCATAAGATAAAGCATATTAGCTTTGTTACACCTGTCAACTGATGAACAGGAGATTTTCGGTCAATATAAGATAGCATCTCGGCTGCCAACCTGCCTTACCTCCCGATCATATTCTATGAAACGTTCCACAAACTTCCTCGGTTCTGGTATTCCTGTTTTTAATGCCAGATTATAAAGAGACGTTTCCTTTAAATTTGCCTGTTCGATGATGTCAATATCAGAAAGGACATTGACAGCTGAGTCATCGGCAATTTTCCTGCCTTCTGCAAATACAATCGCTCTTTCTGTATACTCCAGCATTAAATGCATATCATGAGTAATCATCATAATCGTGACGCCTTGCCGATTTAATTGAACAAGAAACTCCATAATATCAGTATAATGGCGAAAATCTTGTCCGGCAGTTGGCTCGTCCAAAATAATGATGTCTGGTTCTAACACTAAAATGGAAGCAATCGTAACCCGCTTTTTTTGACCGAAGCTTAATGCTGAAATCGGCCAATTCCGAAATGGGTACAGCCCGCAAATTTTTAATGTATTGTCGACGCGTTCTTTTATTTCAGCTTCCGCTACGCCGCGAACCTTTAAGCCTAAGGCTACTTCGTCAAAAATCATATGCTTTGAAATCATATGATTTGGATTTTGCATGACCATGCCGATTTTTAACGAGCGTTCTTTAATCGTTTCGTTTGTTATATCCTTGCCGTTAAACAATATGCTCCCTGAGGAAGGCTTTTCAAATCCACAAATTAATTTTGTAATTGTAGATTTCCCTGCTCCATTTTTTCCAACAATGCTCACCATTTCCCCTTTGTTAATTGAAAAAGAAACATCCTTTATCGTTTCGTGACCTGATGAATAGCTAAACGAAATATTTTTCAGCTCTAAAATTGTTTTTCCTTCTTTACTTGGCGTTTTTGGATTTGAATCTTCAAACCATTCCAACAAGTTTTTTCGGCATAAATCCGCTTTAAACTGATTGAAATCAGCAGGATGCATATCTTCAGTTAGTTCGCAACCGGCATATTTGACCGCTTTAATATATAACGGCTCCCGTATATTCGTCTCTTCTAAAATGTTAGTTGTTAAAAGCTGGTCAGGACTCATATCAGCTACTATTGAGCCGTCATTGACCACAATAATGCGATCGACATGGCGATATAAAACATCTTCTAAACGGTGTTCAATAATGACAACGGTTGTATTTGTTTCTTTTTGGATTTTGTCGATTAAAGCCATTGCATACTTTCCAGTAGCGGGGTCAAGGTTTGCGAGCGGTTCATCAAACAACAGGATATCCACTTTGTCAACCATTACACCAGCGAGGGAAACCCTCTGCTTTTGCCCGCCTGACAAATGATGGACAGAGGCAGGCAAATAATCATCCATTTCGACCATTTTGGAAGCATCTTTTACGATCTCGAACATTTCCTTTTGCGGAGTGCAATCATTCTCCAGTGCAAAAGCTATGTCTTCACCAACAGTTAATCCTATAAACTGGCCATCAGGATCCTGTAAAACAGTACCAACCATTTTTGATAAAGCAAAAATATTTAACTCCTTTGTTTCCTGACCCATTACTTTTAAACTTCCGGTCATTTCTCCTTTATAAGAGAAGGGGATTAGACCATTGATGCAGTGGCCAATGGTGCTCTTCCCAGATCCTGAAGGACCAACGATTAAAACTTTTTCTCCTTCGTAAATGTTGAAATGAATATTTTTTAATGTTGGATTTTTTTGGCTATGATACTTAAAGCTAAAATTATGAAATTCAATCACTCGTTTTCTCATTCGTAAAAGCTCCTGTAAGTAAATATGTTGTCAAAACTCACAATGTGCTTTTATTCTTTATCAAGACTTCCTTTTTGACTGCGTGTTTTTGCATAGAGTAAAAGAAGAAGTGTTCCAATGACGGCAACTGTTACCATATTGGAAATTCCAACAACTAATCCTTGCAGGAAGACTTTATTTGCTGGCTCAGCATAAACCAGTATATCAAGAGAAGGTGCGACAAGGAACCAGCCGATTGCTTGAACAATCACCTGAACAATATTAAATGTAATAATTTTTTTAGTGCCGAATTCACCAGATTCGATATCGATGCTTTTGGAAGCCAGACCAATTAAAAATCCGACAAGCAAGCTGACAACAACCCAACTCCACCAAATAGATCCATAAAATATTAAGTCTTTTAACGCATGACCGATAAGTCCGATGAAACCGCCTGCGACAGGCCCAAAAATAATTGACATAAGTGCTAAAAATGCATAAGTTGTTTCAATATTGGAATTTGGTATCCCTGTTGGAATGGACGCAAATCTTCCCAGAATAACAAAGACAGCTGCTCCAATTCCGATTGCTACGATTGTTTTGATCGATAGATTGTTTTCTTTCATGAACTTCCTCTCCTTTTTTTATTTTTATGATTATATTGAATTTCCATTATATACGAAATTCGGTACTTTGCAGATAGTGATTTTCCATTTGGCACCTGCTTCAATATGGTAGGCCTTCGCAAATGATCCTTGATTGATTGCCACACCGATTTTGTCGAGCGAATTGACGTAAAGCAAAGGCTCGCCCAAATGACTATCCGCAAATGATCTGCCAAACGTCATAATATTTTTATATACTTGTCTTGTTTCATTTTCAATCGTTACTTCAAAAGAATCTCCGTAATCTACGTCTAACTTCTGAAACAAGCTGCGATCAATATTGGTCCATAAGTTTCCAAAGCGGACATCAAGTATATCAATATTCCCTTTAATCGCACCATTTTGAATATAGGCTTCTAAAACCGGCAGTTCAATTAGCGAATCGATTGGAATTTCCGGTCCCACCTGTTCAAACGTAATCACTTCGGATGCAAGCCGTGCGCCGGTATAAGCGTAAATATCACGTCCATGGAAGGTATAAGAATGCCCGGAATTTGGCAGCCGGTTTACCTTTTCATCGATCAGCCTTGCTTCTTCGATCCCAATATACTTCTTTATATGTGTGATCGTTCCATTGTCGGGTGTCACAATATATTGGTTTGATTTTGTCTTCACAACAATGCTTCTCCGTTCTGAACCGACACCCGGATCAACAACAGAAATAAATACCGTCTCCTTTGGCCAATACGATATCGTTTGGTACAGCCTATAAGACGCTTCCCAAATATTATATTGGGGAATATCGTGGGTCAAATCAAAAATCCTCAGGCTGGGATTAACATTCAAAGCGACTCCATACATTGCACTGACAGCTCCATCGCTTAATCCAAAATCAGTTTGAATAACTAAAAAACGATTCATAAATTTTCCCCCATACATTGTTGTTTTATAAAAAAAACCACGTCTTTATCTATATAGATAAGGACGTGGTTTTGCTCACGTGGTACCACCTTACTTCACTGTTTGCTCGCACAAAACAGCCTCTGCCAGTACTACGGGCTTAATCCCTTCATACTGTGGTATTTGTAACGAGTACCAAACTCGGCGGAACCTACTCGTACCTTCGTGCTTTGTTGGGATAAAACACGAAAATAATACTTTCAGCACGCAACTCAGAGGCCATTGTTCGGGTTCGTATTTTTGCTTCTTCTCAGCTACCGAAGCTCTCTGTGAAAAATAACTGAACCTTACTTTTCCTCTTCATAGTCATTGTAAGAAAATTATTAACAATTTTTTAATTAATTATAATCACCGCCGCGAACATGTCAAGCGTTGGAATACGAAAAGTATGGAATGTGGCGGGGATTTGGTGTGGAGTGCTGGGTATTAGGCTTGATGTGGAACTTTTTTAGGTCTGATGTGGAAAAGATTTAGGTCGAATGAAAAATATGTTTGTGCGTATGTGGAACAAACTTGGTTCGGATAGTGAACAACCTTTTGCACGGCTGTACTTCACCCGTAGTGGGCTTGAAAACGCAGATATGCTTCATTAAACCAACATTTTACTGTTACGAAACCAAATGAAGTATGGGTAGCTGATATCACATACATTCTAACGGATGAAGGTTGGCTTTATCTAGCTAGTATGATGGATTTGTATTCAAGGAAAATAGTCGGCTGGCATATAGACTGTTCCATGAAAAAGGAGCTAGTGTTAAGTGCTTTAAAGCAAGCCTATCAGCGTCAACAACCACAGGGTTCTATCCTCCATCATTCTGATCGAGGGAGTCAATATGCTTCAAATGACTATCAAGCTAAGCTAATGGAATACGGAATGAAATGTAGCATGAGCCGCAAAGGAAATTGTTATGACAACGCTTGTATTGAATCATTTCATGGGATAATTAAAAAAAGAACTAATTTATCAGACTCGTTATAAAACAAAAAAGAGCATATTTGAGTATATAGAAATATTTTACAATAATAAACGTATTCACTCCGCAACAGAGTATTTTTCACCATCTGAATACGAACGTATGTACGAAAAAAGGAGCTTAATTAGCATATTATAGTTAGACCCGAAAATTACCTTTAAAAATAATTAGGACAACGTCGTAATTATTTTTAAAAGGCCACCAAGCGATAGCGCGGTAGCTGCGAAAAAAATTTATAAATTTTTGTGTCTACTTTATTGACCTAATATCAGAATCCCTCAAAGACAAACTTCTGAGAATAAAATATGTAACCGATATTAAAAACACATAGGTGACAAACAAAAACAATCATAAAACAAAAAATAGACCTCGCTTGAACGAATGAGGTCTAGTACTTGTATTCATACACTAATCTTTGTTTCTCAATCAAACTGCCTGTTTTTTGCTTACAAAAAATAATCTTCAACTCACTTGAGGAAGCCCATGCTCTGTTTTTTAAATAAAGATTTATTTTTAACCCTTTCCAATCGAAAGAAAATTTTCAATCGCAAATGCTGATACTCCCAGTGCTGCGGAGTAAATCGATAGTTTTGAAAAGTTTATTTGTAAGTCTTTTTGGTGAAAATCTAATGTATGCTCGTTAATGGATTTTATAGTTGGTTGCTCGATTAAGTGTTTCGCCTTAGCTAGCCTATTTCCGATAATGATTTGTTGTGGATTAAATGTTTTAATTAAATTGGAAATACCTATCCCTAAGTAGGAGCCAATTTGCTGAAAAATGTCTTTAACGTTTTTGTTTTCTTCGGCCATTTTGATAAGCTCCTCTAGTGTCGCGTCTGGTAAAATATGTTTCGCTTGATGGAGTAATGCATGCTCAGAAGCATAAGCTTCCCAGCAACCAGAATTCCCACACCGGCATTTTTCTCCATCGACTACAATCGTCATATGTCCACTTTCACCAGAATAGCCATTCATCCCCTTGTATAGTTCTCCTTTCAGTATAATACCTACCCCAATACCGATTCCTGCGCTAATATAGATAACGTTATGGAAATTTACACCAGCTCCAAATCGAATTTCTCCATACGCGCCCGCATTTGCTTCATTTTCAACAATGATTGGGTAGTCAAATTCATGATAAATGATGTCCAGCAAATCGACATTCTTCCACTTTAAATTCGGGGCAAGCAATACTTTTCCGCTTTTATCTACAATACCTGGTACGCCAATTCCGATCCCAATAACCCCATACCTGCTTTGAGGTGTATGTTCGATAAGGTTTTTAATCGTTTCTATTGTTAAATGAATAATTTCGTCAAAGGAAAGATTGTGTATTGATTTATGTTTTTCGTACACCACGTTGCCTTCTAAATCAGTTACAATTCCTAAAATATAGTTCACACCAATATCTAATCCGATGGAGTAACCGGCCTTCTTATTAAAGAGCAGCATAACCGGTCTTCTTCCTCCGCTAGATTCCCCAGGCCCTGACTCATAAATGAATTCTTCTTCGATTAATTCATTGACTAACGAAGAAACTGTAGCTTTATTTAGACCTGAGTGTTGCGCGATATCTGCACGTGAGATGGGAGCATTTGTGATGATCGTTCTAAGTACGATTTCTTTATTCTTTTTTTTCACGATTTGTTGGTTCCAAGTAGTTATGGTCAAAAGTTCTTCAGTCCTTTCTTCACTTAATATAAATGATATAGAAAAATTATATAACAAACTTTGTTTATTGTGTAGACAAACTAAGTTTTCGGTGATAAGATTGAATTGTAAAAAAATTTATATTTATTAGAAGAGGAGGTTCTCTTTGTGAGGAAATGTAAGGGCTTTCTATCCATTCTTTCTTTTCTATTCGTATTTGTATTAGCAGCTTGTGGTCAAGATGTCAGCAATGAAAGCGGTAACAAGAATTCTGAAGGCGAAAAAGATAAACTCACCATTGGACTATCTGTATCAGATTTAACATTAGAGCGTTGGCAGCATGATCGGGATTTTTTTGTAGAAAAAGCGAAAGAGTTAGGAGCAGAGGTTTTAGTTCAATCCGCGAATGGTGATGAAGCAAAACAATTATCACAAATTGAAAATATGATCTCACAAGGTATTGATGCGCTTGTTATTATTGCCATCAACTCAGATTCACTAACGACCGTTGTTGAGCAAGCAAAAAGTAAAGGTATTCCCGTTTTGGCATACGACCGATTAATAAATGGTGCAGAAATTGATGCCTATGTATCATTTGATAACGTTAGAGTGGGTGAAATGCAAGCAGAGTATCTAGTTGAAAAAGTCCCTAAAGGTAAATATTTTCTAATGGGCGGTTCTCCAACAGACAACAATGCAAAAATGTTTAGAGAAGGCCAAATGAATGTTCTTCAACCGCTTATCGATAAAGGGGATATTGAAGTTATAGGGGATCAATGGGTGAAAGGCTGGGACGCAAACGAAGCGTTAAAAATTATGGAAAATGCATTAACAGCTAATAATAATGACATTGACGCAGTTGTAGCATCAAACGATAGTACAGCTGGAGGAGCTATCCAAGCCCTTGAAGCTCAAGGCTTAGCAGGGAAGGTTGTTATTTCCGGTCAAGATGCTGACTTGGCAGCAGTCCAACGCATTGCGGAAGGAAAACAGTCTATGACAATTTATAAACCTATTAAAGCCATTGCAACAAAGAGTGCGGAAGTTGCTGTTCAATTGGCAAAAGGTGAGAAGGTTACATCCGATTCCACAATAAATAATGGAAAAGTAGATATCCCATTTATTAAATTAGATCCAATTAAAGTGGATAAAGAAAATCTTATTGATACAGTAATCAAGGATGGGTTCCATTCTTACGATGAAGTATATAAAAATGTACCAGAAAGTGAACGTCCACCACGCCCATAGTCAGGTTTTAAATCATAACAAAGCGTATAAAATGGGAGGAAGTTTCCCAGAGCTATCAAGTTAAGAAAATCTCTTTTCAGCATCAGTGTTCTTTTATCCTTTCGCGTTTCAATTTCTTTTCTTAATGCGATTGAAATATCGAAAAAGAAAGAGTTATTTCACTAACTTGGCGTGTATGGGAAAGCTCCCCCCATTTATCTGATTACTTTATTGCAGGTGGTGAAAAAGGATTGGAAACGTTTGCGCTTCAAATGAAAGGAATTACGAAAGATTTTCCTGGTGTACGTGCATTAGATAACGTCACATTTTCAGTACGTAAAGGGGAAATCCATGCTCTATGTGGTGAAAATGGAGCAGGAAAATCAACTCTAATGAAAATACTTAGCGGTGTATACCCTCATGGAACTTATGAAGGTCAAATATTGATAAACGGGAAAAAAGTTCAATTTAAATCGATCAAAGAATCCCAAGACGCAGGAATTGCTATTATTTATCAGGAGCTGGCATTAGTTGGTGAAATGACAGTTGCAGAAAATTTATTTTTAGGCCATGACTTAATGAGATCTAAAATCATTAACTGGAACAAAATATATGCAGAGGCTCAGAAATGGTTAGATCAAATTGGATTAGATATTGATCCGGAAACAAAAGTTAAGGATTTAACAGTTGGTAAACAACAGTTAATAGAAATTGTAAAAGCACTTACAAAGAAAGTAGATATTTTAATATTGGATGAGCCGACAGCAGCTTTAACTGAAAGTGATGTTGAAATATTGATGAACCTTTTACATGATCTGCGTTCAAAAGGGGTTACCTGCATTTATATTTCTCACAAGCTCGGTGAAGTGATGTCATTGGCCGATTCAGTTACTATATTACGAGACGGGAAAACAATTAGCACGGATTCTATTGAGAATTTAACTGAAGATATGATTATTACGAAAATGGTCGGTCGAGAATTAACAGAACTTTTCCCATATGAACCTCATCCAATTCGTAATGAAAAAATACTGGAAGTGAAGAATTACTCTGTTTTCGATGAAAATGGAAAACAAGTGATTCAGGATGTATCCTTCTCGCTAAAAAAAGGTGAAATACTCGGTTTTTCTGGATTAATAGGGGCCGGGAGGTCAGAATTATTTATTAGTCTGTTTGGCGGATTTAAGGGAAAAAAAACGGGAACAGTCCTGATCGATGGAAAACCAACAAATATACAAAAACCTGCTGATGCAATCAAGGAAGGTTTAGCCTATGTATCTGAAGATCGAAAACGATACGGTTTAGTTTTAGGGATGGATATTACGAAAAACACGACTCTTACAGCTTTAAACAAAGTTATGAAGTTGAAAGTGATTGATGAAGCTTTAGAAATAAAAAGTACTGAGGACATAACGAAGAAAATGAATTTAAAAGCTCCAAGCTTAGAAGCAGCTGTAGGTCAATTAAGCGGTGGAAATCAACAAAAAATCGTTTTAAGTAAATGGTTACTAAATGATCCGAAAATCTTAATACTTGATGAACCGACAAGAGGAATTGATGTCGGGGCAAAGTATGAAATATATAAAATCATGAATGATCTTGTTAAACAAGGTGTCGGTATTATTATGATCTCATCTGAGCTGCCCGAAGTAATGGGAATGTCCGATCGTATTCTTGTCATGTCAGAAGGAAGAATCACCGGAGAATTTTTAAGAGAAGAAGCGACTCAAGAGAACATTATGAGATGTGCTACTGGAGGGAAAAAAAGTGTCCAGACAACTATCAACAGTTAATGTAAATGAGCAAAGGAATAAAGGTATAAGTTTTAAACTTGATCTGCAATCATACACGCTTATGATTGCCCTTGTGTTAATAGCTGTTATTTTCAGCATTTTTACAGGAGGAGAATATTTATCTTCTCGTAATCTCTCTAATTTATTTACGCAAATGTCTGTCATTGCTGTGCTTGCGGTTGGTATGACACTTGTTATAGTAGCAGGTCATATTGATTTATCTGTAGGTTCGTTGGTTGGGTTAACTGGAGGCATTGCTGCTATTTTACAAGTTTGGCATGGCTGGAGTACTTTTTCAGTCGTTTTCGCTGCGATCATCATTGGAGCGATTTTAGGTTTATGGCAAGGATGGTGGGTAGCTTATCGGGCGGTGCCTGCTTTTATTGTAACACTCGGGGGTATGCTTGTTTTTCGAGGTATTCTAATTGGATTAAGCAAAGGACAAACTATTGCACCAATGAGTGAAAGTTTTAAGCAAATTGGGAACAGTTATCTTCCTTATGTACCGGGGTATATTTTAGCATTAGTTAGTATAGTAATTCTTGTTTTTTGGACTATTAGAAATCGTTCTAAAAGAATGAACATGGGACTTATGATACCAGCTGCAACCGTAGATTACGGAAAAGTTGCCGTATACTCTATTTTCATTCTCCTCATTACATATATGTTAAATCGATATTACGGTATCCCTGTTCCATTTTTAATTGTTGCTTTGTTATCGATTATTTTTATCTTTATTTCTAATAAAACAGCGTTCGGGCGTTATATTTATGCGATTGGAGGGAACCAAGAAGCTGCAGCTCTTTCTGGTATCAATATAAAGCGTAATATACTTTGGGTGTTTATTATAATGGGAGGGCTTTCTGGTGTTGCAGGTGTTTTATTAACTAGTAGATTAAATGCAGCGACAGTAAATGCAGGTAATATGTATGAGCTTGATGCAATTGCAGCTTGTGTAATTGGCGGTACTAGTTTAATGGGTGGTAAAGGTAAAATATTTGGAGCCCTTATTGGAGCTTTAATTATGGCTAGTATTGACAATGGCATGAGCATAATGAATATTGAAACATTCTGGCAATACATTGTTAAGGGTCTCATTCTCATAATCGCAGTATGGATTGATATTTCTAGTAAAAAATAAATAAAACTAGTTTAAGAATGGGAGGAAATGAATATGACATACTTTGAAAATGTAAATGAAATCAAATATGAAGGACCTAAATCTTCGAATCCTTTAGCTTTTAAATATTATAATCCTGATGAGGTTGTCGGTGGAAATAGGATGGAAGACATTTTCCGTTTTAGCGTTGCATACTGGCATACATTTACAATGGACGGGAGTGATCCTTTCGGCCACGGAAATATGATTCGTCCGTGGGATAAATATACGGGAATGGACTTAGCAAAAGCACGTGTGGAAGCTGCATTTGAATTTTTTGAAAAGCTGAACATACCATACTTTTGCTTTCACGATGTAGATATAGCGCCGGAAGGAAGTAATTTAAGAGAAACTTATAAAAATTTAGATGAAATTGTTGCGATGATAAAAGAATATATGAAAACAAGTAAAACGAAGCTTCTTTGGAATACAGCCAATTTGTTCTCACATCCTCGTTTTGTTCATGGAGCGGCAACTGCGGTAAATGCCGATGTGTTTGCTTACGCTGCAGCAAAAGTGAAAAAAGGGTTGGAAATCGCAAAAGAACTTGGGGCAGAAAACTATGTATTCTGGGGTGGACGGGAAGGCTATGAGACCCTGTTAAATACGGACATGAAGTTAGAGCTAGATAATCTTGGACGCTTTTTGCATTTAGCTGTTGATTATGCGAAGGAAATAGGTTTTTCTGGTCAATTTCTCATTGAACCGAAACCGAAGGAACCTACAAAACATCAGTATGATT
Source organism: Aeribacillus sp. FSL M8-0235 (assembly GCF_038000355.1). Classification (NCBI taxonomy): domain Bacteria; kingdom Bacillati; phylum Bacillota; class Bacilli; order Caryophanales; family Bacillaceae; genus Aeribacillus; species Aeribacillus sp. FSL M8-0235. The sequence goes on along the minus strand of NZ_JBBOBW010000001.1, from coordinate 3,517,255 downwards.
TTGATGTAGCAACGGCTTTAGCGTTTTTACAAAATTATGGTCTTAAAGACTATTTTAAATTTAACATTGAGGCCAACCACGCTACATTAGCAGGTCATACTTTTGAACATGAACTTCGTGTAGCAAGAATTAATGGTATGCTAGGTTCTGTTGATGCGAATCAAGGAGATCCATTACTAGGTTGGGATACAGACGAATTCCCAACAGATTTATATTCTACAACGTTGGCGATGTATGAAATTTTACAAAACGGCGGGCTTGGCAAAGGCGGATTAAACTTTGATGCAAAAGTGAGAAGAGGCTCATTTGAACCAGAAGATTTATTCTATGCACATATTGCGGGTATGGATAGTTTTGCAATCGGTTTAAAGGTTGCTCAAAGATTAATAGATGATAAAGTTTTAGAAAGCTTTATTGAAGAACGCTATAGTAGCTATCATCATGGAATTGGAAAAGATATTGTAGAAGGCAAGACTGATTTCCATAAATTAGAGGAATATGCGCTGCAACTTGGAGATATTCAAAACTCTTCTGGAAGAACAGAACGATTGAAGTCGACAATCAATCAGTATTTATTATCTGTTCTTTCTGAATAGATTTTATCTTCGTTAGGACGTACCTGGTTTAAATAAATAACAATCTGGTATGTCCTTTTATTTAATAACAATAAAGGGTGATCTCAATGAAATATGTGATTGGTATTGATTTAGGGACTAGTGCGGTAAAAGTTTTATTAATGAACCAAAACGGTGAAGTATGTAAGGAAATTTCCAAATCTTATCCGCTTATTCATGAAAAATCGGGGTACAGCGAGCAAGATCCGGCTGAGTGGGTAAAAAAAACAACGGAAGCATTAGCAGAGTTAGTGAAAGATTTCGATGGTCATGTTGAGGACATTGAAGGAATAAGCTTTTCGGGACAAATGCATGGGTTAGTATTGCTGGATAAAAATTACCAAGTACTACGGCGTGCAATTTTATGGAATGATACAAGAACGACTCAGCAATGTAAGAAAATTTATGATGTGATCGGAGAGGAAAAGCTACTTAATATCACAAAAAATCCTGCATTAGAAGGCTTTACACTACCGAAGCTTTTGTGGGTGAAAGAGAATGAAAAAGATATTTATGAAAGAGCATCTGTATTTATGCTGCCTAAAGATTATTTACGTTATTGTATGACTGGTCAAATACATAGTGAATATTCAGACGCTGCCGGTACTTTATTATTGAATGTTCACGAAAAAGTGTGGAGTAAAGAAATATGCGAGTTGTTAGGTATTGATATTTCTCTGTGCCCGCCTCTTGTCCATTCTTATGAATGTGTAGGAACAATCACATCATCATTGGCTGAAAGTACCGGGCTATCAAAATCGACTAAAGTTTATGCCGGTGGCGCTGATAATGCGTGTGGTGCAATTGGTGCCGGCATTTTATCAGAAGGAAAAACGTTATGCAGTATTGGAACATCAGGTGTCATCCTTTCTTATGAGGAAAATAGTGATCGGGATTTCAAAGGTAAGGTTCATTATTTTAATCACGGAGAAGAAAATGCTTATTATACGATGGGAGTGACTCTATCAGCTGGTCACAGCTTAGAGTGGTTTAGAGAAGTTTTTGCTAAACAAGAAGATTTTCATACATTACTTTCAGGTATTGAAAATGTACCAATCGGATCGAATGGACTAATTTTTACTCCATATTTAGTTGGAGAACGGACACCTTATGCCGATTCTGTCATTCGGGCAAGTTTTATTGGGATGGATACTTCCCATCATAAAAAAGATTTTGTACGAGCAGTTCTAGAAGGAATTACAATGTCTCTCAATGAATCGATCCAGATCTTTAGGGAAAGCGGAAAGAAAATAGATACTATTGTATCAATTGGTGGGGGAGCAAAAAATGAAACTTGGCTGCAAATGCAGGCAGATATCTTTAACGCCAGAATTGTAAAATTGTCGAGCGAGCAAGGTCCAGCTGTTGGGGCAGCTATGCTAGCAGCAGTTGGGGCTGGTTGGTTTGCATCTTTAAACGAATGTGCAGAAGTTTTTATTAAGCATTCTAAAGTGATTGAGCCTATTCAAGAAAATGTTGATAAATATAGAGAGCTATTTGCCATTTATCAACAAGTCTATGCAAAGACAAAAGAATTAAATGAATCATTAGCATTTTTTAGGAATTAATACATAGATGGGAAGACCTGTTCAATATTTCATTTAAATTTGGAGGTGAAAAATGAAAAAGGTTCGCTGGGGTATTTTAAGTACGGCAAATATCGCTAGAACACAATTCATTCCAGCTATGTTTAGAGCTGAAAATGCAGAAGTCACTGCCATTGCAAGTAGAGGCAGTAAAGTTCATGCGATTGCACAAGAATTCAATATTCCAAAAGCATACGAAAGTTATGAGGCGCTTCTTAACGATCCGGAAATAGATGCAGTATATATACCGCTGCCTAATCATTTGCATAAAGAATGGGTGATAAAGGCGGCAAGGAAGGGAAAACACATTCTTTGTGAAAAACCCGTTTCATTGAATGCAGAAGAAGCTGTAGAAATGGACAAAATTACGCTTGAATGTAATGTGAAGTTTATGGAAGCCTTTATGTATCAGTTCCACCCGCAACATGATCGTGTTCGTGAAATCATATTATCTGGGGAAATTGGCGAAGTAAAATTATTTAAATCGAGTCATTCTTTTTATTTAGAAAACAGAGAAGATGATATCCGAATGGTTAAAGAGATGGGCGGCGGAAGCTTGTATGATGTAGGCTGCTATTCGATCCATGCTGTACGATATATATTAAATACTGAACCAATTGAAGTTCATGCAATTGGGAATATAGATCCGATTTCAAATGTTGACCTATCTGCATATGTGCATATGAAATTAGAAAACGGTGTGACTGCATTAATGGATTGCAGCTTTGATATGACGGAAAGAAATGAATACGAAGTTGTCGGTACAAAAGGAACGATTAAAGTATCTTATGCATTTCGTCCCGATCGAAATGGAGGAGTTGGGATTCTCATAGTAGAGAGGAATGGAGTAACGCGAGAAGAAAAAATTCATGGCGACATTTATAGACTTGAGGTAGAACACTTTTCAAGAGCCATATTAGAAGACTTGAAAGTGAAGTATTCTGGAGAATCGTCAATAAAAAATATGAGGGTGATTGATGCTTGTTATGAATCCATTCGAACAGGAAAATCGATAAGAATCAATCAATAATTCATGGTGGCTTTGATAACAGGGGTCTTATTGAACCTTGTTTCAGATCATTCAAAATAAATGATAAATAAAGGCGATGGAAACTATGAAAATTCGAAAAGAATTATTTGGATATAAACATAACCAGCCAGTATACTTGTTCAAACTAAGAAACGATCATGGATTAGAAATTTCTTGTATCAATTATGGGTGTATTATTACAGAGATTCTTGCCCCCGATCGAGAAGGGAAGCTTGAAAATATCGTATTAGGGTTCGATAGTATAGAAGAATATGAGCGACACTCCTCTCCATACTTTGGTGCTGTGGTAGGGAGATTTGCAGGCAGAATAAAAGAAGGGAGATTTACCTTAGACGGTCAAGAGTACCAAGTAACAAAAAATGAGAATCAAAACCATTTACATGGCGGAAACAAAGGGTTTAGCAAAGTATTATGGGACTATAACGTTGGGGAAGAAAAGGAAAACGAGATTTCAATCGAATTTTGTTATTTTAGCCCTAATGGTGAGGAAGGATATCCGGGTAGCCTTGATGTGAAAGTCATCTATTCGTTAACAAATGAGAATGAGTTGATTATCACTTACTATGGTAAATCTGATAAGAAAACATTACTAAATATGACGAATCACACTTATTTTAACTTAAGTGGTGATTTAAAACGAGATATCTTATATCATGAACTGACTATAAAAAGCGATACATTTATAGAATTGGATCGTGAATTGCTTCCAACCGGAAACTTGATTGATGTAACAGGTACCGTCTTTGACTTTCGAATGGGAAGGAAAATCATTACTGGAGTGAATTCGACTCACCCTCAGATTCTTTTAGCGAATAAGGGCTATGACCATCCATTTTTATTAAATACGAATCATCAGCAAGAAATTATTTTATACGATAAAGAGAGTGGGCGAAAACTAGTAATTGAAACGGACGAACCAAGTGTCGTTCTATATACTGGAAATAAGTTAGGAGAACAACGATATAAAATTCGAAATGTGAATTCTAAAAATTATTTAGGGTTATGCTTAGAAACACAGGCTCCACCGGATTCCGTGCATCATCCTCATTTTCATTCGTCTATTTTAAACGAAAATAATATTTATCGAAAAAGAACTAAATATTTGTTTGCGTCAGATAAATGAATATTAAATTATAGTAGAATAATAATGTGTTTAAATGTAATCTTTTAAAAATTATTGTATATATGGAATAATCGTTTAATACGATTGTTCCATTTTTATAAACGAGTGTAATGCACTTCTCCAAAATTTACCTAAAATTGGTAGTCTAGCAGAAAAGATTTGTTGTTTACCATATGGTTTCTATATGACGAAGCTTGTGAAAAGGTCATTGGCCATAAAGAAGTTATTGAATACACCAACCGCCGATCGAGCAATCTGGCTCGTTTTGTCGCCTCATCGCAGAAAATTTACGGAGAATTTGACTGGAAAGCGCGGAATACTCATTGGAAAAAATCATCGTCTCTCCTTGAAAGTGGCAAAGTACAAATGTTAGGTAATCACGTAAGCCTCCCTGCTGAATTGTTTTCAGCGGGAGGCTGCTTTTTTATACATCATTATAGAACAAAGCCATCAGGATCAGAAAAAATTTTATAGTTTGATAATACAGAGCTAAAAATACTTATTTGCACGCTCATTTTCTCCATTAGTCTCTTCCTTTCACCAAGATTGAGTAAGAACCATTTTTAGTTTGCTTACTACAGGATCATCAGAAAGCACGCTTGGAAGAAATCTTAAAAGAGTACCCAGAACTTGCTTGTGCTTACGATTTAAAGGAACTATTTCGAGATTTCTATAAGTTGACCGATTACGGGATGCCCATGATCTTTTAGAAGAATGGATTCAATTAGCACGGAATAGTCCATACTCATCTTTTCATAAAGTGGGCAACACTTAGAAAAGTGGAAAGTACCCATACTCCAATATTTCTTATCTCCATACACGAATGCCCGAACAGAAGGAACCAATCATAAAATCAAACATATAAAACGGAGGGCTTATGGATATCGGAATCTAAAGCGTTTTCGACTTCGTGTATTTTTGGAATGTACAGGGAATACGAATGTTGATTAAATTGCTTAAGGGCTCTTTTTCAGTAGCTAACATGATAGTTGGTAGAATAGAAGCCGTCAAGGAAGGCACTTGACTACTCCCATTCTACCAACTTAGTGGTCAGTAAGCTGAAGAAGGAGACGGTCTGATTGACATCTAAATCCAGCTAACATGATGGCAAGGTTTGTGTACAAATCACAGAAAATGGAGAAGAGACCTTATTTATGAAATGGGTGCGATTGTGGAGCAATATAGGTAGGAAATAATCAAACTTTATTTTGAAGGAGTGGAAATATATTGAATTTATGTAAAATAATATGTTAATATTATGTTAGGTTGTTATAATCAAAAAAGTCCTGCGGTAATATGTCAAGGTGAAAAATCATAGAAATTGGAAATTCCCTTGTCCGATGATCCGAAAAAAGGCAATACTGAAGAAACCCAGTATTGGTACATGTAATAAACTGGGTCTAAAGGTTGATATTGGTATACCAGATCGATCCTCTTATCGATCTTCCCCCTTTCTTGGCGTGTAGATTTGACCGTTGCGTAGCAGCGCATCGATCACACGCACGAGTTTTCTAGCGGTGAGGACGAGGGCTCGTTTATGTTGGTGTTTGGGCACTTCCTCATACTTCTTCCGGTAGTACGCACGAAACGTCGCATCATGCCGTTGCACCGAGTTGGCAGCCTCCACTAGGTAGTAACGGAGATAACGATTGCCGGAACGAATGAGGGAGGTGACCTCGGCTTGAAAACGGCCCGATTGGTGCTTGGACCATGTCAAGATGGCATATTTTGTCAAGGCGGCCTGATTGTGAAACCGCTCGATTTGCCCGATTTCGGCCAGGATGCCTGCGGTGTAAACCGGTCCGTTGCCTGGGATGGTTTGCAGTGTGTTCGGAATGCCTTCAAGATGGCGGGTAATGGCTTTATCGAGCTCTTTCAGCTGCGATTGCAGGCTGCGGATTGATTGAATCGACAGCCCTAACAGCAAGTCGATGGAATCCTCGACACACTTGGACAACCGATACGACGAACGGGCCGCCTTTTGAATCGACTTGGCGATGCATTCCGGATCGGCAAAGCGATTGCGCCCTTTTTGGCGCAGGAAGTCGGCCAACTGCATGACATCCATTTGGCAGATGTCATCGAGGCTCCACGACTCAAGGTATTAATGAGAATAGTAGTGTTGAAGATATGCTGGAAGAAATGCAGAAATATATATATCAAGATGAAGATGGTAAACTTATATTTAATGTAGATAAAGCGATAGAAGAAGAACAAAGTGATTTTATTATTGATTCAGGGAAAGAATTCAATGCTTTAAGTAATCATGTTGAAAATAAAAAAGAGTCACAATCTGTATCTCAAATATTAAGAGGTATGCCAGTTTGGGGAAACTGGTGCGGACCTGGACATGGTGGCGGTGTACCAAAAGATAAATTAGATTCTTTACGTATGACACATGATCTTTGCTATAAAGTAAAAGGATATTTCGATTGTGGCTGTGATAAAGCTTTAGTAGCTGGGATAACTGCCGCTCTTCCATTTATGAAATATGACGAAAAAAGAGCTGCCTTAGCAGTAGCAGCTTACTTTAGTATAGCACCTTGTAAAAAATAATAGAGTGGGGAATTAAATGATTTATAAACTTATCATGTTTATAATATTTTGTATTTTAATGTTTATAGGATATTTAATTGAATGGATTACAGGAGGAAGACCTTGAATTTAGGATCATTATCCTAGTCAGTTCTTGAAAAATACAAAACATCAGCTAGTACTTTCGCTTGTTGACAAAGTCTCTGCTTAGACAGTCTACAAGCTTTATTACTATATCTAAAAGTTTGACAGAGTACACTAAAGAAAAGCCCGAAAATACTGGTGTTTTGGACTTTACCCACAACACGGGGGTGTCTAATAAGTTGTTTTTACGGCATGATTTTACGTAATAGCCGACCAAGCCCTAACTTTTCCCATATCTTTCGGAACAGATAAACCGGCCCAAACTCTTTTGTCCAAAGCACGGAGACAGAAGAGGAAGAGCCTTGCCCGTGAATTCGGTCAAAGTAACGCTCTGAAAATTTGGCTAATCCCTCGATTATGTTATCGACAGAGCCATTCTCTAATAAATGTTCTAACCTCCCTAGATTACAAAGCGTTTGTTGCCGAACTTTATTGTCTACACGAAATGTACGACATATTTGTAGATATTGACGAACAGAACCATTTTTATTTTTTTGCTTGGGTCAGGTGCCTGTCACCACTCGATGCCCTGTCTGAACTCAAGGGATGGTAAAAAAAGTATACATATCCGTCTGTCATGACAAGGGATGAGAGTCCAAAAGCACTTACGCAGGAAATTCAAAAAATGGTTCGCTAACCTATGACTTACACCTGTTTTCAGCGAACCAAAAAAGCTCCAACAAAGTCTTGACTGACTCCGGAAAACGATGCTCATACACAAATGCACATTTATTTGTTAAAATATTAATTATATTCTGACAAAAATGAAACCTATCGTTTTCGGAAGCAAGAGGTATTCTTTCGAAAAATTTACATCCATGAAACAAAATCATTAAATATACAAAGTAATCTATATATGGAATAAACGGTTTGCGGCCGTTTTATCACCGACAGAATGGGGGAGGGTGCAGTGGAGAAGATTGCCTCGCATGCGTATGAAAAGCCGGGCTGGAAACTGTATGTTTCGTTGCCGATTTTATCGTGGGCGTTGTATGATTTTGCGAATACGATTTTTTCCTCGAATGTGAATACGATTTTTTTCCCGCTTTATGTTTCGGAAACGGTGGGAAAAAGCGAGAGCTTGAACCAAATCGCCAGTACATTTATTTCGTATGCAAATGCGTTAGCCTCTTTCTTTTTAGTGATATTTTCCCCTTTATACGGCACATGGATTGACCGGACCGGGAGAAGAAAGAAATGGCTTGGGATTTTTACGACTCTTTCGGTTACGGCAACTTTGCTTATGGGTGTTGCCGGATATTCGAATCTTGGGAATGCCATGTTTGGAATGCCGGCGTCTTTTGTCATAATCGTGCTTTTATTTGTCGCAGCAAAGTTTTTTTACCATTCGAGCCTTGTTTTTTACGATTCCATGATTTCCAGTTTGGGGAATAAACAGGAAATACCGCTTATCTCCGGTTTTGGCGTTGCTGTCGGATATGTCGGAACGCTTGTCGGGCTCGCTGTGTATCCGTTTGTTGGAGAAATGGATTACTATCGGGCTTTTATTCCAAGCGCCCTTTTGTTTCTCCTCTTTTCTTTCCCGCTGTTTTTCTTTGTCAAAGAAGAAGCCGAAAAAGCCGATGCCTTAAAGCGAAAGGCCGGATTTTTTGCAGGTTATCGGGATATTTATGCAACATTGAAAGAAATGAAAAAGTATCAAAACATTTTTACTTTCATGATTGCTTATTTCTTTTTGAATGATGCGGTGGCGACGACGATCGCCATCATGTCCGTTTATGCCAAAGTCATTGCCGGGTTTACGGCAGGGGAGTTCATCCTTTTATATTTAGTCTCCACAGTTTCGAGTATTATCGGTTCCTTTCTTTTTGGCTATATTACGAGAAGCAAGGGAGCCAAAAAAGCGGTTTTGTATGTCGGCATCGTGATGTGCATCGCACTGGCGATAGGGGTGCTTGCTTTTTCCAAGCTATCTTTTTGGATTGCTGGGAGTTTGTTCGGCGTCAGTTTAGGAGCGATGTGGGTCACTTCGAGAACATATATAGTCGAACTTTCCCCGCCAGATAAGCAAGGGCAATTTTTCGGACTGTTCGCTTTTTCTGGAAAAGTGTCAGCCATCATTGGTCCAGCGATTTATGGAAGCATTACCCTCCTTTTTCATTCATATGGAAACATTGCCAATCGGTTGGCGATGGGATCGCTTTTGATGATGGTGCTCCTTGGCATTTTCTTTTTGCTGAAGGTAAAGCCACAGAAGCCTGCCGCGCCGAAAAGCTGATGAGAGGTTTTAAGGAGGACATTGCCGAAAGCTATTCCGTCATTGAAATCATGGAAACAGAAATAACTACCAGCCGCCATCTGGGCGCTCTTGTTCGTCTTTCTTGTTGCCTCATCGCTAAAAATTTATGAAGAACTTATTTTAAAAATTGGTTCTTAAATGAATTGACTTAACCGGACAAAAAATTAAGGTCAAGTAGATGAACACCATATCCGAGCATACTGCTTATTTAGCATAAATGATCCGAATAGAAATTTTACATGGAGTGGCGGACATGTTAGGCTTGATGCCTTGCGAAGCAAGGATTGGCGCTCGCTCCTTTCGCTAGGAAACATGTCCGCAGAGGCTCCGTGTCAAGCGATATAGACCTAAAATTTTATACAGGGAATGGAATATTCGTATTTTGTCATTCATACATTTTTTAATTGCCAAAAACAGATAAATAAAGCAAAAAGGTGGGTGTTTAAACTTTCGGTCATACGACTGATCGTTGCAGGAGAATAAGCATTTCCTAAAATTCGCTCAATAAACTTGCCAATTCACGTGTACTCATTCCACTTTGAAACATCTTAATGATCGCTTCCACGAGCCAGCCGGTATGGCGTTGGTAAGGGGGGATCAACTGCGTTTGAAATTCCCCATTTCGATCTCTTGGGACTAAAAGCCCTTCATCCGACCGTATTGCGTATCTAGATTTCGCTGATAGTAGCCGTTTTTCATATTCGACGTTTCAGTCTGTTCCATTTCGAGGAAATGTTTTATTTCTTCACGCAGGATGTGCTCTAATTTTTCCTTTACAAACTGGCGAATCGCACTTTCGAGTTAATTGACCCAGTCTACATTCGGTATACTTTTAGACATAGGTAGGGTTCTCCTTTCTCTGTAATGTTGGGCAAATCAGAGAATACCCTACCTTTTTCTTTTGGTCTAGCAAAATGCTTTACACAAAATTTTATACATCATCAATTTTTATTTTGACTCAACAAAATATAGGTTGTCTTGACGTTATAATTTTTTAGGTTTTCAAAAGATGTTTAAGTGTACGATTTTCTTTCTCTTGATGGTGAGGAACAAATAGATTTTCCAATATAAATAATTTTTTAAACATACCGATATTTAATAATAGAAATATTAATAAATGCAGTTGAAATGAGATTCTTTCAATCGATGCTCGAAAAAAATGTTAAAAATACAAGGGGGTATTGGTGATTGGCATTTGAAAAAGAGAAAGCTGCTTTATTAGAAATAGTTTCTGAAAGTTTAAAAAGGGAAAAGTTTAAACATATCAATACGGAAAAAATTAAAATTAATAAAAGAGAAGGGGGAAAAAAGACTGATTCATTCATTGAAAAATTTCCTAAGTTACAGTATGGGGGTTGTTCTGTTCCTTTTTTTTTAGGAGATGGAGGTGGGAATTTTCCCGCAGGCCCGTTTTCATTTGCGCGAGCTGTTGTTTTTGTAGCCTGATGGTCAGAAAAGGCGAATGAATTGTTTGTCCGTTCAGTAAAGCTGGATTTGTTGGAGGAATGGTGGGGAAATGATACTTTGCGGAATTTGACCTTGCGTCTTTGCGAAGAAAGCTGGGGCTTTTTTTGACCACACAAAAAATGTATCAGCGGAAGATTACAAAGGAGGAATTGCGGCAGTTTTGTCAGCAAACCTTTGTTCATCCGTTTTTAGCAGAGAAACAGTTTCTTTATATTATTTATGGTAAGCTCATCGTCAGTGAAGCTATTTCCCTTCAGGGAGCTGAGAAGGTGAAGAAATTCCATAGCCATCGGCTCGCAATGAAACTGTCTGATATGATTAACGGGATTGGAAGTTACGATTTATTGCGCTATAATTTTACTCACTATGCCGATTTGGAGGAAGCTTGTTCGTATTTTTCATCGACTAGAGAAGGTAAGGACGGTCATGAGAGCCGTTCCTGGACTAGGTGAGGGTGACTGTGTTAGGTGGGAGAGAAAAGATCGGTGGTTCATCTATACTTGTGTCGGTAGAAGATCATCATATTTTGTTAGACGCCGGATTTCATATAGGTGAAGGAAATGTTCTTCCTGACTATATCCCCTAGATCGATTAAATGTAAAGTGGGAAGATATTGACGCATTGATTATTACCCATGCCCATATGGATCATAGTGCGGCAGCTCCATATTGTTACCGAAAGTGTCCGAGGAAAACATAGTATAGTAGAAAGGAGCAGTCTACCATTGAAAAAGAAAAATCTATTATACGCAGGTGTAATAGTAGTTGCATTTATTGTTATTTTATTTTTTATTTTTGGTCGTTCTGCTTCACCGTCTGATTTGGTGAAAGAGTTTCAGGAAAAGGTTCAAAGCAATGATGCCAAGGGTTTAGTGAGATTAGTCAAGCCTGAAAATGATGAGGTGTCATGGAATGAAAAGGATGCCCAAAGCATCATTACATATTTAAAAGAAGATAATTCCGATTTTGATGACTTAGTGATGCTCTTAAATGCTCAAGCTAGTTATTATGAATCTAACGGAGCGGCAAATAATATGATTTCTCAGATATATCCAGGAGACTCCATTTCTAATGTGGGGCCGTTTTTTATAGCAAGAGAAAAAGGACTTTTTGGAGATAAATATTCTATAAAGGCTAGGGGATATAAAGTAGAAATTAAAGCTGATAAAGGCGCGACTGTTACTTTTAATGGGGAAAAAATTGATATGAACAATAAAAGTTCTAAGGTGTTAGGCTACTATGGCCCGGGCGTGTATGAGGTAAAAGGAAAAAAAGATTTTGAGTATATCACAGTAAGTGACGAGGACAAATTGATTTTATTCGATTTTGAAGATTTCGAAGGAACAGCAAGTCTCGATTTTTCTGGACAGACAGTAAATATCACTTCTTCAGTACCTAATACTGAATTAGTGGTGAATGGGAAAAAAACAGGACAACAGATTGATGAATATTCTTCTTTTGGCCCTGTTAAGGACGGAATAGCATTACAAGGATTGGTTGAGTTTCCTTGGGGTGAAGGCAGAAGTAAAGAGGTTAAGGTAAACACCAGTTCATCAAGCAGTTATGATCTCACTCCTAATCCAATTGTAAATGATGAGGTTAAAGAAAATATTAAGGCTATTATTAACGACTTTGCTAAAAATAGAATCGCAGCCAAGGCAACCAGAGACGTGAATAATCTCAAAGGTGTATCTGAAAACCTTAAAAAATCATATGCTGAAATAATTGCTAACTACGATTCAAAGAACTATTTTGAAGGAAAAGCCCTTGGTACAAGAATAGATTTTTCAGCTGTCACTTATGAAAATGCGAGTGGAGGAAGTCATTTGATTCATATTCCTGTTGAATTTCACGATCGAACAAGGGAAGTTTACGAATTTATAGATTCTGAAATGAAGGAAGACTATACCGAAAAAATTATTACATTGGAGTACGATGAAAACAAAAAAACTTGGATTGTTAAGGATGAAGAAAATGATTTTTCTTCTGCCAATGATGATTACATGACAAGTAAAGAAGTAGAAAAAACAACATTTTAGTGGATTTCATATTTTGAGTAGGAGGGGAGTGATTTACTCCCATCCTCTTACACAAACGATATTGACTGCAACAATTATCCTTAAAACATAGTTGTATTTCTAAGATAAGTTATTGGATCTGTCGCAAGAAAATTGTTCATTAATCGTTGATGCTTGCCAGGCTTCATCCAATTCACTGTCTAGCAATCGGAATTTTTTTAATCTTAATTTTGATCTTAGTTTTTGCTAACTTTTTATTTTGCATTGAAAGGTTAAGCCTAGATAGTGTCTCTGTATTTTTGGGGTGTAAGATTTTCTGATTGAATACAGATAAAAAGGTCATCTTTACCTATAAAATTCTTTGAATGGAATAAGTTGCTTCAGAGCTGTTGTTCTTTTCCCAACACTCGTTGATTGAAAAGTGATGGAATAGCAGACAGTGCCAGTACGGTTAAACATGTAGTCATTTATAAAAAAGTAAGCGTTCAGACAATAAGGCGTGCTGTTTGCAATATTAACAGCTTCTTCTAATACCTGAAACGTTGTGATTGGCAAAATAGGTCCAAATGTTTCCTCTTCATAATCTTCATGTTTTCATTGACATTTTTGAGAACCGTAGGATAAACAAAGAAATAGCCTTTTTCCTTATTTGCATTGTATTTATTGCCGCAAAGAACTTCAGCACCTTTACTGATTGCATCGTTGACCTGCGAGACAATCTTATGAAAGCCTTTTTCATTAATAACTGGTCCAATTTGAGTGCCTTTTTCCAAACCATTTCCAACTTTTAATTTTTTAACTTCATTTGTTAAATTCCTCTACAATGCTTTCATGCACTAGAACTCTGTTTGCACAAATACATGTTTGACCGGCATTTCTGAACTTGGAAGCTATCGTTTGTTCTACCGCCAAGTCATTATCAGCATCATGTGCAACAATGACCGGTGCGTGTCCGCCTAATTCCATTGAAACCAAGCCCTTGATGGATAGATCGCATATATGTATATTTATACATAATTTTGATATAGGTATACTGCAACACTCTGTTTTTTTTCTTGCAGAAAACAGTTTTTTGAGTCACGAGATTTATTTTCATATGTAATGTCCAGGGATTGTTGTTCTTTACCGAGAGTTAAGGCTAATTCTTTTAAACCGGGGTAGGGAGCAATCAATAATGTTTTTATTTTCATGTTATCAATCCACCCATCTCATTTGTTTCTGCTACCATTCATTATAGCCTAGTTTCACTTTGAGGTAAGTTTCCTTATTGTTATTTTAGCTTTTGTCCTCTATCTCTCCCGACCCGGAATGATGGTTCCATTTTTGTAAATGTTGATGAATATTTTGGAAAGGCTGACAGTGGTGAACGGCGTCTTTGCACAGAATTTTGTACAGCTAGCAAGAAATAGGGATATAAAAATGTTTCGTGATGTAGATCTATGGCAATTAGTCGACTTAGCCGGCTTATGAGTGAATCATAACCGTTGTAGATGTAAGGAGATATTTTCGGGAGAGGATAAAGGAAAGCAAATAGAAAATATTTCGTTAGTGAATTTATTGAGGATTTGACAAGATAAGAGATTGAGGTAAAAGAGAATTAAAAGAAGAGGTAGTTTTTTCGGTTGTGTGCTTCGTTTTCTAGCATGACTAGTGGGAAAAAGGCTTTTAAGAACCTTCCCCATGAGTCATGCCAGATCGAAAAATTTTAAATAAAATCATTTCTTTTGCTCTTAAATGGGTTGTGCGTATAAAAGCTGATAGTTCTCTTTTAACTACGGACAGATATTATAAGTGAAAGGGGAAAGGTCACAGCGGAAAATAGAAATTGAGCATTCTTATCCAAGATGAATCATTTTAAAACATTATGGCATTGTTCCTAAAGCGGTTATTCGTCCGATGTAAAGTTAATAAATAACACGGTACAATCTATCTACGGCAACTGGTATGTCTTCATTTTTTATATTGGCAAATCCGATAACCAAAATAATTTTTTTTCCTTCTTCGATATTGCCTAGTAAATTGAACCTCTTCATGGAGTATATTTCAAGTTTTTCTTTTTTTGCTCTTTCTTCAATTTCTTTATACCCTTTATCTGTTTTGAATTCCGCAATGAAATGAAGTCCTGCCGGCACATTTTTAATCTTAATGCCATTTCGAAATTTCCATTTCAATTCCTTAATCAGGTTTTCTCTTTTCATCTCATAGTGATTGTTCATGCGCTTGACGTGTTTTGCGTACTCGCCGCTTTCAATAAAATAGTGAAGCGTAAATAAATTCAGTGTATTGCTTCCCTGTATCCAATATGAAAAATGTCTTTTGTACTCTCTTAATAAATCGGTAGGCAAAACGAGATAACTGATTCGGAAACTCGGCATGATCGTTTTGGAGAATGTTCCTGCATAAATCACGCGTTGATTCCGATCTAGGCTTTGCAGCGACGGAATATTGTCCGTTCCGTATTTAAATTCGCTATCGTAATCGTCTTCTACAATATACCTTCCTTCAGAAGCCGAGGCCCAATTCAAAAGTTCAATTCTTCTTGAAATAGGCATAATGATTCCGGTCGGGAATTGGTGTGACGGGGTGATAAAAAGGAAATGTGGATTCAAAGCTTCCACTTTCTTGATGTCTATTCCTTTTTTATCAAGATCGATTGGAAAAACTTCAAAATTCATATCTTTTAATAATTGGTAGATGCGAGAATACCCAGGGTTCTCAATTGCAGCTTTTATATTTTCCCTCTGCATGCCCAACACTTGACGTAACAAGGGCTGTGTCCCGGGGCCGATAATCACTTGTTCTGGTTCGCATTTAACACCGCGTGTAAGCGCAATCATACGCGAGATGGTTTTTCTCACAAGGTAAGGACCTTGAGGATGAGAAATGTCCGAAAGTTCGTTTTTGTGATTTTTTATTGCTATTTTTTCACACTTCATCCATTCTTTAAACGGGAACATGGAGATGTCAGCCGTCATATGTGATAAGGAAAGCCATCCCTCATCTTTCTTGGAGAATTCTTCTTTTAAATCATCTGGAAAGTTCATTTTAGCCTCTTTTTGATTGTTGAACTGTGTAATATTTTCCACATAGTAGCCTTTTCTTTCAATTGCGTAAATATATCCTTCAGCCAGGAGCTGCTCGTACGCATTTGAAACCGAATTAATGCTCACTCCTAATTTTTCTGCTAATTTTCTTTTGGAAGGCAATTTCTCATTGGTAGGGATCTTTCTCTCTAAAATCGCTTCTTTTAACGATTTATAAATTTGTTGATAGATATGATTTGACTTATCCTTTTTATCTATTTGAAAAAATATCATGATCTATCTCTCCCTCTGGTACCTGAAAAATCAGAAAACTGGTACTTTTCTTTTAATATATTTATCATAATATTATTAAAAAGTAATGTAAAGGAGGACAACATTGAATGTTAGGAATATTGACGACTGAAGGGCTGTAAACTAATCGGAAGAAATGTTTCAAGCGGTTTCACGGAAATTGTGCCTATTAAGCAGTCGTCCTATTTGCCGAAGGGTTTTACGGAAGAAACGATATAACGTTCGGTATGAGAAGCTGAGCAATATAAATATGGATCAAACATTTGATATTGTCCCGGATTTTGATGATCGTTTCCAAGTCGTCGGCTGCGGGTTATTAAGCAGTGTAGCAGGCAAGACGGGAATTTGAAAGGCTGCCCGTACTGGGTGAAACGCATGCCGGAAATCCGTCAGCATGTGCTCTTTCATTGGCGATGATGGGTATCGTTGAAAAGGAGAATTTGCTCCCAATTTCTGAAATACTTGAAAAAACTGCTGGAATGACAAGTGGAACATAATAGATGAAGGGAAATTCGCGGCATACATCCTATAGTAGCGGCGGAGATTATTGAAGACCACACGGACCATAAAAAAAACGAACCAAATTCTGAAATACCCGAATGAATGTGACTTTTTATTTCTGACGGTATTGATGGAAATTTATAGACCTTTTAACACAGTTTGTTGTTTCAAGTTGAGGGATAGAAATTCCTGTATTGGGAGTAAAGGTGGGTCAATGGCATAGAGCCGGAGATAAAATAAATTAATGAGTGTTTACTAATTTGCTGTGGAAAAAGGTTTGGTAAAAAATATTTCATTTAACGGAATTATATATATTTTAAACTATGAAAGTAAGAGGTGGTGTGAAAATGACTCGTTATGAATATGGTGGCGACGAATTTATATTTGTCGAATTAAGTGAAGAGATGAGTTTGGAAGTAAACTTTAAAGCAATGGCTATTACGAATCGATTAAAGGAGGAGAGACTTCCAGGAATAATAGATATTTGTCCATCGAATTCTTCGTATATGATTCGTTTCGATCCAGATCGTACCCATCCGAACGATTTGATTTCAAAATTGAGAGAACTAGAGGAATCTGTTTCTTCTGATGACATTGAAATATCTTCACGTGTTGTAGATGTCCCCATCCTATTTGATGATCCATGGACACACGAGGCATTAATGCGTTTTAGGGACAGGCATCAAGATCCCTCATCAACCGACTTGGAATATGCTGCACGTATCAATGGTTTCAAATCGAAAGAAGATTTAATAAAAGCAATAACTGATTTCCCTTTTATTGTATCGATGATTGGATTTGTGCCGGGGCTTCCATGGTGTTATCAAATGGTGCCTCGTGAGCAGCAAATAGAAGTACCGAAATATGTTCGGCCCCGGACATATACTCCCGAGCGGGCATTTGGTTTTGGTGGAGCGTTTGCTGTTATATATCCAGTTCAAGGGGCAGGAGGATATCAATTATTTGGTATTGCGGCAGCCCCCATCTTCGAGAAAGAACAGCG
This sequence comes from Aeribacillus sp. FSL M8-0235, assembly GCF_038000355.1. Lineage (NCBI taxonomy): Bacteria > Bacillati > Bacillota > Bacilli > Caryophanales > Bacillaceae > Aeribacillus > Aeribacillus sp. FSL M8-0235. Next base: position 3,499,619 of record NZ_JBBOBW010000001.1, on the reverse strand, counting down.
CAATCATGATTTTAAAGATTCAATGACTTTCCCAAAACAAGGAGATATATTTAGATACCGCAGTATCACCATGGAAGAGTATGAGGAAATTCGTAAAAAAGTAAATGATGGAACCTTCCGCTATTTGACGAAGGATATTACGTTTTCAACAAAAAAAGTACTAGAGGATCCTAAAGCATTTTCTGAAGATGTGTTAAGGAGGTTGTATTCATGATAAAAGTCATAACCCCCGGACTGCAAACGACTATTCAGGACAATGGCCGTATTGGCTACTATGAAGTTGGAATGCCTCCGTCAGGTGCGATGGATAAGTTCTCTTACATTGTAGGCAATTTACTTGTCGGTAATAATGAAAATGCTGCTGCATTGGAAATCACATACATGGGGCCAACTCTTGAATTTCAAGAAGATGCCATTATTGCTCTAACCGGCGGGGAAATTCCTCCAAAAATAAATGGACAATCCGTTCCAATGTGGGAAGCTTTGGCTGTTAAAGCTGGGGATCAACTTTCTTTTGATTTTGTCAAAAATGGCGCAAGAGTATACCTCGCTGTAGCGGGCGGTTTTGATGTTCCTTTAGTAATGGGCTCGCGTTCTACATACACGCTATGCGGCATAGGGGGGCTGGATGGGAGACAACTGCAAGAAAATGACATACTTAAAATAGGAAATGAAAATATACGCCCTGCAAAAATTGGGGCACGCATTGACGATTCATTTATTCCGCAATTTTCAAATCAACATGAAATCCGCGTTGTTTTGGGGTTATGCAGTTATCGTTTAACGGAGGAGAGTAAGGAACGCTTTTTTTCCATTGATTGGACTGTTTCAACAGAAGCAAATCGGGTGGGCTATCGCTTCAGAGGGGAACGTTTGAATTTTGTTGAACGCAAACAGCCGTTTGGGGCTGGAAGCAACCCTTCGAACGTAGTCGATTTAGGTTATCCGATTGGATCCATTCAAGTGCCAGATGGTATTGAACCAATTGCATTATTAAATGATGCCGTTACAGGCGGAGGATACGCTACAATTGGTACAATCATAAGCGCCGATTTAAACAAATTGGCACAAGTCAAAACAAATGAATCCGTAAGATTTGTGGCTGTTGATATCGAAGAAGCCCTTTCAGCAAGAAAAGAAATAAAAAATATATTAAATCAAATAAAACAACAACTTTGTTAAATTGGAGGAATCTAATATGGAAAGTATCATTGTATCTGCGATCCCTGGAATATTTTATCGAAAACCGTCGCCTGAAGAAGATGAATTTGTTAAGGAAGGTGACCGTATTAAGGCAGGAGATGTTATAGGATTAGTTGAAGTCATGAAAACTTATTACGAAATAAAGGCAGAAAAAGATGGAATTATTGATAGATTTTTAGTTTCAAATGAAGAACCAATTAATGCCGGACAAGAGATAGCAGTGATTAAAGAAGAAAAGTGAAAGAATGGGGTGAACAAACAAATCAATGAGTCTTTTCAAAAAAGTATTAATCGCTAACCGTGGAGAAATTGCCAGAAGAATTATCAAAACTTGCAATCGGATGGGCATTCAAACCGTTGCAGTATATTCTGATGCAGATGCGGATGCACCGTTTGTAAAGGAAGCAGCTGAAGCAGTTTACATTGGAGAAAGCCAAGTAAAGAAGAGTTATCTGAATATGGAAAGCATAATCCGGGCAGCAAAAGAAACAAAAGCGGAAGCAATTCATCCTGGATATGGTTTCTTATCTGAAAATGCTGATTTCGTTAAGAGATGCGAAGAAGAAGGTATTGTTTTCATTGGTCCTAGTGCACAGGTAATGAAATTGATGGGAAGCAAAGTAGAAGCCCGGATCAAGATGTCTGAAGCGGGGGTTCCTGTAGTCCCTGGATCGGAAAGAAGTTTGGATTCAGTGGAAGAAGCGTTATCTATTGCGAACCAAATTGGTTATCCCCTTATGTTAAAGGCGAGCGCAGGTGGCGGGGGAATCGGGATGAAACTGGTTCGAGACGATAAAGAACTGGAAGAAGCCTTTCACTCAACGAGGCAACAAGCAACATCTTTCTTTGGAGACGGAACGATTTTTCTGGAAAAATGGATTTCAGAACCACGTCATATTGAAGTACAAATAGCTGCCGATCATTATGGCAATACTGTCCACTTATTTGAAAGAGAATGTTCTATACAAAGAAGACATCAGAAAGTGATTGAAGAAAGTCCATCCCCATTTCTTGATGAGGAACTTAGGGAAAAATTGTTAACAACAGCACTTCGGGGAGTAAAGCATATAGGATATACCAATCTAGGTACAATGGAATTTATCTTTGATGAACATAAAAATTTCTACTTCCTTGAAATGAATACAAGGCTGCAAGTAGAGCATCCGGTAACTGAAGAAATTACAAGCCTTGATTTAGTTGAATGGCAGCTGCGGATTGCCGCTAAACAACCTCTTCCGTTGCAACAAGATCAAATTCACAGAAACGGCCACGCCATTGAGTGCCGGTTGTATGCGGAAGATCCGGTCACTTACTTTCCTTCTCCCGGGCAGATCGAACGTTTGACTTTGCCTGTTCATCAAGCAAGATTTGATTTCGGTGTAGTAGAAGGGAATCATGTTACTCCATTTTACGATCCTATGATAGGGAAGATAATTGTACATGGCAGCAATCGAAGAGATTCGCTAGAAAAAACAAAACACGTCCTTGAGCAAATCGAAATTCAAGGAATTAAAACAAATCTGCCATTATTGAAAAAAATTATGCAAAATGATCTGTTTGCTAAAGGATATTATACAACCAAGTTTCTCGATCATTTTAATTTGAATCAACAAGTGAAATGAGGGGATCAACATGTATAAGGTAGATATCAATTGCGATATGGGTGAAAGTTTTGGCCTTTATGAACAAGGAAACGATGAAGAAATGATGAAGTATATTTCTTCAGCAAATATCGCATGCGGTTTTCATGCAGGAGATCCTCATGTCATGAGGAAAACAGTTGAATTGGCGAAGAAATATAATGTAGGAATTGGTGTGCATCCCGGATTTCCTGATTTGCTTGGTTTCGGCCGACGCGCAATGGCTTGTACACCGTCGGAAATTAAGGATTATATCATTTATCAAATGGGAGCATTGAGAGAATTTGCAAACATTTTTGATGTAAAATTACAACATTGCAAACCGCATGGAGCTTTGTATATGAGGGCAATGGAGGATAAACAGGTGGCACGTGCCATTCTTGAGGCTATCCATGCTGTGTCAAAGGATATGATTGTGTTTGCTTTAAATAATTCAGAATTTATGAAAGAAGCAATAAAAATGGGTATCCCTGTAGCCAAGGAAGCTTATTCGGATCGTGAACATACGGAAAATGGGTCTATTATATTAACTAGAAAAGGCTCCGAAATAAAGGACTATGCTGCAATGGCTGATCGTGTTGTTAGAATGATTAAAGATAAAAAAGTCATTACTCACGATGGAAAAGAGGTTTCTATTGAAGCAGATACGATTTGTATTCATGGAGATACTCCTGGAGCACCGGAACTAGCAAAGGCAATCGTAGAAGCATGTAACAAAAATGATATACAAGTTCTGCCTATAAATAAAATTCTTAATTGAGTTATGAATCTGAACAGGAAGTCTCCCTTTATGTGTAAAGCAAAGATTCTGAATTAGGAAGTAATGCTTTCACGTGAGCTTTTCATATATAGGCGATACAAGATGTTAAGTGTGGTTTAAAAAATTGTTGCGTAAATCAGGAAATTTATCAAGTGAACCTTAAGGGATTTGATAAAAAAGAATATTTGGACCGTGGAACAAAATCAATGAAAAAGAACTTTCTTGTAGGCTTTTTCAAAAGCATGTTTGGTAACTTTCTAAGCATTTTTAAAACCATTCTAAGCCTCGTTTTGTCTGTTTTGAAGGGATGGCTAGGATCCGTGGTATCCGTCAGAAGATGTGCCATCTTTTTGGCAAACAAAAAATAATATCAATACGAGCTCAAGCCAATACCTTATATTGGCTCAACGCTTAGGTAAATTGGAAAGTGACAGACGTCAGTGAAACACTCGGACACCAGAGGTTTTTTTCATAAATAATGTGGTATTAAGTTAGGGACAAAATACAAGGAAGAAACCTAACATAACGTTTTTAGAAATGTGCCGACAAAAATTTACCGACGGTGTCATTACTGGTTTAAAGTGGTGGGACTATATGTTTTCTGTGCCATATTTTAAAATAACTAATTAATCAATCTTTTTTAAGAGTCAGCGTTTAATTTAGCTGACCAATTCTTTTTGAAATAAAAGTTATCCTGCAGGTTTGAAGAATATGTTCTTAGGTCGATCATTACTCGTTTCAGTTCATATACACTCTCTTTTGTAAGCGTCGCCATTTCTGGCTAATCACAAAGAAAACTAATAATTCTCTTTTTCCTGTTTGTGATTCTAATGTTAAACATTGTTTAAAAGGAAGGATGGAAATATCAGCAGGTATATGTAAAAGAGAAAGCCAGCCTTCCTTTCTTCATAAATGATTTTATTTACCGGAAATTACATTGTAATTTTTAACTTTGTAATATTTTCTTCATAACATCTTTTTCTTTCAATTGTCGTAAATAGCTTCTTCATCTAGGAACTGCACGAATGTTACTTCCCCCTGATTTTCTTTTAGAAGGTAATTTTTATTTGGTTAGAATCATTAAAATAGATTTATTTACCGTTTTTAGAAATTCCCTAATGAAAATGATTGGAATGAGAGTATTTATTGAAAAAAACATGATCAATCTCTTCTACTGGTACCTGAAAAATCAGAAAACTGGTTCTTTTCACTATAACAGAAAATTGACATAATTCGTATATATATTGATTTTGAGGAGGCAATGAAAAAATGGCATCATCGACAACGATGGAAGACTTGCAAGCTAAACGGAAAAAGTATGTTCCTAAAGGGGTGAGCAATGGAAATTTAAGTATTGCGCATCATGCAAAAGGGGCTACCATCGTAGACATTGACCAGAATGAATGGATAGATTTTGCAGGGGCAATCGGAACTTTAAATGTAGGGCATAGTCATCCTAAAGTAACGGCTGCGGTAAAAGAACAGGTTGATAAATTTTTGCATCCTGGTTTTAATGTGATCATGTACGAAGGATACATTAAGCTGGCAGAAAAATTATGCAAGATTACTCCAGGCAATTTTGATAAACAAGCAATTCTTTTTAATTCGGGGGCTGAAGCAGTTGAAAATGCAGTTAAAGTGTCCCGTAAATTTACAGGCAGACAAGCGGTCGTTTCATTTGTCAGAGGGTTTCATGGAAGAACGAATCTGACGTTGAGCATGACGAGCAAAGTCAAACCATATAAATTCGGATTTGGTCCTTTTGCTTCAGAAGTGTATCAAGCTCCTTATCCATACTTGTACCGAAAACCGGATCATATGACAGATGAACAATATATTGATTGGACGATTGAAGAATTCAAGAGGTTTTTCGCTGCTACTGTGGCACCTGAAACGGTTGCTTGTATCGTAATGGAACCTGTTCAAGGGGAAGGCGGTTTTATTATCCCACCGAAGAAATTTGTCAAATTTGTCAGGGACTTCTGTGATGATCACGGTATTGTTTTTGTGGCAGATGAAATTCAAACTGGTTTTGGCCGTACAGGCAAATTATTTGCAATTGAACATTTTGATGTTGTCCCGGATTTGATTACTGTTTCCAAGTCATTGGCTGCCGGGTTGCCTTTAAGCGGTGTAGTAGGCAAGGCGGAAATTTTAAATGCTGCCGATCCGGGTGAACTGGGTGGGACGTATGCTGGGAATCCTGTAGCTTGTGCCGCCGCACTGGCAGTCATTGATATCATCGAAGAAGAGGATTTGCTCACAAAATCAGAAATACTGGGACAAAAGATTGAGAAAAAACTGCTGGAATTACAAGCGAAACATGAGTTTGTAGGGGAAATTCGCCGCTTAGGTGCTATGGTAGCGGTGGAGATCGTAGATAACCGCCAGAACAAACGACCGAATAAAGAGAAAACGAATCAAATTCTGAAATATGCGAATGAACATGGTCTTTTATTGCTTTCAGCTGGTATTGATGGAAATATTATACGCTTTTTAGCTCCGTTGGTTATTACTGACGAGGAATTAAATAAAGGGTTATCCATATTGGAAAAAGCTTTTGCTCAATGAACTGGGTGAAGAAACTGAGGATAAAATTGCCGGGAATCCATTAACCAGTGGCGTTATATATTATTATATCCCGGCAAAGAAAAACCCAGAGGGAGGTAAACCTTGATGGCAGCGACGATTAAAGTCACGAATCCTGCAACAGGTGAGTTGATCCAGGAAGTAAAGGCAGATACAGAAGAAGAGATTCATCTTGCATTGCGGAGAGGGCATGAAAGTTTCCAAAAGTGGTCCAAAACAAATGCACATGAACGATCGAGACTATTAAAGCTTTGGTCTAAAAAAATCCAAGAACATAAAGATGATCTTGCAAAGATCATGACAATGGAAAGCGGTAAACCTTTGCACGAATCATTGGGTGAAGTTGACTATGCAACTAGTTACATTGATTGGTATGCAGAAGAGGCGAAGCGGCTTTATGGACGAACAATTCCTGCAAATACGGAATCCAAACGTATCATTGTCAGCCGCCAACCGGTAGGATTGGTTGCAGCCATTACTCCTTGGAATTTTCCAGCCGCAATGATGACAAGAAAAGCTGCACCGGCATTGGCAGCTGGATGTACATTCGTTGTGAAGCCAGCAGAAGATACCCCGTTAACCACGATGAAATTGATTGAGCTCGCTCATGAAGCCGGAATACCAGCGGATGTAATTCAATGTGTGAATGGCTATGGCAGTGAGGTAGGAAAAATATTTACGGAAAGCAAATATGTCAGAAAAATTACGTTTACCGGCTCGACTCCTGTAGGAAAATTATTGATCAGAGACAGTGCCAGTACAGTTAAACATGTTTCAATGGAATTAGGCGGCCACGCACCGGTCATTGTTGCACATGATGCTGATATTGATTTGGCGGTAGAACAAACGATAGCTTCCAAGTTCAGAAATGCCGGTCAAACATGTATTTGTGCAAACAGAGTTCTAGTGCATGAAAGCATTGTAGAGGAATTTGCTGAAAAATTAACAAATGAAGTTAAAAAATTAAAAGTTGGAAATGGTTTGGAAAAAGGCACTCAAATTGGGCCAGTTATTAATGAAAAAGGCTTTAATAAGATTGTCTCGCAGGTCAACGATGCAATCAGTAAAGGTGCTGAAGTTCTTTGCGGCAATAAATACAATGCAAATAAGGAAAAAGGCTATTTCTTTGTTTATCCGACGGTTCTCAAAAATGTCAATGAGAACATGAAGATTATGCAAGAGGAAACATTTGGACCCATTTTGCCAATCACAACGTTTCAGGAATTAGAAGAAGCTGTTAATATTGCAAACAGCACGCCTTATGGTCTGGCCGCTTACTTTTTTACAAATGACTATAGAACAGGCATCTATCTGCATGAGCATTTAGATTTCGGAATTATCGGCTGGAATGACGGCTCTCCATCTGCTGCCCACGCTCCTTTTGGAGGAATGAAAGAAAGCGGAATCGGCCGTGAAGGTGGAGTGGAAGGCATTGAACCGTATTTGGAAACGAAATATTTGTCAATCGGGGATATTTATAAATAAAAGACTTTTTGCAGGGAGTTTTTAACATCTGTTAATTTTCAATTTGATAGAAACTAATCGGTTTTTCATAAAGTTGGTTACATCCACCATCCATGATCAGGAATTCGACTTGGAAATTTGTACAATCTGTCACATTTCCGATCAATGTTGGATCGACTTCTCCATCGTTTACATGAGTTGGAGTTACTTCGATCGCAATCGGTAATTCACTGATGGTATCTACAGAAAGATGCACTTTATGGCCAAACCAAGTGATTTTATTGCTAAAAGAATCAAACTTTGCTCCCCAATTTGCATTGCCTGTTTGTTTTTAGACTTGTTATTTTCATAGGCGTTAATGGCGGCACTATCGATAGCCTGATGCCCTCCATTGATACGCCTTCAGCTTGGCCTATCTGGACAAGATCATATAAAGATTTTTTCTGCTAGATTTTTTTGGGTGTGTTCATGGAAAATACTGTACTAAAAGTAGAGGTAGATGGTGCAGGTCGACCGATTTAAACCGCATTGATAACGGAATGAATGTCTTAATCCAATCGGTTACGAAGGGCTGTAAACGTATCAAAACCTTCTAATGGAGCAGCAATAAGAGCTCTTAAAATTCCTTTCCTTAGAATGACCTTCAGCCCCCCCTTGGGGTGAAGAATTGCTTAGCAAAGGGACGTAAATCAACACTAAAAAAGATTTGGCAAATTTTCTTTAGAATCTAAAATTTACAGTTCTTCAAAAAGGAAAATAGACTTTCTTGTAGAATGTACAAAGTGACTTCCCCCTAGCGAATTATTGTGTTTAGGTCACATCAAAAATTCTACAAATGAGGGGTGAAGTCCTTTTTTCTTTTGAAAGTCTTATGGCTCTTAGAACAAAAAAATGTAAAATGTTCAAATAAAAAACTTGATTAGAAGTTAAAATTTTTTTATTTTTGTTCTTAATTTCTCTAAATTTCAAATGGTTCAGGTATCAGTATTTGGATTTCCACAACCTAAGTTTAGTATCCTTGATAACTGGGCACTTCATAGTACAGCTTCCAGTTCATTAGGGTTCCTGTTTTTTCTAAAATAAAAGGGCAGAGAATTGCAAAATCCATATGCAGTGATATGCAAAGGGGCTATACATGGAGAGAGCTTTAGGTTTTGCTAAAATTATTGAAGCTGACGCTTGACTAAAGAATCATGGCTACAGAGGATCCACGCCAAGCCCTTGATGGATAGATCGCATATATGTATATTTATACATAATTTTGATATAGGTATACTGCAACACTCTGTATTTTTTCTTGCAGAAAACATTTTTTTGAGTCGTGAGATTTATTTTCATAGAATGCAAGAGTTTTCCTGATGAATTCATGAAGAAGAATATTTGTTACAGCCTGAATACGTGTTTTGATTTGCCGCAAGTCTTCGTACCCATTCATACACTCTCCCTTTCAATAAGTACATGCAGTCAAAGGAATGCGGAATATGATGAAACTTGTCTAATGCTTCTTCGCATGAAAGTCACGGATCATGCTTGCCTCTTCTAAGATCCTGTCTGCTATTTCGATCGAGTCAAATAAAATAACGCCTTTATTTCCGCCTCCATTTGAAAAATAAGGAAGGATTACTCATCTAGAAAATAATTAGGATCTATTTTCAAGGGAAAAAGAACTTATCACAATTTATGGTAAAATGGAAGAAATATAGACGTGATGTGAAGCGATCTTCGGAGTGGCCCTGGTTAATGATGCTGTCAGCGGTGGATGCCCGGAAACAAGAGATCGATGAGACGATTCTCAAGGAACTGGAGGTGTTGGCGATGAACGAGCAAGAAATTCGCGAAGCATTGGAAGAGTGGGAGAAGCTAAGCGTCAGTTCGGAAAATCGCTACGCGTATGAAATGCGGCTGAAATGGCTGCGGGATCAATTGTCCAATCTTCTTGGCGAGCGGCGTGCGGGGATGGAGGAAGGGTTGGAAAAAGGATTGAAACAAGGGTTGAAACAAGGGCTAAAGCAAGGTCGGGAGGAAGAACGGAAGAACATGATCCGGCATATGTCGGCGAAAGGAATGGCAGCGAAAGATATTGCCGATCTCACTGGACTTGCGGAAGAGGAAGTGCGAAAGTGGTTGAAATAGATTGCCTGTCATTTGTCGAAGCCGTTTGGCATTCATCCGAAGAAGTAGTGGAAACGTTAGAAAACCTGCCGCCTAATAAGGCTTTGCTGCTCCATCGAAAAAAACAGATGTATCACTCGGAACTAGGAAATCGGAATATCTGCTCGAACGAATCGTTAAACAGGCGGTGGATGCCCGGAAACAAGAGGGCATGAATCGATTCTCAAGGAATTGGAGATGTAGCCACTGGAAAATTAGAAAGGCTACAAAATATATATTACGAAATAAGAACAGTAAAAAATAGAAAAGGCAGAGTTGTTGCTAAACGAAAGAATCCCACAGATGAATTAATACGTGTTGTGAAAAGGAATTAAGAATTGAGTGTGATGATGAAACAACTGAATAATGGCATTTTTTCCTGAAAGGTTGCTAGGGAAAAAATGTTGGAAATGTCAAGTTTATGGATAGGATGGCTAAAAATCCATTTGCAACCAGTCGATCTAAAAAATAAACAGGTTGTTCGTACACAGCCAAAAACGAACAGGAGGAAAGTAAAATGTTGAAAAAACTTTTTTCATTTACTGTTGCGACTGGACTTATTTTCGGTTTGTTTTCATCATCACCAAGTATTGCAAGTGCAGGAGAAAAGAAAGGTACAGGAAAATGTTCCATTACGATTACGACAGACAATACTTACAACAACAAAGCACAAGCAACAGGACTTTGTAAAGGTTACATTTATGGTTACTATGTAAGTGGTCAATTTGCATTAGAGGGAGCTTACGGTGGACCAGTTGTAAATGGACAAAAAGTTACGTTTTTTTTGCCACCATTTGTTAGTGACTATGAAAATTACGAATTGACGGTTAAAACAGTTGTAAAAAAAAAGCCAGTGGAACCAGCACCAAAGCCGGAGCCAAAACCGGAGCCAAAACCGGAAGTGGAAAAACCGTCAAAGCCAAGCCAAACACCACAGCCAGCAAATCCAAAACCAGCGCAAAATCCAAAGCCAACACAAAAGCCAAATCAAGCAACAAGTCAAAATCAAACACAAAAGCCAAATCAAACTCAAAAGTCAAATCAAACACCAAAGCAAAATCAAACACAAAAGCCAAATCGAGCAACAAATCAAAATCAAGCAACAAGTCAAAGTCAAGCGCCAAGGCAAAATCAAGCAAGTCCAGCACCAAAAAATGACAGTCATGAATCCAAAACTTCTTCTAACGTAGCAATGAACAAAGTAGAAGGAGATAAAAAGATCCCAGATGAAAAAGAAGTAACATCATGGACAACAGAAGATCTTAAAGCAAAAGGCGCAAAAGTCGTTGAAAAAGATGGAAAATTATTTGCATTTGTTGATGGTGTTTATGTGGAAATAACGGAAGATCAAGCAAAAGAACTAGGGTACAAAAAGGAAAATGAAACACAAAAAGCAGAAAATGATGATGAAGAAGAAAATGTAGTAGAGGACAAAAAAGATGATGAAAAACAAAACAGCGAAAAGAAAGAAAAAAAGAACAATGCAGGTAAAGTTCTTCCTATTGTAGCAGGTGCGACAACAATTGCAGGTGCAACAATTGCAGGTTTGTACTACTTCCACCCATCTACAAAGGAAATCATCAACAAGATTATACAATACATTTTGAATCTCTTCAAAAAATGAAAAAATAAATATTTTTAAATGAAAAAAGGGAAGTGTTTTTTCAATCAGAAATGGTATTGTCCCCTACAGGTAGACAGTAAAAAAAGAGGCTATTTGATATAACACCTAGGAGGGGATTTTTATGGCTAAAAAAGTCGAAGACACTATGATGGAAATGCTAATTTAACTATGTACAAACATGATTGTTTAAAGCTATATAGTTTCTCTCATTGCCTTAGGGCAATTTTACATGGAGAGGCGGGTATGATAGCCTTGTTAGGCGGAGCCAGCTATTGATATTGCTGGCTTCTTGGCTCGTACGTAAGTCATGCCCGTAGAGGCTCCATGTCAAGTTATTACTATCCACCACTTAATAACATAATTATCCATAAAATCATTTTTGTACATCACTTTACAATCAAAATTGTGCATTCTTATTTTGACATTTACACTATGATAGCCGTGTAAAAGAATTGTATCCAGTAAAATATAATCAGTTTGGAGAACTCTAACCGGAAATCAAGGGAAAACAAGATAATCCTATGAAAAATAGATCAAAGCGTCATTACGGAATAATCCAGACTGACTGATTATTGCTGAAACAAGGGGTTCAGAGCTTATGATATGTTTAGATCAAGATGCTTTAAATCAAACTATTGAAACGATGGAAAAGGAAGCTGTTTTAAAAACGGATCATTTTAACAAAATTCAGTTCTTGTTTACCTAATCATTTGTGCTGCTTTCATGCTCATATCACCGTAATCTTTCGCTGGCAGCAATAGCATCATTCACATTTCTTGTTGTGAATAGGTAAGTTTTCCGCGGCAAAATGTCATTACTACTTCAAGGCGGTCATTTAAAACAACTAAGTCAGCATCTTTTCCTTTTGCAATGCTTCCTTTGCGATCATAAACGTTTATTTGTTTAGCAGGGTTAACGGCTGCCATTTGAATAATGTCTTGAAGCGTACATCCGGTGTAAGCCATCATGTTTTTGGCTGCATCGTTCAGCTTCAAAATACTTCCTGCCAGCGTCCCATCCCGCAAAACTGCCCGATCTTCATTCACTCGGACTTCTTGGCCTCCAAGTTCATAGATTCCTTTACCGAGGCATTTCGCTCTCATTGCATCCGTGATTAAAATAAGCCCGTCATTTCCTTTATTTTGATAAGCAAATTTCACCATTTCCGGACACACATGAATGCCATCTGCGATAATTTCGCACAACACCTCATCATGCATGAGCACTGCTAGAGCAGCTCCCGGCTTGCGATGGTGCAATCCGCTCATTCCATTAAATAAATGGGTTGCATGGGTAATGCCAGCTTGTATGCTTTTAGCAGCTTCAGCATAAGAAGCATCTGAATGCCCGATGGAGGCGACAACTCCTGTTTGTTTTAAATAATCGGTTAATTCTATTCCACCTTTTCTTTCAGGCGCCAATGTCACAAGCTTTATCGCTCCGCTGGACATATGCTGCCATTTTTTAAATAACTGCAAGTTCGGTTCGAGAATATTTTCTGAGTGCTGCGCCCCTGCTCTTTTAGGGGAAATAAACGGACCTTCCAAGTGGACTCCTAACACTTCTGCATATCCGGGTTCATTCGCTGTTTCCATGTACTTTCTTACATTGATCAGAGCTTCTTCAATCCGCTGTTCAGAGCTTGTCATCGTTGTTGCTAAAAAACTCGTCGTTCCTTCCCGGGGGAGTGCCGCTGCCATTTTGCGAATTGCCTCATCGGTTCCATCCATCGTATCAGCGCCTGCTGCTCCATGAATATGCAAATCGATAAAACCAGGAATGACTGCATAATTGTTTTTGCTTTCAATTTTTTCAACCCGTTCGTCTGTAACAGCCAGCTTTTCTTGAGGACCAACGTCAAGAATTTTCCCATTTTCTATTAATACATATCCATTTTTGAAAACTCGTTCTTCAGCATATACCGTCATATTCGATAATAAAATCTTGCTCATAAAGATCTCCTTTTTCTAGTAACAATCTCTATTTAAATTGTATGTATGTGGAACAAAATGTTAAATGACTTTTATGGGATTTTTAAGCACATATATTGGGTCTATCCGGAAAATTGAAAAAATATGAAACTACTGCTTCCAGATAAAGAAGACTTTAATAATTCTTTTTAGCAGCTTTTCCTTTAAACCGCAGTCGTTTCAGTATTTTGAAGCAAACATATCGTTCATCTGCATGCCGGAATACACATTATATCACAATCGCTTATTCGTAATGTAAGCTTCCGTTCTGAAAGAAACGTTTTTTCGCTAGTGTGCATAAAGCAGACCGGTCCAATCAGTAAGGATATGTCGTTAAGCGTCGCCTGCAAAGCTCCGAACAATCGAGAGGCTAGCGGCTGGATCTGGATAAAGAGGCTGAATAATTTTTTTGATTTTCGCAAAACTTTTTATTTATTATTTGCGAATATATAGGTAGTGATAGAAGTTTTGAGCTTTGGGATTGGAAGTGAAGCTTCACGATGGATCAAGAGAAGAAATGGATAAAAGCAATACAGAAGCGGGCAAGTGAAAAAGCGGCAAATAAGCTGATCTCTTATTATTACAAAGAGATTTATGCGTTCGTATTTAAACAAACGTTTGATCAAGAATTAGCGAAAGATTTGACGCAGGAGATTTTCATCAGCATGCTGCGCGGCATTCACCATTATGAGGGGAAAGCGGCGTTCCGGACATGGCTGTATAAAATCGCAAAGGCGAGAATCATCGATTACTATCGCTCGAAAGAATATAAACAGCAGAAGAAAACGGTCAATTTGTTAACAGATCAGCGGGAAAGTGATGATGTGCTTTTTACAATCGAACAAAAGGACGAGGTAAAACAGGTTTTAAACCTGCTTGAACGATTTGATCATGAGAATCGACGAATTGTGCAAATGAAAATTTTTGCAGGCCAAACATTTGCCGAGATTGCCGCAAAGCTCCAGATAAAAGAATCAACCGTAAAAACGAAATATTATTCTACATTGCGAAAAATCAATGAGCAGTTAAAGGAGGATGTCCATGGCCATTGATAACGAAAAAATTCCTTTTCCTAGCGATAAGGAGATCAAACAAGAAATTCAGAAGATTATTGCAAAAGGCATGAACAAAAAGCCTTCCTTTTGGCAATATATGTTCACTATGTATCGCGAAGTCGGTTTCCGCAACGTCTTTCGTGATCTGACGGAAATCGCTTTTACGATTGTTTTAACTATCGCTGTTTTTGCTATGTTTGTTCTTTCAACAGCAGAATATTTTTCATGGACAGCCTTGGATGTATATACATTCATCTTTTGTTTTTCACCTGTTATTTATTTTGTCATCGTTTTTTTCTTTTTTATTTGCCAAAAGCAAAAGCCGGCGTTTGAGGTGGAAATGACTTGTAAATACAATGTGTATCAATTAGCAGCATTCCGTATGTTCATGTTCAGCATTTTCGCTATGCTCGCCAATGGAGTCATCATTTTCTGGCTGGCAACAGAGTTTTCCATTCATTTTCCTTTTGCCTTTTTATTATCTGTTGCATCTTTATTTCTTTTTGCTGCTGCTTTTTTGTATGTATTGCTTTATGTACCGACAAAAAGTGGGAAAATTGCTTTATTTATCAGCTGGATTGCCGCAAACTTGTTTCTTTCTTACATGAACAGCTATGTTTATCAAGCCTTTTTGTTAAACGTTCCGTATTTTATTTACATCATCATCGGGATGGCTGCGATGTATATATATGTTCATCAGCTTAAGCTGTTTTTCGTCAAAACCAATATAAAAGGAGTTTTGTAAAGATGCTAATTGTCGACCATGTTTCCAAATATTACGGCAATTTTATTGCTCTTGAAAATGTTCATTTACAGTTTGACAACGGAATTTACGGACTATTAGCTCCAAATGGCGCTGGGAAGACAACATTGATGAAAATGCTTGTCACACTCATCTTTCCGACAAAAGGAGAAATTCGTTACAACGGAGAAAATATCATCCATCTCGGCAGCAAATACCGCGAGCTTCTCGGTTATTTGCCGCAGCAGTTCGGATATTACAAGCATTACACCCCTGCAAAATATTTGCTTTACCTTTCAGCATTAAAAGGGATTTCAAAGCATGAAGCAAAAGAAAAAATACCGGAGCTTTTAAAGCTCGTTGGACTTGAAGATGTCATGCATAAAAAAATGAGGAAGTTTTCCGGCGGGATGATTCAGCGGGTCGGCATCGCCCAGGCATTGCTGAACGATCCAAAGATTTTGATTCTTGATGAGCCCACTGCAGGTCTTGATCCGACCGAACGCGCCCGTTTCCGCAAGCTTTTAACCCAATTAGCAAACGATCGGATCATTATTTTATCAACGCATATTGTGTCTGATGTCGAATCGATTGCCAATGAAATCATTATGATTAAAGATAAAACGATTTTATATAAAAAGCCGATACGTGAATTATGCCAATTATTGTCCGGCCGCATTTATGAGACCGCAGCTGATTTTCAGGATGCAGAAATCTTTCGGAAGCGATTTGCAACAATTTCGGAAAAGCAAGAAAATGGCCAGATGATCTTTCGGTTTGTTAGCGACGAACAGCCAAATGAAAATTGGAAAAGTGTTGAGCCGACATTAGAGGACGTATTTCTTCATGTATATGGAGAAGGAGCGCTGGCATAATGATCAAATACGAATTAATAAAAGTTGTCAAGTCGCCGATTTTTATCATTTTACTATTATTTTTTGTGGCGTTGAATGGTTTGATTATTTTCGACCATAAAAATGAACGGGAAAATTTACCTGTTTTACAAAACATAGTTGAGCTATACGGGACGAAAATCGATGATGAAGCATTGGCAGGTATGAAAAAAGAAATCGATCATGAAATGGTATGGGTGAATGAGCTGAATCCAAAAAGCGGGAAGCAGTATCAGTTTCCATATGAGTTTATAAAAGGCCATGAAGCGTTTCTGTACCAACATCTTACGGATCGTGAATTAAACAGGCTATTCAATCTCAACTTGTTCACTCAATATTATGAAACCGCTAAAAGCGTCGATGATATTTACAGCGAGCTGGATGCGACAGAGTTTGCCCGGCAACAAATCAAGAAATACGGATTAAGCGGGGAGGCAGAAGAAACGGTGCTGAACCAAGCCAATCTTTTAGAAAAGCGGCTGCAGCAGCTAGTGAAAAACGGTGAACATCGCCATTTCTTTTATTTAGGATCAGTCTATGAAATGCACTCCCTGTTATTTAAAAAGCTTGGCCGAGCGATCGCTTTTGAAGGAATGATCCTCGTCGTTTTAATCACAGCATTGTTAGCTAATTATGAGTTTGAACACCGTACATTCTTTGTTGCATTTACGAGCAAACGCGGGAGAAATTTGCTATGGGACAAGCTTGCTGCAAGTGTAATCGCTAATGTGTGTGCTGTTATGTTGTTAATCGCAGCGACATTGATCATTTACTTTTCTGTCTATGATTATTCTAATCTTCTGTTTGTGCCGATTAGCAGCTATTTTAATAGCGAAACGCCTTTTCCTTACATATCGTGGTGGAATCTATCATTCTTGCAGTATGTTTGTTTATTTGTCGGCTGTTTACTATTAAGCCAGCTGCTGTACATGTTGCTCACCTTCAGCTTATCTATATGGCTGAAAAACAGCTATCTTGTTTTCTTTACATTTGCTCTGTTCGCTGGTGTTAGTTTATGGCTTCCAAGCGTTGTTTCACTGAATAGTAAATTTATCTTGATCATGCATGTGAATCCTTTTTATTTAATTATGAATCCGCATGTATGGTTTATGGGAAACAACATTTTTACGATGTTTCCATATTTTGAAGCTGTAACGATAGCAGCGTGGGCGGTCATATTTATTCTATTAGGATTCTTCAGCATGTACAAATTTAAACGGCAACCATTAAATTAGGGGGAAGAATATTGAGAGTTTTTTTATACGAACTAAGAAAATTGTTCAATTGGAAGGTGCTGCTGCTTATTTTGTTCATCAGTTTTCTGTTTTACAAGCTGTTTTTAAGCTTTTATTTTGAAAATTTCCCTAATGGACGGCCTGCAAAAGATGAGTTTATGATTACGAAAGAAATGATCAATAAATATGGGCATGAAATGGACGAAAAAGAGTTTCAACATTTTAAAAACTGGTATAAGCAAAAAAAAGACGAGGCCAATGCTTATTTGCAATCACAACAAGATGCGGAAAAACTAGGCATTACAACATATGAACAGTTTCGACAATTGGATTTAACAAATAAACAGTATGCAGATTTTCATGAAAAAGTCGTGTTTGTTGATCAAGCAGATGTTTTTTGGGAGCTGCAAGCATTCGAAAATATCATTGAACAATATGAATCGAAAGGGAGGGATATTGAATCTTATACCGATGAAGATCAGCAAGAACGTGTAAAACAAATCATGGCTAACAAGGATGTCAATTCTGTTTTTCCATATCTTGTCTATGAAAATTACAATGAGCTCACCCGATTTTGGACGGTTTTGATTATTATAAGCGTTGTCATGGTAACATGCCGCGTTCATATTACAGACAGACTAAACAATGCGATCAGTCTGCAATACACGACGAAAACCGGTCGGAATTTGTTTTCTTTAAAACTTCTTGCTGCTTTAGCAGCCACAGCATTGATCACAACTGTGCAGATCGTCATTTTTTGGTTTTTCTATCTTGGGAATGGTACGCAAGCTTTTTTTCCGCTTTCCATCAATTCGTTCTATAATTTTTACCATTTTTGGTTTGACTTCACATTTGAAGGCTATATCATCACAACGGTGATTGCTACTTATATTGTTGCCATTGTTGCGGCGCTCTTTTCAGTATTTTTCTCACGGATCGCACAAAACTACATCACATTGATCGGCTCGCTTGTCCCGATCGTTGTGCTGCTAAGCTATTGTACTTTAAAATACCTTGTTGGCGAACTGTTTGCGATTCTTCATCCGCTTATGCTTACAATCGGCACCTTTCTTGTATTGATCGCGATCAGTACGATATTCATCATTTACAGAATGAAGCAGGAAAAGCTTGTTGATCTTATATAAGCCAAGCGATAGCGGACAAAGCACGATCTTGCTGATAGCGGGCTGGAGATCGATGAAGCAGGAATTCGCGGGGTTGCTTCCTTCTTCTGATTTTCCTTCCTCCAGACTCGATAAAA
The DNA here is from genome assembly GCF_038000355.1 of Aeribacillus sp. FSL M8-0235. NCBI lineage: Bacteria > Bacillati > Bacillota > Bacilli > Caryophanales > Bacillaceae > Aeribacillus > Aeribacillus sp. FSL M8-0235. The sequence goes on along the minus strand of NZ_JBBOBW010000001.1, from coordinate 3,481,032 downwards.
TAACAGACAGTCTGATACGATTTACATTCATTTTTTAGAGCTTCGGCAAGCAATCAGAAACATCATGCCGCTATACCTTCTGATTTTTATCTGCCTATTTTTTGACTGATTTCTATAAATCCCTACCATTTTGAAATTTGATTGATCGAGAGGGGCTCGAAACTTTAAGACAATCAATCTCATTAGAACAATTTTAGTATCGGCTATTCAGTTTATGGGATTCGAAAACTTTAAGACGATGAATCTTGGACTTTGCCAGCATTTTTTTCTACCTACGCTATATGGTTTAAGGTGGACATTTCAGGAGGCTGGCAAGGTCTTTTTTATTGAAGTGCATTACTTTTGGACACCTGTATCAAGCGGAACGATGAAGGTTTCCGTCATTTCTGTTTTTTTCTTAATCTAAATGTTTTTCCTCTTTTATCTTCATTGTTCATCATTGGTCATCATGTGGTTTACTTTTCATTTTCATATGATAAAATTTCTTCAAAAAAACTGACTAAACTAATATGTATTATATGATATCCGACCGGATGACCGGAGGACACAATCCTCAAAGTATGGGAATGTGTCCTTTTTTATATATTTCCATACTTTGATGAAATCAAGAAAGGAGGCTATGAGATTGGTATAAGACTTCCTGTATAAAAGCTAATTCGGAAATAAAAAAGATTGTGCTGAACATCGTTTAAAACGATTGTTATGCTCCATCGGAGACTGATTGAAATGTAGGCAATAACCGGCTAAATTCAAAACTCAGCATGATGGGATAGTCTCCCAAAGAGGCAATCTGAACGGTCCCTTTTAAGGTGGTCCAGTCGACAAATATAAAATTTATAAATTTAGTCGGATTTGGTTTGTAAACACAATCTAACATGAAGAATCTTTGATTACAATGCTTTGATGATTAATGACTTCCAATGATGAACTATGAAGAAATAAGAGGGGGTGCTTCACTCCAATCCGCTGCGTTGATTACTTTTCGTTGTCATCCTCTTTTTCATCGAGGGAATGAAACCCGAATGCTAGGGTGAGAGATATGAAATTTGGTTTAGCAAGAAGGAGACTTGTACCCGTATTGAAAATCAAGTAAGGCTATCAACCATATGTCTAGTGAAAGAATCAAAATAAAGAGGATGCTGCCCGTTATGATACGGATACAGATGATGAAAAAAGAAGATGGCTCACGTTCGGGAAAAGTCGTGAAATCGTTTGGCTGCAAACTTCATCTAAATAAATACATCACAAAACTCAGGACATTTGGTGGAAGATTTGGTTGAGATGCTGTCCCATTGACCGCCAGAACGGTCAATGGATATGCAGTGAGGCTTTAACAGCATTACTTGAGCGTTTACAGTAAAACTGAAAAAAATGCCTTTCTCTGCTGTTTTGAATTGTAGCGGCTGGAAGCGTTCAAAAATCTAGTAAAAAACTTCATTATTTAAATTCCTATTAATAAGTTTGAAATTTTAGGTTGACATTTCTTATAGGTAGTTTTATATTATTTGCAGAACATATGTTCTTTTTGGTAAGAATATTAATACTTGTCCTAGCTGTTACGATTTTTAATCTTTCCCCCTCTTATGTTTTCCTCTTATTTTTATTCTCCCTCGAAAGGACGATCTTCACTATGAAAGAATACCTCGATTTGAAGATAGATTTCATGTTTAAGCAGCTGTTCGGCAACCCGAACCGCAAGTCGCTTACCATTGCCTTTTTGAATGCGATTTTACATCGGAGCGAGGCAGATCGCATTGTCGATATTCAGTTTGAAAGCACAGAGCTGACGAAAGAGACAGAAGATGGAAAAATGAACCGGCTTGATATACTGGTGCTGACGGATCGAAGCGAGCGCATCAATGTGGAAATTCAAATCGTAAATCAGCACGATTTACCGGAACGAATTTTGTATTACTGGGCGAGGGTTTTCTCCCGGTCATTAGCAAAAGGACAGCCGTACAGCATGCTTCCCCCTACCTTTATGATTACCATCCTTAATTATCGGCTTTTTCCTCATGAAACGGAGCGATTTCATACGGTTTTCCATATACGAGAAGATGAAGAACATTTTCTTTGGAGTCCGCACCTTGAATTTCACGTCATTGATTTACAGCAGTTTATGGTAAAATGGAAGAAATATAACAGAGAAATAAAACGATTGCCAGAGTATCCGTGGCTGATGATGCTGTCAGCAGTAGACGCCAAAAAGGGGAAAATCGATGAGTTTATGCTCAGTGAACTGGAGGTGTTTGCGATGAATGAGCAGGAAATTCGTGAAGCGCTGGAAGAATGGGAAAGCTTAAGCGTCAACCCGGTAAACCGTTATGAATATGAAATGCGTTTGAAATGGCTGCGGGACCAATTGTCAAACCTTCAAGGCGAACGGCGGGCAGGATGGGAGGAAGGGTTGAAGCAGGGCCGGGAAGAAGGCGTTCGACAGGTAGCTATAGAAATGCTTCGTTCAGGGCTAGAAGAGGAAGTTATTATGTCGGTTACAAAAATAACTGAAGAAGAGCTCGATGAGCTGAAGAAGAAACTATTGGATGAATGACTTTTTTGACAATGAGTAGAATAGTTCATTTTATGTGAAATGAGGTATGAACTAAATTTTTTTTCATGTCTCCAGTGGATGGCGAAAAGTGAAAAATCGAAACTGGAGGTGTTTGCGATGAATGAGCAGGAAATTCGTGAAGCGCTGGAAGAATGGGAAAGCTTAAGCGTCAACCCGGTAAACCGTTATGAATACGAAATGCGTTTGAAATGGCTGCGGGACCAATTGTCAAACCTTCAAGGCGAACGGCGAGCAGGATGGGAGGAAGGGCTGAAAAAGGGAATGGAAGAAGGATTGAAAAAAGGGTTGAATCAGGGCCGGGAAGAAGGAGTTCGACAGGAAGCCATAGACATGCTTCGTTCAGGGCTAGAACAGGAAGTTATTATGTCAGTTACGAAATTAACTGAAGAAGAGCTAGATGAACTGAAAAAGAAACTATCCTCCAACTCCTTTTAAGCGGGAAGGAACGAGACTCTCATTACATGACTAACTATTGCCAGCTGTTCAGGTCAATTTTGTAAAAAGGAAGTTACCTGAATTTTGTGGACGAGATAGAGGAGTTATACTTGTTATTCCAGTAAAATGGGAGAGTGGGTAGCTGCTGCAAAGCATGTGCCAACATTGAAGGCGCCTGCCAGCGCGCACGAACTTGAAAACTTTCCTCCCTTGACGGGGATTCACGGAATCAGACGTATGCAATCGATGAGCTGACAGGCGAAATGATTTATTGGCTCTGGTGCCAGTAAATGGTTGATAACAATTTATTCATTATTCGTGTGATACTCCCATTTAGCTTTCTACCCGATCCACTGTTTCGCAATGGGAATTCTTTTAATGACGAAATAATCCAAAACCCACACTATCAATAGTGACGCGCCTACTAATGGGAAGAAAAGACCTAGAACAATGACAATGACGGCTACTCCCTTTAACATTTTAAAGTTTTCTGGCAAAGCCGGAGCACCCAATTTGCCTTTCGGTTTTCGCTTCCACCACATTATAACGCTACTTACAACAATCATTATAATGCCAATAGTTAATGCAAGCATGAACAGCTGGCTAATGAATCCAAATTCTCCTTGATGAAATGCAATGCCTAGTGAAATTAATTTTCCCAATGCACCATAGTCACTCCATGCAAATTTAGCTAAAACTTTTCCGCTGTATTGATCTATATGCAGCGTTTGTTGTGCCCAAGGCAGTGGGCGGTTAGGATAGACGTCAGCAGGATCTAAAAAGATCGTATATACACCGGTTTCTCCATCAGGAAATGCAATTCTATATCCCGGTTGGACGTTGTTTTTTTCTGCAATTTGCATAACTTTATCAACAGAAATTGTTTTCACCCCATTGGGACTTGATTCGGGCACAGGTAAGTTTTCAGCTGCCCAAGGAACATCTGCTATTTCTTTTGTTGGAATTGTTGATTTAGGAAATGCATATTTTTCCCATGGTTGATCTCCTTCCGGGTTTCCGGAAATGGGATCAACGATACGATGTGCCATGCTTCCCCAAACACCGGACCACATGAGTCCAGAAAACAATTGTACGACGATAAAAAGAGAAAGCCAGATTGCTGTAACGGCATGCATATCGCGCCAAAACGTGCGGTTTCTTTTACTCAGGTTTATTCGCGGAATCAATGTCCCAAAAAGAGATTTTCTATTTCGCGGCCACCATAAGTAAACACCAGTAATAATTAGGATAATGAACCAGCAAGCGGAGAGCTCTACTAACCAGTTTCCAATGGTGCCGCCCCATAATTCACCGTTATGCAAATCTTTCACCCATGCCATGAAGCGTGCATTCTCATTTAACTTTCCAATAATGTCGCCGTTGTATGGATTGACAAACACAGATATACTTTCCCCGTTCACCATTATTTCAACCTCAGATGATCTGTCCGGTGCAAAGGAAGGTGTAAAACCTGTAATTTTTGCATGTGGATAATTCTTTTTCACTTCATGAATCTGTTCTGTAGATGAAATTTTTTGCTGACCTTGTTGGACGTAATAAAGATCATGGTACATGTAATTTTCAATTTGCGGTTTAAACAGGTAAATTCCTCCGGTAATAGACAAAAAAATAATCAACGGTGCGAAAAAAATCCCTGCGTAAAAATGCCATCTCCAGACTGTTTTATATAAAGAAGCTTTCGTTTGTTTATCAGTGAATGCTTTTGAATCCTTTGCTACTGCATCTATTCTTTCAAATTCCATTTTTTTCACCCTTTTTTTAAGCAATGACAAAACTTTTATAGATCATGTCGATATAACCTCAACAATTGCAATGCGGTTTTTTCCTTGTGAATCGTATTTTTCATATGGTCAATAATAGAGCCTTCCTTTATAAACAGAATTTGATCGCCTGCTTCTGCGGCAACATCCATCATATGAGTGGAAAAAATGATGATTGTGCCTTTCATCTTTTGTTCTTTTATCAAATTGACAAACTGATCAATCCAAAATGGGTCTAAACCATTTGTTGGTTCATCTAACAAGAGCAGTTTTGGATTTCCTAACAATGCTTGTCCTAATAATAGTCTTTGCCTCATTCCTTTTGATACATTTTTCACTAGTTCTCTTTTAAATTCTTCCAAACCTATTTTTTTTAAAATGTCTTGTACAGATGATTGATCTTTTTTCCGCAGTTTGGCATAAAATGATAAAAATTCTTGAAGCGTCATGAATTGCTGAGCATGAAAATCATCAGGCATGTAGCCGATCTGCTCGATATAGTTTTTTCTGTTTTTAATTAGACTGATATTGTTTAAAACAATGTCCCCGGAGGACGGATTTGAAATACCCGCCAAAATGCGAAGAAGCGTGCTTTTTCCGGCTCCGTTTCCGCCGCATAATACGATGCATTCCCCTTTTTTTGCTTCCAGTGACATGGAAGAAAGCACAACTTTTGTTTTATATTTTTTTGAAACGTCGGAGACTTGTAATGTTGTCATTGTCTTTTCTTCCTTTCAAGCTTCCAGACGGAAAATGCAAGCATGATGCTTGAAAAGATGAACATATAACAGACGAACAGCACCCATAACGCTTTTGTTTGCATAAAAGAGATGAGCTCGTCGTATGATTGTCCAAAAACAGCTCCGCCGTCAAGCTGAACAACAAATACTATACGGAGCAATTCCGCCGGATTACAGAATAAAGATGCCTTTAAAAGCGGAGCTATCATCGGATAAGGGACAAAGCTCAAAACGGAAATGACTGCAGTCGGCCATATCATGATAAGAAAGAACCACACGCCGACCGAAAGTATGAGAGCTTGCCATCTCGTTTCTGAAAACGAGCCAATGGTCAAGCCGATGACGAGAAAAAACCATATTAGCGAGATAGAAAAAATATATAAAATGAGCACCCATTTCAAAGATAATGAACTTCCCAATAAAGTGCCGACCAAAAGGCTCAAACTGAAGCTTAAGCTGAAGATGGCAGATTGTGCGGTCAATTGCCCGCAAAGCTTCCCAACCCAATAGGCAATAGTCGGCAACGGATACGTGCATAAAAGACTCCACTGGGCATTTTCCATTTCATTCGCGATGGAAAACGATCCAGCCACCAGCATAAACAGTGGTACGATGTACAGCACAATGTTGGCGATTGTGCCTGTCATGTTTGTATAGCCTGTGAGAGCAGGGTTATTCCGCTCTAACAAAAATAGTAATGATAAAACGAAAATCCATAGAAACACAAACGTGTAAGAAGAACGCTGCCTGATTGTCAAACGCCATTCGGCTTTCCATATGTTCCGCATAATTCCTCCCACTGTAAAAAAAGGGCACTTATAAATTTGCCCTTCATTCATGTGAATGATCATTGCCCTCATCCATGTGGCTGTCGCCATTCATATCCGTATGACCATCCTGCATATTCTTTTCCATCATTTCTTTATTCATTTTCCATTTATGATCTTGCAATTGATCGAAGTTTAATATTTTTCCGCTATTTTTTGATATGAAGGCTTCAGCATCTTTTTTATCTTGGAAAGAAATGACGTTGTAGGCCATTGGCGTCCGTATCGATTGATCATACACGTAGGTTGCTTTATCAGATTCAACCCATTCTTTCGAATGATAATCTCTGACGAATTCCGCTTCGATGTTTTCATTTTTATTTTCGCTTTTCCATTTATACATACATCCGATATCATCAAAAATGAATGTTTTGCCATTTTTTAAAATAAGCTGTGTTGCAAACTGATTATCCATTACAGCCATGTTACATTGAGCGCATTTATCGTTTTTTTCATCAATGGCTCTTGGCGACACTTCCTTTTTTCCGCACGCAGCAGTGATAATCAGTAGAGCGCATAACATGAAAATGAAATACATTTTACGCATCCTCTTTTTTCCTCCCTATCCTCCATAAAGTAATGCTTCCTAAAAACAAGAGAAGACTGAAAACAATGATCACTCCAGAAGATGACTTTGATTCATCTTGTATTGGAGCTGTCATAAGCGGCGAGTCATCCGTCATCGCTTCATTGTCTGGACTTTTCCATAATTTTTGCAATACAACCATGCCTGGTGAATGGAAAAACAGCTGGTATTCTGGAATATCCTTCGTCAAACTTAAAAAGAACGGATTCGTTTTATAAGGTATGTCGCTATAACCGGATCCATCGGCATCAAGCTTTAGAGAGGCGTCCCAATAATTCCTTTTCACTTCATTGTCCGAGCTGCTCAAAGCTTGAGCTTCATTTACATTGCTAATAAACGTATTGTTTGAAACGATGTTTCCGTTCGCCTCTTTGAATTGAATGCCAATAAAATTCCCACGCACTTCATTGGATAAAATAAGGTTATTGGAGGCGCTTTCGGCCAAAATACCAACTCGATTATAAGAAATATTATTGCGAACCACCTTTGTCTCTGTCGCATCAAATAAAAGAATCCCCTGAGCATGAACATTGCGGTTGTTAAAAATGAATTCATTATTTTCGATTTTTCCACCCTTTGTTTCCATGACCATCGCTCCTGCCACGTTATTTTTGGAAATGTTTTTTTGAATTGTTATGTGGTCAGAATACATAATGTGTATGCCGTAATTTGATTGCTGGATGAGGTTTTGGACGGCCGTTGTATAATCGCTTTGCTCCATATAAATCCCATCTCTCACTTTTTCGATTCTGACTTTTTCAATGACATTTTGTTCTGACTTCCATAAATCAATCCCGTTATGTTGTTTTTCACCTTTTATCGAGCTTTGTGTGATGACGGTGTGATAGGCGTGTTCAAGCTTTAACCCGATCCCCTTTGTACGAATATGAACGTGTTCAATTCGGTGATGATTTCCTGATACTTGTATAGCGGCAGCGTTTTTCTCTTGGCTGCATTGAATGACCGTTACGTTTTTTACTGAAACGCGTTGACCTTTGATGGAGATGACGGGTTCTTTACGGCAGGATTGAATGGTTACTTGTCCATTTCCTTGTAACGTAACAGGTTTTGAGAGCACAATTGATTCATGATAAACGCCTCTCGGTATTCTCACGATTGAGTGCTCTGGAGCTTGATCAATCAGATATTGCAATGTGCTTTCGGCATGGATGCTGGATGGATGTGTCCAAAAAAGCATCAAAAAAACGATTAAATACCATAATTTTTTCATGACGGAATCCTTTTTTCAGTGTCATTGTTCTAATTGAAGGTTAGCGTATAATTGTGTGAAAACTATGAAGCCTATTTGGATATTTTTTTACATTTGTTTCCTTTCTTACATTCATTTACTGACCTTTGCTTTTAAAATTGGCAATTTGTCAAATCCAATCGCAGGAGGTCTAAACATGATGGACAGTCATGTGAAACATTTGCTTGCCTTTCTATCGCTCGGAGCTTACTAGGACAAATTTATGAAAAACTTCAAACAAATTTCATAATTTCTGGTTATAATTAATAAATTAGAAAATTCATTTAACTAAGTTGAGAGAAGGTGTCAAGTGGCTGATGTCTTTAAAGGTGTTAATCGTTGATGATGAAGAAAAGATGCGAAAGCTGATTAGAACGTATTTGACAAGAGAAGGATATATATGTTTGGAAGCAAAAGACGGGTTTGAAGCACTTGAAAGATTAAAAAAGGAAAACCCGGATATGCTGATCGTTGATGTCATGATGCCTTACATTGATGGTTTTACTTTAGTCGAGGAAATGCGGCAATATCTTCAAATTGATTCTCCAGTCATTTTTTTAACGGCAAAAGGGAATGAGGAAGATAAGGTGAAAGGTTTAAAGATTGGGGGAGATGACTATATAGTAAAACCTTTTCATCCTTCAGAGCTTTTGGCGCGTATGGAAGTGATTTTTCGCAGAACACATCGAATTGCAAGCGATGTAAAAATAGCAGCTATTGGACCGTTGCAATTTGATCTTCAAGGCCGGATTGCCACTGTTGAAGGCCGCAGGCTTGCGCTCACACAAAAAGAATTTGATCTATTATTCCTTTTAGCCAAAAATAAAGGAAAAGTATTTACACGTGGTCAATTGCTTGACCAAATATGGGATTCCGATTATGCAGGAAGTGAACGAACCGTTGATACTCATATTAAAACGATTCGTCTAAAATTAAAGGAGCACAGCCATCTAATTCAAACCGTTTGGGGAATCGGTTACAAGTTTGAGGTGCCGTCTTGAAAAAAATAAAACATTTTTCAGTTAGTCAAAAAGTATTGCTGCTCTTTTTCATCAGCATTATTTTTTCCATCTTGTTTTCTTTTCTGTTCATTCACTTCCTATATAAAGAGCTTTACATTCGCAGTGTGAAAGAGCGGCTTATTTTTGAAGGAAAGCAGACAGCTGCTCACTTTCATTACGGCTCGCTTAGTGAAGATATTAAAGAAAAAATTGAATGGTATAATCTCATTTCACCTTATGAAGTAATAGCTGTTGATCAATTAGATGAGCTTCATCAACATTTTCCGTATCAAATTGATTACAAACATCTGATCAGTCAAGAAGATGAGAAAAAGCTCTCATCCGGGCAATACGTAGTTAAAGAGGGCTATGTTCATGAATTGGATCGAAAGATTGTCGGAGCAATATTCCCGCTAACCCACGAACAGAACTTAATAGGTTTTATATATATTTATATTCCTTTAGCCGAAATACCAGAGGTTTTTAGTAAAGGCATTCCGATTTTAATCTTGTTCGGTTTAATCTTTTTCGTATTGATCTATTTTGTTATCACGTACTCAATTCATTCGATCTTTCGTTCGCTGCGAACTATTCAAACGATTGCAAAAGAGATCAGCCGCGGAAATTTTTCTAAAAGAGTTCCTATCCAAACGTCAGATGATATAGGAGAATTGGCGAGCGCCTTCAACAAAATGACGGAATCTCTTGAAAAACAAGACGAGCGCAAGAAAGAATTTTTATCCAACGTGGCTCATGAATTAAGAACCCCTCTCACATATATTGGAGGATACACGCAAATCTTGCTGGATGAAGCTTATTCATCAAAAGAAGAGGCGAAAAATCATCTTCTGCTCATCAATAAAGAAACAACGCGAATGCAGAAGCTCATAAACGACTTATTACAATTAAATGAGCTGGAAAACAAAGATATGACTCTTGAAGCAGAGCCGATCGCCTTTTCCCAATTGATTCTTGATTCATTAGAACTGTTTGCGCCTGCGCTGAAGAAAAGGAATATATCCATCAAAACAGATTTAGATGATGAAATCATCATTATGGGAGATATGAACCGGCTGCATCAAGTTTTTTGTAATGTGATTGACAATGCCATTAAGTATTCCTTCGAAAACGGGATGATCAACATTGCATTGTATCAGAAAGAGAAGCGGGCTGTTGTTATCGTTCGGGATAATGGAATAGGCATACCGAAAAAAGAATTGGATCGTATAGGGGAACGTTTTTACCGGACAGATAAATCGCGTTCAAGAGAAACAGGGGGAACAGGCCTCGGGCTTTCCATCGTCAAACAAATTGTTGCTTTACATAACGGGACGATGAAAATTGAAAGTGAAGAAGGGCAAGGAACATCGGTTATTTTGTCATTTCCGATAGTAGAGTAGATGTTTAAAAAGGCTATACGAAATGTGGCCTTCAGGCAGTACGATAAAAGTTTCCTCTGGTCTGCAAATGCTTTTGATCAATCTTTTTTGAGGTTTCGCATTTTTTAACCTACTGACGAATATTTCAAGAAATTTTTTAGCTAAACGTCGTTCCTGTTTAAGATTCCTAAACAACCATCATTGAAACTCATCAGTATATTTATCCTTTTATTTCCGTGAAAAATCCCTCTGTGAGACAGGTTAGGTGTTTTTTGCAAAATAAAAGTGCAGAGAATTGCAAAATCCTTATGCAGTGATATGCAATGGGGCTTTACATGGAAGAGGAGCCATGATAACCTTTTTTGGTTTTGCCAAAACTTGCTCCTCTTGCAATTTCATTTCTTGTCGGAGCTTGCATGATAACCTTTTTTGGTTTTGCCAAAACTTGCTCCTCTTGCAATTTCATTTCTTGTCGGAGCTTGCATGATAACCTTTTTTGGTTTTGCCAAAACTGTTGAAGCTGGCGCTTGACTAAAGAATCATGGCTACAGAGGATTCACGCCAAGCCCTTGATGGATAGATCACATATACATTTATTCAAAATTTTGATAAAGATATACTGCAACACTCTGTATTTTTTTCTTGCAGAAAACGAAGGTTAAACTTTTTCCTAACTGTCTGCACAAGAGGGATCATAATAAAAGCCGGGTTTAATTTGTAAGATTGCTTATATGTTGTTGTTCAACATTTATTTTTATGTTCTTCATGGAAAATCTTTTGCCTTCAACATCCTCGCTCTCAGATAATTTGGAAGTGTTGACTGCTACATAATATGTTCCCGTTTTATCTATAGCTATATGAAATTTCTCCTCAAATTTTTGATTAGGCTTGATTTCGTCTTTATATAAAACTCTGTTTGAGGTTTAATCTTTTGAATAAATTACTTCACCTCGCTTATCCTTTATAATGAATGATTCTATTATTGGTTTTCTATGAAATAAAGTTGTTTCAGCTCCGTTATTTTTAAAAGCTGTAATGATATCAAATTCTTGTTTGTTTTTTAACCACTTTGGGGATTTTTAATTTCAGCTCAAAATTTCTGTAACTTGCAGTTTTCTCATCTTTCTTTAATTCATTTACATTATTGCAGTCAACCAAAAAAACCATAATGAATAATAAAATGATGTTACGCAATCTTTTCACTCCTGAATCTATATTCATTTAAAACTAGTCTAATTTCTAATTGGGCATTAATAGGTATATAAATGATGACCTCACTTAATATTCCTATAAGTCTATTTTGCCGCTCACAAGTAATTAAGCTTGTCTCATTCCCTTACGTATGATGCCATAATAAACTTTTTTGTAATATTATGTAAATAAAAATCAGCAAATTAGAGTAATTCAAAAGCATTAAATCTTGCAAATTCAGTCCACACATTTGATAGTGTAAAAATGAAAACATGAAGACTGCTTCCCGTTAGTGAATACAAGGAGGAATACAATCGTGGTTCAACACCCATTGCCTTTGAAATGATAAGTTTTGCATCGTTTTTTGACTAAAAATTAGGGATTTATAGTCTAATCCTTCATTTGATAAGAAAGATTATTTTTTCGTTAATAAATGATAGATTTCCTGTAGTCTAAAATTCATGCAATAAAAATAAAACAGTACGATTCATTCATATATTTATCAGCTGCTGAAAGCGTGCGGTTTACACCATTTTGCTTTCATGAACGAATATCGCTTCGTTACGTCGTGCGCTTGCGTTCATTACGGTATTTCCTCTGGAACGTTGAACGTCTTTTTCTCGTTACTCCGTACTTTTATATGTCTTTTGGCTTATAGCCACCCTTGAAAGCAGGTAAGACTTTCTTTCATTTCTACAACTCCAATCTGTTTCCACCGTTTTGTCCGCTCATACACCACTTTTCAATTTTAAGTGAAAAACTGTGTATTAAATAAAAGGTTAAAACATTTTACACTAAAAGCATCTAATGAGCAGAGACTAGATCAAAAGGAGGAGATCGTAATGAGTGACTCATGGCTTGAATTAGAAGGAAAGGTGGCGATTGTAACAGGCGGCGCTTCCGGGATCGGATTACATATCACAAACGAACTGATCCGAAATGGGGCAAAAGTTGTTGTAGCCGATTTAAATGGAGAAGAAGGACCGCAAGATAATGGTTCTTATTTTCTAAAATGTGACGTTACAAAAAAAGAAAGCGTTGACAAAATGGTGGCCGAAACCGTGAAATTATTCGGCTCAGTCGATATTTTAGTAAATAATGCCGGAGTCAACCTGCCAAGACTGTTAGTCGATGTCAAAGGTGAAAAACCTGAATACGAGTTGAATGAGAAAGATTTTGACTTTATGGTAGCTGTCAATCAAAAAGGTCCTTACCTTTGTGCACAGGCGTCTGCCAGAGAAATGATTAAGCAAAATAAAGGAGTTATTATCAATATTGCTTCCGAAGCCGGACAGGAAGGATCATCTGGACAAAGCTGCTATGCCGCGACAAAGGGAGCATTAATAGCTTTCACTCGTTCGTGGGCAAAAGAACTCGGCAAATACAATATCCGGGTTGTTGCGGTGGCGCCTGGCATCAACGAACCGACAGGCTTGACGTCAGATGCTTATAATGAAGCGCTTGCCTATACTCGAGGAGTCACAGTTGATCAATTGTCAACGGATTACAGCAATTCCATTCCTCTTGGGCGTCCGGGTAAACTAAAGGAAATAGCCGATTTAGTTTCTTACTTGGCTTCAGACCGTGCAAGTTATATTACTGGTACGACAGTTAATATTTCTGGAGGCAAATCCCGCGGTTAAGATCACAGCAGCCTAAAAAAAGGTCCTATAACGAAATATCACAAAATTCCAATCACTACCTTTGACTGATAGACGAAACTATGTCACTTTATTTTTACGTAAAAGGTGGTGAATATTGTTGGATTTTACAATTGATGGCCGTGTTGTTCAAATGCTAGAAACGTTTCAAAAAAAATCCTATTGTTCTTTGGATTATCTTGCCAACTCATTGGGAGTCAGCACGAGAACAATCCGCAATTATATTAAGCTACTTAACAGTGAACTGAATGGGATTGCAGCCATCAAAAACGAAAAGGGAAAAGGCTACCATTTGTTTATTGAAGATGGCCATATGTTTGATGATTTCATTGAAACCGTTTCTAAGAAGAAAAACATGCTGGATTCATCACAAAGGCGTATCGCTTTTATCATTGATCGATTAATCAACAGCAAAGGAAGGAATACGCTGGATGAGCTCGCTTTTGACATGAATCTGGGGAGAACAACTCTTGTAAATGAAATAAAAAAAGCTGCCGTAGCGTTGGAATCTTACAATTTAGCCATTCATGGAAAACCGAACAGCGGGATGAGCCTAAAAGGAAATGAACTGGATATCCGTTTTTTTATATTAGATAACGTCTATGACTATTTATACGGGGATTACCCGCTGGATGAAGATATTAAAGAAGAAATAATGAAGATTGCCAATCACTACAATTTAGAGTCTACCACCCAAAAAAAGTTAATGCAATTTATTATTGTCATGTTGGATCGTTTTATAAAAAATCATCCTCTTACGGAATTGGATGAAAAATATAACAAACTATTAAATACACAGGACTATTCGATTGCTTCAGAAATCGTTTCCGTAATCGAACGGCATTTGCCGGTTGAAATTTCACAACCTGAAATACTGTTTATAACATTGCCGATCGCGGGAAGAAGAACGCCGACAAACATTCGAACAATTGCAGATATTAAAATTTCCGATGATATTAAACGTCTCTTGGACTTAATAATCGAACAAGTAGGGTTTGATAAAAGCATTATTTTCGAAAATGAAACATTTTTTAAAGATATTCTGTATCATTTAACCTTTATGCTGAATCGCTTGATGTTTGATGTGCGTTTGAAAAATCCGCAGCTGGCTGATGTGAAGGAGAAGTATCCTGTCGCCTTTAAATTGGCCGAAATTGCCGGGCAAGTAATTGAGAAAGAGTATGGACTGAAGGTTCCTGAAGATGAGCTTGGCTACCTATCCTTGTATTTCGGAGTATTCATTGCCCAACATGATGAAATAACGAGAGCATTAAAAAAAGTTGCAGTCATTTGCGGAACCGGGCGGGGATCTGCCAAATTAGTCTCTATTCAACTGCAGCGCATATTAAATCCAAATACTCAAATTGATATTTACTCTGAAATTGAAATTTCAAAAGAGCTTTTGAATCAATACGATATGGTCTTTTCAACAGTAAAGCTTCATTTTGCAATTGATCCACCTGTCATCATAATTAACGAAATCTTTGACGAAGCGAGTGTTTCTAGGCAAATTGAAAAGATGACCTATCGGAAAAAATTTAAAATGAAAGATTTTGGCAATCACCGTTCAATTTTAAAACTTTTACTCAACAAAGATAAATTCTTCGTCTTAGATACAAATAAAGGCTACCACGAAAATGTGAATGATATGATCGACGTTTTAGTCAAGAAAGGCTATTTGGACGAAGGGTTTAAAGAGAGGCTGAGAGAAAGGGAAGAGAAAGGATCAATGGTTTTTGACCGGTATATATCCTTGCCGCATACAGTTAACTACAAGTCCAATCAGATTGAAATGGCGATCGGTGTTTTTCCTGAAAAAGCAGTGGTTGACGGGAAGGAAATCAAGCTTGTCTTTCTGTTGGGAATACCGGAAAAAGCCGATAATGATGCAAGCCTCCTGATTAAAATTTACGATGAAATCATCAAAATCGCCTCTGATCAGAAACAGGTAGAGGAATTGGCCGGTGCAGCCAGCTACGAAGATTTTACAAAATGCCTCGAACAAGCGAGCAGTTCATCATCAATCTTAGGGATGTGATAGGATGCAATTGATCATCATTATGCTTTTTATAGCAGGAGCATTTATCGTGCAATTGGCATTAGGTTATTTTCAAATTAAACATTTTGCCAAAGCGTATATAGAGCTGCGAAAGATTGGAAAAGTGGCAATCGGAAAGCGCCCCGGCAGAATTCGGGCGGGCACCATTGTATTATTTGCCGTTTCCGACAGCGGGAAGATTCTGAAAGCAATGAAAATACAAGGGGTTACAGTTTTAGCGAAAGTTCGGGAATTGAAAGGCTTTACGGGCAAAAATATAAAAACGCTTGGAGAAGCCGATATGGCTCATTGCAACAAGCTATTGAAATCAGCTATTTTGGATGCGGTCAGCAATTATAAGATTATTATGAGCGGCGGGGAAATTCCCGAAAAGCCGAGTATCTTTAAACGAATCATGATGCAGGCAGAAAACATTGTTTCGGTAAAAAAATCATGAAGAGGTGAGGAACGTGGATATTATTGTTACGATTGCTGAAGGTTTTATGAATTTGTTTAAAACTGGCGCAGAAACATTTATTTCGTGGATGCAAAGCATTGTTCCGCTTGTGTTGCTATTGATGGTTTGTATGAATACATTCATTCAGCTTATTGGAGAAAAGCGGGTCAATAAACTTGCGATGGCATCTTCTAAAAACCCGTTGTTAAGATATTTAGTCTTGCCGCTTGTCGGTTCATTTATGCTAGGGAATCCAATGGCGTTGTCATTAGGACGTTTTTTGCCGGAAAGATATAAACCGAGCTATTTCGCTTCAGGTGCATATTTTTGCCATACCAGCAACGGTTTATTTCCACATATAAACCCAGGGGAATTATTTATTTGGCTCGGTATTGCGGCTGGAATTGAGAAACTAGGTTTGAGCACTGCAGAATTGGCTGTCCGTTATTTCCTTGTCGGTCTCGTGATGAACTTCTTCGCAGGCTGGATTACAGATTTTACAACAAGAATAGTAGAAAAACAGCAAAATATTAAATTGAAAACAGAAGTAACGTTACATCATCGTTAGAAAAGGAGGAGGAATGGGAAATGGCTAAATATCGGTCGATAAAAATTGTGAAGGGCAGCGGCGGTTTTGGCGGACCGCTCATCATTACACCGACGGAAAAAAGAAATAAAATTGTTTATATTACCGGAGGAGCAAAGCCTGAAATTGTAGACAAAATTGCTGAACTGACAGGTGCCGAGCCGGTCAACGGTTTTAAAACATCAGTACCGGATGAAGAGATTGCGCTTGCAATTATTGATTGCGGCGGTACATTACGCTGCGGCATCTATCCGCAAAAACGCATTCCAACTGTCAATATTATGCCAACAGGAAAAAGCGGACCGTTGGCCCAATATATTACGGAAGATATTTACGTTTCAGATGTGGGGTTGGATCAAATTCAGCCCGTTGAAGAGAGTGCTAGAGAGGCGGCTCCGGCTGAAGAAAAAATTCCGGAAGAAAAACCTGAAAGAGAGTTTAAATATAGCAGTGATAAAAAGATTTCTGAAACAATGGCAGCAAGCTCCAATAAAAACTTATTAACGAAAATTGGACTTGGCGCAGGAAAAGTCATTAGCACGTTCTATCAAGCAGGACGTGAAGCAGTGCAAACAATGATTAACACGATTATTCCGTTCATGGCTTTTGTATCATTGCTGATTGGAATTATTCAAGGTTCAGGAATCGGAAACGTATTTGCTAAGATCATGTCGCCGCTGGCTGGCGATATATGGGGATTGCTCTTAATCGGGTTTATCTGTTCATTGCCATTTTTATCACCTTTGCTTGGACCTGGAGCAGTAATCGCTCAGATTATCGGGACGCTGATTGGAGTGGAAATTGGCAAAGGGAATATCCCGCCAAACTTGGCGCTGCCAGCATTGTTTGCCATCAATACGCAAAACGCCTGTGACTTTATACCTGTAGGTTTGGGACTTGCAGAAGCGGAACCTGAAACAGTAGAGGTCGGTGTACCGTCCGTCCTTTATTCAAGATTCTTAATCGGGGTTCCAAGGGTGTTTGTCGCTTGGCTGGCAAGCTTCGGACTTTATGATTCGTAAATTTGTAATTATAACATCATGAGTTTTGTAAAAATCTGACATATGGGAGGGAAGGCACAACCGTAACAGGTTTGTGCCGACTTTATGACAATCATTTATAAGAATAAAATAAAAGGAATCGGAACAATGGCCGATCATTTTTTGAAAGAGAAAATGATTATTTTATTTGGTAATGAAGCTCCACAGGATCTGAAAGATTTTTGTTATGTCATTGATGTCGTAAAGGCGGAAGGAGTAATTCAAGCTGGACAGAAGCTTTATATTAATAATGAAAAATTTGAAATCACGTCTGTCGGCGATGCTGTGCAAAGAAACTTAACAACATTGGGGCATATTACTTTGCGCTTTGACGGATCGACAACACCGGAACTGCCGGGCACTTTGTACTTGGAAAATAAAGATATCCCTGAAATTGGATTGAATACCGAAATAAAGATTGCAAGTGAATAAAAATTTTGATATTTTCCATTCATCATTGGCTATTCATCCGACTTTTTTCAATAGGAGGGAAAAATGAGGCTGAATAGATTTAGTGAATGAAACATATACATAAAAGATTTTTTGCAGCTTAAATGGATAAACTGTGAAAGATTTAAGTGAAACAAGTAAATAAGACAGCAAACCGGGCACCCATTTTTTGCCCGGTTTTTTTGGCTTTTTAATTCTTTCTCTTAACAGCAGTTTGCTTGCCGGCAATAATTTATGATCACTACGCCTTGACAACATTGAAAATAAGAAAAAGTCACGCCAGTTGTCCGGAATCATTTTTCTAATATGGAAGATTTGAGGCGCAATTAAATTGGCAGAATTAGTAAGAAAAATTCCAAATCTTCTTTGGTTAGATGGGATTTGTTCACTGTCCATTCAAGCCAACTCAAAGATTATGATGATCTGCAGGCGGGAGCTTAAGATGAAAGGAAAGATTGGACAAAAAGTCCAGCTGGCACTAGTGGTTGAATACTTATAAGTATGGAACGGTTGAAGGAGAACTTTTGCCTGCTTACTTTATCACTTTAACACAAGAAATGAATGAAGGAATTAGTGAGTGTATCTAATTACAACTTAAATGCGAGCGCCGGAAAATAATCAATACTTGTGAAGGCTCGAGTTATTTAGGAAATATATATTTTCAAAAATTAATGGATTCCGCCGAGAGCTCCCAAATTTTTATAGTAAAGGAGGACTAAGGCAGCCATTCTAAAAACATCAATGCTTCAAATTGAAAAAATAGGCGGGCATTCACCTTCTTTTTGATTCAGGAAAAAAGTTTCCAAATTTGTAACTGAGAGCAATTTTTTTTGCGTGATAATATTTTTATATTATAATAATTATAACTTAATAATAGATAAAGAGGTGTTTCCCATGTCTATTTATCAATTTGAAGTAGAAAAAGCAAACGGCGAAAAAGTTTCTTTAGCAGAATTTAAAGGTCAAGTGCTCTTAGTGGTGAACACCGCTAGTAAATGTCGATTTACATACCAGTTTGAAGAACTGCAAAAGCTATATAAAAAATATCATGATCAAGGTTTTGAAATACTAGGATTTCCATGCAACCAGTTTGATCAACAGGAGCCGGGAACAAGCGATGAAGCAGCTTCTTTTTGCCAATTAAATTATGGCGTTACATTCCCGATGTTTGCAAAAATCGACGTGAACGGAAAAAACGCTCATCCATTATTCGAATATTTGAAAAATGAGGCGCCGTTCCGCGGATTTGATGAATCGAATACGGCAGAAAAACTATTAAAAATCAAACTAGCGAATGAATACCCTGAATGGCTGGTTGGCAACGATATTAAATGGAATTTTACAAAATATTTAATTGGTGAAAACGGCCAAGTCGTGAATAGATATGAACCATGGGACGAACCGATTGATTTTGAACAAGATATTCAGAAATTATTGAAAAACTAACTTCCGGTTGAATCGTTTTTTCATTCGACCGGATTTATTTTATGTATAAGAATGCTAGCAAGAAGCTGCTAGTTCTTTTGCCTGTTTCGGACCTAGATCAACATGTAAAAAAGAATTTATGAATTTTAATGTTCAAGCAGATTTCCCCTTTTCCATTGAAAATAAGGAAGGGGGTTATTTATAGGAAATGGCGTAAAACCCCTATGGCTTTAGCCTAGGGGATGTAAGCTCTAATGACCTTGTTCTTGAATATATTTTTGGATAATCTCTTTGCTTACATTTCCAATACTACAAGAAAAATATCCATCACTCCAAAAGGTTCTTTCTTTCCAAAAATGTTGAGAAAGATATTCGTTATGCTTTTGCCATATTCGATAGGTTGTAAGTTGCTTCAATAATCTAACGATTTCAAGAATGCTCCATTTCGGAGAATAACGAATCAAAATATGAATATGGTCTTGGTCTATTTCTTGCTCGATAATTTGCCAACCATAACGATTAGATATAGATTCGATTTCGGTTTTAATATCATCACCAACTTTTAATAATAACTTTTTTCGATACTTACAAACAAATATCAAATGGCACAAAAGTAAATGCTTACTGTGATTTTCAGAAATGTATTCCATTATTTTTCTAAACCTTTACGAATTAATTCGTAAACTGCAACTGAAAAATTTTTAATATTGTTCTTTTTTTTGTACTCTTCGATTCTTGTTACTAAATCGACAGGAAATTTAATTAATTTTGGTATACGTTCCATTTTACAATCCTCCTCGGTATATACAATTGACATATATTTTAATTAAGTATATACTTTTAGTATATATTAAAGGAGGTGAAAAATCAATGATTGTAAATAAAGCATATAAGTTTCGGCTCTATCCGAACAAAGAACAAGAAATATTAATTAATAAAACCTTTGGGTGCTGTCGATTTGTATTTAATCATTTTTTAGCAAAATGGGATAATACTTACAAAGAGGCAGGAAAAGGTTTAACTTATAATTCTTGTTCTGCTCAGTTAACACAATTAAAAAAAGAATTAACTTGGCTAAAAGAAGTGGATAGTATTGCACTTCAATCGTCATTAAAAAATCTTGCTGACGCTTATTCCCGTTTCTTCAAGAAACAAAACGATAAACCACGTTTTAAGTCCAAGAAAAATCCTGTTCAGTCTTACACGACAAAGTATACAAATGACAATATTGCTATTGATGATAATAAAATCAAGCTGCCTAAACTTGGATGGATTCGTTTTGCAAAGAGTCGTGAAGTAGAAGGTCGCATTCTCAATGCAACAATTAGACGTAATCCAAGTGGAAAATATTTTGTATCCATTCTTGTAGAAACAGAAGTTCAGGAATTACCTAAAACTGACTCTGCTGTTGGCATAGATGTCGGCTTGAAAGAATTTGCTATTCTTTCAGATGGAACGATTTACTCTAATCCTAAGTTTTTTCGAAGATTAGAAGAAAAATTAGCAAAAGCACAACGGATTCTATCAAGACGTAAAAAAGGTGGTTCTAATTGGAACAAACAACGAATTAAAGTTGCTCGTATTCATGAAAAAATCACAAACGCTAGAAACGATTACTTGCATAAAATCTCCACCTATATTGTCAAAAACCACGACATTATCGGGATGGAAGATTTGTCTGTAAGTAATATGTTAAAAAATAACAATCTTGCTAAAGCAATTAGCGAAGTATCATGGTCACAATTTAGAACGATGTTAGAATACAAAGCGAAATGGTACGGAAAGCAAGTTGTTACCGTATCGAAAAATTTTCCATCCAGCCAGCTTTGTTCGTGCTGTGGCTACAAAAACAAAGACGTTAAAAATCTTGCATTGCGTGAATGGGTGTGTCCTAATTGTCATACCCATCATAACCGAGATATTAACGCAAGTTTAAATCTTCGCAAGGAAGCCTTGCGATTAACCGTAGGAACTACGGGGATAGCCTAATCAATTAGAGTTCGGTAGAACTCTGTACTTAGGAATCCACTACGGCTTTAGCCTAGTGGTAGTTCAATTTTCAGTAAAGAGCTTTGGTATTTAATATGAAGCGCGTCAATTTACAGTACCTTGTCAGCCGGCTGGCGATGGGGATTTTTGATGTAAAATTAGTGTGAAATCAGCGGCCGTACTACCGGATCTATATTTGTTATTGCCTTACATGTTACAAATGGAAAATAAATTGGCAGCCTCTCTTTTACAAACCTTTTTAAAAAAACATATAATATGTTTATACAGTTCTAAATTTTCCAAAGGGTATGGCAAAAATGGGGATTTGGTTAAAGTAAGCGTCTGCACTGCAAGGACTGAAATAAATCACATAACTTTTTTTTCGCTTTGTATCAAATTTTAAAGTCGGGGGTTTTAAGCGGTTTATTTGGTTTGTCAAAACAAAGGGGGAGTAAAAATATGGAGCTTCGCAAGCAAAATTATGAAATCATCCCGATTATCGTCGATGTTCCGTCTAATTTAAGAACGATCAACTTTTTTTTAGTGAAAGCAAAAGAATCCCTTGCTTTAATAGATGCTGGTTTGGATCATGAGGCTTGTTGGAATGCATTGTTGGAAACGCTGCAAAAAAACGGGTTGGCTTTGCATGACTTAACCGAAATCATTTTAACTCACAACCATATAGATCATGTCGGATTAGTGAATCGAATCATTGCGGATCACCCCATTCAAGTTTATGCCCACAAAAATGCGATCCCGCGCTTAAAGAGAGACCGCCAATTTCTTGAGATGAGGGTGGAGTTTTTTTCTAAATTATATGAGGAAATGGGATGTCATGAAGCAGGGAGAAAGCAGGTCGATTATTTAAAAGAATCGATTGTGAAAAACAGAAAACTTGCTATCCAAGCGGAGATCATTCCAGTCGAGAGCAGCCATTTGGATTTTCAAATTGTCGAGGTGCCCGGACATGCTCCGGATCAAATTGCGCTGTATGATCCAAAGCATCGTTGGATGATTTCAGGTGATTTGCTGATTCAGCATATATCCAGCAACGCACTTGTCGAACCCGATTCTTTTGGACGGCGGATGCCGACTTTACTCCAGCATAAACATTCTTTAGAGAAAGTTTCGGATTTGCCTCTCGATCTCGTATTTCCGGGACACGGCGTATTCATTCAAGACCCGAAAGATTTAATAAATAAAAGATTAAAAGGGATTGAGAAAAAAGCAGAAAAAATTATGAATCTCATTTTAAACGGGGTAACAACCGCGAGCGGTCTAGCCCAAGCCTATTATGGAAATAAGTATTCGGAGCAGTTTTCGCTTGTGATGTCTGAAATTATAGGACATCTAGATTATTTAGAATTCAACGGAAAAATTAGAAAGGAGATGGAAAAAGGAGTTTGGCATTATTCCATTAATAAAGAATAATAGAAGGTTTTTGATTGGCTGTTGACGATGAAAATTTTTTCTTGTATTTCGCAAGCTGCAAAAGTAACAAAGTTTCATTGTTTGCAAGCATGATACTAATTATTGAGGTATGAGGAATGATGGGAAGAAAAAGGAGAAAAGATGCACCTTTAATTAAAAATATTGCAGAGCACAAGGAGTGGCAGAAAAAAGATCGTACTCGGACATCTCTTACTCTTTTGCAGAATCAGGGAAAAATCCGCCAAAACACGAAGTTTTATTATGATCCAGAAAAAGATAAAAAAGATATAGAGCATTATTACAAAAATGTCATCGGAAAAGAAATCAAGGGGCTGAACCTATTTTACCATTATCATAATCTAGTGAAAAAAACACATAAAAATCAGCTGCCGTATTTTATATGCAAAGATCATTATTTGTATACGTGGGTCGATTTGCAGCCGGATGGAACAGTGAAAAGCATCTATTCTGGCGAAAAAAGCGATCCTAGCCGAATCATACAAGAAGATTTCGAAATAATTCAAAAAAGATATGAGCAATTTCAAGCTCTTTTAGAAATAGTCAGCAAAAAGGACATTTCTTTATTGAAAAAGATGAAAAGCATTGACTTGCGTTTAAAATATAATACAGAACATATTGTTCCGCAGTCTTGGTTTCATGCACGGGAACCGATGAAAAGCGATTTGCATCATTTATTTGTTTGTCATCCGGAGTGCAATGTCAAACGATCCAATTATCCTTTTCATGATTTTTCTTTTTATCAGCCGGAATCGCCAAAAGAAAAAATCCGCAATCGCTGCGGAGTTGTCAAAGACGGCCGATTCGAACCGGAACATGGCAAAGGTACTGTTGCGAGAGCAATGATGTATTTTTTATTGCGATACCCGAATGAAATAAAAAAAAGCAGCCTTAAACAAATTAATCTTTCTTTACTGATTCACTGGCATGAATCGTTTCCCGTTTCCATCTATGAAAAGCATCGGAACCAATCGATTTATTATATACAGGGAAACCGCAATCCTTTTATAGACTTTCAAGAGTTAGCGTATAAAATAAAGTTTCCGTTTCGTATTGGATAAATGTGGCGGTCTAGGAATCGTGAAATCATAGACTATAGGAGCATACTTAGAGCCCCTCGTTTTGCAAAATAATCACAAGAAGAGCCGTTCTTTCGAAATGTCGATTGTAAAGTTCCTGATTTTTTTACTTAACTCTGAGCTAAAATTTCAAGAAGCTCTTTCCATACAAGATGACGGTCAATGGCAGCTTGCGGTCAGAAGCATTTCGGATTTTGTTTGTCCCTGTTTTTTTGCAACCTGCTGATCCATAATGGTTGCTGGTCGGCGATTTATAATGAAGAACAGCCGAATGTTCGTTCGTTTGAAAAATTGGCTATATTTCTGTCATTCAGACAAACTCCCTAGTTTCGAGGAAAACAAGGGAGTTTTTGTGTGCATATGCTTATAATGATTGACTTTTTCCCTTAGGCAACGCTTCACTATCTGCTTGCTCTTGTTTGTTCGTAACTAAAGTACGATCATTGATATTATATTTGAAATACGTTACTTTTGATTTTGTCACATCATAAGTGTGAACACCAGAATTCGGACCGAAAGAACAAAGACACATGGTTAATTCCCCCTTGTAAATGCATGAACGGCTTCGCGCTGAATTTCTGATAATCTTCTGCTGAGCTCATCTGATTCACTGCTTCGAAGATTTTGTTCTAATTGCTTTAACAAGTTCATTATTTGATCAACAGATTGTTGATCATGACCACTTCCATTCTTCGGATTACTAATGTTATTGGCATTGTTCATATCTCGGAGCACTTTATAAGGCTCGCGGTTTAACAGAAGACTAGTCACATCAGGTCGTGAATAATGTCCGGTGGCATCGTGCCAATGTGCCATATCAGCAATTAATTTCATATCAACTTCAGCGTACAAAATACCTTCCTTTCCTTTTAAAGGACCGGATAATATCGAACCACCGGGTGCGATAATCGCCGTCCAGCCCCCTCCAGGCTTTATCCACTCTTTTTAATAATCAATCTGTGTTAACTTTTCCACATTGTCCTTGTCGACTGTACTTTGACAATTGATAACAAAACATCCGCCTACTTGAGCATGATAACGCGCAGATAGTTCAGTAGACATATCAAATAATGTATCCCAACCCGTTATACTTGAAAATCCTACCCATACGGCACAATGCAGCTGGGAGCGTTGTGCGATAAGGGAATGACGTACCAAATCCATAGTATGCTCCCAGCAGACCAGCCCGCTCATTCGTCCCAGCTCTGTGTCATAAACATTAAGATAACTTCCATCTCCCATGCCCCAATGAACACGCTCAACATGAGTCGGCACCAATTTCCTGTGTTTGCCAAAAATTTTCCCTTTATTATCAATAAATAAAATTGTGTTATAGCATGTTTTGCCATCTCGCTCTGAAATACCAATAACGACATGTATATTATGTTTTCGTGCAGCTTCACATAAAGCATCAGTTGTTTTACTAGGTACTTCTACAGAATTGAGAAACCATTCCTTAAATAGTTCATGATACCACATTGGTGTTCCTAACCAGATGTGATACGGATAGCCAGGAATATAAGACTCAGGCAATACAACTAATTGAGCCCCTTGTTTCGCCGATTCTTCAATTAGCGAAATAGCTTTTTCCAAGCATTTTTCCCTGTCATATAAAATCGAAGAGGCTTGTACGGCAGCAACCGTGAATTTCTCATTTGAAAAATCGCTCATCAGCTAATCCCACCCCATAGAATTTTTAATTATAAGAATAATTAGAATATACAGTAAATTTCATTTGAGTTCAATAAAAAAATGACGTTTTTTATACGAATGAATAATAAGAATTTGTATTATGATTTCATACATCTTTCCTTAATTTATGATAAAATATGGATTTTTTATAATTATATTTTAAAATTTAGATAAAATTTTAAATATTTTTCATTATGTTTCTTTTATGAAATTATAAATAACATTATGTAATTGTGTTAGTATATTAGCTGATTCCTAACAAGACGGTTAAGAAGAGCTCGTACATCCAAGGACATTCGATTTTACAGTAAGTGTCAAACGAATCCCGTCTTATCTTTTCCGGATGGACAGTTTTTTCGTCGCTGTTGATTACAAGCGACTGGGTAAGATCTTTGACCTTGTACTTCTTTATATTCTAAATCCTTGTTGGGAAGTCTATAGATAAATTAAATAAGTAATTGGATTTAAATCCATTTACTTGATGCAGCATCCATTTCGGACTGCCTTAATGCCTGAAAATGAGACTTATCAGAAGGAGGATGTCATTCGTTCAGAAGGTGTCCTTAATATTTGATAATAACGAGAACAGATCAGTTCATCCCAAAATTGTAAAGCGAAAATTCAAAAAAAGGAATGAAAGCGTAATCAATTTTAGGAAAAGTGGCCTAAAATTGTGCTTAGAAAGGAGGTACAAATGCTACTAGACATTCGAAGCAATTGTCTTTTGAAAGAAGTAATCAAAAATCCAAACATTAGTAGCAATGAACTTGCTCAAAAATTCAACTTGAGCAAGAGACAGATCAATTATAGTTTTTCCAAGATCAATGATTGGCTTTATGAACAAAATTTCCCTCAGATTGAAAGGACAAATCACGGCTATTTTGTTGTAGATCCGAGTTTACTAAAAGTATTGAGTGAAAAGGAAAATACTCAATCAGTCGATTTTTATGATTTATCGAAACTGCAGCGCGTCCATTTCATTATATTGATGATTTTAACGAGAATGGATGCCTTATCGTTGGCTCATTTCACATCTGAACTAAAAGTGAGCAAGAATACCGTTATTGACGATTTGAAAAAAGTAAAGGATATTGTCGAACAACACGGCCTTGAATACAAGTATTCAAGAAAATATGGATACGTCATTGAGGGAGACGAATTTCAATGCCGGAAACTGTTAATCTCTATCACGAACAGCATCTGGACAGCAGATCAAGGAAAAGAAAAGATCATTCAGATTTCGCAATTATCTGTAGATGAGTTAGAGGAATTTAAAAATCGCCTCGAAAAAGTGGAGGCATCGTTAAATCTGAAATTTACAGACGAAAAACTTGAGTTAATGCCTTATATTTTAATTTTTATTTTAAGAAGAATACGGAAAGGCCATCATATCGGTTCTTTTAACCTTAATTATAATGAGATTTCCGGCACAAAAGAATACTTGGCAACGGAAGAACTTTTGCATGATTTTCCAAATGTTTCAGAGGAAGAACGGCTCTTTATTACTCTGAATTTGCTGACAACGAATGTTTATTGGTCTAAAGAGGAGATTGATAAAGAAATTCCTGAATTAAAAAGCGCGCTAAGTCAAGTGATCGACAACTTTGAAAAAAATACGTTCATTTTTTTGAAGGATAAAGAGCAGCTTCTTCAAAAGCTCGTCCTTCATATGAAGCCCGCCTATTTTCGAATTAAATACAATTTAACTGATACAAATGATGTTCTTGATGATATCAATAAAAATTTCAAGGAATTGCATCATCTTGTTAAAAAATCGGTTAAACCGCTGGAAGATTTAATCGGTTCAGCTATTCCGGAAAGTGAGATTGCTTATTTAACAATTTTAATCGGCGGGTGGCTTTCCAGGCAGGGCGACAATATTAGCCAAAGAATGAAAGCCATAGTTGTCTGCCCAAAAGGAATATCAGTTTCCAGATTGATGTATGGGACGCTAAGAGAACTGTTTCCTGAATTTATTTTTCTTGATTCATTGTCTGTGCGCGAATTCCAACAATATGAAATGGATTATGACATTGTCTTTTCTCCAGTTTATTTGAAAACAAATAAAAAGTTCTTCCTTGTAGATCATTTTATTGGTGCTGAAGAAAAAAGACGATTGCGAAAAGAAGTGATGTCTGACTTATATGGGTTTGTACCTGAAGTAATAAATGTTGAAGAATTAATGGGAATTATTGAAAAGCATGCTGTCATTAAAAATAAAAAAGAGCTTTACAATGCGATTCAAAGCTATATTCACCAAGGCTCTAACAACAAGTTAGAAAATCATTCTATTAAAAATCCGAATTTATGCGATTTAATTACTCCTTCAACGATAATATTCCGCCATTCGGTTCGTAGTTGGGAAGAAGCGATTAAACTGGCGGCCCAGCCTTTGCTGAAGGATAAAAGCATTAAAGAACAATATGTTGAAGCAATGATCAAACATTGCCAATCAGATCCTTATTTTGTCATCAGTGAACATGTAGCTATTCCACATGCTTCACCTGATGAAGGAGTAAATCGTTTATCGATGAGCTTATTGAAATTGCGAAAAGGAGTAGCCTTTGAAAACTATCAGTCCATTAAGTTAATCATTGTGATTGCAGCTTTAGATAAAGATCAACATTTAAAAGCATTCATGCAATTAATGAATTTAGTGAGAAATGAACAGGATTTGAATAAAGTATTGAACGCACAAAGCATGAAAGACTTACATGAAGTTCTGAAATTATATGCACAAGAATAAAAGCTCTTTTATTAATGGAGTAGGTGATATACCAGTGATTGATTTGCATTTTGATGAATCTTTGATTTTTTGCGACTTAAAAGCGAAGGATCAGGAAGAAGTTTTGAAAGTAATGGGAAACCATCTTTACGAAAAAAACTTTGTAAAAGAGAGTTTTATAGATGCAATTATTGAGAGGGAAAAAACCTTTCCGACCGGTCTCCCAACTTCCAGTAATATATCTGTCGCCATTCCCCATACGGATTCCGTTCATGTCAATAAAAAGGCGATCAGCTTGGCGATACTAAAAGACGCTGTTGAGTTTGGAATCATGGGGGAGCAGGAGGCAAAAACTCCGGTAAAAATTGTGTTTTTATTAGCGATCGACAAGCAAAATTCTCATTTGAAAATTTTGCAAAAACTGATAAGCATCTTTCAAAACGAGGATGTCATCAAGTTTTTAACAACAGAAAAAAATAAAACATTAATCAAAACAAAAATTATAGAATGTTTAGATTTAAAGGAGATGAATTGAAATGAAGAAAAAACAAGTATTAGTCGCATGTGGTGCTGGAATTGCTACTTCAACTATTGTTAATGATGCGGTGCAACAGCTTTGCAAAGAACATAACATTGAATGTGAAATTATTCAAATAAAAATTACAGAAGTTGGTTCTTATGTGGACACGGCTGACTTATTAATTAGTACAACAATTGTACAGCAGGAGTACCCGTTCCCGGTTATTAATGCACGCGCTTTCTTAACAGGCATTGGACTGGATGAAGTGAAAAAAGAAATTTTGGAAGCGCTGAAAAATTAAACAAACGTTTGATTATTTTGGTAGGGGTTTAAGGAGGGGAAAAATATGCAAGGTTTTGTTGATGCGATACGAGCATTTTTAGATTTAGGTGCAACAGTTATTTTGCCCGTGGCGATTTTTATACTAGGGTTAATTTTCGGACAAAAACCCGGAAAAGCCTTTCGGGCCGGTTTGACGATTGGTGTTGCATTCGTAGGGATTTTCTTAGTAGTTGATCTTTTAGTCAATAATCTAGGGCCGGCAGCTCAAGGAATGGTTGATCGATTTGGAATCGAACTGAATGTTATTGATGTAGGTTGGCCGGCTGCTGCATCGATTTCTTGGGCCTCCCCAATTGCAGCCTTTATCATTCCTCTCGGATTGTTAGTAAATGTTTTGATGCTTGTGACAAAAACGACAAAAACAATGAATGTAGATATTTGGAATTTTTGGCATTACACTTTTACCGGTGCAATTGTATATACGTTATCAGGCAGTATTATTCAAGGCTTAATTGCCGCGGTATTATTCCAAATTGCTTGCTTGAAAATTGCAGATTGGACAGCTCCGATGCTTGATAAATATTTCGGGCTTCCGGGAATTTCTGTTGCAACGGGAAGCACGGTTTCATACGCAGTTCTTGGTATCCCATTGATCCAATTGATTCAAAAAATACCAGGTCTTAAAAATTTAAATGCTGATCCGGAAACGATTCAAAAAAGATTTGGGATCTTTGGTGAACCGATCTTTATGGGGCTAATTTTAGGTGTCGCATTAGGATTATTGGCTGGATATTCTGTCGGAGATACGATCGAAATCGGGATGTCTATGGCAGCAGTTATGGTGTTAATGCCGAGAATGGTGAAAATTTTAATGGAAGGTTTAATGCCGATTTCTGAATCAGCTAGAGAACTGCTTCAAAAGAAATTCGGCGCACAAAATATTTATATCGGGCTAGATGCTGCCGTTGCAATTGGTCACCCGTCCGTAATTTCAACAGCTCTTATTTTAGTACCGATCACAGTAGCAATCGCCATTATTTTACCTGGAAATAACGTTCTTCCGTTTGGGGACTTAGCTACCATTCCTTTCATTGTTGCATTTATTGTCGGTGCTGCAAGAGGAAACATTGTTCATTCGGTAATCGTTGGTACGTTGTTAATCGCCCTGTCACTGTACATGGCGACAGATTTGGCGGCGCTCCATACTGAGATGGCTGTAGAATCTAAATTTAACATGCCTGAAGGAGCGAGCAAAATCTCTAGTATCGACCAAGGTGGAAATCTGATCAATTACGTCATCTATAGAATTTTTGCGCTATTCAATTAATAGTCTCCAATATTGCAGCTTGCTGGAGGGATAAAGAAATGAAAGCTTTAGTAAAAAAAGAACTAGGATTTGGGAACTTGGAAATAGTAGATGTGGAAGAACCGAAAGTCGGACCGGATCAAGTCAAAATTTTAGTGAAATACAGCGGAATATGCGGTACGGACATTCATACGTATGAAGGACATTACAAAGTGAAAGCCCCCGTTACGTTAGGCCATGAATTTTCCGGTGTAGTAGCAGAAGTCGGGGAGAATGTAACTGAATTTCAGGTAGGAGATCGGGTAACCTCTGAAACTACTTATTATATATGCGGAACATGTAAATACTGTCAGTCCGGTGATTACAATTTATGCAGCAACAGAAAAGGGCTGGGCACGCAGCAAGATGGAAGCTTTGCAACCTATTTGATTGCACGTAAAGAAAGTGTTCATAAGCTTCCTGAAAATGTAGATTTTCTATCTGCAGCGATGACGGAGCCGCTTGCATGTGCACATCATGCAGTTAAGAAAGCTACGATTCATCAAGGTGATGTCGTTTTAGTACTCGGCCCCGGTCCGATTGGTTTATTAGTCGCTCAAGTCGTAAAAGATTTAGGAGCTAAAGTTATCATAACCGGATTAAGCAATGACAAGCTGCGGCTGGAAAAGGCAAAAGAGCTTGGACTGGATTATGCCGTAAACATTCAAGAAGAAGACGTCAAACAATTAGTCAATGAATTGACGGATGGCTACGGTGTAGACGCAGTATTTGAATGTACCGGTGCTGTACCTGCTTTGAACATGGGGCTCGATTTATTGAAAAAGAAAGGCCAATTTGTACAGGTTGGCATTTATGCAAAATCTGAAATCCCTATTGATATGGAAAAAATTATTCAAAAAGAAATTGTATTTACCGGATCTCGCAGTCAAAAACCAAGCGATTGGGAACCGTCTTTAGCCTTGATGAATGAAAATAGAGTAAATACTAAAACACTTGTAACACATCAATTCAACATTTCTGAATGGGATAAAGCATACGAAGCAATTAAAAGCGGCGATGCAATTAAAGTTATTTTAACTCCTGTTCATGAATAATCAGTTGTTCCCCACCGCATAGCAGGTGGGGATATGTCTCATGTAAGTCTTGGCAAAGGGGAAGAAGTAAAGTATTGACAAACATGTCAATAAGAAGGTGAAAAAATGATTGAGAGCATCATAGATTTTATTCTTGGACCGTATGGGAGAATGGTCAGCGATTTTTATATTGAACATCAATTTATCATAAATTCAATCGTGTTGGCAGTTGCATTTTACAAGCTTTTCAAAAATAAATCTAAAGGTGTTCGTTCGGAGCAAGATATGAAGGTTCATAACGAAAATTAAACCATGCGGGAAAGGGAATAGGAAATGAAAGCACTAAAACTTTACGGAAAACGAGATCTGCGGTTCGAGGATGCTAGTGAACCAAGGATAGAAAATGAGAACGACGTGATCATTAAAGTAAAAGCAACAGGCATATGCGGTTCAGACATTTCAAGATATGCAAAACTGGGACCTTACGTACAAGGGATGATTTGGGGACATGAATTTTCCGGTGAAGTGGTAGAAGTTGGTCCTTCTGTCTCTCATGTAAAAGCAGGAGACAGGGTTGTCGGCTGTCCTGCTTTATATTGCGGTAAATGTGAAAGCTGCAAAAAAGGGATTTTGTCCCAATGTGAAAGCTTGCATGTTATTGGAGCCTTACAGCCGGGATCCTTTGCCGAATATGTGAAATTGCCTAGTGAAAATGTGCTTTTAATACCGGACGAGATAAGCTATGACTCCGCTGCTTTGATTGAGCCGTCATCCGTTGTCGTACACGGGCTTTACCGGACATCGTTGCAGCCGGGTGACAGCGTTGCTGTCATGGGATGCGGAACTATCGGGCTTCTCGCAGTCCAATGGGCAAAAATTTTTGGAGCAAGTGAAATCTTTGCGATTGATATCGATGATCAGAAATTAAATATTGCCAAAGAAATGGGAGCGGATTTTACGATTAATCCTCTTGAAAAATCGGCATATGATCAAATCATGGAGCTGACGAATGGAAAAGGAGTAGACATTGCTGTAGAATCAGCGGGATCCCCTGTAACTTCCGCCCAAGTTTTTTCATTAGCGAAAAAGAGAGGGCAGGTTGTATTTATGGGAATTCCATACGGAGACGTCCTAGTCGAAAGATTTTACTTTGAAAAAATCGTCCGAAACGAATTAACCGTATTAGGATCTTGGAATGCCATATCGTCTCCGTTTCCGGGAAAAGAATGGAAAACGACAATCGATTGTATGAGAACCGGAAAAATAAACGCTGAGGCGCTGATCACACATCGCATCACGTTAGAGGAAGGACCGAAAATGTTTGAAAAAATTTTAGAAAAAAAAGAGTTCATCGGCAAAGTATTGTTTTATCCGGAAATTAGGCTTTAATTTTCAGCCGCTGTTTGAGCTATGCGGAAAGCTTATTCTTGCCATTTGAACTATTGTTACCTGCTTGGAGCTTCATTTGCAAAATATACAAATGAATAAAAACAGCTGAACAAAGTCTAGCCTTCCTTATTTGGGAGGCATTCAGACTGTCGGCGAATGCTTTCATCCAGCGTCACTGGCCTCGTCCGCTCATGAACTTTTTTGGTTCGATTCGCATCTTCTCTAAAGATCAGTTCCTTGTCTGCCAAGCGTTTTTAAGACAGACTAAGGTGGAAAAAATCGAAATGAATAGACGCTTAGATGGTAGGGCTGTCCAAAAAGTCAGGGTTAACTGACTTTTTGGAGCCATTCATTTGGTACAGTCAAAATATTCCGTTGGAGAGGTGCCCAAGTTAACTGACTTTTTGGAGCCCCTTCATTTTAGGGATTTATCGGACAAACCATTTTTTCCTATCTTGTTTAATCCTTCAGAAGTCTTATGAAGGATTTTTCTTATGTTCTCTTTCTGAATTACGTTCTTCAAAAGTTTTATGATGGACATTCAGCACATACAATTGCTTCTTGTTGGACTTCATTGCCTCTATGAAGGACATTTACAAATTTTATTCGATTATTTTTGTCCTTTACAGTAGTATTTCTCCCCAATCCTTCATTTTAGGAACCCATCGGACTGTCATTTTTATATAGAGAATTTTGTTTGAATTTGCTCTGTACACCCCTTGATAACCATCCCTGTCATTATGCAGTATGTCAATCTTTCGTTTGTTTTGTCACCATAAAAATAATGGCTCATCTTTCAATACATAAGTGCTGCGTTTTGCCTTGCCAATCCATTCAAGAGGTGTTTGTGGATTTTTGGACAGCTGGATTTCATGCTTTAACTCTTACCTTTGATTGAAAATTGCCATATCAACCTTGATTTTTATTCTGAATATTTATATTAGCGACGCTGTATAAATGAGATGTTCTTTGGATAGATAATTCAAACGTTGATCATGGATTGTTTAACATTCGATCACAATTGGTAACAGGAATTGAAAAGGGGACATTGAAGAAAAATAACATGGCAATTCAAAAAACTTCCTAGATTTTTTTAAAACAGGAGGCATTGGTTGTGAAAGTTTTTCGTTTTCCAGAAAATCCACTGATTGCTCCGGACGATGTAAAACCTTTTCACCGTGGACATGAAGTAATAGGAGTTTTTAATGCTGGTGTTGCCCAGTTGAACGGCGAAGTGCTTTTATTGCTGCGCGTTGCTGAACGTCCTGTCTGTACTGATCCAAATGTCGTGAAAATTTCTTATATCGATTTTTCTTCAGGAAAAGGAAAGCTGAAAGAGATGGAATTGCAAAAAAATGACAAAAGATATGATTTTTCTGACCCAAGAATGATTTTTTACAGTGATTCCATGCATAGAGCTGCCTATGTCACATCTTTATCTTATTTTCGACTTGCCCGCAGCAAAGACGGACGGAATTTCACCATTGATGATAAACCTTTCATGTATCCGGAAACTGAACGTGAAGCATGGGGAATTGAAGACCCAAGAATTACTAAGATTGGTGCATCTTTTTACATTCAGTACAGCGCAGTGTCGCCTGAAGGCATTGGAGTGGGGCTTGCCTCAACAACTGATTTTAAAACATGCAGGCGGCTAGGGTTAATTTTTCATCCTGAAAACAAAGATGTGGCCATTTTTCCTGAAAAAATTAATGGCAAGTACTATGCGCTGCATCGACCTGTACCGAAAGGAATCGGCAGACCGGAAATATGGATTGCTGAATCGGACAATCTTTTATATTGGGGAAATCATCGGCATTTGCTTAGTCTTAGCGAAAAAGGATGGGACAGCTGCCGCATTGGCGGGGGAGCAGTTCCATTTAAAACCGATAGAGGCTGGTTGGCTATTTATCATGGCGCTGATCAAAACGACTGCTATTCTTTAGGTGCTCTGCTTCTAGACTTGAATGATCCTGGGAAAATGTTAGCTAAGACGGAGGAACCCATTTTAAAGCCTGAAGCGGATTATGAAATGAACGGATTCTTCGGTCAAGTTGTATTTACATGCGGAGCTTTGACGGAAAATGGTACAGTTCGGATTTATTATGGTGCATCGGATCAATCGGTTGCAGGTGCGGAAATTTCTCTTGAAGAAATAATGGAAAAACTTTGCAAACGTTTTATTTGAAATAGGGCAGGGCATATAAATAATTTGCTGATCTTTGTAAATGATATAATTGACGAAATACTTTTGTTATGTAAAATAATTAAAAGAATTCTTTTGAAAAGGTAAATAATATGATGAATCCATTTGTAAAATATTTTTCCCCCGTTACACATCATTGTCAAGCATCATTGGAATTGAATATGATAAAACATCAGAAAGTCTTTGCTAGAAACAGAAATGCAAAAGTGTGGAGGGAGCTTTTGTGCGGTTGGAGAAAACGGGCATTAAGTCAAGCGCTAAGCTGCTAAAAGAATTTGAAAATGCTCCTCAGCCGATCAATCCACAAAAGTTAATTTTCAAAGGTGTAGGAAATAGGGACGTATATAATATCTCGGCGCCGTTTTTAGATGATGGGGAACTTGTCATAGCAGGTAGAGTAGAGCCTCGAAACAGCGAGCATTCAGAAGTATATTTCTTTGTAAATCGGGATGGAAAGTGGATTCCGAAAGAAGGAGCGCCGAAATTTCAGCTGCAGGATCCGTTCGTGACGAGAATTGGCGGAGATTTAGTTTTTGGCGGAGTTGAAATTTTTCCGCATCCCACTTTTAAAAGCTCACTTTGGTGGAGAACGCTTTTTTATAAAGGGAAAAATATTGCAGATTTAGAAAAATTCGCTAAAGGTCCTGAAGGCATGAAGGATATCAGAGTGATTGAATTAAAAGACGGATCAATTGGAGTGTTGACAAGGCCTCAAGGCGAGAAAGGCGGTCTCGGCAAAATTGGGTTTATCCGAATACCGACTCTTGATGATCTTAATCCCGAAAATCTCGAAAAAGCCACGCTTTTAGAGGGCCAATTTACGGATGAAGAATGGGGAGGAGCAAACGAACTGCATTTGCTTTCTAACGGTCTGATTGGTGTGCTCGGACATATAGCAAGAAAAGATGAACAAGGGAACCGCCATTATTATCCGATGGTGTTTGTATTAGATCCTGATACAATGAAATTTTCTGATATGGAACTCATTGCAACGAGATCCCATTTTTTGAAAGGCGCTGCCAAGCGGCCTGACCTTGTCAATGTAGTTTTCAGCGGCGGTTTAATCAGAAAAGGGGATGGAACAGCTGATCTATATGTAGGCACCAGCGATGCAGAAGCGCAAAAAATTACCATTGCTGATCCGTTTGTGAAGTATGAAAAATAAGGAAGATTGCAAAATAAAAGGTTCATCATCAAAAGGCGGGGGTGACAAATTTCCTTCCCGTTTCTAGGCGGATACGAAAGAAAAGATGTTCGTTGTTTCGGTATCCATCCCCCCTTTTTGATGAGTTTTATTTTATTTTTTCCCAAAGCAAATGGGACAAAGAATGCATGGAAGTGCTGCTTGGGTTGGAAAAACAGCAGGCACTTCATCAGAAGGCATAGAAACCATAAAAAAGATGGTAATGGCAGAATAGATTTGATAAATTAGTTTGTCTAGTCAACAATTACGATACTAGAGTTTTCGCTTTTTTATACCTATTAATGGAAAAATTATTCATTTTTATATTAACAACCCCAAGTATGGTGAGAAATAAAGCCCAGATTATCCACATGGAATGGAATAATCTGGGCTTTGTAATTTTCTTAAGCCTTTATTTGTACTTTATCATTCAGCTCTCTATTCGCTCCATCTTTTACAGACCAAATAGCTATGAAGCTGATCAATGCAGCGAAAATAATATAAATGGCAACAGGAATGTAGGAATTGTTAAATTCCACTAATAAAGCGGTTGCAATTAACGGTGCGGTCCCTCCGGCAACTGCAGCCCCAAGCTGATAGCCTAGAGATATTCCCGTATATCGAACTTTGGCCGAAAAAATTTCTGAAATCATTGTGCCGAGAACTGCATTCACAGATCCCCAAATAACGCCTAGGCCGATCACCGTTGCTAAAATTAATAAAAACACCGAATTTTGTTGAAGCATCCAAAAATATGGGAACGCATATAAAATAGTGAGTATAATTCCGCTAATATAAATCGTTTTTCGTCCGATTCGATCTGATAAGCTTCCGACGAGCGGAATGACGATTGTAGCTACGATAGAGCCTATCAGTACAGCATTTAATGCATCTGTATTATCAAAATTCAAAGTTGAAGTGGCATACGATACAATAAACGTACCAAATATATAAAACGGTGCAGTTTCCACGACTTTTGCACCCATCGCAATTAAAACCTCTTTCCAATGGTAGCGAAGAGTGTCTACCAATGGAATTTTAGCAACCTCTCCTTCTTGTTGAGCTTTTTTAAAGGCAGGCGTCTCATCAATTCCTTTTCTAATCCACAGCCCGAAAATTACAAGCAATGCACTTAACAGAAATGGAACACGCCAGCCCCATGACATAAATTGATCATGCGGCAAAAGTGACATAATTGAAAGGGCAAGGGTGCCTAAAATCAATCCTAAAGAAATTCCCATTTGAGGTGCACTTCCAAAAAAACCTCTATTATTTTTTGAAGCATATTCAACAGCTAGTAAAACAGAGCCTCCCCATTCTCCGCCAAGAGCTAAACCTTGTATGAAACGCAACAGAGTCAAAAAGATAGGAGCCCAAATTCCGATCACTTGATACGTAGGCATTACCCCCATGCCAAATGTGGCAATTCCCATTAAGCTAAGGGTTAAAACCAATGTTTTCTTTCTTCCTAACCTGTCGCCAATATGGCTGAAAATAATTCCGCCAACAGGTCTGAGGAAAAACGCTAAAGCAAAAGAAGTATAGGCAATTAATAATCCGACTGTAGGGTCTTCATTAACAAAAAACAATTGGTTAAAAACTAATGATGCAACTGTTCCATAAAGAAAGTAGTCAAACCATTCAATCGCACTTCCTACTAAACTGGCAATCAATATTTTCCATTTACCCTTGACCATGGCTTTCTCCCCTTCTTCAAATTTTTCGTTATAAAATCGAATTGTTTAAACGCTTTCATTTTCACGAAGCTTTCAGTTCATTTAGAGCTTTGTCCGCCTCCTTTCATTTTATTAAATTTTCTGACAACAGATAAACAGGTCATCTGATGACCGGAAAATAGAAATATCTTTTTTTATATTAACTCAACTTTCGCACACAGAAATATTTAAGCATTGCTTGATATAATTAGGTATAGTGGCCAACCATTTATTCATTTGATTTTTAAAGATGTCCATGTTCAAAGAAACCTCGGCTTCCGCCAAAGTTTGGAAAAGGTCAATAAGTGATTGAAGGGCAGTAATAAAATCTATGTCTTTTACATCTTCGCAAAGGATGTAAAAAAGGTTGCCAAGCGTCTTAGGATCCTCCTCTTTGCGCATTTGCCAAGCAATGAGAATATATCGTGTAAAAACAATGGTTGTATGGCTAATTAACATGTCGTAGGAACGTCCCTGGAATTCTTTCTCTAAATTTAAAAGGGATTTATTGCATTTGAAGAAGACTTCAATGTCCCAACGCATGCCGTAAATACGAATGATCTCTTCATTTTCTAATGTTGTATCTGTGCTGAGAATGGCAAGCCATTCGCTCCGTTTATTACGGTTTCGTACAAATAGAATTTTTACTGGAATTCCATTGTCTAAAGTAGCATAAACGGATCCGAGAATGTCTTTTTTACCCATGTGAGGTTTTGCCAATTTGTAAAGTTGATTCAGTGTGAAACGTTCACCATTGTAAACGTATCGCTGCTTTAATTGCTTCACCATGCCAATGACAAATAACCCTTTGTTCGTAATCTTCTCAATTAAAGGCGCTTGTGTAAACCAGGAATCCATGAGAACATAGTCAGCTATAATCCCTTTTTCAAGCGCATGATCAAGTAAAGCTGAAGCCACGTCCGGTTTTGATTTCAGAGCTTCCTGGCGACGCTTATAGCCAGATGTTCGTTTATCAATATTGGGATTGATTTCTTGCAGGCGATTTTCCTTTTTCGGTGAACTTAGAAGAGCAAAATCAACGGGAATAAAAGTAAAACTATCGGTCCAGCCAAGGGTAAGCATTTGAAACCCTTTCAAGTACTGATGGGTAGAGTGATCAAAAACCTTAGCCAACAGTTCAACCGACTTACTACGGTTTCTTGAAAAGACAGAATCATCAATCACAAAAGCTGTGACACGATCTTTTGAAGTTAATGGTTGAAGCAGACGGATCATTTCACTGCTTAATGAAAGTAGAAACTTTCTCCAATGATAGGTTGGTGTATTTAAAAAGCGATAGACTGTATCCTTTCCGGGCAGATCCTGAGATCGTTTACTCATAAAAGCACGAAACCAGTTCTTATATTGGAAGACTAAAAGAAAAATCAGTTTGAAAACAGTAAGACAAGAATACCCGGAAAGTTTCGTAATATTCGCTTTTCTTAAATGATATCCAATATTTAATTCGGAAAATCCTTGTTTAATTTCTTTTGGTAATTGCGCAAAGTAGTCTTTATTCGTTATCATAGTGGTGACACCTTTCTTTTGGATTTGGTTTCGTCACCAATATTTTACCAAAAGAATAGGTGTCTTTCTTTATGTTTTAAAAAATGTCAAATGATAATTTTGTACTTCCCAAAACCATTTACATCAAGCATTTAAACAAGATTTTGGACTGCGAAAGCTGAGATATTAACATAAATGACATTTTTGTAAAAAGTATCTTTTTAAAAAAATTCCATTTCACGAATTATTTAACTAAATACGTAAAAAAAAGCAGATCATCCAACGTCCGATCTGCAAATAAAAACTAGCATCCATGACTGCTGAATGCTTTAAGAAAACGATTTGATTATTTCAGCACAATCATCAGCAGCGAATGAAATATAACAGAAAAAGCAGCCCATTGCAAAAAGAGTGGAGCTAAAGGCTGAACTTAGAACGGTTTGAATGAATCAGCATTTATCCCGGTTTCAGCAAGCAGCAGTTTAAGGACTCACATTTTATGTTTTCAAAGAAAAAAAGCGCCTCCGTGGAGAGCGTTTTTTTTCTTTGAAAAGATTTTTTGGAAAGGGAGTGTTTCTGATGTTCAGAGGTTTGAAATTAGCAATTCACTTTCGCATCACTTCTTGATTTATTAAATTGGGCGGACATAATCCTTTCAGCCCCTTTATTAAATTTTCCGTCGCCAGTTTTGCCATTGCATACCGCGTTTCATAAGTTGCTGAGCCGATATGCGGTAATGTGACGACATTATTCATTTTTAACAGAGGGTGATCTTTCGGGACAGGTTCTTGTTCAAATACATCAAGCCCGGCACCTAAAATGAGTTTGTTTTGGAGCGCGTAAATAAGGTCTTTTTCGTTGACGGTCTGGCCCCTTGAACCGTTGATGAAAATGGCGCTTCGTTTCATCAATTGAAATTGTTTTAGCCCGATTAAATGCTTTGTTTCTGATGTTAACGGCGTCATAAGGCAGACAAAGTCTGATTGTTTTAGTAAGTCCTCAAGCTCGCAATAGGTGGCATGAAATTGTTCCTCTGCCTTTTGATTGCGGGATCGGTTATGATATAAAATGTTCATGCCAAAACCGAAATGTGCTCTTTTGGCAATGGCGGTGCCGATTTTCCCCATGCCGATAATCCCAAGTGTTTTATGGTGAACGTCAACACCAAATAAATTTTCTCCAATCGGGGCTTCCCATTTGCCTTCTTTTACGTAACGATCTAACTCCGCCATTCTTCTAGCTGTTATAAGGAGCAGCCCAAAAATTGCATCAGCCGTTGTTTCATTTAAAACATCAGGTGTATTGGTTGCCATAATGTTTCGTTTCGTTAATTCCTGAATGTCTAAATTGTCATATCCAACCGAAACATTGCTGACAATTCGCAATTTTGGAGCTTGCTTTAAAAAATGCTGATCGATTCGCATTCCTGCGCCAATAATCCCTTCAGCGTCATGTAAGTCATGCAGAAATATAGAATAGTCTTCACTGTCGGGGTAATATTTGATCTCACATACTTGTTTCAAGCTGTTTAAAATATCTTCAGGACTAGACTTAAAAAATGAATGATCGTGTGTTCGTCTTCATGAAAACTCATTTTATCATTTGCCTTCCAGCTGTTGTTTTATAACTTCCAGCGCCCAATATTTCGGCGGTTTTTCTGCTTCTAATTTTGCCAAGCATTCCCGGTGGATTTCGGCAACTCGTTCTGGTGTGATGACGTCAGCAGGATCCACTTCTACAATTTTTACTGTACTTTTATCTTCGTAAAGATGCTCTCCCTTAAGTCTCCCCTTTTCATCATACGGCCATAAAAATACTTGACGGCTTGAGTAATGATAAATTTTGTCCGGATCATCTACTTCAAATCCTAAATCAAGCAATCCTTGGCCTTTAATTAATTGGTGGAAAGTCAGTTCATCTGCAATTCCCCAATCAGCCACAGCTAGCAAGTCATCAGAATGCCAAAGTACTGATTTTGATGCAATATGATAGAAGTTGAGGACTCCTTCTTTTCCTTCAATAACAGCAGGCTCGCTTCCCCAAGTAACACGATAAACGGGGTGATCGACCATCATATCGGAAGAGACAATTTCATTGAACATGCCA
The DNA here is from genome assembly GCF_038000355.1 of Aeribacillus sp. FSL M8-0235. Taxonomy (NCBI): domain Bacteria; kingdom Bacillati; phylum Bacillota; class Bacilli; order Caryophanales; family Bacillaceae; genus Aeribacillus; species Aeribacillus sp. FSL M8-0235. The sequence continues at coordinate 3,439,394 of NZ_JBBOBW010000001.1, read as the reverse complement.
GCGCCTTCCAGATGAACGTGTCGGCGGAAGTTTTCAAGAATCGCAATATGCAATGGATTGGTTGTTTTAGCCAGCAATTCTTCAACTGGTTTCATGCAATTATAAATTTGTTCTTCAAATGTATTCATATTATTCTCCCCCTCTTTTTGTTAACGCTTACATTTTTAACAGAATCAATTCTGATCATTACTGATATCTTATATAAAATTTCCTGAAAATTTATTAAATATATATGATAATTTTGATAAAAAATGCTAATAGTTTGCGGTGAGGGGGATGGAAATGGGGAAAGTTTTAGACTCCAATGAAATGATGAAATTTTTGCCTGAATCTGGGCAAATCTTAAATACTTTGCGAAATCATTTAATTTCAGCTTTAGGTCTCGACAGAGCTAAAGGTTTTTTATTACGGTATGGCTGGGATTGCGGCAATAATTTTTCAAATCATTTAAGAATGAAAGATGCTTATCATACGCTGACATTGAAAGAACTGTTTATCGCTTGTTCGCATATGCACGGCATAACGGCTGATTTAGGCATTTCAGTTAAAGAGCTGTATATCGACCCTGTAACAAAAGATTATTATTCAGAAGGCTATTGGAAGCATTCACAAGAAGCTGAACACCATATTGCAACCTTTGGATTATCTTCTGATCCAGTATGTTTTACACTAATAGGATTTGCAGGCGGATATGTGAGCAATCATTTGGGCAGAAAAGTAATTTTTAAAGAAGTTGAGTGTAAAGGAAAGGGTGATCCGCATTGTCATTGGATTGCTAAACCGGTTTTAGGATTGGGGAGAAGAAATCGAAAAAGAGCTGCCTTATTATGAAGAGGAAAATTTAGGATAAAGCGGTGAGAATCCTCCTTATTTCAATGAGGAGATGAATCAACGCCTTCTTTGTACAGATAAAAGACTATATGTAATCAATCTAATCCATATAAATATTGGAATTTCGTTGTATTTGTAATATACTATATGTATGGATAAAAAAGCAAAAATTACTTATGCTAGAACTTGTGTTTATAATGTCAATTATCATATTGTATGGTCTGTCAAATATCGAAGAAAGGTGCTAATCAAGGAAATCGAGAAATATTTAAAAGACCTTTTTCAAGAAATCGCAAAAGAAAAAGGATTTGAAGTGGTCATGATGGAGGTAGGTGAACAAGATCATATTCATGTATTTGCGACCGCTCATCCAAAAGTAGCTCCTTCTTACATTGTAAAAATGTTAAAAGGAATTTCGGGCAGAAAATTGTTCTTAGAATTTCCTGAGATTAAGCAAAAGTTATGGAAAGGGCAACTATGGAACAGCAGTTACTATATTGAAACGATTGGTTCTATTAGTGAAGGAGCGATTAAGAAATACATTGCTATGCAGAAGAAGGGCAGTGAATAACATGATTCGTGCATCGTATTTCATTTATAAACCAAATCAAATGAACGAGATTATCCTTCGTCAGCTATGTTATGCGAGCCGAAAATTATGGAATGTTGCAAATTTTGAAAGACGTAACTGGACAAAAGATAGTGGTATTCCTTATCCTAACTGGTACGATCAAAAGAAGCGGTTAAAGAATCACTTTTGGTACAAGAATCTTCCTTCTCAATCCGCACAAGAAGTTTTGAAGGTGTTACAAGAATCTTGGCAATCATTTTTTGAATTGAAGAAATCGGGAGGGATTGAAAATCCCAAACCTCCACGATTCAAACATCACAATTTCAATGTAAAGTTTCTAAACAATGGTTTTCGCATCGAAGGAAATCGTATTCGATTGTCTATTCCTGCTAAACAAAAGGCTTATTTGCAAGAAACGTATGGGATTATAGAGAAATTCGTTTATATCTCTATCCCTAAACATATAAAAATTCATCATGTGAAAACGGTCGAAGTAAAACCGTTGAAAAATGGGAAGTACAAAATTATTTTGGCACAAAAATACGATGATGTGTTGATGAAGCAACATTCTACAAAGTTTATGTCTATCGACATAGGGATTGCGAACGCTCTTACTTGTTATGATTATAAAGGAAACTCTCATATTCTATCGGGTCGCCAATGGTTAGCGGTTGAACGGTATTTTCACAAGAAAATAGCGCACTATCAAGCTATTTCTGATGCTCAACAGGTAGCCAAAGGAATGAAATACCCGAAGAAATCCAAACGAGTGTTGCAGTTATATCGCAAAAGAAAAGGACAAACGTTTCATATCTTGCATTGTATGACGAAGAAAGTTGTTGATCTTGCAGTTAAGCAAGGTGTTGAAACGATTGTCATTGGAGATATAACAGGTATTCGTGATCAAACGAATTTTGGGAAGAAAACCAATCAAAAGTTTCATCAATTACCGTTTGAAAAGATAGTTCAGATGATCACGTATAAAGCCGAGGAACAAGGGATTTCAGTCGTTAAGCAATCAGAAGAATATACATCACAAACGTGTTCGGTATGTACACCATATCCAGCGAAAGAATTTGCGAAAAGGTCGAATCGTAAGCATCGAGGACTATATGTATGTAAGGATTGTCAAAGTGTAATCAATGCAGATGTGAATGGAGCGATCAACATCAGCAAAAAGTATCTGAAAGGGCTGAAAGCCCAATCAGTAGTGGTGTTGGACACGCCAACTGTGTATACGTTTAATGGACAAAAGTTCATTGCGTAGAACAGGAAGCTCGTCATTTCAATGACGAGTAGTTCACGACAAGAGCTAGACAAAGCTTTTATAAGGATAGAAAAGCAGAAAGAAATGTTTAAGAAAGCTCTTATGATTAATGAAAAGTTGACAAATTCGCTATTAAACGGGTGTGGACTAAAGGGGATATTGAACACTTTAGCGGTTGAGATGAATTGTGCTCTTCTGCTGGAAAACTCTCACCGTCAGTTGATTGCAGCGAGCGATTCGCTTCGAAAAATTTATTTAAACAGCGCTGATTATGTGTGGGAGAAAGTGGAAACAGTAGATATAAAAGAAAAATGTAATACGAATCGGGTAAAAGTTTCTTCAGCAAAAGGCTATACATTTGAAAAATTAATATCTCCTGTTTTTGTAAGAAACAACATTTTTGGTTATGTTTCACTAATTCGTGAATCAGAAGGCTTTTCGGAATTGGACTATATCGTCATTGAAAAGGCGGCATCCATTTGTGCTATGCAAATAATAAATGAAACTTCTGCGTTTGAAAACGAACAGCGAATTAAAGGAGAATTGCTGAACGCCGTTTTTAGGGGGGAATTTTCAGAAGAAGAGCTTACTTACCGATTAAAATTAATGGGATACAATCTTAATCAACCGCAATATGTGTTTTTGTTTCATCTGGACAGCGGCCAAGAGTTTAATCGAAAAGAGCTTGAAGATTCGCTTAATCATGATAAAACTGCAGCAGCTGAAAACTTAAATAAATTGATCAAGCAGCAGGGTTTTGCATGTATAATGACAACAAAAGTCAATCAGCTGATTGCTGTTATTCCTGAAGATTTTATCCGTCAATTTTCATCTGAAGTTTCATGCGGGCAATGGCTAATTGATCAGATTTTCTCCGAGATTAAACCTTTTGAAATGAAATTGGGGATCAGCAGTTTATGTCAGCAAGCATCAGATTTGAAAAAAGGATTAAAAGAAGCAGAAAAAACAATTAAGATTATGAAGTTTTCTAAAAGCAATGCGAAAGTCAAAGCATTTAAGGAGCTTTTAGCGGTTGCGAAGTTAATATGCTCTGAAAATTTACCAGAAATGGAAGCCTTTGCACATACAATGCTTCAAAAAATAAAAAACTACGATGACAAGCATGGCTCAGATTTATTAGAAACGCTTTTTTGGTATGTTGAAAATAACGGACATCTATATAAAACAGCCGAAAGAATGCATGTTTCATTAGGGTCTGTTCGTTACCGACTGAAGAGGATGCAAGAAATTGGCGGGTTTGATTTATCGTCGAGCCAAGGCTTCTTTGATGTTCATGCTGCGGTCAATATTTATCTTTTCTTAGGGCTCATTGAAGTCAAAATGAAATAAAGCGCAAGTTTTATAATCATAACAATTTGTCCAATAAACTCAACTCCCTCTTGCACGCTCAGGCTGTTTCAGAGGATTTTCATCAGAAAATACAATCCATTCAGGAAATTTGCAAAAATAATTATCCGATTTTTTAAGTGAACGCTATTTTAAAAATTTTACAATGGGTTTATTGTGCTAGGAACGTTTTTTTCTACACGGTGGAGAAAATAAACCCCAATACTTTTTAAATGGGGGAATTTACCCCCTTCTTCCGCAAATTTCTTCAATAAATTACAAATCTTTACATTATTCGTAAGAGTATGGTACTATTAATACTACTAAAACTCGTAAAAAATGAGGTTACTGAAAAATGAATAAAATGAATATTCTATCTATTAAAATAGAAAATGAACGAGCATATATGATTTCATTGGCTGAGAAATATGGATATACATCTGAGGTTGTGTTAAAAATCAGTCAGGAACTTGATAAGCTGATTCATCAATACCAAATCGAGCTCTTAAAAAAAACGAAGTGAACTTGGCAGTATATTGATAAAATTATCTCCCATCTTGAATCAAAATGGTATCTACCTTTCAGCTTTCAAATTGGGCAATCGTAAGAATGGCAGCTCTTTTGATTTTCCGACACATATTTTAGATTCCCGGAGTATACCGCTGTTCTTGTTCTATGAGCCCCAAGATAGAATATGAAAACATCATCTTTTCGTTTGTCAATTGGCTGTTTTTACAAAGTTTCACCACTGCTTTTTTATTTGTAAAGGTTAAATCACGGCGCAGGAAGAAGGTTTAGAAGATGGATAAACAGGCCGTCAGGGAAAAAATATGGACTCAGCTTGAAAAAGAGAAGCTTGGACGCTTTCCGTTTCCGCTGAAAAATAGAATTCCAAATTTCAAAGGAGCTGAACAAGCTGCAAAAATTGTTGCTTCGATGCCTGAATATAAATCGGCAAACGTCGTAAAGGTGAACCCTGATGCTCCGCAGCTTCCAATTCGGACGAAAGTGCTAATTGATGGAAAGATTCTTCTTATGCCAACTCCAAGATTAAAATCCGGTTTTATCATGGTGAAGCCTGAATGGGTGCCAAAAGGAGAAGAGAGAAAAGCCGCCAGCTTGAAACATATGAATACGTTCGGAAAGGAAATCTCTCTCGATCAGCTGCCAACTATTGATTTCATCGTGGTTGGATCGGTTGCAGTCCATAGGGACGGGCGCAGAATTGGAAAAGGCGAAGGATATGCCGATCGCGAATATGCCATTATTCGGGAGCTTGGGCAGCCTTCTGTTCCTGTCGTCACGACTGTTCATAGCATTCAGCTGGTAGAAGACGATTTTCCTATTGATCCGTATGATTTGACGGTTGATTGGATTGCTACAGAAAAAGAATTGATCAAAACGAACACTCCTTATTCAAAGCCGGAAGGAATCATTTGGGAACAAGTAAGTGAAGAAGAGAAAGAACAAATGCCTATTTTAAAAGAAATTTGGGCAATGCTATACAAGCGTTCTTAACGATCATTCCCTTGCATTTTACTTTATTTAGCATGACGTCATCCCATTCATTTAGAAGTATAAAATTTGTGAAAATTCTCAATTTTCTACCCCTTATTCTTTTCTCAGAAGAAAACGGAACAATGTACAATAAATTTTAAACAGTTTGAAAACGAATCGTTTTTTTCTGCTATTAGGCAATTGTATAATAGAGTTAGAAGTGCAGATATGATGATTGGGAGGCCTATAAATGCAAGGGGAGACGATGCATCCAAAATTAGAAAAAATTGTCGAAAATGTTGAAAAAGTTATTGTAGGAAAGAGTGAACTGGTCATTTTAAGTTTGTCGGCATTGCTTGCTGGAGGGCATGTGCTTCTCGAAGATGTACCCGGAGTTGGAAAAACGATGATGGTGAAGGCATTGGCAAAGTCTGTTGGGGCTGATTTTAAAAGAATTCAGTTTACACCTGATTTACTGCCTTCAGACGTTACTGGAGTATCGATATATAATCCGAAAACGATTGAATTTGAATACCGACCAGGACCGATTATGGCTAATATTATTTTGGCCGATGAAATAAATCGAAGCTCACCAAAGACCCAATCCGCCTTGCTTGAAGGCATGGAGGAAGGGAGTGTCACCATTGATGGCGTGACAATGCCGCTTGAAAAACCTTTTTTCGTTATGGCGACACAAAATCCGGTTGAGTATGAAGGAACTTATCCGTTGCCGGAGGCTCAATTGGATCGATTTTTGCTAAAACTGAAAATGGGCTATCCTTCCGTTACAGAAGAAGTAGAAGTGTTGACAAGAGCCGAAAAAGGACAGCCGCTTGATGAACTAACGTCAGTCATCACCAAAGACGAACTAACGGCACTTCAGGAAGAAATCAAACAAGTATATGTAGATGATACGATTAAACATTATATTGTAGACATCGTAAATAAGACGCGGAACCATGATTCCGTCTATTTAGGAGTCAGTCCCCGTGGTTCTGTTGCACTTATGAAGGCATCTCAGGCGTATGCGTTTATTCATGCCCGAGATTATGTGATCCCCGATGATGTTCAGTATTTATCCGTGCATGTCCTGCCCCATCGCATTATTTTGACATCTGAAGCGCGTTATGAAGGGAAAACAGCTGAACAAATCATTGAAGATATTCTTGCCGAAATCCCTGTGCCTGTAGTGAGGTCGCTGTGAAATCAATGAAAGGCTTGCTAAAAGGCACACGGCTGGCGTGGAACCTTGCTTTTTTAATATTGCTCGTGGCGGCTTCCTTTGCATATGCCATGTTTCAAGGAGGATTTGTCAGCTGGTTTTTATTGTATTCATTGCTGCCGTTTGTTGTTTATTCTGTTGCGTTGGCTCTTTATCCGCTGAAGAAGCTGCGAGTTCGGCGCAAATTAAATAAAACGGAATTTCAAGCAGGCGAACCGCTTGTTTGTACTATCGAAATTGAACAGCCGTTTCCCTTCCCTTTTTTCTTTGGAATCGTTGAGGATGTCCTTCCTGAAAAGCTGAAAAATTCGGGATCAGCGAAGATTGTATTGTTTCCTTGGTGGAAAAAACGTTTTTCATTCCAATATTCGTTATCTAATCTTCCGAGGGGATCCCATCATTTTGAAACAGTGCGATTTAAAACAGGAGATTTGTTTGGAATCATTGAAAGAGAAGGCATTTATTCGGCAAAAAATCACATTGTGGTCTATCCGCCATTTTTTGAGTTTCAGTACCGTCCCCAACAACTTTCACTTGAAAAGGATGCAGGTTTTGCAAGAACACGATATATAAAAGATGTTTCGATTGTTGCTGGGGTAAGGGAATATGAACCAGGAGACAAATTATCTTGGATAGACTGGAAGGCGACAGCGAGACGCCATTCGATCATGACAAAGGAATTTGAGCAGCTAAATAGCCAACAAATTGTTTGTTTCATCGATCGAACAAAGTCATCGTCATTTGAAGAGCTTATCTCATTTACAGCTTCGTTCTCTAAAGCAGTGCTCAAAAACGGTTCCAAGCTCGGGGTAGTTTCGGTTGGGAAAACGAAGAAAGTTTTTCCTATATCAAATCATGAGCATCATTGGAAGCATATCCTGTATCATTTAGCAGTAGCGGATTGCGATGGTGAGGACGAGTTTATCAACCAGCTTTTAGAGGAATTGAACAAATGGGGACAGCATTCATCTATCATGATTATGACAAGTCATTTACACCCTTCCTTGATTGACAAGCTTCTAGCGTTTCCGAAGCCGCGTCATGTCACCATTTGGCATGTGACAAAAGCGGTTGAAAAGCCGAGAAGAGATCAAGAACTAATAGATAAATTGCGGCGGCATTCGATAACTGTCCGCACTGTTGACGCCGGCATGTTCCGAGATGCAGCGCAAAGGGTGGGAAGCCGATAATGAAACAGCAAATCGTTAACTTTTGTTTATATTTGCTATCGTTTATTTTGCTGTGGGAATGGCTGCGGCCGCTTGAATATTCGACTGATTCTATCTATACCGTTATTTTCGTTATATTTATCGGAATTTCTCTCTTTTTTACTTTTATGCAGCTAAAATGGTATATCTCGTATCCAGTTAAATTATGCTATATTTTCTTTTTTATTCATCAGCAGTTCTACAACGGCTCTGTTTTTGAAATAGGATGGATATTAGAATTTATTCATGATCTTCGCTATAACTTAAACTTGATCACCGAAAGGTATTTCGGCGGAATGACTCCTCCATTCCGGACGTTTCTTTTCTTTGTATTATTGTGGCTGCTTGTCTATTTATTAAACTATTGGATTATTCAGAGAAAAAGAATTTTATTATTTTTAATTTTAACTATTACGTATGTGGCAGTATTAGATACGTTTTCGCCATATGATGCAACTTATGCGATTATACGGTTAGCGGTGGTTGGATTTTTTCTTTTAGGTCTTCTTTATTTTGAAAGGATGATTTTTTCGGAGAAAATTCCGTTTAGGTCTATTTTGTATTGGAAATGGATTGTGCCGCTTTTGGCAATGATTGTTGTTTCCGCTGCGATCGGGTGGCTCGCTCCGAAAGCGGCTCCCCAATGGCCAGACCCTTTACCGTATTTTTCGAAGTATAAACAGGACGGAGAAGGGGAGCATTTGTCAAATTCGGTTGTCAAAAAAATCGGTTATGGTACCAATGATGAGCAATTGGGCGGTCCGTTCATTCCAAACGATGCACCTGCTTTTCGGGCGTATGTAGAAAGGCAGCATTATTGGCGAGTTGAAACAAAAGATGTTTATACAGGAAAAGGCTGGATGACAAGCGACAGACAATTTTCCATTGCAAATGGATTTATCGGTCCGTATTTAAACTTGACGAGTAGTCAGGTTCAAACGGAACAGCTTGTTTCGACTGTAGAAATTGAGCGCGAATATCCATATCAGCATATTATTTATCCGCTTGGATTGCAGGAAATTTCCAGTGATGCTGATCAATACCGCATCGATCATGTTACGGAGAATATATTCCCAATGTTTAATGAATCGGGGGAACGGCTTTCCAGTTATTCTTTGAAATATTCTTATCCCTTGTTTGAAATTGAAAAATTGCAGGCTGTTCACTCGAATGAAGGTGCTCCAAAAGAATTGGTTGAACGATATACGCAGCTTCCCGTAAGCCTTCCGGAACGCGTGAAAAATCTCGCTGTGGAGATTACAAAAGATAAAAACAACTTTTATGATAAAGCCAAGGCGGTTGAACAGTATTTTTTGAAAGAACCGTTTGTATATGAAACGAATGATGTGGCTGTCCCAGAATTGGATGAAGATTATGTCGATCAGTTTTTATTTGAAACGAAGAAAGGATATTGCGACAATTTTTCAACATCTATGGTTGTTCTTCTTCGGTCTGTCGGAATTCCGGCGCGCTGGGTAAAGGGATATACCCCTGGGCAGTTTGTAGAAACGACAAGCGAAGGATTGGAAGTGTATGAAGTAACTAGCAACAATGCCCATTCGTGGGTAGAGGTTTATTTTTCTGGAATTGGCTGGGTCCCTTTTGAACCGACGATCGGTTTTTCCAATCCGCAGGAATTTGCACATCAATCAAATGAAAATCAACAAGATTCATCCGCTACCGAACAAGAACAAAGTCAGCCGCTTGAGGAAGAAAGTCAAGAACAAATCGATACGGATGATGCTAAGCAGCCAAAGGAATTCCCTTTTTCGCTATCACCAGCTGTTATTGTCTCCATCGGTTTCATCTTGTTTATAGCGGCATGTGTGTTAATACTTTTCAAAACGAGAAATAAATGGATGACCAGTTGGATGACTAGCTTCTATAAATGGAATCATGATGAGAAAGATTTTTTGAAAGCATACAGGCTTTTGCTTAAATCTCTGGAAAGATGTGGCTACAAACGGGAAAACGGGCAAACGTTAAGGGAATATGCAAAACAGATTGATCAAATGTTTGGAACAAATAGTATGTCGCAATTAACTTACATTTATGAGCGGGCGCTGTATCGGGGCGATGATCCAAGCAAGGAATGGGAGCAATCGAAAGAATTATGGGAAGATTTAATCAAAAAAACAACTTCTTGACCGGGTCTTGATCACTTGGTATGATAAGAAAAAATTCATAGCGGGAAGCTCCTTCGTATATCCTCGATAATATGGTTCGAGAGTCTCTACCGGGTTACCGTAAATAACCCGACTATGAAGGCAGAAGTTAGTAGATGTACTAGAATTCTGCCTTTTTTTCGGTAGAATTCTATTTTTTTGAAGTCAGATGTGAAACAATATATTGATCCATCAAAATAATGAGGTGAACACGTTGGAGAACATCCAAGACATGATCTTAGTGTTAGATTTCGGCAGCCAATACAATCAATTAATTACGCGCAGAATTCGCGAATTTGGTGTTTACAGCGAGCTTCATCCGCATACGCTGTCGATAGAAGATATCAAAAAAATGAATCCGAAAGGAATTATTTTGTCAGGGGGTCCAAACAGCGTATATGACGAAAAGTCTTTTCGCTGCGACGAGCGGATTTTTGAACTCGGGGTTCCAGTGCTCGGAATTTGCTATGGCATGCAATTAATGACCTATTTGCTCGGGGGAAAAGTGGAAAAGGCGAAGCACCGGGAATATGGAAAAGCAGCTTTACAAGTAAAGGAAAAATCGCCGTTGTTTGAAGGCTTGCCCGATGATCAAATCGTTTGGATGAGCCACGGGGATCTTGTGGCCGATATTCCGAACGGCTTTAAAGTAGACGCCGTTAGCCCATCATGTCCATTTGCTGCTATCAGCAATGATGAGCGGAACATGTACGGGGTTCAATTTCATCCAGAAGTACGCCATACGGAATTTGGAAACGACCTATTGAAAAATTTCGTTTTCCATATTTGCGGGTGCGCGAAATCGTGGACGATGGAAAACTTTATTGAAATGCAAATAGAGAACATCCGCAAAACTGTCGGAAACAAAAAAGTGCTATGTGCGCTAAGCGGCGGGGTGGACTCATCTGTTGTAGCCGTTTTAATCCATAAAGCGATCGGCAAGCAATTAACATGCATTTTTGTTGACCATGGACTCCTTCGCAAAGGGGAAGCGGAAAGCGTCATGAAGACGTTTAGCGAAGGGTTTAACATGAATGTCATTAAAGTGGATGCAAAAGACCGCTTTTTAGAAAAATTAAAGGGTGTCACTGACCCGGAAAAGAAAAGAAAAATCATTGGCAACGAGTTTATCTACGTTTTTGATGATGAAGCGGCAAAATTGGAGGGCATTGAGTTTCTTGCTCAAGGAACACTTTATACAGACATTATTGAAAGTGGTACACAGACAGCGCAAACGATCAAATCGCATCACAATGTCGGCGGACTTCCGGAGGATATGAAATTTCAACTGATTGAACCATTGAATACACTCTTTAAAGACGAAGTTCGCGCACTTGGAACAGAGCTTGGTATTCCAGATGAAATCGTTTGGCGGCAGCCGTTCCCGGGACCAGGATTAGCCATTCGGGTTTTAGGAGAAGTAACGGAAGAAAAGCTAGAGATTGTTCGGGAATCCGATGCTATTTTACGAGAGGAAATTAAAAAAGCCGGATTAGAGCGGGACATTTGGCAATATTTCACCGTTTTGCCTAACATCCGCAGCGTAGGTGTGATGGGCGATGCCCGCACGTACGATCATACAATTGGAATCCGTGCTGTCACTTCAATTGACGGCATGACTTCAGATTGGGCTCGTATTCCGTGGGAAGTGCTGGAAATGATCTCTACGCGGATTGTCAATGAAGTGCCGCACGTGAACCGAGTTGTCTACGATATTACAAGCAAGCCGCCGGCAACAATTGAATGGGAATAAATCTGACCAACTTGTATAAATCGGAATTATCATTTTTATATAATAAATATAAACATTCTCGTATAATTTCGGGAATATGGCCCGAAAGTTTCTACCAAGCTACCGTAAATAGCTTGACTACGAGGTGTTGACGGTTCGATGGCTGAAGGAGGAGAGGATCCTTTTCCTTTCTCACATTGGGCTTTCAGCAACCTCATGGTCAAGCGCATCCTTGGAATGGAGCGCTTATTTTTTTGCTTAAAGTTTTTTATACAGCCAATTGTAGGAGGACTTTATAATGAAAAAATATTTTCAATTTGATGAACTTGGCACTAATTACCGCAGGGAAATTATTGGCGGAATTACAACTTTTCTTTCAATGGCCTATATTTTGTTTGTCAATCCAGCAACGCTTTCATTAAGCTCTGTTGCTGATTTTCCCAATGAATTGAGAATGGATCAAGGAGCTGTCTTCACTGCGACCGCGTTGGCTGCAGCCATCGGGACACTCATCATGGGTATTGTGGCACGGTATCCGGTAGCTCTTGCTCCCGGTATGGGATTGAACGCGTTCTTTGCTTTTACTGTCGTTTTGACGTACGGCATCCCTTGGCAAACAGCCCTTTCAGGTGTTCTTGTTTCAGGTCTCTTTCTTGTCTTGCTGACGCTTAGCGGATTGCGGGAAAAAATTATTGATTCCATTCCGCCGGAGCTGAAGCATGCAGTCGGTGCGGGAATCGGATTGTTTATCACATTTATCGGTTTTCAAAATGCAGGCATAATTGTTAATGATGACGCTGTTCTTGTCGGATTGGGAGACTTGCGGAATGGAAATACTCTTCTATCTATTTTTGGATTAACTATTACGATTATTTTAATGGTTCGGCAAGTGAAAGGCGGCGTGTTTTACGGCATGGTGATTACGGCCGTTGTCGGAATGATTTTTGGCCTTGTTCCAAAACCGGATAAAATTATTGGGGAAATTCCGAGCTTGGCTCCGACGTTTGGAGTAGCTTTAGGACATTTAGGAGATATTTTTTCTTTACAAATGCTTGTCGTAATCTTAACGTTTATGTTTGTTGACTTTTTTGATACGGCTGGAACGCTGGTTGCGGTTGCCAACCAAGCAGGGTTATTGAAAAACAATAAACTTCCGCGAATCGGCAGAGCTTTAGTATCTGATTCAATGGGAACAGTTGTCGGAGCGATTTTAGGAACATCTTCAACCACTTCTTATGTAGAATCATCAGCAGGGGTTGCGGCAGGAGCGCGGACAGGGTTTGCTTCCATTATAACGGCAGGATGTTTCCTATTAGCTTTATTTTTCTCGCCGCTATTGAGCGTTATTACATCTTCTGTTACAGCTCCAGCGCTCATTATTGTCGGAGTTTTAATGGTATCGTCTTTAGGGCATATAAAATGGGATCAGTTTGAAATTGCTGTTCCGGCGTTTTTAATCTTGATTACAATGCCATTAACGTACAGCATCGCAACCGGTATTGCTATCGGCTTTATTTTCTACCCGATCACGATGATTCTAAAAGGAAGAGGAAAAGAGATTCATCCGATTTTGTATGGTTTATCGATTGTATTTCTGCTTTATTTCATCTTTCTTGTCAATTAATAAGAAGTCGAAGGATCAGATTGAAATGCTGTCTGATCCTTTTCTTGTGCGCCCGGCATGGGTGTAATCTATAGGGTGAAAGTCCCGAGCTGCGAAGGCAGAAGTAGCAGTTAGCTTAACGCAAGGGTGTCCGTGGTGACGCGGAATCTGAAGGAAGCGAGCGGCAAACTTCCGGTCTGAGGAACACGAACTTCATATGAGGCTAGGTATCACTGGGTGAGTTTGCAAGACAAAACAAAGCCCTTTCTGCCGAAGGTGATACAGAGTAAATGAAGCAGATGGATGGAAGGAAAGATTACACTCTTACCCGGGGAGGTCTGGCGGATATGTGAAGTACGCTTCATAACCTACTTAGTGATAAGTAGCTGAACCGTCAGAAGTCAGCAGAGGTCATAGTATTAGTTGGTCTAGAACAACTAAGAAGGACCGAACAATTAAGAGAGAATAGCCCTTGGCATTCAGTGAGTCATGATGAACACAGAAAACGTAGTACCTCACTTGAGGGAGGAAGCGGTGAATCCCGTGGGAGATCTCTTGGAGGGTGGAGTGACCACTGGCATAAAGAGAACAGCTATTCACGGAAGTTATAAAGACTTGCGTCAATTATCTTAATTGAACCGCCGTATACGGAACCGTACGTACGGTGGTGTGAGAGGACGGGAGTTAATCGCTCCCTCCTACTCGATTTGTTTTAGAAGGAAGTGAAAACGTCACAGATCATGATCAAGGTTCATCAAAACCCGAACATTCGGTGTTTAAAGAAAAATAATGTTCGATTTTATCGTTGACATAATGATTTTTCATTGTTAAGATGGAGTCGAAAACAGCATATGAAAACTAAAACCTCATATAATCTTGGGAATATGGCCCAAAAGTTTCTACCCAACAACCGTAAATTGTTGGACTATGAGGGAAAGTAATCGGCAAGATTTTTCAACTGAGCATACATATTACTTATGCCCGGTTTGTGTTACTTTCCCTTATTGATAGGGAAAATGCAGAAGCGGGCTTTTTTTATGCCTTTCAATTATTGTCAAGATTTTTAACGAAGGTGGCAACCTATTATTAAAAATAAAGAGGGGAGCATCGCCATGAATCCTGTCGTTGGAGTGATAATGGGAAGCACTTCAGATTGGGAAACGATGAAGCATGCCTGTGAAATATTAGATGAGCTGAATATTCCTTATGAAAAAAAGGTTGTTTCTGCCCACCGCACACCTGATTGGATGTTTCAATATGCAAGCACTGCCAGGGATCGCGGAATTCAAGTAATCATTGCAGGCGCAGGCGGAGCAGCACACTTGCCGGGAATGGTTGCAGCGAAAACAACTCTCCCTGTCATCGGAGTTCCGGTTAAAACAAACGCGTTAAACGGACTGGATTCGCTGCTCTCGATCGTGCAAATGCCCGGCGGCGTGCCTGTTGCAACAGTGGCGATAGGAAAAGCGGGCGCAGTGAACGCTGGTCTGTTAGCGGCGCAAATTTTGTCGATCAATGATGCTGATGTTCAGCAAAAGCTTGAACAACGGCGAGAAAATATGAGAAAAAACGTCATGGAAAGCAGTGATCAGCTTGTATAAAAAACTTTTGCCTCAAAGTACAATTGGAATCATTGGAGGCGGTCAACTAGGCAAATTTATGGCTATCGCTGCCAAAAATATGGGATATCGTGTGGCGGTGCTTGATCCAACACCGAATTCTCCATGCGGCCAAGTGAGCGACATTGAAATCACAGCCCGTTACGATGATTTGGATGCAATCAAAGAGCTTGCGAAGGTGAGCGATTGTATAACGTATGAATTTGAAAATATTGATTACGAGGCGTTAACTTGGCTTGAGAAAAACGCCTACTTGCCTCAAGGAAGCAGACTGCTCGCCATTACACAAGATCGCCAGACGGAAAAGGAAGCTGTGGCGAACGCTGGTGTGAAAGTTGCGCCGTATGAAGTCGTTGAATCAGAAGATGATTTTTATCAAGCCGTATCCAACATAGGCATCCCGAGTGTTTTAAAGACATGCCGCGGAGGATATGATGGGAAAGGCCAATTTGTACTAAAGCAAGAAGAAGATATAGAAGAAGCAAAAGCTTTGTTGAAGAACGGACGCTGTGTATTGGAAAAATGGATCGCGTTCGACAAAGAAATTTCGGTTATTGTCACTAGAAGCGTGACAGGTGAAGTCAGCACATTGCCTGTTGCCGAAAACATTCATGTTAACAATATTTTGCACGAAAGCATTGTACCTGCAAGAATTTCTGATTCGTTGAAGGAACAGGCGGAGGAAACAGCAAAAACATTGGCGGCGAAGCTTGGGCTGATTGGAACGCTGGCAGTTGAAATGTTTGTGGCAAACGATGAAATTTATATAAATGAGCTCGCCCCCCGGCCTCATAATTCAGGTCATTATTCATTAAATTTATGTGAAACATCGCAGTTTGAACAGCATATTCGCGCGATTTGCGGATTGCCTCTCGGAAACACGAAGCTCATTCATCAAGGAATTATGGTGAATATACTGGGCCAGCATCTAGAGCCTGTGTTGAAAAACGAAGAGCTGCTGAAAAAAGGGAAATTATTTTTATATGGAAAAGCGGAGGCAAAAATCAACAGAAAAATGGGACATATTACGTTCTTCAGTGATGAAATTGAGGAACTATTGACATATATCGAATCCACTCAAATTTGGAATGTTTGACAAGCTATTCATAAACAAGACGGAGAGATCAATAGGAGGTTGCAGGAATGATTGAACGATACACACGTCCTGAAATGGGTGCGATTTGGACGGAAGAAAACCGCTTTAAAGCTTGGCTTGAAGTGGAGATTTTAGCATGTGAAGCGTGGGCGGAGCTTGGTGTGATCCCGAAGGAAGATGTAAAAAAACTGCGTGAACGTGCTTCATTTGATGTGAACCGAATTAAGCAAATTGAAGAGGAAACAAGGCACGACGTAGTGGCGTTTACCCGTGCTGTATCAGAAACGCTTGGCGACGAACGAAAATGGGTGCATTACGGATTGACCTCCACTGATGTCGTGGATACCGCTTTATCTTATTTGCTAAAGCAAGCGAACGAAATTTTACAAAAAGACTTGGAAAATTTCATCGCTATTTTAAGAGATAAAGCGTTGGAGCATAAATACACCGTCATGATGGGGCGTACGCACGGGGTGCATGCAGAACCGACAACGTTTGGTTTGAAATTGGCGCTATGGTATGAAGAAATGAAGCGAAATCTAGAGCGGTTTAAACGCGCAAGAGAAGAGATTGAAGTCGGCAAAATTTCCGGAGCAGTCGGCACTTATGCCAACATCGATCCGTTTGTGGAGCAGTATGTGTGTGAAAAACTCGGTTTAAAGCCGGCGCCGATTTCGACGCAAACATTGCAGCGTGATCGACATGCCGAGTACATGGCTACGCTTGCTTTAATTGCTACATCGATTGAAAAGTTTGCAGTTGAGATTCGCGGCTTGCAAAAGAGCGAAACCCGCGAGGTGGAAGAGTTTTTTGCCAAAGGACAGAAAGGTTCATCTGCGATGCCGCATAAGCGCAATCCGATCGGATCGGAAAACATGACAGGAATGGCAAGGGTCATTCGCGGAATGATGCTGACGGCTTACGAAAATGTTCCATTGTGGCATGAGCGCGACATCTCTCATTCTTCGGCAGAGCGCATCATTTTGCCAGATGCTACGATCGCGTTGAACTACATGTTAAATCGATTTGGCAATATTGTGAAAAACTTGACGGTCTTCCCGGAAAATATGAAGCGCAATATGGAGAAAACGCTGGGATTGATCTACTCACAGCGGGTTTTGCTTGCGCTAATCAATAAAGGTATGACACGTGAAGAAGCATACGATTTAGTTCAGCCGAAAGCGATGGAAGCGTGGGAGCGCCAAGTTCCGTTTAGAGAGCTGATCGAAGCGGAAAAACAAATTACAACAGAGCTTTCGAAAGAAGAAATCGATGACTGCTTCGATTACAATTACCATTTGAAAAATGTGGATTACATTTTTAAACGCTGCGGGTTAGAACAATAGATGTCCAAATGGGGCTCGGCAAATCGAAAAACTGCCCTGCCCCTTGACATAAAATGAAAGGCCAATATTCCGCATTAGGAGGCATGATCATGACCGTTCAAAAGGGCTCATTGCTGTACGAAGGAAAAGCGAAAAAAATTTATGAAACAGACGATCCCAACATTTTTCTTGTTTATTATAAAGATTCCGCTACCGCGTTTAATGGGGAGAAAAAAGCTGAGATTGTAGGCAAAGGACAGCTAAACAATGAAATTTCAAGTTTGCTGTTTGAAAAGTTAAATGAACACGGCATTCCGACCCATTTTGTTCAAAAAATTTCGTCAAATGAACAGCTTGTCAAACGGGTGACAATCATTCCGATTGAAGTAGTTGTACGTAATATTGTGGCAGGAAGCTTGTCCAAAAGATTGGGCATTGCCGAAGGAACTGAGATTAAAAAGCCGATCATTGAGTTCTACTATAAAAATGATGACCTGGGAGACCCTTTAATTAACAGTTTCCATATTGAACTACTAGAGCTTGCGGATAAAGAGCAGCTGGATGAAATAAAAACATTAGCTTTCAAAGTAAACGATATTTTATTGAAGCATTTTCATGAAAGAAACGTGAGACTAGTAGATTTTAAGCTTGAATTTGGCTTGCTAAACGACGGAACGCTTGTTGTTGCAGATGAAATTTCCCCTGATACGTGCCGACTTTGGGACAAACATACAAATGAAAAGCTTGATAAAGATGTGTTCCGCCGGGATATCGGCAATTTGACGGATGCTTATAAAGAAATTTTAAAACGTTTAGGAGGTACAGTTCCATGTACAGAGTAAAAGTATATGTTACATTGCGTGAAAGTGTGCTTGATCCTCAAGGAAATGCGGTGAAAAATGCTTTACATTCAATGAATTTCAACGAAGTGGAAGATGTTCGGATCGGGAAGTACATGGAGCTAGCAATCGGAAAAACGGATCGAAATGTCGAAGAGATTGTCGACGAAATGTGTAAAAAGCTTTTAGCAAATCCTGTGATTGAAGACTACCGTTATGAAATAGAGGAGGTAGCCGTCAAGTGAAATTTGCCGTGATCGTTTTTCCGGGTTCCAATTGTGACGTTGACATGTACCATGCCATTAAAGACGAACTGGGAGAGGAAGTCGAATACGTTTGGCATGACGCTCAAGATTTAAGTGGCTTCGATGGCATTCTCCTTCCTGGCGGCTTCTCATACGGCGATTATTTGCGCAGCGGAGCCATTGCCCGTTTTGCCAATGTTATGAAGGAAGTTGTGAAAGCTGCAGATGAAGGGAAGCCTGTACTTGGCGTTTGCAATGGGTTTCAGATTTTGCTTGAGGCTGGTCTTCTTCCGGGTGCCATGAGACGGAACGAGAAGCTGAAATTTATTTGCCGCCCTGTGAAATTAAAGGTGGAAAACAACGAAACGATGTTTTCGAACAAATATGATAAGGGCGAGATTATCACCATTCCGATCGCACATGGGGAAGGAAATTATTATTGTGATGAAAAAACTCTTGAAGAGTTAATCGCAAACAAGCAAATTGTTTTTACGTATCAAGATAATCCGAACGGAAGCTTAAATAACATTGCAGGCATCGTAAATAAACGCGGCAATGTCCTTGGAATGATGCCGCATCCGGAACGGGCAGTCAGCGAACTTTTAGGAAATACAGACGGGTTGAAATTGTTTCAATCGATTGTAAGAAGTTGGAGGGAAGCTCATGTCACAAATTCTTGAACCAAGTCCAGAAATGATAAAAAACGACAAAATTTATAAGCAAATGGGAGTTAGTGATGAGGAGTTTGCCCTCATTGAAAAAATATTAGGACGATTGCCGAATTACACGGAAATTGGAATTTTTTCTGTTATGTGGTCAGAGCATTGCAGCTACAAAAATTCAAAACCAGTATTAAAAAAGTTTCCAACAAAAGGAGAACGTGTGCTGCAAGGACCTGGTGAAGGAGCAGGGATTGTTGATATCGGCGACAATCAAGCCGTCGTCTTTAAAATAGAAAGCCATAACCACCCTTCTGCAATCGAACCGTATCAAGGTGCAGCAACAGGAGTCGGAGGCATTATTCGCGATGTTTTCTCGATGGGAGCCAGACCAATCGCTCTCCTTAACTCTCTTCGCTTTGGGGAACTTACAAGCCCGCGTGTCAAATATTTGTTTGAAGAAGTTGTCGCTGGCATTGCCGGATACGGTAACTGTATCGGAATTCCAACCGTTGGAGGAGAAGTGCAGTTTGACGCTTCCTATGAAGGAAATCCGCTGGTCAATGCGATGTGTGTCGGACTCATAAACCATGAAGATATCAAAAAAGGGCAAGCAACTGGTGTCGGCAATACAGTGATGTACGTCGGAGCCAAAACCGGAAGAGACGGCATTCACGGAGCTACATTTGCTTCCGAAGAATTGTCGGAAGCTTCCGAAGAAAAGCGTCCGGCTGTTCAAGTTGGAGATCCTTTCATGGAAAAACTGCTTTTGGAAGCTTGCCTTGAAGTAATCAAATCTGATGCACTTGTCGGCATTCAAGATATGGGAGCAGCGGGGCTTACAAGCTCATCGGCAGAAATGGCGAGCAAGGCGGGCTCAGGAATTGAAATGAACTTGGATCTTGTTCCTCAGCGGGAAGCAGGAATGACTCCTTATGAGATGATGTTATCCGAATCGCAAGAAAGAATGCTTCTCGTAATTAAAAAAGGGCGGGAGCAGGAAATCATTGATCTGTTTAAAAAATATGATCTGGAGGCTGCACCGATTGGGAAAGTTACAGATGACAAGATGCTGCGCCTTATTCATAAAGGAGAAATCGTTGCGGAAATTCCTGTTGATGCGCTTGCGGAAGATGCGCCTGTTTACTATAAACCGTCTAAAGAACCAGAATATTATCGCCAGTTTCAAAGCATGCCGCCCTATGTTCCAAAAGTTGACGATTACAAAGAAACGCTTCTTGCATTGCTGAAACAGCCAACGATAGCCAGCAAGGAGTGGGTATATGACCAATACGATTATATGGTGCGGACGAACACTGTCGTGGCGCCCGGTTCTGATGCGGCTGTCCTAAGAATCAGAGGGACGAAAAAAGCTTTGGCGATGACAACCGATTGCAACTCACGCTATTTATATTTAGATCCAGAAGTCGGCGGAAAAATTGCAGTTAGTGAAGCAGCAAGAAACATCGTATGTTCAGGAGCGGTGCCGCTCGCTATTACAGACTGTTTAAACTTCGGCAGTCCGGAAAAACCGGAGATTTTTTGGCAGCTTGAAAAAGCGGTGGACGGCATGAGCGAAGCGTGCTTAGCTTTAAATACACCTGTCATTGGCGGAAATGTTTCCTTGTACAATGAAACGAACGGAACAGCTATTTATCCAACTCCGGTTGTCGGGATGGTCGGACTTATTGAAGATACAGATCATATTACAACGCAATCATTTAAAGAGGCGGGCAGCATCGTTTATTTGCTCGGTGAGACAAAACCAGAATTTTCTGGAAGTGAATTGCAAAAAATGCTTGAAGGCAAGATCTTTGGCAAAGCGCCGGAAATTGACTTGGAAGAAGAGAAGCAACGTTTAGATCAGCTGTTAGCTGCCATTCGAGAAGGGCTTGTCCAGTCGGCTCATGACGTTGCCGAAGGAGGCCTGGCCGTTGCGCTAAGTGAATGCTTAATCGGAACGGGTCTTGGAGCGGAAATAACGATCAACGGTGATGCATTGGCAGGGCTGTTCAGCGAATCCCAGTCCCGCATCGTCGTTTCCGTAAAACCGGAAAACAAAGAGGCGTTTGAAAAGATTGTTCAAGCTGAAGCTATCGGAACGGTCACAAACAGCGGAATTCTTAAAATTGTCAACGGCAATGGAGAAACATTGATTCAAGCATCAGTGGAAGAGTTAGAACAAGCTTGGAAAGGAGCTATCCCATGCTTGCTGAAATAAAGGGGCTAAATGAAGAATGCGGTGTATTCGGCATATGGGGTCATAGGGACGCTGCTCAAATCACTTATTACGGTCTGCACAGCCTTCAGCATCGCGGACAAGAGGGGGCAGGGATTGTCGTAACAGACGGCGAAAAACTGACAGGGTTTAAAGGGGAAGGACTTGTTACAGAAGTGTTTGCCAATGGGGTAGACAACTTAAAAGGAACAGGAGCTATTGGCCATGTTCGCTATGCGACGGCTGGAGGAGGCGGTTATGAAAACGTCCAGCCGTTCCTTTTTCGATCGGAGCAAGGCGGTCTCGCATTAGCTCACAACGGAAATTTAGTGAATGCTTCCGGATTGAAGCATCAGCTTGAAAATCAAGGAAGCATCTTTCAAACAACGTCAGATACAGAAGTTCTTGCTCATTTAATTAAAAGAAGCGGCTATTTAGAGCTAAAAGATAAAGTGAAAAACGCGCTTACGATGATTAAAGGGGCATACGCCTTTTTAATCATGACGGAAACAGAGATGATGATTGCCCTTGATCCGAACGGACTCCGTCCTTTATCTATCGGACGTCTCGGTGATGCATATGTTGTCGCTTCGGAAACCTGCGCTTTTGATGCTGTTGGAGCTCAGCTAGAAAGGGACGTTGAGCCTGGCGAGCTTATCATCATCAATGGTGAAGGACTGAAAAGCGAACGTTTTTCCAAAACGATTAACCGTGCGATTTGTACGATGGAATACGTTTATTTTTCACGCCCTGACAGCAATGTGGAAGGAATAAATGTTCATACTGCAAGAAAAAATCTTGGCAAACGGCTTGCGATAGAAGCGCCTGTAGAGGCGGACGTAGTGACTGGAGTTCCGGATTCCAGCATATCTGCGGCGATCGGCTATGCCGAGGCATCCGGTATACCGTACGAGCTCGGTTTAATTAAAAACCGATATGTCGGCCGTACGTTTATTCAGCCGTCCCAATCATTGCGAGAGCAAGGAGTGAAAATGAAGCTTTCCCCTGTCCGCGGGGTAGTGGAAGGCAAACGGGTTGTCATGGTGGATGACTCAATCGTAAGAGGAACGACATCGAAGCGTATTGTCAAGATGCTGCGGGAAGCAGGGGCAACGGAAGTGCATGTCCGCATCAGTTCACCGCCGATTGCCAACCCTTGCTATTACGGTATTGACACCTCCACTCATGAGGAGCTGATCGCTTCTTCTCATACTGTAGAAGAAATTCGCAGCATCATTGGCGCCGATAGTCTTGCTTTCTTAAGCACAGAAGGGATGCTGGATGCGATCGGAAGGAAATATGAAGGTGAATTTCGCGGGCAATGTATGGCATGTTTTACAGGAAAATATCCGACAGACATTTATGAAGATACGATTCTTCCTCATGAGAAAGGCTAATATGACAGACCGAAGGAGGATAATTCATGTCCAAAGCGTATAGAGAAGCAGGTGTGGACATTCATGCGGGCTATGAAGCAGTTCGCCGCATGAAAAAGCATGTGGAAAAAACGAAGCGTCCCGGTGTTTTAGGAGGGATCGGCAGTTTTGGCGGAATGTTTGATCTGGCAAGCTTAGGATATAAGGAGCCGGTGCTTGTTTCTGGAACAGACGGAGTGGGAACGAAGCTGAAGCTTGCCTTTATGGCGGATAAACACGATACGATTGGAATAGACGCTGTGGCTATGTGTGTAAACGACATTTTGGCACAAGGTGCGGAGCCGCTTTTTTTCCTGGACTATTTGGGGCTCGGGAAAGCAGACCCTGAAAAAATTGAAAAAATTGTTAAAGGTGTTGCCGATGGCTGCCTGCAGGCGGGTTGTGCGCTCATCGGTGGAGAAACAGCGGAAATGCCCGGCGTATATGATGAAGATGAATACGACATTGCCGGCTTTGCTGTCGGTGTTGTCGAGAAAGAAAACATTGTCACAGGCGAACGGATCAAGCCTGGGCACTTTCTCATCGGCCTTTCATCAAACGGCATCCATTCAAACGGTTATTCACTCGTTCGCAAAGTGCTTTTGGAAGAAAATAAGCTTGATTTACATGAAATATACGAGCCTCTAACCGAAACGCTCGGAGAAGAATTGCTAAAGCCGACAAAAATTTATGTTTCTTCTGTCCTGCCGCTTGTGAAAGCATATAAAGTTGACGGCATGGCCCATATTACCGGAGGAGGGTTTATTGAAAACATCCCGAGAATGCTTCCGGAAGGGCTTGGAGCAGAAATCGATTTCGGTTCATGGCCGATTCATCCGATTTTTACCTTTATTCAACAGCAAGGAAATATCGATTTGTCTGAAATGTTTGAAGTGTTCAATATGGGAATCGGCTTTGTTCTGGCGGTCGAAGAAGATGTTGTTCAGCAGTGCCTCAATAAGCTTGAAAAGCTGGGAGAAAAGGCTTTTCTCATCGGCCGGGTAAAAGAAGGAAGCGGAATTCGGCTGAAAGGAGGGCCTTTTTCATGAAGCGGATCGCGGTGTTTGCATCCGGGAGCGGCTCTAATTTCCAAGCGATTGTAGACCATGTAAAGAGCGGGAAGCTAAAAGCAAATGTGATGCTTTTAGTCTGTGATAAACCCGGTGCTAAAGTAGTGGAGCGGGCAGAAAAGGAGCAGATTCCTGCTTTTGTTTTTGATCCGAAGCAATATGAGTCGAAGGAACAGTTTGAAGAAGATATTTTACAGCAATTGAGGCACTATCAAGTGGACTTTATCGTGCTGGCCGGCTACATGCGTTTAATCGGCCACACTCTTCTTGACGCTTTTGCGGGGAGAATTGTGAATATACATCCTTCCTTGCTTCCTGCATTTCCGGGAAAACATGCAATTGAACAAGCGCTCCGTGCCGGCGTAAAAATTACGGGTGTCACCATCCATTATGTTGATGAAGGAATGGATACAGGCCCGATCATCGCTCAGCGTGCGGTTGAAATCAGCGAAGATGATGATGCTAATACACTTGCAGAGAAAATCCATAAAATCGAGCATTCATTTTATCCTGAAACAATAGGAAAAATTTTAGAAAAATTAGAGGTGAAAGCATGACAATCAGACGGGCAATTGTCAGTGTATCTAATAAAGCAAACATCATTCCGTTTGTGCAAGAGCTTGTCAATCTTGGGATCGAAGTAATCTCCACTGGCGGAACGAAAAAGCTTCTTGAGGAAAATGGAATAGATGTCATTGGAATTCAGGAAGTAACCGGTTTTCCGGAAATTATGGACGGAAGAGTTAAAACGCTGCATCCTGTTATTCACGGGGGGCTGCTAGCGGTTCGCAGCAATGATATCCATATGAAGCAGATGGAGGAAAACGGTATTCAACCGATTGACTTAGTCGTTGTGAATTTATATCCGTTTAAAGAGACAATTGCCAAAGATGGCGTGACTTTTGAGGAAGCGATCGAGAACATTGACATCGGCGGGCCGACGATGCTTCGGGCTGCTGCAAAAAATCACCAAGATGTAGTGGTTGTCGTTGATCCTGAAGATTATCCCGTCATTTTAGCCGAACTGAAAGAGAACGGAGAAGTAAGCATAGAAACAAAACGGAAGTTGGCTGCCAAAGTATTCCGTCATACTGCTGCATACGATGCACTGATTGCGGAATATTTAACAGAGCAGGCAGGAGAAGAAGAGCCTGAATCGATTACTGTGACATTTGAAAGGAAGCAATCCCTTCGTTATGGGGAAAATCCTCACCAACAGGCAACGTTCTATAAAAAGCCGATCACGCCTCCATCATCTATTGCCGAAGCCATCCAGCTCCATGGAAAGGAATTGTCGTATAACAACATTAAAGATGCGGATGCGGCACTTAGCATTGTCAAAGAATTTGATGGACCGGCAGCGGTCGCTGTTAAGCATATGAATCCGTGCGGCGTCGGCGCAGGTGAAACCATTTTTGAAGCTTATAATCGGGCATATGAGGCGGACCCGACTTCAATTTTCGGCGGCATTGTTGCACTGAATCGTGAAGTTGATCAGAAAACGGCTGAAAAAATGAGCGAAATTTTTTTAGAAATTATCATTGCCCCTTCGTTTAGCCAAGAAGCTCTTGAAATATTAACGAAAAAGAAAAATATTCGATTGTTAACGATCGACTTTTCGAAAAAATTCCAACCGGAGAAGCAGCTGACATCTGTTTACGGCGGCCTTCTTGTTCAAGATCAAGATATTTATACGCTCGATGACGCGAACATTTCAATCCCAACAAAAAGACAGCCGACTGAACAAGAATGGAAGGACTTAAAGCTTGGCTGGAAAGTCGTGAAGCACGTCAAGTCAAATGCGATTGTTTTGGCAAAAGATGAAATGACCGTTGGTGTTGGTGCAGGCCAAATGAACCGGGTTGGTGCTGCAAAAATTGCGATTGCACAGGCTGGCGAGAAAGCGAAAGGCAGTGCACTTGCATCAGATGCGTTCTTCCCAATGCCTGACACCGTTGAAGAAGCAGCGAAAGCAGGGGTTACAGCAATCATACAACCAGGCGGATCCATTCGCGATGAAGATTCGATAAAAAAAGCGGATGAATACGGAATTGCAATGGTCTTTACTGGAGTCCGTCATTTCAAACATTAAGAAAGGGGATGACTGATGATGAAAGTACTTGTTATTGGAAAAGGGGGCCGTGAGCATGCGATCGCTTGGAAGGCGGCCAAAAGCCCTCTCGTTGAAAAAGTGTATGTCGCGCCTGGCAATGATGGTATGAAAGACGTTGCAATAAGAGTTCCGATTTCAGAAGAACAAACAGACGAATTGATCCAATTTGCCAAAACAAACAACATTGATTTAACCATTGTTGGTCCTGAAATTCCTTTAATGAACGGTATTGTCAACGAATTTGAAGACGCTGGATTAACTGTATTCGGACCGAGGAAAGAAGCGGCAATTATTGAAGGAAGCAAATCATTTGCAAAAAATTTAATGAAAAAATATAACATTCCGACTGCCAATTATGAAACGTTCTCTGATTTTGCCAAAGCGAAGCAATATGTAGAAGAAAAAGGCGCCCCGATTGTGATTAAAGCGGATGGGCTTGCGGCGGGAAAAGGTGTCGTTGTTGCGATGACAAATGAAGAAGCAATTGACACGCTGTCCGGCTATTTAAAGGAAAATAAGCTGGGAGAAGCAGGAAAATCCGTTGTAATTGAAGAATTTTTGACAGGTGAAGAGTTTTCCCTTATGGCTTTCGTAAACGGAGAAAACATTTACCCGATGGTGATTGCGCAGGATCATAAGCGGGCCTTTGACGGAGACAAAGGACCGAATACAGGTGGAATGGGGGCTTATTCTCCTGTCCCGCAAATTTCTGATGATGTTGTTCATGAGTCTGTAGAGAAAATTTTAAAGCCGGTAGCGAAAGCTTTGAAAAATGAAGGAGCGGCATTTACCGGTATTCTTTATGCCGGCCTCATGCTGACAAAAGACGGCCCGAAGGTGATTGAATTCAATGCGCGTTTTGGAGATCCAGAAACACAGGTAGTTCTTCCTCGACTAAAATCAGACCTTATCGATGTGATGTTGAAAGTGTTAAAAGGAGAACCGGTTGAACTTGAATGGACAGATCAAGCGGTGTTGGGAGTCGTTGTGGCGGCGGAAGGCTATCCGGGCAGCTATAAGAAAGGAACACCGATCGGTTTGTTAAAGGTTGGTGCGGATGCCCTTTTATTCCATGCCGGAACAAAAGAGGAAGGCGGCCAATTTGTAACAGACGGGGGTCGTGTATACCTTGTGGCGTCATTTGGAGATAATTTAAAAAATGCGCAAGAAAAAGTGTACAAGCAATTAAAAGAGCTTGAGACGGAAGGTTTGTTTTATCGTAAAGACATCGGCTATCGCGCATTATAACGAATTTGGCTTTCAATATTCCGAACCGATGAATACTAATAAATAAAAGACATATCTACCACATATTTTATAAACCTTTCCAATGGGACAGGAGGATGTTCCTGTCCTTTTCATTTTATAAAGGAATGTAATCGGCATTTTTGACATAGCTTCTTCTTAAACAACTTCCTATTTTGACCGCTCATTATTAAAAATAAACCAGCGTTTCTTCTATTAGGAAACGATCAATCAAGAAAGCCTCTGCACCGTTATCCCAAGTTCAAAATTTTGTAAGAAACTTTAGTGCTTTAATATTTTTCATATGTTAATATATAAAGTAACAGAGTCACTATTTTGAGTAATTACTTTTAATTGAGGAGGACTGAGCAGATCATGCGATCTGGTGCTTTTTGGAAAGCCCATGAAATTCGTGAACATATAGATGTCGTTTCAAATAGATTAGCACCAACCTTGTGGTTGAAAAATGCAGTATTTTTACATCCATATTTAAACCAGTGGGTGAAGTCAAATATTTGGATTTATAAAGACCGCATTATTTATGTCGGCAATGAAGAGCCGGAAAAAACAGCAAATACGGAAATATTTGATTGCAAAGGACTTTATTTAGTTCCTGGCTATATTGAACCGCACGCCCATCCGTTTCAATTATATAATCCTCATTCGCTTGCACAACATGTATCGCAAACGGGAACTACAACACTAATATGCGATAACCTATTTTTGCTATTACAATTCCCAAAAAAGAAAGCGTTTTCTTTTGTTGAAGATATGCAATCTTCTCCAGTTCAGTTTTTTTGGTGGGCCCGCTATGACTTACAAACGGAATGCAGAGAAGAAGATCAACTCATTCCGCCAGATGTCGTGAAACAATGGATCGAGCATCCAGCCGTTATTCAAGGAGGAGAATTGACAGGCTGGCCAAAGCTTCTTTTAGGGGATGACTTGTTTTTACACTGGATTCATGAGACAAAAAAGGTCGGGAAGCGTGTAGAAGGCCATTTTCCAGGGGCTTCTCGAAAAACATTGACAAAAATGAAATTATTTGGTGTCGATTCCGATCACGAATCTATTAGCGGAGAAGAAGTATATAATCGATTGTTATGCGGATACAGCGTGCCGCTCCGCTATTCTTCAATACGGCCGGATTTGCCGAAATTGTTGGAAGAGCTGCTTGCATTTGGAGTTAATCGTTTTGACGAAATGTTTTTTACAACGGATGGTTCAACGCCTGCTTTTTATGAAAATGGAATGATTAATCAGACCATTCAAATAGCGCTGGAGGCCGGAATTCCAGAGTTTGAGGCTTATAAAATGGCAACGTACAATGTTGCTAGATATTATATGCTTGATTCAAAATTGGGAGTAATCGGTCCTGGCAGGTTAGCCTCCATAAATTTTCTGGAAGCGAAAAATAACCCGAACCCAGTGGCTGTTTTGGCGAAAGGGAAATGGATTCATAAGGACGGTCAGGTGTTTGATCATTTCCCTCAAGCAGACTGGAACAAATATGAAGTTGCACCGCTTGAACTTGATTGGGATTTGACAATGGATGATCTTCAATTTTCTATGCCGATGGGATTAAAAATGAGAAACACGGTTATTATTGAGCCGTATTCCATCACTATTGACAACTTCGTTGATGAACTTCCGCTAGATCATGACGAAAGCTTCCTCGCTGTCATCGATAAAAAAGGGAAATGGCGGATCAATACAATGTTAAAAGGCTTCGCAAAGGGGATAAAAGGCTTTGCAAGCACTTATTCAACGACTGGAGATGTGGTGTTGATAGGGAAAAACAAACAAGATATGATGCATGCATTTTCCAGATTGAAAGAAATCGGCGGTGGAATAGTATTAACGGAAAATGGCCAAGTGATTTATGAAATGCCTCTTAACATTAACGGCGCTGCGTCATCGAAAGAATTTAAAGAGGTCATTAAGGAAGAAAATGGTTTGGTCCAGATTATGAGAGAAAAGGGCTATAAATTTTTAGACCCGATTCACAGCCTGCTCTTTTTATCTTCCACACATTTACCATATATTCGGATTACACAGGAAGGAATTTATGATGTTATGAAAAAAACAATACTCTTTCCGACAATAATACGTTAAAATATAAAAGGGATAAATTAGTTAAGGTTGTGAATGAATGAAAAGGACATTGATTTTATTTACGATGCTTTTCTTTGTCTTTATAACAGCTTGCACGAATGAAAAAGAAAAAGAGAAAACAAATGACGAACCGTCATCATCTGAAAATCAGCCAATTGAAAAAGAAACAGCCGTAAGCCCTTTGACAGGAAATGCTGCGACCGGAAATATTGACAGCCGCCCAATTGCTGTCACGATTAACAACCATCCGAAAGCGAGGCCTCAATCAGGATTAAATAAAGCGGATATTGTTTACGAGGCTTTAGCTGAAGGCACGATCACGCGCTTTTTAGCCATTTATCAAAGCGAGAAGCCAAAAATTATCGGTCCAGTCAGAAGTGCGCGGGAATATTTTGTCGATTTGAGTAAAGGGTATGAAGCAATTTATATCAGTCACGGCTGGAGTCCCACTGCTAAAGAAATGCTGGAGTCAGAGCATCTAGACTATTTAAACGGTCTGTTTTATGATGGTACGCTGTTTTGGCGGGATTCAACCCGGAAAGCTCCTCATAACTCGTATATTTCTTTTGAAAATGTCGTAAAAGGAGCAAAAGAAAACGGGTATTCAATGACAAAGGAAGTTGCCCCGCTGCCTTTTCTTTCAGATGAAGAAATAAACGGCATTTCTGGAGAAGAAATGTTAGAAGCCGTTGTTTCTTATGGTTCTAAACCGGAATGGCGCATTAAATATGCTTTCGATCAGCAGCTAGGCCGCTATAAGCGGTATTCCGGGGACGAACTGACAGTCGATCGGGAAACGGAAGAACCTGTTCTTTTAGACAACATTTTTATTGTCCAAATGGATCATCGTTTCCTTGATGATTACGGCCGCAGAACGATTGATTTAAACTCTGGGGGCGAAGGGATTCTTTTGCAAAAAGGTATGATGAAAAGGGTCGATTGGAAAAATGTGAACGGACGCATCCTTCCTTATGAAAATGAAGAACAAGTAAAATTAGTTCCCGGCCATACTTGGATCAATATCGTGCCAGATTTGGATCAGGCTTTTCAAAATTTAGCTGAGAAAGGAGAATGATGCATGCAAATTGACAAGCTGCGGGGGAGAGAGTTAGACCAATTGTTCCGGGCTATCCTTTCTTTAAGAGATTTGGAGGAATGCTACCGTTTTTTTGATGATCTTTGCACCGTCAATGAAATCCAATCGCTTGCCCAACGGTTTGAAGTTGCAAGAATGCTACAGGAAGGCTATACGTATCATAAAATTGAAACAGAAACAGGTGCATCGACAGCGACTATCTCCCGGGTAAAACGGTGCTTGAATTACGGAAATGATGCTTATGCAATGGCGCTTGAAAGAATTAAAGATGACAACGCTTCGTCATAAATTGGGCTGCTGGATGAAATCAGCAGCTCTTTTTTAGTTTAGAACTTTTAAAACTCTGAAAGGCTTCTTCAATTTAGCTTGAAAATCCCCTCCCATTAAAAAAACTCTTTCTAAACATCTACAGACTTTCATTGATTCCCCATTTTTTTGTCCTATTATAATTTGATATAATAATGAAATGGTATATGAAATGGAGGATTATGTATGTATGATGTGAACGAGTGGAGACATGTGTTTAAGCTCGATCCGAATAAAACCATTTCCGATGAACAGCTTGAAAAAATTTGCGAATCGAAAACGGACGCTGTTATCATTGGAGGAAGCGACAATGTAACGGAAGATAATGTTCTTTCTTTGCTTTCGCGGGTGCGGCGTTTTCTCGTTCCATGCGTGCTGGAAGTATCGAACTTAGAAGCAATTGTTCCTGGATTTGATTTGTATTTTATTCCGACGGTTTTAAACAGCCGAAATACTACATGGATTACGGAGCTGCATCACCAAGCAATGAAAGAGTTTGGTGACATTATGAACTGGAATGATATTTTAATGGAAGGTTATTGCATTTTAAATGGAGAGTGCAAAGCCGCAAAATTGACCGAAGCAAAGACGGAGCTTAATGTGGATGATATTAAAGCGTATGCGAGAATGGCGGAAAACATGTTTCATCTTCCGCTCTTTTATTTAGAATATAGCGGAACGTACGGCAATGTTGAAGCAGTAAAAGCAGCGAAATCGGTTTTAACGAATACTAGGCTTATTTATGGGGGCGGCATTCAAAATGCTGCGCAAGCAAAAGAAATGGCCGAGCACGCTGACATCATCGTTGTCGGGAATGCCATTTATGAAAATTTACAATCAGCGCTTGAAACTGTCCGCGCTGTTAAAGGGTAAAGAAAGTGAAAATGAGGTGAGTGTTGAATGCATTTTTTGACTGAGCAGCTCCTCTCAGGTTTGAATGAACAGCAGCAAAAAGCGACGAAACATACGGAAGGTCCTCTTTTAATCATGGCGGGTGCAGGCAGCGGCAAGACAAGGGTTCTCACCCACCGGATCGCTTATTTAATGGCAGAAAAAGGAGTAGCACCTTGGAATATTCTTGCTATTACCTTCACAAATAAAGCAGCGAGGGAAATGAAAGACCGGATTGAACAACTGCTTGGCCCTGGTGCTGAGGAAATATGGATTTCCACTTTTCACTCGATGTGCGTGCGAATCCTTCGCCGAGATATTGACCGGATCGGCGTCAATCGCAATTTTACGATATTGGATACATCAGACCAATTGTCTGTCATCAAAGGAATTTTAAAAGAACGAAACATTGATCCTAAAAAATATGATCCTCGAGCTATTCTCGGCACTATCAGCAGCGCGAAAAACGATCTCATTTCCCCGGAGGAATTTGCTCGTCAAGCAGGAGATGTGTGGGAGCAAATTGTCAGCGATATCTATATCGACTACCAAAAAAAATTGTTGAAAAACCAAGCTCTTGATTTTGATGACCTCATTATGTCAACGATACTGCTTTTTCAACGTGTTCCAGAAGTACTCGAATATTATCAGCGGAAATTTCAATACATTCATGTTGATGAATATCAAGATACAAACCGCGCACAATACACGCTTGTAAAGATGCTGGCATCCCGTTTTCAAAATATTTGTGTTGTCGGCGATTCGGATCAATCGATTTATCGCTGGCGAGGGGCGGACATCGGAAACATTTTATCGTTTGAAAAAGATTATCCGAACGCTAAAGTGATTTTGCTTGAACAAAATTATCGTTCTACCAAGCGTATTTTGCATGCGGCTAATGAAGTCATTAAAAATAATATGAACAGAAAGCCGAAAAATTTATGGACGGAAAACCCTGAGGGGAAAAAAATTATTTACTACCGGGCTGATCACGAAATTGGGGAGGCCCAGTTTGTCGCCAAGCAAATTCAAGAGCTCGTCCAATCGGGCAAAAGAAGACTTTCCGATATTGCTGTATTGTACCGTACAAATGCACAGTCCCGTGTCATAGAGGAAGTGCTGTTAAAATCGAATATTGATTATAAAATTGTCGGCGGCATAAAGTTCTATGACCGGAAAGAAATCAAGGATATTCTTGCATACATGCGTCTAGTGGCAAACCAGAATGATGATATTAGTTTGGTGCGAATCATCAATGTTCCGAAACGGGGCATCGGTGCATCAACCGTTGAAAAAATAATGAATTATGCAGCCCAGCAAGGTATCTCGATGTTTGCTGCTTTAGAAGAAATGGAACATATCGGGGTCAGCACTCGTGCTATGAAAGTGTTGACGGAATTCCGTGAATTGATCCAGCAGCTGTCACAAATGCAAGACTATGTGTCTGTTACTGAGCTTGTGGAAGAGATTCTTGACAGAACCGGCTACAGGGAGATGCTTAAGCAGGAAAAAACATTGGAAGCCCAAGGTCGTTTAGAGAACATTGATGAATTTTTATCTGTAACTCAAAACTTTGAAAAGCAAAATGAGGACAAAAGCCTCGTCGCCTTTTTAACGGATTTGGCCTTGATTGCGGACATTGACCGCATTGATGAAGAGCAATCGGAGCAGAAAGATTCCGTGTTATTGATGACGATCCATTCGGCAAAAGGTTTAGAGTTTCCGGTTGTATTTATGATCGGGATGGAAGAAGGTGTATTTCCTCACAACCGAGCCTTGATGGAAGAGGCGGAAATGGAGGAAGAGCGCCGGCTGGCATACGTCGGGATAACGCGGGCAGAGGAAGAATTGTATGTAACAAATGCGAAAATGAGGACCCTTTTTGGAAGAACAAACATGAACCCGGAATCTCGTTTTATTGAAGAGATGCCGAAAGAGGTTTTAGAAGACTTAAATGAAAAGAAATCTCCAAAGCCGAAACTAAATAGAACAATCGGAGCCAAATCAACGGGAGGAGATGTAAAGGCTTGGTCAGTAGGTGATAAAGCCGTGCACGGAAAATGGGGTGTCGGTGTTGTCGTCCGAGTGAAAGGCGATGGGGAGGATCAAGAACTTGACGTGGCATTTCCAAGTCCTGTCGGCATAAAACGGTTGCTTGCTAAATTTGCACCAATTGAAAAAGTACAGTAACTATTTGAAGGAAGGAATTGACACATATGGACAAACGTACGGCAGAAAACCGTGTAAAAGAATTGCACAAGCTTTTGAATCAATATAATTATGAATATCACGTTCTTGACAATCCGTCTGTTCCTGACGCAGAGTATGACCGCCTCATGAGAGAACTAATAGAACTTGAAGAAAAATATCCAGAGCTGAAAACCCCTGATTCTCCCTCCCAGCGGGTGGGGGGCGCTGTTTTAGATGCTTTCCGAAAAGTGGCGCACCGCGTGCCGATGCTAAGTTTGGCAAACGCTTTTAATGAGCAGGACTTGCGTGACTTTGACAGGCGAGTCCGCCAAGCAGTTGGGGATGTCGAATATGTAGTGGAGCTGAAAATTGACGGGCTTGCGGTTTCCCTTCGATATGAAAACGGCCTGTTTGTACAAGGATCAACACGAGGAGACGGCACGACGGGGGAAGATATCACGGAAAATTTAAAAACGATCCGCTCGATCCCTTTGAGACTAAAGAAAAATTTATCGATGGAAGTGCGCGGGGAAGCATTTATGCCGAAAGCATCATTTGAGAAATTAAATGAGGAGCGCATTGCAAAAGGGGAAGTTCCGTTTGCCAATCCGAGAAACGCTGCGGCTGGTTCCTTGCGCCAGCTAGACCCAAAAATTGCCGCGAAACGAAATTTAGATATTTTCGTCTATAACATAGCAGAGCTTGGCGATACCGGAGTGTCTTCTCATAGTGAAGCATTGGACTTGCTTGATGAACTCGGCTTTAAAACAAATCGTGAACGCAGAAAATGCAAAAACATCGACGAAGTGATCGAGCTGCTTGATCAATTGTTGGAAAAGCGCTCTCAGCTTCCGTATGATATTGACGGAGTTGTAATTAAGGTTGATAGTTTGCGTCAGCAGGAAGCGCTGGGGGCAACTGCGAAAAGCCCGAGATGGGCGATTGCCTATAAGTTTCCGGCAGAAGAGGTGGTGACGAAGCTGCTGGATATTGAACTCGCTGTCGGACGCACCGGCGTCATTACCCCAACAGCGATCTTAGAGCCTGTAAAGGTTGCCGGGACAACCGTCAAACGAGCTTCCCTTCATAATGAAGATTTGATTCGGGAAAAAGATATTAAGCTTGGGGACTTCGTCGTCGTGAAAAAAGCCGGGGACATCATTCCTGAAATTGTAAATGTTCTTGTTGACAGAAGAACAGGCAATGAACAGGATTTTCGGATGCCTTCGCACTGTCCTGAATGCAATAGCGAGCTGGTCCGGTTGGAAGGAGAAGTTGCGCTTAGATGCATTAATCCAAAATGTCCGGCGCAAATTCGCGAAGGTCTCATCCATTTTGTTTCCCGAAATGCGATGAATATTGAAGGACTAGGGGAGCGCGTCATCACCCAATTGTTTAAAGAAGGCTTGATTCAAGATGTAGCGGATTTATACAAATTAACAAAACCCCAATTGCTTCAGCTTGAACGGATGGGTGAAAAATCAACGGATAATTTGTTGCACGCGATTGAACGGTCGAAGGAAAATTCGCTGGAGCGCCTTTTATTCGGTTTAGGCATTCGCTATGTCGGCGAAAAAGCCGCCAAGATTTTAGCAGAGCATTTTGAAACAATGGAGCGGCTGCAAAGCGCGACAAGAGAACAATTAATCAACATACCGGAAATCGGAGAAAAAATGGCTGATTCCATCGCTACTTTTTTTGAACAGCCTGAAGTAAAAGAATTGATTGAAGAATTAAAGTCGTTCGGCGTCAATATGACGTATAAAGGTCCGAAACGGACAAATTCAGATGAAGGGGATTCGTATTTTGCCGGTAAGACAATCGTTTTAACAGGGAAGCTTGCTGAAATGTCCCGCAATGAAGCAAAAGAACAAATTGAAGCAAGAGGCGGAAAAGTTACTGGCAGTGTGAGCAAAAAAACAGATCTTGTAATCGCTGGTGAAGATGCCGGCAGCAAGCTTGCAAAAGCTCGCGAATTAAACATAGAGGT
This sequence comes from Aeribacillus sp. FSL M8-0235, assembly GCF_038000355.1. Classification (NCBI taxonomy): domain Bacteria; kingdom Bacillati; phylum Bacillota; class Bacilli; order Caryophanales; family Bacillaceae; genus Aeribacillus; species Aeribacillus sp. FSL M8-0235. Next base: position 3,403,519 of record NZ_JBBOBW010000001.1, on the reverse strand, counting down.
TTGGGATGAGTCTCGTTTACTTGAAGAACTAAGGAAATAGGAGAGGGAAGGTACCTTGAAAAAACTTTTGATCATAGCGGCAGCGTGCATGGCTGTGCTCAGTGCATGCTCGCAGGACATTGGAGAACCGGAGCAAATTGTACAAGAGACGGAAGAATCAACGGAAGAAAAAGCAATTATACCGAAATACAGAATTTCGGAAGATTATTACAAGATGCTCGTGCCTTTTAAAACGAGTGAAGCGCGAGGGCTTGTGGCAAGCAATCTCAATACAAGATTTGATGTTGATGAATTTGAAACTGGTCTTATGCGGATGGCCAGCGACAAGTTTCCAACGGATAAATATGTGTTTCAAGAAGGACAATATTTAGACAAAAAAACTGTCCAAAACTGGCTTAGCCGCAAGCTGGAAGGAAAAGATTTGGAAGAAGCGAAAAAAAAGGATAAATCTTTCAAAAATGAAGGTTTAAATCCGCCAGAAAGCTCCGAAAAAAGCCCCATTTATGTAACGCATATACTTGAACATAATTACCTTGTAAAAAAAGATGAAAAAACACTTGAGCTTGGCGGAGTGTCGATCGGTTTGGCCTTGAATTCTGTTTATTATTACCGCACGGAAGACGGCATCCAAAAAGAAAATAAAATAGACAAGGCCACCATTGAAAAGAAAGGGAAGGAAATCGCACAAGTGGTTGTGAAGAGGCTTCGAGATATAGAAGGATTAGAAAAAGTGCCGATTGTCGTTTCCCTTTACGAACAAGCGCCTAAATCTTCGATTGTTCCAGGGCACTTTTTTGCAAGAACAATCGTTGATGGCGGAAGCGAAAATATCGGAAAGTGGGAAAATATTAACGAAGAGTATTACTTTTTCCCATCTGAAGAGGGAACAAAGAAAAAACCGGATGATGCCAACACATTTAAACGTTTAAAAGGAGATATTGAAGACTTTTTCCCTAACTACACAGGCGTCATTGGGAAGGCTTTTTATCAAGACGGTGAAATGAAGCAAATGAAAATAGAAATACCGGTTCAGTTTTACGGAAAAACAGAGGTCATAGCCTTTACGCAATTTTTAACTGGAAAAGTTGTGGAATATTACAAAAACTATATTTCTCTGGAAGTGACCATCAACTCTTCAAGAGGTCCGGAAGCGCTCATCGTTAGAGAGCCAGGGCAGGACAAACCGACAGTTCATGTTTTTCAATAAAAAAACAGGTGATTTCAAAAAGGGGGGATTTTGAAATCACCTTTATATTGATCGTTTTTTGGCGGGCATTTGGTTAAACGGTGTTTAACACTTTACAAAAGCAGTACCGACAATGATCAACAAAATGAACAATACTACTATAAGGGCAAATCCGCCGCCGTGTCCGAATCCACCACCGTACCCGAATCCGCCGTCATATCCTCCGTAACCGTAGCCTTGACAAGAACCGAATCCAAAACTCATGTTTTTCACCTCCGAATAATGTACCGTACAATATTTTTATATTCACGAATGAATAAAACGTTTGGACGAATGTACCTATATTTGAATTTTTGGTTGAAGTCCTTCGACGTTTTGAAAATTACATATGAAAAGAAAATCATCTGTAAGAGGGGCTTTTTTCAGCCTGCCTTCGTGCAATATTGTTTCAACATTTCGGGGGTGTTGCTTTATCTGGCTAAAATTTGATATTATCAGAGTATTGCAGTGTGTTCGAAAAAGTGGAGGTGAATTGGAATGTCACGCATTTCGAAAGAACAAGTAAAACATGTTGCGCATCTTGCCCGCTTGGCAATTACGGAAGAGGAAGCAGAGATGTTTACCAATCAGCTTGACGCGATTATAACGTTTGCTGAGCAGTTAAATGAATTGGATACGGAGAACGTTCAACCAACTTCCCACGTTTTGGATATGAAAAATGTCATGCGCGAAGATCAACCTGAGCCGGGTCTTCCACGGGAAGTTGCGTTGAAAAATGCTCCTGACCAAAAAGACGGACAATTCCGCGTACCAGCCATTCTTGAGTAAGGAGGACGAAGCGAACATGGCTCTGTTTGATCATAAAATATCTGAATTAAAACAAATGCTGCACCGAAAAGAAATTTCCGTCTCCGATCTTGTCGACGAGTCTTACAAGCGCATTCAAGAAGTCGACGGAAAGGTAGAAGCTTTCTTAACCCTCGATGAAGAACGAGCCCGGGAAAAAGCAAAACAACTGGATAATGAAATAGGAAAAAAAGATACATACGGTTTATTGTTTGGCATGCCGATAGGGATTAAAGATAACATTGTGACAAAGGATTTACGCACAACCTGTGCAAGCAAAATTCTTGAAAACTTTGACCCAATTTATGATGCAACGGTTATGCGCAAGCTGGAAGAAGCTGAAGCGATTACGATCGGCAAATTAAACATGGATGAGTTTGCGATGGGATCATCCACTGAAACGTCCGCATTTAAAAAGACGAAAAACCCATGGAATTTAGAAGCGGTTCCAGGCGGTTCCAGCGGCGGCAGCGCAGCGGCTGTCAGCGCAGGAGAAGTTCCGTTTGCACTAGGCTCTGATACAGGCGGCTCGATTCGCCAGCCGGCAGCATTCTGCGGGGTTGTTGGCTTGAAGCCTACATATGGAAGAGTTTCCCGTTTCGGATTAGTCGCATTCGCGTCTTCATTAGATCAAATCGGACCGATAACAAGAACTGTTGAAGACAACGCTTACCTTCTTCAAGTCATTTCAGGTCTTGATCCAATGGATTCCACAAGTGCAAATGTGGAAGTTCCTGATTATATATCCGCTTTAACTGGAGATATTAAAGGGCTGAAAATTGCGGTTCCGAAAGAGTATTTAGGTGAAGGGGTAAGCCGTGAGTCGCGCGAGGCCGTACTGGCTGCTTTAAAAGTACTCGAAGGATTGGGCGCAGAATGGGAAGAAGTATCTTTGCCGCATTCCAAATACGGTATTGCTACATATTATTTGCTTGCCTCATCCGAAGCATCTGCGAATCTCGCCCGTTTTGACGGAGTCCGCTATGGCTATCGCTCCGACAACGCTGAAACCTTGATCGATATGTATAAACAAACACGCGCGGAAGGCTTTGGAAATGAGGTAAAACGCCGCATTATGCTCGGTACATTTGCATTAAGCTCTGGATATTATGATGCATATTACAAAAAAGCGCAGCAAGTGCGCACGCTTATTAAAAAAGATTTTGAAGACGTTTTTGAAAAATATGACGTCATCATCGGACCGACAACCCCGACTCCAGCATTTAAAATCGGCGAAAAAATTGACGATCCACTCACGATGTATGCGAACGATATTTTAACAATCAATGTGAACCTTGCCGGAGTTCCTGCTATTTCCGTACCTTGCGGATTTGCCAACGGCCTGCCGCTGGGATTGCAAATCATCGGCAAGCATTTTGACGAGAGCACCGTTTATCGCGTTGCCCATGCATACGAACAAGCAACAGACTTCCATAAACAAAAACCGGAACTGTAAGGGGTGAGAACTAATGAACTTTGAAACGGTCATCGGACTTGAAGTACATGTGGAATTGAAAACGAAATCGAAAATCTTTTCAAGTGCACCAAACGCTTTCGGTGCTGAACCAAATACAAACACAACGGTCATTGACCTCGGATACCCGGGAGTTTTGCCCGTTTTAAATAAAGAAGCCGTTGAATTCGCAATGAAAGCTGCGATGGCATTGAACTGCGAAGTGGCTACTTATACAAAGTTTGACCGGAAAAACTATTTTTATCCGGACAACCCGAAAGCATATCAAATTTCCCAATATGATCAGCCGATCGGTCAAAACGGCTGGATTGAAATTGAAGTGAACGGAAAGAAAAAGAAAATCGGCATTACGCGCCTTCATTTAGAAGAGGATGCTGGCAAATTGACGCATACTGGCGACGGCTATTCTCTTGTAGACTTTAACCGTCAAGGAACACCGCTGATTGAAATTGTATCAGAGCCGGACATCCGCTCACCTGAAGAAGCCTATGCATATTTGGAAAAATTAAAATCGATTATTCAATATACTGGCGTATCCGACTGTAAAATGGAAGAAGGATCTCTTCGCTGCGACGCAAACATTTCGCTCCGCCCGATCGGACAAAAAGAATTTGGCACAAAAACAGAATTGAAAAACTTAAACTCATTTAACTTTGTGCGCAAAGGGCTCGAATATGAAGAAAAACGTCAGGCGGAAGTGCTTTTATCCGGCGGCGTCATTCAACAAGAAACACGCCGTTTTGATGAGGCTACAGGGAAAACGATTTTAATGCGCGTTAAAGAAGGATCAGACGATTATCGTTATTTTCCTGAACCTGATTTAGTCACTCTTTACATTGATGATGAGTGGAAAGAAAGAGTCCGGTCATCGATTCCGGAGCTGCCGGATGCGCGCCAAAAACGATATGTTGAAGAGCTTGGACTCCCAGCGTATGATGCTAAAGTGCTGACCATGACGAAAGAAATGTCTGATTTCTTTGAAGCAACAGTTAAAGCCGGAGCTGATGCGAAACAAGCTTCTAACTGGCTGATGGGAGAAGTATCAGCATATTTAAATGCAGAGCAAAAAGAGTTGTCTGAAGTGGCGCTCACCCCGGAAAGTCTTGCAGGAATGATCAAGCTGATCGAAAATGGAACCATCTCCTCCAAAATCGCGAAAAAAGTGTTCAAAGAGCTGATTGAAAAAGGCGGAGACCCTGAAAAAATCGTGAAAGAAAAAGGGCTTGTTCAAATTTCTGATGAAGGTGCCATCTTAAAGCTTGTAATCGAAACATTGGATGAAAATGAGCAATCGGTTATCGACTTTAAAAACGGAAAAGATAAAGCGATTGGCTTTCTAGTCGGTCAAATTATGAAAAAAACGAAGGGACAAGCCAACCCGCAATTAGTAAACAAATTGTTATTACAAGAAATAAAGAAACGATAATTTTAATAGACGCTCAGCTTAGCAGCTGGGTGTTTTATTTGTATTAAAATGGGAATAAAACCCATCCGTGAATTTTTGAAGCTGGAATTTGAAAAAAGTGTTTAAATGGCGAACAGTTTTATCAAAATAAAAATAGAATAAACGTTTATTGACAAAAATAGTATAAATGAACACAAATGATAGAAAAAACTTGTTTGTTTTGGCAAAAAGGAATAATCTATTAATGATTCTATTTTTACAATAGAAATGGATAGTATAGGATGATGTGAATGAAACGCGCAAGAATCATTTATAACCCCACATCTGGTCGAGAGGCTTTCAAAAAACAGCTCCCTGAAGTTCTTGCTAAATTTGAAGAGGCCGGCTATGAAACATCGTGCCATGCTACTACCGGTGAAGGAGATGCGACAAATGCAGCGAAACAGGCTGCTGAACGCGGGTTTGACCTCATTATCGCTGCGGGTGGAGACGGTACGGTGAACGAAGTTGTGAACGGGCTCGCAGTCATGGAAAATCGTCCGACGCTCGGAATCATCCCCGTCGGAACTACAAACGATTTTGCCCGTGCAATCGGCATTCCCCGCGACAATATTTTGCATGCAGTCGATACGCTGCTGAACGGCGTAAAAAGGAAAATAGACATTGGAAAAGTGAATAACCAATATTTTATTAATATTGCCGGCGGCGGAAAATTAACAGAGCTTACTTATGACGTTCCAAGCAAATTAAAGACCGTTTTAGGACAGCTTGCTTATTATTTAAAGGGCATTGAAATGCTCCCTTCCATCCATCCGACAGAGGTGGAAATTGAATATGATGGCAAGCTGTTTCAAGGAGAGATCATGCTGTTTTTAATCAGCTTGACAAATTCGGTCGGAGGGTTTGAAAAGCTGGCTCCAGACTCAATTTTAAATGATGGTATGTTTGATTTACTGATTTTGAAAAAAGTCAGCCTCGCAGAGTTTATTCGCCTTGCCAGCTTGGCATTAAAAGGCGAGCATATTCACAGTGAAAATGTAATTTATACAAAAGCCAATCGGATAAAAGTAAAGACAGAAGACAAAATGCAGTTAAACTTGGACGGCGAATACGGAGGACTCCTGCCTGCTGAATTTGAAAACCTGTATCAATATATTGAGATCATCATGTCGAAAGAAAAAGCAGAAAAAAACGCGCCAATTGAAAAGAGCAGCGAATAGGCTGCTCTTTACCGTTTTTGAATAGATGAAATGCGGCTCCCCGCGCTAATTTCAACGATTTATATGACTTGTCTGCAACATTTTGCTTAAAAAAACCACTGCAAAAGCTTTGCAGGCAGCTTGTTAAACAAAATGTAATGAAAGAAAGGTGCAGCTGTTTTTACAGCCTTGCTTTCAAGCTGGAAAAACGAAATTTTTATTTTCCATAATGGTAATGATCGCTTTCAATTTTATTGACAAGTTTTAACAACTCAATGACGTTCAATTCATATAATTGTTGTCCATCTTCCCCTTTGTAAACACCGTTGGCAATAAGCTGTTCGATGAGTGACTCTTTAAAACTTTGATCCATGTAAATTCACTCCTTCAGCTAATATAGACGATTTTTCATCAACCAATGTTACGTGCCGCCCTTTTATATTTTCATTACAATAGTATTTCCTATTATGACAATAATAAAATCACTTGGGTCATTTTTACGGTTGTGATACAATTTTTTCAGTTCATTCTGATCAAAAAGGAAGAAAACAACATGGAAGCACCAGTGAAGAAAAATGATTATTACGATGTAGTGTTTGAAGATTTAACACATGACGGGGCAGGAGTAGCCAAAATCAACGGCTTTCCTTTATTTGTCCCGAATGCTTTGCCTGGAGAAAAGGGAACAGTCAAAGTTGTCAAAGTAAAAAAAGGCTATGGATACGGACGTCTCATGAAATTATCGGAAACAAGCCCGGATCGGGCAGATGCGCCTTGTCCCATATATAAACAATGCGGAGGCTGCCAGCTTCAGCATGTAAGCTATGACGGCCAACTGCGCCATAAGCAAAAAATAGTAAAAGAAACGCTTGCCCGCATCGGAAAAGTGGATGTAGAAAAAGTCACGGTTCATCCAACGATCGGAATGAGCGATCCTTGGAATTATCGAAATAAAGCACAGGTTCCAATCGGGGAGCGGGAAGGCGCCCTGATTGCAGGCTTTTATCAGCAAAGAACGCACGAAATTATCGATATGGAGAGATGTCTCATTCAGCAGACGGAAAACGATCGAATTGTCCGAGAAGTTAAAGCGATATTGAACCGCTATCATATCCGGGCTTACAACGAACAAACCCATCAAGGATGGCTGCGCCATATCGTTGTCCGCTACGGGTATCAAACAAAGCAAGCGATGCTTGTTTTCGTTACCCGAACAGCTGATTTTCCACATAAAAAGAAAATTTTAGCTGAAATTACCGCTAAATTTCCAAACATTCGATCGATTGTCCAAAACATAAACCCGAAACGGACAAACGTCATATTTGGCGAAGAAACAAAGCTGCTTTCGGGTTTGGAATATATATATGATTACATCGGATCAATTAAGTTTGCCATTTCCGCACGATCTTTTTACCAAGTGAACCCTGAACAGACGAAGGCGCTTTACGAAAAAGCGTTAGAATACGCCGAACTTACAGGAGAAGAAACGGTCATCGACGCCTATTGCGGGATCGGAACGATTTCACTCTTCCTTGCGCAAAAAGCTAAAAAAGTGTACGGCGTGGAAATTGTGCCCGATGCCATTGAAGATGCCAAACGAAATGCAAAACTAAACGGCATCGAGAACGTTGAATTTGCCGTCGGTGAAGCAGAGGAGATCATGCCCAAATGGCATGCACAAGGAATTCGCGCAGACGTCATCGTCGTGGATCCTCCTCGAAAAGGCTGCGATCATTCACTGCTTCAAACAATTATAGTAATGAAACCAAAAAAAGTCGTCTACGTCTCCTGCAACCCGGCGACATTAGCGCGTGACATTGCCATCCTAGAACAAGGCGGCTACGAAACAAAAGAGGTCCAGCCAGTCGACATGTTCCCGCATACGGCGCATGTGGAGTGTGTGGCGCGATTAACGTTGAAAATGTAGTTCCAAAATAAACATTTGCGATTATAAATAAACTCTTGCGAAAATGAAAATAAAAGTTTTGTGATTGAAACAGGGAGAAGGGAAAGTCCTTATACTTCAAGCCTTTTCCCTTTTTTCTGTCAAAAGTTTATTTTTGGATTTAAGTCAATATTTTGGACACACCAATAAGTGAAATTTAATTTTGATCTCATGCCATATTTTTCATGACATCGCTGGTCGCTTGACATGGAGCCTCTGCGGCGTGGTGTTATGCGAAGGGCGAAAGGGGCAATGATTTCTTTCGCATGGCAAACAAGCCTACCACGCCCTGCCATTCCATGTAAAGCGGGTGAACAATCTCAAGATAGTGATTAGGCGGTACGCCGAATGTAGTTCTCTAGCTCTTGTGGGGTTTTATAGCCAATGCTACTATGAATTCTTTTTCGATTATACCAACCTTCAATGTATTGAAATAAAGCTAATGTAGCTGACTGTAATCCATATATTTGACGTTTTGTATTTCTTCTTTCTTCAAAATGGCATGAAAAGATTCCATGCACGCATTATCATATGGGCAACCTTTGCGGCTGAATGGCTGTTTCATGCCTTTGGATTGAACATACTTAGTAAATTCTTCACTTGTATATTGAGAACCTAGGTCAGTATGAATGATAAGCCCTCTTTCCGGAGTTTGAGTGTCATACGCGTTTGCTAAAGCTTGAATCACCAGATCCGTTGTCATCGTCCGCAAAAAGGAATAACCAATAACCTTTTTAGAATGCAAATCCAGTACAGAAGCTAAATAACACCAACCGTCTTTCACTGTATGGATATAAGTAATATCTGATACCCATTTTTCATTAATGGAATTTGTCGAAAAATCCTGTTCTAATAGATTTTCTCGTTCTTTCACTCTTTGATTACTTGAATATGGACGGTATTTTTTCGAAATGATCGAACGAATTCCAGCTTTTTTCATCAAACGCTGGACTCTTTTTAGGCTCACCAAATAGCCTTTTTTTTGAAGAGTGATATGGATTTTGGGAGCACCATAGCGTTGTTTGCTTTCTGTATGAATTTCTATGATTTTGTCGGTTCATTCCTTGTTTTCCCGGTTACGATTCGACTCAACCTGTTGAAGCGATTGATAGTACGTACTTCTAGGTATTTCGAACACTTTGCAAAGCGTTTTAATGGAATACTGGTCTTTATGTTGATCAATCACAGAAACGAGCTCGTCTTGACTTACTTTTTCGCAAATATGGCCATAGCCTTTTTTAAAATGTCGTTTTCCTCCTGAAGACGACGGATTTCTTTTTGCAGCTTGACAACATCATCCGGAGTGACAGATGTTCCATCTTCCAAATCGATAGGGGAATATTGCTTAATCCATCTGTAGATTGATACATCTGATACGCCATATTCGCTGCATAAATCTTTCACAGAGCTGCCAGTGTTGTAAAGATCAACAACCATTTTTTTGAAGTCTTCATTAAATTTTTTTCCAGTACTATGGTTACCCATAAGGACACATCCTTTCATTTTTTATTATGGTCAGTTATATGAAAATTTAACTTAGATGTGTCCATGGAATTATACTAGCATCAAGTTGACATGAAGTTTATTGATCAATATTCGAATTAATTTCGCTTAGCTGATGTTCCTTTTTCGAAGAACTTAAAAGAGCGAATTTGACAGGGGCAAATATAAAGCTATCACATTATCATAGTGTCAACAATTGAAAATCATTGACAGTTTTACCCGATCAGCTACAGCCTTTTAAACTTAGCCGCAAATTCAGAAAGAGTGCCTCCTTTTTGCATTGTAAAGGTCGTTTCCCAGATGACTTATTTGTAATTTTTTGTTTGGCTGTTAGGATTTGATCCTTGTTTTTGCATTCCTTGATCCAATTAAATATTTACATAGAATCAATGAAAATTCCGCATGCGATCTAAAAATACCTAGGTTTTTGGTTTCCAATTTCATTTGGTTTTTTAAGCCAAATTTTATCTAACCCCATATAGAGTAATTTTTTGCTCTTTTAATTTGATCCACTAGACCACTTAAAGCAACTAATAGTAGAGCTAACATAGATACTGTATTTAATCCGAACATTAAAGTCGCGATAGCATACGGTTACAGAAACCAACACCGATTTAGAACACGTGTATTTTTAGATTGTACAGGACAAACTTATGATAAGCACTTCAATGCTGCTTTCGTTCAGGTATTCAATAATCTTATTAAGGATCGATGATGGCCTCTTAGAGACCGCCAAAAAAACTGAACATAAGCAACATGGAAGCGTTAGCTGTCGACGTGTATCCAGATGCCTCCACTGGTAGCGGTGCAAAAAGTCTAGATCGAAACGGCCTGTCGGTGTAGACTGCGGCCACCAAGACTCTTACTAAATTATAGAAAACTGACCTGAGACCCGTAGTTCCCAGCGCGGGACACCTTCCTACTAGGGAATTTTTAAGGACAGTAATTCCGCTAAGAGAAGGATGTTACACGCTTCCTTCTTTGTTTTTCATCATAAAGAATATTTCCTGAGTTTCCGGCTGACGGTGGATTGATCCACTTCCAAAGCCTTTGCCATGCCACTGGTCGTCCCATATTTCTTTTTGGCAAATTCGAGTATCGCTTTCTCTGCCGCCCCCACTGCTTCTTTTAAAGGAACCTCTCGGTGAATTTTTATTTCGATTGGAGAGGGTTCTTTACCAGCCGAGAAATGGTTGACATCCTTAACCCGGATTACAGGCTCATCCGACGAAATGATCAAACGTTCCACCAGATTTTGAAGTTCTCGCACATTGCCCTTCCAAGGTTTCTTCTGTAACTCCGCGATCGCTTCCACTGAAAAGCTTTTATTCAGGCCGTAACGCTCATTGAATTTGACAGCGAAATGGTGAACCAGCAATGGAATGTCCTCCGCCCGCTTCCGCAACGGTGGGATCCAAATCGGGAACACGTTCAATCGGTAGTATAAATCTTCCCGAAATGCTCCTTGTTCCACTAATTTCTCCAAATTGCGATTGGTTGCCGCGATTAAACGCACATCGACCGGTATGGAACGCAATCCGCCAATTCGCCGGATTTCTTTTTCCTGTAACACGCGCAGTAGCTTTACTTGCAAAGTGAGAGGGAGTTCGGCAACTTCGTCCAAAAAAAGAGTTCCGAGATGGGCTAACTCAAACAAGCCGGTTTTCCCTCCTTTTTGCGCACCTGTGAACGCCCCCGGTTCATAGCCAAACAACTCCGATTCCAACAGGGATTCAGGAATGGCCCCGCAGTTGATTTTCACAAAAGGTTGCCCGGAACGGTCGCTCCATTCGTGAATCAGGGAAGCCACCACATCTTTCCCAACCCCGGACTCGCCCGTTATCAGCACGGTTGTATCGAATCCGGAGATTTTTTGTGCCTGGTTCACCACCTTCTCCATTGCCACACTCCGGTAAATCAACTTGCTGCTGGAGCTTTCATGCAGACGTAAGCGGCTGATTTCTTGTTTATACCGTTCCATCATTTCCTTCATGGTTTGTACTTCTTCACGGAGTTTCCCAATTTCGGTTATATCACGGGAAGCATTGATGACACGGACGATTTTTCCGTTCTTATCCTTTACGGGCGTGCCTACAACGAGCAAGGTCCGGCCTGTTTTAGTTTTTTGGATCACACGGACTTTCTCTCGGCTTTCCAAAACCAGCCGAGTAACCGATGGTCTATAGATTCCTTCTTTTTCTAGATCAAGCACACTCCTGCCCACCAGCTCTTCTGGTTTCTTCCCCCAGATTTCCTCACAAGCCGAACTAACGCGAAGCGTCACTCCCTCCCCGTCCGACACGTAAATCACATCATAGGAAGATTCAAAGATGGTTTTGAGATCTAAGCTCGTATTCCGGAATTCGTCCAATTCTGCATCCCCATAAAAAGCCCCTCCTAAAATGCAAAGGACGCCCACCACTTGCCCGTATTCCATCACCGGATTGCATTGAACTAACAGTTCACTGTTATCCTGTAATGTGACGGAATGAAACTTGACTTTTTTCTCCTCCATGGCACTATCCACCAGTTGTTGAAAATCGGCATTCTCTAGTTCAAAGTTTTCGGCCAAATAATCCGAGAGGGAAATGGCACGGATGGTTCCCTTGACATCAAGCAAGACATAGGGGCTTCGTAAAGCATCCAAAACAGACTGAATATTCATTCATCTTCACATCCCTATTAAATGGTAATTTGATTATGCAAAAATGCATAAATTATATGCATTTTTGCACGAAAATCCATTCTCATTATTTGTTTCCCCAATTCATTATGCTTAATCTATTAAGCTAAAAAGTATGCATTTTTGCAATAGTATGATTATATTTAAAAGTATGCATTTTTGCAATAATATGATGGTTGATGTGGACGTTTTGAGTTGGCACGGATTTTGCATATAAATTGTTGTGTATAAAATTTTTACAGAGAAAGGATGGGGGGAATGAAGAATTATCGTTATTTCATCATGGGGATGATCGTCTTCATGGTGGTGATCAACTATGTGGATCGCGGCGCGATATCCTACGCGCAAAAAGACATCATCTCCACTTATGGTTTTGATGCCGTTTCTTGGGGAGCGGTACTCGGTTATTTTGGGTATGGTTATATGATCGGAGCTTTGTTTGGAGGAGTTTTGGCAGATCGCAAAGGACCCAAATTTGTCTGGATTCTCGCGGGGCTTGGCTGGTCGGTGTTTGAAATAGGCACCGCTTACGCAGGTGAAATCGGACTGACTCTGTTCGGCGGTTCCGCCCTAGCTGGATTTGCCGTGTTTCGTGTACTGTTTGGCTTGGCAGAAGGCCCAACTTTTTCAACGATCAACCGTACTAATGCGAACTGGGCGGCTCCCAAGGAGCGAGGCTTTGTCGCGGCTCTGGGACTTTTGGGTAACCCATTGGGTGCTCTGTTAACCGCTCCTATTGCAGTCACACTGCTTACGTTGACTAACTGGAAAATGATGTTTATTATTCTCGGGTTAATCGGTATTGTTTGGGTCATCATATGGAACAAAGTCTTCACCAATTTTCCGGAAGACCATCCGAAAGTGTCTAAGGAAGAACTGGAGGAGATTCGATCGAAATCCGAATTGCTGGAAAACGAGAAAAACGTGGGAGCAGGCGATACGAATGTGAAATGGTACCACTTTTTCCGGAATCCCACTTTAGTTTTCAATACGATTGGTTATTTTGCGTTTCAATATGTGAACTTCCTCTTACTTACCTGGACACCAAAATATTTGCAAGATGTATTCAACTTTCAGCTCAGTTCCCTTTGGTACCTGGGCATGATTCCCTGGGTGGGAGCCTGTTTCACTGTACTGTGGGGCGGTAAAATATCGGATGCGCTACGACGCAAAACGGGAAATTTGCGGATTGCCCGTTCCGGCCTTGCCGTGGTTTCCCTATTTCTTACCGCCGTGTGTTTTCTGCTGATTCCTACTGTCGACAGCATCGTAGCTGTAATGGTGTTGATGTCACTTGGAAATGCGTTCAACTTCCTACCTAACTCTGTTTACTGGTCAGTAATCATTGATACGGAGCCAAACCGGGCAGGCACTTTTGGCGGTGTGACACACTTTTTCACCAATATTGCCACCATTGTAGCGCCTACACTGACCGGCTATTTGGTGGCCAAATACGGTTATACTTCCATGTTTGCGGCAGCTGTTGTGGCGGTTGTGATCGGAATGCTGGCAATGCTCTTTGTCAAACCGGGTCAGCCTATGTCTGTAACCAACAACGCTCCCAAGGACAAATAATAACTAAAATACAGAAAGGAGATTTCAAGATGGCAAACACTCAGCACACCGATGTATTGCAGTGGGATGTCACCAATTTGTCGAACGCGTTCAAACAGAAACAGATTTCACCGGCTGAAGTGACAGGAACCTTGTTGGAGCAGATCGACAGGATCAATCCCCAATTAAACGCATACATCACCGTGATGTATGAACAAGCGATGGAAAGCGCACGTAAAGCGGAACGGGAAATCACCTCCGGCAATTGGAAGGGGCCACTACATGGTGTACCGATCGGACTAAAAGATTTAATTTACACGAAAAGTGTCCGTACCACAATGGGATCCAAAATTTTCAAAGATTACATTCCGGATTTCGACGCGGCCGTCGTTGAAAAACTGACACAGGTAGGCGCCGTAATAATCGGAAAGCTGAATACCCATGAGTTTGCCTACGGTCCGACAGGAGATCGATCCGCTTTCGGAGCGGTGAAAAATCCACACCATCTGTCAAAAATATCTGGGGGATCGAGCAGCGGTTCCGGAGCGGCTGTTTCGGCAGCCCTATGTTATGCAGCATTGGGAACGGATACCGGGGGATCCATCCGGATTCCGTCGAGTTGTTGCGGCATCGTCGGCATGAAACCAACCTTTGGCCGCGTCAGCAAATACGGGGTGTATCCGTTAAGTTGGACTCTTGATCATGTAGGGCCGATGACTCGAACCGTACTGGACAATGCCCTGTTATTAAACGTGTTGTCCGGATACGACGAACGGGATCCGTACTCCATGAAAACCGATGAGGAAGACTTCACCCGTTTCATTGGACAAAGCATTAAGGGTAGCGTTATCGGTGTTCCTTCCTCTTTTTACTTTGACCATGTAGAAGAAGAAGTGGAACAGCAAGTGCAGCATGCATTGAAGGTGTTTGAAAGTCTGGGGGCAGAAATGCGTGTCATCGATCTGCCCCACATCCAACAATTTTCATTGGCACAACAAATCACCATCCGAAGCGAAGCCTATACGGTACACGAAGACATGCTTCGGGATCAGTCTGAGCAATACGACCAAGAAGTGAGGGAACGGTTGCTGACCGGCATGGACGAAAAAGCGCACACATATGTCCATGCTCAGCAGCTCAGGCACGTCGCTGTCCAAGAATTTAAACAAGCGTTCAACGAAGCGGATGTCATTGTGACACCGACGCTTCCGATTTTGCCGCCTGACATTGGCCAGCGTGAAGTCCATATCCACGGAAATAAAGAGTATGTCCGATCTGCGCTGCTTCGCTTGACAAGTCCCACCAATTTTAACGGTTTCCCCAGCATCTCCGTACCCTGTGGCTTCTCGGAATCGGGATTGCCTATCGGAATGCAACTGATTGGGAAACCGTTTGACGAAGCAAATCTGTATCGCTTCGCTTATGCCTTTGAACAGGAAAGTTCCATTCCCAATGTAAAAATGGATATCGTTTGAACAGTTGTAAAAAAACAGAAAAGCTGAGCGGATTCAGGGAAAAATGACTGAGTCCAGCTCGCTTTTGTATTTTTGTTTTTTGATGTTATTCTGGTCGGACAACCGCCAATTAGAAGGACGGATAAGGATTACATTTGTTTATATATTATAATTCTTCGCCATTCGTTTGAATGACATTTTTATACCAATAAAATGAATCTTTTTTATACCGCTTCATTGTTCCATTTCCTTCATTATCACGATCAACGTATATCATGCCATACCGTTTTTTCATTTCACCCGTTGTAAACGACACGATGTCTATAATTCCCCATGGTGTATAGCCGATTAAATCAACACCATCGTAGGTGACCGCTTTTTTTAAAGCTTCAATATGCGCTTTTAAATATTCGATTCTTTGCGGGTCATGGACAGAACCATCCTTTTCTAACGTATCGACTGCACCAAAACCATTTTCTACAATAAATAATGGAATTTGGTATCGATCATAAAAACGGTTTAATGTATATCTTAAACCGGTTGGATCAATCGGCCAGCCCCATTCACTTGATTGAATATACGGATTTTCTACACTATTAGGCAAGCCGCCATTGACTATATTTCCTGTATTATCATTTTCTACATCGCTTTTCACGGTTGTCGACATATAATAACTAAAACCTAAATAGTCAACAGTGCCATTTCTTAAAATTTCTTCATCACCGTCTTCGAACTTGATGTTATATCCTTCCCGTTCAAATTCTTTCAAAGCGTAGTTCGGGTAATATCCACGAACTTGTACATCAGGAAAGAAATATCGTTGCCGCATTAATTCTTCCGCTAACATGACATCTTCCGGATTTGATGAATAAGGGTAAATAGGTACATGTGAAACCATTGCCCCGATTTGGAAATCCGGGTTGATTTTTTTTCCTATTGATACCGCTAAAGCACTTGCCAGCAATTCATGATGCCCCGCCTGATACATGACTTCCTTCGCGTTTTCGTTTTCTTTAACAATGACACCAGAATTGGTCCACAAAAATATAGGATTGTTCACATCCATTTGGTTATTGATTTCGTTAAATGTCATCCAGTATTTTACTTTATCTTTATAACGATTGAAACAAACTTCCGCAAATTTTACGAAGAAGTCTACTACTTTTCGATTTCTAAATCCGCCATACTCTCTTGCAAGATGCAGCGGCATTTCAAAGTGGGATAAGGTAATGACAGGTTCAATTCCGTGCTTTCGTAATTCATCAAATACACGGTCGTAAAATTGCAATCCTTGTTCATTCGGCTCCGCTTCATCCCCTTTTGGAAAAATTCTGCTCCATGCGATGGATGTTCTTAAGCATTTTAACCCCATTTCGGCAAATAAAGCGATATCTTCTTTATACTTATGATAGAAATCAATTGCTTCATGGTTTGGATAAAATTCATTTTCTTCGATTGTATCAGTTATTTTTCTAGGTACTCCATGAGCACCTGCTGTCATAACATCGGCTATACTTGGCCCTTTTCCGCCTTCATTCCAGCCGCCTTCAGATTGATGGGCAGCCAAAGCACCACCCCATAAAAAACCTTCCGGTAATTTTGACATTTTATTTCCTCCTTATTTTATGATCGTAAATAACTTCTGATCGAATGTCACATCTTGCACATCTTCGATGATAATTTCATTATAATCATCTGAATTCGTTATAATAATCGGTGTAGTTGTTTTGACTCCTTTACTTTGAATGAGTTCTTTATCAAATGTAATCAAAAGATCGCCTTTTTTAAATTTATCGCCATCATTTACATGTAAAGTGAACGGTTTTCCATTCAATTGAACAGTATCTAAACCAATATGGACAAGTAATTCAATACCAGATTGGGAACGCAATCCTATCGCATGCTTTGTAGGAGCAACCATGACTACCGTCCCATCAAATGGGGCATATAGCTTGTTGTCTGATGGCTCTATAGCCAATCCTTGTCCCATTGCACCTGATCTGAATACTTCATCCTGAACTTCTGAAAGCCGTATTGCCTTTCCGCTCATTGGGGAATGTACCGTTTCTTCATTATTTTCGAGAATATTTTGTTGAAAATTCGTTTTATGTTTCGTTCGTTCATTACCTGCTGTATTCGCTGAATCTTCCCCATATCCGAAGATTTGAATGAGAATGACAGGAAGAATAATGGCAATCACAACACCTAATAAAATTCCCCATATGGACATTGGATAGTCCGCATCAATCCCATTGACGATCGTTAGTGGTCCAGGCAGTCCTGCATATACAAAGTAATAAGGATTAAAGAAGCTTGCTGCAATGGCGCCAATGGCACCTGAAATACAGCCAAAGATAAACGGTTTCTTAAATCTCAAAGTCACCCCGTAGATAGCTGGCTCAGTGATGCCAAATAGACCAGTTAAACCAGCTGATACACTGACTTTACGCAGTTCTTGATTTTTTGACTTTAAAATAACGCCAAGCACCGCTCCAATTTGTGCGATAACGGCGATCGTTTGATACGCTTGAAAGGAATCCCGGCCATATAAATCAAAATTGGCTAATACCATTGGGGTGATTCCCCAATGCACACCAAAAATAACAACTACTTGCCAAAATGCACCAATAATTGCTCCGGCTACAGCGGGCGCATTTTCTGCCAAGAAGTTATAACCATTTGCAATGCCATTTGCTCCCATTGTTGTAACAGGACCAATTAATAAAATCGTTAAAGGTACCATGATTACTAAACATAAAAATGGAACAAATAACGGTTTAATCACTTCATTCATCCACTTATTCAAAAATCTTTCAAGATATGACAAAATCCATACTAAAAATAGCGGTGGCAGCACCGATGAAGTATACGTCGTTTCCGATAAGGCAATACCTAAGAACGTAATTTTTTGTCCTTCAGCTATTTTTGCAGCCATTTCCCCCCATGTCGGACTGACCAATGCAGCACAGCATGCCACTGCTATAAATGTGTTTGTTTTAAAATGCTTTGCTGCAGTAATGGCAATAAAAATCGGCAAAAAAGTAAATGGAGCCCATGATATAAAACTTAAAACTTGATAAGTCCCTGTTTCTGCAAAATTGTTGAAAAATAAATTAATTAATATTAAAGCGCCTTGCAAAATACCTGCAGCAGCCAAAATGTAAATAAATGGCGCAAAAACCGCCGACATAGTAGCGATGACACGATTTAAGACCGTTCCTTGGTTATCGATTTTTGTCTCAGATGCTTCAACATTTACCAATTTTGAAAATTCTTCGTAGACCTCTCCTACATGCTGCCCGATAACCACTTGGAATTGACCGTTGTTTTCCACTACTGTAATGACTCCTGGCATAGATGCCACTTTTGCTTTTGCATTTGGTTTTGAACGCTTAAGAACTATTCTAAGTCTTGTTGCACACCGTGAAACTCCGACAACATTCTCTTCCCCGCCTATAGCTTCTAGGATGTCTTTAGCAAGCTTAGGGTAATCTCTTACTTTTGCAGACAATGTAAATCCTCCCTCAATTTAATTTATACGCTTACATTATAATTGTATCGGTATAATTTATCAATAACCAAACAAAATAATTATTAATGAACAATATAACTAAATGAGCTTTTAATAAGTTTGTGCTATAATCCAATATTATGAAAAGCTTAATGAAAGTGGGGAATGATACGTGATATGTTAAAATATCAGCGAATTGCAATGGAAATTGAAAAATATATTGAAAATCATAATCTTCAACAAGGTGATAAACTGCCTGTATTAGAAACCTTAATGAATCAATTTAATGTAAGTAAGAGTACGATTACGAAATCTTTAGATCTGTTGGAAAAAAAAGGGGTGGTTTTTCAAGTAAGAGGCAGCGGAATTTTTGTTAGAAGGCACAAGAGAAAAGGATATATTAGTCTGCTCTCCAATCAGGGGTTTAAAAAGGATCTTGAGGAATTTCATGTAACTTCAAAAGTCATCGAGCTAGATGTAAGAAAGCCGACACAGGAAGCCGCTTATAATTTAAATATGGAACTCGATGATGATGTTTATTTTGTAAAAAGAGTTCAGTATATTAACGGACAAACGTTATGTTTAGAAGAATCTTATTATAACAAATCCATCATTACTTATTTGAATAAAGAAATTGTTTCTGGATCCATATTTCATTATATTAGAGAAGGATTAGGATTAAAGGTCGGCTTTTCAGATTTATACCTTCATGTGGACAAACTGAGTGAAGAAGAAGCGAAGTTTTTAGGTCTGCAAACCGGAGCACCTAAACTTTATATCGAAAGCATTTTTCATTTAACAAATGGCCAGCCATTTGACTTTTCAAAAATCACTTATAACTATGAACAATCACAGTTTTTTGTACAGGTAAACAATCATTTTTTCTAAAAGTTTAGTCGCTTGACAGGAACTATTACGTTTTGGATAAGGATCCTCTTCTTCAACCATGCCGGCATTTTGGCAATGAATAGAAAGTTTATTTCGCTGAGTCAAATTTCTTTTAGTGGTTAGGATTTGTTAGTAGACGCAGGGATTATTCATCAAATTTGTTTTATTTGCCCAAATACTTTTATCCAAAAAATCTAATTTTGCAAAATGCTCAATTGAGTGACATGTTCATCATCTGTTGTTTGAAGAGGTGATTTATCTGTTTTATTTTGTGCAACTGTTCGCGTTTGCATCAACGTAAAAATTTTCGATATCCCCCTTTAACCAAGATATATCCCATAAAGAGCTCTATTTGACTGCTTATGGATTCTTTTTTGATCTTCTTTATCGGTAGAAACTCTTATTTAAACAGCACATCTCATTCGTTCAGGTGATATCTGGCGATTGGTAAATAATAGGATATGTTGGTGAAGTAAAATGATTCATTTTCAAGAAAAAATTAATTTTAGCGGTCTGGTTGTATAAAGTTGATATAGAATCTGTAAATCTATAAATAATCGTGATGGACTTTAATTAGAAATACTAATAATGAACTATACTTAAATAATGATATACTATAATTAAGATATAATTGTTGTAGAAAAGGCGTGTGGCGAAAGCCATGTAGAGCTTTGAATTAGGCAGGTCGCCTGCATCCTTTCTACAAATATTGGGGGATAAGGATGGGGAAAAATGAGTAGCAGACAAACTAACACAGACGTTATTTTAATTGGTGCCGGAATTATGAGTGCGACTTTAGGGACACTGTTGAAAGAATTAGCGCCGGAATGGGAAATTAAAGTGTTTGAAAAGCTCAACAAACCAGGAGAAGAAAGCTCTAATGAATGGAATAATGCAGGAACGGGGCATGCTGCACTATGTGAGCTTAACTACACACCCGAGAAACCGGATGGATCTATTGATATTAGCAAAGCTATAAAAATTAATGAACAGTTCCAAGTTTCCAGACAGTTTTGGTCTTACCTTGTAAAAAACAATCTAATACAAAATCCGCAGGAATTCATCAGACCGCTGCCCCACATGAGTTTAGTCCAAGGGGAAAATAATGTGAGATATTTAAAGAAACGTTTTGAAGCGCTATCAAACAATCCATTATTCCAAGGAATGGAATTTTCTGATGACCCGGAAAAACTGAAAGAATGGATTCCGCTTATAATGGAAGGACGTACATCGAATGAACCGATCGCAGCAACCAAAATCGACTCAGGTACGGATGTTAACTTTGGAGCTTTAACACGCATGTTATTTGACTACTTAAAAGAGAAAGAGGTCGAAATATACTACAAGCATAGTGTTAAGGATATTAAACGTACAAGCGACGGTTTGTGGGAATTGAAAGTGAAGGATCTCAATAGCGGTTCTGTTGAAATCCATAAGGCTAAATTCGTATTTATTGGAGCCGGCGGGGGAAGTCTGCACTTGCTTCAAAAATCTGGTATTCCAGAAGGTAAACATATTGGTGGTTTTCCTGTAAGCGGATTATTTATGGTATGTAATAATCCAGAAGTTGTAGAGCAGCATCATGCAAAAGTTTACAGTAAGGCTAAAATTGGTGCACCTCCAATGTCAGTTCCGCACCTTGATACACGGTATATCGACAACAAAAAAACATTGCTCTTTGGACCGTTTGCAGGCTTCTCGCCTAAGTTCTTAAAAACTGGTTCAAATATGGATTTGTTTGCTTCCGTAAAACCGCACAATTTTGTAACTTTGTTGGCATCAGCTTTTAAAAACTTTTCTTTGGAAAAATACTTGATCGAGCAGCTTCTGTTAACGAAAGAAAAGCGCATGAATGAGTTGCGTGAATTTATCCCGACGGCTAAATCAGAGGATTGGGATATAGTCGTCGCAGGCCAACGTGTACAAATTATCAAAGATACTGAAGCTGGCGGTAAAGGAACGATTCAATTTGGTACAGAAGTTGTTACGGCTGCAGATGGCTCGATCGCTGCATTGCTCGGTGCTTCTCCTGGAGCTTCTACTGCCGTACACGTAATGCTTGAAGTAATTAAAAAATGCTTCCCTCAACATTTGAATGAATGGGAACCGAAAATTAAAGAAATGATTCCTTCTTATGGTGTGTCACTAGTGGAAAACCCGGATCTTTTCCATGAACTTCATACTTCAACAGCAGAGACGCTCGGTCTAAACGGACAAGAACCGATCTCTGGTGTAAACGAAAAAGAACCGGTTTATAGCTAATTTCTTGGATGAGAAACAAAGGTGTGGAATGAATAAAGTTTAAAACAGCCACTTTTCATCAGTGGATAATTGTTTCTATAATAAAGAAAAGAGACTGATAAGTCAATGATTTTAAAGCAGAGCTAATATAAAAAAATTGCAGAATAATAGAATATAATTGAAAATAATCCGTTTTTAAAAATTTTTTGTCACGACGAAAAAAAGAGGGATGTCTAATAAGTCGTTTTTTCGATTTATAGACCTCCCCTTTAATGTTTTAGTAACGTTTATATATTGATGTTTATGTGTTTTTTGTTTTAATGACGTTTTGATTTTTGATATGCCTCCCCATTAGGTAGACAGATTAAAAAATAAAAATCTGTTTATCTTCATGGGGAGTTTTATTATGATAACCAAAAGAGTTTATCCTTACGGTGTTATACACATGCGGAATTTGAATGGAAAGCCATTTTGACAATAAAGAGCTTGCTCTGCCGCAGCCTTAAAAGCATTGTAAAACTTGTGTTCGTAAAAAGACACCTGTCTTGGATAAAATTTAAACTTATTTATCAAGATTGGCAACAATATTGCCACGTAAAAAACACATGTTAGGAGTTGATTTCGTTTGACTTCATAAACGTGTGTTTTTTTGTTGCGAACTTATATTAAAATAGTTTTTTAAAATAATGAACGAATATTATCTTGGCTAATGGAGTATCTGATACGAAAGCCGGACAAGTAGGGAAACAATTAAATAGTGATAGTGTGCCGGCAATTCAATTTTTCATCTGGTGGGGACAGCGGAGCCATATAGTCATATGTTGTGCTGCGGATCAGGCGCTTTGCTATTGGCCATCATCCTTTTAAATGAATTGATTGAGAAGCGTTTCGAAAAAAGATGAATATTTCTTGCGGGTATTATTGAAAATGATAATTGTTATCAATTATAATAATGTATAATCACAATGAAAGGAGTAATGTGAGTGTTTGTTCAAATAAAAACTATTTTAGTGACAGAAGGACATGCCGATCGAATTGTTGACCGTTTCACTTCACAGGGAATAATCGAACAGCAGCCGGGTTTTATCGATTTAAGCGTGCTTAAGAAAAGGCAGAGAAAAGGGAATGAAGAAGTACTCGTTATGATTCGCTGGGAATCAGAAGAGGCTTGGAAAGCCTGGGAGAAGAGCGAGGCTCACCTTGCTGGTCACCGGGCGAACCGAGGCAAGCCTGCTCCCTCCTACATTTTGGAGAGTCGTCAAGATGTCTTCTATGTGCTGGGTCAGAAAGGCTATGTAGAGTCCTCTACTCGATAAAATAAAGCAGCCTCCAGTCCAAAAGTAGGTTTTTCCTGAACATATGCTCTAAAAATTTTTAAATGCCCATTCATTTATAGATGATGGCAAATGTGAATGGGTGTTTTTTTATTGCTTAAGAATCTATTCATGCGTGGGGTTTCTGGATCCAATTGAACGTCAAAAAGGATTAGAAGAACTTAAATCATTACTATTAGAAGAATAGTAGATACATAAGAAGGGGAGATCATTTTGATTATCATGTTGGACCCGATCTCCCCTTCTGGATTTTATGATATGAAAAGTCCGTACACGGTGGCATTAAGACACACATCTAATTTTCAGAGCTGAGTGTTCTTGAAAATTATTATTCAATAATTGGCATGTTGTGCCGAAAAAAGTGGAATAAATGCAAATGGACGTTCGACCATTTAAAGAATCCTAAAAAACATACTAAGATTAGTAGCACAGACCACGGCCATGGTCTGTGCTACTATTTTTTTATAGTAGAAGTGGAGAATAGGTCGTGACAGCCCCAGAACCTTGAGTTCGTAGTGAAAAACTGGCCTACTTCACTGCCCTTATAAGAATCAGTTTCAGTATGTTGGATCCTTGAGATCGTGTATAAGAAAAGGGAATCGATAAGGTGAAGTGAAGACTTCTACATAAAAATCAGGAGGAATGTATATGCAAAGCGTCATTGCTTTTGATGTCAGTATGGGAAAAAGTTATACGGTGATTTATAACGCTGCACGTTCTTGTATTTTTGAGGGGGAAATTTTGCATAATCGCCCCCATTTTGAACAGCTAAAAAAACCAAATCATCGATTTAGTACAAAAAGATGGACAAGTTCCAGCCATTGTATTTGAAGCAACAGGCGTGTATTCCCGACCATTAGAGCGCTTTATGAATGATCACGGTTTTCCGTACTGTCTGTTAAATCCCCTTGAATCAAAGATTCAAACGGCTACTATGCGCATTCATAAAACCGATAAAAGTGATGCCCACCGTAGAATGTTGATTTAACAGCATTCTTTGGCCTTACTTTTTTTATGCTTGGGCTGAAAAGCCGTTTTTCAGACACCCCCTGCCTTTGTTTAAATTCGCAGTTAGAGAGGCTGCGGTGAACCATATCATAAATAAACAGATGGTCAATTTGCTCTAAAGAAGTATAAAAAGAACAGCTCAATGTCTTTAATATCCAATTCTTGGATTTACATATAGACGCTTTATACTTATTAGTCTCCTAATGATTTTGAACACTCCATAAGGTTGTTTTTTTTGGCCAAGTCCTAATTATTGTGTAAAAACACACTCCCAGCCCAGCAAACCTAGATTCCCGGTCAATCAAACCGTTTCCTTTTTATACAAAATTCAGGACTTAATCGTTTTTTATAATCAAAGTGACCAAATGAAGAGGACCTTTTGTATACATGAAACGAGGGAAACATTCAAAGGGATTTTTTAGCTGCAATTAACGAAAGAAGCATTGGCAGTAAAAACATCTTCGAGAGAACAAACGGGTAATATTGCTTGTCCGCTTGATGATAAAGGTAGTCCCCTTCTGGCATTAGTTTACTGAAAGTGATTGAAGGAATTCCTATAAGTTTACGGATTTCCTTTAAATTATACTTCTGTAACATTTATTGACTACTTGTAAGTCTTTTTGATTTTCCCATCGAGTTTTTTGTTTAGTATGTAAGTCCAAATAATATGATTTATCGGTAAGGGGATGTCATTAAAATAATATTTTCTTGAGGAGGAGTATAAGGCTGCACGGCAGAGAACCGTTTGTGAAAAACGAAAAGTTAAAATCGTGTTCTATTGAGACAAAGAGGGCGGTTTTATGAGAGTGTGTGACTTGTTGAGGATAAGTTTCATGGATAGACATTATTTAGAGAGGACCGAGGGGACCTCTTTTTTAAAATTTTTCGCATCAACTTGAAACTATAATTTTCTTGCCATCATTAAGGTTAAAAATATATTTATTAATTATTCTAAAGGCTGTAAGATGAATGTAAATAAATTAACTTGAGGAATGCACTTCGCGTTTTTTAAGTTATTTCAAGGCATATTTCCAACTTCATTCTGCGAAAGTTTCCAGGAGGTAAATAATATACCCGCTACCCGTTATAGGACTTTGCGGGGCTTATCAGCCTATCATACCCGCCTATTCATGTAAGGCGGTGGATATGGAATATATAATATGCAAACCTTTTATTGCCAAACACTACATTTCTTAAATGCCTTTAACAATGTGATTCATGACTATATTTTCGAATGTGCCGCTCTTTTTGAACTTTGGGGGCAGAGACCCCGTTCGTAAACAATGATATTTAGGTTTTGTTTTCGTTGTTCACGTAAACTCTTGGCACTCTTTTGCCAATGAGGCAGACTGTTTCATAGTGGATCGTATTCATTTGTTCCGCTACTTCGCCTAATGAAATATAGCCATGATCTGGATCTCCAAAAATAGTGACGATGTCATCTTCATTCACAGCTCCAACACCTGTTACATCAATCATCGACTGGTCCATGCAGATTCTGCCCACAATAGGCGCCCTTTTTCCTTTTACAGTAACATTGCCCTTATTGGATATGGATCTGGATAACCCATCTGCATAGCCGACAGGAATCGTTGCAATCGTTGATACTCTGTTAGTTGTAAATGTACAGCCGTAGCTGATTGATTCACCGGCATTCACCATTTTGACCAGAACCGGCTTTGTTTTAAAACTCATCGCTTGTCTCAAGGAAATTTTGTCTCGCAAATGTTCACTTGGATAAAGCCCATACAGACTGACACCAACCCTGACCATATCCAAATGCTTTTCCGGATATGCGATCGTTGCGGCACTATTGCAGCAATGTTTTATTGGGATATGTACATCATGTTGTTCCAAGTAATCAACAATTGCTTGAAAATGGGAAAATTGTTTTTCTGTAAAGGATGAATCTGGATCATCCGCTTGTGCAAAATGAGTGAATATCCCTTCCACCGTTACAAAAGAAGAAGTATTGGAATGAATCAGTTTCAGAGCTTCTTCTTTATTTTTAATGCCGATCCGGTTCATCCCGCTGTCAATTTTGATATGAATATGGGTGTTTTTTTTCAGTTCCTCTGCAGTCTGTATCACTTGATCTAACACATCCTGCGTAAAAACAGTTAGTGTAATATCATGTTGTATTGCAGTTTTTACGGCATTTGGGGAGGTATAACCCAAAATTAAAATTGGAGCCTTAATATTTGCCTCCCTTAGGGAAATTGCTTCATCAAGGATGGCAACCGCTAAATAGTCAGCACCGGCTCCAATTGCAGCTTTTGCCACTTCGATGGCACCGTGTCCATATCCGTCCGCTTTCACGACAGCCATCAGCTTACATTCATTATGAATATGTTCTTTAAAGGACTTTACATTATGCTGGATCGCTCCCAAATCCACTTCAACCCATGTGTCTCGATAACTTCCATGATTCATTGCGTTTTCCCCCTTGGTGAAATGAACAACAATATGCTTTTTAGGATATATACAATTCAAACAGCAAAAAGTTGTTTGCGTAATATCACTGATTATTGGCCAAATCCTAATTATTAAGTAAAATCTCACATCCAACCCAACGAACCGAACCTAGATTCCGCTTTACACAAAGTTCAGGATTTACTCTTGTATAAAATGCATTTTTATTAACTAATGGATAAACACAAGTTTTTTCCGTCTAAAAAATCATGATAAAATTGCCTTGGTGTCCCAACTATGGAGAAAAGATTACCAGATTACAACAAAATCTTCGATAAGAGTACCTGATAAAATGGTTTTTTCTAAATGAATTCATGCAGGGGACAGCTTGGCAGATTCTCAATTTCTAATCTTGGAACACATAGTTTGAAATATTTTTCAAAAGGCTTTAATCCTTCTAAACTTCATGGAAACAACAATGCAATGTTTCGGCAAAGTCATTTGAGGCATTTTCATTTAAGGATTCTTTAGTTTTTCCATTTAGAAATAGTTTCTGCTATATGAGAGTAAAGATTATTGAACGTATTCACATCAAAAATTTTGCTATGACCACAGTTTCTGATTTCAAGTATTTGTTATAAACCCAGCATTTTTTGAAATGCTGGGTCAAGTGATTCACTTACATAAAAGTTGAGAACCAGTTGCCGAGAATTGTGCCAACATAGTTTCCAATAATATAGCCGAATGTTCCGACTATTAATATCGGTCCAATTAAATTTTTCCAACCTTTCGCTATGGCCAATGCAGCTGCAGTTGTTGGCCCTCCAATATTAGCGTTGCTTGCTAAAAGTATATCTTCAAGATCATATTTAAATATTTTTCCGGCAACTAAAGAAATGATTAAATTAATGATGACAATAATAAAAGCGAACAATAACAACAATGGTGCATTTTGAATAATGAGTGGTATGGACGCCGGGATGCCGATAACAACGAAAAATATATGAACCAAAAATGTTCCAACTTCCTGACTCCCGTTAATATTTTCAAAGTATTTCGGAAATAACGTCAGTGCCATGAACGTCATCGTTGTCAGCATAATATATCCATCACCGAAAAGTCCATTCAGTAAATTCATAAAGAACGAAACATCTTCCCCAGATGGAATCAACTGGTCAAAATATTTGGCGATCTTAAATGATACAATGACAAACAAAAAGGCTGTCCCAACAGAAAGTGCAATATCTTTTAAAGAAATATCCTTTCTTTTCCAAAAGCTTTCCGCCAATGTTTTTCCATCTTCTATTGCACCCTCACGCTCTACTTCCAATATGTGGGGAGTACTGTAACGTCTCTTGAAAAATGAAAGAGTTGGAATAATCATTAGAATAATAAAGAGTATGGCCATCATTAAATTATCGGCAACTACCGCAGAAGAGACTAGTTCACCAGGTGTTTTAAACTTAGCGGCCATTGCGGCAAAATTCACTCCGCCGCCAATATAGCTTGCACTGAACATAGCACCTAGTCTGTCAAGCATTGGAATATAATCTTTTAATAAAAAGAAACTGACAATGGTGCCGGCAATTGTCCCTATCGAGCTTAATAGGAAGATAATAAGCAATCTTCCGGTTTCCTTAAATATTTTTTTAATGTTAACATGGAAAAGCAACAATGGTATCGCTACTGGAACAATAACAGTCCAAACTGCATCATACACTGGAGATGCTGTAGGAATGATTCCAGTATTTGATAAAACGATCGCCCCAATGAGTGCAATGATGGCTCCTGTTATTTTGGATGCCCAAATGTAACGCTGTTCTAGATAAATACTTATCGAAGCCAAAACTACAATAATGCCCCACAAAGTTATATAGTCATCCGCTTGAATAAGTGTCTTCTCCAATTTAATCATCTCCTATCTTTTTCTTTTGAAAATAATTTTTTTATATAATGATCAGCATTGTTGAAGCTGATGGATTCTAACTCTTCAGGTGTGAACCCTCTTTTGCTCATTTTCTCCAAAAGATATGGAATTTTTGTCGCATCCTCCAGATCTCTTGTGTATACATTAAATTCTGTATCTAAATCATAGGATTCTAAGTAATTTACAAAATCAAACCCAAAGGCGACATGCTCCGGACCAACTAGATCAGCTATATAAATCGCATGATCAATGAATTTATTAATCGTTGGATTTTCGTGATCTACAAACAAACCATAAGTATTTAAACCGATGATTCCACCTCTTTCCGCAATCGCTTTTATTTGTTCATCTGTTAAATTTCTCTCATGGGGACAAAGAGCTCTTGCATTGCTATGAGAAGCTATAACTGGAAGTTCGCTGGCATTATACATATCCCAAAAAGATGTTTCATCTAAATGAGAAACATCAAGAATCCAGTTTTTCTTATTTGCCATCTGAACGGCAATTTTCCCATAGTCTGTGAGACCTTTGATCTTAGAATCTTCTGCGCCAGTACCGGTTGCCAAAAAGTTGCGCTCATTCCATGCAAAGATCAAATGAATAAATTTATTTTCATGAAGGAAATTGAATGCATTTTCGATTTTGGCTTCAATTGTTTCCCCTTTCCAATCCTTCATAAAAGTAAGGCCTTCAACCCCAAAAAAGATTTTGATTTTTTCCGAATCAGGGTTATTCCGTTGATCAGACAAAGGATGACCAATCATTGCGTGTTTAGAATCCATTAAATCACTCATTACATATTGAAATAATGTTTGAAACCTGTCATATGGATGATTACGGAATTTTGGCTCTACCCAAAACACACAAATGATAGAATCGACTCCGCCTTCTTTCAGTTTAGGATAATGAAATCGATCAAATATATTCTTTTCGCCACGGCTTTTCCGCCATGCAATATCAGTAAACAGGTCAGAATGCAGATCAAAAACTTTCATGATGAACTCCCCCATAACAAACAGATTCAGGTTTTTGTAAGTTGGCGGTATGCATCAGATAATAAATGAATAATTTATTTACTTTCATCATTCTAAAAATAAGATTAAAAATTCAGGAAGTTCAGTCAAAATATAATAACGAAGAGATTCTTTCCAAACTTTTAACAAGCTTTTTGGAATTTTTATCTTATTTTGTAGATGAAAGAGTGATTAGATCTCTTTCTTCAAACGAATGTTGAAGTACTTTATCGGCAGCGGAAAATTTGTTTGGAAAGAAAATCTGATAAAAGCTTGCCTTTTCAGTTAATCTGGAAATTTGTTTTAAACAAACTTTTGATTGTCCATTTGATTGATATAAAATTCTGAAAAATAATCGTATTTGCTGGCTCTATTCAAAAAGGTTCTCCTGCGGAGCCAGCGTTTCCTGTTAATCTATTTCGGTTTACGATTTGATATTCAATTGTTCAACTCCCATTTTCATCAAGGCGCTTTCATATTTATTTTTTCCGGTTTTTTCAGAAAGATGAGCAATGAATGCCATTTCTTTATTTAAATCAACCTTTTCCATCTTCAACTTTTTTGCGGTTTCGAACTTTTATTAATGTCAATGAAGGTTGTTTAAGGAACCTTTTATTTTAAAACACCCTTCATAGCTAAGCTAGAAGGGTGTTTTTATGATGTTGAATACAATCGTTCGGAGATAACGTCATCGACTGGAACATAGTCATAGCCAAGGTCATGTGCTACTGCTTTAAAGGTTATATTCCCATTCATGACGTTCACGCCTGTTTTAATCGCTTCACTTTCTTTAATTGCTTGAATTACACCTTTGGAAGCAATTTGCACAGCATATGGAATCGTGACATTTGTTAGGGCAATTGTTGCTGTACGTGGAACCGCACCTGGAATGTTGGCGACTGCATAATGCAGCACTCCATATTTTTCGATAATAGGATTGTCATGAGTTGTTGCATAATTAATCGTTTCAAAGTTTCCGCCTTGATCAATAGCAACGTCGATTATGACTGACCCGGGCTGCATAGATTTTACCATTTCTTCCGTTACAAGCTTAGGTGCTTTTGCACCGGGAATCAGCACCGAACCGATAACTAAATCGGAGTCTTTGACAGATTCTGCAATATTATAAGGATTTGACATTAACGTCTGCACAGTTGAACCAAAAATGTCTTCTAATTGACGCAGGCGTGCAGGATTTAAGTCAATAATCGTTACATCTGCACCAAGGCCGTGTGCAATTTTTGCTGCATTCGTTCCGACTACACCGCCGCCAATAATCGTGACTTTTCCGCGTTTGACACCAGGAACACCGCTTAGCAGTATTCCCTTTCCTCCTTTAGATTTTTCCAAATATTGCGCCCCGAGTTGAGCTGCCATGCGGCCGGCAACTTCGCTCATTGGTGTCAATAATGGCAATGTATTATTTACGGTAATTGTTTCATAAGCAATAGCGGTCACTTCATTTTCCACTAAAGCTTTGGCCAATTCCGGTTCATTTGCCAAATGGAGATAGGTAAATAAAATTAACCCTTTTCGGAAATATACATATTCATCTGGGAGGGGCTCTTTTACTTTCAGAATCATTTCTGCTATTTCCCAAATCTCTGAAGCTCTTTCAACAATCTCGGCACCAGCCTGTTTATACTCTTCATCGGTAAAACCGCTTCCGATTCCAGCGTTTGCTTCAATAACTACTTTATGTCCTGCATTTATTAATTGCACAACCCCTGCAGGTGTGATAGCTACACGATTTTCATTATTTTTAATTTCTTTCGGTACCCCGATGATCATCCTCACCATCTCCTTAAAATAACATCTGCACCACTATCATATCTCTTTTAGTTGAACCTTACTTTATGAAAAAATCAGAAAACCGCAAAAGTAATTTGTGTAAATATACAAATTACTCGACATTCATGCTTTCAAGTTTTAAATCCAGAAATAATGTTATTTTCTGGTTAGGGTCTTTCAGGTTTATTCCTGTTATTTCTACTACTCTTTTTAAACGGTAATTTAACGTATTCGGATGAACATGTAATAATTGCGCTGCTTGATAAACATTGCAGTCACATTCTAAATAACTTTTAAGCGTATGCAATAAATCGGTGTGATGCTTGAGGTCATACTCTCTTAATTTTTTGATTGCCTCACTTTGATAGTGGTCACGAACTCGGATTTGATAAAGTTCATCTAAAAACTGATAGATGCCGATCTCCTGAAAACTATACTTTTGCTGTAATTCATCGGGGAATTTTTCCTTAAGCCTTAATACTTTCAATGCTTGTTTATAGCTGCAATGAACATGCTCCGGAGTATGATAAACGGAGCCGAAAGCACCAGATATATTTCGGATTTGTAAACGCATACTTATTTTGTTGATAAAATCTTTAATAAAACCGGAAAGAGCGTTCATCGCCTCTTTTTCTGTTCTGAGCCGGGTAAGCAATATTAGTTGATTTTGATCAAATAATTTGCTGACTACTTGAACTTGGTGCAATGTTTCAGCCAAATAATAGGCATGTTTTTCAATAGCTTGTGTTATATCATTTTCAAAGTTAATGATAGCAACAGCAAGATTTCCATCCAGATTAACCCCAACTCGTTTAGCCTGGTGTTTAATCTTAGACACATCGTTCAGATGACCTGTTAATAGCTTCCATAGAAATTCTTGATGACTCTCTTCTTCTTTTCGTTTTCTTATTCGCTGAAGGAGGAGATGGTTTTTCACAAGCTTTGCAGCTTCCTTTAGCAAATGCAATTGATCATCGCCCATTGTTTTATCATTGATTTGTGCCCATATAAACCCTAAAACCTCATTATGTTTTCGAATCGAAACAGCGACACGGTTGCCAAGTCCAACTTCTTCGATTGCAGGGACAATAACAGGTTCATCGCTTTCGAACAGTTTTGCCATAATCCCATTTTTCCAAAGACTGTTAATGATTTTATCTGGCACTTTTCTACTCATAATCGTGGCCATTCTTGCTTCATCAACATTTTCTTTATGTCTGCTGTAGGAAATGATCTGATGATTGGAATCCTCTATCGTTATTGGACATTCAAGCATTTCACCAATACGGTCTGCCAAAAGGTCTAGGGAATCGTCTTGACGTAACTGCGAAAGTAATTGTGGATAGCCTAATGAATTCCTCATTAATTCTTGCCCCCTTTTGCATTTTTACAGTCCTAAATCCAATAATGAAGGGTCAATTGAATGAACAAGAATCACCCGTTTTGTCGATCATTATTAAAAAAATTTCTGAACAATTATTAGAAGAGCCTAAACAAGATTCGTACCAAATATCCTTGCCAAGAAGCTCATACCGCCTAAGGTAACATAAAGAGTCATATGGCGAAAAAAGAATCTCTACATGGTCAGCCAAACACCGAGAATTACAGATTACATTTTGTTTGCTTCTATAAATGCAGCCAATTATCCAAGGATTTACAGTTATGAAGAAAACTAAATATTTGCTTTTCCTTTTTCATTTACGTGTTTTGATAATTTCGTGATATTGATTTTTCCTAAATCCGGCCTGGCTTTCCTTTTTGATTGATCGATTCTTTGCCGATCATTTATCCTGCAAAAGGGATGTAATACGAAAAATTACTAATAGGAAACGCACTTTTTGCTAAGTAGAAAAACACGGGGTCAGCATATATAAAAATCTCTGTTAGTTCATAGTTATTTTGAATTAATCTTGCCGATTGTTCAGCAGTTTCACAAATCAAAGGTGTCGTCATCAATTCATTACATTCGGCAGCGATCTTACCAATTTCATGGTATTAGGCTCAAGCACATCATCTGCAATCATTAATTGAATGATTCCACCTCCTTAAAATGGTTTTAATAATCTATAATGAAAATATTCCGTCTTTATTAAAAGCAGCAGCCCATTTAAACGGTCTTTAAATAGATTATTTTTTTAAAATGCAGCATTCTCAATATTATCGTCAGGAAATCTGACAAATTATAAAAAGTAAACGTTTTCAAAATTGCCTATTTTAGAAAACGTTGGCGAACGTATGGGATAAAATCTGGGTAAAACCGATGAACTGCTTGTTCATTGCATAGACGACGATGCTTACATTTGCCGGGTTCCAAAAGAATAGGACATTTTTGCCGGAAACATATGGATAGATATTCAGCTTTGTATAATTGCCACTTGATCGAAATCTTCCGCGAAAAACTTCTTCGTATAACGGGTGAGAATTTGCATTACTGTTGGATCAATAAAGTGCTTGTACTCATGCATTTCGAAAGAATACAGCGCTGCTGAACAGTGCTATGCTGATGCTATTATTTTACCACGTTCTTGAGAAACTTGCTTTTGCTTGTCGTGTCGTTAAAATATTTGGCTGTTGTGGATATTTAATACTTTAATGGGAAACGCTGGCTCATTTCGAAGGTTCTTTATTTTACGGGAGCTTCCACGTCCTGATATGTTCATTCCGTAGGATGCCCAGTGGAAACAGCTTGAATAGTGGTGCTCGTAAAGGATATGGAGGAAATCAATCAATATTCGGCAAAAGCCCTAAACAATTGTATGGAATCGTTTAGGGCTAGGAATTTTAGGAGGTTTCTGTGTTTGGGCCTGTATTTACAGTGATGTGAAAGGACAGAGGCTGTTCACTTTTTAAATATAGTAAGTAAAATCCTCGGGTATTACCCGCTTTAAGAACTGTTTTGTTCTTTCTTCTTTTGGGTGTGTGAAAATTTCTTTAGGTGATCCTTCTTCTACAATGACTCCGCCATCCATAAAAATCACCCGATTGGCAACATCTTTCGCAAAAGACATTTCATGAGTTACAACCAACATTGTTGTTCCTTCTTTGGCAATTTGCTTCATAACTGTTAAAACTTCACCAACTAATTCCGGATCCAGTGCTGAAGTTGGTTCATCAAATAAAATGATGTCTGGATTTAAAGCAATCGCTCTTGCAATGCCAACCCTTTGCTGCTGCCCGCCCGATAATTCACTAGGGTAAGCATTGTATTTGTGGGACAGTCCTACTTTATCCAATGCTTTTTTTCCAATTTCATTCGCTTTTTCTTTTGGAATCTTCCTGCCAATAATAAGCCCCTCTGTTACATTTTCTAATGCTGTTTTATTATTAAACAGATTGTAATTTTGAAATACAAATGCAGTCTTTTGTCTTATTGCATGAATTTGTTTTCTAGTTGCTTTATGAAGATCAACCTGAATATCCCCAAAAATTGCCTGACCTTGATCTGCTTTTTCAAGAAAATTTATGCATCTTAGCAATGTTGTCTTTCCTGATCCGCTCGGTCCAAGAATGACGACAACATCTCCTTTATCTATTTTTAAATCAACTCCGTTTAAAACTTTGTTTTTCCCAAATGATTTATATACATTTTTAATTTCCAGCATGTTATCCACCTCTTGCCTTCAAGCTTAAGTATGGTAGTTTTATAAATATTCTCCAAAACTACATATCAATATAAAATTCAAAAAATTGCGACACGTTTAGGCTCTTAATATTATTTCATGCAATGGCACCCTATGACTTAATGATGTGCTTTAATAAAATTGACAGTGGCTGTACAAAAATTTGAAAGTGCTGCAGCCAGCGTTTGAGGAATGAGTATTCTAAATGCCTGAACATTTATTAATCCAACTGACTGACTGTGCAGTCATAAGTTATATATGATTTCATTTGCATAAGGATAGGCTCTGTCATATGCAAGCTTTTGAATCACTATCTTTGCAGTGTCAAATGATGAACGAGAGGATGTATTTGATCCACACCCTGTTAGTAGATGAGTAATGCTAAATCTGTACCTGCCGCTTCGTCGTCTGCACCTTTTATCCATTCAAAAATCTGTACCATCTAATTGAGTCGTTTTAAATTTAAATCATACTATTTAGCTAGGTTTAATTTTCTATAATAATAGATCTTAATAATTTGAAAGTCAACAGTTGATTGTACAGATCGGACAAATTGATAAAAAGAAATGAGAGTTACTAGTATTCTGAGCTTGTTTTGAAGTTTCATTGTAGGTGCAGCGAAAATATTATTGTTTGAAGAAATGCTCATATGTATTTTCAATACATTTTTGCCTAGTTGTAAACTCATATAGAATAGCTGGCGAATATTATTTAAAAAAATTATTCAAAAATAATTAATTTCGTTTTACACTCCATTTCGTATTCACACTTTTTAAAAAAGTTCATGTCCAATTTTTACCATTTTTGTATCTGCTCTATATTACTTTTTTATAGAATCTAAACTTATTTTTATGGAGATAACAGCTTCTCCATACATATTTTTATGGAGTTCATATTGCGTTATCGATACATAAAGAAGAAAGTGCTGGTACAAACATTAAATTTTCTTAATAAAGTTTAATCAATGAAAAAGCATTTTTTAAAAATACTCCAAGTCTTCCATTTCATTTTCCCCCTTGGCCTTAACATCACACTACCTCATGTCCGAAAAAAGGGAACTGATCTAATTTGTTTCATCTCCATTTTTTTTCTATTCATTTTGTTAATCGATAGCCTATATTCACATGAGTAATACACTGTCCGAATAATTTTTCAGACATAAGGCGAATCAATCATTCTGATAAATACAAATTATTTTTTTATGAATGAAATTCAATTAAACAAGATTTTTCTATTTTCCTGTAAAAAATTCGACTAAAGTCTTCTAATACGGAGTATCCAACTAAATAAAAAACTACTAAATGAAAAATTTCTATAATTATGGAAAACTGGAAGATTCATAAAAATTTATTGACAATGAGAATCGTTATTAATAAGTGACCGAAAGGGGGAAAGCTATTTAATTCTGGAATATAACAATCTATTAATTAAATTTTAAAGGAGGGTACGGATCAAAAAATGAAAAAAATTTTTTCAGTCGTCTTTTTACTATTTGTAGTTTTTTATGCTTCATTGCCGGCATCGGCGAATAATTCCTTGGCTGATGGAACATATACCATCAACTATAAAGTTTTAAAAGCAGATAATGATTCGGTATCCATGGCCAATGATTATTGGGAAAAGCCTGCAAAACTAATTGTGAAAAATGGCAAATACTTCGTTCAAGTAAGATTAAATCATAGTTCGTGGATTAAAGAATTTAAAGTTTCTAATGTGGATACAAAAGTGATAAGCACAGATACTTCTGCAAATAAAAGAGTTGCGCAATTTGAAGTAGATCAAGTTCCCGACATTGTAACCTCTCAAATACATGTTTATATTCCAGAAGACGAATTTCCTGGAGAGGGTGTTTATGACAGCCATTACACAATAAGACTAAAGTTTGATCAAAATAGTATTAAAGCTGTTAGCTCAGATTCTAATAGTTCAAACGAATTATCTACCTCTGCTTCTACAAAAACAAGCAATGAAAAAAGTAGTCAAAATAAAACAAACAATCAAAATGAAACAGACAAGCAGACAGAAAATAATCCGGAAACTAGTGACAGCACGTCACTTTATGTTTTCATCGGTTTATTTTTATTATCTGCAGCATTTCTAATTTTTAAATTCAAATCTAGATTTAAAGTTTTGTAGAAGGGGAGGTTTCTTGTGAAGAAAAGGATTAGAAAGTTTTTTGCCATTTTTATGGTTTTCCTGCTATTATTGCCGACCGTCAAAATACAGCCTGTTTTTGCTGAATCGGCTTTAGCAGACGGAGAATACACGATTGGCTTTAGGGTCTTGAAAAACGGGACAGAAGATACCTCGACAATGGACGGCTATACCGTGAAGCCGGCCGGCTTAACAGTGCAGAACGGCAAAGCATATGTATCAGTGACATTAAAAAGCAGCGAATGGATTAAAACTTTTCAAGTAGAACGTAATGGTGAATACGTCGATGCGGAGGTTGTATCGACGAATGGAGCAGAAAACACGAGAGTCGTCAAGTTTGAAGTGGATGATTTAACGAAAAAATTGAATGTTCAAACAAGAGTCGCCGTACCAGGCGTATATGATACAGTTCATACGGTTCAATTCCAATTTGATGTAGACAGCATTACACCAGTGCAGGCGGAGCAGCCGGAAGAGGGCGGGCAAGAGCCTGAAAATCCGGATCAAGAAGATGGGGAAGAGCCGAAAGATCCAACTCCTGGAGATACTGAGCCAAATCCGCAGCCGGGAGAAGATGGCAATCAAGATGAACAGCCTGCGGAACAGCTTCAAGACGGCGAATATACGATTGGCTTTAGGGTCTTGAAAAACGGAACAGAAGATACCTCAACAATGGACGGCTATACTGTGAAGCCAGCTGGTTTAACAGTGCAGAACGGCAAAAAATACGTCTCAGTGACGTTAAAAAGCAGCAAACGGATTAAAACATTTCAAGTAGAACGAAACGGTCAATATGTCGATGCGGAGGTTGTATCGACGAATGACGTAGAAGACACAAGAGTCGTCAAGTTTGAAGTGGACGATTTAACGAAAAAACTGAATGTTCAAACAAGAGTTGTTATACCGCAATATGGTTATGATGGATCTTATACGGTTCAAATCCAGTTTGATGTAGACAGCATCAAACCAATGAAGAAGGATCAGCCGGATGAGGATGGACAAAAACCAGAAGATCCTGGGAAAGATCCGGGTACAAATAAGCCTGGAGACAATCCATCGAACAATAACAATCAAAATTCTGGAAATAACAATGGCGGCCAAACAAGAAATGAGTTGGCTGACGGTTTATATACCGTGGAATTTACTGTATTAAAAAATGGTACAGAAGAACCGTCAATGGTCAATGATTATGTTGTCAGCCCGGCACTATTAACTGTAAAAAATGGACAATTAGATGTTGCGTTCACATTGCTAAAAAGCTCATGGATCACGAAATTACAAGTGGAAAGAAACGGCCAATATCAAGATGTGGAAGTGCGAAGCAAAAATGAAAAAGAAGATACAAGAGTAGTAGGTTTCCCGATCGAAGATTTATCTAAAAAAGTGAATGCTAAGATCAAGGTGGATATTCCAGATCTTCAATATCACAATACGTATGATATCCAAATTGCTTTTGATCCAGATAGTGTAAAACCATATGATGGAACAGGCGTTCCAACGAAGAATACGAATTCCACCGATCAAGATCAAAACCAAAATCAGGATCAAAATCAACAAAATAGCAATAGCGATGACGATTCACTAACCTTTAACCGAGATGCAGATCAACAGTCGACAGACGATGACGCTTCCAATAACTCAAATAATTCAACCGTGAATGCCAAAACGGCTGATCTTTCCCAAATTGGTTTGTATTTGGCATTGCTGCTAGGATCTCTTGCCATCATAGTTTGGAAGAATCGCTCAAGGCTCCTTATTCATTTGAAAAAATAACCTGACTGTTGTCTTGATGCGGACATGCGCATCAAGACAACATTTTCTTATTTAAAAAATATGACAACGACTTTTTAGGTCGGTCGAAAGCGGGGAGGCTTTGTTTAAGTGTGTAAACAAAGAAGAATGGGATGGCTGATCCTTTTGATAATGCTGCTGGTTGTCGTCGCCGGTTGTTCTTCATCTGCTGCTGAATCAACGGAACAAAAAAAGCCGAAAAAACAGGATCATCGAGTTGTCTCATTATCTGTTGCCGTTACGGAAATTTTTGATGCGTTAGATATTGATTTAGTTGGAGTCCCCACAAGCAGCAAAAAACTGCCGGAGCGGTATAAGAATGCGAAAAGAGTGGGGTATGCTAAAAATCCTGATATGGAAGTTTTGATGTCTTTAAAACCTACTGATGTATACTCTGTTTCAACTATTCAATATGATTTAGAGCCAGTGTTTGAAAAACATAACGTTCAAGTAGATTTTTTGGATTTAACCAGTCTTCAATCAATGGAAAAGGAAATTCTTGCACTCGGAGAAAAATATGAACGACAAAAACAAGCGAAGA
This sequence comes from Aeribacillus sp. FSL M8-0235, assembly GCF_038000355.1. Taxonomy (NCBI): domain Bacteria; kingdom Bacillati; phylum Bacillota; class Bacilli; order Caryophanales; family Bacillaceae; genus Aeribacillus; species Aeribacillus sp. FSL M8-0235. Next base: position 3,364,039 of record NZ_JBBOBW010000001.1, on the reverse strand, counting down.
AGATCGTTGATAGATTCGAAAAAAAAGTAAAAGAAATCCAGAAAAAAACTCGTAACTTGGAAAAACCAAATGTTTTAATCTTACTCGGAGTTCCCGGAAGTTACTTAGTGGCAACAGAGCATTCCTATATTGGCGATCTAGTGAAATTGGCGGGTGGAAACAACGTGATTCAAGGAGAGAAAGTGGAGTATTTAGAATCTAACACAGAATATTTATATGAGTCCAATCCCGATGTCATATTAAGGCTTGCTCACGGCATGCCGGAGGAAGTAGTCAAAATGTTCGATGAAGAATTTAAGAAGAACGATATATGGAAGCATTTTGATGCTGTCAAAAATGGCAGGGTGTATGATCTGGAAGAAGAATTGTTCCCGACTACCGCAACCATTCGAGCGGATGAAGCTTTAGATGAATTGGTGAAATATTTGTATCCTGAGTTTCATGAATAAGCGGACAAAAAAGAAAAGGGTGCTGATCCATGAAGAAAACGTGGCTAACTTTTGCAGTAGTGACCACAATGCTGGTTGTTGTCACTTTTTTCTCTATTGTGAACGGAAGCTTGGAAATTGGCGTTGCTGAGTTGATCAGAGGCCTTTTGTTTGGTGGAAATGAAGATGTAGAAGTCATAAAAGATATGAGATTTCCACGGATCATTGTGTCCCTTTTTGCTGGAGCAAATTTGGCGGTATCGGGATTATTATTGCAGGCAGTCATGAGAAATCCTTTGGCGGAAGCTGGGATCATCGGGATTTCTTCAGGAGCCAATTTTGTTGCATTAACTATGATCAGCTTCTTTCCTACGTTGTTTTTTTGGATGCCGCTGTTTGCTTTTCTTGGAGGGATACTTGCCTGTTTTCTTGTCTATTCCTTTTCATGGAAATCAGGACTCAGCCCCCTTCGATTAATTTTAGTTGGGGTGGCAGTCAATGCGGTGTTTACTGCATTATATGAATCCTTTAACTACAGAGGCTATACGACAACCAGTTCTGCGAAAGCTACTGCATCAACATTATCTCAACAAACGTGGGACGATGTTCAAACAATTGTTATATATGGTTCCATCGGTTTAATATTGTCCTTGCTCGTTTATTCTTGGTGCAACATGCTGGCTTTACAAGATAAAACGGCGCGAAATCTGGGGCTTCACGTGACAAGAGCTCGGGTTATTATATCTGCGATTGCAGTTTATTTGGCAAGCGTCACAACCGCAACTGTTGGGGTCATTGCATTTGTCGGTTTGCTAATTCCCCATATTGGACGGCTATTAGTCGGTTCAGATTATAAAATATTAACACCATTCTCCATTTTATCAGGAGCTTTGCTTATTTTAACGGCCGACACAATCGGAAGGGTGTTTTTAGCGCCGACGGAACTTCCTGCATCCATTATTATGTCATTAATCGGCGGTCCCTTTTTGATTATATTGATTAGAAGGAGTGATCGCATCTATGGAGGTTAAAAATGTTTCATTTTCATATAATCAAAAAGAGGATCAGTTAAAATCAATTAACCTTGCTGTTGAACCTGGTAAAATTACGACGATTATCGGTCCGAATGGATGCGGAAAGTCCACATTATTAGAAGTTATGTCTAGCCACAATGCACCGCAAAAAGGCCAGATTATTTTGGACGGAAAATTGATTCAACAATATAAGCCGAAGGAATTGGCGAAGAAACTATCGGTTGTTCATCAAAAAAATGAAATTCCTTTTGATATCAATGTCGAGAACCTGGTGAGCTACGGCCGCATGCCGTATAAAAGATTTTTTCATCATCATAACTCAGAAGAGGATGAAGAAGTGATTGATTGGGCGCTTTCCATTACCAATTTGCAATCAAAACGAAAAGAAAAAGTAGAACAGCTGTCTGGGGGAGAAAGACAGCGAGTTTGGATAGCGATGGCATTGGCGCAAAAAACTCCTATTTTGTTTTTGGATGAACCGACAACATATTTGGATGTTTATTATCAATTCGAAATTTTAGAGCTCATCAAGAAGTTAAACAGGGAGTATAACATTACGATTGTGATGGTGCTGCATGATATGAATCAAGCCATTCGTTATAGTGATTGGATTATTGTGATGAAAAACGGCGAAATTGTGACGGAAGGTTCTCCAAAAGAAGTGATCACGGAAGGAATGATTGAAAGCATTTATGGGGTAAGAGCCATAGTCAATCATAATGATCAAAGCGGATTTTATGTTGTGCCAATGGGAGTTGCTAGAAGGAATGACAATGCGACATGAATGATCGGGGATTGAGAAAGATCATTGGGAAACTCGTTAGCATTGTTTGCATTGGGATTTTGTTTTTTTCAGCGTATCAAATTATAAGTATCCTTTACGATTACTATACAAACCGGCAAGTTTTAGCTGAAATTCAAGAGGTTTATCAAGAAAATCGTACCGAGAGAACTTCTCACGAAGGCAAGGACTTTGAAAGAATTCGTTCGTCTTTTATTGAATTGCAGCGCATTAACCAAGATATTGTTGGTTGGATTGAAATTCCCGACACATACATTTCGTATCCGATTCTTCAAGCGGAAAACAATGAGTTTTATTTAACAAGAAATTATAAAAAAGAGAAATCAAGGGCTGGAAGCATTTTTATGGATTATCGAAATGATGTGAAAGGCCTAAATCAAAATGTTATCCTTTACGGACATCGTATGAAAGATGACACGATGTTTGGACAATTAGATAAATATCTGGATGAATCGTTTTTCCAGCATCACCGCACCATTTATTTTGATACGTTATATGAAAGCTACGATGCTGAAATCTTTTCAGTATATAAAACGACTACAGATTTTTATTATATCGATACTGAATTTTCCTCTGATGACGAATTTTTATCATTTGTCAATCAGTTAAAAGATCGTTCCATTTATAAGACCGATATTGATATCGAACCGAATGATCAAATTTTAACTTTATCTACTTGTGATTACACGTTTCCTGGAGGAGAAGGGAGACTTGTCATACATGCAAAATTAAAGGAGAACAAGTAAATGGTAGAAAATTTCGAAAATAACAATTGACAATGATAATCATTTTTAATTAAAATGGTAAAGGAGGGATACTTTTGAAAACAAAACTTTTCCAATTCACCCTCACGTTTTTCTTATTGCTCTTATTTACCGGATGCGGGGTAAAAGGAACTGAATCAACAGGAGGGACAAAAGTAACAGAAAGCAAAGTGAAAGTGACCGATGCATCAGGTCGTGAAGTTGCTTTTGACACTCATCCGAAAAAATTTGCTTCATTAACGATCGGTGATATGGATATCATTCATCAATTAGGAGGGGAAATTGTCGGCAGGCCTAGTACGAAGGTAGAGATACCGGAAGAATTAGAAAAAGTAGAAGAAATCGGAAATACACACCAGCCGAATATAGAGAAGATCGTAAGTTTGAAGCCAGATGTGTTAATTGCCAATGTTGGTTTTGATAAAAACATCCCCGCATTGGAGAATCAAGGAATACAAACTCTCATGACGGAAGCGAATTCCATTGAAGATATAAAGAAAAACATCGAAACATATGGAACTCTTCTCGGTAAAGAATCGAAAGCTCAAGAGCTGATTAAACAAATCGAGCAAGTCGTTGAGAAGCAAACGGAAGCTTCCGAAGCTCAAGCATTGCTTGTTTATGGAGCACCTGGATCATTTTTAGCAGCTCTCCCAACGTCATTGGCAGGAGATATTTTAGAAAAATCGGGCGGAATTAATGTAGCATCGAACTTTCCAAAGTTAAAAGAATATCCGCAATACGCTCAATTAGCGGTAGAACGTGTGGTGGAAGCTGATCCAGATATCATTTACTTAATCACACACGGTGATCCTAGCGGGGTAGAAAAAGCATTTAAACAAGAAATGGAAAAAAATGCAGCTTGGAAAAACTTAGATGCAGTAAAAAAAGGAAACATTGTGGTGCTGCCATCGAATTTGTTTGGCACTAATCCGGGGACAAAGATCACAGAAGCAGTGGAATATATGCGTCAAAGCTTGAAAGATATAGGAAAGGATTCATGATGAATCGAAAGAAACGAATATGGCTTATCATCATTCTGATCATCTTATTGTTTCTAAGCGTATTCTATAGCCTGACAGCAGGCAGTATCTCTATTTCATTTAAGGAATTTTTTGCGGATATGGGCGATAAGGAATCGTTAGTGTACCGTGTTGTTTGGGATTTGCGGCTCCCAAGGATTCTCGTTGGGCTGCTTGTCGGCATGTGTTTAGCGGTTTCGGGTGCTATCTTACAAGGTGTAATGAAAAACCCGCTTGCGGATCCCGGTATTATTGGCGTGACGTCTGGGGCAGGACTGGCAGCGACGGTGATCATGGTGCTGTATCCCGATCAACTGCACATTTTGCCTTTAGCAGCCTTTCTTGGCGCTTTTCTTACGGCTATGCTCATTTATTTGCTAGCTTGGCAAGATGGAACTTCCATTGTTCGAATTATGCTGGTCGGGATTTCAATCAACGCCTTTTTAGGTGCGATCATGTCATGTATTATGATTTTACATAGCGACAAAGTTCAAGCGGTTCTGCCGTGGCTAAATGGCGGGATTAGCGGCGTAAGCTGGGTGCATGTAGAGATGATTGTTTATTATGCCATTTTTGCACTGGTATTAGCGTTTTTTTCCATCAAACATATCCGCATGCTGATGCTGGGGGATGAGGTGGCCACTTTATTAGGCCATCAAGTGGAAAGAAGCAGATTTTTCTTAATTTTTGTCAGTGCTCTTTTAGCTGGAATAGCCGTCAGTGTTGCTGGACTGGTAGGATTTGTAGGTCTTATCGTTCCGCATATCATTCGATTGCTCATCGGAAACGATTATCGTTATTTGCTGCCATTATCCTGTGTAGGCGGCGGCATACTCGTTGTGTTCGCAGATGCTGCGGCAAGAAGCTGGTTTGATCCTATTGAACTGCCGGTAGGGATCCTGCTGTCTTTTCTAGGCGGTCCGTTTTTCCTATATTTGGTCTTTAAAGGGGGAGTGAAGCATGCTCACCGTTAAAGATCTGACTTACCACCATTCCAAACGATTCGGCATCAACGAAATGAATCTGGAATTGCCAAAGGGTGAAGTGATTAGTATTATCGGGCCTAATGGATCAGGAAAATCCACCTTGCTGCGGCTCATCGCTGCCTTATTACAGCCCCAAAATGGCGAGATCATTCTCGATGGAAAAAATATCGTTTCTGCGAATCGAAAAGATATCGCAAAACAATTAACTATGCTGCCGCAAACACATGATGTTACGCTCGATTTTACCGTACGTGAATTAGTAGAGTTCGGCAGGAACCCTTATAAACGCAAATTTGCCCCATTCAGTCAAGAAGATAAAGAAATCGTTGATTGGGCGTTAGCTCTTGCCAATGTGAAACAATATGAACATCAACACTTGTCCTCCTTATCAGGAGGCGAGAGGCAAAGAGCGTGGATTGCGATGGTTCTTGCCCAGAGTACTGAATATTTATTATTGGATGAACCGACCACGTTTTTAGATATTGTACATCAATTGGAAATTTTGGAGGTTGTCCAAACGATCAATCAACAGTATAACAGGACGGTCATCATGATTCTTCACGATCTGAATCAAGCCGCACAGTATAGTGACCGCTTAATCGTGATGAAAGACGGGACGATTTATCAACAAGGCAGTCCAGAGGAAGTATTTTCGGAAAAAATGTTTGAAGAGGTATTTGGTATTTCTGTCTCCATCCATGATATGGATGGAAAACCAATGTTTATTCCAAAACGATTCAAAAGAAAGGGGAAAAAAGAATGTACATCGTTACCAATTCCATTCGCGTGAAAAAAGGATATTCCGGAAAGTTAGTGGAGCGTTTTAAAATTAGAAAGGGAATTGAGAAATTTCCTGGGTTCATTCGTTTAGATCTCTTAGTAACAGACGGATTAAAAGATTATGACGAAGTTCGTGTATACACAACATGGGAGAACAAAGAAAGCTTCGAAGGTTGGTTCCACAGCGATGTGTTCCAAAAAGCGCATGAAAATCGAAAACAACATGACTATGTTATTGGAAATCAAGTGTCCTTCCATGAGCTAGCATATTCCTATGTAAAAGAAGATGAGCGTGCTGTCGAAAATTTATAAATAAAAGATGGCAGAGCGATTTTTGTGAAGAAAGTTACAAAAATTGATTGGAAAAAGAATAGATATCCGAATTGCGGCCTTTTCCAAATGAATTGCGGGAAAAGGTCGTTTATTTTTTTCAGCAAAAACAAAAAATGTAGCACGGGGCTGTCCAGAAAGTCAAATCCCTATTGAAAACCAAAAATCATTAACATCGATATTTCATAAAAGGGGGGCCGTCAATAAGCCGAAAAAACGACTTATTAGACAGCCCCAATCAAGAAAATAGTTAGTTAAAACCGCAAACACTCCGGCTTGGACAGCGGAACAGCTGTTAGAAACAAGAAAATAGGTAGTTAAAGGCAGTTGCTAAAACAAAATTTGTATAAAAAATGATTGCAAAAGATTTTTCAATATCCTTTGTAATCAAAACTTTACTTCGTTTTTTCACTCTTTTTCAGCAGGAATTTCTTTGCCGTTCAATATTAGTTTGAACGTAACGTCACCCTTTAAAGATGCAGAAACCGCACAATATTTTTGTTTGCCTAATTGGATGGCGCGCCAAACTTTTTTCGGCGTTATATCCCCATTTACTGTAAATGTGATGGTATAAGCGGTGAAAGAAGAGGGCAATTCTTCGCGACGCGTGCCGTCGACTGTAATATCAATTGCCTCAATATGATCTAATTCATGTCTTAAAATCATCGTTACATCAATTCCAATGCAGCCGGCAAGAGCCGCTAGGAGCATTTCTGTTGGGGTTGCGGCACTTCCTTCTCCACCGTAGTTTTCCGTGGCATCCATTGCCATTTTGTATCCGGATGGACCGACTGCTTCAAAAGCACGGCCGCCCTGCCATGTTGCTTTAATTTGCATATTGTTCAATTCCTCTCTTTTAAAACTCTGTAACTTGTTGCAAAAATTTTTGTGCCCGCGCTGTTTGCGGATGTTCAAAAAATGCTGCTGGCTTCGCATCTTCTACGATAACGCCGTCTGCCATAAATAAAATGCGGTCAGCGGCACTCCGGGCAAATTTCATCTCATGCGTTACAATAATCATCGTCATGCCGTCTTCTGCTAATTCTTTCATTACTTTTAATACTTCTCCTACAAGCTCCGGATCAAGTGCAGAAGTCGGTTCATCGAATAGCATCAACTTCGGTTCCATCGCAAGAGCTCTTGCGATCGCTACACGCTGTTGCTGCCCGCCTGACAGCTGAGACGGATAAGCATCTTCTTTTGCTGCAAGCCCGACTTTTTCTAACAAATTGGCTGCGATGCTGTATGCTTTTTCCTTCGGCATTTTTTTCACTACTAATAAAGCTTCCATTACATTTTGGACGGCCGTTTTATGCGGGTATAAATTAAATTGTTGAAACACCATCCCTGTTTTTCGACGAATGGCATAAATTTCTTTTTGTTGTGCTTTTTTTGAAGCATTTGCATCAATCACGTGACCGTCGACTGTAATGGTGCCGCCTGTAATTGTTTCAAGTCCGTTGATGCATCTTAAAAACGTACTTTTTCCTGAACCGCTTGGACCAATGACTGCCACTACTTGATGGGCTGGAATGGATAATGAAATATTTTTTAATATTTCATGCGGTCCAAAATTTTTCTGTAAATTTTTAATCTCTATCATGCTGTCACCACCTTAATAAACAGACAGCCGTTTTTCGATTTTATTTAATAAAAATGTAAAGAATGTACTCATAATCCAATACATCGCTGCAATGGCTAAATAAAACGGCATGTAAACATAATATTGCGCCACTAATAATTGAGCAGAGCGCATTAATTCTGTGACCGCAATAACGGATACGAGCGATGTTTCTTTTAACATTCCGACAAATGTATTACCAAGTGGGGGGATAGCGTAGCGAATCGCTTGAGGGATGATAATTCGGCGCATCGCCTGGCGTTCCGTCATACCAGTTGCGAGCGCTGCTTCTGTTTGCCCTTTTGGTATGGATTGAATCGCACCGCGAAACGCTTCTGAAACATAAGCGCCGATGTTAATACTTAGTGCAATATACGCAGCAGTTAATGGGCCTAATTCAATCCCATAATCAACTAAGCCATAATAAACGATGACGATTTGCACCAATGCCGGTGTCCCCCGAATGATGGACACATAGGCTCTTGCTATACCACGCAGAATGCGATTGCCCTTAAGCCGGGCAATCGCAATGATTAAACCAATGATTAAACCGAAGAACATGGAAACTACAGTAATGAGTAATGTATAATATGCCCCTTTTAACAAAAAAGGCAAGTTTTCAATGACTAAGTCCATTTTGGCAACCTACTTTCATCATTCTTCGGTCGGCTCTTCGTCAAACCATTTTACATAAATTTCTTTATATGTTCCGTCTTCTTTCATTTCTTTCAATGCTTTATTTAAAGCATCCACCAATTCTTTATTGCCTTTTTTCACAGCAACGCCAGCTTGGTCCTCCTTAATTGGATCGCCGACGGCTTTAATTTTATAGCCGTTTTCTTCAATGACTGGTTTTAATGCATAGACATTGTTGATCGTTGCATCAATTCTGCCAGCATCCAAGTCTTTTAATGTTGTAATCACGTCATCATATGTGTTGATTTTAAAATCGCCCACTTTTGGCAATAATTCATTTCGCAAATATGCTTCATCATTCGTACCAAGTCCAACTCCGATTGTTTTTCCTTTAAAATCATTAACAGATTTGATGTCATTATTGTCTTCCCGAACGATCACTTTGACTTTATTTGTAATATATGGTTCTGTAAAATCGATTTGTTTTTTCCGTTCATCTGTGATTGTCACTTGGCTTACTAAAATATCAAATTTACCTTTTTGAAGCCCAGGAATTAAACCAGAAAATTCTTGTGCAACAAAATTTGCTTTAACTCCTAGACGTTTTGCCAATTCTTTCGCAATGTCAACGTCAAAGCCGTCGTATTCTTTGTTTTCATTCATAAAATTATAAGGTGCATAAGTACCCATAATGCCGACAGTGATTTCGCCTTTATCTTTGATTTCCTGTAATGCGTTTTTCTCTTGATCTTGAGTTTGTTTTTCTTTTTGATCATTGTTATTGCCGCATGCTGAAAGTATTAGAGCTGCTATTGCAATGAGTGAAATGAACCATCTTATTTTTTTCATGTTTATCCTCCTTCATTAGACACCAAAGATTCCAAAAAATTCAAAGTGTACAGTTTCTTCAATGAGCTGTTGAAGTGTTTTTTGCTGTAATGCATCTTTTGATGATGGCGATTGAAATAGCCATCTGGCTAAAACTCCTTCCAGGAGGCTCATGATGAATACTGCCAGTAATTTTGGATCTACTTCACGCGAGATCATTTTCAGTTCTTTGGCCTGTGCAATATTTTCCGCAAAAGCTGTTTCCATGTCTGCTTTAATCTCTTCCACTTTTTCTTGTATCTTTGGCTGAGAATGAATGCCTTTTAGCAATATGTTCATGAAATACTTATTGTTTTCAGCGAAATGAAAAATACGTTCAAACATTTGTGTCGTGGAAGCAACGGAATCTTGCAAGTCCACTTTTTTTGTGCGGTACCCTAGTTTGATTGCATCTAAAAGTTGGGCACGACCTATTTCCAGCATCTCAAGCGCGATCGCTTCTTTGCTTTTAAAATACCAATAAAATGTCCCTTGGGACACATTGCCTTTTGCGACGATATCTGAGACTTTCGTTTTTTCATAGCCAACTGTCGCAAATAATTCTAATGCAATTTGCAATAATTGCTGTTTTCTTTCCTGTCTTCGAGCTTCTGCCTGCACTATACCCCCCCTGACTGACTAATTAGTCAATTAAATCCTATAAGATTACTATAAATTAGTCAACACTTTTGCTTCATTTTTTTAAAAAGCATGCTGCAAATTTAGAAATGGTTCGGCTGAAAAGAATAACAGAGCGAATCACCGTTATTTTATGGAAATCTGCATTACGTTATTCGTCCCGCTTTCACACACAGTCCTCTGTGTTCGTTCATGAACAGAGCAAGAGAAGAAATCAAAGAAACAATGCTTTTCATGTGGAAAAAATGAATCCTCCGATGTCTGCAGCTGTTTTGCTGTTAACGAGATCAACTATCAACGTTTTCTTCATTATTTTCAACTGTATATCCCAGCAATTGATTTAGCTGACTTAGGAAATCAGTGAAAAAGGAAATAAAGATGGATTCATTGTAACTTTTCCCCTTTAGGATTTTATTAGCAAAAAACAATGACGCCGTTTGCGAGCACTGATCCTTCTGCAAAGAGCCTTGCTTGTATGCGCGAAAAAAGAGCAGGAATGAGGATAAAATTTTGACACGTAATCAAGTTGTCTTGCATTTAGTTGTGGATAAAGCCAATTCACTTATATTTTCAAAATGATCCTATCTTCTTTAAGTTTTCCTTCAAAAATATCTTCCTCAATTTCTGCTCGACGGTTTTTTATGAAATGTCCTTGCCTTTGTTCACCTAACGTGTGCTAAAGATACCTTTACTATGAAAAGCCGATGGCAAGAGCATCTTCTGTGGTTGAAGCGATCACACTCTGTTCTAATAGACCTAATTTCAAAAGTTTTATAAATTTTCCATACAGATTGTCTATAGGATTAATTTACTATGGTAAAATATTACACGTAAATGTTGTTAGGTATTTTGGAGGTATCATTATGTCGAAAATTGTCAATGCTTTTCGAATGCTCCTTTTATTGAAATCACGAGGACGAATGCAAATTAAAGAATTAGCAGAAGAACTTGAATTAAGTGAAAGGGTTATTCGAGTTTATCGAGATCAATTAGAAATGGCTGGATTTCATATTCAGACAGCTAGGGGAAGATATGGAGGTTATGTTCTGCCGAAAAGCAATATTTTTGAATACTTGTCGCTTTCACCAAAAGAATTAGAAGCATTAGTAAAGGCAAGTGAATATTTAAAAAATCATCCTACCTTTTTGCAATTCGATGATTTTGAAAGTGCCGTCATGAAGATTCAAAGTATTTCCAAACAGCAGATTCAGTCTTCGTCTGAATGGAAGCCAATTATTTTAGAGGAAAAAGCAAATGTCGATTGGAATCATGAAAAAGATAAGTATGAACAATTAAATTTTGCAATCGCGGCTCGCAGAAAAGTGAAGATTGTTTATGAGGCTTTAAATTCAGACCGCACTGAACGCATCATTCATCCTTACAAACTGATTCCGTATAAAAAATTTTGGTATTGCATTGCTTATTGTGAGCTGAGAAATGATTATCGTGATTTTAAATTAACTAGAATTCAAGATTATCAAATATATGAAGAAAGGTTTCAGCGTGATGAATCATTTCGGCTCGAAGACTATATAGGTAAAACGAGTATTTATGCTGATACCTATTTTGTTGAATTGCATGTAAAACCACCATTTTCCAAGATTTTAAGTGAAAAGATCTATTCAGAGGATCAAGAAATAGAGCAACAACAAGATGGATCCATCATTTTTCGGGCGACGATGTCCGGGTTGCCGGAATTAACTAGTTTTGTATTAAGCATGGGATCTGCAGTTCAGGTGCTCGGTCCGAATGAACTTCGCCAAAGCGTCGAGGAAGAAGTAGAAAAAATGTCAAAAAATTTTTTAAACTGACATATTAAGTTCCGGAATAGATGATAGGATGATGATAGAAAAGCTTGGAGGGAAAAGAAATGAGACTTCGATGCCAATTTGAGGTTGAAAGGCTACCCGTTGCCTATCGTATGATGTTTGTCAGTCTGATCAAGGAGAGCATAAAACGGTCAGCTCCGACATTGTATGAATCTTTGTATTTTTTTAACGGAAAACCTAGTAAGAACAGCAAACATTTTAGCACTGCATTATTTTTACCAAAGTATAAACTTATCGATGATGAATTCCATATCGAAGGCAAGATATCATTCTTGATCAGTACGCCTGACTATGAATTTTTTCTTCACCTTTATAATGGGTTGCAGCACATACAAGAGTTTACTTATCAAACGTATACACTTCATCGGGGAAAAATTACACTTTTAGAAGAAAAACAAATAGATCAAATCCCTGTTTATTTTAAAACACTTTCTCCCATTTATATTCGTGATGCTCATAACAGATCAATCGCGCCAGATGATCCTGCATTCGAGCGTGAGCTGAATTATATTGCTAATCTCCTATTGAAAAATTTTCGTGGGCACGGACTTAAACAGCCATTGCAAGTCTTAGAAAATCAACTAAAGAAAACTGTAGTTAAAGAAAAAATCAGAGAATTTGACCACGGGTATCTTTACTTCACTGCATATAAAGGAAATTTTTGTCTAAATGGAGACATCGATGATTTACGCTTGCTTTCCCAGCTTGGAATTGGATTTCGCAGGAATCAATCGTTCGGCATGGTGGAGGTGATATAACTTGGAAATTTTTTTGCCTACGGGTGAATGGATGATTAATCAAGGTTTGGTTGGATTTGTACGGATTGCTAGGAAAGCCGGACATCATATAGAAATGAAGCAGGACGGTATTTGTTTTGATAGCAGCATATTTAACACAATGGCTAAAGATTATTTTACATATTTTCTTGAAAAATTCAGTGTTGCTGATCGGGATGAAACAAGGCTAAAAAAAATTTTAAGTCAGTGTCGGAAAGAAGAAACATTTAAAGAAGCGAAAAAAAAGCTTGATGAATCGTTAAAGAGAACATGGGATAAGGCAAAAAATTACTGTTCTGATACAGCTGAAGGAACTGAAATGTCTTTGTTGATTGAACAAATTAAGGGATATGATCAGTTCGAAGACATTGAGCAAATAGAAAAAGAAGTTAACCGTTATCTCGACCTACTGAAAACTCCGTTTATTAATGAAAAACAAACAGTAAACTTTTTTAAACTTTCTATACTTCAACCTTATTTCGGTCAGAATAGTTTTCTCAATATTAGTTTAAATAAGTTGGCGATTGAGGAACAAATTCAACGCATACATCAAGATTACATCGTTCCAATTTTGTGTGAACTAAAGCTTAAACAACTGCTTATGAATGCAGAGGATGAAAACCAACTATTAAGTTGGCTCAAAGAATGTCCCTATAAACCGATCAAAAATTTACATAAAACGTGGAAGAAAACATCTCTTGCTGACATTCGGGAAAACGAAAATGAACAGTTTTTATCATGCAGTTTTTTTGATGAATGGTATGCATTCGAACATTTAAATGAAGGTCATTTTGTTCCCTTACAGGTTAGTTCTTCAAATGCTTTGAATTATTATTGGGATTTTGACAATGGAATGAAAATTCCTATTTCCAACCTTGCCAAATTTATATTGTTTTGTGCGCCTGCCGGAGCGGCACTTTCACCAAATGGAAACCAATCGAGCTTTGTGCAAATCGATGGGAGTATGAATAAACTTTTTGAAGTAAATGAACGTTATGCATTATTGCGCGAAGAAGAGAGCCCTTTAAACGAAATTATTTTTGATTTAGTTACAGAATTGAAGGAAAAGGGAAATGCGAATCATCGAAATTATCTTTTTATTGATTATTCATCCGATTATCGGTTGAGAAAGACGATATTGAATTATTTTGATTTACCACGTTCATTAAGTCGTTTCTTCGTGAATGAGCACAAACTATTGAAAAGGATGCATTATTCTTTGCGCAATGCGCTTGCATATGACTTTTTAACAAGGCGCGATGCAAAATGGAGGATTTTCAATGTGCTCCGCCAATGCATCGAGAAAAAATATTCATCATTAGATGCTCAGACGGCAGTAGTTGTCCGTCATTTATACCAAAAATATTTGGAAGGAGATGGAGATGTGAAGATCGATTCGAAAACTGAAAGCAAAAGTATCTGGTTTTTATACAACTGTGGACGTGAAGTTCGGCAAAAATACGTGGAAAAAGGACAAGAACCGAAAGTTCAGGGAATTGCTTACCGATTGTTAAATGCAACAAAAGCGAACAATAAAAAGACTTTTATGGATTCTTTAATTCGCGTGTATATGTCTTTGGAGTTGCCAATGCCCTCTCTCTTTTTACAAGTGCTGCACGAAGAAAAGCTTGATTTTGCGACTGTTGCTAATGCGTTTATCGCAGGCTTGGTATCCCAACCTAATGACAAACAACCTGAAGGAGGAAATGAATAATGAGAAAGGCTTTATCATTTACAGTAATATTTCAAGGAAATTCATTAAATTATGGGGAAGGTATCGCCAATATTTCCGAATTAAAAAAATTCCACCGCGGGAATGGTGATGTTCATACATTTGCCTCTCGCCAAAGTCTCCGCTACGACATCGTCCGTCTTGGTAATCAACTTTTTAACTGGAATTTAGATGTTGTAGACAAATCGAAAGGAGTTATTCAATTTAAAGACGAATGCACCATCAAAGATTCAGTTGAAATGGATTTATTTGGATATATGAAAACAAAGGCGAAATCAGGCGCAGAGAGAAGATCTGCAGCTGTTCGCATTAGTCATGCGATTTCACTCGAACCTTTTCGAAGCGATCTTGAATTTTTAACAAATATGGGCCTCGCTAATCGAATTGGAACAGACGCGAATTTAGCAAATTTAGAGCAGCATCAAAGCCTTTATACGTATACGGTAACCATAGATTTTGCTCGTATCGGGGTGGACGGAAAGATTGAACTGCCGAATGAAGAACGTGCTGCCCGTATCAAACAACTTTTGACAATCATTAAAATATTAAATCGTGAAATTAAAGGAAGACAAGAGAATCTTGCACCTCTATTTATTATTGGAGGGGTATACAGTGTTGCTAATCCATTTTTCCTTGGGAGAGTGTCGTTAAAACAAGGAAATCAATACGAACTCAATACGGGAAAAATTGCATCAGTGCTTGAACAAACGATACTTGGAGAAAAGGTGGCAGATCGTACTTATATCGGGCTAGTACGTGGAGTTTTCGATAATGAAAGTGAAATTGAAACATTGGGGAATATCGTGACAATTGAGCAGTTTTTTACAATTCTTGAACAAGAAATTGACGAATATTTTGGTGATAAATGATGCAAGTACTACGACTAAAAATGTTTCAAGAAACTGCCTGTTATACAAAACCTTTTGCTTTGAAAGTAGGAGAAACATATCCGCTTCCTCCATACTCAACAGTAAAGGGCATGATACATGAAGTGTTAAAAGCCAATGAACTGATTCCATTTCGTTTGAGCATCCAAGGTGATTATGAAACAAGAGTTGTAGATTATAAAAAAAGTTATTTTATAAAAGATAGAAAAAGTAAAGAATTTCCTATAATTTTGGACGGGCTTTCAGGAATTGATTATTCCTATACTTCCATGACAGCGATGCCGCTTTATATGCATCTTTTGTACAATGTTCAGTTAGTAATACATATCGCTGCAGAGGACGAAATTTTGCAAAAAATTTATAAAGCTTTTTATAGTTATGACGGTCATATCAGCCTTGGACGCCATGAAGATCTCGTACGTATGGATGAGATAAGATTTATTGAGCTGATAACAGTTGATGAAAGTGACTTAGCTCATTCGATGTATATCCCGAAAAAGATCATTGCAGAGGATGACCTAACGGGTATCCCTTATCGCCTAAATTGGACTTATACAATTAAAAAGGGAGTTCGTGATTGGGTGAAAATCCCAACATTATATGTTGCACAGGGTGAAAAAATTTACAGTGAATTGTTTTATGAACCAATTCATTTTGATAAAGAAGGATATACTGTCTTCTTTAATTAAGCTTTTGTCTATGGACAAAAGCTCTTTTCTTACAGATATAAGGGAGGGAATCAACATTGTGCATCATTTATGCAAAATCAAATCCCGTTGAATCCTTGAAGGAGCACACAGACGAATTATTGAGACAATATGAAAAATTACGTAATGCATATGGCATTTACATACAGAATGAAAGAGTTTGGGAGCTTTTAAAAATTGCCATTCACTATCATGATGCTGGAAAGGTGTATGGACCCTTTCAGCAACGCATTTCAGATGTGATCGGCATTCCTTATAAGGCAAAAACTGAAGCACAAAAATATTTGCCGCACAATTATTTATCTCCATTTTTTCTTCCCTTGGAGAAGCTTTCACTTACTCGTTTTGAACGAAAGGTGCTTATCCAAGCAATTGCTTATCATCATGAACGTGACCATGAGTTAAATTTTGAAGAACTTCGAGAAGCAATTGAACTGGACTTAGTGAAGAAACAAGATCTAGTTCGAAGCCATCTTGAAATTCCTGTTCCGGATCAAATTAAATTGTCCAATCGAGTTTTTAGAGAAATGGAAAAAAGAATTGTCTACGATGAGGAAAAAATAGATGAATATTTATTTTATGTCTTAGTGAAAGGTCTTCTTCATCGAATAGATCATGCGGCCTCTGGGCATATCGATATTGAAGTAGGGATAGAAGAAAATATCGGTGAACGAGCAGTACAATTTATCCTAGAGAAAGGGTCTTCATTAAGAGATGTTCAATTATTTGCGAAGGAGCAACAAGGAAAAAATGCAATTATTGTAGCACAGACGGGAATGGGAAAAACAGAGGCAGCTTTATTATGGATCGGTAATCAAAAAGCATTTTTTACATTGCCTCTTCGAGTCAGTATCAATGCACTATTTGATAGGGTATTTGAACAAATGGGATTCGAGCAAGCCGGACTTCTGCATTCGACAAGCAGCAACTATCTTGATGAAACAGGAAAAGAAAATTGGGAGGTCATCTATGATCAGTCGAAAAATTTTGCTTCAAAATTGCTTTTTACTACGATTGATCAAATTTTAAAATTTCCTTTTAAATATAGAGGATATGAAAAGCTGTATGCAACCATGGCTTATTCGGTAGTTGTCATCGATGAAATCCAGGCTTATGAACCGAAAATTGTAGCGGTATTAATTAAAGCTTTAGAAATGATTAAACAAATTGGTGGAAGGTTTCTAATTATGACAGCGACACTCCCGACTTTATATGTAGAAGCACTTGAAAGTCGTGGAGTAATAAAAAAAGAAGATTACGTATTTCAAACTTTTGTGAATGACGATATTCGTCATCGTATTGCCATATATGATCAACCAATGAGCGATTACTATGAAAGGATCGCTGAAAGTGGGAAGAAGAAAAAAGTATTAGTTATTGTAAATACCGTTAAGCAAGCTGTGGAAGTTTATTCGAAATTGTGTAAACTTACTGATCAAGTATCGCTTCTGCACTCCATGTTTATTCAGGAAGATCGCAGCATTCTTGAAGAAGCCATTAAAGCATTTGACAAAGATCGAAATCAATCAGGCATTTGGGTGACGACTCAGCTTGTTGAAGCATCTATTGATATCGATTTTGATGAGCTTTATACAGAAGTAGCAACATTGGATAGCTTATTTCAACGATTTGGCAGATGTTATCGAAGACGCTTGCTTGATCACGACAATCCAAACATTTTTATTTTTACTAAAGATGCTTCAGGTATCGGCTATATTTATGATCAAGAAATTGTTTTAAAAAGTATTGAGGCGCTTTCGTTATTTCATGAAAAGGTGATAAAAGAAAAGGAAAAAGTAGAGCTGGTTGCTAATCTTTATAAGCGGGAATCATTAAAAAATACAAAATTTTTAAAGGAATTTGATCATGCAATGAGGGCGATTGATTCGATTACTGACCATGAATTAACGAACAAAGAAGCACAAAATATACTCCGTGACATCCAGGCTGTTCTTGCGATTCCGAGAAAAATATTTGATGAATATGAGTACCTCTTTGACCAGTTAGCTCAATGTGAAGATCGTTATGAACGCATGAAACTGCGGAAAGAAATTGAGCGAAAAACGGTGTCCATTACCAAAGCCCGAGCAAGAGGTAATACATCACCGATTTTAAAGACGTATCGATCATCTAACGGTAAAGAATATCCATTACTGCCATATATCGAAATATTAGACTTAGATTATGATTTTGACAAAAAAACAAAAAAAGGTACTGGAGTTTCGCTTACTCCTTCTTTATCCCCTTTTGTATAAAGAGGTGTCATTTGTGCGGCTAGATATTCAAGGGATAAAAGTACACTATTATTTTGTTTGTAAAAGGAAGCTGTGGTTGTTTTCAAAAGGTATACAACTTGAGAGTGAGCATGAAAAAGTCGCCATCGGTCAATTGCTTCATGAGCATTCCTATAAAAGAGTACAAATGAAAGAGAAAATGGTAGATGATGTCATAAAACTTGATTTAGTAGATGATGATTATGTCAGGGAAGTCAAAATGTCTAGCAAAATGGAAAAAGCTGATCGGATGCAACTTTTGTATTACTTATATTATTTAAAGCAGATGGGCATTGAAAAAAAAGGGAAGCTTCATTACCCAAAGGAAAAACGAACGGAAGAAATTGAATTAACATCAGAGAATGAGGTGGAAATAGAAAAATTAATAAAAGCGATCAATGCTATTCAATATCAGCCGACAGCCCCGAAAGTAAAGAGACTTCCATACTGTTCATCATGTGCTTACTATTCTTTTTGTTTTGCTCAAGAGGAGTGAGTGAGTTGCAAGATTTTTATGTGTTTTCAAATGGACAATTAAAACGACAGGATAATACTATTTATTTTATCGATGGTGAAGGAAAGAAAAAATCCCTTCCTGTTGATAAAGTAGAAAATCTTCACTTATTCGGAGAAACACAATTTAATAGCAGCTTTTTAAACTTATTGAATCAATATGATATTAATCTTCATATATACAATTATTATGGTTTTTATGCTGGTTCATATGTTCCAAGAGAAAAAAAGGTTTCCGGTTTCGTACTAGTTAAACAGGCTGAACATTATTTGAAAGAAGAAAAAAGACTGGATATTGCCCGTTCTTTTATAGAGAGTGCGTCATTTCATATATTGCGGAATTTAAAATCTCATAAAGAGAAGACGTCAGATACAATTCGCATGATAACTGAAGAACGAAAAAAATTGGAAAATGCCAATAGTGTTCAAGAAATAATGGGAATTGAAGGCCGAATTCGAAATTGTTATTATCAATCATTTTCACAGTTTTTACGTCCTGAGTTCTCTATGGAAAAAAGAGAGAAGCGTCCGCCAACTAGTCCGATAAATGCCTTACTTTCTTTTGGGAATAGTTTAATGTATACGACAGTGTTGACGGAAATATATAAAACACAGTTAAACCCTACGATTAGCTATTTGCATGAACCTTCAGTTAAACGATTTTCTTTAAGCTTGGACATTGCGGAAATTTTTAAACCCCTTATCGTAGAGCCGCTAATTTTTTCGCTGATTAATAACCGTCGAATTACACCAAAGCAATTTTCATATGAACATGGCTTCTGTTTATTAAATGAAGAAGGGCGCAAACGGTTTATTGAAAGTTGGGAAAAGAAAATGCAAACTTCTATAAAACATCGAAAGTTGAAGCGTCAAGTAACGTATCGATATTTAATCCGATTGGAATGCTATAAGCTGATCAAGCATGTAATCGGTGACGAAAAATACAAGCCTTTGAAAGCGTGGTGGTAAGTGTGTTTGTCATAATAACGTACGATGTTGGAGAGAAAAGAGTAAATAAAGTTCGAAAAAAATTAAAAGAGTATCTTTATTGGACGCAAAATTCTGTATTCGAAGGGGAAATCACTTTAAGCAGCCTTGCCAAATGCATGTCAGAGCTTGAGGCGATTATTAACAAAAATGAAGATTCGATTTATGTTTATGAAGTGAAAAACCCGCGGAACATAAAAAAGAAAGTGTATGGGCAGGAAAAAAGTTTTGAGACTTTATTCCTTTAATGAAAAAAGCAGTATAATTGATTGTGCCGATTTTTTAAAAAATTCAGTAATATGTGATAGTGTTTACGAGAACAATGTTGTTATAATAGATTGTATTGATTGACATAGGGTACTAGTGTTTCCAATCTTTTTTTGGGAAGGTTAGTATACATTCATTATTTTAATGAACTCAATTCATGATGATGCATGAAATGGGCTG
Source organism: Aeribacillus sp. FSL M8-0235 (assembly GCF_038000355.1). Lineage (NCBI taxonomy): Bacteria > Bacillati > Bacillota > Bacilli > Caryophanales > Bacillaceae > Aeribacillus > Aeribacillus sp. FSL M8-0235. Next base: position 3,343,979 of record NZ_JBBOBW010000001.1, on the reverse strand, counting down.
CTGACGGCTAGTATGTATTTGTAATTTTAATGAAAAAGGCTGAAATGAGACTTGTTTTCGTAGGGATATGGATCAAGATTGGAAGAGTAGCAAGGATAGACAAATATTCTTAGCCTAAGGAATGTTGTTTTTGTCAACAAGTATCAACATTATCTCAATGTTGAAGGCAAAAATTAATATTTGCAGCAAACCTATTATATGAAAAAAGTGATGAAACCTTCGATGAATTCTAGGTTTCAAAGCTTTTTTTCATAGATCCCAAAACACGATTTAACCTTTACTGCAAACTGCACAAATACTTGATCTCGCAAGTTTATAAAAAAGCTTGATACTATCGTTATTTTGGCATTTTTGTTTGGTGGGTTTTATCTGAACTAAGTGGGATATAAAGGGCGTTATCAAAGCCGGGATAGTGATGGAGTGATGGTTTTATCTGAACTAAGTGGGATATAAAGCCGTTTATTACGTATCAGTTTGCTTACTCATCCGAGTTTTATCTGAACTAAGTGGGATATAAAGTTCAAAAAATTGATATATTCTTTGTACTGCTGGCGCGGGTTTTATCTGAACTAAGTGGGATATAAAGCGAAACAAGAAAAACTGTCTTATGCAACGTGAAAGTTTTATCTGAACTAAGTGGGATATAAAGTGAAACAAAGGAAGAAACAATTGCTTTCGATACAATCGTTTTATCTGAACTAAGTGGGATATAAAGTTTTCTGAAAGCTCGTCAGTATTTCGATTGTGCATCGTTTTATCTGAACTAAGTGGGATATAAAGCTAAATTGCACGAATGTTGTTATTCGTGTTTGGAACGGTTTTATCTGAACTAAGTGGGATATAAAGTCCCGAACAATTGGACATCATCGCGGAATATGGCCAACGTTTTATCTGAACTAAGTGGGATATAAAGATGAAATGAATGGACAAATAGTTGAGCTGCAGAAAGTGTTTTATCTGAACTAAGTGGGATATAAAGAGCTGATCGTACCGACGATAGGAAGTTTAACAAAAGTTTTATCTGAACTAAGTGGGATATAAAGAGAAATCAAAACGCATGGCAAGACGCCGGATATAAAGTTTTATCTGAACTAAGTGGGATATAAAGAATCTTATCTTTTCATGTTCCAAACCCGGTACTTTTTGTTTTATCTGAACTAAGTGGGATATAAAGTAGTCAGCCTCGATCACTTCCCCGTCATCGATAATGTTTTATCTGAACTAAGTGGGATATAAAGAACCGAACATATTTCGGAAGACTGTCGGCGGTTGAGGTTTTATCTGAACTAAGTGGGATATAAAGAAAATGGCGTGGAAAATCCGTGAGCATTTGCTGAATTTGTTTTATCTGAACTAAGTGGGATATAAAGACCAACCCAACAAACGGCCAGTTGTGGTTAGATACGTTTTATCTGAACTAAGTGGGATATAAAGAGAGGTTTTCGTCGAAGACAAAGACGCACTTGCACGGTTTTATCTGAACTAAGTGGGATATAAAGCTCGTCAACTTTGCCGAAACGTGTATGGCATCTGAGTTTTATCTGAACTAAGTGGGATATAAAGTCCGTTATAGCAACCGATAAAGTCAACTGTGCTTTGTTTTATCTGAACTAAGTGGGATATAAAGGATTTCATTTTGGAAAGGTACGTAGGGTCAATGTGCGTTTTATCTGAACTAAGTGGGATATAAAGATCTTTGTTCTTTTCCGCCTGTTTCTTAAGTAGGTTGTTTTATCTGAACTAAGTGGGATATAAAGTTTTTCTAACTCTGAAAGGGAAAGTATATAGACTTCGTTTTATCTGAACTAAGTGGGATATAAAGTTCAAAATATACGCATCAAACAGTTTTGCCCCTTCCGGTTTTATCTGAACTAAGTGGGATATAAAGTACCTTGCTTACCCTTCAACTGAATATCTTCAAGTCGTTTTATCTGAACTAAGTGGGATATAAAGATAATACTCATTATGTCAACTAGCGCCATTTTCGTCGTTTTATCTGAACTAAGTGGGATATAAAGTTGACAGACAGTAAAACACATTATTTTTTCATCACCGTTTTATCTGAACTAAGTGGGATATAAAGAGAATCCTTGCTGACATTAAGAAACGAGAACAAGAACGTTTTATCTGAACTAAGTGGGATATAAAGAGTGCCGATGCGCTCAATAAGATCGACATACCACCGTTTTATCTGAACTAAGTGGGATATAAAGCGGGTATTCACCTGTTTCGTTAATTAAGTGGTAGTTTGTTTTATCTGAACTAAGTGGGATATAAAGGTCCAGAAAGACTGGAATTGGGTTAAGACTTATGTTGGTTTTATCTGAACTAAGTGGGATATAAAGTGTTGGGGAATTAATTTTCTTTTGTTCTGATCCCTGTTTTATCTGAACTAAGTGGGATATAAAGTAGAGTTGCCGACAAAATGATTAATTCAAATAGACGTTTTATCTGAACTAAGTGGGATATAAAGTACCGGTATTTTTTCCAACTGATCGTTGATTTCTTTGTTTTATCTGAACTAAGTGGGATATAAAGCATAAATAGAGATACACTAAAAAAGAGGTTGTCAATGTTTTATCTGAACTAAGTGGGATATAAAGTTGAATGTCATGCGCATTATTGTCGGCTCTAGTTGTTTGTTTTATCTGAACTAAGTGGGATATAAAGTTGAAATTCTCGCGTGTAAGGCTTTCTTGTAATTCAGTTTTATCTGAACTAAGTGGGATATAAAGTTCTTTCTGTGATATCCCTCCAAAAAAGGGAATCGCGTTTTATCTGAACTAAGTGGGATATAAAGATCTTTCACCATATCGAACGGGATTGCAGCGCATTTTGTTTTATCTGAACTAAGTGGGATATAAAGGTAAAAACGCTAAGCATTGCAAAAAACGCATAAGTCGTTTTATCTGAACTAAGTGGGATATAAAGGATATATTTAAAAAAACTTATGAGCCTGTTGAAGAAGTTTTATCTGAACTAAGTGGGATATAAAGTGGCGCAATGGGAGAGAGAAACTATTGCCGAAAGGGTTTTATCTGAACTAAGTGGGATATAAAGTAAAAATGCGTCCTAGAAGAATACGTAGACTGCTTGCGTTTTATCTGAACTAAGTGGGATATAAAGGATTTCAAATCTGAGGAAATGAGAAAGTCGTACAAAACGTTTTATCTGAACTAAGTGGGATATAAAGAATAATTCAACAAATGTAGCTGACGGATCTTCATGTGGTTTTATCTGAACTAAGTGGGATATAAAGTTATTTTATTCCACGAAAGGAGGAACGCTAATGCAGTTTTATCTGAACTAAGTGGGATATAAAGAGAAAAAGAAAAAATACTCACAGAACGGTATAACGAGTTTTATCTGAACTAAGTGGGATATAAAGTATAAGGTTTAATGTCAACATTTTTTTGAAAAATTGCGTTTTATCTGAACTAAGTGGGATATAAAGATTTTTATACTCCTTTCTTAGTCAAAACAAAACCCTACCGTTTTATCTGAACTAAGTGGGATATAAAGTCTAAAACACAACTTCTATAAGGAGGAGGTAGAACGTTTTATCTGAACTAAGTGGGATATAAAGAATGATCATTGATGCACCTGCTATGAATAACAATCCGTTTTATCTGAACTAAGTGGGATATAAAGATCAGCAGGCGCAGCAAGCTGAACAAAGGGCCGTCAGTTTTATCTGAACTAAGTGGGATATAAAGTGCCGTAAGCGTAAAATAATCCCCACCTTTTAATGATAGGGATTAAATACTATTATTGTGATAAGTTATTAAAAACCCGACAATTCAAAGGAATTGTTTTGGACCAAGGAAGTAGTTGATCAAGCTCATCCATATTGCTTATATCCATATTGGGAAGCCTTTCAAATAAGTAGCGAAGATAATAAAATGGATTTAATTTATTCTCTTTTGCTGTCTCCACAATACTGTAAATGATTGAGCTGGCCTTAGCTCCTTTCGGAGTATTGCTAAAAATCCAGTTCTTCCTTCCGATCACAAATGGTTTAATGGATCGTTCACTTCGATTATTATCGATTTCTAATCGTCCATCCTCTAAAAATGCCACGAGTTTTTCCCATTGGTTGAGGCAGTATGTAATGGCTTGACCTAATAGACTCTTTGGTAAAACATTGCTTTTCTCTGTTTTTAGCCATGCTGAAAAAGCCTCCAACAATGGTTGGCTGTGTTTAAGTCGTTTTTTATATCGTTCTTCTGGTGTACATTCTTTCAAATCACGCTCGATGGCAAATAGCTGATTACAGAAATTGAGTCCTTCCCGAGCTGTGACTGCTGAATGACGTTTGGATTCAGGAAGTACGTTTAAAGCCTCATCGAACTTTCTGCGGGCATGAGCCCAACATCCAACTAATGTTACGCCGGATACCTTATGGTATCCTGCATATCCATCGACATGCAGGTATCCTTTAAACCCTTTTAGGAATTCTTTGGCATGTTCTCCTGCTCTAGTTTCCTGATAGTCATAAAGGACAAGTGGTGGATCCTCTCTTCCAGTCCGATAAAGCCACATGTAAGATTTCGATGTGCTTGACCTTCCAGGTTCATGTAAAACCTGAACAGTTGTTTCATCCGCATGTAGAATGTCTTTAGAGAGGAGATGCTCTTTCATTCGTTGATAAATTGGCGCAAGCCATTTTTCGGCACCATAAAGCATCCAATTGGCCATGGTTTGCCTGGATAAGATCACACCTAATCGTTTGAACTGTTGTTCTTGGCGATATAGAGGTAGCCCCTCTACATATTTTTGATTCATAATATATGCCATGCTTGACGGTGAAGCTAAACTTTTTGGATACACAGATTTTGGGGCAGGTGCTGTAACGATTGGTGTCTCTATTTCATTACGCTCACAATGACGGCATCCATAGACATATCGAACGTGTTTTAAAACTTTGACTTGAGCCGGAATAATCACTAATTCTTGTCGTACTTCTGTGCTCATTTCGTGTGTTTTTTCACCGCAACACGAACAGACCTGCTCTTCTTCGGGTAAACGATATTCAATCGTTTCCATAGGCAGGTTTTCAAACGTAGCTTGACGTTGACCACGTTTCTTTTTACGACGATATGTAATTGTTTCAACAGTTGGCTCTTCGGCTTTTACATTAGACTCTACCTCTGCTTCATTGAATAAAGGTAGTTCTAATTGATTAGGATTTGTTTTTTCGCTTGAAGAGCCAAATTTTCGTTTTTGACTAAGACGATACTGTTCTTCATACCATTGTAATTTCGCCGTCAATTCAACGATTTGCTGTTGAAGTTTTTCAATTAATTCAAATGGGTTTTGGTTAGGATTCTTTAAATTTTTCATCATGTAGTAATAATTCGACGGTTTTAGCTATTTTCCTCCAAGGTTTTTGTTAAAAGTAAAAAATTCATATAACTGTTCTAGCCTTTACTTCTGGGTGTGCTTTCTTTTGCTCCATTGCAAGACCATCCAATAACCAGCGTAATTGCCGATAACTAATTTGTATCGTTCCAGTGTCATTTTCATTTGGCCATTGAAATTTTCCTTTTTCCAATCGACGATAATAAAGCCAAAAACCATTATAGTCCCAGTGAAGAATTTTTAATTTATCTCGCTTTCGATTACAGAACACAAAATAGCTTGATGAAAAGGGATCTAAATCAAATCCCTCTTTCACCAAAGCAGCTAATCCATCAATGGATTTTCTCAAATCAGTACTTCCTTTTGCCAAGTAAACTCGTTCAGCTCTTGTACCAGCTAACATGTTGATTTCAAAGTCCTAACCACTTCTGAAAGAAAGGCCGGATCGAAACCAGGTTTTACTTCAATTGAAATCCCACTAATTTCAATCCGTAATGAATTTTCAACTGTTTGTGAATGATCTTCTAGGGTAACGGATGCCCATTTTGTAGACTTTCCTTGATTTTTTATTGGATTTTCAATTTTTCTTAACCAGTATTTAAACTGGTGAATACTCCATTGATTTTCCTTGCACCAGTTTACTTGAGTTTGACCGCTTTTACGATAGTCAGCGATTCGTTGTTCCCAAACCTTTCGTAATTCAGGATTCTTAGGCATAAAAAAACCTCCTTCAATTTCATCTTGAGGAGATTATCTCATGAAATTAGCACATCAAGAAGGTGTGCAAGATTTGACGCTTACAAAGTGCCCCCATTGTGAAGAGGAACGCCTCAAACGTCACGGTTTTATCTGAACTAAGTGGGATATAAAGAATGAATTTGGACAAGCTTTACAAAAAGCGAAACAGGTTTTATCTGAACTAAGTGGGATATAAAGAACACTTTTCGCAGAAGAAATAGTCAATCTTTGTCGTTTTATCTGAACTAAGTGGGATATAAAGTCACATGAAATCCATGAGCGCAATAACGGCGGATTCGGTTTTATCTGAACTAAGTGGGATATAAAGTTTCCTCCAAGCGTTGCTGTTCCGCCTTGCAGTTTGTGTTTTATCTGAACTAAGTGGGATATAAAGCCGCATTAACGGCGGCTGATGAAAAACCTGATTCACGTTTTATCTGAACTAAGTGGGATATAAAGCTCGTCAACTTTGCCGAAACGTGTATGGCATCTGAGTTTTATCTGAACTAAGTGGGATATAAAGGACGAGAAAAATAGCCTTTAACAAAAATTATGACGGTTTTATCTGAACTAAGTGGGATATAAAGTTATCTTAATGAGCTGGACCAGTACGCCAAACATCAGGTTTTATCTGAACTAAGTGGGATATAAAGTCAGCCAAACCGTAAATAAATGGTTTAAAATGCGTGTTTTATCTGAACTAAGTGGGATATAAAGCAAACTCCGTTCTGCTGACTTTCGTTGCGATCTGATCAGTTTTATCTGAACTAAGTGGGATATAAAGTTTTGCGCTTGAATGCTTCTAAAAAAGCTCCAATTGGTTTTATCTGAACTAAGTGGGATATAAAGTAACAGAAAGTTATACTTCCCGTTTTGTAGGAGAGCGCGTTTTATCTGAACTAAGTGGGATATAAAGTTGTTAGATGTCATTATGTTTGTGGCACAAAAAATGTTTTATCTGAACTAAGTGGGATATAAAGTTTTGTTATTTGATACGAATTCGTATCAACTTTCTGGTTTTATCTGAACTAAGTGGGATATAAAGATGTTTCGTAACACATCAATAATATTTGAAGTTATCGTTTTATCTGAACTAAGTGGGATATAAAGTGATGATTTTAAAGCAAAAGGCGTTAAAGAATATAAGGTTTTATCTGAACTAAGTGGGATATAAAGTGGATCGAGCCAGACGAGGGCGGATTAAATAAATTCCCGTTTTATCTGAACTAAGTGGGATATAAAGTCTAATATGAGAATGAGATAACCCCATATGCATTGCGTTTTATCTGAACTAAGTGGGATATAAAGTTGTACCCATCAAGTCGCCCAACGCTTGTATATTGCGTTTTATCTGAACTAAGTGGGATATAAAGGTATATACGAATACTTCTTCCGGCTTTCCGTCATTCGTTTTATCTGAACTAAGTGGGATATAAAGAAAGTTTGGTGAATTCCTCCTTCTTGTCAATTAAATGTTTTATCTGAACTAAGTGGGATATAAAGTTGTTGATTCATCAGCATTCCAACTCGCAACACCCCGTTTTATCTGAACTAAGTGGGATATAAAGTTCCATAACGAGCTTTGATATATCGAATTGCCGCAACGTTTTATCTGAACTAAGTGGGATATAAAGGTAGAGCTAACATTTCATTCGAGGGCGTGCTATACCCGGTTTTATCTGAACTAAGTGGGATATAAAGATCTACCGCATGCTGACGAACAAACAAAAATGACTTTGTTTTATCTGAACTAAGTGGGATATAAAGCAAGCATCCCCGGTTTTGGCTGTGGATTCGTTTTCCAGTTTTATCTGAACTAAGTGGGATATAAAGTGATATCGGAATGTTGTATTATGAAACTGCAATAATGTTTTATCTGAACTAAGTGGGATATAAAGATTATCAATAAGTTTTTTGTTTTCTCACTAATGATGTTTTATCTGAACTAAGTGGGATATAAATGAATGGGGGGGGGGTTTATGATTCAATAACAAGTTGTGTTTTATCTGAACTAAGTGGGATATAAATAGCAAAGAAACAAGCAAAAGGGCAAGTTGATGAAATGTTTTATCTGAACTAAGTGGGATATAAATTGTCATCGGCAGGGACTTGATCACGCTGGATATGGGTTTTATCTGAACTAAGTGGGATATAAATTAAACGGTGATGACGTCAATATATATCTATATCTTGGTTTTATCTGAACTAAGTGGGATATAAATTGAGATTTTAAAATATTTCTTGTTTCTTCTGAAGGTTTTATCTGAACTAAGTGGGATATAAATGAAGATGAAACTAACATAGACGAATACATCAAAAACGTTTTATCTGAACTAAGTGGGATATAAATGTAAAAGAAAACATCGATTTCTTTACCGGCAGAGAAGTTTTATCTGAACTAAGTGGGATATAAATCTTCATGTTTCGGATTTCACCCCCAAAACATTCCACGTTTTATCTGAACTAAGTGGGATATAAATGGTAGACCAGGAGCTTATCTTGTTGGTACGCAGGAAGTTTTATCTGAACTAAGTGGGATATAAATTGTCGTGCTGAAAACTGTAAAACACTAAAGCAGGCTTGTTTTATCTGAACTAAGTGGGATATAAATTCGAACAGATCCTTCCGGCAGGGAAAACATTTCTTCGTTTTATCTGAACTAAGTGGGATATAAATTTTATTAAGATGTCTTTTGTTATATGATCAAACGTGTTTTATCTGAACTAAGTGGGATATAAATAAAACGAGGAGGAATAAAAATGAATCGGGATATCAAGTTTTATCTGAACTAAGTGGGATATAAATCAACTTTGTCGTATCTGTCTTACTTACCTTCTCCTTTTTCGCAAAATTAAAAGACGATATAAATCAACTTTGTCGTATCTGTCGGTGCTGTCGCTCCCCTGTTTTATCTGAACTAAGTGGGATATAAATTTCCGCGGGATGTAGGCAAGTTCTTCACCTTCTTCGTTTTATCTGAACTAAGTGGGATATAAATTTGTTAGATATCCAATTGCTGATGGAGAGTAGACTGTTTTATCTGAACTAAGTGGGATATAAATTTTTATATATAATTCATGATATTTCTTTTTGAATTGGTTTTATCTGAACTAAGTGGGATATAAATTAAACATCATGTAAGTATTCAGTAAGATTGTCAGGGTTTTATCTGAACTAAGTGGGATATAAATTAAAAATGGCGAAACTAGGTGATCTGCATGCAATACGTTTTATCTGAACTAAGTGGGATATAAATTGAAAATAAACGATATATCGTATGCGGTAAAAATTCGTTTTATCTGAACTAAGTGGGATATAAATCAAATTGAAAAAATGATTGTAGAAAAAGAAGAAGATGTTTTATCTGAACTAAGTGGGATATAAATCTCGTTAATACGAAACGTTGTTGTAATAGCAAATACGTTTTATCTGAACTAAGTGGGATATAAATTTCAGTTTTATGAAGAAAACTATGGATTTTTAAGCCCGTTTTATCTGAACTAAGTGGGATATAAAGATTAATCTTCTAAGAAAAGAAATGTCTGATCAGTGTGAGTTTTATCTGAACTAAGTGGGATATAAATTCACTGACAAGGAATATTCTGACCGTTCCCGGAAGGATTTTATCTAAACTAAGTGGGATATAAAGTGATTCACGGTCTTTATTGCGGGTTTACTGCTGGGATTTTATCTAAACTAAGTGGGATATAAAGTTTTTTCCGCTAGAACCGAAATAAAAAGTAGATTTGTTTTATCACTAAGTTGGATATAAATAAGGGGAACTTGAACGTATTCGGACAGGCTGGAAATGGTTGTATCAAAACTAAGTGGGATATCAAACAGCTAAGGCTAATTTAAGCGTTAATCATTTCATAAGCAGGCAACACGAATATAACGGAAAAGCTGGAGAAGAACAGTGCCTGCTTTCTTAATTTTTGTTTTATACTAGCTTGTCTCAATGATGGTTTCCATCTTCAAAGGACGGGTCAGTGCTTACTCTTTCTCATAAATCATTTGTACAAATGTGTGATTCTTTTTAATGAAAATATTTTTGTAAAGGTTTAAAATGAAACATATACTAGTGCTTTTGTCATAATGCAAGAGAAATTAGCATTGCATGAATCAGAGGCTGGTTTAGGGGGAGTTTCCAATGGCTTGAAAAAGCGGTGAGACGATAATGAATATAAGCTTCTAAAGGTAAAATATTTTATCTATTTGGTTAGCATTCGGCTTGCTTCTTATTCGTGATGCCATTCGGAAAGATTTTATATTGCATTTTTCCCGAAATGGTTGTTTTTATATTTTAGTCGGTGCTAAAAATAGAAAGATTTTTGGTTATGCGGCAGCTTAAGTGCTTTCTGGCTTACCTGTTTTCTTTTTAGTATTTTCCGGCTCTTTTGCAACAGCTATATTCAAATAGCTTCCTGCTTTGCCGCTTTCATTTTAGTGATTCCATACGTTCTTTGCCGATGTGTAACCTCCAACTAGAAAAAGAAAAAAAGTTACATAAGAAGGTACGAGGGGGATTATTATGATACGGATGTATAAAAATTTAAATATTGGCTGGAAATATTCAATTGGTTTGATCGTAACAGTGGGATTATTTATTATAGCGTCTATTATTATAGGAAACCAATTTTTTCAAATAAAAAACAACATTGAACAAATTGACCGTAGAGGAGAAAAGGCTGTACATATAACAGAAATGGCTTCGCTTTTCAGAGCTGCTGACATTCGAGTGGCCGATTATATAAATACAATGGATGAAAAAAACTTGCAAGAGTTTAATGATCGTATGCAGGAGTATGATGACAAAAAGAAGGGAATAGAGTCTCAACTGGAGACTAAAAATCAACGGGATTTATTAGCAAATATTGAAACAAACAAGGAAATGATTAATGATCTGTTTTTAAACCAGCTAGTTCCGGCTTTGAAGGGTGGAAACAAGGAAGAAATCGGCAAGTTAAGAGAACAAATCGCTGAATTGCGTACAGAAACAGTTGCTCAGCTAGATCAATTGACAAAGGCCGTAGAGGAAGAACGCATTGTAGCTGTCAATCAAACATTAAATGTTATGCAGCACAGCCTACTCATATTGGTTTTATCTGTCCTTTTATCAATCGTTCTTGGGGTAACAGTGGTTTTCCTTATTACGCGGACGATAAGGAAAAATTTACTTGTAGCAGTAAAAATGGCGAATCAAATCGCAGACGGGAACCTGCAAGGTCATGCAGTCATTTATGACGGTAAAGACGAAATCGGCCAATTAATCAATGCTATGAATAAAATGAAAGGAAACTTGCATCAGATTATTGGACATATGACAAATGTTTCAGGCAATTTAAGCAAACAAAGCAGAACGCTGTCACAATATTCCGAAGAGGTTCAGCAAGGCAGCCAACAGATTGCTTCTACCATGCAGGAATTATCAAGCGGTGCTGAAGAACAAGCGAACTCTGCATCAGAGCTATTAGAACAGATGAATGAATTTGAATCGATCGTAACAAATGTATTAAAAAATCAACAAGAAGTGCAGACATTTTCAGACTCCATGCTTACTCTGACGGAGGATGGCAGTCAGGCAATGATAAAATCAATCGAAAAAATGGAATCAATTGATGCGAAAATTCAAGGTTCACTCGCAATGGTAAAAGGGTTAGATACAAAAACAAACGATATTGCCAAATTAATTAACGTCATCCAAGAAATTGCCGATCAAACCAACCTTTTAGCGTTGAATGCTGCGATTGAGGCTGCGAGAGCAGGAGAACATGGAAAAGGTTTTGCAGTTGTCGCTGATGAAGTGCGCAAGCTTGCAGAACAGGTAGCTTCCTCTGTTTCGGAAATTACTTCTATCATTCAAGGCATTCAAACTGAATCTAAAAATGTTGTTATTTCATTGGAGGATGGCTATAGAAACGTAGCAGAAGGTACGGAAACTATTTCCAAAACAGGTGATATCTTTAATGAACTAAAAGAGACCATTAAAAAAGTCTCGCATAAAATTCGCGGTATGTCAGAATCGATTAACAGTGTTCTTGACAATACGAAAAAAATGGGAGAATCCATTGAAAGTATTGCATCTGTATCAGAAGAATCTGCAGCTGGAATAGAAGAGGTGACAGCTACTGCTGAACAGTCTAATTCTTCTATGAAGGAAGTAGCAAATTCAGCAAAACATTTGGATAAAGAAGCAATGGATTTTGATCGATTAATACAGCAGTTTAAAATTTAGTTAGTTTTTGAGATTGTATGTAACACACGTCTATTTTAAAAAATGAGGGCCATTTCAAACTTTGATAAATGTAAGTTTGAAATGGCTTTTTGTAATGCGTTTTGAAATAAATTTTTTAAGTTTCAAAATAATAATGACGGTGAAGTCCACAGCCTGGATTAAACTGCGCATTGCAGTTCGGGCATTGATATGCACTGTGCAAATACTCATTAATAGTCAATTCTTTCCCGCAATGGCCGCATAAAATCGCCTTCTCATCAAACAAGGCTTTGGGCCAAACTTGTGGATTTCCGCATCCCTCTTCCTCATGGCATTTATGACATGGATAATAAGTCTGGCAGCAATAAAATTTGATTGCAATAATATCCACATCTTTATGGTAATGCTTGCAACGAGATTGTCTGTCGACGACTTTACCTTTCACTTCTATTCCATTTATGTGCATTGGATTTTCACCCCAGTTCAAAACGTCTTTATCATGTGCCACAAACAGAACGAAAAATAGTCATTTTTTTATATAAAAGTATAGCATAACTGTTTCTTTCAATTGTGCTTGGTTGTGATGACTTTGGGGGCTGTCTTAGAAAGTCAAATCGCCATTGAAAACAAAAAATCATAAACACCGATATATCAACGCTTCTAAAACATTAATGGGGGCGTCAATAAGCCGATTTTCTAAAAATAGATCAGTCTTTTCTTGATGATTTTGTGATATTGAGCAAAAACGATTATTTTAATGGCGCACAATATGGGCTTAGGGCATGCCGCAAAAGGACAAAGGTGCAGCTCGAAATTTGGGAAGCGATGAGGTTCAAGCGAAATTCATAAAAGTGCAAGATAAAAAGCAGGTACCTAAATTGTTTCCTATGAAATGGAATGAAGAAAAAACCGTATGCAAAATTGTTTAAAGAAGGCTTGAAACGGGCAGGATTACATATTAAAATTCCTCTTTTTTAGGAATAACAGAACTGCTAAACATAAAAAAAACAGTTTGTTTACCTTATCCCTTATTTTCGTCTTAAAATCCAAAGCTTTGTTTGCGTGTTACATAATAATAGTATATAATAGTATTAAGTAACGTGGATTAAGGGGAATAACTATATGGAATATGTTGAAGCTCTAAGAGATATAAAACAAATCAATGCCATGAAAAGATATTTAAAAAAGCATTCAGAGCGAGATTATGTACTCTTTGTGTTTGGCATCAATACCGGTTTAAAGATCACAGAAATATTGGAAATAAAAGTAGGAGATGTTTTGGGGGATGACGGCTACATAAAGGATTTTTATCTGCTTCCACATAAAGAATCTAAAACGACTAAGGAAGTGTATCTCAACCAAAAAGTAAAAAGGGCGATTCTCCACTATATCCAATCGAGACAATTGAACCGCGAAGATTATTTATTCCAGTCCGTGAAAACGAAAAAGCCCATCACGCGTCAACAGGCTTACCGCATTATCCATCGTGCCGCAGAAGCGGTCGGCATACAAGGGAAAATTGGAACGAACTCTATGCGTAAAACCTTTGGATTTCATGCCTATAAACGAGGAGTCGCCATTTCTTTGCTTCAGAAATATTTTCACCATTCGTCTCCTTCTGAAACACTCAAATATCTAGGAATTTCGAAAGATGAAAAAATTAGAACGGAAATTGATGTAAACCTTTAATATTCAACAACCTTAATCCATTCATTTAAAACATTTATAAGGAGGAATTTTTGCATGAATATTAGAGAAAGTGAACTTCCGGGAATTGGATATAAGTTTGAAATTATTACAAAGAACCAAGATAAGCTTGTTATTGTCATCCATGATGATGGACGGAGAGAAATTTATCATTTTGATTCAGATGATCATGATGAGGTTTTAAGTACTGCCACATTTGATGACTCAGAAGCAAGACAAATTGCTGGAATTTTAGGCGGAATGGCATATAAACCTAAAGCATTAGAAACCGTTGACTTTGCGTTTGATGATTTAATTATTGAATGGTATCAAGTAGAACCTGGTGCACCAGTTGTGAATAAAACGATCGGTGAGATTGATATAAGAAACAATTATGGAGTTACGGTCATTGCTATTAAGAAAAAAAAGACAAAGAAGACACACAACCCAGGTCCGGATACGGTGATTGAGGCAGGCGATACATTAGTAATTTCAGGAGAACGAAACCAACTAAAACAACTAGTTAACAACTTATTATCGAACAAAGGAAAGGAGTGAGGTTTATAGATGGATCATTTAGTCTTTGAAGTTGGAACAGCACTTGTCCTTGTTGCAATTGCAGCTATTATCGCAAATAAGCTTAAATTTTCCATTATCCCTTTCCTGATTGTCCTAGGTATGCTTGTTGGCCCGCATGCCCCAACGATTGGGATTATCGACTTAACCTTTATTGAAAGCAAAGAAATTATCCAATTTTTAGGACGCATTGGTGTTCTGTTTTTGCTTTTTTATTTAGGTTTGGAATTTTCTGTTGGAAAATTGATGAAATCAGGCCGAAATATTGTGGTAGGCGGGAGTCTTTATGTAGCAATCAATTTTGTTTTAGGCCTTTTATATGGATTTATCGTCGGGATGCCATGGATGGAGACTCTTATTATTGCTGGGCTTGTCAGCGTGTCTTCCAGTGCAATCGTCGCCAAAGTCCTTGTTGATTTAAAAAGAACAGCAAATCCAGAAACAGAGTTAATCCTTGGGATCATCTTATTTGACGACATTTTCCTTGCTTTATTTTTAACCACAATGTCAGGTGTCTTGCTTGCCGGCTCTACTTCTGTCCTCGGTATCATTACCTCTGTTCTTATTTCGGTTGGCTATATGCTGCTGTTTTTTTTCATTGCACGAAAAGGTTCGCCTTTATTAAATAAATGGTTGAATATTAAATCTGACGAAATTTTCATTATTGTTATATTTGCTACATTGTTTTTTGTTGCTGGGTTTTCAGAAACCCTTCATGTTGCAGAAGCGATTGGCGCATTGCTGTTAGGTCTAGTTTTTTCAGAAACTGACTATCGAGACCGCATTGAACATATGGTAGTTCCGTTTAGAGATTTCTTTGGCGCAATCTTCTTTTTCAGCTTTGGATTGAGTATTGATCCATCAACATTAGCTGGTGCGATCTGGTTAGCTTTAGGCGCTGCCGCACTCACAATTGCTGGGAACTTTGTAGCTGGTATGATTTCGGGGAGGAAAGCGGGGCTATCCCATAAAGCTTCTACCAATATTGGTTTAACCATTATGGCTCGTGGAGAATTTTCGATCATTGTTGCAAATTTAGGGATTACAGCAGGATTAAATCCCATTTTAACTCCTTTTACTGCCCTTTATGTTCTCATTTTAGCGATCGTAGGACCGCTACTTGCGAAAGAAAGCAAAAATATTTACAAGTTTTTAAATAAGATTTTCAAATGGAGTAACACACCGGAAAAGAAAAAAATAAAAGTCCCAGGCGAGTAGCTCGCCAATGGGAAATTTTAAGCTCAATGAACATTATTATACACCAAAAACATCTCTCAAGAAATATAGAAATAAAACGCGAAAAATGTACGTAAGCTGTTTTCAAAAATTTATTGAAAATGCAGGTTTTCTCCTTAAAACAGAAAACCTGCATTTCCTTGTAAACTATTACTTTGCGTACAAAATTTCGCATTTTTTGTTTGCGTTTCTTTAACGTATGGATCGAAGCGGCTGAACAGAATGTGCATTTGCTTGTTGACAGTTTCGCTACTTGAACTACCACTAGGCTAAAGCCGTAGTGGATTCCTAAGTACAGAGTTCTACCGAACTCTAATTGATTAGGCTATCCCCGTAGTTCCTACGGTTAATCGCAAGGCTTCCTTGCGAAGATTTAAACTTGCGTTAATATCTCGGTTATGATGGGTATGACAATTAGGACACACCCATTCACGCAATGCAAGATTTTTAACGTCTTTGTTTTTGTAGCCACAGCACGAACAAAGCTGGCTGGATGGAAAATTTTTCGATACGGTAACAACTTGCTTTCCGTACCATTTCGCTTTGTATTCTAACATCGTTCTAAATTGTGACCATGATACTTCGCTAATTGCTTTAGCAAGATTGTTATTTTTTAACATATTACTTACAGACAAATCTTCCATCCCGATAATGTCGTGGTTTTTGACAATATAGGTGGAGATTTTATGCAAGTAATCGTTTCTAGCGTTTGTGATTTTTTCATGAATACGAGCAACTTTAATTCGTTGTTTGTTCCAATTAGAACCACCTTTTTTACGTCTTGATAGAATCCGTTGTGCTTTTGCTAATTTTTCTTCTAATCTTCGAAAAAACTTAGGATTAGAGTAAATCGTTCCATCTGAAAGAATAGCAAATTCTTTCAAGCCGACATCTATGCCAACAGCAGAGTCAGTTTTAGGTAATTCCTGAACTTCTGTTTCTACAAGAATGGATACAAAATATTTTCCACTTGGATTACGTCTAATTGTTGCATTGAGAATGCGACCTTCTACTTCACGACTCTTTGCAAAACGAATCCATCCAAGTTTAGGCAGCTTGATTTTATTATCATCAATAGCAATATTGTCATTTGTATACTTTGTCGTGTAAGACTGAACAGGATTTTTCTTGGACTTAAAACGTGGTTTATCGTTTTGTTTCTTGAAGAAACGGGAATAAGCGTCAGCAAGATTTTTTAATGACGATTGAAGTGCAATACTATCCACTTCTTTTAGCCAAGTTAATTCTTTTTTTAATTGTGTTAACTGAGCAGAACAAGAATTATAAGTTAACCCTTTTCCTGCCTCTTTGTAAGTATTATCCCATTTTGCTAAAAAATGATTAAATACAAATCGACAGCACCCAAAGGTTTTATTAATTAATATTTCTTGTTCTTTGTTCGGATAGAGCCGAAACTTATATGCTTTATTTACAATCATTGATTTTTTACCTCCTTTAATATATACTAAAAGTATATACTTAATTAAAAAATATGTCAATAGTATATACCGAGGAGGATTGTAAAATGGAACGTATACCAAAATTAATTAAATTTCCTGTCGATTTAGTAACAAGAATCGAAGAGTACAAAAAAAAGAACAATATTAAAAATTTTTCAGTTGCAGTTTACGAATTAATTCGTAAAGGTTTAGAAAAATAATGGAATACATTTCTGAAAATCACAGTAAGCATTTACTTTTGTGCCATTTGATATTTGTTTGTAAGTATCGAAAAAAGTTATTATTAAAAGTTGGTGATGATATTAAAACCGAAATCGAATCTATATCTAATCGTTATGGTTGGCAAATTATCGAGCAAGAAATAGACCAAGACCATATTCATATTTTGATTCGTTATTCTCCGAAATGGAGCATTCTTGAAATCGTTAGATTATTGAAGCAACTTACAACCTATCGAATATGGCAAAAGCATAACGAATATCTTTCTCAACATTTTTGGAAAGAAAGAACCTTTTGGAGTGATGGATATTTTTCTTGTAGTATTGGAAATGTAAGCAAAGAGATTATCCAAAAATATATTCAAGAACAAGGTCATTAGAGCTTACATCCCCTAGGCTAAATGCATAGGGGTTTTACGCCATTTCCTATAAAATCATCATTGTTGTTGTTTCAATGCACATTTCGAAAATGCACATTTCGAATTTGTTGCACCACTTTTAATTGACATCATTTTTTATTGTAAAAGATAATGATTGACAATACTTAAAAATATTTTCCCTGAGACGAGAAGCGCACGCTCGTCAAAGTCAAAGCGGGGATGGTGATGAGGATAATGAGTTTTTGGATCGTCTCCTCTTGCACCGACATGAAAATAAACACCTGGTTTATGCTTTAAATAGTATGCAAAATCTTCTGCTCCCATTGACGGCTGATAATTATAAAAACAGTCAGATGCATACGTCTCGCTAATAATGGCTCGCAATTGTTCGGTTTCATTTCTAGGATTGATAACTGGAGGATAGCCGTTTAAATAATCAATTTCGTAGCTTGCGTGCGAAGCTTGGCATAGTCCTTGAACAATCGCTCTGATTTCCTCCTCAATTTGCTTCCTAACGTTTGGATTAAATGTTCTTACTGTCCCTTCTATTCTAGCGTTTTCTGCAATGACATTGAAAGCTGTTCCAGCTTGAAACACACCAACTGTCACAACAGCTGAATCTATCGGATTCACGCGTCTGCTGACAATTTGCTGCAAGTAGTTCACAATTTGGCTGCCGATGACAAGAGCATCTACTGTTTCATGCGGACGGGCCCCATGGCCTCCTTTTCCTTTTATTTGAATCGTAAATGCATCGACAGCAGCCATAACGGGTCCTTCTCGTAAGCCTATTTTGCCGTACGGAATATCAGTGGAAACATGTGCGCCAAATACAAGGTCAACATCGTCCAGGCATCCATCTTCAATCATAAACTTGGCGCCGCCGGGCGGTTTTTCCTCCGCGTGCTGAAAGATGAATACGATGTTGCCTTTTAAACGGCTGCGATCGATTTCACTTAATACTTTTGCAACCCCGAGGAGAGCTGCTGTATGCCCGTCGTGGCCGCAGGCATGCATAACTCCTTTTACGGACGATCTGTAAGGAGAGTCATTCTCTTCATGGATCGGAAGCGCATCAAAATCTGCGCGGAAGGCAATGGTTTTTCCTTCTTTTCCGCCCTTAATCATTCCGATAACTCCATTTCCGCCGATTCCGGTCTTTACCTCAATCCCAAAGGAGGAAAGCTTCTCTGCAATAAATTTTGGTGTATTTTCTTCTTGGAAAGAAAGCTCAGGATACCGATGCAAATATCTTCTCCACGAAACCAATTGTTCGAAATTTTCTATTAAAGAACGATGAAGCTCTTTAATCATTTTCGCACCTTCTTTCAAAAATAATGATCCTTTTTTTCGATTAAAAGCTGTTAAATCATCATCAAAAATATGAAGTATCTAGTAGTCTAGCTGGGAAGAGAAGTAAGCTGAGATTTTAAGATCAAAAGTAACTCTTTAGCAGCGTTAGATAAAACTCTTCTTTACTTCTAAGCCAACTAAAAAAGGCTTCATCACGTATTATTTTCTTTAATATTTGGCCTTCTTTAGAAGTACGAAAACTGCTTTTTCAGGTATGGTTAAATATTTTAATCACCAATTCTTTATTAAACCTATACAATATATTGCAATTACTTAATATTCATTTTACCTCCCTTTTTTTGTCACACCAAGTAAAATTTTTCATTTATTTATATTTTACAGAACCATTTAAGAATGTATTCGCTGTCTCTATATAGAACTCTAGTAGAAACAAAAGAGGTTAACTCATGAAAAGTTCGCTATTGCTCAAAACGAAAGAACCAAGCTGGAAAAGGGATATAAAGAAAGCGCCATAAAAATAATCAAACAACCAGAAAATAAAAATGACCTGTCCTTTTCCTAAAGCGAGAAATGTAATATTCGATGATTGGTTTTTAAAAACAACACGTCCGGATTAGTACCATAAGATAAGATGCCATCTTCTTTTCCGGGTTTCTACCATTTTTAAATTGTACATTCCAGAGTGGTTTAATAATTAATTCTTTTTTTCTAGAATATAATGTATCTCTAATTCTTCAAGATCCAATACTAAACCATCATACTTTCATCAAATGATCGAAAATATTCACCCCAACTTATTTTATTTTGACATCATTCCATTTTTTACCTTATTAACAATCCAGCGGTTGTTTTTGAAAAACCGTTTTTACCTGACGTTTAGTTCATCTATACGCAAATTTGCTGAATTCTCCTTTGATTTTTAAGTATTTTTAACATTGTTATTTAATTTTCGTAATTTTATAATGAGCGTGTAAATAATTTTCATTATTCTGATAAATGAAAACGCTTTTTATACACTAACGCATCAGAAATATTTGATACATGCAAAGGAACTGTTGGAATACCGAAATGTTTAGAGGAGTGAATAAAATGAAAGATATCGTTTTGCTGGAAGGAGCAAGAACGGCATTTGCTGAAATATCTGGATCATTTCGAAATACTACTGCGACTGATTTAGGTGCATTTGCGGCTAAAGAAGCTATTCGAAAATCTAATATTTCGCCTGATGAAATTGATCATGTTGTGTTTGGAAACGTTCAGCAATCAAGCAGAGATGCACACATTTTAGCAAGACATGTTGGATTAAAAGCCGGCACCCCGATTGAAGTTCCTGCCGTAACGATTAATCGTTTATGCGGGACGGGGATTGAAGCAATCCTAACAGGCGCCCGCTACATTTTAACGGGAGAAGCAAATGTTGTGCTGGCTGGCGGCACGGAAAATATGAGTCAAGTACCGCATGTCATTCGCGGTATGAGATGGGGAAGTCCTCTAGGTTCGCCTGTTGTAGAAGACTGGTTATGGGATGGACTATATGATACGTATGGCGGCTGCACAATGGCTGAAACAGCTGAAAATTTAGCTGTCAAATATAATTTAACGAGGGAAGAAATTGACCGTCATGCTTTATCTAGCCATGAGCGTGCGATTGCAGCGAGAGAAAAAGGGTATTTTAAAGAAGAAATTGTACCGGTTACTGTGAAAGGGAAAAAAGGAGACATCATTATTGATCAAGATGAACATATCCGCCATACGAGCATGGAGCAGCTTAGTAAATTAAAGCCTAGATTTATTGAAAATGGTGTTGTCACGCCGGGAAATGCAAGCGGTATGGTTGATGGAGCAGCAGCTGTTGTCATTGCATCAAGTGATTATGCAGAAGAAAAGGGGTTAAAACCGATTGCCCGCCTTGTTTCCTGGGATGTTGTAGGAGTAGAACCGAAGTATATGGGGATCGGTCCGGTTCCTGCTATTCAAAATGCATTAAAGAAAGCAAATTTAACGATTTCTGATTTGGACTTAATTGAAATCAATGAAGCTTTCTCTGCTCAATATTTAGCATGCCAAAAAGAATTAGGCTTTGATCTTGAAATAGGTAATGTAAATGGGGGAGCCGTTGCGCTAGGACATCCTCTTGCTGCAAGCGGAACAAGAATCACGACAACTCTTATTTATGAATTAAAAAGGCGAAACAAAAAATATGGCGCTGTATCTGCATGTATTGGCGGAGGACAAGGAATCGCCGCTGTTTGGGAAGCGCTGTAAATCCGCAGAAAAAATTGAATGCTTCGGCTACACGAGAAAATAACGGGTTAAATATATTGTCGGATCAAGCCTTATTTGTTTCCATGCGGCAAGGCGATTTCAAAAGAAAAATGGGGCAACTGTATCGGATGTCAACTTCTGATGCAGAACATATTATTGAAGCAGTCTCTGCAGCTTTTTGATTATAAGAGGGTTGATGATAAGTAAATAGGTATGAAATGTTCAGCTGCTGTTGAAGCTGCCTTTTAATTCCGGCTGGAAAATCTAGATATTTTGAATGAAAAAGCCTCTAGACTGATGAACTTAGTCTAGAGGCTTTCTATTTTATGATGCGGATTGTTTTAAAAATGTTTCTCCTTCTGGTTTTGCCCGTTTGATAAAGAAAGTGAGAACGAGGGCGATCAGTGCAATTAACACTGATATTTTGAAAGAAAAGTTGATTCCATTTAGCATTGCTTCATTCATGATATCGGCCATTTTTGCTGGATCACCCGCTGCGGATTGCGCCAATCGCTCCGCTTCCGACTCTGCTTTGTTTTGCATGAGCGTGACCAGCAGCGCTGAACCAGCAGCTCCTGAAACTTGCTGCAACGTGTTGTTCATCGCTGTAGCGTGCGGGTTCATGGTTTGCGGCAGCTGATTGATTCCGTTTGCCATGACGGGCATCATCACCATCGACATTCCCAACATTCTTAATGAGTACATAAGCATTAAAAAGCTGTAGGATGTATCCATTGTTAAGTGGCTGAATTCATATGTTGTAAAAATGGTAATAGATAAGCCGATAATGGCGAGCGCTCTAGCACCAAATTTATCAAAAAGCCTTCCTGTTATCGGCGACATAATTCCCATGATGATTGCTCCCGGCAGCATTAAAAGTCCGGAATCAAAAGGTGAAATGCCGCGAATTGTTTGAATATATATTGGCATAAGCAGCATCGCTGAGAACATCGTCATCGAAAGAATGATCGAAATTGCGGATGATAAGGCGAACATCGGATATTTATAAATTCGAAATTGCAAAAGAGGCTCTTCCATTTTTAATTGCCGCATAATAAATAAGACTAAGCTGATCGTTCCGACAATAATGGTTCCATATACATGAACGGAATCCCAGCCTTTTTCCCCGGCGGAGCTAAACCCGTATAAAATGCCGCCAAACCCGATGCTTGATAAGATGAGCGATAAAATATCCAAAGATATTTGTTTTTGCGGCAAAATGTTTTTTAATTTAAAGATTGCAAGGATGAGTGTGAGAGCAGCGATCGGAATAACGATGTCAAACAATGTACGCCATGAATAATGCTCAACAATCCATCCGGATAGCGTTGGCCCTATCGCTGGCGCAGTGATCATTACGAGTCCAAAAAATCCCATTGCTGTGCCGCGCCGTTCAACAGGAAAAGCGACAAGCATGACATTCATTAATAAGGGAGCCATGATCGCTGAACCGGCCGCTTGAAACATTCTTGCAACCAATAACACGCCAAATGTCGGCGAAAGTGAAGCTAGCACTGTACCGGCTGTAAACAAGCTCATTGCTGTTAAATATAGTTGGCGATTCGTAAACTTTTGCAACAAGAATGCGCTGGCAGGAATTAAAATCCCATTAATCAGCATGTAGCCTGTTGACAGCCATTGCGCGGATGAAGGAGATATTTCAAAATCCTTCATAATGGATGGAAGTGCAACATTTAGAAACGTTTCGTTAACAAAAGACACAAAGGCACCAACAAATAAAATGGCAATCATCCCATAAGGCGGTTTGTTTAATGTTTCATGATTGGTCAAGCGAGAATCCTCCTTGTACTTATAGTATATTATTTTATACTGTTGTTATAAAAGATAATAATAATATATACTGATAGTATAAAAAAATCAACAATAACTTTTATTTTTGAGTTCAATCATAAAGGATGTGCAGTCAAATTGAACGATCGAAAAAGACAAGTAATGGAAGCGGCGCATACTCTTTTTGTTGAAAAGGGATTTGTGAGAACATCAGTTCAAGATATTTTAGATAAAAGCGGGATATCGAAAGGGACATTTTATAATTATTTCTCATCGAAAAAAGAACTTTTAATTAGTATTTTTGAAAAGATTAAAATGGAAACAGATCAGCGGAGAATGGAAGTGTTGGCTGGCAGGCAAGCAAACGATAAAAACGCGTTTATCGAACAAATTCAAGTCAAGATGGAAATCAGTAAAGAAAATAAACTATTCGCTCTGTTTTATGGTGTGCTGATGTCAGAAGATGAAGAGCTTAAAGGATTGGTGCAGCAGTATCATTTTGATGAACTTTGCTGGGCACAGAAGAGGATTGCAGAAGTATTCGGGGAACAAATACGTCCGTATTCGGTTGATTTGGCCGTGTTGTTGTATGGAATGGTTCAAAACGCCATTCATTTCGCTGTCACTGCCGGAGCAGAAATAGAAATTAACAGCATAATCGCTTATTCGTTGAGAAGAATTGAAAAAATAGCGGAAAATGTTGTGAAAGCGAAGGATCAGCTATTTGATCCGGATATAGTAGAAAGGCTGGAGCCGGAAGAGGCTTTGAATCGGAAAAAGAAAAAGGAATCCCTTTTCAATCAAATTGATAAAATAAAAAAATCGGCAGATGAGGAGCAAAAGGAATTGCTATCCTTTCTAAAGGAAGAATTGCAATCTTCTGTTCCGCGGCGAGCGCTGATTTACGCGGTGATGTCCCAAATTGATCAGAAGAAAAAGCTTGAGCATTTGGTCGATGAGGTGCTAAGATTTAATACTTAAAGACCTATAAAAGGCTGAATCGTTTTGCCATTCACTTACCAAAAGACTTGGATATAATAATAGGAAATGAAGTTTATTGGAGAGATTAGCGTGCAATTAAATTCCAACAAGATTATTGAAGCCTGTTTGCTAGCTGGTAAAATTATGCTAGAAAATGGAGCGGAAACGTACCGCGTTGAGGATACGATGCAGAGGATGGCTACATCGCTTGGTGTAAAGCAGTCTCATTGTTTTGCTATGCCCACTGGAATTATATTTTCCATTGACGAAATGGAACAGACAAAACTTGTACGTGTGCTGGAACGGACAATAGATTTAAATAAAGTTGCGATGGTGAACAACATTTCTAGAAGGATGGCGCAGGGTGAAATATCTGTTGATGAAGTTTTGTTGGAACTGAAACAAATAGACGAATCAAAACCTGAATATCCAGTTTGGCTGCAATTGACCTCCGTTTCCATCTTGAGCGGATGGTTTTTAATCATGTTTCAAGGAAAGTGGGCAGATTTTGTTCCTGCCATGATTTCAGGCGGTTTAGGTTTTGCATTTTTAGTTTATGTTCATCGTTTTGCTAAAATTAAATTTTTTTCAGAGTTCCTAGCATCGTTTGTCATTGGATTTACAGCCATTTGGCAGGTGAAGCTGGGCATCGGGACAGATTTAGATAAAATTATTATCGGTTCTGTCATGCCTCTTGTGCCGGGGCTGCATATCACGAATGCTGTCCGCGATTTGATGGCAGGACATTTAGTGGCGGGATTATCAAAGGGAGCTGAAGCGTTTTTAACAGCTTTTGCGATCGGGTCAGGAATTGCCATCGTTTTATCGATTTATTAATTGAAAGGATTGTTGTCATGCTGTCACAACTTGCAGCAAGCTTTATTGCAGCATTTGCATTTGGAATTATTTTTAATGTACCAAAAAAGACGTTATTTGCATGCGGAATTGCGGGAGCAGTTGGATGGCTTGCGTATTTATTCTTGATTCATTTTAAGATGGATTTAATTATCGCTGCATTTATTTCAGCGCTTCTTGTTGCCTTCATTAGTCACTTGTTTGCGAAAATGTATAAAGCACCGATCATCATTTTTTCTGTCCCAGGAATTATTCCGCTTGTCCCAGGAGGGATTGCGTACGATGCCATGCGCCATGTCGTCGAGCAAGACTATTTTATGGCGATTGAACTAGCAGCTAAAGCTTTTATCATATCAGGAGCCATCGCCATGGGACTAGTGTTTTCCGAAGTATTGAATCGGATGATTATGAAAATCATTCGGCAGTAGCTCGTTTCAATTGGTTGACGTGTGTTTGTCGCTTAGGAAACAAATTTTTATACATGTCAACTCTCATAGTCTCGCTGACCAGACTATGCATTTTGAGGTGGGGAATCGTTCATTTCAACTTGATTTTTGAGGTGGGTAGTAGCTCGTTTCAATTAGTTTGCCGGTACATTTGTCGTCTAGGCACGAATTTTATACATACTAGCTTTCATAGGACACGCTGGCTAGGCTATGCTTTTAAGGTGGACAATCGCTCATTTCAACTTGATTTTCCGAAGTATTTGTCGTCTAAGAAACAAATTTTTATACATACTAGCTTTCATAGACACGCTGACCGGACTATGCTTTTTGAAGTGTGCAATAGCTCTTTTTCAACTAAATGTCGGTGTTCGCTGATCTGATTATACTTTTTGAGGTGAGCAGCCATGCTTTATCAAGTTTTTGTGTATGGAACGTTGTTAGTCGGGGAAGCAAATCATCATGTTGTAGAGCCTTATTTAATCTCTTGCGAAAGAGGACATGTGAAAGGACGCCTATATGATGTAGGAGATTATCCAGCGCTTGTCCTTGATGAAGGTGAAGATGAAGTTGCCGGTGAATGGTTCATTGTAACAGAAGAAGGATTGAGGCAAATGGATTTGCTGGAGGATTTTATAGAAGGGCGGCCGAATAATGAGTATGAGCGCGTTTGGGTCAAGGATAGCCGGCAAAATATAGAAGGTTTTGTTTACGTATATTCCTTGGAAAAAGCGCAGCATCTTCCTATCATATATTCCAATTCATGGAGAGAGCATCGGAGAAATCAAAAGTAAAAGGCTGATTCAACACATTGCTTTTCAGCGATGTTGAGTCAGCCTTCTTATTGGTTGTTTAATTAATATGTTTTCTTGTTCATTGCATTCGATTGAGGGGCTGTCCAGAAGGTCAAATCCCTATTGAAGAACAAAAAATCATAAACATCGATATATCAACATTTCTAAAACATAAAAGGGAGCCGTCAATAAGCCAAAAAACGACTTATTAGACAGCCCCGTGTTTAAACAGGCAGAATGAACCATCCTGCTTACATTATTTCAATTTGATGAGCTGTTCATATTTTTCAAGAATTAGTTTTGTTAACGGGTCGTTTTCGTCAAGCTGGCTGTACTGCTTCAAAGCTGCAGCTGCTCCTTTTGTTTTAATGATTTCTTGCAATTCGACTGCCTCTTGGTCTTCTTTATAGTCGAACAATAGCGCAGCTGCTACGGCTGTTGCGAGATTTTCAGGTTTTTGCCCGAATTCCATTAATCTTTTTGCTGGTAAAATTAATCGGTCGTTTGCGCCAAGCTTGCGAATAGGCGATCTGGCTACTCTAGTGACATTATCGGAAATTTGTTTGTTTTCAAATCTAGAGAGAATCTTATCGATATATTTTTGATGCTCGGAACGATCAAAATGATAAGTTTTCGCCAGCATGTCGCCGGTTTCAGCTAGCGCGCCTTCTAAAATTGGGCGGACAAACGGGTCCAATACAGCTTTGTCGATTGTTTCTATATTTTTGAAATAGCCTAAATAAGCTGCAGTAGCATGTCCAGTGTTGACAGTAAATAGCTTGCGCTCAATATATGGATTTAAGTCGTCGACATAGGTGATTCCTTGAATATTTGGCAAGCTTCCTTTTATGTCTGTTTTTTCCACGACCCATTCAAAAAATGGTTCAACAGAAACTTTTAAAGGGTCCTCGTGGGTTTGTAATGGAACGATGCGGTCGACAGCTGCATTAGGAAAGCCAACATATTGATCCAATTTTTGTTTTTCTTCATCTGTAAGCGATTTGTCCACTTCTTCTTTTAATAATTGGCTGCCGCCGATCATATTTTCACATGCAATAATGTTTAAAGGCTGGACTGACTGTTTAAATCGTTCCTTAAGTCCTGAAGCGATTGTCGGTGCAATGATTTTTAAAATATTTGGACCGACAGCCGTTGTAATTAAGTCAGCTTGGCAAATGAGATCGATAACTTTGTCAGTTTGTTTTGCACTGTTAATTCCTTTTACACCTGTGACGGTGATTGTTTCTTTTTTTTCGCTGGCTAATTCGATGATATAACTTCCTCTTTTATTTAGCTCAGAGATTAGATTTTCATTCACGTCAAGAAAATATATTTCATAGTTAGCTTGATTTAGAAGAGCGCCGATGAATCCTCTTCCTATATTTCCAGCGCCGAACTGCAAAGCGATCATGTTTATTCCACCTCATTGAATAAATTGATTAATTCTTCTTTAGTTGCTGCATTGATGATACGGTCAACATTTTCTTCCTCTGAGCAAAGGATGGCGATTTTCGACAAGAGCTCCAAATGTTCGTTGTCTTTTCCGGCAATTCCGAACACTACTTTAGCAATGTTGCCTTCTCCATATTCTACACCTTCAGGAATTTGAATAATGGAAATACCTGATGATAAAATGTCTTTTTTTCCTTCTTCTGTTCCATGAGGAATAGCTATATGGTTTCCCATGTATGTGGAAGTGATTTGTTCTCTTTCAAGCATTTTACTGATATAATGTTCGTTCACATAGCCGTTTTCCACAAGAACCTTTCCAGCTAATTTAATAGCTTCCTCCTGATTGTCCACTTTTGCATTTAAAACAATGTTGTCAGTTGTTAGTATTGGCTTCATCTCACTCACTCCAATTAAAAAATTTTTCTTTCATATAATGATGGAAAATCACATTCAGTTTATGATAGACGGCTGCTTCATCTCCGCTTTCAAATAGTGTTAAACTGCTATTGCTCTCAATAATAGATGAACTGATTTGGCTTAATATTTCCAGCTTATTTTGAGTTAGCTGTTCAGGAGCTAAAAGCAGCAATATCCGGCTGATTTCCATCGCATTTCCGTCCATTCCGAGGACGTTGTCCGCTTTGTCCAAATCATAAATACGAAATAAAGGAATCAATACTTCTTCATCTTTTAAATGAAATAAAGCAATTTTTGTCCCGGGAATTCCCAATCCTCCTTTTTGTTCTCTCGCCAAAAGCTTCTTCGCAACGGATTCATCATTTGTGATCAATTTTTCTTTATGCAATGTGCGGGCGATTTCCAAAAGATTTTTTTTATGCTGTCCTGTATTTTCAAGCAAGCTCACATTGAAATGGAGCAAAACTGTTTTGATAATATCGCCCAGTTCAAAAAATTGATCGATGATGTGAATCATATCGTTTGAAGGATTTTTCCGGAAAGGAATGCCCGGAACATTGTTTTCGCTTCTTTTGAATTCTGTCAGCTTTTCATTCATGTACCTTTTTATTTTGGCGATATCATGCTCATTTAACAGCGGGTTAACTGTAATATATGGCACATGACGATACGGAAGATCGGTAGTTGAAATAATAATATCGTATTGGCTGACATCCAGCCTTTTTAAATCAATAAGAGAAGCAATATGAATGTTTTCTATTTCAGGAAATTCCTTGCGAAGTCTCGTTGCCAGCATTTTGGAAGAACCGATTCCGCTGGGGCAAACAACTAATCCCTGCAGCGAAATATTCTCCATCTTTGATTCTAAAGCGGAGCCAAAATGCAGTACGAGAAAGCCAATTTCATCCTCTGATAACTGAAGATCATAAAAGATTTTTTTTACCCCTTCTTCGACAGACTCGAAAAGGGCGGAAAATTTTGTTTTGATCTGTTGCAGCAGAGGATTGTGCGTATGAATCTTCTCTTTTGAACGTGTAATAGCAGGGACAAAATGGGCCACCAATCCTTGATATAAAGATTGATCTTCCGTCAAGGGAAAACCGGTTTTGTTGGAAACAAATTCAATGAGCGCATGGACCTTTCTTGAAATGTCTACATCTACATCAAAGAAGGAAAAATCTTTATCTTCTTTTCTGCGCGCACCTAATAAATGAGTCGCGACATAGCCGATTTCCGCTTCAGGAAACTTGACCTGAAAGGCTTTTTCCAATTCTTTGACGATCATGCGGGCGGATTCGAATTCTTTTGTGCCTTTCAATTCTTGAAAAACTTGAGGATCGATATCGATCGTTTCGCCTTTTTGGATTCTTTCCGCTGCCAGCATTAAATGGACTGCAAGAGCAATATAGGCACTGTCCGCAATAGAAAATAAAATGGTTTGCCGAAAATTTTCAAGTACTCCTTCAACCGTTTTTATTTTTTCTTCATCAATGATTTCAAAAATTTTTTCCCTTTTTTCATTTTTCTCTTCTTTTATCTGCCTTTCAATTGCTTGCAAAAAACTTTTTTCATCCAATTTCTCCATTATAATGTTTCCAAGGAGAGCCCTCTTTCCATTTTCTGGTCCAATGAGTTCTATTCCGTATCCTCTTTTTCGGATGAGCTTCAAATCAAATTGAGCAATCCATTCTTCGATTTGATCTAAATCATTGCTTACGGTTGCAGAAGTGACGTTTAATTTTTCAGCTAGTGTAAACAGTTTTAGAGGCTCGCTGGCCTCTAAAAGTGAACATAGGATAAGCACTTTTCTTTCTTCCTGGCTAAAGTCTGTGTGCTCTCCAGATCGGATATCTTTTAATAAATTTTGTTTCCGCAGCGATGGACCGAATAAGCGAATTCCTTTTCCTTGCAGGCTGTCAATATAAAGACCATATTTTTTTATCACTTTTTTTATATTTTTAAGCTCCCGGTGAACTGTTCTTGAGCTGACGTTTAATCGTTCAGCGATCTCTTTTGTGGAAATGTGTCGGTCCTCCTGCAGCATTAATTCGATGATTTCCCGTTCTCTCGCCCGCAAGTACATGGAATTCACCCCTTTTAAAGTGCACAGCTGTGCAATCTGCTTATGACTGTTCTTTTAATTTTTCTAGCAGTTCATCGTACTTAGGACTGTTTAAGAAATTCTCAACAGAAATGTGTGTTGCATTAGGAAGCTTTGCTTTTGCTCTATCTGTTAAATCTTTATGTGTAAATACAATGTCTGCGTCATCAGGCAAATTGTTGATGGCAGTGTTTGTTACTTCGATATTTAACCCAGCTTTTTTGACTTTGTTTCGCAAAATGGAAGCGCCCATTGCACTGGATCCCATGCCTGCGTCACAAGCAAAAACAATCTTTTGGACATTGGCTAATTCATTTTCTTGCAGCTCGGCATCTTCGCTGTCTTTTTGCGCTTGATTTGTGAGCATTTCTGCTGCTTTGCTTT
This sequence comes from Aeribacillus sp. FSL M8-0235, assembly GCF_038000355.1. NCBI lineage: Bacteria > Bacillati > Bacillota > Bacilli > Caryophanales > Bacillaceae > Aeribacillus > Aeribacillus sp. FSL M8-0235. The sequence goes on along the minus strand of NZ_JBBOBW010000001.1, from coordinate 3,313,313 downwards.
CTTTACCTTTTAATTGCTGCATTTTCTCTGCTGCTGCTGATAAGTCTTCCTCGCTGTCTGCTTTCGCTGCTTTTAAGATGATGCTTGAGATGAGGAATGAAACAGCAGTTGCAACAATAACACCAGCCAACACACTTATATAATGTCCTTTTGGAGTCATAATCATTAATGCAATAATACTTCCCGGTGAAGGCACTGCCACAAGTCCGGCATCAAAAAGTAAGAATGTTAACACTCCGCTCGCTCCACCGGCAATAGCAGCTAAAATTAATAATGGTCTCATTAAAATATAAGGGAAGTAAATTTCGTGAATTCCGCCCAAAAAGTGAATAATGGCTGCACCAGGAGCAGTTTGTTTAGAATTTCCTTTTCCAAACAGCATATAGGCAAGCAAAATTCCTAGACCTGGACCTGGATTCGTTTCAAGCAAAAATAAAACGGATTTGCCTGTTTCTGCTGCTTGTTCAATTCCGAGCGGGCTTAAAATTCCATGATTAATCGCATTATTTAAAAACAGCACTTTTCCGGGTTCGATAAATATACTTGCGAGTGGAAGCAGGTTGGCATCGACAATGAATTTAACTCCACCTGCCAAAATGCCGCTCAAAGTTAAGACAATCGGGCCGATTCCTAAAAAAGCAATAATCGTTAAAATAGCGGCGACAATACCAGCTGAAAAATTGTTGACAAGCATCTCAAATCCGGATTTAACTTTTCCTTGGAACAGTCTGTCCACTTGCTTTATAATATACCCACCAAGAGGCCCCATTATCATGGCACCTAAAAACATTGGAATGTCCGCTCCAACGATTACTCCCATCGTTGCGGTTGCACCCACAACTCCTCCGCGCAGATCATACACCATGCGTCCTCCGGTAAAACCAATTAGAAGCGGCAACAAATATTGTATCATCGGATTCACTAGTTTTGCTAAAGCTTCATTTGGTGTCCAACCAGTCGGTATAAATAACGCAGTGATGAGTCCCCACGCAATAAATGCGCCGATATTTGGCATAATCATTCCGCTTAAATAACTGCCGAATCTCTGTATTTTTACTTTAATATTTGATTCTGCCATTGTGTTCACCCCTTTTATTTTTTTAGAATAATGTTTCTACATTTTAAATTTTAAAGCGTTATCATTGCGAGTCTCAATTTAAAGAAAAGTCAAGTTTGTCACTTTTGCTGCTGACAAAATTTATTTGAAGTTTAACCAAACGCATGCTTTTTATCCTTCTTTTTAGCTATTTTTTGGCATCTATTAGATGACAAATTTCCTGTATTTTATTACTATAAATGTAACTTCTATTTTCTGTATAAGGTGCTTGAAAATGGAATCGTATGATGTGGAGGGTATCGTAGTGGGGATGAAAAGACACGAAGCTCTGGAAGAGATTGAGAGAGTGCTGGGTATACGGGCTGTTGAAGTGCTGACTCATGTTGGAGAAGAATACTTTCGCTCCCTTGTTAAGTATATTGCAGAAACATTACATGCGCCAATAGTCCTTGTCGGAGAAGTGGACGAAACATCTTCAAAAATAAATGTACTAGCAATGTATCGAAACGGAAATTTGTCTGATGGAGATGTTCAGCCAATACTAGCTTTGGAAAGTTCTTTAAAGGAAGCGAGCTTTTACGAAAAATTAATTCACCAGTTATTCTCTAGATTAAAGGGAGATATAGAAGGCGCCGGTTATTTGGAAATACCTCTTAAAAGCAGCAAAGGGGAGATCATTGGGCTCATTTTTATTATAAACATAGAGACGACGGAGACAAAGGAGAAAGCCGAAACGATTTTTCGCTTGTTTAGGGATCGGACTGCGAAGGAAATAGCTAGGAATAAAAAGGAAAAAAGATTATTAAAGCTGGCACACTACGATTCGTTGACTAATTTATTAGAACGGGCTACTTTTCGAAAAATGGTTGATGAAGAAATAGGAAAACATCCTGAAATAAAAAGAGGCTTTTTCTTTATTGACATTGACAATTTTAAAATGATCAATGATTCTTTCGGGCATAAGAAGGGAGACGAGCTGTTAGTCAAATTTGCAAAACGATTAAAAGACATAATGAAAAACGAAAACGCGCTTCTTTGCCGCAATAGCGGCGATGAATTTGTCATCATGCTGAGAGATGTAGAAAAGGATCAAGTTTATAATTTAGCAGCAAACCTTGTCAATGAGCTTCAATATCCACTAATTTTAGGAGAAAATGCTGTGTTTATCACAGTAAGCATAGGAGTTTCTTTTTTTCCTGAGCATGGCCACAATGCAGACACACTGATCCATCATGCTGACTTAGCCATGTATGAGGCAAAAAAGGATGGGAAAAGCACATACCGCTTCTATCAATCTTTTATGGAGCATCATTACGAACGTTTTCTCCTGAAGCAGGAGCTGCGGCGCGGTATTGCCAATAACGAGTTTGTCTTATATTATCAGCCGAAAGTTGACATAATTCAAAGGAGAACCATCGGGTTTGAGGCTTTAGTTCGATGGAATCACCCGGAGAAAGGGTTTCTTTCCCCATCAGAATTTATTGAGTTGGCTGAAGAAGATAATACGATTGAATTGATAGGAAGCTTAGGATTGGATGAAGCGTGTAAACAGCTTAAATGCTGGCAGGAGGAATTTAGTAATAAACAATTAACGATTGCGGTCAATATGTCGGCACGTAAATTTTTTCATAGTGATTTAGTTCATCAAGTCCAGGAATCGATTTCAAAATACAAGCTGCCGTATTCTTCGCTTGTCATCGAAATAACGGAAACAACGGCCATAAAAGATTTTGAACATGCGGTAAAAATTATTCAAAAGCTCCAATCATTAGGTGTGCACATTCATCTGGACGATTTCGGCAAAGGTTTTTCCTCTCTTTATTATTTGAATAGACTTCCTGTCAATGCAATTAAGATCGACCGTTCGTTTATACAACAAATCGGGCAGGGGCAAAAGGAAAATCCAATCGTCAACGCCATCATCGCAATGGCTCATTCTCTAAATTTGGATGTCATTGCAGAAGGGGTCGAAACAAATGTTCAGCTCAAATATTTGCTAGGGAAGGGCTGTCATATTATGCAAGGATACTATTTCAGTAAACCTTTGCCAGCGGATAAAGCCGGGGATTATTTAAGAAGAATGTAAATAATGATTCACTTCTGCCTCCATTTCTCAAGCCGTTTTGAGAGAGGAGGCATTTATTTTTTTGGATCGGCGTGTTATCAGAGTGCGTTTTTTCATATAAAAGATGCCGGCATATCGAGTCCGGTCTTTTTGTTTTGTAAAAATGTTTATGTGTTTGATAGACTGTGTTATGTTAAGGGAAGATCCCGTAGATTATGTATTAGTATATTTTGAGAAAGAAAGGATGAGGGAAAGGTTTTGCGCATTTTTGTGTATACAGTTTTGATAGCTATTTATATTTTATCTCGTTTTTTTCATGCCCCAGTCATAAGCTATAGCACTGGAGCTGTCGCTTTGGTAGCACTCGCAATTTCAGCGGTTTATGCCAGAGGACTATATCTCATTTCAGGTGCCATATTTTTATTGATTGGATTTGTTTTATTTATTCAAAGTAAGCAGCCATGGCATACGTTTATTTTGCATTTTGAGCAAGTGCTTGGTTTGCTTTCATTGTTTTTCGTATTGCCATTTATGAATTCCATCATTCGTGTCGGAAGGTATGATAAACATTTAAGCTTGTTACTTCAGGATCAAGCTGCTGATCTGAACCATTTATATCGGCGAAGCTCAGGAGTTTGTCATATACTCGGTCTATTTTTAAATATTGCTACAGCCCCCCTTCTTATTAAATCATTAAATGTTATCCTGCATGATTTGCCCAAAAAAGTGCTAACGAAATTTTATTCGCAAAACTTGCTGCGCGCCTATGCTTTATGTCTTACTTGGAGCCCGATGGAGGTGATGGTGAGTTCAACGATAGACATTACAAAAGTGCAGTATTTTATCATTTTTCCAATTTTGCTTTCGATGGCAATCATAATGCTTGGGTTTGATTGGCTCATGTCTTCGTATAAATATAAAGGTATCCAACTCGCCTTTCATACGCCTCATTTTTTTAATAAGAAAAAGGGTTATAAAAAAGCTTCTGAATTAATCGGAATGCTGCTTTTGTTTATTTTCATGGTGTCGACTGTTCAATATTTTTTACAAAAAGGTTTTCTGTTTTCTGTTGTATTATTGATTATCCCATTTTCTACCATTTGGTCTTTGTTTATTAAAAAAGGAAAAAGATATTTTACAGTTGCAATCCAGCATTGGAAAGAGCGGACAAGGGGATTAGCCAATTACTTTTTCATGTTTTTGGGAGCAGGTTTATTTGTAGAAATGCTGGCAGACTCGCAATTGCTATCATTTTTAAAACCTGTTTTTGAATTAGGAACTGAAAAGACGTTGATTTTATATAGTACAATAGGACTTTATTTTTTCATTACATCGTTAATTGGTTTTCACCCTTTAGTAGGTTTTGCTTTATTGGCAGAGCTCTTGCAGCCGTTTTTAGTCGACATACCACCAATTCCGCTATCCATTGTGTTAATATGCAGCAGCTTGTCGACTGTGATGTTCAGCCCTTTTAATATATCAGTATCAATTTTGTCTGATGAATTAAGCGCACAATCTTATCGGATCGGTTCATGGAATATGATTTTTGCATTAGGGTACATTGGGTTCGGCATTGTGGTAGCATGTTTAGTTGAAATGTTTTTTATGTATTGACACCGTTTACAATAAAATTTATAATCTTCTTAAAAAGAGATTATTTTCAAAATTCTCAACAATAAATATTTTTTAGATCGATCTAACAGGATTTTAGATCGATCTAAAAAGCTCGGATATTGGATCGATCTAATAGAAGAGTAAACAGAGCCAAATCGATGTGATAAGCAGGTGATTAGATGAGAAAAGCTCAGCCATTTATTAACGGATGTTGGATTTGGTATCCATACAACAGGCAAAGGTGAATCACTTGGAGCCATTTATGAAACGGTTATATGGTGGCTTTCTCCCGACAGAAGTACATATTTGATCTATGCTCTTGTCTATATATAAACCGACTTCAGCCCATTTTTTCAGGTGATTTGTGGTGCTCCTGCAGCCTGAAGGGAGGTGATTATTTATAACATTTTCAAAGCCGTAAAGCATGGAAATAAACAAATTGACAACGTTTTAAATGTAAAGGTATACTTTTCTCAACTGAATTCGTTGATTAATTGCGTTAGCAGGTGATTAGACAGATGGGACGAAAAAAACAGTCCCGCGTGACGCTGCAGGAGGTTGCAAAACACGCGGGTGTGTCGAGGGCTACAGCTTCCCTTGTTGTTCGGGGCAGCCCAAATATTTCAAAAGAAACAAGAGAAAAAGTGTTAAAATCGATAAAAGAGTTGGGATATATATATGATCGTGTTGCAGCGAATTTACGATCCCACCAATCTTCAACAGTTGGTTTGATTATAACAGAGATCGGCAACCCCTTTTTCTCGGAATTATTGGTGGGCGTTCACGAAGCTTTAGATAAAGAAGGATATACCGTAATATTAGGAACGACGTTTGATTCCCCTGATAAACAAGATGCGCTGCTTGCGACAATGCTTGAATATCGTGTCGGCGGGGTAATTATGAGCCCTGTCCCAGGCAGTTCACCAGATATGGTAGAACGGTTAAAGCAATGGGGGATTCCTGTTATTTTAGTAGCGAGAAAAATGCTGTCAGAAGAGCCGTTTGATTATGTCGGAATCGATAATGTTGCAGGCGGACGGATAGCGGCTGAACATTTAATCGAACAAGGCCACCGCCGCATCGCTTTTTTGGGCGGTTTTTCTAATTCATCAGTATGGACAGACAGGAAAAAAGGATTTTGTGAAGCGATTGAACAAGCCGGGCTGGAAATGGATGAATCGCTGTTTGTCCAATCTCCCGCAACTAGGCAAGGGGGAATAGAGGCGATTAAGCGAGTTATGCAGCATCCTCAGCCTCCAACCGGGGTTTTTTGCTATAATGATGTTGTTGCATCTGGTGTTATGCTCGGATTAAAAGAACAAGGCATTGTTCCAGGCAAAGATGTGGCTGTGGTTGGTTTTGATAATATTCCGGAGTCAGCGGTATTCAGCCCTTCTTTAACAACTATTGCAGCTTTTCCTGATCGGCTCGGTGCAAAAGCTGCTGATCTCTTGCATCGGAGAATGAAAGGTGATGAAGAAGAGGCAAAAAAACTGATTTTACAGCCTGAGCTTGTAGTGCGGGAGTCAAGCTGACACACCATGATGAAGAAATCTAGGGAAGTGGATGCGTTATGAAGGAACATGTAGAAATCCCTCTTCGGGAAAAAAATATTGTTTTAATTGGATTTATGGGAGTCGGCAAAACGACTATTGGCCAGTTGGTCGCGAAAAAGCTGTATCGAGATTTCATTGATGTGGATCAGGAGATTGAAAAAAAGCAAAATATGCCCATCTCGTTAATATTTCAAAAATTTGGCGAAGATTATTTCCGAAAAATCGAAAAGGAGTATATTGTTGATATTTGCACGAACACACGCTTGAAGGTTGTATCTTTAGGAGGGGGAGCCTATTTACAAGAAGAGGTCCGCAATGCTTGTTTATCAAACTGCATCGTCTTTTTGCTGGATTTATCTTGGGACAGCTGGAAGGATCGAATGCCGCTTTTAGTCGAGAACCGCCCTCTTTTAAAGGAAAAATCAATGGAGGAAATTGAAGAATTGTTTATAAAACGACAAAATGCATACTCTCTCCATAACTCAAAAGTATCGACCAATAATCTTGATCCTGAAACAGTAGCAGATGAAATTGTAAATTCGGTGAAATTAACGTGGAGCATCTATGAACCGAACCAATAATATGAGATTATCCCTTTAAATGAATAGTTTGCAAGATGAGATTTGGGAAAGGGATTTAAAAACATGAATGTAGAAAACTTATTGTCTCCTTATCTTCAACTGGCTGATGCTGTCATTGTGACAGATAAAGATCATGTTGTCGTCGCTGTTAACGATGCGTATGAACAAATAACGGGATATAAAAAGGATTTCATTGTCGGCAGAAGAGCAGGTGTCATTAAATCTCATTTGACCCCGGAGCAAACTTATGCTTCGATGAAAAAAGCATTATCGGAAAAAAAGCCTTGGTCCGGTGTTTTTGTGAATCGTAAGAAATCCGGAGAATTATGGCACTCATCTATAACAATAACTCCTATTCTAATAGAAGATGAACTGTTTTTTGTAGGAATTTTTCGGGAATTGGAGCAGCTGGACAGCGGAGCATACGTTCCGCAGGAGCAAATAGAAGAAACAAAAAAATCAATATTGGAAGTGCTGGCGATTTCTTGTGAAATTCAAGATCCAAGCATTGAGGATCATTTGATCAACGTTCGAAAACTAACAGAAAAGCTCATTTATGCTCACAACAGCTATCATAATCTTAATTTATCAGAAGAATATATGAGAAATGTTGCTTATTCCAGCATTTTGCATGATATAGGAAAAGCTGGCATACCTGAAGGAATTTTATATAAACCAGGACCACTAACAAAATATGAACGCTTAATCATGGAGACGCATCCGTTAATAGGCTTTGACATTTTGAAAAAAATAACAAGCAAACTGAAAGATAACTTTTTAAGGCAAAGCTATAAAGTGGCCGAAAATATTATTCTCTTTCACCATGAAAAATGGAATGGAACGGGATATCCGAAAAACTTGAAAGGAGCAGAAATTCCTTTAGAAGCTAGAATTGTTGCGGTTGTCGATGTGTTTGAAGCTTTAACGAGCAGCCGGCCATATAAAGTTGCTTGGCCGATTGAAAAAGCGTTGAATTTTTTAGTGGAGCATCAAAATACGCATTTTGATCCAGATGTAGTGGCCTCATTTCTGACAATTAAGGATTTTTAAACAGAAGGAAATTTTAGTTGAAGATCAACTAAAGTTTCCTTCTTTTTTTGAAGATTTTTTATTGTGTTTTTTGTGTAATTGTGTATAATAAATCGTCGTGAAATAAACAATTTTCGATAAATATATTAATTTTTTTTGACAAAAAGTTTACTAGTATTAAACAAATGAGGTTGTTATGATGAAAATTGGGAGGAAAATTCGAAATTTGCGGATAAAAAAAGGTCTGACGCAAGAAGAGCTAAGCGAACGAACCGATTTGTCTAAAGGATACATTTCCCAATTGGAAAGAGATTTAAGCTCTCCCTCATTGGAAACGTTTCTGAATATATTGGATGTGCTGGGATGCAATCCAAAAGATTTTTTCGATGATGAGGATGCCGAGCAAAAAGTAGTTTACGGCAAAGAAGAACGAAAAGTATTTATTGACCAAGAGAGAGGATATAAGGTTGAATGGATTGTTCCTGAATCAAATGAAAAAGAAATGGAGCCGATTCTTTTAACGTTGTTTGAAAAAGGAGAGTTTAAAGTTTTTGAACCATCCTTATCTGAAACGTTTGCCTATGTTCTGAAAGGAACAATAAAAGTTCGGATCGGAACAAAAAAGTATGTGGCAAAGGAAGGAGAATCCATTTATTATCATGCATCCGATGAGCATCAAATTGTCAATGAGGCAGAAAGCATGTCGCAAGTAATTTTAGTGGCAACTGAATCTTATTTATAATTCTTGATGCGGTTGGAGGAAACGTCATGAACAATAAAACAATTATTCGTTTTGAACAAGTGACAAAAAAATATGATGATGATTTGCCAGTATTGGATAATGTAAGTTTTGAAATCGAACGCGGAAAATTTTACACGTTGCTTGGACCTTCAGGATGCGGAAAAACAACCATTCTCCGTCTAATTGCGGGATTTACGGAACCGACCAGCGGCACGATTTATTTTAACGGAAAAAATATTAACCATGTAACGCCGAACAAACGTCAAGTCAATACAGTGTTTCAAGATTATGCCCTTTTTCCGCATCTGAATGTGTTTGAAAATGTTGCCTTTGGCCTTAGAATTAAAAAAATGAAAAAGGATATCATTGAACAAAAAGTAAAAGATGCCCTTCGTTTTGTAAACTTATCTGGCTATGAACAACGGAACATTCAGGAGATGTCAGGAGGACAGCGGCAGCGGGTCGCCATTGCGAGAGCGATAGTCAATGAACCGGAAGTGCTTCTGTTAGACGAACCGTTGTCAGCTCTTGATTTAAAGCTGCGCACGGAAATGCAGTACGAGCTGCGGGAGCTTCAGCGCCGGCTCGGCATTACATTTATTTTTGTCACACACGACCAAGAGGAAGCTCTTGCAATGTCTGATGAAATCTTTGTTTTAAATAAGGGGAAAATTCAGCAAAGTGGAACGCCGAAAGATATTTATGATGAACCTGTTAACCGCTTTGTGGCAGACTTTATCGGAGAATCGAATATTGTCGCAGGAAAAATGATTCAAGATTATCTTGTTGAATTTGTCGGAAAGCAGTTTGAATGTGTTGATAAAGGCTTTGCTCCGAACGAGGACGTAGAAGTGGTAATTCGACCGGAGGACTTGGAAATAACAACACCTGAAAAAGGAAAGCTGAAGGTTTATGTGGATTCCCAGCTGTTTAGAGGAGTTCATTATGAAATTTGCTGTTATGATAAGGATGGCAACGAGTGGCTTGTTCATTCTACAAAAAAGGCAGAAGTCGGCGATGAAATTGGTCTTTATTTTGAACCGGAAGCAATACACGTTATGCGTTTAGAAGAAAATTCTCGTATTGGTGTTGCCGATGAAAAGTAATATTCGCGCTTTATACTTCTTACCATATGTGTTATGGATCTTACTATTTGTTGTCGTTCCGATTCTGCTTATCATTTATTATTCGTTTTTTAACATTGAAGGAACATTTTCTTTTGAAAACTACGAGAAATTTTTCACGCCGGTCTATTTGAAAATGGCGTTAAGCTCATTTTGGTATGCGTTTTTAATTACAGCCTTTTCGCTATTGATCGCTTATCCGACAGCTCTTTTATTAACGAAAACAAAACATAAGCAGCTTTGGCTTTTGTTAATCATTTTGCCGATGTGGATCAATTTGCTGTTAAAAGCATACGCCTTTCTCGGCATTTTTGGAACCTATGGAATAGCCAATCATTTTTTGGAATTAATTGGTGTCGGTGCTAAACAAATATTATTTACAGATTTCAGCTTTGTGTTTGTTTCTGTCTATATTTTCGTTCCATTTATGATTTTGCCGATTTTTAATGCTTTAGAAAAATTAAATCCAACGCTTGTAGATGCAGCTAAGGATCTCGGAGCATCCCCTTGGATTACGTTCCGCCGGGTCATTTTTCCGCTGACGCTGGACGGTGTTAAATCCGGATGCCAAGCAGTGTTTATTCCTGCATTATCGTTATTTATGATTACCCGCTTGATTGCAGGAAACCGGGTAATTACGCTTGGCACAGCAATAGAGCAGCATTTCCTAGTTACTCAAAACTGGGGAATGGGAGCAACCATTGCGGTCTTTTTAATTCTTGCAATGGTGATCATCATGTTTTTAACAGGAAATCGGAAGTGAGGGATGAAAAATGAACAGAAAATGGAAGGTTTCAAATATATATTTAATCATCGTATTTTTCATCTTATACGCTCCGATTTTCTACCTTATTTATTACTCGTTTAACAGCGGCGGAAAAATGCATCATTTTGAAAATTTTACGTTGGACTGGTATAAAGAAGTCCTGCAGGATGTGCGTCTATTGATTATTGTACTGAATACGATTGTAATTGCTTTGCTTTCTGCGGCGATTTCAACGATCATCGGCGTTTTCGGTGCGCTCGCCATTTACTCCGTCAAAACAAGACGGGTGAAAAATACATTGCTTTCGTTAAATAATGTTCTATTAGTCAGTCCTGATGTCATCATCGGAGCTTCCTTTTTAATTTTGTTTACCATTGTCGGCATTCAGCTTGGTTTTATTTCTGTTTTGCTGTCTCATATCGCCTTTAGTGTGCCGATTGTCGTATTGATGGTATTGCCAAAGCTTCAGGAAATGAGCCCGACATTAATCGATGCGGCAAGAGATTTAGGGGCGAGCCAGTGGAATGTCATAACAAAAGTAGTAATTCCCTACATTACCCCTGGGATTTTTGCTGGATTTTTTATGGCTTTAACCTATTCTTTGGACGATTTCGCCGTTACATTCTTTGTTACTGGAAATGGTTTTTCCACTTTATCTGTTGAAATATATTCAATGGCTCGACAAGGCATTTCCCTTACCATTAATGCTTTGTCAACACTCATTTTCCTTTTAACGATTTTGCTTGTGATCGGCTATTATTTCATCACGCTGCGCTATAATCGTCCGGGAAGATTGGGGGGACGGAAATGAAAAAAATTGTGCAGATGTTTGCGATAGTATTTATCGCTTCGTTTGCCATCCTGTTTTTTATTGCGAGACTGAATGCATCTGAAGGCTACTCCGGTGATAATACCCTTACGATTTACAACTGGGGAGAATATATTGATCCGGAATTGATCGACCGTTTTGAAAAAGAAACAGGTATAAAAGTGATTTACCAAACATTTGATTCAAATGAAGCGATGATGACAAAAATTTCCCAAGGAGGAACAACATTTGATATTGCCGTCCCTTCTGAGTATGCCATTAGCAAAATGAAGGAAGAAGGTCTTCTTATTCCGATTGATCATTCGAAAATTCCTAATTTAAAATATATCAACCCCCGTTTTCTAAATTTATCGTTTGATCCGGGGAATAAATATTCCATTCCATATTTTTGGGGAACGGTCGGCATTTTGTATAATCCGGAAGCTCTCGGGGGAAAAAAGATCGACAGCTGGAATGATTTATGGGATAAAGATATGAAAAATCAAATACTTCTTGTCGACGGTGCCCGAGAGGTAATCGGAATGGGATTGAACAGTCTTGGTTACTCGTTGAATGATACGAACAAAGACCATTTGCTAGAAGCGAAAAAGAAACTGGATAAACTGACTCCAAACGTGAAGGCGATCGTTGGAGATGAAATCAAAATGCTGATGGCAAACGAAGAAGCAGGTGCCGCTCTCGTCTGGTCGGGAGATGCTGCAGATATCATGTGGGAAAATGAGAAGCTAGATTACGTGGTGCCGAAAGAAGGCTCTAATCTTTGGTTTGATAATATGGTTATTCCGAAAACGGCCAAAAACATAGAAGGCGCTCATAAATTTATCAACTTTATGCTAGACCCGAAAGTGGCTGCGCAAAATGCTGAATATGTCGGCTACTCTACTCCAAATGAAAAGGCGCTTGAATACTTGCCGAAAGAGATTTCTGAAGATGAGCGGTTTTACCCGCCCCCTGAATTAACGGATAAATTGGAAGTGTATGAAAACCTAGGGAAACGAATGCTTTCCTATTATAATGATTTATTTTTAGAATTTAAAATGCACTCGAAATAAAAGGAAACCATCGCCATCCTCAATTTGGAAGGCGATGGTTTTTTAATGATTTTTGCGAAATCTGATCTTTGAAGCAAGAACGAGCTGTTGTTGGAACATATACGGCATAAGCTACCCTTATGTACTGTAAAAATGGATGCATAGTAGATCTAATGGTATTTTGAAGGCAGCTGTTTGCAGCATAGAAAAAATGCGCATATGGGCTTTTAAAATCGAAAACAAGAATCGGCACTTTGCCGGTTTCTGCTCATCGCGCTCACCTTTAAAAGAGTGTGGTTATGAACATTTCCTTAGCTGCTGCCGCATCCTCCGCCGCAGCTGCTTCCGCAATTTGAACTGGAGCATCCTGAAGAAGAGCATCCGGAACCCCCTGAATGATCATTGGAATCGCTGAGCGCAGCCCCGCATGCATAAACAGAACCTCCGCTTGTCCCTGCATCCTTATTCAAAAGCTGCGACATTTTTTCTGTATAACTATCCTGCTCGTACAGCGATAAAAATACCATAGCCGGCAGCAGCATCGAGTACGTATCGTCTGTTTTTATTTCCTTGCGGAGCGATTTGTTTTGCCGTTTCATTACTTCTGCTTTTTCAATATCGTTTTTCAGCTGTTCAAGCAGCTTTGTTTGTAATGGTTTGATCGGGTCAAACGAACGAAAATATTTATCAAACAGTTTTTCGTCACTAGCTGAGCGAACTTCTTCCAAAAGAGTTTTGCTTAGCGGATTTTTTAAAAAGCCTCCCCACAGCTTCGTGCTGTTTGGATAGATTTCAAATAAGTGCAAATACATCCAATCAAAAAGGGCTCTTTCGTGAGGAATCGGTGTCCGTTCCACATTAGGGCTGTGATGCAGAAATGATCCAAAAAATTTTTTTGAAAAATTTTCGTATTCTTTCGTAAACATAATCATTTCATGCCATATTTCATCCACTTCATCGCTGAACATTGGAACTGATTTTAAAATTCCTGCCAACAAAAAATATCTTTTTAATTCAAATAGGCGCCAGTTAAAGTCCGTTTCGGTCCAACTAGGATGATTTGCTAACACTCTTTTCTTTACTTTTTCCATATATTCTGAGTTTAGAGAGTCTTCCAAACGAGAGATAATTGGCAGCCCTTCTGGAATGCGGCAGGCTAATTCTGTCGGGACAGCCTCTTGAACAAGCTTTAATGATCTTTTTTTCTTCGTTTTATTGATATTGACAACGATGAACATGATGAAAATACCAAAGATCAATCCTACTAAAAGCTCAGTCATAATATCCCTCCACAACACTATATATATCTTATTATACTATTGGAATAGGAAATTTATAGAAACGATTTTCGTGCAACTTGAATATTGTAAAATTTCAAAAATATCGTAAAATGGAAAGAGCAAAAAATTCCTATTTAATCATATAGAAAGGTTTTGGCGATGAACGTTCAAAAAATAAATATAGCAGGGAAAAAAGATCATATTATTTTTTTAACAGTTATCTTTTGCTTTTGGTTTTCCATTTATATTTATGTTCCAATCTTTGGGGTTTATTTAGAACATTTGCAGTTTGATTATTCACTTGTTGGCATTATTTTTGGCAGTTACGGCATCACCCAGATTTTGATTCGTTTGCCTCTTGGAGTTTTATCAGATTATTTAGGGCAAATGAGAAAAGGAATGCTTATAGCTGGTTTTTTTATGGCGTTTGCCAGCGGAATCCTGTTTCTTTTCTTTCAATCATTTATCCCGATTTTTATTGCACGACTTCTTTCAGGAATTACCGCGTCGATGTGGGTAATGGCTACTACATTATACGCTCAATATTTTACGGAAAGTCAATCTTCCAAAGCGATGGGAATTCTCCAGTTTATGACGGTCGTTTCCCAATTTATTAGCATGGCTATCAGCGGGAAAATTGTAGAGTGGTTCGGCTGGGAAATGCCGTTTCTCATTGGGACCGTCATGGCTTTGATTGGTCTTATTCTTTCATTTCGCATTAAAGAAATCGGCGATAAGGTGCATCTTATTGATTTCAAATATATGAGTCAATTAAAATATGTTCTCGGCATCAAGCCGCTTTGGGGCATCTCAGCTTTATCGCTTGCCGGACACGGAATTTTGTTTATGACGATTTTTGGATTTACACCGGTTTATGTCTCGAAAATCGGATTTAGTGAGTCCGTGTTTTTTTGGGTCGTCACTTCCTTTTTTATTCCGCATGCAGCTGCATCATTGCTGCTTGCCTATTTTCCTGTTCGAAAGCAAAAACAACTGCTTTTGCTTTCATTTATTTTAAGCGGATTATTTCATCTTCTGTTGCCGTTGTCAAATTCGATTCTATGGATTTGCTTCATGCATATTTTCATAGGGTTTTGGCTTGGTTTTATTTTTCCGCTGCTGCTTGCGATGGTTATTCAAAGCTGTCAAGAAGCATATCGGACGACCGCAATGGGCTTTTATCAATCATTTTATGCAATCGGCATTTTCACTGGTCCGATGTTAGCGGGCTTTATTGCAGATCACATCGGTTTTTATGAAGTGTTTCTTGCAACAGGCCTGCTTGCCTTTGCAGCTGCTTTTCTGTCTTTATTCATTCCAAGCTCTCGCATGGAAAGGAAAGCGGAGCGAATCTCTTCGTAAAGAGATAAAGTGGAATACGAACATTTTTTCATATTAGCGTTGAATCCTATATTGCTTGGGAATATGAAATGACATCTTGCCATAAATGAAAATGGCTGGCTGTTTTTGCACGGAGAGATCAACGGTCTTTTTCATCTATGTATGTTGTTTTTTCAGTTTCCATTCGATAGCTTCCATAAGAACCTCTCAATTTGTAGCGGCTGAGCTATATTTGCTCAGCCGTTTTTTTCTGCCAATTTTTTAAACAACTTTTCAAAGAAAATAAACAGAACAACATGAAAAAAATAGTGGCTAATTGATAATAAACGAGGTTCATTGATTGATAGATCAACGGTTTCAAACTCCTTTATTAAAATTATTATAATTTACTATTGATTTTTAATTAAAATATGTTATCATATAGTTGTAATGATTAGAGAAATATTATTTTAAATTATGAGGTGATCGGTAAATGGGAGATAATAAAAAGCTTACGACGAGCTGGGGTGCTCCTGTAGGGGACAATCAAAATTCGATGACAGCAGGCCATCGAGGTCCGACATTAATTCAAGACGTACATCTTCTGGAAAAACTAGCCCATTTTAATAGAGAAAGAGTTCCTGAACGAGTTGTTCACGCAAAAGGTGCCGGTGCTCACGGATACTTTGAAGTGACAAATGATATGTCAAAATATACGAAAGCGAAAGTCTTCAACGGAGTAGGCAAGCGAACACCAGTATTTGTCAGATTCTCAACTGTTGCAGGTGAGCTTGGCTCCGCTGATACGGTCCGCGATCCGCGCGGTTTTGCCGTTAAGTTTTACACAGAAGAAGGAAACTATGACATCGTAGGAAACAACACGCCGATTTTCTTCATTCGCGATGCGATTAAATTCCCTGATTTTATCCACACACAAAAGCGCGATCCAAAAACACATTTGAAAAATCCTACTGCCGTATGGGATTTTTGGTCTCTATCGCCTGAATCATTGCACCAAGTAACTTATTTGATGGGAGATCGCGGAATTCCGGCAACATACCGTCATATGAATGGTTATGGAAGCCATACATTTAAATGGACAAACGAAGACGGGGAAAGCGTCTGGATCAAATATCATTTCAAAACTGACCAAGGTATAAAAAACCTTGATACGAAAACAGCTGTAAAAATTGCCGGAGAAAATCCGGATTATCATACAGAGGATTTATTCAATGCGATTGAAAACGGAGACTATCCTTCTTGGACGCTTTATGTGCAAATCATGCCGCTTGAAGATGCCAACACATACAGATGGGATCCATTTGACGTGACAAAAGTATGGTCTCACAAAGATTATCCATTAATTGAAGTAGGAAAATTAGTATTAAATAAAAACCCTGAAAACTATTTTGCAGAAGTTGAGCAAGCTGCATTCTCACCGGGAAACCTAGTTCCAGGAGTCGATGTATCGCCGGACAAAATGCTGCAAGGTCGTCTCTTTGCATATCATGATGCACATCGCTACCGCATCGGGGCAAACTATAACTCACTTCCAATCAACCGTCCGCGGGTTGAAGTGAACAACTATCAACGCGATGGATTTATGCGCTTTGACTCAAATGGCGGAGGCTCTGTATATTATGAACCAAACAGCTTCGGCGGTCCAAAAGAAACACCTGAAGCAAAACAAGCATCATACCCAGTATCAGGTGTTGCGGAAAACGTTCCTTATGACCATGATGACCATTATACTCAAGCGGGCGACTTATACCGTCTCATGAGTGAAGATGAAAGAGTACGTCTTATTGAAAATATTGTAAATTCAATGAAGCCAGTTAAGCTGGAAGAAATAAAACTCCGCCAAATCGGCCACTTCTACAAAGCAGATCCTGAATATGGCACCCGCGTTGCAGAAGGTCTTGGTTTGCAAGTGCCAGAAGAAGTAAAAAAAGGTTAATAAATATTTCATAGCTGGACGATCTCGGAAGGTTCAAACGAACTTTTCGGGGTCGTCTTAATTTTTGTCACTTTCGAAAAAATATTTGGAATTACAACCTGCTTGCTTGTGAATGCGTCAGCTTTCAAACAATAGTTGGAATTACCACACGTCCCATAAAAACATATAATTGCCTTCTTTAATAGGGAAAAGTAAAAATAGTTAAAAATTTTTTTATAAAGTTGTATGATGGAAAATATAAATAGTTTCGTTCATACTTTTTGGAGGCTATGCTTATGAAAGAAGTGGCGTCTTTCTTAAAACCGTACCGCTTGGCGGTTGTTATTGCTCTTGCTCTCATGTTAACCGAGCTGACAGTGGAGCTTGTCCAGCCTTTGTTTATGGCAAAAATTGTAGATGATGGAATTTTGAAAAGGGATTTATCAGCTGTCGTCCATTGGGGGTTGGTGATGGTTGGTGTATCGGCTCTTGCCTTTGCAGCAGGCATCATTAATTCATTTTTTGCGGCGCATGTCAGCCAGAGCTTTGGCTTTGATATTAGAAAAGTTCTTTTTGGGAAAATTCAATCCTTTTCATTTGCGAACTATAATCAATTTTCCAATTCATCTTTCATTACAAGGATGACAAATGATGTCTCCCAAGTGCAAAACACAATTTTTATGGGACTTCGGATTATGCTGCGTGCTCCATTGTTGGTGATCGGCGGCGCGGTTATGGCTCTAGCAGTAAATTTTACATTATCCTTCATTCTCATCGTCATTCTTCCGTGTCTGATCTTTTTTCTTTTATGGGTGATGAAAAGAGCAGGATCGATGTTTCGAATCGTGCAAGAAAAGCTGGATACGGTGAATAAAGTCATACAGGAAAACTTGACGAATATGCGCTTAATCAAAGCTTTTTTGCGAAATGACTATGAAGTTAATCGCTTTCAGAAGGCGAACAAAGATTTAAAAGACCAAACAATTTTCGTACTCCGCTTTATGGAAATTATGCAGCCTGTCTTGCTTTTTGTAATGAATGTAAGCATCTTAATTATTTTATGGGCGGCTCATGCTGGACCAAGTGAGGCAAAAGTAGGTGAAGTCGTTGCGATCGTCAATTATTCAACGAGGATCATTTCTGTTTTATCTATGCTGTCTTTTATTGTCTCTGGTTTTTCCAGGGCAAAAGCCTCCAGCTTAAGGATTTCGGAGGTGCTTCAAACAGAAGTAAAATTGACTGATGAGCTTGCCGAATCAAGTCATCAAATAACAGAGGGAAAAATTGAATTTCGATCGGTGTCCTTTGCATACCCGGATTCAGCCGTTAAGGTGCTTGATGATGTATCGTTTACGGTAAATGCTGGAGAAACTATGGCGGTGATGGGGGCTACCGGCTCCGGCAAATCGACTCTTTTCAATTTAATTCCGCGATTATATGACTTAGAAAAAGGAGCCGTTTATATTGACGGTTTCGATATACGTACGATCAAGCTTGAGCATTTAAGAAGGTCAATTGGGATGGTTCCGCAAGAATCGCTGTTATTCACTGGAACGGTAAAAGATAATATTTTATGGGGAAAAGAAGATGCTACTATGGAAGAAATCATTGCTGCTGCAAAGGATGCCCAAATACATGATACGATTTTAAAGCTACCTCATGGATATGATACCCTTATCAGCCAAAAAGGCGTGAATCTTTCCGGAGGGCAAAAGCAGCGAATTTCGATTGCCAGAGCGCTTGTCCGAAAGCCAAAAATATTGCTGCTTGATGACAGCACGAGTGCTTTAGACTTAAAGACGGAAAGAAAACTGCTTCAAGCATTGATGAAATATCCATGTACGACCTTGATCATTACGCAAAAAATTTTAACAGCGATGGCGGCTGATCAAATTTTGCTACTAGAAAACGGAAAGGTGCTTGCGAAAGGAAGGCATGATGAATTAATACGCAGCGTTCCACTTTACCAAAAAATCTATGAATCACAATATGGAAAGGATGGCATCCGTCATGCTCAAAAGTCTTATTGAACCTTTCCGATATGAAAAACTAAAGCTGACAAATGAGTCAAAAGTGAAGAAAAGCTCTTCAAAAGTTAAAGACTGGAAAGGAACATTAAAAAGAATTTGGGGATATATGTCAGATCAAAAGGTTTTGTTTTTTTTCGTTTTGCTCATGGTTTTTATTAGCACAGCTTTAACAATCCTTGGGCCTTTTTTAGTAGGGAAAGGGATCGACATTTATATTGTAGAAAAAAGCGGAAATCACTTTTTCTTTTTTTTCGTCGTTCTTGTTTTGATCTATGCATTGCATTCCCTTTCCATTTGGCTGCAAAACATATGGATGATCAAAGTGGCGCAAAATACTGTGTATAAAATGAGATCCGATCTATTTCGCCAGTTTCACCTTCTTCCCATTTCTTTTTTTGATCAGAAAAAAACGGGAGAGCTGATGAGCCGAATGACCAATGATGTTGAAAACGTCAGCTCGACATTAAACAGCTCAGTGATTCAAATCTCATCCAGTGTTCTTACATTAATTGGTGTTATTTCTGTTATGTTATGGATGAGCCCTTTTTTAACAATCATCACCTTAATAGTTGTTCCTTTATTGGTTGTAGGTATGAAATGGATTACCCGGCGGACTGGACAATTGTTTAAAGAGCAGCAGCGAAGTTTAGGAGAACTGAATGGATACATTGAAGAAACCATCACTGGTCAGCGAATTGTCAAAACCTTTTCACAAGAGAACCGGGTTATGCATGAGTTTTTAGAAAAAAATGAAAGGCTGCGGAGATCTTCATTTTGGGCTCAGACGATTTCCGGTTTTATCCCAAAGCTTATGCACGTATTAAACAATTTAAGTTTTACATTGATTGCAGGGTTCGGTGGAATCTTTGCTCTAAAAGGGTGGATAACCATCGGAACGATTGTTGTTTTTGCGGAGTACGCCAGGCAGTTTACACGACCTTTAAATGATCTTGCCAATCAATTTAATACATTATTATCTGCGGTTGCCGGTGCAGAGCGGGTATTTGATTTGCTCGATGAGCAGGCAGAGGAAGCTGATTTTGGAGAATATGTACAATCCGCAAATATAAAAGGGGACATTGTGTTTGATCGAGTATCTTTTTCATACGGGGAAGAGAGCCAAACGATAAAAAATATTAGCTTTCATGTTTCTCCGGGAGAAACAGTTGCCCTTGTCGGTGCCACCGGCGCCGGAAAAACAACGATCATCAATTTACTGGCACGCTTTTATGAAGTAAAAGAAGGGAGAATTTTGATAGATGGAAAGGATATTTCCAAATTAAGACGGAGTGAACTTCGTCAAGCAATGGGGTTTGTATTGCAGGATCCTTTTTTGTTTCACACGACAATTCGTGAAAATATCCGATACGGAAGATTGGATGCAACAGATGAGGAAGTGGAGGAAGCGGCAAAGCTAGCAAATGCTCACTCATTTATTAAAAACCTGCCTGATCAATATGATACAATCATTAACGAAGGTGGAACGAGCATCAGTCAAGGACAAAAACAACTTCTTTCAATTGCGAGGGCGATTTTAAAAAATCCGTCCATTTTATTGCTGGATGAAGCGACAAGCAGCATTGACACTGTAACAGAATTAAAGATTCAAGAAGCGCTGGAGAGGCTGATGAAGGGGAGAACAAGCTTTGTGATCGCTCATCGGCTGAATACAATTAAAAAAGCAGATCAAATATTTGTTATCCTGGATGGTCGCATTGTGGAAAAAGGATCTCATGATGAATTGCTGGAAAAAGAGGGGTTTTATTTTGATTTAGTCACAAACCAGCTAAAACCGCAATTAAAAACGAAAGACATGTTGTCAGAAATAAAGGATCATATATAATGAATATAATCACTTTACTTTGTTAAAAGGGGAAACAGTATGAAATTAGTAGCTATTGATTTAGACGGGACATTGCTATCTTCAAATTTATCCATATCAGAAGAAAATCTTACAGCTATTCGGGAAGCACAAAATGAGGGAAACATCATCATGATTTGCTCCGGCAGGGCGCCTGAGAGTATTCGTGAACTGCTGGACGAATATGATTTTGCATGTCCATTTGCAGCAAGCAATGGAACAGTTGTCGTAATCGAAGGAGAAAAGCCGAAATACATTTCAATGAACAAACAAAACATGTTGGAAGCAGCCGAAATTTTGGAGAGTTATGGTGTGCCGTATAAACTTTATACAAATGATGGTATTTGGATGCCGGAAGACTGGAGCGCCAAAGTTCGCTCTGCTCTGCAGTCGAATCCGGAGCTGGCAAAATGTTTGCTTGAATCTGAGTACAAACTGTTTATCGAGCAGCCAAAAAGGACCGACAATAATCGATACTTTCGTCATATACAAGATGTTATAAACCGCGGTGATTTATCGGTCCAGAAGTTTTTTATTTTGCAATTTAATCAACATACTAGAAAAGAAATTATGGAACAATTAGAAAACATTGCTGGGATTGTGGTTACGACATCAGGTGACTACAACATTGAAATAATGGATGAAAAGGGAAATAAAGGATACGGATTAAAAGCTGTTGCCAAGCACTACAATATCCCATTGGAACAAACGATTGCGATTGGTGATAATTTCAATGACGTTCCAATGCTGGAAGCTGCAGGGCTTTCCGTTGCAATGGGGAATGCCGAGCCTGAGGTGAAAGAAATGTGCGATATCGTGACGAGGACAAACGATGAACACGGTGTCGCCCATGCTATTCGACAATTTGTGCTGTAAATAGTTTATGGATGCAAAGGGGTGTCTAATAAGTCGTTTTTACGGCTTATTGACGCCCCCTTTAATGTTTTATAAACGTTGATATATCGACGTTTATAATTTTTTGTTTACGATAGGGATTTGACTTTCTGGATAGCTCCTTTCATTTTATTTACTATTGAAAACTGCGGCGGTGCGGCTTCTTTGAGGCGGGCAATAAAAAAGTGTGATGAAATTATTTTTATTGTTTCGCTAGTTCTGTCTGCCATACTTTTTTTAACATAGCTGTTTCGTCACACGATGGAAGTTTCGGACAATTGATGCAATCCTTCCACATTTTTTGCGGGAGAGATTGCTTGTCAACGATATCGAATCCTAATTTGGTAAAAAACTCGATTTGATACGTTAAGGCAATCAAATTTTCAATTTCCAACCTGTTTGTTTCATAAATGATTTGTTTTACGAGCTCTTTTCCGATGCCTTTTCCGGTATGGTCAGGGTCAACGGCCAGCGAGCGGATTTCAGCCAAATCTTTGTCTAAAATATGCAAGCTGGCAACGCCAGCCACTGCTCCGCCTTCATCTGCAACATAAAAATTTTGTAAATTCTCATAAATAGATGCGTACGTTCTGCTGAGCAGCTTTCCTTCCAATGCATAATGTTTAATTAATTGATAGATGGCATCTGTATCGCTCATAGTCGCTCTTCGAATGTGCATGTATACTCCCTCATTTAATCGAATGAATAATTATAAGTAAAACAAAATATTTATTCATATATATTATCGGTATGAACATTATTTTGTCAATAAAAAAACCAAACAATTTATAATTATGCAAGTTCATCAAATATTTAAACATTTTCTGTAAGTAAAATTTTGGCGGGAGAAATAATTCATTAGAGGATTATATTAAAAGGGAGCTATCATTCAATGAATTTAGTGAAAAAATGGATTCCTGTAAGAGAGGATCTCTAAATATATGAATCTTCTTCATCCATCAACGAAAATAACCTTCTTTTGTGGACAAATTTAGATATTTTTTCTAAATGTATTGAAAATGAGTCTTATTCTTATTATAATTGATAACGAATCTCATTATTAATTTATTACGGAAAGAGTTAAAAAATGAAAAAACGATATTTGATCATTGCTCTCATTATTCTTTCAATTGCATCGATTTTTATCGGAGTAAACGATATTAAACCAACTGATATATTCAATTTGACAGATGAACAAATACAAATTTTGATCATCAGCAGAATTCCGCGCGTTATTAGCATTATTATTGCAGGAACGAGTATAAGCATTGCCGGTCTTATTATGCAGCAGCTGAGCAGAAACAAGTTCGTTTCCCCAACTACGGCAGGAACGATGGATTCCGCCAGATTGGGGATTTTAGTTGCGATCATGGTTTTTGCAGACGCCAGTCCGATTCAAAAAATGATTGTCGCTTTTGCTTTTGCACTTTTAGGAACATTTATCTTTATGAAAATATTAGAAAAAATTAAATATAAAGATACTATTTTTGTTCCTCTAGTCGGGCTGATGTTTGGCAACATCATTGGATCTATCACTACTTTTTTTGCATACAAAAATAATTTGATTCAAAATGTTTCCTCATGGCTGGAAGGAGATTTTTCGTTAATTTTAAAAGGTCAATATGAATTATTGTACGTCAGCATTCCTTTTGTATTAATTGCATACTTGTATGCGAATCAATTCACTGTCGCTGGAATGGGAGAGGAATTTTCGAAAAATTTAGGCTTGAATTATAAGCAAGTTGTCAATATCGGACTTGTTATCGTAGCTTTGATCACTTCATCTGTTGTATTGACGGTTGGAACCATTCCGTTTCTAGGTCTTGTCGTTCCGAATATTGTCGCCATATACAATGGAGACCATTTGAAAAAGAATTTGATTCATACCGCTTTGCTCGGTGCTGTTTTCGTTATGTTTTGCGATATTTTAGGGCGAATCATTATATATCCGTACGAAATCTCGATCAGCTTAACCGTCGGTGTCATCGGCAGTGCCATTTTTGTTTACTTACTTATGAGGAGAAAAGCATATGGGTTATAGAGCGAAATTAACATCTCTTCTAGTGGTCGCAGTCCTTTTAATTATCACCTTTTTGTTCATCGACCTCGGCAAAAATTGGGATTATGCATTGCCGCGCCGTTCGGTGAAGATGCTGGCGGTTATTATTACAAGTGTAGCAATCGGTTTTTCAACATTAGTATTTCAAACGATTACAAACAACAGAATTTTAACTCCGAGCATTTTAGGTTTAGATTCTTTATATATGCTTTTGCAAACCATGCTTGTCTTTTTATTTGGTTCAACACATGTTGCGATGATCGATAAAAATATTAACTTTGCGCTTTCCTTGTTCTTTATGATGCTGTTTGCACTGATCTTTTACAAATTCCTTCTTCGAGGCGAGGGTCAAGACATTTATTTTCTTCTTCTAATTGGACTGATATTCGGAACATTATTTAACAGCTTGACTTCTTTTATGCAAGTGCTGATAGATCCTAACGAATTTCTAATTGTACAGGACAGAATGTTTGCCAGCATCAATAACGTGAATACGGATTTGCTGTACTTGTCGATTGCCGTTATGCTGCTGGCGGGTCTTTATTCACTGAAATATGCCAAATATTTAGATGTGCTGGCACTTGGAAGGGAGCATGCGATTAATCTCGGCATTGATTACGATCATGTTGTCAAAAGGCTTTTGATCATTGTGGCTGTTTTCGTTTCGATTTCGACAGCTTTAACCGGTCCGATGACGTTTTTGGGCCTTCTCGTGATTAACGTGGCAAGGGAATTTTTAAACACATATAAACATAGTGTTTTAACGATCGGGACCGTTCTTTTTTCCATCATTGCGTTGGTTGGCGGTCAGCTATTGGTCGAAAGAGTGTTTACATTTTCAACTACGTTAAGTGTTGTCATTAATTTTGTTGGAGGGGTTTATTTTATTTATCTTCTATTAAAGGAGAATCGATCATGGTAGAAGTAAAAAATGTTTCAAAACAGTACGGAAACAAATTTGTAGTAAAAGGCGTCTCGCTGAAAATTCCGAAACAAAAAATCACAGCCTTCATCGGCCCAAACGGAGCTGGAAAAAGCACACTGCTATCAATGATCAGCCGATTAATAAAAAAAGATGAAGGAGAAATATTGATTGACGGAAAAGAAATTGGCGCATGCAAAAGCAACGATTTGGCGAAAAAAATTTCGATCTTAAAGCAATCAAACCACATTAATCTTCGCTTAACAGTCAGGGAACTTGTCTCTTTCGGTAGATTTCCGTATTCAAGCGGAAGATTAACAAAAGAAGATCAAAGGCATGTGGATGAAGCGATCCGTTACATGGGGCTTGAAGAGATTGAACATAAATTTCTTGATCAGTTGAGCGGAGGCCAAAAGCAGCGGGCTTTTATCGCTATGGTGATCGCGCAGGATACCGAATATATTTTGCTTGATGAGCCATTGAACAATTTAGATATGAAGCACTCTGTGCAAATTATGAAAATGTTAAGAAAACTTGTCGATGAACTTGGAAAAACAATTGTCATTGTACTGCACGATATCAATTTTGCATCGGTGTATGCCGATTATGTAGTTGCAATGAAAGATGGAGAGCTCGTACACGTCGGGCCAACTGATCAAGTCATAGATCATTCTGTCTTAAAAGACGTATATGATATGGATATAAACATTCAGCAAATAAACAATTGCAAAATATGTGTGTACTTTTCTTAAGAAGGGTAGTATGGATGGAGGCATTTTGATAAACATCTCAGCAGAAGGAAGAGCTGTCAGCTCTTCCTTACAAAGAATTCGAAATGATAATGATTTTCTTATTCAATTGAGAGATGTTTAAAGAATTGCCGACATCATTCAAAAAATATACAGGGGGTAATTTTTATGAAAAAGTTTTTAGTTTTTCTCATTGCTTCTTTGATGGTTTTTGTTGTTGCAGCTTGCGGCTCGAACGGGTCAACTAGCGGCGAAGGTGAAAAAAATGACACGAAACAGGAGTCAGAAGAACTGACGATTAAGCATCAGCTTGGCGAAACAAAAGTGAAGAAAAATCCAGAAAAAGTCGTCGTTTTTGATTTTGGTGCTCTTGACACATTGGATAAGCTTGGCGTTGAAGTGGCAGGTGTACCGAAGGATAACCTTCCATCCTATTTAAAAGACAAATACAGTGACGATAAATATGAAAATGTCGGCGGTTTAAAAGAACCGGATTTTGAAAAAATCAGTTCGATTGAGCCTGATTTGATCATTATTTCCGGAAGACAATCAGAGGTTTATGAAGAGTTTGAGAAAATTGCACCAACCATCTTTATGGGTGTTGATACAACGAAATATTTAGAGTCATTCCATGAAAATGTGAAAACACTTGGAAAAATTTTCGGTAAAGAAGAGGAAGCTGAAAAAGAATTGGCAGCAATCGATGAATCGATTAAAAAGCTAAAAGAAAAAGCAGAAGCGTCTGGAAAAAATGCATTAGTTATTTTAGCTAATGAAGGGAAAGTCAGCGCATATGGACAGAAATCTAGATTTGGACTCATCCATGATGAATTTGGGATTAAAGCTGTAGATGAAAACATTGAAGTTTCTACACACGGACAAAGCATTTCATTTGAATATATCGTTGAAAAAAATCCTGATTACTTATTTGTGGTAGACCGCGGTGCTGCTGTAGGCGGCCAATCATCTGCAAAACAAACAGTAGAAAATGAATTAGTGAAAAAGACAAATGCCTACAAAAACGGCAATATTGTGTACTTAGATCCTAACTACTGGTATTTATCCGGCGGCGGATTGATTTCGGTTGCTGAAATGGTGAAAGAAGTGGATAATGCGATCCAATAATTTTTCAAAAGGGAGCTGAATAAAATGGTACCTGTAGGTAGGACACTCGAAAAAAAGAGTGTTCAACCTACAGGTATTTTTATATACTTGAATTTCAGAATATGGGGGGTAGGGGACAATATGAGTAAAATAACTTTTTCATCTAAAGAGATAAACATACTTCAAAAAAATCCAAATGTACAACGTGTCAGCGAAAGGTCTATTACCTATACTGACGATTTTAAAAATAGATTTATAGATGAATACCAAGCTGGAAAATTCCCTCGTCAGATCTTTGAGGAAAACGGCTTTGATGTGGACGTTATCGGCATAAAACGAATTGAACAGTCAGCCCATAGATGGAAAAAAGCCTATGAAAAGAATGGCCTGATAGGGCTTACAGATTCAAGGAAAACGGCTTCTGGGAGACCCTTAAAGCGTGAGCTTACACAGTCCGAAGTGATTGAAAGGCAAAGGGCCAGAATTGAGCTGTTGGAAGGACAGGTGGAGCTGTTAAAAAAGCTAGAATTGACCGAAAGGATGCTAAACGCAAGCTAGCGAAAATCTCAATCCGAATAAAGCGTACCAATTGATACAGGAGACCATTGAACAGAATGGATTCAAGGGGATGACCAGGTATTTTTGTGACCTTCTGGATGTCTCACGGTCGGGATATTACAGCTACCTGAAGGCTTCCTCTGTCCGGGAAGCACGGGAGAAATTGGACCTTGAAGCGAAGGAAATCATCTTAAAGGCCTTTGACCGGCGGGGATATAAGAAAGGTTCACGCTCTATCAAAATGATATTGGAGAATGAGTTTGATATTATCTTCAGCCGTAAAAAGATCCAGAGGATCATGAGGAAATACGGAATCGTCTGTCCTCACCGAAAGCCTAACCCTTATAAAAAGATCGCTAAAGCAACGAAGGAGCATCAGGTTGTCCCAAACAAATTAAACAGGGAATTCAAGCAGGGAATCCCTGGGAAAGTACTACTTACGGATATCACTTATCTTCCATATAACGGAAATTGTATGGCTTATTTGTCGACCGTAAAAGACGCCTCCACCAATGAAATCCTGGCTTACCATGTGTCTGATCGCATCACCTTGGACATCGCCACCCAGACGATCCATCAATTGATGAACAATAAAAAAATTACTCTCCATGAAGAGGCTTTTATCCACTCGGATCAGGGAAGCCACTATACAAGCCCACGTTACCAGAAGCTTTTAAAGGAGTATGGCCTGGGCCAGTCTATGTCACGAAGAGGCAACTGCTGGGATAATGCCCCTCAAGAATCATTCTTTGGCCACCTTAAGGATGAAGTGGATTATAAATCGGCAAGAACATTGAAGGAATTGAAGTCAAAAATTAATCATTACATGGTTTACTATAACAATTACCGCTATCAGTGGAATTTAAAAAAGATGACCCCTATTCAATATAGGAATCATCTTCTAGCTGCTTAATCTCTTTTTTATAGTGTCCTTGACATGGGTGCCACTTTAAAATGATAGGTGATCCCCTTTTTGTTCTTCCTACTCCCTTTCAGCGTGTTACTTGCAATGTATTTGCTCTTTCTCAATTGGTATAGAACCTTATTGACATAGAACTTTGAATTCGGAAAGTATATCCTCTTTATCTGATCCGTTGTCATGGCTCGATAATTATATAAATCTTCTAGTATATTAATCTTTCGGTCATTCAATTGCTCATAGTACTTGTATTCACTCATTTTTTTCCTCCTCTTTGATGCCTTCTCTCCGGGGTCTGTTTAGTGTTTCAGATTCCTCATTTTTTCGGAATCCTCACACTAAACTGCATTCAAAAAATGATCTTTTTTTTAATACATAAAACTGTTGAAAACATTGATAAATCAACGATTTTACGCTTCATTTTAGGTTAAAATTGTTGTCTAATTTTAAGGTCAAAATTCAGAAAACAATCTTTAGGTTTTTTTACCCTTATTTTGATCACATTTTTTTCTACTATTTGAACCTTTCTAAGACTGTTTACCAAAAGCCCAAACTCTCTTTTTTCATCAAATCTACTTCTTCCCTATTTGTTATTTCGGAAAAATGTTTTTCAGAAAGATTGATCGTAATTTTTCCTGTTAAAAGAAAATCCACTAAAAAACTTTGAGGGATAACGTACACTTCAATTCGTTCATCTTCATCTTCATCTGGAATCAAATTTCCAAAATGCATAAAGGATAAGTGTTGCCAGCTATCATCTTTTATGATTCCTGTCTTTCTAATCCCGTCAATTAATGGTTTGTAATTCAAATTATCGAGATCTCTTTCGATATTGTTTTCAAAGTAATGAATAGTAATCAAAATTGCTTTTTCAAAAACGGTATAGTTCCCACTGAAATCATATTGATGATAGGAAATCTTATTGAAAAATTCCCTTATATCTGTTCCGTCACGGAGACAATGCTTTCTGTTTTGTTTCAGAAGAATTTTATGAAACTCCCCAAAATAAACGAAATGATAGTATGGAATCTTGATTCCGTTATGTTCCACGGTATGTGCTACATAGTATTCTTTTTTCATCTTCATCCAGTCCTTTCTATTGTTTTGTAAACATGTAAAATTGTTATTATTTCAATATCTTTTAAATCCAACTAAAATAAAATGTTTACAATTAAACTAGGAAAACTGATGTTAGACTAAAAAGTAGACACAGATTATTATAGTAATAATAGACTGAAAAATGAGGTGTCTACATGACAAAAAAACAAAGGCGGTACGAGGAAGACTTTAAGCGTCAAACTGTTCGTTATATTTTGGAGGAAGCGAAATCCGTTGCACAAGTGGCTCGTGAGCTCAAAATTAACGAAAATACTCTTCACGGCTGGATGAAAAAATATAAGCAAGAACCTGAAATAACAGAAACCCAAACGTTTCGATCCGAAGACCACGAAGTTCGTGAACTGAAGAAACGTATTCGGGATCTGGAGGAGGAAAACTCCATCTTAAAAAAGGCGATGCACTTCTTCGCGAAAGACCATCGGTAAAATATTCATTTATCCATAAACATCGCTTCGATTACCGATTGGAGAAGATGTGCGAAGTATTGAAAGTTTCTCGAAGCGGTTATTATAAATGGCGTGATCGTCCCAAAAGTGCTAGACAAGAGCGTCGAGAAGAATTGACGCAGGAAGTGCGTCGTGTGTATATCGAATCTCGCCAACTGTATGGGAGTCCCAAGGTTACCAAAAAGCTTAATCATGAAGGCAT
Organism: Aeribacillus sp. FSL M8-0235; assembly: GCF_038000355.1. NCBI lineage: Bacteria > Bacillati > Bacillota > Bacilli > Caryophanales > Bacillaceae > Aeribacillus > Aeribacillus sp. FSL M8-0235. Next base: position 3,283,520 of record NZ_JBBOBW010000001.1, on the reverse strand, counting down.
TAAGGTTTCACAGAAGACGGTTTCCCGCATAATGAATGAAGAGGGAATGAAGTCTCGTACCGTGAAAAAGCATAAGGCAACTACTAACTCAAAACATAACCATCCGGTTCACGAAAATGTCTTAAACCAACATTTTACTGTTACGAAACCAAATGAAGTATGGGTAGCTGATATCACCTACATTCCAACGGATGAAGGTTGGCTTTATCTAGCTAGTATGATGGATTTGTATTCAAGGAAAATAGTCGGCTGGCATATAGACTGTTCCATGAAAAAGGAGCTAGTGTTAAGTGCTTTAAAGCAAGCCTATCAGCGTCAACAACCACAGGGTTCTATCCTCCATCATTCTGATCGAGGGAGTCAATATGCTTCAAATGACTATCAAGCTAAGCTAATGGAATACGGAATGAAATGTAGCATGAGCCGCAAAGGAAATTGTTATGACAACGCTTGTATTGAATCATTTCATGGGATAATAAAAAAAGAACTAATCTATCAGACTCGTTATAAAACAAGGGAGGAAGCAAAAAAGAGCATATTTGAGTATATAGAAATATTTTACAATAATAAACGTATTCACTCCGCAACAGAGTATTTTTCGCCATCTGAATACGAACGTATGTACTATAAAAAGGGAGCTTAATGAACATATTAATAGAATAGTTAGACCCGAAAATTTACCTTTAAAAATAATTAGGACAACGTCGTAATTATTTTTAAAAGGCCACCAAGCGATAGCGCGGTAGCTGCGAAAAAAAATCTATAAATTTTTGTGTCTACTTTATTGACCTAATATCAAACAGCTTGCAAATGATAGAATGTATACAAAAAGTTAGAAAAAACACTTAAAAACGTTTATATTTCAACGATTTTAAGTGTTTACTCTTTTTCTTATGATTTTCATAAAACTGTTTACACGAACTGTATTTCAAGCTTTATAAATGCTTATGTGACAAGGATTTGATCCACTTATTTTTTGTTTACAAATCTTATTCTCCTATCCATTCTTTTAAATATGGTCTTGGATTCACTGGTTGATCGTTTATTCTAATCTCAAAATGAAGGTGAACCCCTGTTGATCGTCCTGTTGATCCCATGTATCCAATAACTTGTCCAGCTCTAACCTTTGTTCCTTTGCTAATTCCTTGTTTTTGTAAATGAGCGTAATAAGTTTTCATATTGTTCTCGTGTTGAATAATCACCAAATAACCATATCCCCCGTTGTTGTATTGGGAATATATAACCTTTCCATCCATAAACGCCACAACTGGTTTTCCTAAATCGTTTCCTCCTGCAATATCAATTCCTTTATGCATCTTTGTTTCTCCACCCAATGTGATGTTAGACTAAAAAGTAGACACAGATTATTATAGTAATAATAGACTGAAAAATGAGGTGTCTACATGACAAAAAAACAAAGGCGGTACGAGGAAGACTTTAAGCGTCAAACTGTTCGTTATATTTTGGAGGAAGCGAAATCCGTTGCACAAGTGGCTCGTGAGCTCAAAATTAACGAAAATACTCTTCACGGCTGGATGAAAAAATATAAGCAAGAACCTGAAATAACAGAAACCCAAACGTTTCGATCCGAAGACCACGAAGTTCGTGAACTGAAGAAACGTATTCGGGATCTGGAGGAGGAAAACTCCATCTTAAAAAAGGCGATGCACTTCTTCGCGAAAGACCATCGGTAAAATATTCATTTATCCATAAACATCGCTTCGATTACCGATTGGAGAAGATGTGCGAAGTATTGAAAGTTTCTCGAAGCGGTTATTATAAATGGCGTGATCGTCCCAAAAGTGCTAGACAAGAGCGTCGAGAAGAATTGACGCAGGAAGTGCGTCGTGTGTATATCGAATCTCGCCAACTGTATGGGAGTCCCAAGGTTACCAAAAAGCTTAATCATGAAGGCATTAAGGTTTCACAGAAGACGGTTTCCCGCATAATGAATGAAGAGGGAATGAAGTCTCGTACCGTGAAAAAGCATAAGGCAACTACTAACTCAAAACATAACCATCCGGTTCACGAAAATGTCTTAAACCAACATTTTACTGTTACGAAACCAAATGAAGTATGGGTAGCTGATATCACCTACATTCCAACGGATGAAGGTTGGCTTTATCTAGCTAGTATGATGGATTTGTATTCAAGGAAAATAGTCGGCTGGCATATAGACTGTTCCATGAAAAAGGAGCTAGTGTTAAGTGCTTTAAAGCAAGCCTATCAGCGTCAACAACCACAGGGTTCTATCCTCCATCATTCTGATCGAGGGAGTCAATATGCTTCAAATGACTATCAAGCTAAGCTAATGGAATACGGAATGAAATGTAGCATGAGCCGCAAAGGAAATTGTTATGACAACGCTTGTATTGAATCATTTCATGGGATAATAAAAAAAGAACTAATCTATCAGACTCGTTATAAAACAAGGGAGGAAGCAAAAAAGAGCATATTTGAGTATATAGAAATATTTTACAATAATAAACGTATTCACTCCGCAACAGAGTATTTTTCGCCATCTGAATACGAACGTATGTACTATAAAAAGGGAGCTTAATGAACATATTAATAGAATAGTTAGACCCGAAAATTTACCTTTAAAAATAATTAGGACAACGTCGTAATTATTTTTAAAAGGCCACCAAGCGATAGCGCGGTAGCTGCGAAAAAAAATCTATAAATTTTTGTGTCTACTTTATTGACCTAATATCAGACAGCCTGTATTGCCTAGTGAAATGCAGCCTGGTGATCTTGTATTTTTTGATACCTATAAAGCCGATGGCCATGTGGGGATTTATGTCGGTGATGGTAAATTCATAGGGGCGCAATCAAAAACAGGTGTTGCGATTGCTGACATGTCAAAAGGTTATTGGCAACAAAAATTCAATGGACGTGTAAAAAGAATATAAGGGGAAGCATTACAAGTATCAACAGAAGCCGGGAGAGGGGAAATCCTCGCCCGGCTTTATTACGTTCGATGAAAGAGATAGTATCAACAGAAACTTTGTTTAGTCATAGATCCTTATTTACTTTTTTAGTAGGTAGCTTAGACCGTAGCAATACTAATTATTTCTTAATAAAATCTGTATCTATCTATATTTTGTTTAAATTATCCAAATAACCCATATATTACACCATTATATTGTGAAAACTTTTGTATACTTGGATAAATCTTACGGTATATAATTTTCTTGCTTTAATTACAAAAAAATGGGGGTTAATTATGAACGTTAAATCAGTACTTGCTAGAGTACTAGCATCAACTTTGCTATTCTCGGGGTAGCACCATCATTTCGCGGATTTACAACGCTAAGCGTTTATGTCAAAAAGTACGCTTTATGACAAGCCTAATATCCTTTGAATTCATCATGTCAAAAAGCCTGAATTCAAGTTATGCAATATTTCATTTAATTAAGGGACTTTATGACATACGGACAATAGGAAGGTTCTCTAAACGTTGTCATATCAAGGGATTCTTGGGTTCTGCATTCCTTAGCGTTGTTAATCTGCGTTTTGCTGGCGGTACCCCTTTTATTATTTATAAATATTATGGTTCTGGTGCCAAAATAATTCGATAAGAAAAAAGAACCTATATTATCTGCCAACTTACGGATTACGAGATTACAGTTCGTAAATTAACAGGTAATATAGGTTTTATATTTTTATCAGGTTGTTTTTTCTTTAGAATCGATATCTTTATGATGCTTAATTAAGTCATCAATACTACGTTTAAGGTGATTTATCATAGCAGCACGTGCTTCATCTGGAGTACCTGTGCAAATAGCTGTAACAATATTTTGATGTTCAGAGATCGAACTTTTCATTTGTTTTGGTAGCAACATTGGTAAATGAGGAGGAAGCCCGTTCCATAAATAATTTAAAAAATTTTCGAGCCTTGAACTCCCTGATGCAGCCCAAATAGCTCTATGGAAAGCTTCATTAGCTGATACATAACTAAACATATCCATCGATAATGCGGCTTTTTCTGAATTTTCAAGAGCGAGTTTAAGATCTTCAAACCCATTACCTCTTAAGTTTGCTCGTGCAGCAGCTTCCCCTTCAAGCATCGCACGTATTTCCAAATGATCCACGATATCTTCGATTGTTAAACCTTTAACGATAGCTCGCCTTTTTTGTATAGTCAATATCCCTTCACGTTCTAAAATCTGAAAGGCTTCCCTCACTGGCATTCTTGATGTACCAAGTTCTTCTGCAATTTTTTCTTGCGTAAGCTCTTGCCCCCGTTGAAGTTCACCAGTAAATATGGCCTTTCTTAGAATTTCAGCCACTTGATCACGTGCAGGTAACAGAGATGCTTGTTTCATTGTACAATCCTCCTAAAAAATATATGCGATAAATGCTGAAGTAAAAGCTACAGCTGACAAATTTAAGCTATTAGTATAAATACAAACATTGCAGTTAATAACTTAACAGTGCAATTTGAATCCAAAATAACAAACTTATCTTAAGTTTATCTTAAATTGATCTCATAGGTATTTCAATAGTAAGTTGCTTCTCACCTTTCAAGCAAATAATTTTCAAAAGTAGATTGACAATTTAGATTATGGTTAATTATAATCTAAATTAACAATGTTACTTTGGATCCAAAGTTACAAAGCTAAAATAAAGATAGAGAAGGTGTGATTATGAATTTGGGCGTAAATGGAGATATGGGGTTACGTGTGGGAATTATTGGGTTTGGAGAGGTTGGACAAGTTTTTGCAAAAGGAATTTTAGATAAAATAGAAAGCGTTTTCGTCTATGACATTTTATTAGAGAGTAATAGAGATTTAATAATAGATAAAATTAACCATATTGGTGCCCAAGCTGTTGATCGAATTGAACAGATTGGAGAGTGCTGTACCCTCATCATTTCATTGGTGAATAGCGCTGCTTCTGAGGCAGTAGCCGCGGGGGTTGCCAAGGGGATAAGTAAAGGAACAATATTTGTAGATCTTACAACAAGTACACCTCTAGTAAAGTCGAAGAGCGAAAAATTAATTGTTTCCAATGGCGGTATTTATGTAGACGCCTCTATTATGGGGACGGTAGCGACTGAAGGGCAAAAAGTTCCTCTGTTAATTGCTGGAGAACAGGCAGAAGAAGTTCAGGCGCTATTAAATTCATTAGGCTTTAACTCCCAAGCAATAACGCATCCTAATGGGGGAGCAGCCAGCATTAAATTATTAAGAAGTATTTTTATGAAAGGGCTTGAAGCTCTCGTGCTAGAAACAATGGTAACCGCTAAAAAATACGGGGTTGCAGATGAGGTCATGGAAAGCATATCAAAAACAATCAATAATAATGATTTTACTACTTTTGCAAACGCTTTAATCACAACTCATGTCATTCACAAAAATCGTCGTTATAAAGAAATTATGGATAGTTGCAATTTAATAAAAGAAGCTGAAATTCCACCTTATGTTACGGATGGAGTTGTAACTTTCTTCTCAAATTCAATAAATATTGATATAGATCAACAAGTAATACAATCAAATAATGTATCGGAAATTCTAAAAGAATTTATTCCTAAAAAGGCAGATAGTAATTAAATATGGAGTTCAAAAAAATGTGTTAAGGAGGAATCGTTATAATGTCAAATATTGGTTGTAAAATAATTAAGGAAGTTCAACGACCAGACAATTCCTTAGTGGAGGAATTTAGAAACTTTTCAGTTGCAAATATAGATGACTGTTTGAATCGTTTATCTTCTGTTCATCAAGATATTCGACCTGTAAATAAAGCAAAACTATTGGGTACTGCCTTTACTGTTAAAGTCCCGGAGGGTGACAATCTAATGTTCCATAAAGCTATGGATATGGCTAGAGAAGGAGACGTTATTGTCATTGATGCTGGGGGAAGTACAAATCGTGCGATATGCGGAGAATTGATGATCAATTATTGTAAACTGCGTGGGTTTGCAGGTGTTTTAGTAGATGGTAGTATACGAGATTATGATGCTCTTTCCATCATGGATTTCCCTGTATATGCTAGAGGAGTTACACCTAAAGGTCCTTATAAAAATGGACCAGGGGAAATAAATACAGTCATCAGTTTTGGTGGTCAAGTTGTTCATCCTGGTGACATTGTTGTTGGTGATGCTGATGGGATCGTATTCATACGACCAGAAGAAGCACTAGATCTCCTTGAAAAGGTAAAAAATGTATCAAAAAAAGAAGAAGAGATTATGAAAACGATGGTTAATGAAGGAACTTATAAAAGACCATGGGTTGATCCTAAACTTGATGAAATCGGTTGTGAATATATATAAAGTTTTACCGGTAAATGTAAATTAATAATTACTAAGGACATAATCAACTTTTGCAGAGACATTTTAAACATATAACTATTATTTCGATATTGTTTTAAGACGGTTATTTAAGAAAGGATTTTTCCTAGAAATAAGGTTTTACGTCGTTTAGGAATTAACCGTACACTACTTAAAAATATAGTTTAATACTATATGGGGTATGAAATGGATGGTTCGTTGATCTGTTTTTAGCTCTTATAGATGGCTGTCGAAATTAAGAAACTTCTACTACCGGTTCAATCGTCTGCTCCTGTCAAAAAAGAGGCTAAGGTAAAATGTCTAGATAAGCCCATTAATCTTAGTCTCTTATGTTACCGGTGAAGGTACCGATAGAGGAGCTACTAGGTTAGTGCCATATGTGATGCGAGCGCTGTCAAATAGGTGCATGAATGGGGTGGCTTTATTTGTGATTTAACAGAATATATGTTAATCCTATATATCCCATAAGATAGAAGGAAAATGGGGGAAATAAAAGATGAGGTATCCAGTAGAAGATCTGAAAAAATTTGTTGTTGCTGTGATGACTACAGCTGGTTTAGAAGAGGAAGAATCAAAGATATTTGCTGATGGCTTGCTCTTCGCTGATTTACGTGGAATAGGTTCTCATGGAATATCTCGTCTCCGAACGTACGCGAAACGAGTAGAGTGTGGAGTGGTTAGTAGCAATATTACACCAGAAATTATTATGGATTCAGGTGCGCTTCTTGCAGTGGATGGAAAGAACGGAATTGGAGTATCAGTAGCTTTACAGGTGATGGATATATGCATTGAAAGAGCCAAGCAGTACGGTTGTTCTTTTGTTGGAGTTAAAAATGGGACACACTTTGGTACAGGAGCCTATTTAACAAAATACGCTGCAAATAAAAATATGATTGGTTTTGCTATAAGTAATTCGGAAGCTGCAGTAGTACCAATTGGTGGAGCGAAGCCGATGTTAGGGACAAATCCTTTGTCCGTATCAATTCCAGCAGGCAAACATAATCCATTAGTATTGGATATGGCGACTAGTGTCGTTGCTAGAGGGAAAGTAGTATTAGCTGAAAAAGAAGGAAAAACGATTCCTGATTCATGGTGCGTTGATGCAAACGGAGCACCAACAACAGATCCAAAAGCCGCTTTAGAAGGAGCAATGTTGCCATTTGGCGGTGCGAAAGGATATGCTATAAGCTTAATTATAGACTTGATGTGCAGCTCCTTGGCTGGTGCTCTAGATGGAAGAAAGACTCATCGCTTTTGGGATGATTTTGAAAATCCACAAAATGTAGGTTATTTCATTGGTGCTTTTGACATTTCTAAAATACGCTCTGTCAATGAATTTACAGACAGTGTAGACAGTATTTTCAATGAATTTAAGGCTTGTCCTACTGCACCTGGTGTTGAAGAGGTTATGATTCCGGGTGAAATAGAAGACAGAAAGGAACAAGATAATATTCAGAATGGGATTATACTTTCTGAATCAGTTATAGATGATTTAATTAATGTGGCAGATCACTACAGTGTTAAACATCCTTTTATCCAGTAATACTTGAATGATTTATCATTTAAGGAGGGAGGGAAAGATTATATAAAATACCGGTTGTGAAATTGTTAATGCGATTGCCAGACCTAATGAAGCATTAATAGAAGAGTTAAGGAGTATTCCCACTTGAAACATTGATGATTGTATGAATAGGCTTGCTGCAATTGATGGTTCAATTAGAACTGTGAATAATGCTAGATTAGTAAGTCCAGCTTTTACGACTAAAGTTTCCGCGGGAGATAATTTGATGTTTCACAAAGCAATGGATCTGACTCAACCCGGAGATATCGTCTTTTTCCAACAATGTTTTTTGGTTTGCGACAGACTACTCTATAAAAAGTGTTAATAAGCCTTGAATTCATATTGTTGGAAGCGTATTCACTGATAGAACACATCCTGGAGATATTATTTAAGCTGATGCCTGTGGAGATGTAGGAAGTTCGATTCTAGGTGAATTGATAAGTCACTATGCGAAAACAAAAGGAATTGTAGGATGTATTATTGATGGTCCGGTGAGAGATTTTACGGAATTAGCGAAATGGAATATCCAGTATTTTTAAAAGGCGGTATTCCCCTTGGTCTATATAAATAAAGAACAGGTGAAATTAATATAGCCGGGTCAATCGTCTGCTCTTGCGAAAGAAGAGGCTAAGGTAAAATAGCCAGATAAGCCCATTAATCTAATATATTTTTTTATATAAGAAAAAATGTTGTTCATATGTACAGGAATAATAGGTAAATGAAAGGTGGAGAAACGTATGAATAATTTGAACAAAATTAATGAGGAAGATGTAGCAATCCGTCCGGCACAAAAGAAGACGAGGTATCGATGGGTAGTTGCTCTTATGATATTTTTAGTCTATACGGTTGCTGCAGCTGATCGTGCGAACCTCGGAATGGCTTTACCATTTATACGCGAAGAATTTACCATGTCTAATACCGAGGCTGGCGCATTAACAAGTCTGTTCTTGCTCGCTTATGCCATAGCCCAGATTCCTTCTGGATTTATTTACAGTAAGTTTGGTGTACGTAGCACCTTCTCCGTTGCCATGGTGGCAACGTCAGTAGTTACAGGGCTGATTGGAACGGCAGGAAGTTTATTTACTTTAAAGGCTTTTCGCTTCCTTTTAGGCTTGGCTGAAGGGCCGTTGCCGCTGGGAATGACTTCGACCATTAATAACTGGTTTCCGCCTAAGGAAAAAGGAACAGCAACGGGGCTTTTCCTGTCAGCGGCAAAATTCGGGCCGGTTCTTGTGCCGCCGTTATGTGCATGGATTGTGATGGATTTCGGCTGGCGATACATTTTTTATTTCTTTGCTATTCCCGGCATCGTGTTATCGGTAATTTGGTATATTCTAGTCAAAAATCGTCCGTCCGAAAGCAAATTCGTATCAGAGGCGGAACTTAATTATATTGAACACGGCGAAGACCAGACTACATCTGAGGAACAAGTTCAATCGCCGAAGAAAGAATACAAGCTAGTGTGGCTGGATAAACTGATTCGGGCTACGAAGGCCAATCCGTTGGAGACTAAAAAGGAGATTTTCCGTTCATGGGATATCTGGGGGGCCGCTTTGGGTTACTTTTTCATGGTAGGAGTTGTGAACGTATTATTGGCTTGGATCCCGACCTATTTAACTACTGTAAAGAAGTTTGACATTATGGACATGGGAATCGTAGCTGCGGCTCCATGGACTGGTGCGATTGTTGGAAACATGGTGGGTGGCTGGTTGTCGGATAAGATCATAAACAAGCGGCGTAAACCAAACATGATGTTCACGGCATTTGTCTCTATATTCATGATGTATTCGTTGATCAATGCGCCTAATAATCCCTATATACTGGCAGCGCTAATGTTCGTGTTAGGTATATTTTTGAACATTGGATATTCAACCTATATGGTGTACCCTATGGGCCTGACAAACAAAAAATCCTATCCAATTGCTTGCTCTGTAGTTAACTTTTCCGGCCAATTAGGAGGAGCTGCTGCTCCATTGATTGCGGGGATCATGCTGGATCATTTCAGCTGGAATGCCGTTTGGATCTATTTGGCGGTTTCTTGCTTGTTATGTTTGATCGTATTATTTACCATCAAGGAACCAGTGGAAGACCCGTTGGTTTAACCTACATTTATAAATTTGTAAACGAAATACACGTATAGACAGGAGATATGATTGAAACAGGAGATCTTCTGCTATTAAGAACTGAAGAAAAATCGAAAACAAACTAACCAAGAAAATATTACTGGAATGATTAAAACAAAAAAGGCATGAAAACAGCTCTCTTTTTTCATATGCACCCGGGCATGGGTGTAATCTCTAGGGTGAAAGTCTCGAGCTGCGAAGGCAAAAGTAGCAGTTAGCTTAACGCAATGGTGTCCGTGGTGATGTGGAATCTGAAGGAAGCGGGCAGCAAACTTAGAGTGTCTCTCGAAACACGAACTTCATATGAGGCTAGTTGCCATTGGATGAAACAAAGTCCTTTCTGTCGAAGATGGTACAGAGTAAATGAAGCAGACAGGTGGAAGGAAAGACTGCACCCTTACCCAGTGAGGTATGAACGACATGTCGAATTGATTAGTATGAACGTCTTAACCTTTTCGATAAAAGAAACAGACGCAAGAAACACATACATATGCCGAAAGTCATAGACAAGGTCAACATTTGATTATGAGACTCGCAAGTTAGACACAGTGAGAAGGCATTACAAAAAGCCAATACTTTTCTACATAGTATTGGCTTTTAATCATTGATGAAAAATGAAGTGAATAGATTCTCATCTCCTTTTAACTTAAATTCTTTTTCTTTTTTGAAGTTATCAAGATTATAAATTTGTATCTTTGTGCCGTCTGATGTAATAAATTGATCTTCATGAATATATGATACATAGTTTTCAATTTCTGTAGTAAATACATCCATTTTAGAAGAATTTAAATGAAGTTTCGCAATTTTCTTTTCCGTGGGTTCTAGAAACGAATTTCCTTGTGTGATAAACATATGATCTTTGTGTACATAAATATAACGCAAGCCTTTGAATGGAAGGATAATCTTTTCAATTTTCTTGTTCATCAAGTTTATTTTTATTAATTCATTTGACTGATTGTCTTTTCCATCTGATGTTTTTACTAGGAAAAGATCGTTGTCAACGAGCTCCATATCTGATGAATACATCATATCGTCTATTTTTATTGTTTCAATTAAAGATAAATCTTTTTTATTGATTACATTGATAATACCGTAAATATCATCTGGATTGGAGTGTATAAAGGTTAATACATATAATTTGTCTGAATGTTCAATCATATAGTTCGCCTCCCCCTTGAGCTTAGTGGATGCGACCTGTTTTCCTGTTGCTATATTTGTTTTGGCAAGCTTAGAGGAAGTAAGATCTCCTTCAGACATATAAGCAAACTCCTTATCAACAGTCCAAACTGTGGGAGCAATTTTTTCTTCGTTAGGAATTTCTTTAATCTGCAAATTACTTTTATTTAACTCTAATATAAATTCATTGGTGTTGTGTTTAGATAGTGGATTAGCGTAATATACTTTATTATTCATATGAATAGGTTTTTTCATAAAAGCTCCAAGAGGCATTCCTCTGTATTTCGTTTTATGTTTTGAAAGAAACTTTCCTTTTTCATTGTACAGGTGTATAACTGCTTTCTCAAACATATCTGTATAAATCACTGCATATTTGTAATCTTCGATGTTTTTTGTTTCCGTTGAGAAGCATCCTTGTAAAAAGATCATGGAGGATAACAAACAGATAAAGATCATTTTGTATCTGTTTGTTATCGTATTAAAAAGGTTCATTTGTTAAACTCCTTTAGTATAAATGATATACGTGTGAGAAGAGTTAACTAAATCAATTGGAAATACGATTCCCCCGCCATGATTTAAGTTTAAACCTGTAGTATACTTATATGCTTCATACACTAATTGCGAACAATAAAATTTTTTTGTAGTGTTGATATTCGTAAATTCCCAATTATAAGGTTTTCCTTTGTGTGCATACGCTCTGTCTGCAGCTTTTGCATCTTGAGCGACAGTTGTTCCCTTTGTCGTTACCGCATAAACAGTTTTATATTTTTTATTCCAATCATTATCGTAAGTTTTTACTCCTTTTTCTGGGAAAGATTCAACTGTTTTTGTTTCTGAGTATATGATTCCTGCATGACCTACTAGAGAACCAAATTTTCCATCTTTAGTTACTAATATAACTCCTTTTCTTTTTGGATATGATGGTGCTGCTAACGCTTGAAAATTATTAGCTTTAAAATTATAAGATGATGAATTTTTATCAGGTTGAACTAGTTCTGGGTCAGATTCGATCTCTTTCTCCACTCTTTCATAAGTTTCTAACTGTTGTTGGACTATGTCCTCAGAAGAAGTAGAATTTGCATGAGATACAGCTGGCAAAATTACCGATAACATGCATAAGGACAAGACTGTACTCAATACTTTTCCAATTTTCTTTTTCATTAATTCTGCTCCTCTGTTAATAAAGTATTAGGAAAAAATTCCTTTTCATTTTCATTATATATTAAACTTAACTTTTTTCAACTTAAATTTGGTAAATTAGTAAAATATTTCTGGTAAATAGAATAATAGATGAACATAGAAAATGGTGATCCTTTTTGCAGATAAAGTTAGCCAAAAACAACACCGGCACTTATTAAGACAGAAAGCCAGGTGTGCTTTTCCTATAATCCCGTCTACCGCTAACATACAAAAGCATTGAAATTCCATAACGGCTCTAACGCTACTTCCATAAAAAAGTTGCCCACAAATACTTGACTCAAACTTTTTCATTTGAAAATAAGGGATGAACGGAGTATTTATAGTATGATAGAGAAAAAGGGGGAAGAAAGGCATGGGAAATTTACATGGGAAACGGATCGCTATCACAGGCTCTCGAAAGAGCGAGGAAATTTCCACGTTAATTCGTAAAAAAGGAGGGGAGCCTGTTATTCGAGCTATTCAAGAAACAATAAAATGCTCTCCTTCGGATTTGGAGGCTGGTCTTCGAAGCATTGTTGAAAAAGGGACTGACTGGGCTGTGTTTACGACAGGAGTAGGGACGAACGCTCTGTTGGAAGCGGCAGAAAAGATCGGCATTTTGGATTCATTTATAAACGTTTTAAAAGAAGCAAAAATAGCTGCCCGCGGCTATAAAACGAAAGCGGCTCTTAAACAAATCGGCATTCAGCCGGATGCTTGTGATGATGACGGAACGAATGACGGGCTGCTTCGGGCTATTGAAGGATTTTCTTTTAAAGACAAGCATGTTTTTTTACAATTACATGGAGAACCGGTGCCAAAGCTTTCAGAATGGTTTGAAAAGCACGGAGCGATTTTGCATGAAATTTTGCCATACCGCTCCATTGTACCTAATCCTGAGACCGTTGAGCAGCTGCTGGATGAAATAATCGAGAATAAGCTGAATGCTGTTGCGTTTACAGCTGCCCCGCAAGTAAGAGTGCTTTTTAAATTGGCTGAAAAAAAAGGAGCAACATCTGACCTTATAGAGGCATTTCAACAAAATGTTGTGGCAGCAGCCGTCGGCAAAGTAACTGCTGGAGAATTGAAGGAATATGGGGTGCAGCGCATCGTGGCTCCAGAGCTGGAGCGGATGGGGGCGATGATTGTCGCTTTGGATGAGTATTTCCAATGATGTTGTCGTCAAAAAATTTAATGGCTGATTGTGTGTATAAAAAACAGGTGGAGCGTGACAGCTTTGAGGATGAATCACGTCCACCTGGGTTTGAACTTTTTACCTAAAAATCAGTATGTATGAAAGCATCGATTTATTTCATGAAAAACAAATACTGTAAATTTTGTGCAATATAATTCGGGTAAATTTTGTTTTTTTCAATATCTTCTTTTCTAGAGGCTCCTGTTAATACAAGGCATGTGCGGCAATTATTTGTTTTTCCAAGCAAAATATCGGTTTCTAAGCGATCGCCAATGATTAAGCACCTGTTGCTGTTTATGTTTAATTTTTCAAGAATTTTTTTGCCGTAAAAAGAGGAAGGCTTCCCGATCACCTGATCGATCGGCCGTCCTGATGCAGCTTCTATTGCTTTCGCTATTGCCAGTGTATCTGAAATATACCCTTCAGGAACTGGACAAAGCGAATCCGGATTGGCTGCAATTAATTTGGCTCCATTACGAACCGCGTTCATTGCCAAATTGAGTTTTTCGTAAGTGAAGCAGCGATCAAGCCCGACAAGTACGTGGGTCGCGTCCATAGGATTGTCGGTCATTTTTAGGGAAAATTTGTGGAATTCTTCCGAAATAAGAAAGATGTGTATAAAAAAAGAGGATGTATGCTCTTATCATGAACATACTATCCTCTGAAAAATTAATATAGGCAACTAGATGGTTAGTTGGAAAAGCACTTTCAACTTGTAGGGCGGAGATGTCCCTTGAAACAGGAAAGTTTGCCTTGCACAGCGATTATGCTCTTCCCCAAATACGATTAATCCAGTTTTCAATAAGTCCGACCGCTTTATCGAGAAGCAGCCCGGATACGCCGATAAATAGTATAGCAGCCATGACTAAATCAAGCCTCATGGAATTTCTGGCGTCGACAACTAAATAACCAAGTCCTGACTGCGTTCCAACCATCTCTCCTGCTACAAGAAAAATCCAAGCTGTACCTACAGCTATATGAAGACCGTTCGCAATATAAGGGAATGTGGCAGGAAAAATGATTTTGCGCAATAGCTCGAATTTTTTAATCTCGAAATTTTGCGCCACTTTCAAATAAGTTTTATCAACGTTCTTTACAGCAGATACTGTCGATAGCAAAACAGGAAAGAAGGCAGCAATAAAAATAATTACTATTGCCGGCATATTGCCAATCCCAAACCAAAGTACAATAAACGGCGACCATGCGATTGGCGAAACAGGCCGCAATACCTGGATAATTGGGTCAATCACTCCCCATAATAGTGGTATTCTGCCGAAAATAAGTCCTAAAATGATCGCTAATACAACGGCAGAAAGATATCCAGCCAAAAATCGCATGATACTCACTTGAAAATGTTCGAACAGTGTGCCATCTTTAATAAGCGAAAGTATTCCATCCCATACTTGAATGGGTGAAGGGAAAAGTGCTGAATCATATTTTCCAATGAAAATAATTAACTGCCACAAGGTAATCAAGATAGCAAAACCAATGATGACATTTATGAAATTCTTATATTTAATCATCCTATCACTTCTCTTTTTTCTCAAATTAATTGGTGAATTTATGCATCATCAACCATGCGGAACTGTCATTTTAGTATACTTCCATCATTAGGGCTTCTGTTGTTCAACATGCCTAGTGCCTGCTTAACCATAGAACATCTTTAAATTCGCGTCCATCTTTCGGTTTGCTCGAGAAATAGGAATTCCCCTTATGGAAGCTTTGCATTGTCTATTAGCGAATTATCTACAAATTCTTCATAAGATGGCGGATTTTTTTGTAAGCCCATCTCAATCAAGTTTTTCGTTAATTCTTTATAGTCTTTTTCATGAATGATTAAATCGTCATAGGCAATCCATTTAAAAGATAAATCCATTACTTCTTTGTCCGCTTTCATATATTTGGAGGACATTTCAATTGTTTGCTCATCCTTGTGCTCTGCTACCTCACCAGCTTTTAAGTAATAATTAACAAAATCCTGAGCAATCTCTTTTTCCTTTTCGATAAATTCACCGCGCAGTACTAGTGCACAGTCAATGGAATTCTGCCAAATTTCATTATCTTGAAATAGTACCTTGCCCTTTCCGATCGATACGGAAGCTGCACCAAAAGGTTCTGCAACGACATATCCAGCAATTCTGCCCTCAGATAAAGCTGCCGGCATTTCTGCTGGAGGCATCTCGACAGCCTTTACATCATCGTACTTTAATCCGTTTTGTTTTAACATTTGATAAAGCAAAATATTGTGAGTGGAGAATTTGTGTGGAATAGCAAAATTTTTCCCCTTTAAGTCTTTAACACTATTAATATCATTTGCTACGACAAGTACGTTCCCATCTCGATGTCCTAATGCGACAGCTTTTAAATCAATGCCTTGCTCTTTTGCCTTCATAGCCAAAGTAACTAGCATGGAAGCTCCGTCAATATTGCCTGTGTTTAAGGCGTCTACAAGCTCGGGCCACGAACCAAATTTCACGAGTTCCAGATTGAATTTTTCATATTTTTCTAATTCCTTCTCGATAAACAGAGGTACTGCATGAGTAATCGGCAAATACCCGATCTTGATTGTTCTTTTTCCATCTTTGCCGCTTTCGGAAGTATTATCGCTTCTGTTTGCCCCACAAGCAGCCATTGTCAATAACAATACTGATATAACTAATAGAATCAGTCCAGATTGAATAATCCTTTTCATCTAATTTCCCCTTTTCCTATTTTTATTTTTTATATACAATGTGAGCTTGCTTTGAAAAATTAGATATAATACTCCGTTGTTACATTAGGATGGTTAAAGTGGAATTCTTCAAAAATGATTTTTCGATAATACTGAAAATCAGAATGGCTTCGGTCTCGAGGCTTCGAGAGAGCGATCTTGATCTCCCTGTGAATATGACCGGGATTTGGATGCATTATGAGAATCCGGTCTGATAAATAGATTGCTTCATCAATATCGTGGGTAACTAAAATAATAGTTGTTTTTTCCTTTTGCTGGATGCGAAGCAGTTCATCCTGCAAATAATAACGATTAAACGTGTCCAATGCTGCAAACGGTTCATCCATTAAAATTAATTCTGGCTTCAGTGCAAGTGCTCTGGCAATTCCTGCTCTTTGCTGCATTCCTCCAGAAAGTTCATGAGGAAACAAATCTTCTTTTCCTTTTAGACCAACCAATGCCAAGTAATGTAACGCTCTTTCCTTCCGTTCTGCAGGATGAAGCTTGAGACCTTCCAGCCCCAATTCTACATTTTTAAGCACTGTTCGCCATGGGAGCAGTCCATAGTCTTGAAACAGCATTATGCATTTGCGATTCGGCTGATTCACCACATTCCCATCAAGCAAAACTTGACCGCTATCCGCCTTTTCAAAGCCGCCGATAATATTTAAAAAAGTGCTTTTCCCGCAGCCGCTTTCTCCTAATATGGAGATGATTTCACCTTGCTTTATTTCTAGTGAAATATTGTCTAGAACGTGTATTTCTTTATTTTTATTTGTGAAGCTCTTGCTCAAATTTTCAACTTTAATAATTGTAGACTGCTGAGAATCCATTCATTACACCGCCTCTTAGTCGTCGGATTTTCATTAATCTTCGGTTAATTCATTAACAAAATAATTCTTATAAGAATAGTGAGTTTTAATATTTGTAGATCATTTTATTATACTTTGTTAGTTTTTTCAACTATATATAGAAAATATTTTTTAGTGTCAATGATTTTAATTTTTGAGAATGAATCGTGTTATTTTGATTGTGAGCGATTTGCACCGATGTATCTGGACGTTTTGCAGAAGAAGTGATGGGAGTTCAATGAGGATAAGCTTAGTTATTGCGTTTTTATAGATTTTTATTATGAAGGACGTTTGCGGATGGCATTTTTGAAGCCGGAGGCAGGAAAACATTTAAAGCTGTAAGCGGGATTTTTAAAGTGATGCTTTAAGAATAGGTAGGTGATTCAAGCATACTGGATTTTACGGAAGGTGTTGAAAAAGGAGAACAAGGGAATGATGATAACCTGGAATAGGGGATTTATAATATGGATTTCGTATTCGTTATTGACAAAGGGAAATGAATTTATGTAAAAATTGGTATCTAAGAGGCTAGACGCGTGGAAAAACCCCTCCTGAAAGGCAATTGCCGGAGCTTCCAGCACGCCTATCCTTAAACTAGTCTTAGAAGACCTGACAGCATTTTTATTTAATATTTTGAAGCTCACTTTCAATAGAAATAACTTCAACATTTTGGACAAGTTCGCCTGTTTTTTTGGAATAATAGGCAATGTCCACCTCATCACCTGTAGCCGGGTCAATTAGTTTTTTATAACATTTTTTTAAATGTTTGCTTCCCCAAATAATAAGTGCATTGAAAACATGCTCTAAATCTTTTCCGCTTTGTGTTAATACATAGCGGTATCGAGGTGGATGCTGTGAATAAAGCTCTGATTGAACGAGGCCTTCTTCTTCTAAATATCTGAGACGTTCCGAAAGCAAATTAGAAGAAATTCCCGGTAAAGCTTTTTTAATTTCATTAAAAAGTGCATTTCCGTTTAAAATTTCATGAATAATTAACAGTGTCCAACGATCTCCAATGATATTAAGTGATTGCGCGATGTTGCAAGGGATATCATATCTTATTTTCATAAACTAATCTCCTCCATTTGTTACAATCCATTTTAACATAAAATAATTTAAAAGTGATTAAGTTGATTTTTTGAACTAAGTATATTAAAATGACTTTATGATAATAAAAAAGTGGGGGATAAAAATATGGCGCTATACTTAATTGAATCATCCTTACATGGTATTGTATCAGCAAAAGAGGAATTAGATCAAAAAGTTTCAGAGCTTCAAGGAAAATTAAACGAAAATCAGGCATCATTAATTGAACTTCAAGTATCAAAGGGTTTCTCACGCGCATTCTTTATTGTTGAAGCAGAAAATCAAAAAGCTGCCACTGAAACGTTAAAAGACATTCAGATACCTATTCATCTAGTAAAACAAGTTCGTCTTGTTGGAAAAGAACTCGAAGATGTAAAGAAAAATAATGAAGTTGTCAATTATTTGGTTGAATGGAATTTACCAGAAGATTTGACAATGGAACAATATTTGGAGAGAAAGAAGAAAAACTCTGTACATTATCAAGAAGTTCCTGAAGTAACATTTTCGAGAACTTATGTTTGTGAAGATATGACAAAATGCCTTTGCTTCTACGATGCACCAGATGAAGAGGCTGTTAAGCGTGCCCGCAACGCAGTAAAAACACCAATTGACTCCATTACGGAAATATTGGCAGATAAATAATCAATTTTAATCACCTTTTTTAAAGAGGCGGGGCTGTCCGATAAGTCCCTAAAATGAAGCAAGTGGAGAAAAACAATGCGTTTCTTTCCACTTGCTTTTATATTTTTTCGATTTTTATCTGAAAGTAGCTTGCGGATGCCGGCTACTTTCAGGAAGTTGTAATAAGCCAAGCATTGGTTTATTGTCTTTTTTTCAAAGCTCTTTTGAAATACATATACAGGTTCATCTTTATCAAAAAAATAGGAGAGGCGGCAAAATAAAGATTGATTTTTTGAACCTAATATAATAAAATAACTTTAAACCGACTAAACACGTAGGAATTATTTATTTAATAATAATTGGAATGCCTGATTTCGGACATTATGAACGCGGGTGATGATTGAAATGAATAGTTTGGACGAAAAAGTTGAAACGTTGGAGCAGTTAATTGAAAAAGAATTGAAACCATATGTAAAAAAAATTGATGCGGAAGGTTTTTATCAGGAGCAATATTTGCGGGAGCTAGGGAAAGCTGGATTTTTCTCTACGAATCATAAGTCGCAAAAGGAATATATTTTACAGGAAATGAAAGTGGTAGAAGAAACAGCAAAATGGTGTATGACGACTGCATTTTGTCTATGGTGCCATCTGGCCGCTTTAACTTATGTACGAAATTCCAACAATCTTTCATTAAAAAATAAATTGCTCCCTTTGCTGGAGAATGGAAAAATTTTAGGTGCAACAGGCTTATCGAATCCGATGAAATATTATGCAGGACTTGAAAAATTGCACTTAAAGGCAAAACCTAAAGAAGATGGTTATATACTTTCAGGTGTTTTACCGAATGTATCCAATCTAGGTGACAATCATTGGTTCGGTGTGATTGCTGAGGTGGATGAACACAAACGAATCATGTGCTTTATTCCGAGCAATGCGGAAGGATTAATATTAAAGGAAAAAAATGATTTTCTAGGTTTAAATGGAAGCGCAACATATTCTTGTACTTTTCAAGATGTTTTTGTCCCGAATCAGTGGGTTGTATCTGACGATGCGGATCTTTTTGTGGAGAAAATCCGCCCGGTTTTCATTTTATATCAAATACCTCTTGGTTTAGGTGTTATACGATCTTCCATCGCCTCCATTGAAAAGGTTATTAATAAACAAAATGGCTGCAACAGCTTTTTAAAAATACAGCCGGGTCAATTGAAAACACAAGAGCGCAAAATTCAAGATGACATTCATGCATTGTTCAGCGGTCAAAGACTCGACTGGAAAGAAATTGCAAGGATACGTTTGGAAGCTGCTTATTTAACCCTTGAAGCTGTACAGGCAAACATGCTTCATCACGGAAGCGCTGGATATCTCATGCATAGTGCACCTTCCCGCAGACTCCGCGAAGCGTATTTCTTTGCTAATTTAACACCAACAGTGAAACATTTAGAAAAAGTTCTTCACTCATAAAAAATGGACTGACCCACCTATTTGAGACACAGAAAAAACACCTATGCTGCCTGTTTCCTGAACTCAATAGGTGACAGGTAGTTTAATTTGGCCTGAATTCGAATTTGATTATAATAATAGATGTCATTCTGAACCATTTGTTTTACAATAGAGTTAGTGAGATGTTGTTTTTTTGTGAATAGAATGTTTCAGCCTTTCATGAAGAATGAAACGATTCTATTACGGCATGATCATGGCAGTTTCCTTTGCGGGACATGCTCGTGGTAATGCCTTTTTCTTTGGCTAAATGTTGAAAAGCATAAGACGTATAGACCGCCCCTTGATCGCTATAGAGTATTTTTTCCTTGTCCCATTTTACTGGGTCACTTCAGTTATCCATAAGGGATTTTTTGTATGTGCTGGGCATCTGTACATTCGCCAAGCTTTAAAGCAGCAGTATTTTGTTTAAGACAAGGGTGTCTAGGGCGCCAAGATCTGAAGGAAGTCAGCAGCCAATTTTTGACTTGCGGAAAAGATGATCGATGTTTTATTCTTTCTCCTTTTTTTTCTTTAACCTTCCTTCGCGTCGAGCAGCGTCCCGCAATAAAAATTCAATATGGGAATTGACGCTGCGGAATTCCTCTTGCGCCCAACGTTCAATAACGGCATACAATTCAGGATCGATTCTTAAAGGGAAATTTTTCTTTTTTGCCATGATGCGACACAACCATTAATATAGACTTCCGGTATTTATGACCGGCTGGGTGCCGCGATCGGAGATGATCGCAACCATTAAATTATTCACCATGTTAACCTTTCTTTCTTCATCAAGCTCAATCGTTCCGTCGCTAGCCAGCTGCTCGACAGCCATTTGGGCCATACTGACGGCTCCTTCGACAATCTTTTTTCTCGCAGATAAAACGGCGGCTGCCTGCTGGCGCTGAAGCATGGCGCTGGCAATTTCAGTCGAGTAAGCTAAATGAGTCAGTCTAGCTTCTATTACTTCAACTCCAGCGACGTTCAACCGTTCTTGCAATTCATCTGCCAGCTCTTTTGAAACAACATCGGCGTTGCCTCTTAATGTAATATTGTGGTCATCAAACGTATCGTAAGGATATTTCGTTGCTACATGACGAATGGCAGCCTCGCTTTGGATTTCCACGAATTCTTCATAATCATCCACATCAAAAGTTGCTTTTGCGGAATCGATTACTTTAAAGACGATGACCGAAGCAATTTCAATCGGATTCCCTTCCACATCGTTTACTTTTAGCTTTTTGCTGTTAAAATTTCGAACGCGAAGGGACACCTTTTGTCTAATAGTTAATGGAACCGTTAAGGCAAGGCCACTTTTCCGAATGCTTCCTAAATAACGTCCGAAGAAAATGACAACGTTTGCTTGATTCGGCTGTACAATGGTAAGACCGCTTCCAAGCAGTACGGCAAGAACAACCAATACAATTGCAAGAACAATAAACTCCTGGATAAATGTAAAAGCTGCTCCGAGCAAAAGTGCAACGATTAATACAATTCCAATAAACCCGTCAATAAACCATGCCTTTTTTTCTTTCAACTTTCATTGCCCCTCTCATATTATTTTTATATTAAAATGATATCACTTTTTGAAATAAATGTAAATATATATTGTCAAAAAATTTTGGCGAAAAACGTTTTTGGAGCTATGAAAATTCAATGAAAACCAAAATAAAAAACCTCAACTAACAACCATGCTAAACGTCATTTCGTTAGCAAGGGTTAGTCGAGGATTTAGGTTTAAATATATTTAGTTCATTATTGTTTGCATAGGTTCGTTTCTTTAGCATTAAAACAGAAAAATAAGACATACAATGAGGATGACAATGAACAATAAGGTATAAATCCATGTCAACGAGCGAACATTGCGAAAGGAGCTTGTTTCATATTCCCTTGACCTTGTAAGTTCATCATGGGGACTGTTCCCGATCGCTTTATATGTTTCTATTTTTTTTCCTACTTCTTTTCCGATAAACGCAGTTAAAATGAGTGCAAGTACACAAATAATAATGCCTACGGTCAATAACATACTATACATAAAACCATCTCCCTGTCTCTTTACATTGTGGTAGAGAATTTTGATAATCACCTGAAAATAGGAATTTATTTATGCTGAATATTATAAAATGCATCAGCAAATCTTTTTATTCCTTCATTTATATTTTCTTCATTTTCTCTTGCGAAGGTAAAACGGACATATTTTGTACTTGATCCAAGCGTTGAGCCCGGAACATAAATAACCCCGCGCTTGATCGACTCTTCTAGCAGCTGGATCTCATTAAAGTCTTTCTTTATTTTGCACCATAAATGAATGCCTCCTTGCGGGATATAAAAATCAACATCGTCTTTTAAGTAGAATCGAAGGCTTTTGACAATTTGATCCCTTCTGTTTTCGAGCCGTTTGACTAAGCAGTTGATATGGGCATCGAAGTCGTCAGATTCCAGAAAATCATTGGCAATCCATTGAGTAAAGCTGGCATGACCGAAATCCACTTGCTGTTTGGCATCAGACAATCTTTCAATCACAGGCTTTGGTCCAATAACCCAACCAATTCGCAAACCAGAAGCAACAATTTTCGACAATGAGCTGATATATAAGACATTTCCATGCTCATCCATTGATTTTAGCGGGTAGGTCTCTTCCCCATTAAAGGACGTTAAACTGTAAGGATCGTCTTCAACAATCGGTATTCCATACTCAGACGATATTTCCAATATTTTTTCCCGCCGGTTTTTATGAAGGAAAGCGCCTGATGGATTTTGGAAAGCAGGATTTAAAAAGATCATCCTGATTCGATGTTTTTTATGCAATAGAAGCAAATCATCCGGGTTTATACCGTCTTTGTCAACTGGTAAATAGAAAGGTCTAATTCCGGTTGATTTAAAGACCGGGAGACTGTAATAATACGAAGGCTCTTCTAATGCTATCGCATCACCCGGCTTTAATAAGCATTGGACGATTAAATATAAAGCTTGCTGCGCTCCTGATGTGATGAGAATGGAAGACGGATTTGTCTCAATTCTCCGATATCGTTTCACATGCTTTGTGATAGTTTTTCTTAATATCTCATTCCCTTGAGGATGATCATATCCTAGGCTTCCGATAAATGACCTTGTCGAAATGATTTCTCGCAAGGAGTCGATTGGAAAAAGATCTTCCGACAATTCACCGCTAGCTAAATTGATTAGTTTATGCTCTTCCATCTCTTTGCGTATTCTCTGGGTCACAGGTAAATTCGGCAAGAACGATCCTGCCTCAATATACCGATTCCAGCTTGGTACACGCTTCTTTGTCATGCCCCATATATCTTTGCTGATTGTTGTTCCGCTTCCTCTCTTTCTCTCGATAAGTCCGTTTGATTCTAATTCGTCATATGCAGCCACAACTGTGCTTCTGTTTATTTGCAGCTTATTGGCCAAAAACCGTTCAGAAGGCAGCGGTTTATCAGGGGGAAATGTGCCATCCGCAATTCCATTTTCAATATATTCGGCCAGCTGTTTATATATAGGCTTTTTTGCATTTCGATCCGGTTTCCAGTCCATATGCTTCACCCTTTTGATCTGCTTGGCACTTCCTGCAATATGGCAAGTTAATCAGGTTCTTTGTTATTTATCTATAGAATGTTCCTATTGAACATAATCGAAAATGTTGTTATATTCATCAAAATTTGAACCTGTTCAAACATTAATTATAACGCTAGATGAAAGAATAATGCCCATCCAATTCAGTAACATTTTACCCATCCACTTTTATTTTAACTTGGAGTTTTTAGCACATGATTTGAACGCTGCTGAAAAATCATTAGCTTTTGTAACATGGACGCAATGCTTAAAGCTGTCCTGCCCGATTTTTTCTTTACTTGAAGTTGAAAACCCTTAAAATAGATGTGCGATTTTCGGCAAATTTATTTCACTTTATGGTTCGTCTTGGATAAATGGCTGTTGCAGTATTGAAATTGGATGATTGACAAAGTCTTTGATTGGATGGTCCAAAAATTTTTGAACATTTTTATTATGAATAATATACTCCAATTCAAACCGTTTCTCATATTTTACGCTTAATGCTTTATAGAATTAAGTGTTGATAGTTAGTTCGACACTCAACCACAGCTGTATTGTACAAAGGAGCATGCTAAGAAATTATCATTAAATTACTTCAGATGAGATATCACATGAAAAGCTCTCATGGAAAAACATAATCCAATTATTTTGAACTCAAATTCATGGACCGGCCCTTCTATGCTTAAAAAGAGGATTATTCAAAGTGTTTTCCTTCCTGTGCAGATTTTTTTATGGAAGATGAATAGGGTGCAACTTCCGAAGGTTATGACTTTGAAGGTTCATGAGCTTCGGCATTTAAGATTGCTTTAGATTTTTTGATTTGGTGGAGGGGAAAAATATGTCGAACAGAGCACAAAAGGTTAAAGTTGCTGTTATACAAGCCTCATCTGTTATTATGGACCGGGACGCCACGACAAAAAAGGCGGTTAGCCTCATACATCAAGCTGCTGAAAAAGGAGCAAAGATTGTTGTATTTCCTGAAGCTTTTATTCCCGCTTATCCTAGAGGCTTATCTTTTGGTACAACGATTGGGAGCCGTTCGGCTGAAGGGAGGAAGGATTGGTATAGATACTGGAGCAATTCTGTAGCTGTTCCAGACGAAACGACGGAACAACTTGGTGAAGCGGCTCGAAAAGCAGGTGTCTACCTTGTGATAGGTGTAACAGAAAGGGATAATGAATTTAGCGGCGGGACTCTTTACTGTTCTGTTTTATTTTTCGATTCTGACGGACAGTTGTTAGGAAAACACCGCAAATTAAAACCGACTGCAGCAGAACGGATTGTTTGGGGGGAAGGGGATGGAAGCACATTACCAGTGTTTGACACCCCTTATGGAAGAATAGGGGCGCTAATCTGCTGGGAAAATTATATGCCGTTAGCAAGGGCTGCGATGTACGCACAAGGAATTCAAATTTATATTGCCCCAACGGCTGATGCAAGGGAAACTTGGCAGTCAACAATCCGCCACATTGCTTTGGAGGGGAGATGCTTTGTTTTGTCTGCCAATCAATATGTGACAAAAGATATGTATCCGAAAGATTTGGCTTGTTATGATGAACTTGCTTCTTCACCTGAAGTAATGAGCAGAGGAGGTAGCGCGATTGTTGGACCGTTGGGCGAATATGTGACAGAGCCCGTATTTGGCAAGGAAGACATCATCATTGCAGAACTGGATATGAAACAAATCGCCTATAGCCAGTTTGATTTTGATCCTGTTGGGCATTATGCAAGACCTGATGTTTTTAAATTGCTAGTCAACAAAGAGAAGAAGACAACTATTGAGTGGAAAAATTAATCTCATGATGAGACTCGTTTCTACGATTATCTCATTATTTATTTGAGATTTTACAGTTCAATAAACAATAAGGGAAATAAAGAAATCCCTTGCTCCTTTACATTAAGAAAGCGTTTATTTTATAATTAGTGTAAAACAAACGTTCGAGTGGATTCGCTATTTTAAGAAATATTTTCCGGGAAATATCGAGCCCTCTGGCGAATGGGAATGATTTTGTCGAACTTAGCTGAGAGCTTGTTTAAAAAAGGAGATGCTCTTAATTGATAAAAATTAAGAAAATTGTTTTGCATATATTACAGATGCGTTTGAAAGCCCCATTTTCTACTAGCTATGGAGACATTCACGATCGCGAATTGTTGATCGTAGAAGTAAAGGATGATGATGGTGCAGCCGGTTTTGGAGAAGGGGTTGCTTTTTCCATTCCATGGTATACAGAAGAAACCGTGAAAACAACTGTGCACATGATCGAAGATTTCCTCATTCCGATTTTATCAAAGACGTCGTTTCATCATCCTCGTGAGTTGGCTGAATCGTTTCGTTTTATTCGCAGAAATTATATGGCAAAAGCGGCTTTGGAAGGTGCCGTGTGGGATCTATATGCAAAACAGCAAAATATACCTCTTTCACAAGCTCTCGGGGGAATGAAAAAAGAAGTTGAAGCTGGGGTGAGCATCGGTATTCAGCCAACAATAAAAGATTTAATCAGTCTTATTGAACAATATCAGGAGGAAGGATACAAGAGAGTAAAAATAAAGATTAAACCAGGTTGGGATATTGAAGTAGTTAAGGAAATACGGAAGCATTTTCCGAACTTGGATTTAATGGCTGATGCGAACAGTGCCTATACATTAAAAGATATAAATCATCTAAAACAATTGGATGAGTTTCAATTAATGATGATTGAGCAGCCTCTTGCGCACGATGATATTGTGGATCATAGCAAACTTCAAAAAGAATTGGACACACCGATCTGTTTAGATGAAAGTATTTGTTCCTTCGAAGATGCTCGAAAGGCTGTTGAACTTCGAAGCTGCAAAATTATGAATATAAAAATCGGCCGTGTTGGCGGTTTGACAGAAGCAAAAAAAATCCATGATTTTTGCAAAGAGCAAAATGTTCCAGTTTGGTGCGGAGGGATGCTTGAATCAGGGATTGGACGGGCCCATAATATAGCCTTAGCGACACTTGAACAATTCACACTGCCAGGAGATATATCCAGTTCATCTAAGTATTGGGAAGAAGATATTATTGAACCGGAAATATCGGTTTATAATGGAAAAATTGCCTTGCCTGATAACCCGGGGATCGGTTTTCATGTAAGCCGTGAAAAATTAAAAAAATACACTGTTGAAACGAAAGTATTTACCCTATAAACAAAATCATCCTCTGCATGTTTTGCAGAGGACTATTTTATTTATTTTACAACCAATCTTGGCGCCGCCATAATGAGAATAACAGTAACGACAGCGCATAATACAAACGCTCCTATCATCGTAATGCCGTTTACGATCAAAGAATAAACGACCGCTGACATTCCTTCTGGTGCATATTCTCCGAAGAAAAAGACACCGCTGATAAAATGCCAAAAATAACGTGCAAAAGCTCCGATGAAGACGCCAAAGATGATGAAAACAAGAGCAGAGCTTTTCTTTCCATCTTTCAGCTTATTTTGGATAGTTTTGCAGAAAAGACCGGCTAAACCGATAAAGGAAAAAGCTAGAAAATAGTCGATGAAGCCTTGAACAGGCATCAGGATGTATGCATCACCTAATACAATTTGCAATAATCCCCATAAAAAGCCGGAAATGAAGCCAATCTTTGCACCGGATCGAAACGATAATATGAGTACAGGCACCATGGCAATGGATATAGAAATGGCTGATGATAATTGAATGGAAGGGAGAAGATCAAGTATAACTGCCAATGCTGCAAAGATTGCTGCTTCTATTAATAGTAATAAGCGATTTTTTTCCAAAAATAAAACCCCCTGTATATTATTTGCTATCAACAAATATCCATAAGGGGGAAAAGGCTGTATCATGGATCAGTATACTTCCACATCCCTACGCTAGCATTAACTAACAGGTTCAAAGGGTCTGGACGAAATATCCGTCCACTCTCAGCATATAGCTCCCCTTGTGGATCTGCTGATATTCGAATCTTATGTCTATCATAATAGACTATAAGAAAATTGTCATTCTTTTTTCGCTATATTCAAATAAATTTAAACATGATAAAGCTGAAATGCAGCCTTTGGACAAAAAGTAATGAAAAAAGGGCGTTAACAATAAGAACTTTTTTCAGAATGGGGGTTTTGGTTTGAATCTTAAACGTGAGCGTTATGAAGTAGTGGATGTGGTGCGGGGGGCTGCGATATTTGGCATTTTACTTGTGAATATGGCGCATTTCAGCTATCCAGATGTATATTTATACCAAATAGGCAGCGAAAATTTTTTTACTGAAACATGGAGAACATGGGATTTTCTAACGAAAAATATTTTGGAAATATTTGTACAAATGAAGTTTATTACAATGTTCTCATTATTGTTCGGATTTGGAATCATCATCATGGAGGAACGGGCTTTAGGAAACGGCAGGAACTTTGTTTCTATATATATACGCAGACTGGTGGTGCTTTTTGTATTTGGACTAATTCATTCATTTTTCATTTGGGATGGAGACATTTTAATGGATTATGCTGTGCTGGGGTTTCTTCTCCTTTTTTTCCGGAAGTGTTCCTGGAAAACCCTTTTGGTATGGACTGTATGTTTATTTAGTTTATATTTGCTCCTTATTGGTTTGATGACGGCTGTATCCAATGGTGAGGATGCTTTTGTCCAAAAAAGAGAGCAGGCTGCCTTACTGGAAGAGGAGGCAAGAAACGCAATCCATTCATATCAAAACGGAAGTTTTACTGATATTTTCCATCAGCGTATTCATGATCGGCTTTTTTACATGTCTATGTCTGGCATGTGGCCTTTTCAACCGCTTGTCTATATAATAAACATGCTCCCATATATCAGCATGTTTTTAGTTGGCATGATATTTGCGAAACAAAAGCTTTTTCAAGAACCGGAGAAGCATCGAAGGTTATTAACAGCCATCTGGTTTTTCGGGCTTATCATTGGGCTTCCGTTAAATATTTTTGCGGTCACCGCTAAAAATAGTTTTTACATGGTGTTCGGTGCACCATTTCTCATGTTGTTTTATGTGATCTCTCTCATATTTTTATATTTTCACCCAATCTGCCGGCAAATTGTTAAGAAGATAGCGCCTGTTGGACGCATGTCATTGACAAATTACATCATGCAATCTGTTATTTGTACATATCTTTTTTATCATTACGGATTGGGATTGTACGGTAAAGTATACCCCTTCGCCGGTTTTTGGCTTGCACTCGCAATTTTTGCCGTGCAGCTTATCATCAGCCATATTTGGTTTAAATATTTTCAATTAGGGCCGTTGGAGTGGGTATGGAGAACAGCGATGTATTTCAAGCGCCAGCCTATTCGCATGAAAAAGGAAGTTTCGAAGCATAATAACAGATCAAGATGAATTGTAAAAATGTAGTTTCAAATCTCAGATTTTGAGTTTATGATAGCTCTTTCTTTTTGAAAATAATTTATAGTATGATGGAACAAAGGAGTGTCTAGGCAACATGTTTCTACAAGCAATTTTTATTTTTTTGCTGCAATTATTGTATGTACCAGTATTGACGATCCGAACTATTTTGTTAGTGAAAAATCAAACAAAGGCTGCTGCTGGTATAGGTTTGCTAGAAGCAGCGATTTATATTGTCGCTTTAGGAATAGTTTTTCAAGATTTATCTAATATTTACAATATTAGTGCATATATTGTCGGTTTTGGTGCAGGGCTGTTGTTGGGCGGTGAACTGGAGAAAAAGCTGGCTTTTGGATATGTAACATACAATGTGAATTTAATGGATAAAAATTCCGAATTAGTAAAAAAATTGAGGGAGGCTGGTTTTGGGGTTACGGTCTTTCAAGGAGAAGGAATGAATTCGATCAGGTATCGTTTGGAAGTTGTTGCTCAACGCTCTCGGGAGGAAGAATTTTTAAACCTTGTCAATGAAATAGAACCAAAAGCGTTTTTAAGCTCGTATGAAATTCGTTCTTTTAAAGGCGGATATTTAACAAAAGCGATGAAAAAGCGGGTAAAGCGTTTAGAAAAAGGACGAACATAACGGTCGAAGGGAGGGTGAAGCGTGGATATATTTGCAAAAATTGCTGAGGATCGGATCAAAAAGGCATATGAAGAGGGAGAGTTTAAAGAACTTCCCGGGATGGGGAAGCCTCTCCCGCATGACGATTTGTCTGATATTCCGGAAGAACTCCGAATGGCTTATCGTCTTTTGAGAAACGCCGGTATGGTCGATCAAGAAAATGACTTGAAAAAGGAACTATTAACTATTCAAGATTTACTAAAATGCTGTGAAGATGAAGCAGAAAGGAAAAAATTACAACAAAAGCTGTCGGAAAAACAATTAGCATTGGAACGAATCGTGAAGAAAAGGAATATATTCAACACATCTGCATCTCAATTTTATAAAGATAAAGTTTATAAAAAGCTTATTTGACGTTTTCGAAAAAGAATGGTGCCTTTATTTTCGCCATTCTTTTAAATTTGCTGTTTTTTCAAGGCTTCTCTATGGAAGACATAATATAAAGCAAGATTGAAAAAACCTAAGAAAATGACTATCATCGAAAGCGGAAGCTCCTTTGCAAAACCGACCAAAATTCCAGACAATAAACAGAAGAGAGCAACGAATAAATAAAAATATTTCATAAGTGTCACGACCATTTTTTTGACCCCCAAACAAAGAAAACGTTTTCTTTTATTATAAATCATTTGTCACAAAAACGAAACAAAAAATTCACATTTTGTTCAAAAAATAGACACCGTTTTGACAAAAAGTTATTATACAAAAAGCAGCTTATACTGAATTTATAAAGCTGCTTTAAAGTAAAAACGATTTCTTCTGAAATCTGGCATCTAAACAACAAGGAGGTCTATCTTTATTTTTCTCCTGCAAAAGAAAAAAGAGAATGATGAAAATGGAGCGCGTACACGATTCGCCTGCTTTAGAATCCAAGCTAAACCTCTGATGGATGGCAGATTGGGCGGTTCCTAATGTGACTCGAACATCGTTTTGAGAAGCGTATAGAACCACATATAACAAATCAACTGAAGCAAGCTGATGAGGACAGCAGCTGCGAGTTTTCACAACACTTCAACATCGCTAAGTTAAACACTTATTGCCGTCATTTGCACAAGCCCATTCGCAACGAGCAGCAGAAAGCTCAATTCACTTAAAGAGTGCTCTTTCGTAGGTTCCCCAATTCCTCTGCAATTGCTTGCATTTCGCTGGGGCTGAAAGTATTTTTTTTCATTACATGGTCATAAATTTCTTTTAGGTCTTCATACATATTTACATTAAAATGTGTTGGTTGAACTGCACTGATGTTGATCATATTCAATTTTTCTGTAATTTTTTTAATCATGTATTCCATATTTTCTGCTGATTTTTCACATAAATTCAATTGATTTCATCCTCTCGTTTTTTTATTTGTTTCATTGTATCATGTATTATGAAAGATTGAATATTATGATCAAAAAAATTGATCTTTCCAAACTATTCTTTGCAGCTTATGAAAAAACGATTGAAGCAATGGGTTCAGGAGGTTTCAGCAATGATAAAAGTACTTTTTGTTTGTTTAGGAAATATATGCCGTTCGCCAATGGCTGAGGCGGTTTTTCGTGATTTAGTTAAACGGGAAGGTCTGGAAGATAAAATTTTTGTCGATTCAGCGGGAACGGGAGGCTGGCATGTAGGAAGCCCGCCGCATAGAGGGACTCGAGAAATATTAGACCGTTACCAAATTTCTTATGAAGGTTTAAAAGCACGTCAAATTCATAAGAATGATTTATCAGATTTTGATTATATTATTGCCATGGATGGAGAAAACTTAGGAAATTTGCGCCGGATGGCAGGATATAACAATACGGGTGAAATCAGTCGTTTAATGGATTTCGTACCAGATGCTGATATTTTGGACGTCCCTGATCCGTATTATACTGGGAACTTTGAAGAGGTTTATGACATGGTTGTCAAAGGCTGCAAAGGGCTGCTCCAGAAGATCAAAGAAGAACACCATCTTTCGTAGAAGAGGTGAAAGTCAAATGAAATCGCAAAATAAATTGTTAAAAGGGCTGTTCATCGGAGCGATCGCAGGCGCAGCGCTTTCTTTATTGGATAAAAAAACAAGGGACGATGTAATCAGCAAAAGCAGATCAGCTTTTAGCAAAATCAAGCAGTGCGCAGAAAATCCGATGGAGATTGCTGATAAAACAAAGGAAAAAATGAACTCTGTCAAAAGAACAATCGAGCAAACAATCGAAGATATTGAATTTGTTTCTGAAAAAGTGAAAGAATTAAAAGAAACGACACCGAAAGTAATGGAAATAATGAAAGAAGCAAAAGAGAAATGGAAGGAGCGCCTTTGACAGAAACTAGTTTGAAATGAGGTGCCAAGATGGATGACCATATCAACCTTCTTCAAATCGCTAAAGAGCTTTTTAAACGGTTTAAAGAAGATGAAATATCAAGTTTAGCTGCGGAGTTAGCCTACTTCTTTCTTTTGTCTCTTTTTCCATTCCTTATTTTTTTAATGAATCTCCTTGCATATTTGCCCCTCTCTTCAGATGTTGTTCTTGATTTTGTCGCACAATATGCACCGGGAAATACAATGAAATTGATCGAAAACAATGTGAGGCATATTATTGAAACTCAAAATGTGACCCTTTTGTCGTTCGGAGTCATTGGAACAATTTGGTCTGCCTCAAATGGGATTAATGCGATTGTCAGAGCTTTTAATAAAGCATATCAAGTGGAAGAAAACCGTCATTTCCTTGTAGCTCGCTTGATGTCTATTTTGTTGACTTTTGCCATGATTTTAGTCATTTTAGTTGCACTGCTGCTTCCGGTGTTTGGCAGAGAGATAGGCTTGTTTATATTTCGGGCGTTCGGATTTACAGAAGTGTTTTTAACGATATGGAATACGATAAGATGGTTATTAAGTGCTGTTATTTTGTGCATCGTTTTTACAGGACTGTATTTTATTGCGCCAAATAAACGGATGAAAATTTCTGAAGCATATCCAGGCGCTTTATTTGCTACCGTTGGCTGGATTGTTGTTTCTCTTCTTTTTTCTTACTATGTCGGAAATTTTGGGAATTTCAGCGTGACATATGGAAGCCTCGGCGGGGTGATCATTCTTCTAATTTGGTTTTATCTTTCCGCGGTTATTATTATATTAGGCGGGGAGATCAATGCAATTTTATCAAAAAATTCCAATAATTAATAAAGGCCGCCATTTATTTCGAAGACTTTTTTTCATTTCACATGGTCATATTAAAAATGAGGCTGAAAAAATTGACGTAAACAGGAGGACATACGAGTGGCAAAGCAATCAAAAAAAGGCGGTCAACACAACAAGCAAAACTCAAAATCCAAGCCGAAGCATAAGACAAGCGGAAGTGCGAACGGCCAAAACGGCTACCATTAAAAGAGATATTATCAAGCGCATTCCTCGGGCTGTCGACTTTTTCGACAGCCCGGGTTTTTGTATTCAACGAGAATTTAGCTATGTTTGCCATGAGTTCAGAGCTTTAATTTTATATTAAATAAAGTTCGGCAAGAGGTTGAGTGTCTGCGCGTTGAAGCTTCTTTTTTTTGCGGGAATGTTCGCATCGGACCTCCGGCGGCGGAAGGCTTCTTTTGCGTTTTCTACTCAGCCATTTCTAAATATCGATCATAAATAGAAGCATAAATGTGTTCAATGTCCGCATCCGTCATGTACATAAGCGTTTCCCGATCAATATTTCCTATTTTTTCAATAAAATCAATCATATTTTTTCTTTCCTGCCGTTTCATCATTTTTCCCCTCTCCTCTATAATGTTATGATACAGTTTTTTTATTTTGAAACTATTATATAACAGATGGAGTAGATGTTCAACTTATTTTTTAATTTTTTTCCCGCAATTTGTATTAATTGCAAATAAAAAAATTAATCAATTACAATAAAATTGTAGATATTAATGGAGGAGATGATACAGCATGGAATTTCAAATGAAGGAAATTGGATATAAAACAACTTTTGAATACGGAGAACTGCATGTGGCAGGTGATGTTACATACGGATTCCGTCCATTTCAATTGATGGTTTCCGCCATTGCTGGCTGCAGCGGAAGTGTTTTCAGAAAAATTTTAGATAAAAAAAGAATCGTTTATGACGATATTACGATTCAAGCTGAAGTTGAACGGAACGAAGAAAAAGCGAACAGAATTGAAAAAATTCATCTTCATTTCATCATTTCAAGTTCCAGCGAGGATTTGGACCGTGAGCAAATTCAAAAATGCTTGGAGCTGGCGCACAAAAATTGTCCAATGGTTCAATCAGTAGAAGGCAGCATCAACATTACGGAAACATTTGAACTAAAATAAAAGCTTTTATGAGCAAAAAAATTGTTTTTAGAAAAAAATGTAATACAATAAATGTGTATAATTCCGATCTGATTTCTAGGAGGTAATGTGATGACACAAACGAAGCTTGCCCGCCAGGCCGAATATGAAATTGATTCTATTTATTTAAAACGCTGGTCTCCGCGTTCGTTTTTAACTAAAGAGGTCCCGGAGGATGTGTTACTAAGCCTTTTTGAAGCAGCACGCTGGGCGCCTTCTGCTTTCAATTTCCAGCCATGGCGTTTTATTATCGCTCGCACAGAGGAAGACCGCAAAAGATTTATGTCATTCATTGGCGAGTTTAATCAAATTTGGTGCAAAAACGTCCCGGTTTTTGCCTTGATTATTTCTAAAAAGACTAGCGAGCGGGGGGAAATCGGCTCCCACGCCTTTGATGCAGGTGCAGCTTGGGGCTATTTATCATTAGAAGCAACAAGAAAAGGCTTGATTACGCATCCGATGACAGGCATAGACTTTGAAAAAGCACGTCAAGTTTTAAACATCCCTGAAGAGTATGCAATCAATGCGCTCATTGCAATTGGCTATCAAGGGGAAAAAGAAGCTCTGCCGGAAAGCCTGCAGGAAAGAGAGGCACCAACCCCTCGTCGTCCTATAAAAGAATCCATTTTTGAAGGCCTTTTTGGCGAATCGCTGAATGAATAAAAGTTTCAACAAAAAAATAGAAGCAGATGATAGAGATCTGCTTCTATTTCATTTTTATGAAGAGGAATTGTGGCATTGCCGATTTACCACATTTAGTTCTGAAAAATTTCCTTTCAGTTATTACGCTAGAGTCGAAGGTGTAAAAGTTCGTCCGGCAAATTCAAAAACAAAAAGTTATACGGCCTCGCTAAAACGGCGTTTATGTTGGATTGTAAAGTAGGTGATCGTTGCGAGAACAAACACGATCATAAAAGTGAGCAAAATAAATGCATTTTGCCACATAAACGCATAATCGCCGCTCGAAATGACTGAACGGAAGCCGGCTACGGAATATGTCATTGGCAGCCAGTTGTGGAGCGGCTGCAACGCTGTTGGGATTAACTCTAACGGGAAGGTACCGGCGCTTGTAGTTAATTGTAAGATTAAGATAATGATTGCTAAAAATCTTCCCGGATCACTTAACGTTGTGACAAGCAGCTGAATTAACGTCATGAACGTTAAGCTTGTGATGATCGTAAATACGATAAATCTCGCAATACTTTGCACTTCAATGCCTACTCCTGCTAGTAAAATTGTATCGGCTATCAACGATTGCATGACGCTGATCATAACGAGAACACCAAACTTGCTAAAAAACCAACTCATTCCCGTTTTAGGTGTAGTTGCTGGTTCACGAAGAGGGTACACAATTGTTACGAGCAAGGCGCCGACAAACAATCCCAGCGATAAGAAGTACGGAGCAATCCCCGTTCCATAGTTAGGAACTTCGTTTAATTTTTCGTTTTTAATTTTAATAGGTTTTGCAAACATATCGTATATTTCTTTGTCCGCTTTGACGTTGCTGGCATCTTTGGCTCCATCGTGCAATTTTTCTGCCAATTCATTAGAACCTTTATCCAGCGTCGTCATTCCTTCCGTCAATTGACCAGACCCGTTAGAGAGCTGCTCGATTCCGTGTGAAAAGTTCCCTAACCCATTTGTGAGTTTTTCCATTCCGTTTGCTAATTCGCCGGAACCAGCAGCAAGCTGATTAGTGCCATCTTGCAGTTGATCAGAACCGGAAGCGAGATCATGCAAGCCGGCTGATAATTGTCCGCTTCCTTCCATCAGCTGGGTTATTCCGCTTTTCGCTTCATTCATTTTTTCACCGAATGTCGATAATCCTTGGGAGAGCTCCTTCTGTCCGCCAGCTAATGATTCGGCACCTGCGGCGAGCTGCTCCTGCCCTGCTACTAGTCGTTTGAGACCGTCGCTTAAAGCGACTGTTCCGCTATGCAATTGCGCTGATCCAGAAGAAAGCTGATCAGCTCCATCTTTCAATGCTGCAGCATTTTCGGAAAGCTGGCTGATACCGCTTGTTACTTGTTTGCTTCCATCCGCCAGCTGCCCTACACTTGCACGCAGTTCTTTGAGTGCCGTTTTTTGCTGCGGATCAGACGTTTGAGCGATCATAGCATCAAGCCGGGCTGTCAGCTGTTCCAGTCCGGCACTCACCTGTGCCGCTCCCGTTTTCGTTTGTTCTGCTCCCTTAGCCCATTGTCCGAGTGATGACGACAGATTGCTGGCTCCGCTTCGTACTTGCTCGGCTCCGTTTGCGAGCTGAGGAGCTTTTTCATTTATTTGTTTCATTCCATGAAGTGATTGCTTTAATCCATCCGCCAGCTGCTGAGAACCATTTCTTGCCTTTTCTGCACCATCGAGCAATTTCTCTTGACCTGCAATCAATTGGTCAAGACCGGAATTAAAACGGTTCATTCCGCTGTTCAGACGCTCGGCTCCGGAACTAGCGGATTGCAGTCCATTTTTAAATATCAATGATTTTTCAGCCATCGTTTTTAAATGTCCATATATTTCTTGAACTCCTTGTTCCGCAGAGAGCGCGCCGTTGTACAGCTCTTGTGAACCATCTTTGGCCGAATCAACCCCGTCCTTCAGCTTTATTGCTCCTTGTTTTGCTGAATCAATGCCATCATGCAGTTTCTTTGCTCCTTCGCTTGCCGATTCGAGCCCTTCTGCCAGCTTCTTAATATTTTGGAACATTGTTTCGGCATATGTTTCCGTTAATGTATCACCAACTTCTTCTTTCAGTTTTTCAATGGTTTTATCCCCGATTTGTGCTGCGAAAAAGTTCATGCTCTCATTCGGCATATAAATGAGCTCCATTTTTTGAGGGTGTTCGTCCTTTATCGTAGTTGCATGCTTTGAAAAGTTTTCTGGAATTTTGATAACTAGATAATATTTCCGGTTTTTTAATCCGTTTTCCGCTTCTTTCTCGTCAACAAATTCCCAAGAAAGCTGCTTTTTCTTTTTTAGATTTTCCACTAGATCGTCGCCGATCTTTAACTTTTCCCCATTCAATGTTGCCCCTTTGTCTTGATTGACTACAGCGACCGGCAATCTCTCTAAGTGGCCATACGGATCTCCAAATCCCCATATAAACATTCCGCTATACATAATGGGAATAAATAAAATAGCGATAACAGGAATCAAAATTTTCCGATTCGCTACAATCATTTTTAGCTCATGTAAAAATAATGAGATTCCACGCAACGGTTATCTCCTTCCTTTTTTGTACTTTTGACCATTTTGCTCATTTAGTCATTTTATGATAAAAGAAGAAGGACTATCTATTTCGACAATCCTTTTAAAAAATACTGCTCAAATAATTCTGCGATTTTCTCCTTTGGCAGCGGCTCATGTTCCTTTTCCCAATCAAAGTTTAGGGCGATATACATTTTTAACATTAAAAAGGCGGTGATTTCGGAATCACAGTTGCGAATTTCTCCTTTTTTTATGGCGTTGTCAATTTTTTCGCGGATAAAGGCGATAATCGCCCGATCCAATCTTTTCATCACTTCTTGAACGGCCGGAGTCCCGATATCCCGAATTTCTTGGAGAAGCTTAATTGTTAGTGGATGTTGCTTTCGAAACTCTGCAATGCGATATAAAGCGCGATGGGCGTTTTCAAGAAATGGACGATCGGGGTCCATTGCATGCTCTGCCGTTTCTTTTATTTCTACAATAACTGAGGAAATAATTTCGTCTAACAAATCCTCTTTGCTTTTAAAAAACGTATAAATTGTTCCTTTGCCTACATTCGCGAGTTTCGCCACTTGTTCTATCGTCGTTGCCTTATACCCGAATAAGGAAAAAGATTTTGTCGCCGCATCAATAATATTTTGTTTTCGATCGATAGCCATGCTCCTCATCCTCTTGATTGACTAAATGGACATTTTGGTCATTTCGTTAAAATTATCATACTATATTTCCTGATTAAAATAAAGGGGTTTTTTTACAAAATGATCGACAGGCTTTACACATGCGGCTGTCCTCATTTTTAAAAAGGGAAGAAGGTCCAAGCACGATAACGTTGTGAAATGTTTGCAAAAACCACCACATTATAGTATACCGTCAATCATCCGAAGCTGTAATCGGCAAAAGGCTTCTGCTTCAGACATCATTTTTTTCTTGTTGTTGTATTTTTTAGATTTGAGTATTTTGCACATTGTGTCCTCTATATGATAGAGCAGAAGGAACAAAATAATCAATTACCAAATAAACTAAAATCCGTTTTCAACGAATTGGAAATCTTGAAACATCTTCGAAAGGCAAACCATCCAAAAAAATCTCTGATTCACCTGTTCTTATTTGTTTCAACTGGTGTTTTGCCTCATTTTCCAACAGAAGAACTGGTTCCGGCTTTTGGACTCTAAAAAAGCGGATCAGCTGCCAGTCAAGGATGCGGTCTACCGTTTCCTCAACCATGGCGCCGTTCTACTTTCCTTTAGTTCCTCGGTCATTGCCAAGGTTAGTAGCCTAACAGATAAATACCGGGTAAAAGTATTCATTATTGATGATTCGATGTTTGAACGGAATCGCAGTAAGAAAGTGGAACTGCTTGCACGTTGTATGGATCACTCGTCGCTCCGGAAGCGATTCTATAAAGGCTTTCGTATGCTTACTTTAGGCTGGTCTGACGGCTACTCCGTTATGCCGATTGACTTTTCTTTATTGAGCTCCAAAAAGGCTCAAATCAATGGGATTTCAGAAAAAATAGATAAGCGTACATCAGGGGATAAATGCTGTGTTGAGGCATTACAGACAGCACCAGAACAAATCCCTGCTATGCTTGAGCGTGCCTTGACCGCAGGGTTGGAGCCCGTTACGTCTTGATGGATACATGGTTTACTCAACAACCTCTCATTCAAGCAATCGTGGAACAGGGACTTGATGTGATCGGCATGGTGAAAGCGACCAATCAACGCTATCTCGTAGGGGGCAGAGCCGTCTCTTTAAAAGAACTCTATCGATTGTCTAATCCGGTTCAAGGAAAGAAAGGAATCCTTCGTTCCATTCACACGGTGATGGCAAATTGAATACCAGTTAAAGTGGTCTTCATTCAAAACCGAAACAAGAAAAACGAATGGGTGGCCATTCTTAGCACCGATTGTACCCTGACAGAACAAGAAATCGTGCGCATCTATGGAATACGCTGGGACATCGAAGTATTTTTCAAGACGACTAAGTCACTGTTGCGCCTTCAGGAAGAATTCCAAGGCCGTTCTTTCGACTTGCTTATCAGCCATACCAACATTGTGTTTACTCGTTACATCGTTCTCTCGTGGCAAAATCAATGTAACACGGATGATCGGACCATTGGCGGTCTCTTTTATGAACTATGCGATGAAATCAATGAACTGGATTGGGCTGTAGCTTTACAGCAGTTGATCGAGCTTCTTCAAGATACCCTAAAAAAGATAAATAAAATGACAAAAAAATCATTGAAAGTCAACTACAGCAATGGATTGCAGGCCTTCCTAGTTATATCAAGGCTTATTTGCCAATTTCTATCTGCGAAAGTTGAGTTAGTAATTAAAATAAAGGAGAAAATGGATATGACTATTACTAGCAATTATCTTCATTCCCCTGCACTTAAAACAGTACAGGGGAATGTTGTAAAGATTTTATACAGCGAAAATGTGTATCAATCTATTTTCCCAGTAGCCTATATATCAGCACAATACCAATTAATAACACGGGTATTTGAACCGATAACTTAATTAAGCTATTTGTGAATATATACTCACCTATTAAAACGACTAATCCTGCAAAAATTGCAGATATAATAGCCTTTTTCATAATTTTCAACCCTTTTTATTGAGGTAAGACAATAGGAGGATATTTATTACCATAAGTATATTTAACATAAATCGGGACACCTGTTATATACTCAGATATTATGGCTCCTACAACAGCTCCTGCAACTGCGCCAGCTATTCCAAATATACTACCTAGATATGCTGCACCACCAGAAATTCCACCTTTTACTATGGCTCGAACATCAGTCTTAGTCAACCACAGTTCGATTCCCCACCAATGAAATTTAATTGCTCTTTTTCCTTTAGAAGCTTTAGCGTAACTAATAGTTTTAGCTGAAACGTCTTTAGCATTACAACAACAATATTTCTTACTACCGCTGTATTAGCTCCACTGATGGTCTCTAAATTATTATTAGCTTGAGATACTAAATTGTTAACAATCTCAAAATCTCTTTCAGAAAGAATCTCCTTTAACTTTTTCTCATCTTTCAATACAAATTTATTTTCTTCGACAACAACATATTGATCAGCTGTTTGAATTAGATTTTCTGATAACAATACATTATATCCTTGAGAATAGACGTTTAATGTTCTTGTTTTTCTGCCGCAAACGCTGAGTATGATGGTAATGTACTTCCTAACAAAGATAAACTTAAAGTCCCTAGTAAAATTTTTTTACGCATATTAAATTACCTCCTTAGTATATTAATTTCTATCACACCTTATAGACGTTAATTTTATCGATATAGTTCCACATATTTCATTTTTTGACATAAAAATACCATTAAATAAAGTATTCTAGAACTTTATTACTGGTAGACTAAATACCAACAAACTCGAAAATCCTTAAAAGAATGAAACTAATTACAATGCCTTAATGGATAAGTGACCTTTATTTTTTCTCTTTCAGTAGCTTACTTAACGCTTGTTCCCAAAATGGAATACCATCTACAAAACCCGCTTCTTTGCAACGTCTCATCTCATTTTTAATCTTTTGAATGGCCTTTTCTAATTTTTCCATATTTACAGCAATCGTCCGGGACACCGATCTATCATGCCCTGTCTGAATTCAAGGGATGGTAAAAAAAGGTATGCATATCGGTCTGTCATGGCAAGGGATGATAGTCCCAAAGCGCTTACAGATGAAATTCAAAAAAATGGTTCGCTAACCTATGACTTACATCTGTTTTCAGCGAATCAAAAAAGTTCCCTCAAAGTCTTGACTGACTCTTTGCAAAATGCTCGATTTGTCAAAATATATTGCTTATGTCAGAATAAAAATAATTTTTACGGACAAATTTTTTTCCATAATTGTAAACGGCCTTTTTTTAGAAGGAAATGTTTATTTTAAACAACTTTTGTTAAAATAAGTAAGCAAAGTTTTCGGGAAAATTATTGCTAAATATGGGTGGTGAGCTTTATGTTCAATCGTATATTATCGATCTTGGTTGTTGTTGGATTGCCGTTGTCCGTTATTGGCAGTTTGATGCATTGGAATGCACTGCTTCTATTTGCAATTTATTGTTTAACGATTATCGGACTCGCCAGTTTTATGGGAAGAGCGACAGAAAGCTTGGCGATTGTGGCAGGTCCACGAATTGGCGGACTGTTGAATGCAACTTTTGGGAACGCTGTTGAGCTCATTATTTCAATCTTTGCGTTAAAAGCAGGTTTAATTTCAGTTGTTTTAGCATCTCTCACAGGTTCTGTAATCGGCAACTTGCTGCTTGTTGCAGGTTTATCGTTTTTTGTTGGTGGATTAAAGTACAAGCGGCAGAAGTTTAATGAATACGACGCAAGACATAATTCTGGATTGTTAATGTTTGCGGTCATTGTTGCCTTTGTCATTCCAGAAGTGTTTGCACAAACAATGAATGATACGGACACATTGACGTTAAGCATTGGCATTTCCATCATTATGATCGGGCTCTATTTAGCCGCGTTGTTTTTTAAATTGGTAACCCATCGGGGAGTTTATCAGAAAAAAGAGGAGCAGATCGAAGAACACGAAAGCCCGGAATGGTCTGGCAAGATCGCAACCATCATTTTGTTTTTGGCAACAATTGCGGTTGCATATGTTTCGGAAAATCTTGTACATACGTTTGAAACGGTCGCACATGAACTTGGCTGGAGTGAATTATTTATTGGGGTAATTGTCGTTGCCATTGTTGGAAATGCAGCGGAGCATGCGTCTGCGATTATTATGGCTTACAAAAATAAAATGGATGTAGCGGTTGAAATCGCCATCGGATCAACCTTGCAGATTGCCATGTTTGTTGCGCCTTTGCTTGTATTAATTTCGCTTCTGTTTTCAGAAAAAATGCCGCTCGTCTTTACACTTCCTGAGTTGATTGCCATGGCGACAGGAGTACTGCTCATGATTGTAATTTCCAATGACGGCGATACGAACTGGTTTGAAGGGGCTACTTTGCTTGCTGCTTATGTCATCATGGGGATAGGCTTCTATCTATTATAGGAAGATATTTTGCGGATAAAATACAAATAGCTTGAAAAAACTACAAGCAAAGGCTACTTGAAAGGAGATAACCACATGAAACAGCTAATGACGTTATTTATTTCAGTCATGCTTGCATCGGTTTTTTCAAGCTTAAGCTTTGCTGAAGCACCAACTATCCCCAAATCGGTGATGGATATTTCAAAAGAAAATACGTATCCAAATCCGAGTCAAAATCTTCCTTATTTACAGCCAAGTGAATTAACAAAAGAGTTAATCAAAACATCCAACGTCCCGATTGAAAATCCTGTTTTAATTAAAATGTTAAATGAGTCTTCCATTACACCTTCTCCAACCGCCATAGGATATAGAGCCGCCATTTACTTGGGACGGTGGGCATTGAATTATGAATCTGAGGAAACAACAGTCAATTGGGAGTATCAAAAAATCAATACAAACTTTTTTGACAATCGAGGCGGTAAGTCGCCCGTTCAAATTAGCTATAAACAGGAGGCGCAAAAACGGGTAAAAGGAGGATTAACCGCTAGAATTTCTGATCATAAAGATGTCAAAAAAATGATGCTGATGAAGGCGGCAAAGAAATCGAAAATGCCGCTAGCATTTGAAACAATTGTCGGATTCGGGACGAAAAAAAATCAAGTATATAATATCCCGCCGAAAAAAATGGGGTATTTATACGCATACGTTCCCGCTGTCAACGAAAAAGGAAAAGTCACTTACGGAGAAGTGTATTTAATGTTAAAGGGAAGCAAGAAGCAAATTGTTGTCAAAAATGTTACGCAACAAGGCATT
The DNA here is from genome assembly GCF_038000355.1 of Aeribacillus sp. FSL M8-0235. NCBI lineage: Bacteria > Bacillati > Bacillota > Bacilli > Caryophanales > Bacillaceae > Aeribacillus > Aeribacillus sp. FSL M8-0235. The sequence continues at coordinate 3,240,324 of NZ_JBBOBW010000001.1, read as the reverse complement.
GGAGCATGGATTCCTGTGCAGGATCGGGCATCCTTCCACTTTCTTATTACCAATCAGCCTAGATAATAGAAAAGGGCGGGCGAAAGGCAAATATATTGCCGAAAGAAGCCCAAGCCCTTTTATTTATATGCGCGCTTTTCTTTTTGTAAAATCTAAGTCTCGGTAATAACTATTTTTCACTAAAAGATTCGGTCCAAGACACGCTACGTTTGGACAATGGCAATTCAGCTGTTGGGCAATCGGGGATTGCATCCATTTTTCATAGGCTGATAAAAGAGTATCTTTTTTGATGTTTCCAAGCGGCGGTACATCGCCGAAATCTGTCACAATAATGTCCCCTGTAAAAATATTGACATTGAGACGGGATCTGCCGTCAGGGTCATTTCGAACAGTCACGTTTTTGCTTTCTCTCAATCGCTTCAGCAATGCTAAATCTTCCTCATTGTCGCTGCAAGCGTAAAACGGGAGTGTTCCAAACAGCATCCACACTGATTCGTCGCGGATATCCAAGAGCTTATGAATTGCTTCGCGTATCTCATCCAAGCTGAGCGTTTCAAGATTGCTAGCGAAATCACTTGGATACATTGGATGCACCTCATGGCGTTGACATTTCATTTCGTCTACAATTTGTCTATGGATTTTTTCAAGATGAGGAACCGTCCGTTTATTCAGCATCGTCTCCGCTGAAACAATTACTCCCGCTTCAGCCAGAGCTCTAGAGTTTTCAATGATTCGTTCAAAATATTTTGCACGTTCTTTATATGGAGGCTTCTTTTTCATCATTGCAAATCCGGCTTCAACAAAATCATCGACTGTTCCCCAGTTATGGGAAATATGCAAAACATCTAAATACGGGATAATTTTTTCATAGCGTTTCAAGTCCAATGTTAAATTGGAATTGATTTGGGTTCGTATCCCGCGTTCATGTGCGTATTTTAAAATGGGAACGACATAATTTTCCACAGATTTTATCGAAAGCATCGGCTCCCCGCCGGTAATCGAAAGGGATCGCAATGTCGGCACTTCGTCTAGCCTTTTTAAAAGTAAATCGAGCGGCAGCCCTTCCGGATCTTTCGGAGATAAAGTGTATCCTACAGCGCAATGCTCACATCGCATATTACAGATTGTGGTGGTGGTAAATTCTATATTTGATAATGTTAATTCACCGTATTCCTTCATATCTAAATAAGCTTCCCAAGGGTCATAGGAAGGAGTAATCTTTTTGAGGGTTGTATAAGTTTCCATAAAAATCATTTCTCCTTTAATTAACGTTCTCAAGACATAACGTTCCTTATGACGATATTGCCCTGTTACCTCTACACCGTTTTTTGAATTAATGCTTCCAGCAATGCGGAATACCCTTGAAGCATCAACCGCCCTAGAGTCGCCCCCTAGCTCTTTTAATTGTTCTAAGAAGTGATTTTGTACCGCTTGCCATAACGGTGAAGCTTTGTAAGGAACAGGCTCTTTAAGCCAAATTAAAACCATTTCTTGACCGCTAAAAATGATTATATTCGGCTCTGGAATCGATTGGCCAAAATAATCGTATTCTAATTTGCCGATTATCCAGTTCGAATTATAATTAAACAAATAAAAATCTAAATCAACATATAACGACTTTAATTGCCTTATATTCGTAATTTGTCGGCAAAAGTATTCTAGCTAAAATAAACATCCTCTTCGAGCCATTCTGTTAGTTTTTCAGCCAATTCCTGTGGTTTGTAATGATATTGGATGAATTTACCTTCTTTTTTCTTTGCAACAGTAATCCATCAATCAGAGTTATGATGATGAAACCATGCATGGTATCTAGCGTTATCTAGCCTTTTTGCATTTTCCATAAATATTTTCTGGTGTGCGTAAAATGTTTGTGGGAGAAATTCTTAGAATTCCCGATGAGGGGGGATGGGAACGTAGGTTCGCAATCCCCTCATCGGGGTCACCAAGCGAAAGCGCGGTAGGATCCCAAGCAGGAACATGAAAAAAGGACTCTCTCCCTGATAAGATGATTGACCACACTATCAAACAGGAGGAGAGAGTCCCATGAATATTCAACAACATCTTACCACAAATTCGTTGACATGGAAAGAGATCGAACTTGATTTGTTTCGAGCCCTGCAAAACGCCTTCGCCGAACTGTTTACGGCTTTGTTGGAGGACATCGACCGACAATTGGCGGAAACCCGGGACAAGCGCCGGTACCACTTGAAAGACAAACGACGCTCCACGATTCAAACCCTGTTTGGCGAAGTCACCTTTGAGCGAAACTACTATTTAGACCGAGAACAAAACCGTTACACGTTTTTGCTTGACTCCCTTCTAGCGTTTGATGGATCGCAGTCAATCAGTCCTTGTCTAGAAGAAACGGCGGTGGGATTGGTTGTGGAGTGCTCTTCTTATCGCAAAGCGGCTTGTACGCTTGCCCAGATGGTCGGGTATCCGGTGATAAGCCATGAGGCGATCCGCCAGTTGGTGCTCGAAGCCGAAGCTCCGCTGCACTGCCCGGTTGACCAGCAATATGGACGGATGCTGTTTGTGGGAGGCCGATGGACTGTTTGTCTCTCGCCAAGGGAAGAGAAAACGGGCCAAGGAAGACAAATCCTGATCGTTCACGAAGGGTGGAAGCGCAACGGCTTACGGATCGAATTCGTGAATCAGCGCCATTACGTCCATGAGGGCAAGAGGGAGGTGTGGGAAGGCTTCGAGGAATTTTTGATGAACGAATATGCCTATGATCCGTATCGGGATCTTCTTGTCATCAACGGGGACGGCGCTCCATGGATTACCGCGTGCCGGGAGTATTTCAAGGGACGGGACTGCTTCCAATTTGATCGATTCCACGTGGCGCGTGAGTTGCGCTAATGCCTCTCGGGCCATCCACGGTGACAGGCGATTCGGCAAAAGCCGGCGAAGCAGGATGAAGAGGGATTGCTTGTGGAACTGAACAGAGCCCTCGGCACGCTGGGGGACGAAGCGAAAGAACAACAGCTGGCTGCCTTGATCCACCGGATCGAATCGATGCCGGGATGTATCCGAGATTACCGGGAATGGCTGAAGGAGCAAGGAGTGGACACAACGGGCATGTATCCGATGGGAAGGGCGGAAAGCGTGAGAAGCCAGTTGGCGTATCGGGTGAAATACCGCCGCAGTTGGACAGACAAGGGACTCGGGGCGTTTTTCAAGGCAATGATTGCCCGGTATGGATGGGATTCGTCTTTTCGGACGTCGTTTCGGAGAAGAATCGTCGCAGCCGGCGGAGGAAACGGCGTCGACGACATCCACCAAACAGACGATCGTGAACAAGGCGAAACAACGCGTCCGCCGTCTTTGGCCGGAGATCACGTGGAATAACGTGCCATATTTGCAGCAATCTTCCGGGTCTCCGATCTATCATGACCTGCCTGAACTCAAGGAATGGTAAAAAAAGGTATACATATCGGTCTATCATGGCAAGGGATGAGAATCCGAAAGCGCTTACGGATAAAATTCAAAAAAATGGTTCGCTAACCTATGACTTACATCTATTTTCAGCGAACTAAAAAAATTCCCACAAAGTCTTGACTGACTCGCGTTTGATCGGTGACTTGATTGAGATAGAATTCATGTATAGTCCTCCTTGGTATCCAAATTAGGTGTCAATTCATCCGATTGACACCCCGAATCATACCAAGAGGGCTTTTTTTATTCAAGTCCCCGAAAAACCTTCTAACAGGAATGCTCCTTTTTATAATAAGCTGACGATAGAAAATGTCTTGCGATATTACGTAGTTCTCTCTATACTGCTCTATAATGTTTAAACACTTGAAACCCTAAAAACTTTCTATTTAGCAATTCTTTAATATCATCTAATTCAAGATTTAATATTGTTTCATAATTACTGAATGTTTTTTGACCAATATATCCATACAGTATCTTATAAATACTATTGAGGAGCGATAATATTTGTGTGTCTACCTGAACTTTTAAGAAGTCGTTTAATTCATCATCTAACATTCCTTTTACATATAATTCTTGAATTGTTTTCGTTAATATTTTAGCCAAATACTTCCTTACTTCAGATTTTCCATTAAGACTATATACTATATGTCTTCTAAATTTTAAATCAAAGGGCAAATCTTCATAAGTCCCATAGTCTGAATTAAATATACATATAATTCTTTCCCATCCTAACACTTTTGATGCATAACCTAACGCAAGTAACACAATTGGATTCGGGGTCTTTCTGTCTTTCGAGCTTGGATTTATAATACTTATATCAGCAACAAAAATTTTAGCCCTTTCTATTTTAAAAAAAATGATATTAGGTCAATAAAGTAGACACAAAAATTTAAAATTTTTTTAGCAGCTACAGCGCTATCGCTTGGTGGCCTTTTAAAAATAATTACGACGTTGTCCTAATTATTTTTAAAAGGTAAATTTTCGGGTCTAACTATTCTATTAATATGTTCATTAAGCTCCCTTTTTATTGTACATACGTTCGTATTCGGATGGCGAAAAATACTCTGTTGCGGAGTGAATACGTTTATTGTTGTAAAATATTTCTATATGCTCAAATATGCTCTTTTTTGTTTTATAACGAGTCTGATAGATTAGTTCTTTTTTTATTATCCTATGAAATGATTCAATACAAGCGTTGTCATAACAATTTCCTTTGCGGCTCATGCTACATTTCATTCCGTATTCCATTAGCTTAGCTTGATAGTCATTTGAAGCATATTGACTCCCTCGATCAGAATGATGGAGGATAGAACCCTGTGGTTGTTGACGCTGATAGGCTTGCTTTAAAGCACTTAACACTAGCTCCTTTTTCATGGAACAGTCTATATGCCAGCCGACTATTTTCCTTGAATACAAATCCATCATACTAGCTAGATAAAGCCAACCTTCATCCGTTGGAATGTATGTGATATCAGCTACCCATACTTCATTTGGTTTCGTAACAGTAAAATGTTGGTTTAAGACATTTTCGTGGACCGGATGGTTATGTTTTGAGTTAGTGGTAGCCTTATGTTTTTTCACGGTACGAGACTTCATTCCCTCTTTGTTCATTATGCGGGAAACCGTCTTCTGTGAAACCTTAATGCCTTCATGATTAAGCTTTTTGGCAACCTTTGGACTCCCATACAGTTGGCGAGATTCGATATACACACGACGCACTTCCTGCGTCAATTCTTCTCGACACTCTTGTCTAGCACTTTTGGGACGATCACGCCATTTATAATAACCGCTTCGAGAAACTTTCAATACTTCGCACATCTTCTCCAATCGGTAATCGAAGCGATGCTCATGGATAAATGAATATTTTACCGATGGTCTTTCGCGAAGAAGTGCATCGCCTTTTTTAAGATGGAGTTTTCCTCCTCCAGATCCCGAATACGTTTCTTCAGTTCACGAACTTCGTGGTCTTCGGATTGAAACGTTTGGGTTTCTGTTATTTCAGGTTCTTGCTTATATTTTTTCATCCAGCCGTGAAGAGTATTTTCGTTAATTTTGAGCTCACGAGCCACTTGTGCAACGGATTTCGCTTCCTCCAAAATATAACGAACAGTTTGACGCTTAAAGTCTTCCTCGTACCGCCTTTGTTTTTTTGTCATGTAGACACCTCATTTTTCAGTCTATTATTACTATAATAATCTGTGTCTACTTTTTAGTCTAACATTAAAATAGTATTCACGATATCAGGAGTACCTAATTCTTCTTTTGTGTCTCTATCCAAATTTGAATCTAAGTAAAAATCTTTTGAATTCTCAGATTCTTAATTGCTAAAGATAAACACGATTCTATGAATCCTCTATATTGTACTATTAGGTAAATCAGATCGCTAAGAATAGAATATATAACTGTAGATGAGCAAATTCACTAACATAAATTTACATCCGAACAAAAAAGGAGACATGAACCCGATTCCTTGATTAGAATAGATGTGTCACCAAACCATTCTCAAGGAGGTTCATGTCTCATGAATAGACTACCACATCACCAAGGAATCGACAAGTTTTTCGCAATGTTGGGGCTGGCCCTTTATTTCTCTAAGCCGGTCATGAAGCATCTCGTTCATATTATCGATGCGCTGACAACGAAAGGATTTGTGGGAACCTTGACCGATCTGCATCATGAGAGCTTTCATCCCAACCATCGAACGACACTGAGCCATTTTTTCACGAAAAGCCCTTGGGATGAAGAAATCTTGCTTCGCAAACTCCAGCAGTGGATGCTTCGTCATGTGGAACGAACGGCCAAGCGAAAGAATCACCCCATTTTTGTTTCGATCGATGATACGATCTGCCGAAAAACGAAGCCTTCGTCACAGGCGAAACACGCTATTGAAGGGTGTAATTGGCATTATTCTCACGCGGACAAAAAGTCGATTTGGGGACACTCTCTCGTCTGGCTCATGGTTCATACGATGACGCAAGCCTTTCCCTTTGCGTTTCGCCTCTACGACAAGGCGGATGGGAAAAGCAAGGGTCAATGGGCCATCGAGATGCTTTCTTCTTTGGATGTGCACGGTTCTGTTTATGTGCTGATGGATTCTTGGTACCCATCGAAAACACTCGTGGAAGCCTGCCTGAAAAAAGGATTCCACGTCATTGCGATGCTCAAGACGAATCGGGTTCTTTATCCAAAAGGCATCGCCATCCAAGCCAAACAGTTTGCCCGCTATATCGAACCGAACGACACCCATCTCGTCACGGTGGGAGAAGAGCGTTATCGCGTGTATCGCTACGAGGGAGCGCTGAAAGGTCTCGATGATGCCGTTGTGTTGTTGGCTTGGAAAGCCGATCAGCCGATGACACCTGAACATCTTCACTGCGTCTTGAGCACCGACCGGGAGCTAAGCGATGAAGAGATCTTGCGCTACTATGCCCAGCGTTGGTCGATCGAATGCTTTTTTCGACAAGCGAAAGACCAGCTGAAGCTCGATGGGTACCGCGTTCGTCAACGTCGGGCGGTGAAACGGTATTGGATCTTGGTGCAACTCGCTTATGTGTACAGTATGGTCGAATCCAACAGCGATTTCTCTACCGGGCTTGACTTCCTTCGAAAGAAGAAAGGACATAGCCTCGTGGAGTTTATTTACGATGCAGCGAAACAAGATATTCCCATTGATGTCGTTAAAAAACAGCTTCATGTGGCATAAGGGGTACTCCGTTTGTCTCTTTTTACATGGTAATTATTGTAATGAAAATTGCTCAACTACAGTATATAATTTTCATAAACACTCCCCCACATAATATATAGAACTGATTTAACTTTTCAACATGTAAATTAAACGGCTTAATCCAGAGACACTTATCAAAATGAATCGTGCCAACTATTAGGTCCTATTCGACCTCATTTAAACTTTTTTGGTATGTCAACACTAAACTAGACACTTTTTTTGAGGTGTTTCTCTTTATACTCCATTCGGCTCAAATACCCTAGCGTTCCATGGATTCTAATATGATTAAACCAATGAACATAATCATCTAATTCCATTTTGAGTTGTTCTACACTTTCGAAATATTTACCCGGTCTTCATGATTTTACAGGTTGCTTCAGCTACTGCGTTGTCATAGGGGCAGCCTTTCATGCTTAACGATCGATTAATCTGAAAAGTATCTAGAGCTTCATCAATGGTCTTGTTTTTGAATTCGTTGCCTCTGTTTGTGTGGAATAATTGAATTTGCTGCAAATCAGCTTTCACAGTCGACAATGCTTCATAGACGAGTTAGGTATCTTTGTTGGAACCTGCACTATGGCCAATAATTTCTCGATTATAAAGATCGACAAATAAACAGATGTAATGCCATTTTTTCACTCTCACGTATGTTAAGTCGCTAACTACAACTGTTAATTCCTCTTGTGGGTCAAATTCCCTTTTCAACACGTTTTCCACTTTTGATTCATTGCATTTATCCACATGGGGCTTAAACTGGGCAACTGTATAGTTTGATACAAGCCCGCTTTTTTCATGATTCTACCAATTCTTCGCCTTGAGGTGATGCCAAGCTTCTTTAATTCGTGTTTAATCTTCCGTGTACCATCGTTATGTCGGCTTTTCTGGAAGATCTCCAGTATGGTAGCTGCCAGTTCATCTTCTGAATGATCTTGCTCTTTTGCTTTGTCGTAATAGGTGCTTCTTGGAAGTTTTAGGACATCGTACATTGCTGATATCGAGGCTGAAGGCGTTAAATCATATTCATGAATAATATCTTTTCTTAGTTTCCCATTTTCATAAAGCTTGACCATTTGAGCCTTGAATTCTACAGTGAATGTTCATCTGTTTCTCATTTTTAAACTCTCCTTAACTGTGGTAGTTTGAAGTAGACCACCAAAACAGTGGGTTTGCGACGAAACTTGACATTGAGCCTCTGCGGGCATGCTTTCCCAGCCAGGAAGTCAGATGATGTGTTCATCTGTCTCGCCGACAAGGCTAGCATACCCGCCACTCCACGTAAAGTTTCTAGAACGGATCCTTTATATTTAATAAGCAGTATACCCAAATTTGGTGTTTAGTCTACTTGACCTTAATTTTATTGTCCAGTTAAGTGTAGCCGATTCAAATTTTTCTAAATCATGTTTAAACTAAAACTCTAGATAAAAGGAGGGCTGTCAAGAAAAACTCGACAGCCTAAAATTAAATCCAGATTTTAATTAACAAATTTAATTGTTTCCACCTTTAAAATTCCCTTTGCTCTTCCACCTTTAGCATTTCCTTTTCTATAACGTCTACCAATTTTTTAGTACTATACATATATAGCACTAACTCTTTATCCCCATCTTCAATGTGGATTTCAGCTTGAACCCTTATTTTTGATGGCTTTCCTTTATAGATAACATCGAAAGTTCCAAACTCTTTGATCTCATTGTCTTCATTCATTTTATCTATTTCAGATAGAATCATGTTGATTTCTTCTTGAGTCAAGCCTGAATCTAAAATTGAGTTTGATAAATGGTTTAAAAAGGGTTCTATCTCTTCAAGATCAAAATTCATTCCTGCAGCATAACGTGCTTCTTTGTATTTAGTAACTTTATTCCAAAAATTAATCATAAAAATAGGTTCCTCCTATCAAATGTTTAATTTTCACATAAATTTCCTTATTTTTGTTAAAAAGTAAAACGCTCTAACTTATTGGACACCTCCTCTTAGACCAAATAATAAAGATATATTTGAGTCTTTTCAATTTGTCTATTAAGAGTACTTATAATGCTCCCATAAGGTGAGACACATGAGCGTAATAAATAAGTTATAATGATACCATGAAAAAAAGAAACTGATATACCGCAGAATTTAAAGCTAAGGTGGTTCTTAAGGTGTTGCGTGAAGAGCAAACCATCAATGAAATAGCCGCCAAATATGAATTAAGCCCAGTCATGGTCAGTCGTTGGAAAGCAGAATTTCTAGAACGATCCTCGATGGTCTTTGAAATTCATAAATTTTTCACTGCGAAAATTGAATATATAACTAAAAAATTTAATGTAAATAAAACATTCAGTACTTTTGAACTATTAATCGAGTTTAATTTATATACTGTAGATGAGCAAAATCACTAACATAAATTTACATCGAAACAAAAAAGGAGACATGAACCCGATTCCTTGGTTAGAATAGATGTGCCAACAAACCATTCACACAAGGAGGTTCATGTCTCATGAATAGATTAGCACATCATCAAGGAATCCACAAGTTTTTCACGATGTTGGGGTTGGCACTTTATTTTTCAAAACCTGTCATGAAGCATCTCGTTCATATCGTGGATGCGATGATCACGAAAGGCTTTTCTGGAACGTTGACCGATCTTCATCATTGGAGCTTTCACCCCAATCATCGAACGACACTCAGCCATTTTTTCACGAAAAGCCCTTGGGATGAAGAGACGCTGCTTCGCAAACTCCAGCAATGGATGCTTCATCGTGTCGAACGGATCGCCAAACAGAAAAATCAACCCCTTTTTGTTTCGATCGATGATACGATTTGCCAAAAAATCAAGCCTTCGTCACGGGCAACGCACGCCATTCAAGGGTGTGATTGGCACTATTCTCACACAGAGAAAAAGTCGATCTGGGGACATTCTCTTGTTTGGCTCATGGTTCATACGATGACCCAGGCTTTTCCCTTTGCGTTCCGCCTCTACGACAAGGCGGATGGGAAAAGCAAGGGTCAATGGGCCATCGAGATGCTTTCTTCTTTGGATGTGCACGGTTCTGTTTATGTGCTGATGGATTCTTGGTACCCATCGAAAACACTCGTGGAAGCCTGCCTGAAAAAAGGATTCCACGTCATTGCGATGCTCAAGACGAATCGGGTTCTTTATCCAAAAGGCATCGCCATCCAAGCCAAACAGTTTGCCCGCTATATCGAACCGAACGACACCCATCTCGTCACGGTGGGAGAAGAGCGTTATCGCGTGTATCGCTACGAGGGAGCGCTGAAAGGTCTCGATGATGCCGTTGTGTTGTTGGCTTGGAAAGCCGATCAGCCGATGACACCTGAACATCTTCACTGCGTCTTGAGCACCGACCGGGAGCTAAGCGATGAAGAGATCTTGCGCTACTATGCCCAGCGTTGGTCGATCGAATGCTTTTTTCGACAAGCGAAAGACCAGCTGAAGCTCGATGGGTACCGCGTTCGTCAACGTCGGGCGGTGAAACGGTATTGGATCTTGGTGCAACTCGCTTATGTGTACAGTATGGTCGAGTCCAACCGGGATTTCTCTACTGGGCTTGATCTTCTCCGAACGAAGAAAGGGCATAGTCTCGTCGAGTTCATTTACCATGCAGCGAAGCAAGATATTCCCATTGATGTTGTCAAAAAACAGCTCCATGTGGCATAAGGGATACCCTGTTTGTCTCTTTTGGTATGGTAATTATTGTTATGAAAATTGCTCATCTACAGTAAATAATATTTAGACTAGAGGTCACTAAAATTAGAATTGTGAATTTTAAGTGTACTAGTTCGTTTTGAATCACATGGGAACCCCTTTCTTTTAATAATAATATATAATTAAGATATAAAAGACAAAATGAATTTTTGGAGGAATACTAAATATGGCTTCCAATGACCGTCTAAATATGACTAATGCATTAAAAAAGATTGTTGTTCCTTATTTAAGAGAACATGGTTTTAAAGGATCATTTCCACATTTTAGAAGGAAAAATGAAGATAATATTGACTTAATAACTTTTCAGTTTAATCGTTATGGTGGATCTTTTGTTGTAGTTTTAGCTATTTGCCCAATTGAAGGAGTAACAACGAGTTGGGGAGAAAAAATTCCGCCAAGTAAAGTGACTGCACACGATGTAGGTATAGATTACCGATATAGACTCACAGAAAATATAAAAGATTTCAATGAAACTTGGTTTAACTATGAGGATGCAAAGAATGAAGAAGATTTTGACTTAGTCGCATCAAGAGTGTTGAGCTTATTACATGTGTCAGACAGAAATTGGATTAAGAATCTTTTTAAATAATATAACTACTGATGCTAGTATAGTTTCATGGACACCCTTTAGTGAAATATAATATTAACGAAGGGATGTGTCCTGATATAGGTAACACAAGCGAAAAACGTAAACGTTATCATGCTGAATTTAAGGAAATGGTGGTTGAGCTTTATCAAACTGGAACACTAGTAAAACAGATCTTGATCGAATATGGCCTGTCTGAAACGACATTCTACAAATGGATCAGAAAACAAAAACCGGTTAAGGTGGATGACGGGGGCTCTTTTACCCCGAAAGAATTTCTGAACCTGCAAAAAGAATTGCATCGGCTGAAAGAGGAAAACGAAATTTTTAAAAAAGCTATGGTCATATTCGCAAAGAAGTAGATTCAAACCACTGTTATATCCATGATTGACGAGATAAGAGCCAGACACCATTATGACCTTAAAACCATGTGTACGGTCCTTGGCGTGCCGAGAAGTACCTACTATCAATCCAAACAAAAAACAGAATCAAAAACAAAACGGAAAACCGGGAGCTGACAGACAGAATACGAAAAATCCATACGGAAAGCAAGCAGAGATACGGAGAACCGAAGATCCACCATATGCTTGAAAAAGAATGGCTCAAAGTCAGACTGAAACGGGTTCAGCATTTGATGAAGGCTGCAGGCATTTATTCCATTATCAGAAAAAAGTATCGCCCCCATTCCAATAAGGGCAAGATGGAAGAGAATGGACATCGTTCCCCTCTTTTGCAGCGTCTAATACGAATATAAATTCACGTAAAAATGTCCTTGGAAGTACAGTGATTTCCTGTTCAAAGGCAACAGTAAATGATTCAACATATTGCTTAATAAATGTATCATCAATAACTGTCTCTGGTATCCATTTGTGTACCATACCGTGGATTTCCCTAACTTTATATGAAACTTCTATTAATTGTTCAGTTGAGAAACGGTTTAATTTCATCAATGGGGTTGAAAGTACACCACTAACCCTTCCATTTTTTGTGAAGATAAAGGTTTAATTCTAGAATATAAAACATCATGTTCTTTAATTGATCGATCCTCGTTTTTAATTAAATCATCCGTTCCAGTAAATAACATATAACATCCTTTCCTTACATACGATTCACTTATTCCTAGCAATTTAGCTAATTTGTAATTCGAGAAATCAGGATTCAACTCAATTGCTTGTCTAAGTTTTTCTAAGTTCTTATCCGTTTTATTGCGCTGTTCTTTTAAATACTCCTCACGGCTTTTTACGCCCATTTCCCGGCGTTTTTGTTTCCTTCTCCGCTTTTCATTCGCATCTATAATCGTGCTTAAATGGCGTTGTTCGTCCTCTGTTATATCTAACCATTCAATTAATTTTTTATTGCTGATATTATATCCAGCGCCAGGATACCCTTTTTCTCTGGCTATTCGGTTTGCTTCTTCGTTATTCCGTGCATAATAGGCCTTTTCAGCGCTTCTGGTGGATCTTCTTAAAGGCTCATTAAACTGTAAATTAAACGTTAGCGTTTGTTTTAAGGCTTCTTCTGGATCATTCAAAAAGCAACATAACCAATAACGGTACAAGAAACAAATTGTCTCACGATAACCAGTAACGTTATAATTGCGTAATTCAACCAGTTTTTCTAAGTCTAGTAATCTAGCATGATGCGATCGGAAGACGTTAAAAAGATGTTGTACCTTCTTTTTTCGTCCTCTTTTTTTAGGCTTTCCTGTTTTGGCTCAACCTCAAGTTCCGGTAAATACCTCAAATTGTAAACTGCACCATTAAATAATTGTAGCATGCCATCAGAAAAATGTAAGCGAATTTGAATCGAATATGATGTAAAAAAGTGTTGACAGAGGGGAAGGATAGTGGCATAATCCAAGTAACCGAATAAGAATTATAAAGTTAATAATAAAACTCTTATCAAGAGCAGGTGGAGGGATGAGCCCAATGAAGCCCGGCAACCGACTCATATGATGAGCACGGTGCTAATTCTCCCAACAGAGATGTTGAAAGATAAGAAGTTGTTTTGACAAAAAACCTCTTCTTATTGAAGAGGTTTTATTTATATAAAAAAATCTGAATGAAGAGGATTGAAAAAATGGGTCACGTAACAGCAGTATACCAAATCATTGCGAAACGAGAAGATTTAGAAAAAAAAGCAGAAGGCATTGCTCTTGGATTAACGGTAGGTTCGTGGACTGACCTTCCTCTTTTAGTGCAAGAGCAGTTAAAAAAGCATAAAGGACAAGTGGTTGAGATAAAAGAAACAGGCGAGGATCCATCCTCCGGCAAAACGATTGCACAGCTTCACATTCGCTTTCCGGGAGAAAACTTTTCTAAAGACATTCCTGCTATCTTAACGACAACTTTTGGAAAATTATCACTAGATGGAGAAATAAAATTACTAGATTTGCAGTTTGACGATGAGATCTTTCGGTATTTTCCAGGTCCTCGATTTGGAATTCAGGGGTTACGAGAAAAACTTGGCGTTTACGACAGACCGTTAGTGATGAGCATCTTTAAAGGTGTAATTGGACGTGATATGGATTACCTTCTTGCCCAATTGCGGGAGCAGGCTCTCGGGGGCGTCGACTTAGTAAAGGATGACGAAATACTTTTTGAAAATTCGCTCACATCATTTGAAACAAGAATAAAGGAAGGCAAAAAAGTTCTTGATAACGTGTATCAAGAAAAAGGGCACCGAACTTTGTATGCGGTCAATTTGACGGGAAAAACATTTGAATTGAAAGATAAGGCAAGAAAAGCAAAAGAATTAGGTGCCGATATTTTGCTATTTAATGTTTTTACATATGGCCTCGATGTGCTGCAAGCATTAAGGGAAGATGATGAAATCGCCCTCCCGATTATGGCTCATCCGGCGTTTAGCGGATCGTTTACTTCATCCGAAAAATATGGGCTCTCTCATTCCTTATTGCTTGGAAAATTGATAAGAATTGCTGGAGCAGATTTTTCGTTGTTCCCTTCACCATATGGCAGCGTTGCATTGGAGCGTGACAAAGTTTTAAACGTGAAAGAAGAATTGGTGAAGGAATCAGTTTTAAAACCAGTTTTTCCTGTTCCATCTGCTGGCATTCACCCGGGTCTTGTTCCCATTTTAATTCATGATTTTGGAAAAGATTGTGTCATTAATGCAGGAGGCGGTGTTCACGGTCACCCGCAAGGTGCTAAAGGCGGAGGAAAAGCTTTCCGTCAGGCAGTTGACGCTGTTTCCCGGGGTGTTCCCCTTAATGAAGCAGCTGAAGACATAGAATTACAAGAAGCAATTCGTCTCTGGGGATGGAAGGAGGCACCGTCCAATTGAAGCCAGTAATATTTTGTGATTTTGATGGAACGGTGACAAAAAAAGATAACATCGTTAGCATCATGAAGCGTTTCGCTCCAAAAGAGTGGGAGCAATTGAAGGATGGCGTCCTTTCCCAGTCGATTAGTATTCAGGAAGGAGTCGGCAAGATGTTTGCACTTCTTCCATCTTCTTTAAAGGGTGACATCATTCACTATATTTTAGAAACTGCAGAAATAAGGGAAGGATTTCACGACTTTGTTCATTATGCGAAAAACATGAACATTCCTTTATACATTGTCAGCGGCGGAATCGATTTTTTTATTAAACCGCTGTTGCAGCCTTTTGATTCTATTACCGCACTGTTTTGCAATAAAGCGGATTTTAGCGGAGAAACGATCACCATTCATTGGCCTTATACGTGTGATGAAAAGTGTCCCAACCAAAATTGTGGGTGCTGCAAACCGACAATTATTCGGCAAATTGCAAATGCTGACACTCATTCCATCATCATCGGGGATTCCGTCACAGATTTAGAAGCCGCGAAGATTGCAGATACAGTTATTGCACGTGATTATTTATCAAAAAAATGTCAAGAATTTTCTATTCCTTATCAATCTTTCGAAACATTTTACGACTGTATTGACATTTTAGAGAAGACAATAAACAAAACAAATTTCATAGAAGAAAAAGGTGGCGCAAAATGAGTGTCGTTTTAACTCGTGTTCATGAGCTTGCGGAGATTAAAGAGGAGCTTGCTGCGAGGGATTGGTTTATGGGGACAAGCGGCAATTTAGCCATAAAAGTTCAAGATTCCCCGCTTCAGTTTCTTGTGACCGCAAGCGGCAAAGATAAACGAAAAAAAACGAAGGAAGATTTTTTGCTTGTAGATGGAGAAGGAAATCCTGTAGGCGCAACACAGCTGAAGCCTTCGGCAGAAACGCTATTGCATTGCGAAATATATAAAAGAAGCAAAGCCGGCTGCAGCCTGCATGTACATACGGTTGCAAATAATGTCATCTCCGAACTTTATGGTGACGCTGGGAAAATTGTATTTCAAGGACAAGAACTGATAAAAGCGTTTGACCGCTGGGAGGAAGATGCAGAATTACAGATTCCGATTATTTATAATTATGCCCATATTCCTACATTAGCAAGCACTTTGGGCGATTTCGTGAAGGAGGATAAAGGGGCAGTTCTTATTCGCAACCACGGAATTACTGTATGGGGAAAAGATGGCTTTGAAGCGAAGAAAATTTTAGAAGCTTGTGAATTTTTATTTCAGTATCAGCTTGCTCTTATTCAAGCAAAAGCCGGTCTCCTTGCGAGTACAGGAGCTTTAAATAATTAAACATTTTAAGGAGGTATTTTACATGACAACGATTAAAATTCAAGGAACAAACGAAGTTATCAGCAATCAAGAGGAAGTGATTTCATTTTTAAATCAACAAGGTGTTATTTACGAGCAATGGGATATTGCCAAATTACCAGAGCATTTAAAAGAGAAATATCTTTTAAATGATGAGGAAAAACAAACGATTTTACAATCTTTTGAAAATGAAATTAAAGATATTTCAGCAAGACGCGGCTACAAAGCTTGGGATGTCATTTCTTTAGCAGATCATACGCCAAACCTTGAAGAGCTGCTGAAAAATTTTCAGCGTGAACATCATCATACAGATGATGAAGTGCGCTTTATTGTAAGCGGCCATGGAATTTTTGTTATTCAAGGACAGGACGGGAAATTTTTTGAAGTGCATCTTAATCCGGGAGACCTTATTTCTGTTCCAGAGGGCAGACGCCACTATTTCACATTAGCTGATGACCGAAAAGTTGTTGCGATCCGCATCTTTGTGACAGAAGAAGGCTGGGTGCCAGTTTACGAAAAAGAAGAAGTAAATTAAGTTTACAAAAAATTTATGAAAAAGCGGCTTTAAACATTCACAGTTGCAAGCTTAACATCATCTTTTTCATATAACTTGCTGCTCTTCGGATACACAATTCATCCAGCTCAGTGAACAATGTTCCTGAATGCAAAGAAACTATGAAAATACCACAGCGGCTGCTGGCCCGGTTTTAATAGGTTTACACATTTTTGCGAAGAAGCTTGCAGCTAAAAGAGCAACACAAAAATAGGCTTGTCTTATGTTACAAGAGGATATAGTTTCACTTGAAAACCAAGTAAACACAGATAATTTATCAAGTATTATGGCGGGATGGGGAAAATCAAGAATAAATGATGCAGATTTATATTTTTAGGAAGGGGCTGTCTTAGAAAGACAAAATCCACTGAAAACGAAACATCATAAGCATTGATATATCAACGTTTCTAAAACATTAAAGGGGCGTCTATAAGCCGGAAAATCGACTTATTAGACAGCCCCCTCTATTTAATGGATGCGGCGGCTGCTTTGGATCTAGAAATCCGAATCCATTTGGAGCATTTGCCGAAATCGGCTTTTACAAGCAGGTGACGAAGTGGTCTTGTAATAATGTCGTCCCCATATTGTGAATGGATATTATGAAAGACTCTTTTTTCACTTTATGACAAACAAAGATAGAGGAGGGAATTTTTTTGAAGGATTTTACAACATATTTTACGATGACTGAGCAAGATGTCATCGAATATGTACAGAAAAAACTCGATATTTTTGAACAAAACGCAGAATTGGAATGTCGAGAGATTGGCGATGGCAACTTAAATTATGTATTTCGTGTCGTTGATCAAAATAGCGACCAGTCTGTCATTATTAAACAAGCTGGTCCGGTTGCGCGTATTTCAGACGCCTTTAAAGTTTCGCCAGATCGCAATCGGATTGAAAGCGAAGCATTGAAGCTGCAAGGGGAATTAGCGCCTGGATTTGTACCTAAGGTTTATTCGTATGATCCGATTATGAATTGTTGTGTGATGGATGATCTATCTGACCATGAAATTATGAGGACAGCTCTTTTAAAACATAAAAAATTTCCTTTGTTTGCCGACCATATTACAACGTTTCTTGTCAACACCTTATTGCTTACTTCAGATGCCGTTATCGATCATAAAGAGAAGAAAGCATTGGTGCAAAAATTTACAAACCCAGAATTATGTGAAATAACAGAAGATCTCGTGTATACAGAACCTTTTTACGATTGTGAGCAAAATGATGTATTTCCAGAAACGAGAGAATTCATCCGTGAAGAAATTTGGAATGATTCAAAGCTTGCATTGGAAACAGCTAAACTGAAGTTTGATTTTATGACAAAAGCACAGTCCCTCCTCCACGGCGACCTTCATACCGGTTCCATTTTTATAAAGGAAGATTCAACAAAAATAATCGATCCTGAGTTTGCTTTTTATGGACCTGCTGGGTTCGATATTGGGAATGTGATTGCAAACCTTATTTTCGCCTATGTAAATGCAAGCTTTACAATTGAAGATCAAGAAACAAAGGAAGACTACTTGCAATATATTCAACAAACAATCTCAGACGTAATAGAGCTGTTTACAAAAAAATTTTTACATGCTTGGGATGAGAATATAAAAGAAAGAACTGCAAGTGCACCTGGTTTTAAAGAATGGTATATAAATTCCATCCTTGAGGATGCCTCAGCCGCTGCCGGACTTGAATTATGCAGAAGAATTATTGGGATCGCCCATGTAAAAGACATCACGTCAATTGAAAATAAAGAATCCCGAGCTTTGGCTGAAAAAATTTGTTTAACAGCTGGTAAAACCTTTATTCTTGAACGTGCAAACATTCGTACAGGCGACGACTTTGTGAATGTTTTATTACAAAGTGTCCGCAAATTTATTGAAGGGGAAAAGTTTTATGACAGCAGTAAAAGCCATTCAATCCGTACAACTGGATGATGAAAACAATACGGTGATCATACTCGACCAAACGCTATTGCCGAATGAGAAAGTATTTCTGCATCTTTCTACTCCAGAAGAAATATGGGAGGCCATTTACCATCTGAAGGTTAGAGGAGCACCTGCGATCGGAATTGCTGCTGCATTCGGTGTTTATTTAGGCACGAAGCAATCAAAAGCGTCGACTTATGAACAGCTTTTGGATGATTTTCAAAAAATCAAACAGTATTTGGCTTCATCGCGGCCGACTGCAGTGAATTTATTTTGGGCTTTAGATCGCATGGAGGATAGACTCAAAGTAGAAAAAGACAAAAGCATCGAGGAAATTAAAAACGCACTGAAGGAAGAAGCAGAACATATCCGTAATGAGGATGAGCAAGTCTGTTATTCGATCGGGGAGCATGCCCTGTCATTATTAAAACCCGGCTGGGGTCTTCTGACCCATTGCAATGCAGGAACAATTGCGACGGCGAGGTATGGGACTGCGTTAGCTCCCATCTACTTAGGCCAAGAAAGAGGCTACCATTTCAAAGTTTTTGCAGATGAAACAAGACCGCTTCTTCAAGGTGCACGTCTAACTGCATGGGAATTGCAGGAAGCTGGTGTGGATGTAACGTTAATTTGTGACAACATGGCATCCATTGTGATGAAGGAGGGAAAAGTACAAGCGGTTTTAGTCGGGTGTGATCGAGTTGCCGCAAACGGAGATACTGCCAATAAAATTGGAACTTCCGGAGTGGCAATCTTAGCAAAATATTATGGAATCCCGTTTTATGTTTGTGCTCCGCTTTCAACAATCGATTTAGATTGTCCGACAGGGGAACATATACCGATCGAAGTGAGAAAAGCAGAGGAGATCACGACAAAATGGTATGAAAAACCGATGGCGCCGGAAAATGTGCAAACATATAATCCGGCATTCGACGTGACCGATCATGAACTCATTACGGCAATTATTACAGAAAAAGGGATTGCCTATCCACCCTTTACAAAAAGTTTAAAACACATGAAAAGCGTTTAATTGCCTTTTCATACAAAAACCCCTTAAAAGGGAATGCTTTCACATTCTTTTAAGGGGTGTAAAATTTTATTCGAAATCAGTAGCGTTGCATAAAAAAATTTAATGTTTGTCAAGCTCAATAAAAATTCCAGTTATTTCATGTAACTGAATATTCAGACATACAATCTTTCTAAGCAAGCTTAAAAGGACAATGACGTCTTAATCGGCAGTCCACTTCCACAATTTGGCAATATATTACAGAAACATTGGATCATAAACTAAATCGTCTAGGTGTTCCACCTCCCCTTCTTCAAATTGGTACACGATGGTTTCAAAATCTTTTTCCCAATCGTATTTTTTCCGACCGTTGGACGTTCGAATTGGCTTTTTAAAAAGGGAGCGAACAAAACAGTCAAAACCTTTAAAAAGCAGATTCTGTAAAGTTCGCTTGATCTCTAATAAAGGACCATCGTGATTCACTTTTAATTGGAGCATGGCCTGTAAGCAATAGGTGATTAGGGCGATCCAAATTTGATTGTAAACGGCATTTTGACTTTTTCCATAAAATCTTTTTATCTTAAGGTGCTGTTTCATCCATTTAAAGAAGGTCTCTATCTTCCAGCGATATCGGTATAAATCTGCAATCTCTTCCGCAGAAAGATCAAAGCAATTGGTTATGATGATCACGGGATTCCCTTCGCTGTCGACCGTTTCGATCAATCGGAGAGGATGAGTCATTTTGGTATGATTACGGTCATTTCCTAAAATGACAATCTGATCCCTATAAATCAAACGTTCTGGATTGGGAATCCGTTCCGATAAAACTTCAATCTCTGCGTTCTTTTTAAGCCGGGTAATGAATCGCACCCCTTCTCGGCATAAGCGGTCGAACTGTTTGTAATCGACATACCCTCGATCAAACAAGTAAATCGCATTTGGATCGATTTCAATGAGTTCGTCCATCTGTGTGCGATCGGCATGTTTCGCGGGTAAGATAATCCCTTGATCCGGAACAGTGATATCCTTCGTTACAACAACCTTTAAATGGAGTCGAACACCAGCCTTTGTCTTACGAAAAGTTGCCCATGGATATTGGCTCAAACTCATGCTCATCGTGGTAGAATCAATGACCAGAAGACGACCAATGTTTCGGATGATCGGGGCATTTTTCATTTGCCCTTGGATCTTTAAGACCAGATATTTAAATACTTTTTCAAACAGTTGAGGGGATAATTGGCCTAATTTGCGAGAAAGTTGCGAAGTACTAATTGCATCAAATTCCAGATATGTCTGCAACTCTTCCTTGTCTTTCAAATGTTTGGCCAATTTTGTTAAGCTTTCCAATTCATTTATCTGAGCGATGATACAAAGTTGTAAAAACTTATACGCTGTTAATTTTTTAATGTATTTGTCAACGTCAATCACATTAATTAGTTTTGAAAAAGTTATTGGATCGATCTCTTTAAATAGTTCATTTATTGTGGATTCTGTGGTATTCTTATCCATAATGGTTTCTCCTTATTCTTAGGATTTGGATAGGACTGCCAATCCTAATTATAAGGAGTTTTTTTATATCCAAAAAGATGAAATTTAACATAAAATTGGGCTTGACAAATTAAAATTAACTTAATGCAATGCTACTGATTCGAAATATAATTCCGGACGTCTGTCTTGAAAAATAGGAATGGTTTTTCTTACACGGTCAATTTCTTGAAGATCCAGTTGGGCGTAAAAAATTCCTTCATCTGTTTGATCATGAACAAGAAGCTCGCCCCAAGGGGCAATGACCATTGAGTGTCCATTAAATTCATTATTTTGATCCGCTCCGACCCGGTTTACTGCTACAACAAACATTTGATTTTCAACTGCCCGTGCTTTGAGAAGCAATTGCCAATGGTCAATTCGCTTTTTCGGCCATTCGGCAGGAATGAACATAATGTTTGCACCTTTTAATGCATGGGTGCGAATCCATTCCGGAAAACGCAAATCATAACAAATAACACCGCCGCAAGTGATGCCGTCCAGCTCAAATATATTTACTTTTTGGCCGGCACTCATAAATTTATGCTCATCCATCAATTTAAACAGATGGGCTTTGTCGTATTCAGCGGTGATATTTCCGAATCGGTCGACAACGTACATGGTATTAAAAAATTGTCCGTTTTTTTTCGTTGCAACTGAACCGCCGACAATATTGATATGATATGTTTTAGCAAGGGATGTCAGCAGCTCAATTGTTTTTTCTCCATTTTTGTCTGCAAGCTCATCAAGCTGATCAAGGGCGTATCCTGTATTCCACATTTCAGGCAAAACAATTGTATCCGCTTGATGGCTTGCTGCTTCTATTATATTTTTTTGAGCGATTTCATAGTTTTGGTCCGGTTCGCCTAAAATGATATTCATTTGTATACAAGCAACTTTCATGATTTTCAGCCCCTAGACATTTTTATATAAAGACTATAGAATTTTTATGATAATTTCAACTATTTTTATAAAAAAAGGTGGATTAGAGTGGAGATTTCAGAACGTTTAAAAAAGCTTCCAACACAATTTTTCTCTGCCCTTGTGAAAAAAGTGAATAACGCTGTAGCCGAAGGAAGAGATATTATTAATTTAGGACAAGGAAATCCTGACCAGCCGACTCCCCCGCATATCGTCAAAGCGCTGCAAACCGCAGCAGAAGACCCGAAAACACATAGATATTCACCATTTTCAGGTCTGATCGAGCTAAAACATGCGGCTAGTGAATATTATAAGAAACAATACGGAGTCGATATAGATCCAGAAAAAGAAGTGGCGATTTTATTCGGTACGAAAACTGGACTTGTTGAATTGCCGATGTGCCTATTAAATGAAGGAGATCTAATGCTATTGCCCGACCCGGGTTATCCAGACTATTTATCAGGCGTTGTTTTAGCCGGGGCTCAATTTAAAACGTTCCCGCTGTTGGCAGAAAATCAGTTTTTACCTGATTACAACGCCATTTCGTTGGAGGATAAAGAAGCGGCAAAATTGATGTATTTAAACTACCCGAACAATCCGACAGGAGCAACGGCCGATCTTAAGTTTTTTGAGGAAACGGTTACGTTTGCAAAGAAGCATCGAATTTCCGTTGTCCATGATTTTGCGTACGGTGCGATCGGCTTTGACGGCAAAAAACCGACCAGCCTTCTTGAAGCGGAAGGAGCTAAGGACATCGGCATTGAAATGTACACATTGTCGAAAACCTACAATATGGCCGGCTGGCGCGTTGGATTTGCTGTAGGGAACCAGAATATCATTGAAAGTATTAATCTTATTCAAGATCACTTATATTGCAGCCTTTTTCCAGCAATACAATTAGCAGCAGCTGCCGCATTAACAGGCGATCAGTCGTGTGTAGAGGAGCTTGTCTCCCTTTATGAAAAACGCCGAAATACGTTTATCAATGCTATTCGGCAAATTGGCTGGAACGCTCAAGCTCCGAAAGGATCATTTTTTGCCTGGCTCCCTGTTCCGAAAGGATTTACTAGCGAAGAGTTTGCCGATTATTTGCTTGAAAAAGCAGATGTCGCCGTTGCGCCAGGAAACGGCTTCGGGCAATATGGAGAAGGATACATACGCGTTGGTTTATTAGTTGATGAGAGCAGGCTTTTAGAAGCGGTTGATAGAATTCGCAAGCTGAATCTTTTTTAACTGCTGCAATGAATGTTGAAACACTCTCCTTATCCCCCTAAAAAAATGATCAGCACGTGAATGCCTTTCCAATCAAAATTAAAAGAAGTATAATAAAAATTGTGTTAAGTGGGAGTTTTTTGACTGAATGTAAGGGGGATAAGCGGGATGGAAAAATTATATGAGAGTATGTATCAATTAATTGTGGAAACGTCTACAAAATTGCCGAAGGATGTCCGCCGCGCTATTTTGAAGGCGAAGCAGCGTGAAAATGCTGGTACAAGAGCTGCGATGTCGCTTGCCACGATAACCGAAAATATTAAAATGGCAGATGAAAATGTATCGCCGATCTGCCAAGATACCGGATTGCCGACATTTAAAATTAAAGTGCCAGTCGGTATCAATCAAATTCAAATAAAGGAAACAATAAAAAAAGCGATCGCTCAAGCGACGAAGGACGGGAAGCTTCGCCCGAACTCGGTCGATTCGCTCACTGGAGAAAATTCCGGCGATAACTTGGGCGAAGGGCTTCCAGTCGTAAAATTTGAACAATGGGAAAAAGATTATATCGATGTTCGCTTAATATTAAAAGGCGGCGGCTGCGAAAACAAAAATATTCAATACAGCCTGCCGTGCGAACTAGAAGGATTGGGAAGAGCCGGCAGGGATTTGGATGGAATCCGCAAATGTATTTTGCATGCGGTATATCAAGCACAAGGCCAAGGATGCAGCGCAGGATTCATTGGAGTTGGAATCGGTGGAGACCGTTCATCGGGGTACGATTTAGCGAAAGAACAATTATTCCGCGAAGTCGATGACGTAAATCCGAACGAAGAATTGCGGCAATTGGAAGAATATATTATGGAAAATGCGAACAAGCTTGGCATCGGAACGATGGGATTTGGCGGGGAAACCACTTTATTAGGCTGCAAAGTCGGCGCAATGCACAGAATCCCTGCGAGCTTTTTTGTTTCTGTCGCATACAACTGCTGGGCATTCCGCCGTTTAGGTGTGCATATCGATCCAAATACGGGTGAAATCATAAAATGGCTTTATCAAGATGGAGAAGATGTTGATTTTCAAGAAAATGCTGCACAAGAAGAACATTTAGCATCAACGGACTCTGAAAGACGTGTCATCACGCTGCAAGCGCCAATTACAGAAGAACAAATCCGCCAGCTGAAAGTCGGCGACGTTGTTCGCATCAACGGAATCATTTACACAGGAAGGGATGCCATCCATAAATATTTAATGGATCATGATGCGCCGGTTGATTTAAACGGTCAAATTATTTACCACTGCGGACCTGTCATGTTAAAAGATGAAAACGGCAATTGGGAAGTGAAAGCGGCCGGGCCGACCACTTCCATTCGCGAAGAGCCTTATCAAGGGGATATTATGAAAAAATTTGGCATCCGTGCGGTAATGGGCAAAGGCGGCATGGGGCAAAAAACGCTGCAAGCTTTAAAAGAGCATGGCGGAGTATACTTGAATGCGATTGGCGGTGCTGCTCAATATTATGCGGATTGCATCGAAGCGGTTGAAGGTGTTGACTTGCTGGAGTTTGGAATTCCAGAAGCTATGTGGCATTTGCGCGTAAAAGACTTCACGGCCGTTGTCACAATGGATTCACACGGCAACAGCCTGCATGAAGACATTGAAAAATCGTCATTAGAAAAGCTTTCTCAATTTAAAGAGCCGGTATTTAGCTAAATATTAAACTCAATGCCATAGCCAGATGATTGGCTATGGTATTTTTTTGAAATCAAGATGGAGCATAATTCCTAAAAACGGATAAAGACTAATAGTAAAAATAATGGAAAGGAGATTCACAGCTTGAATTATTTCCGGATTTTATATTGCTCTGTCTTGTTATTTTTTTCTTTTTTTAGCTGCGCCTCTGCTGCTGTCAGCAATCACCCGATTCATTGGGGTTTTCAAAAAAACAATAATCATCAGCCTCCTGATGCCGGGAAAGAATGGAATGAACTTTTAAATAAATATGGAGCGTTTTATTTAGGAGATCCCAGCAAAAAAGAGATTTATTTAACGTTTGATAATGGCTATGAAAACGGCTATACATCGAAAATTTTGGACGTACTGAAAAAGCACGATGTACATGCGACGTTTTTTGTAACAGGCCATTATTTAAAAACAGCCCCTGATCTTGTAAAGAGAATGGTGAAGGAAGGGCATATTGTCGGCAATCATTCATGGAGCCACCCTGATATGACGACAATAAGTGCTGATAAAATAAAGAAGGAGCTTGATGCCGTCAGCGACAAAGTAAAGGAGCTTACAGGCCAAGAAGGAACAGTATATGTGAGACCGCCAAGGGGCATTTTTAGCGAACGCACACTTGCATTGTCCGAAAAATACGGTTATCGCAATATTTTTTGGTCGCTTGCATTTGTCGACTGGAAGGTGAATGAACAAAAAGGCTGGCGATATGCATACGACAACATTATCAATCAAATTCATCCGGGCGCGATCATTTTGCTGCACACCGTATCAAAAGACAACGCTGATGCGCTTGATGAAGCGATTAAAACTTTAAAACAGCAAGGCTATACTTTTAAAAGCTTAGACGATCTAGTGATGGAGAAAATGTTTGAAAGTCCATTTCTTTATTAATAGAAGCGGATTATGTGATATAATAGCTCCGAAAAAATACGATAAAGGTCGGTAAAAACATGTGGAATGTGACGATAAAAGCGGCGCCGCCGTATGACTTCGACCGCGTGTTAGAGCGCCTTTCACTTGATCCGTTGAACAAGGTGGACGTGCACAAGCGAACCGTCCTTGTTCCTCTTTATAGTGAAAAAGAAGAACCTTTTGTTGCCGCTGTAAAAGCAATCGGAACGAAGGAAAACCCAGTATTTGAAATATCAGGGGAACAGGATGAACAAAAAGAACGAGCCATCCATGAGCTGACACGCATATTTCAATGGAAGAATTCGCTTAAAACCATTCAAGATCATTTCCTGCAAACCAACCTTGCTCCGCTTTTTCAAGAGCATGAAGGGACGCCGCTCGTGTTAGATTTTCATCCGTATGCTTGTTTAATGAAATGCATTATTCATCAGCAATTAAATTTATCATTTGCCTATCAGTTGACGACCGCTTTTGTGCAAACTTTTGGGTTTCAAGTAGATAATGTATGGTTTTATCCAAAACCGGAAACAGTAGCCAAATTGAATTATGAGGATTTGCGGGCGCTGAAATTCAGCATGAGAAAAGCGGAATATGTTATTGATACCTCCAGACTGATTGCAGAAGGAGCACTGCCGCTTCAGGCCTTCCATGAATGGAGCGATGATGACATTATGAAAAAATTGGTTCAAGTGCGCGGCATCGGCCCGTGGACGGTGCAAAATTTTCTTTTATTTGGGCTAGGCAGGCCGAATCTGTTTCCTGCTGCTGATATCGGCTTGCAAAATGCTATCAAGCATTATTTTCAACTGGAAAAGAAACCGACAAAAGAAGAAATGGAAAACTACAGCCGCGAGTGGGCTCCTTATTTAAGCTATGCAGCTTTTTATTTATGGCGAAGCATCGAAAAGAGACGGGGAGAAGCGAAATGAAGATAAAAAATAGACCGGCATCTGTGACGATTCAAAAGGGACAGCAATTTCCGCTGACCATTAAGCGGCTTGGCATTAACGGAGAAGGTGTCGGGTATTTTAAGAAACAAGTCGTCTTTGTCCCGGGAGCTTTGCCCGGGGAAGAAGTGGTCGTTCAAGCAGAGAATATCCAACCAAATTATGCAGAAGCCGTTATTAAAAAAATACGGAAAAAATCCCCTCATCGTGTGAAACCGCCCTGCATCTATTATGACCGATGCGGAGGCTGCCAATTGCAGCATTTGCAATATGAACAGCAGCTTGCTGCCAAACGGGACATTGTCATTCAAGCGCTTGAGCGCCATACGAACCTAGAGGTTGACACCCTCGACATCCGTCCGACAATCGGTATGGACGACCCTTGGCATTACCGCAATAAAAGTCAATTTCAGCTCGGAAATGAAAAACAGCAAGTGATAGCGGGCCTGTATGGTGCGAATTCACACAAGCTTGTTCCAATTCACTCTTGCATGGTCCAGCACCCGCTGACAGATAAAATTACCCAAACGGTAAAACAAGTACTGGAGGATTTTCACATTCCGATTTACCATGAGCGAAAACGGACGGGCATCGTTCGCACAATCGTTGTACGCGCCGGCGTTCAAACGAACCATGTGCAAGTCGTCCTCATTACAAAAGCGGAAGAATTGCCGCGAAAAGAACTGATTGCAGCGGAGATCATGAAGCGCGCGCCGGAAGTAAAATCAGTCATGCAAAATATAAATGGAAGCAAAACATCGCTGATTTTCGGCGACAAAACGGTTTTGTTAAAAGGTGAAGAAGTCATCCAAGAAACATTGGGCGATCTTTCCTTTGAACTATCCGCCCGCGCTTTTTTCCAGCTTAACCCGGTGCAAACGGTCAAACTTTATGACGAAGTCAAAAAAGCAGCAGGTTTAACAGGAAGCGAAAAAATCGTAGATGCCTATTGCGGCGTCGGCACGATCGGCTTGTGGCTGGCAAAGGATGCAGCAGAAATCAGAGGAATGGATGTCATTGAAGAATCCATCCGTGACGCGAAAAAAAACGCCGAAAAACACGGGATCAAAAATGCAACATATGTCACAGGCAAAGCAGAAACATGGATGCCAAAATGGGCAAAAGAAGGCTGGCGCCCAGATGTTGTCGTCGTCGACCCTCCCCGCACCGGCTGCGACCGAGCGTTTCTCAAAACAATCAAAAAAGTGAAGCCAAAACGATTCGTTTACGTCTCATGCAATCCGTCCACCCTGGCAAAAGACATTCAATTTCTTTCCAGCTTGTACAAAGTCGAATACATCCAGCCCGTCGACATGTTCCCGCACACGGCGCATGTGGAGTGCTGCGCGTTGCTTATAAAAAAATAAATATTCGAAAAAGCGCGTTTCTGAAAATCAATGAAACGGGCTTTTCCTAATGGATAATACAACTGACAGATCCGATTAGTTCGAAACAAATCAAAGAAGGAATAATCCATCCAGACTTGCCCGATACAATGAATTTATTTTTTCCGTGAAATAGATTTTTGAATCTGTTCTAAAAAAACCGGAACAAATGGAACAACCAAAATGCGCTATAAATAAGGCTTTAGCGCGAGTTGTTCCCTTGTTCCTAAAATTTTTGCCTAGTGCTATATAATTTTATGATGGAAATCGAAAAAGTTATTAATAGTTGGGTACTTAATTAATGGAACTTTGGAACACTGAATATTAAGTAGTCGAAAAATGCAATAATTGCAAGTCTTTGTTTTAATATAGGTGTTCCAAAACAAATAAGAGCTTAGAACATATTTGGAGCATTAGTTTTTCACAGAGAAACAAAGGTCTGGTAATAACTTTGTAGAATTACAAGGTTATGTGCGATCCCATTCTCCTTTACAATCCGGGCATTGCCACCTTACTACACGGTCTTCCTCTAAACTAGATATCCCGATTTTTCGACTAAAGTGTGTCGCATTGTAATGATGTTGTTTTTCCTTGGGGATGGGATCTCCTTGTAGACAGCTCCCACAAAATGGACAGTACTCTAAATTATCTTCCAAAATTATCATCCTTTCTTAATTTATTAAACATTAGATCTTGTGGAATTTTGATGTTAGTCTAAAAATTGGACACGTTTATGATACATTTTATGGTATAATCATTTTCAAATTCAAAAAAGGGTTTGATAAAAAATGGATTTAAATTCGGCTGATCGGGAACAGATACTGTCGTTTTTGAAAAAAATAATTGTTGAAACATTACATGATCAATCAGTAAAAGTCTATCTGTTTGGTTCGTGGGCTCGTAAAGAGGAAAAGAGGACATCCGATATTGACATCGCTCTTTCTGCAGATTCAGCTATTCCGATTTCTAAGTGGGTGGAACTTCGTGAACGAATAGAGGAATCGCCATTACCGTACAGAGTAGATCTTGTCGATTTATCTAAAGCCGATCAGGCTATGAAAGAAAAAGTGAAAAAGGAAGGAATTTTATGGAACGGTTAAAGGAACGTATTCAACTTGCTTTAAAAGCTCTTCGTGCTTTCCAAGAGGTTTTGCTCCTAGAGAATCCAACGGAAGTTGAACGGGATGCAGCTATTCAGCGATTTGAGTTTAGTTTTGAAGCTTGTTGGAAAGCAGTAAAACAATTTTTATATGATAAAGAAGGAATTGATGTCGGTTCACCTAAAGGAGTAATTCGTTCAAGCAGGGAAATTGGAATTTTATCTGATGAGGAAACGATCATTGCATTAAAAATGGTAGATGATCGGAATTTGACAGTTCATACATACAATGAAGAGCTAGCTGTTGAAATTTTTGGCAATCTCCATAAATATTATCAACTTCTCTATAACTGGATTATCCGTATAGAGAAGAGAGAATATTAAATATAGTTGGAAGAGTAAAATTCCGTTAACGATGTATCGTTGTTTTTTAAGATTGGCATTTGCAGTTCGCCCACTCAATTTTCTACGCCTGGAAAGAATTATGAACATCGTTTTATATTGAACAGATTTTCCCTATTTTTTCTCAAACAATCGATTGTTTATCGTCAATACCGAATACATGCATTCGGTATTGACTTGTGTAAATGAAATTTGCTTCATCGGTATCGACGGTATTCGGGAGAAAAGCGGAAAAACGGCTTTACCGGTCGGGTCTGAAGGATCGGCTGACAATAAGGATCCGGTTTTTGCTTTATTTTGTTTTTTGATTAAGCCAATTCCCGATTTCAGCCATCGGTTCCACATTCACTTTATCATTCCCCGGGGGCGCTTTAATAAAAAAATAACTGTGCCGGGTTGTGACCGTTGAGCATATTTAATGCCTGGGGTAGTTACATAGAAATCGCCTTTTTGAAAGGTGTACAGTTCTCCTGTTTCCACATCTAAATATTCCGTTTTTCCGCTGATAATGTATTGATATTCATAAGCTTGCGTGTGGTAATGCGGCAATTCACCCTTAAAATCACCGTATGAAGTGATTCCGATTTCCAGTTTGTCGCCTTCTATAAATGGAAGTGTTTGCGGGCGTGATAATTGGCCGACAAAATATTGCCTTGTCGTCTTTTCGGGCGATTTCTTAATTTGTTCGCTTATTTCCTTCACGAATTGACAAAGTTTTCCCCCCTCTTTTTTGATAGTTCTAATGTTTCTTTTGTTTTTGGCGCCTGTTTCTCAGTTTAAACTTCTTTCTTCGAATATGAAAAAAGGGACGAATGCAAAAATCTCGTCCAGTAGGAGTTGCTCTGATACACTTATTATTATCTTCAAAAAGCAAACAAAGATCCCCTTATGCCACTCGTAACTGGTTTTTTTAATGGAATCTAGTAGCATTCCTCGTTGGGCTTCGTAATAAATAAACTCAATGAGATTGTGAATTTTTCTCGATCTCACACTCGCAAGACCGGTTGAAAAATCACTTGAATGTTCTGTCATGCAATAGATATACGTAAATTGTACGATGGCCCAAAATCGTTTAATGGCTCGCTCATGTCGGATTCGATATCGATCGAAACCTAATGTTTCTTTCGTTTGCCGAAAGTAGCTTTCGATCGACCAGCGTTTCGCATAGTATTCAAGAATAGCCTAATCGCTCAGTTTTTGTGTCTGTACTTAAAAAACAACGCAAATGCTCGCTCGTCATCGGTTGATCGGTTTTCCAACAAAAAAATACCACCGCATTTGGAATGTCGTTCAATGCCCCTTCGTAGCGATACATTCGATACGTTTCGCCTCCCACGGTCACGAGGTGGGTATCGGAAATGACTCAAACGTCGTTCGGTGTTTCGGATGGTAACTCAACTGATGGAGATCCGTCAGAGTACCAGAACATCCTTTTGTGAGCATTCCATCTATGAGGTGGACGAGATGGTTCATCACAGACTTGGAATAATAACGTTTTAATCCGAGAGAAAATCATGTATTGTAAATTTCTTGATGATGTGCTAATCGTATCTATACGAGAGACATGAACCTCCTTGTTTGGGTAGTTTGATAGCACATCTATTCTAACCAAGGAATCGGTTCATGTCTCTTTTTATGTTTATTTGTAAATTTATGTTAGTAAATTTGCTCAAGTACAGTTTGAAAAAATATAAATTTCAAGTGAAGCGGAAGAAGATGGGGTTTTTCAAGAAAATAAATTCAATGTGAGTGTTCTTGAGTCTGAAGGGATTCTTTTATTGCAATATTCACCGATCTAAAGACAGGTGAACAATACGAATATAACACTACTAATTACAGGCTTCTGCTGTGCCGTATTTTGTTTACTTACTCGGAGGTGCTGTTTTAAGATATACTATTAAAAAAATAGGTAGTAAAACCGTTTTACAAATTGGAAAAAAGACTTTCCTGAAAAAGTCAAGCAGTGCAGCAAAAAACGCAGTGAAAACATTTAGGAACGTTTCTTATAACGTTGGTGGTGGAAAAAAAGTAATTTTTACAAAAGCCAAGATGGAACATATCCTGAAGAATCACCATCCAAGATATTGGACTGGAAAAAAGAATAAAGACTTTTTTGATCCGGATTTTACAGTTAATGATATTAAAAATATAGTAGCAAATGTTATAAATTCTAATAAATCAAAAATAAGTTCTGCACTTAAGAAAAAACGAGGAGTAAATGTTACAAAAAAATAAGGGGAGTAACATATGAAGTAAGAATAAATTCTAATGGCTATGTATCTACAGCATTTCCGAGAAAATGAGGTGAACAGGTATGATTGAAAATGACGTTATGATAAAAACTTTCGTATATAATTACAGCCATGAACTTGAGGAATATTATACGGTAAAAAAGACTAAATTTTTGTCGATTGATGACCCTCTGGCCGGGATTGCCGCCAAGAAAATATTGGAAGAGAATAACTTGGATTACCTGGCAGGCTATATATTTTTAAGTTATGATGGAAAGCCTGTTTTCACGGAGGAAAGAACGGAAACCGAATGTTTGTTAACAACGTGGCTGGATTTGGCAAGAATTTTAAGAGAGGAAGAAGATAAAGAATTTGAAATATGCTTCCTTGATAATGCCGATGGGAATGCCATAATCAAAAAAGAAGCCGGCAATTATGTAATTACATTACAAAAGAGAAAACAAGGACCGGCGGATACATTTACAATACCAGCGGAAAAATTAAAGGAGGCAGTCCGCAAAAATTTTGTCAAGTTTATCGGGTTTTGCCGGCAGTCGAATCTTGTTTTCTCAAAAGAAAGCCTATATTCAAACGCTTTGGAAGAATACGAAAAGATCAAAGGATGAAGGCAGGAAGTGTTTCTTCTCTTTCCAAAAGACAACAGCATAAAAGTAAGGTTTTGAAAAAATCTATCCAAAAAGACATCGCTCCCAAAATAATACATGATTTTATGTATCATCAGAAGAATGGAAAAACCCTGAAATCCTTGCATACAATGGATCTCCAGGGTTTTTTAAGTGTAATGGAACACTTGAGTATTTAAGTCCGGTGGAGTACAAAGAGAAACACCTCAAAAAAATTGTCTAGTTTAGTGTTGACATACCAATACAAAAAAAGTTGACAATTATACATGTAAATGGTAAAACTATACTTGATAGGCAAACATTTTATTTACTACATCAAGATGCCACTCATTATGCAGGGCATTTTTTTTCGCGCATCATTGATAATGATTATCATTATTGAACCACAATCATAATCAATGGTGTTTTTTTACGTCATATATTGAGAATGATTATCGTTTCCATTAAATGCCCTGGCATATAAAAACATAAAGGAAAATTTATGTCTAAATCTAATAGCAATAAACTTACGAATTCGACAGATGATCAGCATTTATTAAGACCGGCTACACTTTGGGGTATTCCTTTTGTGGCAGAAGTATTACCTATTTTTGAAAAGAATTATCTTGATGATTCAAGACTTCGGCAATCTTTAGAAGTAGCAATAAAATAAGTTCAAGGCGAAAAGTGAGGACAAGAACTTTGTAGAGTGTCAATGGAAGACTTTAAAATTGATAAAGAAGTAGATGAACCTGCATAACATGTAACAAAAGTAGCATCTGGGATTTCTGCCGTTCCTTATACCCATACGGATTTACAAAACGGCGACCAGGGATGGAGACAGGCACGTCATGTACTAGGACCAATTGTTTACGCAGCTTATGCACTTGAGTTATCAAAGACTTCAAAGGTTGAAAGCGACGACATGATTGATCGTGCAATTAAAGTGGCACCAACTGAAGTTCATGCAATTATTCGGAATTACCCACCGCAGCCCAGCAAGAAAACACGACTAGATATATTGTTTAAGAAACTTGATGATGGTTTGCGTGCCTGAGGTATATAACAATTAATTAATTTGGAGGTAAGATTAAATGAGTATAAGATTTGATCCAAATAACCCTATTATTAAACTCTGTATGAGTGGGATGGGATTGGAGGACAGTGGAAACAGTAAGGATGCAATCACGATGTTTCATAAAGCATGGCATGAAGCAACAGATGACTATGAAAGATTTATCGCATCTTATCATTTAGCTCGTATACAAAAGAGTATTACAGATAAATTAAAATGGATGAAGACATCTCTACAGTGTGCCCTAAAGATAAATGATGATAATGTTAAAAGTGCATACTCAACGTTATATTTAAACATTGCCAAGTGTTATGAGGAGTTGGGTGATTCTGAAAATGCAAAAATAAATTATGAATTGTCAAATTCAGCTAAGGGTACACCTCCCGATATAGGGCCATTTTACCATGGGACAAAGGCAGATTTGAAAGTTGGTGATTTACTGACAGCGGGTGGAATTTCAAATTACAAACCCGAACTTAAAATGAACCACATCTATTTCACTGCTAATGTCTATGGTGCAGGACTTGCAGCAACATTAGCAAAAGGAGAAGGAAGGGAACGCATTTATATAATAGAACCAACAGGTGAATTTGAAAACGACCCAAATGTTACTGATAAAAAATTCCCTGGTAACTTAACACGTTCTTATCGCTCGAAAGAGCCTTTAAGAATTATTGGTGAAGTAACGGAGTGGGCGAAACTGACACCTAAAGAGCGACGTGAATGGCGGGAAGAGTTAGACAAAAATAAAGGCGAGATTATTAACTAAATGTATTTAATGATGTGAAGTTAAAGGTCGATATGTTCCCGTCTACCGATAGCCGTGGATATGTTTCCCAGAATGGACATAATCAAATAACATCAATCCCATCAGCTCTACACATGAAGAGACGGTGGTAATGATGTTGAAAAAGTAAAGTTTGGGGAGTCTTGAAAAAACTAGGTTATAAAAATTCAAATAAATCTGTCCACTGGATTTATACCCTCGATGTGTGTTCATGGGAACATATTGAGGGTTTTTTTGGGCAAAAATTGAGTCTGAAATTAGGCAGGGTTGAGTTGAAAGAATAAGCAAGTTTTAGGGTTGAGGAGACAGGATAAATGTAAGCGTAATTATTCATGGTAGTATTCGTGCTCCTGGCATCTCTATGATACGGTTCTTTTGATACAAGAAATTCAATATATTTTATAATGGGTCTTGTAATTGATTTTTAATGGTAATAAACTTTGTTTCAAGGATATCCTTTAACGATATTAAAGTCCTGCGGTAATATGTCAAGGTGAAAAATCATAGAAATTGGAAATTCCCTTGTCCGATGATCCGAAAAAAGGCAATACTGAAGAAACCCAGTATTGGTACATGTAATAAACTGGGTCTAAAGGTTGATATTGGTATACCAGATCGATCCTCTTATCGATCTTCCCCCTTTCTTGGCGTGTAGATTTGACCGTTGCGTAGCAGCGCATCGATCACACGCACGAGTTTTCTAGCGGTGAGGACGAGGGCTCGTTTATGTTGGTGTTTGGGCACTTCCTCATACTTCTTCCGGTAGTACGCACGAAACGTCGCATCATGCCGTTGCACCGAGTTGGCAGCCTCCACTAGGTAGTAACGGAGATAGCGATTGCCGGAACGAATGAGGGAGGTGTCCTCGGCTTGAAAACGGCCCGATTGGTGCTTGGACCATGTCAAGCCGGCATATTTTGCCAAGGCGGCCTGGTTGTGAAACCGCTCGATTTGCCCGATTTCGGCCAGGATGCCTGCGGTATAAACCGGTCCGATGCCTGGGATGGTTTGCAGTGTGTTCGGAATGCCTTCAAGATGGCGGGTAATGGCTTTATCGAGCTCTTTGAGCTGCGATTGCAGGCTGCGGATTGATTGAATCGACAGCCCTAACAGCAAGTCGATGGAATCCTCGACACACTTGGACAACCGATACGACGAACGGGCCGCCTTTTGAATCGACTTGGCGATGCATTCCGGATCGGCAAAGCGATTGCGCCCTTTTTGGCGCAGGAAGTCGGCCAACTGCTTGACATCCATTTGGCAGATGTCATCGAGGCTCCACGACTCAAGCAGCAGTTCGAGAATGGCATGTCCGAAGATCGAACTGTCCACCTCTTGGGTAAAGGAACTGCATTTGTAAAACAAGTGCTGGAGAAAATACTGTTTCTCACGGGTTAACTGGTGGACGAGATGATATCGCATGCGTGTCAGTCGCTGAAGCGCGAGAAACTGCTCCTTGAGGACAGCCGTCATCTTCAGACGGCCGAAGCGAAGCCGATCCGCAATGATCCAAGCATCGATGTCATCCGTTTTCTCCAAGTCGACATAGGCTTCTTTAAACTTGCGAATGAGCTTTGGATTGATCGTAAACACCTTGACGTTCCAAGCCTGCAAGGCCTCCTGCTGGTGGAAAAACATAGCTGGATGCCAACTGTAGACCGAGGTGGCTTCCATCCCGATCAGAATTTCGGTTGGCTTTCGCTTGTTAGCCCACAGGAGGATTTGATCCCGAAGGAAGGTGGCGCCCAGAAGATGATTATCCACTTTGAAGCGTGCGCACGTATTTCCTTCATGATCCATAATGCAGGTGGCTAAGTCGCGTGAGCTCACGTCGATCCCGACGTAGAGTTTCATGAGATCACCTCCTATTGTTGTAGGATCGAGGGGTAGGACTCTTCGGGATGCCCCCGGATCGCGCCTGTTGACCAGTCACCCTCGCATATGAGAACTCACGTTGGACCATGGGCTGCCCTGGAAGCTGCTCCTTCCAGCATGGGGAAAACCAACGGGAACAGCCTGCGGGTTAGACGTCCAAACAGGGGCCGAGGAGACAGACTTTACAAGTAGTCAAAGCTACAGGAGTGAGAAGAGTATCCCCGATGATCCTAAGACCATTATCCAGGAACATTGCGAAAAGTCCAACCCCGGTACGCTCAACCCTTTGTGGGAGGGGCGCGCCCCTCCCACAAAGGCAACCACCCAAGATATGCGATTGTCAAGGAGCGTATCGGACTGGAAATTCGATAAAAAAACTTTCTGAAACTTAGTATACGAGGAGTGGGAAAAATGATTGTAAAGAAAACAGAATTCCAGCAGTTGCATAGCTGTGTAGAAGAGAGTACAGGCAACGAAAAGAATATTTGTGAGATAACTGCCATCAAAAACGGAAGCATAGTTTATGAGGATTACTGGCATGGATATCGGCGAGGGGATACACTCAATGTTATGTCGATCACCAAGAGCGTCATGGCGCTTTTGATCGGTATTGCCATCGACAAAGGGCTTATCAAGAGTATAGGACAGAAAGTTCTGGAATTCTTCCCAGATTATCAAGTGAAGCGAGGAGAAAAGACGATTTATGATGTCACGCTCCGTCACCTTCTCACAATGACGGCTCCCTACAAGTATAAGTCTGAACCCTGGACAAAGGTCTGTACCAGCGATGACTGGACAAAAGCGGCTCTTGACCTTCTTGGCGGAAGAAAAGGCATCACGGGTGAGTTTAAGTATTCAACACTTGGGATTCAGATATTGTCAGGTGTGATAGCAAATGCCAGCGGTATGAAGGTGGTTGACTTTGCCAACGCCTGTCTCTTTGAACCCCTTGGTATTCCACGTCATATCAATAAGGAAGATAGATCAAAAGAGGATCAGTTTAACTTCCTAATGAGCAAGGAACCGAAGGGTAATGTCTGGTATGCGGATCCCCAGAATGTGAATACTGCTGGTTGGGGACTTGCTCTGTCGGCTAACGATCTTGCTGCAATAGGTCTTATGTGCCTTCAGAAAGGGATATATAATGGAAAAAGGATTGTAACTGAAGAATGGATTGATGCCCTTTCAACGCCATATATCGATTTGGATGAAGGGTTTGGGAAAATGTCATATGGATTTCTGTGGTGGATCATAGATGCAAGCAAACGAATCTATGCAGCCATAGGTGATGGAGGAAATGTCATCTATGTCAACGAGGCAAAAGGCATTTGCGTTGGAATCGCAGGTACCTTCAAACCCAGGATTTTTGATCGCGTCCAGTTCATTCAGAATAAAATCGAACCACTGCTTTAATGGCCGTGAAACTTACCCATAAGAATTGCTACGCATCCCGACGGATGTAGATACCCAAAACATTGCCTCATGGAAAACTCTTAAAAATTGCAGTTTTACTTGTGAGGGCATGATTAGGCAAGGAAAAATGGTTAATACATAGAGTGACGCTGTTGTGGGAGAATAGGGTTACTAAAACTAAGGAGTAAAGAAAATGGTAGCATTAATGGGCTTTGATAATTTGCCATCTGAGGTGATTGCTCAGATAAATAAAGTCATAAATATATGGAAAAGTACTTGGATAATCAATTAATCGGTGTGTACCTTCATGGGTCAATTGTGCTTAATGCTTTTATAGCTAAATCCAGTGATATTGATTTATTAATAGTGATTCAAGATTCTTTAGATATCCCAACGAAACTAGCTATTGTGAGAGATATTATTGAGATTGATGGTAAGTCATGTCCTCAGAACCCTGCGGTGTAGAGTGTAAAGAGGAAGCATATAAGTAAATTGAAAAAATGTTAATAGTGGTTTTGGTATTAGAAGGTGTAAGTAATTGAGGGAGGTGTTTATTTGAAAATTAGAAAAGCTACAATTAATGATATTAAAGATATTAGTCGTATTCATGCTTTAAGCTGGAAGTTGGCCTACAAAGGAATTATTCCACAAACTTACTTAGATGAACTTAAAGAAGATTTTTGGGTGCCAGCTTTTACATCATGGTTAAATGATAAAGTTTTAACTGCTCAGGTTATGATGGAGAAGGGTAGCATAATTGGTTGTGTTGCTTATGGAAAGGCCCGGGATAAATCACTGTTTAGTTGGGGTGAAATTGTCTCCATTTATCTGTTACCCGAGTATTTTGGCAAAGGATATGGTAGTAAGCTATTAGAAAGTGCTCTACTGGATTTAAAACAATCCGGCTTTCAAAACATTTATTTATGGGTATTAAAACAAAACCTACGTGCAAGATATTTTTACGAAAAGAATAATTGGCGATGCAATGAAGATGATGAATGCATGTGTGAAATTGCAGGAAAACAACTTACCGAAATACGTTATATTTATTCTTTTGACAATTCTACTCAATCATGATTATAGAATCAGATATGTTGTACTTTATTGTGGAGTGTAATGGATATGTTTCCGCCTACCGATAGTGCTAAAAACCTACTGGCTATGTTTCCTAGAACACACAACTCAAATAACATTCATTCTGTCTTCTCGAGGCATGTGGAGTGCTGCGCGTTGCTTATAAAAAAATAAATATTCGGAAAAAGCGCGTTTCTGAAAATCAATGAAACGGGCTTTTCCTATATCCTTTATGCATTTAAAAAATCATTTGCAAACCGGTAATAAATTTTCGGTGAACCGTCTTCTTTTATTTCGATTCGATCAACCAAACGGTGAAGCATCTCAGGAGTTAATTTATTGAAATGTATATATTCTTTTAATTCATTTTTTAGTTGTTTCATATTCTTTCGTTCTCGTTTGGATTGATCTTTAGTTCAAGTTTGACAGAGTACACTAAAGAAAAGCCCGAAAATACTGGTGTTTTGGACTTTACCCACAACACGTACCACTACACTTGTTAGTGGCACGTGTCTTTTTCTAACACTCTAGGAGGCGCTTGTGACAAGTGCTTCAAATGCGTATTAAATGAAAATGTCGATTATAAATGTGTAAAGCAAAAGGATGGCCATGTTTATTTATATCTAGCACCTACAAATATTATTGAAGCATATAAGAGCCATGAAAAAGATCCATTTTATTCAACAAGTAATAAAGTGGTGAAGGATATTCAAAATCAACCTTATTTTAAAGGTACTCGGAAGGTTAGAATTAGCAAAAGCCAGCCTACTGCATGGATCATACAACTGACAGATCCGATTAATTCGAAACAAATCAAAGAAGGAATAATCCATCCAGACTTGCCCGATACAATGATTTATTTTTACGTGAAATAGATTTTTGAATCTGTTCCAAAAAAACCGGAACAAATGGAACAACCAAAATGCGCTATAAATAAGGCTTTAGCGTGAGTTGTTCCCTTGTTCCTAAAATTTTTGCCTAGTGCTATATAATTTTATGATGGAATCGAAAGGACAGTTATTAATAGTTGGGTACTTAATTAGTTTTTCACAGAGAAACAAAGGTCTGGTAATAACTTTGTAGAATTACAAGGTTATGTTCGATCCCATTCTCCTTTACAATCCGGGCATTGCCTCCTTACTACACGGTCTTCCTCTAAACTAGATATCCCGATTTTTCGACTAAAGTGTGTCGCATTGTAATGATGTTGTTTTTCCTTGGGGATGGGATCTCCTTGTAGACAGCTTCCACAAAATGGACAGTACTCTAAATTATCTTCCAAAATTATCATCCTTTCTTAATTTATTAAACATTAGACCTTGTGGAATTTCATGCTTAGATTAATCGATTAATTATTATAAATAAAACTCATGGTGCTAGATGACGATGGACGATAATTGATCATGTATTTTCTACATGTCGTGATTGCACTGCAAATACGGAAAACACTTGAAAGTAACAGGATTGTGACATTCAACTAGCACCACATGTTATAAATAAAGTAATTATATTATATCCTAATTGGAAGTATATGTTAATTTTTTATGCGTTCCTTTTATGTTTCTAATTTATTTTTTCTTATAACACATCTATTCATGCGGCCGTTTTTAACAAATCGTATTGTCATTTCAGTTTTGCCCCATAAAACACAATAATAGTAAATGTTTGATTGACTGGAAACTATTTACCTATTACAATATAACTATATTGACCCAGACAATATTTTGGTAGGTGATCAATTGATAGGCTTAGAATACATCCTTGAACTTTATGGTATGCAGCAAATTGAACTGGCCGAAAAGCTTGGAATTAAAAAGCAAAATATTAATCTTTGGATTAAAAGAAAGCAAAAGATCTCTAAAAAACATTTACCTACGTTGGAACAAATTTTTGGCATAGACGCTAAATACTTTTCAAAAGAATTAACTGATTTAGATAAACTGGAGATTCAAAAAGAAAAATTAAAACGGGATTTACAGCCTATTATCACGAAACATGAAGAACAGTTCCTCATTGGGGAAGAAAATGATCTTGTTGAAGTGCCGGTTTATGACAAAGAGGAATTGAATCAAATTGAACATGCTATTGAAAAAGCCAAACTAATTGAAAAATTTCGGAACATGCTTAATCGTGCTGAACATCAACCTTATCTCGACACATTTAAATTGGTTCTTGAACTTTTAGATAAGGCACAGCATGAACCGGTTTTCCATAAAACAATAGAAGCTTTAGCACATTATTTAGAAGTGTTACCAGATTGGGTGTCAACAGGTCCTGAACAAGATGAATTTGAAAGTGAATTATTCGAAGTATTCGATGATTATAATTACTAGATTTAAAAGGAGACATGATGATGGACACAGCAAAGATTGGTTTTGAGGAAACACTTTGGAAAGCGGCTGACAAATTACGTGGAAGCATGGATGCATCCGAATATAAACACGTAGTCTTAGGATTGATTTTCTTAAAATACATTTCTGATAAGTTTGAAATGAAGTATAACGAGTTAGTTGAAGAAGGAGAAGGTTTTGAAGAAGACCGCGATGAATATACAGCAGAGAATATTTTCTGGGTACCGAAACATTCACGTTGGAGCTTCATTAAAGACCATGCGAAAGATCCGAAAATCGGTCAATATATTGATGAAGCGATGATTGAAATTGAAAAAGAAAACCCGTCACTTAGAGGTGTGTTAGATAAACGTTATGCCCGCCCTGAGATTGATAAACGCCGTTTAGGAGAACTGATAGACCTCATTTCAACCATTAAATTGCACAGCAAACAAGAAAAAGACTTACTTGGTCGTGTTTATGAATATTTTTTAGGTAAGTTTGCCAGTGCAGAAGGAAAAGGCGGTGGCGAGTTCTATACGCCACAAAGTGTTGTCAAAACATTGGTTGAAATGATTGAACCGTATGAAGGGCGAATTTATGACCCTTGTTGTGGCAGCGGCGGCATGTTTGTTCAAAGTGAAAAGTTTGTTGAACGCCATCAAGGAAAAATTGATAACCTCTCGATTTACGGTCAAGAATTGAATTCGACGACTTGGAAGCTTTGTAAAATGAATCTTGCTATCCGTGGAATTGAGGGGAATATCGGCGATCATCATGCGGATACGTTCCATAATGATTTACATAAAACGCTGAAAGCAGATTTCATCCTTGCCAATCCTCCATTCAATGTGAGTGACTGGGGCGGAAATGAATTAGTTGATGATGTTCGTTGGAAATTCGGTACACCACCTGCGAGCAATGCCAACTATGCATGGTTACAGCATATAATCTATCACCTAGCACCAAATGGCGCTGCTGGTATTGTATTAGCCAATGGTTCGTTAAGTTCCAATACATCGAATGAAGGGGAAATCCGTAAAAACATACTCGAAGCGGATTTAGTCGATGCCATTGTTGCTTTGCCTGACAAATTATTCTATTCAACAGGTATTCCAGTTTGTTTATGGATTTTAAACCGTAATAAGAAAAATCATCCTAAATACCGAAGCCGTGAACATGAAATTCTATTTATCGATGCTCGAAACATGGGTCAAATGGTTGACCGTCGCCTGCGTGAATTAACGGAAGAAGATATTCAAAAAATTGCAGGAACATACCGAAACTGGCGTAAACCAGATGGGAAATATGAAGACATCAAGGGATTCTGTAAATCAGCGACGTTAGAAGATGTACGTAAAAATGACTATGTATTAACTCCCGGACGCTATGTTGGAATAAGTGATGTCGAGGATGATGGTATACCATTTGAAGAAAAAATGGAAACCCTCACGAGTGAATTAAGAGAACTATTTGAAAAATCCCACCGATTGGAAGAAGAGATTAGAAAGAATCTAGGGGGGATTGGGTATGAAGTATAAAATTGAAGAATTGTGTGAAATAAACTCAGAAAATATATCAAAAAGTGATGATATAAAATATATTTATTACCTTGATACTTCTAATTTAACAAGAGGTACAATTAATGAAATACAAAAATTAATTGTCGGAAAAGACAAGCTCCCTAGTCGAGCTAAGAGAAAAGTTAAGGTAAATGATATTTTGATTTCTACTGTTAGACCTAATCAAAGACATTATGGAATTATTAGAAAAGAGATAGAAAATTTAATAGTTTCTACAGGATTCGCAGTATTATCACCTAATTTAAAGAAAGTGAATCCAGAATATTTATATTGGTATTTAACTCAGGACTCAATAGTAAATTATTTGCAATCAATTGCTGAGACAAGTACATCAGCATACCCTTCAATTAAACCAAGCGTAATTGGAGGATTAGAAATAGATTTACCAAAGTTAGAAGAACAAAAGGCAATTGCAAACATTCTTTCAACCTTAGACGAAAAAATTGAAACCAACAATCAAATCAACGAAAAGCTTGAAGAAATGGCACAAGCATTGTTTAAACATTGGTTTGTTGACTTTGAGTTTCCAAATGAGAATGGTGAGCCATATAAATCAAGTGGCGGCGAAATGGTTGAAAGTGAGTTGGGGATGATACCAAAGGGGTGGGAAGTTTCAAGTTTAGATAAAATTGCAGATTACCTTAATGGATTAGCTATGCAAAAATATAGACCAAAAGAAGATGAATTATCTCTCCCTGTTTTAAAGATAAAGGAATTAAGAAACGGTGAACTAGATATAAATAGTGATAGATGTTCAGCGAATATTGAAGACAAATATATTATCAATGATGGCGATATTATTTTTTCATGGTCAGGTACTTTAATGATAGGTATTTGGTGTGGTGGAAAGTGTGGGCTGAATCAACATTTATTTAAAGTTACTTCACAAAAATATAATAAATGGTTTTATTACTTTTGGATTAAAAGACATTTAGATAGATTCATTAATATAGCAAATAGTAAGGCTACAACTATGGGTCATATAAAACGAAAAGATCTTACTGATTCTAAAGTGTTAATTCCTACTTCGAATGTATATGAAAAGGCTAATGAGAT
Organism: Aeribacillus sp. FSL M8-0235; assembly: GCF_038000355.1. Taxonomy (NCBI): domain Bacteria; kingdom Bacillati; phylum Bacillota; class Bacilli; order Caryophanales; family Bacillaceae; genus Aeribacillus; species Aeribacillus sp. FSL M8-0235. The sequence goes on along the minus strand of NZ_JBBOBW010000001.1, from coordinate 3,196,549 downwards.
ACTAGGTACCATAATTAATGACATAATTAACTTAAAAATTGAGTCAAAAAAATTAAAAGCTGTTCGTGATATTCTATTACCTAAATTAATGTCTGGAGAAATCCGTATCCCAATGGAAGATGGAGTGTTATCAGAAAAAAATTAAAGAATAAATGTCATATCCCGTTTCGAAAGGGGAGAGGAGAATGAGTTTTTTAGAAAATTTTACAGAAGATAAGCTGGAAGAAGCAGCTATAGAAATTCTCCAGGAGCTTGGCTATGACTATGTTTTTGGTCCGGACATTAGTTGTGATGGGGAAAGACCAGAACGCAAAGATTATCGTACCGTAATTTTAGAAGACCGTGTAAAAGATGCTTTGTTTAAACATAATCGCCATTTGCCACATGAAGCAATAGAAGAAGCATTTCGGCAAATTATAGCTTTTAATAGTCCAAGCTTAGAAGAAAACAACCGTCATTTTCACAAATTAATCACTGAAGGCATTGATGTGTCGTTTCATCAAGATGGTCATAGCCGTTCGATGAAGGCATTCTTGATTGATTTTGAAGAACCAGCTAATAATGATTTTCTCGTTGTTAATCAATTTACGGTCGTTGAAAAAGAAGAACGCCGCCCGGATTTAGTTATTTTTATAAATGGCATCCCATTCGTCGTTATCGAATTAAAATCAGCATCTGATGAAAATGTGAGTATCGATAATGCCTATGCACAGATTCAAACGTATAAACGTTATATTCCATCTTTATTTTATTATAATGCGTTTTGTATTTTATCCGATGGGATTAATGCGAAAGCGGGAACGATTACCGCAAGTCAAGAACGTTTTATGAATTGGCGGACGGTGGATGGGGAAAACATTGAACCACTTGAAGTGCCGCAATATGAAGTGTTGTTAAGAGGGATGCTGGCAAAAGACCGGCTTATTGATATTATTGAAAACTTTATTCTCTTTCAGGAATCCAAAGAAGAAGAACGGGATGAAAATGGGAAGAAAATCGGCGAAAGAAAAACGATTGCCAAAATTCTCGCAGCCTATCACCAATATTTTGCGGTAAAAAAAGCGGTGGAAAAGACAAAAATAGCGACCAGTGAGAATGGAGACCGTAAAATCGGTGTTATATGGCATACACAAGGTTCGGGTAAAAGTTTTTCAATGGTTTTTTATGCAGCACAGCTTGTCAAGCAGCTAAATAATCCAACTATTGTAGTAATTACTGACCGCAACGATCTAGATGACCAATTATTTTCGACATTTTCTAAATCAAAGGATATTTTAAGACAAACACCGAAACAAGCAGATGTCCGCAAATTGAGTGAGGAACAGAAAAAACAACAAGCCAACGAAAAATCCAAAGAGATAAACGGATTATATGATCTTCTCAATGATCGAGAATCAGGCGGTATTATTTTTACAACGATTCAAAAGTTCAAACCGGAAGATGGCGAAATGCCGGTTTTAACCGATCGTAAAAATGTGATTGTTATTGCGGATGAAGCTCATCGCAGTCAATATGGTTTTTCTGCAAAGACAGATACGAAAACAGGCGAAGTGAAATATGGATATGCAAAATATCTTCGTGATGCACTTCCGAATGCTTCCTTTATCGGTTTTACAGGAACACCGATTGAGCTGGAAGATAAGTCAACGCCCGCTGTTTTCGGTAATTATATTGACATTTATGATATGACGCGAGCAGTTGAAGACAAAGCAACGGTTAAAATTTATTATGAAAACCGTATTATCCGCTTGGAAGCCAATGAAGAAGAATTAGCTAAGATCGATGAAGAATTTGAAGAGATTACCGAAGATCAGGAAGAATCAGTACGTGAAAAATACAAGTCCAAATGGTCGAGGCTCGAAGCCATCGTCGGTTCACCTAACCGCATAAAACAATTGGCAAAAGATATAGTCAATCATTACGAAGAAAAGGCAAAAGCAATTGACGGAAAAGCAATGATCGTCTGTATGAGTCGCCGTATTTGTGTCGCACTTTATAACGAAATTGTCAAATTACGTCCAGATTGGCATTCAGATGATGATGATAAAGGTAAAATTAAAGTCGTCATGACAGGCAGTGCTGGAGAGGATGATTTCCTACAGCCGCATATTGGTGGAAAAAAACGGCGGGATTTATTGGCAAAAAGAATGAAAGATAATAGTGATGAACTAAAAATCGTCATTGTACGTGATATGTGGCTGACTGGATTTGACGTACCTTCCATGCATACGATGTACATCGATAAACCGATGAAGGGTCATAATCTCATGCAGGCAATCGCACGGGTAAACCGTGTATTTAAAGATAAATCAGGCGGTGTGGTTGTCGATTATATTGGAATATTAGAAAGCTTAAAGAAAGCTTTAAATCAATATACCGAAAGTGATAAGAAAACAACAGGTATCGATACATCGGCTACAATTGCTGTGATGAAAGAGAAACTTGAAATCCTGCAAGATATGATGCATGGGTTTGATTACTCTGCTTATATGGGTTCATCCCAAGCAGCTCGTATTCGAGCCATCACTGGCGGAATGAATGTCATTTTTGGTAAGAGTGAAAAAGAACAAAAAGAATTCAAAAAGACGGCAACCGAGCTAGCGAAGGCGCATTCACTATGTGCAGCGACGGATGAAGGAAAAGCAGCAGCCCTTGAAGTTAGTTATTTTAAAGCGGTTAAGGCAAGCCTAAATAAATTACAAGAAAAACAGCCGAAGCGGAAGACGAAAAAAGAAATCGAAGCCCGCGTTAATCAATTACTCGAACGTTCCATTATTTCAGAAGAAGTAGTTGATGTATTTGAAGTGATGGGATTGAAACATCCTGATGTATCTATATTATCGGAAGAATTTCTCGAAGAAGTACGTTCATATGAATATAAAAATTTAGCCCTTGAAATGCTTAAAAAATTGCTGGAAGGCAACATCAAAACAATGGAAAGACGCAATCTTGTTAAATCACAAAAATACTCAGAAAAGCTAAAACAATCCCTAAACAAATATAAAAACCAATTCATTACGAATGCCGAAGTCATGGAAGAACTAATTCAAATGGCAAAGGACATGAAAAAAGAACGAGAAGAAGAAAAAGATCTAGGATTAAATGAAGATGAAATTGCCTTTTACGATGCTTTAACATCTGAGTCTATAGTTAAAGAGTTAATGGAAGATGAAGTCTTACGCAAAATCGCCAATGAACTGACTCAAGCAATTAGACGGAACATGACCATTGACTGGCATGTTCGAAAAAGCGCCCGTGCAGGAATGAGGAGAATTATTAAGCGACTATTGAAGAAGTATGATTATCCACCAGAACAAGCGAAAAAAGCTTTAGACACAGTTATGCGTCAAGCAGAGTTGATGGCGGAGCATACAGAAGTAAGGGATTGGGATACGCTAAAGGCTGCGGAATCTAAAGGTGAATATGAAATATAAGTGCATCAGTGTCAGTCATTTCTTGAAATACTTTTTAGAGGTGACTGACATTTTCTTTATTAAAAAGTAGATTTCAAAACGTATTTTGGGATTTAGATTTAAGAAAGGAGTTTTATAATGACTGTTTGGCTATTTCGTGCAGGAAAACAAGGAGAGTTTGAAAACAAGTTTTTAGTTGATGAAAGAATCTATTTAACGTGGGATGATCTTAATATAAATCTAAGAGAAATAGCTTCAAAAGAAGGCTTATATAAACGTCTAATCGAACACTATGATTTAGATAAAGAAAAAACGGCAATCAACTGGGCATCTCAAATTTGGCCTATTGCACATGCAATGGAACAAGGTGATTTAGTAGTTTTGCCTTCAAAATTTAATCGTACCATACATATAGGAGAAGTTATTGGTGATTATGTTTATGATGAGTCACTTGGAAGTCCTTATCATATGTATTTCTGAAAGAAAATTTTAAAAAGTTATTAGAGTAATTTCTGTAATTAGTTTCATGATACTCATAATGATTTTTTAATTATGTACGAATAATTTAAAAGTACTGAGAAATATGATTTCGTCTTAAATAACAACGGAAACCCTATAACTAAGGAACTTCTTTATATGGTAATAATAAATTACTTACTTATTTAGGAGAGAGAATTATGTATTTAAAAACACTAAACTTATATAATTTTAGGAAATTTGCAGAGCGGGAAGATTCTAGTCCTGGTTTAACAGTACATTTTAATAAAAATCTAAACTTAATAGTTGGTGAAAATGATTCAGGCAAAACAGCTATTATTGATGCAATAAGATATTTATTGGGAAGTTTAAGTGATGATTATGAGAAGATTACTATGGAGGACTTTTACTGTATAAATAAAGATGAATTCGCAAAATCATTTATTATAGAAGGGATTTTTACCGATTTAAATGAAAAGGAAGCAGGTATTTTTTTAGAATGGCTTTCATTTGATGCAGATAATGAATATCAGTTAAGAGTTATATTAAAAGCGGAAAGAAAAACAAATGAAAACGGTAAAGAGTATATAGATAAAAAAATATTGGCTGGTGAAGTAAATTGTGAACTAAGATTAAATAGCCAAGCACGAGATTTATTAAAAACAACTTATCTAAAACCACTAAGAGATGCTAATTCAGAATTGAAGCCTGGCTTTAGATCAAGGTTAGTAAATATTTTGAAAGCTCATCCAATATTTCAAAGTGGTGAATCAAATGAATTAGTGCAAGTTATGGAAGAAGCAAATATAAAAATAGAGAAATTTTTCCAAAAAGAATATACTAAAGGTCACTCATTGATAAAAGATATAGAAAATATTTTGGGTGATTTTTATGACAATACTGAATTAAAAAAGTCTAAAGCAAAGTTTAACGTTTCAAAGAATGATCTAACTTCGATTTTGAGAAAATTAAGCTTAAATACAGAAGAGATAAATTTAGGGTTAGGAAATCAAAATTTGCTTTTTATAGCAACTGAAATGTTGTTATTAAATAATTTTTTGAATGAATCCGAATCTATAGGTCCTAATATAACTCTTATAGAAGAAATAGAAGCGCATTTACATACACAAGCTCAGATAAGATTAATTAAGTTTTTAGAATCTGAACTTGAGAAAAGTAACTATTCAAGTCAATTTATTTTAACAACACATAGCTCGAATTTAGTTTCATCTATTAATCCTAGTAATATAATTATGGTTCATAATAATTTTTGTTATCCAATGAGTAAGGACTATACATTATTAAACGAGAATGACTATAAATTTTTAGAACGATTTTTAGATGCTACTAAATGTAATTTATTTTTTGCAAAGGGAATCATCCTTGTCGAAGGAGAATCAGAAATGTTATTAATTCCTGCTTTAGCAGAACTAATTGGGTTACCTTTGCATAAGAGCGGTATTTCAGTAATAAATGTTCATGGAACTTCATTTGAACGTTATATAAAGTTATTTTCCAGATCTGAGCATTGGATTGAAGAATTAAATTACCCAAAATTGAATATTCCTATTTCGATAGTTACTGACATTGATGTAAAGCCGTATATTTATTATGAAAAAGAAGCATTCCTGTATTGAAGAAAAATGAGGCAAAATAGCGGTTTTTCGGGTTGTACAAAAATAGAGCCCTCTTGGTATAGTACGGAGTGTCAACGGATGTTGACCTCTAATTTAGGAAACCAAGGAGGACTCATACATGAATTATAACCAAAATCGCAAAATCTCTCAAATCACAGAGAACACATTGATCGTCGGTGTTGATATTGCTAAGCACAAACATGTCGCTCGGGCGCAAGATTTTAGAGGCATTGACCTAGCTAATCGCCTAGTGTTTACGAGCGATCTCAAAGGCTTTCAAACCCTGACACAATGGATAGACCATTTGAAGGGTCGTCATCAAAAGAATACGGTCATTGTCGGAATGGAGCCAACTGGTCATTATTGGATGACTCTGGCTTATTACCTAAAAACACATGATATTAAATGCGTTGTAGTCAACCCGTTACATGTGAAAAGAAGTAAAGAGCTGGACGACAATTCGCCGACAAAGAATGATGCGAAGGACGCGAAGGTGATTGCCCAACTTGTGAAAGACGGGCGCTATTCCGAACCCACGCTGCCCGAAAGCATCTATGCTGATCTCAGACAAGGCATGAAGCTTTATGATCAAATGGTTCAGGATCGCAATGCGATTAAAGCCAAAGTCCATAATGTGCTGGATCGCTATTTTCCCGAGTTTCTTACGGTCTTTAAGAATTGGGAAGGCAACGCCGCTCTTCAAATCTTACGCGCGGGCCTTTTCCCCCAAGACATTGTGAAAATGCCTGAAGAAACCATTCTTTTTGAGATCAAGAAGGCAGCTCGACGCGCGGTCGGCATGAAGCGTGTTCAAAAGCTTAAGGAAGCCGCTGCAAAATCAGTGGGCTTATCGGTAGGTGTACGATTCGCTAAAAAGGAATTGCGGTATTTAATGGAGCAATATGACGATTTAACGGCCCGTATTGACGAGTTAGCTAAGGAATTAAGCGAGATGGTTCTGACCATACCCGGGGCTAAGGAAATCAGCGCAATAAAGGGTATCGGGGTGATGACCGTCGTCGGCTTTTTTGCCGAGGTCGGCGATCTTTCGCAATATCATCATCCACGCCAAATCCTAAAATTAGCGGGATTGAACTTGCGAAAGAACGAATCCGGCGAGCATAAGGGCCGGACAACGATAACCAAAAGAGGCCGCAAACGTTTAAGAGCCCTTTTGTTCCGGGTCGCCATGCCCTTAGCCGCCACCAATCCGGCCTTTAAGCGTCTGCATGAATACTATCGTCACCGTCCGGAAAATCCGCTCACAGGAAAACAAGCGTTGATTGCCTTATGTGGTAAGCTTATTCGCGTTATGTTTGTGATAGGCCGTCGTCAATGTGCGTTTAGTGAAGAGAGAATGATTCAAGATATGCCTCATCTTCAGAATCAGAAACAGGTTGCTTAAAACGCATCAATCAAAGGAAATCGCCCAACTGTGACTTGTGACCTTGACAATTGAAGCACGGAGAAGCCGGAGTGATTTGTACCATTCGGGCATGACCCAGTAAAGGAGCTTTTCCGGCCTCCACCTCATGGATAGGTAGAACGAAGGAATGTAAGAGCTTTGACTCTGTGAGACATGGGAGGGTAAACCGCCATGAGCGTTGTGGAGATCCCTATGTGCGATCATATCTTTGTTACCAGATAAAGGTAAATAGAACCTTTGTCTTACACGAAGTCAACTCAAACATCCATTTATTAGGTAAAATACCTATAATATCCATGAATTGATTGACAAGTAAAAACAATTGGTGCAGATTTCCGGAGAAAATGCGAGTAATTCTAAGAAAAACTTTATTTTATAGAGGGGGGTTGGTAAAAAATGACACGAACTGAATATGAAAATAAAATAAAAGAGTTAGGCATAGATTTGGAAGAATTGAATATTGTTATTGGTAGAAAAACCAATGTACCATTTTCAACAGGTTGCTACTTTGAAGGTGATAATTGGATCTTATATAATGTGGATGAAAGACAAAATTTTTCAATTATCGAGAGGGGAAATGAGAATCAAATTTTCAAATTTTTATATATGATAACGATGGGAAAAATAGGTAGATAGAAAATAAACATTTTAATTTGACCGCACTACTTATCCAAAGCTTCTAAGCTATTCCATGTCGATGAAATAAAATTAATAGTTAATGGAAATTAAATTTGACCGTAATAAATGGTTCAGAGAAGAGGGGTTTTTGAATCCTTTTTATGTTATCCATGATAATAAAGATCCAATATTGTAACAGGTTCGGAAGTAATATTTAATAATGAAAGTGATGCCATTGATAACTTTATAAAAAGGCTTAGAACAGAAAAGCTGTTATTTTAGGATATATAATATTAGCTAAGAACAATAAGGTATTTAAGTAATAGAAACATAAAATTGATGTTAGTCTAAAAATTAGACACGGAGAACAGGGAGATTATAATAAACTTAATTACAATAGGTTTGTTTTTTGAAAATAAAAGTGCAGAGAATTGCAAAATCCTTATGCAGTGATATGCAAAGGAGCTTTACATGGAGGAGGAGCCATGATAACCTTTTTTGGTTTTGCCAAAACTGTTGAAGCTGGCGCTTGGCTAAAGAATCATGGCTACAGAAGATCCATGTCAAGCCCTTGATGGATAGATCACATATATGTATATTTATACAAAATTTTGATAAAGATATACTGCGACACTCTGAATTTTCTTCTTGCAGAAAATACCTTGCATCATTTTACAGAAAAATATTTGGAAAATGCACAAATGCTTGGTAAGAATGTGCATCATCTAGGGGATTCGCAAAATTTTTCGCGGTATTTCGGATGTTAGGATGAAATTGCCCTAATTTACAACATAGCATTTCAATATATACTCTCCCCTTTGTATTTCACCAGCTTCCCGCACAACTATTTTCTCAGTCTTTTCAGCGCTATTTGTAATAATAATTGGCGTTACGATTTCTTTATTATTTTTTTCAATAAATTCTATATCAACATTCATTATGGGATCTCCAATTTTTACTTTTTGCCCTTCACTCACAGTTACTTCATAACCTTCACCATTTAATTCAACCGTATCTAGTCCAACGTGAATTAATACTTCTAACCCATGTTTTGTTCGAATACCTATTGCGTGCTTAGTAGGAAATACTTGAATAATTTGTCCTTTTACAGGGGACACCACCTTTCCGTCTTTAGGAATAACCGCTATCCCATCCCCCATCATCTTTTGGGCAAACACGGGATCCGGTACTTCTGATAATGAAATTACTTCGCCATACATAGGTGAAAAAATTTCTTCTATAATAGTTTTGGGATTTTTCGCAAATATTTTTTTTAACATACTAATTCCTTCTTTCTATCTATAATAATTTTATGAAAATTGTATTTTAATAATAAAGACAAGACAAAGAACAGACAGCAATCCAACAATAATGGTACTTCCGACAAATCTTAAATTTGCTCCTTTTTCCTTCCGGTTCAACGTACTATTTTTTATGAATTCTTTATGTGCTTTCCGGTATTTGCTAATAGCTAAAAGAAGCAATATACTGCCAAATATATTTCAACCAGCAATAATGAAATCGCCAACCTTCCTATTTCTAACTGGATCTGTTTTATAAATCTGACAACACCATTCTTGTCAATACACCAAAAAAAGATTTAACATGGCAAACACAAACAAATTTTAATGAAAGGATCCTCTTTTACTTGAGCAAAAAAAGGTTGGTTTGCCTGCAGCGACATTATATATAAATAATTAAGAAAGAGAAATGGGACGTATAAAAAAGATGACCGATATTTTAAAAATGCGCAAACTTTGTAATATGGAAGGGGAATCATTCGAATGTTTTTGTTGGCACGTTGTATTATGCGTCTTCATCTTTTCCCGCCCTTTCAATTGTTTCTTTTTTCTCTTTCAGGTAGTCAACATAATGGCTAAAAATAGCTTCTCCAATAATAAAAAAAGGGGCAAATGTTTTCAATTTTGTTCCGTTATGGCTTGCGAGATTTGAACTCCTGGCATATAAATTATACGGAGTCATTCTAGCCAAACGATTATTTACTAAATTTGTTATAGAGATAAAAGGAATTCCTTTGGCAACTAAATTTTGCACTGCAGGAAAAATTGTTGGTGTATCTCCTGATAAAGAAAAAATGATCACAACATCGTTTTTCTGCAAATCCTTTACAATTATTTCAAACTCCAATTGAGAGTGGATAACATTCAAATACTTTTGAAGCGGCAGAAACATTCTTTGCAACTCTAATGCACAATGTAATTGTGCAGTGCCCGTCCCAAAAACAAATACTTGATTGGCATTATATATCAATTCACAAACATCCGAAAAATCTTTGGTTTGAATATATTTGATTGTTTCATGAAGATCTTCCTGCAAAATTTCTACACCGCTTTTTTCTTCTACCGGATCCTCTCGACCTTGCCATTTTAAGAACACTCGGAATTCACTATATCCACTAAATTCCAATTTCTGTGCCAACCGCAATATTGAAGAGCGGGAAACATTGCATTTTTCAGCTAGATTATTAATCCCTAACGAATAACAAGTATTTTTATTATTCATAATGTACTTTAAGATGTGTAAATCTGTCTCATTTAATTTTTTATAATGTTTATTAATAAGTTCTTCTAATCTCAAGCCATATCCCCTCCTTCAATAAATAATTTATGTTTGCTCTTGTCATCTCCAAATGGCCGTGCCGTTAACTGCGAATAAATTCGCTGGCAGAACTATATGGAACTGTACTGGATTATTATCCTTTACATTCCTTCGGAAGCAGCCAAATGTAATGCCAGAACACTACAATACTTAGTTTAAAGGAAAAAAAGGTGTAAGTCTGCTGCTTGGCAAAAAATAATTTTTCATTAACAGAAGGAGGAGTGAAACAAAAAAAGGGGGTGTCTAATAATTCGTTTTTACGGCTTATTGACGCCCCCATTAATGTTTTAGAAACGTTGATATATCGGTGTTTATGATTTTTTGTTTTCAATGGGGATCTGACTTTCTGGACAGCCCCTTTTTATTTGATAAAATCGATCATCTTAAAAAAATTCGCTCACTACCACATCATCTTTATGAAGTTCAGGCCAGAAATCTTTATTTGCTTCAATTAAATCATCCAATATTTCTTTAGCAACTTTTGCACTCGGTACTGTTTTTGATAATGTTATTGCTTGCCATAATTTTTGGTAAGACCTTGTTATCCATGCTTCTACCACTAGCTTTTCCACAGATACTTGTTGTTCCATTAATCCTTTTTGGAATTGCGGGATTTCCCCGATCGATAGCGGTTCAGGACCATTGCTGCCGACAATGCATGGAATTTCCACCATTGCGGTCGGATCAAAATTGGAAATAGCCCCTTTATTTTCTACAATAAGCAACATTCTTTCATGAGTGTTATAAGCAATGGCACGCGCCAAATCTACAATATATGCTGCATGTTCATCTATATGAAGTTTACTGCCTTCTGTGGATTGATTTTCAATTATTTTTCTACATTCGCCGAAAACAAATTTTTCACGGCCTTCCATTACTTCATTTGCTCTTGTATAATTCGGGTTAGAATTTGCCACTACTTCATCCGGGAATAAATAGTATTTTAAATATGTGTTTGGCAACGTATCTGGGTCTAATGCATATACGTCTCTCGCTTTTAAGAATGTATCTTGCCAGCTAGCATCAACATGCTGATTGTCTCCGCTATCATTGACAACATACCCGTACTTTGCAACATGCTCCTTTAATTTAGGCATTAAATCATTTCCTTCTTTGTCGCGAATATCCGTCCACCATCCAAAATGGTTCAATCCATAATATCTTACCGTCATTTCTTTGCGAGATTTTAACCCTAAAATTCGCGCCATACGTTCTTCAATCCCGACAGGCATATCACAAATGTTAAGTACTTTCGAATGAGGACGGAGACGGCGCGTCGCTTCAGCTACAATCGCTGCTGGGTTGGAATAATTGAGCATCCATGCATTAGGAGAGTATTTTTCCATATAATCAATTAATTCTAATACTCCTCCAATAGAACGCATTCCATATGCAATTCCACCTGGCCCGCATGTTTCTTGACCAACTACACCATGTTTCAAAGGTATTTTTTCATCTAATTCACGCATTGCATATTTTCCTACACGAATATGCGCCATGACAAAATCAACATCTGTAAAGGCTTCTTCAGGATTTGTTGTTGCCAAAAATTCTATTTCCGGAGCTCTTTCTTTGAGAATTATTTCGCAAGCTCCTGCAATTGTTGCTTGACGTTCCTCATCATTATCATAAAGTTTTAATTTCCGAATTGGAAACTTATATAAATTATCTAATAACATCAAAACAATCCCTGGAGTAAAAGTACTTCCCCCGCCTGCAATTAATACCGAGAATTTTTTCATTTTTAGGTTTCCTCCTTTAATGCAATATCCTCTTTCATCCAAGTTATAACAATTCATTTGTATGAAAACAATATTTCTTAACCATTCTGGTCGCTATCTCAAGTTCAGTTCTATTTCCCATAAGAAGGGAATTTTCCCGCTTGTCAAATAAACAACATTTTAGAATTTGCAAGTAAATGTGGAGCCTTTCAGTTTTCTTTATATTGTTTTTTGCTAGAATCACTCAATAAATTCTCAAATTGTTCCCTTACTTGTGGAACCGATAAACCGACTATCACTTGAATTGCTTTCCCATTCTTAACAATTCCGTGGGCTCCAGCTGATCTAAATCGGCTATCAGGCGCTATTTTTGATTCATCTACTACTGTTACGCGGAGTCTTGTAGCACAGTTTGTTACATCGGCAATATTAGAAGATCCGCCTAGAGCTTCTAAAAATTCACTAGCTTGAACAAAATAAGCATTTTCTTTATTTGCACTATTTTTATTTTCTGCTTGCTTTTTAGCTTTGTAGTCTGCTTTTGTATACAGTTTTACTTCTTTTTGGTCATCTGCTTCACGACCTGGGGTAGCTACATTTAGCTTTACAATTAAATAACGAAACGTGAAAAAATAGATAACCGTAAATGCCAATCCAATTATCCACTGAGTGATATAAGTGGAAGTATGGTATTTGAATAACGGAATCCAGTTGGAGCTGGCAATTTCTAACAATCCACCACCCATATTACCAACTGCACCAAACGCATACATCACCGCAGCCATAGAAGCTGCTAAAAATGCATGTACAGCAAATAGAAGAGGAGCAACAAATAAAAATGTGAACTCTATCGGTTCTGTGATCCCAGCTACAACAGATGTTAAAGTTGCTGCAATCAACATACCTGATACGATTTTCTTTTTCTCAGGTTTTGCTGTTACGTATATCGCTAATGCAATGCCAGGGATTCCAAAAATTTTGGGCATACCATGCAAAGCAAAACCGCCTTCCGGGAACATTTCTTTTAATGAATGAGCACTTGTTGCATATTCCGATAAATGCTCCATCCAATATTTTGCAATTCCGCCATCAACAACTGCCGGGCCGTAGATAAAAGGACCGTATATAAAATGGTGCAGCCCCGTTGGAATTAAGATTCTTTCAAGGAATGTATACAACCAAACCCCTAATACATCAGAGGAAGCCAAAAACCCTTGTAAAGAAGCAATTCCGTTCTGAATTATCGGCCATCCCCACGAGGTAAGCAAGGCAAGAGGCAACATAGCAAAAAAACAAACAATGACAACAAAGGATGTTCCTTGGAAGATACCTAGGAAATCTGGTAGTTTTTTGTCAAAATATCGATTGTGGATTAAAACAACAATGGAAGAAATAACAATCGCACCGATAATATTTGTATCTAAAGTTTTAATACCGGCAATTTCCGTTAACCCGCTCACTCCTCCAACTTCTTGGCTAAAATCGACACCAAAATTTTCCCCCCAAATCGTTAAAATAGCGTTTACAAAATAATTGAAAGTTAAATAGGTTACGAGTGCTGCTAAAACAGCTCTCGCGTGTGCTTTTTTCGCTAATCCAATAGGGATGCCGGCAACAAAAAGCAACGGGATTTGATTAAATACTGTCCATCCACCTTCCTCTATTACCGTCCAGAATTTATACCATGCTCCATCTGGATCAGCCAAAGAACCCATAATATCCCCGTTTTTAAATAAAATTGTGAGACCTACAAGTATCCCCGCAAATGGGAATAATAATACTGGCACAAACATCGCCCCACCGAACCGTTGGATTTTTTGCATCATCCTTGATCCACTCCTTTTCTAGCAATTAAATAACAATACTTAAGAAGAAATTTGTGGGATCTGTTATTTCATGCAAAAGATGATTGCCATAGCAAAAATGTCAAGGTGCTTATAGTTGCAACTATAAACTGTCAGCGCTTACAATTAATTTATATTAAAATCTAATTTTTAACAATAACTTGGCAAGATGTCGGGACTTATCCTTTCCATTTGAATATTTTCCCACAGTTTGAAAAATTTCACGAACTTTTCAAACTGGAAAAACATATAAAATTTCTTTCTCACGGTTATTCACTATGTAGCTTTAGCTTCCCTAAACATCGAGTAGGAGGCTAATGAATTAGAAGTGCCGCAGCATTTGAAAACCGGCGCAGCAAACGGTGCGCCTAAAGTCGGCCGATTCGTAGACAACGCCATAACAAATCTGAAAAATACGAACCCTGACCGGCAAATAGGATTCGCCATGGAAGGGGTTGGGGATGTTAAGGTTCCGGCGGAATTGAGGGGAATTTTGGTTACTCCATAATTAGTGGGGAAAGTAAAGAGCCTCAAGAAGTTATTAATACTGTATATGAAACGGTTTCTAGATTTAAAAGGGATCCGATAAAAAGAGATAATGCACAACGTGTAATAAATAAGGAAATTGGTTGCTTTTTAAGGTCTATTAATTCGCCTCAATTTATTGCAAATCAATTCACACGTTATCATTTCAATGGGACGAATTTATTTGACGTAAAAATATTAGAAAAATTAACCGAAAAGGACCTAGAAGAAGTACTACACTTACATTTTTCTGATGAATCGAGTTCGACACTAATCATTAAGTAAATGATACTTGTTATTTTTCTATAAATTTTTTATTTAATGTAGTGTCAAGGTAGTATCCATCTATTAATTTAACATCAATCAATGGAAAAATACTATTTATTCTCTTTTCAGTTAAGCAATACACAAATTTCGTTGCTTTATGCTACATATGCGTTCGGCATTTTCTCCGCTCCTATAGCCGGCATGATATCTGATAAGATTGGCCGGCGTTGGACAATGAGTATGGGGCATATTCTTGGCGGAATCGGTATTTTCATAACGCTTTGGCCAACGATTCCTGCGCTTGTTGTGGGATCATCATTGTTGACGCTCGGAAATTTTGCTTCTCAATCAGCAACAACAGCTTATGTGACAGATATGGCCGCCGATTCACGGGGAGCTGCTACGTCTTTATATTTGGTGTTTTTCTATTTAGGAGGAAGCCTTGGCGGTTGGATTCCCGGCCTTTTATGGGAAAATTACGGATGGCATGGTGTCGTTTTTTTAACAATTGGAACAATCATTTTGGCACTATTAAGTAATTTATTTCTCGCAGGAAGAACCCCAGGGAGATTGAAAGTTTCTGAATTATGATATGAACAAAACAGTATTATTTCCTTGCCGAATCATAGTGAATATTTATGACTAAAATAAGGATTCTTTTTCCACAATGGGATTGTCCCGAAAGTCATTGAAACTTGACTTGTATCGTCTCCTTAATGAATTAAGGTGAAGCAGACGGGAACATACTGCGATTTGATTTTGAGCCACTGTGTATGCTTTTTCAGCCAGGAAGACAGTTAGCTAATTCAGCCTTGTTAGCTTACCTACCACTCAACGTAAAGTTTTTCGTTTGATCGGTGGTGCATGAAAGATTTTTCCCCATGGTTTTCTTAACTTTATAAGAACTTCATTTTATTGTTCGATTAAGTGTAACTTTTCGAATAGGAACCACCTTTTCCAAGGGTTATGTACTTTATCATTTTTGAACATTGTTAGTGTGGTGGAATCATCGGATTTATTTGCAATGGTAGTGATTTAAAATATAAATCTAACGATGATTCCTCCCAAAATAAATAAACTAAATATGAGATACCATATACTTTCGCTTCGGTTTTCTTTCCATCCCTTAATTGCGTAATAAAAGGCAAATGCAAAAAGTATAAAGAGAAGTATATCCCCAATATATTTGTACACATTCCTCATCCTTCCTCAGTTGAAAATACATTTAAATAATATTCCTCAAGACTGCTAGCTGTCTCTTTGATCTCGGAAATAGATATATTATTTTTTAATATTTTCCCATTGGAAATTAAAATAATTGAATCACAACATCTTTCACAAACCTCTAGTTGGTGTGTAGACATAAAAATACTGCATCCATTTTGTGCGTATTGAATTAAGATGTTTTTAATATCTTTCATACTGACAGGATCAATTCCTGATAAATACTCATCTAGCAAAAGTAGCTTCGGTTTTTTCATTAATAATGGAATAAGATTGAGTTTCTTTTTCATTCCAAGCGAATAATTGAAAATTTGCTTATTTAAGGAATTTAATAATCCCAATAACTGGAGCATTTCTTTAATTTCCGGGCTGTCTATATCAAAATTTAATAACTCGCTCATGAATTTTAAATATTCTTTTCCGGTCAGCACGGAAAATAATAATGGGGCATCAGGAAGTAACATGATTTCTTTTCGATCCAGATCTGACAGTTTTACACCATTGACGTAAATTTCTCCATCATCGTAGCCGGTCAATTCAGATAAAATTCTAAAGGTTGTGGTTTTCCCCGCTCCATTTGGCCCGAGAAATCCGACAATTTTATTTTCAGCAATTTCAAACGTTGCTTGATCTAATATTTTTTTCCCATTTTCAATTTTGGTCAGATTATGGACTTTCAATAAATAATCAGAAGATGCTGCTCCCACTGGATTTTCACTCCTAATAAATAAATTGTTTTTTATTTAGCTTTCTTTTTACTAATAAAAGTGATATAAAGAGCATTCCGAATAGATAAATAGCAAGAAAAATAGGATTGATGAACAAATATTGTGATTTTGTTAAATAACCCATGATAAATAAAACCATGGGGATTGTCATACTAGGAAGTATGATAAATAAAGACATTGCATCTAAGATAGAATCGACCATTTTTTTATCGCCAAATTCATTCAATTCTTCAGCGTTTCGAAATTCAAAATGAGGATAGAAGGCGCTGGAAATATAATTTAAAGCGCCAAAAGCATTTAAAGCTAAAATTTGCATTGAGAGCAACCATATAATAGTAGTTAATGAAATGGGAGTGAGTATATAAACAATGAAATCACCTATTATGATTAAAGGAATTAACGTGATGATGTAAACAAAAAACTTTTGTTTAAATACATACCAAAGATTTTTTCCAGCATTTAAATAAATTAAGACATTGGTGCCATCACTTTCTAAGGCCATTCCCCCTATGAAATGCTGATAATGACGTTCCGCCAAAAAATAAATATGGTACAAAATAAAAAATGAAAATACTAATTGCTGCACTTTGTACTCATCATCTAAATTGGCGAGCAATCCGCTAAATATGCCAACAGAAAACCAATAAACGAAATCGCCAAACATATACGGAAGCCTCTTTTGAAAAAAGCTCGATCTAATAAA
This sequence comes from Aeribacillus sp. FSL M8-0235, assembly GCF_038000355.1. Taxonomy (NCBI): domain Bacteria; kingdom Bacillati; phylum Bacillota; class Bacilli; order Caryophanales; family Bacillaceae; genus Aeribacillus; species Aeribacillus sp. FSL M8-0235. Next base: position 3,179,347 of record NZ_JBBOBW010000001.1, on the reverse strand, counting down.
TAAAAGAATCATAAAAGCTTTTTTCTTTAAAAACGGCACTTTTAATAACGGGGAAGGCAGCCGATCAAAATACTCCGCTGATCGCCTGTTGGGGTTTTCTTTAAAAAGAATGATAAATAACAAGTAAAATACCATAGTAAACATACACATCAATATCGTGCCAATATATGTATATAGAGAATCAGCAGTGAGAATATCAAAAAAGCTTAAATTGATTTTGATCGTCGTTACACTGTCAAACAGAATTTCCCAACCTTTGTTAGACCATTTTTCAAATGACTCGGATGTGGGATTTTCTTTAATAAAGGGAATATCAATAAGCCATCCTGTAAACTTTGCAGCGAAAAAATAGCCTATTGAAAATATGATCATTCTTGATATGACAATTTTGGCTACTTTGTTTACGAAAGGTTTTTCTATTATAAACTTGTATACATAAAATGTGTGCGAAAAAGAGACAGCAATGCTGACAAACAAATATAAAGAAAAGCTGAGCAGTGTTAATCCAATTACCATAGATATGTTTAAACCGATTGCGTATGATAAGCTAAAAAGCAATGTTAAAATATGTATGATGAAACTTCTTATGTTCCAGCAGATTGTTTCGAAAATAACCATAGAGTTGGCTTTACTTAAACTCAATTTAAAATGTGACAGCAGCCACTCCTTGTCCATTGAGCTTAAATTCCACTTGGAAGCTTTTATGCCAGCAATAACAGAGAAAACTATTACATATACAAAATAAAACTGCCAGAGAATATAAACATTGTTGTTAATTTGGGAAATTTTTTGCAATAAAAAGTCCAAAAATGGCGCACCTGTCGTTGCTGTATGTAAAAATTCATTCATAATTACCAGTTTTAATACAGCATATGCAGAAAAAAAATAAAAAATAGCCTCTATGACATCAAGAAAAAAAGCTGTGATCGCAAATATATATCCTGAATACCCTCTTCTATTTAAAAATTTACCCCATTGATTTTTCCATCTTATATAAATCTTCCATTTAATCCATGCTGCTCTCATTTTGACTCCCGACTTTCATAAATTTAATGTAATCAATCCCTCTACAATGGAAGCTAGAAGGATTCCTATAATTACCATTACGACATGTTTTAATAAAAATTTCAACCCATATTTTCTATTAAAATAAAATGTAAATCCTAAAAAGCCGATAGCTCCTGCTAATAAAAAAAAGGGGATTTCAAATATTCCATGAGGTATAACCTTTAAAAATATATTTAATAAAGGTTGATCAGATAAAATAAGATGAGTTAGACCTGCTCCGATAGATATGCCATTAATGAGTAAATAAATAAACGTAGGAATCCCAAATGTAAATAAACCCAGCATTAAAACTAGACAAACAAGTATATTATTTAAAAAAATAGAATACACTGAGTACCAGCCAGCTTTATAAGTTCTTTGGAGCTCAGCTGCCTCCTCCATTTGAGGCGAAGTCGAAAAAATTATCATGACCCCAATAATTAAACCTATGCCAAATACAATGGCAGAAAGGATAAAAGTGTTTCGTAGACGGGAAAAATAGTTCAACATCACTCACTCGCTAACTTTTTCTTAAATTAAATAGAAGGTAGGATAGAGAAAGACTAACGGCTCTCTATCCTATCCTAAAAACATTATGCTACTACAGCTTTTTTGCCTCCGGCTCTTAGAGCTATCTGCAAGGCTTTTAATGTGAGACCTGCTCCGGTTATCAATGTCAAGAATGAAGCTATTCCTAAACCGGCGTCCAAAAATGCAGCAATAGTTTTTGCAGTAGTTTCATTAATGCCATAAGCAACTAAAAGATCAAGTTCCAACATTATAATTCACCTCCTTTCAAATAAGTTCAATTAGTGTGTTAAATATAATTATTACTGGGAATAATATGGAAACTATCTTTGTTAAAGACTGCTTTGTAACAATTGTTAAGCTTAAACAAATTAGAAATAATGACCACAAATTAAATAATTCAATTTTCGATAAAAATATTTGCACAAATTGATTCATGTTTAATCCTGAAAATAGGTAGGCCAAGCTGGTGACAGGAATATGATATTGAGACGGATCAGATAACACGTATTTTATACCGAGCCCCAAAATAACAGGGGATTGAGCGATGATGACAAATCTCAATAATTCCCTGAATTTTACTTTCAATTTTACGATGGAGAGAACTATTTTTATTAAGGCTGTAAGTAAAAGAATATTAACGAAAAATAAGAAGACTTGCATAATTGCGGCAAAAATAGTAAGAGCATTTTTAAACGATTGTGATGGATTGTTTCCTAAAAGATCTGCTATATATTCGGATTCCAATAAATTTTGACTTATAACAATACTTATTGCGGCAAACAATATAACTAATGTCAAAGTAGCTAGTATTCCTAGTTTTTTTTCATTATGTATGTTCAATAAAGTTTTTTGCGGCGAATAAATGATTTTAAATGGATAAAATATCCTTTTGATAAAAACATGACTAGGGTTTCTTACCAATTGCTCTTGCTCTTCAAGACGCATTATCAAATCACCTGCTTACATAATTTAATGAGTTTTCGATATTTATTTGCTAAAAAACAATGTCAATATTTCATATGATCACAATGCTCCGGCTTGTTGTTTAAAGTTTTAGAGAGAAGAGAAGAATTGATATATTTTTGGTGGAATTTACAATTTCTTCTTCTTAATTCAAAATATATTACAAATCTTCTAAAAAAACATCGGTATTTTCCACAAAAAATGATGTGGAAAATACCTATTTTTAGAAAAAACAATGAAAAAAACTGTCATTTAGTGTAAAATTTTTACTATAAATACTAGTTGAAGGAGGGATAAAAAGCGAGAATCGATAGGATTCACTGAACTTTGCATTCGCAAAAGAAAAGATTGGATTTGGATGTGTTCTCTCACTTGTGTATATATGAAAAACAGACGGACAGTTAACGGAAAAGTAAATGAGTTTTTGAAAAAAACACTTGTTTAGCTCTAAGCTTTAAAAAAGGCATCTTTAAACTGTTGCGCCTTTAGAGGAAAATGATTTGGAAACGAAGATTATTTTTTTCGAGATGTGTATACGTTTTTAGTCTATAATCGCTAATTGTTTATGCTGATGCCAATGTACATCTGATTTTAGTGAAGCTAGTCTAAATACATTCTGTTCTAATTGAAATTCTTTTAATGGAAATTTTGTGAATTATTCTCACATCTGTTCTCTTCAATGTTTTTTAGACTTATAAAATGCTTTAAAAATAAAAGGGTGTTTATATTGAGTTTTCCGAAAAAATCAATTAGGGTGAGTGACGATCTAAAATCTTCGACGAAGATGGCTACGCTTAAATGCAGTCAGAACTGGGCATTGTAACTTCCTGATAACTTTGCCGAGATTAGGATGATTGAAATGAAAATTAAAGTACTACTGGTAGATGATCACTTACTAGTCTTGTTAGGAATCAAACGATTATTAGAACACGAATCAGATCTTGAAGTTGTAGATACCATTTGCGACCCTGCCGGCATCAATGCAGCAATATCAAAAAATCATCCGGATGTTGTGGTAATGGACATAAGAATGAAAGGCTACAATGGAATTGAGTTGACAAAGAAATTAATCGAAAGCTATCCGAATCTGAAGATTGTCATATTATCAGCTTATAACGATGATGAATATATTGACGCATCTTATCATGCCGGTGCTTATGCGTTCATTACGAAGGAAAACTCTGCTACAGAACTTGCAAATGCGATCAGACAAAGTTTTTTGGGCAACAATATCATTCCTAGAAAAAAAATAGAATATCAGAATCACTATTTAACCAAAACTGAGTTAGAAATTTTAAAGCTGATTTCTGAAGATAAAACGAACGCAGAGATCAGTGATATTTTGATGGTAAGCAGAAGAACGGTCGAACACCATGTTTCATCAATTATTAAAAAGCTGAATGTGTACTCAAGAGTTGGTGCAGTGGTAAAAGGAATAAAACTGGGACTATTAAAAACTATTTAAAATCGATCAGTAGCGTTGCATAAAAAAATTTAATGTTTGTCAAGCTCAATAAAAATTCCAGTTATTTCATGTAACTGAATATTCAGACATACAATCTTTCTAAGCAAGCTTAAAAGGACAATGACGTCTTAATCGGCAGTCCATTTCCACAATTTGGTAATATATTACAGAAACATTGGATCATAAACTAAATCGTCTAGGTGTTCCACCTCCCCTTCTTCAAATTGGTACACGATGGTTTCAAAATCTTTTTCCCAATGGTATTTTTTCCGACCGTTGGACGTTCGAATTGGCTTTTTAAAAAGGGAGCGAACAAAACAGTCAAAACCTTTAAAAAGCAGATTCTGTAAAGTTCGCTTGATCTCTAATAAAGGACCATCGTGATTCACTTTTAATTGGAGCATGGCCTGTAAGCAATAGGTGATTAGGGCGATCCAAATTTGATTGTAAACGGCATTTTGACTTTTTCCATAAAATCTTTTTATCTTAAGGTGCTGTTTCATCCATTTAAAGAAGGTCTCTATCTTCCAGCGATATCGGTATAAATCTGCAATCTCTTCCGCAGAAAGATCAAAGCAATTGGTTATGATGATCACGGGATTCCCTTCGCTGTCGACCGTTTCGATCAATCGGAGAGGATGAGTCATTTTGGTATGATTACGGTCATTTCCTAAAATGACAATCTGATCCCTATAAATCAAACGTTCTGGATTGGGAATCCGTTCCGATAAAACTTCAATCTCTGCGTTCTTTTTAAGCCGGGTAATGAATCGCACCCCTTCTCGGCATAAGCGGTCGAACTGTTTGTAATCGACATACCCTCGATCAAACAAGTAAATCGCATTTGGATCGATTTCAATGAGTTCGTCCATCTGTGTGCGATCGGCATGTTTCGCGGGTAAGATAATCCCTTGATCCGGAACAGTGATATCCTTCGTTACAACAACCTTTAAATGGAGTCGAACACCAGCCTTTGTCTTACGAAAAGTTGCCCATGGATATTGGCTCAAACTCATGCTCATCGTGGTAGAATCAATGACCAGAAGACGACCAATGTTTCGGATGATCGGGGCATTTTTCATTTGCCCTTGGATCTTTAAGACCAGATATTTAAATACTTTTTCAAACAGTTGAGGGGATAATTGGCCTAATTTGCGAGAAAGTTGCGAAGTACTAATTGCATCAAATTCCAGATATGTCTGCAACTCTTCCTTGTCTTTCAAATGTTTGGCCAATTTTGTTAAGCTTTCCAATTCGTTTAACTGAGCGATGATACAAAGTTGTAAAAACTTATACGCCGTTAATTTTTTAATGTATTTGTCAACGTCAATCACATTAATTAGTTTTGAAAAAGTTATTGGATCGATCTCTTTAAATAGTTCATTTATTGTGGATTCTGTGGTATTCTTATCCATAATGGTTTCTCCTTATTCTTAGGATTTGGATAGGACTGCCAATCCTAATTATAAGGAGTTTTTTTATATCCAAAAAGATGAAATTTAACATAAAATTGGGCTTGACAAATTAAAATTAACTTAATGCAATGCTACTGAAAATCGATATATTTTGTTCAAATCGGAAGCCTACATTCCAGCATGTAGGTATTCAAGACATGGATATTGTGTCTGAACTCAATTGCGCTTTAAACAACAAAACCGCTGTACCGTGTGTGAGAGTGTCTATCAAACATAGTGATTCTCTTATTTTTTAAAGCCGAAATGTATAAACTTGACTTTTCCAGGTGGAGGATTTAGCAAAAAGACCTATTTGTTCTCTCAATTTCATTCTTAAGCACTATTCAGAATAGGATATTTTATCTATAGGAAGATAAAGGTAAATATGTTATTTTTAAACAGAAAATTTTTTAATATTTTGAATAGGAGGAATCAAAAATGAAAAAGAAATTGTTTATTGAAGAATTGGAAGTAAGGCAATCTAGCTCTCCGTTATTTGTGAGCCCTATTGTGGATCCGGGATATGCCACAACGTTAGCTTTAGGCGAAGAAGGAGGATATACAACTCAAGCTATCGGGGAAGAAGGCGGGCCAATTGTTACCACATATGCACTTGGCGAAGAAGGCGGTTTTATAAAATAGGTTTTGTTAAAAGTTGGACAAGCGCTCCAGAGAATGTTTTCTGGGGCGCTAAAATTCGGAAAATTCTCATTTATTTCATCGGAGGTGCGAAATGGCGGAAGTATCTGTTGGTATTATCGGTTCACAATTTGAAAGGCATTGTCTTTATTTACAAAAGGAATTGGTTCGACAAGGCGCCCAAGCATTCATTTTAGATAATTCGCCGGATGTCCCCTACCCCTTAAGCTTTGGGGGTGAAGACAGCCATTATGAAAACCGTGATTTATCGGAAACGAACGTTTACTTTTTGAGAGCATTATTTGTTCCTACTCCTGCATTCGATACTTCTCAAATAAAGGAACAAATCAAGGAGAATGGATTTTTGGCATATGCGGCGGAGCGGGAGAGATATGCTGCTTGGCTGTCTTGGTTAAAATCTTCCTCTTACTTCGGCAGACTCATCGTCAATCCTGTTGATACACTGCTCATTCATTTTGCAAAGCCTTATCACCTTGAGTGTCTAAGAAGAGCAGGTATTCCCGTTCCTAAAACGTTAGTAACCAGCAATCCGGAAAAAGTTTTGGAATTCAGCCATAACTGCGATGTCATCTATAAACCTGTTGCTGGAGGAGCATTGTGCCGTCTATTGACAGAGGAAGATAAAAAACCTGAAAGATTAGAAGCATTGAGCACAGCACCGGTGCAATTCCAAGAATACATAAAAGGCCAGGATGTACGTGTATTTGTCCTGGACGGAAAAGTCATCGCATCATTTATCATTGAGGGAGAAGGAATTGATTATCGTGAAGGCGCCCATCAAGTCAAACCCTTTGAGATAACGCCAGAGATCGCTCAGTTATGTATAGAGGCATGCGAAACATTAGGGCTTATTTTCAGCGGAATTGATTTAAAACTACGTCCAGACGGTTCTGTTATATGCATTGAATGTAATCCAAGCCCAATGTTCGAAGGATTCGATCGGGTTGCCCCTGTTTCAATTGTTTCCCAGCTGGCTTCATACTTGATCCAACAAGCCATTCTTAAAGAGGAAAATAAACTGAAAGTGAGAAACTGACGTTTGGAGAGGGAGTATTTGTGAATTACTCACAGTCATTTCAAAAACCGTTAGTATACAAAATAGGAAAGATAAAAGAAGATCGGTACTGGATTGAACGACCGGATGGACTTTTATTGCAAATAGATAACTATTCAAAAAAATTGTTGGAGCAGTTGGCAAACAAAGAGCCTATATCTTCTATTGCAGATAAAATGGAAGTATCGGAGAAGGAAATTTTACTATTTCTTGAAAAGTTAGGCATCGATAAGGATGCAGCCTTTTCCCTTATTGAAGAAAAACAATCTGATTTTGAGCCGGATCAAAAGCCGCTCATAACCTATTACAATCCTTGGCTGGAGCGTAAATGGTTTAACTGGATTACCGCAGGTGCTGTTTTGATTTCGATCATCAGCACCGTTTTGTTCATGATCAACACTCCATTTTTTCTCGTCACTGATCTAAAAGGTCAATGGATCATCGCCGGAGTTTTAACATTTTCAGTCCTCATCCATGAGCTTGGGCACTTATTAACAATGCCGCGTACAGGGAACATTTCCATTTCTGTTCAATGGTCCGGGCCTGTCCCGTTATTTAGCATTGTTTGCAATGAAGCTTGGAAGCTATCAAAATGGCAGCGCATGCGGATCAACATCGCGGGCTTTACGGCAGATTTGATTGTATGCGGATTAACATCAGTGATCGGCTTATGCTTTGCACAGCTTTCACCATGGATTTGGTCCTTTCTTATTGTTCATATGTTTAGAATGCTGTTTGCGATTTTCCCGCTGCTTCCTGGAGACGGCTACTGGATGATCGTTGATCTATTGAATCAGCCGAATTTGTGGAAAAATGCAATAGATCAACTAAAGAAATTGAAAATTAATTTGCTTTCCTTCTATGCTTTTGTGCGGATTGCCTTTCATATCTTTATTTGGATTTTATATACGTATTTCATTTTTTTGTGGTCAGCTATCATATTCACAAGGCCGTTTGAAGACGTTCTTTTATTCTTTTTACAGCCTGCGCCGTTGTTGTTATTCCTGAACCTTTTCTATCAGCTGATTTTCATTACTTCCCTCGGAATCAAGCATATAAGGCGGCTGGACAAGGCGGAACGGGCTCTGGAACGGTAACGATTTTTCGCCATTTTATGAAAATCATAACTTAATGATTCGCCATAAACGGCTCTCGAGTTGTTGAAAAGATTGCAAGAGTGGAATTTTTGAATGATTATTCCCGGAACGGAGCCAATCTTGAACATAATTTAATTGATTTTTTTTGAAAAAATATTGACAAAAAATTCAATCCATGGTAATCTTTAAACCGCAGTAAATCAATAGGAATAATTTAGGTTCGATCAGACGACTGAAGGGCCTTGCAATGCTTGGAAATAATATATTTTCAGGCGTGCAAGGCCTGTTTTTATTTAATTTAAAGAAATTGGTTGGACCATTGAATGTCTGAACCAAATGCGTTGTAAAAAAGGAAATGGAGGGGTGGTTCATAGTGTCACACAAGTTTTTAGTACATAATGTCGGCGATTCTGTGGGAGTCGCAATAGAAGACATTGAAGCAGGCGAGCAAATCCAAGGGGTCATCTTAGAAGACGATTCAGTTGTTTCAGTAGAGTCTAGAGATTTTATTCCTCTTGGTCATAAGATTGCTTTAGTGGATTTGGATGAAAACAGCAAAGTAATTGAATATCGCGTACCGATTGGTGTAGCTACAAAAAAAATCTATAAAGGGAGCTATGTTCATACTCATAATTTAAAAACGGCGAGGTGGAAATATGGAGAATAAAATTTGGGGTTATCGCAGAGAGAACGGAAGAGTTGGTATTCGGAATCATGTAGTGATCATGCCTGTCGATGACATTTCTAATGCGGCAGCAGAAGCGGTTGCTAAAATTGTTCCTGGTACTTTAGCGATCCCGCATGCATACGGGCGATTACAATATGGGCCGGATTTAGACTTGTTTTTTAAAACGATTATCGGCAACTGTTCTAATCCAAATGTAGCAGCTGTTGTTGTGATTGGTATTGAGCCTAACTGGACAAATCGAATTGTTGAGGAGGTACAAAAAACAGGCAAGCCGGTAGCTGGATTTTCAATTGAACGTTATGGCGATTTGTCTACGATTGAAAAAGCAGCTCGAACAGCACAAAAATTTCTGCAGGATGCTTCTGAAATTCGCAGAGAGCCTGTGGAATTATCAGAAATTTTAGTGAGTATTAAATGCGGAGAGTCGGATACGACAACCGGGTTAGGATCATGCCCTACGGTAGGAAATGTAGTTGATCGTTTAATCGACGAAGGCGGAACTGTTTTGTTCGGTGAAACCTCCGAATTAACTGGCGGCGAGCATTTAATTGCAGAGCGTTGTGCCACTCCAGAAGTAAAACAAAAATTTTTAAGCCTTTATCAAAACTATGTTGAAGAAATCGCATCAAAAGGTGTTGATCTGCTTGGCAGCCAGCCGACAGAAGGAAATATAAGAGGCGGCCTCACAACAATTGAGGAAAAGGCGCTCGGCAATATCGAAAAAACAGGCACAAAACCGGTGGTTGATGCTTTAGGACCTGCGGAGGCTCCAGTAAAAGCGGGATTGAATTTTATGGATACCTCCTCTGCAGCAGCTGAATGCATTACTTTAATGGCAGCTGGAGGGGCAGTCGTACATTTCTTTCCTACCGGTCAAGGCAATATAATTGGTCATCCAATAGTACCCGTTATTAAGCTTTCGGCAAATCCAATTACAGTTTCTACTATGTCAGAGCATATCGATGTAGACGTTACAGGATTATTGAAACGGGAATATAATCTCCAGCAGGCTGGCGATTTGCTGCTTGATATTTTGATCCGAACAATAAACGGACGTTTAACTGCAGCGGAAACATTAGGGCATAGAGAATTTGTTTTGACGAAACTTTATCGCAGTGCATGAGCGGAGGAAAGTAATGAAAATACTAATCTCTGAATATATACCTGAATCCGGGATTAACAGGATGAGGAAAATAGCGGAGGTCGAATACAATCCGGATTTATGGAGAAATAAACAGGAATTAATAAACAAAATAATAGATGCAGACGCATTAGTCGTTCGAAACCAGACAATTGTTGATCAGGAAATACTGGATGCAGGGAAAAAATTAAAGGTAATCGGCAGATTAGGAGTCGGGCTTGATAATATAAATTTACTTGCAGCAAAACAACGTAATGTAAAAATCGTCTCCGCCAAAAATGCCAATTCGGTTTCAGTAGCAGAATATGTTATGGCCGTTATTTTAACGGCATCGAGGTCTATCATACAAGCCGGAGAAGACGTTAAAAAAGGAAATTGGAATAGGAAATTATTTACGGGAAATGAGATATACGGGAAAACATTGGGATTAATCGGAACGGGAGAGATTGGCCACAGGCTTGCTAAAAGAGCCATTGCATTTGGAATGAAAGTGATCGGCTATGATCCTTATATAAGAGAATTCGATTATCCTTTTTCTGAAACGGGGATTACAAAGGTTGAATTAGCAGAGGTCTTAAAAGAGTCCGACTTTGTAAGCATTCATGTTCCGCTAACGAATGAAACAAGAAATTTACTTAGTACGAAAGAATTTAACTTAATGAAAAAAAATGCAATTATTATCAACACTTCTCGCGGGGGAATTGTTGATGAATCCGCCTTATTCAAGGCGGTGGAATCCGGGCAAATAGCTGGTGCTTACTTAGATGTACTTGAGAATGAGCCGGTCGAAAAAGACTATTTTCTATTAAACAGCAGCAAGATTACTGTAACTCCGCATATTGCTGGATTAACAGAAGAGTCCCAAGAACGAATCACTAACATTATTTCAGATGAAATTATGAAAGTACTTGAGGGAAAAGAATCACTATTTTTAGTTTCATATGATTTTTAAAGGGTGAGTGAAGTTTGACTGTTTATGATGCGAAAGCTTTAAAAAAATTTGTTGAAGATGTTTTGGTGAAGCAAAACGTTAAAAAAGAGAATGCTGAAGTTGTAGCAGATTCATTAATAAGGGCAGATCTTGAAGGTATCACAAGCCACGGAATCAGCAGATTGCCGATCTATTCAAAACGTTTAAAAGAGGGGCGGATTAATCCGACCCCGTCCATAAAAATACAAAAAAAAGGGTTATCCATTTTAACTGTCGATGGAGATAACGGATTGGGCCAGATTGCATCATATTATGGCATTAAAGAGGGAATCAAAACAGCAAGAGAAACGGGAGTTGCTGCCATCGCCATTCGAAAAAGCAACCATTTTGGATGTGCATCATATTATTGCAAGGCAGCTTGCGATGAAAACCTTGCAGCAATTGTGATGACAAATTCTCCGCCTGGGATTCCGCCTTGGGGAGGCAAAAAAGCTTTCTTTGGAACGAATCCGATAGCATTTGGCTTTCCAGTCAAAAACGGACCGGATGTTATTATCGATATGTCTGCAAGCGTCGTTGCAAGAGGCAAAATTATAGAAGCGGCAAAGGAAGGAAAAGCCATTCCAAAAGGCTGGGCAATCGATCAAAGAGGCAATGATACGGAAGATCCTGCAGAAGCATTAAACGGAGCCGTTCTTCCTTCGGGAGGAGTAAAGGGGTATGGCTGGGCTTTGGCAGTGGAAATATTAACAGGGCTATTAACAGGTGCTGCTTACGGCCCACATGTCGAAAATATATATGACGATAACGGCCAAATAGCAAATGTAGGGCATTTTTTTATTTTAATCGATATAGAAAAATTTATGCCTGTCGATCAATTTACCTCTCTTCTGCAAAAAATGCTTTTGGAAATGAAAGATGTTCCTAAAAAAGAAGGAGTCCATACAATTTTGTACCCTGGGGAACGAAGAGAACAATCTTATATTCATAAATTACATTGTGGTATTCATTTATCTCAGGAAGTGGAAAAGGATTTAGTGCAGCTGGCTAATCAGTTGCAATTGGAATTTCCTACCACAGGTGATCATTATGTTTGAAAATATTCGTTTTGATCGTTCCACTGTTCCGAATAAGATTGTTGAAGAATTGAAATCACTTATTCAAGAAAATAAGCTGAAACCCGGGGAAAAGCTGCCGTCAGAAAGAGAGCTTTCTCTTAAATTAAATGTGAGTCGAAATACAATAAGGGAAGCTTACAAAGTTCTCTCTACGCTCGGATTTATTGAAATTAAACAGGGGAATGGCGTTTTTGTAGCGGATGGAACGAATAATTTAGCTCAATTAGCCAATCATTACTTTGTCAAAAGCGACCAATTTGCAGATTTATTTGAAATAAGAATGCTCATTGAAACGCAAGCAGTAGTATGGACTGTTGAACGGGCATCCGATTCGGAAATTGACGTTTTGTATCAGTTTGTAAAAGAGACTGTACAATTAATCAGCGAAAATAAAGTGAATGAAAAGATTTTGTCTGAACGAGATCACAAATTTCATATTAGAATTGCGGAGCTTTCCAAGAACGCAATTGCTTATCGGATAATGAACAGTCTCACTAGCCTTTTTAACAATATCAGGGTGGAGACATCTAAAATACCTGATCGGATGCACCATTCGTGGCTGGAGCACTTAGAAATTGTCGAAATGATCAAAAAGCGCGACATAATTAGGTCAAGGAAAAGCATGGAGAAGCATTTACAAAGTGTCGAGCAGACTTTAGAAAACGCAAAGAGGGATAACGGCTAACATATGACATTTAAGTTTATTTCCGAGAAAAAATCGACGGGTTCACCGCTGTATTGTTCGGCCTCTTATCGGTAAATGAAAGCAAAACTCTATCACCCTTATATATGAGCTGATGTACCTTAGCGCCGACGCTTGTCATTCGCTGATTTTTATAGCAAAAATATATTGTCAGGCGCCATTTTTTCCGAGATTCATTGAGATACTTCTTGTGCTATTTGGAATTGGCTGTGTTTTGAAAGGAAAAAGGCAGAGCTGCCAGCAGGAAAAATTCGCCTCACCTTCTTTATTAAGCTTCTTAATTATGAGCATAGGCTGTGCAGCCAGTCCGTCAGCGGTATCCGTTCGCTGGATTTTTTTATGATGATGAGGAACTTATCCTAGAACCAGGCTATTTAAATTCTGAAGATTTTACGAAAGATGTACAAAATGAAACGGAAGCATAAACAAAATTAGCCGAAAAGACTAGAATCCGCAAATGACATGAAGGCCATTTTCTATTAAAATGATTTTAAGATTTAAAATAGATAGAAAATGGTAAGCAAAAACAACAGAGAAAGTTTTCTGTGCTGGCAACACCAAATCGAATAGTTTAATGGGGAGTGTTTTCGAACAGACGGGAGTCAGGATGCACTCCCCAGCTATTTACTATAGGGGGAAATTTTTGTGGCAGAAACAATTGCACCAATGACGGCAAAACATTTGGAACAATGTATTGAACTATATATGAAAGTTTTTAATCGTGACCCTTGGAATGAAAGCTGGACATATGAAACGGCTAAAGAAAGGCTTACAGATTTGCTGCATACTCCGAAATTTACAGGATTTTTTTGGGGAATCGATGGAACTCCCATTGGTTTTATAGCAGGGAACAGCAAGAAAACATATCAAGGAATAACTTTTTATTTAGCGGAATTATGCATCAATCATGAAATTCAAGGTAAAGGCTATGGCTCTAAGCTTCTCCAATATTTAGAGAAAGATTTACAAAAGAAACAAGTTAAAAGCATTTACCTCTTAACATCCACTGGAGGACTTGCAGAAAGCTTCTACAGAAAAAATGGTTATGCTGTGAATAACAATCGAATTGTGATGAAAAAAAATTTCTTTTAGACAGTTTTTTCCTAGCTGAAATTTTATCCAGCCAATTTTCGGTCTCCGCCAAAGAATCATGCAATCACTGTGCGCATATGAAACCGAATGAGATAATGTTTTAAAACGAGAAACGAATTCAAATTTTGTCAAGTGTTATTCCCCACGCTTATGTTTGGGGAAATTTTTTTTGTGATTGACAAAAAATAATGGTAAATAGTTAAATGTATTTAATTAAATATATTTAACTATTTATTGGGGGATTTTATGGTTAAAGACAGCATTGCGTTTATTGCAAATTATTTGTGGAGGGAATCGATTAAAAATTTACATATGCATTTGACGGAGGCGGAGATTAAAAATTTCAGCAGCAATGACTACTATTATTTAACGACTATTTACTATATGGGGAAACCCAATTTTTCTCAGGTGGCAGAAGCTTTGAACCTCACGAAGCCGGCTGTTTCAGCGATGATTAGAAAGCTGTCAAAAATGGGCCTTATAGAAAAAATACAATCGCAGGAGGACAAACGAGTTTATTATGTAAGTGTTACAGAAAAAGGAAAGAACATTGTCGAAGGTGATGAAAAGCTCTACAAGAAAATTGACTTGCAAATAAAAGAGTGTTTAGGAAGCGATCATAAATATGAATTTCTGGAAACTTTATTGGCAGAAATCGTTCGTTATTTGCAAAAAACAGATCGCTAATGCATCATATACATTTTTACATGGAGGAGCTGTTCATGAAAAGGAGTTTTGAGGGTAAATCTGTTATTGTCATAGGCGCTTCAGGGGGATTAGGTTCAAGCTTTGCAAAAGCTTTTGCCGATAAAGGTGCAAGGCTTCTTTTAGTTGGAAGGAATGAAGAAAAGGTTAAAAAGACAGCAGAGCAAATAACTGGAGATATAACAACAGCCGTTTTTGACATTACTGATTTACAATCGATTAAAGAACTGAAAAATATTGTAAAAAGGTGGTCGGCCCATATTGATATTGTCGTCAATGCTTCGGGTTATGACGTGAGAAAGTCTTTAGCTGAGCATAGTTATGAAGAAGCGAAAAACACGCTTGATATCAATCTTTTAGGAGCGATTCTTATAACGAAGGCATTCCTGCCGCATATGAGAGAACAAAAAGGCAGCACGATTATGCATATCGGGGGATTTGCAGATGGCCGCTTGGCTTTTCCATATTATAGTGTCGATGCTGCATCACGAGCAGGGCTGTTCACATTTATTGAAGCTGTAAACCGTGAATTGGAGTTGGAAGGTAGTCAAGCAAGGGTTGCCTTTTTTTCGCCAAGTCCTGCAGATACTGAAGCTGAAAGACCATTTCATCCGCTTTGGAGGAAAATGGGTGTTTCCATTATGCCTGTTGAAAAAGTGGCAGAGGATTTGCTTAAAACAATTGAAAAAAAGAAGACAGTACGAATTATGGGAGGGATGTCCACGATCCTTTTTGCCAAGGTTAACTCCATATCACCGAAGCTGGCTGATGCTATCATGATGAGAAAATATGGAAAAATGCTTCAACAATTTTTTTACAGGACAGAGGATGGCGGACAGCAAAAGCCGAGTAGGCATAAAAGAGGCTATCTCCGCAAGATTGCTGTCATTCTTATTATCGCCTCGTTTATTTTGTATGGACTAGCCGTCGTTGTCCCATTGCTTCCGCTCACTCTTACTCAAAAAGCGGCGGCTGTTCCGGCGCTGATTGCAATTGGCGAAATCGTTTGGTGGGCCGGGCTGGCAATCGCAGGTCGGGAAGTCGCTGCCAAGTACAAAAAATATCTTAATCCGTGCACTTGGTTTTCCTGTAAAAGAAAAACAATTTAAAGATTAGAAAAGTGCCATCAGCTGGAATTCTAAACTTTATGCGAGAAGTGAGGAGCTTGGAATTTTTTTTGCCAGATTGGCATATTCTTATTGTTAGTTGTTGGAATAGGATTCATTTCAAAATTATTGGGTAAATATAGGTTGTACTTTTTGCTGACTCTCACTTTTACAGTTTTAATTTTTGCTGTTCTAAATACGAATGATTTTAGTAATCGGCCTTTCTTATATGTTGTTTTATTTGGGACAGTTTGTCTAGCTTCAATGATAAAATTGACGATCCAAACGTATAAGTTAAAATAAAAGGTTCTTCTGAGTTTTATCAGGTAGACGGCAGCTTATAAATAGCGTAAAAGGACATTTTGAAATTCTTTTAAATGAGAAAGACGTCCTCAACACCTATCTTGCTTTCTTCTAAATGTTGATTCGGTTATTAGGCAGGCGGCAGCATGGATTATTTAAATAAGGAAAAGAAAAGACTTACGTTTTGATAAGGCGAAATCCCTTTAAATTCGAACAGTCATACAATGCCCTAAAGGGGCTGTCTTAGAAAGTCAAATCGTCATTGATAACCACGATATATCAACATTTCTAAAACATTAATGGGGGCGTCAATAAGCCGTAAAAACGACTTATTAGACACCCCCATTTTGTGATTGCATTTTAATTCATTCGGTTTTAAGCTTCTTTTTCATTAATTCATTTATTATGGCAGGTATTAATAAATACAATGCGTAGGCAAAAGACATCCATGCTGCAAAAGCGATAACCTGCGGCTCATCAAGCTTAGGAAAAATCAGCTGGTGGTTGGATAAAGAAAAAGTATCTAAAATTAAACCAACGATCGTGCCGATGAATCCAAATTTCAGCGGTGCATTTTCGGCTTTGTCAAACAATACATATAAATACGTGGCTCCTGCCAATAACACCCCTGTTCCAGCTATTAGCAAAGAGAGGCTGACAGCAAACTCCGCTGTACCCGGTCTGAAAAGAACGCTGTCCCCAAACATAACAAAAAACATTGTGGCAAAAAACCAAACAAAAACGCTCCAGCATGCTGTGTACAAATATCCTTTCATTTGTTCTCCACCTCTTGTAAGCCGCTCAATGCTATAAATAATTTCTCAAGTTCTGCGTATGTTTTCTCTACCGGAAAATTTTTTGACAATAGAGCCTGTAAGGCGATTCCGTCTACAACAGCGTTTAAAATGATCGCCCATGTGTCAAGCGAAATTCCTTTAATTGGTGATGAAGGCCATATTTTTAATAAATTTTCCGCTAGAGCTTTATTTTCTTGTAAAATAATCCCCTCAAGCTGTTCCCTGATTTTATCATTATGAAAACCTGAAACGACGAGCGTTAAGAACAATTTATGAAAAAAAGAATCATGAGAACAACGGCTTTTCGCTGTCTCAATCGCTTGTTTAATGATGTTGCCGTCACTTTTCGATAATTCGTCCCAAGAACTGTCGCAAATATCTTTTACAATATCCAATAATAATTGTTCTTTTGTTCGAAAATGATAATAAACAGTCCCCTGCGTAACCCCTGCCGTTTCGGCGACTGCCCTCAATGTGAACTTTTCAATTCCGTTTTTGACTAAACACTTCTTCGCGGAACGAATTAATTCATTTTTACTAATAACATTCGGCTTTGCCATATGATCACTCCTTATTAGTTATTCATATAACTAACTTAACTCAAAAAAATTTACCGTTTATTCACTGATTCATTTTAGATTATACAAAATTCTTGACAGTACCACAATATAAAATGGTCATAATTACTATCTTTTCAAAAGTCATTTGAATTCTCTCATTTGAATATTGACAAGAAAAGAGTTTTCATGTGACTCTTTTTAAGAGAGAAAGGGCAGGTGAACAAAATGGATATCAATGAGTTTCAACAATGGGTGAAGGAGTATTATGACAGCAGGGGCTGGGCTGAATTAGATATTTTTGTCCGCATTGGATTTTTAGCCGAAGAAACAGGGGAAGTTGCCCGAGCTATAAGAGCGCTTGAAATTGGCAGAGACAGACCAGACGAATCAACAGGTTCAGTTGAGGAAAATAAACAGGCATTAATCGAAGAGCT
Organism: Aeribacillus sp. FSL M8-0235; assembly: GCF_038000355.1. Classification (NCBI taxonomy): domain Bacteria; kingdom Bacillati; phylum Bacillota; class Bacilli; order Caryophanales; family Bacillaceae; genus Aeribacillus; species Aeribacillus sp. FSL M8-0235. The sequence goes on along the minus strand of NZ_JBBOBW010000001.1, from coordinate 3,161,498 downwards.
GGGAGATGTGTTAGGAAACATCATAGTGATTGCAAACAAATACAATATTCCTTTGGAAGAAGTATTTCATTCACATAAAAAGAAGCTGTTAGATCGTTATTCTACTGTTTAAGTTTTATGTCTTAAAAATTCCGTAATAAGGTAAAATTGCGGCATCGCTGTTCCACGTGGTGAACGGATTCTTCCGTATTCTTTGATGCCGCAAACGATTGTTGAATAGATTGTGAAATCCATTTCTTTTTATGGTCGACCAATTGCAAATAAACTTTCTTTTCCGGGCAATAGGGGGGATGCCCAATTTTCAAAAGTCATTAGCGATAAAAACGATTCCAAGGTTATTAGATAAAAGGCAGTGTTCGCATCAGAGGATGACGATTCTGCGTAAAACGGTTCCGAACTTATATAGCTTGATATTCACATAAGGGAGATGCCGTTTTTATTTGGTTATAAAAATTTTTGAAGTTTAACTTTTTAACTGAAAGGCTTTTATAAATTATTGGTTAGAAAAATCCTGATGGGACTATTTTTCTATTTTTCGTGTAATGCTGCGGCGGCCGTCTATACTAACAGGAACATCTCCTGCAATTGTAATTCTTCTCACAACTCTTTGTTCGTCGCCATAGTCATTTATTGCATAATGCTGGGTTGCACGGTTATCCCAAATCACAACATCTCCTGCACTCCATTTCCAGCGAACTGTATTTTCTAATTGTATAATATGCTGCTGCAGGACAGTGAACAATTGGGCTGAATCGAAGGTGGAAAGTCCGACAAATTTTTTGACAAAATGACCAAGTAAAAGATTGCGTTCACCGGTTTCAGGATGTATATGGACAACGGGGTGCTCGGTTTCATATAAAGTGGAAGTGAATACTTCGTCATAGTGCTTTTTTGCTTCAGGAGATATATTATATCGCTGTGCTGCATAATCATAGGCATTTGTATGGATTGCCCACAATTGATCAGCAAGATTCCGTAGTTCTGTTGGCAGAGTTTCATAGGCAGCAGCTGTGTTCGCCCAAACAGTATCCCCTCCTGCTTCAGGGATCACAACCCCCCGTAAAATGGAGAATTTCGGAAATGCATCTACAAATGTAACATCTGTATGCCATGAATTGGCCCGGTCGCCACGATCAGAGTCTAGCTCAAAAATATAATTGGAGCCGTCTTTTGCTGGAACAGTTGGATGAACAACAGGATTGCCAAGCAGCTGTGCAAAGGCTTCCTGCCCCGCATCATCTAGATGATGCTGATTTCGGAAGAAAACTACCTTGTACTTTAAGATCGCTTCGCGAATAAATTGAATTGTTTCAGCATCTAGTTCATCGGAAAGTTTGATGCCTGATATTTCAGCGCCAATTCGTCCGGCAACTGGTTTGACAATAATCTCTGATTCATTTTGTACTTGTTTGACATCAGTCATAGGATCGCCTCCTCAAGAAAGTTTATGATTCTACGGAATATTCATCTTTCTCAAAATTTCATCGGCACTTAATAGAAGCCCCACCTCCTTGCTCGTTGAGTGAGCCATTTTAATAAACCGATAATAAGCAAGAAAGCCAGAGCAGATGAGCTCCGGCTTCCAGATGGCTGGTCAGCTTTTTATTCCAGTTGTAAATCCTATGAATTCATATCGGTTTAGTAAAAATATTAGATTCACAAGAAAAAATGTCAATATTAAATTTTAAAAATTTTTTATTTATAAAAAATTAATATTTTACAGTAAATTTTAGCTTGACTATTTTTCATTTGCTCAGTAACATTAAGGATAACTAATGTATACTAATTCAATAGGAAATATCGGTTAATTGATTGTTCCCACCGGTCAACCGGAGACATTGCTGCAAAATGTCTCCGGTATTTTTTTAATAGATGAATATGCCGACCAGTACACTGGAGGTCTTTACAGAAAATGTAAAGACCTTTTTTATGCGGGCTGGCATGGACTTAATTGAACTGCCGTATACCGAACGGTACGTACGGTTGTGTGAGAGGTCGGGGGTTAGTCACCTCTTCCTATTCAATTGAAATCAAAAGGGAGGAGTAAGATGAAGTTGTTGAAGAATTGCAGAGTGATAGGAATTTTATTGTTAGTAGGGACAGTTGTTTTATCTGCTGGCTGCCAGAACAAAACAGTTGCTGAAAAAGAAGGCAAAGCCGGAGGTGATGGCAAATATGAGACGCTGACACTGCGCTATCAAGGATCTCCTGGACAAGTCACTTTCCCGGAATTGGCGGAAGATTTAGGTTATTTAGATCCAATCAAACTTGAATGGGTTGGAAATACAACGAGTGGACCACAGGATATCCAAACAGCTGCAACAGGGGAAATTCATTTTGGCGGTGCATTTAATGGAGCAATTATTAAATTAAAAGCCAGCGGCGCCCCGATTAAAGCCGTGATCAGTTATTACGGCAGCGATGAAGATACGTTCAGTGGGTTTTATACATTAGAGGATAGTCCGATTAAAGAGGCGCGAGATTTAATTGGCAAAAAAGTCGGGATGAATACTCTCGGTGCACACCATGAATTCGTGTTAAAAGAATACTTGCGTCAAAATGGATTAACAGAGGAAGAAATTAAAAAAGTAACGATAGTGGTGATTCCGCCAGTCAATGCAGAACAAGCATTGCGTAATAAACAAATTGATGTAGCTGTGTTAGGCGGAATGCTGCGAGACCGGGCATTAGAAAGGGGCGGGATTCGGAAGCTCTTTAGTGATTATGATTTGTTTGGTGCTTTTAATGCGGGCAGTTATGTTTTTACTGAGAAATTCATTAAAGAAAATCCGAATACTGTGAGAAAATTCGTTGAAGCAACAGCGAAAGCAATTGAATGGGCGCGTTCAACCCCTAGAGAAGAAGTCATTGCCCGTTATGAAGCAATTATTGAAAAAAGAAAACGAAAAGAAGATGGTGAAACAGTTAAATTTTGGAAAAGTACAGGAATCGGCTCGAAAGGAGGTTATATACAGGAGAAAGATTTTCAAGTGTGGATCGATTGGCTAATAAAAAGCGGTGAGTTGAAAAAAGGCGAAATTGGGCTGGATGACTTATATACAAATGAATTCAACCCTTACTAAAGGAAGCTTGAACAAAAATGTTTAGGAGGTGTTCAACAGGTGACAGATAAAATTCAATTTGACCATGTCACAAAAATTTTTAAAATTCGGGATGTTGAAAAGGGAAAAGGAAGCTTTAAAGAGTTTACCGCATTGAGGAACGTTCATTTTTCCGTTAAAAATGGAGAATTTCTAACGTTAGTCGGGCCGTCAGGATGCGGAAAATCAACTTTGCTTGATCTTCTCGGCGGATTGTCTCAACCAACATCTGGGAAAATTTTGATAGATGGGAAGCAAATCGACGGCCCCGGTTTAGATCGAGCAATTGTCTTTCAACAGTACGCCTTGTTTCCTTGGAAAACAGCTAAGGGAAATATTGAGTTTGGTTTAAAAGCGAAAGGTGTGCCAAAAAAGGAACGTTCGGAAATCGCCCGTCATTTTTTGGAGCTAGTCGGCTTGTCCGGCTTTGAAGAACGTTATCCCCACGAACTATCAGGCGGGATGAAGCAGCGTGTAGCTATTGCTAGAAGTTTGGCTTTTGACCCTGACGTTTTATTAATGGATGAACCGTTTGCGGCCTTGGATGCTCAAACACGCGAAACATTGCAAAACGAATTGCTTCGTATCTGGGAAAAAACAAAGAAGACGATCGTGTTCATTACTCATGGAATTGATGAAGCCGTGTACTTAGGACAGCGTATCGCTGTAATGACTTCACGTCCGGGGACGATAAAACAAATTATTACAAACTCAGCTCATTCCCAAGCAAAGGAAGACGATGCGCGTTCCACGCCGGAATTTGTAAAGACTCGCCATCAAATTTGGGATTTACTTCGGGATGAGGTCAGTAAATCGCAAAATGATCATAAAAAAGAGCATTCAGCTTAGGAAATTTAATAAAAGTCCTGCGGTAATATGTCAAGGTGAAAAATCATAGAAATTGGAAATTCCCTTGTCCGATGATCCGAAAAAAGGCAATACTGAAGAAACCCAGTATTGGTACATGTAATAAACTGGGTCTAAAGGTTGATATTGGTATACCAGATCGATCCTCTTATCGATCTTCCCCCTTTCTTGGCGTGTAGATTTGACCGTTGCGTAGCAGCGCATCGATCACACGCACGAGTTTTCTAGCGGTGAGGACGAGGGCTCGTTTATGTTGGTGTTTGGGCACTTCCTCATACTTCTTCCGGTAGTACGCACGAAACGTCGCATCATGCCGTTGCACCGAGTTGGCAGCCTCCACTAGGTAGTAACGGAGATAGCGATTGCCGGAACGAATGAGGGAGGTGTCCTCGGCTTGAAAACGGCCCGATTGGTGCTTGGACCATGTCAAGCCGGCATATTTTGCCAAGGCGGCCTGGTTGTGAAACCGCTCGATTTGCCCGATTTCGGCCAGGATGCCTGCGGTATAAACCGGTCCGATGCCTGGGATGGTTTGCAGTGTGTTCGGAATGCCTTCAAGATGGCGGGTAATGGCTTTATCGAGCTCTTTGAGCTGCGATTGCAGGCTGCGGATTGATTGAATCGACAGCCCTAACAGCAAGTCGATGGAATCCTCGACACACTTGGACAACCGATACGACGAACGGGCCGCCTTTTGAATCGACTTGGCGATGCATTCCGGATCGGCAAAGCGATTGCGCCCTTTTTGGCGCAGGAAGTCGGCCAACTGCTTGACATCCATTTGGCAGATGTCATCGAGGCTCCACGACTCAAGCAGCAGTTCGAGAATGGCATGTCCGAAGATCGAACTGTCCACCTCTTGGGTAAAGGAACTGCATTTGTAAAACAAGTGCTGGAGAAAATACTGTTTCTCACGGGTTAACTGGTGGACGAGATGATATCGCATGCGTGTCAGTCGCTGAAGCGCGAGAAACTGCTCCTTGAGGACAGCCGTCATCTTCAGACGGCCGAAGCGAAGCCGATCCGCAATGATCCAAGCATCGATGTCATCCGTTTTCTCCAAGTCGACATAGGCTTCTTTAAACTTGCGAATGAGCTTTGGATTGATCGTAAACACCTTGACGTTCCAAGCCTGCAAGGCCTCCTGCTGGTGGAAAAACATAGCTGGATGCCAACTGTAGACCGAGGTGGCTTCCATCCCGATCAGAATTTCGGTTGGCTTTCGCTTGTTAGCCCACAGGAGGATTTGATCCCGAAGGAAGGTGGCGCCCAGAAGATGATTATCCACTTTGAAGCGTGCGCACGTATTTCCTTCATGATCCATAATGCAGGTGGCTAAGTCGCGTGAGCTCACGTCGATCCCGACGTAGAGTTTCATGAGATCACCTCCTATTGTTGTAGGATCGAGGGGTAGGACTCTTCGGGATGCCCCCGGATCGCGCCTGTTGACCAGTCACCCTCGCATATGAGAACTCACGTTGGACCATGGGCTGCCCTGGAAGCTGCTCCTTCCAGCATGGGGAAAACCAACGGGAACAGCCTGCGGGTTAGACGTCCAAACAGGGGCCGAGGAGACAGACTTTACAAGTAGTCAAAGCTACAGGAGTGAGAAGAGTATCCCCGATGATCCTAAGACCATTATCCAGGAACATTGCGAAAAGTCCAACCCCGGTACGCTCAACCCTTTGTGGGAGGGGCGCGCCCCTCCCACAAAGGCAACCACCCAAGATATGCGATTGTCAAGGAGCGTATCGGACTGGAAATTCGATAAAAAAACTTTCTGAAACTTAGTATACGAGGAGTGAGAGGCTATGGAAATATTTCTAGTTTAGAAGGAAACTAGCCATTTTTAGGGAGCGAGGATATGAAAGTTATGAAAACACTAAATTACATCATATTTCTTCTTTTATTGTTTTGCGTGCCGGCTGCTGCCGAAGCGGCTAGTTCATTACAAGCAAAAATTGATGCAGCTCCTAATGGGAGCAAGATTGAAATAGAAGAAGGGAAGTATGAGGAAAAGATCGTCATCTCCAAACCATTATTCTTAGTAGGAACTGGTAAAGTCACTCTTTACTCTTGTGACGGCGGTCCAGTTATTACTATTAGCGGTAAAGCTGTTCGTCTTAAAAATATCGAAGTAGAACATTGCGGTAATGAAAAAGAAGATGCAGCAGTTTATGTAACAGGTTCCAATCATACGTTGGAGGAGCTTGAAATCAAGACAAATCGTTTTGGCATAAGGCTTAATCAGGCAGATGGTGTGACTATACGAAACAGCAAAATTGTTGGCAGCAATACTGGCAATGGAATTGATTTGTGGCAATCTAATCGTAGTCATATTGAAAAACTTATGATTTCCAATATGACTGATGGTATTTATTTAGAACAAAGTAATAGGAACTCTTTAAAAAGAAACAATATCCAGCATTCCCGTTACGGTATCCATTTAATGTTTTCAAACGGAAATGTGCTTGAAAAAAATGTATCCAGAGACAATACGACAGGCGCGATGGTAATGGGATCAAAACAGAATGTTGTGAGCAATAATAAGTTTTTATTTAATCATAATAATGTGAATGCTCAAGGACTATTAATTTATACAGCTTCTTACAATGAGATAAAAGGAAATGATATTATTTCCAATCGAGTTGGTGTATATGCTGAAAGATCTGAAAATAATCGTATAGAATCCAATAAAATTATGAATAATTTTATCGGGATTCAGTTCAAAAAAGCGAATAAAAATGAAGCCACACAAAATACGTTCATTGGAAATGTCAACGATGCTCATGCGATAGAAAGCCCGCATAATCAAATAAATGAAAACTATTGGGATGCTTCGAGTAAAGTGGATATGAATGGAGATGGCAAAAGTGAAATCAGTTTTGCCGCTGACCCGTATTTCCAAACGTTGACGAACGATGTCCCCGAATATCAATTATTTTTCCATGCACCGGGACTTATAGTAATACAAAATCTGCTCAAAAGCCCTGTAGACCAGCTTTTAACAGATACAGCTCCATTGATGGACATGACGAGCGAAATGGAAAAAGAAGTATCATCTAATTCAAGCTTGTGGATCATGAGCGCCTGTATGATTGCATCCAGTTTTATTTTATATCTACTCGGGAGGAGAAGAGGATGAAGAAAAAGCTATTTAGTTTTTATGTAATCGCAGTAATAGCAATGATCATCGCTGCATGCGGCAACAATAAAGTTCAGCCGGTTAGCATCAATGAATCAACTGATACTTGTGAAACATGTAATATGGCTGTTGCAGATAACCAATATGCGACCCAAATCCTTCTGAAAAATGGCAAATCACTGATTTTTGATGATATAGGCTGTATGTATGAATGGATTAATACGCATAAGGATGAAGAAATTGAAGCGAAGTTTGTTCGAGATTACAATAACAAAAAATGGATTTTATCTGATGATGCCACTTATGTTTATAATCAATCAATTAATACGCCGATGGCTTACAATATAATCTCTTTTCAAGAAAAAGCTTCTGCGGAAAAATTCGTTGCTAAAAATGAAGGAAGCAAACTATTGACAGCAAGCGATTTAGCCGACCATTCTTGGAAGCAAAACCATGACATGTTAAAGAAGCATGGAGAGGAAGGTCATTCAAATTCAGAGGGTACTGAAAAAGTTGGTCACTCTCATTCAGAACAGGATCACAATAGTTCACATTAATTGGTTCGTGCGCGGCCGAATCCATTTTTAGATGGTTTCTTTTTCTTTATCAAAACACTTTCGACATTGACTGGATGATGATCACGTAAAATATAGCTTTGTGTTTTCAGCCATGCGTATTATTCGGATGGCAGCTGTGCATATACTTAAAGTTTGACAATTGTTTATAAAAGCCTTTCAGTTAACAAGTAAAAAAACGGCTGTTCGAAAAATAAGATATACACGAATTTTTGAAAAGAGGAATCACAATGTGGAATATCTTTCGCTTTGAACTGCGAATGGCATTACGACAGTGGTCTTACTATTCTTTTTTACTATTATGGGTAGCTGTTATCACTCTATTATTTTTATTGCAAAACAGCTCCCCTTCCTTAGCTGGATATACAAATATGACAGGAACAGTAGTGAATATTGCGTTGTATCTCATTCCGCTTTTGATGCTGATCACAGGCTCTTTTTCTATTGCGAATGAAAAGGAGAATGGACAGTGGCAGCTGTTGAATACCTATCCGTTATTAACGATATCTTACGTTTTAGGGAAAATAGGCGGACAATTCATTGCTCAGGCGATTGTGTTTACGTTTAGCTACGGGATTAGCTTGGCAATAGGCTTGGTGTTTGGCAGTGAATTTTCTGGTAAATGGCTTCTATCGATTTATTTGTTCTCTATTATTCTTATCTTTTTCTTTCTTGTTCTTGGTATTACCGTTGGCAGCATTGTTTCAACAAGATGGCAGGCCTTATCGATCTCAATCATTATCTGGTTTTTTCTCATTATGATTTGGCCGACTGCTTTGATTGGTATTTTAGGCATGGTTCCATATAGATGGATTGCTCCATTAATGAAAATTGCCCTATTTATTAATCCTGCTGAATTTATTCGAGTAGCATTCATCATTTCACTCGATGGAGGAGCGGTCTTTGGACAAGCATATGATTCGCTTGTGACCTTATTGGAGTCTCCTCAGGCAATCTTAATCTATATTATTTATTTCATCGGATTCTTGATTTTGACATTATTGTTTTCCATATTCATGCTGGAGTGGAGGAAAAGGCAATGACAGGCTTGAAAGTTGACGGTGTTTCAAAAGTTTATAAGAAAAAAACAGCGTTGGCTCCATGCTCTTTTCAGGCAATGCAAGGAACCTGCGTGGTATTATGCGGCGGGAACGGTGCTGGAAAAAGTACATTACTTCAAATCATTGCGGGAATCCTTTCCCCTTCAAGCGGAACAATAACAATTAACGACAAAGAAATTAGCTTAGACCGAAAAAAATACTTGACTGAAATTGGCTTCATGCCAGATGATTTTCATGCCCAGAAAACGATGACAGTAAAAGAATTCCTTCATTTTTACGGCTCCATCCGGAAAGTGAAAAAAGAAAGAGTAGACGACATCATTGATTTAATCGGGCTTAGCGACAAAAGAAACGAATTAGTAAAAAGTTTGTCTAAAGGAATGAGACAGCGCTTGTTATTCGGGCAATCAATTATAGCCAAGCCAAACGTTCTTCTGCTTGATGAGCCAACAAATGGATTGGATCCATACTGGATTAATTGGTTTGTTGAAATGATCAATGAAATTAAAAAGGCTGGCGCGATCATTGTTTTTTCTACTCATATGATGGATGTAGCAGCGGAAACTGGCGATGTCATTCTGTTTATGAAAGAGGGAGAGGTCATTCAAACGATCAATAACAATAAAAACATAGAAGAAACTACGATAAAGTTAATGAAGCTTTATCGCCAGTAGTTTCTTTTTTTATAAACTGAGCTTTCGCTACATTCTTGGAAGAAAAAATTTTTAATAAGGATAAAAACGAAAAAGGCTTTTCTCTATGTTTCTCTTATCTTCCTCTCTTCTACCAAATCACTTGTGCTTCTTTTAAGCTCCAAGGCTCCAAATGGAGGAGTTGTTTTTCCAGCATTACTGAGCTTTCTTTTAAGGCAAAATGCATATTTTAAATAAGCACAATCCTTCAATAAATATTTGTCCGCCAGTTGATAGCCTATTGAACCATTTCAGCAAAAATGTCCGAGCATTCTACGAGTATGTCGATTAAACTAATGGTTGAATAATTAGCACCTTATCTGTCAGACAAAACAATAAGCGATATTTGATTTCTTTTCAAATTGTTTTGAGGGTGCCCAAAAAGATCGGGCGCTTTTTTTTATGCATTGTTTGTATTTCTTGTAATAAACGATGGATTCAAGCAGCAGGGATTTATCAAACATATCATCAATGATTTCGTTCTTACCATATAAGTATATGTTTTTCAGTATTTCTCGAAGCTCCTCATGAAAATTTAGTACATTATTGCGAAAATGGCAAAGAATTTAAAGGTAAAACAGCACAATTGTTTGTATAATCAGAAAATAAAAATTGTTAAAATTATTCCATAAATTAAATCAAATATAAGGAGTGGTTGAAATGGCTATTATGCGGGTTGGCAAGGCTGAAATAAGAGTCATGGATCTTGAAGAATCAGTCAAGTATTACACAAATGTAATTGGTCTTGAAGAGATGAGAAGAAGTGAAGGGAGAGTTTATTTAAAGGCGTGGGATGAATTCGATCATCATAGCCTTATTCTTCAGGAGGCTGACTCTCCTGGCCTTGATCACATTGCTTTTAAAGTAGAAAACGAAGAAGATTTAGCCAAGTACGAAAAGAAGATTGAACAATTCGGGTGTACATTAAAACGGGTTTCAAAAGGAACAAGAATTGCGGAAGGAGAAGCAATTCGTTTTGAACTTCCAACAGGCCACCAAGTTGAATTGTATCATAAAATCGAGCGTGTCGGTACGAAAACAGGAGATTGGAATCCTCACCCATGGCCGGATGGACTGCGGGGAATTGCGCCGCATCGTCTCGATCACCTAGCATTAACAGGAGATGATATAGACACTGTAACGAGATTTTTCACTGAAGTCCTGGATATGTTCGTTAGTGAAAAAATTACAACAGTAGATGGAGAACAAATGGTGGGGAGCTTTATTTATGCTAGAAATGGAAAACCGCATGATGTTGCCTTTATTAAAGGACCGGACAAGAAGATGCACCATGTCGCGTTCTATGTTGACAATTGGTATGATGTGCTAAAGGCAGCAGATATTTTATCAAAAAATAATGTCCAATTCGATGTTACACCGACACGCCATGGCATTACGCGAGGACAAACAACTTATTTCTTTGATCCTTCAGGCAATCGCAATGAAGCTTTTGCGAGCGGTTACATTACTTATCCTGATTTTCCAACTATAACATGGACTGAAGACAAAATCGGTCAAGGAATTTTTTATCACAGAAGAGAGTTGACGGAGTCATTCGCCAAGGCATTGACGTAAGAAAAAGCAAAACTGATCATAAGCGAGGATAAAAACATGCCGATTATTCAAATTCAATTGTTTGGAAGTCTTACAGTAGAACAAAAAGAGGCGTTAATAAAAGAAACATCGGACGCAGCAGCCCATGCCTTAAATGTGCCATTGCCGATAAAAGCGATGTTGGCGTTGTACGGGCGCGCACAGCCGTTTGAGCACCCAGTCATGCGGACGGTGATGGTCTCGTCCGAGAGGCCAAGCTCATGAAACAGCTGCTCAAACTGTGGCAACAGATCGGGCAGAGCCCGCTCCGACTCGGCCAGCGCAAGTCCGCAGGTCGGCAGGGCTACACATGCCATTGTATTTTTTCGGACTGTTGATAGCTCATGTGGAAGCGGCACTCCCGCAGAGCGCAATCGCTCTTCAATCGCCGGTCGAAATTCGTCTGGAATGCCGCTCAGGATCACATTTTGCTGCGTGGTGAGGCGAACGGTCGGACGAAATTCGCGCACAATGTTTTGAAGTGGCGATTTCAATTTCATGGTTTCAGTATCTTTAATACGACCATATGGAACAAACAGGCCAAGGTAGCTTATCCCGTCACGCTCACGGTGCCAGCCGAGATGGTCGTGCCCGTTGTACCATTCCAGCTTTCTTGGTGGCTCTAAAGTACGCCCAAGCCTTGTCTCAACCTCTTGCCGGAACCAATCCAGTCCTCGCCGGTCGATTAAATATTTCATGCGGGCAAAACGGCGGTTTGAGCGATCTCCGAAGTCCCGTTCGATGGTCACAATGGCTACGCAAGTATCAAGGATTGTGTCTACGACATCCTTCCTGGGCACATAGCAAAGCGGACTCGCCAGCCTCGGATAAGTTGCCTGAACGACCGCCGTTCGTCCCATACCGCCGCCTACCAGCACAGTATAGCCAGCAACGTGTCCGTTCTCGATATGTGCCACAAGTCCGATGTCATTGTCGTACACATCGATGCAGTTATCTCCTTCCGGTACCATCGCAACCTTGAACTTGCGCGGGAGGTATACATCACCGTACAGCGGCTCCTCAGTCTCTCCATCAGAAAGCTGAACCGGTTCGCCGTCAAGCCAGATTTCGTGATACGCATTTGTCTTAGGACTCAGCCGATCAGTCAGTGCAAGCAGATCCTCCCGCATCTCGGCGCGGAACGGCTCATCGCCCGGCTTTGCGCAACAGATGATGTTCCGCCCCGAATCGCCGCAGGCGCCAAGTGTTGTGATTAGTGATTCGTTCAGCCTTTTTATGGTAGCCTTCAAGTTCCCTTTCAGTATGCCGTGAAGCTGGATGGTTTGACGCGTCGTAATGCGCAGCGTCCCGTATTCCGAATATTCATCGGCTAAGCGATCGAACACCAAATATTGATCCGGATTCAACACCCCGCCTGGTATTCGGGCACGCACCATCATCGAGTAATGCTTCTCTTTGCCTTCTTTCAAAAGCTTGTGCCGCAAATCCCGGTCGTCCTGCTGGTAAACACCGTGAAACTTCAATACCTGTACATTTTCTTCCGAAAACATCGGTTTGCCATCTTGAAGAGCTTCCTTGATTGTCCCCCGTAAATAGCGGCTTTGTCGCTTAATCACTTCGATTTTTGATTCTTTTTTGTTTTGAGTAGACAAATACAATCACTCCTCCCTGAATTCTGATTTGTTTACTATGATATAAAGAAAAAGACGAAAACACACCATCCAAAAGGACGTCAATTTGACCCATCCACTACAAAACTTGTTATATTTTTCAGCCGATCTATATAGTGAGCTGTTAGGAGCAGTCATCAAGAAAGGAGGCGTCTCCATACGGAAATGTGTGCGGATCAGATTCAGGATTTGTGAAATCTGCGTTTGCAGGATCAGGGAAAAAATCGTTCTAGAGGATACAGATTTAATTAACACGCAAAAAAGTAAACGAATGGAATTTCTTTTTTTGCTGTAAAAGTCAGGATAAACATGGTTCTTACGTTCTTTTGGTGAAAAATCGAGGTCATTGATAACACAGAGCTAAAAATACATATTTGTACACTCATTTTCCCCATTAACCCCCTTCCCATCACCAAGATTGAGTAAGAACCATAAACATGTACATTTTTGACTGTTTAAGAGTGTACATGTTTTTTTCTCTTTAAGTGATTTTGATATGTACAATATTAATCAAGGTCGCGCATTATCCAATCTCTTTTATGCATTCTTAAACTAGCATTTCATTTCTGCCGATTCACCCCGCACCTTTAAATGTAATGAAGGGGAGAGGAATCAGGTTTTTTTATCATGATATTCTTGAAATACCTTCCTATATTGTAATAAAATGAAAATAGATTCATAGAACTTTAGTTCTATCAGGAGGTGGTATTTGGAAAAACTTGGGGCTTTTGATATGTGGTCAGGGAAATGAGGATTTCCTTTTTCAATCGGCATGATCCGGTAAGGAAGGGAATTTGCAAACCCTAAAACCTGTGAAAAATGTGCTTGCCCTCATAACAGTGTCTGCATGCTGCAGACAGCTGGCAGAAAACTATATGATTGATCAAATAGTCACTAAATTCAGGTAAAGAGGCATTTGGCAAATAGAACATTTGAAAGAAGAGGGCTGATTTTTATAATGAGATATTTTTGTAATTTAAGGCTTAAGCTGACCTCATGATCATGGTAATTGCCGCATGACAAATATGCTCCTGTTCCATGAAGCTTGTACATATCATGGTTTGAAAAAGAGCCAATCACAAAATAAGCAATTTCTTTTATAAAATAATTTCGAATTTTTTCGATATGATAAAAATAGGACTAAAAAATGATACAATGAAAGCGATTATAAAATTGGGAGGGGAAATGAAATGAAAGCAGCAAGATGGCACAACGCTAGAGACATTCGAGTAGAGGAAGTAGAAGAACCGAAAGCAGGGAAAGGAAAAGTAAAAATTAAAGTAGAATGGGCAGGAATTTGCGGAAGCGATTTACACGAATATGCGGCAGGTCCAATTTTTGTTCCTGTTCAAGAGCCTCATCCTGTCAGTAAAGATGTGGCGCCTATTATCATGGGCCACGAATTTTCTGGTCAAGTAGTTGAAGTTGGAGAAGGCGTTACAAAAGTAAAGGTTGGGGATCCTGTCGTTGTAGAACCTATTCTTCGCTGTGGAGAATGCCCAGCTTGTAAAAAAGGTAAGTACAATCTTTGCGAATCTTTAGGATTCCACGGTTTATCCGGTGGCGGCGGCGGATTCTCTGAGTATACTGTCGTTGATGAGCATATGGTGCATAAAATGCCTGAAGGTCTTTCTTATGAACAAGGAGCATTGGTGGAGCCTGCGGCTGTAGCCTTGCATGCTGTTAGATTAAGCAAAATCAAACCTGGCGATAAAGCCGCTGTGTTTGGAACAGGTCCTATAGGTCTTCTTGTGATTGAAGCATTAAAAGCAGCTGGCGCTTCAGAAATTTATGCAGTAGAAGTTTCCAAAGAACGTTTGCAAAAAGCGAAAGAACTCGGTGCTACATCTGTCATCAATCCAATAGAGGAAGATCCGGTTCAAAAGCTTCATGAATTAACCGATGGCGGAGTCGACGTTGCGTTTGAAGTAACGGGAATACCGGCTGTTTTACAACAAGCTATTGACAGCACTGCATTTGAAGGAGAAACAGTCATCGTTAGCATATGGGAAAAAGAAGCGGGCATTCAGCCAAATAATATCGTATTAAAAGAAAGAAACGTAAAAGGAATTATTGCATACCGCGATATCTTCCCTGCTGTAATGGAATTAATGAAACGAGGCTACTTCCAAGCAGAAAAACTCGTTAGGAAACGAATTAAGCTAGATGATATTGTAGCAGAAGGATTTGAAACGCTGATAAAAGAAAAAGACCAAGTGAAAATTTTGGTAAAACCAGAATAAACATTTAAACAGAGTAGGGAGAAAACGGTGCGGACAAGCTGATGCTTCAATAGATGGATGCAATGTGAAAAACGCGGTGCACCGTTTGGCGAGCAGGGAGAAAGTTGCAGGGGATTTGCCGATGCTTAAAAATACATACAAACCAAATAAGTAAGGTTAAATCCCCTCTCTCTATCCAAATTTTTTTTCGGGAGCCTTAATCATTCAATAAAAATTCCGTTGGTTCAAAAACATGTAAATACGTTAAGACATCGGTACTTGGGGGATAATTTTGCCTTCGATACGTTCAAAGATGTCATCTTTAGTCCATGGTTTTTAAGACCAATAATAGCTTTAGAAGGCTCTTTTGAAATTCGGACAAGTTCAGCCACCGTTTTTGCAAGTTCAATTGTTCCACAAGGATAGTTAATCTCTGTAGCCTTTATGCCGTCCATCCAAGCATGAACATGTACAATTGCTCCTACCTCCGGGTGCTCTTTATAAATCATCCAGTGCTCAATAGCGTCGACAGATGCCCTTTTTGGTGTTATATTCGGAGGAACGCTTACTTTCATGGCATTTTTATCAGGATCGTATCCACTTATTAAGAGAAAATCTTCACCAACTGTTTTCATATCTGCTTTGTTAATTCCGCTTGCACTCATCCAAAAGCTTTCACTGTCCCGTCTGGCACTGAGGTTTCCATAGCTTAGACCTCCTAATCCGTAAAGTTTTTTTAGATGACGGAGATCACGAGGTGTAAGATATTCCTCCAATGGAAATGGGGCGGGAAGTAAATTCATGCGGTCAAGCTTTTTTCCGGATTCGCTTAATGATCTCGTAATCTCATCTCCGTTCCACATCTCTTCCGGAAGATCATCATAAAAATTATTGTCAATGACTAACTGCGAAGCTGCGAGCGGTTCCAATCTTTCAAAAATTTGTTTAAAAAATGTTGCTGCTTCTCCTTTTCTATACTCCAATTTATAAAAACCTTGTTCAGGTGTAAGAAAATAAATATCTGTTGTTTCATTATCGTTATGTAAGATATACATTAAATGATTTGCTAAAGACCTGATTAAATACGGATAGGCTGATTTCCTGAAGGTAAAAGATGTAAAAACGGGGAAGTGTCAATCCGAAAAAAAGGGGTAGCTTTTTCGGGTTAAAAACAGGAGCGCCTGTTCTTCCGGTTGCGATTATTTGTCTAGATGCGAAAAAGTGGATTCGAAAACCAGTAAAAAAAGTTGTTGTTGGGCCAATGATGTATTTAGATGAACTTGAAAGTTCCATTTATACTGCATTTGCTGAGGCTGTTATGAAACTTATGATGGTGCTGCAGCAATCAAAAAAGGTTAGTCTCCCATAGCTAGAACTGATTTAGCAGGAAGAAATCAAAAATTTCCTCGAAATCTAACAGGAGGAACGGCATAGAAGCTACCATCGAAACTCAGCGAATATGTTTGTAAATGGCTACATTTAACCATATTATTATATTAAAAAAAGGGGAAAAGGGATTCTTCCTTTCCAAACAGGAGACTGCCCTATCTATCTTGCATTACACACAAAATTCTTGACGGTACCGTAAAGGACGTAAACGACATTTAGTTAGCAAATATTGATGATAACGATAACATCAAAATTTTTTTGTACTAATAAAAATAGAATGCCAAGCCAATATTAGTGCAAAAACCACTCTCCGATCAGTACTTGAAGCAAATCCGTACTCTATTTCCACCGCTTAATTCTGTTAAGCGTAAATCCAAACAAAAGGCGGCAGATCAGAATAAAAATTGTTTTTGGAACAAGCCGCAAAACACTTAACGGATGGATAAATGGAAATTATATGTGGTAGCAGGAAATTAAATCAAGGGGTGTACAATAGTATAGCTTCAATATAAGCGGAGCAAATTTTCAAGCAAAAAACGGGCAACTCCATAAGGAAGCTGCCGACCACATAAATGTATTAACTTAAGAAAACGGAAATGAAAAACGACGAATCCTTGAAAACGGGAATCGGAATCTCCTAAATCTCCGAAAACGAAATGGGAAATGCCCAAACCCTCCAAATCCACCGAAAGGACCTCCGAATCCACCGAAAGGAGATCCGAATCCTCCGAAAGGACCTCCGAATCCACCAAAGCCAAATTGTCTTTCTTCTTCGTTATCTTCTTCTCGTTGGTCGCCAATAGGTACTAATAAATAGGCATGATCATTATCGGCTTTATCAATAATGCCATCATACATTTTTCCATCGTCCATTTCCAGCAAGACGTAATAATGCTTATGTCTTTTGCAAAAATCATGCTTGCTCACATGGTGATCATAATGATCCCGATAATGCATATTTTCTTCATACGGCTCCTGAGGATTCGCATATGGAACTTGTTGATCTAGGTTATAAGCATAGTTCAAGTTATAATCATATTGCATATTGATTTCTCCTTTCCTGAAATTCGATTATATTGTATTCACCTAATTTTTCTTTGTTACAAAAAATAACATTTTATTGGATATGTCAAGCAATCATCCCTTTTGCAACATAAGACAACTCCTTCAATCTATGTCTCATTCATTTTTTCTGCAAAGATAGTAAAGAAGTTTTTTCTTTTGTCTTTTGTTACTCATCAAAAAATTTTTTAAAGGATTGCCAGTAAACTTAGGAAAAAACAAAGATCAATTCCTTGTATTTCAAGTGATAGCCGACGGTCATTGGGGATTTTTCACATTGACAGCATAAATGGAGTTGTGTGAATAGATTCCTGTAAATAGGAGAAAATTGTAATAAAATAGATAGAGAATTTACAAAAAACTTGGCAAGACAGTGCATGGGAACATCTTCCATTTGAATGTGCAAACGAGATGAATGTATCAACGGATTGGGTAACCAAGCAGGAAAGTGGTTGGACCGCTTAATCGGCAAACAAGCAGTTGTTGCTTTCTAATCCATCTAGAAAACTTCTGACAACCTTCTTCTGTACAGAAGCTTCATCGAGAAACGCCCACCTCTAAACGAAGTGAATGTGGAGATGATAAAACCATGCCAAATAAAACGGTTTTGGCATAATATATAAAACTTTCATATCTTTAATAAAGGAAAGATCTTTAGTATGTATTATTTTATCGTCAATAAAATCTCAGGAAACGGAAAAGGATTAAAAGTTTGGAAAAAGACTGAAAAGTTGCTTCAAGAAAAACAGATAAATTATCAAGTGCGCTTTACCAATCGTCCAAAACATGCAGCAGAAATTGCTAAGGAGTTGTCTTCTGAAAAATGTTATGCTGTTGTAGCCGTAGGAGGAGATGGTACAATCCATGATGTTGCTAACGGGTTAATCAATTCGAATATACCTTTGGGTGTTATTCCTGCAGGATCGGGAAACGATTTTGCAAGGGCTCTTGATATACCAAAGGACTATAAAAAGGCTTTAAAACGTATTTTAATGGGAAAACAAAGAAAAATTGATATTGGAAGAATTGGCAACGAATACTTCATTACTGTAATGGGGATCGGTTTTGACGGTAAAGTCGCCGAGATAAACAATGGCTCGAAATATAAAAATTGGCTGAATTTTATTAGATTAGGTAATCTTTCATATGGACTTAGCTTCTTGCATGTTTTATTAAAATATCGTCCTGTCAGCATTCAATTAATGGTTGATGGGGAGAAACTAGTTTTTTGTAATGTATGGTTAATTGCAATTGCCAATATCTCAAACTATGGCGGAGGTATTAAAATATGTCCAAATGCTTGTTATAATGATGGACTATTTGACATTTGTATAGTACACGGCATGAATAAATGGGAGCTGTTGCGCACTTTTCCAAAGGCGTTTAAAGGCAAACATATACTACATCCTGGTGTAACTATGATAACAGGGAAACAAGTGGAAGTTATCTCCGATTTACCTGTTATTGTGCAAGGAGATGGCGAGATTCTCACTAAAACTCCGATGAGTGTGACGATTCAAAGAGGTGGGTTGCTTATCATTTAAATAGTGGTTGTAAAGATGAATGATCTTAGTGAGAACACGACTTAGGTATTTCTGTTTGGGAAGTCATTCACCATAATTAGTATAAAAATGGAAAAACAATTTAATACACGATGCATTCCAAGTCTTTTCTTGTTAACTTATAAGGGATGTAAATGTCTCTCAATAAAAAGATTTTCTTAACATACTTTAGCTTTATTATCAATTTGAAAATTGTGGAATTATAAAATCGTTATTGGACTTTAAATGCAAAAGTTATTTACTGAATGTTTGTAAATATAATAAATTTTAATCTTTTCAACGTTGCAGATATATTAGTTTTAGGCCAAAAAAAACAGTCAGGAAATTAAAATCTTTGGAAGATGTGGCGAGTTTCTGATATTTTTCGTACAAGTTTGTATTTTTTCTCAGAGTTCATGAGCGTTTGTACATTTGATTTCGCTAACGAACTGTTTGATGATTACAGCTTACTCATAACGCATTTTTTATGGATTTTAGTCTATTACTATATTAATCTGTGTCTCTTTTTTAATCTAACTCAACTTTCTCACAGTAAATTGGATTTCTAAGCCTTACGGTTAATGGGTTTGTTGGTTGTTTCGAATACTTCTTGACATAAAAATTTGCAAAAAAAACACCTCAACTTTTGGTATAGTTTAATTGTCCAGAAAAAACATTACCAAAAGCAGGTGAGGTGTCTCTTATTATGATAACGAATAACAGACTGAACAATCAACTACCAAAAGAAGTAAAAGCTATATTTGATGAACTTGAAATCTTAAAATATTTAAGGAAAGTGGGAATTAACAAGGGTTTCGGTTATTCCTGCGCCTATTTATTCCAGCTAGTTTTTAGTTTAGTTTTTGAAGGCAAAAATTTGTTTCGACTTCTTCAAAGTAAAAAAGCTAAAGATTTGCCGGAAAAAAACGCTATTTATCGCTTCTTAAATAACCCTCAATACAATTGGCGCAGGTTTTTACTTGTTTTGAGTACTTTCACCATTATGAAGGTAAGTAGTTTAACGAGACACGACCGTCCGAAAGTGCTGATCGTGGACGACTCATCTTATGAACGAAATCGCAGTAAAAAGGTTGAACTGCTTGCTCGCTGTTTCGATCATTCTTCTCAAAAAATGCGTTATTACAAAGGATTTCGTATGCTTACACTCGGCTGGTCAGATGGTGCTACATTTTTGCCTATTGATTTTGCTTTATTAAGCTCTACGAATTCCCAAATCAATGGGATTGATAACCGAATCGATAAGCGTACATCCGGTTATAAGCGGCGTGTCGAAGCTTTACAAAAAGCGCCGGAAGTTATTCCCAATATGATTAAACGGGCACTTTCTCAAGGAATCGATGCCTCATACGTTTTAATGGATACATGGTTTACCCAACAGCCTTTGATCAAGTCCATTGTGGATCAAGGGTTGGATGTTATTGGAATGGTGAAGGATACAAAACAAAGATATCAAGTGAACGGTGAATGGGTGAGCCTAAAAAAACTATACCAAACAGCTAAACCATCACAACATCAAAAGGGTATTTTGCGCTCTATTCACACAACGATGGCAAATGGCGTACCTGTTAAAGTGGTATTTGTCCGTAATCGTAATAAAAAGAGACAGTGGCTAGCTATTTTGAGTACAGACTGTACTTTATCGGATCAAGAAATCATTCGTATTTATGGGATACGTTGGGATATTGAAGTATTCTTCAAAACAGTCAAATCCTTATTGAAACTCCAAAAAGAGTTCCAAGGAAGATCTTATGATTCCATGATCAGCCATACCACTATTGTGTTTACAAGGTACATTGTTTTGTCTTGGCAAAACCGAGTAAGTACAGATTATCGAACATTAGGCGGCATTTTTTATGAACTTTGTGATGAAATCGATGAACTAGATTGGGCCTTTGCACTTCAACTACTCATTGAAATTCTTGAAGATGCACTTCAAAATGTAAATCAAAAGATTAAAAAATTCATCGAAAGTCAATTACGTAAATGGATTGTAGTTTTGCCTAATTATATCAAGGCTTATTTACCAAAATTGAGCTGCGAAAGTTGAGAATCTAACTTTATTTAGAACGAGAATATGTTCGTGGATCCAAAATAATGTTTTGCTCACTTCTCATTGTAAAATTGTTGCAATTTAAATTATTTGCCAATAAATAGTTTGAAGAGAAGGCTCTTGATCGTTCAATCAAAAAATAGGAGAAAGTAAAAAAATGATAAAACATTTTCATGGAAAAGGGCAATGAATCAATTCAGAATTTTAACCCATTTTTTATTAAAAAATAAAGTACCTTAGTCAATTTTTAAACACTGCGATTCAAGTTGTGTCCTAGATGTTGGCAATGGAAAATTAGGATTGTTCGGTGCGAAAAGCACATAAAGTTTCTCCGTTAAATATCAATGAATACAGCATCTAGTGAAACAAAACAAGAGCTGAGACGTATGAAAATGGTGCTATACCGTATTTACATCCTTAACGATTAATCAGCCATCCGAGACGAAGGAACTAGGTGATGCACTTGAGGGGAAAATTGGAGAAGAGATTTTTCTATTTATATACTGGGGAGGCAATGGCAGCAGTCATTTTTTTTATCATTAGTTTCATTTGGAATAAAGTCTTTGCCCATTTGCATTTATATTCGCTGTACTCTTTTTGGATTTCGTTTTTTCTGTTAGAGTTTCTCTTATTTCAGGGTAGTGTGTATTGGTTTGCAAAATGGAAGCGATTAAAAAAAGAAAATACTGCCATAACTCCTGCTTATATCGTCCATCGATTAAAAAATATAAAGAAATGGAATACACTGTTTATCATCATTTCGCCTTTCATGTTTTTTGTCGATCTAGTCAGATGGTATCCGTCGGTACCTGCAACAGGATTGTACATAGCGGGATTTATTTATGTTTTTGCCATACTTGAGTATATAAACTATTTTCATATTCAGCTTTCATATGACAATTTTTCTGATATGAAGTACCTCTTAAAGTCGAAAAAGCTGAAAAAATCGTGTTTACGTAAAGACTTTGAAAGATTAGGATAAAGTAATAAGATAGCGGAAGGAAGATTATAAATGATACATATTCTGCTTGGCGCTTCACCTTCGGGGAGTTTAAAAATGGTCTTAAGGGATTTAGATGTGGAGAAAAAAGAGCGCGTCATTTCTTTTTGGGAAACATTCTCGGTAGGTCCGATCTGGAGACTGCATGAAGACATTGGAAAAGAAGCGAGATTTCATTGGATAAAAAATAATTTGACGGATGCATACAATGAGTTTCATGAGTATGAACAAAACTTTCAAAAAACAGTCAATGAAATAACAGCGATTCCAGAAGGATCACCTATTATGATATGGATTTCTGACAACGCTCATGAACAGACCGGATTGCGATTTGTTTTATATCTATTGAAGAATAAAAATAATGACATCTTCCTCATCAACACGACAAAGGTATATGGCGAGCTTTTTAAGAAACGAAAAGAAAAATATACTGTTTTGGATACAGGTGAAATTCCTCCTGAAAAGCTTCGATTCATATATGAACAAAGTAAAAATGAACCGCCTCTTTCCCAGCATGAAAGAGAGAATTTTGAAAAGGAATGGCTCGCTCTTGCAAATACTCGCGAAGTATTGCGAATTTGGCAAAACGGAACGATACACAGCGTTTCGGAAGATTATTATGATCTTTTCATAATAAACAGAGCGAAAAAGCTGCATAATGAAATGAAGACGAAGGATTTTATAAAATCAGTTAGATTAATCGGTGAAGTACTGGGGCATCTAGACCAATATGTAGGAGATGAATTCTTGGAATATCGGCTAAGAAAGCTGATTGAAAAGAGAGCTTTTGAAATGGAAGGCAGTCTGGAAGCTATGGCCTTCTATAGTGTTAAATTGCGATAGGAAAGTGGTGAAATATGATTTACGCCATTATTTTATTTATTCTTGCTGGTTTAGCTGAAATTGGCGGAGGGTACTTAGTCTGGCTATGGATACGTGAAGGAAAACACTACTTGTACGGAGTTATTGGTAGTATGATCTTGGTTCTATATGGGCTGATCCCTACTTTGCAAAA
The DNA here is from genome assembly GCF_038000355.1 of Aeribacillus sp. FSL M8-0235. Taxonomy (NCBI): domain Bacteria; kingdom Bacillati; phylum Bacillota; class Bacilli; order Caryophanales; family Bacillaceae; genus Aeribacillus; species Aeribacillus sp. FSL M8-0235. The sequence continues at coordinate 3,138,533 of NZ_JBBOBW010000001.1, read as the reverse complement.
CTTTCCTACATTCGGTAGAGTATATGCCGCTTATGGCGGCGTGTTTATTATTCTTTCTGTTTTGTGGGGATGGTGGGTTGATAAAAAAACTCCTGATATTTACGATTGGATCGGAGCAGGCATTTGTTTAATTGGAGTTTCAATCATGCTTTGGGGTACAAGACATTAGACTGTCCATTCTGATAGGGATTTTTAATAGAATAGCTGCAATTAAATAATGTGCGAGTGAGTAAGCTTTCTCGGAACATATCGAGCATGAGCAAGACAAATTCCGTATAGGGAGTATGGCATCCTAATTAATTGACAGTTTTAGCGTTATGCTGAATGACTTTTTTCCGGTGATGCCGATAATGTGCGATTTTTTAATAAAGGCTTCAGCTTGCCGTTACACTTCAGAGATATTACAGGCTCTGAATAATGGCAACAAGCGTGGCGGAAGGTGCAATCAAAATGATTTTTTTGTTTTATTTGAATAACAGATCGCTCCCATTCCCGACCAATCCAACGAGTCTTTAAAAAATGGACGAAAATCTCCTTAATGTCAAGCTATTGCAATTTTTTTAGTATATAAAAAGATTGCTGGCGTTCTTAGGAAGCCCCTGCTGTTGAATTGGTGAAGCGAGGAATTCAATTTTTTAGAAACTTTTATAGAAAAAAAACGTTAATACATATGTAAGGAATATAAAAAAAACGGGGTGTGCTCATGATCTGGGCGTTGGTATTGATTATGCTTGGAGGAGTGTTAGCTGGTTTTTTGCATGTTTGGTTGAAAAAGCGGATATCCTTTTTTCCGTTATTGGTGATAGAAATCGTACTGTTATCTGTTCTTGCAGTCTATTTATTTATAGCATATGAATTAGGTTTTACAATTAGAGCGATGTCTAGCTTTGGATACTCTTTTCTTATGTGTTTAATCACGTTTTCCCATGAATCGGGTTACGAAAAAATAAAAAATGAAGCAAACAGAGTGGAAATTGAAAAGATTGAACTCAATAAACATTCGAGTCGGGTTTGGGTTGATGCGGCATTTGCGATGACATTCATTGGTCTATCTGTCTTATATTTTGTTTTCAATTCATACGATTCTGTTTGGTCTCTCATTTTGTTATATACGAATGTTGTAATGATTTGTCAATTGTTAAAAAAAGCTGTTCTTTATCGAAACCTTGAAGTGTATTTCAGCAAAGAAACAAATTGTATTTACATATTATCGAACATCACAGCGAAACGATATCCGCTTTCAGAACTTTCGGAAGCAAAGCTCGAGTCAAATGTTGATGTACTTAAATTATTCCCATTATTTACGATGTTTTCAACAAATGAAGATTTCACGACAAGTATGGGAAAAACATTAAAGCTAGTATTTTCAGGCGAAACTGTCTATTTTAATGCTAAAAACACTTCTTGGCTTACGACCATTGAAAGCCGGGAAGAAAAGGAACTACCGTCGGAAATTGCACAAGTTGAAGTGCTTCCATTTTATCATAAAAAAAATATAAAAAGACTTCTCGGCAAAATGTACTTTGCCATTTCCGTCAAAGGAGTCGGCGCCTACACGACATTGACTGTTATCTTATCACTGCTAAAGGTTCCTATTTGGGCGATCACGATTGCGGTCATTGTTTTGTGGATATTTAATCTTTACATTTCTGATCGATTATTAAAAATTGCATTAGACGTGAAAGAGATAGATGATCCAAATGTTTTAGCTGTTGCAGACAAAGTGCTAAGTCGGGCTGGAATTTCTGATGTGAAAGTTTTTCAAACAGAGGCGAATGAATTAAACGGTTTTGCAACTGGGGCAAACATCGGTCGATCAATGATCGTATTAACGTCGGAAACGTTAAAGCTTCCGTTGGAAGCAATCGAAGCGGTTTTTGCTCATGAAGCTGTGCATGTAAAAAAACGGGATGTCATGATCGGTCAAATTATACGTATACTTGCGCTTTTAGTAATTGTTTTATTTATTTATTGGTTATACCATTCTCTTATACTAAGAAATGAGTCTCTTCTTTTTTACATTGTTTTTGTTCTTATTTTATTCTTTCCTCTTATCCAGTCTCTTCTTTTGCAATGGATGGAAGTGCGGGCAGATCATTTAGGGGCTATATGGCTTGACAACGGAAATGATCAAATGGCAGACGGTTTAACTGCTTTAGCTGTAAAACAAGATGAGTTGACATACAAAGCAGAACGCTACAATTTAAGTAATGAAGAACAAAATTCATCGATTGAGCGGGATTCATGGTTTTTCAGATTTCTAGAATTTCAATTTATGATCCACCCGCCAATGTATTGGCGTATTCAATCTTTAAAGGAAACTGGAACGGAATGGAACATGAAAAAAATACGAAAGTGGTGGAAAGAGCGTTTTTACGAATCGCTTCCTGATAAAAAGAATAAAATGGAAAGCATGTGAATCATTTTTATCGTTTGAAATGCTTATTAAAAATTAAACGATAGAAACATAACCCCCATACGAGAAAATGTGACGAATTTTCATATTGAGTCGGCATTTTGAGTGCCGGCTTTTTGTATTTTATGGGTATCCGTTGATCATAATCTTTTTGTCTTTACCTTTTCCCAATGCCGGGAAAATCGTAATGGAAGACGAAAACCAATTTGGCCCGCTAGCAGTCAGAGTGAAAAATAGAAGAGTATTTGTCAATCTTCTTTTCTGCAGATTTGACCACATAATTTAGGAAAATGAATGTGTTTTTTTCTACAATAAGTAGATAACAATTATGATAATGAGATGCTACAATCAACTTAAAGATAATTCAAAATATTAAGTAAAAGAGAGGTGTTTCAGATAAATTGCAAACGCTTACTTAAAATGTAAAATACAAAAAATTTTTGATGAGGAGGTCTATAATAATATGAAACGGATTAACCCAATGAACGTAATTGACAACAGCCGCATTCATTCATTCCATATTTGGCTGATTTTCTGGTTATTTATCGTTATTATGTTTGACGGATTTGATGTTGTCATTTACGGTGCTTCTGTCCCGCTGCTTATTAAGGAATGGGGAATTTCGGATGTCACTGCCGGGGCTATTGGCAGCTATACAGTTGTCGGAACAGCAATCGGTGCTGTTTTGTTTGGATTGTTATCGGATAAAATAGGGCGAAAAAATATTATTTTGTTGACTACGTTCTTGTTTAGCTTTTTCACGCTGCTCGCAGGTTTTGCAGCAAATCCTGTCTTATTTACGATCTTTCGTGTCATTGCAGGTGTTGGTCTGGGCGGAGTTATGCCTAATGTCGTTGCAATAGCAACTGAATATTCACCGCGACGGGTTCGCACAGCAATTGTTTCATTCATTTTTTGCGGTTATTCTGCAGGAGCTATTCTGGCAGCGCTTACAAGCAGGCAGCTCCTTCCTACAGTTGGATGGGAGTCAGTATATTGGGTAGGCGGAATTCCCTTATTGTTCATTCCTTTCTTGTTGAAAAGTGTTCCAGAATCCATCGACTTTCTTTTGGAAAAAGGAAAGGAAGAAGAAGCTAAAAAAATTCTTGCCAAAATTGAGCCGGGAATTAGCAGCGATGGGGAATTTGAAAAAAAGGAAAAAGTGAAAGAAGCGGGATCGCCTATTGTCAGTTTGTTTGAGGAAAAACGTGCATTCAGCACCGTTATGTTCTGGATTTCCTGCTTTAGCGCATTTGTATTAATTTATTCCATGAATACATGGCTGCCGCGCCTTATGATGGAAGTTGGCTATGATTTAAGCTCAAGCCTTGCATTTACTGCTGTCATGCAAATTGGAGCGATTGTCGGAACAGTTGTTTTCGGCCCTATAGTTGACCGGCTAGGCTTTAAAAAAGTGCTTGTTCCATTGTTTTTCTGTGGAGCCATTGCACTATCTTTAATCGGTTTTGCCAACAGTACATTCATCGCTTTTGCCCTGATTTCTGTTATTGGTGCAGCATCCGTCGGGGTTCAAAATATGGCGAACGCATTCGTTTCTCAATATTATCCTACTAATATGCGTTCAACAGCTGTAGGAAGTACAATGGCATTTGGCCGTTTAGGCGGAATAGTTGCCCCTACATTTGTCGGGATTTTACTTTCATTAAATTTACAGCCGCAATATAATTTTGCAGCTATTGCCAGTGCAGCAGTGCTTGGCGGTTTAGCAGTATTGTTCATTCAAGAGCAGCATTCAGTCTATTACAAAGAGAAAAAACAATCTGAGATAATCAATGAAGATGTAGCCGTCGAAAAATAATTTTTGTAAAATCCCGAGGAGATGGTCTCTTCGGGATTCTTACATAAAGGGATACCTATGATTCGTACGAATCGGTTTGTTCAGTACTTTTTGGCTCATCGAAATGTGACATAGAACGGATGGTAAAATGAAACAAGAGCATTATAACTATAAGCCTGCGTCGACATCGATGCCTGTGAAAGATCTTGTGTTTCAAATGTTATCGATTTGCAAAAACAGTGAAATCCGGATGCATTTGGCGAAAAATTGAAAGAGATGGAAAAAGACTTAAAAAAACTAGCAGAAATGTATACTGAAACAGTAGCGTTGCATAAAAAAATTTAATGTTTGTCAAGCTCAATAAAAATTCCAGTTATTTCATGTAACTGAATATTCAGACATACAATCTTTCTAAGCAAGCTTAAAAGGACAATGACGTCTTAATCGGCAGTCCACTTCCACAATTTGGTAATATATTACAGAAACATTGGATCATAAACTAAATCGTCTAGGTGTTCCACCTCCCCTTCTTCAAATTGGTACACGATGGTTTCAAAATCTTTTTCCCAATGGTATTTTTTCCGACCGTTGGACGTTCGAATTGGCTTTTTAAAAAGGGAGCGAACAAAACAGTCAAAACCTTTAAAAAGCAGATTCTGTAAAGTTCGCTTGATCTCTAATAAAGGACCATCGTGATTCACTTTTAATTGGAGCATGGCCTGTAAGCAATAGGTGATTAGGGCGATCCAAATTTGATTGTAAACGGCATTTTGACTTTTTCCATAAAATCTTTTTATCTTAAGGTGCTGTTTCATCCATTTAAAGAAGGTCTCTATCTTCCAGCGATATCGGTATAAATCTGCAATCTCTTCCGCAGAAAGATCAAAGCAATTGGTTATGATGATCACGGGATTCCCTTCGCTGTCGACCGTTTCGATCAATCGGAGAGGATGAGTCATTTTGGTATGATTACGGTCATTTCCTAAAATGACAATCTGATCCCTATAAATCAAACGTTCTGGATTGGGAATCCGTTCCGATAAAACTTCAATCTCTGCGTTCTTTTTAAGCCGGGTAATGAATCGCACCCCTTCTCGGCATAAGCGGTCGAACTGTTTGTAATCGACATACCCTCGATCAAACAAGTAAATCGCATTTGGATCGATTTCAATGAGTTCGTCCATCTGTGTGCGATCGGCATGTTTCGCGGGTAAGATAATCCCTTGATCCGGAACAGTGATATCCTTCGTTACAACAACCTTTAAATGGAGTCGAACACCAGCCTTTGTCTTACGAAAAGTTGCCCATGGATATTGGCTCAAACTCATGCTCATCGTGGTAGAATCAATGACCAGAAGACGACCAATGTTTCGGATGATCGGGGCATTTTTCATTTGCCCTTGGATCTTTAAGACCAGATATTTAAATACTTTTTCAAACAGTTGAGGGGATAATTGGCCTAATTTGCGAGAAAGTTGCGAAGTACTAATTGCATCAAATTCCAGATATGTCTGCAACTCTTCCTTGTCTTTCAAATGTTTGGCCAATTTTGTTAAGCTTTCCAATTCATTTATCTGAGCGATGATACAAAGTTGTAAAAACTTATACGCTGTTAATTTTTTAATGTATTTGTCAACGTCAATCACATTAATTAGTTTTGAAAAAGTTATTGGATCGATCTCTTTAAATAGTTCATTTATTGTGGATTCTGTGGTATTCTTATCCATAATGGTTTCTCCTTATTCTTAGGATTTGGATAGGACTGCCAATCCTAATTATAAGGAGTTTTTTTATATCCAAAAAGATGAAATTTAACATAAAATTGGGCTTGACAAATTAAAATTAACTTAATGCAATGCTACTGATACTGAAAGAACAAAAAGCCTGCTAGAATCCGTGACGAATGAGGATCTAGATCGCCAAGTCGATCTTTCCAAAATTTTTGGAGCGAAAATGTCTGGATCGCAATGATTGCAAACTGCGATGGATCATGAAATCCACCATAAAGGACAGCTGTTCGTCTATGTGCGGGAAATGGGGAATACGGCCCTTCTACGTTATGTGATGCGCGGTTGATGAAATGAACCAGATGATCATCGAACTGATGTCATCTGGTTTCTTTCAGAACTTTGTTTGTGCGGAAGGCAAAATAAATCGATGTCCCTAGTATGACAATTAAGAAAATATAAAGCGGGTAGACTCCAAGTCCATCTGCTTTTCCGAGTGCGACTTGAGCGGTTCGCCAGACCCCGAATAAAAAGAAATAAACTATTTCTGCTTGCAATAAACGGATGAAAATCCTTCCTTGATTATAAAGAAGCTTTTTTTGTTCTTTTGTAGCATTGTACTGATAATAAAATGCGTCGGGAATGCGGGACAATAATGTTGTCAAGACAAATATTCCTAGTCCTGTAAAAGGCAGAACAAGAATGAAGCCTTTTCCGCCGAATCCATCCGGTTCGCCTTTGAAATTGAAATGCCGTGGTATAGTATCCGGCAAATGCTCCCAAATGAAAATGACGTAAATGAACATTGCTGAAAGCCCAATAATTGAAAGTGTCAAAAGAACATTTTCAATTTTCTTTTTTTTCTCCACAGAGAAAACCTCCGTTTTTCCATTATCGATGTTTTCATACGTATTCACCGTTTGTTGTGTTTCATTTAATCGCAGCTGCAGGATTCTATTACTCATTTACATCCCAAGTAACTGTAAAGCTTCCTTTCAGTTTGTCGCCTGTGACGATGATATGGTAGATGCTTTTTTCTGCCGCTTTGATTTGATATGTGCTTTCGTCGACTTCTTTCATGGCGACAACGTCACCGTCTTTGTTCAATACATGAAAACCATGTCCGCCTCCGTTATTGTTTTGAATTTTAACGGAAAACGTAATCGTTTGACCTTTTTCCGCATAAATCGGAATGGCGTGTTCTCCGTGGAAATAGTCGAAAAGTGCGATATAGCTTGAATTCCTTTTCCATTCGCGCCAATCTTTTTTTACAGTAAAATCCGTGTTTAAAATAATACACAAAATAAACGGAGCACAGATTGCAAAAATATATTTAAAAAATGCGTTTTTTCGCGCCATGTATGTTCCAAAATAAAAAACTAATGAACAAAGAGCTCCGACTGTTCCGCCAACAATCACCATCATCCATCCGAAAGGCAAAAAAAAGAGATATCCTGCCAAAACGTAAAAGGCAATTTTAATGGTTCCAGTGATTTTAGGAATTTTCACAGCCAGCAGGTCAATAAAAATAGAACAAATTATTCCGTATCCGTAAAAAATGCTCCAAAGATAAGGGTTATTCAAATCTTTTGAAACTCCATACAAGTCAAAATCAGCTGCAATGAAAAAAACAGTAAAAAAAATAAACAGCGAGAATCCGGCGCCGGTGAATTTGGGTTTAACATAAGAAATAGCATTGAGGATATTTTTTTGTAAAAACACTAAGTGATCACAGCCTTATTTTATTTTCTCAATATTATGTTTATTATAACATTAATTTTTCTCTGTACATTGACGTTGCGTAAAGGTTTATGATGATCTTGTCAGGAGGTGAAAGGATGGAATATACGGTAAAACAATTAGCAGAATTGACCGGAGTTACAACAAGGACATTGCGATATTACAATGAAATTGGGCTTCTTATGCCAGCGAAAATCAATTCATCCGGATATCGCATATATGGGGAAAAAGAGGTTGATAAACTGCAGCAAATTCTTTTTTATCGAGAGCTTGGAGTTGATTTAGATACAATTAAAAAAATCATCAATTCACCATCCTTCGACAGCATGAAAGCTTTAAAGGAACACCGCGAAAAGCTTCTTGCAAAACGCAGGCAGCTAGATTCATTAATCGCAAATGTGGAGAAAACAATAGTGGCAAAGGAAGGAAGGATCACGATGAGCGATAAAGAGAAATTTGAAGCTTTTAAACAAAAATTAATTGAAGAAAATGAAAGAAAATATGGGCATGAAGTTAGAGAAAAATATGGAGGCGAAGTCGTCGATCGATCTAATCAAAAACTGAAAAACATGACAAAAGAGCAGTTCGAACAGCTGAAACAGCTTGAGGAAGAGGTCTTGAATACACTGAATAAAGCATTTGTAACTGGAGATCCAGCGAGCGAGCTGGCACAGAAGGCAGCTGATTTGCATCGTCAATGGCTCTGCTATTTTTGGGATCATTATACGAAGGAAGCTCATAGAGGAGTAACAGAGATGTATGTAGCAGATGAAAGATTTAAAGCGTATTATGATAAAAAACATCTTGGAGCAGCGGAATTTTTAAGAGATGCAGTTCGAATTTATACCATGAATTGAAAAGAATTTTTTACAATTCGGTCTTTGGAATGCTTTCTTTGATGAACCATATTTTAATTCTGTGACATCAACTACCCATTTTTCATTTGGCTTTTCCGCTGTGAATTCACGATTCAATATATTTTCTGCAACATGTTGAGGAGTAGATCGCTTATAAGATTTCTTCTTTTTTCGAATAACAGATTGTATACCGGCAACTTTCATCAGTCTTTATGATTGAAGTTCTGACCAAGCTTTCGATTTATATTCAACGTCATCCGACGGTAACCATAGATGCCGTCAACTTGTTTTTTGCAAAATAAAAGTGAAATCCTTATGCAGTGATTTGCAATGGGGCTTTACATGGAGGAGGAGCCATGATAACCTTTTTGGTTTTGCCAAAACTGTTGAATCTGGCGCTTGGCTAAAGAATCATGGCTACAGAGGATCCATGTCAAGCCCTTGATGGATAGATCACATATCTGTATATTTATTCAAAATTTTGAAAAAGATATACTGCAACACTCTGTATTTTTTTCTTGCAGAAAACAGTCAACTTTCTCATGGAGAACTTTCATCTCTTTTACGATTTCTTCATTCTGAAGTTCTCGGGAGGAAGGCGAACGTTTTAACCACTTATAGTAAGCAGCCCGTGAAATACCGGCGATTTCACATAATAAGATTATGCTTAGGGTTTTCTTTCTCATGAAGTTCCCGGATTGCGATATACTTGTCTTCAAAACGGATTTGGTTTACTTTCGCCTCCTTTCGATTTCCTCTAACTTTCTTAAAAAGATTCTCCGCACGTAAGCGTTCATTTTCTCTTTCTAACTTTTTCATCTCCAGTTTCATTTTTTCTTCTGGAGATAACTTTGCTTCTTCTTTTTTTCTTCCTCGTTTGTCTTTCAGCGCTTCTTCTTTACCATTTTCATACTTCTTCACCCATTGATATACTTGTTGATAAGAAACTTCATAAGTCTCTGCTGTTTTTTTATAATCTTTTCCGTTTCCTAAACAATCAAGCACAATTTGTATCCGTTCATTGCAAGTCGTTTTTCTTCCTTTAGTCATAGAGCTTGTCTTTCCTTTCGACGTTAAATCTCTATGGCTATTATACTTCTTCATCCATCGTTGAAGTACCGATCTACTAATACCATATGTCCTGACAATCTCTTACTGTGAGAACTCACCAGATAAATAATCTTTTACAGCTGCTTCAGCTGCTTCCTTAAAACCTTTCCAAGAATTTGAACGTTCTAGACCCTCTATTCCAAATTCCTCAAATTCATTTATCCATTGCCTTAAAGAATATTTAGTAATTTGATACCTTTTACAAAGCTCTTGAATAGTACATTCTCGGTTTTCATATGCAAGTAAAACTTCAAGTTTGAACTCTGTAGTATATTGCTTATACATAGAAAACTCCCCCTAAGGTAAAACAGATTTTTTATATTTTAATCTGTCTACCTTAAGGGGAGCATATCATGAAAGATCAGCCTCTTTATTTTTTACTTAAAACGTATGCGCTAAATCTTTTGCTCTCGCAATTGCGTTTTGTTTAATTTCCTCTGCTTTTTCAGGTTGAGCAGCGTGTCCTTCTACAAACAAGCCTTCAAATGAAGGAACACCGAAAAATTGCATCACAACAGCCAAATAGCGGTGACCCATTTCCATTTGAGCTGCTGGACCTTCTGAATAAATGCCTCCACGCGCTTGAATATGCAGGGCTTTTTTATCAGTCAATAACCCAACAGATCCTTGTTCAGTGTATTTAAACGTTTTGCCTGCAACTGCAACTGCATCAATATATGCTTTCAAGACAGGCGGAAATGAAAAATTCCATAAAGGTGTAACAAAAACGTATTTATCCGCTTCAATAAATTGTTCACAAAGCTCTGAAAGACGTCCAACTTTCGCTTTTTCCTCGGAAGTAAGCTCATCTAAGCTTTTTCCGGATCTCAGTTTCCCCCAGCCATTTAATACATCAGCATCGATTTGGGGAATATATTCTTTATATAAATCAAGGTGAATTACTTCATGGTCAGGATTCGCTTCTTTATAGGTTTCGATAAAAGCCTTTCCTGCTGCCAAACTGTAAGATTGGGTGTCATCAAGTGGATGTGCTGTAATGTACAATACTTTTGTCAACGTAAACCTTCCTCTCTAACTTGGTGCAATTTTTTTAGTGAAAAAATAAAAGTTATAAATTTTTATTTTGAAAATATTTATTTCGAGATAATTTTATAGGAGTTTGTTTTAGATTTCAAATGATTTGCTTGCAAAAAAATTTATCCAAATTTAGTCAAATAATTTGTTTTCAGCTGTTTAATTTATTTTTCACGTCTTATCGTCAATAAACATGGCTGATCTACGAATGAGCCTTGATCAGTTATTTTTGATTTTGAACGCTTTCGTCGTGAAAACCGTTTTTCATCCATTTGTTTGGAATATAATTTATTATTCCCTGTAATGTGAAGCTTAGCTATTGCCATTTTCTCCTCAAATGATAAGGCAGCATTTTCTTTACGGAAAGGCAGAGTAAATGCCCGTTTCTAAATTCTTTTCCAATAATCCCATCGTCCTTCATTTATTTCTTTTTCGATTGTTTTAATATATTTCTTTAGTTCAACGGGCATCTCGTCATTTTCCAGCTCATCCATTGTAAAAGTAATCATTTGCGCACCGCTGAAATCCATGACCTGTACAACTCTTTGCCGACCTTTAAAATATGTTAGCATAATGTGATATCTGCCCATTACGTTTCACCCTATTTTTCGTTTTTTTATGGGACCAATTGAAAGAATGTTGGATCGTTTAAACGTTCGGAAAGTTTTTCGAAAGTGGCAGTAAGCGCGAATGTATTTATCGTTAAAGTCTTTTACCGTAATCAATCTTTCTGTTATTACCCCTTGATCGGTCATGTAGATCATCTTTAAAGCAAAACCGTACTTTTTGGCATTCAGCAGCAAACCGTTCATGATTTTCACCTCACAAAAAAGAACGTTTGTTCTATTTTTATTATATACGAATATATGTTCTGATATGAAGAAGAAAATTTTGGAACGATTCATTTTTTTGGGCATCTTTCTTTAGAATGGAATGGCAGAGATTGAAATCACATGGAGAAGGGAATGCTGTTTTTTTTCGAGAAGCGTGCAAGTGGGGAAGTTAAAATCATTTTAAATAAAAAATAGCTGTCAAGAGGGCCTCTATATCGATGATTTATTGACAACACATGCTGTCTTGGAGTGCGTATGTAAAACAAATCAGCTTAACTTTAAGAAGCGAGGCGGAGTGCTGTGTTGACATAACTCATCTGCTCCAAGGATGGGGAGAAACTAATCTTATTTACTATTAATACGGCAAAATTTACATCCCATTAAATAGAACTGCAGGTAGTGTGTTCAATAGTGATATTTAGAAATGATAGATTTCGAGTGTTTCAAATTGCAAGATGTATGTTTAATAAAATCAAGATTTTTCTGCAAGCACTAGCTCCTAAAATGAAATGCATTTTTAATTGAGGCTGTACAGAAAGTCAAATCTCCATTGAAAACAAAAAATCATAAACTTTCAAAAAGATGAAAGGGGGCGTCAATAAGCCGATAAAACGGCTTATTAGACAGCCCCCCGCCATTGTCCGCACATTCCTTCATTAAATTTTTTGCAGAGCTTGTCTGACATCTTCTTTTAAATCTTCGATATGTTCTATGCCGACAGAGAAACGCACGAAGTTTGCCGGGATTCCTGCGAGCTGCATTTGTTCTTCGTTCATTGTTCCTTCCCACATCGCTGCTGTATGTACAACGAGAGACTCGACTCCGCCAAGGCTTACAGCGTTAGGAGGAAGCTTTAATGCGGAAACAAAGCGCTGTGTTTCAGCATAACCGCCCTTAATGGAAAAGGCAATAACGGCACCAAAGCCTTTCATTTGCCGCTTAGCAAGCTCGTGCTGCGGATGGCTTGGCAGCCCCGGATAATATACCCGTTCAACTTGAGGCTGATTCTCAAGAAATTCGGCTAACGCCAAAGCGTTCGCGTTAATCCGTTCGATTCGCATAGGAAGCGTGCGCAAGCCTCTCAGCAACAGCCAACCATCCATTGGCGAAAGCACTGAACCGATGGAAATATGCGTATTCCAAATACGTTCAGCTAATTCCTCGTTTGTGCAAATTACGCCAGCTGTCAAATCATGATGGCCGCCCATGTATTTTGTTGCACTATGGACAACAACATCAACCCCAAAGTCATGTGGACGCTGATTGATAGGGGAAGCAAACGTATTATCTGCGACAACGATAATTCCATGTTGGCGGGCAAGATCACACACTGCAGCTAAATCTGTCAATACCAATGTAGGATTGGCAGGCGTCTCAACCATAATAAGTTTTGTATTCGGACGAATTGCCTTTTCAAACGCAGAAGTGTCGGATTGGTCAACGAACGTCACGTCAACACCAAATTTCGGCAGCAGCTCATCCATAATTTTCGTTGTGCTCATATAATGATTTTTTTGGGCAATCACATGATCGCCTGCTGCGACAAGCGATAAAATAGTTGTCGCTATCGCTCCCATACCAGAGCCGGTTACTAAGGCTGTTTCAGTTCCTTCAAGATCTGCTACAATTTTTTGAACCCGTTCATGCACTGGGTTTCCGTAACGTGTGTAATATCGCGGATGACGAGGTGTTCCAGCAATTTCAGAAAATTCGCTTGCACTATGTGCCTGGAATGTTGCGGAATAGTAAATAGCAGGATTGACTCCTTTTTCGTCCGTTATAGAATCGTCGCCATGGATGACAATTGTTTCATCTCTGAGTGCTTGAGGATTCCGTTGTTCTTGTTCATTTCTTTTCATTATTTATTTCTCCCTTAAATCAAAGTAATTTTATAGATATTATATATCTATTATTAAAAAAATAAAACTAGTTTGAGAATTCATTTTTGTTCATTATATGATAAAACAGTATGAAACTTTTCGTTTTGATAAGAAAGGGGGCTTGAAAAATGAATTATACAAAACGTTTAAACGAGTATTACGCCGTGATTTTCACATCGGAAAGAACAGAAGGGGACAATGGTTATGAGGAAATGGCAAAGGAAATGGATCAATTGGTGCCCAAACAGCCCGATTTTTTAGGAGCAGAGAGTGCAAGAAATGAGAATGGCTACGGAATTACAGTTTCATATTGGGAATCATTGGATGATATCAAACGCTGGAAAGAAAATGCTTTGCATAAAGCGGCGCAGGATAAAGGCAGGAAGGAATGGTATAAACGTTATACAATCAGAATTTGCAAAGTAGAAGAGGAAAGGGTTTTCCATATTTGATAGATACTATAGCCCAGAAGAATGGCCGCTTCTCTAAAAAACAAAACCAAGGGAAAAGCATGAGACTAGGTTCATAGTAACTTCGCAAAATGTTTTGGCATAGCGCTGGATTGGTGAGAAAAAATTGCATATTATATAATGAACTAATGAAGTAAAGATTGTTCACTATTTGTGAACATTAGGATTGCGCAACTTTTCATTTTAGCTTAACACTGGAGAGAGAAAAATGTTAAAAAACATAAACAGCATAATGGAAAAGATGCTTCCTTTTTTAACCCCGTCAAGTGTTGTGATCGGGATTGTATTTTCAACTATATTTGACGATTTTTCTCAGCTTGTTCCGTGGATTTTTGCTTTTATTACGTTTGCGGGCAGTTTAAATCTTAGTTTTCATGCGTTTAAGCAGGCTCTTTTGCATCCGCTGCCGATTTTCGTCGTTCTTTTGCTGCTTCATCTTTTCATCCCGCTTTGGGCGTTTGCTGTCGGCCATCTTGCTTTTCAAGAAGACAGCTTCACAATCATTGGTTTAGTTTTGGCCGTGATCATTCCAACTGGTGTTACAAGCTTTATTTGGGTATCAATCCATAAAGGAAATTTGGCTTTAGCTCTTGCTGTTATATTAATAGATACGTTTATTTCTCCTTTTGTCGTTCCTGCCAGTTTATTAGTATTGGTGGGGAGAACGGTAGAAATCGATGTATGGAATATGACGTCTGGCTTATTTTTCATGATTATCCTGCCTTCCATTTTAGGAATGCTTGTAAATGAGTGGACGAAAAAAGAATTGAAACAGCGTATTGCAGCCGTTTTAAGTCCGTTTTCGAAAATAGCCTTATCGCTTGTAGTGATCATCAACAGTGCGATAGTGGCTCCTTATTTGGCGAACCCGAATAAAAAATTAATTTTGATTGGGTTTTTCGTTTTTTTGATTGCTACAAGCGGCTACTTTTTTTCATGGATGGCCGGGCGTCTATTAAAATTTCAACAGGTTGATATCATCACTTTAACGTTTACGGGCGGAATGAGGAATATTAGCGCCGGTGCAGTGCTTGCGATCACTTATTTTCCGCCGCAAGTGGCGGTACCGGTTGTCTTAGGCATGCTTTTTCAGCAGGTTTTAGCTTCTTTTTATGGACGTATGCTTGAAAAAGTTTATCACCATGCGCTTACTGAAAAAAAGTATGCGGCAAATGCAAAATGAACGCTTTTATGCAAAAAAGCATTTATAAAACGTTATGTGAGCATCCCCTTCAATTAAGGCATTTCTGCCTATATTGAAGGGGTTTTTTAAGGGCAATTTCAGGCATTGATGTGTTAATTATTTTATTCGCCAATTGGACGCAGAACCGGTAAGGAGCATCAATAATGACGTTACATGAATCAGCATTTTTTAACAGTGTTTTAGTAATATTTACAATTTAAACCCTGAATCCGTGACAAAACATCTTTACAATGGTCGCAAACCGTTGATACGATAAGGGAAAACGACGTTGACGATTCTTCATCAAGTAGGTGATGTGATGAAAGATTTCCCGATTCGGTTTGTATTGACAGATGAAGCGATTACCCCAAGTGCTGGGCTTGCTCTCGTTGGCTACTTACTCCATCGAACGAAACTGGATAAACGGGTAAACGCACTTCGGCTTCCAACGGTTCGTCGAGAAGTGCACATTTCCCATAGCGATGTCATTCGCTCGATGATTGGCTTGCTTGCCACAGGAAAAACGGATTTCGATCATATCGAAGCGTATCGTCAGGACGATATCTTTTCGGCATCGATGGGGATTCAGCACGTGCCTTCCTCTCCAACCTTGCGACAACGACTCGATCAGCTCGCTTGTCTTCCGATGACCGAAACGATTCTTTGGGAGGAGTCCATACGTCTGTTGATTCAACGACATGCCACTTTGTCCCCTTGTTGGACCAAAGGAAAGACGACATGGCTTCCCCTTGATATAGATGGTTCCCCATTTGACAACTCCGATACGAAAAAAGAAGGAGTCAGTCGAACGTATAAAGGATTTGACGGTTTTACACCGTTGTTTGCGTATGCAGGGAAGGAAGGGTATCTCGTTCATGCCGAGTTGCGTCCAGGGAAACAACATGTGCAAGACAACATGCCCTCGTTTTTAGTCACCGCTATCCGTCGAGCTCGTCAACTGACTTCATCTCGTCTGCTTGTTCGCATGGATGCAGGAAACGATGCAGAAGCGAATGTGCACGTATGCCTAAAGGAAGACGTGGACTTTGTCATCAAGCGAAACTTACGCCGAGAATCGACAGCGCTTTGGTTCCAGATCGCTTCGCAAAAGGGCAAACGTGTCGATGATGGACAAAGCGAAGGAGTACAAACCTATGAGCTATGCCTTCCACAGAAGGCAGCGATCGATGGAAACACGTATACGTACGTTCAAGTCACCCAAGTGACGGAACGGACGATGGAACGCAATGGACAGCTGATGCTCGTTCCTGATTATGAAGTGGAAAGCTATTGGGTGCGGCTCAAAGGATACGAGCATGTTCGAATGAGCGATGTGCTCGCGTTGTATCATGACCATGCGACATGCGAACAGTTTCATAGCGAACTGAAGAGCGACTTAGATTTAGAGCGGCTTCCATCTGGGAAGATGAAAACGAATGCGCTCGTGTTGGTCATGGGAGCCTTCGTTTACAATCTTCTTCGTCTGATTGGACAAGATCTATTAAGCGATCCGAGACATCCGTTGCACCACAAAGTGAAACGCCGCCGCATCAAGACGATTATTCAGACGGTGATCACGATGGCAGGGCGACTCGTCCGTCGATCACGACAGATCTGGATGAAACTGACGCGAAGGAGTGGCTATAGCGAGCCCCTACTGAACGTCTATCAGAAATGGAGAGAGGCAAGATAACGAACGAATGTTCGGGCACTGATGTCCAACGTCACTCCCTGTGCTTTTTTGTCTATTTTTTTGGTTCGTATACCTAAAAAAGAGATTTGTTCCATTTTCGGAAATAGAGATGACATAGGTCATAAGCATAAAAGGGGTTTTATGGATTATCAATCCATCAAAATTACAACAAAATCAAAGTCGATTTCAATTCATCACGGATTCAGGTTTAAACTATAAATTAGCAAAAATTAACTTTTTTACAAGGGAAATAAAAGCAAATATAGAATTGATTTGGTAAGCGTGCGCTAATAGATCCTAAAATCCTAAAAATAAATTACAGAAGGTATTTAAACAATGTTTCGGCTACTAGTCTCTGACAAAGTGAACAATGAAGGACTGAAACCGTTGATAGAATCAGAAGCGGTTGAAGTTGTCCTTAAAAGTGTATCGGAAGCAGAAGATGAACTAAATCTTTTTGATGCTCTTTTGGTGAGGAGCAGCACAAAAGTAACGAAAGAGCTTTTAGGAAAGAGGACCTCTTTAAAAATTATCGGAAGAGTCGGAGTCGGTGTAGATAACATTGATATTGATGAGGCAACAAACCAAGGAGTAATTGTCATTAATGCTCCCAATGGAAATACCATTTCGGTAGCCGAGCATACACTAGCGATGATTTCTTCTTTGATGAGGCACATTCCGCAAGCGAATATTTCAGTTAAAGCAAAAGAGTAGAATCGGTCAGCATTTGTTGGATCTGAACTTTACGGGAAGATCTTAGGCATTATCGGTTTTGCATAAAGATAATTCCGTAAAAATGGAGGCTAAGTTATCATGCAAAAAGTTTTTCTCTTGACGATCGGTATGTTCGCTCTTGGGTTTGATGCTTATGTGATAGCTGGTTTGCTTCCGGATATCGGTGCAACTTTTCATATAACTCCTTCACAAACAGGGCAAGCCGTGAGCGTCTTTACGCTTTGTTATGCACTGGCCGCTCCGGTATTTGCAACACTGCTTGCTGGAAAACCGATGCGCAATATTTTATTGTTGGCGCTCGCAGTATTCTCGATAGGCAACGGGATAAGTGCACTAGCTTCAAATTTTTCCATGCTGCTGATTGCACGGGCAATTGCAGGCATCGGCGCCGGACTTTACTCTCCGCTAGCATCAGCAGCTGCAGCATCACTAGTGCCCGAACAGAAACGCGGCAGAGCACTTGGTATGACTCTTGGCGGCATGAGCACTGGAACAGTCATGGGAGTCCCTCTTGGACTGGTGATTGCGGAACATCTGAAGTGGAATGGAACTCTTTGGGTGATCACTGCACTAGGCTTAATTGCCATGATGGGAATTGCCATCTGGTTTCCACATTTTGCAGCTTCAGCTCCACCTTCACTCCGCCAGCGCGTCGCAATGATGACAAATAGACGGGTTGCAGCAATTGTTGGCATCACTTTTATGACCAGTGTTGCCAGCTTGGGTCTTTACACATATATTGCTGTTATTTTGAATAACTTGGCGGACATTTCCAACAACACGCCATATCTTTGGGCATGGGGAATTGGCGGCGTAGTTGGCAGTTTTTCCATCGGCGCTTTGATTGACCGGACAGGCAAACCGGGTTTGCTCATGGCAGGAATTTTGGCCATAATGGCTTTGTCCATGTTCAGTGTGCCATTCGCCCTTTCATTTCCGATCCTGTCATTTCTGCCTTTTATTCTATGGGGGGCGATGGGCTGGGCATCGCAAGCCCCGCAGCAGCATGAATTGCTTCGCATACAGCCTAATCAAGGTGCAGCGGCCGTTGCTTTGAACAGTTCCGCAAATTATTTGGGCAGTGCAATAGGTTCTATTCTTGGAGGGATAGTGATGCTGGCTGGATTGGCTCCTTCCCAACTTCCGTTTGCCGCCGGCGGCCTTGCATTAGTGACATTACTGGGACAATGGGGGATTTTATCAAGCAAAAGAAAGCATGAAAGTGAGAGAAAACAATCTATGCAACAATGACTATCTCCAGTTTGAATAAACATATCATACTCATTTGTCAAATATCAAAGGGGTTGTTTATAAAATTTTATACAGCGAGCCATACTAAATAATGGTGATGGCTGAATGTACGAAAAAGAAGAATTGATCCGCTTTGTCCAAGAAGCGAAAAAGTATGGGCATCAGGGGAAAGTTGCCAGTTACATACCGGCTCTTGGCAAAGCGAATCCAAATGATTTATCTATTGCTATATATATGCCTGATGGGAGAATCATTGACGCTGGGGATGTAACGGTAAAAGTGACGCTTCAAAGCATTTCAAAAATTATCGCTTTAGCTCTTGTCATTATGGATCACGGTGAAAAGGAGGTATTCAAAAAAGTCGGGATGGAGCCGACGGG
This sequence comes from Aeribacillus sp. FSL M8-0235, assembly GCF_038000355.1. Classification (NCBI taxonomy): domain Bacteria; kingdom Bacillati; phylum Bacillota; class Bacilli; order Caryophanales; family Bacillaceae; genus Aeribacillus; species Aeribacillus sp. FSL M8-0235. The sequence continues at coordinate 3,119,425 of NZ_JBBOBW010000001.1, read as the reverse complement.
CGATCCGTTTCATTCCATTGCCAAGCTTGAGGAAACACAGCCTACAAAGCCGCTGAATCCGATGATCAATGCCGGTGCACTTGCCGTAACGCATATGATTTCGGGAAGAACGGTGAAAGAACGGCTGCAGAGACTCATTCGTTTTGTCCGCAAGCTAACAGGAAATCCAACCATTTCTTATTCGCAAGAAGTCGCTCAATCCGAATTTGAAACCGCGTTTTTAAACCGCTCCTTATGTTATTTTCTTCGACAGCATAATATTATAAACGAAGATGTCGAAGATCTGATGGAGCTTTACACGAAGCAATGCGCCATTGAAATGACATGCATCGATTTGGCGCGCATCGGCCTCGTTTTTGCGATGGATGGGCGCGATCCGTTTACAGAAGAGGAAATCATGCCGCTTGATGTAGCGCGTATTTGCAAAACGTTTATGGTCACCTGCGGCATGTATAATGCTTCGGGAGAATTTGCGATTAAAATCGGGATTCCGGCAAAAAGCGGCGTCTCAGGAGGCATACTCGCATCTGTTCCAAAAAGATGCGGCATCGGCATATTCGGTCCAGCATTGGATGACAAAGGCAATAGTCTGACCGGCATCAAACTGCTTGAATTTTTATCTAAAACATATTCATTAAGTATTTTCTAATATTTGAGGAGGAGACATACGATGCGTGAATTCACTGTTAAATTTCACCTTGAAGATGATATGGAAGAAATGAAAGTGCAAAAGCTGAGCCCGGATGATTTTGAAAGGGTGACAGAAGGAGGGACAAGACATTTGTTTGATCTCGATACAAACATTGGTTTTTTCGTCTTTTTTGACGCTGAGGACAGCGATGGCAATATGTCTTATCTTTCCCTTCGCTACGAGGAGGACGAGGAAGATCCGAGCGAATGCTACCGGTTTGAACTAAAAGACTTTTATGAATTTATAGCTCTTTATCTAAATGACTTAGAATTCGGTGATGAAGTGATGGCGGAGCAGGAGGAAGAGGAAATATACAGCCCCATTCAGCATCTTGCTCATCTTCTTTTCCATGTTGCTGAAGAAGGGAAAACAGTTGAAGTTTGAATACGTTGAATGAAATCCAGGGCATGCATACGAATTCAAATGCCAATTTTTCAGAAAGGCTTATTTTCAATCAACAACATCTATGTGTTTCAGAATTGCATTTTTTGTAATAAAGGAAAGTACCGCGGGCGATCCAGATTGATGTTCACCGTTTCGTTAGGGCTTGGCAGGAGAAACGATTTTTGAAAAGTGCTTTTGAACTATGGATTTGGCGAAAAGGTAAGAGGCGCATAATATCGAGTGGCGTCCGATCTTTTTTATATTTCAATGTTTTTTTACCTTTTGTTCATCGTTTCGTCATATTTTTTGCCTAGTATGTGAATAAGACAAACGATGAAGAAGAGGAGGGCTTTTGCTATGGGATATTATGATGAAATAGATCAAAACGATCGTGTGGAAAGAAAAAAGAACAGTTTGTTGAAGCCGGTTCTTTCTTCTTTAATCAGCGGTGTTTTGGGCGGAGCTGTTGTATACGGTGCGTTGACCTACTTGCCATTCCAAGATCATAACAAAGCTTCAAATGAAACAGAGCATGCAGCGGTCAGTCAAAATACAAACGATCAGGAAGCATCTGTTAATGTTGCGAAGATTTCCAATCAAGGCGATATTGCAGAAATAGCTGAAAAACTTTCACCAGCGATTGTCGGCATTTCTAATTTGCAGCAGCAAAGGACAGATTGGTTTGGATCGCGCCAAGATTCTTCCAGCGAAGAAGTGGAAAGCGGAAGCGGAACAGGAATTATCTTTAAAAAGTCCGGCAATGATGTTTTTATTGTTACAAATAACCATGTTATTGAAGGGGCTTCTTCATTGGAGGTAACGCTTTCCAATGGCGATAAGGAAAAAGCAGAGGTAGTCGGTGCTGACTCATTGACAGACTTGGCAGTCATAAAAATTAATAACAATAGTGTTAACACAGTAGCTGAGTTTGGTGATTCCGATAATATACGAGTCGGCGATCAGGTCATTGCAATCGGGAATCCGCTTGGCAGCGATCTTTCTAGAACTGTAACAGAAGGGATTATCAGCGGAGTCAATCGCACAGTGACGATTACAACTTCTGAAGGAGACTGGGCGCTTGATGTCATTCAAACTGATGCAGCGATCAATCCAGGAAACAGCGGAGGCCCTTTAATTAACATGGATGGGAAAGTCATCGGCGTCAGCAGTATGAAAATCAGCCAGGAAGGTGTGGAAGGGCTCGGATTTGCTATTCCAAGCAATGATGTTGTGAAAGCGATCAATCAATTAATGGAAAAAGGAAAAATTGACCGTCCGTTTCTTGGAGTTGCATTATTAAATGTAAGCGAGCTTCCTGAGTATTTCCTTAGAGACACACTCAATTTGCCATCTGACGTTAAAGAAGGTGCGGTAGTTGGAAGAGTTCAGGCAAATTCTCCCGCCGATCAGGCCGGATTGCAGGAAAAGGATGTGATCGTCGCATTGGATGGGCAAAGCATTCACAACACGAGTGAGTTAAGAAAATATTTGTACAGTGAAAAGAAATCAGGAGACTCAGTCAAAGTCAAATTATATCGGGACGGAAAAGAAAAGACCGTCACAGTTACCCTTTCAAGTCAAGACTTATCGCAAACCTGATCGGGAATAGTATTAAAAAGAAAGGGCCCGCAAAAAGTCAGTTCAATTAACTTTTTGCAAAGCCCTTTTTTCAATGGAAATCTTTTTCATCAATGTGAAAATGATCTATCTCTGATAAATGAATGATACTCGCCAATTAACAACAGCATCATTTGCTTAGAAAAATTTCATCGCTATACATAACTTGTTTACATATTTGCTTCGCTAGACGAGATATTTTTTGGTTGAGCAGATTGTACAGCTTTGCTTGAGATTGCTAAAACAAATAAACAACTAATACTAATTAAAACTCCGTCCAATATTAGCGGAGCTCCCCAGCTGCCTGTGCTGTCTCTTAAATATCCTGATACGACTGGCGACAATACGGCGCCAATTTCTGCTATCAGATTCAGCATGCCAAATGCCCCGCCTTGTTTGCCTTCCGGCGCCAATTCTGCATTTAATGCATGTGAAACCGGCTGCAATGCAAAAAAGAATAATCCTGATATAAATAAAATGATTGATGTAATAATCGGGCTGCTATTTTCCGTTTGAATATACCAAGCAAAAACAAATATTGAAACAGCTAAAAGAAAAGTTAAAAGCGCTAATACATTTCTGCGGCCGTTCGGTCTATCAGCTAACAGGTCAGAAATTTTTCCGCCAAGCGGGAACCCGATAACCCCTGCTACTGCGTTAAATGAAGCTACTGCTGCTGCGGCAACTAGTGCTCCGCCGCCAAATTCTTGGACAATTGCCGTAGACCAGAATCCATACAACCATAAATGCCATAAAATCGGCAGGAAAGATAGATAAAGGAAAAACAGGTTTTTATTCATAATCAAAGGGTGCACTTCTGATTTTTTTGTTACATAAAGATATATGATCAATATGGGGGCTAAACTAGCCAAAATAAAAGCTATGACAATCGATGAGAGCCCTAATTTTGTTGATGTGAAGTATATCGCCATGATGATAACCAAAAACACAAGTGAATAAATACTTAAGTGATATAACGATTTTCCGTAAAATTCCTTCACACCAGGTGAATTTGGATCTGCTGATTGTATCAATTTTTTATCAGGCTTCATAAATTTAAACATAAGAACAGCAACGATTAAAGTAATGAATCCCATGAATAGAAAAGGAACTCTCCAAGCCTCATTTCCCATTAGAGGAACAAAAGCTTCCAGAAGAAGAGGTGTACCGATTGTTGCCAACGTTAAGCCGATAGACAGGCCAGTAATAACAACTCCCATTCCTAAGCCCATTTTTTCCGGAGGAGTGTTGAAAGCAATATAGGATCTGTCATTTGAATAAAGGATTCCTTCACCTAATCCAAGTAATACACGGAATAAAACAAACATGACGAGTCCGCCTGATAAGCCTGTGAAAAAAGTGGCGACGGCTGCCCACAAAATACTTAATATAATAATAGGGCGGTATCCAAATTTATCTCCCAAGTTTCCTCCAGGAAATTGGTTTAACATAAATCCGGCAAAAAACAAACTGCCTATTAAGCCCCCAAATTCATGAGGATTCGGGACATCTGAAAAAAATGATATTTTATGTTCTATCATCCAAGTAACAATTGGGCCTGTCGCAGTTCTGTCGATATAAGAAACAACCCATCCTAGGAACAGCATTCCCCATATTGTATGGTACCTTTCCCATTTTTTCATTATCATTTTCACTCCTATCTAGATTTAAAATTTAACATAACCTTTAGATAGCGCTTACATAAAGGGGCAAAAAGAAATAGAAAATGCTGCTGGTTGAATATAAGATCAATTGGCTGCTGGTTTTCTATATTTCGGACGATGTGCGATGAAAGGAATATAAAACTTTTTTAGCCTACATTCTTGATGATTCCATCTTGTTTTTGAACTTTCTCCGCAGCTTTAAAGTTTTGTACTTTCAACTATTCCAAATGAATTCAAATTTTAAATGCTTTTTGCTCCCGCTTTTTAAACTGTGGAATGGTTTTTTTCCTCTCTCATTTGATTTTCTTGACTAATAGCGGGCAAATATACATCTAAAACAGCGGAACGGCCAGACTTGACAGTTTTTATTGCTTCATTCAGAGCCTCTTTCAGCTCATGAGGGTTTTCTATTTTTCTTGCATAGGCGCCACCTGCAGCTTCTGCAATTTTCGAAAGATCAGCATGAGGAGTGAAATCTACGAAAAATTGATTCGTTTCATTTGCGATCCCATTCGGATGAACAGCTAAGGTTGACAGTTTCGGAGATTTCCAACCGCGATTATTATAAATTACGGTTAAAAATGGCGCGTCATATTTTTGCGATATCCAATGAACGCTCGAAGGGACGCTAAACAGATAAGATCCATCTCCAGTAAGGCTGATCACTGTTTTAGACGGGTCTGCCAGTTTTGCTCCTATCGCTGCTCCGCCGTTCCATCCAAGTCCGCCTCCGCCGCTGCCAAAAATAGAACCTGGTTTGGTCATTTGCAAATGGGTATATAATGTTTGGAAATTTGAAATGCCTTCATTGACAATAATCGTGTTTTCATCGCACACTTCCCGTATGCAGGCAGTTAAATACTCAGGCGTGATAATGTCGTCAAAAAATTGTTCAGCTTTTTTCCATTCTTCACGCTGAGCTTTATGATATTTTTCTATTTGTTTTCTCCTTTCATTTACTTGCAAGCTGTCAATGTCAGCGTTTTTAATCACTTCGTTCAACTGGTGCAAGGCCGTTTCGGCATCAGCTGCGAAAAAACGTTTTGATGGGATATACCATAATGTCATCCCTTCCTTCAGCGGATCTTCATCAATATAGTAAATCGTACAATTTGGCGATGGTTTATTATTCACTGGAATCCAAGGAACATCACTGTCAATGACCATTATAAAATCTGCTTTTTCGATTAAATCGTTTTGTGTTGAAGTATTCCACTGATATCCGCAATGAAGCGGGTGATCAGATGGAAAGTTCATATAGTTTGGCACTGACTCTAAAACAGGTATCGCAAGTTTTTCACAAAATTGAACGAGTTCTTTCACCGCTTGTTTGTTTTTGCCAATATATGACGTGACAATGAGCGGATTATTTGCTGCCAGTAAATCTTTCACTAAAGGATCTATTTCTTGCGGTGCCAGTGCACGCGCTGCAATTGGTCTCCATTGCTCAGGATGAATTTCTACTTTTTCTACTTCCTCCTCCAAAACTTCTCTAGCGCTCGTCAAATATACGGGTCCTTTCGGGCTGCTTTGAGCAATTTGCAGTGCACGATGGACAATTTGTTTTACATTTTTCCCGGTGCGAATCTCATGAGTATACTTCATGTAACCCCTTACAATTCCGGGCTGATCGGGAACATCCTGAATCCAGTGAATAAATTCGTTCCTGCTTCCCCGAAGCTCCCCTTCTTGAGTATATGGAGAAGTTCCGGCAAAAATGAGGACAGGCACCCGACCTTTCCAAGCATTGTGAATGGCAGCGCCAAGGTTTTGCGTGCCGCATTCAACATGCACTAAAACAGCTTGAGGTTTCCCGCTTACTTGAGCATATCCATGTGCAGCGCTTAAGGCAACCATTTCATGTGGACAAGTAATGATTTTCGGAAAATCAATTCCCTCTTTTTCAGCTTCGGCAAGGGCTTCAATAATGGCAGGGTGATCGCTTCCTAGATTTGAAAAAATAAAGGAAACATCAGCTTCTTGTAACGCTTCTAAAAGTGCCTTGCTTGTCGTATATCGGCTGGTCAAACAACACACACCCTTTCAACATAATTTAGATAATTAATACTAGTCAGATAATTCCGTAATCAGAATTGTACTTGAAAAGAAAAGATAGTACAATACTATAATAACTATCATAATAATAGAAAATATCTATAGAAAGGAGCTATAAAATGGAGTTCCGTCTTTTGCAATATTTTGCAATATTGAGTCAAGAGCTGCATTTTACGAAAGCTGCAGAAAAGCTGGGGATTACGCAACCAACATTAAGCCAGCAAATTCGCCTTCTTGAAAACAGTCTTGATACAGTTCTTTTTCGAAGAATGGGGAAAAAAATTGAATTAACGGAAAGCGGAGAGATTTTACTTGAACATGTGAAAAAAATTTTTTCTGAAATTGATCAAGCAAAAATTAAAATACATGAATTAAAAGGATTGAATCGCGGCCATTTAAAAATCGGATGTGTTGGCAATCATCTTCTTTATTCTTCCTTGCTTACGTTTCACTCACAGTTTCCAAATATAAAACTCTCTGTTTACGATCTAAAAACGGAAGAAACGTTAGAAAAAATAGTCAAGTCTGAGCTCGATATAGGGATTGTCTATTTACCAGTTCATCATCCGCAAGTAGAGGTTATTAAATGGTTTTCATTAGAGTTTTTTGCCATTGTATCCCTTGATCATCCTTTAGCTGAAAAAAATTTAATATATTTGGAAGAGCTTCAATCGTACCCGATCTTTTTATTGCCCGAGCAATATGTTCTTAGACAGACGATCGATTCATTTTGTAATAAAGAAGGCATTAAGTTAAACCCAATTGTGGAATTGTCGGATACGTATTCGTTGTTAAAGATGACGCTTTTACATAACGGAATTACGATCCTGCCAAAGCTTTATGTTGAAAACAGCCCGGAGTTTTCTGTCAAGCTTTTGAAAATTGCAGACGAACTTCCGCGTAAAGAGGTTGCAATTATTTATCGAAAAGGTCTTCTTTCTTCCACTGCCATTCGAACATTTATCCAGCAGCTGACAAGGAGATGACTCATTTTAATTTTTAAATAGGTAAAATATTGGATTTGCTTTCAAAGGAAGGTAGGGATAGAATCTATACGTATACATTTTTTAATAGAGGAGCGAATAACAATTGGATTTATTTTCAGTTGGTATATCTATTTCATCTGACGCCATCATTGCCTTATTAAAAATTATTGCAATCGATATTATTTTATCCGGCGATAACGCAGTTGTAATTGCAATGGCAACGAGAAATCTGCCGAAAGAACAGCAAAACAGAGCTATATTCTGGGGGACTGGAGGTGCGGTCGCATTACGGATTTTGTTTGCATCCGTTATTGTTGTCCTGTTGAAAATCCCATTTGTCAACATTGTCGGCGGATTTTTGCTGCTTTGGATTGCTTATAAAGTTTTGGTAGATGACGGAGAAGCTGCGCATGTCCAATCTCAAAGCAGTCTGCTTAAAGCTATTCAAACGATCATTCTTGCAGATGCCGTCATGAGTTTGGATAATGTGGTTGCAGTAGCAGGTGCGGCACACGGCCATATCGGCATGATTGCGGTTGGAGTTTTGATCAGTATTCCAATTATGATTTTTGGATCAAAAGCGATCGTAAAATTAATGAACAAATTTCAATGGATTGTATATGTTGGATCTGGAATTTTAGCTTGGACCGCCGGTGAGATGATCTTTAAGGATAAACATATTGAACAATGGTTTCACATCCAAAACTTGTGGAGCGAATATTTACTTATCGGAATTATGACATTGATTGTGTTAGCGATCGGTTATGAGAAAAATAAGCGTGCAGAGAAAGAAAATAAATTGCAGCATAGTGCTTAGCAGGCGGCTGTTGAAACGGCGCCTGTTTTTTTATGAAAAGAAATTCCACGTTTTAATAGATTTAGTTATGTCTAAAATTTTTGTTATCGGCAAATATGCACACTTCTGTAAAATGACGGTTTCTTTTGCAACAGCTCTAATTTGCATGTAAATTCGAGAGATCGTTCTTGTGTATAAGCATTCATCGTCCAGAGAAGGTGAGTGCTTTTTTATTTTATCCACAGATATTTCAGACAATTCACAACTTATACACATTATCCATACTGTTTTTGTGGATATTATGTAACTGTTGGAGCTTAAGAAGCTGGATTTTTTCCATAAAATCCTACTATGAATGTGGATAACTATAGTAATTGTTAACAATTTGTGAAATATTTCACAAATATATTGAAGTTAAATTCAGAAAATTATATATTGAAATTGAAGAAGTTAGTGAAATATTTCACAAACTTCTTCGGAAAATAAAAGTGAAAAAACAAACAAAGGAGATGGTTGAAGATGGAATGGCTGAAAGGTCCAAAAATGGCGGTTGTCTGGGCGGCTCTTAGAATTTGGCTCGGTTATCAATGGTTTGTCGCGGGAGTCGAAAAGCTGGGTGGATTTGATGCGACAGGATTTTTAAAAGGGGCGATTGCTAAAGCAACCGGAGAACATCCGGCCGTTCAAGGATGGTATGCAGCGTTCCTTGAAAACTTTGCTCTTCCGAATGTAGAACTTTTTAATTTTATTATTCCAATTGGAGAAGTGTTAGTTGGCATCGGACTGATTTTGGGATTGTTTACAACTCCTGCATTAATTGCTGGTGCGTTTATGAATTTGAATTTTATGTTAGCTGGAACAACAAGCACGAATCCGATTATGTACACTGAAGCAATCATTTTAATGGCAGTAGGCGCAGCTGCGTATTATTGGGGAGCTGATCGGTTTATCCTGCCGTATTTGAGAGATAAATTTACAAACAAAAAATTCAATCAACAAGCAAATGTTTAAATGCAGCAATCATCTTGACTTTTAAAAATTTTTGAAACATAATTTTAAAAAAAGTATATTTTCGGCGTTGAAAGGGGCCAGTAAATAGACTTTAGGCGAAAAAGAGAGTGAAACCCTATGGCTGAAAGGTTTCATCGCTGATAAGCTATTGAACCTACCCCTGGAGCTGTCAGGCTCATAACCTGACCGTATCCTTCGTTACAGGCTAAAGGGAGCACTAAACTAGTGCTAAAAAAGGTGGTACCGCGGATATAGACTCATATTCGTCCTTTTTCGAAAGGATGATATGAGTCTTTTTTATGACTGTCAAGCAATGAAGAGGTGTTTTTTAGTGAGGAAAAAGCGAGTGGTCGTAAAAATAGGAAGCAGTTCTTTAACAGATGACAACGGGGGACTCAGTAAAGAAAAGCTGCACGAGCATGTTGAAGCGATTGCTAAATTGAAGGAAGCAGGGTATGAAGTAATTTTAATTTCGTCAGGAGCGGTATCAGCAGGGTATGGAGATCTTGGATATCCTTCTAGGCCTGTGACAATTAGAGGAAAACAGGCGGCTGCGGCAGTGGGCCAAGGGCTGCTTATCCAGGCTTATACAGAAGCATTTAAAAAATACGGCATTGTATGTGCCCAGCTTTTGATGACAAGGAGCAATTTTCAGCATAAAGAGCAATATCAAAACGCATACGCCACCTTATCGGAGCTTCTAAAGCGGCAAGTGCTCCCGATCATCAATGAAAATGATTCGGTTTCGATTGAGGAATTGACGTTTGGAGACAACGATATGCTGTCAGCTCTTGTGAGCGGATTATTGCATGCCGATTTTCTTATTATTTTGACGGATATTAACGGTTTATATGAAGAAGATCCTACCAAAAATCCGAATGCGAAACGATTTGATTTTTTGCCGGAAGTAACAGATGAATTAATTGAACAAACAGAGGCAACATCCGGTTCGAAAGTTGGAACAGGTGGCATGAAATCAAAGCTCATGGCGGCAAAAACGGCACTTGCCCTCGGTGTATCCGTATTTATCGGGAAAGGTCAAGGAAAAGAGAAATTAATAGAAATTTTAAATGGGAACGGTGACGGAACATATATTGGCAAAAACGATTTAAGTGCTGTTCGTAATTCAAAAGCATGGATTGCTCTTCATTCGATCATATCTGGTGATGTGGAAGTCGATGATGGAGCAGTAGCGGCTATTTTGAAGGAAGGGAAATCGCTCCTTCCTGCTGGCGTTAAGCGTGTCAGCGGCAACTTTCAATCCGGAGACGTGGTGCAAATTTTAAACAAGGAACAAAAGCTGATCGGAAAAGGCATAGTCAATTATTCATCTGAAGAATTAAAAGAAATTATGGGCATGCCGAGTCAAAAAGCGATGGAAATGACAAAGCGCATACATCCTGAAGTGGTTCACCGTGATCAATTTGTAGCGATAACGAGTAAGGAGATGATGATATGAGTGAAGTGTTAACAAAAGGGAAGCTGGCAAAAGAAGCTGCTGCCAAACTGGTTGCAAAGACTACTGAAGAAAAAAACAACGCATTATCAATCATCGCTGAACAATTGCAAAAAGAAACGCCTTATATTTTAAAAGAAAATGAAAATGACATTGAAAATGGGAAAGCGAATGGTTTATCCGACGCTCTAATTGACCGTCTTCTTTTAAACGAAGAACGAATTAACGGAATGATTGAATCGTTAAGACAATTGATTTATTTGCAAGATCCAGTTGGGGAAGTGCTGGAAAGCTGGACTCGTCCGAACGGTTTACAAATCGAAAAAGTTCGGGTGCCGCTCGGAGTTGTTGGGATGATTTACGAAGCCAGACCAAATGTGACAATTGATGCCTCAAGCCTTTGCTTAAAAACAGGGAACGCTGTTCTTCTTCGCGGCAGCTCATCCGCATTGCATTCAAATATGGCGATCGTAAAGGTGATACGAGAGGCGTTAGAAAAAGCGAATTTTCCTGCCGACAGTGTACAGCTTCTGGAAGATACCAGCAGGGAAACGGCAGCGGAAATGTTCAAATTAAATGATTATTTAGATGTGCTAATTCCTCGCGGAGGGAAAAATCTGATTAAAACAGTTGTTAAAAATTCATCTGTCCCTGTGTTAGAAACGGGCGCAGGCAATTGTCATGTGTTTATTGATGAATCAGCAGACAAAAAGATGGCGATTGATATAACTGTAAACGCAAAAACACAAAGACCTTCCGTCTGCAATGCAGCCGAAACTCTTCTCATCCATGAAAATTGGAATAAGGAGTATATTCGCGAGCTCATTGAAAAGCTCGAGGAGAAAAATGTGGAGTTGCGAGTCGATCAAGCATTGTACAATGAATTCCCGCATTTGAAATTAGCGACAGAAGAAGATTGGGAAACGGAATATTTAGATTATACAATGGCAGTGAAACTTGTTTCGAATGTAGATGAAGCAATCGAGCATATTAATCGTTACGGAACAAACCATTCTGAGGCAATTATCACAGAAAATGCCGCAAATGTAGAAAAGTTTTTCAAATTAGTTGATTCCGCAGCTCTTTACCACAACGCATCGACGCGCTTTACAGACGGATTTGAATTTGGGTTTGGCGCAGAAATCGGGATCAGCACGCAAAAGCTCCATGCCAGAGGACCGATGGGACTCCCTGCACTGACTTCTACAAAATATATTATTAAAGGAAGCGGACAGATTAGAGAATAAGAAATGATAAAAAAATGGAAGCAGACATCTTGATTCGTTCGGATGTCTTCTTCCAATTTTTTATGCTTCCTTCAATCTGCTTTCTTCGTCTGTCATGAAACCGTTTCGTTTTGTATACAGTGTGTACATATCCTTTGAAATTTCAAAGATGTTGTATAAGTTTTTGTTTTCAATATGGGGAAGCTGACGAGATTCATCGGCAAGGGAGACATATGGAAGCTTCTGCGCGGCTTTCATGGAACGTTCATTGTCTTTCCGTATTTTCATAAAGATCGTTTGAATTCCAAATTCATAAAAAATCTCTTGAAAAAAAGCGTCCTTAGCAAGCTGATTATATCCTTTACCATGGTACGGCTTGCCGAGCCAAGTTCCGAGAAATCCCGTTTGGTCAAAAATATCATACAAGCTGATTGTTCCAATAGGAGAGCCCCATTCATCCAAAATGGTGCGGGAAATTAATTCCCCTCGTTCCTCTGCTTCAATCAACTGTTTTGTTATAAACATGTATTCTTCAATCGACGTTGCTTTATGACGAACATAAGGGAAGACCTCTGGATGAACCATAAGTTCGAACAACTCTTGACAATCCGCTAGATCACGTTTTTTTAACATGCTCATCCTCCTCTATCAACGAGGGCGGTTACCACGAAATCTAACGGATCCCACCCTCGAAATTTTTATTTATCAAGTAAAAATTTCGGGGTGGGAATCGAACCCACTAGAACCGGTCAAAGACCGGTGGCGCACCATTTGCCTTCCCTTAAAAACAAGTAAATTTAATTGTCAGCATTTCTTCTAGTATCATACTTGATTTCTATGGAAAAGAAAACAAAAATTTTGTAAAAAGATTATTAAGAAAATTTTACTTTTTTCTTACTACTTTAAGAGTTTCTATAAGCAGTGAATAGGGAAAAATTACAATATTTTCTTTGACAATATTTTTTTCCTTTGCTTTGATGCAATAACAGAGAGGACCGCATTTCCTGACTGAAGCAGATTTGCCTGATGCCAGCAAAATATTTAGAAATCATAATAAGAACGGTTGAATTTTGCTTCATAGTTTTATAGCATCAACGGCTAGAAAAGTCAGCAAAATGTTCCTTACAAGCTGAAAAATCTATTGTTACAGTATTCATACACTTTCATGCTTAAAACTTCCATTTATTTATTTTTTCTATGGTACTATAAAAATGAGGTGTCTGTACATGTTTATTGTAAAAATAGAAGTTCAACCTAAAAAGAAAAATCGTTTTAATATTTACGTCGATAGAGGAAACGGTGAAATATTTGCTTTTAGCGTCGGGGAAGATGTTTTAATTAAGCACGGGCTAAGAAAAGGGATGGAGCTTGATGAGCTGGATATAGATGCGATTTTGCACGAGGATCAAATAAAAGCAGCATTCAACAAAGCTTTAACTTTTCTTGGCTATCGAATGAGATCGGAAAAAGAGGTCCGTGACTATCTTGTAAGTCAAGGTATAGATGAGAGGGTTATTGAACGTGTAATGGTTGAGCTTCAATTAAAAAATTATGTAAATGACAAGGAGTTTGCGGAAGCCTTTGTAAGAACGCAAATGAAAACCACTTTGAAAGGGCCCGGCATAATAAAAGCAGAACTGGGACAAAAAGGGATTGAGAACGATTTGATAGAAGCAGCTCTTGATCTTTTCACGAAAGAAAGACAAATAGAAGCAGCGTATAAATTAGCTGAAAAGCAATTGGGAAAAAAAGCGAACATATCTTTGTCGCAGCTAAAGCAAAAAATAGAGCAGGCAATGTTTAGGAAAGGTTTTTCATCCGAAGTGATTCAAGCTGTTTTAGAGATGCTGCCTTTACATGAACGTCATGACCAAGAATGGGAAGCATTATTAATACAAGGCGAAAAAGGGAAAAAAAAGTATTCCCATCTAGATATGTACACATATCGTCAAAAGCTTGCGCAATTTTTATATCGAAAAGGTTTTTCGCAAGAACTTATTCAGCAATATTTGCAAAAACACTTAGAGAAAAGCGAGGAATAGGAAATGGAAAAACGGTACAGTGAAATGACGGAATACGAGCTAAAAAATGAAATTGCCCGATTAAAAGAAAAAGCGCGCAAAGCGGAACAGCATGGAATGATCAACGAATATGCTGTTCTGGAAAGGAAAATTGCTATGGCAAAAGCATATATGTTGAATCCTGACGATTTTCCGCCAGGTGAGACGTATGAAATCGATGGATCTCCTGGTGAATATTTCAAAGTTGAATATTTAAAAGGAGTTTTCGCTTGGGGGTATCGATTATCATCGCCTTTAAAGGAGGAAGCACTGCCGATATCGATGTTGATTAAAAAAAGTAATATAAATGAGAAATAAGTTGAGAACGAAAAATGAAGGAAGTTGGGGAAAAGAGTGGCCGCTGATTTCTTTCAATCGTTTTTTTCTTCCTGTTCGTGGCTATGCTTCCTCGCGCCTAACTTTGCATTATGGTTATCAAACTGAATACTCTCTCAATTGACCTTGAAAGGATACGGATTTCGTTTTTAGCTTGAAATCTTTTGTAAACAAATAGTATCGAAAAAATAAGTAAAATAATGGAAAATCGTTTACTCAAGCAATGTTGAAACTAAATATTTTCTTTATTAAATTTAATCGAGGAAATCATAGTTGAGTTTTGAATCTAGGCGATTATTTTTAAAAATTAAAAAAGGTCTGTATAAACAAGATCATGCCAAATAATGGCATGATCTCGTATTATTTATTTATGAACGTTTTCGCATTTCGTTTTCCAAAATGATTAAGCTTTGGGTTTGCTGGGTTTCCCCGTTTACTTGACGGAATGAATGTTTCGGTTTTCCCCAAGCTCCTAAAAATTCGTTTTTCTGCTTTTTTGATAAGGATGATCGGTTTGTGTCCATTTGTAAACACCTCTTGAAAGGTCAATGGTTATGAAAAATTTTTATCCCGTTCTCCTGAAGCTTTCATCCTCTCTTGAGGGTGTGTGTTAATGGTTCCGTTCGCACGACGTGACGCGAATTCCGCTTTAGCACGTGGCTCACCGTCAAATTTTTCATGCTGCGGAAATCCTTTTGCTTTATTGCGCATCGCAGATCCTCCAAGGAGAAAAAAATTTGCGCTATTGGACGCGCATAAATAGTATTTGCTTATTAGAAGCCAATATAAAAGAAAATTAAGGAAATGTCATAATCAATCAATTAGCGGTTTAAGTTTTTTCTTCATTCTTTTTTTACTGAAAATCCAACCTGTGTACGAACGAACAATGTTGAGGTCTTTATCGAGCTGTGCAACTGCTACAAAGGGATAATGACCTTTGCTGAAATAACGCAAGTCAATCAAACGGATTTCGGTATAATCAAGCTGCTCTTTTATTTGCCAATGGAAAACAGGGGAAAAATGCAAAAATGCTGAAATATTCCGGTCTTTTTTTGCGGCTTCCATTGCAGGGTGATTCGGCAGCTCTTTGCGCTCAAATTGGTCGACGATTTGAATTTCGGTAAAATTTGAATATGCAACGTAATAATGTTCTTTTGTCACAATGACGAGCTGCCACTTGCGGAATTTCATTGTTGGGTTAAATATGACGTTTTCAACATTTTTCCATCTGTTTAAGATTTTTTTCTTAATCGATCTTTGCATTAGAAGTCTAACGACATAATATAAAGCGATTATGCAATAAATAATTAAAAAGGTATAGCCCCCATGGGCGCCGGAAAGCCAAATGCCAATGCCGACAATATGAGCGATGAAGATAAACGAATCAAACGTATTAATTGTGCCCAGCGCAATCCACTTTTCAGAAAAAGGTCTGAGAGCTTGAGTGCCGTAGCCGTTGAAAATGTCGACAACAACATGAAGAACAACAGCTAATAACGTCCAAATCCATACATGGATGAGGCTGCTGCTTGGCATAATAAAATGAATTGCGCCAGTGATCAACAGCGACCATAATAAAACTGCGGGAATTGAATGAGTTATTCCGCGATGATTTTTTAAATAAGCTGCATTATTTTTAAATTTAAGAACCGTATCAAGATCTGGTGCTTGTGAACCGATAATCGTGCCAACAAGAACTGCCTCGCTTGTCAGAAAGGAACCGCCGACAGCCGGATCCAAAGTTGCTAAGCCTCCCAATGCGATTCCCATGACGAAATGTGTACCTGTATCCAAAGCCATCCTCCTTAGCTGAAAAAACAATCGTTATGATGATATTTGAATTTTTTCCATTGAACGCAAAAAACATAAATTCATTTTTTCTTTCATGCCAAAAAAAAATAATGTACGATAAATTCATAAGTTCTTTTTAGTGTAACATATTTTGAAGTGCATAATGGAGGAAATATTGAAAAATGGGTCAATCACTGCAAAAAATTGAGAATTTCGATATTAAAACATTTCAGGAGGACCTGATCGGCTGGTATATACGGGAAAAAAGAGATTTGCCCTGGAGAAAGGACCAAGATCCATACAAAGTATGGGTATCTGAAATAATGCTTCAGCAAACACGGGTGGAAACGGTTATACCGTACTTTAACAATTTTATTAAAAAATTCCCGAATGTTGAGGCGCTGGCAAATGCGGATGAAGAAGAGGTTTTAAAGGCATGGGAAGGCCTAGGCTATTATTCGCGCGCCCGAAATTTGCACAGTGCAGTGAAAGAGGTGGCAGCAAAATACGGAGGAAAACTTCCGGATGACCCGAAGCAGCTTGGAAAATTAAAAGGAATTGGGCCTTATACAAAAGGAGCAATATTAAGCATTGCTTATAACAAGCCTGAGCCTGCTGTTGACGGCAATGTGATGAGAGTGCTGTCAAGAATTTTACTGATTGAAGAAGATATAGCAAAGCCAAAAACAAGAAGAATATTTGAAGAAGCGGCTGCAAATCTTATTTCAAAAAAACGTCCTTCCGATTTTAATCAAGCATTAATGGAATTGGGAGCAATGGTTTGTACGCCGACTTCTCCGTCCTGTTTGCTTTGTCCTGTACAGGAGCATTGTCTTGCCTTTTCAGAAGGATTACAGGAAAAGCTGCCAGTAAAAACACGAAGCAAATCAACAAAGCAAGTTTCGATTGCTTGCGCGGTTTTAGTGCAAAACAACGATTTATATATTCATAAAAGACCTGACACAGGACTGCTTGCGAATTTGTGGGAATTTCCAAATTGCGAAGTTCGCACAAACAGAATTCCTAAAAGGATATATCTAGAAAATTTTTTGCGGGAAGAATACGGTGTTGAAGCGGAATTAAGCGAGCTAAAAGGAACGATTCAGCATGTTTTTTCCCATTTGACATGGAATATTAATGTTTATTTCGGCAAAGTTTGTAGCGATGAATCAATGAAAGAGCTTGAAAAAGTTTTCATCAAGGATATTGATCGATATGCTTTTCCTGTACCTCATCAAAAAATATTTGCTCTTTATAAGGAAAAAGCTGGCATACAAGTGGAGCCGTAATTCCATTGGGAAGTGAATGAAAATGCAATCGGCATGTACCGATTGCATCCATTATGCCTCTAAAAATTGGTTTAATCAGTATTTGTTAATACCGCCGCGCGCTTCAATTTCTTCTATAATTTCACGGTGAATAGTATGACCTTCTATATTCAGGTAAGGCATAATTTGTTGAAAGGCGCGGTGATAATGCTGAAGCTCTTCACTGCTCCAAGCTTGCTTCGAGATCATGGAGAGCTCTGTCATATCACGTATAGGCAATTTACAAAAACTCCTTTTTATATGTTTTTCTATATCTATTCTTTGTTACGATAGAAATAACTATTCAATACATAAGGAGATGTAAAATATGAATGAAAAAGTAGCGCTTGTCACAGGATCTTCAAGAGGAATCGGCAAAGCTATTGCCTTGAGGCTTGCTGAAAAAGGGTATCACATCGTCATTAATTATGCTCGCAGCAAATCGAAAGCGATCGAAACCGCGGAAGAAATTGAACGTCTTGGTGTGAAAACGCTTGTGGTGAAGGCAAACGTCGGAAAACCAGAAAAAATAAAGGAAATGTTTGCAGAAATTGACAAAACGTTTGGACGGCTTGA
The DNA here is from genome assembly GCF_038000355.1 of Aeribacillus sp. FSL M8-0235. Lineage (NCBI taxonomy): Bacteria > Bacillati > Bacillota > Bacilli > Caryophanales > Bacillaceae > Aeribacillus > Aeribacillus sp. FSL M8-0235. The sequence goes on along the minus strand of NZ_JBBOBW010000001.1, from coordinate 3,101,469 downwards.
TATTTTAGTAAACAATGCAGCATCTGGAGTTTTACGCCCTCTAATGGAAATTGAAGAATCCCATTGGGATTGGACGATGGATATTAATGCAAAAGCACTTCTTTTTTGTGCGCAGGAAGCAGCAAAATTGATGGAAAAACACGGCGGCGGACACATCGTGAGCATCAGCTCTTTAGGGTCTATTCGCTATTTAAAAAATTACACGACAGTAGGGGTTTCTAAAGCAGCTCTTGAAGCTTTAACTAGATATTTAGCAGTTGAATTAGCACCGAAAAATATTGTAGTAAATGCGGTTTCCGGCGCAGCTGTCGATACGGATGCATTGACACATTTTCCGAACAGGGAGGAAATTTTAAACGAAGCAAAAGAAAAGACTCCGGCTGGAAGAATGATTGAAAAAGAGGATATCGTAAATGCAGTTGAATTTTTGCTCTCTGAAAAAGCTTTCATGATAAGAGGGCAAACTTTGATCGTAGATGGAGGCATTTCCTTATTGCTGTAACTGCAAATTTTTTTGGATAAGTTTTTTCTCTCCTGGACATGATATATGACGTGGAGGTGAAAAATGATGGCAAAACAACAGCAAAACAAAACAAATGCTCAACAAGTGAGAAAGCAAAACCAACAATCAGCTCAAGGATTTGGAACAGAATTTGCTGCTGAAACAGATGCACAACAAGTAAGACAACAAAATCAACAATCTGAACAAAATAAACAACAAAATTCTTAACTATTAATTTTGAATGTTTCTTTTAAAAGAGCCAGGCAAAAAGCGGAGAACGTTTCAGCTCTCCGCTTTCTTTCATTAAAGGAAAAAAACATAGATGATGATCGCCAAAATGATCCGATAAATAGCAAATGGTGTAAGTTTAATGCGGTTGATCAACTGCAAAAAGAATCTTATGGCCAAAAGCGCGAAAATAAACGCACTGATGAATCCGGCGATAAAAAACGGCAGGACGTCGATCGTGAAATGCTCCCAATTTTTAATAAGAGAAAGACCGCTCGCCCCCGCCATTATCGGCACAGCCATAATAAACGTAAAATCGGAAGCTGCACGATGGCTTAAACCGGCTAAAACCCCGCCGGAAATCGTTGAACCGGAACGCGAAAAACCAGGCCAAAGGGAAATGCATTGGATGAGGCCGATGGTTAGCGCTTGTTTGTATGTAATTTGATCAACCGTTTCTGCTTTCGGTTTTCTTGGACCAAATAGGTCTGCTGCAATCATTAATAATGCCCCTAACACAAGGCCGACTAATACGCTATGAGCGGAAAACAAGTACGTATCAATATAGTCTTCAAATAAAAAACCTAAGACGGCAGCAGGAAGAAGTCCTGTGATGACAAGGCCAAGCGTTAATCTTTGACCGTTTTGATGCTGCATTTTCTTAATCTGTAATAAATCGAAAAAGCGATCTTTAAATACGATCACCGCTGCTAGTATTGATCCAAGCTGAATGACGACTTTAAAAGAGTTGGCGACAGGCTCTGAATATATTTCTTTAGATTTTAGAAGAATGTCATCAACAAGAATCATATGTCCAGTAGAAGAAACAGGGGCAAATTCCGTTAACCCTTCAACAATGCCTAAAATGACTGCTGTGATGATTTCCCACACGATATAGTAACTTCCTTTCTCTCAAAAAAAATCAAAGTTTGTAATGATTCAATCTTGTCAGATTGTACATAATGAATGAATGGAGAGTCAATAATAATTTTGACCTAAGCGTTCATACGACAAAACTTCTTAATTGTCTACATAACTTGTCAAAGGAATCAAGTGAAATAGTTAGAATATGTATCCATAAACATTTTATTAGGGAGGGATTCATTTGAATACATATAACCGCTTTGATCTGCTAGTTGGCGAACAGCTTGAAACGATGGATAAGCTTGTATCGCTTCAATCTAAAATAGAGCATTATCAACAAATGGAATTGGAATTTTTGAGACAAAATGATGATAAGAAATTGCGTTCTGTGCAAAAAGAAATTGAAAAAATGAAAAATGAGTTGATAGACATTCAAAAAACGTTTGAAAAGCAAACGGAAGAAGTTATTAAAATGTACCAAATCGAAATGTATGACTCGAGTCAGCCATTTTAGCGGCATGGCTCTTTTATTTTCTTTTTGAATATCAAACGTTATAATAAAGAAAAATGATTTTTTCGGATTTGAAGTGAACTGTTCATTAGAAAGTAGGGAACAAAATGGCGCTGCCAAAGGAAGGAGATATCATTCAAATACACAGTTATAAACATAATGGATGCATTCATCGTGTTTGGGAGGAAACGACCGTTTTAAAAGGATCGCAAAACTGTATTATTGGCGGCAACGATCGAACAACGGTTACCGAAGCTGACGGCAGAACTTGGATTACAAGGGAGCCGGCGATTTGTTATTTTCATGCACGTCATTGGTTTAATGTAATTGGAATGATTCGTGGTGACGGCATTTATTATTATTGCAACATCAGTTCTCCTTTTGTTTGGGATAATGAGGCATTAAAGTATATTGATTATGATTTGGATATTAAAGTGTTCCCGGATATGACCTATACACTGTTAGATGAAGATGAATATGAACGGCATAAGAAATCAATGAAATATCCGCAAGTCATTGACCGTATCTTAAAGAATAATGTGAACAAATTAATTTATTGGATACGCGGTAGAAAAGGTCCGTTTTCCCCTGAATTTATCGATCAGTGGTATGAAAGATATTTAACATATTTATGATGGAAAAGTCTGTTGGAGTATCAACAGACTTTTCGCTTTGCATTGATCTGAAAGGAGAGAAATAGTTGGGTTCGATTAAACGCTATTTTCAATTTGTAAAACCATATAAAAAACAAATTTTTTTAACGATTTTCATCGGGATTATAAAGTTTGGCATTCCTTTGTTAATTCCGCTCGTATTGAAATATATCGTCGACAATATTTTAAACGGATCATTATCAAATGACGTAAAGATAGAGATGCTTCTTTTTTTAATGGGCATCATGTTATTTATATTCCTCGTCATACGGCCGCCGATCGAGTATTATCGGCAATATTTTGCGCAATGGACGGGAAGCAAAATTTTATATGATATTCGCGATCAACTGTTTACTCATCTTCAGCGGCTGAGCTTAAGATATTATTCAAACAATCGTGCGGGAGAAATTATTTCGCGGGTGATTAATGATGTTGAACAAACAAAGACGTTTGTTATTACGGGCCTTATGAATCTATGGCTTGACCTTTTTACTATTATATTTGCCATTGGGATTATGTTTACGATGGATGTCACGTTGACCATTGTATCGATTATGTTGCTTCCTATATACGGATTGTCAGTTAAATATTTTTACGGCAGGCTTCGTCATTTGACAAGAGTTAGGTCGCAGGCGCTGGCAGAGGTGCAGGGGCATTTGCATGAGAGGGTCAGCGGAATGGCTGTCATTCAAAGCTTTGCGAATGAAGAGCATGAACAAAAAGAATTTGATCGTGAAAATCGCAATTTTCTTGAAAGGGCGATTGATCATACAAAATGGAACGCAAAAACGTTTGCTGTTGTTAACACCGTTACTGACCTAGCGCCTCTTTTCGTCATTTTTTACGGGGCTTATGAAGTGATACAAGGGAATTTAACGATCGGGACGATGGTTGCCTTTACAGCCTATATTGATCGGTTGTACAATCCTCTTCGCCGTTTGATCAATTCATCAACTACTTTAACACAGGCTTTCGCTTCAATGGACAGAGTATTTGAGTTTCTTGACGAACCTTACGATATTGTTGATAAACAGGATGCAATAGCAGCAGACAAACTTTCGGGGGAAATTATTTTTGACAAAGTATCCTTTCGCTATCATGACAACGAAGAATTTGTACTAAAGGATATTCATTTAACGATTCAAAAAGGGGAGACGGTCGCTTTTGTCGGGATGAGCGGAGGGGGAAAATCCACCCTTGTGAGTCTTGTTCCGAGGTTTTGGGATGTAACGGAAGGAAAAATTTTGTTGGACGGCATTGACGTTAGAGATTATAAAGTGCAAAGCGTCAGGGACCAGATCGGCATAGTTTTGCAGGATCCTTTTTTATTCAGTGAATCGATAAAAACGAATATTTTAATTGGCAAACCAAATGCAACGGATGAAGAGGTCATAAAAGCGGCCAAAGCAGCTAACGCTCACGAGTTTATTATGAGTTTGCCTGATGGCTATGATACGAAAGTGGGCGAAAGAGGCGTGAAGTTATCCGGCGGTCAAAAACAGCGAATTGCAATTGCCCGAGTATTTTTAAAAAATCCGCCGATTTTCATTTTGGATGAAGCTACGTCTGCTTTGGATTTAGAAAGTGAACAATTTATCCAAGAAGCCCTTGATAAACTGGCAAAAAACCGTACGACCTTAATTGTTGCCCATCGTCTGTCTACAATTACTCATGCAGATAAAATTGTACTAATTGAAAACGGGAAAATTGTTGAAACCGGAACTCATGAAGAACTGATGAAAAAGCGCGGACATTACTATAAACTATTTCAAATTCAGCAATTGGGTGAATGGTAAAAAATACCGCAGCAAAATGGGTAATTAGTCATTTGCTTTGAAATCCATAATATACTTTAATTTTAGCAAGACTTTTGCCAGTCAAGTTTTTCATAAATTTTTGATTCAATCCCTTTTGAAAAAAACGATTTTGGTAGAATAAAAGAAAAGACTAAATTCGTATAAGAACGGAGGTTGTCATGGCGGCGGAAAAGCAGTTAATTGAAAAAAACTTTTATCAAACATTATTAAAAGAAAATGAAACGAAACATCCGATCCAACTGCTTGGGGAGCTTTTTCAAGAAGAACAAAAAAAGGTCGCATATGATCTGTCTTATGTACGCTATGCTCAAGGAGAAGTGTATTTCCACCACAAAGATTATGAAGCGGCAATTTTTAAATGGGAAAATATAGAGAATGAGCTGGCGCCATGGGCGAGAAAAAATATCGGAGATGCATATTTTGAATTAGGATTATTTTCATCTGCGGAAGAAATGTACCGTTCCATTGAAACGGATTCAAAAGTTCTTAAAGCAGAAGCATCGCTAAAGCTGTTTTCGCTTCACCGTCTTCAAGGAGAAAAAGAAAAGGCGTATGAGACGATTCGTGATGCGGTATCGATCAACCCTGACCATGGTCAAGCATCCACCATCGCTATTCAATTTTATGAAGAACAGGAAGATTGGGACAAAGCTGTCCATCTTACGGTTGAAGAATTAATTCGGACTGAAAAAGCGGAATGGTTTCAGCGTTTGATCAATTATGTTGAACAAGGTTTTGTCAAAGAAAAAGAGCCGGATTATTTCTTTAAAGCATTAACGGTTTTATACAGAACCGACGTAGAGCAATTCGAGAAGCTTGCTGTTTCGCTGTGGCGATGCTATAAACACGATCAAAAATATTTTATTCCATGGTTAAAAACGATAAACAATCTAATTTTCAATGTGAAAGTGGACGAATTTCAGCATTGGGATGAAATATCGCGCTTTTATGAAGAATCCTATAATAAGCTTCTTGGTGGATCATATTTACTAAAAGAGCTTCAAGATATTATGCCGGACATTTTAGCCAATTGGCTGAAACTATCGACAGGAAAACAACTATCGACCGCTGCAGCAGCTGTCGTTGCATGGAGTGAAATTTACCGTTCAAGCTTAGATGAGAAAGTGATTGAAGAAGCGGAGAACGTTTTGGCATCAGGTAGTCATGATCGTGCTGATGGTCATGAAGCCAAAAAACGGCTATTTGCGAAGCTGGCCGATTGGGCGGAAATAAATCAAGTAAATCTTGGGCAGAAATATCATTGGATATTAAAAAAGATTTTTGAACAGAACGAACATTATTTGCTCATTGTTGGAGAAAGCGGTTTTGCCCGATCGCTGCTTGGCCATTCTCTTCCAAGCATTCCTTCATCAAAAATTACTATTTACTGCCATGAAGACCGGACAGACATAAAGCAAATAAATAATGAAAGCATAACAGATGTATTCGCTGAAGAAGATGCGGCAGTTCGTGAAGATGGAACAATTGTTGCGGTATGTGCGCCTAATGATTTGTTAAACGATCATAAGCTAAGTTTAATAGAAGTACCTGACATAGAGCATGTTGATCAAGAGGAGCTAAAGGAATATATACAACTGGCTGATGGGTTGGTATATGTCCATCCAGAACATCAACCTGCTTCAGTTGAAAAAATGATAGAAAGCCTGGCATCGATTGCTTTAAAAAAGGAGCTTCCAATTTACTTTTTGCTTGAAGATAGCGGCATGCTTCATGCTCATTTTAAAGAACAAATACTTGACTTTTTCCCGGAAGCTGAATTTTTCCCATTCCCTTCAAGAAATGAAGGAGAGAAGCGGAAACAGTCCTTCGCTGAATTTATTCATTCACGTTTTCCGTTTCATCAAGATAACAAAACGGAGAAGCTGCTGTTTTTCTTGAAAAAAGCTATTAAATATGCTTATAGCAAACGGATGGAATTAGAGCAGCATTTAGAAGAAAACATCGATAAAAATAAAGAAATCGTGTCTCGATTAAAAGGATTAATACACAGCCTTGGCGATATGGAAAATGAAAAAGCTAAGGAATTGAGGCAGTCACTCCGCTCCACATTGGAAGAGATAAAAAAGGATCTTCATGATGAGTTAAGGACTATTTTGCGATCTGCATCGAAATTCATAACGGAAAACAGCGATTTCAGCCATTTACACATAGAATTGAACAAAAAAATGAACGATCAGGTGAAGGCGCATTTTGCTGAAACGCTGCTTCCAAAAATGTCGCAAAAAATGGGAGAATGGGTTTCATTTGCTGAAAGCGAGCTAAAACAATGCCAAGTCTATTTAGATGAAATGTGTGAATCGTTTAATTCATTGTACGGTCATGACCGTGTGAAGCTTATGTCTGATTTCAAAGTAGTGGATGATTGGCGGCGGGATATTGATCGTCTGACAACAGTGGTGAACATCGAAGAAGAAAATATTATGAACCGCTTTAAGCCTGCACAAGTTATATTAAAAGGAGCAGGAAAGCTGTTTTCGTCCATTGGGAAAAACAAGCTGTTTATCGCACAGCAATACAAAAAATACATTGAAACTGAAACATTCGATGATGCGATTCAATCGATGATCCGAAAATTTTTTGCTCAATTCGACTTATTTGAAAAAGGAATTGAACGAGATGTGAAAATGTTTTTCCGTGAACCTGTTCACAACCTTGAACAAATTGTGCAAGAAGGAGAGCAGCAAATTCGGACAGATCAACAACAATTGGACAGCTTGAAAACAAACCCAGAGATTTATTATGATCCGCTGACAGTTTTTGAATTAAACTTAAGACAATGTGAAATATTGAATGAATACCATTCCTTAAACAATAAAGTGGTCGAAACGAATATAAATAAGTTTTCTAGCGGAGATTAAAGCAATGCTTAGCACATTTTTAGATTAGGGGCTGTCCATAAAGTCAAATCCCCATTGAAAAACAAAAAAATCATAAACATCGATATATCAACGTTTCTAAAACATTAAAGGGGGCGTCAATAAGCCGAAAAAACGACTTATTAGACAGCTCCTATTTATTTTATTAGTAGAAGTGAAACGTAGGTCGAGACTGTCTGAGAGCTTTGAGCTCAAAAAGCTGACCGTGATTCTAAAGGAGCCTCCTTGTGATAACATCCAACAAAGCTTTGAGTTGGAAAGCTGAGAAAATACAGCTGTTCCAAATGATATAAAACTTGCCTGCGCTTGGATGATATAAGACGATTTCAATTTAACAAGATGAAGCGGTTTGGAAACAGCATTTCGGCGGGGAGCAGTTGGATGATCTTGAAGACAAATTAAAACGCAGCCTTTATCTGCAAAGCTGCGTCCATGAAATTGCAGTTATCATTAGCAGAGGATAAAAATGAAATAAGATTTATTTCCAAGGCAGAAAAGCTTCCGATACTTTTTCTGAGAGCAGAGAGGTCATTCAGCTTCTCAAATAAATGAAATGATTGTCTTAAAAAAGATGAAAGACTACTGAATTCATGAATGAAATTCTGTAGTCTTTTACAATTTTTTGCTTTTTTCATCGCCTTCTGAAGGCTGTAATATACGGAGATGAACTTGTTTACTCTTCATCCTCCACATGAATTTTATTTTCTTTTTTATGGAAATGTTGAAAGCTGTTAATCAATGTATCTAAATGCTCCAATTGATCGTGATAATCAACGATGGCGGAGACTAAAGATAGTATTTGGTAAAACGAATCGGAATCTTCCGCTTCTTTTTCAAATTTCAAAAACGCTTGAATGAATTCTTTTCGATTAAATTTGTCATAAGGAAGCAGGTCTTCAGCGTGATTATTTTTAATTTTTTTTGTTATTTTTAACAGCGCCTGCTCATGCAAAATTAATAAAAAGTCAAGCTCTGATATAAGCATTTCATGGAGCTTTCTAGGTATTTGCCGAAGTTCGTTTTCCAAGCAATGAATTTGGCGCAATGTGTAAAATGCCCTGTTCGTTGTGATAATCATCTGTCTATACAGGACAAGTTTTCTTGATTTTGGCAATACCTTCGCTTTAGAATAAGTTCGCTCTTCTTTGTAAAGCAAAAATAAATGATCAAGTTTTATCAGCTGATCTTTGATTTTGTCTATTTCCTCTTTAAGAGGGGCAAACTCAGATTTATTTCGAATATTGATCCGAATCCATTTCATAATCTCATGGGAAATTTCGGTGATTTTATGGTAAAGCTTTGTTTCGTATTTTGGCGGCATAAATATCAAATTAACAAAAAAAGCTGATAAAACCCCAAGTAAAATCGTTAAAAACCGTATGGTAGCAAACTGTACAAAATCGTCACCTGTTGTTTCAAGTATCGCAATAACCGTTACTAAAGCAATTGCAATTGTGTTTTCAATCTTTAATTTTAAACAAATAGCAATGGTAATCACTGCTGTAAGACCAATAATAAACGGGTTTGTTCCGAAAGAAATCCCGAATAAAACTGCGACAACAGCGCCGATTATATTTGCCTGAACTTGTTCAATGACGGTTAAATATGATCTATATATTGACGGCTGTATCGCAAAGATAGCTGCAATCCCTGCAAATGCTGGAGATGGAAAATGAAGCATCTCTGCCAGCATTAATGCCAGTGTAATTGCAATACCTGTTTTTAAGATACGGGCTCCAAGTTTCATGTTGAATAAAAATTTTTCCTTCCTTTCATCAAAAAGGTTGTAAGCTATTCAGACTATACATTGTTTAACACGAATATTCAAGGTTATTTTAAGAGAAAGGAAAAAATTAACACTCTTGTAATATGATATGATCCTTTAATATAGACAGACCAAATAGTTACGTTGTGATCGAGCGAACTTTTGCACTTTTTTCGTACAACTGAAGAGGCGGCAGTTTTACATCACCTCCATCGTTTCCAAAAGAAATAAACAACCTGAGTCCATAAATATCGGGCTCAGGCTGCTTAAAGATTTACTTTTTCATTCTGCCTGCTTGTGCAGTAGGCGCTTTAGTAAGACTCATTTTTTGTCATGTGAAAGCTGTTTAAACGATTGTTCGACTGCCGAAATGGTTTTTTTAATGTCCTCTTCTGTATGAGCGATTGTAATAAACCAGGCCTCATATTTAGACGGCGCCAAATTAATGCCTTGATGAAGCATCAGTTTAAAAAATTTAGCAAACATTTCTCCGTCTGTTTTTTCGGCTTGCTCATAATTCGTCACCTTTTCGCGTGTAAAATATACTGTTAATGCACCTTTTAAACGGTTGATGGTGATCGGTATATTATATGATCTTCCAGCGTTTAAAATGCCTTCTTCAAGCATCCTGCCGAGCTTATCAAGATAGTCATAAACTCCTTCTTCGCTCAGCACTTCCAAACAAGCAATTCCTGCTAAGATCGATGCAGGGTTTCCTGCCATCGTCCCTGCCTGATAAGCCGGTCCTAATGGCGCCACCTGCTCCATAATTTCTTTACGGCCGCCGTAAGCTCCGATCGGAAGGCCTCCGCCGATAATTTTTCCAAGTGCGGTTAAATCAGGCTCTACATGAAGCAGATTTTGGGCACCGCCGTACATAAATCGAAACGCTGTAATAACTTCGTCAAAAATAAGCAGCGCGCCTGCTTTGTGAGTAAGCTGTTTGACTGTTTCTAAAAATCCTTCCTTAGGTTCCACAATACCAAAGTTTCCGACAATTGGTTCAACTAAAACGGCTGCAACTTCATTTCCCCATCTATGAATAGCTTGTTCAAACGCCTCCACATCATTAAAAGGTACAGTGATAACTTCTTGAGCAATGCTTTTTGGTACCCCTGCGGAATCAGGCGTTCCAAGGGTCGATGGACCTGATCCTGCTGCGACAAGCACCAAATCGGAATGTCCATGGTAGCACCCGGCAAATTTAATGATTTTATCCCTTCCTGTGTATGCACGGGCAACTCGAATTGTTGTCATTACTGCTTCTGTTCCAGAATTGACGAAGCGGACCTTTTCTAGAGAAGGGATAGCTTCTTTTAACATTTTTGCAAATTTGATTTCATGAGGCGTCGGTGTTCCATATAGGACGCCTGTCTCGGCAGCGTGCTTGATTGCTTTTGTAATATGAGGGTGTGCATGGCCGGTGATGATCGGGCCATATGCTGCTAAGTAATCGATATATTTGTTGCCATCAACATCCCAAAAATAGGCGCCCTGCGCCCGCTCCATTACAACAGGTGCTCCTCCGCCGACAGCTTTATAAGAACGGGACGGGCTATTTACCCCTCCTACAATATGTTCGAGCGCTTCTTTATGCAGCTGTTCTGATTTTGTAAAATTCATTGTTTCACCTTCTTTTTTACTTAACTGTACAGCCAAAAATATTCAAGCATCCTCGTTTATTCTAGCACTTTTCGTAAAAAAGAAAAAAGGTGCATGCAAATTGTTAATTTCAAATAATTCGAGTAAACTAATGTTTGTGATTGATCGATGGAGGTTACAGCTATGAATGTCATTGAAGTAGAGAATTTGCGCAAAGAATTTAAGAGCTATTCAAGCCGCTCTGGATTAAAGGGGGCTTTTCGCGATTTATTCACTAGAAACTATAAAATCAACAGAGCTGTTAATGATATTTCCTTTACAGTGAAACAGGGAGAAATGGTGGGTTATATAGGTGAAAACGGCGCAGGAAAATCGACAACGATCAAAATGCTAACAGGGATTTTAACACCGACATCAGGGAAGGTCCTGGTGAACAATATGAATCCTCATAAGGAACGGGAAAAGTTTGTCCGGACAATCGGTGTTGTATTCGGACAGCGTTCACAGCTTTGGTGGGATATTGCTGTTCAAGAGTCATTCAGGCTTTTAAAAAAGGTATATAAAGTGTCCGATCAAGATTATAACGAACATATGGATCATGTCATTAAAACGCTGGATATCGGCCCTTTGTTAGATAAGCCGGTGCGAAAGCTGTCATTAGGGCAGCGGATGAGATGCGAGCTTGCCGCAGCATTAATTCATAATCCTCCTCTTTTATTTTTGGATGAGCCGACGATCGGCTTGGACGTTTTAGTCAAGCTGAAAATTCGTGAATTTTTGAAAGAGATAAATGCCAAATACAAAACAACGATTTTGCTGACGACACATGATATTGCGGATATAGAAGCATTGTGTGAACGCGTCATAATGCTTGATGAAGGAAAGATTATATATGACGGCTCTTTGGACCATTTGCGCGGGAATTGGGGAAAAGGGAAGCAAATTGAATTTCAATTTGCCTCTTCTGTTGATGAATCCCTTTTATTGCAATTAACGAGTGGTTTTCACGTGCAATGGATGAAGGGAGATAAAAGCAATGTTTGGATCGCGCAAATTGCGAATCATGAGGAAATGCCGGAAATCATTAGCCGCGTCATGAAGGCTCAAACTATCGTGGATCTAAGCATTAAAGAAATATCAACGGAGGAGATTATACGCAACATTTATGAAAAAGGTGATGCGAACAGTAACTTAGAAAAGGTGATCATGAATGTCTAAATATTTGGAAATGATCCGCATCCGTTTTTTAATGATGCTCGCTTACAGGACAAACTATTATTCTGGAATTCTCATATACAGCATTAATATCGGTGCTTACTACTTTTTATGGACAGCCATTTATGGGGGAAAAGAAAGCATTCAAGGTTTAGATGCAGCGCAAATGGTGACATACGTGGCAATTTCATGGATGGCAAGAGCATTTTATTTTAACAACATCGACAGGGAAATCGCAATGGAAATTAGAGAAGGAAAAGTGGCAGTGGAGCTGATTCGTCCCTACAATTATCTTGGCATGAAAACGATGCAGGCGTTTGGAGAAGGCGTTTTTCGCCTTTTCTTTTTTTCCATGCCTGGAATGGTGATTGTAAGCTTTATTTTTCCGCTCGAATTGCCGCTTGATTGGCAGGCGTGGTCTTTTTTTGCCATTTCCATATTTTTTAGTTTTGTTATTAATACAGAAATTAATTTATTGACAGGAATCTCAGCTTTTTTCTTATTTAACAACGACGGACTAATGAGAGCGAAACGCGTCATCATTGACTTGTTTTCCGGACTGCTGCTCCCCATTAGCTTCTACCCAGTTTGGGCTCAAGAAATAATGGAATATTTGCCTTTTCAAGCAATCAGTTATATTCCAAGCATGATCTTTACAAAAGGATTCCAAGAAGCTGAAATTACAGACGCTATTCTTTTTCAATTGTTTTGGTCCATTTTATTGATCATTCCAATTTGTGCTATGTGGGCGGTTGCGAAAAGAAAAATGATTATTCAAGGGGGGTGAAAAGATGTTTTATGTGTCAATGTTTTTTCAATATATCGCTCAATATTTAAAAACAAGGATGGAATACAGAGCGGATATGATTGTAGAGATATTGTCTGATCTATTGTTTCAGGCAGTAAATTTAGTTTTCATTCTCGTCGTTTTTGGACATACAGAATCGCTTGGCGGCTGGCAAAGAGATGAAATTATTTTCATTTATGGCTTTTTCTTAGTTCCTTATGCTTTATTCAGCACCTTTTTTAACATTTGGGATTTTAATGAACGATATATTGTAAACGGTGAAATGGATCGCATTTTAACGAGACCGATCCACAGTTTGTTTCAGGTGATATTGGAGAGAATGGAGCTTGAATCGCTTTTTGGCGTTATTACAGGGCTTGTTGTCATGGGGTATGCAGCAGCCCGGCTGAATCTTACTTTTCATTGGTATGACATTTTTATTTTTATTCTATTTGTATTTGGCGGCACCCTTGTCTGCGGCAGTATTTTTGTTGCGCTTGCATCGATTGGGTTTTGGTCGGATGCAAAAACATCGATTATGCCAATGATGTATAACATTGGAAACTACGGCCGCTATCCAGTAAATATTTACAACGATGTGATACGTTTTATTTTAACGTGGATTTTGCCGTTTGCCTTTGTGGGAGTTTATCCGGCTTCCTATTTTTTACGAAAAACGGATTGGTATATTTACGCTTTTTTAACTCCTGTGATAGGCCTTCTGTTTTTTATTTTGTCGGTTATTATTTGGAATATTGGAGTGAAGCGATATCGAGGGGCAGGAAGCTGATCATAGTTTCCTTTCGTTAAGCGATAAAATTCAAAGAGGCTGTTGACATCAGTTTGGTTGACGAACAAGTTTCCTTTAGCTAGTGATAAAATTCAATAAGGCTGAATAACATGTACAAACAATAATTTTCGGGGGAAATTATGGCGATTGTCGTAGGAACAGGGATAATGTTCTGTTTGGTTATGAGCATTCGAACGATGTTTTCTGCTGTGAAAAGAGGTACGTTCCTTACGTTTGAAACTGTATATTTAATTGCTTTAGTATATGCCTCTTTTTTGTTAGGATTTGGTGTGATTTATTTAATTTTAACTCAATACGGCTTTCCGATTTTAGCTGAATCTGGGCGGCCTCTTTATGGGACGTATTTAGAAAATTTAACCACCTGCTTATACTTTAGTGCAGTTACGCTGTTTTCTGTAGGCTATGGGGATATCACTCCTTTCGGCATTGGAAGGTGGATTGCAATTGTACAGGCGATGATTGGCTACATATTGCCTACGGTTGTTGTTGCCAAAACAATGATTGATATTGAGAAGAAACAATAGTTGTAACATGAAGCGAAATTCGGTACGCTGAAGATAAAATGAACAACTGGAGGGATTAGATATGGCAGCTGAAGTGGGAAAGCCTGCACCAGATTTTGAGCTGACTGCTGACACTGGAGAAAAAGTAAAACTTTCTGATTTTAAAGGAAAATATGTAGTGCTGTATTTTTACCCGAAAGATATGACTCCGGGATGCACAACGGAAGCGTGCGATTTTCGCAATAAATATGAAAGCTTTCAAGAGCTTGATGCCGTCATTTTAGGAGTAAGCCCTGATCCGCAGGAACGACATCAAAAATTTAAAGAGAAGCACGGGCTCCCTTTTTTGCTTCTCGTTGATGAAGATCATAAAGTTGCGGAACAATACGGAGTATGGAAATTAAAGAAAAACTTTGGAAAAGAATACATGGGAATCGAACGATCTACTTTTATTATAGACAAACAAGGAATATTAGTGAAAGAATGGCGAAAAGTAAAAGTGAAAGGACATGTTGAAGAAGCCCTCACATTTATTCAAAATAGAGAAGAATGACAGCAAATGATTTGCTCTGTTCACCCTATGTTGTCAAGGCGGGCATTTGTGCCCGCTTTTTCCCGTGCAAAAGCGAAAATCTTTTTCTTAAATTGGTGCATTTTTTCAATGGATAGATAAAATGTTCTACTAAATTAAACGCTCCCATTGACAAAAGTCTTATAATCAATGTACACTAATTATAAATATTATAAAGTAATAATGATACAAAATAAGAATGTTTTCAAGAAATGAGGTGCATGGCGATGTCAGACAATACGTTAAAGGAAGCTCTTGAAATTTTAAAACAAACGGGAGTCCGCATCACTCCGCAGCGTCATGCGATTTTGGAGTATTTAGTTAATTCAATGAATCATCCAACTGCTGATGATATATATAAAGCGTTAGAAGGTAAGTTTCCAAACATGAGTGTTGCAACTGTTTATAACAACCTTCGGGTATTTCGTGAAGTTGGACTGGTAAAAGAATTAACGTATGGCGATGCATCTAGTCGATTCGATTTTGTGACAACGGAGCATTATCATGTCATTTGCGAGGAATGCGGAAAAATCGTTGATTTCCATTATCCAGGTTTAGACGAGGTGGAGGATCTTGCAGAGCATGTAACGAACTTTAAAGTTAGCCACCACCGAATGGAAATATACGGGAAATGCCCTGCATGTCAGCAAAAAGAAAAAAATATGCACTGAGAAAGCTGGTAGGAAAACAAACTATCAGCTTTCTCTTTTCCTTGATTTACGATTGTACTTTTCGTCGAATTCTTTGCCTTCAAGCTCTTTATCAAGAGTCAAAGGCTCTCTGCAATACATGCACATATCCACACGACCGAGCATTTTTGTCACTTTCCCGCATGAAGGACATACAACTTGAACAGCTCTCGTCGATAGCATCCCGATCCAGAAATAGACGACAGTACTTCCGATGATGGATAATAAACCAAGCAGCATGAAAATGGTCATGACCCATACATGTTCTCTGAAAAAGATGCCTATGTACATAATGATAAAACCAACAAATACTAAACTTAAGGCAAAAGTGCGGATTTTATTTATTTTGCTTGTATATTTTTTAGCCATTGTACAAACCTCCTGAACACTACTATAGCATATTTTCACTTTTTTTTCGTCACAGAACGGCCAATTGCTAACAGTATTTCTTTTTTTATTTATAGAAGCTTTTGTTTAATGTGTTTTATTCAGACAGCGGATGAATAAATGATTTGCAGCGAATCTATATACACTTAAAGAAAGGACTCGCCATCCAGATACATTAGCTGTATTATTTAATAGAAAAAGAATGCTGCTTCTCTGCAATCCGATTATTTGGCCTTTGCTTTGCTGCTGTTGTTTATACAAACCTCCGATAAACCTTTGATTATAAAATATTATGGATTACTTAATGAAAAGGCAGCACTCAATATAGCAACAAATTTTTTAGGCAGTAGCCGGAGAATTATCGACTGATGTTTAAATAATGGAAAAATATTGTTTGACTGGAACGAGTATCTTTCCGATCTGAATCGAGCGTTAAAATACATTACCATTTCGGGGCGGAAAAGTTACCATCGTCGAAGATAATCAGGAACTCAACCAGAAGAGAGAAAGTGGAAAAATTCAGTTGAATTTGCAAAATTAATTAGACAGTGTTGGCTAAAGGAAAAGCATTGTTGATGCAAAACGATATCTTTGAAGCATATAATCATATTGTTGCTGCACTGCATCACTTGTAAAGACCGGAAGTGATCGGTTTCTGGTTGCTATATGTGCTCAAGTAAACCAAGCTGTATAAATAATTGAATTAATTGAATATGATAAAGGGCAGTATAAAAACGTTTCAAATTATTTTTATATTGCGTTTGGCTGTCTAATCCGTTCAATAGCTGATTTCTGTGCGGCTCAAAAAATGTTTTTCCGAGTTATTTGAACACCTTAAAGTCAGACTGTATTTTGCGGATTAAGTGTGCTGCTGGAATATTTAATCGAGCGGATTCAGTTGTTTAGAATCAAAGGAACAGGCGTTGGCAGTTTTTATTGATATTTTTTAAAAAAAGTGTTGACACTAAAATTTCATGATGATATATTATAAAGCGTCGCTGTTGAAAAGATGAATAATCTTCGAAACAGCAAAATAATCTATAAATGTAACAGTAGCGTTGCATAAAAAAATTTAATGTTTGTCAAGCTCAATAAAAATTCCAGTTATTTCATGTAACTGAATATTCAGACATACAATCTTTCTAAGCAAGCTTAAAAGGACAATGACGTCTTAATCGGCAGTCCATTTCCACAATTTGGTAATATATTACAGAAACATTGGATCATAAACTAAATCGTCTAGGTGTTCCACCTCCCCTTCTTCAAATTGGTACACGATGGTTTCAAAATCTTTTTCCCAATGGTATTTTTTCCGACCGTTGGACGTTCGAATTGGCTTTTTAAAAAGGGAGCGAACAAAACAGTCAAAACCTTTAAAAAGCAGATTCTGTAAAGTTCGCTTGATCTCTAATAAAGGACCATCGTGATTCACTTTTAATTGGAGCATGGCCTGTAAGCAATAGGTGATTAGGGCGATCCAAATTTGATTGTAAACGGCATTTTGACTTTTTCCATAAAATCTTTTTATCTTAAGGTGCTGTTTCATCCATTTAAAGAAGGTCTCTATCTTCCAGCGATATCGGTATAAATCTGCAATCTCTTCCGCAGAAAGATCAAAGCAATTGGTTATGATGATCACGGGATTCCCTTCGCTGTCGACCGTTTCGATCAATCGGAGAGGATGAGTCATTTTGGTATGATTACGGTCATTTCCTAAAATGACAATCTGATCCCTATAAATCAAACGTTCTGGATTGGGAATCCGTTCCGATAAAACTTCAATCTCTGCGTTCTTTTTAAGCCGGGTAATGAATCGCACCCCTTCTCGGCATAAGCGGTCGAACTGTTTGTAATCGACATACCCTCGATCAAACAAGTAAATCGCATTTGGATCGATTTCAATGAGTTCGTCCATCTGTGTGCGATCGGCATGTTTCGCGGGTAAGATAATCCCTTGATCCGGAACAGTGATATCCTTCGTTACAACAACCTTTAAATGGAGTCGAACACCAGCCTTTGTCTTACGAAAAGTTGCCCATGGATATTGGCTCAAACTCATGCTCATCGTGGTAGAATCAATGACCAGAAGACGACCAATGTTTCGGATGATCGGGGCATTTTTCATTTGCCCTTGGATCTTTAAGACCAGATATTTAAATACTTTTTCAAACAGTTGAGGGGATAATTGGCCTAATTTGCGAGAAAGTTGCGAAGTACTAATTGCATCAAATTCCAGATATGTCTGCAACTCTTCCTTGTCTTTCAAATGTTTGGCCAATTTTGTTAAGCTTTCCAATTCGTTTAACTGAGCGATGATACAAAGTTGTAAAAACTTATACGCCGTTAATTTTTTAATGTATTTGTCAACGTCAATCACATTAATTAGTTTTGAAAAAGTTATTGGATCGATCTCTTTAAATAGTTCATTTATTGTGGATTCTGTGGTATTCTTATCCATAATGGTTTCTCCTTATTCTTAGGATTTGGATAGGACTGCCAATCCTAATTATAAGGAGTTTTTTTATATCCAAAAAGATGAAATTTAACATAAAATTGGGCTTGACAAATTAAAATTAACTTAATGCAATGCTACTGTAAATGTAAGTTTAAAAATTTTATTCCGATTGTTGACATAACTTCATTTATCTGCTAGAATAAAAAACCTGATCGGAAATGATCTTTGAAAACTGAACAAAACGAAAAGCGTGCCTGTTGATTCTAAAAGAGCATTTGGTAACAAACTTTTTTTGGAGAGTTTGATCCTGGCTCAGGACGAACGCTGGCGGCGTGCCTAATACATGCAAGTCGAGCGAACCGAAGGAGCTTGCTCCTTTAGGTTAGCGGCGGACGGGTGAGTAACACGTGGGCAACCTGCCCTGCAGACTGGGATAACTTCGGGAAACCGGAGCTAATACCGGATAACACCGAAAACCGCATGGTTTTCGGTTGAAAGGCGGCTTTTAGCTGTCACTGCAGGATGGGCCCGCGGCGCATTAGCTAGTTGGTGAGGTAACGGCTCACCAAGGCGACGATGCGTAGCCGACCTGAGAGGGTGACCGGCCACACTGGGACTGAGACACGGCCCAGACTCCTACGGGAGGCAGCAGTAGGGAATCTTCCGCAATGGACGAAAGTCTGACGGAGCAACGCCGCGTGAGCGAAGAAGGTCTTCGGATCGTAAAGCTCTGTTGTCAGGGAAGAACAAGTGCCGTTCGAACAGGGCGGTACCTTGACGGTACCTGACGAGGAAGCCACGGCTAACTACGTGCCAGCAGCCGCGGTAATACGTAGGTGGCAAGCGTTGTCCGGAATTATTGGGCGTAAAGCGCGCGCAGGCGGTTCCTTAAGTCTGATGTGAAATCTCGCGGCTCAACCGCGAGCGGCCATTGGAAACTGGGGAACTTGAGTGCAGGAGAGGGGAGCGGAATTCCACGTGTAGCGGTGAAATGCGTAGAGATGTGGAGGAACACCAGTGGCGAAGGCGGCTCTCTGGCCTGTAACTGACGCTGAGGCGCGAAAGCGTGGGGAGCGAACAGGATTAGATACCCTGGTAGTCCACGCCGTAAACGATGAGTGCTAAGTGTTAGAGGGTATCCACCCTTTAGTGCTGCAGCAAACGCATTAAGCACTCCGCCTGGGGAGTACGGCCGCAAGGCTGAAACTCAAAGGAATTGACGGGGACCCGCACAAGCGGTGGAGCATGTGGTTTAATTCGAAGCAACGCGAAGAACCTTACCAGGTCTTGACATCCCCTGACAACCCTAGAGATAGGGCGTTCCCCTTTCGGGGACAGGGTGACAGGTGGTGCATGGTTGTCGTCAGCTCGTGTCGTGAGATGTTGGGTTAAGTCCCGCAACGAGCGCAACCCTTGACCTTAGTTGCCAGCATTCAGTTGGGCACTCTAAGGTGACTGCCGGCTAAAAGTCGGAGGAAGGTGGGGATGACGTCAAATCATCATGCCCCTTATGACCTGGGCTACACACGTGCTACAATGGGTGGTACAAAGGGCAGCGAAACCGCGAGGTGGAGCGAATCCCAAAAAACCACTCTCAGTTCGGATTGCAGGCTGCAACTCGCCTGCATGAAGCCGGAATCGCTAGTAATCGCGGATCAGCATGCCGCGGTGAATACGTTCCCGGGTCTTGTACACACCGCCCGTCACACCACGAGAGTTTGTAACACCCGAAGTCGGTGGGGTAACCCTTACGGGAGCCAGCCGCCGAAGGTGGGACAAATGATTGGGGTGAAGTCGTAACAAGGTAGCCGTATCGGAAGGTGCGGCTGGATCACCTCCTTTCTAAGGATATATACATTGAAATAGGGTGCGCTTTTCCGTTTTGTTTAGTTTTGAAGGATCATATCCTTCTTGATTGTTCTTTGAAAACTGGATAACGGAAAGACATTCACGAATAGATCGCTCATGTTAGGAAGAAACGGTTAAGTTAGAAAGGGCGCACGGTGGATGCCTTGGCACTAGGAGCCGATGAAGGACGGGACAAACACCGAAATGCTTCGGGGAGCTGTAAGTAAGCGTCGATCCGGAGATGTCCGAATGGGGGAACCCACTGCCCGTAATGGGGCAGTATCCATACCTGAATCCATAGGGTATGGAGGGCAACCCGGGGAACTGAAACATCTAAGTACCCGGAGGAAGAGAAAGCAACAGCGATTCCCTGAGTAGCGGCGAGCGAAACGGGAACAGCCCAAACCAAGAGGCGTGCCTCTTGGGGTTGTAGGACACTCGATTAAGGAGTGACAAAGGAACGGGGTAGACGAAGAGGTCTGGAAAGGCCCGTCAGAGAAGGTAACAACCCTGTAGTCGAAACTCCGTTCCCTCCCGAGTGGATCCTGAGTACGGCGGGACACGTGAAATCCCGTCGGAAGCAGGGAGGACCATCTCCCAAGGCTAAATACTCCCTAGTGACCGATAGTGAACCAGTACCGTGAGGGAAAGGTGAAAAGCACCCCGGGAGGGGAGTGAAAGAGAACCTGAAACCGTGTGCCTACAAGTAGTCAGAGCCCGTTAACGGGTGATGGCGTGCCTTTTGTAGAATGAACCGGCGAGTTGCGATTTCGTGCAAGGTTAAGCCGAAAGGCGGAGCCGCAGCGAAAGCGAGTCTGAAGAGGGCGAAATAGTACGAGGTCGCAGACCCGAAACCAGGTGATCTACCCATGTCCAGGGTGAAGGCAAGGTAACACTTGCTGGAGGCCCGAACCCACGCACGTTGAAAAGTGCGGGGATGAGGTGTGGGTAGGGGTGAAATGCCAATCGAACTTGGAGATAGCTGGTTCTCTCCGAAATAGCTTTAGGGCTAGCCTCAAGGGAAGAGTCTTGGAGGTAGAGCACTGATTGGACGAGGGGCCCCCATCGGGTTACCGAATTCAGTCAAACTCCGAATGCCAATGACTTATCCTTGGGAGTCAGACTGCGAGTGATAAGATCCGTGGTCAAAAGGGAAACAGCCCAGACCGCCAGCTAAGGTCCCAAAGTATACGTTAAGTGGAAAAGGATGTGGAGCTGCTTAGACAACCAGGATGTTGGCTTAGAAGCAGCCACCATTTAAAGAGTGCGTAATAGCTCACTGGTCGAGTGGCTCTGCGCCGAAAATGTACCGGGGCTAAACGTATCACCGAAGCTGCGGGTTGACACCGTTGGTGTCAGCGGTAGGAGAGCGTTCTAAGGGCATCGAAGCCGGACCGGAAGGACCGGTGGAGCGCTTAGAAGTGAGAATGCCGGTATGAGTAGCGAAAGAGGGGTGAGAATCCCCTCCGCCGAAAGCCTAAGGTTTCCTGAGGAAGGCTCGTCCGCTCAGGGTTAGTCGGGACCTAAGCCGAGGCCGAAAGGCGTAGGTGATGGACAACAGGTTGATATTCCTGTACCACCTCCTCACCGTTTGAGCAATGGGGGGACGCAGGAGGATAGGGCAAGCGCGCGGCTGGATGTGCGCGTCCAAGCAGTTAGGGCTGGCAAGCAGGCAAATCCGCTTGCCGTGTGCTTGAGCTGTGATGGCGAGGGAAAGGAAGTACCGAAGTTCCCGATTCCACACTGCCAAGAAAAGCCTCTAGCGAGGTGAGAGGTGCCCGTACCGCAAACCGACACAGGTAGGCGAGGAGAGAATCCTAAGGTGAGCGAGAGAACTCTCGTTAAGGAACTCGGCAAAATGACCCCGTAACTTCGGGAGAAGGGGTGCTCATCAAGGTGATAAGCCATGATGAGCCGCAGTGAAAAGGCCCAGGCGACTGTTTAGCAAAAACACAGGTCTCTGCGAAACCGTAAGGTGAAGTATAGGGGCTGACGCCTGCCCGGTGCTGGAAGGTTAAGGGGAGCGCTTAGCGAAAAGCGAAGGTGCGAACCGAAGCCCCAGTAAACGGCGGCCGTAACTATAACGGTCCTAAGGTAGCGAAATTCCTTGTCGGGTAAGTTCCGACCCGCACGAAAGGCGTAACGATCTGGGCACTGTCTCAACGAGAGACTCGGTGAAATTATAGTACCTGTGAAGATGCAGGTTACCCGCGACAGGACGGAAAGACCCCGTGGAGCTTTACTGCAGCCTGATATTGAATGTGGGTACAGCTTGTACAGGATAGGTAGGAGCCAGAGACGCGTGAGCGCCAGCTTGCGCTGAGGCGACGGTGGGATACTACCCTGGCTGTACTGACATTCTAACCCGCGCCCCTGATCGGGGCGGGAGACAGTGTCAGGTGGGCAGTTTGACTGGGGCGGTCGCCTCCTAAAAGGTAACGGAGGCGCCCAAAGGTTCCCTCAGAATGGTTGGAAATCATTCGGAGAGTGCAAAGGCAGAAGGGAGCTTGACTGCGAGACCTACAAGTCGAGCAGGGACGAAAGTCGGGCTTAGTGATCCGGTGGTTCCGCATGGAAGGGCCATCGCTCAACGGATAAAAGCTACCCCGGGGATAACAGGCTGATCTCCCCCAAGAGTCCACATCGACGGGGAGGTTTGGCACCTCGATGTCGGCTCATCGCATCCTGGGGCTGTAGTCGGTCCCAAGGGTTGGGCTGTTCGCCCATTAAAGCGGTACGCGAGCTGGGTTCAGAACGTCGTGAGACAGTTCGGTCCCTATCCGTCGCGGGCGCAGGAAATTTGAGAGGAGCTGTCCTTAGTACGAGAGGACCGGGATGGACGCACCGCTGGTGTACCAGTTGTCCCGCCAGGGGCATCGCTGGGTAGCTATGTGCGGAAGGGATAAGCGCTGAAAGCATCTAAGCGTGAAGCCCCCCTCAAGATGAGATTTCCCATCGCGATAAGCGAGTAAGATCCCTTGAAGATGACGAGGTAGATAGGTCCGAGGTGGAAGCGTGGTGACACGTGGAGCTGACGGATACTAATCGATCGAGGACTTAACCAAGTAGGAGCATCTATTCGTGAAGGAACCGTTATCTAGTTTTGAAAGAATCATGTTCAAAAAGGAATTGACAACTACGGTCAAAAAGTTATAATAGTAGTTGTCTATCCACTGAATGGAACAAATGAATACAATAATTTGCTTGGTGGCAATGGCGAAGAGGTCACACCCGTTCCCATCCCGAACACGGAAGTTAAGCTCTTCAGCGCCGATGGTAGTGAGGGTCTATCCCTTGTGAGAGTAGGACGCTGCCAGGCAATCACTTTACAATAGAAAAGAAGTTGTAAGTTTATTTCTTTCAAATTTGATTCAGCCTATAGAAAATGAGGCATTCTACATAATAGTAACATCAGCTAGTCTTCTTTTACATTCCGCAGTAGCTCAGTGGTAGAGCATTCGGCTGTTAACCGAACGGTCGCAGGTTCGAATCCTGCCTGCGGAGCCATTTGGAGAGCTGTCCGAGTGGTCGAAGGAGCACGATTGGAAATCGTGTAGACGGTCAACGCCGTCTCAAGGGTTCGAATCCCTTGCTCTCCGCCAGAATGAAATTTTTGGCCCGTTGGTCAAGTGGTTAAGACACCGCCCTTTCACGGCGGTAACACGGGTTCGAATCCCGTACGGGTCACCATGGAGGATTAGCTCAGCTGGGAGAGCACTTGCCTTACAAGCAAGGGGTCGGCGGTTCGATCCCGTCATCCTCCACCATGTACATAGTAAATAAAATGAATATTAATGAATTTCGGCGCTAGGGCCACAGCATGTTATGATATGTATACATAATTTTTGTGTGAAGAGTGTTTATTGTTTTATCGGCGCGGGGTGGAGCAGTCCGGTAGCTCGTCGGGCTCATAACCCGAAGGTCGCAGGTTCAAATCCTGCCCCCGCAACCAATGGTCCCGTAGTGTAGCGGTTAACATGCCTGCCTGTCACGCAGGAGATCGCGGGTTCGATTCCCGTCGGGACCGCCATAAAAGGCTCGGTAGCTCAGTCGGTAGAGCAAAGGACTGAAAATCCTTGTGTCGGCGGTTCGATTCCGTCCCGAGCCACCATTATATGTATACATATGCCGGTGTAGCTCAATTGGTAGAGCAACTGACTTGTAATCAGTAGGTTGGGGGTTCGATTCCTCTCGCCGGCATTTTTTACAATCGGAGGGGTAGCGAAGTGGCTAAACGCGGCGGACTGTAAATCCGCTCCCTTAGGGTTCGGCGGTTCGAATCCGTCCCCCTCCACCATGATAGGGGCATAGTTTAACGGTAGAACAGAGGTCTCCAAAACCTCCGGTGTGGGTTCGATTCCTACTGCCCCTGCCATTTATAAGATGGCGACTGTGGCGAAGTGGTTAACGCACCAGATTGTGGCTCTGGCATTCGTGGGTTCGATTCCCATCAGTCGCCCCATATTAATATCATTGGGCTATAGCCAAGCGGTAAGGCAACGGACTTTGACTCCGTGATGCGCTGGTTCGAATCCAGCTAGCCCAGCCACCTTTTAAATTTAAGTGCGGAAGTAGTTCAGTGGTAGAACACCACCTTGCCAAGGTGGGGGTCGCGGGTTCGAATCCCGTCTTCCGCTCCAATAATGGCGGCATAGCCAAGTGGTAAGGCAGAGGTCTGCAAAACCTTTATCCCCGGTTCGAATCCGGGTGCCGCCTCCATTATTACAAGCCGGGGTGGCGGAATTGGCAGACGCACAGGACTTAAAATCCTGCGGTAGGTGACTACCGTACCGGTTCAAGTCCGGTCCTCGGCACCAGTGAGGAATTGCATCAATATCATTACGCCGATGTGGCGGAACTGGCAGACGCGCACGACTCAAAATCGTGTTCCCTTGCGGGAGTGTGGGTTCGACTCCCACCATCGGCATCATTAGTATCCGATATCTCACGATCAAAAATCGTGGAAGCTTTAATACGACTGCAAACGCAGTCGTTTTTCATTTTTTGGAAAACCGGAAGAATCCGATAGAATTCGAAAAAATTTTGCACGAATTTTGCACGGCTATTTTGTATGGTAGAGCTCCTCCATTGCACGGGATTCTTTTTGCTCCATCTCGTCCAAAATGTGTGAATACGTCTGAAATGTTGTCACAATGTCCTTATGACCAAGATGTCGAGAAACGTATTTAATATTCACCCCTTTATATAGGAGCATTGATGCGTGAGTGTGGCGAAGGCCATAACAAGTAATTGGCTTAATCCCGATCGTACCGCCTTTGTTTTTTGTCATGTAGACACCTCATTTTTTAGTCTATTATTACTATAATAATCTGTGTCTGCTTTTAGTCTAACATTACTTGTTACCTATTCTCTTCATCATACTCCAAAAATAGGTCTTGTAAATCTCCATTAATTGGTTCATTATTATTGTTAATTGTCACTTTAAACTCAATATCCTCTTCTCCTATTGATACTACCCCATCTAACACCCCTAAAATATTAGATACAGCATCCACTTCTACTTGTTCGATTATTTTAAATAATATTTCTTTATTTTTATCTGATAGTTCTGAATAAAACATCAACGCTTCTTTCCAATAAGGGTCTGTAACTTCATTAATATCAGTATTATTGAATATATCTCGATAAAAATTACGATTTTCTTTTATAATTGACTGATGTAAAAGTTTAACAAACTCTTCTTTATTCATATATCTCATCTCCTTCTCATCTCTGGATACAATTGTTTATTTAATTCAATTAATTTTCGAAGTTGAGAATTAGGAATGTCTGGATATACTCTTCTTAACTCCATTATATCTCTTGCTAATAATTGTCTTACACTCTCAATTCCTTTTGAACTTCTCAAAACTATTCCCCTAGGACCTTTTCTTGTATGTCCAGCTTTTGGTATTAATATTGCTGGTGCATTATTTGGATCATAATTTCGAATGAATTTTTTCATAATTGCTTTTTGTCCAACATGATGTGCATCTAACCTCGGTACACCTTTTATTTCTTTATATAATCCTACATCATACTTACTAAATTTACCCGTACCCTTACCGTCCACCTCATCCCCAGTTTTGCCAATCATGTTAATCGCAGTTTCTTTTACTTCTTCCTTAGCCTTGCTCATCCATGCGCGGGACGCTGGACCAATTCCCGCCAAGGCTGGCTGCCATTGGACAGACGAAACGCTGGTAAGACGGTCATCCCATTGCTTCTTAAAATATCGCAGCGTTTTGGTAATCGGCGCTTTCACGACTTGGAGGTACGCCGCTTGAAAGACAGACATCATTTTATCATAGCGGAGAACATATTTCATTTGCGGGACCAATTTCGAAACATCCGCTGCTATCCCGGCCGCTTTCGCTCCTTTGATCCCCGCCTTTCCAGCGATTCCTGCCCCTTTGGCTGGAGGAATGACGGACAACAATAACATTCCTCCCGTAACCAGGCGGTCCCATCCGGATATCCGTTCTCCAGTAATCGGGTCGTATTCTCCAAACAACCGCTGCAAGTCATACCAGCCAAGAAGCTCCAGACTGAATTCTTTTATGTTGTCGGCGAGCGTTTGGTCTGCCTGTCTGTGTCTGATGGACGCGGCCGTCTGATACAGCAGTTCCTCCGCTTCATTCAGCTTTTCTCCATAGCGGTCGAGCCAATGAATCAGTTCGTCTGTAAGCTCGCGGATGGCGGCGGAACCGATGCCGGGAATCTCCATGGCAAAAAGAGGGAATCTCCTGGGAAAGCAAGGTCCGCGCGCGTTGTATAGAGCATTGCTCTATATAGTTTATTCGAAGTGCTCCTTGAGGAATAAACAATCCGCTTGAACTTTTTGTTCAAGCGGATTGTTTATTTATCGTTGTATTAGGGAATCTTGCTTCACACACTATAACAAAATTACTTTACCGTAATACTAGGAGGATATATTGATAATATTTCAATTACATCATTAGAAGTTAAAAATACATAATGTTCTACCTCTCTTGACTCGTATATACCGCAACTTTCTTTATGAAACCATTTCAAATATTCTGAGTTTTTAACTTTAAATAAAGACCAATCACTATAAAAATCTGTACCGTAATATTGATCTAAATAATTTAGCGTTTCTAATAACGAACCTTCATCAGTATTTCTATACGATAATACTCCTTCTTTAAAATTCACTACAACTTTTTTTTCACCATTTTCATCACTAAATTCTAAAATAACACCATCTTTACCATCCAAAAGCATATCATTATAAATTGTTGAAGGTATATCATCTAGCGGTATCCATCTTTCCCATTGTTCCATAAAACTTCCTCCATATTTGTTTTCTAGTAACGAAACTTTATTCTCTTCTTGCCATCTTGAATTTCAAGTGTAGGACGGCCATCACTACTTCTCTTTCTAACAATAACTGTTCTTCCATCCTTTAAAATACCGACTTTGAGGTCAGGCGTATCCTTAGTAATTTTAGGTCCCAACGAGTGAAAGTCATTCATTGCTTCACTAAATCCACCAGATAACTCATACTGAATAGTTCTTCCTTTTGTTGCTCTTCCAGGCTTAGCAACTTTAATTAAATCATCAACTGTTTTGCCAGTACCCTTAGTGCCAAGTTCAACGCCATCGTTGCCTGCTTTACTTCCGCCTAAATTTACCCCCGTCTTCTCACTCAGATAAGCTCGAACTTTATTCTCCAATCCATTGGTGTTTTCGGGCGGAACTTTAACGTTCTCAATCCCTTCCATGGCAAATCCCATTTGCCGGTCAGGGATTGAATTTTTCAGATTGGTCAGGCTATGTCAATTGTTGGGGTGCACTGGATGAGAAATGCTTGATACAGCTGTTCTAAGTTAGACCTTGCATTACTTTGCGATATCCACTTCTTAAAAACTTTTTACATAATAAGCTTTCTTTAATATGATTTTTTGTATTTACGAATTTAAGAAATAACCGGTGCAAAGTTAAACACCACCATTATCGAAAAAAATCCCCTCATAAGTAAACAGTAAATTGATGCATATTTACTGTCTCCTTATAGGGGGATGCTGTCAAAATTCGGCTACTTTTTCCTTTTCGTTCAAATAACCGGATAATAAAAGCCTTTGCTGTCATTATATATTTTGTCTATTATTGTTTTTCATCAACAGGCGTGACGGCGTCGTGCAGATATGTTTCTAATTCTTTGCGATAACGGTTTTGCTCCTCTTCTGTCCACTCCAAGTTTTTCGCCATATATTGAATAACGGATTCCTTCCATTGGTGAACTGAATGAATTTCAAAAAATAACGATCCCGTTCTCCGGATAAAGAAGTCCTCCGGTTTTACGACCATCTCTTCTTCCAAACCATATTGAAGTTGGGCTAAAACATCAATCGGTAATTGAAACTCATTTCTTACTTTCTTTAATTCAACTGCCAGTTCAAACACCCGGTCTACATTCGTTCCATATAATCGGACCAATCTTTCCGATTGTTTTCTGCTAAATCCCAATTTTTCTCCCTGTTCAACTTTTTTAGTTACGAACGATTCAAAATTTGTTGAACCTCCGAAATCTCCTCCCGAAATCGGCAGGTTTTTCGTTCTGCAAGGGGAAAATGCTGCGTTTTCTTCCTCTTTTAATAATTTGGCAACAAGATCAACGATCGTTTCTGCCATTTTACGGTATCCTGTTAATTTTCCGCCGGCAATGGTAATAATACCTGAATCAGACGTCCAAATTTCATCTTTGCGTGATATTTCAGAAGGACTTTTTCCTTCTTCATGGATTAATGGTCTGAGCCCGGCCCAGCTTGATTCAATATCTTCCACGGTGATATGGACCGTTGGGAACATATAATTAATGGCCTTAATAAGATAATCTCGATCTTCAACAGTCATTTTAGGATGTGCAATATCCCCATCATAGAAAGTATCTGTTGTGCCAACGTAAGTTTTTCCATCACGCGGAATGGCAAACACCATTCGTCCATCAGGTGTATCAAAATAGATCGCTTGTTTTAATGGGAATCGGCTTTGGTCAAAAACAAGGTGAATTCCTTTTGACAAAATCAAATGTTTTCCTTTTAAAGAGTGATCTTTTTCCCGTAACGTATCGACCCAAGGGCCTGTTGCATTTATAATTTTCTTTGCGAACACTTGATATGATTCTCCTGTTAATTGGTCAACAACTTTTACACCTACGGCTTTGCCTTGTTCGTAAATAAATTCGTCTACCTTTGCATAGTTAATCGCTTTTGCACCGCATTCGACTGCCTTTTTCATAACTTCAATCGTCAAGCGGGCATCGTCAGTTCGATATTCGACATAATATCCTCCGCCTAATAATCCATCTTGTTTTAATAAAGGTTCTTTATCAATAGTTTGCTCCGCATTCAACATCGTTCTTCGTTCGCTTTTTTTCACGTCAGCAAGGTAATCGTAAATTTTCAGTCCAATGGATGTGCTCCATTTACCGAATGTTCCTCCTTTATAAATCGGAAGAAGCATCCATTCAGGTGTAGTTACATGCGGGCCATTTTCATAGACGATCGCGCGTTCTTTCCCAACTTCAGCGACTAACTTCACTTCCAACTGTTTTAAATAACGGAGGCCTCCGTGCACAAGCTTCGTGGAACGGCTTGAGGTTCCTGCGGCAAAATCCTGCATCTCAAATAGAACTGTTTTCATTCCACGTGTTGTTGCATCAAGTGCAATTCCTGCACCTGTAATACCACCGCCAATAATGATGACATCAAACTGTTTTCCATCGACGTCTTTTAATATTTCTTGTCTTTGATAAGCAAATACATTTTTGTTCATTTGTTATTCCTCCTGTGATCCGTCAAAAGTCCTAAAAAAAGAGACCACATACACACTACGCTCCTTCTACAGACGTAATGCTATGTGGTCTCTCCTTGTCTCCAACCGAATATTAACTTTGAATGTATTATAGCATATTCTTCATCTTCTGAAAATTCTTTTGTATGCGAATTTAAAATTCAAAGCTTTTCCCCATAATGAACTTTTCTTTATTCAGTTGATGAAGAATCAGTGTTTGAAGACGCTATTGACACCATCGCACAAGCCATTTTTTCTTCATTCAATTGATGAAGATGGCTTGCGTCTTTCATGCCTTCTACAGCGTTTCTGAAACTGAAAGTCTAAAACTGCCGCCAAAACCTAAAGCATCGAAAAATTGGGTAGGCATTCAAAATAAATTATGACTGTTCAAATTCTTTCCATAATTGCTTATTGGATGTTGTCACGGCTGCAGCACCAGCTTGTAAAGCATTGTTGACATCGTCAATACTGCGGATAAATCCACCAGCGAAGATCGGGATTTGAATTCGTTGATGAATTTCGGCAATAATGCTCGGCATGGCGCCAGGTAAAACCTCAATCACATCGGGCTTTGTTTTTTCTAATAAGGAATAGCTTTTTTCTAAAGCGTTTGAGTCAATGAGAAAAACTCGTTGAATGGCCAATACGCCTTTTTGTTTCGCTTTCAAAACGACACTTGCTTTTGTCGAAAGCAGTCCATAGGGCTTGAAGGACTGGCATAAATATTCGGTTGCGTATTCATCATTTTTAAGACCATGTATTAAATCAACATGCAATAACAAGTTTTTACAATGCTGCTTAGAAATATTGACGATATTTTTCAACTGGGCAATATGGACATCTAATAACACACCATATGCATAGGAACTCTGAAGAAAAATTTCAAAATCCTTCATATTGCGAATCGCTGGAATAATTTTTTGATCTTTATATTCCATTGTTCGTTCCACCTTTTTTATTATTGGCAAAAAATCAGTGTGAATTCAGCTTTCAAACTTAATTGAAACAGAGAAGAGGTCTTTGCTTCAAGTCTCTAGAAAAAAAGAAATCCACAACAAAACACCCCTTCATCCAAACGACTAAAGGGAATTGATGTGGATCTCCTTCTCTCCGCTACAATTTATTAACTTATTTATAATTGTACCATAAACAAAAGCGCTGTCAAAGCAATGAGAACATCCACGCATGATCGTTTACAGGGTGAAAAAAATTTTTTAATCGTGAGATTCATAACTACTATCTTTTTCAAAAAATTTTCCAGTAATCCTGTTAACAAGTATATTAAAATGGAAAAAGGAGGGGATTTCATGTTCATTAAATTAACAGTTTACAAAAAGAACGGTCTTCATGTCCGGATGGCAGCAGCTTTTATTTCGCTGCTTCAAAATCTCATACAAAATAAAGAGATATTAAAAAAGACGTACGTTCTCTATCAGGATAAAAAAGTTCAAGTGAATAATCTATTATCTTTAGTGTCCTTAAAGATTGGACAAGGAGAGGAATTTATCCTGCATTTTGAAGAAAAAATAGACGATCAAATCGTCCAGCAGATAAAAGATTTTTTTGAACAAACGGATCTTGAAGATTCCCAGCAAGCAGAAACAGATCGACTTCTCATGGAAAATTCCATTACCCTTCATGAGGCCATATCTGCTTTACCGAATGGAATCGTCGTTGTGAATAGCGACAATATCATCACTTATGTCAATGCAGCTGCAGCAAAACTTTTGGAAAAAGATCCTCATGAGCTTATCAATCAACGCGCTGACGAAGTGATTCCCCATTCAAGATTGCATGAAGTACTGAAGACAGGAAAAATGGAATTATCCAAAAAGCAAGAAATCAACCATCATACATTGTTAACAACCCGTTCGCCAATTATTTTTAATGGAAAAACGATTGGGGCTGTTGCTATTTTTCAAGATATATCTACCATTGAGAAAATCAGTAAAGAATTGAATGAAGTAAAAGAGCTGCAGCAGCGACTAAATCTTGTTTTAAAGTCCGTCTCAGATTTAATCGGATTAACAGATAAAAATGGAAATTTTATATACAAAAATGATGAAATGGATGTTTTGTTAAAAAATTTAAACAGTGTCCCAAACATTCAATCAATAATCGGGCAACATGAATGGGAAAATATTAAAAGCACTCAAAATCAGATTATGAAACTAATTCAAGTAAACCAACAATCTAGTTATATTACAAAAATAAATCCTATTTTCGTTGACGATGAATTTCGCGGAACAGTTGCCACCATGACTCCATTCGATGATATTAAAAAGCTCCTCGAAAAAATTGATCTAATGGAGCAAAGAACGAAATATTTGGAAATGGAGCTGTCCAAACATCAAGGATTTGATGAAGCATTTCATAAGATCATAGGAAACAGCGAGACATTAAAAGATTCCTTAACAATCGCCGCAAAGGTTGCAAAAACAAATTCGACAGTGATTATTACAGGAGAAAGCGGAACAGGGAAAGAACTTATCGCTAAGGCTATTCATGAAGCAAGCGACAGAAAGAATAACCTATTTATTCGAGTGAATTGTGCAGCCATCCCTCCTCAATTAATGGAAAGCGAATTATTTGGTTATGAAAAGGGAGCCTTTACAGGAGCGTATAAAACACATCGAGGAAAATTTGAACTCGCTAATAAAGGTACGATTTTTTTAGATGAAATCGGTGATTTAAGTTTGGATTTGCAAGCAAAAATTTTACGTGTGCTGCAGGAAAGGGAAGTGGAAAGAATTGGCGGATATGCGCCCATTCAGCTTGATGTTAGGGTAATTGCCGCGACTCACCGTGATCTCAAAAAAATGGTAGATGAGGGCAGTTTTCGCGAGGATCTTTATTATCGGTTGAATGTTGTCCCAATTCATCTGCCGCCTTTAAGGGCAAGAAAAGAAGATATTCCGCTTTTGGTGGAGGCGTTTCGAAAACAATTGAATGCTAGATTGGGAAAAAATATCAAAGGGTATGAAAAAGGATTTATGGAAGCATTATGCAGTTACCATTGGCCAGGAAATATTAGAGAATTACAAAATGTGATTGAACGGTTATTTAATCTCGCAGATGAAGAAATTTTGCGATGCAAGGATTTACCTTACTACATCTCGAACCCTCAATGTCAAGAAAATAAAAAAATAATGCAGAAACAGAGTATCAATTTTGGCAACGAAGTGCTGACCTTCAAAGAATATGAAAAACAAATTTTTTCGTTTGCTTGTCAATATTACCCAAGCTATAACCAATTAGCGAAAGCGCTTGGGATCACTCATAAAACGGCAGCTAAAAAAATAAGAGAATATGGATTGGAGCATTTAGTTGGGAAAAAGTATCAAATGGATTGATATTTTTTTCCAATGAACTCGCCATAAAAATATGAAAACGCATCCGTAAAGCGCTTTCGTTGTTGGCATCATTTTTGCATTAATAAAAAGTGCAAAGTTAAGAGGAGGTATGTCTATGAAAAAATTAATCAATGATCCTAATCAAGTAGTTGAAGACATGTTAGCAGGGATGGTTGCGGCTCATTCTAATCGAATGAAGAGATTGCCAAATACAAACGTAATCGTAAGAAAAGATGCACCTATTCAAGGAAAAGTTGGCTTGGTTAGCGGTGGAGGAAGCGGTCATGAGCCTTCACATGCTGGTTATGTAGGTAAAGGAATGCTAGACGGAGCGGTATGTGGAGAAGTGTTCACTTCCCCAACCCCAGATCAAATTTTTGAGGCGATTCAAGCGGTTGATAGCGGAAATGGGGTGTTATTGATTATTAAAAATTACACTGGCGACATTATGAATTTTGAAATGGCTGCCGAAATGGCTGAAGCAGAAGGAATCAACGTAGCAAAAGTGGTTGTGAATGATGATGTAGCTGTGGAGGATAGTACATATACGACAGGCCGGCGGGGAATAGCAGGTACGGTTTTTGTTCATAAAATTGCCGGTGCATTAGCGGAAAAGGGTGCAACGCTAAAAGAAGTAGAAGCAGTAGCTAAGAAAGTTGTGGAAAATGTGCGGTCAATGGGAATGGCCTTAACTCCATGCACTGTTCCAGCAGCAGGAAAACCTGGCTTCGAGCTCGGAGAAAATGAAATCGAAATTGGAATGGGGATTCACGGAGAACCTGGCATTGAAAAAACACAAATCCAGCCAGCGGATGAAATCGCACAAATACTTCTTGAAAAAATTTTAGATGACTTAAAACTTGAGGAAAACGACAAGGTTGCGGTCATGATCAACGGTCTAGGTGCAACACCATTAATGGAATTATATATTATGAACAAAAAAGTCTCTGAGGTCCTAAAGGAAAAGAACATTTATATACATGAAACGTTTGTTGGTGAATTTATGACATCGCTTGAAATGGCTGGCTGCTCTATTTCGTTATTAAAATTAGACGATCAACTCATTGAGTTGTTAGACGCACAAGCGGATACAATCGCATTCAAAAAATAGCAATCTCGCTTTCTTACAGTCTGCCTATAGAAGGAATATGAGGAGAGATGATCAATGACATTTGACGTTGAACAGGCTAAAAAATGGATCATAACTTTTAACGATAAAATTCAGGAAAATAAGGAGTATTTAACGGAGCTGGATCAAGCAATTGGCGATGGAGACCATGGATTAAATATGGCACGGGGATTTCAGGAAACCGTCAAGAAAATTACAGAAGGCAAATATGATGATCTTGGTTCTTTGTTTAAAGATGTTGGCATGACTTTAATTGCTAAAGTAGGCGGAGCTTCAGGTCCGTTATATGGAACAGCTTTCATGAAAGCTTCTCTTGCTTTAAAGGGTAAAAAAGAAGTTGATATAAAGGCTTTAGTTGAGGCATTAGCAGCATCATTGGATGGGTTAAAAGTTAGGGGAAAGGCACAAGTAGGAGATAAAACGATGATCGATGTTTGGGAGCCTGTCATTGAGTATATGAAAAATCATGAAACGATTCATTCTAAAGAGCTTACTGATTTATCTAAAGAGAAAATGGACGACACAAAAGAGCTTGAGGCAAAGAAAGGCCGTGCGGCTTATTTAGGAAAGCGTTCTATTGGTCATATTGATCCTGGGGCAGCTTCATCGTATTTATTGTTTGCTTCCTTAGCTGAATTGCTCGAAGAAGGAGAGGTGGCCCAATGAAATATGTAAGTCTTGTCTTAATTTCACATAGCTATGAAATTGTAAGCGGCCTAAAAAAGCTTCTGAATCAAGTTCAACCTGAAGTATCTGTAGCCATCGCTGGAGGGGTTGAAGGAGATATCGGAACAAATGCATTAGACATTAAGGAAGCAATTGAATCAGTCTATTCTGAGAAAGGCGTTGTCGTTTTGTTTGATTTAGGGAGTGCACTCATTAATGCTGAAATGGCTATTGAGATGCTAGAGAACAATGAAAACATTATAATAGCCGATGCTCCTCTCGTAGAAGGAGCTTATGCAGCGGTCGTTGAGGCTGGTTTGGGAAGCTCGATTGAAGAGGTCGTTCGAGCTGGCGAGAGTGCAAAGGAGCTTGTCAAAATCAATGACTAGCGAGAAAAATTAGGAGTGAACTCAATGATCGAAAAAGAGATTACAGTGACCATTGAAAATGGTCTGCATGCTAGACCAGCAGCAGATTTTGTGAAAAAAGTAAACCAGTATAAAAGCAAGGTTGAGTTAATGATCGGCGACAGAAGGATTAACGCGAAAAGTATTCTTCAGCTTATGAGCGTTGCCATAATGGAGGGACAGACGATCAAAGTGATGACTGATGGAGAAGATGAGAAAGACGCATTAGCGTTTATTGATTCTTTTCTCCAATCAGGTAAAGAATCGTAATCAAGCCTTTGCTTTTGAATTGTTGCAAAATTCATATTAGGTTCATGGGTCCCATTTCCTTTAACTTACTTCAAAACAAATAATATCATAATTCAAAAAAAAAGTGATTGACAACGCTTTCTTTTTGTAATAATCTGAAATCAAGTTAATATTTGTGATGGAGAAATGGAGATCCACAGTAATTCCCTGTATGCAGCCTGCATACTAAGGGGGGAATTTGCTGCGGATCTTTTTTATTGACCAAAATTGTAGTCTTTTCGCAAGAGATAACAAATATATGAAAAAGGAGGAAACTTTGATGTCTGCATTTTTAGGTGAGCTAATTGGCACCATGATTTTGATTGTTTTTGGGGGTGGAGTTGTCGGCGGTGTTGTACTTAAAAAATCAAAAGCTGAAAATTCAGGCTGGATTGTTATTACGATGGGATGGGGTCTTGCCGTAGCGATGGCGGCATATGCTGTAGGTCAATTTAGCGGAGCCCATCTTAATCCGGCTGTAACCATCGGATTAGCTGCAATCGGTTCTTTCCCATGGAGTGATGTACCGACCTATATTATTGCCCAAATGATTGGCGCATTTATCGGTGCTGTGATCGTTTATTTGCACTATTTGCCCCACTGGAAAGCAACCGATGACCAAGGTGCAAAATTAGCCGTATTCTCAACAGATCCTGCAATCAAAAATCCTGCAGCGAATCTTTTAAGTGAAGTCATTGGTACATTCATTTTGTTGCTTGGATTTTTGGCACTTGGAGCGAATAAATTTGCAGAAGGAATGAACCCGTTCATCGTTGGATTTCTCATCGTTGCAATAGGTCTCTCCTTAGGCGGAACTACGGGTTACGCCATCAATCCTGCCCGTGATTTAGGTCCGAGAATTGCTCATTTTATTCTGCCGATTCCAGGTAAAGGAAGCTCTAACTGGGGTTATGCTTGGATTCCTGTTGTAGGGCCGATTATTGGGGGAACGTATGGAGCGTTATTTTATAAATGGGCTTTTGAAGGAGTCAGTACCTCTACTTTTTGGATTTTCACAATTGTTGTAGCAGTTATCGTTGTGGCAGCGCTAGTAAGCAATAAAGAACAAAGCTTGAATGTCTATAAGAAAACGAAAGCAACACTTTAAGTTTATAATTTTAATAAAAAAATGAGGTGAAGAAAATGGAAACATATGTTTTAGCTCTAGACCAAGGAACGACAAGTTCACGTGCGATCATTTTTAATAAAAAAGGGGAAATCGTTCATATTTCACAAAAAGAATTTGCGCAATATTTTCCTAAACCAGGCTGGGTAGAGCATAATGCCAATGAAATTTGGGGTTCCATCTTATCCGTCATCGCCACTTCCTTGTCTGAGTCAGGAATAAAACCTGAGCAAATTGCAGGCATCGGAATTACGAACCAACGCGAAACAACGGTTGTTTGGGATAAAAACACAGGTCAGCCGGTATATAATGCCATTGTTTGGCAATCACGGCAAACGGTAGATATTTGTGAGGAGTTAAAGGCGAAGGGATTAAATGATACATTTCGTGAAAAGACAGGTCTGTTAATTGATGCATACTTTTCAGGAACAAAAGTCAAATGGATATTAGATCATGTTGAAGGGGCTAGAGAAAAAGCGGAAAGAGGAGAGCTTTTATTCGGAACAATTGATACTTGGTTAATTTGGAAGCTCTCGGGTGGAAAGGCACATGTGACGGATTATTCAAATGCTTCAAGAACATTAATGTTCAATATTCATGAGCTGAAATGGGATGATGAACTGTTAGAAATTTTAACCGTGCCTAAATCCATGCTTCCGGAAGTACGTCCATCTTCAGAAATTTATGCACATACAGTTCCGTATCATTTCTTTGGGCAAGAAGTTCCGATTTCTGGAGCGGCTGGGGATCAGCAAGCAGCACTATTCGGTCAGGCTTGTTTTGAAGAAGGCATGGCGAAAAATACGTACGGTACGGGCTGCTTTATGCTTATGAACACGGGCGAAAAAGCTGTTGCTTCTAACCACGGACTATTAACAACGATTGCTTGGGGATTAAACGGAAAAGTGGAATATGCTTTAGAAGGAAGTATTTTTGTTGCAGGATCTGCCATTCAATGGTTAAGAGATGGACTTCGTATGTTAAAAAATGCTGCTGATAGCGAACAATATGCAGAACGTGTAGAATCCACAGACGGTGTATATGTAGTACCGGCGTTTGTCGGGCTAGGAACACCGTATTGGGACAGCGATGTTAGAGGAGCTATATTTGGTTTGACACGGGGAACGCAAAAAGAACACTTTGTTCGTGCAACTTTAGAGTCCCTTGCCTATCAAACAAAAGATGTGCTGACTGCTATGGAAGCGGATTCGGGTATTTCCTTGAAAACCTTGCGTGTAGATGGCGGGGCAGTAAAAAATAATTTTCTAATGCAATTCCAGAGCGATTTGTTAGGTGTCCCTGTTGAACGTCCTGTTGTCAATGAAACTACTGCTCTTGGAGCGGCTTATTTAGCCGGCTTGGCAGTAGGATATTGGAAAGATCAATCAGAGATCGCGACACAATGGAACATTGACCGTACATTCGAACCAACTATGAATGAAGAAAAACGTAACAAATTATATGAAGGCTGGCAAAAAGCTGTAAAAGCTGCGATGGCTTTTAAATAAAGGTTCTCAGTCAATTGTTGAGGTGCACTTGATATGAAGTGCACCTCTTTTATATGTATGGAAGGTAGATCAGTGAGCATTATTCCTTATTTCTGAGACGATCAAAGTTGCGGAAAAACCATAAAAAATTTTTTCTCGGTATAAGTTATTCATCTCAAAGTGTATTCAGCTTACTCTAACTTACGGATATAATTTTATATGAAGTATAGTATAGTTATTCTAAATTCTTTAGTATACTTCAATGAAAAAGGAATCCAAAGTTAGAAAGATGATATTTAATGTTCAAATTGGTAAGAATGCTAAAATTGCGAGATCTAGAATTGTTTCGTATAGATAATCAAGATAATGAAACTATCTGTATGCTGTTGATTTTAGATTACAGAAGACCAAGTGTTTTGGATGATTTTCCAAATTTAAAGGAAATAGAGGATGAAAATTCATTTGAAGGCGCGGAGAATTATATCCACACTGTAATAATTTCAGAGGAAAAATTAGAAGAAAATATTGTCGGTCGAATTATTGAAGTAATTGAAGGATTAGTGGAGCATAAGCCAAATTGTGACAATAACAATTCATTTTATATTAGTAAATTTCCTGATCATTTTGAGACTGGTGCACATTTAATAGAATATATTAAACCTATTTTAAATAAGATGAATTTTGGAATTGATCTAA
This sequence comes from Aeribacillus sp. FSL M8-0235, assembly GCF_038000355.1. Classification (NCBI taxonomy): domain Bacteria; kingdom Bacillati; phylum Bacillota; class Bacilli; order Caryophanales; family Bacillaceae; genus Aeribacillus; species Aeribacillus sp. FSL M8-0235. Next base: position 3,062,393 of record NZ_JBBOBW010000001.1, on the reverse strand, counting down.
CATCACTAGCGTTGCATTAATTTAATTCGAAAATTCTGAATTGAAAAAAGTCCATAAAAAAATCCTTTATAATGGATGGTACAGGTGGTCCCTGTCCAAATCCAATATAAAGGATGAAGCCTATGGACAAGGATACACTATTTTCTTCATTTGGTAAATGGGTCACTCCTCTCAATTCTGTTAAATTTACACAAAGAATTGAAGAGATGAAACAAGATAAATATACGAAAAAATTAACCACAAAAGCGTATTTACTTTTGTTTTTGCATGCTCAACTTCAACAACGAGAAGGACTGCGCGCCATCGCCGATGATGCGTTACTGGATGATTTTCAGCGAGAATTAGGATTGACATCTATTAGTGCTTCACAACTTTCTCGAAAACATCGCCAAGTAAAACCCGAATTGCTCGCAGAAATCTTTCTGGATTTAGTGAATCAAATCCGCCAGATGTCCACGAATTCCTCCAGTCAGGTGAGTGGCTTAAAAATCGTGGATTCTACGACCATTTCACTGAATCTGAAAAAATATCAATGGGCTACGTTTCGCAAAACGAAGTCGGGAATTAAGGTTCATTTACGACTGGTGTTTGTCAATGAAGATACGGTTTATCCGGAAAAAATGGTCATGACCCCAGCAGGGAACAATGATCGAACACAAATGGAACAACTGATCGACGAAACAGATGCCATGTACGTGTTTGATCGTGGTTATGTAGACTACGAAAAGTTCGATTATTACTGTGATAAAGGCCTCTTTTTCGCCTCCCGTCTGAAAAAGAATGCCTATGTTCGATTTCTTGAATCGTTCTCTGTCCCATCCAATTCCTCTATTTTATCTGATTCGATGGTGGTCATTGGGACACCACAAAAACGAACGGAAAATGTGTTTCGATTAATCGAAACATTCGATTCGGACGGGAATCGAATTCGAATCATTACGAACCGATTCGACCTAGATCCAGAAGAACTTGGTGATATCTATCGTTCTCGATGGGCCATTGAACTATTTTTTAAGTGGATTAAGCAACGTTTAACACTCAAACATCTTTATGGAACGAGTCCAGAAGCTGTAGAAAATCAGGTTTACTTAGCTCTGATTTCTTACTGTTTACTCATTCTTATTCAACTTGAAATGAAATCGAAACATTCTCTCACCCAGATTTATCGTTGGCTTCGCGTTTTTCTTTGGAAACCAAGTACCGTGTGGGTGGAACGAATTCAACGGGAATGAGTTGAAAAAAGTCGGCGAAGCGCAGTAGCCATGTAACAATAAAACAAATACATTTATTACCAAATGGATAGTGATCACCTTTAGTTGGTTACTGCCTTGTTTTTCGTTTATCATAAAATATTTTATTCAGAAAATTCTGCATAAAATGTTTTTATTTTTTATGCAACGCTACTGATCTAACATATATCACTGATAAACATTTCAATTATTTAACTCAAGAATAATTTTTTCATTAAAAGTAAAAGCGGTATCAAAAATGGAGATCTACTTTTAACTTCTGCTGAACTCGGGGGAACGAAAGTAAGGAATCCGGAGAAGCTAAAGGCAAAGCGATAACCCCGCCTTCTTGTACTAAAATTTAAGTTCGGCATTGGATGTATCAAGGATTCCTGCTGAATGTAGGAATCCCTTTTTGACACGATTCCGCACTAGAAAATCTGATTAAGTATTTCTCAAAGTATCCCTTGTGAAATAGTTGAACATGAGAAAATAAATTTGATGGCTAAAAAAGGATAAAACATGTGGTAAAATAGTGAAAATTAAAAATTAGAGGAGCGTTGTTTGTGATAAATTATAATGGCCGCAAGTTTGTTTCAATTGAAAATACAGATAATGGAGAAGTTTCTTCAGAAACGCTTTTTGAATATAAACAAGAAGGAAATATAATCTCAGCAACGTATAGCGGTGGAGAAATTATAAAAGGATTCTTAATTGGGATAGTAAAAGAAGATGGATGCTTAGAGTTTAGGTATAACCATGTGAATATCAAAAACGAGATTAGGGGCGGAAAATGTACTTCTACTCCAAAAATCTTACCAGATGGGCGAATTAGACTGTATGAGAATTGGAAATGGCTCGATGATAAGGAAACGGAAGGAAATTCAATTATTGAAGAAGTTGTTGAAAATCATTGATATATAAATTTGAGTTGAAAAATAAAGATTGCTGCGCTGCTGGTAGTATAGTGATGAAAAAGTGAAAAGAGAATTTATTGTAGGTAATTATAAAGATAAACAAATAAACATATGGAGTTCCATTTTTTTCTCTTACGTATATTGCATCACTTTTCTACCCTATTGATCTCTCAATGAATTTAGACATTTGATTTTATAATCGTATCTTATAAAAGAGAGGTCTTAAGACAGCCGATATCAATTCCTGTTTGCATACCGTGCGGGCGTTTTTCAACTCAATTGTAAATTCCTTATAAACACCCTTTCCTTTCATACACACATAAAAACAGCTTTCTTAAATAATAATCCCTCCCAACTTGATATACCTTTACTTCACGAAAATCAATCATATTCTTTAGCAGACAATAAATTTGGCGAACGATGAATGGATAAGAGAAAAAGTTATTCAGAGAGATTTCAGCTGAAAGACAAAATAAAAGCTTGTAAGTATGAAAAGCAATGCCGTATGATAGCAATAAGTTAGGCAATTTTTTCAATTTTTGGAGGTATTCTATGAAAATTGCATTTATTCTTTTTGATCGAATGACAGCTCTTGATTTTGTAGGTTTTTATGATGGGGTAACACGCTTGAAAACAATGGGTTTTAATGAAGAATTAAGCTGGACCTTGTGTGGAATGAAAGATGAAATAAGTGATGATCGGGGAATTACAGTTAAGATTCAAGAAGTGGCTCCTGATTTATCTCAGTATGATTTGTTATTTGTCCCCGGGGGATTCGGTACTCGAGAATTATTGCATGATTCTGAATTTATCGAATGGTTAAAAACGGGCAGCAATGCGACGTATAAAGTGTCCGTTTGTACAGGTTCCATACTTTTTGGCGCTGCTGGTTTTCTTGATGGAAAGAAAGCGACGACCCATCCAAATGAGTATGATTTACTTCGATCTTATTGTTCAGAAGTTATAGAAGATCGAATTGTGAAGGACGGTTATGTTATTACTGGCGGCGGGGTCGCAACATCGGTGGATCTCGGTTTATTTATTTGTGAGCTGCTTGCAGGCAGAGAAGCTGTTCTTCGCATTCAAAAACAAATGGACTACCCATATTACAAAGTTAGGCAATATAATTTAGACTAAGTTCTTCCATAAGAAGCTTTCTTTTTTTGTTGTTATTTATTTTCAGAATTGTTATGATACTGCTTTCTCGTTGAATACATAAATGCTGCAAATTACGGATTATCACCGGTTTTGCTTAATCACTAATTAGGCGAAGAGTTTCGGAACGATGCCTGTTTAACAGGGGTGATTTTATAGGGATTAGTATAAAATTATTTCAAACGAAAGCGTCTCAATAAATTTAGACGGGGTTTGCACAAGCAAAAGTATAAACTAGGCGAAAACCGCATGGAAATTCCGTAATTTTTGCACCAGATTGGAAGCAGATTACTCGGACTTATGCAAGATAAAACTTTCCGTACTTATGGAACTCTAAATACCGCCAACTGGATAAGCGTGGAAAAAATAAAATGAAAGCTCTCTGCTCCTCTTTGAGATTCACTTTTCAAAGAGGAGTATTTGTTTTGATAGTATTCTTTCTTAACTAGCAGGTTGCTCTCTGATGTCAGTCTATATAGACACAATGAGCAGATAATTGTATAGTAAATCTATCGATCATGTCTATAATGAAATAGCAAAAGGTTTCTGCCAATGTGAAGATTTTTTACAAAGAATTTTTTAATCGTTGCGCTACATGTAAACACTGTACATGACTAACTTTGATCGTTTGGAAATGAATCGATGCTCTGGCAAAGCTTCAGCAATCGCAGCTCATATAGTTGAATGGAATCATGATTAAAATGCTAATTTTTGTTTTTTTCTAATGGGCTTTATATCGCTTATTATCATTACTACTCGACACTAAGTTTAGGCCAATGATCCGAATTTTTTATTTGCGGCTGATGAAAAGAAGTAATTTTAAGTTGACAATATAAACTGTAATCATTATTATTACACTTAGGAGGAAGGTTCAATATGAATAGCGATTTTTCGATTGCCGTTCACTGCGTTGCGTATCTGGCTGAAAAGCAAAATCAGCGAGTAACCAGTGAAGACATTTCTCAAAGTGTTTCTGTCCACCCAGTAAGATTAAGAAAAATTTTAAGCATATTAAGAAAAGAAAATATAATTGCTTCTAAAGAAGGGGCAAAGGGCGGATTTTCGTTAAACGCTCAGCCTGAACAAATTACGTTAGACAAAATTTTTAGAATCACTAGTGAGGAAACGCTTGTGCCGAAATGTCCCGATTCCAATGACAACTGTATAATAGGCAAACATCTGTCAGATGTACTCATTCGTATTTTTCATAATGCAGAAGAACATTTTTTAAACTATTTAAAAGGTGTGACAGTCCAAGATATCATTAATGAAATTCATAATAATAGCTCAAAAAGTTCGTTTCATGCCTGAAACAAAATAGTTTGTTGCGGCAAAAATTTTTTTTAAATAAAACTGTAATCAAAAACGTTTCAGTTTTAGGAGGTGAATGATGTTGAAGAAAAAACGAGTAGTCGTCGGAATGTCTGGAGGAGTGGATTCCTCTGTAGCTGCTTACCTTCTTAAAAAAGAAGGGTACGACGTCATCGGGGTATTTATGAAAAACTGGGATGATACGAATGATGATGGTGTATGTACGGCAGCTGAGGATTATGAAGATGTTAAACGAGTTGCCAACCAACTCGGGATTCCTTACTATGGCGTCAACTTTGAAAAAGAATATTGGGATCGTGTATTTACGTATTTCATGGATGAGCTGAAGCGAGGCCGAACACCGAATCCAGATGTAATATGCAATACTGAAATTAAATTTAAAGCGTTTGTTGACTATGCTCTTTCACTTGATGCGGATTATATCGCAACGGGTCATTACGCAAGAATCAACAGAGAAAATGGCCAAATCACCTTGCTGCGTGGAAAAGATGCGAATAAAGATCAAACGTATTTTCTTAGCCAGCTAACATCGGACCATTTGTCTAAAGTTCTGTTCCCGCTGGGTGAGTTAACGAAGGGTGAGGTGCGAAAAATCGCCCAAGAATTAAACCTTTTTACCGCCAATAAAAAAGATAGTACCGGAATCTGTTTTATTGGAGAACGAAATTTCAAAAACTTTTTAAAGAATTTTTTGCCGGCACAGCCTGGAGAAATTCGTTCGCTTGATGGAGAAGTGCTCGGTACTCATGATGGTTTAATGTATTACACAATCGGCCAACGAAAAGGGCTTGGCATCGGCGGCAAAGGAACAGGAGAACCTTGGTATGTCGTCGATAAAGATTTAGACAACAATGTTTTACTTGTTGCTCAAGGCAAAGACCATCCGGCATTGTTCTCTACTGGACTGATTGCATCAAACCTGAACTTGATAAATGGGGATGTTCGTCTTAGTACGTTTGCATGTACAGCTAAATTCCGCTACCGTCAAGAGGATCAAAAGGTGCGTGTCCATATTCGTCCGGATGGAACGGTGTTTGTAGAATTTGAAAAACCAGTTAAGGCTGTGACACCAGGGCAAGTAGCGGTATTTTATGAAGGTGAGATTTGTCTTGGCAGCGCCATTATTGACAAAGTGATAAAAGACGATGCTGCTATTGCCGCGGCTGCATCATAAAAAGTTCGTTACAGATATAATATATGTTTTTGTACAAATTATAAATATTGTTCATATCTGTAAAACAAATTATTTTAAACAGGGCCTTTCCTTTATATACGGCCCACCTTTTCTTAAGGAGTGGTAAAAACAATGGAAAAATTTAAAAATCATAAAGGGTATTCACGCATGTATCAAGAGAACAAACTGACTTTAGGGCTGTTCTTTCCGATTGAATCGTATATGGGGAGACGTCCCTGAGATGAATATCGAAAAGCAAATGAAGCTGGCAAAACGAGCAGAAGAGCTGAATTTCGCTTCATTGTTTGTGAGAGATGTGCCGCTGCGCGATCCAAATTTCGGAGATGTTGGACAAATGTATGATCCGTTTACGTATTTAGGGTATGTTGCGGCTCACACCGATAAGATTGCTTTAGCAACTGGAAGCATTATTTTAACGCTGCGTCACCCACTTCATGTGGCAAAAGCGGCAGCTTCTGTAGACAGATTATCTGGTGAAAGACTCATTCTCGGCGTCGCAACTGGTGACCGTCCAATCGAGTTTCCAGCATTTTCTGTGAATCCAGAAGAACGGAGCGAATTATTCCGAGAATCAGTAGCTGCTATAAGAAAGGTTTGGCGTGACCATTTTCCGACGATTAACACGACACGAGTGCATATGACAAGTGGAGATATGCTGCCAAAACCAAAATTGTCAGATATACCATTAATGGTAACAGGTCACAGTGGACAATCTCCTGAATGGATTGCTGAACATAGTGATGGATGGATATACTATCCGCGTGGAATTAAGTTTCAAAAAGCATTAATCGATAATTGGCGTTCGATAACAGAAGAATTTAAGCCATTTTCCCAATCTCTTTACATTGACTTAACGGAAGATCCAAATCATGTACCAATTCCGATACATCTTGGATTCCGTACGGGACGAAATTTCGTAATCGAATTTCTTGGAGCTTTACAGGATGCAGGTGTGAACCATGTCATCATCAACTTAAAATATGGACAGCGTCCAGTCGAAGAAGTGATTGAAGAATTAGGCGAGTATGTGCTTCCGCATTTCCCTGCTTTAACATGATAAGAAAATTTAAAAACCATCAATATGAGAAAGGATGGATATGATGAAAGTTTTGGTCATTGGAGCCAACGGGCAAGTAGGACAACAAGTAGTAAATATGCTTCATGCGCATGAACAGCATTCTGTTCGTGCAATGGTTCGAAAGCAAGAGCAATTGGAGGATTTTCAGAAAAAAGGAATTGAAGCGGTGCTCGCTGATTTGGAAGGCACTGTCGATGAAATTGCCGAAGCGGCCAAAGGCTGCGATGCGATCGTATTTTCAGCTGGTTCAGGGGGACACACAGGGGCTGATAAAACATTGCTGATAGATTTAGACGGCGCTGTAAAAGCCATGGAGGCTGCTGAAAAAATCGGAATTGAACGTTTTGTTATCGTGAGCTCATTCCAAGCCCATAATCGTCAGAACTGGCCGGAAAACCTTAAGCCATATTATGTCGCCAAACATTATGCCGACCGTGTGTTGATGAATAGCGGCCTAAATTATACGATTATTCGTCCTGGTTATCTAAAGAATGAAAAAGGTACAGGACTGGTTACCGCAGCCGAAAACTTACCTGTTGGTTACATTCCTCGGGAGGATGTAGCAAGAACGATTGTTCAAGCTCTTGATGAACCAAATACGTATAGAAAAGCATTCGATTTAATGTCAGGAGATAAAGAAATTAGCGAAGCGTTGAAATCACTGTAATGTACCGTTCAATGGAAAAGGAAGGGAGAAATTAGAAAATGGCTTACCCTTTTTACGCAATGGGATTTTGCTTTCTATAATTCAATGGGTATTTATAGTTTTGAAGCTCGATGTGAAATGTTAAAGGAAATTGGCTATGACGCAACCCATTTATCCGTCTGGCACGGAGAGCGATGGAGAGATGTAGAAAAGCTCAAAAACGTTAAGGAGAAATATGGGCTGGACGTCGCAGGCGTGTACGTTGTGTTAGATCTTTCACTAGGCGAGGACCATCCAAGAAATGCAGGCATTTTAAAGATGCTGGAGATTATGGAAGGGTGCAGCACGGTTGAGCTGGCGATTCAATCTGTCGGAGAGCATATCCGCCCTTCAGATCCAAAAGGGGACGACATCGCAGTAAAATGACTGGAAAAAGCATTGAAGATTGCCGAACGAAGAAATATTAACATTTTGCTTTACACGCATCTATCCTTCTGGATTGAACGCCATGAAGATGCAGTGAGACTATGCAAACGCCTGAACCATCCTAATCTTGGAATTGTCTTTTGCGGCTACCATTGGTATGCGGCAGATGGAACAAATCTAAAAGGAACGATTCAAGCGGTAGCTCCTTACTTAAAACAAGTAAACATGTCCGGCAGCAGCCGCAATCCGCACGGTTTTGGCGGAGTGGCAACAATCGAGCCTTTGGATGTTGGGGAGTTAGATAATTTTGCGTTGCTTGGACAGTTAAAAAAGATCGGTTATAACGGAATGATCGGCTACTTAGGTTGGAGTGAAGGCGGCGACGCTTATAGTAAGCTGAGACGTTCACTCAATGCGTTCCGTGATATGGAGCGTAGAGTTGAGGCACACCCGCACTGGGCGGATTTAAAATTAACTCCATAATGAAAAATATTGAGGTGCTAGTCGAACAATAATAAGTTCAACTAGCACCTCGTGCATTCAGCTAATGTACTGCGGTATTCACCGAAGTACATTTTTTTATTGAAGCTTTTAAGCTCCTTTATTTTTCAACAACTGCCTTTTCATTTACAGCCGTTTTTTTCACATACATCGTTACGCCGATGATGATAAGAATAAGAAGCAGCTGCGGCACTACTGTTTCAATCGTCGGATAGAAACCGATTGGTTCAATATAAGGAACATTCGGCAATGAATGTGTTGGCAGCGTGTTTGCTATCTGCATGGCATGAATACTGATTCCGAGCATTTTGAATGATAATACATAAATAAGCAGTGTTGCGCCCATAAAGAACGGCCGGACGGGAATCGCTGAACTAAAGCGGATGATAATAAACCCGAGGATCACTAAGATCGCCATGGCGATAGCGATTCCTAAAATTAACTGGCTGATTTCCATCGACGGAGCCATTCCGGCATAGAAAATAATTGTTTCGGCACCTTCGCGAAAAATTGAGAGAAAACTTAGCAAGGCCATGGAAAACAAGCTTCCTTTTGCCAATGCGTGTCCGAGATGCTCTTTAATATATTGATTCCAGTGGGCGATATTTGACTTTTTGTGAAGCCAAGCGCCAACCGTCAGCATCATTACAACAGCAGTGATGCCGACGATTCCTTCGATCGATTCGCGGCTTCCGGCAACAGTTATTTTGGAGAAAAACATGTTCATGACAACAGCTAGAATAGCACTAGAAATGATGCCGCATAAAACGCCGATCCAAATCCAACCTTGTTTGTCGGCATGATTCGTTTTCTTCAAAAATGAAAGCAAACCGGCGATGATTAAAAGAGCTTCAAATCCTTCACGCAGTAAAATAAGCATAGCATCTATATACGTATAGCTTGTTTTGGCTGCGATGAGCTGAAGGGAATCATACAATTCACTAATCATCGTTTGAGCTTTTTCTACGTTTTTATTGTCAGACTGCAATAAACTGATTGCGGAGGGAATTTCAGTTTCCATGCGATTGTATAGGGAGTAGTCTTTTGTCCGAACCTCCCCTTCAACTACCGGCCATATAAGCAATATTTTGTTTAAATGTTCTGATGCCTCGGATGGGTTATGATCTTTTAGCGACTGTACGCTTTTTTCCAATAAATCTGTTACATCACTTAATGTGTATTCATTTCCAGCGGATTTCCCCGCATTTTTTCCGCTTAAAAAATTTTCAATAGAAGCTGTCAGATCCTGGAGGCTCTTTAAAGCCTTCTCTCGATCAGGCGGAGTTTGCGTCAGTGAAATTCTTAACAAAGCAAGCTGTGTTTCAATTTCGCCATACGAAACAACGCTTTCGGTACGAACAATGTTCTCGTTTGCCGTCCAAGTGGAGAGTAATTGCTGATATTTCATGGCCGCCTGATCAAAATTATTATTTTGAATCATTTTTTCGATTTCATCAATAAATTGATACATCTGTTTTAGCTTTTCTTTTTCTTTTTGCGGATCTGTCGGATTTTGTTCTTCTTCGTACGAAGTAAGCGCTTTTGATAAAGCGGACAAATTTTCACTTATTTTCGTTGCATCTTTTTCAGATTGAGCCAGGGCGTTTTTCGCATTTTTTAACTGTTTATCGACTTCAGCTGTTTTTTTGCTATCAACTGCTTTTACTTCGTTCCATTGCTGTGAGAATTGTTCCAAATTGTCCTGTACGACATCCCAGTTCGCTTCCTTTGTTTTCATGATGGCATCGCCTATCAAAACATATAAATCATCAAGGGTCTCTGCGGCTACGGCTTTATTTGAGAAAATACCCATTGTGAAAAGAATTGCGAAGGCAATAAGCCCTAATTTTTTATACATCAGTTTCAACTCCTATGAAAGAGAGAAAGGGATTATGAAAATAACGTTTCTCCAATATATCCGCCTTTTTTTACTCCAGGAAGACAGGCAAATACGGCACTTCCTCGATGGACGATATATTCGTTTAATTCATCCATTTGCGAAAGCCGCTTTTGAATTGGGATAAATTGCTTGCTTATGCTGCGCTGAAAGCTGATAAACAATAATCCGGCATCAAATGTTCCAGTTTTTGCATCTATTCCATCCGCATATGAATAAGAACGGCGCAAAATTTTCTGTTTTCCGTCACCGTGAGCGACTCGAACATGGGCGGTCATTGGAATGTAGTATTCTCCGTTTTCATCCTTCTTTTCAAAATCCGGCGGATCGAACTCATTTTTTTGCCCAAGGTATGCACCTGAATCCCGATATCTGCCAAACGTATTTTCTTGTTCCTTTAAAGTAGTCCGATCCCAAACTTCGATAAACATTTGAATCCGCCTTACTACTAAATACGTTCCGTTCACGAGCCAATCAGGTCCGTCACCGGGCTGCACCCAAACGTATTGATTCATTTCAGCAGAATTTTTCACATTTGGATTCACTGTTCCATCCTTAAAGCCAAATAAATTTCGCGGCGTTTCCTTTTTCGGACTCGCTTGCTTTGTACGCTGGAAACCGGCCTGTGCCCAGCGAAGAACCGCTTTGCCGCGGGCAATTCTCGCTAAATTTCTAACCGCATGGAAGGCAACCTGCAAATCATCCGAGCATGCTTGAATACAAAGATCTCCGCCTGTCCACTGCTCTTCCAATGAATCAAGCGGAAACTTCGGCAGTTCTTTTAGTTCATCCGGCTGCTTTTTTTGCAAACCAAATCTATCCTTGTTGTTTTTTGTAAAAAGCGTCGGGCCGACGCCGAAAGTAATGGTTAAATTTGACGCATTAAGTCCTGCAGCTTCCCCCGTATCATCTGGAGGAAGGTATTTATTATTAGCTGGATCTCCAACCGATTTGCCTTCTGTCATAGCTGCGGCAGCCTTCGTCCATTCTTTAAATAGCTGAATAAGCTCGTTTCTGCCTTCAGCCGTCACGTCAAAAGCAGCAAAATAAATGTGGTTTTGCACTTCAGTTGCAATGCCTGCCTGATGTTTTCCGTAAAACGGAACAACCGCATTTGTATTTTCTTTTTTTTGAGAGGTCGGCAACACGTCAGCCAATGCTAGCGCTCCACCAATGCCGGATGCACCGATTAGCACGCCGACTCCTCCGATGCCCGCAGCCTTCAACACATCTCGTCTTGATACGTTCTTGTTAAAGACAGATGTCGTTTCTTTTTTATCAGGTTCAGACATTGGCTATCCCTCCAGTACAACCCCTAGTTTAGAAAGAGGCTCTGCCAGTTCATTGATCGATTGGCTCAATTCTTTTACTTGATCCTTGGTTAGCTCAGTATATGAAATATACCCGTCGCCTTTTTTATATTTGTCAAGAAGTGCATAAACTGCTTGAAACCGCTGTTCGATTTCCTTAGCGAGCGCCTCATCCTTTTCCTTAAGGGCAGGGCTCATTAATTCATAAATCTTTTCAGCACCCTCAACATTGGCAACAAAATCGTATAAATCTGTATGGGAATAACGATCCTCTTCCCCTGTAACTTTTGATGTTGAAACTTCATTTAAAAGGTCGACTGCGCCGGTGATCAAAAGGTCGGGTGTCACATCGACAGTTTCAACTTTTGCGCGCAAAAGCTTCACATCTTTTATAAGCTGCTCAGCATATTTTTCATAGCCTTTCGTCGTATTTTCAACCCAGAGTCCCTTTTCAATCCGGTGATAACCTCCCCACTCTGCATCAGGGACATCACCTTCACGAGCGTCAATTTTCGGATCGAGTTCTGCAAACGCTTCAGCAATCGGTTCAGAACGCTCATAGTGCATGCGAGCCGGCGCATAAAGTTCTTTTGCTTTTTCCACATCCCCAGCGATCACTGCATTGGCAAACTCTTCTGTCTTTTTAACAAATTCATCTATTTCAGCGATCGCAAACGTGCGATAATCTGTAGATATTTGATTTAAATCAACTTGGGAGCTTTCTTTCGCTGTCTCTTTTTTTGCCGGTTCCGTTGTTGAACTTTCATTTGATTGGGAACAGCTAAACAACAAACTGCTTGATAAAAATAATATGACAGGCAATTTATAGCGTTTCATGCGATCAACAACCCCTCAAATTAATGATTTTCATTCTCAATTATATTGGGAATGAAAATCAACTTCAATAGTTTTTTTCCTGTTACTAGAACTTAAAGGTGAAAATTGTATGTCAATATTGCTCGCTAGATAAGCCTATACGTTTTACTGCATGAAAATATTGAATGACTAACATCCTCGAAATGCAAATGTTAAGATACTTCCAGAATTTCAGTCTTTCAGTTTCATATATTTGATTATGACGAAAAACCATTTAATCAATGTTTGGTCAACACAACGTTTCATTGTTTTCACCGCATCATAATAATCTGATTTTGACAATGAAAAGTTCCATGGCTGTCGCTTGGATCGTTTTCATTTTCACGATGACCTATGAAGCGTTTATCTAAAAAACTTTTCCAGACAAGTCGCTATCTAAAATAAAAAACTGTTCAACAGTAAAAGCTTTAATTCAACGATTAGCGTATTTTAAAAGGAATTTTGCATAAAAAGTCGAATGTTCATATTGGTGGAAAATGTGGGAAGGAGGAGAAAAATGAGTATCGTTGATCCTTTGAAACACGAAATTTGGCGCCGTTTTGTTCGGGAGGGAGTATTGGATCATGGGAGGATGAATAAAAGAATTGAAGAGTCATGGTATATTTGCCGCCGACAAAATGTCGATCCTTACGATGGAAAAGGAAGGATTGTGCTCGATTCGCAGCTGTTGACGGAAAGAAGGAAAAAGAATCAAAGATTGCTTCAAATTGCTGCTCCGATATTAGAACATTTGGAAAAAGTGTTTCAAGAAACGAAATCAATTCTTCTTCTCGCTGATAGTAACGGATACGTTTTGTATATGAACGGCCATAAACAGGCCATGAACAAGGCAGAAACAATCAAATTTATTGAGGGGGTGAAGTGGACTGAAGATGAGGTGGGGACGAACGCAATTGGAACAACATTGAGGATTCGTGAACCTATTACGGTTACTGGGTTAGAGCATTACTCTCTTGCTTCTCAGCAGTGGGTATGTTCAGCCACGCCGATCTATGACGAAAAAAAAGAACTTGTCGGAATTATCGACTTATCTTACCCCATCGACTGCTCTCAATTTTCCAACCATGCCTTAGCCACTGTTGTCGCTGCAGCGTATACGATTGAACAACAATTTCACATGAGAAAAAAGGACGATATGTTGGAGTTGCTTAAATATTCATCGAAAGTGAAAAATCCTCATTTCCCTTCAATGATATGTGATGATCAAGGGAAGATTGTATGGATCAACCATTGTTTACGTTCTTCCTTCGCGAGCATGATGGATCAACCGCTTGAAGAAATTTGTGATAAAAATTGGCGAATCAAAACGAAGACTCCTATTTTTTCTTCCATTTACCATGATTTGATTGGCTATGAAGTTACCCTGCAGAAGACGAATCATCATGAAGCTTTTCCATTTCCTACAACAATTTATCACTTTGAAGGAGTAGTTGGAAAAAGCTTATCATTTCAAAATCTTCTGAAGATCTGTGAAAAAGTTGCAAAAACGGAGTCGACTGTTTGTATCATGGGAGAAACAGGAACAGGAAAAGAACTCATTGCTCGTTCGATTCATCAAAATAGTGTGAGAAAAAATAAGCCGTTTGTTGCAGTAAATTGCGGAGCTATTCCAAAGGAATTGATCGGCAGCGAGTTATTTGGTTACGTTGACGGAGCATTTACAGGAGCCAAACGGACGGGACATAAAGGGAAATTTGTTCAGGCTGACGGCGGAACCATTTTTCTTGATGAAATCGGTGAAATACCGTCGGAAATGCAAGTAGCGCTTTTAAGAGTGCTTCAGGAAAAAGAAGTTGTACCGATTGGCGGGGAAAAGCCCGTTCCTGTTGATATAAGAGTCATAACTGCAACACATCGCAATTTATACAAATTAGTAAAGGAAGGAAAGCTGCGTGAAGATTTATTTTACCGCATTTATGTATGCACGCTTAACGTTCCGCCATTAAGAGAGCGTAAAGAAGATATCCCATTCTTTATTGAGTATTATTGTCAAAAAAATGATTGGCTCATTTCTTTTCCATATGATGTCATACAGTTGTTTTCAGCTTATCACTGGCCCGGAAATATAAGGGAGCTGTTTAACGTGCTCGAGCGAATACGAGTGGAATATGGAGACCGTATTCCATCCATTTCCCACTTGAAATCCATGCTGATTGCTTGGGAGCAAGAACAGGAAAATTCCGAAACATTTCATAAAGGTAATTTGTCGTATCGGGATCAGCTAGAAAGAGAACGCATTCTAAATATGTTGAAGAAAACAAATGGAAATATTGGTGAGGCGGCTGCTGCGTTAAATATCTCTCGAAGTACACTGTATCGCAAATTAAAAAAATATAAATTGAGCTAATTTGCGACAAAACGATAAAAATTAGGACAAAATGAGATGAAAAAAATATTTTTTATAAAGCGCTTACAAAGAATGTTGATTTGTAAGCATTTTTTTATTGGCATGATAGTTGCAAATGAAAAAAGTGAAGCCAATCAAATAGGAGGTTATCTTTATGACGATTGCCAAATCAACATCTACTCCCATTACACAAGAAAAAGCAAAATGGATATTTCAGAAAATGCATGAAATTCGCCAGTTTGAGGACAAGGTTCATGAAATTTTCAGCAAAGGAGTGCTGCCTGGCTTTGTCCATTTATATGCTGGCGAGGAAGCGGTCGCTGTAGGAATTTGCGCGCATTTAGATGACAAAGATTATATCACAAGTACGCATCGCGGACATGGACATTGCATTGCCAAAGGCTGTGATTTGAACGGAATGATGTCTGAAATTTACGGAAAGGCAACAGGATTGTGCAACGGAAAAGGAGGATCGATGCATATTGCCGATGTTGAAAAAGGAATGCTTGGGGCCAACGGAATTGTCGGCGGGGGGTTCCCGCTAGCTGTTGGGGCAGGCCTGACAGCAAAATTGAAGAAGTCGGGAGCGGTTGCAGTTTGTTTTTTCGGAGACGGCGCGAACAATCATGGAACATTTCATGAAGGTATTAATCTTGCAGCTATATGGAAATTGCCTGTTGTTTTTGTGGCGGAAAACAACGGATATGCAGAAGCGACCCCATTTGAATATGCATCCAGCTGTAAAAACATTGCGGATCGGGCTCAGGCCTATAATATCCCGGGAGAAGTGGTCGACGGCAAAGATGTGGTAGCTGTATATGAGGCGGCAGAAAGAGCAGTTGCACGAGCTCGAAATGGAGAGGGCCCGACATTAATTGAATGTAAGACATATCGGAATTACGGACATTTTGAAGGTGACGCCCAGACTTACAAATCTGCGGAAGAAAAACAAAAGCATTTACAGGAGAATGATGCAATTGCAAAATTCCGCCATTACATTCTTTCCAATCAATTAATATCCGAACAAGAATTATTAAATATCGAACAACAGGTAACAAAAGCGGTTGAGGAGGCGGTACATTTTGCTGAAAAAAGCCCGTTTCCGTCTGCTGAGGATCTTTTAAAGGACGTTTATGTATCTTATTAAATCAAAGGAGTTAGGAGGAACGAAAAATGGCAAGAAAAATTTCTTTTTCTGGTGCGGTCAATGAAGCTATGAAGCTGGCAATGCGCAAAGATCAAAATGTTATTTTACTTGGAGAAGACGTTGCCGGAGGAGCGAATGTGGATCATTTGCAGGACGATGAAGCTTGGGGAGGAGTAATGGGGGTTACGAAAGGTCTTGTTCAAGAGTTTGGAAGAGAAAGAGTGTTGGATACGCCTATTGCGGAGGCCGGCTATATTGGTGCAGCAGTTACCGCCGCAGCAACAGGACTAAGACCGATTGCCGAATTAATGTTTAACGATTTTATCGGCAGCTGCTTAGATGAAGTTATGAACCAAGCGGCAAAACTTCGTTATATGTTCGGAGGCAAGGCGAAGGTGCCTGTAACGATACGAACAATGCACGGTGCCGGCTTTCGAGCGGCGGCGCAGCATTCCCAAAGCCTGTATGCCCTTTTTACCCATATACCCGGTTTAAAAGTCGTTGTTCCTTCTACACCGGCGGATGCGAAGGGACTGTTGCTTACCTCCATCTTTGACGATGATCCCGTTATCTTTTTTGAAGATAAAACACTTTATAACCTAAAAGGAGAAGTAGAGGAAGGATTTTATACGATCCCGTTTGGAAAAGCGGATATCAAACGGGAAGGCAGCGATTTGACCATCGTAGCGATAGGGAAGCAAGTGCACACGGCCTTGAAGGCTGCCGACATATTAAAAACGAGAGGAGTCGAAACGGAGGTAATTGATCCGAGAACACTGTCCCCGCTTGATGAAGAAACGATTTTATCTTCTGTATCGAAGACAGGCCGGTTAATTGTCATTGATGAGGCAAATCCTCGCTGCAGTGCAGCTGCTGACATTTCCGCTCTTGTAGCAGATAAAGGATTTGATTATCTGGATGGACCAATTAAGCTGATTACGGCCCCGCATTGTCCGGTTCCTTTTTCGCCTGCGCTGGAGGATCTTTACTTGCCGACACCGGAAAAAGTGCTTAAGGCAGCGGCTGAAATAATTGGAGACGAAGCGATCGTGACCGCATAAAAAAAGCTGTGCGTGTTGATGAATGGAGACATCAACACGCATAGCATTTCTAGTATTCATCAAAGGAGAGATGAAACATGACAGTTGAAATTATCATGCCAAAGCTGGGAATGAGCATGGAAGAAGGAACGGTAGTAGAGTGGTTAAAGAAAAAGGGCGATCCAGTAAAAAAAGGAGAACCAGTTGTGGTGATCAGCTCTGATAAGATTGAAAAGGATATCGAAGCACCGCAAGATGGCGTGTTATTAGAGATTGCTGCCGAGCAGGATGAAACAGTGGAAGTAGGAAAAGCCATTGGCTATATCGGTCAAGAAGGGGAGGTAATCAACAACATAACGAACGATGCTGTCCAAGAAGTGGCGACAACCATTTTGAAAGAAGAAAGCTTATCTTCTCAAACAACAATTCGCGTTTCACCTGCCGCCCGAAAACTAGCACGTGAAGCCGGGATTGATTTGAGCAGTATTTCGGGTTCAGGGCCAAAAGGAAGAATTACAAGAGCGGACGTTGAAAAAGCGATTCAATCGAAAAAAGCATCCCCCCATTTAGAACCTGAACAAGAAGTAGTAATCCCGACAAATAAGCCGGCGGAAGAGCAAGAAGATATTGCAGTAAAAACTGTCACTGGCATGCGTAAAGTGATTGCATCAAGGATGTTTACAAGTCTGCATCAGACAGCACAGCTGACGATTCATATGAAAGCCGATGTGACCTCTTTATTTGAGCTGCAAGAAAAGATTAAAAGCGAACTGCAGGATGAGCAGAATTTAAAATTGACTATTACTGACTTTGTAGCTAAGGCGGTCATTCTGTCGCTGCGAAATCAAAAGCAAATGAACAGTTTGTATGAAAATGGGCAGATTCAAACGTATGATTCAGTGCATTTAGGCATTGCAGTTGCATTGGAGAACGGGCTCGTTGTGCCGGTTTTGCGCCATGCCGACAAGCTTTCCTTAAACGAAATTTCGAAAAATATCAAGGAACTAAGTAAGAAGGCAAGAGAAGGAAATTTAAGCAGCGAAGAAATGAGCGGCTCGACCTTTACGATCACCAGTTTAGGGGCTTACGGCGTTGAATTTTTCACCCCGATTTTGAATCCTCCGGAAGTGGGCATTCTCGGAGTAGGAACAGCTGCGGATACGGCAGTGTTTTCAGGAGATACCATTCAAAAGAGAAAAATTTTGCCGCTCAGCTTAACGTTTGACCATCAAGTAATTGATGGAGCTCCGGCAAGCCAATTTCTCGGGCTGGTGAAAAAATATTTAGAAAAGCCGTATCAGCTTTTATGGCTGTGAGTTTTCGGCTTTCAAGCTTGCTTGATTTTTTCACTATAAAAGTAATGTGTTAATAAAACAAGCGGATCTTTCATGATCCGCTTGTTTTAGCTTACGGGCAGCATTTAATTCTCATTCACAATAATTTTTATTTATTTAAGAAGTGCTTAATTTAAATTTTCCCTTTTTCATTAAGCAAATATCGTAGCTGCCGAGTTGTAATGTTTAGTGCTTCTGCTGTTTTTTTTCGATCTCCTGTATGTTTTTTAAGTGATTTGAGGACAAATGATCGGCCAATTTGTTTTTCTAATTCTTTAATGGAATCCAATACTTGTTCAAGGTCGATGTCATCTTGCTGCTTCCATAACGATAAAATATGTTTCGTCCAATTCGATAAATAAGCTTCTAAATCATCATGAACTGTGCTAGCTTTTGGAAATTTTGTTAGTTGGAAGCTGAAGCTGGTTTTTAATTTGTCGGGTAAATATTTTGGCGTAATTATGTCTGTCTCTCCATCTGCCAATGTTGCGGCTCTTTTGACAATGTTAAATAGCTCTCTGACATTTCCCGGCCAGTTATAGTTTTTCATTAGTTCAATGCTTTCATCTGAGAATGTAAGATGTGAAGCGTTTATCTTTTTTAGAAAATAATCCAAAAACAGCGGGAGATCTTCTATTCTGTTTCGCAGTGGGGGAATTCTTAATTTCACTACATCTAAACGATACAATAAATCTTCTCGAAACGTTTTTTCTTGGACAGCCTCGGCCAAATTTTTATTCGTGGCCGCAATGATCCGTGTATTCGTTTTACGGATCGATTCACCGCCTACTCTGAAATATTCCCCCGTCTCTAGTACTCTTAGCAGCTGTACTTGAATGGCCTGGCTTGCTTCACCAATTTCATCTAAAAACAGTGTACCGTTATTGGCTATTTCAAATATTCCTTTTTTCTGTTTAATGGCTCCAGTAAAAGCACCTTTTTCATGCCCGAATAATTCACTCTCCAATAACGTTTCGGAAACAGCTCCGCAATTTATTCGGACAAATGGTTGATCGTATCTTAAGCTCATGTTGTGAATAAAATGGGCAAGCACCTCTTTGCCTGTTCCTGTTTCTCCTTCAATTAATACATTTATGTTTTTCTTAGCAATTTTTTCCGCCAGCTTGACTAATTCATTCATCTTTTTATTGTTGCCGATAATAAATCCAATCGTATCGGCCAGTTTGTCGGTGTTTGCTGGTGAAGAAAATTTCTCGCTATTTAATAAATCTTCTAATGTTTTCTCTAATTGGCTTATATCATCGAACGGTTTTTCAATATAATCATTTGCACCATTCTTAATGGCCTCTACAGCCGTTTTCACTGTGCTGTATCCTGTCATAATGACAGCTTTACAGGAAGGATGAGCTGTTTTTAATTGCTTAAGCAAATGAAGACCATCTGTACCAGGCAGCTTTACATCAATTAGTGCTAAATCAAAGGAATGGAGCGAAATTAAGTTGGAAAAATCTTCAGCATTCAAACCTACCTTTACATCATATCCTTTTTCTTCTAAAAGATGTCGAAAAAAGTTTCCTACTTCACGTTCGTCGTCTATTACTAGTACCTTTTTCATTGCAAATCATCTCCCTTTCTATTCGTGTCTAACTGGGAGCTTTAAAATAAATTCACTGCCTTCTCCGTATTTACTGTTCACGACAATTGTACCGCCGTGTGTTTCAGCGATCCCTAAACTAACGGACAACCCTAGTCCAGTGCCTTTTCCTGGACTTTTCGTGGTAAAAAAAGGATTAAATATTTCCTGCAAATGCTGGTTTTGAATTCCGATTCCATTATCTGTTATGGACAGTGTGATCCATTTTTTGTTGTCTTCAATTATTTCTTTTGTTTCAATCTTGATGATCTTCTTCGGTATATTTTTTTCTTCCAAGGCATCCTTTGCATTAATTAACAAGTTTAAAATGATCTGTCCGATTTGCTGAATATTTCCTTTCACATGATCTATATGCTCAGCCAGTTCTTGTTGAATGATGATATTTTGTTGCTTAAACTGGTCGCTAAAAATTCCTAATACTTGTTCCACCGCTTCATTGATAGAGCATTCTTCGAACACATATTCATCTTGACGCGAAAATGTAAGTAAATTTTGGATAATGGATTTACACCTTTTTCCACATAAATATATGTCTGATAAAAGTTTGTAGGAGCGGTCGTCCTGTTTGAATGATCTTAATAAAAGCTGAGAATTGCCAAGGATAGCTGTTAAAGGGCTGTTCAGTTCATGTGCGATTCCGGCTGCCATTTCTCCAATAGCCGCTAATTTTCCAGACTGAATTAGTTGAGCCTCCATCTTTCGTTTTTCTGTAATATCGATAATGTAGATGATATATGAATAAACCTCATGGCTCCTATTAAAGATCGGAAATGAGCGGAATTCAAAGACGTGATTTTTTAAATGAAACTCATCAATAATATTTTCTTTGACTGAGAGATATTTTTCCTGAGTAGCTTCCTTTTTATCGATTTCTAATAACTTGTGTATATTCTGTCCGATAAGATCGGTTTTAAAATATTCTTTTGCAGAATCATTCGATTTTAATATATTTCCTTCTAAATCTGTAATAAACATCATATCTGATACCGCACGAAACGTTTCTTCCCATTCTTTTTTGGCTGTTAAGACTTTATGATAAAGACGGACATTTTCGATGCAAACGGCAATTTGATCGGATAGCTGCTGAAAAAACGCAAGGTCCGATTCATCGAAATGATTGATTTTTTTGCTTCCAATGCTTAAAAGACCGATAGCCGCTTCTTTGCTTACGAGGGGAATGACTAAGGCGCTTTGAATACCTAATGATTGATACGCCTTTTTTTCAATGAAATAATGAAGATCATTATTCATTTGGTAAAAAATTTTTTGTGACGACTCAATTGCCTGCCAATATAAAGAATCTTTTTTTGGAAAAACAAATCCAATAGGAAAATATAAAGAATTGGGAGGATATACATTTGTTAGCGTCAGCTTATCATGTTCATATAAAGATAAACTGATTCGTTCAAGCGGAAAAAAAACTTTTAGCTTTTCAAATATATTTTTCAGCATTTCATCTATTGACATATCGATATTGAAGCTTCTATTTACCTCATTTATCACCTCTAGCTGCATGTTTTTCTTTTTGAGCTCTTCAACCATGATTTTCAATTCATTATAGTAGCTTTTTTTAGAAGACTGGACGCCAGTCAGCTTGCTGATCATTTCTTCCCGATCTTTTAGCAACATTTCTACCAAGCCTTTCTGAAAAGTTCTTCAATAATTTCGACAGTGACATCCCTTGGATTTGTGATCATACATGCATCATTTAAAGCAGTTAAGCTCATTTGAGGAATTTCTTCTTTTTTTACATGAATTTCAGAAAGCCTTTGCGGAGCTCCAACATCTTGAATTAATTCCTTCACAAGGTCAATCGCCTTTTTGGCTGCTTCCATTTTCGATATGTCGCAATCATTTAATCCAAGGAGATACGCAATATCTGCAAATTTTTGAGGATTTGCTAAATAATTAAATTCCATGACATGAGGCAATAAAATAGAATTCACATCGCCGTGCAAAATAGGATATCTGCCACCAACTGCATGAGACATGGCATGAACAGCTCCTAAAATGGCATTGGAAAAGGCAATTCCAGCTTGTAAACTTGCCATTGCCATATTGGTTTTCGCCTCTTTATTTAATTTAGAGGCGACAGAAGGCCGTAAATATTTAGCGACAAGCGATATAGAATTTTTGGCATGAACATCAGTTAGCGGTGTTGCGGCCAAACTAATATACGATTCAATCCCATGTGTTAAAACGTCGATTCCTGTTGAAGCAGTTAAATGGGAACTTTTTGTCACGAGTGTTTCAGGGTCAATAATAGCAATATCTGGTATTAATGATTTTGAAATAATGGTCATCTTTTTCTGTTTTTCTGTATTTAAAATAATAGAAAATTGTGAAACCTCTGATCCCGAGCCGGCTGTAGTAGGAATCATGATTTGAGGCGGGAGGGGATGCTTAATTTTGTCGACGCCTTCATAATCATGAATGACTCCGCCATTTGTCGCTAACAGAGCAATAGCTTTGGCTGCATCAATAGCGCTGCCTCCGCCAATCCCGATCACCGAATCGCATCCATATTTAAGATATATATTTCGCCCTTTATCCACTTCTGTATCCTTTGGATTAACCGTAATATCAATGAATGTCTCGTATTTTAAACCGGCTTTCACGCAGCTATCAATGACTACATCCAGCCAGCCGGCCTCCGAAATACCGCGATCACTGACGATGAGCACATTGGATGCGCCCAAACGTAAACAGCAGTTGCCGACTTCAGAAATGGAACCGTTTCCAAATATTATCTCCGGCATGACAAATTTATGAATGTTCATTATGTCCCCCCTTTAACATTGACAGTTTTTCCATAAATACATAATTCCATATAAAAATAAAAAAATCCTTTTAATATGTAAAAGGTAAACAAAATATGTAAGTGGCAAGCAACAATTCATTGCTTACCACAACATATTGAAAGTAGCCGGCATCCGCCAGCTACTTTCAGACAAAAATACGAAATCAAGTAGAGAAAAACGATTTGTTTTTCTCTACTTGAATTATTTAGGGGCCTATCGAGCACTCCCCTATTTTGTATTAATTCTGGGCAATCCAGACGCTTTTCACTTCTGTATAGTTGTCTAATGCATAGGATCCCATTTCTCTTCCTATGCCGGATTCTTTATATCCGCCGAACGGACTTGCAGCGTCAAAGACGTTGTAACAGTTTACCCAAACTGTTCCAGCACGGAGCTTGTTAGCAATGTAATGAGCTTTTGTAACATCGCGCGTCCAAACGCCTGCTGCTAATCCATAATTTGTATCGTTTGCACGTTCAATCAACTCATCTATATCTTCATATGGCAAAGCGGCGATTACCGGTCCGAATATTTCTTCTTTTGAAATGGTCATAGAATCTTCAACGTTGGCAAAAATAGTCGGCTCTACAAAATACCCTTGTTCGGAAGGTTTTTGTCCTCCTGTTAAAAGTTCAGCACCTTCTTCCAGCCCTTTTTCAATATATCCAAGGACTCGGTTTTGCTGCTCGGAAGAAACAAGCGGTCCCATTTCTGTATCTGCTTTTAGTCCAAATCCTTGTTTAATAGATTTTGCATGGGATACCATATCAGCCACAACATTGTCATACTGTTTCTTCTGAATGAAGACGCGGCTGCCTGCACAACAAACTTGTCCTTGGTTGAACATGACGCCATTTAAAGCACCCGGAATTGCTTTTGAAAAATCAGCATCAGGCAAAATGATGTTCGGTGATTTACCGCCTAGTTCTAACGTAACGCGTTTAAGAGATTTCGAAGCGTTTGCCATAATTAATTTTCCGACTTCAGTTGAACCTGTGAAGGCAATTTTATCAACTTGTGGATGTTTGACTAATGCATCACCTGCTGTTTCACCAAATCCGGGAACAATATTGACAACACCGGCAGGAAAACCGGCTTCTTCAATAAGTTCAGCTAAATATAAAGCTGAAAGAGGTGTTTGTTCAGCTGGCTTTAATACAACTGTACAACCGGTTGCAAGCGCGGCGCCAAGCTTCCACATTGCCATGAGCAATGGAAAGTTCCAAGGAATAATTTGCCCTACGACGCCAACTGGTTCATGACGTGTATAGTTAAAATACGGTCCATTGACTGGAATTGTTTGTCCGACAATTTTCGTAGACCATCCAGCATAATAACGCATGTGTTCAATTGCCAACGGTACGTCGGCATTGATTGTTTCACGAATTGGTTTCCCATTATCCAATGTTTCTAGCTGAGCCAGTTCTTCTTTATTTTCCTCCATTAAATCCGCCAGTTTATACATGAGCCTGCTTCTTTCTGCTGCGCTCATTCTTGACCACGGTCCACGGTCAAACGCTTCTCTGGCTGCCTTCACAGCGCGGTCGATATCTTCAGCATCTCCTTCATAAACTGTTGCCAATCTTTCTCCCGTTGCAGGGTTAGGAGTGTCAAATGTTTTTCCTGAAGCGCTTTCAACAAAGCTGCCGTTTATATACATTTTTTTCTTACCGGATAAAAACTTTTCAACTTTTTCTTTTAATTTAGGGGCTGCAATTGAGCTCATCATCAATCCTCCTTCAATTTTAGTACGATACGACCGTTGATTTTTCCTTTTTCCATTCTTTCAAATACTTCATTTATTTCTTCTAATTCAGCGGTTTCAACAATTGGACGGACTTTTCCGCGAGCAGCAAAATCTAATGCTTCCTGCATGTCCTTTCTTGTACCGACGATGGAACCTTTAACGGAAACGCCGTTTAATACTGTATCAAAGATCGGAATAGGCAGATCAGCATTTGGCAGACCGACAACAACTAATGTGCCTCCCCGTTTCACTGATTGATAGGCCTGTTCAAATGCTTTTTTATTCACCGCTACACTAATAGCAGCATGAACTCCGCCAACTTGATCATGTATCGCTTTGACAGGATCTTCTTTTAAACCGTTGATTGCAATATCTGCACCTAAATCTTTGGCTAATTTTGATTTTTCATCACTGATATCAACAGCTACCACATTAAGTCCCATCGCTTTGGCGTATTGTAATGCAATATGACCAAGTCCTCCAATACCGTAAATGGCCACCCATTCACCTGGCCGAGCACCTGATACTTTCAACGCTTTATATGTCGTTACGCCTGCACATAAAATTGGAGCTACTTCAACTGGATCTAAGTTATCAGGAATTTTCGCCACATAATCTGCGGGAGCTTTACAGTATTCCGCATATCCGCCATCAACGGAATATCCGCCATTCAATTGATGCGGGCAAAGTGTTTCTTGACCAGTTAAACAATATTCACATTCACCACATGCAGAATATAACCATGGGATGCCGACGCGATCTCCCACTTTTATTGATTTAACTCCCTTTGCGACTTCTACAACAATTCCGACTCCTTCATGCCCCGGAATTAACGGCAATTTCGGTTTAACCGGCCAGTCACCATGGGCTGCATGTAAATCCGTATGGCACACACCGCATGCTTCGATCTTAACTAAAACTTCACCTTCCTCTAGTTTGGGTCTTTCCACCTCTTTAATTTCAAGTGCTTTTTTAAATTCGTTAACTACTGCTGCTTTCACTCAAATCAACCCCTTTCATTTTTTTCGACTTTATATCATGCAAGAACCGTACCAAAATTGAAAGCGCTTAATTTGCGGAATATTAGAAAAATACAAAATAGATTTTTGCCGAATTTTTGGCAGACTTGAACAAAATATTGGCAGAATTGTTGCGTGAAAAGAAAAAGCAGGTTGTTCCAATGAGAAACCTGCTAAAAATATAGTGTTCAGTTTTTGCTCAAGCATGAATGATCATATTGCTTTCGGCACTGACGATATGCTTCCATGCAGATATTTTTTGGGGCGACATGTTCGGATTAAAGAGATTTTAAATCCTTCATCCAACTTTTTTTCGTAATTCCGAAATAATTGTGTAATTGCTGATATATTTGAAATAATTTTTTATATTTTTCTACATGGCTGAGAATTGGTTTGTAAGTTTTCAAAATTGGCTGTTTCATCTTTTCAACAGCCTCTTCTACGCTATCATATCCTCCATTTTCCTTGCCAGCTGCAACAGAGCCAAGAATGGCAGCGCCAACTGCAGGGGTATAATCGCTGGCTGAAACAATAATCTCTTTATTTAAAACGTCTGCATATATTTGCATGAGTAAATCATTTTTTTGGGGCAAACCACCGCAAGCAAATATTTCATTAATTTTTAATCCTGCTTGTTCATAATTTGAAATAATCATTTTTGCGCCAAATGCTGTAGCTTCCATATATGCTCTATAGATATCCTCAGGTTTGGAAGCTAGGGTCAGTCCTACAATCATTCCTGAAAGATCTGCATCTGAAAGTATAGATCGGTTTCCATTATGCCAATCTAATGCAATGAGACCAGATTGACCAGGCTCTAGGTGAGATGCCTTTTTTTCCAGTAAATCAAATACTGAAATTCCTTGTTCTTTCGCTTCTTTCATCAATGATTCCGGAACTTGTTTTGCAAACCAGCCAAATAAATCGCCTACAGCGGATTGTCCGGCTTCGTATGCATATAATCTTGGGATAATAGAATTTTTTACTACTCCCGAAATACCCGGTATATGAATTTCTTTTTTGCTCAGCATAATATGGCAAGTGGACGTCCCCATTACCATTGTCAATTGATGCGGTTTGGATGAACCGACTCCTAATACTGCGGAATGAGCATCGATAATGGCAACGGCGACAGGCAGATTTTTCGGCAATCCTAAAAGACTTGACATTTCATCAGTGAGGACCCCAGCTTTTTCACCAATATATCCAATTTTACCTTTTAACTTTGAAGAAACAATGTTTTTAAATTCAGGATGGAGCTTTTCGAAAAATTGCACGGGAAAACCGCTGTTTTCATTCCAAAAAGCTTTGAAGCCTAACGAGCAATTGCTTCTGACAACTTTCCCTGTTAACTGTGAAACAATCCAATCTCCTGCTTCCAAAAATAAGCTAGCTTTTTCATACACTTCACGATCTTTGCAAAAAACTTCATAGCATTTTGGGATAAACCATTCTGTTGAAATGTTGTAGCCGTAATTTTTTAGCCAGCTTTCTTTATGTGAAGAAGCTAATTTGAACATTTCTTCTGTTTCTTTTTTCGGCCCATGATGCTTCCATAATTTTACCCACGCATGGGGATTGTTTTGAAATTCCTTGTGAAAACATAATGGTTTTCCTTTTTCATCTACTGCGACCATAGTAGATGAGGTGAAATCAATGCCAATACCAATAATTTGTGAAGAGCTGATATTTGCATCTTTTATAGCATGAGGAATTCCTTTCATAATGACTTCTAAATAGTCGCCCGGATGCTGAAGAGCATAATCTCTGGGTAATCTCGTCCCATCGTTCGTCGGAAGCATCTCTGTAATCACTCCATGCGCATATGGAATGACACATTGTCCTTTAATAGATCCATCGTCAATGTTTACTATTAAAACTCTCCCAGATTCAGTACCGAAATCAATTCCAATAGTATATTTTTCCATACCAACCACTCCATGAAAATGCTTTCATTGTACTGATTATATTAAACTAATAAAATAAAATTTACAAGCATAAAATTAATATAATCGAGCAAAAATAAACATATTTTTGTTCATTTATATTGACAATTTAAACAGTATCGGATTATATTCATTATAAACAATCAAAAATAAGCAAGAAAGAACATAAATGAACATGGAGGATTAAGGATGACAGATGTGATTTATTCAAAGGCTTATAGGTTAATAGAGCCTGGAAAATTTAAAGAAACAGTTATTGAACATAAAGTAAAGGAAGGTGAAGTTGTCGTCCAGCCTATTTTAGCCAGTATTTGTCATGCAGACTTAAGATACTATACCGGCAAAAGAAGAAAAGAAGCTCTTAACCAAAAGCTTCCGATGGCATTATTTCATGAAGGGATTGGAGAAGTAGTCATTTCAAAAGATGAGTTTATACAAGTTGGACAAAAGGTTGCAATTGTGCCAAGCATCCCTGGTTACAGACTAGAGCAAAAGAAAAAAGAAGATTGTTGTGAATCCTGCAGGAGAAATGTCGCAGATAACTATTGTAAAACTGGAGTGTTTTTAGGAAGCGGATATGACGGCATTGGTCAGGAGTTTTTAGTATTGCCAAGCGAAAATGTTGTACCAATTCCAGAAAAGCTGAAAGATGAGATTGCTGTATTAGCAGAGTTATGCTCAGTTTCACTGCATGCACTGAATCATTTGAAAGAAGAAGATTTTCATAAAGGGAAAATTGCTGTGTTCGGCGATGGACCAGTAGGATATTTAACAGCCGCAATGCTATATCATTATTTTCATATTCCTAAAAGCCAGCTATTAGTGTTTGGAGCAGTGGAAGAAAAACTGAATCAGTTTGATTTTGCCACTGTACACTTAGTTAACGATTTTCCTTTTTTAGAAGCTAAAGGGGTGACAGTTGCAATTGAATGCACAGGTGGCAAGTTTAGCGAAAGCGCTATCAACCAAGCGATTGATTTATTGGAGCCTGAAGGCAAATTGATTTTAATGGGGGTGACAGAGCAGCGTGTACCAATTAATACAAGAGATGTATTAGAAAAAGGGTTGCAGCTTTACGGAAGTTCCAGAAGTTCAAGTGAAGATTTTAAAACTTTGATGCAAGCATTTCTAAATGAAGATTATCAGAAAACTCTCTCTAAGTTGATACCGGAAAAAAGCATAGCAATCCGAAACGCAGAAGATTTAAAAAAGGCAATGGATGAAGCTGCTGAACATAAAGGGTGGAAAAAAACATATTTATCTTTTTCATGGAACTAAAAAAAAGGGGTGTAAAATAATGACACAAGTAACTGGAGTGAAATGGACTGAAAAATTAGGTATACCTTCTTCGATTGCATGGGGTTATTTAGGGATTTTAATTTTCATGATGGGAGATGGACTGGAAATTGGCTGGCTAAGTCCTTGGTTAATTGATCAAGGATTTACAGTTCAGCAAACTAGCCTATTGTTTTCGGCTTATGGGGTGACAGTCGCTGTTTCTTCGTGGCTGTCCGGAGTATTAGTTGAAGCGCTTGGTACAAAAAGAACGATGTGGCTAGGGGTGTTATTTTATATACTGGGAACAATTGGATTTTTAAGTTTTGGGCTGCCGAATTTTAATATTTGGTGGATGGTTCCGTTTTATGCATTAAGGGGCTTGGGATACCCGCTGTTTGCATACTCTTTCCTAGTATGGATTGCTTACCGTGCCGATCAGGAGCGTCTCGGAACAGCAGTCGGCTGGTTTTGGTTTGTATTTACAGGAGGTTTAAATGTTTTAGGGGCTTATTATTCCGTAGTTGCAATCAAATTATTTGGGCACTATACTACGTTGTGGTCATCAATCTTTTGGGTCGTATTAGGGGCGATAATCGCATTAATAATTAATAAAGACAAATTAGAACCAAAACAAGGAAGTTCTGCAAAAGAAAAATTATATGAGCTAATAAAAGGTGTCACAATTGTCAAGGAAGAGCCGAAAGTATTATTAGGCGGCATTGTTCGTGTCATTAATACTACTGCGCAGTTTGCATTTCCTGTTTTTTTGCCTACTTATCTTGCTGGACACGGAATTCCAACATCTACATGGTTGGCTATTTGGGGGACAATTTTTACAAGCAATATTTTATTTAATCTATTTTTTGGATATATAGGGGATAAAATTGGCTGGCGCAATACCATCATGTATTTTGGCGGTATTGGCTGCGGAGTTACTACTTTAGCTATATATTATTTTCCAGAGTGGTTTAATGGTAATATTTGGATTGTTGGCTTAGTAGCCATTTTATGGGGCGGATTGTTAGCGGGATATGTTCCGTTGTCTGCTTTAGTACCTTCGTTGGTGAAAGAGGACAAAGGAGCTGCAATGTCTGTTCTAAATTTAGGCGCTGGCTTGCCTGTTTTTGTTGGTCCTGCTATCGTTGGCCTGTTAATTGGTTCAATAGGAAATGCAGGAGTTATTTGGGTGCTGGCAATACTTTATTTTGTAAGCGCTCTATTAACCAAATTTATTACATTGCCTGAAGAAACGAAATAACAAGAGCTGAAAAAACATAGTCGATTGAATTCCTAATGAAAAGAGAATAATATAAGAATAGGAAAATTTAAATTGTTAGGAAGTTCGACTATGTTAGCTCTTGAAAGGCAAAAAAAAATAGTAGAATACGTAAAGGAAAAGAAATTTGCTACTGTGGCTGAATTGGCTGTATATTTTCATGTCCATGAGGCAACGATTCGAAGAGATTTGTCGCTATTAGAATCAGAGGGAAAATTGAGAAGGACCCATGGCGGCGTTGTCATTGAGGAAGATAAAGTAAAATCGGAGCCGTCTTTTCAGGATCGGGAAACCGTTCAGTTCGAGGAAAAACGAAGAATTGGCATGCGTGCTGCACAGTTTATACAAGATGGCGAAAATATTATACTAGACTCAGGAACAACGACCGTTCATATTGCTGAAGCGATATTAGATAGAAAAAACATAACAGTGATTACAAACGATATAAATGTTGCGGCAAAGTTGCGTTTTTCAAATGGGATTAAAGTTATTGTAACAGGTGGTACGCTATATCCGGAAAGCTATATGTTAAATGGACTCATTGCTGATGAAGTGTTAGGCAATCTCCATGTGGACAAAGCATTCATC
This sequence comes from Aeribacillus sp. FSL M8-0235, assembly GCF_038000355.1. NCBI lineage: Bacteria > Bacillati > Bacillota > Bacilli > Caryophanales > Bacillaceae > Aeribacillus > Aeribacillus sp. FSL M8-0235. Next base: position 3,031,693 of record NZ_JBBOBW010000001.1, on the reverse strand, counting down.
GGAACGCCAGCCCTTCATCACAAATTTGGCCTTACTCATTTTGATGAACAGATTGCTGCAACGAAGCGTTCTATGATAAAAGCTGCGAAGAGCGTCTATGTTGTAACGGATCATACGAAAGTAGGAAGGATTGCTTTGCATACTGTTGCCAGTCCAAATCAAATTGATGCGGTAATTATAGGCTCTGAATTAAGTGAGATTGAAATCAAAAAATGGGAAAATAGTGGCGTTAATCTTCATCTTGTATAAAGGAAAATTCAATATTTTACCCAAAATGCTTTCATTTTTCATTAACAATAATAATGAAAAAAGCAGATTGCACCGTACGGGCAGTCTGCTTTTAATTTACTAGCGGCAATTTTGCGAAATCAAGAACGAACAAAAAAACCTCTGAGTTTTGATTAGGAGCTGATCATGCTTGTTGTCCATTTAAAGCATTCGCAAATTCCTCTACTGCTGCGTCCAATCTTTGCACTAGCTCTTCTGACAAGCTGTATTGTTCATTTTCTTCTCTGGTTACCCAGGCATCAACGGCATAAACGCCTCCTAGAATATATCTGCCTCCCATTGTGGATAACACTGGTTTTAGCGCATAATCTATAGATAGAAGGTGAGCCAATGTGCCACCAATAAACAACGGAAGTATTGTTTTACCCAAAAGCCCTTTTTGCGGAAGTAGGTCAAGGTATGTTTTCAATACGCCTGTATAAGCTGCTTTATACACTGGGCTTGCGATGATAATTCCGTCAGCTTGTTCTACTTTTTGGTTGGCGTTCAGAATCGCCTCGCTGTCGAATTTTGCTTTGATTAAATCTTCCGCAGGCAGCTGTGCTACTTGAATGTAATCAATCTCAATTCCTTTTTGCTGCAATTGCTGTTCAGCATATTGGATTAATCCATTTAATCTTGATGATGGAAACGGACTTCCATTGATAATTACAACTTTGCTCATTTACTACTATGCTCCTTTCTACGATTCTAAAAAAACATATAAATCTTATTGAAATAGTTCGCTTTATGCTATCATCATTTTTATATTCTGTCAATATATGGAGGCTCTTAGTTGTTATTCTAATAGCCTTTAATTTGAGCATAAATCAAGAGAAAATAAGAAGCAACTTTAAGCTCTTGGAGATTTAGCTTTTTCCAAAATTTTTTTGAGAAAGCTACATATTGTTCACATTCTTTTAGATTCAACAATTCGCGAAGATATGAGACGCCTCTTTACGTGCTATTCTTTAATCCCGATGACACGAATTCGCTTATAATCGGCAAACCAGATGCCATTTTTATATATGACATTTTTTAAGTTGTTTTCCACGTTTGTGAAGATAAGATTTTTTGTTTCGTTTGTCAAACTGTTAAACAGGCTGCCAGCGAACATCTCTATCCAATTTTTTACCCCATTCTCCCCATGTAATGGCGTTGGACGGTCAAAATGCTGGGCGAACACGACACGGAACCCCACTTCTTCCATCAACGATGAATATTCACCAATGCTCGGGAAATACCAAGGAAATTGGTCTGCTAATTCCTCCATGCCCAATTTATTGAATTCATTTCGGATGGCATCGGTAATCGTTTTGACATTGTCTTTACCGCCGAATTCCGCTACAAAACGGCCGTTCTCCTTTAAGGCCTGGTATATATTGATTAACGCCTGTTTTGGCGGCTTGATCCAGTGAAGAACTGCATTGGAGAAAACGGCATCAAACTCGTTGCGGTATCCAAGATTTAGAACATCCTTCACCTCAAAGGTTAAACCGGGGTATTTTGCTTTAGCCTGATTAATCATATTTTCTGATTTATCAATTCCGACGACGTCAACTCCTAATTCGTAAAGCTTCCAGGCTAAATCTCCCGTACCGCAGCCGAGGTCAAGAATACGTTCACCTTTTTTTGGCTCCAACAGATCAAGCAAATGCTCTCCAAATTTGGAAACAAATGAATGTTTTGCATCATACAAAGCTGCATTCCAACTGTCTTTTTTCATGTGATAGGATCCCTTCTTTCATTTGTAGTAAAAATATGGGGGAATTTTGCAAAATGCATTTCAATGGAACATTCGCTTATTTTTGGCCATTTCTAAACGGTTCCAGTACTTCATCCACCCATTGACGAAATTTTTCATACGCTTCCTCATTTGTTTGAACATTTTCTATAAATACACCTTTAAATTTATCATAATAATGCTCTTTATTTGCAAATAATTGTTGAAATTCTTCCTCTTTTAAATCGTCAAAAAATAAATCCATTGTGCCATCAGTTCTTTCCCAGGCAATTCCTTCGATAAAAGGGGAAAATTCATCTTTAAAGTTGTCTACATGTAAATGATTCCCGGTGTAATTTTTCGAATGAAAGTAGTCATTCTTCTTCATGAATGTGCCCTCCAAATTGATTTTTACATAATTTGAATTTTTTGCTAAGTATCTCGTTAAGAAAGATTACACAATATAACAAGATGTTTCTTGTTTACCAATTTGAAGAGCAATTTCGGAGCAGGTAACCTGCATCACGCTGTGCTTTTTAACTCCATTTTATATTTTAGAATATTTCAATTGTTTCTAGTAATGCTCTATTTCAAAAAAATGAAATTTTCACCTTGGAGCACCCGGTTAGGAGAAAAAGCATTAGGGGAACACGAGATTAGATAGCGATGTTGGAATGGCGGCACTAATAAAGTGGAATCATTCAATTTGATTGGTGCAAGACTTTCTTCGTTTAGCTGTTTTTTATTCTTGAACTTCTACGGGAGAACGAATGGCTTCCTTTATCTTCCGTAGACATTTGCTGTCTGCCGCTGGAAAAAAAGGCAGGGGTTTAGTTACTGACTCTAAAGATGTTATTATGTGGTTAATTAATGATAAATTGAAAAGAAGGTATGCAAATGTTTGGAATAACGGGTTACGGAGTTAATTTATGGCAATATTAATGAATGTAACGCCCGGCACCGATACAATGTATATCATTAGCAGAATTATGTCACAATGCAGAAAAGCAGGCATTTACTCTGTGCTTTGAATATCAAGGGGTTCTTTCATCCATACTTTATTTGCTGCCTTTGGTCTATCGATTATTTTGACAAAATCAATTGTGTTATTTACTGTGACTAAAATCATAGTTGCTGCTTACTTGATGTATCTTGGCATCAAAATAATGTTTCAAAAATCATCGCTAAAAGTTAAATCCTCCGGTATTGCAGAATGTGAAATTTAGAAAGATCTATATGCAGGCAGTCATAACAAATGTTACAAATCCAAAAGTAGCTTTATTCTTTATTTCTTTTCTTCCGCAATTTATTATGACAAACAATCCTTATGGCTCTGTTCCGTTTATTATTTTAGAATTTCGTTTATTATAACAGGCACTCTTTGGGTTTTAATCGTTGCCTATTTTGCTTCATTCGTTACGAAAAAACTAAGAGAAAATACAAAAGTCACAAACTTATTAAACAAATTCACTGGGATTATTTTTATAGGGCTAGGAATAAAATTATTTCAAACAAGAGCGCCTCAATAAACTTTAAACTAGTTTTAATAATCGACGGATTGCCTCTTGCTTAAAAAAATAAATTCACCTAGTCTGCCATGAAAAAACAAAATGAAGATGAACACAAAATGTTTATAAAAATTTGTTAACTTACCTTACAAAGGTTAAGACTCTATTAAAAACCTTGTGATACATTATTGACAAATAAATGAGGTTTAAGAAGGCAAATGGGGTGTTTTCCCAATACATATTGGAGGTGAAGGATATAATCGCTCAAAAACTGCCGCCTACGTTAGGCGATTTAAAACAAGCCATTATGAGAGAATATAATCAAGTGAACCAAATGATTTTTAAAGTAGGGGTTATTGAACAAAAGGTAAATATTTTCGATAATAATATTCTCATTTTGGCTAAACATCGGAGAATCTCAGTACTCAAAATTATCGATGAATCGGATGGTGCTCTATCCAATACAGTCGATCGAATTCTTATTGAAAAATCCAAAGCGCTGCTTCAAAAAAATTTTGGAGAGCGATTCGGATTTGAGATTCAACTAATTATAAAGGATTATATTGCGTCAAAAGAAATGAGCGTGACTTTGATACTATTAGATAAAAATGTCGAAGAATATTTGACTGGTTAAATGAGCTCATTGATGAAATGAGAGCAGGACAACCGTCAGTACAAGATTTGAGGGATGTATTATGCCTTCTTTCTTTGCTGGTGGTTGTCTTTTTATTTTCACAATAATTACATTCATTAAAAAGTATAAAGAGGTGAAAAGTGTTGTACAAGTTGGAAATAATCAATATCAGCAAAATATTTAAAAAGAATGGAGTAGAAACGATCGCTTTGTCAGAGACAAATATGAAAATCCCTAAAGGAAAATTTGTCAGCTTAATCGGACCAAGTGGTTGTGGAAAATCTACGTTGTTTAATATCATTGCTGGGCTGTTAAGGCCTTCCAGCGGAGAAGTGCTGCTGGACGGAGAAAATATTATCGGAAAAAAAGGGTGTGTCGGCTACATGCTGCAAAAGGATTTGCTATTGCCCTGGCGGACCATTTTAGACAATGTCATTTTAGGACTGGAAATTAAAGGAGTTACAAAAAAAGAGTCGGAAGAAAGGGCCATTCCTTTATTGCATCGCTACGGTTTAAAAGGATTTGAACATCATTATCCGAGAGAGCTTTCAGGAGGAATGAGGCAGCGGGCGGCACTTTTGAGAACTTTGCTTTATGACCAGGATGTTATTTTACTGGATGAGCCGTTCGGGGCTTTGGATGCACAAACTAGATTGATGATGCAAACCTGGCTTTTGCAAATATGGAGTGACTTTAAAAAGACGGTATTATTTGTCACCCATGATATTGATGAGGCCATTTATTTATCAGATGAAATTTATGTCCTTTCCCCTAGGCCAGGACGGTTGAAAGCAAAAGTAACCGTCAATCTGCCAAGGCCCAGAGAGGAGCAGACTATGTTGTTAGATGAGTATATCCGATTAAAACAAGAGATTTTAGAATTGTTGAAAGAAGAAGAGCCGCTTAAAAGAGTAGAATAAGGAGGGAACAAAATGCAAGGAAAACCAGAAAATTTTGCTATTCAGCATCCGATTATTGAGAGAATGGAAGCTCCTAATATGACGTTGAATAAGGACAAGCAGGTTGTAGTGGAGGATGAACAAATTCAATTAATAAGATTAAAACGTCTAACTACCATTGGGCAAGTTTTAGTTGGGATTCTTTTTGTTGCTTTATGGGAGATATTAACAAAATTTGGAATAATCGATTCTTATTATTGGAGCAGCCCGTCTACGATCGTTCAAACCACTTATGTTTCATTTACGGAAGGGACATTGCTACAGGATCTTATTTATACTTCCGGTGCAACGATCATCGGGTTTGCAGCCGGGACTTTTTTAGGATCGATTCTAGGATTATCGTTTTGGTGGTCATCTCTTTATTCAAACATTGCAGAACCGTACTTGATTGCATTTAATGCGATCCCAAAATTAGCTCTTGCACCGGTGCTTGTCATTATGTTTGGCATTGGATTTTTTTCAAAGGTGATTTTGGCCTTTTTAATGGTAGTGATCGTGACGGCCATAGCTGCATACAGCGGTGTCAAGGCTGTCGATAAAGACTTGGAAAAATTATTGTTTTCACTTGGAGCCAGAAGAATGCAAGTATTTAAAAAGGTGGTTGTTCCTTCAGCGATGCCGTGGATTGTAAGTAGCTTAAAAATCAATATTGCCTTGGCGCTGGCAGGTGCAATTGTAGGTGAGTTTATCAGTTCACGCCAAGGTGTAGGCCGAATGATATTATATGCGGGACAGGTCATGGATATCGATTTGGTATGGGTTGGAGTCGTTGTTTTGTCCGTATTGGCCATCATCATGTATGTTGCGACGGTTTGGCTGGAGAAATGGCTATTAAAAGGCCGTTCAGTTGAAGAATAAGAAAGGGAGTTGAGGTTTTTGAAAAATAGCAAATTTTTCACAAGTTTTTTCTTAATGGTTGTCCTAATAATGGCTGGTTGTTCTTCGGCAACTAATCAGACAGAAGGCCAGGCAGAAGAAAAAAGCGGGGAGTTAAAGAAGATTACAATCGCTGAACCTGTCCATTTGATTGGATACTTGCCTTTATATACAGCGATCCATGAAGGATATTTTGAAGAGGAAGGATTGGATGTTGAAGTGATTACGGCTACTGGAGGCGGGCATGTCACTTCAGTAGTTGGGGGAGATGCTTGGGGAAACATTGGCGGACCCGAGTCAAATGCTATGGCAAATGTAGGGAACCCTGATCCGATTGTATCAGTTGTAAATGTTGTAAATCGAGCGAATGTTTATTTGATGGCTTCCACTGATTACACGTTGAAGGATGACAGTAAAGAAGCATTAGCGGAATTTTTGAAAGGAAAAACCATTGCTGCCGGCCGTTATGGAGGAAGTCCCAATCTGCTTACCCGCTGGCTGTTAATGGAACTTGGGCTAGATCCGGAGAAAGATGTGAGATTAGAAGAGCCTGCGGATCCAACTACCGTTGTTTCTTTAGTGGAGAATGGGAATGCCGATATGGCCAATGGAGCTGAACCGCAAATCTATGAAGGGATTATAAAAGGTGTTTGGGATGAACCTTTTTATGGGTTTCCTAGTTTGGGAGATTATCCTTACTCTGTCCTCAGTGTAAAAAAATCTAGTATTGAAGAAGACCCTGAAACGGTACAAAGTTTTGTCAATGCTGTGCTTAAAGGATTGAAAGCAGTAAATGAAAATGAAGAATTAGCAATGAAAATTTTAAAAATAGAGTTTCCGACAACAGATGAAAAAAGTTTGCAAGCGGCTTTAGATCGTGCGTACGCTGATCATTTATGGAGTGTTGATGGTTATATTAGTAAAGAATCGATTGATAAGATGATGGATGTTGTCCAAAAAACTGGTGTATTCAAGGAAGAATACCAATATGATGATTGGATCGATATGAGTTTTGTAGAACAAGCAAAATAAAAGGGAGAAACATCGCCTCCCTTATTTTTTCTACAATATAGAAAGGATGTTGAAAATGGAATTATATAAAAAAGTTGATCCTGCGCATACCGCATTAATTATTGTCGATGTGCAAAATGATTTTTGTGATCCAGCCGGAAGCTTGGGAAAACAGGGATATGACGTTGCCATGGTTGATGAAATGATCAATGCACTAGAAGAATTGACTTTTCACGCCAGGGAGTGCAAAGTGCCGATAATATTTATTCAAACCATCCATGAAGCTTGCACTGATTCAGATACTTGGACAAAAAGATTAAAAAATACTAACCAAGAAAGGGTATGCAGGAAGAATACATGGGGAGCGGATTTCTATAAAGTAAAACCGCTGCCGGAAGATATAATCGTTGTCAAACATCGTTACAGCGCCTTTATTAATACGCGTCTTGATTCGGTGTTGCGAACGTTGAAAATAAAAACATTGATCATGGCGGGTGTAAGTACGAATGTTTGTGTAGAATCAACAGCCAGAGACGGATTTATGCTCGATTATGACATAGTATTCTTGTCTGACTGTACGGCTGCATATTCGAAAGAAGCGCACGAAATGACATTGAAAAACATTGATCAATATTTTGGAACGGTTTGTCAATCCCATCAAGTGATTAATAGTTGGCTGGCTTTAGAGAAGACATTCTAATTTTTGATCGGAAAAAAGCAGGTGAATGAAAGGATGAGAAAGACTGAAGCTAATATTCATTTAAGCAAAGACTTGTCAATCAAAACAAAAGCAGCGCCCTTTTTCATTTTATTATCCGTCTGCCCAGGAACATTTTTATCCCATTTCTCAGCAGGCTTAGTTAACATTGCCTTACCGGATTTGTCGCTTTATTTTCAAGCACCTTTAAGTATAACTCAGTGGATTGTCACCGGATATTTATTAGCAATTATGTTATGTTTGCCCGTTATGGGCAATTTATCAGACAAATACGGAAAGAAGATCATACATAATTCAGGTTACATTGTGTTTGGGATAGGAATTGTTTTATCGGGATTCTCTTTTTCACTAGCCTTGTTGCTGATGGCACGGATTTTACAAGGAGTTGGAGCTGCAATGCTGCAATCAGCAAATATAGCGATAATTTCAGAACATTATCCTGAAGGCAAAAGAGGAAAAGCTTTAGGAATTATCGGAACAGCAGTTGGTGTTGGAGCTTTGCTTGGTCCTTCTGTCGGCGGGCTGTTGATTAATTGGTTTTCTTGGCGGGTAATGTTTTGGATACAAATTCCAATTGTGATTGCAGCTTTTATTTTAGCTTCTAAATTCATCCCTAAAGATGCAACGAATCACGAAATCAAATCTTTTGACTATTTGGGAGCTATGTTGTTTGGTATATTTATTACTTTCATTATGTTTGTGCTCAATGAAATCGGAGAGGGAGAAATAAATAAGCAGCTGTTGATCGCTGGTTTGGCCGCGATGCTAAGTTTTCTTTTATTTGTATGGCGGTTACAAAAAAACAATAATCCATTCATTGATGTGAAAATATTGTCTCAACCCATGGTGTGCGCCGGAAGTTTGATTATTGTTGTCAGTTATATGGCAACCTTCTCTACTTTAGTTCTTCTTCCTTTTTATCTAAGAGGAGTTCTTGGGGTTTCTCCTTCTTTGTCAGGATTACTGATCATGAGCTATCCATTGTTACTGGCAGTAATCGGTCCGATCAGCGGAGCCTTTTCGGATCGCTTTGGCCATTGTTTCGCCATTATTATTGGTCTTATACTCATGATCGCATCATTTGCAGGATTAAGTATGTTGTCAACTGTAACCCCTGTAATATTTGTTGTTTTCCTTCTTTGTTTACTAGGATTTTCTATGGGAATCTTAAACTCTCCAAATTACAATTTAATCATTCATAACGTACCATTCCAATATTTAGGTATAATTACAAGTACAATTGCTTTGCTTCGAAATTTTGGAATGGCCTTAGGCACTGCATTAGGGGTAACATTTATGAATTATTTTGTTGAAGGAGCCTTGACAAAATTGATGAATGTTGATAACCCAAAGCAAGCTGGTAATGTAATGACAGGTTTTCACAGTTTTTTCTTGCTTATAGCAATGTTGACAGCTTGCGTCACAGTCTATTTTATTATCTTGAACAAAAAGGTCAAAACGAACTTAACTTATGTTGCAAAGAGATGAATTAGCCCTGAAGCCATGCTGCCTTCTTTGGAGTATATCAACCTATTAAATATGAAGGCAGAAGATAAGAATTGGTATTATCCCAACCGGTAGACTGCCTAAAAAGAAATGGTTCTTAACGGGTCTTCTTAGGAGGGGATTTTTCTATGGCTAAAAGCAATTTGTGGAAAGTTGGGGAAGGGACGGCCAAGTGGTGTTGAATGATCCTTCTCGCATTGCGGGCGGCAAAACCGCATGTGGACAAGAAGTTCATTCAATTCTATCATGCGGCCTTTCTCCGATGGAATACCGAAGAAAGCCGCAAGTTAATAAAAGATGTTGCTGTCGCCAAACTAAAAAATGGCGGTAAGTGAAATAAACCCAACCAGTATAACATTTAATATGGGGGTGCGAAATTTTGGATGGATATATCCAAATAATTTCTTGGCGGCGTTAAAGAAACCATGTATCTGATAAAACTTCCTCTTCAGCTTTTTGGCTTGATTGCTTTTACAAATTCGCTAATCGAATCGTCCAATCTTTGCAGCAGTTCATCTGATAACGTATATTGATCTTGATCTCGAGCCACCCAAGCATCGATTGCATAGACGCCTCCGAGGATATGTCTCGCTCCCATTGTTGATAAAACCGGTTTTAATGCATAGTCGATTGATAAAAGATGGGCAATCGTTCCGCCGATAAAAGGGGAAAAATCGTTTTTTCTGCAAATCCCTTTTGAGGAAGCAAATCGAGATATGTTTTTAAAATGCCTGTATACGCAGCCTTGTAAACAGGGCTTGCGATGATCACTCCATCTGCTTCCGCTACTTTTTTGTTGGCGTTTAAAATCGCCTCGCTGTCAAATCTCGCTTTAATTAAATCCTCTGCAGGCAATTCGGCAACTTGAATATGTTCAACATTTATCGCGTGTTCTTTTAGCTGGTGTTCTACATATTCCGTAAGTCCGTGCAGTCTTGAGACTGGTGAAGGGCTCCCGTTGATAATGACGACATTGCTCATCTAAAATTCTCCTTTCTGTCCCATGTTGTAAAACAAATAAAACCTATCAGTTTAGTTTGTTTTATGCTACCATTATTTTTGGCCATTGTCAATATCTAGAAGTGGCGAATGGGTTATTTTGATGATAAAAATAGCAAAATGAAAAATGTATGTATTATGCAGCTTGTGATTTGCTTTTTGCTATTCTTTCATCCCAATCACCCGAATCCGTTTATAATCTGCAAGCCACTTCCCGTTTTGAAATAAGGTGTTTTTCAATTTATTTTCTATATTCGTGATCACTAGCATTGCAGTAATTAAATCTGATGATTCAAAATACTAAGAATGTTCAATTTTTTATTGATTTCGAAACAAAAAAATCCTTTACAATGGAAGTACAGGTGGTTCCTGTCCAAATCCAATCGTAAAGGATAAGCGTTATGGACAAGAATACACTAATTTCATCATTTGGTAAATGGGTTTCACCCATAAATATTCAAAAACTTAGCGAACAAGTCAAAGAATTGAAACAGGACTATTACACAAAAAAGCTGACAACAGAAGCCTATATTAAACTTTTATTGGTAGCCCAGCTGCTCGAATTTAAGAGCTTAGAGGAAATGAGTGATGCACTTGTAGACGAAGATCTTCAAAAAGCACTCGGATTTGAATCGATAAGTGCCTCTCAGCTATCCCGAAAAAACAATCAGATCCACCCACTAATTCTTGCAAATTTGTTCTTGGATCTTGTTTGGAAAATTCAACGGTACCATTATAAAAACGGAAAGAATATGCCACTGAAAATCATTGATTCAAGTACACTCCCGTTGAACTTGACCAATTATAAATGGGCAAAATTCCGGAAAACAAAAGCTGGTGTAAAGCTACACTTACGGCTCGTTTTCATGGATAAAGACACCGTCTATCCTGAAAAAGCAGTGATTACGACAGCAAAAGAACATGACCGAAATCAACTCGAAGTCCTAGTGGATGATCAAGAAGCCATGTATGTGTTTGACCGCGGTTATGTGGACTATGAACGTTTTGACCGGATGACAGATGATGGCTATTTCTTCGTTTCAAGACTGAAGAAAAACGCAGTCATTCGTGAAGTCTATACATTTTCACTTCCTGATGATTGTCACGTTCTATCCGATAAAATGGTCTACATTGGTACCACACAAAATCGTACTGAAAATGTCTTTCGTCTACTAGAAGTTATGGACACAAAAGGGAACTTACTTCGTTTCATCACCAACCGATTTGATTTAAAACCAGAAGAGATAAGTGATATTTACCGATCTCGCTGGGCTATTGAACTCTTTTTCAAATGGCTCAAGCAACACGTAGAAATTAAGCACTTTTATGGAATGAGTGAAACAGCTATTCAAAATCAAATTTTCTTAGCCCTGATCACGTATTGCTTACATGTTCTCATTCAATTGGAGATGAAAAGTAAGAAATCCCTACTTCGAATTACTCGTTGGTTAAAGAGAGCTCTGTGGAAACCAGCTTATGTTTGGTTGCGAAAATTTGATGGGCGAGCCAGTCCATAATCTCCCTTTTGTCGTTGTCGCTCTGGTTTAACTGTATATATTTACCAAATGGGCAGTGCCACCTTTCTTTAGGTTTTGTCTTTTTGGCACAAATTCACAAAAGCTAATTAACAGAAAATTCTAACTATATTTATGCAATGCTAATGATTCGTGATGATAAAACTTTTGGTATCGTCCGCAACATCGTTGAACAGACTGCCAGCGAACATTTCTATCCAATTTTTTAAGCCATTCTTCCCGTGGAAGGGTGTTGGGCGGTCAAAATGCTAGGCGAACACAACCCGAAACCCGGCTTCCTCCATTAACGACGAATATTCGCCAATGCTTGGAAAATACCAAGGAAATTGGTTTGCTTTTTCGTTCATCCCCAACTGATTGAATTCATTTCGGATGGCATCGGTAATCGTTTTGACATTGCCTTTGCCGCCGAATTCCGCTACAAAACGGCCGTTCTCCTTTAAGGCCTGGTATATATTGATTAAGGCCTGTTTTGGCGGCTTGATCCAGTGAAGAACTGCATTGGAGAAAACAGCATCAAACTCGTTGCGGTATCCAAGATTTAGAACATCCTTCACCTCAAAGGTTAAACCGGGGTATTTTGCTTTAGCCTGATTAATCATATTTTCTGATTTATCAATTCCGACGACGTCAACTCCTAATTCGTAAAGCTTCCAGGCTAAATCTCCCGTACCGCAGCCGAGGTCAAGAATACGTTCACCTTTTTTTGGCTCCAACAGATCAAGCAAATGCTCTCCAAATTTGGAAACAAATGAATGTTTTGCATCATACAAAGCTGCATTCCAACTGTCTTTTTTCATGTGATAGGATCCCTTCTTTCATTTGTAGTAAAAATATGGGGGAATTTTGCAAAATGCATTTCAATGGAACATTCGCTTATTTTTGGCCATTTCTAAACGGTTCCAGTACTTCATCCACCCATTGACGAAATTTTTCATACGCTTCCTCATTTGTTTGAACATTTTCTATAAATCCACCTTTAAATTTATCATAATAATGCTCTTTATTTACAAATAATTGTTGAAATTCTTCCTCTTTTAAATCATCAAAAAATAAATCCATTGTGCCATCAGTTCTTTCCCAGGCAATTCCTTCGATGAAAGGGGAAAATTCATCTTTAAAGTTGTCTACATGTAAATGATTCCCGGTGTAATTTTTCGAATGAAAGTAGTCATTCTTCTTCATGAGTGTGTCCTCCAAATTGATTTTTACATAATTTGAATTTTTTGCTAAGTATCTCGTTAAGAAAGATTACACAATATAACAAGATGTTTCTTGTTTACCAATTTGAAGAGCAATTTCGGAGCAGGTAACCTGCATCACGCTGTGCTTTTTAACTCCATTTTATATTTTAGAATATTTCAATTGTTTCTAGTAATGCTCTATTTCAAAAAAGATTGTAGCTTGGCCCTAGGAAAATGCGATGTTGAATCATTACACAGAAACAGGAGGCACTCCTCTTCTTAAAAACAAGGTGTCATTCCCTTATGGTAAAATGGACGAGAAGAATGTTTATCCCTACAATCTGGCAAAGGCGGGTAAAAAAGATGAAAAAAATAATCCCTCATATTTATTTGCATAACTGTAAGGAAGCGTTGCAATATTATCAGCAAGTATTTGGAGGAGAACTTAAAAATGTAGAGACATCCGATGGAAAAGAAATGTTTAAAGGCCACGAAGGAAAATATATTCATGCCGAGCTGCATATTAACGAATCATGTGTACTTTATTTTGCCGATGTTTTCTCACCGGTGACGAAGGGGAACAATATATGGCTGACATTGGATTTAGAATCAGAAGATGAAATAAATTCAATTTTTACAACATTAGCGAAAGACGGACAGGTCAAAATGGAATTGCAAGATACTTTTTGGAATTCAAAATATGGTGTGGTAATCGATAAATTCGGTGTAGTTTGGGAGCTAAACTATGCAAAATAATAAGCGGCAGAAATTCTAAAAATAAGTGTTTGATTTGAACATGTTTTGCTATAATTGAATAAAAGCTTAGAGGAGATGAGTAAGATGAGTCAGCAAACAGTTGAGAAGGGTTATTTTGGCCAATTTGGAGGAAGCTTTGTTCCAAAGGATTTGCAAAGAGCATTGGACATACTGGAAGAGAATTTCGAAAAATTTAAAAACGATTCAACGTTTAATGAAGAATTGGCATATTATTTAAGAGAATATGTCGGTAGAGAAAATCCGCTGACATATGCGAAAAATTTCACAGAAGCGCTCGGGGGCGCGAAAGTTTATTTAAAACGTGAAGATTTAAATCATACCGGAGCACATAAAATCAATAATGCAATTGGACAGATCTTGCTTGCCAAACGGATGGGGGCTACTAGAATCATTGCAGAAACGGGTGCTGGACAGCACGGTGTTGCAACAGCAACCGCGTGTGCGATGTTTGGAATGGAATGCACCATCTATATGGGCAAGCTCGATACAGAGCGGCAGGCATTAAATGTGTTTCGGATGGAGCTGCTTGGTGCAAAGGTAGTACCGGTTGAAAAAGGACAAGGACGTTTGAAGGATGCGGTGGATGCAGCTTTAGCTGATTATGTGGAAAATTACCAAAACACGTTTTACTTGCTTGGATCTGCTGTCGGCCCGCATCCGTATCCAACAATTGTCAAGCATTTTCAATCGGTTATTAGTGAAGAGTCGAAAAAGCAGATTCTTGAAAAAGAAGGGAAGCTTCCAACAGCAGTGATTGCTTGTGCAGGAGGAGGAAGCAATGCAATCGGAGCTTTTGCGCATTATCTGGACGAACCAAACGTAAGATTAATAGGAGTGGAGCCGGAAGAGGCACCAACGCTTACGAAAGGTGTTCCAGCTGTTATTCACGGATTTAAATGCTTAACTTTGCTTGACGAAAATAATGATCCAATGCCGACTTACTCTATTGCAGCAGGGCTTGATTATCCTGGAATTGGTCCAGAGCACAGCTATTTGAAGGAAACCGGACGGGCAGAATATGTTACGGTGTCTGGAAAAGAGGCTTTGGAAGCTTTTCAGCAATTATCTAAGTTGGAAGGAATCATCCCTGCCCTTGAAAGTTCACATGCTGTAGCATATGCGATGAAACTTGCCCCGCAGCTAAGCAAGAAGGATATTGTGATCGTTAATCTCTCTGGCAGAGGAGATAAGGATGTCGAGCAAGTGTTTGAAATGTTGAAAAAATAAGGTGAAAATCGGCGTTTTTGAACGTCGATTTTTTACTTGTGCGCCCGGCATGGGTGTAATCTATAGGGTGAAAGTCCCGAGCTGCGAAGGCAGAAGTAGCAGTTAGCTTAACGCAAGGGTGTCCGTGGTGACGCGGAATCTGAAGGAAGCGAGCGGCAAACTTTAAGGTCTCTCGGAACACGAACTTCATATGAGGCTAGGTATCACTGGGTGAGTTTGCAAGACAAAACAAAGCCCTTTCTGCCGAAGGTGATACAGAGTAAATGAAGCAGATGGATGGAAGGAAAGATTACACTCTTACCCGGGGAGGTCTGGCTGGCACGCCAAGTAACCTTGGTAACCTATCTAGTGATAGATAGCTGAACCGTCAGAAGTCAGCAGAGGTCATAGTATTAGTTGGTCTAGAACAACTAAGAAGGACCGAACAATTAAGAGAGAATAGCCCTTGGCATTCAGTGAGTCATGATGAACACAGAAAACGTAGTACCTCACTTGAGGGAGGAAGCGGTGAATCCCGTGGGAGATCTCTTGGAGGGTGGAGTGACCACTGGCATAAAGAGAACAGCTATTCACGGAAGTTATAAAGACTTGCGTCAATTATCTTAATTGAACCGCCGTATACGGAACCGTACGTACGGTGGTGTGAGAGGACGGGAGTTAATCGCTCCCTCCTACTCGATTCTTTTAACGATTCATCAGCTGAATTTTTAGAAGAGCAAGTTGTTTATAGTAATATAAAAAAGGCAGATTTTTGATCCACCGGATAAGTGTATATTTATCTTTGAAAAAATTCTTGACAGCTCTGAAATGGGCAAGGTATGGGAGCTGTAGTCACGAAAGTGCTATAGAAAGTTAAAAGATATGGGATAAGTGCGCTCATCACATTTTTTCAATGAATCAAAATGGTGTAGTTTTTGAGGTATAGTTATCATTTGGTCTTAACTTTACTCTGATTTTATAGGAATCTTCTCAGCTCTTAGTATTTTATGTTGGTTGATAAATTTAGTTTGCGAAGGAATGACTGAGGGGTTCAATCTAACTGTTATCTAAGCTTGCCATGATTTCGGAGTTTACATTTAAACGCCGGACATTTACCACCAGCTTTGTAAATATATGAACAAAATAAGAAAAACTGTTGATTTAATGCTTTTTTCAGTGGTATAGGGTGTTAAATGGACAGCTTGGTATCTATTTTGTTCACAATTTCGACAAAAACATAAAAAAATGTCGTTTTTTTTACATTTTTCCGTTGCACCGTCATTTTCGCTTTGCTATAATAAAACCCGTCATTGCATTACGGCTACCACGAGCGATGCTTCGATGAATAAGCATCGAGTTGCCTCGACGCATCTCCTTCTTCGAATAAGCTGGAAGAGGAAGAGGCATGACAAATGCGTGTTTTTCGTCTTGATAGAAAAGAAATAATGTATGCGGGTGTAGTTTAGTGGTAAAACCTCAGCCACGAGCGATGCTTCAATGAATAAGCATCGAGTTGCCTCGACGCATCTCCTTCCTCGAATAAGCTGGAAGAGGAAGAGGCATGGCAAGTGCGTGTTTTTCGTCTTGATAGAAAAGAAATAATGTATGCGGGTGTAGTTTAGTGGTAAAACCTCAGCCACGAGCGATGCTTCGATGAATAAGCATCGAGTTGCCTCGACGCATCTACTTCCTCGAATAAGCTGGAAGAGGAAGAGGCATGGCAAGTGCGTGTTTTTCGTCTTGATAGAAAAGAAATAATGTATGCGGGTGTAGTTTAGTGGTAAAACCTCAGCCACGAGCGATGCTTCAATGAATAAGCATCGAGTTGCCTCGACGCATTTACTTCTTCGAATAAGCTGGAAGAGGAAGAGGCATGGCAAATGCGTGTTTTTCGTTTTAATAGAAAATCGAATAATATATGCGGGTGTAGTTTAGTGGTAAAACCTCAGCCTTCCAAGCTGATGTCGTGGGTTCGATTCCCATCACCCGCTCCATACATATCATTCATCAACGCAGTGTTTCGTTTTTATAAGCAAACGAAGCATTGCGTTTTTTCATTATAGAAATTTTGTATATGGCTGCCATGCCATTAAAAGAAAGAAAAGGGAGAGGCTTAAGCGAAAATTTGTTGGCGAGCATCTCCACCGTGAATTTGAACAAACATGTTTGCCATCGCTTCAAGTAATTTTTTTGCTTCTTCTGTCCGCATCGATGGCTTTAAATAAACGATATGTAAAGCGCTTGTTGTCGAAAGCTGTACTGCTGTTCGCTTGGAATCAACATAGGGGCTTCCGAAAGGTCCGTTTGCATCACAGGTTACTAGTTTATTTTCCAAATTTACTTGGCGGCCGTTGATGGCATCATATGAATCACCATTTTCACCGATTTTTAACGTAATAGATCCTTTTATTTTGTTTCGGTCGTAGATGCCTAACGGAATTTCATATTTCAAGGAGAAAAAATTATTTAAGTCAACGGCTGAATGGATAGACTGTAAGTATTGCTGTTTTTGAACGCGGCGAAAAAGAGCCTCATTGGATGGGCGGTATCGATTAGGATCAGTGCCAACACGCTTAAAGACTTCCCGCCATTCTCGAATGCCGTCTAATTCAGCTGCATTTTTATTTTCTAGATCGAAAAAAATAGATTCTTGAAAGAAACGAAGTCTCCCTTTTAACATTTGGGGGGATTCGGATACTTGAATATGATCATACTCAATTAAGCCTATTTTAAAGTGAGGAATTCGTTGTTTGACCTCTTCAGCAATAAAAAATTCCATTGATTTCCCTCCTATTTTCAGCCATTTTATCTTAACATAGTTTATATATTTTTTGAAATAAAAACAAAGGGGGTGGAGCGGTGTGGATTTCGCAGTTCTCAAACAAGAAATTATTGAATACAGCAAGCAAATTGGAATCGATAAAATCGGTTTTGCGAGTGCTGATGTTTTTGAAACATTGAAGGAGCGGTTAATTGTACAGCAGCAGTTAGGATATCAGTCAGGATTCGAGGAGCCTGATATCGAAAAGCGGACAAATCCTGAGCTGCTCCTTCCAAAAGCAAAATCGATTATCTCTATAGCGTTGGCATATCCTTCAAAAATGAAAAATGCTCCCAGAAGTACAAAAAAAGAGCGGCGCGGTTTATTTTGCAGGGCTTCATGGGGGACAGACTATCACGTGATTCTAAAAGATCGGTTGAAAAAGCTGGAAAGATTTATTTTAGAAAAAGTGGACGGAGCACAGGTTAAATCGATGGTCGATACGGGGGAGCTGTCGGATCGGGCCGTAGCAGAGCGAGCCGGTATCGGATGGAGCGGAAAAAACTGCATGATTATTACACCGGAATTCGGCTCTTATGTATATTTGGGCGAAATGATTACAAATATTCCTTTTCCTCCCGACAGCCCCATTGAAGACCGATGCGGATCCTGCAACATATGTGTCGATTCATGTCCGACTGGTGCGCTCGTACAAGGCGGGCAGCTCGATTCAAAGAAATGTATTGCTTTTTTAACGCAAACAAAAGGGTTTCTGCCTGATGAATATCGTGGGAAAATCGGAAACAGGCTTTACGGCTGTGACACTTGTCAGCTTGTTTGTCCGGAAAATAAAGGAAAGGATTTCCATATCCATTCTGAAATGGAACCGGATCCTGAAATTGCAAAGCCAAAATTAAAGCCGCTTCTTCATATTTCAAACCGCGAGTTTAAAGAAAAATTCGGCCATATAGCTGGTTCATGGAGAGGAAAAAAACCGATTCAGCGAAATGCGATCATCGCTTTAGCCCATTATAAAGATAGAACGGCTTTGCCTGACTTAATTAAACTGATGCACGAAGATTCAAGACCGATTATTCGGGGAACCGCCGCATGGGCGATTGGAAGGATAGGAGATCAATCAGTGCTTTTTGAATTGGAAAAAGCTCTGGAAAAAGAACAAGATGAAGAAGTAAAGAATGAAATTGTCAAAGGAATTGAAATGTTGAAAGCATGATTTTAATTGTCACCATCATACGTATATAGAAGAAACGAAAATGGTGGTGACAAATGTGGACGTACAGGCTGTTTATCGAAAAATAAATGAAAAGCTGCAATTTTTAGTGAACAAATCTGTCAATCACAATCGGCAGCAATCTTCAGAGCTTGAATGGTGTGAAAAGAAAAAAGAGCTGGCAGCAAAACGAAAAGCGGAAATAGTGAAAGCGACTTGTCTCATAAAATGGCCGAAACAGATCGAAGATGAGGCAACCGTTGTAGATTATTTATGTGATTACAGGCTTCTTTATAAGCAGGGTGATTTTTTATATATAGAAGAAATTGGGGAAGAGCGGGTAGCGAAGTTTTCCAATAAAGGTCATTTAATATCTGATGAAGTTAAACTAAAAGACTGTTTTCATAAAGATGAAGAGGATGATTGGTCAAACGAAGAGTGGCATGGAAAAGATGAACGGGTTTCTTTTCAATATGATCGGTTGAAAAGCGTCCAATATGCGGAACGGTGGTGGAACAGCAGAAATCCGAATTATCCTTATTTTGACGTAAATTGTACAAATTATGTTTCCCAATGTTTACGTGCCGGTGATGCGCCGATGAGAGGCTACCCGAACCGGTCATCAGGATGGTGGCTTGCGAATAATAATTGGAGCTACAGCTGGTCTGTAGCTCATGCGCTGATGCTGTATTTGTC
Source organism: Aeribacillus sp. FSL M8-0235 (assembly GCF_038000355.1). Lineage (NCBI taxonomy): Bacteria > Bacillati > Bacillota > Bacilli > Caryophanales > Bacillaceae > Aeribacillus > Aeribacillus sp. FSL M8-0235. The sequence goes on along the minus strand of NZ_JBBOBW010000001.1, from coordinate 3,012,102 downwards.
CACATCAAAAACAGGACTTAGAGCGAAAGAAGTTTCGTCTCCTGAGCTGCTTAAGCCCGGGGATGTGATTTGTTATGATTTTCAAGGCGACGGCAGATTTGACCATTCAACATTTGTTGTTGCAAAAGATAAAAGCGATATGCCGCTTGTCAATGCCCAAACATCCAACAGCCGAATGAGATATTGGTCGTACGAAGACTCAACTGCCTATACAGAAAACATTCAATATAAATTTTTTCATATCATTGATGATAATGAGGATTCTTAAAAATGTTATAATAGTTTTCGAGGTGAATCATTGTGGCATTACACGTTGTTTTATATCAACCAGAAATCCCTGCAAATACTGGAAATATTGCTAGAACTTGTGCGGCGACTAATACAGCCCTTCATTTAATTCGTCCTTTAGGTTTTTCAACGGATGATAAAATGCTTCGACGCGCAGGGCTTGATTATTGGGAATTTGTAAACATTCATTATTATGATTCTCTTGACCATTTTTTTCAGCAAAACCAGAACGGGGATTTCTACTATATAACTAAATTTGGAAAACGATATTATACGAGCTATGATTTTAGTGATCCTTCCAAAGAGATTTTCTTCATTTTTGGACGTGAAACAACAGGACTTCCAAAAGAATTGCTTGCAGAAAATGAAGATCGGTGTTTGCGCATTCCAATGACGGAAAACGTTCGGGCATTAAATTTGTCGAACACTGCCGCTATTTTAGTGTATGAGGCGCTAAGACAGCAAAGCTTTCATGGATTATCTTAAACACTTTTAGTTTTGGGCTTCTTTCGGATTGTAAATATACATTATTTTTGGCGGTTATTCTGTTCAAATATAAAGGAAGTATGAGAAGGAGCGGACTACCATAAGGTTAAAAAAGCAAATACAAAGGCCAGAGCTGTCAAAGCGCCTGGCCTTTTTTGCAGTCAACAAGGTATCCCATGAAGAAATGCCAATTCAAAACGTTATTTGCGGTGTTTTTCTTTATATGCTTTCGCATATTGATCAGCAGCAAAAATCGCATCTGCTACATCATCAGCTGTCACATTGAATGCATTATGGATTGTTTCCCCTTCTGCGGTTGCTGCTTTAGCGACTTTTAGTATATCTTCGCGTGAAGCATCTTTTAATTTAATGTCCTCCAACGTGACTGGCAAATCAAGGCTCAAATAAAGCTCAATATAGCGTTCAATTTCTTGTTGTGAATGTTCTTCGAGAGCGAGCTGGACAAGAGTACCAAATGCCACTTTCTCTCCGTGTGTCAAATGATGTATTTCGCCTTCTAACGCGGTAAATCCGTTATGAATAGCATGAGCCGCTGCCAAACCGCCGCTTTCAAAACCTAGTCCGCTAAGGAGCGTGTTTGCTTCGACGACCGCTTCTAACGCAGGGGTGACGACTTTTGCTTTTACTGATTCATAGGCAAGCTTCCCGTACTTGAATAAAGTTTGTTCACATTTTTCTGCAATTGCTTCAGCTGCAATTGTAGGGATGCCGCCCGCCATCGTTTTTCCTCCTGATTTTATAACACTGCGTGCTTCCACCCAAGTTGCAAGTGCATCAGCGATTCCAGAGGCAAGTAAACGTGGCGGAGCATTAGCGATAATTTTCGTATCGACAAGTACAAGATCTGGATTCTTTTTATAAAAACGGTAGCTTTCAAATACGCCGTCATCAGAATATATAACAGAAAGAGCACTAGTTGGAGCATCAGTTGAAGCAGCTGTCGGCACAATCACTATATAAGCATCTAATTCATCCGCTACCGCTTTTGCGGTATCTAACGTTTTTCCTCCACCAACGCCGATTACAATAGTAGCTTCTGCTTTTCTTGCAATATTCGCGATTCTTTCTACCTCGTTTCTCGAAGCTTCTCCGCTAAAAACTACTTCTTCGGCTGCAATATTTCCTTTTTTTAATTCGTTTACAATTGTATGCCCAGCAATTTTCCAAACTATTTCATCAGCTATCACGACTGTCTTGTTTCCAATTCCTTCAAGATAATTCGCGATTTTTGTAATGACATTTTTACCTTGAACATATTTTGCAGGGCTGATAAATACTCTTTCTACCGCCATAATTAGCACCCCTTTTATGTTTTTGGAGTTATTTTCATGGAACTAAAACAAGCCGCAATTCCCTACCTGCTTTATCGCTTCACAAAATTATCGGGAGGACTACTTGTGAACAAATCATCAATATGCACAAAATTATTTTTTGTTGACACCAGGTTTATCGTTGTATCCTGCAGTGAAAATAGCAATTAAAAATGTGATGCAGACACCTAAAACTAAAGCAGTTTTCATGAAAAAGATCCCTCCTTCATATGTACAACGTAATCAAAAATTACTAGTTTTATTATACATTAACATTCCCAACGAGTGAAAGAATTTCCCTAAGGTTTGTCATTTTGTCAAAATTTTTTAACTCATTTTCAAACATTAAGCTAATCAAAAAGCATCTTTAAGGACATCCTCGCATAAATTGTATTAATCTGGTGCTCAAACCAACGATGGAGGAGGTCCCTGATGGATATTTTGAAAAAAATCGAAAAGCATAGAGAAATGGAAGAGCGCTTAAAATGGGAAGGCACCTTCGCTGAATATTTGGAAATATTAAAAGAAAAACCATGGATAGCCCAATCCGCCCACTCTCGCGTTTATAATATGATAAAAGATGCAGGGATTGAGGAGATTAATGGCCGAAAACGATATAAATTTTTCAACCAGGAAATTTTCGGACTGGACGAAGCATTGGAACGGCTTGTGGAAGAATATTTTCATCCCGCTGCTAAGCGGCTGGATGTAAGAAAAAGAATTCTGTTGTTAATGGGTCCTGTCAGCGGCGGAAAATCTACACTTGTCACTTTGTTAAAAAGGGGATTAGAAGAATATTCGAAAACGGATAGAGGTGCAGTTTATGCAATTAAAGGCTGCCCGATGCATGAAGATCCTTTGCACTTAATTCCGCACCATCTTCGCGATGACTTTTATAAAGAATACGGCATTCGAATTGAAGGCAATTTATCTCCACTTAATATGATGCGCCTTGAAGAAGAATACGGCGGAAGAATTGAGGATGTTTTAGTTGAACGAATTTTTTTCTCAGAAGACAAACGGGTAGGAATCGGCACATTCAGTCCGTCTGATCCAAAATCGCAGGATATTGCCGATTTAACGGGAAGTATAGATTTTTCTACAATTGCTGAATACGGCTCAGAATCCGATCCGAGGGCTTATCGATTTGATGGAGAGCTTAACAAGGCAAACAGAGGAATGATGGAGTTTCAAGAGATGTTGAAATGTGATGAAAAATTTTTATGGCATCTGCTATCTCTAACTCAGGAAGGAAATTTTAAAGCGGGCCGATTCGCGCTCATTTCAGCTGATGAGCTCATAGTCGCTCACACGAATGAAACAGAATATCGTTCATTTATTTCAAACAAAAAAAATGAGGCTCTCCATTCGCGAATTATCGTCATGCCGATCCCGTATAATTTAAAGGTCTCCGATGAAGAAAGAATTTACGAAAAAATGATTAAAGAAAGCGATGTATCCGATGTTCATATCGCTCCTCATACATTGAGAGTAGCGGCAATGTTTACTATTTTAACCCGTTTAAAGGAGCCGAAGAGATCGGATATCGATCTTGTGAAAAAGATGCGGCTTTACGACGGAGAATTGGTTGAAGGGTTTAATGCTGTAGATGTGGAAGAGCTAAAAAAAGAATATCCGGAAGAAGGAATGAGCGGCATCGATCCTCGTTACGTCATCAATCGGATTTCTTCTACCATTATTCGGAAAGAAGTGCCTTCTATCAATGCGTTAGATGTACTTCGTTCGTTAAAAGAAGGTTTATATCAGCATCCTTCGATTTCAGAAGAAGACCGTGAGCGTTATTTGAATTTCATTTCCATCGCGCGGAAAGAATACGATGAAATTGCGAAAAAAGAGGTTCAAAAGGCGTTTGTCTATTCATATGAAGAATCAGCAAAAACTTTAATGGACAACTATTTAGATAATGTTGAAGCGTATTGCAATAAAAGCAAAATCCGCGATCCGCTGACAGGCGAGGAAATGAATCCGGATGAAAAATTGATGCGTTCGATTGAGGAGCAAATCGGCATCTCAGAAAATGCAAAAAAGGCTTTCCGAGAAGAAATTTTGATTCGCATTTCAGCATATGCAAGAAAAGGGAAACGTTTTGACTACAATTCCCATGAGCGGTTGCGCGAAGCTATTCAAAAAAAATTGTTTGCAGATTTGAAGGACGTTGTGAAAATTACAACGTCAACTAAAACGCCTGACGAACAGCAATTAAAGAAAATTAACGAGGTTGTAGCGAGACTCATTGATGAATATGGATACAATTCAACATCTGCCAATGAACTTCTTCGCTATGTAGGCAGTTTACTAAATCGTTGACAATTGAAGCTGGTTTCGTTCATGATTCGCCCGAATGGGCGCTATTTTTTTCAAAATTTCTAATCAAAAAAGGTGTGCAACAGCATGTCAATTTTGGAAGATTCGAGCATATGATAGAATAATCTTTTATTTGTCCAAACGAACTCATTCGTTTGAATATAATAAAAGAATTGCCAAGTTTTTTAAGGGAGGGGAAAAAATGACATCCAAAGGGAACCATCACTTTGTTGTTTCTAGAGAGGATTGGTCCCTCCATCGTAAAGGCCATGATGACCAAGTTCGCCATCAAGAAAAAGTGCAAGAAGCGATTCGCAATAATCTCCCTGATCTTATTTCAGAAGAAAGCATCATCATGTCAAACGGAAAAAATGTAGTAAAAATTCCGATACGGTCGCTTGATGAATATAAAATTCGATATAACTATGACAAAAACAAACATGTCGGCCAAGGAAAGGGAGACAGTAAAATTGGCGATGTCGTTGCGAGGGATGGCACAAATGATGCACAAGCAGCTGGGAAAGGCGAAGGCGCTGGAGATTTGCCTGGAGAGGACTATTATGAAGCTGAAGTGTCGATTATGGACTTGGAAAAAGCGTTCTTTCAGGAACTTGAACTTCCAGATTTACAGCAAAAAGAAATGGATGAGAATATTGCTGAAAAAATAGAATTTAACGATGTTCGCCGTACAGGCCTTATGGGAAACATTGATAAAAAACGGACAATGCTTTCGGCATTTAAACGAAATGCGATGGCAGGAAAACGAAGTTTTTATCCGATATATCCGGAAGATTTGAAATTTAAAACTTGGAACGAAGTGGAAAAACCAGAGTCAAAAGCTGTTGTGCTTGCAATGATGGATACGAGCGGTTCTATGGGAATATGGGAAAAATACATGGCAAGAAGTTTCTTCTTTTGGATGATTAGATTTTTAAGATCGAAATACGAAACGGTAGATATTGAATTTATTGCCCATCATACGGAGGCAAAGGTTGTCACTGAGGATGAATTTTTTTCAAAAGGTGAAAGCGGAGGCACCATTTGTTCTTCTGCCTATCGAAAAGCATTAGCACTTATTGAAGAAAAATACTCGCCTTCCCGGTACAATATTTATCCGTTCCATTTTTCCGATGGAGATAATTTAACTTCAGATAACAGCCGATGCGTGAAGCTTGTCGAAGAACTAATGAAAATTTGCAACATCTTTTGTTACGGCGAGGTCAACCAGTACAACAGATACTCCACCTTAATGTCTGCTTATAAAAACATCAACAATCCGAAATTCCGTTATTTTGTGTTAAAGCAAAAAGCAGATGTGTTTCATGCGATGAAAACTTTTTTTAAAAAACAAGAAAGTAAAACCAGCTAAATGTGAAAAGGGGCCTGACATAGGTTCCTTCTTTTGTTTTGCAGTTTCTAGTAACAGCTGTTCAAAAAGATTTTTTGAAGGAAAAATTTCAGCAGATTCATTTGAATGTTGGAGAGAAGATAAGCACGAAGATTTTCACAGTCCCTTTCAACCAAAAAAATTTCCTCCTGCGCTAGACAGGTTATTTTACTGTCTAACGCAAGAGGAAAGATCAATTCGCTAATTTATTCATATTGTTCGCAAAAGGTATTTTTGTACGGCTACTGATTCTACTGTTCAGAGTTCTGGCCTTTTTCTTTTTCTATTGGTTTATAGTAGAGCTTTTGCGCAAGTAATGTTTGCAGAATAAGGAATGATCCGCTCACTGTCCAGTAAAGAGGCAAGGCAGCGGGTGAAGCAAAAGAAGCTGTTCCTATCATTAGCGGCGACAGCATTCCCATCATTTTCATCGGTCCTTGCAATTGATCTTCAGGTACCGTTCTAATGGAAACTTTAAATTGCACATAATAAATAGCTGCAGCACAAAGCGTCAAAATAAGGTCAGGTGTTCCGAGATTAAACCATAAAAATGAATGTGTTGCAATTTCTTTCGAACCGCGAATGGCATAATACAGCCCCATGATGATCGGCATTTGAATAATAATGGGAAGGCAGCCCATTTTCAATGGATTGATGTCGTGCTTTCGATAGAAATCCATCATTTCCTTTTGAATTTTTTGTTGTTCTGCTTGATCCTTCGCCTTTTTAAACCTTTCTTGCAGCTCCTTCATCTCCGGCATAACTTTCTCCATTTTCAATTTCATATTTTGCTGGTCTTTATATTGGCGAAGCATTAACGGCATAAGAATCAACCGAATCAAGACCGTAATTAAAATAATCGCGATTCCATAGCTGCCGTGAAACCAGTCCGCAAAAGTTTTAATAATAATTGAAAAAGGTTCAACGAATGTTTGCTGGAAAAAGCCTGATTGATTTGAGCTGCCAGCGCTGCATCCAGTTAGTGCAACAAAAGTGATCATGACTACGATATACAAAATATTCCGCATCTTTTTCCTCCTTATAAATAAACAAAATGTGTCTCCAACAGGGAAGGAAAAAGATGATCCTCCTTATCGTCCGGTCCCTCTTTCCGCTTTCTTTTCTTTATAAGAAATGAAAGAAAAAGGAAAGTGAAATACGGGATCTCTCTTGAAATGCTGTCAAAAAAGCTGTTTTTGAACTGTTCAAATTTCGCTTTGGCAGAAATTTGATAACCAGTACGGACATAACGATGAAAAAAGTTTAGCCCGATCTGTATGCAGATCTGCAGTGAAAGGGCGATGATTAATGTATCAAAAGTCAGCTCTAGTTCGGGCACAAGAGTCACCTCAATAGCAATTATAAAAATATTGTATCGTGAACAAGCCTAATTGTCATTTCTTTATGAAAAAACATTTTAATGTAAACTTAAATAAATTTCAGGTTTATAAAAATCGTTATTTCAACTATTATGTGATTATAAAATTTTTTCGAAAGGAGTTATTTGTATGAAGTTATATGATATGGTATTAGTATCAATGTTCGCGGCTGTTGTTGCTGTGCTCGGCCTCATACCGCCGATTGCGCTTCCGTTCACGCCAGTGCCAATCACCGCTCAAACATTGGGTGTGATGCTGGCAGGGGCAATGTTAGGATCCAAACGAGGATTTATCAGTTTATTGTTGTTTGTATTACTTGTAGGAGCCGGAGCACCGATTCTTGCTGGCGGAAGAGGCGGGCTGGCAGTATTATTTGGTCCGAGCGGTGGATATATTTTATCTTGGCCTTTTGCATCCTTTATAATAGGTTTTTTAGTTGAAAAGAATTTTGAAAAATTAGCATTTTGGAAAGTGTTAGTATTTAATATAATTGGTGGTATTTTATTTGTTTATTTATGCGGCATTTCTTATTTGTCTTGGATTGCCAATATGAATTGGATAAGTGCGAGCATATCGGCGTTGGCTTATATTCCAGGAGATTTAACAAAAGCGGTGATTTCAGCATTTTTGGCAGTAAGAATTCAAAAATCGTATCCATTGATTAAAGCTCGTAATAAACAGGCTGCTTAAGGGGTGAGCTGATGGGGATCGGGAGAAACATTAGCCAATTTGCATACGAACATCCTCAAAAACCGGCAATTCAACAAATAAATGGACGGACGGTTACATATTATGAACTGTACGAAAATATAAAAAAAATACAAACAGCTTTCATTCGATTGACAAACAAAAAAAATATAAAAGTTGGCATATTAATGGGAAACACTTCAGAATTTTTAGAAGTGTTTTTTGCCGTTATTACACTTGGCGGGATTGCTGTTCCTTTTGATCCAAAATGGAAAAAGCGCGATATCCGGCATGTATTGGAAAGCTGCCAGCTGGATATATGCATTGGAAGCCGCAATTTTTTGGAGAGGACCGGAATAAAGCATGAGAACGTCATGTTAATTGATGAAATAAAAAAAGATGTCCAAACGGATCATCACGAGAAGTGGGAAGAGTTTGATGAAGAATTGTTTTATCTCGGCTTTACTTCAGGTTCAACTGGAAAACCGAAAGGATATATGAGAAATCATAAATCCTGGCTGGAAAGCTTTAATGTAGGAGAACAAATTTTTGGATATGGAAAAAATGATGTCATCATTGCTCCCGGCCCTTTATGTCATTCGTTGTCCTTGTTTGCGGCTGTTCACGCCTTACATATCGGGGCGACTTTTTATTTGCTCCCGGCTTTTTCTCAAAAGGAAACATTCAATATTTTGTTAAAGAGAGAGGCAACTGTATTTTATGGCGTTCCAACGATGATTCAAGCTTTGCTTCAAATGATGAAAAATGAAGAGAAATGCATAATGAACAATGTAACAATCATTTCGTCTGGTGCAAAGCTTTCTTATGAAGCTAGAAAGCAGTTAAAAGAAAAGTTTCCGAACGGACAGTTGTTTGAGTTTTATGGCGCATCGGAATTAAGCTTTGTCAGTTATGTCGATGATGAAATTTTTAAAATAGCGCCAAAAAGTGTCGGCATTCTTTTTCCAGGTGTGGAAGTAGCAATCAGAAAAAAAGATGGGTCGGAAGCATCCTTTAATGAAGTTGGGGAAGTAGTCGTACGCAGCAATTTATTATTTTCAGGGTATTTCAACAACCCGATTGAAACAAAAAATGTATTGAAGGATGACGGCGCATCAATTGGTGATTTAGGGTACTTAGACGAGAACGGTTTTCTAACGATCGTTGGACGCGAGAAAAATATGTTCATCAGCGGCGGTTTAAATATTTATCCGGAAGAAATTGAAAAAGTTTTGAAGGAACGGGATGAGGTTGAGGAAGCGGTTGTTATCGGAGTAGAGGACGATTATTGGGGGCAGAAGCCGGTTGCATTTATTAAATGGAAAGAGAAAGCTCAGCATAGAAGCTTCAATGCATTAAAGCGCTATTGCCGATCTGAGCTCCCGTTATATAAATGCCCGCGAACGTTTTATGAAGTGGACGAGTTCCCTTATACATCCAGCGGAAAGATTGCGCGAAAAGAACTTGAATTCATTGTGAAAGGGGAAGAAAAATGACGATCCCTGTCATTGTTATGGCAAAAAGAACGCCTATTGGAAAAATGGGGGGAATGTTTAAAAACGTCCGCCCTGAACAACTGGCTGCTGCAGTCATCAAAGCGATTGTAGACGAGAGCGGAATCGATCCGCAGGAAATTGATGAAGTTATTTTAGGAAATGCGGTCGGTCCAGGAGGAAATATCGCTAGACTCTCACTCCTTTTAGCGGGGCTTCCCGATCAAGTTCCGGGTATTACTGTTGATCGCCAATGCGGATCAGGATTGGAAGCGGTGAATCTCGCTTGCCGGCTTGTCCAATCAGGAGCCGGCGACATTTATATTGCCGGAGGAGTCGAAAGTACGAGCCTTGCCCCTTGGAGAATTGAAAAACCTTTATCTTTATATGAAATGAAGCCACCTAAGATCTATACGAGAGCACGGTTTTCGCCGGAGTCGTTCGGTGATCCTGAAATGGGGGAAGCGGCGGAAAATGTTGCGGAAGCGTTTCAAATTTCAAGGGAAGAGCAGGACTTGTTTGCATACAGCAGCCATCAAAAAGCGGTTCAAGCGATGGAGAATGACAGATTCAGCAGTGAAATTGTCCCTGTAAATGGCATGGATCGTGATGAATGTCCAAGGAAAAGGTTGAGCTTGGAAAGGCTTCGTGCCATGAAGCCGATATTTAAAGAAAATGGCACAGTCACTGTTGGCAATTCTTGTCCATTGAATGACGGGGCTTGTGCCGTCCTTGTCATGTCTGAAAAAAAATGCCGAGAGCTTGGGCTTCTGCCCGTTCTGAAATTTGTCGATTGTACAAGTGCAGGTGTCGATCCGAACCTTTTAGGCATTGGTCCTGTTCCAGCAGTGCAACAGCTGCTGAAACGAACCGGCTTCCAAATGGAGGATATCGATTTAATCGAATTTAATGAAGCTTTTGCCTCTCAAGTATTGGCTTCTGTTAAGCAATTAAACATACCATTGGAAAAGCTGAATGTGGGAGGAGGGGCTATTGCCATCGGACATCCTTATGGTGCTTCAGGCGCTATTCTTGTTGCAAGGCTTTGCACAGAAATGAAAAGATTGAGAGGCAAACGGGCAATCGCAACATTAGGAATCGCAGGTGGTCTGGGCCTCGCTACATTGTTTGAATTGTATGACGCATAAAACAAATCATTGGAAAGCGCGTTTTCGAAGCAGCTTTCCAATATCCTTTCATTCGGCCAGGCAAGTGGAAATAATCGCTTATCAGCGATGAATGGAATAGCTAAGCCTCAATCATCATTGCGAGCGGTATTTGTTTGATTGAGGCGAGCTAAAAGTATAAAAAACGTGCATATATTATTTTTCAGCGCTTCAGGCAAAGCGTTATGATTTGGAGCGTCGGAATCGAAAAAAATACCAAATGATGATTGCAGCAAATACAAGAACGGCGATCACAGCATAAATGATTTTTGAATAAATGTCTATGTATTCGGTAATGAGAGGCCAAGCTTCTCCTAATCCCGCGCCAACCGATACGAGAAATATATTCCATACGAGAGAACCGATCGTAGTGAAAATCAAAAATAAAACGAAATTCATGTTGGACATTCCAGCAGGAATGGAAATTAAGCTTCGCAATAACGGAATAACTCGGCAAAATAACACAGTCCATATGCCGTAACGGTCAAACCAATTGTCTGCTTTATGTATATCCTCTTTTGAAATTTTCAATATGTATCCCCAACGGTCAACAATTTTTTCCAACCTCTCAACATCTAGCAACAGACCGACGCCGTATAAAATGATTGCACCGACAACGGAGCCGCAAGTTGCCGCCAAAATAACTCCTGGAACTGTCAAGTTCGAATAAGTGGTCATAAAACCGCCAAAAGGAAGGACAATTTCGGACGGAATCGGTGGAAAAATGTTTTCTAGCGCAATAATTAAAAAAATTCCGAGGTAGCCATATTGCTCCATAAATTCTGTAATCCAGTTTTCCATTCAAGTTCCTCCTAATAAAGAACAAATTCTCTATATATTATACTAAAGAAATTGTCCAAAAAATGATCAAAAATAAAATCTAGCCAATTGACTGGATGTCCCTAAAGAAGTATATAAAGCTCGTAAAGTGCAAATAAAACGGTGGACACAATGAAAATGTTTTTGGCTACTATTTGTTTTTTCTGTTTGTCGATGATTTTCAATTCTTTTTTATTTACTTTCGAGTGATTGGCTGCAATCCATTGTTTTACTTCCCATTTGTTTTGACAGGTCGCTAAATACGTTTCTCCATTTTTTCCAGTTGCATGAATAATAAAACGGCAAGTTTTTTTTGTACTCAAATAGTATTCCCAACCTTTTCAAAAAAAGATTTAGATTACTGTTATTTTATCAATTTCCAACTAACTTTCAACCTTATTTTATAATTATTTTCCATTTCAAAAATTATGAAAAATGAAAGGGGATTCATTATTTTCTGTCGTGCATGAAGTTTAACAAGAACTTTCATACTAAAAGTAACATCGTCTGGAGGTAGTTTTATGAATTCACTGATTATTTACGCCCATCCAAATCCAAACAGTTTTAATTACGCGATCTTGCAGACTACTGTACAAAAACTTCAGCAAAAGCAGCATGAAATTAGAATTCGGGATTTATATGAAATGAACTTTAATCCTGTCTTAAAAGAGGATTACTTTACAAAACACAATCCAGCCGTATCCAAAGCGATACAAGAAGAGCAAATGCATTTTTCGTGGGCAAAACAATTAATTTTTATTTATCCGACATGGTGGAACGGCATGCCCGCTATTTTAAAAGGATATATCGAAAAAATATTCACGAATGGCTTCGCTTTTACGTTTACGGATGAAGGGGCAAAAGGGCTTTTGCAAAATAAAAGAGCGATTATTTTTCAAACAACATCTCATCCGGAAAATTATTTAAAGCCGTATCAGTTAATTGCATCAATGGAGACAATCGTTGATGTCGGTATTTTAAATTTTTGCGGGATTGAAACAATCACTCATAAGTTTTTTTATTCAGTTCCTTATGTCGATGAAAATACGAAAAAGGCGATGCTAAAGGAAGTAGAAGATATAGTTGAAATGATTTAATTTTTTCGAAATATTCACTTTTTGACAGGGATCATGCATAATAGAAGTGATGCACCATAACTAGAAAGGGAGTGGAGTTGGTTGGTCAAAAGCTTGCAAGATACGGTGACTTTACATAATGGTGTTAAAATGCCGTGGTTTGGTTTAGGCGTATATAAAGTCAATGAAGGGGAAGAAGTAATTCAAGCTGTAAAATCAGCAATTAAAGCGGGCTACCGCAGCATAGATACGGCGGCATATTATAAAAATGAAGAGGGAGTCGGAATTGCGATAAAAGAATCGGGAATACCGAGAGAAGAACTATTTATCACAACAAAAGTTTGGAATGACGATCAAGGCTACGACTCTACATTAAAAGCGTTTGATGACAGCCTAAATCGATTAGGATTAGACTATTTGGATCTATATTTAATCCACTGGCCAGTTTCAGGAAAATATAAAGAAACATGGAAGGCATTAGAACGGTTGTATAAAGACGGAAGAGTTCGGGCGATTGGAGTCTGCAACTTCCATGTTCACCATTTAGAGGATTTATTGCAAAGTGCGGAGATTAAACCGATGGTTAATCAGGTGGAATTTCATCCAAGATTAACACAGGAGGAACTTAGAAAATATTGCAAAGAGCAAAACATTCAATTTGAAGCTTGGTCTCCGCTTATGAGAGGCGGGCTTCTCGATAATGAAACTTTAGCCGAGATTGCTGAAAAATACAATAAAACGATCGCACAGGTGATTCTCCGTTGGGATCTTCAACATGAGGTCGTGACAATTCCAAAATCGACAAAAGAGCATCGAATTATTGAAAATGCTTCTATTTTCGATTTTGAACTATCTCAAGAAGATATGGAAAAAATCGATTCCCTCAATAAAAATGAGCGGATAGGTCCTGATCCTGATACTTTTTAAAAGGTAAGAAATAAGAAATCGGTAATACTACAAGCCTTTCCTATATGCTGTTCAGCAGCTTTTGAAAGGTGAAAAAATGCTTCAGCTTCAATGGAAATACATTTGTGAGCTTGAAGAAGAAATATGTTTGGAAATCTTTCCGGATAAATTGATTATTTTGCGATAGTGATTTGCAAATCATTCATCATTTTGCTGGAGCCAAGCGTATGAAGACGATTTATTGCAGTGTGAACAAAATTTCTAAATATTGGAGATACGGATATTCTGTCCGCTTTTCCTGTTAAGATTGACAAAATTTGATTATTCAAAAAGCCGCTTTTGAAATAAAAGCGGCTTTAACTTTCTTGTGCAAGTTTTTGTTTTTCTCCGACAGACAATTGTTCCATATTGCCAAGCAGGCATTTACAGCTTCCATGTTTGTCATGAAAAGACAGGTTTTCCTTATTCTGATTTTGTCCAATTTTCCAGCGCTTCCCGAAAAACGCTTTTTTCCTGTGAACCGACGATACGATCGGTTTCTTTTCCGTTTACATAATGGACAAGCGTTGGAGTTGCATCAATTTTATACTCGTCCCAGCCCTCTTCAAACTCAAGAAGGTTGTATTGGTAGATATCCACATTTAATTCTTTTGCCAAAGGCATTAAGATCGGTGTTGTGTTTTTACAGTGCGGGCAGGTAGAACTGAAAAAATAGACAATGACATCTTCTTGATTATTTAATTTTGTTTCTAGCTCATCCGGAAGTATGATGTTTTGATAATTTGGATCATCCAGCAGCTTGACGGTTTCAGGATGCAGGCTCGACTTTTTGTACGGATTTCCTTCCGCCTTTTGCTTATTTTGCAAATTTGTTACAATTGCCAGTGCCGCGAACAGTACAATAATGATTCCGCCGAATATAAGCAGTTTTTTCATATAATTTGGCGAGAAGACCCCGTAATTTTAAAAATTTTGGGGAAAGTATCGCCGTTATTCACTCCTTTCGTTCCTTTGCACTAAAAAATGTAAACCGATTTTCATAAATGACGGGAATGACGGCAACCGCAAAAAATAAATGTTTATCTTTCTAAGACCTCATGAACTTGCCGGATTGCGATTAAGTCTTAATATGGGTAAAAAAACATAATTGAAAGCTATAAATCCAAAGGTTTTGTTTGCTGGTCTATAGAATTTGCATCATTCGCCTCTTGAAAAATCTGAAAATAACGGAAACGTTATCCTTTCTGCCGTAAAATGAAAAAGCTTGTGAGGAAAATAATTGAAAAGCCAATTAAAGCCAAGAAAGGAATTGTAACGAATCCAAACCAATTAATGTAGTCGCTTGTACAAGGAACTCTTCCGCATGCGAGGCTATGTTCCCCCAAAAAAGGAATTTTTTGTATAGAATAATGGTAAATGGAAATCATTCCTCCCATAATGGACAAAGTTAAGGAATAGCTTGCAATTTTGTAATCCTTTTTTACTACAGCTATTCCAAGTATAACAACGAGCGGGTACATAAATATCCTTTGAAACCAGCACAATTTACATGGTTCGAAATGCATGATCTCAGAAAAATACAGGCTTCCTAAGGTAGAAATTAAAGAAGCGATCCAGCCTATCAACAGCAAATTGTCTTTTCGCTTATCATCCATCCAACTAACCTCTCTGTTTTCTTTCTAAAGGCATTATAATACATTTCCCCTGAATTAAAAATGATTTTGCGATGAAATCAATAAAACATCAGCTAAGAATTATTATCATTCATAAATTTTTACATATTGTTCAAACTATCAACGAAAGGAGTGAGACTATGGATAAAATTCGCGATATCATGTCTTCTAATGTCATTTCCGTTTCATCAAATCAAACTGTTCAGGAAGCTGCTCAGTTAATGAGACAGCATAATGTTGGTGCGATCCCTGTTGCAGATAATGGACAATTAAAAGGAATTATTACAGACCGTGATATTACGCTTCGCTCAACAGCTCAGGGCAAAAACGAAAGCACAACCGTTGCAGAAGTTATGTCGACAAACCCTGTATGCTGTAGTCCAGACGCGAGTCTGCAAGAAGCTGCCCAAATCATGGCACAAAATCAAATTCGCCGGTTGCCTGTAGTGGAAAATAATCAAGTTGTCGGCATGGTCGCATTAGGAGATTTAGCAACAAATAAGACTTCTGATGAAGCGGCAGGAGAAGCATTAACAAACATTTCTGAAAAAGATCTTCAATAACCCCTCTTGCAATCCCGGGATGGGAGTGCCTTGCTGAAAAAAGAGCGTCCGTTTGGCGCTCTTTTTTCCGTTCAGTGGCAAAGAGCTTTGTCGCTCGGTTTGTTTTTTTTTCAAATGATACAAATAATACATAAATTTATAAATAACTCGAGAAATGGAAAGACGATCATTTGCGAAAAATATGTAAAAGCTGTTTCGAATAGTTCTAAAAATAGGGATGATCATCTCATTTCCATAAAATTTGTGATAAAATATTTCAGGAGAGAAAAAGAAGGGGAACTGGAGGGGTGTTAAGTTATGGCAAAGTGGAAAGAAAATTATCAACGATGGATATCGAAAGAAGATATAGATCAAGAGCTAAAACAGCAATTACTAGAAAAAGCAGACAATGAACTCGAATTAGAGGACTGCTTTTATAAAAGCTTAGAGTTTGGTACAGGAGGAATGCGGGGAGAAATTGGCCCAGGCACAAATCGGATGAACATTTATACAATCCGCAAGGCTTCTGAGGGATTGGCAAGATATATTGAATCTTTTGGAGAAGAAGCCAAAAGACGCGGCGTGGTAATTGCTTACGATTCCCGCCACAAATCGCCGCAATTTGCTATGGAAGCGGCAAAAACTATCGCAACGCATGGTATTCAAACTTATGTATTTGATGAATTAAGGCCAACTCCTGAATTATCTTTTGCTGTCCGTTATTTAAACGCATTTTCAGGTGTTGTAATAACGGCAAGCCATAACCCGCCGGAATATAATGGATTTAAAGTTTACGGAGAGGATGGAGGTCAGATTCCTCCAAAAATAGCTGATGAAATCATCAAAAAAGTGAATGAAGTTGAAAATGAATTAGAAGTTGCTGTTGAAAATGAAGATATTTTAAAACAAAAAGGCTTGATTAAAATCATTGGAGCGGAAATAGACGAAGCATATAATGAAAAGATCAAAACGATTTCACTGAATCCTAATTTGGCAAAAGAAGTAGATGTAAAGGTCGTTTTTACGCCGCTTCATGGTACAGCCAATAAACCGGTTCGACGAGCTCTTCAATCATTAGGCTATCAAAATGTAACCGTCGTCAAAGAGCAGGAGCTTCCAGATCCAAATTTTTCGACAGTGGCTTCGCCGAATCCTGAGGAGCATGCAGCGTTTGAGCTAGCGATAAGAGAAGGGAAACGCATTGATGCTGATATTTTAATCGGAACTGACCCTGATGCTGACCGTTTAGGAGTTGCTGTCAAAAATGACAAAGGCGAATACATTGTGTTAACAGGAAACCAAACGGGTGCGATTTTGCTCAACTATATCCTTTCTGAGAAAAAGAAAAAAGGATTGCTGCCTGAAAATGGCGTTGTTCTAAAAACGATTGTTACATCGGAAATAGGACGCGCAATAGCGGAGGAATATGGACTAAAAACAATTGATACGCTTACCGGGTTTAAATTTATCGGGGAAAAAATTAAAGAATTTGAACAAACGAAACAATACAAATTTCAATTCGGTTATGAGGAAAGCTACGGATATTTAATTGGCGATTTTGCCAGAGACAAAGATGCCGTTCAAGCGGCCGTTTTAGCTGTTGAAGTATGTGCATTTTATAAGAAAAAAGGGCTCACACTTTATGACGGATTAATGGAAATTTTTAATCGATACGGGTATTACAGAGAAGGGTTAAAATCGTTAACCTTAAAAGGTAAGGACGGAGCAGAACAGATTAAGCGAATTTTAGAATCTTTCCGCCAAAATCCGCTTGCTGAAATTGCAGGTAAAACGGTTACGATTATCGAGGATTATTTAACAAGTGAACGTACATTGCTTCAATCGAACAAAAAGGAAACAATTGATTTGCCAAAATCAAATGTATTGAAATATTTCCTTGAAGACGGATCTTGGTTCTGTTTGCGGCCTTCGGGAACCGAGCCGAAAGTGAAATTTTATTTTGCTGTTCAGGCCGATTCACTGAATAATAGTGAAAAGGCATTGGAAGAATTAATAAATGCCGTAATGGAAAAAGTAAATGATATTCTGACAGTTAAAAAAGCTTAACTCCATTTCGATTGAGATCCCTTCAGTCTGTCCAATAAGTCTTAAAAATAAGAGCGAGGGAGAAAAACAAGACGTTTTTCCACCCTCGCTTTTTCGTTTACGCTCTTAAAAAAGCGGGCTAAGTCCCGAGTTTTGGCAAAGTTGATAGCCGATTATAGCAGCGGATCAATAGCCATGAAAAAAGGCTCCTGAAAAAACGGGCTTTCGGCAAAAACGATCGCCGCTTTCAGCATTGAAGCAATAACTTAAACGACTAAAACAGAAAGAAAAAGCAACCCCATTTTTCAGAAATAACTTTTCTGAAAAAAGGTTGCTTAAACTATTGAGTCACCTTTCTGGAAACTATTTCAGCGCGATTTCCGGTTCAACCTCTGTTACGTTTTCTAATGCATGGTCAATATAACGAAGTAAAGCATATAGTTTATGCTCAATAATTTGATAATCGTGTTCAAAATTATAAGCGTGTAAAAAATGCTCAATTTTTTTGGAAAGAAAATCGTCGTTTGTGCGCACCATTAAAATAATCAAATTGTCCCATTGCGAACGGTGCGTGTAATATAATGCTTTGTCGTAATCCATTTTATTCATAATAAACATCCCTCCCTAAAAGGAGTTATGTTTATTGTATGAATAAATCGGTTTTTTGTACCGTTGCAAATGTTGGACATAACAACAGCCGTTTCTTTCAAAACAAATGTATAAATGCCTCATTCAAAAAACGAAAGACCATTTAAGGCTTTTTTCTACTTCACATTAAACAAATGCTTCAATTCGTTTTGATTTATGATTAAATCAGCGAGTGTGTACTGATCCAGCACTTGTAAATAAGCTTGCAAGGCTTGCTGGAAAACATGGCGCAGCCTGCAGGCGGATGTGATCACACATTCGCTGTTTTTTTCATTAAAACATTCGACAAGATGGAAATCTTCTTCAGTTTTTCTGACCACATCGCCAATATTTATTTCGGATGCAGGACGTGCTAAACGGAAACCGCCATTTCGTCCTCGAATCGTTTCAATATACCCGTTTTTCCCAAGCTGGTAAATGACCTTCATTAAATGGTTTTTTGAAATGCCGTACACATCCGCAATTTCTTTAATATTGGATAATTCCTCTCGGTTTTTCGTGCCAATGTAAATGAGCACACGGAGCGAATAGTCAGTATAGTTTGTAAGACGCATTGGCCTCCCTCTCTTTGTCCGTACTAGCTCCATTATACACTGATGGATAATTTAGGTTCAAAAATGTGACATCTTTTCAAAAGATGTATTTAAAATATTGCTTTTAAGACGAAGATCAACTATTTTAAAGATATATATAAAATACATCTTTTTTTAAAAACAAAGGAGTGCAAATTTATGTTATCCGAACGTACTATTGAAATTATAAAGTCCACCGTGCCAGTTTTAGCTAAGCAAGGAACAGAAATCACAAGTCATTTTTATAAACGAATGCTTTCCAATCATCCGGAGTTATTAAATATTTTTAATCATACAAACCAACAGAAAGGAAGACAGCAAACAGCGCTAGCAACCACACTTTATGCTGCTGCCGAGCGCATTGATCAATTGGAGACGATTTTACCAGTTGTGAAGCAAATTGCTCATAAACACAGAAGCTTAGGGGTTAAAAAAGAACACTATCCAATTGTCGGCGAAAATTTATTAGCAGCTATGAAAGAAGTGTTAGGCGATTTAGCAACAGATGAAATTATTTCTGCGTGGGAAGAAGCTTACAACGAAATTGCAAACGTATTTATCGAATTGGAGCAACGAATGTATGCTGACGCTGAAAATATGGAAGGTGGCTGGAAAGACTTTAAGCCGTTTGTTGTTGTCGATAAAGTAAAAGAAAGCTCTGTTATTACATCGTTTTACCTAAAACCGAAAGATAATGCTGTATTGCCATCATTCCTGCCCGGACAATATGTTACCGTAAAAGTAAAAATAGACGGCCATCAATATTTGCTGAATCGTCAATACAGCTTATCAGACGCTCCTGGCAAAGAATATTTTCGAATTTCTGTAAAACGTGAGGCAGAACCGGATCAACCAAAAGGGGTCGTATCGAATTACCTGCACGATGATGTTCAAATTGGCGATGAGCTTAATATTAGCGTGCCTGCTGGCGATTTTACATTGGATGTCACGCAAAACTCGCCGGTTGTTTTCATCAGCGGCGGTGTTGGAGTAACGCCAATTATGAGCATGCTGAATACGATAGCAAAAGAAAATCCTTCTAGACCGGTTCGTTTTGTTCACTCTGCTAAAAATGAAGATGTTCATGCTTTTCGCTTGGAAGTAAAAGAGTTAATGAATAGGTTGCCAAATGGAACATCCTTTATTTGTTATACGGAGCCGTCACGTCAAGAAAGCGCCAATCATACAGGTTATTTGACAAAAGACATTCTTAAGCAATTCATATCTGAAAATGCAGATTATTTTATTTGCGGCCCTGTGCCATTTATGAAAGCAGTCATTAATTATTTAAAAGAACTGGGGGTTGCTTCCGAAAATATTCATTACGAATTTTTTGGACCAGCTTTACAAATTGAGCAGCCTAAAGGTTCGACCATTTAATGTAGTTTTTCCAAAAAAGTTTTTAATATTTGGTGCCGTGAGAAGGCACCATTTTTGTGCGCCCGGCATGTATATGAACTATAGGGTGTAAGTCCCGAACCCCGAAGACAGAAGTAGAGGTTAGCCAAGAGCAAGGGTGTCCGTGGTGACGCGGAATCTGAAGGAAGCTGGAGGCAAAACACCGGTCCGAGGAACACGAACCTCATATAAGGCTAGGTATGATTGAGTGAGTTTGCAAAACAAAACAAAGCTCTTTCTGTCGAAGGTCATATCGAGTAAATGAGGCGGATAGATGGTGTGAAAGTGCATGTACTTACCCGGGGAGGTCTGGTGGATATGTGAAGTACGCTTCATAACCTACTTAGTGATAAGTAGCTGAACCGTCAGAAGTCAGCAGAGGTCATAGTATTAGTTGGTCTAGAACAACTAAGAAGGACCGAACAATTAAGAGAGAATAGCCCTTGGCATTCAGTGAGTCATGATGAACACAGAAAACGTAGTACCTCACTTGAGGGAGGAAGCGGTGAATCCCGTGGGAGACCTCTTGGAGGGTGGAGTGACCACTGGCATAAAGAGAACAGCTATTCACGGAAGTTATGAAAACTTGCGTCAATTATCTTAATTGAACCGCCGTATACGGAACCGTACGTACGGTGGTGTGAGAGGACGGGAGTTAATCGCTCCCTCCTACTCGATTTATAAGATTGTGTATTTTTGAACAGGAATGTCTCCCTTTTTAGCTTTTCGTTTGGTGACAGGCAGTTCAAGATGTGAAATGGAAATAGTGCAATCTGACACAACGTTCAAAATGTTTTTCATCATCTCCCGTTTGTTTTCATAAATTGTTGTAAGGAAAAAGAAGGGGGATGAACAATGAACAAGGAGGATCATAAAGTTCTTCAATATGCAATTGAAGAAATAACAGAAATCGCAAAGGGGTTTGGCCTTGATTTTTATCCGATGAGATATGAAATTTGTCCAGCTGATATTATTTATACATTTGGTGCATATGGGATGCCGACTCGTTTCTCCCATTGGAGCTTTGGAAAGCAATTTTATAAAATGAAGCTCCATTATGATTTAGGTCTTAGTAAAATTTATGAACTGGTGAT
Source organism: Aeribacillus sp. FSL M8-0235 (assembly GCF_038000355.1). Lineage (NCBI taxonomy): Bacteria > Bacillati > Bacillota > Bacilli > Caryophanales > Bacillaceae > Aeribacillus > Aeribacillus sp. FSL M8-0235. The sequence goes on along the minus strand of NZ_JBBOBW010000001.1, from coordinate 2,990,786 downwards.
TAACTCAAATCCTTGTTATGCCTTTTTGCTTGATACTAATTCTCTTATTCAAAATAAACTAATTGTTGCACATGTCCTCGCGCATTGTGATTTTTTTAAAAACAATATTCGCTTTAGTAATACGAAACGGGATATGGTCGAAAGCATGGCGGCAACAGCGGAAAGAATCAAGAAATATGAACTTTTATATGGAAAAAGAGAAGTGGAAAAATTTTTAGACGCGGTTTTATCCATCCAAGAACATATTGATCCGTCTTTAGTTCGGACAAAACTTTCTTGGAGCTTGGATGATGTTGATGAGGAAGAAGAGCTTAAGACATACAAAACACCGTATGATGATCTCTGGTCTTTAGGAGAAAAAAAAGAAAAAAGTGAACAGACAATCAAGAAAAAGAAAAAATTCCCTCCCAAACCGGAGAAAGACGTGCTTTTGTTTATCGAAGAGTATAGCCGGGAGCTTGAAGACTGGCAGCGTGATATTTTAACAATGATGAGAGAGGAAATGCTTTACTTTTGGCCTCAGCTTGAAACAAAAATAATGAATGAAGGCTGGGCGACGTATTGGCACCAGCGGATCATGAGAGAGCTGGATTTGACCTCTGATGAAGCAATTGAATATGCTAAATTAAATGCGGGTGTCGTACAGCCGTCAAGAACGAGCATTAACCCTTATTATTTAGGTTTAAAAATATTTGAGGATATCGAAGAAAGGTATAACAATCCGACCGAGGAAATGAAAAAGCGGGGAATTCAACCCGGTTCGGGCAGGGAAAAGCTGTTTGAGGTGCGGGAAATTGAATCGGATATTTCATTTCTTCGCAACTATTTAACAAAAGATCTTGTTATGCGGGAAGACATGTACTTATTTCAAAAACAAGGCAAAGACTATAAAATTGTTGATAAAGATTGGGAAAAAGTGCGGGATCAGCTCGTAAGCATGAGGGTGAATGGCGGTTTTCCGTACATTACGGTAATGGATGGGGATTATATGAAAAACGGCGAACTATATTTAAAACATTGGTATGAAGGGATTGAACTTGATATTAAGTACCTTGAAAAGGTGCTTCCATACATTTATCAGCTTTGGGGGAGAGGTGTCCATTTAGAAACGATTATTGAGGATAAACCTGTTTTATTTAATTTTGACGGCCGGAATGTCCATCGAAAATATTTGTAATGATGGGGCTGTCCAGAAAGTCAAAATCCATTGAAAACGAAACATCATAAACATTGATATATCAACATTGCTAAAACATTAAAGGGACGTCTATAAGCCGGAAAATCGACTTATTAGACAGCCCCACGGAATTTGTTTTTAGGCTTTAGGAAAAACGGTATCAGCATCATTTTTTAAGATGCTTCTTCTTTTGCTTCCACAGGGGAAGCTTTTTTCTTTTTTAAATATCCGGCAAAAATAACGCCTGCAACAAGAATAATGGTTAAGCCCCATTTTAGAAGCGGGTTTTCTTCAAAGAAGCCTTTTAGAAATTTTTCATCTACGATCATTTTGGCTGCTGTAAAGGCAATAACGGCAGCCCCAATTGTCACGATAACTGGGAACCGTTCAATCCATTTGATGATGAGCGTGCTGCCCCACACAACGATTGGAATGGAAATTAACAATCCGATTATGACTAAAAGGAACGATCCGTGCGCGGCACCGGCAACCGCTAAAACATTATCAAGCCCCATTAAAGCGTCTGCTACAATGATCGTTTTCATAGCGGACCAAAAGCTATTCCCGGTATCGACGTTATGCTCTTTTTTATCGATGAGAAGTTTATAGGCGATCCAAAGGAGAAGAACTCCGCCGACTAATAGCAGTCCAGGGATTTTTAAAAGCCAAACAACCGCAAGCGTCGCAATTGCCCGGATAAAAATCGCTCCAAATGTCCCCCATATAATGACCTTTGTTTGTTGGTGTTTCGGCACATTTCTAGCTGCTAAACCGATTAGAATGGCATTATCACCAGCTAAAACAAGGTCAATGATAACAATCGAAAGTAATGCTGAAAAAAACTCAGGTGAGAATAGTTCCAATATTTATCACTCCTCAAATATTTTATACTCATTTCGATGTTTTTATCCTTTGTTATGCAAGACAATATTTTTCCTGTAATTCCTTCGGAGCCATTTTGATCATTTGCTGCATGATAAAAGTAAATATAACGACATCATCCACAATTCCAATTAAGGACAGGAAATCTGGGATTGCATCGAACGGCAACAGGAAATATCCAATTATGAAAGCGATCGAGAATAGCTTTTTTTTCCTATTCACCTCCTTCGATAAGAAAAATTCAAATATAAAAGGGAAAAATGAACGAAAGTTATAAATGAACCGAATTCTTTTCCATATTTTTCTCATCGTTTTCCCCTCCACTAGGTTTATTTTTTAAAATTTGTATTGTGTCATGATCCAGACTATCGATTCCTTCTTCAAACACTAGTGTTGTTTTAAAACGGTATGTTAAACTGTCTGTTGTTGCGGGAAGATGCTTTGGTAAAACAAATTCAAAAGGAATTTTTGCGCAATCAGCTGGATCGATTATGTCAGGAGCGAATAACGTAATGGAGGCGATTGATTGCTGATCAGCCTGATTGTTTATTTTCATAAGATCACATTGCAGCTGCTTAATCTTTTGAGTTATAGTGCTCCTTTAATGTAGAGCGTGCCTGTTACTTTTTCTCCTGGCGAATACGTTTCTTTATCCAGTACGAGATCGACTGTTGCAGAGCCTATTCCGATTTTGGACATATATTTTCTAAGCAGCAACTCAAATCATCCTCCCAAAAATTGTTTTAAGATACAAAAAGACCTTTGCCATTTTTATGGCAAAGGTCTCGCTAACAACATCCAGTTGTTCAATAAAGCCGGTGGATAGCTCCACGAAATGACGACTTTATTGTTAAGCTACTCCCCTTTGGGAATTTTTACTTTATTCCGTTTTTCTAATTTGATTATATTGGTCAAATTGCGATTTGTCTAGTATTTTTTTTTGTCTGAAGTAAATGTGTTTTGCAAAATGTCGGAACAAATAACAATTTATAAAAAAAATAAGGAATTTCAATAGTTCAAATGGAAAATCCGCGATATAATAAGGATAACATGATGATTTTGAGTATAGAATAGATAGGAGAATGATGTATTGAAAATGAAAAAGTATCTGCCGCTTATCATCATTGGTATTGCCATTCTTATACTAATACCGTTCAGCATCCCGATATTGCTTGCGCTGCTTACAGCTCTTGTACTTGAAAAGCCTATCAGCATTCTCCAAAATCGATTTAAAATAAAAAGACCGTATGCAGTTTTGCTCATTTTTGTTGTTTTTTTACTCTTATTATGTATTCTAGGCTTTGGTTTGATAAACTTTATATATACAAACTTTGTGAGTTTTATAGAAAATATCCCTTTATATGTTAGAAAATTCAATCATGATTTTATTAATCCTCTTCTTGATACGTGGGAAAATTATTCCGCTTCCCTTCCAGAAGGTGTCATGACGTCTATTGAAATTTCCATTAATAATTCTGTCAATGCAGTTGACGGTCTTGTGAAGCAATTGATGGAATCGCTCATATTATTTGTTTCCGGCATTCCTGGCTTTTTCATTGAAGCGCTGATTTATTTGATTGCTCTTTATTTAATCAGTTTAGATCTGCCGAAAATATGGGCTTCGCTCGAGACCATGCTGACAGAAAAAACGAGAAATAAAATAAAATATGTTGTGAATGATCTTTACAAAGCAGGCTTCGGCTTTATTAAAGCGCAAGTTATCTTAAGTTTGCTGACATTTATACTAGCTTATATTGGGTTGGTGCTGCTTCGTGTAGATTATAGCTTGATTTTGGCAATCATTATCGTGGTTGTTGACATCCTTCCAATATTGGGAACAGGATCGGTGCTGGTTCCTTGGGCTATTTATGCATTTAGCCAAGGGCAAACCAATCTCGGAATAGGATTAGTTGTCTTATTTCTTGTGATCACTGTCGTCAGACGTGCTGTCGAACCGAAAATTATGTCAACCAACATGGGAATAAGCCCTCTTGCCGCCTTGATCAGCATGTTCATTGGACTAAAGATGCTCGGTATATTAGGTTTATTCTTAGGTCCAGTTGTTGTGATTTTGTTTGAAACATTGCGAAGAGCAAACATTATAAAGCTTAACATAAAAATTTAAAAAGGTTTTCCTTAAATTTGAGCGGAAAATTTGGATTAGAAGCAATAGGAGGATTGAAAAAAATTGCTTAGAATATGTAAATACATGATATTCTAAATATTGGAACGAATGTTGCAAAATTGGATGCGGGAGGCAAGCATTTTGTTTAAATCAAAACTTCATTTTTGGACGTTAGAAATACTTTTGATCATTTTGATCTTATATTTCAGCACAAAAATATCTTTTCTTTTTGAGCCCATTGTGATCTTTATAACTACTTTGTTTTTTCCTATAATTATTTCCGGTTTTCTTTACTTTTTGTTTGCTCCGATTATTGGTTTTCTTGAAAAGCGAAAAATTCCAAGAGTTCTGGCTATTTTGATTTTGTATATCGTGTTTATCGGCGGAATTTCGATCGCCATCGGATTGGTAGGGCCTACGATTGTTAAGCAGTTTAATGATTTAATTCGAAACATTCCTTTTTATATAACAAAAACGAGAGAAATCATTGAAAACCTCTATCAAACAAGCTGGTTCCAATGGGTATTGACGCAAGATTATTTTTCCATTGAAAAAATTGAGAGCACCATTACGCAATATGCATCGAGAATTACAAATAATATTACGAATGGCGTTCAGTCCGTTTTCAGCGTTATCACAAATATAACACTTATTATTGTCACGGTGCCGTTCATTTTATTTTATATGATCAAGGACGGACATAAGCTGCCGCACCAAGTCGTAAAGTTTTTTCCGAGTGATTTCCGCGATGAAGTTATGATTATCTTAAAGGAAACAGGCGAAACCTTATCTACCTATATTCAAGGACAAATGCTTGTTTCCATGTTTGTCGGGCTCTTTACGTTTATCGGATACTTAATTATTGATCTGCCATATGCTTTGCTGCTTGGAATAACTGTGGCAATCACCAATATTATTCCGTATTTAGGTCCGTTTATTGGAGCTGCTCCAGCCGTTATTGTCGGCTTGCTTGATTCGCCTTTTAAAGCACTTCTTGCGATTATTGTCGTGACAATTGTTCAGCAAATTGATGGGAATGTGATTTCTCCGTTTATTATCGGCAAGAGGCTTGATACACATCCGTTGACCATTATTATTTTGTTGCTTGTTGCAGGAAATATCGCGGGAATTTTGGGGATGATTTTGGCTGTTCCAACATATGCTGTAACCAAAACGGTTGTGATTAACTTATATAAATTAATTAAACTGAGGAAAGGGATTAAAAAGACGTAATTCAAAATATAAGCCGCTTGAAAAAGCTCAAGCGGCGTTTTTGGTTTTAAATGATGATTTAGGAGATTTACAGAGTCGGGATGACAGGATTCGAACCTGCGACCCCCAGCACCCCATGCTGGTGCTCTACCAAGCTGAGCTACATCCCGCTGGACAATCTGTATTATAAAGAAAAAATCAAACCATGACAATATGATTCAAATAAGTTTTTAAAATATAGCGCCTAGTTGGAAGCCGAGAAAGGCAAACAAAAGACCGAACGCATAGCTTGAAAGAAAATAGCAAATGGACACTGTTTTTTGTTTTTCTGTTAACAGCTGTTTATTTTCAAGCTGAAACGTAGAAAAGGTGGTAAAGGCTCCTAAACATCCCGTTCCAAATAACAGTAGATATGCTTCTGAAATATTCATGCCGATCAAAAGGCCGAGCAGGAAAGATCCGCTGACATTGATAATAAATGTCGCGACAGGGAACTTCATATTGCTTTTCTTTTTAATCCAATTGGTGACGATCAAGCGGGCATTAGCTCCTAAAAAACCTCCGATTCCTACAACGATAAAGTTGAAAAGCATTACTCTTCACTCCTATTCATGATCGGCCGTTCGTGCGTTGTGCTGGGAAAGCATTTTTCGGCCAAGATGATAACCAGACGAAACAAATAAATAACCGCCTATTAAGCTTGACAATGTATACATAATGGCTGTTTCCCATTTATCGGCAATCATCAATTGAATGTTCTCAAAACTAAAAGTTGAAAATGTAGTGAATGACCCGATTAAGCCAGTACCGATCGCTGCGGCAAAATGGGGAGGAAATCCTTTTATTTTAAATACATATTCAGTCAACCATCCTAAAAGAAAACTTCCAGCCAAATTGGCTAAAAGTGTCGCTGCTGGGAAAGATCCGGTCCAAAAACTGGAAGTCCATAGGCCGACACTGTATCGAAGGCAGGCACCTGCTATCCCGCCCAAACCGACTAATAAATAAATCATTATATTCACCTCGCAATGGTGGGAAACAACATATTTCTTTTTAGCCAATATCGTGAAAACTATATTTCTTTTTTTAGGGCATCGCCTTTGTAATTGCTTCTATAATGAACGCAATACAAGCTAAAAAGATGGTCAGTAAAGTTGAACATAACAATATGTTTCTGATGACGACAGCAGCTTTGTCACATCTGCTGAAAGTTTGAAAAGCAAAATATACAAAGATGCCTAATAGAATCGAGGCAAACCAACTTATAAAGCCTGTTTTTGTAGCTAATTTTTGCCAATCAAACATCCAAAAATATAGAATAGCGAAATGAATTGTTACTAACAAAATTGACATTATGATCAAGGTTGATTTTAACATAAGATCCCCTCCGCACATATTATACCATGGCATGGAAAAATGGGATGCTTAGGTTCCCAAAAAGATAAGCTCTTTTAAAAGAAAGTAGTTGCTTATCGAACAATTCTTTCATAGCATTCCTTTTGGTTTGGCAGCAGATAAAAAAACGGGCAGTCTCTGCTGCCCGTTATCATGAGAACGTAAATTTTTACAACTCATCAAAGCCGTTATCAATCGTGTTGACTTTTGTATATTGTCTCGATTTTTGTTCAAAGAAGTCTGATTTTCCTAAGTCCACTTCTTCGTAAGCCCGTATCCATTTCAAAGGATTTGTCCGATAGCCTTCAAAAGGACGTTCGAATCCCAGCTGATTGGCACGGAAATTCGCATAAAATTTAATATAGCTCTCCACATCTTTTAAATGCAGGCCTTCAATGTCATTGCCGATAATTACACCGGCCCATTCGATTTCCAGCTCGGCTGCTTTCATAAATGTTTTCGAAACGAATTGTTTCAGTTCATCTGTATCATATTCAGGATATTGCTTCAGCACCGCTTTGAAAATTTTTTCAAACAAACCTACGTGTATTTGTTCATCACGGTTAATGTAGTTAATCATCGTGCTAGTGGCTACCATCTTTTGGTTTCTGGCTAAATTATAAAAGAATGCGAAACCGGAATAGAAAAATAAACCTTCCAGTATGACATCAAAGACGATCGATTTTAACAAATTCTCCACATTCGGATTTTCTGCAAATGCTTTATACCCGTTGGTGACAAATTCATTTCGCTTCCTTAAAACCGGTTCGTTCCGCCAATATTCAAATACTTCATCCTGTACGTTTTTAGGCACGATGCTTGAAAGAATATACGAATATGAATGGTTATGAATCACTTCCTGCTGAGCGAGCAAAATCATTAAGGCGTTTATGCTCGAGTCTGTAATATAATCAGCAACTTTTCCGGCATAATCGGTTTGAATGCTGTCTAATAAAGCTAAGAGGCCGATAATTTTTAAAAATGCGTCCTGTTCTCTTTCTGAAAGCTCAGGAAATTGCTTCACATCTTGAGCCATATTAATTTCAAAAGGTGTCCAAAAGTTTGCGAGCATCCGTTTATATTTTGGATATGCCCACGGGTAGGCGACATCATCCCAATTGAGCACGTTGGAACATTTTCCGTTCACTATTGCTGTTGAACGGTTTGGTGCATCAGGATCCATAATAACTCGTTTTGTTAATGTTTGCTCCATATTACTTCCTCCTTAACTTGCACATGATTCACATTCATAAATGTCGCTTGATGTCGAACGGACATAATACGTTGTTTTTAATCCGGATTTCCAAGCTGTCAAATGAAGCTCCAGCAATTCTTTCGCTTTAATCGTGTTTAGGACGTAAAAGTTGAAGGAAATGGACTGGTCAATATGTTTCTGGCGCACTGCATTTTGTTTGATGCTCCATGTTTGGTCGATCAAATAAGCGGATTTATAATACCAAGTCGTTTTCGCATTTAAGTCGGGAACGGTAACTGGAATTTTGTAGTCTTTCTTTTCCTCTGAATAAACTTTTTGGAAAATTGGATCGATGCTTGCTGTGCTTCCGGCTATAATGGAGGTCGATGCGTTCGGTGCGACCGCCATTAAATAGCTGTTGCGAATCCCAAAAGTCTGCACTTTTTCCTTTAATTCCTGCCATTTTTTTGACGTATAACCGCGGATTTCAAAATATCGCCCTGTATCCCACTCCGAGCCTTTAAAGAGAGGGTATGCGCCTTTTTCTTTTGCGAGCTCCATACTCGACTGAATGGTTAAATACGCAATTTTTTCATATAGTTGGTCGACAAATTGGACTGCCTCGTCGCTTTCCCATGTAATTTCCTTTAGTGCAAATAAATGATGCATGCCAAACGTTCCAAGACCGATTGCACGGTATTTTTCATTTGTAAGCTTTGCCTGTAATACCGGAATGTTATTTAAATCGATAACGTTGTCCAGCATCCGCACTTGAATAGGGATTAAACGTTCCAGAACGTTGTCTGGAACAGCCCGTGCCAAGTTGATGGAAGAAAGGTTGCAGACGACGAAATCGCCGGGCTTTTTCACAATGACAATTTTTCCATCTTCGACATATTGTTCTTCAACAGTAGTAGCACTTTGATTTTGCGCAATCTCTGTGCATAAATTGCTGCAATAAATCATGCCGGCATGCTTGTTTGCGTTTTTTCGATTCACTTCATCCCGATAAAACATAAAAGGCGTTCCCGTTTCAAGCTGGCTGATCATAATCCGTTTCATTATTTCAATCGCAGGCACTTTTTCTTTAGATAAGGAAGGATGATTCACGCACTCAAAATATTTTTCCCGAAAGCTGCCGTTACCTTTTTCTTCATCATAATAATCTTCCAGACTGAATCCCATGACTTTGCGAACTTCGTGGGGATCGAACAAATACCAGTCCCCGCGCTTTTCAACTTGCTCCATAAATAGGTCAGGAATGCATACACCTGTAAATAAATCATGGGTGCGCAGCCGTTCGTCTCCGTTATTTAATTTTGCATCTAGGAAGGCGAAAATATCTTTATGCCAAACATCCAAATAAACGGCAATTGCTCCTTTTCTTTGGCCGAGCTGGTCGACGCTCACTGCCGTATTATTTAATTGCTTCATCCAAGGAATGACACCTGATGAAACTCCTTTGAACCCCCGGATATCGCTTCCGCGGCTTCTGATTTTCCCTAAATAAACTCCAATGCCTCCGCCGCTTTTAGAAACATTGGCAATATCAGTGTTCGAATCATAAATGCCTTGAAGGCTGTCGTCTACCGTATCAATAAAGCAGCTTGAAAGCTGACCGACTGATTTTCCTGCATTAGCCAATGTAGGTGTTGCAACCGTCATATATAAATGGCTCAATGCCCAATACGCTTCCTTTACAAGATGCAAACGTTTGGACGGATGCTCGTTGATCATTAACGTCATAGCGATGATCATAAAACGTTCCTGTGGAAGCTCAAATGTTCGTTTATGAAAATCTTTAGCTAAATACCGGTCGTAAAGGGTCCTTAATCCGATGTATGTAAACAGCTTGTCCTTCTCAGGATCAATGGCATTTCCCAGCTCCATAATTTCCTCTTTTGAATAATGCTCTAGCAAAAGAGGGCTGTAGATTCCAAGATCGGTTAATGTTTCGATTAACAAATAAAAATCGCCGTAGCCCGGTTGGTTGTAATTTCTGTTTTGGCTCGCTTCATAGTAAATTTTTTCAAGAAATACGTGTGCAGCTAAAAAAGTCCAATCCGGCTCACTTTCCGAAATGTTTGCTAAAGCTTCAATAATCAGCAGGTTTGTAAATTTTTCAAGATCATCAATCTGCTGGTATTGTAGGGTTGTCGACACTCTCTCGCTGTATTCATGAAAGGAAAGGGATGGAAACTTTTTTTCAAGCTGTCTTAGATAAAGCTCCCAATCGCTCCTGTTAAAATGATTTTGAAAAACCTCGTATAGATTTAATGCTTTCGTAATATTCATCAAACATCCTCCTTATCAAAATAAAAAACCGCTCAGGAAGCTGAGCGGATCAAACGATGATTAAAAGGGAGGCAGTTTACAAGGCGAAACTACTCCATTCAAACCATCGTTTCATCTTCCCAACCCCCGAAGAATTAGAAACGTTCGGACAAAGGCAGGTCTCCTGACTCGTGCTTCATCCTACTTTGAATCCTTCCCATACGAAACGTACAGTGGATTATTCATTTCGTAGCACTCACAGTTGCGGGGACAGTTCCGGATTCTCACCGGATTCCCTTTTAAGCTGAAAACAGCACCTTTGTCGTTAGGTTTTCAATATATAGTATTTAATTGTTTTTGATTACACAATATATAGATTTTTGATGTTATATATTCATCATAATCGTACTTGGCGAAAATTGCAATAAAAAAGTGAGGCTGATTGAAATTTTGCAACCTCACGAAACAATTAATGAAACTGAATATCAATTTTCTTTTTGTTGTTTTCGGTTTGTTTTGGAATACGGATTTCCAAAACGCCATTTTTATATGTCGCGCTCACTTCTTCTTCTTTTACATTTGCCGGCAATGCAACAGCGCGGTGAAACCGCCCGATAAACCGTTCGCGTCTATGCATTTCTTCTTCCTTTACTTCTTTGCTTCTTTGAATTGTGCCACTGATCGTAAGAACGTTGCGATCAAGATGAATGTCAACGTCTTCCTTTTTTTCAAGGCCGGGCAAATCACACGTAACAATTACTTCATTAGCAGTTTCATGAATATCAAGCCGGGGGGTATTCATAGTCTCAAAGTTTTCAAAAAAATGCGGGAAGCCTTCAGAAAAAACGCGATTCATGTTTCGTCTAAATTGGTTGATCTCAGAAAAAGGATCGTAAGGAATGAGAGCCATATGATTGTTCCTCCTTTGATTTTTTTACAGAAAATATTATTTGTGTTGGGAAGAGAAATATACATAAAGCAAAGTTTAAATTACTGTTTTTAATCATAAAAATATAAATAAGTCCGCTGCGTCCAAATCGTTTCGTGTTTGTTGCTTTTAAAAGCACAACCTAGCAAAACTTGGTGAACGAATGGATAGCATATTGTTGTTATTAAACAAGAGTTTACATACGAAGAAAATTAAGTAAGCTGCTTAATTGCAGCCATGCTGGGAATTAACAGATCAGCTGGATAAATTCACAATGATTGGAAATCGCTGTGGACAACTTTATAAATTTAAAAATTATTCTTTGTTGCATATGTTACTGATAGTGGTAAAAAACTTAAAACAAAAATAATTAGAGTAGATGATAATTATTTAGTTGTATTTGTGAAAAATATTCCGGAAGGATTCATTGTATTATCTACAACAATTTTTCCAAAATACATTCACCCAGAAATTGAAGTAAGTAATGATGGTACTGTCAAGAATTTTGTGTAATGTAAGATAGATAGGGCATCTCTGAAATGGATTTAGAATAGAGAGGGCCTGTTTCTTCCACACAGGAGACTGAATATTCAGTCTCCTGTGTGGAAAGGGAGATCCCATCATCAATTTACATTATTTGGTTAATCATAACGTTCTTCAAACATTCGCTGGAGGGCTTCATGAGTTTCGGAAAATCCTCGCAACTTTCGCCCTGCCCATTTCTCATTAAAGTCTTGGATGGTCAAATACATGACTTTTTCCGCGGCTTCTAAACTGCTCAAACTGTTCATCGGCTTTAGACGTTTCCGAATCTCCTTGATCGTTCGTTCGATGGCATTGGTCGGATACTGCTTGGATCATTCATAAAGGTAAGAAGGACATCCAACTCATTTCCCCACGATTGCACTCTCGGATACTTGCTCGACCATTTTGACTCAAACTGGTGAAACATCTCCAGTGCAATTTTTTTATTCGGAGATCGATAAATGAGTTTCAAATCTTCCACCATTTCGAATTGGTCTTTTTTCCGTACACGACTGAGTGTGTTACGGACTTTGTGAACGACACAACGCTGCACATCGGCTTTCGGATAAATAGCTTTAAAGGCTTCTTCCAGCCCCGTTAGTTCATCGAATACGCCCAGAAGCACTTCCTTTACGCCTCTGTTATATAGTTGTTGGAGAATCTCCTGCCATCCATAGGCGCTTTCCTTTCCTCCTACGAAAAAATCAAGAATTTCCCGATATCCTTCTTCGTTTACACCTAACAACACATACATGACCTCTTTTTCTACCGTATCTCGACGAAGTTTTACGTACAACCCATCCAAATATAAGACGGAATAACGCTTATGTAGAGGACGAGTGTGCCATTTCTCGATGTATTCCTTCACGACATCGGTCATACGACTGATCGTTGCAGGAGAATAAGCATTCCAAAAATTCGTTCAATAAACTTGCCAATCTCCCGCGTACTCATGCCACTTTGATACATCTTGATGACAGCTTCTCCGAGCCAGCCGGTATGACGTTGGTAAGGGGCAAACAGCTGCGTTTGAATTCCCCGTTTCAGTCTCTTGGGACCAAAAGACCTTCAATCCGGCCATATTGCGTATCTAGATTTCGTTGATAGTAACCGTTTCTCATATTCGACGTTCCAGCCTGTTCCATTTCGAGGAAATGTTTTATTTCTTCACGCATGATGAGTTCTAATTGGCGAATCGCACTTTCCAGTTGATTGACCCAGTCTACATTCGATATACTTTTAGACATAGGTAGGGTTCTCCTTTCTCTGGAATGTGTTGTTGGTCAAATCAGAGATACCCTACCTTTTTTCTTTTGGTCTAGCAAAATACTTTACACAAAATTTTATACATCATCTATTAGTTGCTGAAACCATGAGTAATTACACCAACATTTCAACTAAGATTCAAGAATTTGAAAAACAGTCCCTAGAAAGAACAAATAAAAACTTGCGGGAAAATGTTGCCGCAAGTTATAATACAAGCACAGAAAAAGAACGGCTTAGAAGCGAAAATGAAGCCTCTAAAAGGCATATTAAAGGGGTAATGAAGAAAATGAAAAAAGTGACTCTGGGAGAAAAGGAATATTACGTGGAGAACGGGATATACACTCCAGTAGTGAAGGAATCGAGTTTCGAGAAAGAGGGCGGGACTTATCGCTTAGAGGGAGAGGGGGAATATCTAATTCCCAACTTGGAGTTAACAATGAACGAAAAGCCGATAGGAAAGTATGGCAGCCTAAGGAGAAAACATCTGATGGAAAACAACATGATACTCTACGAGAGTCTATCGATTCAAGGTCAGCTTCATCAACATCTAGTCGACATCAACGAGCAAGCGAACAAGCGAATGGAAATAATGACGAAAAAGTTGATGGAACAATACGGAGTGACAGAGGAACTCAAAGCCGAAGATCAGATGAAATGGATCCAAGAAGTGAACAATATCCGGGCGATGGCAGAAGAAGTCATCTTACGGGAAATGATTTACGTATAGATGAAAAATAAGAAGAACAATTGAGTTTATTCCCAGTAGCAGTGGAGGAAAATCCCACTTCTTTTTCTATTTCGGAAAAAGAAATCAATAAAACAGCAGTGGAACAAAATGCCACTGCTGTTTCTATTTCTAAAAATTTTCACATTACCAATAATGAATTAGGTGCTGCAGGTCCTAAAACCAAATTTAATTGGAATATAGAAGCTATTAAGACTTTGAAGAAGATAGAAGCAGAAAATAGATTAGCCACTCCTGAAGAACAAGAAGTATTATCGCGTTATGTTGGATGGGGAGGGCTATCTTCGGCTTTTGATAAAGATAATGAAGCATGGGCAAATGAATATAATGATTTAAAGGAATTGTTAACTGATGCAGAATATGCAAGTGCTAGAGAATCTACTTTAAACTCGCATTATACTTCTCCGGTTATTATTAAAGCTATGTATCAGGCTCTTGAAAATATGGGATTTAAAAAAGGAAATATTTTGGAACCTTCTTGCGGGATTGGAAATTTCATGGGCCTTTTACCGGAAACTTTATCAGACAGTGTTTTTTATGGTGTTGAATTAGATGATTTATCCGGTCGGATCGCTAAACAGTTATATCAAAAAGCTTACTATTGACGGATTTGAAAATACTGATTTTCCTGATTACTTCTTTGATGTTGCCATAGGTAATGTACCTTTTGGTCAATATCAAGTAGCTGATTCTCGTTATGATAAATATGGTTTTCTTATTCATGATGATTTCTTTGCCAAAACATTAGATAAAGTACGTCCTGGTGGTATTATTGCTCTCATTACCTCGAAAGGTACAATGGATAAAGAGAATGAAGAAGTACGCAAATATATTGCACAAAGAGCTGATTTAATAGGTGCAATTCGACTTCCTAATAACGCATTTAAGAACGCAGGAACAGAAGTTACCGCAGATATTATTTTCTTACAAAAAAGAAATCACTGAATAATGCTGATATCCAGCATAAATATCTTGGGGTATAAAAAAATCAACACATACTATTTGTTGGGATACTATGTTCAATATATGAACATGTATCCTCATTTTTTAACCTTCAAGCGATCAATTGGATCTCCTTTTACGACTCAACTATTTTAGCGGATAAAGGTTGTTCAGCTTTTTGAAGATTCATCCAAATAAATAATCAACCCATTTTTCCTGAATGGGAAAAATGGGTTTTGTCGCCAACTTGAAAAAGGACCTTTATATATGATTGGCCAGCTTTTTTAAATGTTCTGAAGTCTCATTGATTTGCGCAATGAAATTTGTTATATCATCAATGATTTCAGCAAAGTTTTCGAGTTCATTTTTCGTCTTTTCAGTTTGTTCTTTATTTTTGTCGAAGGCATACAAAATATTGTCGAAGAATTGGTTCATCTCTTTCATTCTTTGCGAACCATTGCCTGTAAGCTCTGTTACTTCCACAATAGATGAAGCGATATCGTTAATTTTCGCTCTGATTTCCTCAATTAAATTGGAAACGCCAAGCACGGAATTTTTTGTTTCTTCCGCCAGCTTTCTCACTTCACTAGCAACAACAGCGAATCCTTTCCCGTATTCCCCTGCACGCGCTGATTCAATTGCGGCATTTAGAGCCAGCAAGTTAGTTTGTTCAGCAATAGAAGTAACAATCGAGACGACATGATTAATTTTTTCAGAAGTTTGTTCAAGCGACTTTATTTTTAAAGCAATATCATCTGTCCGTTCTTTTATATTGACCATTAAACCGGAGTGAAAATTCAAGTCTTCTCTCCTTGAACTGACTTCTGCTTCGGTTGATGCCGCTGTTTCAAAACGATCAACTGCAATTAAGGCAAATTGTTTGGATCGTTCGTTAATTTTTTGTATAGCTGAATTGGCTGATTCAATAAGATCAGCAAGACGAATGGAGGTTTGGGCGATGTTTTCATGAAGCTCCTGTTTTTCCTTTTCGATTTTTTGCCGTCTTTTTAAATACTCTTCATTATATGCTTCCAACACAATTTGCTGTTCAAAGTTTAACATTTTTGCAATGGTGACCACCGCTTTATGATAATCTTCCTTCGATGGACACGCTTTCGCAACAACGGAAAAAATTGATTTCTGTAATTGCTGGAATGAACTCATGTACCAGATCGTATCTAATCCAATGCGGACGTGGGCTACAGCAATCCGCTTCATTCTTGTTATATCTTCATCTGTTAAGGATCCGCTAAACATAAGCAGCACATGTTTTTTCAATCTTTCCTTCTGTTTTTCGATCGAGCTGTATTTATTAATTAAGTCAATCAAAAATTGTTCTTGATGGAGAGCATCATAAAATGCATCGATAATAAACTTTATGTTTTCTTCAATCGCATCTTTTAATATAAGAGTACAAATAAGATCATCCTTTGTTAGGCCAACCATCGCTAATTGTCTTTGATATTTTTCATCAGTCACTTCAAGTTTTACTTGTTGAAGATCTACTTGTTTTTCAAAAAGTGATGGAACTTGTTTTCTTTTTTTAAACATTGGTTGATTTCCCCTTCAAAATTCATTATTAGTGTCCACTGTATATATCGGCAGCTAAATAATAATTTTTTCGATTATTTTTTAATTTCTCAACTTTCTCACAGTAAATTGGATTTCTAAGCCTTACGGTTAATGGGTTTGTTGGTTGTTTCGAATACTTCTTGACATAAAAATTTGCAAAAAAAACACCTCAACTTTTGGTATAGTTTAATTGTCCAGAAAAAACATTACCAAAAGCAGGTGAGGTGTCTCTTATTATGATAACGAATAACAGACTGAACAATCAACTACCAAAAGAAGTAAAAGCTATATTTGATGAACTTGAAATCTTAAAATATTTAAGGAAAGTGGGAATTAACAAGGGTTTCGGTTATTCCTGCGCCTATTTATTCCAGCTAGTTTTTAGTTTAGTTTTTGAAGGCAAAAATTTGTTTCGACTTCTTCAAAGTAAAAAAGCTAAAGATTTGCCGGAAAAAAACGCTATTTATCGCTTCTTAAATAACCCTCAATACAATTGGCGCAGGTTTTTACTTGTTTTGAGTACTTTCACCATTATGAAGGTAAGTAGTTTAACGAGACACGACCGTCCGAAAGTGCTGATCGTGGACGACTCATCTTATGAACGAAATCGCAGTAAAAAGGTTGAACTGCTTGCTCGCTGTTTCGATCATTCTTCTCAAAAAATGCGTTATTACAAAGGATTTCGTATGCTTACACTCGGCTGGTCAGATGGTGCTACATTTTTGCCTATTGATTTTGCTTTATTAAGCTCTACGAATTCCCAAATCAATGGGATTGATAACCGAATCGATAAGCGTACATCCGGTTATAAGCGGCGTGTCGAAGCTTTACAAAAAGCGCCGGAAGTTATTCCCAATATGATTAAACGGGCACTTTCTCAAGGAATCGATGCCTCATACGTTTTAATGGATACATGGTTTACCCAACAGCCTTTGATCAAGTCCATTGTGGATCAAGGGTTGGATGTTATTGGAATGGTGAAGGATACAAAACAAAGATATCAAGTGAACGGTGAATGGGTGAGCCTAAAAAAACTATACCAAACAGCTAAACCATCACAACATCAAAAGGGTATTTTGCGCTCTATTCACACAACGATGGCAAATGGCGTACCTGTTAAAGTGGTATTTGTCCGTAATCGTAATAAAAAGAGACAGTGGCTAGCTATTTTGAGTACAGACTGTACTTTATCGGATCAAGAAATCATTCGTATTTATGGGATACGTTGGGATATTGAAGTATTCTTCAAAACAGTCAAATCCTTATTGAAACTCCAAAAAGAGTTCCAAGGAAGATCTTATGATTCCATGATCAGCCATACCACTATTGTGTTTACAAGGTACATTGTTTTGTCTTGGCAAAACCGAGTAAGTACAGATTATCGAACATTAGGCGGCATTTTTTATGAACTTTGTGATGAAATCGATGAACTAGATTGGGCCTTTGCACTTCAACTACTCATTGAAATTCTTGAAGATGCACTTCAAAATGTAAATCAAAAGATTAAAAAATTCATCGAAAGTC
Source organism: Aeribacillus sp. FSL M8-0235 (assembly GCF_038000355.1). Taxonomy (NCBI): domain Bacteria; kingdom Bacillati; phylum Bacillota; class Bacilli; order Caryophanales; family Bacillaceae; genus Aeribacillus; species Aeribacillus sp. FSL M8-0235. The sequence goes on along the minus strand of NZ_JBBOBW010000001.1, from coordinate 2,973,024 downwards.
AATTACGTAAATGGATTGTAGTTTTGCCTAATTATATCAAGGCTTATTTACCAAAATTGAGCTGCGAAAGTTGAGTTAATTTTTATTCTAATTTGTTAAATTTTATATTCAAAAATGAATGATGTTTTATAAAGGCGAAGATTTTAGTATGGTGTAAAACTCATATTCGCCGAAAAGCACATTCCGAGCAAATAACCTGTAGATGATGTTGCAGCTGGCGGCATGAATCAAGAATTTTTTTATAATCGACAAAATGCGCGTGCAGTCAAGACTTCCATGATGACGCTTTCTTTAACAAAATGATCTTCAGTTTTTATTCCCTTCCCCCCAATATTTAGATATTTTAGCAAAAAGATGGAATATCTACCATAATTTTTTTGTTTTTTGAATATTAATTCGATTGTTTGGCAGTCTATCTCAATGTGATGATCTAACGGATATCTAAGGTTTTTATAGACGATTTATTACTGCAATTGTTTTTAGAAAGATCAGATTTTAAATGCTTATAACAACTGCTCGAACGAAAGGGGGAAACACGACACTTCGTGAGTGGATTTGAAAGTTGAAGAGAGGTGCGATTTTCCTGTAATGGAATGAAGCTTGGAAGGATTAGAATTAACAGAAATAGAAAGAGGAAGCTGAATTGGAAGGGTTCAAGCACAAAATGGGAAATATCAGGAGAGTGAATGGTCCCCTCCTGATTTATAGCTGTTTAAATTGCGGCTCTTCGTTTTGAATGTAATTTAGCCTCGCTTTTAAATGGTCAAGCACTTCCTGTTGTTGTTTTGCAAGGTTTTGGTATAACTGCTTAGCTTGTTGATCTTCTGTTTCCAGTGCGAAGCTATGTAAGTTCGCAACCGCACTTTCACAGCTTGAAATAGTTTCCATCAATTTTGTACCAACTGTCATTTGAAAAACCTCCTTATTCTCAAATAAAAGGAGACACGGGTAGTGCCTCCATAGCCATGAATATTAATTTTTTAGTTATTGTTGTTGGAAACCGCCAATTTGTTGTTGAGCAAGTGCAACTAAACGCTTTGTGATTTCTCCACCAACAGATCCATTGGCACGGGAAGTTGTGTCTGGTCCGAGATTTACACCGAATTCTGTTGCGATTTCGTATTTCATTTGTTCAAGCGCTTGTTGTGCACCAGGAACTAAAAGTTGGTTAGAGTTGTTGCTGCGGTTTTGTTGAGCCATAATTTTCAACTCCTTGTGAAATTTTTTTTGGCTGGGTTAGCTGGAGTTGCACCAGCGTGAATCAAAAGATTCACTGCCAAACTCGGCTTAACCCACCGGGATGTATGGTGTTCATTAAGTAGTATGAGTAGGATGTAAAAATCTATTCGAAATGAGAAATGGTAATTTCTGTTTTGTGTCGTTACTCTGTAAATCAGACTAGAAAGGGAACATTATACATAAATCAACAACAAATAAAGGAGTTTTCACATGCGAGCCTGTCCGTTATGCAATGGATTTCAGCAACTTCATAAGTATTGTTCCAAATGCGGAGGCATTTTATTAGATGCAGGGAAAATTACTGACTATTTAGATGACTACAGTGCTTATATGGAAATGGACTTGATGAAGCTTTTAGATGGAAAAAGAGATTCACTAAAAAATCATCAATGCATACATCTTTTATATTGCAGCCAATGCCATGAAGAAGAGCATGCAATCATTCAGGAAACATAACGAAAGGGGCTTTTTAAGCTTTAAGCTCTGAATTCTTTTACAGCTAAAATTTAAAAAACCTGATGTGTTTTTCAAACATCAGGCTTACTTTTCGTTAATTTTCTCTATGTCAAATGGCGGTTCTTCTTCCTCGAGGTCCCTTGCTTCTTCAATATTGGTCGCATTGTAACGGTAGTGAACAGATCCTCCTGAAAGACCCTCATTAATCATTCTGTCAATGTCCATAAACGATTGATCACGACCTTCATATAGCGAATCTTTTACTTCCTTATCTTTATCCATAACCGTATTACCCTCCTTATTCACTGGAATTATTCATTAGGTTGCTCAGGAAAAGGGAAAATTATAAAAAGAATGTATGATATCATGGATGATTACAAAAATTTGTGGCTTGTGCATCCGTTTTTATCAAGTTTTTTTGAAATCGATTCGATTTTTTGCTAAATGATGGAACAATTTGCTTAGCTGGACAATTCCGTTTTGGAATATGTCTTTTTCATCGAACACCATCGGTTTCGAATTAACCTCATAAATAAAAATATTTCCTTTTGTATCAATTCCTGCATCAATAGAAAATTCCCCAATGAATTGAAAACATTGAGAGAGTGTGCTGCCAATTTCATGGCAAATAGTTTCCATTTTTTTAGTATCGACACGGTTTTTGACAAAGGAGAAGGGAAGGATAGAGCCTCCATGTACTACATGTGTTGTGATGTTTTTAGATGCGCGCACGCCAATTCCCGAAATAACATATTTGTTTTGACTGTAATGAACGAGAATGCGCAAGTCGTATTTCTGACTGTTAATCTGATCGGAAACGATCTCCTGCTGCATCATATACGGCTCGTTTAGAATGTGTTTTATTTCTTTCCAAATATTTTCCAATGAAGATTCATTTTTTATAGAATTTACCGTTTTGATAATGTAGTTATGTTTGGATTCGGCTGTTATTTTAATGATTCCTTTCCCTTGGCTTTGTCCAACAGGCTTTAAATAAACGGAGGGGTATTTTTCAAAAAATGTATAAAAATCTTGTTTCGATGTTACTAATTGCGATTCAGGTATGACAGGAAGAAGGTGCTTATTTTTTTGCAAACAAGTAATGACATCCCATTTATTAAAAAAATGTCTGTTGAAATAAGGGATGTTTTTTTTGTTTAAAGAGCGGAAAACGAAATCTGTTTTTTGAACTGTATCGCGAAACGGATAGCGATTATAGACAACATCTGGATATAGAAACTTTTTTTTCAACCAGCGATTTTCGTTCGGTTCATATATATAGCCGACGATCGATTTTTCTTTCATGCCAGAAGGTGTAAAAACAAAGCTTGAACTGTTCTGCTCAGCCAAATGTCTTTGTATAGCTTTAAATAACGAAATGTTTCCATAAAAAGAACCGCTTCGATCGTTATCACCAGCTAAAATTCCGACGAGCATTTCATGGGGCATCATAGATCTCCTCAGTTGAAATTGTTTTTTTCATTAAATATTCGGCATATTGGAATGGAAAGCGCAATGTTAGCCGGTCTTCTTGCTGCAAATCTTTATGCATAAAAATGGAGCGGCCAGGCTTCGAGTTCGCTTCAAATAGCCATATGTTCCCGTTATTGTCGATGCCGAAATCAAAACCGATTTCTCCGATTTCACCGTCCATTTTGCGATCAATTGCCTTGCTAATAGAAAGAGCCGCGGTGGAAAGTGAACGGTAAATGTCCTCTTTATTCAGCGGCAATGATAATTCATGCAAAGATTTTATTGTTCCTCCGTTTTTTACGTGTGTTGTAGGATTTCCCTTTCCGGCCAATTTCGCAGCGATTGCACTGACAAGCCAGATTCCGTTTTCGTTCTTGTTTGTGTGCACGCGGAAATCGACAGGATTTCCACTCGATTGAAGAAGGGAAATGCCTTGTTGAGCAATATATTGATCTAATGATCGCTGTGCAAAAAAACGCTGCAAAAAGCCTTCAATAGAAGAGAACAGCTTCAACTGGCCTTTTCCGTTCTCATCATAATAGCAGCAAAGAATTGATCCATTTTTCCGATTTTTCACCAGCTTAAATATTCCTAGGCCAAGGCTTCCGTTTTCAGGTTTTAAATAAATCGTTTGAAAGCGGTTAATCAGCTGTTCAATTGTTTTTATAGACGGAGCATGATATGTCTCCGGCAAGTAATGCCTTACTGTCCCATCTTTGGATAAAATATGATGGACATCCCATTTGTTGAAAAAGCCTGAGTTGAAAAGCGGAATTGAGCGCATAAATAAGTTTTTTTTCGCAGACTGAAAGTAGTCTGAGTTTTCTACCTTCCGATTTGGAAGACGATCATAGATGACATTTGGAAATGGAACGGTTATTTTTACCCATCCGGATTCATTGAATGAATAGCCTTCAATCATCTCTAAATCCCAATGAATTTGATGTATCCCAAATACAAAACAAAAAGCGCCTGTTGAACAGCCGTTGACCACTAATTTTGAAAAAAATATCGATCTGTCGCCTAATGGGCGTAAAAGGGATTTATAAAAACCTGCTGTGAAAATGCCGACAACGGGGCCTAAAAATAGCGTTTCACTATGGACTAAAGCTTTGATCCTAATATTTTTAGGTAAAAGCAGAGATTCGGCAATATCTTTTGAAATATAAATGCTTTGGCTGTCTTCGTGATGGAGAATAGAACGGCACGCTATTTTCCGTTTGCCGAAAGAGATCGATTCGATCGTTACATGGGAAAAAGAGCTAGGAAGCAAAACGGTTTGGTTTAGGTGGTCTGCCTGTTTAATTTGATAAATCATTTATTTCCACCCCGGTTTGTAGAGAGTGTTGCAAGTAGCGGGCATAGCGGACAGGAGCTTCGTACAGAACTGTTTTTCTCGCAGGATCTGTTTTTAAAACGACATTTCTCCCTGGTTTAGAATTAATATCTAGAATCCATATCGTTTCATTTTGCAAATCAATGCCGATGTCCACACCAAGCTCAAATAAAGGAGCAAAATTTTTTTCAATTTTTTGCGGAAGATGGTGAGCAAGCTGTTCGATTTGGTTATAAATATGGTTCAATCGCTGCCTTGGAATATCTTTTTCCCATTGTTCAAGGGAAACGACAGAACCGCCTTTTGACAAGTTGGATACATACGTATGTTTTTGACCGATTCGAATTCCTTTTCCTTGCATAATCCATTGACCGAACTCGTTTTTTTGAAATAAAATGCGCAAGTCAAATGGACGCTGCTGTTTGTCCTTTAAAGGGAGCAATCGTTGAAGAATGTATGAGTCAACTTGTCTCTTCGCAAGAAATGGTTTTAATTGATTGAAATGTTTCAAACGGACGATCCTTTGATTCGCTCCAATGAAAAAGTATAGAAATAGCGTTTCCTTTTCTTTTTTAATTACAAGCACTCCTTTTCCTGAACTGCCGTGAATTGGTTTTAAGATACATTCCTCATATGATTGCAAAAATGTATAAACTTGATCGGGATGTTGGAAATATTCTGTTTCAGGAAGATATTGATAAATGAATGGATCAGTTTTTAATGTTTTATATTGTTTCCATTTATCTGGGAATCCGTAGCCTAGAAAAGAAACATTTTGTTGTATTTTTAATTTTTGAACGGCTTTTTTGTTTTGAATGGAAGCAGCATCTTTGCCATAAAAACAGCGGTCATAAATATAATGTGGAAGTTGAAAAGTACTTCGCTCCCATTTATTAGATGTTAAATTGAATGTAAATCCCGTTAACGTACCATTTGCGAATTGTACGTCCAACGGGCGAAACATAATACATTTCATATTCAATTTTTTTGCCGCTTTTGAAATATTTTTAAAATAGGCTGCTTCATGAAAATATTTATTGACTAAAAATCCGAAAGACAAAAGAGGTTCTGCCACAAATATCCGCCTGCCTCCGTTTATCTATATTTACCCAATTATTATATGAATCGTTATGAAACATCATAACCGCTTATCAAGAAACAATAACGGATGATTGCTTTGGCAGACGGACGAATGGAAGGATTGAGAGAGTATTCAATATTTTTGGATGGCTTTGTATTGACTTCTAAAATCCATGGTTTCTGATCCTCGCTTACAGCCATATCAATTCCAAATTCCCCGTATTCTCCCTCCACGTTCATTTCAACTGTTTTGGCGGCTTCCAGTGCTATTTCCGAAAGAATGCTGCAAAGATGTAAACAAGTGCTTTTGTCAAAAATGCCAGATAAGATTTTTTTTATTTTATACAGCTCTCCGCCTTTAGCTAAATTGCTAACAAATTGATCTTTAGCGGAAAGGCGGGCGACAGAAGAGGTTATTTTCCAGCCCTGATGATTGATTTTATGGCATAGAAACCTGAAATCAAGCGGTCGATTATCCAATTTGATTGTGTCGATTGTCTGCTGAATAATATGCGGTTCTCTTTTGAGATATGGAAAGAGATGTTTATACATTTCCTGAAAGGAATGAAAAATAATTGGCTGCTCGCTTTTACCGGGATGGGTAAAGTATATTTCGAAAAGATCGTTTTTATTTTTCAAGCGAATAATTCTTCTCCCTTGACTGCCGTTAATCGGTTTAATAAATACGTCTTGAAAATCATTTACAAACACTTGCAAATCTGATTTTTTTGTTAAAAGCATCGTTTTTGGAAGGTAGGGAAGAAGATGCTGGTTGGACGCAAAAATTTTATGAATTTCCCATTTGTTTAAGTAGCGGTGGTTAAACACCGGTATATCGTTTGCAGCTGCAAATTGCAAAAACTTCAAATATTTTTGAGAATACTCCAATTTTCTTGATCGAATCCGATTATAAATCACGTCAGGACAAGGAATGGTTTCCTTTTTCCAATTTTGATGAGATAAATGAAACCCTTTCTTCTGATTTTGCTGCAGATCAGTTAATGTTGAAATACAAAAAAATGCGCCAATTTCCGCACAGTAATTCGCCATCTCTTTACAAAAATCATCAATATTTCCAAACTGGATTTTTTCATCGTCCTGAATAGAATCAATCAATACACAAATGACCGGTCCGAGTTTGAAGGTTTTGGTGAATTTATCATACTGAAGACGAAGCGTTAAAGATTTTATAGGAAGATGAAGAGCGTTGTAAATCTCTTCACTGGCATAAAGAACGATTTTTTCGTTTCGGATGAAGGAGGCTTTTGTTCTAACTGTTTCTTTGCCGCAATGTAAGGAAAACGTTTGGATCAGTGGAAGGGTCAAAGCTTTTTGCAAAGAATCGCTTATTTCCATATAGAAACCGTTTTTTTCTTCGAGTGGAATCATTAAAATTTTTGTTTCTGCCATTTGAATTACCCCGTTTGCTTACAAATGTTAACCGATTTATAATATTAACTTAGGTAAATCATGCTATGATATCGTATGTCTGGCAGTTGATCTTGTGAATAAACAGTGAGGAAGATGCAAATGGAATTTATATTAACATCAGCTATGATGGTCGTAATTAGTGCATTTATTGGCGGTGTTACGAATTACATTGCCATTAAAATGCTTTTTCGCCCATATAGACCAATCTATTTGTTTGGAAAAAAGCTTCCCTTTACGCCAGGCCTTATTCCGAAACGCCGGGATGAGCTGGCTAGGCAGCTAGGAAAAATGGTGATCGAGCATTTAGTTACACCAGAAGGAATCAAAAAGAAAATGGAGGAGGTCTCCTTCCAGCAGAAAATACAATTATTCCTGCTTCAATCGATAGATGCTTGGCTTGCCAAACAAAAAACTTTAACGGAATTACTGGAAGAGTATGGAGTATCCAACAGCAAGGAAATGATTGCCACCCGACTTGAACGAGCGATTGAAAAAAGCATACTTCATTTTTTCAATACAGATCAAAAAGTCAGTCATTTTTTGCCGCAAGAATGGAAGAAGAACATCGAATTGCAAATTCCTAGTCTTGCAGAATGGATTGCAATGAAAGGCGTTCAATATGTTGAAAGTGATGAAGGGAAACAAGCGCTGCAAAGAATGATCGATGACTTTCTTCAACAAAAAGGAACGTTTGGCGGCATGATTCAAATGTTTTTAGGAAACTTGAATATCGCAGATAAAATTCAATTAGAAGCAGCAAAGTTTTTTCGTCATCAAGGGACGATTGATCTGATTTATTCCATTCTTTTTAAAGAATGGAGCCGATTGCTTGAAATGCCGGTTTCTGAGTTCACAAGCAGGATGGACAAAGAAAAGACAAGCTTGTCCATTGCAAAACTTATTTCGGAAAAAATACGTATCTACGAAACATTGGATAAACCAATTTCAGAGCTTATCCAGCCGTATAAACAAGCAGTTATGGAAAAAATGCTGCCAGCCGTCATTTCCAGCTCTGTTCTTTATTTGCAAAACAGTGTGGAACAGATTATGAAAGCTTTCGATATCGATGAAATTGTGACGGCACAGGTAGAATCCTTCTCGGTTGAACGTCTCGAAGAAGTTGTACTGACTATTTCCAAAAGGGAATTTAAAATGATTACCTACTTAGGCGCTCTCCTTGGTGGTATAATCGGGTTCGTACAATCGATTATCATTCTGTTTATTTAATCCCATGAAAACAGGCAAACCGCCTGCTTCATGGGATTTTTTACATATTAAAAGAACAATTGGGCACTTTACAAGTAAAAGGTTCAAAAACGTTAGGGGGATTCGGCATGAGTTTTTTAAAATTTTTTAAGAAATCGATCGATAAAAAGTCATTTGAACAGCTATTAGCAGACAAGGAAAAGCAAGATAGCAGCGAGCAACCGCAAAGCAAAGAAACGATCAAACGCAGCTTGCATGAAAACTTAAAAAAAATTAGAGAAGCATTTGGCAACAGCAGCGACATTGTTACAAGGGAAATAAGAATAGGAAGACAAGGGGAAATCCGCGTCGGGATTATTTATACGGACGGTTTGATTAACAGTGAAGCGAATCATAATTTTGTTATGGAATCGTTAATGTTTGAATTGAGAAGAAATGAAGTGGATCTGAAAGATCTGGCAGGTTTGACGCTGCTCAATTATATAAAAGAAATGGTCTTGACCGTCGGTTCGATTGAAGATGTGCATGATTTCAACGTTATCACGAATGCTGTTCTGTCTGGAAAAGTTGTTTTATTATTCGATGGATACGAACAAGGCTTTGCCGTTGAAATGAAAGGCGGAAAGGAGAGGGGAGTCCAAGAGACAACAACTGAAACAACTATTCGCGGTCCTCGGGAAGGATTTACGGAAAATTTGCGTGTCAATACTTCCCTTATTCGCAGAAAGATAAAAGACCATCGTTTATGGATTGAATCAAAAAAAGTCGGAAAAGTAACAAAAACGGAAGTCAGCATTATGTATATTAAAGGGATTGTGAGAGAAGAAGTGGTGCAGGAGGTCAGAAGCAGAATTGAACAAATTGATATTGATGGAATATTAGAGAGCGGTTATATCGAAGAGCTGATTCAAGATGACTCATACACGCCATTTCCAACTATTTATAATACGGAACGTCCTGATATCGTGGCAGGACATCTTCTCGAAGGCCGCGTAGCCATTTTAGTGGACGGCACTCCTTTCGTTTTAACTGTACCGTCAATTTTTGTGCAATTTCTGCAATCCCCTGAAGATTATTATCAACGCGCAGATATAAGTTCATTAATTCGTTTTCTCCGTTTTTTCGGTTTTTTCACTGCGCTCCTTGCACCGTCTCTTTATGTTGCTATTACAACTTTTCATCAGGAAATGCTGCCGACACAGCTTTTGATCAGTCTTGCCGCCCAAAGGGAAGGCGTTCCGTTTCCCGCATTTATTGAAGCATTTCTAATGGAAATTATGCTTGAAATTTTAAGGGAAGCAGGACTTCGAATGCCAAGAGCTATCGGACAAGCCGTTTCAATTGTTGGAACATTAGTTGTCGGGACGGCAGCAGTAGACGCGGGAATTGTTTCCGCCGCAATGGTAATTGTTGTAGCATTTACAGCTATCTCAAGTTTTATGGTCAGCTCGTATGACCTAGCGATCACCGTGCGGATGTTACGATTTGTTTTTATGGGGCTTGCCGCATCTTTCGGTTTGTTCGGAATTATCCTTGGATTGGTGGCGCTAGTTCTTCATTTGAGCAGTCTTCGTTCATTTGGCGTCCCTTATTTAAGTCCAATGGCTCCGTTTACGCTGGCAGATCAAAAGGACGTTTTTATTCGTCTGCCCCGCCGTCTGCTTATTTTTCGACCACGAGTTTTTAGTTCACAGCAAAATACGAAAAGAGAGAAATCACTTTTTCAAAACGAAAATCAACGAAAGAAGAAATAGATTACCTAAAGGGGTATTAAATGAATGTGGAACATAATCGGCATTCTTTTCGTTTCTGCATGTATTTTTATAATCGAAGCTCTGCTGCTATTAAAACATAAGCTCTGGAAGGATTTTATTGTGTTTATCATTTTTCTTTTTCTAGGAACAGGATTAAGTATTGCCAGATGCATTAATTTTCCTATTCCAAATCCGATTGAATTGCTCACATGGATCTACCAGCCGCTAAGCGAAGCAGTGAACAAAATATTTCAATAAGAGGTTGGTGAAGGTATGTTAGACAACGGGAAAATAACAGCAAATCAATATAAAATGTTAGTTTTATTATTTACGATTGGAAGTTCAATTCTCGTTGCTCCTACTGCATTAGTGAATGATGCGAAACAGGATGCTTGGATAGCAACCATTTTTACGGTCATCATCTCCATTCTTTTAGTGCTTATGTACATTAAAATATATTCAATTTTTCCAAATATGACTCTTGTAGAAATATGCGAGCTTTTGCTCGGAAAATGGATTGGAAAATTCGCGGTTGCATTATTTCTCATGTATGCTTTTATTTTATCGGGTGCATTGCTCAGGGAAATCGGCGACTTTACAACTACTCAAATGATGCCTGATACACCGATCGATGCTATCCATATTGTTTTTATGGGAGTCGTTGTTATGGCAACCCTTTTAGGATTAGAAGTGATTGGACGTTCTTCAGAAATCATTTCATTATGGCTATTCATCCTTTTAGCAATCTATTTCATCGCGATTTTGCCTCAAATCAAAATAGGAAACCTGCAACCGATATTGGGAGAAGGAATGAAACCGATTTTATTTGGGTTTTATCATTTTATTAGTCTGTCGAATTTAGAATTAATCGTTTTTTTAATGATTGCTCCCTTTGTCAATCATCAAAAAGGAGCAGAAAAAGGATTTTTAGTAGGCGTTATAATTGGAGGAATCCTGCTTACATTTGTTGTCATGTTTTCTATTCTTGTTTTAGGTGTCGAAAATACAGCCAGACAAATATATCCGAGCTACGCCCTGGCAAGAAAAATTGAAATAGGAAAATTTTTTCAACGCGTAGAGGTTATTATGGCGGGAATTTGGTTTTTATCTATTTTTTATAAGCTAACCATCAGTTTTTATGCTTTTGTTTTAGGTCTCTCTCAACTATTTAAAATAAAAGATTATCGTTCGATTACTCTTCCTATTTCTATGATGCTGATTGTGTATGCGATCGCCTTCCATCCGAACATCGTTCACTTTTTTGAGTTTGTACATAATATTTGGCCTTTGTACTCTTTAACGATCGGGTTTCTTTTTCCTCTCATCCTGTTGGGTACAGCTCTAATGAAAAAACGTCAGCGTCATGTGAGGGGAAATAGATGAATAAGCGGTTGACAAGTCTTTTATTCATATTGGCGTCCATCATGTTGCTGGCAGGCTGCTGGGATCGGAGGGAGTTAAATGACATCGCAATCGTTTCAGCATTAGGAATAGACAAAGTAGATGATGAATTACTTGTAACGATACAAGTGATCAACCCGGGACAGGTAGCAACTGTAAAACAAGGGGGAATAACAAAAGCTCCTGTTAGAACATTCCAGTCGAAAGCGCGTACATTGTCTGAGGCGATGAGAAAAGTGACAACTTTCTCGCCAAGAGCCGTTTATTCAAGTCATCTCCGCATGTTGATTATTGGAGAGGATTTAGCAAAAGAAGGAATGGGGGAAATTATTGATTATGTAGTAAGGGGGAAAGAATTTCGGACAGATTTTTATCTCTCTATCGCTAAAAACACTAGAGCTGAAAACATTTTAAAAGTACTTAGCCAGCTGGAGACAATTCCCGCACATAAATTAAGTTCTTCATTAAAGTTATCTGAAAAATCATGGGGGCCTATCGAAACAATAGAAATCAATCAATTTGTCAACGAGTTAGTTTATAAAGGCATTGAACCTCATGTGATAGGTGTAGAAATAATAGGCAATCCTGAAGCTGGAGAAAAAATAGAAAATGTTGAAAAAACAAAAGCTGATGCGTATCTCAAATTTGGTAGTGTAGCTATCATGAGGAAAGATAAGTTAGTTGACTGGTTAACGGAGAAGGAAAGCAATGGTCTCCATTATGCATTAGGAAAAGTGCAAAGAGCAGTCATTAATGTGCCATGCAAAGAGAAGAAGGTGGCAATTGAAACGATCCGAACAAACAGCAAGATTCAAACAAAAGTTGACGGTCATCAGTTTAAAGGCACCGTTCAGCTGCATATAGATGGGGCGGTAGCCGAGGTTCAATGCGAACGAATGGATTTGGAGAAAATAGAAACGATAAACCTTTTGCAGAAAAAAGCTGAGGAAAAGGTTAAAAAAGATATTCTGACAGCTATTCAAGCTTCCCAGAAAAAATATGAAGTAGATATTTTTGGATTTGGAGAAGCCCTTCATCGCAGCCATCCGTCGATTTGGCATAAAGTTAAAAAAGATTGGCACTCTCATTTTAAAGATATACCGGTTCATGTGGATGTTGACGTAAAGCTAAGGAGAATCGGCACAATTAATAACTCTCCTCTTCATGAAATGAAACCGTAGCTTCCCGAACTTCTAAAAAATTCCTCAGGGTGTAAGGGAATTTTAAAACTTTTTTGACAGGCGGCCTTGTCATCCTTTATATTAGCTAAAAGGGCTCGCGGAGCGAGGAGGGATTAGGAGTGTCTAATATTTTATATAATTCCGCGTACGATTTGAAAAAAGCATTAGAACAAAGCAAGGAATATATTCAATTAAAAAAATTGTATGATGATGTCCAACACGATGAATCAGCGAAAAACATTTTCCAGAACTTTCGCAGCACTCAATTAAACCTGCATGAAAAACAAGTAACCGGAAAAGAAATTACTGAAGAAGAAATTATTCATGCAGAAAAATGCGTTCAATTAGTACAGCAAAACGGCAAGATTGCTGCATTGTTGAAAGCAGAGGAAAGCATGAATATGCTTTTACAGAGGATAACCAGCATTATTTTGGAGCCGCTTGATGAGCTTTATAAAAAAAGTGAATAGTAAAAGAAAAGAATATCAAATCAAGGATTTTATTGAAAAAAGTAAAATATTTGGTAGTCTAGAGTGAGATGTACTTTTTGTGCATCTCTTTTTTCATTTTCAAAATTGGAGGGAACAGATCATGAATCAAAGACTCATTTTCCATTTTTTTATTAAAGAAAAAGGAGGTGGCATATTTTATGAGCCATAGTACGCTATCCAGCTTAAAAACGGCATTGCGAGAACAATTAACGCTTTTTCAGAAACAACAAAATGACAGAACTTCTCCAATCGGCCGATTTTATATGAATAATCAAAAAAAGTTTTTGCAATATGTAAGGGAATTGGAACAGCTTTTTAATCAAGAAGATGAAGATATTTTCACAAAAGTTTTTATTGGGGCGACAGTGAAAATTGTATATTTGGAAGAAGAGGATGAAGAAACATATACAATCTGTTTTCCTGAAGAAGCTGATCCTGACCAAGGGAAAATTTCATTTTTATCTCCCATCGGTAATCAGCTGCTGCTTGAAATGAGAGGAAATTCGATTGATTTAGACATACCTGGAGGAAAAACAGCTGTTAAAATTTCTGAAATCCATTATTTAGAAAAATAAATTATGAAACATGAAAGGGGAGAAATCCCCTTTCATACTCTATTCATTACCTCTTTCAGCGTCGAGCTGTAGGAATTTCTAATAAAATATTACTTGCGAAAACCTTGATTCATTGAGATACTAAAATGTAAGGGTTTACATTACGAGCCTCTGTATATTTCGGGGTGGTTGTCATGAAAGATGAAAAAATTGTCGGCAGTTTCCAATTAATGAAATCATTGAATAAATCTTTAATTCTTAATACAATTCGGACACACGGATCGATTTCAAGATCTGACATTGCGAAAGAAACAAAATTAACACCTCCAACAGTCACAAATATTGTAAATGAATTGTTGGAAGAAGGATTGGTAAAAGAGTGGCAGACCGGATCTTCCAGCGGGGGAAGAAAACCCATTTTGTTGAAAATCAACTCATCAAATTTTTATGTTTTCGGTATTGATATCAGCCCGAGGGAAATCCGATTTGCCATCACGGATTTAAACGCTCAAACACTTTTATATAAAACAATCACCATGAAAGAAGAGATGACGAGTTCACGTTTGTTCCAAATGATTGCCAAACAGCTTTACATTATGATGGATGAAGCTTGTATAGAATTAAAAAAATTTGTAGGAATTGGCATCGGTATTCATGGCAGGATTGACGCAGATGAAGGTTCAAGCGGTTTTGCTCCCCAATTGCAGCATCGAAATGTACCGTTAAAAAAAGAGCTTGAAAAAGAATTTCGTCTTCCTGTCAAAATTGAAAATGATGTTCGTGCCATGGCAATAGGCGAAAACTGGTTTGGCAGCGGGGTGGGAATTAGCAATCTTGTATGCATTAAGATCAGTCATGGAGTTGGGGCAGGTTTGATTTTAAATAAGAAGCTGTTTCATGGAACGAACGGACTAGCGGGTGAAATCGGCCATATGTTTATAGAAAGCAGCGGTTTGAAATGTTCGTGTGGGAAAGACGGATGTTTAGAGGCGCTTGTTGGGTCTGAAGGGATAAAACAGCGTACATTAAACAAAATATCCCTTGGGTATAAAACGAAATTAATAGAACGGACAAACGGAATGATAGAAAATGTGAACGGAGAACTGATTTATGAGGCTGCATTAGAAGGAGACCTGCTTGCTAAAGACATTTTAGAGGAGACTGGCAGGTATTTAGGAATTGCCATCATGAACATTATCCATTTATTCAATCCAGAGCGTATTATTATTGGGGGCGGATTAGCAAAGGCAAAGAATTTTATTTTAACTCCGATTCAAGAAGTGGTTGAACAAAGAGCTTTGACAGAGCAAGCGAAAAAAACAGAAATTGTGTTGTCAAAGCTGGGAGATCAAGCGACGGTCATTGGCGCTGTTGCCCTAGTACTAAATGAAATGTTTTCTGTTCAATATGAATCGGTGTCATAATGTTTCCCCTTCCTTTAGTACACAAAAGTTCTAATTTGTCTCACAAGGACATATTTTCATAATAGAATTTAACAACAAGAGAAGGGGGACAACACATGCTCTACCGCTTGCTTGCCTTAAATATCGACGGAACGCTCCTCCGTTCAAATGGACGCCTTCAGCATTCTACGAAGGATGCGATAGAATTTGTTCAAAAAAAGGATGTATATATTACTTTGGTGACGAACCGCCATTTTCAATCGGCAAAAAAAGTTGCAAAGGCGCTCAAAATAGACAGCCACTTAATTACTCATGGGGGAGCGTTCATCGGAAACCGTTTAGATGAACCTCTTTATGTGAAGCGAATTTCAGAAGAAAAAACATTTAATATTGTGCAAGTGCTCGAATATTTTAATTGTAATATTCGAATCATTCATGAGCGTTTTTCGATCGGCAACCGGAAAAAAATCTCTTCAAATCTTGTAAGCAAAATGCTATTGAATTCGTCAGATCCGCTTTTTTATCCAATTCAATTTGTAGAATCTCTTGCTGATGCGTTAATTGATGAGCCAGTAGCTGCCCCAAAAATTGATGTATATTTTGATACGAAGGAGGAATTGAAAGAGGCGGAAAAAACGATACTTGATTCTTTTTATGATGTAGATGTGATCGAGATTCATGACGGAAAAATTGAAATTGTTCCAAAGGGAATATCTAAACTGAATGGCTTGCAGGTACTTGGCAATCATTTAGGCATTAAGCTGGATGAAATGGTCGCAATCGGCGACGGCCTTGACGACTTGGATATGATCCAGCAGGCAGGTTTGGGGGTTGCGATGGGGAATGCTCCGTTTGAAGTAAAACGGGCAGCAGACTGGATCACGAGGTCGAATGATGAACAAGGTGTTTCATATATGGTAAAAGAGCATTTCCGAAAACAATACCCAATTAAATTTTTAAATAAAATTAAAAACAGATAAAAAACATCCGCTTCTTAGGATGTTTTTTTCGTATTGACTGAAAAAATCCCCTTTAGTACACTATAAGGAGTTTTATTCTATTCGACAAGGTGATCACATGCGCATTCAAATCAGCGGCATAAATGATGAACGTTTTATGCGGCCTCTTCAGTTAATATCTAATTTGTTTTTTGAAGAAGCCGAAATTTTTTTAAAACCTTCTGAACATGATATCGAAGCATTATTCAATTTCGAATTCAGACAAAGTGATTTTCGGTTGGCTTGCGAGCTAAAAGCAGAAGGAAAAACGTATGAAGCTTTTTTAGAAAAAAGCTTTACCGCAACAGATGAAAAAGAACAATTCAAACAAATGAAGCAGGCGGTATTGAATGTTTATGTAACAGCTCTTCAACAGTATACGGGAATTACGCAAAAATGGGGGATTTTAACAGGTGTCCGACCCACTAAGCTTTTTCATAAAAAGAAGCTTGAAGGAAGAAAAAATGAAGAAATTTATAAACAATTAAAAGAAGATTTGCTCGTATCAAATGAAAAAATTCGCATCATGGAACAAATTGTAGAAAAACAATTAACTGTTGTTCCTGATCTTTACAATTTGACAAAAGAAGTAAGCATTTATATCGGCATTCCTTTTTGCCCGACAAAATGTGCATATTGTACCTTTCCTGCCTATGCTATTGGCGGCAAGCAAGGAAAAGTTGATTCTTTTCTCGGCGGTCTGCATTATGAAATGAGAATGATCGGCGAATGGTTAAAAGAACGAGGCATCAATATTACGACCGTTTATTACGGCGGAGGGACACCGACAAGCATTACGGCAGAAGAAATGGATATGCTTTATGAAGAAATGTATACATCTTTTCCAAATGTTGATCGCATTCGGGAAATCACAGTAGAAGCCGGCAGGCCGGATACAATTACAAGAGAGAAGCTGAATGTTTTAAAAAAATGGAACATAGACAGAATCAGCATTAATCCTCAATCATATATACAGGAAACATTGAAAGCAATCGGAAGACATCATACAGTTGAGGAGACGATTGAAAAATTTCATTTAGCTAGGGAAATGGGCATCAACAACATCAACATGGATTTAATTATTGGACTGCCGGGGGAAGGGTTAAAAGAATTTGAGTTCACCCTTGAGGAGACAGCCAAATTGATGCCTGAATCATTGACTGTCCACACGCTTTCCTTTAAGCGGGCATCGGAAATGACAAAAAACAAAGAAAAATATAAAGTAGCTGAACGAAGCGAAGTAGAAAAAATGATGAATAAAGCGGTTGAATGGACAAAGGCAAATCATTATGAGCCTTATTATTTGTACCGGCAAAAAAATATTTTAGGAAATTTAGAAAATGTCGGATATTCCCGGAAGGGTTATGAGAGTATATACAATATAATCATCATGGAAGAAATGCAAACGATTATCGGATTAGGCTGCGGGGCATCAAGCAAATTGATCGACCCGGTTTCCCGGGAAATCACTCATTTCGCCAATCCGAAAGATCCGAAATCGTATAACGATGGCTTTAAACATTATACAAATGAAAAAATCAAATTGCTAAACGCTCTTTATGGCGAAAATTGATAATTTTACGCTCCACAACGTATCGGGTCGTGTTGAAAGGAGGGCCCGATAGAAAACAAGAGCTTGGGAACGTCGAAAATGGAGAACGATTTCCGTATTTCCCTAAAAACACTTTAGAACAAATTTTAATAGATGAGATCGCGAGACTTAATCATAAAAGCGATTGCGCCATTAGCCTGCAACAAACGTAGCCGGCAGACTTCAGACAAAACATACAAAAGCAAGTAGAGAAATACGAGCTATTCTCTACTTGCTTTTATTTTTAGGACTTCTTGGACAGCCTCTGATAAATCTGTTTCATCATGTTAGCTTTAAATTAATGGGATGATATTGAAGGGGGCTCTGTGAACAAAATGGGAGATAATAAGATGTTCATCATAATTGGAATAGTCGGTCTTTTAGCTATTACTTTTTCAAATTTAGTTCTTAAACATGATGTCGTCGCGACCATTATTAGCATTGTTGTGATCGGGATTTTAGTGAGCTCCAGAACCAAAATCATCCTAATTTTTGAGAGGCAGTTTTGGAAAGAAAAATGCCCCCCACAAAATGCAGGGGACTAGGAAAAAACTGATTTTAGATGCCCACTACAATTTTTCCACACGGGTAAATGGCTAAAAAGCGTCATATCCATTTAGATATTTTAAATTAGCCTCATAAAATTTTGGGAGCAGGATGAATATAGCGGGCGGCTTATGCCGCGCAGTATTTTTGTTGTGAAAGACTTCCCCTGTCATTGTTTTGTGGACTGTCAATCCTGTTAAGTTTTAGCGATGAAATAAAACAAGCCGGCCAGAAGAAGTAACTAAGCGATGCGCGGTATTTAAACATTGATGCTCCTTCAATATTTCTGAACCGATTTCTTTTGCCTCTTGTTCTGAATTTGCTTCAAACTTTTCATTTAAAAGCAGTTCTCCTTTGTTTGTAAACGCAGTTAAAAAATATGTCGGCATTTCAAACATCCTCCCTCTATAAATGTTGATATATCAACGGTTGTAGCCGTTTCAGGGGTGTCAAAAAAATATTTTTCGACAAAGTTTCTAACATTATTTCTTAAATATGTGTATATCTTACATTGACTGGGTACGCTTCGCGGCCACTACTGGTTAAATTTGGTTGTAGTGGGGGGAAGCGTATGGGATGCACCGTAGATCTCTGCATCGCTGATGATGACGAACCCTCCCATGTCTCTTGGCATCCTTGTGCCTACATTCCTTCGTTCGGTCTAGTCATCAGGCAGAGGCCGGCTAAGCTCCTTTAGGGACTCAAGGTCGAATGGATGATATCGCGCCAGCTTCTCCGTGTCATCCTCCTTTTTTAAAAAATATATTTCTTTTTCCTGAAAAAAAATCCTTTCAGCTTTTTTTAAAAAATTTTTTGGCAGGGGGCCCGGGTACCGGGATGTATTTTTTCACATTAAAATGATATAATATGGAAAAGCAAACGTACGTTCCGGAAACGAGTGAAAAGAGGGAGACTATGACTCGCCGCATAACATTTATACATACGGCAGATTTGCATTTAGATAGTCCGTTCACAGGGCTTGAGCATTTGCCGGAAAGCATCTTTAAAAGAATTCAAGAAAGTACTTTTACGGCATTTGAACGTGTAATTGAACTGGCGGCAAAAGAAAAAGTCGATTTTATACTGATCGCAGGAGATTTGTATGATGACGAAGACCGCAGTTTGAAAGCCCAGTTGAGATTAAAGAAACAGTTTGAACGGCTCAATGAAGAAGGCATCCAAGTTTTTATTATTTTTGGAAATCATGATCATACAGGAGGTAATTGGGTTCATATTCAATGGCCTGAAAACGTTCATATTTTTTCCGATCGTGATGTAGAATGTATACCGTTTGTCCGCGACGGAAAGGTTTTAGCCAACATTTACGGCTACAGCTATCCGACTCGTTCGGTTACAGAAAATATTGTCTATAAATTTCAAAAAAGAAGCGAAGCGCCGCTTCATATCGGTCTTCTTCACGGCACCGCGTCAGGGACGGAAGGACATGAGCCGTATTGTCCTTTTACGATTCAAAATTTATTGGAAAAAGATTTTGATTATTGGGCTTTAGGACATATACATAAACGGCAAATTTTACATCGTTCCGACCCTCCGATTATTTATCCGGGAAATATTCAAGGCCGCCATAAAAAAGAAACGGGAGAAAAGGGAGTGTATCTTGTAGAATTAGCAGAAGGCGGGAAAAGCGCGTACCGATTTGTGCCGGTATTTGACATACTTTGGAATGAAATCAAGCTCTCTGTAAATGAAATAGCTGCTGTTAGCGAGCTATATGATCATATTCGAGCGGTAAAGGAACAGCAGAGACGAAATGGCTCGGCTCTTTTGACAATTATGCTAGATGGAGCTTCATCATTGTTTTGGGATCTTATGGATCAGGATCATTTGGATGAGCTTGCGCAAATATTGAATGAAGAGGAAGAAGGAAAGAACGAATTCGTTTGGATTGTTTCCATTCAACATCAAATCGTGCCGAGCGACGACTTTTTCTCCTCCTCTTACATTTCGAAAGATTTTGAACAAATTTTGGATCATTTTCATCAATTTGACGAAGCGATGGAGCCTTTATATAAAAATCGTTTATTTCGGCGTTTCTTTCAATCTTTCACAGAAAATGAAAAAGAAGAATTGATAAAAGAAGCGAAAACAATGATTTATTATGAGCTGTTTAAGCAAGAATGGAAGCGGTCGTAAAAAAGGTGATAAGATGAAAATAAAAGAACTGCATATTTATGGCTACGGAAAATTTGCAGATAAAAAAATTTCATTTTCGGATCATGGCATACAAGTCATTTACGGTTTAAATGAAGCCGGAAAATCGACGCTGATGTCTTTTATCCATAGCATGCTGTTCGGATTTCCCGTTAAACAGCATCCGGATAAACGGTTCGAACCGAAAGCGGGCGGAAAATACGGCGGGGCATTAATCATCGAATGTGAAATTTACGGAACAGTAAAAGTGGAACGCGTAAAAGGGAGAGCCGCAGCGGGGGATGTAACTCTTTATTTCCAGGATGGACGGACAGGAGGGGATAAAGAGCTGGCTGAAATTTTAAAAGGAACCGACAGACCAACATATCAAGCGATTTTTTCCTTTGATTTATTCGGGCTGCAAAAAGTGTATGAGCTGAATCGTGAGAAGCTGGGAAAATATTTATTTTTAACAAGTGTATTCGGGTCTGATCAGTTATATCGTTTAGAGGAGAAACTGCAGAGAGAGCAGGAGGATTTGTTTAAACCGAACGGCCGAAAACCGTTGCTGAACAGATCGTTAAATAAACTGATGGAGGACTTTGCAGAACTGCAACATGCAAAAGAACAGCAGCGCGCTTACAATTTTTTGATCAAAGAAAGGGACAGCTTAGAGAAGCAGCTGAAGGACTGCCAGAACGAGAAGGTGACGCTGAAAACAGAACGGAAAAAAGTGGAAAAACAAATAGCAGTTCTTCCCCTTTTGGAAAGACGGAAAGAATGCTTGCAGCTGTTAAAAGATTTTCCTGACGGCATTCAATTCCCGGAGGACGGGTTTGTTCGGCTGGAAAAGCTTTCGGCAAGAAGAGACGAAGTTTTAGAACAGCTGGGAAGGGTGCAGGAAAAAGAAAAGGGGATCGAGGATTCCTTATCAGCCTTGAAGATCGACGGCCGTCCAGCTGACGAGACAATATTTGAGGAATTAAAAAGTCAATTTCCCCTCATCCAAAAACAATTAGAAGAACAAAAACTTTTCATTGTTCAACAACAAATGCTGGAAGGACAGATTCATGAGGAGCTCATCTATATTTTCGGCCATCAAGATGAAAATGCTATAAAAAAAATCGACACATCTGTTCGCATGAAGGAAAAAATAAAGGATGCTGCGAAGAAATATGAACAATTATTTCAAAGAAAAAAGCTTCTCGATGAACAATATGAGCGTGCCCAATATTCGCTGGAAGAATGTGAGCGCCGCATAAAAGAATACGAATCTTTTCTGCTTGATCCATCTGAAAGGGAAAGATTAATAGAGGAGCAGTCAGCCATAGAACAAGAAATGGCGCAAACGGCCGACAAACATTATTTAAAAGAGCAGATTGCCCAGTTAAAAGCAAAAATCAATGAAAGAGAAAAAAAGAATCGGGAAAAATTAAAAAAATGGAAAATTCTCACTGTATCTTTGCTATCTGTTTTTGCGTTTGCCATTGTTCTTTCGTTTGTTTATAAGAATTGGCTGTTTTTAACAGCGTTTCTTCCTTTCATCATTGTTTTCTTTTTCTTCCGTCCACAGGATGATGAGCTGTTAAAGCATTTACAAAATGAGCATGGACAGCTTGTGAAAAAACTTGATAAACAAAATGATTCCCGAATCTTGGAAAGAACGTTGCGTTTGAAGCATATTAAGGAAATATTATGGAAGGATCAGCAAGTCCGCCAAAAAATTGAGATCGAAAAGATGAATTATAAAGGTAAAGAACAAGCTTATGAACGGATTCTTTCGTTATATGATGAATGGGAACATGAAAAGTATCAATTGCAACATTTAATTTTCCCGTTTTATGAACATTTTCATCTTCCGAAAGAAGCCGAAGGATCACAATTGCTTGAGCAGTTTGAACGCATCGCAAGCTGTCAAAAGCTGATAAGAGAAAAAAGAATGTTAGAGGAAAAAGTTCGTTTGTATGAAGAAAACTTAAATCAGTTTAGAAAAAAGTTTGAGCCTTTGTGTGAATATTATAACATTCGTGCCGACTCAATTGAGAAACGCTATTCAGAACTGAGAAGAATAATGGAAGAAAATATAAAGAAACGATCGCAAAAAGAGGCATTGATGAAGCAGCTAAAAGAGGTTCAAGAGGAAAAAACAAAATTTCGTTTGACCTTTCAAAGCATTGAAAGAGAATTAGAGAAGCTGTTTCAGTCAGCCGGAGCAGCAAGCGAGGAAGAATATAGAAAAATAGGAATGCTCAAAAAAGAGAAAGAAAAAATCGAAACCGAATTAAACTGGATTGAAGGGCAGCTGCGAACGAAAGGATTATTGACATCAAGTGATATGAACGATTATCAAAATGAGAGGGCTTTGAAAGAGCGAGAAACATTTCTTGAGGAAAAAGAAGAAGAACTCGAAAAAATGGAGGATTCTATCCGGAAGAAATTAGCGGAAACAGAAATAGAGATTAGAAAAATAGAACTATCAGGTCTATATTCTGAGTTGAAATATTCGTTTGAAATGAAGCGTTCTGCAGCAAAAAAGCTTGCGAAAAAATGGGCGGCAATGGCAGTGGCAAGAGAGATGCTGAAACATACGACGAATTATGTTCGAAATGAAAAAATGCCGAAGTTGTTGCATAAAATGGAATATTTTTTCCGAATAGCAACGTCTGGGGAATACGAAAACATTTATCTGGCGGAGGGTTCGCCTTCTTTCTCAGTGAAAAGGAAAGACGGGCTTATTTTTACGGCTGAAGAACTGAGTCAAGGAACAGCTGAACAACTGTACACGGCGATCCGGTTTGCGCTGGCAGAAAGCATGCAAAAGAGAATTCATCTTCCATTAATGATCGATGACAGCTTTGTGAATTTTGACCATTTGCGCATAAAAAATATTGTGAGTATTATGAGACAGCTGTCGGATCATCATCAAATGCTGCTGTTTACTTGCCATCAGCATATATTATCTTACTTTCAAGACGAAGAAATCATTTACTTATAAAATATATTTGTTAGACCGTCGCACATTTGGTTCGTATGCTATACTATAAGTTACGAGGCGGAAAGTGGAAGGAGAATACGATGGCTAAAGGAATTATTCATTACAATGTTGGGGAGCAGGTAGATCTTTTTTTGCTGATAAAATCAGTAACAAAAGGTATTGCAAGCAATGGAAAACCTTTTTTAACGTTAATTTTGCAAGACCGTTCCGGGGAAATTGAAGCAAAACTATGGGATGTGAGCAAAGAAGATGAAGAAAATTATCTGCCTCAACAGATTGTTAAAATATTTGGCGATATCCATCATTACAGGGGAAGAAATCAACTGAAAATCCGCAACATCCGATTGGCAGAGCCGCATGAAAATTTAAATGTACAGGATTTTGTAGAAAGAGCGCCATTATCTCAAGAAGAAATGGTTGAAAAAATTACGAAATACATATTTGAAATGAAAAATCCAAACATTCAACGGATAACAAGATTCTTGATGAACAAGCATCAAAGCGCTTTTCTCTTATATCCGGCGGCGACGAAAAACCATCATGAATATGTATCAGGCCTTGCCTATCATGTTGTTTCCATGCTTGATCTTGCCAAAGCGATTGCTGACTTTTATCCGAGTTTAGACAAGGATTTATTATATGCCGGGGTCATACTTCATGATCTTGGCAAAGTAATTGAGCTGTCGGGCCCCATTTCCACTTCTTATACAGTTGAAGGGAATTTGCTTGGGCATATTTCCATCATGGTAAACGAAATTGGAGAAGCAGCGAAGGAACTTGGGATTTCCGGCGAAGAGGTCGTCATTTTGCAGCATATGGTATTGAGCCATCACGGGAAACCGGAATGGGGAAGTCCGAAAATGCCGATGGTTAAGGAAGCGGAAATTCTCCATCATATTGATAATATCGATGCAAAAATGAACATGCTGGACCGGGCGCTTGAACGAGTCAAGCCGGGAGAATTTACGGAACGGATTTTCGCTCTGGACAATCGCTCATTCTATAAACCGTCATTTCATCGATAGAGAATCATAATATAGAGCCCCTTGCATAAAATGAAATAAAAAAGCTTGTCTATGCAAGGAGGAGATGGAATGACGTTTCTGCCGTGGTGGGTATATTTATGTATTGTTGGAATTATTTTTAGTGCATATATGGCATATAAAACAGCTAAAAAAGACAAAGAAATAGAAGAAATTTTTATTGAGCGGGAAGGAAATGTATATATCGAAAGAATGAAAAAAGAAAAAGAAAAGCGAGCGAAAGAAAAGATGACATCTGCAAATTAGAAACAAAATTGTGTCGGCTTTTCTACTATGCTTTCAATTTCCTCTATCCGACCAGCGGGAGCGCGACGATTTTCGGAAAAACATCATCAAACAGTCAAAAGACATCAGACAAAACGTGAGCTGCTTTAATCCGGATAAAAAGATCCATTGTCAACCCGGCAAAGCTGGTGCAGGTTGATAAAAAAACATTTATATACGCTGTCATGTTTTGAATGCTAAAAAGAGGGGACGAAGCTTTGCTTTTAGTCCCCCTTTCTTCTATATGTCATATGTTAATTTTGGGTTTCAAACAAATCTTTTAGATCTTTGTCGTTTACTTTTACATCTGCGTTTTTAATTGCTTTGTCAATAGCTTCCTGCATCAATGACGGATCAGATATTTTCTGTTTTTTGACATCTTCTTTCAGGCTGTCTTTCATTTCTTCGAATGGTTTTACCGTCTGAGTGATTTTAATAATGTGGTAACCGTATTCTGTTTTAACAGGATCGCTGATTTCTCCTTCTTTTAATTTAAATGCCACATTTTCAAATTCTTTCACCATCTGGCCTTTGCCAAACCATCCAAGATCTCCGCCGTTGGAGGCAGATCCGTCGATCGAATATTCTTTTGCCAAATCCTCAAATTTTTCGCCTTTATTAAGTTTTTCTTTTACTTCTTTCGCTGTTTTTTCATCTTCCACTAAAATGTGGCTGGCGCGTACTTTTCCTTTCAATGAATCATAATATTCTTTTAAATCTTTATCTGTAATTTTAATATTCGCTTCTGTTGCCTTCTTACGTAGCAAGTCGACCTTCACGATTTGTCTCAAAACCTTGTCTCCGTATTGCTGAGCAATTAAATCGTACTGGGAGCCGTACTGCTGTTTCATTTTTTCGAGCTCTTCATCAATTTCTTTGTCGGAGACTTTAAATTTTTCGCTTAATACTTTTTCATGCACAAGTTCTTGTAAAACATCTTTACCAAAACGGTTTTTCAATGCTTCATAAAATTCGTCCTTCGTAATATCTCCGGCTTTTGTTTCAACGACCGCATCATTTGCACCGTTTGAACATGCATTCAAAGCGAATAAGCTGGCCGTTGCGATAACCGCTAATGCAAATTTTTTCATACTTTACAACTCCTACCTTTTTTTGTCTATCTAAAACAAATATACTCACATTTTGACATGAAACTATATGATTTGCAACTGTTTGTCCAAGTAATGGAAAAATCGTTTCGAATTTGGGTTAAGAAAATTCCAGTAAGAAGGACAAATGCCTATGCGAAAAAAAGAACAGTGCATACGATAACGTAAAGACACAAAAAGGGGGTGTCGTGATGAGCGGAGGATATGGTGGAGGCTTTGCGTTAATCGTTGTATTGTTCATCTTACTAATTATTGTTGGTGCTGCTTGGATCTATTAATGGTTTCAAAAAAGTCGGCAGAAGAGGTTTTCTGCCGGCTTTTTTAATGAAGTAAAAAAACTTTTAAGTAAAGGAAATTTCTATGTATGATGAAATTAGTAAAATGGTAATTAAGACATTAATGGTGCGGAATACGTTTGACTGTTTTTCTTCAGGGAGTTCACGAATGGAACAAAGAGCAGTTGTCAGTTTGTTTATATAAAATAGAATGAAGACGGCAAAAATGATAAAATATAATAGCATTTGAAATCCCCCCTTCCATTCATACCTATTACAATATCAAAATAATGACAAAAAAGATAGGGTTATGGGAAATTTTTGGGGAGTTTTCAGCCCCCATTATGAACCGAAGAAAGATGTGATGGAATGAAAGATTTAGAAAGAAGACTGGAAACTCTAGAATATTATATGTCTTTGTTTATGAAAATGATGAATATTGAAATGTATCCTTTCTACAAGCTCGTGATGGAAAAAGGGCTTATGAAGGAGGAAATAGAAGAGGTTTTTCGCATATGCGATGAATTAGCAAAGGAGCATAAGGAGCAAAAAGCGCAAGGATTTGTATATTTTGAAAATCTTCTTACGCTTTTTGCCGGACAGCTGACGCCAAAGCTGGATGTCAATGAAACGATCGATGCCCTTTATTTACAAGGGCTGTATACTGAATTAATGAAAGACTTAAAACGAACTATTGATTCACTGTAGTTTTTAAATAAGAATGTTCCTCCACATCTTTCTTTTTCTTGATTTTTCCGTCTTCAATGACAAAGTCATTTTCGATATTATTGAATGAGCGTTCAAAAATTGTCATGAAATCGTCTCCGTAAATGTTTCGGATAATTGCTGTAATTTCGATCATTTCAGGAAATTTTCCGTATAGATTTTGCAGCGGAAGTGCGCCTTTCAGAACGGTGTTTTTGGATGGATCATAATCTTCAAGAAGCTTAAGCAGCACTTCCTCTCCTTTTTCTGTTAATTGTATGTAAGTATTTCTTTTATCATTTTCTTTTTTGGAAAATTTTAAATAACCGCGTTCTTCTAATTTTTTCGAAAAGTTGAATGCCGTCGATACGTGCATGACCCCAAATTTTGCGATTTCTGAGATCGAGGCTCCTTTTAAATGATAGGCGATCCATAATATATGATGTTCATTGATGTTTAAATCATATGGTTTAATCCAGCGCTGCCAATCCTTTTCAATGGATTTCCAAAGCGCTTTGCTTAGCTGAGCGACACGCTGGCTGAACAGAAGTGCATCTTTTATCGTATAGCTGTCGAGCGATCTCTTCAATTTTTCCACCTACTTTGTATAATACTAACATTTTTAATATCTTCTATTATGCCAATAAAATAAAGATTTATAAAGATGTAATTTACGAAATTTTTAAATAAATAGTGAAACACTAAAAATAGTACACATAGAAGCGGTAATAAATTTTGCGAAGAATGATGAGAACGATCAAGATTTTCTATACTGTAACAATTTTTCATGATTATAAATTATAGCAAAAAAGAATTGACACCCTGCCAATTCTTTGACATGTTTAATATTTTTAATTGTAAAAGGCTTCCGCAAACTTGAAGCGTCAGTTTCTTTCTTTTTTGATTTGATCTTCTAGCTCTGTTAATTTATCTTTAATCTCTTTTACATGCAGCTCCAAATTTTTTTTATTCGGATCAATTTCCATCTGCCATGCTTGAATGGACCGATTGACATCTGCAGCGACTTCTTTAGCAATTTGCAAGCCTTCTTTCGCTGATTGTGCGATTTGCTTTTTTAACGATTTCCCATCAGATTTCAAGTCTCCAAATATGTTTTCAAGCTTATGCAAATTGCATCTTGTCTTTTTTAAAACATTGCCGTTCCTCGCTTGAGCCGTAATCAGTGCAGCTGCTCCGGCAACAACACCGCCGACGAAAAATCCATATAGAAAAGATTTGCCTTTTGACATTTTTACCACTCCTATAGTTCCTTGTTTTCAAAATCCGTCAATAAAAACATAGCCTTAGTTGAAGATGCATAAACTAAAAGTAAGGGAGGGAAATTATGGCGGGTGTTATTTTTTTATTTTTTATCATTAGCATGTTGTTTCTTGTAGGAGCTTTTTATAATTTGAAGTTAGCCAATTCTGCGAGTTCATATCCTCCAAAACATCTTCTGAAAAAGAGGGCGTCAGTTTTAGCGATTGGCGGATTAACGTCACTTTTAATAGCTTTTCTTCTTTATTATATACAATAATAAAACCCGATCATAGATCGGGTCAATCTGTTTTATTTATTTTCTGATAGAACGTTAGAACGTTTAAGAATGCTTTCAACAATGGGATAAATAATCACCATTGCAATTGTATTGATAACTGTTGCCGGCAATACAACCGCAAGGAACAATGCAGTAAATCCGGCGCCTCCTGGGAGACCTACAAGTAAGAGCGCTGCTAAAAGAAACACTGTGCCGGAAATTAATGTTCCTATGACTGTTAAAATTCCCGCCCTTGCTATTGCTTGTTTGAGTGGTTTTAAGGCTAGAAATAGAAAATATATTAAAAATGCCGTCAAAATTTTATCAATAATATTCGGAACGAGTCCGCCGGGAAAACTGGTTGTCAATCCGGATAATATGCCAGTTGCAATGCCCAGCAGACCGGCGTTTGTTACCCCAGGAAACAGGAAAATTCCTAAAAACATCATCAACAGCATCATATCCGGCTTCATCCCGTTAAATATGGGCGGCACAATCGCATGAAGAGCAACGCCGATGGCGACAAATAAAGATAAAATGACTAATTCTTTCGTTCTCATCTCTAAACTCTCCTCTTCTGTTCTCATCTTTAATAAACTTTCCACTATTATAGCGTATGATCGTTAAAGTTAGGATAGGCTTTTAATGTTTTTTTCTGAATTCTTTCATAAACTGGGCGAGCTTTTCACATGCTTCAATCGTTACCGCATTATAAATGGATGCACGGCAGCCACCGACAGAACGATGACCGGATAGACCTATTAATCGATTTTCTTTTGCCTCTTGAACAAACGCTTTTGTCAATTCATCAGACGGCAGCGTAAATGTTACGTTCATGAATGAACGGCTTTCTTTTTCTGCATGTCCTTTGTAAAAGCCATCGCTTTCGTCTATAGCGTTATATAATATTTGAGCTTTTTGTTTGTTTCTGCGTTCAATTTCAGCTACTCCGCCTTGTTCTTTTACCCATTCCAACACTAGAGAAAGCATGTAAATGGCAAAGGTCGGTGGAGTGTTATATAAAGAGTTTTTGCTTGCATGTGTTTGATAGCTCAAAATAGTTGGTACATTTTTATTTGCTTTTTCAATTAGATCTTTTTTAATGATGACAACAGTGACTCCGGAAGGTCCTAGATTTTTTTGCGCCCCTGCGTAAATGAGATCGAACTGTTCGATATTCAGCTCTCTGCTCAAAATATCGCTGGACATATCCGCAATCAGCGGTGCATTCGTGCTGGGGAACTCATGCCATTGCGTCCCAAAAATTGTGTTGTTTGACGTAATATGCAAATACGCAGCATTTTGGAGCGAATTTGCCTCGAATTGTTTTGGGATGTGTGTGTAATTTGACTCTTTGCTTGATGCCAACACATTTGTTTCACCAAATTTTTTTGCTTCGTTTAACGCTTTTTCAGACCATGCTCCGCTTAAAATATAATAGGCGATATTTTCATTATTCAAAAAATTCATCGGGATCATGGCAAATTGCAGACTTGCCCCGCCTTGTAAAAATAACACATCATACGAATCAGGGATATTAAGCAATTCTTTCAATAAGCTTTTGGCATTATTGTGAACCTCATCATACGCCTGGCTCCGATGGCTCAGCTCCATGACGGACATGCCTGTATGATTGAAATTCAACAGCTCGCCTTGAGCTTTTTGTAATACTTCGACTGGTATAGCTGCTGGTCCTGCATTAAAATTGTATACTCGATCCACGATTCGTCCTCCTTTTAACACATTTATAAAAACATCCTATCATGAAAAAAGGAGAGGGGAAATAAAAAATTTTGTGTCGGTTAGAAAACAGTAAGGATCCTGTTGTTAGGATCCTTTAGCCGTTTATTTTTTATTGCAATCCGCCTTTTATTGTTTCAGCAAGCTGTGCAAGATCTTCTGGAGTATAATCATTTTGATGGGATTTCCATACTATGCCTAAACCATCTTCTTTTCCGTGTCGAGGAATTATGTGCATATGGTAATGAAACACTGTTTGACCGGCTTCTTCGCCATTGTTATTGATTAAATTTAATCCTTTTGGATTCAATTGTTTTTTTACTGCCTTTGCGACCTTCGTAACAGCTTCAAAAAAGTTTCTTGAGATGTCAGGTGTGAGCTCGAAAACGTTTTCTTTATGTACTTTTGGGATGACGAGTGTATGTCCTTTCGTTACCTGCATAATATCCATAAAAGCTAAAACGTGTTCATCCTCGTATACTTTTGCACAAGGAATTTCTCCGTTAATAATTTTACAAAAAATGCAATCGCTCATAATGACACTCCCCGCAATTTTTTTCTTTATTTTACCACGTGTTGAAAATGAAAGAAAACATAAAAAGGAACGAACATAAGTCCGTTCCTTTGAAGAGGGGTTTCAATGCACATGTTAAAAAAGCGATTTAAAAGTGTCTTTCGTCAACACCCCATTTTCAAATAATGAATGGTATTCCTTTTTGACACTTTAAACTTTTGTTAGAACACGACATGAAAAAATTTTAATGACAAACATCTGTTTAAGTGTGTTGTCACCCTCTTCAGTCAATAGCATACCCACTAATTTATTTTTTATGTTGTGTAACATTAGCATTGCATAAATATAGTTAGAATTTTCTGTTAATTAATTTTTGTGAATTTGTGCCAAAAAGACAAAACCTAAAGAAAGGTGGCACTGCCCATTTGGTAAATATATACAGTTAAACCAGAGCGACAACGACAAAAGGGAGATTATGGACTGGCTCGCCCATCAAATTTTCGCAACCAAACATAAGCTGGTTTCCACAGAGCTCTCTTTAACCAACGAGTAATTCGAAGTAGGGATTTCTTACTTTTCATCTCCAATTGAATGAGAACATGTAAGCAATACGTGATCAGGGCTAAGAAAATTTGATTTTGAATAGCTGTTTCACTCATTCCATAAAAGTGCTTAATTTCTACGTGTTGCTTGAGCCATTTGAAAAAGAGTTCAATAGCCCAGCGAGATCGGTAAATATCACTTATCTCTTCTGGTTTTAAATCAAATCGGTTGGTGATGAAACGAAGTAAGTTCCCTTTTGTGTCCATAACTTCTAGTAGACGAAAGACATTTTCAGTACGATTTTGTGTGGTACCAATGTAGACCATTTTATCGGATAGAACGTGACAATCATCAGGAAGTGAAAATGTATAGACTTCACGAATGACTGCGTTTTTCTTCAGTCTTGAAACGAAGAAATAGCCATCATCTGTCATCCGGTCAAAACGTTCATAGTCCACATAACCGCGGTCAAACACATACATGGCTTCTTGATCATCCACTAGGACTTCGAGTTGATTTCGGTCATGTTCTTTTGCTGTCGTAATCACTGCTTTTTCAGGATAGACGGTGTCTTTATCCATGAAAACGAGCCGTAAGTGTAGCTTTACACCAGCTTTTGTTTTACGGAATTTTGCCCATTTATAATGGGTCAAATTCAACGGGAGTGTACTTGAATCAATGATTTTCAGTGGCATATTCTTTCCGTTTTGATAATGGTGCCGTTGAATTTTCCAAACAAGATCCAAGAACAAATTTGCAAGAATTAGTGGGTGGATCTGATTGTTTTTTCGGGATAGCTGAGAGGCACTTATCGATTCAAATCCGAGTGCTTTTTGAAGATCTTCGTCTACAAGTGCATCACTCATTTCCTCTAAGCTCTTAAATTCGAGCAGCTGGGCTACCAATAAAAGTTTAATATAGGCTTCTGTTGTCAGCTTTTTTGTGTAATAGTCCTGTTTCAATTCTTTGACTTGTTCGCTAAGTTTTTGAATATTTATGGGTGAAACCCATTTACCAAATGATGAAATTAGTGTATTCTTGTCCATAATGGTTATCCTTTACGATTGGATTTGGACAGGAACCACCTGTACTTCCATTGTAAAGGATTTTTTTGTTTCGAAATCAATAAAAAATTGAACATTCTTAGTATTTTGAATCATCAGATTTAATTACTGCAATGCTAGTGGTTGTGTAAAATAAAAAAATTGAGCGTTTTTTGATGATAAATATGAAAAGGCGTTTAACGCCTCGGGAAGCTCTCAGCATTGTCATGAATTTTTTTTAAATTGGCGGCATAAGCAAAAAGCGTTAAGTCAAAAAAAACGCTCGCTCTTAAAAAAAACAATCCGGCTCCGTAAGGGAAATTTGGCTTTGTGAAATGTTTTTAGCATTCGCAGCCATCTGCCAAAACAGGTTGCTTGGAAAATGAACGCTTTTCCTCACGGTCCAAATGAAAAAGAGCTTCCTGTTGAAAATAAATTAGGACGCTTCCTTAAATGCCATAAAGTTTATTCAAACCGTCCATGAAAAACGATAAAAAACAGATGTCCAAGAAGATTCTTCCGTTCCATTCCTTTATCGTGCCAAAAACTTTCCCGAAAAGTACATATAAACAAAAATATATGCAAATAACGCATTGATTGCCAGCTGGACGCCGACAAATAAAATATTCGTTTGCGTTAATAAAACAATGGTAAGAACGGCTAGCTCAATGAAAAGAATGGTAAAAAGAAGGCGTAAAAAGCTTTTTTTCTTTATATTTTGTGGAACTGGATATAAGTCAGCGATAAAAAGAGCATCATAATGCTTGTATAAGCTCGTTAATTGAATTCCGGTTAGGAAGAGAACAGCTGCCGGCAAAATGATGCAAGATACAAGTGACAAAGGCAAAAAGATGCTGACAATAACGCCGATCATCAATAAGCGGATAAACAATCCGAAATAATCTCCTGAACGAATGAAGGATCTGGAAAACATATATAAAAATACATTTGATTGCTTGTAAGGGATGAAAGACAAAATCCAGTCCATCCATTTCCGTCTTTTTGCTTCAGCCTTCAGTTTCGGCACATCAGTAAACATATTGGCCAATCTATAAAATGATTGCAATTTGCGATTTTCCTGCAAAATTAAAAATTCCCACTGCAGCGTTTTGTTCCTCGTTATCTTGAAGAAATAAATGGTTACCAATGCCATCATGCCGTAAATAAACAGGGACAGCATGCTTTCCTTAACAGCCAAATAAATTACCGTGAAATTGACAGCATATCGGACAAACTTATCCATTATCTGGGATAACCGCTCCGGAAAATGCGTCATTTTCCATTGAATCCACAAATTCCAATATTTAATAACCGTAAGCTGGAAGATAAGGAATAAATAGTTGATGCCTTCACCTTCACCGCTTTGAAAATATAAAGGTGCAAGAATGGTTAGGCATACGATCATTTGGACAGTCTGAAGGATATAGCTGTATATAAAAGCACGCTGAAAATAATGGTTTAATCCTTTTTCCATAGGCAGTAAAAAGATGATGTCAGGTTCTTTTAACAACGTGCGTACTTGCGAAAAAGTTACCGTTAATGCTAACAAGAGTGCCATTAAGAATGCTGATGGAAAATGAGGTGGGAGTTGGTCAAGCCATTGCTGATACGCATAGGCTCCTCCGCCTAATAAAAACATAATCACTAAAAGCAGATGATCGTTCAGCATATAACGCAAGTATGTTTGTGTTTCTTTTATATGTGCTGCCAAACGGGCAGGCCAAATATCATTGATTGATCTCATCGTCTTGCTCCTTTGTCAGCCGAATATAAAGATCGTCCAATGTTGCACCAGGCATATTGAATTGCTCCTGCAGCTCAAGTTTAGTTCCTTGAGCCCGGACGGTTCCGTTGTGCAAAATCACAAAAGTGTCACAAAACCGTTCTGCATTTGCTAAAATGTGGGTTGACATTAAAATGCCAGCACCTTGTTTTTTCGCCTGATTCATGAGATCAAGCAGGGCGTGAATGGCTAACGGATCCAGCCCGACAAACGGTTCATCAATTATGTAAAGGGATGGCTGAACTAAAAAAGCGCACATAATCATGACCTTTTGTTTCATCCCTTTAGAAAAATGTGCCGGAAACCATTTCAACTGCTTTTCCATTCGAAATGTTTTTAAAAGAGGATCGAGCCGCTCGTTAAATGTCTCTTCGCTGATCCCGTGCGCCATAGCCATCAATTGCAAATGCTCAAATAGCGTCATTTCTTCGTATAAAATAGGGGTTTCAGGAACAAAACTAAATTGCTTTCGATATTGCACCGGATCTTCTTGAAATGTTTTGCCGTTGATTTTAATAGTCCCGTCACTTGGCTCCATCAGACCGATGATGTGCTTGATCGTTGTGCTTTTCCCCGCACCGTTTAATCCAATTAAACCGACCATTTCATTTTCGTTTACAGTGAATGAAACATTTTTTAAAACAGGCTTATTTGTGTACCCGCCGGTAATCTGATCTACTGATAATAAAGTCATATTTTCCGCCTCTCCCCTTTATTTTTTAAAATTAAATGAGGCTTGATGTATTTAGCCGTTTCAACGATTTTTGCATGTTTTGATCCATTCTTCTCTCTTTCCATTTTAAATCATTCCTTCTCATCTTTTACAATATAATATTTCTTTACTCGGGGTGGAGAAGGAAAAATGAGTTTATCGCTCATCCCTAAAGCTTTTTTAAAGTGGTTAGCAAAAGCTTCGTTTTGCTCCCATTTGTTAAAATCTTGTTCTGTCTCCCATAAAGTGAAAATGATATAAGTGTTTTTGAAAAGAGGGCGGAGAACTCTTAAGGCAACAAAGCCCGAATGGCTTTCAATGAATCGAGATAGCTCTTTAAATTGCTGTTCAAATAGAGGTTTTCCTTCATCTGTAACAGATATATAGGTAAACACGGCAAACCCTCCATCGCTGCAGATACTTCCTCTTTTATCAATAATTTTATATTTTTTGGGTTCTTTAAAAATTGTTGTTCCTTTTGTTTCATGCATAAGGACGGCGCTTTCACCGTCATGCATGAATAACATGCATTCTGCTAGATTATTTTTTTTGATTTTGCTTAAATATTCAATAGTGCCGAAAGCTATATAAACATTCATAACAGTCACCTCGCACGAAAATCACTTGACAATTTGAAAAAAAAGTTAAACATGTTACATACTGTATCCAAAATTATACAATACTAATTATGGGAGTTAAACAGAGGTGAAAACATTGTTGAAAAAAATAAAGATGATCTCGGGAATCGTTTTAGCTGCTGCTGTGTTAAGTATTATCGCATACTTTGCCATGATTTGGATAGGCGCTATCGTTGTGGATGAAAAAAAGCTTGTTTTGCATTCTGCGACCTCTTTGATCGATCAAGAAGGACGGCCCATTACGAAATTATATTTAGAAAACAGAGAGATCATCGATATTGATAAAGTTCCGAAGCATGTACAAAATGCTTTCATCGCTGTTGAAGATAAAAGGTTTTATGAGCATCACGGCATTGATTTTCGGGCAGTTTCAAGGGCGCTGTTCAAGGACATTGCTGCTTTCAAAAAAGTAGAGGGCGGCAGTACAATCACCCAACAGCTCGCCAAAAATGTTTTTTTAACAAACGATAAAACGGTTTTGAGAAAAATGACAGAAGCTATCATTGCCATTTATCTTGAACAGAAATATAGCAAAAGAAAAATTTTAGAGATGTATTTGAATCAAATCTATTTTGGACATGGCGTATACGGCATCCAGTCTGCATCAAAATTTTTTTTCAATAAAGATGCCTCTGAACTGACTATTGAAGAAGGGGCGCTGCTAGCCGGCCTGCCGAAGGCTCCAGCAGCCTATTCTCCGATTTTGCACCCAGAAAAAAGCTTAGAAAGAAGAAATGCGATATTAACCTTAATGGAGCGCGAAAACTATATTTCTCCGGAGCAAGCTGTCAGAAGCCAGGGGAAAACATTAGGTCTGAATATTCATAAAACGGAAGATAAGCCTTGGCTGTCCGCCTATATTGACATGGTATTTGAGGAAGCGGAAAATAAGTATCATCTTTCAAATGAAGAACTCCTAAAAGGCGGATATAAAATTACCGTTCCGATCAATATCGATGTTCAGGAAAAAGCATTCAAAGTTTTTAAAGAAAAGGCTTATTTTCAAGGTACGAAAGATGATGCTCAAGGCGCTTTTATTTTATTAGATAATAAAACAGGCGGTGTGCTTGCTGCGATCGGCGGACGAAATTATGTTTCCAAAGGATTTAATCGATTGACAGCGAAGCGCCAGCCGGGGTCAACGTTTAAGCCGATAGCTGTGTATGCTCCGGCAATGGAGGAAGGACTTTTTCAGCCTTATTCTCTTCTAAAAGATGAGAAATTGGATTATAAAGGATACTCTCCAAGCAATTACGATGGACGTTATGACGGACATGTAACCATGTATGATGCGCTAATCCATTCAAAAAATGCTCCTTCTGTATGGGTGCTCGATAAGCTTGGAATCGATAAAAGCAAAGAGTATTTAGAGAAAAACGGGATTTATATTGAGGATAAAGGACTGGCGATTGCTTTAGGAGGACTAAAGTACGGCGTGTCGCCGTTTGATTTGGCAAATGCATACAGAACTTTTGCCAATAATGGCCAATACAGCAAGCCGTATTTCATACAAAAAATTGTGAATGCCAACGGCGATGTAGTGGCAGAAGTAAAAAAACAAAAATATCAAGTTTTTTCTCCGCAAACCTCGTGGAATATGACGAGGATGCTGGAGCAGGTTGTTAAAGAAGGAACTGCCAAAGCGGGACAATATGAAGGAGCTTTAGCTGGAAAAACGGGTACGACATCATTTCCTGGAAAAAAGGGCGCCGTGATGGATGCATGGTTTGTCGGATATACTCCTGACGTGACGGGGGCAGTGTGGATCGGATATGACCGGACAGATGAAGAACATTTTTTAAAGGGTGGGAGCGATTATCCAACGAAAATGTTTAAAAATATTTTAAGCGGTTTGAAATTTGAGGAAAAAACATCCTTTACGATTCCGAAAAAAGCGAAAGATTTAGAAAAACCAATCAGGCTTTCACGAATCCCTTCGCTTTCCGCCACATATCAATTTCACGCACTTCAATTATTTAAAGTGACATTAAAATGGCCTGCCCAAGATGATGACCGGGTCGTATACCGAATTTATGAACGAAGCGGAGAAAGCAAGAAATTGGTCGGATCTGTAAAGGGAAAAGGAGAATATGAAATACCGTATATTAACATTTTTTCAGAGCATTTTTATCAAGTTGTCCCTTATAATCCGCAAACCCATCAGGAAGGGGAAGGTACTGATTTTGTCAGCCCGCGCTGGGAATAACAAAATGCTGGAAAGATCTTTCGTCGATTTTATGACATTTCCCTTATATTCCTATACAATCGGGCACGGGAAGAGGTATAGTTTAAAAAGAGTATTAGAAAGGAATCGTTTTTAAAGGGGGATTTACATGGATAGGAAGAAAAGCTTTAATGATACTTTTTTAAAAGCGTGCAGAGGCGAAGCGGCGGACTATGTTCCTGTTTGGTATATGAGGCAAGCCGGGAGATCCCAGCCTGAATACCGGGCGTTAAAAGAAAAATACAGCTTATTTGAAATTACTCATCAACCAGAGCT
Organism: Aeribacillus sp. FSL M8-0235; assembly: GCF_038000355.1. Classification (NCBI taxonomy): domain Bacteria; kingdom Bacillati; phylum Bacillota; class Bacilli; order Caryophanales; family Bacillaceae; genus Aeribacillus; species Aeribacillus sp. FSL M8-0235. Next base: position 2,935,332 of record NZ_JBBOBW010000001.1, on the reverse strand, counting down.
TTGTGCATATGTCACTAGACTTCCTGTCGAGCAGTACGGGGTTGATGCCGCAATTTTATATAAAGATATTATGACGCCGCTGCCTGCCCTTGGAGTTCAAGTTGAAATTAAAGCGGGAACAGGGCCTGTTATTGAAAATCCGATCAGGTCGCTGGAGGATGTAAAAAAACTTGGTGAAATTCATCCTGAGGAAGATGTTCCATATGTTTTAGATACGATTAAGCTTTTAGTCAATGAGCAACTGAACGTTCCGTTGATTGGATTTGCCGGAGCACCATTCACACTTGCCAGCTACATGATTGAGGGAGGCCCTTCCAAAAATTATAACAAAACAAAGGCATTCATGTATGCTGAACCAGAAGCTTGGTTTCTTTTAATGGAAAAGCTTGCCGATATGACCATTGCTTACGTGAAAGCGCAAATTGACGCAGGGGTTAAAGCGGTGCAAATTTTTGATTCATGGGTCGGAGCATTAAATGCTTCTGATTATCGATATTATATTAAGCCGGTGATGAACCGCATCTTTTCGGAATTAAAGGAAAAAGAGGCGCCGCTTATTATGTTTGGAGTGGGTGCAGGACATTTAGTAGAAGAATGGAATGATTTGCCTTTAGACGTGATCGGTTTAGATTGGCGTCTGTCGATTTCTGCTGCCAGAGAAATGGGGATTTCCAAAACATTGCAGGGAAATCTTGATCCGGCAGTTTTGCTTGCGCCGTGGGATTTTGTAAAAGAACGGGTAGAGGCTATTTTAGATGAAGGAATGAAACAGCCAGGTTTTATTTTTAATCTTGGACATGGCGTCTTTCCACAAGTAAAACCGGAAACATTAAAAAAATTAACGGAATTTATTCATGATTATACGCAAAAATAGATCGAAATAAATGATCAACTTGAATTTTGGAGGTGCACGTAATGTCGAAGAAAAAAATGGGTTTGTTAGTGATGGCATATGGTACACCATATAAAGAAGAGGATATTGAACGCTATTACACCCACATTCGCCATGGAAGAAAGCCTGATCCAGAAAGTCTGGAAGATTTAAAAGAACGATATAAGGCGATTGGAGGCATTTCTCCTCTTGCTAAAATAACAGAAGAACAAGCGAAAGGCTTAGAAAAGCATTTAAATCACATTCAAAATGAAATAGAATTCCATATGTATTTAGGATTAAAACATATTGAGCCGTTTATTGAAGATGCAGTTGAACAAATGAATAAAGATGGAATCACTGAGGCGGTCAGCATCGTTTTAGCTCCGCACTATTCGACCTTCAGCATTAAGTCGTACAACGGCAGGGCAAAGGAAATTGCAAAAAAACTCGGAGGGCCTTCCATCACGTCTATCGAAAGCTGGTATAAAGAACCGAAATTTATTGAATATTGGGCTAAACAAATAAAAGAAACGTACGCGAAAATGACTGAAGAAGAACGGGAAAAAGCTGTATTAATTGTTTCAGCACACAGTCTGCCGGAAAAAATTGTTCAATTAGGGGATCCTTACCCAGATCAATTACAAGAAACAGCTGAATTAATTGCAAAAGAAGCCGGAGTGCAGCATTTTGCTGTTGGCTGGCAAAGTGAAGGCAATACTCCGGAGCCGTGGCTCGGACCAGATGTTCAAGATTTAACAAGAGATCTGTTTGAACAAAAAGGATACCGGACGTTTGTTTATGCTCCAGTAGGTTTTGTGGCTGATCACTTGGAAGTTCTATACGATAACGATGTCGAGTGCAAGGCAGTAACAGACGAGCTTGGAGCAGCTTATTATCGTCCAGAAATGCCGAATGCAAAACCTGAATTCATCGATTGTTTAGCTACAGTCGTGTTAAAACACTTAGGAATGTCAAAATAAGAAGGAGATTTTATGGGAAGAAAAAAGGTAGCAATTGTTGGCGGGGGAATAACTGGGCTTTCAGTTGCGTTCTACTTGCAGTCAGAAATTAAAAAAAATCATCTTCCAATAGATGTTGTGCTGATTGAAGCGAAGCCGCGATTAGGAGGAAAAATAGAAACGATAAAAAGGGACGGATTTATCATTGAAAGAGGTCCGGATTCCTTTTTGGAGCGAAAAAAAAGCGCTACGCAGCTTGCAAAGGACGTAGGGCTCGGAGATTATTTGGTGAACAATGACGTGGGGCAATCTTTTGTCCTTGTCGGCGACAAGCTCCATCCGATCCCGAAAGGAGCGGTTATGGGCGTGCCAACAAATATTGCTTCTTTCGCCACCTCCGGTTTGTTTTCGTTAACTGGCAAGCTGCGGGCTTCGTTTGACCTTTTCCTGCCGAAGAAAAAAGTGGACGGAGATCAGTCATTAGGCGGATTTTTTGGACGCAGGCTCGGCAGCGAAGTGGTTGAAAATTTGATTGAACCGCTTCTTTCCGGGATTTATGCAGGAGATATTTATAATTTAAGTTTATTAGCAATCTTTCCGCACTTTTATGAAATTGAACAAAAGCATCGCAGTTTAATTTTAGGAATGGCCAAGCAGGCGCAAAAGTCTAAACAAAAACAACAACAGGAGCAACATAAAGGGATTTTTCAAACCGTTTCAACTGGTTTGCAATCGATTGTTGAAGCTATAGAACGCCAATTGGATCATACGGTAGTGAAAAAAGGAATAAAAGTTTCGGAGATTAAAAAGGAAGATGATCTCTACCATTTGGAATTATCTGACGGAACTGTTGACAAGGCGGATGCGATAGTCATTACCGCTCAGCATGATGCTATTCCCTCTATGTTTCCGAATGAGCAGCAAACACTCGCTTATTTCAAAAAAATGCCTTCAACATCTGTTGCAACCGTTGCAATGGCTTTTCCGGAAGAAGCTGTTCAGCTGCCCGCAGATGGAACGGGGTTTGTTGTTTCGAGAAACAGCGGCTATACGATTACTGCTTGTACATGGACCAACAAAAAATGGCCGCATACTGCTCCGAAGGGCAAAACGCTGCTAAGAGCGTATGTTGGAAAAGCAGGAGATGAAGCGGTTGTTGACCAGCCGGATGATGTGATCATTCAAACCGTTTTGGATGACTTAAATCGATTGATGCCGGTAAAAGGAGAACCGATTTTTTCTATTGTTACAAGATTGAGGGAAGCAATGCCACAATACATTGTCGGACACCTTGACAACATAAGAAATATAAAAAGTATTATGGGGCAAAAATACCCCGGAATATATTTAACGGGTGCTTCTTTTGAAGGATTGGGGATCCCGGACTGCATTGATCAAGGTAAAAAAGCGGTGAAAGATGTTCTTCAATTTTTACATTTGGGACAAGCTTAAAAGGCAGGCTTGTCTCTTATTTTTCAGAGGAGGCATCCATTTTAGCAAGTTTTGACGCTTCCGACTTCTGATCTTTAAAACGCCTTGGTTGGTTCCCATTGTTTAAAGTCCGACAATTCAAATTGAAGAAAATATATATTTGTTGAACAAGTTAGCATTTCTGTTTTTTTAGAAAAAGCGATCTGGAAAGATATAAAAAATTCATTGCACATCTGTTGACCATTGATCTATAATCAAAAGAAAATCAAGGGATCCCAAAGTTTTTGGAGGAATGAAAGTGGCTACAATTGAAGATGTGGCAAAACTGGCTGGTTTATCGAAAACGACAGTCTCAAGGGTGATAAATAATCAGCCTTACGTATCGGAGGAAAAAAAACAGTTAGTGCTAGAAGCAATGAAGCAATTAGGGTATGTACCTAATTCTTCAGCTAGAAGTTTAAGAAATCAAAAAACTGAAATTATTGCTGTCATTATTCCTAGGGTTATGAACCCGTTTTTTGGACAATTTGTTGAATCGCTGGAAATCGTTGCGTCTCAATACCATTATCAATTGATTGTTTGTCAAACGTTATATTCAGCAAAAAAAGAATTAGACTATTTAAACTTGTTAAAAACGAAACAAGTAGATGGAGTGATTATGACGACATTGCTAAATGGCTGGGAGGCTGTTGAGCCGTTTTTAGAATACGGTCCGATTATTTTATGCAACGAATTCGATGAACAGGCAAATGTCCCGATGATTCATATGGATCAAAACTACGGAGGGTATGTTGCAACTAAGCATTTAATCGATCAAGGATACAATAAAATTGCTTTTTGCTGCGGAAATGTAAACAGTAATGTTTCGAGAGCTAGGGAAGAAGGTTTTCGAAAAGCACTTCGTGAAGCCGGATTGTACCTTCCTGAGCAATATATTTTCCGAAATGTATTTACATTTGAAGACGGAAAAGATGTCTTGAGGAAAATGATGGAGATGGTTGAAGCTCCAACGGCAGTCTTCACAGGTTCTGATGAAGTGGCAGCCGGGATGATTTCTGAGTCAAAGAGACTTGGCGTCCGTGTCCCGGAAGAATTAGCGGTCGTCGGGTTTGACAATCAGGCTATAACTGAACTGATGGAGCCTATGATTACGACGGTTAATCAGCCGGTGAAAGAAATGGGTCATTTAGCAATGGAAGTGATGATGGAAAAAATAAAAACGAGACGGTATAAAGAGAGAGAGGTGCATCTTTTGCCTCTTACATTAATTGTAAGGGATTCTTCAAAGCTAGCCAATTACAATGTGTATTAGTACAGGTTAAGAGAAGAGAAAAAATATTCAGGCAATTCTTTTTAGAATTGCCTGAATAAATTTATTTTACATGTAAGCAATGATTGCATTTGTTCCCGTAGCATTCGTGCTGTTCTTCAATTTCTTTTCCGCATTCAATACATTTTTTTCTTGGCAAGTTTCTAAAAAATTCAGTGATTTTTTGTCCTAACATTTTTTATCCCCCCGTGCTGTTGTTATTAACATTGTATTATAACAGAATGAAAAATGTCAATACTGTTTTAAAACATTTTTTCTTATTGAGGAGGATTAGGGTGATGAAAGTAACAGTTGTAGGGTTCTGGGGAGGCTATCCAGAAGCGAATGAGGCTACATCAGGCTATTTATTTCAGGAAAAGGGGTTTAACCTGTTAGTTGATTGCGGAAGTGCTGTATTATCACAACTGCAAAATTTTGTATCACTTTCAGATTTAGATGCTGTGATCCTTTCTCATTATCATCATGATCATATTGCAGATATTGGACCGCTGCAATATGCAAGACAAATTACCGGCATGCTGCAAAAATCAAACAAAATTTTGCCCATTTACGGACATAGCCTTGATACAAAAGAATTTGACAGACTCACACATTTGAGTGTGACAAAAGGAATTTCATACGATCCTGATCAATCGATTTCGATCGGTCCGTTTACGATTACATTTTTAAAAACAGATCATCCTGTTGACTGTTTTGCCATGAGATTTACTTCAGGACATAAAACGGTTGTATACACGGCAGATTCAAGCTTTAAAAATGAATTCATTCCATTCAGCCAAAATGCGGACTTGCTTATATGCGAATGCAATATGTATGCGAATGAAGACGGCAAAAAGTTTGGGCATATGAATTCCCACGAAGCTGCGACAATTGCTAAGGAAGCAAATGTAAAAGAGCTTTTGCTGACTCATTTGCCTCATAAAGGCAATCATGAAGAATTGATAGAAGAAGCTAAAACGATTTTTAATGGATCGATCAAGCTGGCTAAAACAGGGTTGTCGTTACATATTGATTAAAGAGAAATTATATTAGCAAAATTATGGGACAGCCTTTTGCCGAACATTTCATAAACTTAAAGCTACTTCCAAACTTCATTTTGATAGAATAGTGTTCCATTTTCTGTAAGGATGCAGTATGTTGGCATCCTTATTTTTTTGGAAAATTCGTCAGAAAATAATTGAAAATCAAAAATATATTGTTATAATTTAAAGCATAAAAGTAAAAAAGGGGGAAGAAAATTTTGAAAACTAGGATAGGAGCAATCGGAGGAATTTTTTTGATGGCGCTCCTCGTGCTGTCAGGTTGTGGAAGCAGCAAAGGGTCCAGCAGCGAAAGCAATAGTGAAGAAGGAAAGAAAGAAACATTTAAAATTGGTATCACTCAATTTGTAGCGCACCCGTCGCTGGATGAGGCATTGAAGGGATTTCAACAAGCAATTAAAGATAAAGGGTTAAATGTAGATTATGATATTCAAAACGCTCAAGGGGATCAATCGAATACCCAAACGATTGCGAATAACTTCGTCGGAGATAACGTCGATTTAATTTTTGCGAATGCAACGCCTAGTGCACTTGCTGCAGCAAATGCTACAAAGGATATTCCAATTGTATTTACATCCGTAACAGATCCTGTCGGCGCCGGGCTTGTGAAAGAGATGGAAAATCCAGGAGGGAATGTAACAGGAACAACTGATACCCATCCTGATGCCATACCGAAAACGGTGAAATTTATTGATCAATATTTAGATGGCAAAAGAATAGGAATGATCTATAATTCAGGCGAACAAAACTCTGTTGCACAAATTGACCTTGTTAAAAAAGCGACAGAAGGAACGGATTTGAAAATTGTCGAAGCTTCTGTTTCTACTTCAGCTGAAGTGAAACAAGCTGCTGAATCTCTTGTCGGCAAAGTCGATTGTTTTTACATTATCACTGACAATACCGTTGTTTCTGCGCTTGATTCGGTCATTTCCGTTGCAAATGAAAACGATATCCCGCTGTTTGTCGGTGAATTAGATTCAGTCAAAAAAGGCGGTTTTGCTGCGTACGGATTTGAATATTATGACATTGGCTATGAAGCAGGAGAAATGGCTGCAAAAATTTTAACAGAAGGGAAAAAGCCGTCTGAACTGCCTGTTCAATATCCGCAAAACTTAAAGCTTCTTATTAATAAAAAAGCAGCAGCTGAGATGAACGTTAAGATTTTAGACGAGTGGAGCAAAGAAGCAGAGTTTATTGAGTAATTTGGAAGGGTGTTTACATGCTGACAGCAGTATATGGCTCACTTGAGGCGGGACTTATTTACGCAATAATGGCTCTCGGAGTCTATTTATCTTTTAGAATATTAGATTTTCCAGATTTAACGGTTGACGGTAGCTTCGTTACTGGAGCTGCCGTCGCAGCCGTCATGATCATAGACGGAGCTCATCCTGTTATGGCGACGATTGCCGGAATGATTGTCGGCTTTCTAGCTGGGATCTTAACGGGAATTTTGCATTCGTATGGGAAAATTAATCCGTTGTTATCCGGTATATTAATGATGATCGCTCTTTATTCCATTAATTTGCGAATTATGGGAAAATCGAATGTTTCGCTTTTACAGGAGGAAACGCTTTTCTCAAAGCTGGCCGATGCGCTGGCACCGATCGATCAAGCCGTTAAGAGCGTCATTTCTTTTTCCCCGACCACATGGTCAGTCATCATTTCAATGGTGTTATTGGTCGCTTTTTTAAAGCTCATCCTTGATTACTTCTTAAAAACGGAAATCGGACTTGCTATAAGAGCTGTCGGAGATAACGAAGAAATGATTAAAAGTTTTTCGGCGAATACAAACTTTCTTAAAGTATTAGGATTAGGATTGTCAAATGGTTTGGTTGCTCTGTCAGGTGCGCTTGTCGCCCAATATAATGGCTTCAGCGATGCCAATATGGGAATTGGAATGATTGTGATCGGGCTTGCTTCCGTTATTATTGGAGAGGCAATTGTCGGCAGCAAGACGATTGTTCGGGCTACCTTAGCTGTTATAATCGGTGCTGTCATTTATCGTTTCATAGTCGCCTTTGCATTTAGATTTAACTTTTTTGAAACAGGCGATATAAAATTAATTACAGCTTGTATCGTCATTTTGGCGTTAATCATCCCGCGATATTTAGAAAAACGGCGTGAGAAAAAAAGAAAATTGGCTAGAAAGCGGGGTGAACAAGTTGCTTCAGCTAAAACACATTCATAAAGTGTTTAACGAAGGGTCATTGGATGAAAAAATCGCCTTAGATGGAATTCATTTAGAGGTCGAAAAAGGCGATTTTATTACGATTATTGGAAGCAACGGCGCAGGGAAATCGACTTTGCTGAACATCATAGCTGGAAAGCTGTTTCCCGATGAGGGGGAAGTCTGGCTTGACGGCGTAAATATAACAACACTTCCTGAGCATAAACGATCAAAATATATCGGCAGAGTGTTTCAAAATCCGTTGTCAGGCACATCGCCGACGTTGACTATTGAAGAAAATTTGGCGATCGCTTACGGCCGTGTTCATAAACGAACTTTGGCCAGAGGTGTAACGAATAAGCGGAAAAATTATTTTAAGGAGCAGCTGTCGCTTTTAGGGCTTGGATTAGAAAACCGTTTAAATGCGAAAGTAGGATTGCTGTCAGGCGGGGAAAGACAGGCGTTGTCGCTTTTGATGGCAACATTTACGAAACCGAAAATATTATTGCTTGATGAGCATACAGCCGCATTAGATCCCGCACGCGCAGAGGTCGTCCTGTCGCTTACGAAAAAATTTATTGAAGAATATAATTTAACAACGATTATGATTACACATAATATGCAGCAGGCGATTGATCTAGGAAACAGATTGCTGATGATGAATCGCGGAAAAATCATTTTTGAGGCATCTGCTGAAGAAAAAGTAAAACTGACCATTCCGAAATTAATGGACGAATTTGCCAAAATTCAAGATGCAGTATCTGACCGGGTGCTCTTAAGCTGATATTCACCTCTTTCCATTCAGGGGAGAGGTTTTTAAATGCAATTTTGTTCAATATATAAAACAAATGTATGATATAATAAACAAAACATAAAAAAGGAGGAAAACATGAAGCCGATTCAGCAAATTATTGGGGAAAATTTTTGTAAAATCCGAAAAAGGATGGCGCTAAGCCTTGACAAGGTGTCTGAAAAGACAGGTGTTTCCAAAGCGATTCTGGCACAAATTGAAAGAGGGGAAGCGAATCCGACTGTTACCACGCTGTGGAAAATAGCGAACGGACTTCATGTATCATTTTCCGCTTTGATGAAGGAGGAGGCGCCAAGCGTTCAAAAAATATCTTTATCAAACATACCGGCTATATCTGATGATGATGAAAGGTATAAAGTATACCCGATGTTTACGTTTGAAATCGGCAAGCCGTTTGAGGTGTTTGAAGCACATTTAGAGCCTGGACATGTCCATCAATCGGATGAACATGCGCGCGGGGTGCAAGAAATTTTGATCATTCAAAAGGGAGCTTTAGAAATTGTAATTGATGGATGTTCTTATGTTGTTCGCGAAGGGGAAGCGATCCGATTTGCAGCGGACAAAAAGCATGATTATAAAAATATAACGGATCAAAAAGTTAAATATTATGTGATCATTTATTATCCGGAAAACTAGAAATGGAGGTGATTCCGATTGCATTCGACAGCATTGGCAAAATATAAATCGGAATTAATCCAAGGCATTCAAGCAGGAATCAGCATTGCCATCGGCTATTTCCCCGTTGCCATCGCTTTCGGCCTTCTTGCTGAAAGAACGGGACTTTCGATTGCGGAAACGGTGATGATGAGCGCAATCGTTTTTGCAGGAGCGGCTCAATATATGTCATTAAGCCTAATTGCTGCGCATGTTGGTGCTTGGGAAATTATTATGACAACTTTCATTGTAAACATCCGCCATTTCCTTATGTCAGCATCATTAAATGAGAAAGTGGAGAAAGACTCCATTTGGATAAAAGCTCTGTACGGCTTTGGTGTAACAGATGAAACATATGCAGTTGCGGCTGTCAGACAGGAAATGGTCACAGCACCATATATGTTTGGACTATGCTTGATGGCATATAGCAGCTGGGTGATCAATTCTGGAATCGGTTATATAGTTGGAGAAAATTTGCCCGCTTTCTTACAGGAAAGCATGGGAATTGCTCTATATGCCCTATTCATCGGCTTATTGGTTCCTTCATTAAAAAAACATCGGAAAATTATCGTACTAGCTTTATTATCTGCAGTGATAAATTCCGTTTTATTGACGACCGGACGGCTGTCTATAGGCTGGTCTATTGCATTGTCGTCCTTATTTTCCTCCGTTGTTGTGGAATGTATCTTTAGAAAATTAGAGGTGCAGCAAGATGAATAGCCAAATATTTTGGTTGATTATCGGAATGGGCATTGTGACATACATACCGCGAATGCTTCCTTTTGTTATTTTCAGTCAATTACATCTCCCTCCGTTTTGGCAAAATGTATTAAAAAATGTACCATATGCAACATTAGGTGCATTGATCGTGCCCTCGGTCTTTTTTATTCACGAGGATTTCCTGTTTGGAGCAGTCGGTGCATTTACAGCGTTCATTGCTGCTTATTTCGGAGCCAACGTCTTTTTTGTAGTTATTTGTTCAATTGCCGTTTTATCTTTTTACAGCTTCTTTTTCTAAATATTTTGGAAAAGCAGTTCTATTACGATGTTTTTTTATCTAAACTACTAAAGGAGGGAGTTAAGCTCAAGGGGGTATTCGGCTTGAAAAAGAGTCTTCTAACGATCATTTTATTATATGCAGTTTACGGTTTGGTTTTATACTTCTATTTATTCTTCTGGACGGGTTATGAGCTGCCGAAGGGAATTGAAGGTACTGCTGCTGATCCGAAAACGTTTTTAACGGCAGAGGAGCTGCAGCTGTCAGAAAATTATTCGCAATTGAAAAATTTGGTATTTTTCATATCCATTCCGTTAGAGTGGATCATCTTTTTTATTGTGCTAAGCTTTGGGATTTCAAAAACATTTCAGCAATGGGCGGAAACAGCATCCCGTTTTTTTATAGTCCAAACAGCTTTATACTATTTTTGGCTGTCATTGCTTGTCACTTTACTAACATTACCTGTCAGCTGGCTGAACTACAAACTGTCAAAGGATTTTCAAATCTCGACCCAGACGTTGAACTCGTGGCTGAAGGATGAAGTGACCGATTTTCTTGTGAATTATGTTTTAATGGCGGTTGTCGTCACGTTTCTATACATCATTATTCGAAAATTTGAAAAGCGCTGGTGGCTTTGGGCATGGTTTGCATCGATACCATTCACATTGTTTATAATGTTTATTCAGCCGGTAATCATTGATCCGCTGTACAACGATTTTTACCCGTTGAAAAATAAAAAGCTGGAGGAAGAAATTTTACAGCTAGCTTCCAAAGCAGATATTCCCGCGGAGCATGTGTATGAAGTGGATATGTCCACCAAAACAAATGCGTTGAACGCCTATGTGACAGGAATAGGATCAAATTCGAGAATCGTTTTGTGGGATACGACGTTAAATAAATTAAGCGAAGATGAAATATTATTCATTATGGCTCATGAGATGGGACATTATGTGATGAAGCACATCTATATCGGAATAGCCGGGTATTTGCTTCTTTCCTTGGCAGGTTTATATATCATTCATCGGTTAATGATTTTTTGTACAAATCGATGGGGAAAAAGGCTGAACATTCAATCTATACGTGAATTGTCGTCGCTTCCTCTATTTCTTTTGCTGCTGGGGATGTTATCGTTCGCTTCAAGCCCTATATCCGGCATAGTATCAAGGTATCAAGAGAAACAGGCGGATTTATATGCAATTGAAATGACAAAAAACGAGGAAGCGGCTGTAAAAACATTTCAACATTTGGCGAAATTTAGCCGCAGCGAAATAAATCCGCCGAAAATAGTGAAATTTTTACGTTACGATCATCCGCCTCTGATTGAACGAATTATGTATATCGAAAATATAAAAAATAAAGAATAAACTCCTTGTTTATACTGGGAGTCTTATTTATTTTTAAATCTGTGATTTTAGCAATATAATATTAATGTTTGTCATTGCTTTTTAAACTTCCAAAAAGTATTTTTATTGATAAAATATAGGATGAGATTAGTATGAATGAAAGAGTGATCATAGATGAGCTGGTTGTCAAAACTGTTGCGGTTGTTTTTCGATAATCAGGAAGAAGAATATGAAAGAAAGATAGATAAAAACAATTCTACTGAAAAAATAAAAGATCAATCATTAACTGACGATAGATTAGAGATGCAAGCTAGAGTTACATATCAATATCCGAAAGGAAACTTTCGGTTTCCGCTAATATCCGATGATGAAACATTGCGAGAAACGAGACGCCCAGCGGATGCGGCAAAATCAAAAGCAAAAACATCTTCTGAACGCAAGCAGTCTCGACTGAATAGTGCACAAGGCGCACAAAAGGAAAGAAAATCTTTTCAGCCAACGGAAATCCCTTCACCGATTTTTGGATTTGGACCAAGGAATAGAGATGATTTATTTTTCAAAAAAATTGAAGAGCGATATCAGCAACAGACGGACATAGACGTACATGATATTTTCATCAATGATCTGGAAAAACAAAAAGAAGTGCAAAGGGAGTTTGCTGCAGCAGAAGAAATAGAAATAAATGAAATGATAGAATATGAAAACGATTATGAAAAAGAAATATCAAAAACACAAGATCACGAAGCTGAGGATTCATATTTTGAAATAACAGCACCGCCTTCGGAGGATAAACAGCGGGAAGCTGAGAAAGCTCAATCGGTCGAGGCTTCAAAGCTGGAGATGGAATCAAAGCAAGAGACGAATTTAAAACAGTGGACAGGTCTAAACCAGGAGACGGAATCAAAGCAAGAGACGAATCTAAAACAGCGGACGGATCTAAACCAGGAGATGGAATCAAAGCAAGAAACGAATCTAAAACAGTGGACGGATCTAAACCAGGAGACGGGATCAAAGCAAGAGACGAATCTAAAACAGTGGACAGGTCTAAATCAGGAGACGGATCTAAAACAAGAGACAGTTCTAAAGCAGGGGACGAATCTAAAACAGGAGACAGATCTAAAACAAGGAACAGATCTAAATCAGGAGGAAGGTCCAAAACAGGAGACGAGCCTAAAACAGGAAGCGGATCCAAAGCATTTAGAGAAAAAGTCCGATGACAGACGAAAGCCTGTTTCCAGAGGAAAGCTTTCAAATCAAAACGAAAAGACAATTATTCCATATAATGTCATTATGTTTGGACAAGATAAACGAAAGCTTGAATTAAAGGAAAAACAGCAAAATTATTTGTTTCCGCCGCTCACCCTCCTGAACGTTCAGCCGTTTGAGGAAGAAGCGGATGATCAGTGGATAGAAAAGCAAAAGAATTTGCTCGATCTTACGCTGCAAAATTTTCATGTCAATGCAAAAGTGGTCAATGTGTCACAAGGACCTTCCGTCACGAGGTTTGAGGTTCACCCTGAACCCGGCGTAAAAGTGAGCAAGATAACTAACTTGATAGACGATATTAAATTAAGCTTGTCTGCAAAAGACATCCGGATTGAGGCTCCGATACCGGGGAAAAACACAATAGGGATTGAGGTGCCAAACCGGAAAAGCAAAACGGTTTTTTTAAGAGAGATTTTACGGTCGAAAGCTTTTCAAGCCAACCGCTCTCCGTTAACGGTTGCTCTGGGCCTCAGCATTTCAGGGGAGCCGATTGTGACGGATTTGAAAAAAATGCCGCATGGTTTGATTGCGGGAGCTACAGGGTCAGGAAAAAGCGTTTGTATCAATACGATTTTAGTCAGCCTGCTCTATAAAGCAACTCCAAATGATGTGAAAATGCTCCTCATTGATCCAAAAATGGTGGAGCTTGCACCGTATAACCGCATACCTCATCTCGTCAGCCCTGTTATTACGGATGTAAAAGCAGCTACTGCTGCACTGAAATGGGCGGTAGATGAAATGGAAAGAAGGTATGAATTATTTGCCCATGTAGGCGTTCGAGATATCGAGAAATTTAATGAACGGGTCGGCGACAAGGAAAAGGAGAAACGATTGCCGTACATCGTGATTGTGATTGACGAGCTCGCTGATTTAATGATGGTTTCGCCGAACGATGTGGAGGAGGCGATTTGCCGGATTGCCCAAAAAGCGAGAGCTTGCGGCATCCATTTATTAATTGCCACACAAAGACCGTCTGTTGATGTTATAACCGGTTTAATAAAGGCGAATATTCCTACAAGAATAGCATTTTCCGTATCATCGCAAATAGATTCAAGAACGATTCTTGATACTTCCGGTGCAGAAAGACTCCTAGGAAGAGGAGACATGCTGTTTTTAGAAAACGGTTCTGCAAAACCGGTAAGAGTTCAAGGAACTTTTGTTTCTGATGATGAAATTGATCGCGTCGTTCACCATGTAAAAAACCAGATGGCGCCCAATTATTTGTTTAAACAAGAGGAATTGCTTGCGAAAACAAATTTCCAAGCAGAAGAAGATGATCTTTTTTATGAAGCCTGCGAGTTTGTTGTAGAGCAGGGGCATGCTTCGGCTTCAAGCCTTCAACGCCGTTTTCGAATCGGTTATAATAGAGCGGCCAGATTGATTGATTTAATGGAGGAGCAGGGGATCATTTCCCCGCCGAAAGGAAGCAAGCCGCGAGACGTGCTAGTGTCAGAAGAACAATTGAAAACAATAAAAGAGAGTAGTTGAGATGTACTGAACATGATATTATTAAAATGTTGGGCTGATTTTGGCAATGCCGATTTAAAACGATATACGTTGCTTTCAATTAGGAAACACTAAAAGTATACAATATTGCGTTATGAAGCTTGCAGGAAATAAATATTATAGTTGCAAAACTAGTCATTCGTCATATATTATTTTACAGATAGACGATTGTTGGAGGTTCTTATATGACTGCTTATCATTTTGTTGGCATAAAAGGAACAGGGATGAGTGCTTTAGCTCAAATCCTTCATGATATGAATGAAAATGTACAAGGATCTGATATTGAAAAATATATTTTTACACAAAAAGGCTTGGAGGAACGGGGAATTCAAATATTTCCTTTTTCAAAAAATAACATTCACCCTGGTTTAACTGTAATAGCTGGTAATGCTTTTCCAGATACACACGAGGAGATTGAAGAAGCAAAGAGACTTCAATTGCCGGTTTACCGCTATCACAAATTTTTAGGGGAATTGATGAACAAATTCACAAGCATAGCGGTAACTGGCGTGCACGGTAAAACATCTACAACCGGTTTACTGTCTCATGTTATGCAAGGTGCTTTTCCTACCTCATACTTGATTGGAGACGGAACGGGAAAAGGAGTTCAAAACAGCAAATATTTTGTCTTTGAAGCATGTGAATACCGGCGCCATTTTCTATCCTATCATCCGGATTATGCGATTATGACGAACATTGATTTTGACCACCCTGATTATTATCGTGATCTGGATGATGTTTTTTCAGCCTTTCAGCAAATGGCTTTACAAGTGAAAAAAGGAATTATCGCTTGCGGAGATGATGAGCGTTTACAGGAAATACAAGCGAAAGTTCCGGTATTATATTACGGTTTTCATGAGGAAAACGATTTTCAAGCGAGAAATGTGGTGAAAAGCACAACGGGAACTGTATTTGATGTATATATTCGGAATACGTTTTACGGCACGTTTGAAATTCCTGCATTCGGGGATCACAACGTTCTAAATGCGCTGGCGGTTATTACGTTATGCCAATACGAAAATATTGGAATTGATGTTATTCAGGAGCGCGTCAAAACGTTTAAAGGCGTAAAAAGAAGATTCAGCGCCAAAAATTTCGGAGGACAAGTGCTGATTGACGATTACGCCCATCATCCTACGGAAATAAAAGCAACAATTGAAGCTGCGCGGCAAAAATATCCTGACCGGGAAATTGTTGCTGTTTTTCAGCCTCATACCTTTTCAAGAACACAGTCATTTCTTAATGAGTTTGCGGATAGTTTAAAAAGCGCCGACAAAGTATACTTATGCGAAATTTTTGGCTCTGCCCGTGAAAACATAGGGAACCTCACGATAAAAGATTTGCAGGCGCAAATTGAACATTCAGAGCTAATCGATGAGACGAACATTAAAGTTTTGAAAAAGCATGAAAGCAGCGTTATTTTATTCATGGGTGCAGGAGATATTCAAAAATATCAAGATGCCTATGAAAAGCTGTGTGTTTAAAACAAAACGACTGTAACAAAAAATGTTACAGTCGTTTTGTTTTTATAGCGAAGAATGCACTATTTTAAATTCTCAGGATTTAGCTGCTCCAATTCCGGAATGACAAACAGTCCGTCTTTTCGGATCAATACGTCGTCAAAATAAATTTCTCCGCCTCCATATTCCGGACGCTGAATGGCGACCAAATCCCAGTGGATATTGGAATGATTGCCATTATACGCCTCATCGTAGCATTGCCCTGGCGTAAAGTGGAAGCTTCCAGCGATTTTTTCGTCAAACAGAATGTCCTGCATCGGGTGAAGGATGTATGGATTGACACCGATGGCGAATTCACCGATATATCTTGCTCCTTCATCTGTATCCAAAATGCTGTTTAATCGTTTTGTATCATTAGCTGACGCATCAATGATTTTTCCGTCTTTAAATGTTAACTGAACATTTTCAAATGTAAATCCTTGGTACGGAGAAGGCGTATTAAACGTAATGGTACCGTTCACAGAATTTTTAACAGGCGCTGTAAATACTTCACCGTCAGGAATATTCATGCGTCCTGCACATTTAATCGCAGGAATATCTTTGATTGAAAAAGTCAAATCAGTGCCAGGACCTTTAATATGTACTTTGTTAGTTTTGTTCATCAGTTCAACAAGCGCATCCATCGCTTTATCCATTTTTTCGTAATCAAGAGTGCAGACATTAAAATAAAAGTCTTCAAACGCTTCTGTGCTCATTTTTGCAAGCTGTGCCATGGATTCATTCGGGTATCTGAGAACCACCCATTTTGTTTTCGGAACGCGGATTTCACGATGCACCTTTTGCCCGATTGTTCTGCCTTCCAGCTTCATTTTTTCTTCTGGAACGTCAGCAAATTCATTAATGTTTTTGCCTGATCTGAGGCCTATGTATGCGTCCATTTCTTTCATGACATTTGCTTCGAAATCAGCCATCATTTCGAATTGTTCTTCTTGTCCTCCAAGCAATAAAGCTCGGTTTATTTGATGATCTTTAATGGAAACAAACGGATGCCCGCCAGCTTTGTAAGCCTCGCGGATGAGAGCAATCACAAGCTCCTTCTCAAGACCAAAGTTTTCAATAAGCACTTTTTCGCCTTTTTGCAGTTGGCATGAATAATGAATTAAAATTTTTGCCAATTTTTCGATTCTTGGATCTTTCAACTTGCCGGCCTCCTTTTTTTTCGTTATACAATAATATTGTAGCGTTTCCTGATTGGATTTAAAACTTGTTCTATTTTTGATATGATCGAAAGGATTCAATTGACAAAATGTCGAATAGATAAATGATTGCAGATTTTATGTTTGCATTCCGAAAAATTAGGGAATTGTATTATTGGTTTTACTTGGAGGTGCAGCAGTTGGAATTCATATTATATGCAAGCATTGCGCTAATAGCCGTAGCTTTTACAGTGTTAGTTGTTTATTTAGCCAAAACATTAAAATCTCTGCGCATTACACTCGATCAAGTAGCCGGGACACTTGCGGGCCTTGAAAAGCAGGTGGAGGGCATTACAAAAGAAACAACAGATTTGCTTCATAAAACAAACCAATTGGCGGAAGACATTCAGAAAAAATCTGAGAAGGTCAACTCAGTGGTGGATGCCGTAAAAGAGATTGGAACATCCATTCAACAATTTAATCGGTCTATGAAAAAAGTTTCAGCGAGTGTAACTGGACAATTGGAAAAAAATGAAGAAAAAGTTGCTCAAGCCATCCAGTGGACAAATGCTGTGATGGAATTGATTGATAAAGTAAAGCAGAGAAAACGATCAAAGAAGCAAACTGATTAATTAATTTTACTTAAAAAACAGGAGGCGCAAACATGTCAAAAAAAAGCACGAATAAAAAAGGGTTCATAATAGGTTCTATTATAGGCGCTGTTGTTGGGGCAGCTTCCGCATTATTGCTTACGCCAAAGTCAGGAAAAGAGCTTCGCGAAAATTTTAATGATCAGGCGGGAAAAGTGAAGGAAAAAACATCAAAAATTACAAGCGAAGCATATGAAAAAGGAGTACAGTTTATCAGCTTGGCAAAAGAAAAATCACAAAATATTCAACAGAAAATCCAAGAGCAGTCTGAGGGCTTGGTAAAAAAAATAAAGGAACGAAGCAATGAAAATGAAATTTCTGAAAAAGAAAATCCTTCAGATTCCGCTGACACCGAGCTTGACGACGAACAAAGTCAGAAAACAGAAAATTTGACTGACACTTCACAAGCCTCAGATGAAGAGCTTCAAAGCGAAAACAATAAAGAAACAAAGTCATAGGTTTGGCAAGACAATCATCATCGGCAAACAAGCCGATGATTTTCGTTTACAGGAAAATAGGCAGCGAATAGAGGAAAAGAGCGTGAAAATTTTCATGGGGAATATTTTTCGAACAGTGTTACAAGTCCATCAGCCGGCAAGGTTTTCAAGAATTTTAAGCTTTTGCTGCTGATTGCCAAAGCCCTAATCATTTAGTTTACATGTACAAGAATTGTCCGATTCCATAACTGAAACATAATATAAATGAAACATAAATCCCCCAAATATTGTATAATAATTTTATCTGGCATGATGATCATTGGGAAATGACTTGTGAAGAACTGAAGAAAATATTTTGAAAAAAATAAACACTTTACCGCTTAAAAGCGTTTAATCGATAAAGAAATTTTTAGTGACATTTCAAGGAATATGGTTTATAATAAACCCTAATTAAAATCAAATGCTTAAAATTTTGACGGATGTGAAAGGGTGGAAAAAATGAGCAATACAGAATTAGAAGCGCTTAGGGAACGGGTTGATGAAATCAATTTGCAAATTTTAAAATTAATTAACGAGCGAGGCAAGCTTGTTCAAGAAATTGGGAAAGCGAAAGAAGCGCAAGGAGTTAACCGATATGATCCTGTCCGTGAACGAAAAATGCTCGATTTGATAAAAGAACATAATAATGGTCCATTTGAAGATTCCACTTTACAGCATATTTTTAAGGAAATATTTAAAGCGGCATTAGAGCTTCAAGAGGACGATCATCGCAAAGCATTGTTAGTATCAAGAAAGAAAAAGAAAGAGAATACAATCGTTGACGTCAAAGGCGAAAAAATCGGGGATGGCAGCCAATACTTTGTTGTCGGTCCTTGTGCGGTAGAAAGCTATGAGCAAGTAGCTGCTGTTGCGGAAGCAGCGAAGAAACAAGGCTTGAAGCTGCTAAGAGGCGGTGCATTTAAACCTAGAACATCACCATATGATTTCCAAGGTTTAGGTATTGAAGGCTTAAAAATTTTAAAAAGAATTGCTGATGAGTTTGATATGGCAGTTATTAGTGAAATTGTGTCGCCTCAAGATATTGATGTGGCCCTTGATTACATCGATGTCATCCAAATCGGGGCACGGAACATGCAAAACTTTGAATTGTTAAAAGCAGCAGGATCTGTTCGCAAGCCTGTATTGTTAAAACGCGGTCTTTCTGCAACGTTATCAGAATTTATGAATGCTGCGGAATACATTATTTCTCGAGGTAACGATCAAATCATTCTTTGTGAACGCGGAATTCGCACGTATGAACGCGCTACAAGAAACACGCTGGACATTACAGCAGTTCCGATTTTAAAACAGGAAACACATTTGCCTGTATTAGTTGATGTCACTCATTCAACAGGCCGGAAAGACCTTCTAATTCCTGCTGCAAAAGCTGCTCTTGCTATTGGGGCAGACGGTATTATGGCTGAAGTTCATCCGGATCCGGAAGTAGCTTTGTCAGATTCTGCGCAGCAAATGAATATTGAGCAATTCAATCAGTTTATTTCTGAATTAAGACCATTAGCGAAAGTAAATGCCTAATTGAATATCGTCTATTTTTTAAAAAAGGAGCCTTTTAAGGTTCCTTTTTTTGCGTAGATCGTTTACATTATTTAATGAAGGATATACTTTAATGAACATATTTTTTTAACGAAAAAGGTAAAAATATAAGAAAACACGCCAAGCACATTGCGGACGAATGCTTTGTATCGTATGATAAGAGTTATACGGAAGAGACTGTACTTATTTGATATAGATCATTTAGATGAGGAGTGTTGATCATGAATAATGTGACGATATATGATGTTGCACGTGAAGCGAACGTTTCAATGGCGACAGTTTCACGAGTTGTAAACGGCAACCCGAATGTAAAGCCGACAACTAGAAAGAAAGTATTGGAAGCGATTGAGCGTCTCGGCTATCGGCCAAATGCGGTCGCAAGAGGGCTGGCTAGCAAAAAGACGACGACTGTAGGTGTTGTTATACCGGATGTATCAAGCACATTTTATTCAGAATTGGCTCGCGGGATTGAAGACATCGCAACGATGTATAAATATAATATTATTTTAAGCAATTCTGACCAAAATAAAGAAAAAGAATTGCATTTGCTTAACACCCTTTTAGGGAAACAAGTGGATGGAATTGTATTTATGAGCGGCAATATTACAGAGGAGCATGTGGAAGAATTTAAACGTTCACCGGTTCCTATTGTGCTTGCATCAACTTTTGATGAAAACAATGAACTGCCTTCTGTTAATATCAATTATGAACAGGCAGCCTATGATGCGGTTAAGTTTTTAATCGATAAAGGACACAAACATATTGCCTATGTATCCGGGCCGATGGAAGAGCCTGTGAATAAAGTGAAAAAACTTAAAGGATACATACGTGCACTTGAAGAGGCAGGGATCAAATACGATGAACAATTTGTAGTAGAAGGAGATTATTCCTACGAATCCGGGATTGAAGCATTTGACAAAGTGTTGGAGCTGTCGCCAAAACCGACTGCAATCTTTGTTGGAACGGACGAAATGGCATTGGGCGTGATTCATGCCGCTCAAGATAAAGGCTATGAAATTCCGAAAGATTTTGATGTCATCGGCTTTGACAATACTCGTTTGGCGACTATGGTTCGTCCGCGATTAACAACCGTTGTCCAACCGTCTTACGATATCGGTGCGGTTGCGATGCGCCTGTTAACAAAATTGATGAACAAAGAGGAAGTAGATAATCATATTGTTGAACTCCCGCATCGTATTGAAATTCGGCAATCGACAAAATCATAATCTTTTTAAGCTGAAGAAAAAACGGCCAAGCTTTTTTAAAAAGTTTGGCCGTTAACATTTTTTTTTGCATTATATTCCCTTTGCTGCCGGATGAATTGCAGAGCCAATTCAAGAGTGTGATTGTTTTTTTCTTCAATTTCTTTTTTCCTTGGAATCGGTTGATATAACGGATCGGGATCTTCCCATGTTGGGATTAATTCAACGGGAGATTTCTCCTGCCATTTTTCCAGCCATTCTTTCGGAAGAGCCCCTTGTGCTTTGCAGCTTAAATTTTTCATCTCCAGCCAAATGAGCGACCAAGCTCTTGGAACAACCCGCCAAATATCGTAGCCTCCTCCGCCGACAGCTATCCATTTTCCATCGCAGTAGCTATGGGCAATTTCATGTGCAAGTTTCGGAATTTCCCGGTAAATATTGATGCTGGCGTGAAGATGAGTTAGTGGATCAAAATAGTGGGCATCAGCTCCGTTTTGAGTGACGATGACATCAGGCTTAAAGTACTCTGCAACTTCTGTAACGGCCTCTTTGTAAACTTTTAGCCATGATTCATCTTCGGTAAATGCATCTAACGGAATATTAAAGGCAAAACCGTATCCAGAACCTTGTCCCCGCTCATGAACTGTTCCTGTCCCAGGAAATAAATATCGCCCAGTTTCATGAATAGATAGTGTGCAAACGTTTGGCTCATCATAAAACGACCATTGAACACCATCTCCGTGATGCGCATCCGTGTCAATGTACAGCACCCTTGCCCCATATTTTTCGATAATATATTTAATCGCCACTGCGCTGTCATTATATATACAAAATCCAGACGCTTTCCCCCTGAAGCCGTGATGAAGACCTCCGCCTAAATTTAAAGCATGCTTCGATTTTTCCATCATGACATGATCAACTGCTGTTAATGTCGCGCCAACAATAAGAGAACTGGCCTGATGCATGTTTTGAAAAATAGGTGTATCTTCCGTACCAAGTCCGTAGTTTAAAGCTTCATGCTCAGACAGCTTTCCTTCCCCTGCCTGTTTTACTGCACGAATATAGCCGGCATCATGAATAAGCTCCAGCTCCTCATCTGTTGCAAATCTTGGTTCAACTATTTCATCATCTTCAAGCGCTTTCAATTTTTTTAGCAAATCAACTGTTAATTCTACTCGCAGCTGGTTGAATGGGTGCTTATTACTAAATTTATAATTTAAAAATAAAGGGGAATAAATAAACACGCTGTCTTTCATGTTATTCCCCCATCATATGAGGCCATACAACGGTATAACCTTTTTTCTCAAGCTCAGTAATAAGCCCCATTGGATTCATCGTCTGCACCCGAAAAACTAGTGTTTTGAATTTTTCGTTTTCTTCCGGATACACAAAAACGCTGGAAATGTTTACTTTTCCTTTATGAAATACTGTTGCGACTTCTGAAAGCATTCCGGTTATATTGGGAACTCTTACTTCAATTCGGGAGCTGGGCTGATGGGCTCCAGTCAACTTTACAAACGTATTCAAAACATCTGTTTTGGTAATAATTCCGACAAGCTTGCCATTTGTAGTAATGGGGAGGCAGCTGATTTTATGCTCATAAAAAATCGTAGCAGCATCTTCAACAAAATCAAGAGGGTGTCCGGTTATGACATCGGTTTTCATAATGTTTTTAACTGGCTTGTTTAAAAGCGCATCCAATTTTTCATTTTTACTTAATATAGAGGGAGCAGCATCGCGAATATCTCTGTCTGATATAATGCCAATAAGGGTATTCTCTTCGCTGATGATCGGAATATGCTTGATTCTAGCTTTTTTAATTAAGTTTAAAGCATCTTGGATCGAGTGATCCGGAGAAAGCGTGAGTACGTTTTTTTGCATGATTTTTTCAATAATCATGTTATCCATCCCCTTTCCAAGAATAGCATGGCGATTAATACAAAAATCTGTTTGTAAACCTTAATTGGTCGAATTTCTGAATCGATTCGTTATCTACCCTTTTTCCAATACGAACCATTAGACAGTTTGCAGGATGAGAGCAAATTTCTGGATCATCTGTTGCATACCACTCAAGACCGCCTGCATTCATCATTTTTTCCATCATTTTTCTATACTCCCAAACATTTAAGCCAGTTCCCTTTAAATCCCAATGCCAATAATATTCCGTTGTAATAATGATGTAATCTTCCATTGCATCATCCATCATCGAAACAATCAATAAATTTTTTCCAATTTCACATCCGCGAAATTCTGGAATCACTTCAATGGCTCCTAGCTCAATTAAATTTTCCATCTTTCCTTCAGACCATCGTTCTAGAGGATCAGGGTATAAAAATGTAACATACCCGATGATTGTTTCGTCTTTTCTGGCAATAATAATCCGTCCTTCAGGAAGCTTGGCAATTTCTACAAGCGCTTTGTGCTGCCTTGGTGCAGGACGGAAAGCTGTTAAATCCTCATGAAATTTATAGCCTGCCAGTTTATCTGGGGGAATTGGCCCTTCGACAATCACCGTTCCATTTGGAGTTTCAATTTCTTTGGCATGATATGTTTTTTTATGTTCCATTCATTACACCGCCTACCAATCTAATAACCTATTCATATTATACAGGAATTGTCGAACATAATCGGATTTGTTTTGTAAAAAATTTTTACAAAATTGCGAAATGGAATAAAAAGTTATATAATGATAAACAAATATACTAATTTTTAGGGGGGTACTTCGATGAAAGTGGAAGCGCTACCAGCAATAAAAGGAAACCACAACTTAGCAAACTATGAGGAAGCATATGCGAGCTTTGACTGGAAAGAAGTAGAGGAGAATTTTTCATGGAGTAAAACTGGGAAAATCAATGCGGCTTATGAGGCGATTGACCGTCATGCAGATGGGGCCAAAAAAAATAAAGTCGCACTTTATTATCGCGATGCGAATCGTGACGAAAAGTATACGTTTGAAGAGATGAAAGAGCTCTCCAATAAAGCTGCGAATGTTTTAAAACAGCATACCGACCTTCAAAAAGGTGATCGGGTTTTCGTATTTATGCCTAGAAGTCCAGAGCTTTATTTTGTCATTTTGGGCGCAATTAAACTGGGAGCTATTGTAGGTCCTTTATTTGAAGCGTTTATGGAGAGCGCGGTAAAGGATCGTTTGGAAGATAGTGAAGCAAAAGTGATTGTAACAACAAAAGAGCTGCTGCCAAGAGTTCCAATTGATGAATTGCCTGCGCTCAAACATGTGGTGGTTGTAGGAGAAGATGTAAAAGAAGAAGGAAAAATAATCGATTTCTTTGCTCATTTTGAAAATGCAAGCAAAGATTTGGAAATTGAATGGGTGGATCGGAGAGACGGACTTCTTTTGCATTATACTTCCGGATCAACAGGAAAACCGAAAGGCGTTCTCCATGTCCATAATGCGATGATTCAGCATTATCAAACAGCAAAATGGGTTCTTGACTTGAAGGAAGAAGATATTTATTGGTGTACGGCAGACCCTGGATGGGTAACCGGAACAGTTTATGGTATTTTTGGTCCGTGGCTCCTAGGTGTTACAAATGTTATTGTTGGAGGCAGATTCAGCCCTGATTATTGGTATGAAACAATCGAAAAATACGGTGTCACTGTCTGGTACAGCGCTCCAACAGCGTTTCGGATGCTGATGAGTGCAGGAGACGAATTGGTGAAAAAATATAATTTAAGCTCTCTGCGCCATATTTTAAGTGTCGGAGAACCTTTAAATCCTGAAGTTATTCGCTGGGGAATGAAAGTATTTAATAAGCGCATTCATGATACTTGGTGGATGACGGAAACAGGCGGGCATCTTATTTGCAACTATCCGTGTATGGATATCCGGCCTGGATCAATGGGCAAGCCGATCCCCGGCGTAAAAGCAGCAATTATTGACGATCATGGAAATGAATTGCCTCCAAACCGAATGGGGAATCTAGCAATTAAAAAAGGCTGGCCTTCCATGATGCAAGCAATTTGGAATAATCCTGAAAAATATGAATCTTATTTTATCGGTGACTGGTATGTATCTGGAGACTCCGCTTATATGGATGAAGATGGATATTTTTGGTTCCAGGGACGGGTTGATGACGTCATTATGACTTCCGGCGAACGGGTCGGACCGTTCGAAGTAGAAAGCAAGCTTGTTGAACATCCTGCTGTAGCGGAAGCTGGAGTTATCGGCAAGCCGGACCCTGTTCGAGGAGAAATTATTAAAGCGTTCGTTGCATTGCGCAGCGGCTATGAAGCATCAGAAGATTTGAAAGAGGATATTCGCCAGTTTGTTAAAAAAGGGCTGGCAGCACATGCAGCGCCACGGGAAATAGAATTTTGCGAAAAACTGCCGAAAACTCGAAGCGGAAAAATTATGCGCCGCGTGTTGAAAGCATGGGAGCTTAACTTGCCAACAGGTGACTTGTCGACGTTGGAAGATTAAAAATAATAGAAGCCGTAAGTCTAGTAAATAGGCTTGCGGCTTTGTTATTGGCGGTTCAGGCATTAATAATAGATTGATAAAATAAACGCTAAAAATGGAAATAGGAGAGAAGCTTATGGAATCATCCCTTTTATTGAAAGAATTGCGAACGAAAGAGGAAATTTTAGAAGGATTTTCAGTGATGAAACATTTGCGGACTCATCTTGATGAACAATCATTTCTTGAATTGGTGCTTGAAGCTAAACAAAAGGAAGGATATCAATTAGTTGCTCTTTACGATCATAATAAAATGGTTGCCATCATCGGATTTATGCCAATGATCACTTTATACTACGGGCGTTTCATTTGGGTTTGTGATTTAGTGACATTGCCTGAAGAACGATCAAAAGGATACGGTGAAAAGCTTTTAACGTATGTTCATCAATATGCTGTAGAAAATGGCTATAATATTGTTTCTTTATCTTCCGGCTTGCAGCGCGTTGACGCACACCGCTTCTATGAAGAAAAAATGCGATACAATAAAGTAAGCTATGTTTTCTTAAAAAAGCTGCCGTCACACTAGCCAGTAAAAGATAAAAAGGACCACGTGCGGTCCTTTTTAAATATTTATTGGGTGAAAGCAAGTTTTGCTGGGCTGTTTTTTCTGTTTCGTCTACTTTATTGATCGTTTAATGCATCTTTTCCATTCGCCTATTGTCTTGCATTTGCCGTCTGCTTCGGTTTTTGCTGCGGCTCTGTTTTTCCAGATTGCGCCGTTTTTACAATGGCTGAAGGAGGAGACGCTTTTCCTGCCACATCAACTGCAACGACGTAATAGGAGGCAGGAGATTTTCCGACTGAGATGCTTAAGTTATTTTTTGCAGGTATGCTGGCAATTTTTTTGAAACTATTTGAATTAGAGGGAGCTGCATAAACTCTGTACCCGATAACATCATATTCACCGCTTTTGCTCCAGGATAATGTTGTTCCGCTAAGCTTTACAGCGGGCACTTTAGAAGGAGCTTTGCCATTATCCTGAAGAACCCTATTGCCGGTCAACGTCAAAGCCTCTAAATTAACTCCGCTAGGCAGAAGTTTAGTCAATTGGGACACGTCTGAAATCCCAAGATTATTCAATACTTCTTTTTTCAGCAGAGGCCCTTCCTGGACGAATTCAGCCGGTGCATTTGCCGGCACTTGATAGGCTACGTTGTCTACTAAAACAAATTTGCCGTACGCCAAGCTTTTATCCACTTTATTCGGCAGAAATTTAGCGTTATACAAGTCAGTTTGAACGAGTCCAGCTTTCTTACATAATTCAGAAGGCAGATCCCCAGAGAGGGCGCAATACGATCTTGAAACAATTCCTTTAGGCATTTTAAAGGAAGTGTTAGGATCTATTAAGTCAGGTTTGACGCTGTATGCGGCGTTCATTAATTTTGCCCAAAGCAATATATTTCTATTACTGTAGGTCAAACCTTTGTAGGTCGTTTCCAGCCTTTTCGGCGTGTCATAACCGATCCATGTGCCGAAGGATACATTAGGATTTACAGCAACAAACCATGCATCCCGATAATCCTGCCCAGTTCCTGTTTTTCCAGCCCAATCAGATTGAAATGATAGATACCTTTTTAAAGAGGAAGCCGTTCCGCTTTGAATGACATCCCGCATCATATCAATCATTAAATAGGCTGTTTGAGGGGAAAAGACCTTCTCTTTCTTGCTGTTATGTTGATATATAACTTTTCCGTCTTGTGTTTCAATTTTTTCAATCATGTAGGCGTCGACAAATTCACCGTTATTGGCAAATGTTGAAAAGGCGTTTACGTTTTCCTCCACGGTTACTCCGTAAGTCATTGCCCCAAGAGCGAGGGAGAATGAACTGTAATCTTCTTGAGCAAGTGAACTAAATCCCATTTTTTCTAAATAGGATACCGGATTTTGCGAAATAATTTTTGCATAGGTTTTTACCGCCGGAATGTTATATGAATGTTTCAATGCTGTTCGAATACTTGTTAATCCGTGATAGCCGCCTCCATAGTTTTTCGGCTGATATTTCCCGATTGAAAATGGAAGATCTGCCACAACAGTTCCCGGCTGGACGATGCCCATTTCCATCGCGGGTGCATAGACAGCGAGCGGTTTCATTGTTGAACCGTTTGGTCTTAATGCTCTTGTAGCATGGTTTGTCTGCTCCCTGTTATGATCACGGCCGCCAACAAAGGAGATAATTTTTCCAGTTTTGTTTTCGATTAAAACAGCGCCGACTTCAACTGGTTCCTCGATGGTTACGGTCTTGCCTGTTTCAGGATCTTTTTTCTTTTCAAGCTTTGGACTTCCGTAATACTCGTAGTTTTTGACAACCTCTTGCATTTTGTCATAAATTTTCTTGTTAATGGTCGTATGAATGTTGTAGCCGTTTTGTCTCATGTCTTGATCGGCCAGCGCCATGTATCGATTAAACAGCTCTTTATTATTTTTTCGGAGATCCTCCAGCTTGTGACCGTCTTTTTTCGCCAGCTGCTCAGCCAGTATATCCTTCACTCTTTTTTCAACTTCGTATATAATCCAAGGATATTGCTCAATATCAGGTTTTTTCTTTTTGGCTAAATGAGCCTTTAAATCAAACTTAAGTGCTTCTTCATATTCTTTTTTTGTAATATATCCTTCTGCAAACATTTTTCTTAGGACGGTTTTCATTCGGTTTATACCAGGCTGTAAATCTTCTTTTACTTCTCCGTCCTTTGTGAACGGTGTATAAGCAAAAGGATTTTGAGGGAGACCAGCGATAAAAGCTGCCTGCGGTATCGATAAGTCTTTCGCATCTATGCCAAAAATCCCCTGCGCTGCAGCCTGCACGCCTGCAATGTTTCTTCCGGAGCTGTTTCGTCCAAATGATGATACATTTAAATAGGCTTCTAATATTTGATCTTTCGTAAAATATTTTTCTAATCTCAATGCTAGCAGGATTTCTTTTGCTTTTCTTTCAAATGACACTTCGTTGGTCAATATTTGGTTTTTAATTAATTGCTGTGTGAGGGTGCTTCCGCCGGTTCTGACAGAAGAGTTTGAGAACTCCTGGAAAATCGCCCGCATGATCGCCTTTGGGACAATCCCTTTATGCTCGTAAAAATATTCGTCCTCAACTGCAACAATTGCATGTTTTAAATGCTCGGAAATTTGATCAATTTTGATTTTTTCACGTTCAAGATCTGTGCGAATTTTCCCTAAATAGACATTGTCTGCAAAGTACACTTTCGTTGTTTCAGAATAATCGTAAATGTCTTTTTCCAATTCTTTTTCGGAACGGATCGGCTCATCTTTTACAAGCGATGCAAAATAACCAGCTCCTAATCCTCCGATAAAGGAGAAGCCTATTAAACCGATAACTAATAGTAAAAGAAATAAGTTCCATGTTACGTTATAGGCAATGACCATTTTTTGCTGGTGCTTGTGATAAAAGGAGCTTACCTTCCTAAAAAATTCGTACCATTTCTCCATTTTTCATCATCCCTCTACAAAATCTAGTTTATTATAGCATATTTTTTTCTCCGGTTGACGCCCTCTGTTCTAATCTTAGTTGACAAAGGATGTCAATTATGCTAAAAATATTTATTAATGAAAAAAATACTTGAGCGTTGATTGGAGAAAGTAGCAGGCATTTCCCTGTTTCAGAGAGCTGATGGCCGGTGCGAATCAGCACATAAATGCTTTGTGAATTACCTCCATGAGCATTCTTTGTGAAAGTGAAGTAGCAAAGGACGGTTTTTAGCCGTTATCAGAATGAGTGAAGAACATGCAAATGTTCTTAAGCAGGGTGGTACCGCGTAATTATACGTCCCTTCATGAAGGGGCGTTTTTTATTTGGATAAAATTTGAAAAGGAGTGGGTTTGATGAATGCTTTGCTAGAAGATTTAAAATATCGCGGACTCATTAATCAAGTAACGGATGAAGAAGGATTAGATAAATTGTTGTCAGAGGAACAGGTGAAGCTGTACTGCGGTTTTGACCCGACGGCAGACAGCCTTCATATCGGGCATTTGCTGCCGATTTTAACGTTAAAAAGATTTCAAGAGGCAGGTCATCAACCGATTGCTCTTGTTGGCGGCGCAACAGGCTTGATCGGCGATCCAAGCGGAAAAAAACAGGAAAGAACATTAAATGAAAAAGAAACGGTGAAGCAGTGGTCAGAACGCATTAAGGAACAGCTTTCCCGCTTTTTGGATTTTGAAAAAGAAGGGAATCCGGCCATTTTGGCCAACAACTACGATTGGATCGGGCCATTGGATGTCATCACATTTTTGCGCGATATCGGCAAAAGCTTTGGCATAAACTATATGCTGGCGAAAGAAACCGTGCAGTCAAGAATTGAAACGGGCATTTCCTTTACGGAATTCAGCTACATGATTTTGCAATCGTACGATTTTTTAAAGCTGTACCAAACCTATGATTGCCGCTTGCAAATCGGCGGAAGCGACCAATGGGGAAATATTACGTCAGGACTTGAACTAATTCGAAAAACGGAAGAAAATGCGAAAGCATACGGTCTTACACTCCAGCTCGTCACGAAAGCCGACGGCACAAAATTCGGCAAAACGGAAGGAGGAGCCATCTGGCTCGATAAAGAAAAAACATCGCCTTACGAATTTTATCAATTTTGGATCAATACCGATGACCGGGATGTCATCAAATATTTAAAATATTTTACTTTCTTATCAAAAGAAGAAATTGAACAATTGGCAGAAGAAGTGAAAAATACTCCTGAAAAACGGTCTGCGCAAAAAGCGTTAGCGGAAGAAGTGACAAAGCTTGTCCATGGCGAAGAAGCACTCAAACAGGCAGTCAAAATTTCCGAAGCGCTGTTCAGCGGCAATATAAAAG
This sequence comes from Aeribacillus sp. FSL M8-0235, assembly GCF_038000355.1. Lineage (NCBI taxonomy): Bacteria > Bacillati > Bacillota > Bacilli > Caryophanales > Bacillaceae > Aeribacillus > Aeribacillus sp. FSL M8-0235. The sequence continues at coordinate 2,905,114 of NZ_JBBOBW010000001.1, read as the reverse complement.
CTTTAACAGCAGAAGAAATAAAACAAGGCTTTAAAGATGTGCCTTCGTATGAAACGACCGAAAATGAAATCGGATTAGTCGATTTATTGGTTCAGGCGAAAATTTCTCCATCGAAACGGCAGGCAAGAGAAGACATCGGAAACGGTGCGATTTACATTAACGGCGAACGGGTGCAGGAGCTTGATTATATTGTGTCTGAAAAAGACATCATCGAAGGTCAATTTGCTGTGATCCGCCGGGGCAAAAAGAAATATTTCTTAATTCATTTCAAATAATCATATGCCTCTGCTCACACTTTAGGGGCCTATTAAAATCAATTGGAAAATATACGGGCGAGTGATTCTAAACGACCACCGCTCATACCCGTATTCTATTAAATAAGTCAAAAGCACCCCCCCCTTCAATTGAATGGATTAATTTATTCATTGAAGGGGGGTTTTTTCGTACAAAAGAAGCGGAATTTGTCGAAAAATACAGAATTTTGTATGTCAAAAAATGTACCTAAATCTAGTTTTTATAAAGTATCACTAGCATTGCACTAATTAAATCTGATGATTCAAAATACTAAGAATGTTCAATTTTTTATTGATTTCGAAACAAAAAAATCCTTTACAATGGAAGTACAGGTGGTTCCTGTCCAAATCCAATCGTAAAGGATAACCATTATGGACAAGAATACACTAATTTCATCATTTGGTAAATGGGTTTCACCCATAAATATTCAAAAACTTAGCGAACAAGTCAAAGAATTGAAACAGGACTATTACACAAAAAAGCTGACAACAGAAGCCTATATTAAACTTTTATTGGTAGCCCAACTGCTCGAATTTACGAGCTTAGAGGAAATGAGTGATGCACTTGTAGACGAAGATCTTCAAAAAGCACTCGGATTTGAATCGATAAGTGCCTCTCAGCTATCCCGAAAAAACAATCAGATCCACCCACTAATTCTTGCAAATTTGTTCTTGGATCTTGTTTGGAAAATTCAACGGCACCATTATCAAAACGGAAAGAATATGCCACTGAAAATCATTGATTCAAGTACACTCCCGTTGAATTTGACCCATTATAAATGGGCAAAATTCCGTAAAACAAAAGCTGGTGTAAAGCTACACTTACGGCTCGTTTTCATGGATAAAGACACCGTCTATCCTGAAAAAGCAGTGATTACGACAGCAAAAGAACATGACCGAAATCAACTCGAAGTCCTAGTGGATGATCAAGAAGCCATGTATGTGTTTGACCGCGGTTATGTGGACTATGAACGTTTTGATCGGATGACAGATGATGGCTATTTCTTCGTTTCAAGACTGAAGAAAAACGCAGTCATTCGTGAAGTCTATACATTTTCACTTCCTGATGATTGTCACGTTCTATCCGATAAAATGGTCTACATTGGTACCACACAAAATCGTACTGAAAATGTCTTTCGTCTACTAGAAGTTACGGACACAAAAGGGAACTTACTTCGTTTCATCACCAACCGATTTGATTTAAAACCAGAAGAGATAAGTGATATTTACCGATCTCGCTGGGCTATTGAGCTCTTTTTCAAATGGCTCAAGCAACACGTGGAAATTAAGCACTTTTATGGGATGAGTGAAACAGCTATTCAAAATCAAATTTTCTTAGCCCTTATCACGTATTGCTTACATGTTCTCATTCAATTGGAGATGAAAAGTAAGAAATCCCTACTTCGAATTACTCGTTGGTTAAAGAGATCTCTGTGGAAACCAGCTTATGTTTGGTTGCGAAAATTTGATGGGCGAGCCAGTCCATAATCTCCCTTTTGTCGTTGTCGCTCTGGTTTAGCTGTATATATTTACCAAATGGGCAGTGCCACCTTTCTGTAGGTTTTGTCTTTTTGGCACAAATTCACAAAAATTAATTAACAGAAAATTCTAACTATATTTATGCAATGCTAATGATTTTAAATAGTTCCTGATAGAATTTATAAAAAACTTTTGGGGAGTTAAGTCCATATAATTGTGTAAAAAGGGAAATAGAAAAAGAGCCATGTTGCTTCCCCTTTGGTAGTATAAACAGTGGACCAAAAACACCAAACATAAGGAGGAATGCAACCATGGCTCAATATCATATTACCCTAAATGATGAACTTTTGCACGGGTTATTCACCAGAGATGAAGGATTAGCTAAGCTATTGGAACAAGTCCTCAATCAAATCCTCGAGGCGCAAGTAGAAGAACAGCTGGGAGCTCGCCGTTATGAACGAACGGAAGAACGAAAAGGCTATCGAAACGGTTCGTATCCACACCAGCTGACGACCCGGGTGGGACGGTTGACCTTGCGCGTTCCACGGACAAGAGATGGGGAGTTCTCTACGGAACTGTTCTAACGGTATCAACGGAGCGAACAAGCACTGGTACTGGCACTAATGGAAATGGTGGTAAACGGGGTGTCTACCCGAAAAATCACTCAAATCACGGAGGAATTATGCGGCACTTCGTTTTCCAAGTCGACGGTCTCCTCGCTGTGCAAGGGACTGGATCCGATTATCCAAGACTGGAATTACCGTTCCCTTCATGAACACGTGTATCCGTTTGTGCTAGTAGATGCTATTTATACGAAAGTCCGGGAGGATGGACGATTACGCTCCAGAGCCGTGTTGATCGCTACAGGAGTGAATGAGGAAGGATATCGAGAAATTCTTGGCCTGCAAATCGGAAACAGTGAATCGGAGTCCAGCTGGAGCGAGTTCTTCGGATGGCTGAAAGACCGGGGACTCCGGGGAGTGGACTTGATCATCTCGGATCAGCACGGCGGGCTGGTGCAAGCCATTGAAAAGCATTTCCAAGGCGCTACATGGCAACGATGCCAGACACATTTTATTCGCAATATCCTCGATGCCGCACCAAAGTATATGCAGGATGCCTTGCTCGAGGAGATTCGTGGGATTCTTCATGTAAGCAAACGGCCCGGCTGTTATTGGAACAAGTGCTGGCCAAATGGGAAGAAAAAGCCCCAAAAGCCATGCAAATCCTCGAAGAGGGATTCGAAGACGCCACCGCCGTATTGGACTATCCGGACCGTTATCGTCGGCGTCTGCGTACGACAAACGGAGTGGAACGGCTGAACGAAGAAATTCGCCGCAGAGAACGGGTCATCCGCATCTTTCCGAACCGGGAATCGGTGTATCGCCTCGTTGGTGCCGTGTTGATCGAAATCGATGAGAAATGGATGTCGGGACGTAAATACTTAGATATGTCCGAATATTGGCAGTGGCGGAAAACGAAAGAGCAAGAAGCTCGATCGGTGAATCAGGAGGCTCCGGCGATCAAGAGAGTGGGATAACCTCTATGCCGTGTCAAGGAGAACGTGGAATACCGGAGCGAAGCGAGGATATGCCGCGAAAGCTCCTTGACACGCCTGTTCCTTGACAACATGATGTTTTGTCCGGAAGGCGACTGGCAGGGAGACTTGCCGGACTTACCTACTATACGTCAAGTCATCAGGTCCATGTTGTCTATCAAAGGGGAATTTACACAATAATTTGGACTTGACCCTGCAGTGCTGGGATTAATCTTTGAAAAAATTAATGGTTATAGGGATGGCTCATACTTTACACCTGGTCACATCACAATGTATATGAGCAGATATATTATTAGAAAAGCTGTGGTTGATAAGATAAATGAGGTCAAAGGTTGGAACTGTAAAGATATTTACGAGGTTCAGTTTAGAATTACATCGTTAGATGAAGCAAAAGAAATTAGTGGAATTATAGACACTATTAAAATTTGTGATCCTGCGGTTGGATCAGGACATTTTCTTGTTTCAGTGTTGAATGAACTTATCGCTATTAAAAGCGAACTTAGAGTCTTAATTGATACTGAAGGGCGATCAATGAATGATATTCGTTGTACAGTTGTGAATGACGAATTAGTCATTCAAGATATGAATGGTGATAATTTTACTTATAGAAAAGGAAATCCAGAATCTGAACGTATTCAAAAAGCAATTTTCCATGAAAAAAGAAAATTAATAGAAAACTGTCTATTTGGTGTAGATATTAACCCTAACTCTGTTAATATTTGTCGCCTACGTTTGTGGATTGAATTACTTAAAAGCTCTTACTATTATCATGATGAAGAATCAAATACACAGCAATTAATCACATTGCCTAATATTGATATTAATATCAAGGTTGGTAATAGCTTGCTTCATAAATTTGGCATTCACGATAGTTTAGATAAACGGTTTTCTGAATTGAAAAATTATACACAACTTGTTTCTGAATATAAGGGTGCTAATGACAAACGGAAGAAACAAGATTTGATGAAGCAGATCGATGAAATTAAAAAGCGGTTCTTATCCAGTATTGAAACACCTGAATCACGGCGTGTAAAACGATTAAATCGCAAATTAGCACTAGTTGGGCAAACCAATTTGTTTGCTTCGGATGAAGATGTAAAAAAACAACGTAAAGAATTTGCTGAAATTGAGAAGAAACTTAAAGAAGCAATTGCTGACTTGGAGTATTCGCGTCAAAATCCTCTGTTCCGTAAAGGCTTAGAATGGCGAATGGAATTTCCTGAAGTTCTAGATGATGAAGGTAACTTCGTTGGTTTTGATGTTGTAATTGCTAATCCACCATATATATATTCGTCTGATGGTGCTTTTAGTGAATCTGAAAAACGGTATTTTGAAACAAAATATCCTCTTTGCAAGTATCAAGCAAATACATTTGGTCTTTTTTTAGAACTGAGTTTTAAAATTTTAAGAAAAAATGGATATTGCTCAATGATTATTCCAAATACTTTCCTTACAATTGGTCAATACGATACATTACGTCGATATATCTTGGAACACACAGGCGATGTATTCATTATAAATTCCCATGATAAGATTTTTGAAGATGCATCGGTTGATAATTGCATTGTAAACTTTAAAATGTCATCTCCTAATACAGTTGTTTTAGCGGAACTAATAAATGAAGAAGTATGTATAGTTAACAAAGTTACGCCAGATCAGTTATTAAGATTCAGTGTTATTAATATTTCTTCAACCCGTGGTGCTAGTTGAGTCTTAACGCTCAACTAGCCCAAGAACAACAAGGGAGTAAGCCAGTAAAATACCATCCAGTGCCGTTTCAAATCCAGAAACCGAGTTCGCTCGAATCTCGGTGATCCGATACGAATCGACTAAAATCGAAAACACGGTTTCAATCACTTTGCGTTTTCGTTTCATCCACTGTTTCCATGCGTCGGATTGGAGAATTCGCTGATTTTTTCGAACGGGCGTCCAAAAAGCGACTTGATGCTCTTCGTACAGCTTCTTTTGCAGTTTTTGGCTGATGTACCCTTTGTCACCTAGGTTATATGGATGTGGAATTTGCGTCATGACGGTTTCAGCGGCCACCCGGTCGTGACAAGACGCTTCGGTGACAACATATCCCATCGGAAGCCCTTGGTCGGTGACTTGCAGGTGAAGTTTCAACCCATAGAAAGTGATCCTTTTGGAAGCACAATAGCCAATATCCGCAATTCCACGAAACCGTTTGGCGCGATACATTCGAGCTGAATGACACAGCTCGATCGGCAAACTGTCCACGACCGCATACGCATGGTGTTGTCCACGCTTGGCCAGCTGGTGCCGCATCCACTTGATCGCAAAGCCAAGCGCTCGGCAGCGACGGTTGTATCGAGAACGTTCAGGGAACAAGTCCTTGGAAAACAAATTCCCGATCACAAACCGGTGCCAAGCCCGTTCGGAAGTGAAGCCTAACAACTTTCCAAGGACATGGACGGCGATGATGACCTCGTCCTTCTGTTTCAACAAATGAAGATTTCGACGTTGAAGATGAATCTGGATACTCGATAGTTGAGCTGATACAAAACACAAAATCGATACATATTGTTTTTGAAGTTTGGCTCGATCTGTTGTAAAATGAAAGTGCTCTTGCATGTGAATTCTCCTTTTAAATGTTTGGTCGCACTTTCATTTTAAGGAGATCCTCATGCAAGGGCTTTTTTTATGCTTGTCTGATTTTATCTAGCACCACGGGTTTTAAATATCTTCTTAGGCTCCTTTAAATTTAATTCAGGAGTAATTTACACTATTCGGACAGCCCCTCTTAAAAATTAGATTTTTCGATAATCCTCTCTAGCTCCTAACCACTCTTTCCCATATTGATATAATGTTAAAGCAGCACCGAATGGACCTACTTTAACGGCACCTCCAACAACTTTTTTAATTAAAGCCAACTCAATAGATTACCAGCTTTTAACGCTTTTATTATATCATCTGCAAAACTTGCTACTCCAAAAGTAACCAAATCAAGCTCTTTACCCCTTAACCCATCTGCATGTCCTTGAAATCTAATAAAATTAGAATTATTTTTTCTTGTGTCTTTATAGTAAGGTTTTTGCCCAGCCATAATTGCTGTCGCCTTACTGTCAGAAAACACTCTATATCTAACATCTGCTACGTAAGATCCACCATCAGTATAATAATAATTTACTGCAAAAACACGGTTGCTTTTCAAATTACTACTATTGTTATACTAGTATCAATAAGAATCTTTTCACCTTCTTCTGATTCCACTTCAATCTTATCAGAGTCTACTTCAGAAACAATAGTAGTTCCTTCATCTATCAACAATTTATTTTCTCCATCAACTTTATAAAAAATTTGATTCATCACCACATTTTGTGATTTAACCTAAAAAATAAGGAAAACACTCACGAATTCCTGGCAATAATGTTAGCGTCACTTAACATAACAGGAGGTTCTAAGTTTTCCGTATCACTAGATTTGCCAGAATTTGAAGTTGTTAAACAAGTGTTTCTTGAAGATTGCAATTTGTTACATGTCGAGAAAAATACTACAGAAGAACGCTGTTCTTACTGCGGTTTTTTTTCTAGTCATGTCCATGACTGGCGGACAAGAAAGGTTCGTGACTTGTCCGTATTAGGTAAGCCCCTTTTCTTATTTGTCAGAGTGTATAGATACCGTTGTCACAACTGTAATGAGGTATTTTCACAAACATTTGAATCTATCAGTCCTAATAAGCATCAGACCAATCGGTACAGAGAATATCTGTACGAAATGTGCATTGGCTCTACTATCCAAGAAGTGAGTCGAAAGGAAAAAATACCTTATACAACCGTTGAAAGAATATTTTATTCCGTTGCTAAAGAAAAAGAGAAGGAGCATTTAGAAACTCTTGAAAGTGTTTTAGAAAACAATGAATTAATCCTTAGCCTTGATGAGATCGCTGTCCGAAAGGGTCACCGATATGAAACAGTTCTTATGGATACCCAATCCGGGAGTGTGCTTGGTATGGAACATCAACGGAGTTATCATTCAACTCAGATCTTACTTGCCAAGAAGATTCTGTCTAATAAATGTGTTCATACCGTTGTTATGGATATGTGGGATCCCTTCCATAAAGCTGTTAAATCTATATTCCCAGAGGCCTGTATCGTCATTGATAAATATCATGTGGTGCAAAAGGTGACACATGCACTTGACCAAGTTAGAAAGAAAACTCCTGGACTAAAAAAGGGACGGTTTAAACTCTTGAAAGGTTCTGAAAAGTTAACGGCTAATGAAAAACAACAATTAGACGAGATGCTCAAAGAGCATTCAGAATTGTCATATGCCTATTTTCTAAAAGAACTCTTTAGAGAAATATACCAAGTGAATGACTATGATACAGCTGATTCACTCTTAGAAGAATGGATTCAACTCGCATGGAGCAGCCCATTTCCTTCATTTCATCAAGTTGCCAAGACGATAGAAAATTGGAAGGCACAAATTTTACAATATTTTCTTACACCTTTTACGAATGGCCGGATTGAAGGTACAAACCATAAGAGTAAGAACATCAAAAGACGTGCTTTTGGCTTCAGAAACCTTGAAAGATTTCGACTACGTGTATTTTTGGAATGTACAGGTAAAACTTATACAAATCAGGTTGCTTAACCATGCTCTTCATCAGCTTTCCGCATTGTAGTGGCTAGAATGGAAGCCGTCAAGGAAAGCGCTTGACCACTTCCATTCTACCCACTTAGTGGTCTGCAAGCTGACGAAGGAGCTACTCTAGATTGAGTATCAATCTCGCTAACTTATTACCGGAATTGTGTGAACATCACAGAATATGGTGATGAGACAAAAATTTTTAAAAATAAAAAATATAAAGTTTTTACTAAGTATTTTTTTATATTGTTGAAGATAATGAAATTTTGTGGATATTGTGCGTTTATGCCTTATAAGGTTAATTTTATTATTTGAATATTTAGGTTATTTTTTGTTAGCGCTTACTTTTTATTTGGCGATATCAAAAAGTGCTAATTAAAACGAGAAAATAAAGATTTAAAAAATTGGATAGAATAAGCGCTTGTAAATGATTACTATATGCATCAAGAAGAGGTCTTCTATATTCAAAATAAAGAATGAGAAAGGGGATGTTGGATGAGCGAGGTGTTTATCACTTTATTTTTTCTAGTATTTGCTATTGTTATGTTTGTATGGGAAATAATCCCTTTATCTATCACGGCAATGATCGTTGCAGTTGGTCTTACGGTTTCCGGGGTTCTTGAGCCTGCTGATGCTTTTGCTGGGTTCGTTGATGGAAATGTTCTTCTTTTCATGGCGATGTTTATTGTTGGTGCTGCTTTTTTTGAAACGGGTATGGCACAAAAAGTCGGAGAGGTTGTTACTAAATTTGCTAAAACAGAAAAACAGTTAATTATAGCTGTGATGATCGTTACTGGATTAATGTCTGGATTTCTTTCTAATACTGGAACAGCAGCAGTTTTAATACCGTGTGTCATAGGTATTGCAGCGAAATCCGGTTTTTCGCGTTCCAGATTATTGTTACCTCTTGTGTTGGCTGCTGCAATGGGAGGGAACTTAAGTTTAATTGGTGCGCCTGGAAATATGATTGCTCAGTCAGCGCTTCAAGAGATTGGATTAGAATTCGGCTTTTTTGAGTATGCCAAAGCAGGTTTACCAATTCTTATTGTAGGTATTTTGTACTTCAGTTTATTTGGTCATAAGGTTTTACCAAGGGGTGAAGATACTCTTTTAGATTCAGATTCCATTTACAATAAGCAAATCGATTATTCAAGCATACCGAAATGGAAACAGCATATGTCCTTCATTGTGCTCGTATTAACTATTTTGGCGATGGTATTTGAAAAACAAATTGGAATAAAGCTTTATGTGTCAGCGTGGATAGGAGCATTAATATTAGTAGCGATGCGGATTATTTCTAAAAGTAATGCGATGAAGTCAATAGATATGGATACGATCATGTTATTTGTCGGTTCTCTCGCACTAGCTAAAGCTATAGATGTAACTGGAACAGGGGCGGTCATAGCCGATTCAATTATTGGTGCTGTAGGAAACACTTCATCTCCTTACGTTCTGTTGTTCGTTATTTTAATACTTTCGGCGATGATGACAAACTTTATGTCGAATACGGCGACAACTGCATTGCTCGTTCCTATAAGTCTTTCCATTGCTAGTGCTATGGGTGCAGATCCAAGGGCCGTTTTAATGGCAACAGTAATTGGTGGTTCCATGGCTTATGCGACACCTATTGGAATGCCGGCAAACACAATGGTCTATGGTCTAGGGGGGTATAAGTTTAAAGATTATGTAAAAGCTGGCGCCCCGTTAATTATTATTTCAATTATTGTTTCGATGATTTTGTTACCGATTTTCTTTCCTTTCTATAGGTAAAATGGTGGTTAAGCGCTTTATTTTAGCTTATAAACAAAAGTACCATTGTTCAAACTCATACTTAAAAGTTGAATCGACTTAAAAATTATCTTATTAGAAAGTGAGGTTGAGATTTTGATGGATAAAAAACAGCAAAAAGAAAAAATGATTGAACTGATGTCAAATTTTATTTCACTCGTTAGCTATAAGCTTCCAGATGATGTGGAAAGTAAATTGAGAGAACTGAGTGAAGAGGAAAGCAACCAGCTTGCTAAAACCATATACAAAACGATGTTTGAAAATCAAAAGATAGCTTATAAGTTAAAGAGACCTTCCTGTCAAGATACTGGTGTACTACAGTTTTTTGTGAAATGCGGCGAAGACTTTCCTTTAATTGGACAGTTAGAAAGTATTTTAAGAGAGAGCACCTATAAAGCAACAAAAGAAACTCCATTACGTCATAATTCGGTTGAAACATTTGATGAATATAATACTGGAAAGAATATCGGCAGCGGTACACCGAGCATTTTTTGGGAGGTAGTAGAAGGTAGTGACAAAGCAGAAATTTATACTTATATGGCAGGCGGGGGGTGTACACTTCCGGGAGTGGCAACGGTTCTAATGCCGAGTGAGGGATATGAAGGAGTTGTCAAGTTTGTGCTTGATCGTATGACAAGCTACGGAATTAATGCATGTCCTCCTCTTCTCGTCGGAGTAGGTATCGGTACATCAGTTGAAACAGCAGCTTTAAATTCAAAGCTGGCACTTATGAGACCTGTCGGTAGTCGAAATGAAAATGAAAACGCTGCTAAATTAGAGAAACTTCTCGAAGATGGAATAAATGCGATCGGTCTTGGTCCTCAAGGATTAAAAGGTTCGAAGTCTGTCATGGGAGTTAACGTCGTGAACTCAGCAAGACATCCTTCTACTATCGGAGTAGCAGTTAATACAGGTTGTTGGTCGCATAGAAGAGGCAAAATCACTTTTGATAGAAATTTGAACTATGAAATTCACACACACAAGGGGGTAAAGTTGTGAATAAGAAAATATTAACTACTCCAATAACAGATGAAGATCTAAAGAATATAAGAATAGGAGATATTATTTACTTAAACGGAACGTTAGTTACTTGCAGAGATGTCGCTCATAGAAGAGTGGTTGAAGGAGGAATTCCGTTACCGATTGACCTTAAAGGAAAAGCGATTTTCCATGCGGGTCCCATCGTGAGAGAAACTGAGGATAATAAGTATGAGATTGTTTCTATCGGCCCTACTACAAGCATGAGAATGGAAAAATTCGAAAAACAATTTATAGAAAAAACTGGCGTTAAACTGATTATCGGAAAAGGTGGAATGGGGAAAAGGACAGAAGAAGGGTGTAAAACTTATAAAGCTCTTCATCTCGTCTTTCCCGCTGGTAATGCAGTTTATGCTGCAACAAAAGTTGAACGAATTAAGGAAGTTTATTGGACAGACTTAGGAATGCCGGAGTCACTTTGGGTATGTGAAGTGAAGGAATTTGGCCCTTTAATTGTTTCAATTGATGCAGAAGGTAACAATGTATTCGAACAAAATAAAGCGGAGTTTAATAGAAAAAAAGAAGAGCAATATGAGTACATTAGCAAGCAGGTAGGGTTTATTAAGTAGTCGAGGGAGTTTTGTGAATCATGCGAATAATGACCAAGACCCAAACGATAGTTCGGTATCAACGATATGAGGGCAATATTTTCTATGGCGTTTTAGAAGGAGATGAAATTTTACAACTGTCTAGTGATTTTAAGGACATTGTCCACAATGAATTAAAATACGATGGTGAAAAAGTAAAATATAGTGATGTGCAGATTTTAGAACCGATAGTACCATCAAAGATTATTAATTTCGGCTGGACATATGCTGAACATGCTGTTGAAACGGGAGGGAAGGTTGGTCTCCAAGAACCATTTTTGTTTTTAAAGCCGCCGTCTTGCTTGATTCCGGATCAAGGGGATATTATCATTCCGCCAAGTGATTTAACTAACCAGGTGGAGATGGAAGGAGAAGTAGCGCTTATTGTTGGAAAGCAAGGAAAAAATATAAAAGAAGAACATGCATTAGATTATATTTTCGGCTGTACGATATTTAATGATGTGACTGCGAGGGATCTTACAAAAACGGATCCGCAATTTACTAGAGGTAAAGGATTTGATACTTTTGGTCCTATTGGTCCGTATATTGTAACGGGTATAGATCCAACTAATTTACGAATCGTTACGACTTTAAATGGGAAAGTTGTGCAAGAAGGTAATACGAATCAGATGTTATTTTCGATCCCTTATCTCATAAGTTGGGTTTCGAGAATTATGACGTTAGAGCCCGGCGATGTTTTAGCTACAGGATCTCCTTCCGGCAGTTGTGCGATGAAGCGAGGAGATACTGTAGTCGTCGAAGTAGAAGGTATGGGTAAGCTTTGTAATTATGTGAAGTAAGAGCAAATAGTCTTTACCCGTGGTGCTAGTTGAGCGTTAACACTTAACTAGCACCACGGGTATTTTGATTGTTTGTGCGGATTATTTCCAATCCTGGATACGGTTGTGGAAGAAAGGGGATTAGGACTTACTATCCCATAGAAGGACGGTGAAAAAGTTCACTCTGAGAGAGGGGATGATAGGGCTTGTGTCGAAAAAAGTAAAAGAATGTTGTCGGGCTGTTTACAAATATGAAAAAGTCGGGGGGATTTAATGAGTATCGTATACTATGAATGGAAGAATGATAAAAAAGATATAGATGTAAAGCAGTACGTGTATTATATTAAGCATTATCATTACAACTGGCATGAATCATTAGAGTTCATCATCGTTCTTCAAGGTGAGGTTGAAATGAGCGTAAACGGGAATATATATATTCTGCAAGAAGACGATATTATGCTCGTTAACTCTAATGTTGGGCATGCTACTATTGCGAAAAAGATAAATTCAATAGCTATGGTTATTCATATTAATCCGATATATTTTCGCTCTTATTACAAAGACTATCATTTACTTCAGTTTTCATGTAGATCTAACTTTAAAACTAGAAATAATGAGAGTTTTAGCCGATTAAGAAATTTAGCGCTCGAAATGGTTAAATATATAAAAGGTGAACATCCTGAAGAAAAAATTTACTTCGAGAGCCTTCTTAATCAGCTAATAGCCAATTTGATCAGAGATTTTCCTCCGAAAATGATGTCTTCAAAAGAGTTAGTTAGAAATAAAAAGAGAAAAGAAGATGTAGACAATATTGTTGCGTATATTGAAAAAAACTATAAAAATAAAATTAGTCTTGAAGAGCTTTCATCATTTTCAGGATATCATGAAAGTTATATTTCTCAAATTGTAAAGCAACAGCTCGGTATTAATTATTACGAATATCTCACAAGAATTAGACTTCGTGAAGCTACGTATGACTTAACGGATTTAAAAAGAAAAATTTCTGATATCGCTTTGTCACACGGTTTTTCTGATGTCAAGTCTTTTAATATTGCATTTAAGAAAAACTTTGGAAAAACGCCTTCAGAGTACAGGAAGCAGCTCCTCAAAGAAAAGATGCACGAGACTGAGTTGCGGGAAAAGAGATATTTAGAGGAATATGAGTTTAATACGTTGCTTATGGGCAGGGAAGAAATCAAAAATAAAGTTGTTGCCGACCAAATCAGTAACAAGAAAATACCTAAAGGTTTGAGCGAAGAGGACTTTCTTGATATGAAGGAAATTATAGATAGTTTAGATGATTCTGTTGTTAAACTTATAAATCTATATGATAAATGGCGTAGAGAAGCAAATGATTAGTACTTGATCCTTCCTAATGCCAAGCGTTGAAGACAAAAAGGCGAAAATCGCACCTACAAACAGGATGCGAGAAAAAGAAAACGTTTACAAAAATCGAAATCACAGAAAATTAAAACAAAAAAAGGAACCTTAAATTGGCAATATAAAAAAACAAGACCCAACCGCTGTTTAAGTAAACAGATCGAATGCTGGATGCTTCCTTAGATTATCGAGCAACTTTATATGGGGTGGCGGGCATGATAGTCTAAAAAAAATACTATTGTATAAAGCAACATGACATAAAGGACTGTGGTCCTGCTTGCTTAGCAACGATAGCGAAACAATATGGTCTAAAAATTCCTATTTCCAAATTAAGAGAGATAGCGAAAACAGATAAGCAAGGTACAAACTTATATGGATTAATTAAAGCAGCAGAGCAACTAGGGTTTACAGCAAAAGGTGTGAAGGGAAATAAAGAGAGTTTTTTTAGTCCATTTCCTTTGCCCGCTATTGCACATGTCGTAATCAATAATAGTTTGTTGCACTATGTTGTTATTCATAAGATTACAAAAGAGCAAGTCATTATTGCTGATCCTGCATCCTGCAGAAGGCTTGAAAAAAATGAGCCCAGAAGAATTTTTTCAGATTTGGACAGGGGTTTTAGTCCTTCTTGTTCCTGCTCCAACATTTGAAAAAGGAGATCAGACTAAAGGGTTATTTCAGAGGTTTATTGGTTTATTAAAGCCACAAAAAGGCATTCTTCTACAAATATTCTTTGCAAGTATTTTATTTACCATCTTTGGAATTATTGGTTCGTTTTATTTCCAATTTTTAATAGATGACATATTGACACAGAGTTTAGAAAAATCTCTTCATGTTTTATCTATCGGAATCATAGTACTATATACATTTAAAGTGTTACTAAATGCTTTTCGATCTTATCTACTTATTCATTTAAGTCAAAAGTTAGATTTAGGACTTGTACTTGGATACTATCATCATGTTTTATCTTTACCAATGAACTTTTTTAGTACAAGAAAAGTTGGAGAAATTATTTCTAGGCTAATGGACGCCTCAAAAGTAAGAGATGCTATTTCAGGTGCGACTTTAACGATTATGATTGATACTCTAATGGTCGTTATTGGTGGTGCCATTTTATATGCACAAAATACACTTCTTTTTGGTGTAACTGTTTTGCTTGTTCCTTTATATGCCTTAGTTGTATGGCTTTCTTACGATTAGTCAAGAGGTTTATCAATAGTTATTTGAGATCATTAATCTTTTTTTGGCGGAAGGGGTACCCCTTCCGCCAAAAAAAGATTTTCGCATGCCAAATAGACCTAACGATTTTTGCTTTTTTTCGCTAGGCCCATTATGTTATACTTTTACTACACAATTACGAAGATACTGAAGCGATTTCGTAATTGTACGTTAAATTGTGTGTAATAAGGTGGAAAAGGCACTTCAATAACTTATTCACACATGCGATGGACGCAACTTTATAACATTTGTTATAGGGTTGCGTTTTTAATTTGTCATAGTATTCTACAAAATGATTGTGTCCAAAGCGTCTGTTGGCGGATCATATTTTGAATCGTAAAATAAAGGATTTTGCGCAGATGACTGTTGCCACGCTTATTGATTTTATCTTTGTAAAACAAGGTGCCTGATTGAAAACGCCTTATATCAATTCCTGCATAGGCATTGAGTTGCTTATGATTTTCGAAGCGTGTCATGTCGCCTATTTCTCCAATCAAACGAACGGCTGTATTTTTCCCTATACCAGGAATACTGATTAAGATTTGATATTCATTTCGTTCTTCTGAAAGAACAACCATCTGCTGAATCAGTTCCTCACGTTTTCTCAAAATGGCTAAAGAACGTTTGGCATAATCTTTTAGCTGTTCACAGCGAATGTCGTCTTGATCCACTGCTGGATACGAATCCTGTGCTGCACTTATTAACTGTATGGCCTTTTTCTCTGCCGTTTTAGGCGCTAA
This sequence comes from Aeribacillus sp. FSL M8-0235, assembly GCF_038000355.1. Taxonomy (NCBI): domain Bacteria; kingdom Bacillati; phylum Bacillota; class Bacilli; order Caryophanales; family Bacillaceae; genus Aeribacillus; species Aeribacillus sp. FSL M8-0235. The sequence goes on along the minus strand of NZ_JBBOBW010000001.1, from coordinate 2,889,646 downwards.
TTTCTTATCTGTGTTGGCAAGTAGTCGGTTGCGTACAACCGTTTTTGAAAGATTTTTAACGTAATCAGGATGTGGGAATAGCTGTAGGATATTTAAAAACAGTTCGGATTTTTGTGTGAACAGCGATTCCATTTCTGGGAAAGTCAGTTGTAGTAAAGTGTGCATTCTACTTCGAAGCATCGCTAATTCTTCGTCTAATTCATGATAGTATCGGGAAAGCGCACGCATTTGGTCGAAGTAGTGGTCCTGCGGTTTTTTTATGCGCCGTTCGGTTGTAAAGTGAGTTTGGGCCAAACGGTGGGCATCACTTTTATCGGTTTTATGAATGCGCATAGTAGCCGTTTGAATCTTTGATTCAAGGGGATTTAACAGACAGTACGGAAAACCGTGATCATTCATAAAGCGCTCTAATGGTCGGGAATACACGCCTGTTGCTTCAAATACAATGGCTGGAACTTGTCCATCTTTTTGTACTAAATCGATGATTCGTTTATTTAGCTGTTCAAAATGGGGGCGATTATGCAAAATTTCCCCTCAAAAATACAAGAACGTGCAGCGTTATAAATCACCATATAACTTTTTCCCATACTGACATCAAAAGCAATGACGCTTTTCATATACATTCCTCCTGATTTTTATGTAGAAGTCTTCACTTCACCTTATCGATTCCCTTTTCTTATACACGATCTCAAGGATCCAACATACTGAAACTGATTCTTATAAGGGCAGTGAAGTAGGCCAGTTTTTCATACGAACTCAAGGTTCTGGGGCTGTCACGACCTATTCTCCACTTCTACTATAAAAAAATAGTAGCACAGACCATGGCCGTGGTCTGTGCTACTAATCTTAGTATGTTTCTTATGTTTTCTTGCTTAAAAAAATAACTTTTATTATATATAAGCCTCTCCATACCATACCCTGTCAAAAAGTTGGTAAAAAATTTATAAATGAAAATGTGTAAAAGTAGTTTCTTTTCAAAAATATCCTATGATACCATTCAATTATTAGGTATTAAGATATGGTTTTTGTGAAGAGGAGTGGGATGAATTTCCAAATATCAATTTAAGATTTCCGGTAAAATTTTTTTGGTAATATCCATTGTAATTTATTTATTGGTCGGAGCTTATATGGTAGGAACAGGATATTATATCGATGAGGAGGCACCTGATGCGCTTGTTTTTCATAAATTTGGCTTTTTGGAATTAATCATCCTGTCCTATGCGTACATTTTTTTAGGACTTGCAGTAGGGTTTGGGAAAAGGAAAGAGAATTGAAATTGGAAATCCCCAAGGAATTTGGAGCCGTGGAGACGGGATATAAGGATGTAATCCATAATAAAAAGGAATCAAGGAGAACGATAACAATGAAAATTAGTGAATTGGCTGTTTACGAGCCATATTATATTTCAATTTTTTTAGTCTTACTTGGATTAGGATATTGGATGATAATTGCGTTAGTTGTTTCTAAATTTCGTTTTACTATATTCGGTAAATTATTTTTGGCAATATCCATTGTGATCTATCTCTTGGTCGGGGTTTATATGGTTGGCAAGGGGGATTATATCGATGAAAAAGCTCAGGATTCACTTATTTTTCATAAATTTGGCTTTTTGGAATTAATCATCCTGTCCTATGCGTATATTTTTCTAGGACTTGCGGTAGGCTTTGGGAAAAGGAAAGACAATTGAATGTTAAATCTTGGATTTTTCAATATTCCACTTGTTTTTTCATAACACGGTTATGCAAAAAAGATTGGCCAAATTTTATGGTCAATCTTTGCATTTATCTATTCAAATACTTTTGTTGAAGAGGAAGATCTTGTCGTTTTATTTTCTCTCCGCTCTTATTTCTTTTTTTAAGAAACCAGAACAGGACTGTAAGTGAAAATAATAAAATTGGTATATATCCAACTAACCGCCATGCGTTTAACGCACCGAGAAAATAATATGCAACTGGTAAAAATGTTACTATAATGCTCCCATAAGGTGAGACACATGAGCGTGATAAATAAGTTATAATGATACCATGAAAAAAAGAAACCGATATACCGCAGAATTTAAAGCTAAGGTGGTTCTTGAGGTGTTGCGTGAAGAGCAAACCGTCAATGAAATAGCCGCCAAATATGAATTAAGCCCAGTCATGGTCAGTCGTTGGAAAGCAGAATTTCTAGAACGATCCTCGATGGTCTTTGAAAAAGGCTCAAGCGAAGTGGATAAAATCCGTAAAGAATATGAGGCCAAACAAGAAAATTTAGAGAAATTGGTAGGTCAGTTAACGGTTGAAGTTGACTGGCTGAAAAAAAAATCTGGACTCAAATAAGTCTGTTGACGAACGAAAGGCTATGGTCGAATTCAATCACCCATCGATCAGCATCAAGCGTCAGGCACAGTTATTAGGTATTCATCGTACTAGCGTGTATCGCCAATCAAAGGGGCAAACAGAAAGCTCAGAAAACATCATGCTCATGCACGAAATGGATATGCTTTATACAGTTCATCCCTACTTTGGCTACAGGCGCATGACTGCGAAACTTCGTGAGAAAGGATTTGATGTGAATCGTAAACGCGTACGCCGTCTCATGCGCCTTATGGGTATACAAGCTATTTACCCTAAACCCAACATTAGTAAGAGGCTACATGCCAAGTACTGCCGACCTTACCTGCTCCGTGGATTGGAGATCACCCATCCGAACCATGTGTGGGGAGTGGATATCACCTACCTTCGTATGGGACGGGGCTTTATGTATCTGTTTACCATCATCGACTGGTTCAGCCGCAAAGTGATCGATTACGAGTTATCTAGTACGCTGGAGAAAGGATTTGTCATCAACTGTCTTAAGCGGGCATTGCGTCATGGTAAGCCGACCATCATCAATAGTGACCAGGGCAGCCATTTTACAAACGCTGACTATCTCGGGCTGTTGAAAGAGTATGGCATCCAGGTATCAATGGATGGCAAAGGACGAGCAACAGACAATAGTCGTACGGAACGCTTCTTTAGAGCTTTAAAGTATGAATGTATCTATCTCAATGAATTCGAGAATCCTAAAGAGTTGCGAAAAGGCATTCGACGCTATGTTACGTTCTATAATACAGACCGACCTCACCAATCCTTGGACTATTTGACGCCAGCAACAGTGTACAAGCAACCTAAGATGGCTCAAGCATCCTAACCATCGAACGTGATGAGAGGCTTTATATGGAGAGACGGGCATGATAGGCTGTTTTAGCCATGCGATGTTATCTGTCCATCGCTCCAGCGCAAAAAATCGTGCCCGTAGAGGCTCCATGTCAAGCCTTTATCGCACACGCACCACATTCATAGCGAAAGGAGAGAATGGATAACTTAAATATTATCAATTTGTGTCTTGACAAAGGGGTGCATTACATACAGTACTAATAAGCATAAACAGCCAAGAACGATGGAGTAAACCAATTATAAATGTAAGTATTGAAATAACAAATGAAGTTCTCCATAAGAATATAATCAAATTAAAATCATCCAATATATCGTCCACCCCCTGCGTGAAATACTGTAATATTTAAAGAAACTAGGAGCTGTCCAAAAAGTCAGGGTTAACTGACTTTTTCGAGCCCCTTCATTTTAGGGACTTATCGGGCAGACCATTTTTTCTATCTTTTTATATCCTTCAGAAGTCTTATGAAGGACTTTTCTTATGCTCCCTCTTTCTGAATTGGTTCTTCAAAAGTTTTTTATGACGGACATTCAGCACATATAATTGCTTCTTGTTGGGCTTCATTGCCTCTATGAAGGACATTTACAAATTTTATTCCATTATTTTTGTCCTTCACAGTAGTATTTCTCCCAAATCCTTCATTTTAGGGACTCATCAGGCAGCCCCTTTAAAAAATTGATTTCTTACTCATCATCAACTTTTAATTTTAAATTTGAGTAAAGAACTAAATTCCTACCTCAAATTTTGCTTCGTCATCCGATGTATCAGCATCTATTTCATTAGAAGATCATTAATCGATATTATTTCACCAGCTGTGAAAGCATTCGTTATTGGGATTTTACAACTAAATCTAATAGAATATTGCCGTATATAAATATTCTTCATTATGCGCTCAATTCCTTTTTTTGTTTTAAGAAGTGAGTCTTCAAGCTTTTTTCTGCAACGATATGGCATGCAGGCACAAAACTAAACAATTTAAATTCAATAGAGCAAATGTCCCGTGTATTTTATGTGAGTAAAAAGAATTGGTTAAAAATAGGGGAAATTTTAAGTTATAAAAACGTTTTACTAAGCACATACATTTTATGAATCGTGATAGATCTGAATGTACTGATACGATTTCAAGGATTTCCACCGGCTCTAAATCTCATTTTGGTACTTTCGTGTATATAAAAATAATTCAGCATCTGTCCGCATTTTTATAAAAAGTAGCTCCAAAAGCTGCCCCACTTGCCCCAAAATAATACATTATGAAAACCTAAATTGAAACAAAAAAACCCTGAAATCCTTTCTTCTCAAGGGTTTCAGGGTTTTTAAATACTGAATTATACAATCTAATTTTATTAACGAGAGTAGAACTCAACGATGAGCGATTCGTTGATTTCCGCAGGCAATTCAGAGCGTTCGGGCAGACGAGTGTATGTTCCTTCAAGCTTTTCCGGATCAAATGTTAAATATTCAGGAACAAAGTTGTTTAATTCAACCGCTTCTTTAATGATTTGAAGGTTGCGGGATTTTTCACGGACAGAAATCGTTTGGCCTGGTTTTACTTGGTAAGACGGAATGTCCACGCGGCTTCCATCCACTAAAATATGGCCGTGGTTAACCAATTGGCGTGCTTGACGGCGAGTGCGAGCCAAGCCAAGACGATAAACAATGTTATCTAAACGAGACTCTAAAAGGATCATGAAGTTTTCACCGTGAATACCCGGCATTTTGCCCGCCTTTACGAAAGTATTTCGGAATTGACGTTCGTTAACTCCGTACATATGGCGAAGCTTTTGTTTTTCTTGCAATTGTAAGCCATATTCAGAAAGTTTTTTCCGTTGGCCTGGACCATGCTGACCAGGTGCATACGGGCGTTTTTCAAGCTCTTTGCCTGTGCCGCTCAAAGAAATGCCTAAACGGCGGGAAATTTTCCATGTAGGACCTGTATAACGAGACATATTGCTCCTCCTTTTGTATTTTCGATTGTAAAATACAAACAGACTGATTCTCTCAATTATGCACATTTTGTTTTCATGTACCTTCGCTCCAGCAGCAGAGAGTTACACGGTACACCTCAGATTTGAGGAACAAAATGAAATCATAATTGTCGAATCCTTAGGCTGCTATATTTTACACAACGATCATTATATGATTTTAAATGAGCGGTGTCAAGATTATTTCCTTTGCTGTCAGCGAAAAGGAATATTTAATCCGACGAACTTCACACATTCATTTCTATTTTTTGTGAAAAAAATACCAATTATTTCACAAAAAAAATTGTGCTTCATGTTATAATACTATTAAAGTAATAAGGTCTATTTTCCCGGTTATAGGTGGTGGAGTATGGATTGGGATCATTTTGAAAACTTATTTTTCCGATTACTTATGAATGATTCGGACAGGCAGCATTTCGATGAATTTATTAATGAAATGTTTGCAATTTTAATCAAAGCATTTAATCTTCAAAATGTGTCGATTTGGAAAGAGATCGGTTCGAATCTTTTTTTATGCCAATACTCGAGCAATGACGATGTAAAAGGTGCTTCGAAATCATTTAGCTTCAAAGACGATGAACAATTTGTAGTTTACAAAGAAAAAGGACGATTGTTTTTGCAGTATTCGGCAGATTCCTCTCCAAAAATGCTGTTGGAATTCAGAGGAGGCCGTGTACTTCACAAACTTTCTAATCAACAACTAGAAAAAATTTCTAAAATATGTTTTGCCATGTTTTTTCACGGAAAAAAATTATATTTGCAAAAAACGCTTAAAGAAAAATATTATCAATTGTTTTTATTAACTGATGAACTTTATTCCATTATGAAAGAAGAAGAAGTGTTAAACAAGCTTTATAACACTTTGAGGCAAATGTATCCCGACCTATTATGCCATTTCATTTTGCCAATGGATTATTCATTAGGACATGAAATTCCTGTGAAAAATTTGGAGCAGGAAATAGATCAGTATGAGGAAGCTATGACAGCCTTTTTGAAAGGCGATATGGTCGTAAGAAGCTCGTCAAACGGGCTCTATATTTATGTCCCGATTGCAGGAAGACAGGGTGTTTATGGATTAATTGATGTACATATCCCACTTCATATTGAACAAATCGATGACGTAATCGATATGATCGAAAAAGTGGCAAAGGCCGGCGGCAAAGCGCTGGAAAATGCCAAGCTGTATGAACAGTCGAAGCAGCATGTAAACGATTTGCAGCTCATTAATGATACGGCTCGAAAAATTAATAAAAACTTGCGGATTTCAGATACGATGAAATACATGGTTAAAAGAATGCTTCGTTCATTTTCTGCAGATGAGGCCGCTTTTTTTATTTTTGATGAAAATAAAAAATGGAACATGCTTTCAGAAAGTACATCGTTTTTCCATTTAGATGAATCGAAGGCTTACGTTGATTGGGTTGCACAAAATATATTGGAGCAAAATAGTGTATTCACTGGCGATATTTCCAATTCCATTCTCGGGGAAGCCGTTTATAAATCAATAATGGCTGTTCCGATGATCGACAGTGAAAAAATCATCGGATTTGCTGTTGTGCTGCGTAAAGAACCGTATTCCTTCACGTTTGATATGTACAAATTAATGGAATCGCTTGTGTCTCATTCTACACTCGCCTTTACGAACTCCATGCTTCGGGAAAAGCTGGAATTGCTCGTGATCACAGATCCGCTTACAAATCTTTTTAATAGAAAATATTTTGACGAGGTTGTTCATCAATCGTTTAAAGAAGACCAAAGAGGCACATTAATTTTAATAGACGTAGACAATTTTAAACAAATCAATGATACGTATGGCCACCAAGTAGGCGATAAAGTGCTTATTCAAATTGCTAAAACGATAAGGAACAACATACGGGAGGAAGATGTAGGAGCTAGATGGGGCGGAGAAGAGCTGGCCATTTATCTTCCTAAAGTGGGTTTAAAAATCGGATGTGAAGTGGCAAACAGAATTGTTTCAGCTGTGCGGAAATCAACGAAACCGCCTGTAACAGTTTCATGCGGTGTTTCCTGTTGGGATGCAGCCCATAAAAATGATTCGCCTGCCCTTCTTTTTAAAAGAGCAGATGATGCCTTGTATCAGGCAAAGCGCAATGGAAAAAATCAAGTATCGGTTTTAGACCAAGAAAGAGCATAAAGGGTTCCTAGGTATTGCTCTGATTTGTTAAAATCGTTTGACAGATCGTAACTAGGGACCCTTTTTTATATCATTTGAAAGGGTTCAAAAGTTGAATGCTCATTTCCACCTGTTCACGACTTCCGGCGTTTGAAAAACAAGGCTATTAAAGGTATTCTGTAAGAATATTCGTGAATTTTTCTAAATATCTTTGGTCTATTTCATCAAATCGGTTTTTAATCGGGCTGTCAATATCTAACACACCGATTACCTCATCGTTCTTAATAAGCGGGACAACGATTTCCGATTGTGATCGCGCGTCGCAGGCGATGTGTCCAGGGAACTCATTTACATCAGCCACTCTCACCGTTCTTTTTTCGAAAGCAGCTGTTCCGCATACACCTTTGCCAATAGGAATTCGAACGCATGCCGGCAGCCCCTGAAAAGGTCCGAGAACAAGCTCATCTCCGTCTTTTACATAAAAACCAACCCAATTGATTTCTGACAAAAATTGATTCAACAAGGCGGATGCATTAGCTAAATTCGCTATGACATTTTTTTCCCCTTCAATCAATGCTGTAAGCTGTTTTAACACAAGCTCATAATTTTCTTCTTTTGTTCCATTATAGCTTTCGACGACAAACATGGAAATTCCTCACTTTCTTTTTCAAAATGACAAGTAAGTACGAACTTTGTCGAGAAATTATAGCAGGAAAATATCGTTGCGGGTAGAAAACTTCTAACAGCCATCAACAAAAGGAGTGATCCACTTGCAAACGAAAACGAACACTGTTACGAAAGAAAATATCGTTGATGCAGCAATTTTCCTTTTTAATACAAAAGGTTACACCGGAACATCGGTTAGGGAAATTGCCAAACGGGCCAATGCAAATATCGCCCATATTTCTTACTATTTTAAAGGAAAAAACGGATTATTGGAACATTTAGTGTCCAAGTTTTATGAAGGTTATTTAGACGTAATCGATCAATGCTATCAAAAATGTACAGAATCTCCAAAACTCTCTCTTATGGCAATCGTTGAAGAACTTCTCCGCTATCAATATGAAAACCGCCGGCTTGCCCGTTTTGTCCACCGAGAAGTAACGCTTGATTCGACTCTCATTCGCCAGGTGATGATGACTTATTTAGCGAAAGAAAAATATTATTTGCTTAACCTGCTTGAACGAGGGATGCGAGCGAACCAATTTAAACAAGTAGACATTCCCCATTTTTTAGTACAATTCAAAAGCTTAATAAATATGCCGTTTTTACAGCCTCAATACATGTATGAAGTTTTACATATTAATCCGTACGAAGAATATTTTGTCAAGCAATATAGTAAACAGCTGGTTTCATGGCTGGAACAAATACTTTTTCAGAAAAACGAAAAACAATCAAATGACTAAACCATTTTTTCAAAAAGTGAAAAATCGCTGCCTACATCCTTCGCGCTATGGGCATCAGAACCATAAACGAGAGGGATGCTTTGTTTTTTGGCCGCTTGTATAATATCCTCTGGCGGGTAAATTTCTCCGCAAAAGGCTTTTCGTAAACCGGAAGTGTTGACGTCCAGTTCCATCCCCCTTTTGTTCATTTCAGCAAAAATCTGTTCAATATAAGGCTTTTCATCAAATGTGGCTTGGAAAAGCTTTTGAAATTTGTGTATTAGCGTAATATGTCCAAGCCGCTTCGGCTTATACTTTCCAAGATCTGAAACAACCCCTTTTAATACTGTCGCATAATATAATTCGTATAAATGATTGATGCCACCTGACAGCTCCGCCATTTTTTGAAACGTATGTTCATCAAAATCTACACAATAATATTGTCCATTTAATTTTAAAAAATGTACGGACAAAATGCTGTCATCAAGAAAAGGACCGTATTTGTCCAAAAATTGCGCTGTTTCTCTTTCAAAACCGTTAATATAGTCTACTTCTAAACCGATATGAATATCGATATCGCGTTTATATTGTTTTTTTAAGTCTAGCAAAATAGACAAGTAGCGGTCGATATCACTGAAGGGCATTGCGCTGTCCTTATCGGGAGTTGGATCAACAAACCCTTCCGGCAATGGAGCATGTTCTGTAAAGGTTATAGCAGAAAATCCTTTTTTTATGGCAGTTTCAATATACAATTCAAATGAATCGTCCGTACCGTGGGGGCAAAAAGGGGTGTGAACATGTCCATCTTTTTTCATAGAAATCACCTCAAGTTTGTCGAGATTTATGTGAAAAAATTAAAAATTTTGCTCAAAAAATGTCGTTATCATGGTATCATAAATACATTGAGAACACATTATTTTCTTTTGAAAGTTTTTTCGACAACGTCGTTTAAAATATACATACCCTTTAAGAAAGTGAAACGGACCGAGGGGGCTCATAATGGAAGTTGTGATCGTATTAATTTTATTGATTTTCCTTCTATTTGGAATCGGTTATGGATTTCGAAAAAATATTTATAAAGAAGTAGACCGTCTTGAAGCTTGGAAAATAGACATTATGAATCAGTCCATAACAGATGAACTGTCCAAAGTAAAAGAATTAATCATGAGTGGAGAAACAGAAGAATTGTTTGAACGCTGGCGAAAAGATTGGGACGATATCGTCACTAGCAGGCTTCCGCAGGTGGAAGAGCTTCTGTTTGAAGCGGAGGAATATGCTGAAAAATACCGCTTTAAAAAGTCAAAAGAAGTTTTATTACATATTGAATCGGTTTTAAAAGAAATAGAAGAACAAATAGCCGGCATTGTTCAGCACATTAACGATCTTGTTGCAACAGAAAGCAATAATAAGACAGAAGGTGAAGCAGTCAAACAACAGCTAAAAGAGTTGAAAAAAACACTGCTCTCCCATCGCCATACATTTGGAACTGCGTATGAACGGCTGGAAAAAGAGTTATATGAAATGTTACATACAATGGAAAAATTTGATGAGGAAATGAACTCAGGAAATTACGTAACAGCGAAGGAAATTTTGGATGAACAAAAACAGAAGCTTGAAGCACTCCAATTAAAAGTAGAGGAGATTCCAAAGCTTTTAACTGAATGTCAAATGATTGTGCCGAACGAGATTTCCGAATTGAAAGAAGGGTATAAAAAACTGCTCGAGGATGGCTACAAGCTTGAGCATTTGGAAGTGGAAAAAGAAATTTCGCATATTGAGGAAAAAATGCAGGGCTTGAAAAAGAAGCTAAGTGAAGCAGAGACAGAAGACGTGAAAATGGGTCTTGATTCCATAAAAGAAACGATTGATAACCTTTACGAAATGCTTGAGAAGGAAGTGTATGCGAGCCAATATGTAAGACAAGAAGCGGAAAAAACCGGGGAAAAGCTGCAATCTTTATTAGAGGAAAAAAATGATTTAAAAGAACAAGTCAGTCTTGTACAGCAGAGCTACCAGCTGTCAAATGATGATGTCGACAAGCTAAAAGAGTTGGATAAACTGATGAACCAACTGAAAAATCATTACAAGCATATTTTGGCAAGCATAGAGAACTCCAATATTGCGTATTCCGTTTTACAGGAGGAACTGGAAAGTTTTAATAAGCAAATTGATCAAGCAAAGGAAAAATACAACGAATGGCATTCGATGCTTCAGGCATTGAGAAAGGATGAATTAAACGCGCGCGACAAATTAGCAGAACTAAAGCGAATGATGGCTGAGATTAAACGGGCGATTCGAAAAAACAACATTCCCGGCCTTCCGGAAAGCTTCGTGGAGCAATTACAAACTGCTCAGCAATCGTTTGAAAAGGTCAGCAATGCGCTTGAAGAAATTCCGCTCGATATGGATCGAGTCCAAACGTATTTAAACGATGCTGTGAGCATCATCGAACAATTAAAAGAAAACACAGATGAGATCATTGCCCAAGTTTGTTTAGTCGAAAGATTAATACAATACGGTAATCGATACCGCAGCACGTATTCGGGCCTTGATAAAAAATTAAAAGAAGCTGAACAGTTGTTCAGAAATTATGAATACAGCAAATCTTTGGAGCAAGCGGCTGCTGCCATAGAGGAAATCGATTCGGAAGCGATGAAAAGAATACAGAAGCTTGTTGAAAATGAATTGAAAGATCTATGATTTATGCCTGTCTTCGTTTGAAAGACGGGCATTTTTATTGCCCATGCTCCCATATGGACTATAGTCAGTAAGCATTTTTATTTAACTATGAGGAGTTGAAGCAATAATGCTGTGCGAAATGTCGGTTTGGAGAGTATATTTTTTCACTTAACATGAGAAAACCTATAAGAAATTGAAACTCCACTCGTACAAACACGAGCAATTGCAGAGCTTGTTATCTATAAGATAATGAAATTCCACAGCCGGATGATTTTGTGAATCGTCCTTTCCTTATTTTTATTTGTCCCATCTAGGCGCTTGCCGCTGTGAAGGGCTTTTTTATTGTAATTCATTGCCACATTTGTTATAAAGGTGTAAAAGGGAAACAATAGCAATCAAACAAACACTAAAAACAAGTTTCGAAAGCACGTACATATTTTTGAAGTCGAAAAGGTATGAAAGCGGAATTTTATAGAATGGGAAATTCACAATATAACGGAAAGGGTCGAGAGTGGATGGGATTATTGGACAGTAATAAAATCATGGAAATAAGAAGTCATGTTGAAAAACGAGTAGTGAAGCTGCCTGATGGCACGACTGTTCCATGTATAGGTCAAGGAACATGGTACATGGGAGATAAGCCACAGGAGAAAGCTAAAGAAATAAAAGCCTTACAACTTGGAATAGAATTGGGCATGAAAGTAATTGACACTGCTGAGATGTACGGAAATGGCGCTTCTGAACGCTTAGTCGGCGAAGCAATCAAAGGGCGCAGAGATGATGTGTTTTTAGTCTCTAAAGTGTATCCGCATAATGCAGGACTAGACAAGATTTCCGTTGCATGTGAAAACAGCTTAAAACGGCTGGGGACGGACTATTTAGATTTATATCTTTTACATTGGCGAGGCCGCATTCCTTTAGAAGAAACAATCGAAGGCATGGAAAAGCTGCGAAAAGAAGGAAAAATATTAAGATGGGGAGTCTCCAATTTTGACACAGACGATATGGAAGAGCTATGGAACACGCTCAACGGATCAAACTGTGCGACAAACCAAGTATTATACCATATAGGTTCGAGAGGAATTGATTTTGATCTGCTGCCTTGGCACCGGGAACATCATATACCGATTATGGCGTACAGCCCCCTTGCCCAAGGAGGTACATTAAGAAAGCAGTTGTTGACGGATCCAACTGTTAATGAAATTGCCAAAAAATACAATGTAAAACCATTACAAATTGCACTTGCTTGGACGATACGCACGAATGATGTCATTGCTATTCCAAAAGCTGGGCAAGAGCAGCATGTGCTGGAGAATGCTGAAGCTGCTGCTATTGAATTAACTCAAGAAGACTTGAACCGACTTGATGAGGCATTTCCAAAACCTCGTAAAAAAGTGCCTTTGGATATCATTTAACATGTTGCTGAAGCAATATTCGGTAATACGCTGGAGTTGTCCAGAAAGTCAAGCTCCCATCGAAAACAAAAAATCATAAACACCGATATATCAAAGTTTCTAAAACATTAAAGGGGTCAATAACCCGAAAAAACGACTTATTAGACAGCCCCTTCATTAAAAGGAAATAGAAACGAAGGTCGTCATGAAAACTTTTTTTCAAGGATTGACGTTTCCCGAGTTAGCTCTGGCAGGCAAGGAGCAAGCAAAAAGGGCAGCTAAAGGACATGATGATGAACGGATTCAAGAAACGAATCATCAGCAGCTTAAACTATTGCACCTGCTGGCAGCTGTGGCAGGATTCCGGCAGTCTTTTGGAACGACATTACGCTTTGCGCTATAGGCGTTTTATGAGCTGCTTAAAAAGTAATTCACGATAGTCCGGTTATTTTGAAAAATAGAAGCCGATGCTTTTATCAACTTTTTATGGCATAATGAACAGCTGAGAAAATCAGCTAATTCTCGTTTCTCTAAAGCAAAATGCTAGAGGAGTAACGAGTTTTTTTTATTTCTTTACTCTGTGTTCTAAAAGTGATTGATAGGAATGAGAAAGAGATTGATCTCAAATTTTATTTGCGGTTCAAGAAATGGGGAACGACTGACGAAGAAAGGGGAAATCATCCGCTTTGTGAAGCGAGTGACGAAGGAATACGATAGGTTAGTCGTGCTTGATGATGTCAGTTTTTAAGATTGAACGCGGGAAGTTTTACACGCTGCTTGGGATCGGCGGATGTGGGAAGACGACGATGATCGAAGATGACGTTGTTGAATTCACAAAAAAAGCGGCTTACGTGCGTGGACAAAGGCTTTCGTCTGAATGAGCCCGTTTATGTGATGATCTTTTCTTTTTCATTTCAATTTACTTATGTTAATATTGCATTGCAAAGTGTTAGAAAATATAATTCAAAGGGGTATACAACCGATGCTTTACTTGGATAATAGTGCAACTACAAAGCCTTACCCTGATGTACTTGATACGTACCGGCAAGTGGCGGAAAAGTTTTTCGGGAACCCATCATCTCTTCATCATTTGGGTGTTCAAGCGGAAAGACTTTTAACAAAAGCGAGAGAACAAGTAGCCGATTTGCTAGGTGTAAGCGGACAGGAAATCATATTTACGTCTGGAGCAACGGAAGGAAATAATTTGGCGATTAAAGGCGCGGCTTTTGCACAAAGACATAAAGGAAAGCATTTGATTACGACTGTAATTGAACACCCTTCTGTCAGCGAAGCATTTGAACAGCTTGAAAAAGAATTCGGGTTTGAAGTGACGTGGATTCCTGTAAATGAAAATGGCATTGTGTCTCCAGCTGACATACAAAAGGCTGTACGTAACGATACAATCTTAGTGTCCGTTATGCATGTCAACAATGAAATCGGAGCGATTCAGCCAATTGAAGAGATTGGCGAAATACTTAAAAGCTATCCGAACATCGTTTATCATGTCGATCACGTGCAAGGAGTCGGGAAGGTTCCTTTAAATATAAAAAAAGCGGGAATTGATTTATGTACAATATCTGGCCATAAATTTCATGCCCTAAACGGTACAGGAGTGTTGTACATTAGAAAAAATACACCAATTCTCACTCTTTTATCAGGGGGTGGCCAGGAAGCAAGCATTAGATCTGGCACCGAAAATTTAGCGGGCAGCGTGTCCCTAGCGAAAGGTTTAAGGCTGGCATTCAACGACTATGAAGAGAAGATCGATCGTCTGATTAATACGAAAAACTATCTTATAAATGAGCTTGAAAAAATAGATGGCATTATTATCAACACACCAAAGGAATCTTCCGCCCCTCATATTATCAACTTTTCTGTACCTGGTATAAAAGCGGAAGTTTTAGTTCATATGCTTGAAGAGGAGAATATTTATGTCTCCACTACTTCAGCTTGTTCTTCAAGGAAAAAGGGAGAAAGCAAAGTATTGAAGGCGATGGGCAAAAAAAGCAGCATCACCGAAAGCGCCATCCGCATAAGCCTTTCAATTGGGCAGACGATCGATGATGTCAAGCCGTTGATTGACGTCCTGCCATCATCTATACAAAAATTAAAAAATATAATGGGGTTATAAACATGCAATATGATCATATTTTAGTCAGATATGGTGAAATGTCTTTAAAGGGAAAAAATCGCAAACATTTTATTAACCATTTGAAGAACAATATAAAACTTGCATTGTCTTCCTTTTCGTCTTTAGAGTATACAGCGAACAGAGATCGTCTTTTCATCAAATTAAATGGAGAAGACGGGGAAAAGGTAGCGGAAAAATTGCAAACAGTTTTTGGCATACAGTCCTTCAGTTTGGCAATCAGAACGAAAAGCGACATCGAAGCCATAAAGGACACGGCTTTACAGGCAGTCAAGCAATTGTATAAAAACGGAGACACTTTTAAAGTGTCGGCCAAAAGAGCAGATAAATCGTTTCCGTTAACTTCAGACCAACTCAATTATGAAATTGGCCGGCATATACTTATTCATACTGACGGTTTGAAAGTAGATGTTCATCATCCGGACATAAACGTGCGCGTAGAGGTCCGTCCGCATGCCACATATATAATGTGCAAAGATTTTAAAGGGGCGGGAGGGCTTCCGGTTGGTTCAAGCGGAAAGGCGATGCTGATGCTTTCTGGAGGAATTGACAGCCCTGTCGCTGGGTATTTGTCAATGAAAAGAGGCTTGGAGATTGAAGCGATCCATTTCTTCAGCCCTCCATATACGAATGAAAGAGCGAAGCAAAAGGTTATGGATCTCGTAGAAAAATTAACCGAATTTGGCGGCAAAATCGTGCTTCACATCGTTCCGTTTACAGAAATTCAAGTGACCATTCAGCAAAAAATATTAGAAAATTATACAATGACATCGACTAGAAGAATGATGTTAAAAATTGCCGATGAAATTCGGAAAAACCGAGGCGCCTTAGCCATTGTAACAGGCGAAAGTCTAGGGCAGGTAGCAAGCCAAACGCTTGAGAGCATGTATGCTATTAATGAAGTGACGACAACTCCTATACTGAGACCTTTAATTTCAATGGATAAAAATGAAATCATTGAAATTGCCGAAAAAATTGATACGTTTGAGATTTCAAACAGACCTTATGAAGACTGCTGTACTATTTTTACACCAGCTTCACCGAAAACGAAGCCGAAAAGGGAGAAAATATTAAAGCTTGAAAGCTATGTAGATTTTCAACCTCTCATTCAGAAGGCGATTGAGGAAACAGTAACAATTGAATTTCCAAGAAAACATGATATACAAGAAAAAATAGAAGAGGATTTTGAAAATTTACTATAATATTCCACAAGTTCAAAACAATTACCATTTCGTTTTATGCATGAAGCCATGTGTTTTTTCACATTCTATATCCACAAGGAGGTGAATGACACATGGCTCAAAACAGATCTAGCAACTCTAACCAAATTTTAGTTCCTGGTGCTGAACAAGCACTTGAGCAATTAAAAACTGAAATCGCATCAGAATTTGGTGTAAACTTAGGTCCTGATACTACATCCCGCGCGAACGGCTCCGTTGGAGGAGAAATTACAAAGCGGCTTGTATCTTTTGCTCAGCAGCAACTATCTGGCGGTGGCGGAACATTTCAATAAATGAATATTTTGGCTTTTGAGCGAAAAGGTGATCCTTTTCGCTCATTTTCATTTTATAAAAAGGTTCTTTTCACTTTATCCCAGAAAGAATTATCTTTTAATTTAACAGTTTTAATTTTTTTCTTTCCTAATTCAATATCCAGCTGGTTGACATGACGAATGCTTAGAGCTTCGTTGTCCATTCCGATAATCGGATAATCGTTGCCGTCCTGCACTATTTTTAATGTAAGCTTTCGATTTCCGCTTAAAATAAAAGAGGATCCTAACGTCCGATATAGATTATTGTTCAAAGATGCAAGTTCAGTTACTTGTAAACAGTCTATGAGCGGATCGACGACAGCTCCCTTCACAGATTTATTGTAGGCTGTGCTCCCTGTTGGAGTGGCAATAATCATTCCGTCGCCTCGGAACGTTTCAAAATGCATATCATCAATAAATACATCCAGAACAAATGTTTTAATAATTGCTGATCTGACACTGCATTCATTTAAGCAGGAAATCTTTACTTCATGGTCGACGGTGACATCGATGGTTGGATATCTTCTTACCTCGACCTTTTCCAGCTGAAAAGCTTCAACTAATTTGTCTTTTTGATCTATATGGAAATCACAATAAAAACTGATATGCCCTTCAGTTGCGATGCCTATGTACAGACAGTCGTCGCGAAATTGCGTTTTTCTAACCGCTTGCAAAAATGTTCCGTCCCCTCCGATTGCTACGATAATGTTCGCATGTCTCCAATCTTCAACAGGATGAAAATCATACTGCTTCGCCAAGTCAATTAACGAAGCTATTTTCTGTTCAAGGTGATCGCTATGTTTGTAAAAGAAGTAGATATTTCGGCGTGGATCCATCAAAAAACCTCCTCTTTTTGGAAGATTCTCCACAATTATATAAATAAATGTTAAAATACACTATGATATATAGTTTAACATTTTTATAATGGAACATGTCAAAAAAGGTGAAATTGAATCAAGGAGGTAAACATCTTGAGTGGAAAAAGGTGGGCTGCGTTAGGAATTGCCGCAGCATTATTTGTTTTTTCGATGATCATTAGCTTTACTTCTATGGCTGTTTCAAATGCAGAAAAATTGTCTGAGAATTTTTTTGAATCGCAGTTTTCCGAGGAAGTCCTTGAAGAAGGAATGCCGGATGAAAAAATTGCGGTGCTGGAAGTAAATGGAGTGATTCAAGATACGGGAGAAGATGTTACATCGATTTTTGCCAGTGAAGGCTACAATCATAAAGAATTTTTGAAATTGATTGAAAAGGCCGGCGAGGATAAAAGCGTAAAAGGAATAATTTTGCGAGTCAACTCTCCTGGCGGGGGAGTAGTGGAAAGTGCAGAAATTCATAAAAAACTAATGGAAGTTAAAGAAAAGGCGAAAAAGCCGATTTATGTTTCGATGGGAACCATGGCAGCTTCAGGAGGATATTATATTTCAACTCCTGCCGATAAAATTATTGCAGCACCGGATACGATGACAGGCTCGCTAGGGGTCATTATGCAAGGAATAAACTACAGTGAATTGGCAAAAAACTTTGGGGTGAAAGTAGAAACGATCAAAAGCGGTCCATATAAAGACATTTTTTCTTCAACAAGAGATATGACAAAAGAGGAAAGAGAAATTCTTCAAAAAATGGTGAATAACGCTTATGAAGGCTTTGTAGACGTAATCTCGCAAGGAAGAAAGATGGATGAAGGGGAAGTGCGGAAAATTGCCGATGGACGAATTTATGACGGCCGGCAGGCGAAGCAGCTCCATTTAGTTGACGAGCTAGGCTATTTTGATGATGCGGTGGAAATGATGAAAAAAGACTTAGACTTATCAGATCCATATGTATTCAAATATAAATCGAGCTTTGGATTTGAATCGTTCCTTTCCATGATGGCTGGGAAGGTGATCTCTAAAGATCTGGAAATGCAGGGACTATACAAATTGTTTTCACAACCGAATTCTCCCCGCCTGATGTATTTATATTCGGAGTAGGAGGTGCCAACATGGATGGAACATTTGAAGAAATAAATCAAATTGAACAAAAGCGTGAGGTTCAAACAGACATCTCTTATCACTTTGCGGGATTTTGGATGCGGTTTTGGGCATACTTGCTTGACCTCATTGTTGTTTCAAGCGTCATCCGAATTGTTGCCAATCCGCTTTTTTTACTGATCGGATTGGAAAAAAGCGATTTTATTTTTTCACCTTATCGAATTTTAAGCGCCTTGTTTTTCTTTTCCTACTTTATTCTTATGACGAAGTTTTTAGGACAAACGCTCGGGAAAATGGTTTTTGGCCTGCGTGTTATATCTTTAAAAAATGATAAGCTTACATGGACCGATGTTTTCTTCAGGGAATGGATCGGACGGTACATTTCCAAGGTTACGTGGATTGGATATTTGATCGTTGCTTTTACAAAAAAGAAACAAGGACTGCACGATTTATTCAGCGATACAACAGTTATTCATGATGAACGGTTTTCAAGATGACCTGCCGAAAAGGCAGGTTTATTTTTTTATAGAGAGGTGATAATGGTTCACTGAAAGGATGTGAAATTATGCCATTTTGGCTTGCAATAGTCTTTTTCCTATTTTTGATATTTGTGCTTCTTGTTGCAATGACAAAATTAACGATTGTACTTTCATATAAACACGATAAATATGACGATCGGTTAAGAGTGACATTTCTATTGTTTTTTGGCCTTATTCGCTACACAATCAAAATCCCTTTTATAAAACTGGATCAAGAAGGTCCAAATATTGTTTATAAACAAGAAAAAGAAACGAAACATTCAACTCAAAAATCGTCCGAAAAAGTGACTCCTGAAGAGCTGTTTGAGAAGCTGCAAAATTTTAAAGAAATATTGGAAAATGTTATCCATTTTTCCTTTATTATTCGGAAATTTTTGAAGAAGGTTCGGATTGTGAAATGGGAATGGCGTACTGAAATCGGAACGGGAGAAGCTGCCTCAACAGGAATGTCGGCGGGTACACTATGGGGGATGAAAAGCTCTATTATTTATTTCGCTTCCCTATACTTTACATTAATAGGTTATCCAGTTGTTTCAATCTTTCCTAATTTCAACCGAATGGTTTTGAAAACGACATTTGTATGTATGATGCAATTCCGACTTGGGAATGCTATCATAGCAGGATTGCGTCTCGTAAAATGGTCGAGATCAAAAACAGCATTATGGCGAAACTTACCGTTTGCCAAGAAAAACAAGAAGAATGAACATAGTTTAGAGGAGGCAAAAGTATGAGCGATCATCCGATTCAAGGGTTAATGAAAACGGCAATGGAAAACTTGCAGCAAATGATCGATGTCAATACCATAATTGGCGATCCAGTTGAAACTCCTGATGGGAGTGTTATACTAACCGTTTCAAAAGTGGGATTCGGATTTGCGGCAGGTGGCAGTGAATTTTACGGACCGACAGGTGAAAAACATTCAAGCAGTCCTTATGGAAGCAGCACTACAGGTGAAAAAGGAAAACTTCCTTTCGGCGGAGGAAGCGGAGGCGGTGTATCGATTACGCCAATCGCATTTCTTATTGTTGGAACAAATGGAATCAAAATTCTACATTTAGATGAAAATACCCATCTTTATGAAAAAATTTTAGATGCAACCCCTCAAACGGTAGAAAAAATTCAAGAACTGTTTCGAAAGAAAAAACATATACAAGACGATAACAATGAAAAAGAAAAAATTGATTTTGACATTTAAAGCTGCTTTGGCAGCTTTTTGAAATTTTCAAACACTTTTTCTTTGAAAAGTCTTCAAAAACAAGCTATAGTTAAACTATACATAGATTTGGAGGGGATAAAATGGCAAACGTAACATTTAAAGGAAATCCGGTAACTCTTTTAGGAAATGAAGTGAAGGTTGGAGATAAAGCGCCTGATTTCAAAGTGCTTGCGAATGATTTGTCGGAAGTTACTTTAGCTGATACAAAAGGGCAGGTCCGAATCATTTCTGTTGTTCCTTCGATCGATACTGGCGTATGTGATGCACAAACACGCCGCTTTAATGAAGAAGCTTCCAAGCTGGATAATGTTAAAATTTTAACAATCAGCATGGATCTTCCTTTTGCGCAAAAACGTTGGTGCGGTGCGAACGGAATTGAAAATGTACAATTGTTATCAGACCATCGCGACGCTTCTTTCGGACAGGCGTACGGAGTATTAATCAAAGAATTGCGTCTGCTTGCTCGCGCTGTTTTTGTTGTTGATTCAAACGATAATGTAACATATGTAGAATATGTCAGCGAGGCGACAAATCATCCAAACTATGAAGCGGCGATTGAAGCTGCAAAAGCAGCAAATTAAGGACCTGATGCAAGGTCCTTTTTTTCTTGCTTATAAAACAATGAAACGCTAAAATGAAAGGATGTGACGAGCTTAAAGGAGGAAGCCTTTATGCAAGGATTTTCAAATGTTGAAAAACTGTTTTCACTCATTAATGAGACGGCAGAAATCATTAAAAACGAAATGAATTGTACATACATTGAAGCGGTAGCGAACACAGGAGAAAACCTGTTTCACGGAACTGCAGTTCAAGATTCCATTAGCGAAATTACAAGTAAAAAACTGAACAATATATACCGGACGTTTCATTTGGATCACTACTCAAATGAAGAAATTCGGAGAGCTTTTCAGCTCGCTGTTTTAAAAGGATTAAAGGAAGATAATCAGCAAATCCACCAAATGACCCCTGACAGCGTTTGCATATTGCTCGGCTATCTTGTGCAAAAATTTTTTCAAGATGAAAAAAATTTAATGATTTTAGACCCTGCTGTAGGTTCGGGTAATTTACTCTCGGCTGTCTTAAACCAACTAGAAGCAAAGCAAGTTGAAAGCATTGGAATCGATATAAATGATTTGTTAGTTAAAATCGCTTATGTGAATGCAAATTTGCAGAAGCATTCTATTGACTTTTATAATCAGGACAGCTTAAAAAACCTTTTTATCGACCCTGTGGATGCGGTGGTGTGCGACTTGCCAGTCGGCTATTATCCCGATCATGACGTCGCAAAGCATTTTGAATTGAAGGCTGATGAAGGCCATTCTTACGCCCATCATCTTTTTATTGAGCAGAGCATCCGCTATACAAAAGAAGGCGGTTATTTGTTTTTCCTTATACCAAACCATCTTTTTGAGACGCCTGAAGCTCCAAAATTGAATCGATATTTAAAAGAAAATACAGTGATCCAAGGCCTGTTGCAGCTCCCGCGCTCCATGTTTAAATCGGAAAATAGTCGAAAAAGCATCTTTATTTTGCAAAAAAAGGGAGAAGGAATTGTACCGCCCAAACGGGTTATGCTTGTTGATCTACCGAAATTTTCGAATAAAAAAGCTCTTGCTTCGATTATGGATCAAATTGATGAGTGGGTCCGGACAAATAAATGAAAAGATGAAGACACTAAAAGGTGACAGCATGTCGCCTTTTTTTTAGAATTCGGTTTATTTCTTCTATTTTTCATAAAAACTAAACTAGAGAAAAGAAATCTTCGGTTTTAGCGAATAGTGGCTTCCCGTTTCATTTAGGAAGTGGATGGAAGCGCTTTTTATTTTTAGAAATTTTTGTATACAGATAGACATTTATTTTTCACTTGAAATGTTGCTTTATCAATGTTTAAATGTATAGAGCGATCATCTCTCTTTTTAAAATTAGACAAGTCTGGTGTTTCACATATTTTGCTAATTTCTATGTCACATGCAGGAATTTTTAAAAAAGTTTCATCAACAAAAAGAAGGAGAGAATGAAAATACATGCCTAAGATTTTAGCTGTAAATGCTGGAAGCTCTTCATTAAAGTTTAAATTGTTTGAAATGCCGAATGAAGAAGTTTTAACAAAAGGGGTAGTTGAAAGGATTGGTTTGGACCAATCATTTTTTAAGATATATGTTAACGGAGAAGAAAAGAAAGAAAGTTGTCAAAT
The DNA here is from genome assembly GCF_038000355.1 of Aeribacillus sp. FSL M8-0235. Classification (NCBI taxonomy): domain Bacteria; kingdom Bacillati; phylum Bacillota; class Bacilli; order Caryophanales; family Bacillaceae; genus Aeribacillus; species Aeribacillus sp. FSL M8-0235. The sequence goes on along the minus strand of NZ_JBBOBW010000001.1, from coordinate 2,867,275 downwards.
TACCGATTTTTCAATAGCGGTACAGCTTGTGCTAAATAAATTAACTGAATATGGAATTATCCGGACGTTAAATGATATTGACGGAATCGGTCATAGGGTTGTACATGGAGGAGAGATCTTCAGTGACTCAGCGCTTATTACGGATGGAACTTTAAAGAAAATTGAAGAACTCTCTCATTTGGCGCCTTTGCATAATCCAGTCAATGTGCTTGGCATTCGCGCCTTCCAAAAGGTGCTTCCGGACGTTCCAGCGGTAGCGGTGTTCGATACTGCCTTTCACCAATCGATGCCGGAACAATCTTACTTATACAGTTTGCCATATGATTATTATGAAAAATACGGAATTCGCAAATACGGCTTCCATGGAACGTCTCATAAATATGTAACGGAACGGGCAGCTCAATTGCTTGAAAGACCTTTAAAGCATTTGCGGCTTATTTCCTGCCATCTAGGAAATGGTGCCAGCATTGCAGCAGTTGAAGGCGGAAAATCAATCGATACATCGATGGGATTTACGCCTCTTGAAGGTGTTGCGATGGGAACTCGTTCCGGAAGTATTGATCCAGCGCTTATCCCATATATCATGGAAAAAACAGGTAAAACCGCTGATGAAGTTATTAATGTATTAAATAAAAAGAGCGGACTTTTAGGAATATCCGGTTTCTCAAGCGATTTGCGCGATATCGAAGATGCTGCAGCGAAGGGGAATGCTCGCGCCGAATTGGCATTGGCGGTTTTTGCTGACCGCATTCATAAATATATCGGATCTTATGCGGCGCGGATGTGCGGTGTGGATGCGATTATCTTTACCGCCGGCATTGGTGAAAACAGTGACATTGTCCGCGAACGAGTGCTGCGGGGATTGGAATTTATGGGCGTTTATTGGGATCCTGCCTTAAACAAAGTACGTGGAAAAGAAGCGTTTATTAACTATCCACACTCACCAGTAAAAGTTCTAGTTATACCGACAAATGAAGAAGTGATGATTGCAAGAGATGTAATGAGAATAGCGAATTTATAAGGTTTTGCCGAGGGATAACAGCAAAACCTGAACTCGTAACCAACGCAACCTTTTTTCATATTCCGAAATGGATATGAAAGGAGGTTGCTTTTTTTTACCAATAAAAAGTGGAAACAATCTATTTATATGATGAACGATGCAGGGGAACTAAAATGATTCATTCCCTCCAACATTTCTTATTTCAAAAATAAAGTAGTGATGATTGAAGGGTGATGAGAATGATAATAGCGTTTAATATTGCTCCGGTTTAAAAAACCGGAGTTTTTTGCATGATTTTCACCTTCTAGACAAATTCTAATAGCAAATAAACGATGAGGATGGAACAAAATGGCTAAAAAAAATGTGATATTGTTGATTATCGATACTCTCATGCTCCCTTTTTTGAAAAAAGCAGTAGACAATAAAATGGCGCCGGCTTTCGCCTTTTTCATGAAGCATGGTACTGCTTCAGAAATTATCAGTCCTTTTCCGACGATGTCCGTCAATGTGGAAAGCAGTCTGCTTACCGGGCATTATTCAGATGTGCATCACGTTCCAGGATTAGTCTGGTTTCATGATGAAGAAAAGCGTCTTATTAATTATGGAACAAATGCATCTGAGCTTTTACAGCTGGGGCTCGCAACTTCATTAAAGGATCCGCTGTACAATATAAATCATGAGCATTTAAACAAAAAGGCCGCAACCATTTTTGAAGAACTGAGCAAAAAGGGGAAAAATTCCGCGTCTATTAATGGACTTCTCTATCGAGGAAGTCAGGAAAAAGTAATGCAGCTTCCGTTTTTATTATCTTTGCTGCCTACTTTTCATAGAAGCCTTACTGTTAAGGGACCGGATTTGTTAACTTACGGCTCCTTCATTAAACAAAACCCATTTGCAAAGTATGGACACTTCTGGCAAAGATTTGGCTTTAATAATCGATTTTCTGCTCAGGAGCTTATTTATCTTATTAAAAATCATTCTTTGCCTCCTTTTACAATGGTCTATTTTCCTGATATGGATCAAATTATACATAAAAAAGGAGTTGAGGATCTGTCAGGAATCGTAAAAACAGATCGTGAATTGCAAAAAGTGTTAGACAGTTTTCATTCATGGGAGGAAGCGCTGAAGAACAATGTTTGGATCATTATGGGCGATAACGGCCAAGCGGTTGTCCGCCCGAGAAATCAAAATCCTCTGATCCATTTAGAAAAGCTACTCAGCCCATATCGTATTACCAAGCTGTCAAAAGGTGTACGGAAGGATGATGATCTCGTACTTGCGGTCAATCAACGCATGGCGTTCGTATATTTATTACAGCCGAACCATTCGCTTGAAGAAATTGCAAACATTTTGAAAACAGATGCACGCATCGATGTCATCGCTTGGCGGGAAGAAGAGGAAAAAATAAAAGTTGTTTCAGGGCGGCGGGAAGGAATGCTGATGTTTAAAAAAGGAGGTCAATGGGAAGATCCGTATGGAAGTATGTGGACTTTAAACGGAGACATTGAAGTGTTGGATATTTTCACGGAAGGAAGCCGAATTAAGTACGGGGAATATCCGGATGCGCTGGCAAGATTACATGCAGCCGCTTTGTCACATAAAGGACAATTTCTTATGATTAGCGCTTATCCTGGCTTTGAATTCAAGTACGGGTCATCTCCAGTGCATGTGGGCGGTGCGAGTCATGGCGGTTTACACCAGCATGACTCTTTAGCAGCAATCATCGTTTCAGGGACAGAGCGATTGCCGAAGTATAATCGGATGATAGATGTAAAGGATTGGATTTTATCAATGCTCGACTCTTAAGAGTTATATCAATTCCGTGATATAATATCATTGTATATTTGCGCGCATTTTTTTAAAAAGAAAGGCGGTGCATTTTTGGGGGCCATTTTGGAAGAAAGCTGGGTAAATCAAATGAAATGCTGGGAGGAAGAGTTGGAAAAATGTGCATGTAAATGCACGCTTCCATTTGACAAATGGCTGGAAACAAGATTGAATGACCTTCCTGAGCATATTCAAAAAGAAATGTTTGAGAAGGTCGATTACGTTTTGTTTCATATGCATTCGATTTTGCAAAGCTCGATCTTCTATTCAGAAACACGGAAGCGGATCCTCTCATTTGCACGTGTTATTTCCGATCAAGTTCAAACGATCACTGATTTAAAAAAGCTCCCTTTAGAAGAATGCTATCAATTGGCTGAGAAGGAAATGGCGAAGCAGCGGCTGTATTCCTTTATTCAAGGAGGAATCGCATCTTCCGGTGGAGTTTTTTCGCTAAGTGCAGATATTGTGCTGCAAATAATTTTTCATATGCGGGCTGTGCAAACATTATCTCTTGCGTATGGTTATGAAGTTTCGTCACCTTATGAAATGATGCTGTCTCTAAAGGTTTTTCACAGCTCTTTAATGCCGAAACATTTAAAATTTGAAGCGTGGAATCAATTAAAAGAGGAATTACAAAATGGAGATGATGCTTATTTTTATGAGCAGAACGAACCATTTGTCAACCATCAAACTGTAAACCAAATCTTAAAATGCATTGCCGTGCAAACATTCAAATATAAAACAATTCGGGGAAAACCGATTTTAAGCTTAATGATCGGAGGCGGCATTCGCTATCGTTCAATGAAAGTGGCCATTGAGTTTGCCCATAAATTTTATCAATATAGACATCATTATGAAAGGATGAGCTTGAGATGAAATTATAACTTCTCAAGCTTTTGTTATATGCGGATCAATCCGGTACCAAAGCCATAAATCATTGATGATGGAAGCAATCTCACTGATTTCTTCATTTAGTCTGCACGAAAGCTCAAAATCCTCTTCGTCATTCAACTGCTCTTGCTTTTTATTTATTATCGCTTCTAAATGTTTAATGCGGTCAGGGATTTGTCCACGTATACATTCCCAATCCGATAAAATTTGCTGTTGAACCTCATTTGGATATTCATCCCAATGCTTGCTGAATGCAGGAAGAGGAATCCCCAATCTTTCGTTATATTCAAACATTTCCATTCCTCCATTTTTTATTATGCAAATTATATCATAAACAAATAATGCTTTTTTAAAAAAACTATTGAAAAAAGTCAGCAAAACTGTTACATTTTTAATTAATGATTGCATTTTTATGAATAAAAAAGTATTTTTATTCATTTTGTATACATCGGAGAGGAGAATGAACATGTCAAAACCAAAAGTAGTATTGGCCTATTCTGGAGGTTTAGATACATCTGTCGCCATCAAGTGGCTGCAAGAAAAAGGATATGACGTCGTTGCCTGCTGTCTGGACGTTGGGGAAGGGAAGGATTTAGAGTTTATTAAAGAAAAAGCACTAAAAGTCGGTGCTGTACAATCTTATATTATAGATGCGAAAAAAGAGTTTGCGGAAGAATATGCGTTGATCGCCCTTCAGGCACACACCCTTTATGAAGGTAAATATCCTCTTGTTTCCGCTCTTTCAAGACCGCTCATTGCCAAAAAATTAGTGGAAATAGCGGAAAAGACCGGCGCTGTCGCAGTTGCTCACGGTTGTACCGGAAAAGGAAACGACCAAGTGCGCTTTGAAGTTTCCATAAAAGCGTTAAATCCTGAGCTGGAGGTTTTGGCACCTGTTCGGGAATGGAAATGGTCGCGTGAAGAGGAAATTGAATATGCGAAACAGCATGACATTCCAATTCCGATTGATCTGGACAGCCCATATTCCATCGATCAAAACTTATGGGGAAGAAGCAATGAATGCGGAGTTTTAGAAGATCCATGGGCTGCACCGCCTGAGGATGCCTATGAACTGACTTCTTCCATTGAAAATGCACCGGATGAAGCGGACATCATCGAAATTGAATTTGAACAAGGCGTACCGGTAGCAGTGAACGGTCAAAGAATGCAGTTAGATGAACTTATTTTGAAGCTGAATGCGCTCGCTGGAAAACATGGCGTCGGCAGAATCGATCATGTGGAAAACAGACTTGTCGGCATTAAATCGCGCGAAGTGTACGAATGCCCTGCGGCTATGACATTGATTAAAGCGCATAAAGAATTGGAAGATTTAACACAGGTTAAAGAAGTAGCGCATTTTAAACCGCTGATCGAACAAAAGCTTGCCGAGCTTATTTACAACGGTCTTTGGTTCTCTCCGCTGAAAAGCGCATTGGAAGCATTTTTGAAAGAAACTCAAAAATATGTAACAGGGACAGTGCTCGTAAAATTGTATAAAGGGCACGCAATTGTTGAAGGAAGAAAATCTCCGTACTCGCTTTATGATGAAAAGCTGGCCACCTACACGCAAGAAGATTCATTTGATCATGAAGCAGCAGTCGGCTTTATTAAACTGTTCGGCCTTCCAACAGCGGTGAACAGCATCGTGAAAAACAAGAAGGTGACAATATGAAAAAACTTTGGGGCGGCCGTTTTCAAAAGACGCCCGAAGCATGGGTCGACGAATTCAATGCGTCGATCACGTTTGACAAACAGCTCGTAGAGGAAGACATTCAAGGGAGCCTCGCCCATGTTAAAATGCTTGCCAAGTGCGGCATTTTAACAAAAGAGGAAGGAGAAGCGATTGAAAAAGGGCTGCACCGTCTTTTGGAAAAAGCAAAAAATGGGGAGCTTGAATACTCCGTTCAATATGAAGATATTCATTTAAACATTGAAAAAATGTTAATAGATGAAATCGGACCGATCGGCGGAAAGCTGCATACATCAAGAAGCCGCAACGACCAAGTGGCGACCGATATGCATCTATACTTAAAAAAACATGTTGAAGCCATTGTGGAACTGATCAGAGAATTGCAAAAAGCGCTTGTAAACAAAGCTGAACAGCATATTGAGACGATTTTGCCGGGATATACACATTTGCAGCGGGCGCAGCCGATTTCATTCGCCCATCATTTATTGGCTTATTTTTGGATGCTTGAGCGTGACAAATCTAGATTTACAGAATCTTTGAAACGGATTAATATCAGTCCGCTTGGCGCTGCCGCATTAGCTGGGACAACCTTTCCGATTGACCGGAAATATACGGCTGAGCTTTTAGGCTTCGATGAAGTTTATTTAAACAGCCTGGATGCGGTGAGCGACAGGGATTTTATTGTTGAATTTATGAGCAACAGCTCGCTGTTGATGATTCATCTATCAAGATTTTGCGAAGAATTAATTTTATGGTGCTCGCAGGAATTCCAGTTCGTTGAAATGGATGACGCTTATTCGACCGGCAGCAGCATCATGCCACAAAAGAAAAATCCGGATATGGCGGAATTAATTCGAGGGAAGAGCGGTCGCGTCGTCGGCAATCTCGTCGGTTTGCTGACGGTTTTAAAAGGTCTCCCTCTTGCCTATAACAAAGACTTGCAGGAAGATAAAGAGGGCATGTTCGATACTGTAAAAACAGTAGAGGGCTGTTTGCAAATTATGACGGGAATGATCGAAACGCTGAAAGTAAATAAAGAGCAGATGGAAAAATCGGTGAAGCAGGATTTTTCAAACGCTACTGAACTCGCTGACTATTTGGCGAAAAAAGGTCTTCCTTTCCGCGAAGCTCATGAAGTAGTCGGAAAACTTGTATATAAATGCATTCAAAAAGGAATCTATTTACTTGACTTGCCATTAGAAGAGTATAAGGAAGCATCCTCTCTGTTTGAAAATGATGTATATGAAGTTCTGAACCCATACGAAGCGGTCAACAAACGAAACAGCTTAGGTGGAACCGGATTTAAGGAAGTAAAGGAGCAAATCAATAAAGCAAAGGCGATTATATAAATCCAACTCCATTTGTTTTAATTGAATAAAGACCTTCAATGAAAAATCAGTCTTCTGCGCATAAGCTGAAACAGGCGGGTACTCATTGTGCCCGCTTTTTTGTATGGAAAGGCCGCCTTGCACTTGCATTCCAACCTCTTGCTGATAAAAATCGTGGAAGCTATTCCGTTTTTGCATTTTAAAAAATTATTGTAAAATGATTGTAGTAAATAAAGGGAGGAATTGATGGGTGCGCCATGCAATTGTTACGGCAGGCTCAAGAGGTCTTGGACGAAAGGTGACCGAATTATTTTTGGAAAAGGGGTACAGCGTGACGGTCAGTTATCACAATAATCAAACAGGAGTTGAACAACTGCAGGAAAAATATGCTTCTATGCGCGACCGTTTGCTGTTTATACGATGTGATGTGACGAAAAAGGAAGATTTAATTCGGCTGATTGATCAAACTTATCAGTGCTTTGGCCGTATTGACTGTTTAGTTAATAATGCGGGTCCGTATATATTTGAGAGGAAAAAGCTTGCTGATTATTCTGATCAGGAATGGTATGAAATGATTGAAGGAAATTTAAGCTCGGTGTTTCATTTAGTGAAACGAACAATCCCGATTATGAGGAAACAAAAGTATGGCCGAATCATTACCTACGGCTTCCAAGGTGCCGGGGATGCTTCAGGCTGGCTTCACCGCTCGGCGTTCAGCGCGGCTAAGACCGGACTAGTCTCTTTGACAAAAACGATTGCTATTGAAGAGGCGGAAAACGGCATCACAGCAAATATGGTTTGTCCAGGAAACATTACGGCGGAAATGAAAGAGGCGACCATTGAAGAAGCTAGAAAACATATTGACGTGAACACGCCGATTGGAAGATCAGGTACAGGGGAAGATATCGCAAGAATTATAACCTTTTTGTGCGATGAACAGTCAGATTTTATTACAGGCGCCATAATTGAAGCGACGGGAGCCGCTAATGTCATTCATCGATTTCATCAATAACGATAAAACGTTTTCAAAAGCATAAGTTTCCAGTAAAATGAAAGTAGATTCAAAAAGGAGGGGTTTTTTATGAAGGTTTCCTTTCACGGTCATTCCATCGTTCAAATTGAAACAAATGGGAAAAACATTATCATTGATCCGTTCATTAATGGGAACGGGCAAACCGATTTGAAGGTAGAAGATGTGAAAGCAGATGTCATTTTGTTGACACACGGCCATAATGATCATGTAGGGGATACGGTTGAGATTGCAAAAAGAAATGATTCGTTAGTCGTGGCGATTGCAGAGCTGGCTACATACTTGAGCTGGAAAGGGATTAAAACCCATGGAATGAGCATCGGGGGAGCATATGAGTTTGAGTTTGGAAAAGTAAAGCTGACTCAGGCTTTCCATGGCTCCAGCTATACGGAAGATAACCAAAACATTGTGTATACTGGCATGCCAGCAGGAATTTTGTTGACAACTGAGGACAAAACGATTTATCATGCAGGCGATACAGCATTGTTTTCTGATATGAAATTAATTGGAGAACGCAATGAAATTGATTTAGCCTTTTTGCCGATTGGCGATAATTATACAATGGGGCCGGAGGATGCTCTTACAGCAGCAGAATGGATTCGAGCTAAAAAAGTCGTGCCGATTCATTACAACACGTTCCCAGTGATCCAGCAAAACCCTGAAGATTTTGTTTCCAAGCTTCCAGACGGTGTCGGTCTCCTATTGAAACCAGGAGAAACAATCGAACTGTGAGATTGTTGATGGACGGCTTTTAGCCGTTCATTTTACGTATTATGAGTTCAAAGCATTTGTTTGTTAAACAGTAAATTTTAGGAAAAAATAAGTAAATGTTTGAAGAATTTGCCAATCGTGTAACTTAAAAGGAGGGAAGAAATTGGCGACAAAGCATGAACAAATTTTGAACTATATTGAGTCTCTGCCCGTCGGAGATAAAATTTCTGTCAGACAAATTGCCAAAGTTATGAATGTCAGTGAAGGAACTGCCTATCGTGCGATTAAAGATGCGGAAAATAAAGGCTTTGTCAGCACAATCGAAAGGGTCGGCACCATTCGAATTGAAAAAAAGAAAAAAGACAATATTGAAAAGCTGACATTTGCGGAGGTTGTCAATATTGTCGACGGACAAGTGTTAGGCGGCAGGGCCGGTCTTCATAAAACTTTAAATAAATTCGTTATCGGCGCCATGAAATTGGAAGCGATGATGAGATATACAGGTGCTGGAAACTTGCTCATTGTCGGCAACAGGACAAAAGCTCAGCAGTCGGCTTTGGAAGCAGGTGCCGCCGTTTTAATAACCGGGGGATTTGACACAGATGATTATGTAAAAAAACTGGCGGATGAGCTCGAGCTCCCGATAATATCCACTAGCTACGATACTTTTACAGTGGCTACGATGATAAACAGAGCGATATATGACCAGCTGATCAAAAAGGAAATCGTGTTAGTGGAAGACATTTTGACCCCATTAGAAAAAACTGTCACGTTAACCCCGAATGATCCGATTGAACGCTGGTTTGAATACAACCGGCAAACTGGACACGGACGATTCCCGGTCATTGATCAAGGTTTGAAGGTTGTTGGAATTGTCACGGCAAAGGATATTATGACGTCAGATCGAAAAACATCCATTGAAAAAGTGATGACAAAAAGTCCGATAACCGTTACAGGAAAAACATCTGTCGCTTCAGCTGCGCAAATAATGGTTTGGGAAGGAATTGAAGTATTGCCTGTTGTGGACGGAAACGGCCGCCTATCAGGTATGATTTCCAGACAGGACGTTTTAAAGGCTCTCCATTCAATTGAACGGCAGCCGCACACAGGTGAAAAAATTGATGACATCATCACGAGGCAGATGATCAATCTTTCTGATGAAGCAAAAGAATCAAACATTTTTAAATGTGAAGTAACACCGCAAATGACAAACCAGTTCGGTACCATTTCATACGGTGCCTTCACAACTCTAGTTACAGAAGCGGCCAATTATCATTTGAGACAGAAAAAGAAAGGCGAGCTTGTCGTTGAGAATATGACGATTTATTTTTTGAAACCTGTTCAAATGGAAAGTATGATTGAAATTCATCCGAAAATATTAGACGTGGGTCGAAAATTCGGGAAAATTGATGTGGAAGTATTCCACGAAAACACTTTAGTCGGCAAAGCTATGTTAATGGTGCAAATCATGGATCGTAATTAAAAAAAGACTGTCTGAAAAATAAGGACAGTCTCTCCCATATAATTTTCTTAGCGGGCATTTTCGCTTTCTTTGATTGCCAAAGGCAAATAATATTTGTAAGCTTTATATCCTGCCCAAATGCTCAGACAACCTGTTATAATAAAAACAACACCGACGATGAGCGCAACAGTGGATCGGTTTAAAAACATTTGGTTTAATCCGAAAAAGAAGACAAACAATCCTAGAGAAATGCTAGATTTAGATGAAATCCAGCTTCTTTCCATCGGACGTTTCGTGCGAAAATATTTGATTTTGTAAAAAACATAAAAAGATAAAGAAATGACCGTTAGGATAGCTAAAACAGGCATGATGTCAACCTCCATCTAAGTATCGTATATCATTTTACCATTAGTAAATGATGAAATAAAACATTTATGATGATAAAGGAGAGCTGAAATGAAACAACAGATTTTAAATGAAATAAAAGCATTCGATACGATTATTATACATAGACATGTCCGGCCGGATCCTGATGCATACGGTTCTCAGTGCGGGCTTGCGGAATTGTTAAAAGAATCGTTTCCTGAAAAAAACATATATGTAGTCGGCAACGATGAGCCTTCTTTAACGTTTTTATACAAAATGGATGAAATTCAAGATGACGTCTATCAAGAAGCGCTCGTCATCGTATGTGACACAGCTAACCAAGAACGAATTTGCGATCAAAGATATGATAAAGGGAAAAAATTGATCAAAATCGATCATCATCCAAATGAAGATCCTTATGGAGATATAGTCTGGGTAGACACATCTGCCAGCTCTGTCAGCGAAATGATTTATGAATTTTATCTATTTGGCAAAGATCAAGGCTTAACGTTATCGAAAAAAGCAGCCAGTCTCATTTATGCCGGAATTGTTGGGGATACAGGAAGATTTTTGTTTTCAAATACGACGAAAAAAACGTTCCAATATGCAAGCGAGATTATAGACTATGGGTTTTCATTTACGCAAATATACGACGAAATGTATAAAACGAAACTTAATGTGGCGAAGCTGAACGGTTACGTCCTGCAAAATTTTGTTTTGACTGATTCAGGGGCCGCTTATATAAAGCTTCCAAAAGAACTATTGGACGAATACCGCGTCACTCCTTCCGAAGCTTCACAGCTCGTCGGTGCTTTAGGAAATATTGAAGGGATCAAGGCGTGGGTGCTGTTTGTCGAGGAAAACAACGAAATTCGGGTCAGATTCCGCTCGAAGGGAATCGTGATCAATGAGCTTGCAAAACGCTTTAAAGGAGGAGGCCATCCGCTTGCGGCCGGAGCTACGATCGACAGCTGGGAAACTGCGGATCAAATCATTCAAGAGCTGGTCGCTTTATGTAAAGCATCTTAAGGAGGGCGCTTTTTCCCTCCTCATAATAGGAGAAAAGTTGCCATTATTATTTGCTCAATTTCAATTCTACTTCAACAATAATGGTCGGTGTAATGACAAGCTCCACGACAGTAGCGTTGTATTCTTTGTCATCTATTTTATATTTTCTATTTTCAATCGTTTTGGCAATTAAATGCCTTGTTTTCACAACACTGTCAATATCTTTTGCAATTAAATCAGCTAAATCGTTTTTGATCGTATTTTCAATCGAATATTTCATTAATTCATCCAGCTTATATTTTTCCGCATTTTTAATTTCGATTTTGACATCCTGTACAGTCAATAATTCTAAGTTTCTCTTATTTAGCTCTTTGTAATCCCTCTGCCAAATTTGAATGTCATTTTTTAATTGTTCGATCGTTTCTTGCTGTGTTGAAATGATTTTTACTTGTTTTTCTTGGTAATAGCCAAAGGAATATAGAAAAAACCCCCAGCTAATAAGAGCTCCTACGGCAACTCCGGCAAAAAAACGCTGCCATGAAGGCTTTTTATAATAAGGCGGGATTCTCATTGCGAAACATGCTCCTGTGTGAACCAAGAGATTAAGAGCCAGCCTGTTTGAGAACCACCCATGGCGGAAATGATTAACAAAATCTGTTTCACAATGTCCTTTGTCGCTCCTTCAAAAATCCCTCGTTCAAAGCTGTAAAACGCATCAAACGTCCCTCCAATAGCTGCAACAAGAGCCCAAATTTTCAATTTGTTTGCCATTCTGAAAATGGAGGTGAGAGGAGCATCGCCTGTAATATATGCGCCAATACCGCCGATTAACGAGCCGCCGAAAATGACTCCTAACGCAATAAAATACACTTTAATAAAGGTTGCAATAAAAGTATCTGTTTCCATTGAGCTTCCACCATCCTTTCTTCCGTTCATTGGGGAAATATGATTATAATAAACTTGCTAAATAGCCGGTTTCAGCAAGCAGTGAAAAGGCTTGTTTTATTCTCTTTCTTTATATGTATATGGATGGGAAGATAAAAGTATGAAGTTTGTCTTTCATTGAAAACAATGACTATAATTGTTTTAAGAAATCATTGAAAAAAGGTGGGGTCTTCATTGCCTTTTGTTCACCTACAAGTGAAGAGCGCCTATAGTTTGCTGACTAGTGCTGCGGGATTGGACAAGCTTGTCCGCTATGCGAAAAAAACTGGTCAAACAGCTCTAGCCTTGACAGACCATCATGTCATGTATGGAGCGCTCTCTTTTTATAAAATTTGTAAAGAACACGGGATTAAACCGATTTTCGGTTTAACTGCTACCGTTATCATAAAAAACGAACCGTATCCTTTTGTTTTGCTTGCTAAAAATAACAGCGGATACCGCAATTTGCTTAAATTAAGCAGTTTGCTGCAAACAAAGTTTCCGAAAGGACTTCCGCTTTCTTTTTTTAAACAATACAGCAGGGATCTTTTTGTGATCACACCTGGCAGACAAGGCTTGATTGAGCAGCTGCTTATAAACGGACAGATTGCAGAGGCAGGAAAAGCGGTGGAGTTTTTTCAAAGCATGCTCGATCCCAATTCTTTTTACATATCCTTACAAAATCACGGCTTGCCGGAAGAGCAGCAATTAAATGAAAAAATTGCGGAGCTGAGAGAAACGATCAAAGTTCCGATTGTCGCAACGAACGATGTTTTATATGTTGAAAAGGATGATGCATTTGCACACCGCTGTTTGCTGGCGATTAAAGACGGAACGACTGTAGAAGAACAAGACGCAGCGTTTGCTTGCGAATATTATTTAAAATCCCCGGCGGAAATGATAAACAATTTCGCGAACTTTCCTGATTCCATTGAGAATACTGTTCGGATCGCCTCCGAATGCCATGTTGAAATAGAATTAGGCAAAACAAAATTGCCTAAATACCCCTTTTCTGGAGGATTGAGCAGCGATGATTTTCTTGAACAGCTGTGCTTTGAAGGATTAAGAAAAAAAGTAACATCCCCTTCGAACGAGTATGTCAAAAGGCTGTCGTATGAGCTGTCTGTTATAAAAAAAATGAATTTTAGCGATTATTTTTTAATCGTTTGGGATTTTATGAAATACGCGCATGAAAAAGGTATTGTAACCGGTCCAGGCCGCGGTTCAGCAGCCGGCTCTTTAGTGGCATATGTACTAGATATTACGAATGTAGATCCAATTCGCTATAATCTATTGTTTGAGCGTTTTTTAAATCCTGAACGTGTTTCTATGCCAGATATCGATATTGATTTTCCGGATACAAGACGGGATGAAATGATTGAATATGTTGCGCGAAAATACGGAAAAGGGCATGTGGCTCAAATCATCACTTTCGGTACTTTTGCGGCCAAAGCTGCTATTCGAGATGTGGCAAAAGCGCTTGGAGCTTCGAATAAAGAGGTGGATGTGCTCGCAAAGCACATACCTTCAAAGCTTGGAATTACTTTAAGAGAAGCATTTGAACAATCGGCAGCATTTCGAAACATCCTTCATTCAATGGAAAAAGGAAAGGAAATTTTTGAAACGGCTTTAAAGCTGGAAGGCTTGCCGCGCCATGTATCGACGCATGCTGCGGGAGTGGTGCTAAGCGATCACCCGCTGACTGAAGTCATTCCGATTCAAAATGGTCATCACAATATATATTTAACACAATATTCAATGGATTTTTTAGAAGAAATCGGGCTGTTGAAAATCGATTTTTTAGGTCTGCGAAATTTAACGTTAATAGAAGATATCAAACGTTTAATTGAACGTTACGAGGGAACAAAGCTCTCTGTCCACTTTACAAATTATGATGATGAAAAAACGTTTTCCCTTTTATCGGAAGGAAATACGACAGGTGTGTTCCAATTTGAGTCAGAAGGAATGAGGAAAGTTTTACAAAAGCTAAAACCTACTAATTTGGAAGATTTGGTTGCGGTTAATGCTTTATATCGTCCAGGACCGATGGAAAACATTCCTGTCTATATCGAACGGAAGCACGGCCGGATGCCGGTAGAATATTTGCATAAAGATTTGCAGCCTATTTTAGAAAAGACATACGGAGTCATTGTGTATCAAGAGCAAATAATGGAAATCGCAGCGAAAATGGCCGGTTTTTCGTTAGGGGAAGCAGACCTGTTGAGACGGGCCGTCGGCAAAAAAATTAAAACGATTTTGGATGAAAACAGAAATCGCTTTATTATAGGTTGTTTAAAAAAAGGATACGACGAAAAAACCGCGAATAAAGTATACGATCTCATTGTTAAATTTGCCAACTACGGTTTTAACCGCAGCCACGCTGTTGCCTACAGCATGATTGCCTATCAGCTTGCTTATTTAAAAGCCCACTATCCTTTATATTTTATGGCTGCGCTAATGTCGAGCATCGGAGGAAATCAAGAAAAATTAGCGCAATATGTTCGAGAAGCTTCAGAAATGGGAATTACAATCCTGCCACCGTCCATTCATAAAAGCGGTTTTTCTTTTTTAGTGGAAAACGGATCTATCCGATTCGGACTTGCCTCGATTAAAAATGTTGGCATTGCCGCCATGAAAGAAATTGCAAAAGAAAGAAAAAAGAAGCCTTTTGAAGATTTGTTTGATTTTTGTATCAGGATGTCTTCAAAGGCAGTCAATCGCCGAACAATAGAAGCGCTCATTTTTTCTGGCGCGATGGATGATTTTGGGCAAGATCGGGCAACGTTGCTTGCTAGTATAGATGTTGCGCTCGAGCATGCAGAATTATTCAAAATGGATGAAAAAGAGCAAATCGTTTTTCCGCTTGACGATCTTGCTGCGATTAAACCAAAGTATGTGGAAGTGGAACCGTTCACCATTGAAGAAAAATTAAAATTCGAAAAGGAAACATTAGGATTTTATTTATCAAGCCATCCGATTCAGCCTTACGATTCGGTTTTGAAGCAGCTGGGGGCAGTTCGATTAATGGATTTATCGCAATGGATTGAAAAAAAAGTTCATGTGGGCGCGTATGTGACAAACGTAAAGGCAATTCGCACAAAAAGCGGCCAGGCGATGGCTTTTCTCAATATAAGCGATCAAAGCGGGGATGTAGAAGCGGTCTTGTTTCCTAATGAATACGCAAAGTTCAGCGGAAAAATAAAGAAAGGGAATGTTTATTTGTTGACCGGAAAACCGGAAATTAGAAATGAACATGTTCAATATATAATTCAAGACGTAAAAGACATCTCGGAATTTAAACGGCAGCGTGCTTTATTTTTAAAAATTGCAGATGAAGCATCAGAGAAACAAAAGCTTCTCGAAATAAAAAAAGTTTTGCAGGATTATCCAGGCAGCATACCTGTATTTATTTACCATGAACGAAAAAAGAAAGCGGTCAAGCTTCCCGAAACATTTGGTGTACAACCGTCTGAACAATGTTTGAATCGATTGCGGGCATTGCTCGGAGAAAGGAATGTCGCCTTGAGAGAATAAACATGTCTTTTTCTTTACAACGGATTGCATGTATAATATTTTAGAAATATCTAAAAAGTGGTCTTTCCATTTTGACGATTATCCATGTTGTTAAGTCCTGCGGTAATATGTCAAGGTGAAAAATCATAGAAATTGGAAATTCCCTTGTCCGATGATCCGAAAAAAGGCAATACTGAAGAAACCCAGTATTGGTACATGTAATAAACTGGGTCTAAAGGTTGATATTGGTATACCAGATCGATCCTCTTATCGATCTTCCCCCTTTCTTGGCGTGTAGATTTGACCGTTGCGTAGCAGCGCATCGATCACACGCACGAGTTTTCTAGCGGTGAGGACGAGGGCTCGTTTATGTTGGTGTTTGGGCACTTCCTCATACTTCTTCCGGTAGTACGCACGAAACGTCGCATCATGCCGTTGCACCGAGTTGGCAGCCTCCACTAGGTAGTAACGGAGATAGCGATTGCCGGAACGAATGAGGGAGGTGTCCTCGGCTTGAAAACGGCCCGATTGGTGCTTGGACCATGTCAAGCCGGCATATTTTGCCAAGGCGGCCTGGTTGTGAAACCGCTCGATTTGCCCGATTTCGGCCAGGATGCCTGCGGTATAAACCGGTCCGATGCCTGGGATGGTTTGCAGTGTGTTCGGAATGCCTTCAAGATGGCGGGTAATGGCTTTATCGAGCTCTTTGAGCTGCGATTGCAGGCTGCGGATTGATTGAATCGACAGCCCTAACAGCAAGTCGATGGAATCCTCGACACACTTGGACAACCGATACGACGAACGGGCCGCCTTTTGAATCGACTTGGCGATGCATTCCGGATCGGCAAAGCGATTGCGCCCTTTTTGGCGCAGGAAGTCGGCCAACTGCTTGACATCCATTTGGCAGATGTCATCGAGGCTCCACGACTCAAGCAGCAGTTCGAGAATGGCATGTCCGAAGATCGAACTGTCCACCTCTTGGGTAAAGGAACTGCATTTGTAAAACAAGTGCTGGAGAAAATACTGTTTCTCACGGGTTAACTGGTGGACGAGATGATATCGCATGCGTGTCAGTCGCTGAAGCGCGAGAAACTGCTCCTTGAGGACAGCCGTCATCTTCAGACGGCCGAAGCGAAGCCGATCCGCAATGATCCAAGCATCGATGTCATCCGTTTTCTCCAAGTCGACATAGGCTTCTTTAAACTTGCGAATGAGCTTTGGATTGATCGTAAACACCTTGACGTTCCAAGCCTGCAAGGCCTCCTGCTGGTGGAAAAACATAGCTGGATGCCAACTGTAGACCGAGGTGGCTTCCATCCCGATCAGAATTTCGGTTGGCTTTCGCTTGTTAGCCCACAGGAGGATTTGATCCCGAAGGAAGGTGGCGCCCAGAAGATGATTATCCACTTTGAAGCGTGCGCACGTATTTCCTTCATGATCCATAATGCAGGTGGCTAAGTCGCGTGAGCTCACGTCGATCCCGACGTAGAGTTTCATGAGATCACCTCCTATTGTTGTAGGATCGAGGGGTAGGACTCTTCGGGATGCCCCCGGATCGCGCCTGTTGACCAGTCACCCTCGCATATGAGAACTCACGTTGGACCATGGGCTGCCCTGGAAGCTGCTCCTTCCAGCATGGGGAAAACCAACGGGAACAGCCTGCGGGTTAGACGTCCAAACAGGGGCCGAGGAGACAGACTTTACAAGTAGTCAAAGCTACAGGAGTGAGAAGAGTATCCCCGATGATCCTAAGACCATTATCCAGGAACATTGCGAAAAGTCCAACCCCGGTACGCTCAACCCTTTGTGGGAGGGGCGCGCCCCTCCCACAAAGGCAACCACCCAAGATATGCGATTGTCAAGGAGCGTATCGGACTGGAAATTCGATAAAAAAACTTTCTGAAACTTAGTATACGAGGAGTGATAAAGGTTGTCATTAAGAGAAGAAGCATTACATATTCATAGTGTTCAGAAGGGAAAACTTGAAACAAAATCAAAAATTCCGGTACGAAATGCAAAAGATTTAAGTTTAGCATACTCTCCTGGAGTGGCTGAGCCGTGCAAGGCAATTTATGATGATAAAAGCAAAGTCTATGAGTATACGATGAAGGGGAATATGGTGGCGGTTGTCTCTGATGGAACAGCCGTTTTAGGGCTTGGAAACATCGGACCGGAGGCAGCTCTCCCTGTCATGGAAGGAAAAGCTGTTTTATTTAAAAGCTTTGCAGGTGTCGATGCGTTCCCGATTTGTATAGATACGACAGATGTGGAAAAAATTATTGAGACAGTAAAGCTTCTTGAGCCGACTTTTGGCGGCATAAACTTGGAAGATATTGCCGCACCAAATTGCTTCGAAATTGAAGAGCGTTTAAAAAAGGAAACGAACATTCCGATTTTCCATGACGATCAACACGGAACCGCCATTGTAACTGTCGCTGGTTTATTAAATGCGTTGAAGCTGGTCGGCAAAGAGATGTCAAATATTAAAGTTGTCGCAAACGGAGCAGGAGCGGCTGGAATAGCTATTATAAAATTATTATATCGCTATGGTGTTCGTGACATTATTTTGTGCGATTCAAAAGGAGCCATTTTCGACGGACGCCCTTACGGAATGAACAGCATAAAAGCTGAAGTGGCTAAATATACAAATCATGATCGCTTAGAGGGCTCTTTGGCCGATGTAATCGAAGGAGCGGATGTTTTTATCGGTGTGTCAGTCGCAGGAGCCCTAACAAAAGAAATGGTAAAATTAATGGCGGATAATCCGATCATTTTCGCTATGGCCAATCCAGATCCGGAAATTATGCCTGACGATGCGAAAGAAGCTGGAGCAAAAGTCATTGGAACAGGACGTTCAGATTTCCCTAACCAGGTGAATAACGTTTTAGCATTTCCAGGGATTTTCCGTGGAGCATTGGATGTAAGAGCAACACATATAAATGAACAGATGAAAATGGCTGCTGCTGAAGCGATTGCTTCTCTTATTAAGGAAGATGAGCTTCGTCCTGATTATGTTATTCCGGCGCCGTTTGATCCAAGGGTTGCACCATGTGTTGCTGCAGCTGTTGCGAAAACGGCAATGGAAACAGGTGTTGCACGCATAAAAGTAGATCCGGAAGAAGTTGCGGAAAAAACAAGAAAGCTTGCTATTATTGGAAAATAAAAGCGGCTACAAATGGCGAAAGAATGAGAAACCTCTCTTCTCTGCTGTTGGGAGAAAGAAAAATATGATATATTTATAATATTTGAATACCTCTCAAAAGATATAGGAAGAAGATCCGGAAGATTTAAGATTGATTGAAGGTGTCATCCCTTGCAATGAAGACATTATTCAGCCAAAAAGGGAGGTTCTATTTTGATAAAAAACATTTTTTCAAAAAAGAAAAAATATGCATCGATCCCTTCCGGACATGCAAAATATGATGTTCCTGAAGGTATTATGACAAAATGTCCAAAATGTAAAAAGATTATGTACTCAAAAGAAATTGAAAAAAATTTAAAAGTGTGCAACAACTGCGGCTACCATTTTCAAATGGGAGCGAGAGAAAGAATTGCCAGCCTTTTAGATCATGGCAGCTTTTTAGAATATGACAGCGATATGCGTTCTGAAAACCCTCTTAATTTTGAAGGGTATTTAGAAAAGCTAGAAAAAGACAAAGAGAAAACGAAGCTAAATGAAGCTGTCGTGACAGGCGAAGGAACAATCGGCGGATTTCCAGTAGTGATTGCCGTTATGGATGCAAGTTTTCGCATGGGGAGCATGGGTTCGGTAGTTGGCGAAAAAATTACAAGGGCAATTGAAAAAGCGAAGAAAAAAAACATCCCCTTTATTATTTTCACAGCTTCAGGCGGTGCTCGTATGCAAGAAGGCGTCCTCAGTTTAATGCAGATGGCGAAAACTAGCGCTGCTTTAAAATTATTCAGCGATGAAGGCGGACTCATTATTTCGGTTATGACCCATCCGACTACAGGGGGAGTATCGGCTAGCTTCGCTTCTTTAGGTGACTACAATTTTGCCGAGCCTGGTGCATTAATCGGTTTTGCAGGGCGCAGAATCATAGAACAAACGATCAGAGAAGAGCTTCCGGAAGATTTCCAAACTGCTGAATTTCTGCTGAAGCATGGGCAGCTTGATTCTGTATTGCACCGCCACCAACTGCGGGATACGTTAATCAACCTCTTGGATATACACCAAGCAAAGGGGGATGTAGATTGGTAGGAGAACTGGAATTTGAAAAGCCGATTATAGAATTAAAGAAAAAAATTCATGAATTAAAGGAATTTACAAAAACAGCGGATGTAGATTTGTCGGCTGAAATTGAAAAGCTGGAAACAAGACTAAAAAATTTAGAAAAGGAAATATATGATCACCTCTCCCCGTGGAATCGCGTCCAAATCGCACGCCATCCGAATCGCCCTACAACGCTTGATTATATTGAGCTGTTATTTGA
Organism: Aeribacillus sp. FSL M8-0235; assembly: GCF_038000355.1. Classification (NCBI taxonomy): domain Bacteria; kingdom Bacillati; phylum Bacillota; class Bacilli; order Caryophanales; family Bacillaceae; genus Aeribacillus; species Aeribacillus sp. FSL M8-0235. The sequence continues at coordinate 2,847,074 of NZ_JBBOBW010000001.1, read as the reverse complement.
AAATTTTTTCGAATGCCACGGAGACAGATATTTTGGTGATGACGAAGCGATTGTAGGAGGCGTTGCAAAATTTCATGGGATCCCTGTAACGGTAATCGGGCAGCAAAGAGGAAAAGATACGAAAGACAATATCCGAAGAAATTTTGGTATGCCGCATCCTGAAGGTTACCGTAAAGCATTGCGCCTTATGAAACAGGCGAACAAGTTTAACCGCCCTATTATTACGTTTATCGATACAAAAGGAGCTTACCCAGGAAAAGCTGCAGAAGAGCGGGGACAAAGTGAAGCAATTGCCAGAAATTTGTTTGAAATGGCCGGTTTTTCTGTTCCAATTATATGTATTGTCATTGGAGAAGGGGGAAGCGGCGGCGCATTAGCATTAGGAGTAGGAAATCATATATATATGTTGGAAAATTCTACTTATTCAGTTATTTCTCCCGAAGGGGCTGCCGCCCTATTATGGAAGGATGCCGGCTTAGCTAAAAAAGCGGCAGAAACAATGAAGATCACTGCCCAAGATTTAAAAGAGCTTGGTGTTATTGATGATATCATTCCGGAAGTAAAAGGCGGGGCACATAGGGATGTCCAATTGCAAGCTAAACACATTGAACAGGCTTTAAAACGATCATTAAAAGAATTGACCAATATGAGCGGAGAAGAGCTGATAAGGCATCGGTACGAAAAATTTAAAAGTATTGGGGCCGTTATTGACGAACAAGTGACAAATACGCAGTAACGTGCGCTCCTTGATGGAGCCGCACGTTATTTTTTTATTTTTATCTTTCGCATCGCTTCTTTTTGTGTATAATAATAAAGAATTTAACTATTCTAAGCTTACTATGCTCAACGATTATCAGATAATATGATCATTATTTTATGTAAGCTTTGTTTGAGCAGTCCAAGAGAGGTGAAATTATGAAAAAAATCGGCGTTTTAACGAGCGGCGGCGATTCTCCTGGTATGAACGCTGCAATTCGTGCCGTTGTCCGCAAAGGAATTTTTCATGGATTAGAAGTTTATGGAATTTATAATGGTTACTCAGGTCTTATTTCGGGAAAAATTCAAAAGCTTGAACTTGGTTCAGTAGGTGACATCATTCATCGCGGTGGAACGATGCTCTATACGGCACGGTGCGAAGAATTTAAAACAATCGAAGGACAAAAAAAAGGAATTGAACAATTGAAGAAATTCGGGATTGAAGGTCTTGTCGTTATTGGCGGAAACGGCTCCTACATGGGCGCAAAAAAGTTGACTGAACATGGATATCCATGCGTTGGGGTGCCGGGCACCATCGACAATGACATACCTGGAACTGACTATACGATCGGTTTTGATACAGCACTTAATACGGTGATACAAGCAATTGATAAAATTCGTGATACAGCTACCTCCCATGAGCGTACATACGTAATAGAAGTAATGGGTCGGGATGCCGGTGACATTGCTTTATGGTCCGGGCTTGCCGGAGGTGCGGAAACCATTTTAATTCCGGAAGCAGATTTCAAAATAGAGGAAATCATCGATCGATTAAAACGAGGTCATGAAAGAGGGAAAAAACATAGTATTATTATTGTCGCTGAAGGTGTGGGAAGCGGCGTCGAAATAGGCCAAAAGATCAAAGAGATGACAAACTTTGAAACGCGTGTTTCTGTATTAGGCCACATTCAACGCGGCGGATCGCCTACCGCATTTGATAGAGTATTGGCAAGCAGACTAGGCGCTTATGCGGTGGAACTGCTTCTTAATGGTAAAGGCGGACGATGTGTAGGCATCCAAAATAATCAGCTTGTGGATCATGACATTTTAGAAATTTTGGATCAGCCTCATACGGTTGATAAGTCAATGTACAAGCTTTCAAAAGAACTTTCTATATAAAGTATGAACATGGGATCGTTTTCATAATGTTTAGGAGGTATGCCAATTTATGCGAAAAACGAAAATTGTTTGTACAATAGGTCCTGCAAGCGAGAGCATCGAAATGTTGGAAAAACTAATTAAGGCCGGCATGAATGTGGCTCGGCTCAATTTTTCGCATGGAGATCATGAGGAGCATAAAGCGAGAATTCAAAACATTCGGGAGGCAGCGAAGCGCTTGGGCAAAAGTGTTGCAATATTATTGGACACAAAAGGCCCTGAGATTCGAACGCATACAATGGAAAACGGGGAGATACAATTAGAAGCAGGATCCCGCCTTCTTATTTCAATGGAAGAGGTTGTCGGCACGAAAGAAAAAATTTCGGTTACATATAAAGGATTAATCAATGATGTGTCCGTTGGTTCTAAAATATTGCTTGATGACGGATTAATTGGTTTAGAAGTTACAAAGATTGATAAAGAAAAACAGGAAATTGAAACGAAGGTATTAAACAGCGGAATTTTGAAAAATAAAAAAGGAGTCAATGTTCCTGGAGTTAGTGTCAATCTTCCTGGAATTACGGAGAAAGATGCAAAAGATATTTTGTTTGGCATTGAGCAGGGAGTCGATTTTATCGCTGCATCATTTGTTCGCCGCGCTTCCGATGTATTGGAAATTCGTCAACTGCTGGAGGAGCACCAAGCTGACGATATTCAAATTATCCCGAAAATAGAAAATCAAGAAGGCGTTGACAATATTGATCAAATTTTGGAAGTTTCCGACGGGCTAATGGTTGCTCGAGGAGATTTAGGAGTAGAAATTCCCGCTGAAGATGTTCCGCTTGTCCAAAAAGAACTGATTCGCAAATGCAATCAATTAGGAAAACCTGTTATTACTGCTACTCAAATGCTTGATTCGATGCAGCGAAACCCAAGACCTACCCGGGCGGAAGCCAGCGATGTAGCAAACGCTATTTTTGATGGAACCGATGCAATTATGCTTTCAGGCGAGACAGCTGCCGGTTTATATCCGGTAGAAGCAGTGGAGACGATGCATAAAATTGCTTCCCGCGTTGAACAAGCTTTAGATTATCGCCAAGCCTTAACGAAACATACGAAAGTTGCTGATTCAACGATCACAAATGCAATTGGACAATCAGTAGCTTATACGGCGATAAATTTGGACGTTTCGGCCATTATCACGCCAACAGTCAGCGGCTATACGGCCAAAATGATTTCGAAATATCGGCCAAAAGCACCGATTATTGCAGTAACATCCAGCAGTAAAGTATGCCGTAAGCTTGCCCTTGTATGGGGTGTGCATCCAACAATAGGACAAATTGCTACAACAACAGATGAAATGCTTGACATAGCTGTGCGTGAATCTATAAACACTGGAATTATTACACATGGAGATCGAGTGATTATTACAGCCGGAGTACCTGTAGGAGAAACAGGTTCCACAAATCTGATGAAAGTCCATGTTGTTGGCGATGTTTTAGGAAAAGGTCAAGGGATTGGACGAGCATCGGCATTTGGAAAGGTTATCGTTGCAAAGAATAGTAAAGAAGCTGTTGAGAAAATGGTGAAAGGTTCAATTCTCGTTACGAATGGAACCGACAAATACATGATGGAAGCGATTGAAAAAGCAGCTGCACTTGTTACGGAAGAAGGCGGCTTAACGTGCCATGCGGCCGTAGTCGGTTTGAGCCTTGGCATTCCAGTCATTGTCGGGGTAGAAAATGCAACAGAAATTTTGAAGGATGGTATGGAAGTCACTGTGGATGCAATACAAGGGATGATATATAAAGGACATGCGAGCGTTCTATAATTTTGATTGAAAGGAGAAGGATTTCAGTTCCTTCTCTTTTTTTGTATAGTAAAGATTAAGAAACGAGCATTTTACATCTCCCTTTTGTATAGTAAAGAGTAGGGAACGGGTATTTTATATATGGAGGAGATAGCATATGCGAGCATTATTGATTTTTTTTATTGTTGCACCGGCTTGTGAAATAGGGGTTTTGCTTTTATCTGGAAAGACGATCGGGGTGCTTCCGACTGTGCTATTGATTATCTTAACAGGCTTTGTTGGGGCTTATTTGGCGAAAAAACAAGGAATTCAGGCTGTGCGAAATCTTCAAAAGGAAATTCAATATGGGCGCATTCCAAGCAATGCCATTTTGGATGCAATTGCTATTTTAGTCGGAGGAATCATGCTATTGACGCCGGGATTTATTTCGGATATCGTCGGTTTGTTTCTTTTATTTCCAATCACAAGAAATTGGATAAAACCTTTTCTTATTCAATTCATAAAAAAATGGATTGATAAACATACGATCCATATTATTCGGCCATAATTCAATAAAAGATTTATTATGCTGAAATAAGTAATTCTTATTCAATTCTATAAGATTTTTTTATTAAAAAAAAGAATTCCGTAAAAAATATCTTATTTATCTGATTCACAAAAGTCTGATAATTGTTTATAATAGAGGTGTATTTTTTAATTCATATGTTTGGTGATCATTTCACTGATAAAAAATATTTCACAAAAGAAATGAAAGCATTTTCTTTTTGTGAAAAAATGAAAGTTTTATGAATTTTGTTTATTTCTATTTGAATTGCAGTTGAAAATTTTTATGTAAAGGGGAGATAGCCATGACAGCAACGCGTGGACTAGAGGGCGTGGTAGCCACAACTTCATCAATAAGTTCTATTATTGATGATACATTGACATATGTTGGTTACAATATTGACGATTTAGCTCAAAACGCAAGCTTTGAAGAAGTTGTTTACCTGCTTTGGCATCGAAAGCTTCCGAATAAGGAGCAATTAGAGGAATTAAGAAAGCAGCTTGCTGAGAATGCGTCGATACCGAATGAAATATTAGAACATTTTAAAACTTATCCGATTGATAAAGTTCATCCGATGGCAGCTTTGAGAACAGCTGTATCTTTGCTTGGATTGTATGACGAAGAAGCGGACAACATGTCTGATGAGGCAAATTATCGAAAAGCAATTCGATTGCAGGCGAAAATTTCTACAATTGTCGCTGCTTTTGCCCGCATCCGCAAAGGATTGGAGCCTGTTCAACCGAGAACAGATTTAGGCTTTGCCGCTAATTTCTTATATATGTTAAAAGGTGAAGAACCTGATCAAACTTCCATTGAAGCCTTCAACAAAGCGCTCGTTCTTCATGCAGACCATGAATTGAATGCTTCGACATTTACTGCAAGAGTATGTGTGGCAACGCTTTCGGACATTTATTCCGGAATTACTGCGGCAATTGGAGCATTGAAAGGACCGTTGCATGGCGGTGCGAACGAACGCGTTATGCGAATGTTAACAGAAATTGGTGAACCTGAAAATGTAGAATCTTACATTCGCGAAAAATTAGCAAACAAAGAAAAAATTATGGGATTTGGTCATCGAGTTTATCGCAAAGGGGATCCTCGTGCCAAACATTTAAAAGAAATGTCCCGCAGACTAACAGAAATCACCGGTGAAACGAAATGGTATGAAATGTCAACTAAAATTGAGGAAATCGTAACATCTGAAAAATCTTTACCGCCGAATGTTGATTTTTATTCAGCGTCTGTATACCATTGCTTAGGTATTGATCATGATTTATTTACGCCGATTTTTGCAATAAGCCGCACATCTGGATGGTTAGCCCATATTTTAGAGCAATATGAAAACAATCGATTGATTCGTCCTCGTGCGGAATATACAGGACCAGAAAAACAAGTATTTATCCCTATCGAAAAGCGCAGCTAACAGGTAAAATAGAAAAGGGATTCCTTTTTCTTCCCTGTTAAGCATGGCCATGCTTTTATACACAAATAGAGAATACATATTTAGGAGGTAATGATTGTGGCAGAAGGTCAAAAAATTACAATGACAAATGGTACTTTAAACGTTCCAAATGATCCTATAATTCCGTTTATTGAAGGAGACGGCACTGGTCCTGATATTTGGAGAGCTGCGTCAAAAGTGCTGGAAGCAGCTGTAGAAAAAGCATACAATGGCGAAAAGAAAATCGTTTGGAAAGAAGTGCTTGCTGGTGAAAAAGCTTTTAAAGAGACTGGGGAATGGCTTCCTCAAGAAACGCTTGATGTGATACGCGAGTATATGATTGCGATCAAAGGTCCGTTAACAACTCCTGTAGGTGGAGGAATCCGTTCTTTAAACGTTGCTCTTCGCCAAGAGCTGGATTTATTTGTGTGCTTAAGACCTGTCCGTTATTTCAACGGAGTTCCTTCCCCTGTAAAACGTCCTCAAGATACAGACATGGTAATTTTCCGTGAAAATACCGAAGACATCTATGCTGGCATAGAGTATGCAAAAGGGACAGAAGAAGTAAAAAAAGTCATTGAATTTTTACAAAAAGAGCTGGGAGTAAACAAAATCCGTTTCCCTGAAACGTCCGGAATCGGCATTAAGCCTATTTCTGAAGAAGGAACGAAACGGCTTGTCCGGGCGGCCATTAACTATGCAATTGAACACGGAAGAAAATCTGTCACCCTTGTTCATAAAGGGAACATTATGAAATTTACAGAAGGCGCGTTTAAAAATTGGGGATATGAATTGGCTGAGCAAGAGTTTGGCGATAAAGTATTCACATGGGCTGAGTATGACCGCATTGTTGAAAAAGAAGGAAAAGAAGCGGCTAACAAAGCGCAAGAAGAAGCAGAAAAAGCTGGAAAAATTATAATTAAAGATGCAATTGCAGATATTTTCCTACAGCAAATTCTTACTCGTCCGCGCGAGTTTGATGTAGTAGCAACGATGAATTTAAATGGAGACTACATTTCGGATGCTTTGGCTGCACAAGTAGGCGGAATCGGTATTGCTCCAGGAGCAAACATTAACTACGAGACAGGGCATGCGATTTTTGAAGCAACACACGGTACAGCACCAAAATACGCCGGACTTGATAAAGTGAATCCATCTTCCGTAATTCTTTCTGGAGTGCTTATGCTCGAACATTTAGGCTGGAAAGAAGCAGCTGATTTAATCATTCAAGCAATGGAAAAAACGATCGCTTCAAAAGTTGTCACCTATGACTTTGCACGCCTCATGGACGGAGCTACGGAAGTAAAATGCTCTGAATTCGGCAATGAATTGATTAAAAACATGGGTTAAACAAAGAACTGAGAGCTGCTTCTTTACGAAGTAGCTCTCCATTTAGATTCATTTTTGAAAAAATCACTTACATAAAAGAGAGGATGGATGCTTGAAATGGCGATTAAAAGAAAGAAAATTTCTGTCATTGGTGCTGGATTTACTGGTGCGACAACAGCTTTTTTGCTGGCAAAAAAAGAGCTGGGAGATGTTGTGCTCGTTGACATTCCGCAAGCAGAGAATCCGACAAAAGGGAAAGCGTTAGACATGCTTGAATCAAGCCCTGTTCTTGGATTTGATGCGAACATTATCGGAACATCAAACTATGAGGAAACGGCTGATTCCGATATTGTTGTGATCACGGCAGGAATTGCAAGAAAACCTGGAATGAGTCGAGACGATTTAGTGCAGACCAACCAAAAAGTAATGAAAAGCGTCACAAAAGAAGTTGTAAAATATTCCCCAAATTCCATTATCATTGTGCTGACAAATCCGGTTGATGCAATGACTTACACTGTTTATAAAGAATCCGGATTTCCAAAACACCGCGTCATCGGTCAATCTGGAGTTTTAGATACCGCAAGATTCCGTACATTTGTTGCTCAAGAATTGAATTTATCAGTCAAAGACATTACAGGATTTGTGTTAGGCGGCCACGGAGATGATATGGTGCCATTAGTTCGCTATTCATACGCAGGGGGCATTCCGTTAGAAAAATTAATTCCGAAAGAGCGCTTGGATGCGATTGTTGAAAGAACTAGAAAAGGCGGGGGAGAAATTGTTAACCTGCTTGGAAACGGAAGCGCATACTACGCACCAGCCGCATCTCTTGTAGAAATGGTGGAAGCGATTGTTAAAGATCAGCGCCGCGTATTGCCTGCCATTGCATATTTAGAAGGAGAATACGGTTTTGAAGGTATTTATTTAGGCGTTCCAACAATTCTTGGAGGCAATGGCTTAGAGCAAATTATTGAGCTTGAACTGACGGATGAAGAAAAAGCAGCTTTGGAAAAATCTGCGGAATCTGTAAGAAATGTTATGAAAGCATTAATATAGTGCATGATAGAAAAAGGAGGACATGTTATGTTCCTCCTTTTTCTTATAAAAGAAAAAAGAGAGTTTGCATAGAAAATTCGTCCGCTTTTTCAATTTCCGCTTCAAAACCGCTCCATCATGTTTCTATCGATTCTTTAAAATCTTCTGAAAGCAGCTTTTCTTGTATTGGTTCTTTCTGCTTCGTGGACTATAATAATAATAAAGAATAATAAGAACAGTAGGAGAAAATTATTGGAGGATTTTATGAGTAAAAAAATATTAGTAGTGGATGATGAACAATCGATTGTCACTCTTCTTCAGTATAATCTTGAACAAGCAGGCTATGAAGTCATTACTGCTCAGGATGGAAGCGAAGGATTTGAAAAAGCAATTACAGATGCACCGGATTTAATTGTGCTTGATTTAATGCTCCCGAGTATAGATGGTATGGAAATTTGTAAACAGCTTAGACAGCGCAAAGTGATGACGCCCATTTTAATGCTTACGGCAAAAGATGATGAATTTGATAAGGTGCTTGGGCTTGAGTTAGGTGCGGACGATTACATGACAAAACCGTTCAGTCCAAGAGAAATTATCGCTCGGGTAAAAGCAATCCTGCGGCGTGTCAGATCAGAAGATGCTCACATGCATGTAAAAAAAGAAGCGGAAGAAAACAACATTATTATCGGTGATTTAAAAATTATGCCTGAACGATATGAAGCTTATTTTGAACAAGAAAGACTTGACTTTACACCGAAAGAGTTTGAACTGCTTCTTTATCTTGCGAAACATAAAGGCCGAGTTTTGACAAGGGATCAGTTATTAAGCGCTGTTTGGAATTATGATTTTGCCGGTGATACAAGAATAGTGGATGTTCATATCAGCCATTTAAGAGAAAAAATTGAACGGAATACGAAAAAGCCTGAATATATTAAAACGATCAGAGGTCTAGGCTACAAACTGGAGGATCCAAAGCTAAATGAGTAAGTTCCGTTCAAAACTGCTTCTTGCGTTTACAGCATTAATTATTACTGTTCTGCTTGGTTTTGGATTTATTTTAGGACAATTATTTCAATCGTTTTACTTCATCAATTATGAGAAGCAATTTAAAAAAGAAGCCGAGTTGATCAAGCTGGTCATTGAGAATGAAAAGATCGGTTCTACCGAAATGAAGCATAAAATGGAGGAAATGAGCGAAAAGTTAAACTCACTCCTTCTTTTTATGGATATGGACGGAAACATCGTTTTTAAAACAGGTCCTAGCTTTCATCAAAGCGACGAAAGGTTATCAGAACTGATCTTGACCAACCACCGAAATGCAAAGGAAGGATTTCGCCTAGGTCTCGATCAAGCTGATTTGTTATTTTACGGTATTCCCATCTTTCAACAAGATGAACGAAAGGGATTTTTAGTTTTCGGGACTTCCATCAAATATTTCGAAGCGATGAATAAAGAAATTTGGTTTTTCATTATAGGGAGTCTTATTGCGGCATTAACGATCATTTTAATTTTTGGCACCCGCATTATGAAGCAGTATACGAAACCGATCGAATCGGCGACAGAAGTGGCGATGGAGCTTGCAAAAGGAAATTACAAAGCGAGAACATATGAAAATTCATCAGGCGACGAAACGAGTATGTTGAGCAAATCCATCAACATTTTGGCACGCAACCTTCAAGACATGACAAGAACCCAGGAATTGCACCAGGAAAGGCTGCAAACATTGATTGAAAACATGGGAAGCGGTCTTCTTTTCATTGATGAACGTGGCTATATTAGCCTGATGAATAAAGCCTTTAAAGAAATTTTTCAAATTAATCAAGAGGATTATTTATATAAATCTTACCAAGAAGCGATCGCATATAAAGAAATTATTCAAATGGTCGAAGAAATTTTTTTGACGGAATCAAATATAAGAAAGCATATTATGCTTCCTGTTAACATCGAAAGAAAGCATTTTGAAGTTTACGGTGCTCCGATCATTGGAAAAAGTGAAGTATGGAAAGGCGTCGTTCTTGTTTTTCACGATATTACCGAATTGAAAAAGCTTGAACAAATACGAAAAGATTTTGTAGCAAATGTATCTCATGAATTAAAAACACCGATCACCTCCATCAAAGGGTTTTCTGAAACATTGCTGGATGGCGCCATGAAAGATGAACAAACATTGCACTTTTTTTTATCCATCATTTTAAAAGAAAGCGAACGAATGCAATCTTTAATTCAAGATTTATTAGATTTATCAAAAATCGAGCAGCAGGGCTTTCAGCTGGAGCTTAGAAAATGCAATGTAAACGAGTTTTTAAAAGAAATTCATCATTTGCTAGATAGAAAAGCGAAAGAAAAAAATATTGATTTTATATTGGATGTTCCAGACGAGCCTGTTTTTATTGAAGGCGATCCTCATCGGCTGAAGCAAATTTTTATAAACTTAGCCAGCAACGGAATTATGTATACGCCAGCTGGCGGAAAAGTGACCCTTTCTGTTAAGGCTGGACATGATGAAGTAGCCATTTCTGTTCAAGACACCGGAATTGGAATTAGAGAAGAGGAAATTCCTAGAATTTTTGAGCGTTTTTATAGAGTTGATAAAGCTAGAAGCAGAAACTCAGGTGGAACTGGTTTAGGGCTTGCGATCGTAAAACATTTAGTAGAAGCCCACCAAGCAAATTTGACAGTCAAAAGCACCGTTGGTGTTGGAACGACTTTTACTGTGACTTTTCAAAGATACAATGAATAGTTTAACATAAGATTTACATCCAATTTATGCTAAGTTAACATTTGATTGTTAAAATGGCATTCGAAAACCCCTTCATCCAAGGAGCCCATTTGCAGATGGAAACAATTACGTTTCCGTCTTTTTTTTATGGCTGCGTTTTTTAAATGAAACAAAATCGTACTTTTTTCGTATGAAATAATAAATAGAGAGAGATGGGGGGATATAATGGTAAGCATAAGAAGATTATTAACAATTATTGGATTTATTTTTCTGATCAGCATTCTCGGTCTTGCTGCGATTACTTCCTGGTATACTGTAGACGAGTCGGAACAAGCGGTTATTACTACATTTGGAAAAGTGGAAGAGGGTATAACTGAGCCTGGGCTTCATTTTAAATGGCCATGGCCGATTCAATCGGTAAAAAAACTATCCAAAGAAACATTCAGTTTACAATTTGGATATAAAGAAAAAGATGGAAAAGTTGAGTCTTTTCCAAAGGAAACAAAAATGATTACAGGCGATGAAAACATTGTGTTAGCAGATATGGTCGTTCAATGGAAAATAACGAATCCGGCAAAATATTTGTTCAATGCTGAAAATCCAAAGGAAATTTTGCGGGATGCAACATCTGCTTCGTTAAGAAGCATTATTGGAAGCACAAAAATTGACAATGCTTTAACGAGCGGAAAAGTGGAAATTGAAGCTCAAGTGCAAGAATTATTAAGCTCGTTGATGAAAAAGTATGATATTGGCATTTCAATCATTGCGGTCAAATTGCAGGATGTTGATTTGCCGAACGAAGAAGTTCGAAAGGCGTTTACAAACGTTACGGATGCAAGAGAAATGATGAATACGAAAATAAACGAAGCCAATAAATATAGGAATAAACGAACAAAAGAGGCAGAAGGAGAGCGCGATGCAATCATCTCCAAAGCTGAAGGGGACAGAGCGTCCAGAATTGAACAAGCGAAAGGGGAAGTCGCACTATTTAATTCTTTATACAATGAATACAAAAATTCGAAAGAAATCACAGAAAAACGTCTAATTTTAGAAACAATAGACAGCGTGCTGCCAAATGCGCAAATTTACATTATGAAGGATGATGGAAATACAATGAAGTATTTTCCTGTTCAGCCTATGCAGCAAGTGCTGCCTAATGATCAGCAAAGTCAGCAAAAAGCTGATCAATCGAGTGAGAACACGCAAAAAAGAGGTGAAAACAATGGACAAGAATGAAAAGAAAATTAATTTTGAATGGAAGAAATACATACGCCTAGGGTCTGTTATAGCCGGTTTATTTGCGTGTTTGCTATTTTTATTCAGCAACGTTTTTGTTGTGAAAGAAAATGAATATAAAGTCGTTCGTCAATTTGGCGAAGTTGTAAAAATTATAGAGAAGCCCGGCCTCCATTTAAAAATTCCTTTCATACAAACAGTTGAAAGTCTTCCAAAGCATCAATTAACGTATGATGTGGAGGAAGCGGAAATCAATACAAAGGATAAAAAACGAATATTAATTGACAACTATGCGGTTTGGAGAATCGAAGATCCGAAAGAAATGATCGCCAATGCAAGAACAGTTGTCAATGCAGAGGCAAAAATGTCGGAATTTATCTTTTCCACTGTGAGATCGCAGCTTGGAAAACTGAATTATGATGAAATTATTAATGATGAAAAGTCTTCCCGCGGGAGCCTCAATGACAAAATCACAAATATTGTTAATAACCTGCTTGAACAAAATCATTTCGGCATTAAGGTGGTTGATGTAAGAATTAAACGGACGGATTTGCCGGAAGCAAATGAAAAATCGGTATTTACTAGGATGATATCAGAGCGGGAATCAAAAGCCCAAGAATATTTATCGATGGGGGATGCAGAAAAAAATCGAATTGTTGCTGAAACGGACAGACAAGTAAAAGAAATGCTGGCAAAAGCTGAAGCTCAAGCTGAAACCATCCGCGGTCATGGAGAGGCGGAGGCGGCGAAGCTCTATAACCAGGCTTATTCAAAAGATCCTAAATTTTATGAATTATATAGAACACTTCAATCCTACAAGAAAACAATCGACGGTGAAACAGTCATCGTTCTCCCGTTCGATTCTCCATACGCCAAAATATTAATGGGAGAAACAGAATAAAATCGATAAGCCATGTTTTTTCTTCTGCTGAAAGTAATGGTAGAATAGAAGGAAGGCATGGCTTTTTTAGTTGAAGGAGGCTAGTAGTAGTGACAAAGAAGCTAGTTTTAATTGATGGAAACAGTATTGCTTACAGAGCGTTTTTCGCTTTGCCGCTTTTAAATAATGATAAGGGGATTTATACGAATGCAATTTACGGCTTTACAAATATGCTGTTAAAAGTACTGGAGGAAGAAAAACCGACACATATCCTTGTTGCATTTGATGCAGGGAAAACAACGTTCCGGCATAAAACTTTTAAAGAATATAAAGGAACTCGGCAAAAAACCCCGCCTGAATTGTCGGAGCAGCTACCATTTATACGGGATTTGCTTGATGCCTACAAAATTACAACATATGAGCTCGAAAATTATGAGGCTGATGATATTATTGGAACAGTTGCGAGACAAGCTGAGAAGCAAGATTTTGAAGTGAAAATTATTTCCGGAGATAAGGATTTAACACAGCTGGCAACTGAAAAAACGACCGTTTCCATCACGAAAAAAGGAATTACGGATGTTGAACCGAACACGCCTGAATCGATTCAAGAGAAGTATGGGCTAAGCCCGGCACAAATTATTGATTTGAAAGGATTGATGGGCGATCAATCAGATAATATCCCAGGTGTGCCCGGCGTTGGAGAGAAAACCGCGATTAAATTGCTGAAACAGTTTGAGACAGTCGAAAATATTTTAAATTCGATTGAAGAAGTAAATGGAAAAAAATTAAAGGAAAACTTACAAAACTATAAAGAGCAAGCATTAATGAGCAAACAGCTTGCGACAATTAATTGTGAAGCTCCTGTCGAAATAAAAATTCAAGACCTTGAGTATAAAGGCTATGACAAAGAAAAAGTAGTGAAAATTTTTAAGGAACTAGGCTTCCAATCGCTCCTAGACAAAATGGGAGAGCATGAGAATGAAGAAGCGGATGAAATGCCGACGATTAAGTTCGAAAAAGTTGAAAAGCTGTCAGACAAGGTTTTATCAGAGAAGGCAGCTCTTTTAGTGGAAATCATTGATGAAAATTATCATACTGGAGAAATCATCGGGTTTTCTATCGCAAACGAAAATGGATGTTTTTATATTCCAGCCGAAATTGCGCTACATTCAAAAGAGTTCATAGAATGGGTGAAGGATGAAACAAAGCGGAAAGTGGTGTATGATGCGAAAAAATCAATTGTGGCGCTGCGCTGGCGAAACATTGATTTAGCAGGTATTGAGTTTGATGTTCTCATTGCCTCATACATTTTAAACCCGTCTGAATCGATTGACGACATAGCCGAGCTTGCCAAGACAAAAAATAAACATTTAGTTCAAAAGGATGAAGTGATTTACGGAAAAGGCGCTAAACGTCATATCCCTGATGAAGACATTTTAGGCGAACATCTTGCCAGAAAAGCGTTAGCCATTTATGAGCTGGAAGAATTATTAATACAAGAATTAGAAGAAAATGAACAATTTCATTTATTCAGCGAATTGGAGCTTCCGCTGTCAGCCATTTTATCTGACATGGAAACAACAGGAGTAAAGATAGACGTCAACCGTCTGAAAGAAATGGGAAAAGAGCTTGATGAACAGCTGAAGCAATTAGAAAAGGATATTCATCGTCTAGCTGGAGTGTCATTTAACATTAATTCTCCGAAGCAGCTTGGGCCGATTTTATTTGAAAAGCTCAATCTACCGGTTTTGAAAAAGACCAAAACGGGGTATTCGACCTCTGCGGACGTTTTAGAAAAATTGAGAGGACAACACGAAATTGTGGAGAAAATTTTGCATTACCGGCAGCTCGGAAAGCTTCAATCGACGTATATTGAAGGGCTGCTGAAGGTTGTCCATCGTGATACGCATAAAATCCACACCCGATTTAATCAAGCATTAACGCAAACCGGAAGATTAAGCTCCACAGACCCGAATTTGCAAAACATTCCGATTCGCCTTGAGGAAGGCCGCAAAATTCGTCAAGCATTTATCCCTTCTGAAAAAGATTGGGTCATTTTTGCTGCGGACTATTCCCAGATTGAACTGCGAGTGCTTGCGCATATATCTGGAGATGAAAAATTGATTGAAGCGTTTCAACAAGATCTTGATATTCATACAAAAACGGCGATCGATGTGTTCCATGTCGAAGAAGATAAAGTGACCTCCAACATGAGAAGACAGGCAAAAGCAGTTAATTTCGGGATTGTTTACGGAATCAGCGATTACGGATTGTCGCAAAACTTAGGAATTACCCGAAAAGAAGCTGGTGAATTTATTAAAAAATATTTTGAAATTTATAAAGGTGTTAAAGAATATATGGATGGCATAATCCAAGAGGCGAAGCAAAAAGGCTATGTAACGACACTAATGCAGCGTCGGAGATATATTCCGGAAATTACGAGCAGAAATTTCAATATCAGAAGCTTTGCCGAGCGAACAGCCATGAATACTCCGATTCAAGGAAGTGCAGCGGATATTATCAAAAAAGCGATGATCGATATGGCGCAAGAAATTGAAAAACGAAATTTGCAAACGAGGCTGCTGCTTCAAGTTCATGACGAATTGGTGTTTGAAGCGCCAAAGGATGAAATTGAAATTTTAGAAAAGCTTGTTCCGGAAGTAATGGAAAATGCCATTCAGCTAAAAGTGCCGTTAAAGGTTGATTATTCTTACGGTTCTACGTGGTATGAAGCGAAATAATTTGAAAAAGGCGGAAAGGGAAGCTCCCCCGCCTTTTTCGAGTGTAGATAAGGGGTGAACATAATGCCTGAGCTTCCTGAAGTAGAAACGATTCGAAAAACATTAAGGGAGCTTGTCATAGGAAAAGTCATCGATGAAGTTATCGTATCATGGCCGAAAATCATCAAACGTCCCGAAGACGCAGAGCAGTTTTGCCGCGTTTTGAGAGGGGAAACAATCAATGAAATCGGAAGAAGAGGGAAATTTTTAAAATTTTATTTAGATCGTTATGTTCTTGTATCACATTTACGAATGGAAGGAAGATATGGACTGTATCCAAAAATAAAGCCCATTGAACCTCACACACATGTCATTTTTCGCTTTCAAGATGAAACGGAATTAAGATATCGGGATGTTCGCAAATTTGGCACTATGCATCTGTATCAAAAGGGCGAGGAGGAGAAGCATCCTCCTTTGTCCCAGTTAGGGATGGAGCCTTTTTCGGAACAATTTACTGCTGAAAGACTTATGAGCAAGCTTCAGTCTACCTCTAGAAACATCAAGACGGTTTTGCTTGACCAAAAAATAGTGGCGGGATTAGGAAACATTTACGTTGATGAAGTATTGTTTCGATCAGGCATTCATCCGGAGCGGCTGGCAAAAGATTTGACAGCGGAAAAAGTGAAAATATTGCATCGGGAAATTATTCAAACGCTGAAGGAAGCAGTTGAAAAAGGAGGAAGTACTGTCCGATCCTACGTCAATTCACAAGGGCAAATCGGGATGTTTCAACTGGACTTATTTGTCTATGCAAGAGAAAAAGAACAATGTAAAATTTGCGGAAGCCCTATCCAAAAAATAAAAATTGGGGGAAGAGGCACACATTTTTGTTCATCTTGCCAAGTGTAGAAAGATTTATGCCACCTTCTTTAAGCGAACACATTTTAGTCGGTTTTCATATTACTATGTTAGCAATAAAAGGAAAGAAGGGGCATTTGATAAAATGACGGAAATCGGATCGGTTTTAATATTGGCGTTGGCAGTCAGTCTTGATAGTTTTTCTGTTGGCTTAGCGTTCGGTTTGCGTAAAGTAAAAATTCCAATTAAATCGATTATCACTATTTCATGCTGTTCGGCGATTGTGTTGCTCGCTGCGATGATGGCCGGACAAATAGCTCAAAGTGTTCTTCCTCCCTATTTTACGGATAGGCTTGGCGGAGCTATTTTCATTTTGCTTGGCATGTTTGTGTTATATTCCTTTTTCCGCAACAATGAATCAGAGGATGAGAAAGATGAGGAAAAGAGTGAAAAAACGATTTTAAATATGGAATTAAAATCGTTAGGCATTGTCATTCATATATTGAAAAAGCCTGCTGCAGTTGATATGGATCGATCTGGCGAGATTACAGGCGTGGAAGCTTTGCTGCTTGGGATCGCTCTTTCGCTCGATTCATTCGGAGCAGGAATCGGTGCGGCTTTAGCAGGGTATGAACCTTTTTTAACAGCTATTTTCGTCACTTGTATGAGCACGATGTTTGTTTATATTGGAATGAAATTCGGCCGATTTGCTTCATCCTATTCGTTTTTTGAAAAGTTTTCATTTATCCCGGGTTTATTATTAATAATGATCGGTGTTTGGGCCATGTAAGGATAAAGGAGAATGATGATATGACAATGATTATTGGATTAACTGGAGGCATAGCAAGCGGAAAAAGCACTGTGTCTGAAATGCTTAAAAAAAGAGGCATTCCAGTTATTGACGCAGATCTAATTGCAAGAGAAGTGGTAGAAGTCGGCAAAAAAGCATATACAGAGATCGTAAATGCTTTCGGAAAAGAAATATTAAACGAAGACTTAACGATCAACCGAGCTCGATTAGGCTCCATTGTATTTCAAAACGAAGATAAGCGGGAGAAGCTAAACAGTATTGTACATCCTGAGGTCAGGCTGGAAATGAAAAGGCGACAGGAACAATTGATCTCAGAAGGTGCGAAAGCAGTAGTTCTTGATATTCCCCTTCTATTTGAAAGCAATTTGAAGCATTTAGTGGATAAAGTGATTGTTGTTTATACGGGAGAAAAAAATCAACTGGAACGATTAATGAAAAGGAATAATTTTTCGAAGAAAGAAGCTTTATCACGCATCAATGCACAAATGCCTTTGAAAGAAAAAGTAAAATTTGCCGATGCAGTGATCAATAATGATGGAACATTAGAAGAAACGGAACAGCAATTGGAAAACATTCTCATGAATTGGGGAATTGGTTAATCCGCTCGTGAATAGAGCGGTTTTTTTTATTTTTAGTATATATTTTTTAAGAAACGATTAAAATAATTGTTTCGTTATTTTATAAATATGATATACTAATTAACAGAATAGGAGATAAAAAGTGTAACATAATGCCGGAAGGGGATATTCACATGAGTGCTAAGGTTGCCATTAACGGTTTCGGCCGAATTGGCCGAATGGTATTCAGAAAAGCAATTTTAGAAGGAGATTTGAATATCGTAGCAATCAATGCAAGCTATCCAGCAGAAACATTGGCTCATTTAATTAAATACGATACAAACCATGGGAAATTTGAAGGAGAAGTCATTCCAAAAGAAGATCATTTAATTGTAAATGGCCATAAAGTGCTTCTTTTGAACAATCGAAATCCTATTGAACTTCCCTGGAAAGATCTAGATGTGGACATAGTGATTGAAGCGACAGGAAAATTCAACTCCCGTGAAAAAGCGATGATGCATGTTGAGGCAGGGGCGAAGAAAGTCATTTTAACAGCACCTGGAAAAAATGAAGATGTAACGATTGTTATCGGTGTAAACGAAGAACAATATGATCCTGACAACCATGTCATTATTTCGAATGCTTCTTGCACAACAAACTGTCTAGCGCCTGTTGCAAAAGTTCTTGATGAACAGTTTGGCATTGAATATGGTTTAATGACCACTGTCCACGCATATACGAACGATCAAAGAAATATTGATAATCCGCATAAAGATTTAAGAAGAGCGCGAGCGTGCGCCCAATCAATCATTCCGACAACTACCGGTGCAGCAAAAGCGATCGGTTTAGTTTTACCGCAATTAAAAGGAAAATTGCACGGTCTTGCATTAAGAGTGCCTACACCAAACGTCTCCCTCGTAGACTTTGTTGTAGATCTAAAACGCGATGTGACCGTTGAAGAGGTAAATGAAGCGTTTATCCAAGCTTCTCAAGGAAAGCTGAAGGGGATATTAGATTTTTCTTCAGAACCGCTCGTATCGGTTGACTACAACACAAACCCGCACTCTGCTATTGTCGACGGTTTAACGACAATGGTTATGGGAACAAGAAAGGTAAAAGTGCTTGCATGGTATGATAATGAATGGGGCTACTCTTGCCGCGTTGTGGATTTAGCAAAACTTGTAGCAAGCAAATTGAATAAATTGGCCGCAGCTGTATAAAATGATGGGAGGGTTGATCTTTACAAAGATTGACCCTCTTCTTCTTTTTGTTTGGATACTTTTTTCAGCGCAAAATTTTTGACAAAGTATGTTGCAAAAACAAATCAAACCATATATACTATTTTTCGTGAACTTCTTAAACGCAAGGTAATGTGGCTACTTAAAGGGTTAGGACCTCTTTGGACTAACTTTCCCCCGTGGTAGTTAAACATACCAGAGTGCGAAGAATTCATAAAAATTTATAAAGGGGGATCCATGGCTATGGAAACAATGGGACGTCACGTTATCTCTGAGCTGTGGGGATGCGACTTTGATAAGTTGAATGACTTGGAATTTATTGAAAAAACGTTTGTAAATGCAGCATTAAAATCAGGTGCTGAAATCCGGGAGGTTGCGTTTCATAAGTTTGCGCCTCAGGGTGTAAGCGGAGTTGTGATCATTTCAGAGTCACACCTAACAATTCATAGTTTTCCAGAGCATGGATATGCTAGCATTGATGTGTACACTTGCGGTGATTTAAATCCAAATATTGCAGCGGATTACATTTCTGAAGCTTTAGGTGCTCAAACGCGCGAAAATATTGAAATTCCTCGCGGTATGGGTCCTGTTCAAATCAAACAGGGTCAAGCAAAAGCACTTTAAAGTGAAAACAGAATAAAATTTGAATGGAAATGCAAAGAGGTGTCAGCTTTTTACTGCACCTCTTTTTATATTATAATAAAGAATAATATTTCATATTGAATGGTATTTAGAGGCATCTTATTTGTGGCCTCAAAGGACCGAGTTATTCTACCCCCTTCAAAGCCGTTATGAAAAAGAGGCTTTGATGTTTTTAAAATCATTCATTGTAGTGATGTAAAAATAAAAAAGCTTTTATTGGCATGGCTGCCATCACTGTTTGGCGGTTCGAACATCATTTGATTGGACCGGACTGACAGAAATCCATTTCATTCAGTCGAATTATCTATAACAAAAATACAAGAGCTTGAAAGTTTCTTGTCTGATCCAATGCTATTTAATAAGATGTAGGTAGAGCTTTTTTGATTTAGTTAAAAAGATTGGAGCTGGTGATATGAAATGCCCTTCCTGCCACCATTTTGGAACACGTGTTTTAGATTCGCGTCCAGTCGATGAAGGGAGATCAATTCGGAGGCGAAGGGAATGTGAGGAATGTCAATATCGGTTCACAACGTTTGAAAAAGTGGAAGAAATTCCGCTCATCGTTGTGAAAAAGGAAGGAACACGTGAAGAGTTCAGCAGGGAAAAAGTTTTGCGCGGGATGATTAAAGCTTGTGAGAAAAGACCGGTTTCTTTAAAAAAATTGGAAGATGCTGCGCATGATATTGAAAAAGAACTAAGAAATCTAGGTACATCGGAAATATCAAGCGAAACGATCGGCGAAATGGTGATGGACAGACTAGCCGAAATTGATGAAGTCGCATACGTTCGATTTGCTTCTGTTTACAGGCAATTTAAAGATATAAATGTCTTTATTGAGGAATTGAAAGAACTGATCAAAAAAGAACGTTCATAAAAGAGCTGCGAGATTATGACATGCTATTTGGGAAGGTTTTGAAAAAATGATTGGACATCATCACTGGAAAGAGCTGCTGCCTGTTGATCGCTACGTTGTGAAATGTACGAGCAGTTTGATTCATGAATTTGACCGAAAAGTTCTTACATTACTGTACCAGCCCTTAATCGGGCCAAGAACGTTAAACTTATACATGACGCTTTGGAGCGAGCTTGAACAAAACCGTCTTTGGGGGACGGAATCGACCCACCATTTTTTAATGGCTGTTACTCAATCCCCATTAAATGAAATTTATCATGACCGTTTGAAATTAGAAGGAATAGGTCTTTTAAAAACATACCTTGTCGATGAAAGCGAACCGAAAAAATATATTTATGAACTTCAACGACCTCTTTCCCCCAAACAATTTTTTTATGATGGAATGTTGAACATATATTTATATAACAGAGTTGGAAAAACGGTGTACCAAAGATTGAAAAGCTATTTTTCCGATAAATCGGTTGATAGCAACGCCAAAGATGTGACAAGATCATTTCATGAAGTATACCAATCGATCCACCCATCTGAGCTTTCAGCCAATATTGCAATGGAACCCGAGGAAAACGATCAGGAGCTTTTTGATCATGCGCCTGGAGAACCGATTTCGATTCAAAACCAGTCCTTTGATTTTCAATTGTTTTATGCCGGTTTATCAGAGCATATTGTGCCCAAAAAAGCGATCACGCCTGCGGTTAAGGAAGCTGTTGAGAAATTAGCATATGTTTATGGAATTGATCCAATTGAAATGAAAAATCTGGTCATCCGTTCTTTGGATCATGATGAGCAAATTAATTTAGACGAGCTGCGAAAATGGGCGAGGGATTGGTATAAGCTGAATCACGGCAACCGTCTTCCAGAGCTTGTTGATAGGCTTCAGCCTTTGAATCAGCGGGTGAAAGACGAAGAAATTGAACAGTCAAAAGATAAGGAATTAATTCGACAGCTTGAATCCATCTCTCCAAGACAGTTTCTAAAAGATATTTCAGGCGGTATTGAACCGTCCGCAGCGGATTTGAAAATTATTGAAGATGTCATGTTTCAGCAAAAGCTGCTTCCCGGAGTTGTCAACGTTTTAATTTATTATGTCCTGCTAAAAACAAATATGAGATTGTCAAGAGCGTATGTTGAGAAAATTGCCAGCCACTGGGCTCGATTAGGAATTAAAACTGTGAAGGATGCAGTGGATGTGGCGAAAAAAGAACATAAGAAATATTTAACTTGGGCGGAAACAAAGGATAAGAAGACTGTCAGCAAAAAAATCGTTCGAAAAGAAAAACTCCCTTCATGGCTTTTGGAAAACGAAAATCAACAGGTAGAAAACATCGATCCGGAAGCGTTTGAAAAAGAAAAACAAAAGCTACAGGAGCGGATTAAAAAATATAAAAATAAACAGAAGGACTAGGTGAAAGGAGGGAGGAAGATGGAATCCCTGCAAAATCATTTAAAACAATTCATGAACAGCAAAGGGTTTCGGGAAACGTATTTGAACTTGAAACAGCAAATAAAATCGGACAAAGATGTCAGGTTATTTTTAGAAAAGCATAAAAATCAAATCGATGAACATATGATTGACCGCAGCTTAGGCAAACTGTATGAATTTGTAACGCAGAGCAAGTTTTGCCGTGAATGCCGAAATTTAGATGAGTGCAAAAATATTTTAAAAGGATATCACCCTACATTAATTATTGAAAGAAAAACAATCGACCTGAAATATGATAAATGCCCGAGAAAAGAAGCATATGATGCTCGAAAAAAACAAGAATCGCTCATTAAATGCATGTATGTACCAAAGGAAATCCTCAATGCACACCTAGAGGATATTGATTTAAACGAACCAAACCGTCTGAAGGCAGTGTCTCTCGTGCAAGATTTTGTTGAGCAATACGGTCAAAATGATCGGTTAAAAGGATTGTATTTATACGGTTCCTTCGGCGTGGGAAAGACATTTATTCTTGGAGCGATCGCGAATGAGCTGGCGGAAAAAGGCGTTCCTTCCATGCTTGTATATGTTCCGGAGTTTGTCAGGGAGTTAAAAAGCGCTCTTCAAGATCATTCACTGAATGAAAAGATTGATGCGGTTAAAAAAATTCCGGTATTAATGCTTGATGATATTGGTGCTGAATCGATGTCGAGCTGGATGAGAGACGACATTTTAGGCTCGATTCTCCAATTCCGCATGCTTGAAAATTTACCGACCTTTTTTACATCCAACTTTAATTTTAGCGAATTGGAACACCACCTGACTTATTCACAAAAAGGCGAAATAGAACAGCTAAAGGCAAAAAGAATTATGGAAAGGATTCGTTTTTTGGCCATTCCCGTGGAATTGAAAGGAAAAAATCGCAGACAAGAATAACCGCTGGACAGCAAACACTTCTAAATAATGCCATCCCCCCATATATATAGAAACAGGACTTGCTATATAAAGGGGGGGATCTTTTTTTGCTGGAAATAACTTTTCAAACGGAAAAAGAAGCTTCTTATCTGCATCAATTGCTTAATACAGAGAAGGAAAACTTTGATTTCCAAGCAGCCTTGCTGAACGGCACAGTATTAACATGTGAAACAGATGATTGGGAAACATTTATATCTGATGTGCTCGTACCATCATTTGTTGACTTTTTTCTAAATGTGAAAGAGCCCCGTCTCCTTCTTTTTATAATTGAAAAACAATTTTATTTTGAGGATGAAGATGAAAAACAGCAAATTTTACATATTGCTCAATCGATCTTGGAAGGAGAGCGGGCGGAAATTCCAATGATCAAACATTTTGAGCCGAGAGAAAACTTAATTATTTCTGCTTTAACGAATTTCCTTCGGCCAAACCAATCTTTTTCTATAGAATCATTTATTCAATTCCGCTTGTCTGATTATTTATCAAGACTTTCGGAATATGTCGGTCTCTCCATTGAAGAGTATAAAATGGAGCAGGAATACCAAAATTTTATTCAAAGCTTGCGGGAATATGTTCTCAATAAAAAACCGAAATTATCAACGATTCATATTTTGCATGATACTTCCTTTCAAGTGTTTAATGAAAAGTTCATCGAAATAAAAGAGCTGGAATTGAAAAAGTGGATTGATCGGGAATTTATTTATCGCCACCCGATGTATATTGATTCCCATTTGCTGGCCCCGCTTGTATCCATTGCTCCTTTAGAAATTTATATATACTCCGATCAACAGGAGGAAGCAATGATTCAAACGATCCAAAACATCTTTCAGGAACGGGTTCGATTTTTTTCAAGGGCTAGCTTTCAAAAACGATAAGTTTCTTTCAGTACTCCTTGATTTTTGGTGGCGAATCAGTCTATAATACGGTTGAAATCATTCATCACGAAAAGGTTATGATGAGGACACGGGAGTATTATCACAGTTCAAAGAGAGGGAAGGCACAGGCTGAAACCTTCCTAACTCGTGTAATGCTCTTACCACCTCTAAACTTCAGCTGTGAACGGCTTTTGCCAAGTAATAGCTGGCGGATTGCTCCGTTATCAAAATGAGCCGCGCAAAGTTTTGAGCGGGAACTAGGGTGGAACCACGGGTTTTACATACAACACTCGTCCCTTCTTTTAGGGACGGGTGTTTATTTTTGCAAGAAAAAACAAAGGAGGAAAGAAGATGAAAGAAGCCATTAAAATTACTTTTCCAGACGGTTCTGTAAAAGAATTTCCGTACGGAACAACAACGGAAGAAATCGCTGCATCCATCAGCCCTGGATTAAAGAAAAAAGCCATTGCAGGTAAAATAAATGGAAAGCTTATTGACTTAAAAACCCCGATTGAACAAGACGGCCAGATTGAAATTTTGACGCCTGATACAAAAGAAGCGTTAGAAATTTTACGACATAGTACAGCACATTTAATGGCGCAAGCGATTAAACGGCTTTACCCAAATGTAAAATTGGGAGTTGGGCCCGTCATTGAAAACGGTTTTTATTATGATATCGATATGGATGAAACGATCTCACACGAAGATTTGCCTAAAATCGAAAAAGAAATGAAAAAAATTGTCGGCGAAAATTTGCCGGTTATTCGTAAAGAAGTAAGCCGCGATGAAGCAAAAAAAATGTATGAGGAAATCGGCGACCATTTAAAGCTTGAGCTTATCGATGATATTCCGGAAGGCGAAATCATTTCCATATATGAGCAAGGAGAATTTTTCGATCTATGCCGAGGAGTCCACGTTCCTTCTACCGGAAAAATAAAGGAATTTAAATTGCTCAGCGTAGCCGGCGCCTACTGGCGTGGAGACAGCAAAAACAAAATGCTTCAACGCATATACGGTACAGCATTTTTTACAAAAGAAGAGCTTAAAGAACATCTCCGCATGCTTGAAGAAGCGAAAGAGCGGGATCATCGCAAGCTTGGAAAAGAATTAAACCTGTTTACCACTTCTCAAAAGGTTGGACAAGGCTTGCCGCTTTGGCTGCCAAAAGGTGCAACTATCCGCCGGATTATCGAACGCTATATTGTTGATAAAGAAATTAAACTCGGATACCAGCATGTATACACACCTGTTCTCGGCAGCGTCGATCTTTATAAAGCTTCCGGCCATTGGGACCATTATCAAGATGATATGTTTCCGCCAATGAAGATGGATAACGAAGAGCTTGTATTGCGTCCGATGAACTGCCCGCATCATATGATGATTTACAAAAATGAAATTCACAGCTATCGGGAATTGCCGATCCGCATTGCAGAACTTGGAACAATGCACAGATACGAAATGTCAGGGGCATTGACAGGGCTGCAGCGTGTTCGCGGGATGACGTTGAACGATGCGCATATTTTCGTGCGGCCGGATCAAATTAAAGACGAATTCATCCGAGTTGTCCGCCTTATTGAAGAGGTATACGAGGATTTTGGTATAAAAGATTATTCGTTCCGATTATCTTACCGCGATCCTGAGGATAAAGAAAAATATTATGATGATGATGAAATGTGGGAAAAGGCCCAGTCGATGCTGAAAGCCGCAATGGACGAACTCGGGCTGGATTATTATGAAGCGGAAGGTGAAGCGGCATTTTACGGACCGAAATTGGATGTACAAGTGCGGACGGCTTTAGGAAAAGATGAAACATTATCGACTGTTCAGCTAGATTTTCTCCTTCCGGAACGGCTTGATTTAACATATGTTGGCGAAGACGGCAAACATCATCGGCCAGTTGTTATTCACCGCGGAGTTGTTTCAACGATGGAACGGTTTGTTGCCTTCTTAATTGAGGAATATAAAGGCGCCTTCCCAACTTGGCTTGCACCTGTGCAAGTCAAAGTCATCCCTGTTTCGCCGGAAGTGCATCTTGATTATGCCAAAACAGTAGAACAGCGTCTTCAGCAAGAAGGCTTGCGTGTTGAAGTCGATATTCGGGATGAAAAAATCGGCTATAAAATTCGTGAGGCACAAATGCAAAAAATCCCGTACATGGTCGTTGTCGGTGATCAAGAAGCAGAAAATGAGACGGTCAATGTCAGAAAGTATGGAGAACAAAAATCAGAATCCATGCCGCTGGAGACATTTGCTGTATCTGTTGGAAAAGAAGGGAGAAAATAAGGGGCTGTCCAAAAAGTCAGGGTAACTGACTTTTTGGAGCCCCTCATTTTTCACTTTTAAAAAAAATGCACAAAAAAATCGTCCTTTCTAGTAAAATGAAGTTACCACACAACATTACAGAAAGGACGATTTTTTATGAGCAATCAAATGATTACTCGTGAAAATTATAACACACAAATGACACTTCCTCTAGATGGAAAAGAAGAAAAAACTCCTGCCAAAAGAAATTTAGCCCCTACTTTCAAACCATATGACAACCGTCAAGTTCAAATGATTTATGATATTGAATCTCTTATACCCGAACATCACGTGGCACGTGTCGTGGACGAAATGGTGGAGGCGATACCAGATAAACAATTGTTTTCTCATTATAAAGGCGGCGGCAGAAGTTCCTATCATCCCAAAATGATGCTGAAAATCATTCTGTATGCTTATTCTCAAAAGGTTTATTCCTGCCGAGGAATCGAAAAACTCGTTAAAGAAAATATTCCTGCCATGTGGCTTTCAGCGATGCAACAACCAGATTTTCGCACCATTAATGAGTTCCGAGGGGAACGGATGAAAGCTTTCATGGATGAGCTCTTTGAAGTCATGATTCTCAAATTGATAAAAGAACATTACATCACGATGGAAAACTACTTTTTGGATGGCACTAAGATCGAAGCCAATGCCAATAAGTATTCTTTTGTGTGGAAAAAATCCACTTTGAAATTCGAAGAGAAATTAAAAGAAAAAATCCAAGAAACACTAAAGCACATTCATGAATTAACCCAATTAGAAGCCGGAACAGGGCAAAAGGAAAGCGATCAACATACAGAGATCACCGAACAAAACCTGGAGGAAACCGCAAAAGAAATAGAAGAAAAAGTTGAAACGCTAACGGAAGAAATCGAAAAGGAGACCGATACATCCATTCGGAAAGAGAAGCGAAAAAAACGCAGTCAATTAAAGAAATCGGTGAAACAAATTCGGGAAGATTTCCTGCCCCGAATGGCAAGATACAAAGAACAAAAGGAAATGTTCGGTGACCGTAACAGCTACTCGAAAACAGACAAAGACGCAACCTTCATGCGCATGAAAGAAGACCATATGAAAAACGGTCAGCTCAAGCCCGGATACAACGTGCAAATGGGGACAGAGAATCAGTTTATCTTGTTTTATACTATTCATCAACGACCGACCGATACACGTTGCTTTATCCCACATATGGAGAAGCTAGCCTCCAGTTCATTACCGATGCCCCAAACAGTTATTGCGGATGCAGGCTATGGTAGTGAAGAAAACTATGTATATGCAGTTGGTGATGAGAAAGAGCCCCGTTTTGAGTTTCTAATTCCTTATGGGAGCTATGTAAAAGAACAAACACGTACATACAAAAAAGACATTAAAAATGCCAAAAACTGGACCTATTGTGAAGAGGATGATTGTTTTATTTGCCCGAATGGAAGGAGAGTAACGTTTAAAAAATACCAAAACAAAAAGAATCCATCTGGCTATGAACAAAGCTTCAAAATATACGAATGTGAAGATTGTACCGATTGCCCATTGAAAGCGAAATGCACAAAAGCGAAAGGCAACCGACAAGTTCACTGGAATCCCATCTTCGAAGAAATGAAAGCAAAGGCCAAAACAGCCCTTGAATGTGAAGAGAAAGCCGCTATCTACGCTCGACGCAAAGTCGAGGCAGAAAGTGTGTTCGGTCACATCAAGGGCAATCGGTCGTTCCGCAGATTTTCTTTGCGGGGCCTCGACAAGGTACATGTTGAGTTTGGGATTGTGGCATTAGCCCACAACATACTGAAAGTAGCCGGTATCCGCCAGCTACTTTCAGATAAAAATCGAAAAAATATAAAAGCAAGTGGAGAGAAACGAATTGTTTTTCTCCACTTGCTTCATTTTAGGGACTTATCGGACAGCCCCTTTTTTTGAAACATAAGCGAGGGGTGTACGGATGGAAATAGTAGGAATTGATGCAGGGGGAAGTTTATTAAAAATTGCTTATGTTGAACATGGGCGATATCGGTATAAATGGTTTCCAATTGATGAAATGGATCAAGCTCTTTCTTGGATGAAGAGATTGAAGCCGGCTGCCCGCTATAGAATAACAGGAGGCAGAGCTGCAAAAGTAAAAGAAAAATTGACCGGCGCTGATGTGACCTTTATTCCAGAATTTGATTCAGTTTGTATAGGAACAAGAGAGCTTTTAGTAGAAGAAGGAAAGGAGCCAAAGAGCGATTTTTTAATCGTCAGCATCGGAACTGGAACATCTTTTTTCCTTATGAAGGGCGAGCGGTATGAGCGTTTGCTTGGAAGCGGTATCGGCGGCGGTGTTATTTCCGGTTTAAGCCGGCTCATTTTGCAGGAGAGCAATTTTTATCAAATCGTTGATTTGGCGAAAAAAGGTGATCGAAGCCATGTTGATTTGTTGGTAAAAGATTTGTATGGAGAAGAGGCTCCTCCAATTTTAGGAGATGTAACCGCTGCTAATTTTGGCAATCCGGATTTATCGAGAGCCCGGAAAAAAGATGCTTTTGCAACGTTATTTCAATTGATTGGTGAAACGATCGTTCTTTTGGCAAAGCAATGTGCCGAGCTTCATCAAGTGGACACGTGTGTCTATGTTGGAGCTGCAATTTCGCAAAACCCTCCTTTACAACAAATCATCCAAAGCTTTGATTCCATGACAGGTCTGCAAAGCATATTTTTATCAAACGGTTCTTTTACCGGAGCATTGGGAGCTATTTTATATCAATAATGTTTAAAACAATGGAGGAATTATTTTTCTTCAAGCTCAGAAATATCTACAACCGTACGTTCTTTAAACGGACCTCTTACATGAACGGTTGCTGTTTTTCCATCTTCATTTAGCTGATCAATCCAAACGGAAGCTCCGTTATAGAGAACTTCAATATCAGCGGGCGAGGATAAAATTTGTTTTACGCGGTTTGCATCCATTTCGATCACTCCAATAGTTATATGAAATATTGATTATCATGTCCACTCCATTCCGATTTATGTATGTTCATTCAAATAGACTCTTGCATTTTCTGTTTGAATAGTTTAAAATGGTATCGTTTTTGAAGAAATGTTGTTTTGACAAAGCTGCTTTGCCATGGTAGAATATTATAGTCAAGGAGAACAAGCAGAAGCACCCGCTTCTCACCTGATTGACGCACATTGTTGCTGTTGACAGGTTTATACATTGGACAAAAAGTTCGTGTATTCAACGTGTGGGTGCAGTGTGCGTCTACGCGTTTTTTATTTGCATAAACGAATGTATAAGCTCTGTCAAGGCGAACGTGCACTTTGTTTATAAAATCTTGGAGGTGGCTCATTATTAGCAAAGATATGTTAGTAAACGAGGGCATCCGCGCTCGTGAAGTTCGACTGGTCGATCAAAACGGTAATCAGTTAGGCATTAAATCACGGCAAGAAGCGCTTGATATTGCCGCAAATGCCAATTTGGATCTCGTTCTTGTTGCTCCGAATGCAAAACCGCCGGTTGCTCGCATCATGGATTACGGAAAATACCGCTTCGAGCAGCAAAAGAAAGAAAAAGAGGCGCGTAAAAAGCAGAAAGTTATTAATGTGAAGGAAGTCCGCCTAAGCCCAACAATTGAAGAGCATGACTTTAATACAAAGCTTCGCAATGCTCGGAAATTTTTGGAGAAGGGTGACAAGGTGAAAGCATCGATCCGCTTTAAAGGAAGAGCGATTACCCATAAAGAAATCGGCCAACGAGTTCTAGAAAGATTTTCTGAAGCATGCGCTGACATCAGTTCTGTTGAAACGAAGCCGAAAATGGATGGGCGCAGCATGTTTCTAGTGCTAGCACCGAAAAACGAAAAGAAATAGAAGGAGGATCCTTTTATGCCTAAAATGAAAACTCATCGCGGCTCTGCGAAAAGATTTAAAAAAACTGGGAACGGAAATTTGAAACGGTCTCATGCATTTACTAGTCATTTATTCGCTAACAAAACTCAAAAGCAAAAACGCAAACTTCGCAAACCAGCATTAGTAAGCAAAGGTGACTTTAAACGTATTCATCAAATGCTTGACAATATAAAATAATTTTTAACTTCGATTTTTTAGGAGGGAATGCATTATGGCACGTGTTAAAGGCGGTACAGTGACACGCAGACGCCGCAAAAAAATTATTAAGCTTGCAAAAGGTTATTACGGTTCGAAGCATCGTTTATATAAAGTTGCTAACCAGCAAGTAATGAAATCTTTAATGTATGCATACCGTGACCGTCGCCAAAGAAAACGCGATTTCCGTAAGCTTTGGATTACGAGAATCAATGCTGCTGCGCGCATTCACGGTCTTTCCTACAACCGGTTCATGCACGGTTTAAAGCTTGCTGGCATTGAAGTAAACAGAAAAATGCTTGCTGACTTAGCAGTAAATGATGAA
Organism: Aeribacillus sp. FSL M8-0235; assembly: GCF_038000355.1. NCBI lineage: Bacteria > Bacillati > Bacillota > Bacilli > Caryophanales > Bacillaceae > Aeribacillus > Aeribacillus sp. FSL M8-0235. The sequence goes on along the minus strand of NZ_JBBOBW010000001.1, from coordinate 2,816,520 downwards.
AAAGGATTTGCACAACTCGCCGAAACAGCTAAAGCTGAATTAAATAAGTAATCGAAAAAGCAAGCCACCTATAAACGTACATTGCCCTTTGGGCTGGACATAATTGAACAGCACATTATTGATCCCCTTTAAGTAGACGTGTAAAAAATCTGCGCAATGACTCGCGGATGCTGCACTTCTATTTGGAGGGGATTTTTATATGGCTGAAAAGGTAAACGATTATGGCTTTACGTTTCTCAACAGTGAAAAAAGTCAAAAGTTCAAGGGTTTTTTAGGCCGATGCAAAAAATTTAGGTTCTATACTAAATGTTGGGATCAAGAATATCATCAAAATGAAAAAAGCATTTACGAAGCACTCTGTTTTATAATGAAAGTGACCAAACCCAATTAAAAAGGAGACTTCGAAAAATTATAATCAATTACCGAGCTGTTTTACAAAATTTCATAGAGGAAGAGAAAAGGTAATGGGATAAAAATAGAAATGGAAGCTAACAGCAGCTCCCGCAATGGGAACTGCCTTCAGAATGCTTATTTTCTTTTTAAATCAGAAATATTGCATAGATTGATCAAAAAAGCGACACCATGATCGTCCAGTCATGGACCGCATAGTCTTTTAACACTGTCAATTTTGAACGAGAATGTCAAGCTGCTCATTCTTTTTTACTGTCTTAAGATAGTGTCGGGAATTCCGATTCGTTCCGATTCAAAAACTCTTTAATTGGACTTTTCCAGTCGATTTTGGCGTAAGGATATGCTTCTTTTATTTTCGATTCTATAAATTGAAAATCTTCTTTTGTAAACCCCCTTAACTTATTTGGAGTAGATGTCCAAATAAAAACGGAGATAACTTCAAAAGAAGTTTCAGTCGTGCCTAAATATTTTTCCCCTTCAAATAAAACTCCTTTATGCGTTAACAAAAAATTTTTGTGGACATTTTCTTTATCATCAAGAAAGAAAAATTTTTTTTGCTCATGAGCCAATTCTAACTTTCGCTTCGGGTTCAATAAATATTTAATGAATGAATAAATTAGGAAAATAATCGCAGCAATTATGAAAAGACGAAGAAGGATGACAATCATTTACTTTAAACCTCCCCGAAGGTCATATTCATACATATACATTACGAAAAAGGAATTGAAGGGGTTTCATTAATGATCACATTTGCTATAATTTTTTTAGATATATTTTAGGGGTTGAGAAAATGGATTTTGAACAGTTATATAAAATGCAAAAAGAATTGGATGAAAAAATTGAAAAGAAACACGGTTTGGAGGAAGAAAGGCTGATCGAGAGAAAAGTTTTAGCCTTGCTTGTCGAAATTGGCGAATTGGCTAATGAAACGCGCTGCTTTAAATTTTGGAGCGTTAAGCCGCCTTCCGACAGAGAGGTTATTTTGGAAGAGTATGTAGACGGCCTTCATTTTTTATTGTCGATCGGCCATGAATTGTATATTGAAAAACTGCCGGAAATGAAAGCAAGAAAAATCGATAAAAGCCTGACCGATCTTTTTTTAAACGTTTATCAAAAAACGGCAAAATTCAGTGAATATTTGTCTGTCCAAGCGTATATCGATTTATTTAACGACTATGTTACACTCGGCTCTGCGCTGGGCTTTTCAGAGGAAGATATTATTTCAGCATACATGGCGAAAAATGAAGTCAATCATGCTAGACAAAATCAAGGATATTAACAATTCCGTTTGGGAAAAATGAAGAATATAAATTAAAGGAGGTTTCAGTGTGGAGAAATGGGATGAAACATTGAAAATGTTAAAAGATTTAACAGACGCGAAAGGCATCGCCGGCAATGAACGGGAAGTCAGAGAAGTAATGAGAGGGTACATAAAAGATTATGCGGATGATATCCAAACGGATGGACTCGGCAGTTTAATTGCCAAAAAAGAAGGAGAATCAGGCGGACCCAAAATTATGATCGCGGGCCATCTTGATGAGGTCGGCTTTATGGTTACGCAAATTGATGATAAAGGGTTCATTCGCTTTCAGCCTGTTGGTGGCTGGTGGAATCAAGTTATGCTCGCACAAAGAGTGACGATTGTCACCCAAAAAGGAGATGTGACCGGCATCATCGGTTCCAAGCCGCCGCATATTTTGCCGGCAGAAGCACGAAAAAAGCCTGTAGAGATCAAAGACATGTTTATTGATATTGGCGCCAGCAGTCGAGAAGAAGCGATGGAATTTGGTGTTCGTCCCGGCGACCCAATTGTGCCTTATTTTGAGTTCACCGTTATGAAAAATGATAAAATCCTTTTGGCGAAAGCTTGGGATAACCGCATCGGTTGTGCAATAGCGATCGAAGTTTTGAAAAAGCTGAAAGGGGTAAACCATCCGAACGTCGTTTACGGTGTAGGAACCGTTCAGGAGGAAGTAGGATTAAGAGGAGCCCGCACATCAGCCCATTATATTGAGCCTGATATTGCTTTCGGCGTAGACGTCGGAATAGCCGGCGACACTCCAGGCATTTCCGAAAAAGAAGCGATGGGAAAAATGGGGAAAGGTCCGCAAATTATTTTATATGATGCTTCTATGGTCTCCCATAAAGGGCTTCGCGATTTTGTCGTAGGGGTCGCTGAAGAATGCGGCATTCCATATCAGTATGATGCTATGCCGGGTGGCGGTACAGACTCCGGATCGATTCATTTAACAGGAAATGGTGTTCCAACGCTTTCCATTACGATTGCAACGCGCTACATTCATACACACGCTGCGATGATTCATCGCGAAGACTTTGAACATACGGTTCAATTATTGACAGAAGTCATTAAACGCCTCGACAAAAAAACGGTTGAAAACATTACGTACAACTAAAAAGCAGGAGCTGGTTATTTCCCAGCTCCAGTCTCTTTTAATCCTTGTTCAAGTGTTTCAACCATTTCCTGCTGATCACGCTGACTTGAATGGTTCCAGATAATTTCAAATAACACGCCTAACCCTGGAAGCATTTTTTCTTCCTTGCTATTGATGGCATCAACGATCGTTTCTCTCAGCTCGTCTTTTGAATTTTGCGATATGTTGGCAATGACTGCATTGCGCAAATCAAAATTCATATCCTTCACCTCGTTTTTCTTCATTCTTCTTTATTTTTTCTTTTGTTTTCTATAATATGTATATGAAATGAACTATCAGTTGAAGGAGACACCATCATTGAAACGGATTGCGTCAACTAAAAATGAAAGAGTAAAAGAATGGAAAAAGCTGCAATCAAGAAAAAAACGGGAAGAGCGCGGGCTGTTTTTAATTGAAGGCTTGCATTTAATCGAGGAAGCTCTCAAATACAAATCAATTGTTCAAGAGTTAATTGTTTTAGACGGAGCGAAGCTGCCAAATCATTTTTTCGAAGGTACTATTCCGACAACGATTGTTTCCAAAGAGGTGTTTTCGCTTCTGTCTGAAACGGATTCCCCGCAAGGTGTCATGGCTGTTTGTAAGCAGCTTAGGTGGGAAATCGATTTGAACGCCAAAAAATGGCTGTTAATAGATGCGGTTCAAGACCCAGGAAATCTCGGTACGATCATTCGTACTGCAGATGCGGCTGGAATGGATGTTGTGATTTTAGGTGACGGGACGGTTGATTTGTACAATAGTAAAACGATCCGGGCGACACAAGGATCAATTTTTCATTTGCCTGTGGTCAATTCGTCATTAAAACAGATTATAAACAAATTGAAGGAAGAGAAAATTCCTGTATTTGGAACTTCAACAAAAAATGCTGTTTTCTATAAAGAGATCCCTCCATCTGAAACATTTGCCCTCCTTGTAGGAAATGAGGGAAATGGGGTCTCAAAAGAGCTGCTGGATATGACGGATCAAAATTTACACATTCCGATTTATGGAAAAGCGGAGTCATTAAATGTTGCCGTTGCTTCAGCTATTTTCATGTACCATCTTCGCAAATAGTGTTGCGCCTTTAATTCCTTTTTTTTATAATTAAAAGCAATTGAATAAAGGAATAACGATGACGGAGAAGAGTAGTTTGCAGGTCGCCATTTAGGGAGAAAATGCCGTAGACTGGAAGCATTTTTATGGTAGAGGCAAACGAATTCACCTCCAGAGTTGACGCCAGGACCATGCGGAAGCATGTAAAGGCGCTCCGGCTGTGCCGTTATGATAATGAAGTGAACAAAGATTCTTTCTTTGTTAATAAGGGTGGTACCGCGAAATTCAACTCGTCCCTTTTTTGGGATGGGTTTTTTTATTTATTTTAAAAAAAGGAGGAATTTACATGCAGGAAGAATTAACAAAGCTTCGCGATGAAGCGTTGCAAAAGGTACGGGAAGCAACGGATTTAAAACAATTGCAAAATATTCGCGTTCAATATCTTGGAAAAAAAGGACCGATTACCGAAGTTCTTCGCGGAATGGGAAAGCTTTCGAAAGAAGAACGGCCGAAAATAGGTGCGTTAGCAAATGAAATTCGGGAAGTGATTGCCGGGGAAATAACAAGTAAGCAAGAACAACTCGAAAAAGCAGAAATCGAGAAAAAATTACAGCAAGAAACGATTGACGTTACCCTTCCAGGCAGACCGGTTCGAACAGGAAACCATCATCCTCTCCAAGCGGTCATTGAAGAAATTGAAGATTTGTTTATCGGCATGGGATACACAGTAGAGGAAGGTCCAGAAGTTGAAACAGATTATTACAATTTTGAAGCGCTCAATTTGCCGAAGGGCCATCCGGCAAGGGATATGCAAGATTCCTTTTACATAACTGATGAAATTTTGCTGCGCACACACACATCTCCAGTTCAGGCGAGAACGTTAGAAAAATATAAAGGGAAAGGTCCTGTAAAAATCATTTGTCCAGGGAAAGTATACAGACGTGATACAGATGATGCAACGCACTCCCATCAATTTACGCAAATTGAAGGGCTCGTTGTGGATGAAAACATTCGCATGAGCGATTTAAAAGGAACGCTCGAAGTGTTTGCGAAAAAACTGTTCGGTGAAGACAGGCAAATTCGTCTGCGTCCGAGCTTTTTCCCGTTTACTGAACCGTCGGTGGAAGTCGATGTATCCTGCTTTAAATGCTCCATGAAAGGCTGTCATGTATGCAAAGGAACAGGCTGGATTGAAATTTTAGGAGCGGGGATGGTTCATCCAAACGTTTTGGAAATGGCGGGATTCGATTCGAAAAAATACCGTGGTTTTGCATTTGGAATGGGACCGGAACGGATTGCCATGTTGAAATATGGAATTGATGATATTCGTCATTTTTATACAAACGATGTGCGTTTTTTGAAACAGTTTAAACAAGCTTAAAAGGAGGTTTTCTCATGTTCGTTTCATACAAATGGCTCTCTGAATATGTCGATCTAGACATTTCCCCTGAGGAGCTGGCTGAAAAAATAACGAAGAGCGGCATTGAAGTTGAAAATGTTCAAGCTGTTAATGAAGGAATAAAAGATGTTGTAGTTGGACAGGTGCTTGAAAAAGAACAGCATCCAAATGCAGAAAAATTAAGCAAATGTTTAGTTGACATCGGAGAAGGAGAACCAGTGCAAATTATATGCGGCGCCAAAAACGTTGAAAAAGGGCAAAAAGTGCCGGTAGCCAAAGTTGGTGCGGTTTTGCCGGGCAATTTCAAAATTAAACGGGCAAAGCTGCGCGGTGAAGAATCTAACGGTATGATTTGTTCTTTGCAAGAGCTGGGCATTGAAGGAAAGCTTGTCCCAAAAGAGTTTTCTGACGGCATTTTTGTTTTCCCTAGTGATGCTGAAGTTGGAAAAAATGCGATTGAACAGCTGTTTATGGACGATTATGTACTTGAATTAGGTCTTACACCAAACCGTTCTGACTGTTTAAGCATGATCGGTGTTGCCTATGAAGTTGCAGCAATTTTAAAGAAAGAGGTTCGAAAGCCGGAAGTTCATTATGAGGCTGCCGAAGAAAAAGCAACTGATTATATTACTGTGAATGTTGAAGCAAAAGAAGATAATCCATTCTATGTAGCCAAAATTATTAAAAATGTCAAAATTGCCCCTTCCCCTTTATGGATGCAAATGCGCTTAATAAAAGCCGGAATCAGACCGCATAACAACGTCGTCGATATTACAAACTATTGTTTATTAGAATACGGCCAGCCGCTTCATGCGTTTGACTATGACCGGTTCGGATCAAAGGAAATACTCGTTCGCCGCGCACATGACGGAGAGACGATCGTGACCCTTGATGATCAAGAACGAAAGCTTACAAGCGATCACCTTGTGATCACAAATGGCAAAGTACCTGTTGCATTAGCTGGTGTAATGGGAGGGGCCGATTCTGAAGTAAGAGACGATACGACGACCGTTTTGCTTGAGGCCGCCTATTTTAAAGGCAGTGTTGTCCGAAAAGCGTCGAAGGATTTCGGACTTAGAAGTGAAGCGAGCTTGAGATTTGAAAAGGGGGTTGACCCGAACAGGGTAAAAGCTGCAGCAGAGCGGGCAGCACAATTGATCGCAAAATACGCCTCCGGAACTGTTTTAGAAGGTGAAGCAGAATTTCATGATTTTTCAATCGAGAAAAAAGTGATCACCATTTCCGCTGAGAAAATTAACAACGTTTTAGGGACAAACATTGCAGTAGATGAAATAAAAGAAATTTTTGACCGCTTGCAATTTGAAACCGTTGAAGAAAACGGTCTTTTTACAGTAACCGTTCCGACAAGAAGAGGCGATATTGCGATTGAAGAAGATTTAATTGAAGAAGTAGCCCGCCTTTACGGATATGACTATATTCCGTCAACATTGCCTGCAGGATCTTCAACATCCGGAGCATTAACAGACTATCAATTGAAAAGAAGAAAAGTGCGAAGATTTTTGGAAGGCGCCGGGCTTTATCAAGCGATCACATATTCGTTAACGAGCAAAGAAAAGGCGGGACAATTTACGCTGGAGACGTCAAGCTTTACTCAATTAGCATTGCCGATGAGTGAAGAGCGGAGTGTTTTGCGTTTAAGCCTGCTTCCTCATTTGCTTGAGTCCGTAAAATATAATAAAGCGCGGCAAATCGATGATATTCATCTTTATGAAATTGGTTCTGTTTTCATTTCGGACGATGCTTTAGAAAAGCCTTTGGAAAAAGAACGTTTATCAGGCGTCATGACGGGTCACTACGTTTATCACCCATGGCAAGGGGAAAAAACAAAAGTTGATTTTTATGTTGTGAAAGGAATTTTAGACGGTTTATTTGATCTGCTTGGACTGTTGGATGAAATTGAGTATAAACAGGCAAAACGTGAAGGGCTGCATCCCGGCAGAACGGCAGATATTTATTTAAACGGATCATTCATCGGATTTGTCGGCGAATTAAATCCGGAAGTTGAAAAAGAGTATGATTTAGATGAAACATATGTTTTTGAGCTGAAGCTAGCCGATCTCATTCAATATGAAGCTAAGCCAGTCATATATACGCCGATTCCAAGGTTCCCATCCATTACAAGGGATATCGCCTTAGTCGTTGATCAGCATGTGCATGCTGGCGAGCTTCAAGAAACGATCCGGGAAGCGGGCGGAAAACTGTTAAAAGAGATTTCCATTTTCGATGTGTATGAAGGAGAACGTTTGGGAGCAGGGAAAAAATCGATCGCATTTTCACTCCGCTACTACGATCCTGAACGAACATTGACGGATGAGGAAGCAGCAAAAGCTCATGAAAAAGTAATTAAGGCGGTAGAGGAAAAATTTTCAGCAGTTCTTCGCAGCTAACGCAGGACGATAAATCCCTAAAATAATTCCAGCTAACAAATGAAGGTGCAGATAGCACCTTCATTTTTATTGAAATCATAAATTGGTCCTGCTAACCTCAGAAAATAAGATTTCCGGATTCGTCATTTCAATTCAATAGATTCAAAGCTTTTTCGGTGTTGGCAAAATGAAGCTTTGCCATTTTGCCAAGTGTGTTTTTCCCTTTTTCCTTTATTAATTTGGCAGCAGCTTCATCAACAGTATGGCTGGCTCCTTTTGGCAAATAAAATCCGGCTGCGTTGGATAAGCTGTTTAATTCTTTTAAAAAAGCATATCTTGCGATAATGGATGCTGCAGCGACAGATATGTGTATATGCTCCGCCTTCGGTTTAAAGATGGTTATGTCTTTAAACGGAACATCCCGGTCTTTAAGATATTGAAAGTAAACATTCGGCTCTGCAAACTGATCGATCAACACAGCTTCTGGTTTATCAGGAGAAATTTTCTTGAGTAAATGATGGATCGCTTGATTATGAAGGATAGCTTTCAATTTCCCTTGGTTCATTCCAGATTTTTGCAATTGATTGTATTTTTCATTGCGCAAAATTAAGAGGCTGTACGGAACTTTCTCTATTAAAGTGTTGGCGATTGAAAAAACTTGTTTGTCTGTCAAAGCCTTTGAATCTTTTACTCCAAGCTGCTGAACCAGTTTTCTTTTTTCTTTAGGGACAAATACTGCAGCAACCGTGATCGGTCCAAAATAATCCCCCGTTCCTGCTTCATCAGAGCCGATGACTGACATCTGTTGAAGCTGTTGAAGCTCATTCTCTGTTTGAGAAGGGGCTGTTTTTGCTGTTTTTTCCCATCTGTTTGCTTCCTGCTGAGCGGCAGATCCTTGAAAAAGCACTTTTCCCGACTTGTAAGCAGTGATCGTACAGTTTGTCAATTTGGCAGAAAAGACGGCACCTGGAGGGGTTCTGTCTATAATGAAAGGATTATAAAAATCTTTCAAAGTTTGAATTCCCCCATGATCAACTTTTATGACGATATTGGACAATAAAAAACGCCTCGCTTTCCTAAAATGGATGCTATATTATTGTACCCTTTCTTTTGTTCTTCTTTCCATCTTTTCGACAAACATGTTATGATTATGATTAGGATTTTGAATCATTTTGCGATATTTTTTCATAGAGGATGGAGGATTCGCTTTGTCTGATCAACCTAAAAATAAAGCGACTGTTTATATATATGGACAGCAGTATTCGATTGTTGGAAATGAGAGCGTAAATCATATGAAGCTTGTCGCTTCAATTGTTGACGAAAAAATGCGGGAAATCAGTCAAAAAAACCCATCTCTAGATTTAAACAAGCTGGCAGTACTAACTGCGGTTAATGCTGTTCATGATTATCTCAAATTAAAGGAGAAATTTGAAGAACTAGAAAAGCAACTTCAAGAAAAGGATTGAAATTTAAAATGCTTGACTTGATCATTTTATTTTTCTTAGTATTCGGATTGCTCACTGGCCTTAAAAGGGGATTTATTCTCCAAGTAGTTTATTTATCAAGTGTTATAGTGTCTTTCATAATTGCCAGAACATATTTTGACGATCTTGCTCCTAAACTGGAATTATGGGTACCGTATCCAAATATAGGAGATTCAAATGCTGCTCTATCTATATTGACAGGGGGCCATTTGGAGGAAGCTTACTATCGCGGAGTTGCATTCGTGCTTTTGTTTATCGGATCAAAAATAGCGCTTCACATCATCGGATCTATGTTTGATTTTGTTGCGATGCTTCCAATACTTAAGCAAATCAACCGCTTGCTGGGTGCGGTTTTAGGTTTTGCGGAAACTTACCTCATTTTATTCATTCTGCTTTTTTTGGCAGCGCTCATTCCAGCCGAGCAAATTCAAAATCTTATCGATAAATCGCTGCTGGCTGATTTAATTGTCAATCATACCCCTGTCTTATCTGATAAAATTCACGATCTTTGGATCGGCTATTTCGGTAAAGGAAGCTAGACGTAAAGGGACGATGGAAACATCTTTATTTAGACCCCCATCGTCCTTCTCTGTTTCTATTAAATAGTTCAATAGCAGGTGATTTTTATATTGTTTAAGATTCAAGAGGTGACGTAAAACATGACGGTTCACAAAAAGGATGTTGTCAGCCTGTTAAAGAAAATTGCGGTATATATGGAGTTAAAAGGCGAAAACCCTTTTAAAATCTCCGCGTTTTATAAAGCTGCCAATGCCCTTGAAAGGGATGCGAGAAGCCTATCAGACATCCACGATTTTACTTTAATCAGTGGGATTGGGAAAGGAACGAGTGCAGTCATCGAAGAATTCATAAAAACCGGCGAGTCAAAAACGCTGCAAACCTTGCAAAAGGAAGTTCCTGAAGGGTTAATCCCTCTTCTTCAATTGCCAGGGCTGGGCGGAAAGAAGATTGCAAAATTGTACAAGGATTTAGGTGTTGTGGACATCGATTCTTTAAAAAAAGCTTGTGAAGAACATAAAGTGCAAAGTTTACAAGGTTTTGGAAAAGTAACGGAAGAAAAAATATTGGCTGCGATCGATGAAATGAATAAAAAACCGGGCCGACTGCCTCTTGCTTATATGCTGCCGATTGCAGAAAAAATAGAGAAATTTTTAGAAAAAGGACAGAAAAACGGAATAGTTCGCTTTTCTCGCGCAGGAAGCTTAAGAAGAATGAAAGAAACGATAAAAGACCTTGACTTTATTATTGCGGCGGAAAATAAAGAAGCTGTGCGAGATTACATTTTAACAATGCCGAATATAACTGAAATCATTGCGAAAGGCGATACGAAAATATCGATTGAACTCAAGTTTGATGTCAAGGTTCAGGTCGATTTTCGCATCGTGCACCCAAAGGAATTCATTTCGGCTTTGCACCATTTTACAGGCTCAAAAGAGCATAATGTAAAAATGCGCCAGCTAGCGAAGGAAAGAGGAGAAAAAATAAGCGAATACGGCGTAGAAATAATAGAAACCGGAGAAGTGCTCACATTTGAGTCAGAAAAAGAGCTGTATGCACACTTTCAGCTTCCCTACATTCCGCCAGAGGTTCGGGAAGATGGGGAGGAAGTGGAAAAATACAAAGGAAATCTTATTTCGCTCGAGGAAATAAAGGGAGATCTCCATATGCATTCAACATGGAGCGACGGCGCTCATTCAATCAAGGAAATGGCTGAGGCTGCTAAAAGAAAAGGCTACAAGTACATCGCGATTACAGATCACTCGCAATTTTTAAAAGTAGCCAACGGCTTGACTCCTGAGCAGCTGAAAGAACAAAAAGAAGAAATTGACATGTTGAATGAACAATATTCTGATTTTACGATTTTCAGAGGAATCGAGATGGATATTTTGCCGGACGGTACACTTGATTATGACGACGATTGTCTAAAAGAGCTAGATATAGTTATTGCATCGATCCATTCGAACTTTTCCCAGCCGCAGAGTGTAATTATGAAAAGGCTGAAAGCAGCCCTATATAATAACCATGTTGATATTATCGCTCATCCGACTGGAAGGTTAATTGGGCGAAGAGAAGGATACGATGTTGATATAGAAATGCTTTTAGAACTTGCAAAGGAAACAGATACTATTTTAGAATTGAACGCAAATCCGAACAGGCTTGACTTATGTGTAGAACATTTGAAGAAAGCGAAGGAATACGGTGTAAAGGTTGTGATTAATACAGATGCCCACAGCATAAACATGCTAGAACATATGGAGATAGGGGTTGCGTATGCGCGGAAAGCTTTCATTCAGCCGGATGACGTTGTGAATACGTGGGATGTTGAACAATTAAAGCAATTTTTAAAAAGGAAAGACTGACCATTCAACTGTCAGGAGGTTTTGAGAAGTTGCAGGAACGAGTGTTACATGTTTTGGAATTTAATAAAATAAGGGAACTGCTGAAAGAGCATGCTTCTTCTTCTTTAGGAAAAGAGAAAGCGTTAAAGCTTATGCCATCAGGAGACATCAACGAAGTACTGAAGAGGCAGGAGCAGACAGATGAAGCACTAACAGTGCTCCGATTGAAAGGCTCTGCCCCTTTCGGAGGATTAAGCGACATACGGCCGAGCGTAAAGCGTGCGCAAATAGGCGGAACTTTAGGTCCGCAAGAGCTTGTGGCTGTTTCTGCCGTGTTATATGCTTCAAGACAAATGAAGCAATTTATTGAAAAGTTGACTCAAGAAGAGGAGGTTTCACTTCCTCATTTAGAACAATTGGTCAGCGAAATCGGAATTTATTTAAAAGAAGAAAAAGAAATTCAACGTTGCATACGCGATGACGGGGAAATTGTTGATGATGCGAGCGATAAATTAAAAGCGATAAGAGGTCAAATCCGTACACTGGAGGCTCGTATTCGCGAAAAGCTGGAATCGATCATTCGCTCCCCATCTGCACAAAAAAATCTTTCGGATGCCATTATTACGATTCGAAATGACCGCTATTGCATTCCTGTCAAACAAGAATATAGAGGAGTTTACGGAGGAATCGTCCATGATCAATCTTCCTCAGGAGCAACTCTGTTTATTGAGCCGCAGGCTATCGTAGAAGCGAGCAACTCTTTAAATGAAGCGCGGATTAAGGAAAGGCGCGAAATTGAACGGATCTTAACGGAATTGTCGAAAATGGTTGCTGACATAAGCAAGGGAATCATTCATAATATCACTGTAATGGGTGAAATCGATTTTATGTTTGCCAAGGCATTGTATGCTAAAAAATTAAAGGCTACAAAGCCAAATATAAATGATCGTGGCATTATGAAGCTATATAAAGCCCGCCATCCTCTTATTGACCCTGAAACCGTTGTGCCAAATACAATTGAACTTGGGGAAGATTTTCAATCGATTGTCATTACCGGTCCAAACACCGGCGGTAAGACGGTGACGCTGAAGACAATTGGACTGCTCGCACTAATGGCGCAATCAGGTCTGCAAATACCTGCTGAAGAAGGATCTACAATGCCGGTATTTGAGGCAGTTTACGCAGATATTGGGGATGAACAGTCAATTGAACAAAATTTGAGTACATTTTCTTCTCATATGGTGAACATCGTCAAAATTTTACAGGAACTTAATGATCGCTCACTCGTACTACTTGATGAACTTGGGGCAGGTACAGATCCTGGAGAAGGTGCTGCTCTAGCCATTGCAATTTTGGATGAAGCTTTAAACAGAGGAGCGCAAGTTGTTGCAACCACCCACTATCCCGAATTGAAAGCATACGGATTTAACCGTAAGGGCGTGATCAATGCAAGCGTTGAGTTTGATGTCGACACATTATCGCCGACGTATAAATTGTTGATCGGTGTACCTGGCCGAAGTAATGCGTTTGAAATATCAAAAAGGCTTGGATTGAGCAAAGAAATTATTGAGCGCGCCAAATCGTTCATGAGCGCTGACAGATCCAAAACGGATGCAATGATTGCCTCCCTTGAGGAAAGCAAAAAACGTGCTGAAGAGGATTGGATGGAAGCTGAAAAAACGCTGAAAGAAGCAGAAAAACTTCATAAAGAACTACAAGAACAAATCATTGAATTTAATAAGCAGAAAGACCGCCTATATCAAGAAGCTGAGGAAATGGTGAAAAAAAGGCTGGAAGAAGCGCAAAAAGAAGCAGATCAGATTATTCAAAAATTGAAAAACATGCAAAAAGAGCACAGTTCAGCTATTAAAGAGCATGAATTAATAGAAGCAAAAAAGCGGCTTGAATATGCAGCGCCTGAATTTATAAATACTGAACAAAAATCTGAAAAACAAAAAAGCAAAAAGCAGCTGCGCCCCGGCGATGAGGTAAAAGTGATCAACTTAAATCAAAAAGGACATCTGCTTGAAAAAGCAAATGAAAGTGAATGGCTTGTACAAATTGGAATATTGAAAATGAAAGTAAAAGAAGAAGATCTTGAATATATTGGCAGCCCGAAACAAGAGGGAGAAAAAACGCTCGCAACAGTAAAAGGGAAGGATTTTCATGTTTCATTAGAACTTGATTTGCGGGGAGAGCGATATGAAGATGCGCTCCTCCGTCTTGAAAAATATATTGACGATTGTCTTCTCGCAGGATATCCACGGGCGCACATTATTCATGGCAAAGGGACGGGCGCTTTAAGAAAAGGGGTGCGGGAATTTTTGCAAAACCACCGCGCTGTTAAAAACGTCCGTTTCGGTGAAGCAAATGAAGGCGGAACAGGTGTTACGATTGTCGAGTTCAAATAAACTTTTCTTTAAGGAGAGTAAACATGAATCTGTTTTGGGAAAACGTATATGTTCAAACTGCTGCTAATTATAGTGTTGTCATATTGTGCGGGGTTTTATTTTTAGTCATTTTTGAATTGGTGACGAAATATAAAAACTGGGAAGAAATCCAAAAAGGCAATGTGGCTGTTGCAATGGCAACAGGCGGCAAAATTTTCGGGATTTCAAACGTTTTCCGATTCTCAATTGAACAGCATGACGGTCTTTTTGAAATGATTGGCTGGGGCTTTTACGGATTTGCCTTGCTCTTAATCGGATATTTTATTTTTGAATTTCTGACTCCTAAATTTAATATTGATGATGAAATTCAAAAGGATAACCGTGCAGTTGGCTTTATCTCAATGGTCATATCCATAGGCTTGTCCTTTGTAATCGGAGCAGGAATTACAAATTAGGAGAGGGGAACATGGAAACGCTGGCTAAAATTTTATTTGGTTTGTGCGGTCTGTTTATTGCGATCGGTATTATTTATATGGTGTTTTTTGCTTGAAAAAGCGGAGAAAAGAAAAGGTCTCCGCTTTTTCCTATTTAAAATTCTAAAAATAATTATATTTCTGAATTTTATTTTGATATAATGAAATAAAATCATCATTATTTTTCAAAGGAGAGGAGATAAATGGAATGTCAAAAACCTTGGCTCAATTTTTATCCCTCGGAAATTCCGCATAATATCTCTTGGGAGAATAAGCCGCTTTCCAAATATTTTCAAGATACGGCTAATCAGTTTCCGAATCATACAGCCGTTTCATTTCTTGGAAAGAACATTACGTACCGCAAGCTATACGAACAGATGCTTCAATTGGCTAATTATTTGGAGCAAACAGGGTTTGAAAAAGGGGATCGGGCAGCGATTATGCTTCCAAATTGTCCACAGGCAGTTATTGCTTATTATGCAGTTCTGGAGGCAGGCGGAATAGTCGTTCAATTGAACCCTCTTTATACAGAATCAGAGCTGGAGTACCAGTTGAATGACAGCAGTGCTACACATCTCATTACATTAGATCTTTTCTATCCAAAAGCCTCGAAATTGAAATCTCTCACAAATATCAAACATATCATAATAACAAAGATCCAAGAGTATTTGCCTTTCCCAAAAAATCTTCTATACCCGCTCATTCAAAAGAAGGAGCAAAATCTTTTAATAAAGGTAAACGCAGCAAATGGTGTTCATGTATGGACAGAGATCTTAAAAACATCGCCTGCTAAAGAATTGACAGTAAATATTGATCCGAAAGAAGATATTGCCCTTTTGCAATATACAGGAGGGACGACAGGGACGCCTAAAGGGGTGATGTTGACGCATGAAAACTTAATTTCCAATACGAAAATGTGTGCTGCCTGGATGTATAAATGCAGGAAAGGAGAAGAGTCCATACTAGGAGTTTTGCCTTTTTTTCACGTATATGGCATGACGACTGTAATGAATTTATCGATCATGGAAGGTTTTAAAATGATTTTAATCCCCAAATTTGATTCAACCGAAATTTTGAAAGCGATTGAAAAAGAAAAGCCAACGCTTTTTCCAGGAGTGCCAACGATTTATGTTGCTCTTTTAAATCATAAAGATTTGCGAAAATACGACTTGTCCTCGGTTAAATATTGTATCAGCGGTTCGGCTCCTCTTCCGGTAGAAATTCAGGAGCGCTTTGAAAAAGAAACAGGCGGGAAGCTTGTTGAAGGATATGGACTCTCGGAAGCTTCTCCCGTTACGCATGCAAACTTATTTTATTCAGATGTCAAGAAAAAAGGAAGCATTGGCATCCCTTGGCCCAATACGCATGCAGCCATTTATTCGGCTGAAAAAGAAGGATTTGCAGATGTCAACGAATTCGGCGAGCTTATTGTAAAAGGACCGCAGGTGATGAAAGGCTACTGGAACAACCGAGAGGAAACGGAAGCGGTTTTCAAAGACGGATGGCTTTTTACAGGAGATATCGGCTATATGGATGAAGACGGATTCTTTTATATTGTCGATCGTAAAAAAGATATGATTATTGCTGGCGGGTACAATATTTATCCCCGCGAGATAGAAGAAGTGTTGTATGCTAATGAAAAGGTTAAAGAGGTTGTCGTTGCAGGTGTTCCGGATCCTTACAGAGGCGAGACCGTGAAAGCTTATGTTGTACCAAAGGGAGGAGCACAGCTTACGGAGCAAGAGCTTGACCAATTCGCCCGAAAACATCTTGCCCCGTACAAAGTGCCGAAAAAATACGAATTTCGCGACGAGCTTCCGAAAACAGCAGTAGGAAAAATTTTAAGAAGAAAACTAGTAGAGGAAGAAAGAAAAATATAAAACGGACATCTATCGGTTTTGAACGAGAATAAAAACTTCCCTCAATGCTTGACAAAAAGGCTTAATCTAAATATCATATAAATGAATGACCATTCATTCATTTTGAAGGGAAGATACACGTTGAAAGAAAAAAAGGCAAAATATAAACAAATCATTGATGCAGCTATTGTCGTCATTGCGGAGAACGGCTATCATTCCGCTCAGGTTTCGAAAATTGCCAAACAGGCGGGCGTAGCAGATGGAACGATTTATTTGTATTTTAAAAACAAGGAGGATATTTTAATCTCCCTTTTTCGAGAAAGATTGATGAATCATATCGCTGAAGTGAAAAAAAGCATTGATGCAAAGCAGACTGCTGCAGAAAAATTGTTTGCGTTGATCGAAAAGCATTTTCAAATGCTAGTTCATGATCGGAATTTGGCAGTGGTTCTTCAATTGGAATTGCGGCAAGTAAACAAAGAATTGCGCCGGCGCATAAATGAAATTTTTAAAGAATATTTGAAAGTAATAGACGAAGTGATCGAATTCGGAAAAAAAACGGGAGAGTTTCGACAAGATTTGGATTTAAGGCTGGCAAGACAAATGATTTTTGGGACGATGGACGAAACGGCGACAACGTGGGTAATGAAAGATCAAAAATACGATCTCCTCACAATTGCAGAAAAAATTCCTGAGCTGTTAATCAACGGATTTAAAAGCAATCATTCATAAAAAGAGAATGATCAATTTTTAAAAAGGGGATGGGAAAGGTGAATATTTTTGTCCTTATGAAAAGAACTTTTGACACAGAAGAAAAAATTTTAATTGAAAATGGATCAATCTCCGAGGATGATGCAGAATTCATCATAAACCCTTATGATGAATATGCCATTGAAGAAGCGCTGCAGCTTAAGGAGGCTCATGGCGGAGAAGTAACTGTTGTTACAGTAGGATCAGAAGAAAGCGAAAAAGAGCTGAGAACGGCTCTTGCGATGGGATGCGATAAAGCTGTCTTAATAAATATTGAGGAAGATTTGGAAGATGGAGATCAATTTACAACAGCAAAAATTCTATATGAATTTTTGAAGGATAAAGAAGCGGACATTATATTAGCTGGAAACGTTGCCATTGACGGAGGATCTGGCCAAGTAGGCCCCCGTTTGGCGGAGCTTCTTGACATTCCGTATGTCACAACGATCACAAATATTGAAATAGATGGAAAAAACGTGAAAATTGTGAGAGATGTTGAAGGGGATTCGGAAATCATTGAAACAACACTCCCTCTTTTAGTAACTGCCCAACAAGGTTTAAACGAACCGAGATACCCGTCTTTGCCGGGAATTATGAAGGCAAAGAAAAAACCGCTTGAAGAGTTGGAGCTCGATGATTTAGATCTTGAAGAAGAAGATGTCATGCCGAAAACAAAAACGTTAGAAATTTATTTGCCGCCTAAAAAAGAAGCAGGAAAAATATTGCAAGGGGAACTGCAGGATCAAGTGAAGGAACTTGTTTCTTTATTGAGATCAGAAGCAAAAGTTATTTAGTGGAGACGAATATAGCAGGGGGATGAAAAAATGGCTCGAAAAGTGTTCGTATTGGGAGAAATAAGGGATCAATTTTTAAGGAACGTATCATTTGAAGCGCTTGCAGCCGGCAAGATAATATCCGAAGGCGGAGAGGTGGTCGCCGGATTAATTGGAGAGAACGTTAGAACGCTTGCAAATGACATGATTTATTATGGAGCGGATAGGGTTGTCATCGTGGAAGATGAAAAATTGAAATATTATAGTCCGGACGGGTATTCACAAGCTGTCATGGCGATCATTGACAGTGAAAAGCCTGACGCTATTATTTTCGGACATACGGCATTAGGCAAAGATTTATCTCCAAAAATAGCGGCTAAATTAAACGCAGGTCTTATTTCTGATGCTACCGCTGTAGAAATAGTGGGCGGTAACGTTGTTTTCACAAGACCGATCTATTCAGGAAAAGCTTTTGAGAAAAAAATCATTACGGATGGGATTATTTTTGCGACCGTTCGTCCGAACAATATTCCACCTCTCGAAAAAAATGAATCAAGGAGCGGAGAAGTTGCTTCCATATCGGTAGAAATAAAAGATCTGCGCACGATCGTGCGTGAGGTTGTCCAAAATGCAGCGGAAGGCGTTGACTTATCTGAAGCAAAGGTGATCGTTGCCGGAGGGAGAGGGGTAAAAAGTGCAGAAGGGTTTGAACCGTTAAAAGAATTGGCATCTGTGCTCGGAGGAGCAGTAGGGGCGTCACGCGGTGCCTGTGATGCAAACTATTGTGACTACTCGCTGCAAATCGGACAAACGGGAAAAGTCGTTACACCGGATTTATATATTGCCTGCGGAATTTCTGGAGCCATTCAGCATTTAGCGGGAATGTCGAATTCTAAAGTAATTGTTGCAATCAATAAAGATCCGGAAGCGAACATTTTCAACGTCGCAGACTACGGTATTGTCGGAGATTTATTTGAAGTTGTGCCAATGCTTACGGAAGAATTTAAAAAATTAAAAATCCATTCCTCTTAACGTGTCCTGAATGGACTCGTATTTTTTTGAACAAATCCATTCCTCCTAGTATAAGTGGAGACGGGTCACGACGTACATAAAATACAAAAAATATGAAAAAATAGTTGCAGATCAAAACATTCGCTTCAAGCGAAAGAACATGGTATACTTCACATAGAAAAAGTGAATTAGGAGGAATTAAGATGGCAATTGTAAACGTTACTGACCAGAATTTTTCCCAAGAAACAAGCGAGGGTGTAGTATTGGCAGATTTCTGGGCGCCTTGGTGCGGTCCATGTAAAATGATTGCCCCAGTCCTTGAAGAATTGGATCAAGAACTTGGTGACAAAGTAAAAATTGTTAAGCTTAACGTGGATGAAAATCAAGAAACTGCCGGTCAATACGGAGTCATGAGCATTCCGACGTTAATCGTCTTTAAAAATGGTGAAGCAGTGGATAAAGCGATCGGTTACCAGCCGAAAGAAGCTTTAGCGCAATTGCTTAACAAACATTTGTAATATAAAATATAAAAAGAGGCGCTCACGAAAGTTACCTTTTGGAGCGCCTTCTTGCTTTTAAATGAAAACGGCTGAATAAATCCAGCACAGATTAGAATAAGTTGGAGTGTTTTACCGATGTATGAGCATTTAAAAGAAAAACTTTCGCTTCTTCCGAATAAGCCTGGCTGTTATTTAATGAAGGACAAAAACGGAACCGTCATTTATGTTGGAAAGGCAAAAGTATTGAAAAACCGGGTTCGTTCCTACTTTACTGGATCACATGACGGAAAAACGTTAAGACTCGTTCAAGAAATTGCCGATTTTGAATATATCGTAACATCCTCGAATATTGAGGCGCTTCTATTAGAAATGAATTTAATTAAAAAACATGAACCGAAATACAATGTCAATCTAAAAGATGATAAAAGCTATCCGTATATTAAAATTACTTCCGAGCGCCATCCGCGGCTGATCGTCACACGAAAAGTAAAAAAAGATAAGGGAAAATACTTTGGACCGTATGCAAACGTCCAAGCTGCGAGAGAGACAAAAAAGCTGCTTGACCGCATGTATCCTTTGAGAAAATGCAATTCGCTTCCAGACCGGGTTTGCATCTATTATCATATGGGCCAGTGTCTTGCGCCTTGTGTTCACGAAGTTTCCGAAGAAACGAACAAACAAATGGTGGAAAGCATCATCCGTTTTTTAAATGGCGGATATAAGGAGATCAAAAAAGAATTAACAGAAAAAATGCTGAAATGTGCAGAAAATCTTGAATTTGAAAGGGCAAAAGAATATCGGGACCAAATCGCGCATATCGAAGCAACAATGGAAAAGCAAAAAATGGTTCTCAATGATTTTATTGATCGCGATGTATTTGCTTATTATTACGATAAAGGATGGATGTGCGTCCAAGTATTTTTTATCAGGCAAGGAAAACTGATAGAACGGGATGTGTCCATTTTCCCTCTGTACCAAGAGCCAGAGGAGGAATTTTTAACATTTATTGGTCAATTTTACGCAAAGAACGACCATTTTCTTCCGAAAGAAATAGTCATTCCGGAAGATGTCAATGAGGAAATGGTTCGAGCTTTAGTACAAGTACAGGTCAGCAAACCAAAGAAAGGAAAAAAGAAAGATCTCGTACAGCTAGCTTATCAAAATGCAAAAATTTCGTTAAAAGAGAAGTTTTCACTCATTGAACGAGATGAAGAAAGGACGATCAAAGCAATTGAAAATTTAGGAAAGCAGTTGAATATTCCTACACCACATCGGATTGAAGCTTTTGACAATTCCAATATTCAAGGCGCGGACGCTGTTTCGGCTATGGTTGTTTTCATAGATGGAAAACCTGCGAGAAAAGAGTATCGAAAGTTTAAAATAAAAACAGTCAGCGGGCCTGATGATTATGAATCGATGAGGGAAGTAATTCGCAGGCGATATACTAGAGTGCTGAAGGAGGAGCTGCCGTTGCCGGACCTTATTATTGTTGATGGAGGAAAAGGACAGGTACAAGCAGCTATGGATGTATTAGAAAACGAACTGGGACTTGACGTTCCTGTTGCCGGGCTTGTGAAAGATGACAAGCACAAAACGAGCGATTTGCTTCTCGGCAACCGGGAAGCTGCTGTTCAATTGTCAAGAAGCAGCCAAGAATTTTATTTGCTTCAGCGCATTCAAGATGAAGTGCACCGCTTTGCCATTACGTTTCATCGACAAGTCCGCCAAAAGAATACGTTTAAGTCTGTATTAGATGAAATCCCCGGCATAGGACCTAAGCGTAAAAAACAACTGTTAAAATCGTTCGGTTCCGTTGAAAATATTAAAAAGGCATCGCTTGAAGAGCTAAAACAGGCAGGAATGCCTGAAAAAACAGCACAAAACATTTTACAATATTTCAGCGAATAGCGATGTAATAAAACAAATAGGAGGAAGCTTTTAAATCCTCCTACTGCCCTTTCATTCTGTTAAATTTTATCTTTTTCATCCCATTTTACAATGAAAATAACTTTGTTTAAGCGTTTGTTTATCTGTTCATACGCTTCTGTGACGACACCGTTCATACATTCGATTTGCTGCGCGATAAATCCTGCTTCTAGTTGGAAGGATAAATCTTTGAAAAGCTTCATCCTTTTTTCGATCAATTGGCCTGTTAATTCAAATTCCATTTCGTTTTTTTTCTGGCGAATAATATGAAGATCGCCCCATCCGGCTGATGAAAAAAAAGATATAAGTTCTTCTAACGTAGATAATTGAATTTTTCGAGCTAGCTGTTTGCCTGCCCAATACAAAATGGAATGATGCTCTTTTCCTAGAAGTTCAGGAAGTAAATAGTCGCGAAGCAGCAAAACGCTAAAAGGATGTAAGGTTATTTCTTCTAATTCTTTTAATTGATCGTGATATGACAGCTCTTTCAATCGTTTCCCCTCTTTCTAGCGAACAATTATATTATATCAGCTTTCACATAAGATGAAAGAGTTTATAAAATCAATTTCGGATACGGGAAATATTCTATTTTCCGATCAGAAAAAATGATTTTACTGAATAATACTTTGTAGACGTTTTCTTGACGGTACTACTTTATGGGAGTACAATGAATTTGTCCTATTATTTTAAGATTTCGTCATATTTTGTCGGCGGATTTTTACATGCCAAGCAGGGGGAGCAGGAGATTTTAAGAAATCTTTTAATTTATTAAGATTAGGGGGTAAACGCATATGTCTGGTAACAGAGAATTTGCAAACCGCAGACTACATTCACTTTTAGGTGTTGTACCGATTGGCGTATTTTTAATTCAACACCTGACTGTCAACCATTTCGCCACAAGGGGCGAAGAAGCATTTAACAACGCAGCGCATTTTATGGAAAATTTACCATTCCGCTATTTTCTGGAAATTTTCGTTATTTTCCTTCCTCTGTTATACCACGCCATTTATGGGATTTATATTGCTTTCACAGCAAAAAGCAATGTAGGTCGCTTTGGCTATTTCCGCAATTGGATGTTCCTGCTTCAACGTGTAACTGGTATTATTACCCTTGTTTTTATTGCATGGCATGTATGGGAAACTCGTATTGCCGCGATGTTTGGGGCTGAAGTTAATTTTGATATGATGGAATCCATTTTAAGCAATCCTGTTAGTTTAGTGCTTTACATAGTAGGCGTTCTTTCAGCGATTTTCCATTTTTCCAACGGTCTATGGTCTTTTGCAGTCAGCTGGGGAATTACGGTTACTCCAAAATCTCAGCTAGTCTCAACTTATGTGACAATAGGTATTTTTGTGTTGCTTTCAATCGTAGGTCTTCGTGCCATTTTTGCGTTTGTCTAATCTAACTAAATTGCGTTCAAGGGAGTGGGCGAAAAAATGAGTAAAGGAAAATTAATTGTTGTCGGCGGCGGCTTGGCTGGCTTAATGGCAACTATAAAGGCTGCGGAAGCCGGGGTGTCTGTTGACTTATTCTCGTTAGTACCTGTAAAACGTTCCCATTCAGTATGTGCTCAAGGAGGGATCAACGGGGCGGTAAATACAAAAGGAGAAGGAGACTCTCCGTGGATCCATTTTGATGATACGATTTATGGCGGAGACTTTTTGGCTAACCAGCCACCGGTTAAAGCGATGTGTGAAGCAGCACCGGGAATTATTAACCTTTTAGATCGCATGGGTGTTATGTTTAACCGTACACCAGAAGGATTGTTGGATTTCCGTCGTTTTGGAGGAACACAGCATCACCGGACAGCGTTTGCCGGAGCAACAACTGGACAACAGCTTTTATATGCATTGGACGAGCAAGTTCGACGTCACGAAGTAGCAGGTCTTGTGACGAAATATGAAGGCTGGGAGTTTTTAGGAATCATACAAGATGATGAAGGACGCTGCCGCGGCATCGTTGCTCAAGATTTAAAATCAATGGAGATTCAAGCTTTCCGTTCGAATGCCGTAATAATGGCGACAGGAGGACCTGGAATTATCTTTGGTAAATCAACAAACTCTGTGATTAATACGGGATCGGCTGCTTCTATCGTTTATCAGCAAGGAGCTTATTATGCAAACGGGGAATTTATACAAATTCATCCGACAGCCATCCCTGGAGATGACAAGCTTCGATTAATGAGCGAGTCTGCACGCGGCGAAGGCGGAAGAATTTGGACATATAAAGACGGAAAACCATGGTATTTCCTTGAAGAAAAATATCCGGCATATGGAAACCTTGTTCCTCGTGATATTGCAACGAGAGAAATATTCCATGTATGTGTAGACTTGAAATTAGGCATTAATGGCGAAAACATGGTATATCTTGATCTTTCTCATAAAGATCCAAAAGAGCTTGATATTAAACTAGGCGGTATTATCGAAATTTATGAAAAATTCATGGGTGAAGATCCAAGAAAAGTGCCGATGAAAATTTTCCCTGCCGTCCATTATTCTATGGGAGGTCTATGGATCGATTACGATCAAATGACAAACATCCCTGGTTTGTTTGCAGCTGGTGAATGCGATTACTCTCAGCATGGTGCGAACCGGCTTGGAGCAAACTCATTGCTTTCTGCAATTTACGGTGGTATGGTTGCAGGACCAAAAGCTGTTGAATATATGAATGGATTGGAAAAATCAGCTGACGATTTACCATCCACATTATATGATGCACGCGTAAAAGAAGAACAAAGCAAATGGGACGAAATCCTGAAAATGGATGGAAACGAAAATGCTTACGTTCTTCATAAAGAGCTTGGTGAATGGATGACGGATAATGTTACAGTCGTGCGCTACAATGATAAACTTCTAAAAACAGATGAAAAAATTCAAGAGCTTATGGAACGTTGGGAAAGAATTAATATTAACGATACTGCGAAATGGAGCAACCAAGGCGCAAGCTTTACTCGCCAGTTGAGAAACATGCTTGTGTTGGCTCGGGTTATTACGCTTGGAGCTTATAACCGTAATGAAAGCCGAGGTGCTCACTATAAACCAGAATTTCCAGAACGAAATGATGAAGAGTGGCTCAAAACAACTATGGCAACGTTTGCCGGCCTGAAGGAAGCTCCTAAGTTCCACTATGAAGATGTTGATGTATCACTCATTAAGCCTCGTGTGCGTGACTA
Organism: Aeribacillus sp. FSL M8-0235; assembly: GCF_038000355.1. NCBI lineage: Bacteria > Bacillati > Bacillota > Bacilli > Caryophanales > Bacillaceae > Aeribacillus > Aeribacillus sp. FSL M8-0235. The sequence goes on along the minus strand of NZ_JBBOBW010000001.1, from coordinate 2,792,146 downwards.
TACGAAGAAACATTAAAAAAGCTGGGAGAAAAGGGGGAGTAAACAATGAGTGAAAAAAAAGTGCGGTTTATTATCACTAGACAGGATCGACCAGACACGGAACCATATCAAGAAGAATTTGAAGTGCCATATCGTCCGAATATGAACGTTATTTCGGCCTTAATGGAAATTCGCCGTAATCCTGTTAATGCCAAAGGCGAAAAAACAACGCCTGTTACATGGGATATGAACTGTTTAGAGGAAGTATGCGGTGCTTGTTCAATGGTCATTAACGGGAAGCCCCGCCAATCATGTACAGCGCTTATTGATCAGCTGGAACAGCCTATTCGTCTCGAGCCGATGCGCACATTCCCGGTTATTCGCGATCTTCAAGTAGACCGCAGCCGCATGTTTGACTCTTTGAAAAAAGTAAAAGCATGGATACCAATTGACGGTACGTATGACTTAGGACCAGGACCAAGAATGCCTGAGAAAAAACGCCAATGGGCATATGAGCTTTCAAAATGTATGACGTGCGGCGTATGCCTTGAAGCTTGTCCAAACGTAAACAGCAAATCGAACTTCATCGGTCCAGCGCCATTATCACAAGTTCGTTTGTTTAACGCTCATCCGACAGGCGCGATGCATAAATCAGAACGCTTGGAAGCTATTATGGGCGACGGCGGACTTGCGAACTGCGGAAATTCCCAAAACTGCGTTCAATCCTGTCCAAAAGGAATTCCGCTTACAACATCGATTGCAGCATTAAATAGAGAAACAACTGTTCACGCATTTCGTAAAATGTTCGGAAGCGACTATATTGACAGCTGATGTATATTGTGAAAAAGGAACACCTTGCAATGTCAAGGTGTTCCTAATTTTAGAAACGGTTGAATCTTTCTCGAACATTTCCTCCTTCAAACGAGTCCCTTTAACGTAAAGAAGCTTCTTTTCGCCTAAAATGCACCTTTCTTTTATGAATCTTGTCACGGTCATCTTTTTGCGATCATACTATATGGTGACAATTTTTAAATCCATCCTGTCGACTGGCTCTCATCTGCAAGGAGGGTTACAATACTTGAATGAGAAGGATTTTCAGCCAAAGCCGCTGCTAACAAAGAGAGAGAGAGAAGTATTTGAGTTATTAGTGCAAGATAAGACTACAAGAGAAATAGCCAGTGAACTTTTCATAAGTGAAAAGACGGTGCGGAACCATATTTCAAATGCTATGCAAAAATTAGGTGTGAAAGGGCGCTCACAAGCAGTCGTAGAACTTCTTCGTATGGGAGAACTAAAGCTTTAAACAGTAGAGGCAGCCTTAGTGGAACTTCGCCGTCGGCTGCCTTTTTTAGATTGATAAGGAAAGAGTTTGTTTTACTCTTTTTCTATGAATCATTGGCTTCTTAAAAAGGCTTGTGACTTTTTGAAAAAATTCGTCTTTCCACATTTTGAAAATACGGCTATGCTTGAAATTTTACATAAAAAAATGGAAAATAGATTTGATCTTATTTGTTAATCTTGAAAGAAAGGGTTCCCCGTTATGACGTACGTTTTCAATACTGTTGAAGAAATAGAAAAATCCCTCCGCTGCATAGCTGCGATTTTAAAAAAGAAGGGCCGTGATATTTTAAGCAACTACTCGATTACTCCTCCGCAATTTGATGCGCTTCTGTTATTGAATGAATCAGGAAACATGACAATTGGAGAACTTTCAAATAAAATGTATCTTGCATGCAGCACGATCACGGATTTAATGGATCGAATGGAAAAAAACAACCTTGTTAAAAGGGTGAAAGACGAAAAGGATCGTCGATTAGTCAGGATTCAATTGCTTGAAAATGGACAACGCGTTATCGAGGCTGCATTAGCGAAGCGGCAAGAATATTTAAGAGAAGTTTTGAAAAACTTCTCGGATCAAGAAATTGTTCAATTGGAAAAGCTATTAGCAAAATTGCAACAAGAAATGAAAGAATAGAGGCGATTTTTTGAATAGACCAATTGGAGTTATTGATTCAGGTGTTGGTGGATTAACTGTTGTTAAAGAGTTGATGAGGCAGCTTCCAAAAGAAGAATTAATTTATTTGGGTGATACCGCCCGATGTCCGTACGGCCCGAGGCCGAAAACGGAAATTCGACAATTTACATGGGAGCTGACCAACTATTTAATTTCAAACTTTCATATCAAAATGCTTGTCATTGCTTGTAATACTGCAACAGCAGTTGTATTAAAAGAAATTCAAGAACAACTTGATATCCCTGTGATTGGTGTAATTCAACCAGGGGCAAGAGCTGCCATAAATGCTACACGCTCAGGCCATATTGGTGTAATCGGAACAAAAGGAACTATATCGAGCGGCGCGTACGTTCGTGCGCTCAAAACGATTAATAGTTCCGTCATTGTGGAGAGTCTCGCTTGCCCTGAGTTTGTGCCGGTAGTAGAAAGCGGCGAATTTGAAGGTGAACGGGCGGAATATATTGTTGCAGAATCTTTACTTCCTTTTAAAGGAAAGAGAATTGATACGCTTATTTTAGGATGCACACATTATCCTCTATTACGGCCTTTAATTCAAAAATATATCGGGAAAGACGTAAAAATAATCACCTCGGGAGATGAAACAGCCCGGGAAGTGAGCGCTATTTTATCCTTTCATCATTGTTTAAACCAAGAGGATGGCAATAAAAACCACAAATTTTTAACTACTGGGTCGAAACAAATGTTTCAAAAGATTGCTTCAAAATGGTTCGGTCATCACATTGATCATGTAGAAAGTATAACTTTAACGAAAACAGTTTGCTCTAAATGAGCAAGCTGTTTTTTTGTCCATTGAATTTTTGGTTGGAGCTGGTCTATTTTTTTTCAATGCTCGTATACATAGTAGTACAAACTGCCTTAGGAGGGATTGTTATGCCAAAAAACAGATGGGTGAATGTGACAGCAGCAGTTTTGGCTACTTTTGTTTTGCTTTCAGGGTGTTCTTCATTTGGAAGCAAGAGTTCAAAACAAGAAATAGATCCGCCGCAGGATATTACCTATTTGGAGGACGGGGATCAGCTTGATCAGCAATTAGACTCAGAGAAATCAACGTCCGACAAAGAGGAATCCTCAAAGGAAACGGTGAAAAGAGTTCTGTATTTAATTGACAAAAACGGAATGGTCGTTCCACAAACATTGGAGCTGCCTAACACGAAGGAAGTAGCCAAACAAGCCGTTGAATATTTAGTGGCTGGAGGGCCCGTTTCAAACATTCTCCCGAACGGGTTCCGTGCGGTATTGCCGGAAGATACAGTTGTTAAAGGAGTAGATATTAAAGACGGAACGGCTATTGTAGATTTCTCAAATGAATTTACTAACTACAAGCCGGAAGATGAAGAAAAAATTTTGCAGGCAATTACATGGACATTAACCCAATTTAAAAATATTAATAAAGTAAAGCTCTGGGTGAACGGCCATGAACTGAAAGAAATGCCAGTAAAGGGAACCCCAATCGGCGAAGGAACGACTAGAAAAGACGGCATCAATATTGATACGAGCGATGCTGTTGATATTACGGATACTCATCCTCTAACCGTGTATTATATTGGGGAAGAAGGGGATAACGTATATTATGTTCCCGTGACAAAGAGGATCAGCAATGAAGAAAAAGACGAAGTCGTAGCTGCTGTTAACGCATTAGTTGAAGGTCCAGACCGTTCAAGCGGATTATTAAGCGAGTTTCAGTCTGAAGTGAAGCTGATTGAAAAGCCAAAATATGAAGACGGTCAAGTCACTTTAAACTTCAACGAAGCGATTTATGGAAGCTATGATGAGGAGAAAAAGATCGTTTCCAATCATGTTATAAACTCCCTTGTGCTTACATTGACGGAGCAGGAAGGAATAGAAAAAGTAGCACTAAAAGTGAACGGCAAGCAAGACCTTGTGAATGAAGATGGAAAAAGTTTGTCAGAGCCAGTGTCAAGACCTGAAAATGTAAACACAGGTAGTTTTTAAACATCTATTTTTGATATACTATAAGAATGAGACTTTAGAGGCGAGCATGATAGCTGCCTCTTCTTTCATGTTTTCGTACATTGCAGTTGGTAGGAGGGAAAACAATGCGCCTTGATGGCAGAAATCAAGATGAGTTAAGAGAAGTCACAATAGTAACGGATTATTTGAAGCATCCGGAAGGGTCTGTTTTAATAACGGTTGGAGATACAAAAGTGATATGCAGCGCAAGTGTAGAAGACCGTGTCCCTCCTTTTATGAGAGGTGAAGGGAAAGGATGGATTACCGCAGAATACTCCATGCTTCCGCGTGCAACGGCTCAAAGAACGGTCCGGGAAGCATCAAAAGGAAAAATCTCCGGAAGGACAATGGAAATTCAACGGCTGATTGGAAGAAGCTTGCGTGCAGTAGTTGATTTGGAGAAACTGGGTGAAAGAACATTATGGATTGATTGCGATGTAATTCAAGCGGACGGGGGAACGAGAACGGCTTCCATAACAGGTTCTTATGTTGCAATAAATCTCGCTCTCGGTAAATTATTCAATGACGGTGTACTAGATACATATCCAGTAACAGATTTTTTAGCAGCTACGTCTGTAGGGATCGTTCCTGAACACGGAGTCATTTTAGATTTGAATTATGAAGAGGACTCAGCGGCAAAAGTTGATATGAATGTTGTTATGACATCAAGCCGCCATTTTGTTGAATTGCAGGGAACTGGGGAAGAATCCACGTTTTCAAAAGAAGAGCTGAACTTACTGTTGGAATATGCTGAAAAAGGAATTTTGGAACTAATCGAAAAACAAAAAGCGGCATTAGGGGAATGGACTGCAAAAATTATCAATAACAGGGATCAGCGGGAAGAGGGATGCTCATGAAAGAATTGGTGATCGCCACCAAAAACAAAGGGAAAATCGAAGAATTTCGCGCGATGTTAGAAAAAAAAGGAATACAGGTCAAGTCACTGTTGGATTATCCGAATTTGCCAGATGTTGAAGAAACCGGCCAAACTTTTTATGAAAATGCTGTTCTAAAAGCGGAGACAATCAGCCAATTGCTTAATAAACCCGTTGTTGCAGATGATTCCGGGCTTTCGATTGATGCTTTAAATGGTGAACCGGGGGTTTATTCGGCCCGATATGCAGGAAATGAAAAAGATGATCAAAAAAATATTCAAAAGGTTTTAAAAAAAATGGAAGGCGTTGAAAATCGAAAAGCAAGGTTCATATGTGTTTTGGCGTTTGCTGCTCCAGACCTTGAAACGATGACGGTGGAAGGTGTGTGTGAAGGACAAATTACAACTGAACCTCGCGGTGACAATGGCTTTGGATATGATCCTATTTTTCTTGTGGACGGCAAAGAAAAAACGATGGCTCAACTAGAGCAGTTCGAAAAAAACAAAATCAGCCATCGTGCAAAAGCTTTGAAGAAACTAGAAAAATTAATAGGCGATTGGGGAGAGGCTAATCGTGAAAGTTTTAATTATAAGTGATAGTCACGGTCTTACGGATGAGCTTGTGGAAATTAAGAAAAGGCATATAAACGAAGTAGAAGCAATCATCCATTGCGGTGATTCAGAGCTGAATGATGGAGCGGAACAAATTCAAGATATGTTGATCGTGAAAGGAAATTGCGATTTCCTTGGAAGCTTCCCGAATGAAATCATTGAAACAATCGGAACCTATCGCTTTTTTATCACCCATGGCCATTTATATTCTGTCAAAACGACTTTAATGAAATTAAAATATCGTGCAGAGGAAGCGCAAGCGAACATTGTTTGTTTCGGCCATTCGCATATAGCCGGAGCCGAGCTTGTAGACGGGAAATTGTTTATTAATCCAGGAAGTATTTTCCTTCCGAGGATGAGAAATGAAAAAACTTATGCTATACTAGAATTGATGAATGGCCAAGCAATTGTAGATTTTTACAATCTTCATGGAGAGAAAATTTCAAACTTGTCCACTAAATTCCAATTTGCTTAACCACTCTTCCTTGAGGGAGAATTTTTCTCCCTCAAAAAATTTTTTTAAAAAAGTAGTTGACATACTTTTAGCATGAAATTATAATAAACATTGTCTTTCGAAAAAATAATAAAAAATTATCCAATGTCCCAGTAGCTCAGCTGGATAGAGCAGCGGCCTTCTAAGCCGTCGGTCGGGAGTTCGAATCTCTCCTGGGACGCCATTTTTATAACGATAAAGCCCATCAAATCAACCTTTTAAAGTGCTTAGTGAAGCGGTCAAGAATTCGATCGCTTTTTAAAAGTGGAGCGTTTTAGAAGGTTGATTTTTATTATGACGAAGAAAAAAGATGTTATAATGTTATTAAGAAAAATTATAGTTTGAATGTTGTGCCTCTTGTTCATGAAAAAAGATAACGAGGTAAAAGATAAAATGGAACCTAGAATAACGTATGACAATGAAGCTAAATTAGCCTATTTATATATTTTCCCTGCAGATTTTCCATATGATATTGAATGTACCGAGGAATTAGAAGTTAATGAATTTTTAGTGCTTGATATTGATCATCATGAAAGGATTGTGGGGATTGAATTTTTTTGGACCTGCAGCCCATCAATTATCTAAATTAGCTGGGGCAGAGAAAATATATAAGAAAAATGGTAATACCTTTTCGTTTCGTCTGTCAGAACAAGAAGTAAAAAATAAATTCCAATATAAAGGAATTAATTTTTGCTTTTCTGATAAAGAGTTTGAACATTTTATCGGGTTTGATATTGTAGATCTTAATAAATACAATGAACATGCTTTAGAACAATTAGTAATTTAAAAAAATAATTAATACAGTTTATTAGACAGAGTAAGGATTTAGCTTGCTCTGCTTTTTATCGTTTCAATGTTTAAAAATTTATTGCTGCAGGCCTATGGTTTCTATGCATTAAAAGACTAGCATGTGTATAAGCGAAATCCGTGGATGCAAATCCAATTCTAAGCTCCATTTAAAAAGATTTGAGGCTTTTCACTGAGGAGGAGTTCACATCTAATAAGTGACGCCCAAAACAGCAATGTCATTATTTCCTAAGTTACTGCAGTTTTATTTGCTTTTGTATTTTCTTCGGCAATTTTTGAAAAACAAGTTCGTAGGAACGAAAAATCAGGTTTTCCAAAATTTCCTCCGGGATGTTCGTGTTAAAATATATTGAGATCCAATGATTTTTGTTCATATAGTAGCCTGGAATGACGCCATCGTAATTTTCTCTTAATTGTTCAGAATGATGCGGATCACATTTTAACGTGATGATTGGCTTTCCTTCAGAATCACATCCTATAATCGCAAATATTTTGTCTCCCACTTTATATCGGTCTGCTTCCCAATCAATTTGGTAATCATGAACAGAACCGGGAAGTTTGAGACAGAAAGATTCAAGCTTTTGTTTGTTCATCATATAATCTCCTCCACCATATATTGTTCCAAATATTTTTTATACAACATACTTTGTCTTTTTTCCTTCTTCCGAAATTGCTCGTTTCAAGTGAAGGGCTTTTATTTAAAATCGAATAACGTTCAAGGTTTTAGAACATACATATGCTGCATTACTGATTAAAACAGATTACAGCCCTCTTTCTGAAGTGTTCGGGTTGCCGAGCCTTTAAGAAAAACTGGTGTAATTTCGAATAAAATGGATGTTTTTTCTTTTGCCGCATTTGTTGAAAACGTTGGCTATTCAAATTAATTTAAATAAAATATTACGCACATTTTGCCTAATGGCTTGGAATCGATATTTATTTCAATTTAGAGCATAAAAAATTTTCATTGTATTATAAAATGTTGAAATAATGAGTTTGTAAACGTTACCAAAAAAACTGTTTCATAAAAATAATCAAATAATTCATAAAAATGGTGTTGACACTTTTGAAAAATCAGCGTATTATAAGGCTCAAACATAAATTTTCGTAGAAGAATTGAATGTAAAAATTTATAGATGAAAACGATGAAGAGGATTAGTAATCTTTGGTTAAGATAACTCCAGAGAGCCGGGGGAGCTGAAAACCGGCGTTATCACCAAGGATGAACTCGCCTCCGAGTGCCTTTTCGAAAGCGGACAGCGAGTAGGATTGGCCGGGTGCATCCCAATGCACTCGTTAGGAAAAGAACGGATATTCCGTTCATGAGGTGATCGATTTGATCACGAAGAAGGGTGGTACCGCGGGAATTCAACCTTCTCGCCCCTTTGGCCTGCTATAAGTGGGTTTCATAGGGGCGGGAAGGTTTTTCATTATCTAAAAATTCTATCACATCTGTTTAAAAGGAGGATATATTCATGACTGCGAATGTACAGTTGGATGAGTTGAAAACCAAATGTACAACAACAACCATGACGGGGTCGGAAATGCTCATCGAAGCCTTAAAAAGGGAAAATGTAGAAGTCATTTTCGGCTATCCCGGTGGAGCCGTTTTGCCAATATATGATAAGCTATATAATTCTGGAGTCTTTCACGTCTTAACAAGACACGAGCAAGGAGGAATCCATGCTGCTGAAGGATATGCACGTATATCCGGAAAACCGGGTGTCGTCATTGCCACTTCAGGACCTGGTGCAACCAACTTAGTGACAGGGCTTGCGGATGCATTAATTGATTCTTTGCCGCTCGTCGTCTTTACAGGGCAAGTAGCAACAACTGTGATCGGTTCTGATGCTTTCCAAGAAGCAGATGTGATCGGAATTACCATGCCCGTTACAAAACATAATTATCAAGTTCGGGATATAAATGATTTACCGAGAATTGTTAAAGAAGCGTTTCATATCGCAACAACTGGAAGACCAGGACCTGTATTGATCGATATTCCAAAAGATATTTCACAGGCGGAAGGCAATTTCGAATATGATATGGAATTGTCATTGCCTGGCTACCAGCCGAAATTAGAGCCGAATTACTTGCAAATCCGCAGGCTTGTGGAATCGGTCAGCAGTGCAAAAAAACCGGTGATTTTAGCTGGTGCCGGCGTTCTTCATGCCAATGCTGCGAATGAACTGAGAGAATATGTTGAACAGCAGCAAATTCCGATCACAAACACTCTACTTGGATTAGGAAGTTTCCCAGCGGATCATCCTCTATTTTTAGGAATGGCAGGAATGCATGGAACATACGCGGCTAACATGGCTCTTTATGAATGCGACTTATTGATTAGCATCGGAGCCCGCTTTGATGACAGAGTGACAGGAAATCTTAAACATTTTGCGCCTAATGCAACTGTAGCACATATTGACATTGATCCTGCCGAAATTGGTAAAAATGTTCCCACACAAATTCCGATTGTCGGCGACGCGAAGCAAGTATTGAAGCTTTTGATCGAGCAGGAAGGAAATAAAGGCGATCATCAAGAGTGGATTCAGCATCTTGCTGAATATAAAAAAGAATATCCATTATGGTATGAAAAATCTGAAAATGAAATCAAACCTCAAGAAGTGATCGAAGAAATTTATAAACAAACAAAAGGAGAAGCAATTGTTACAACAGATGTAGGCCAGCATCAAATGTGGGCTGCGCAATATTATCGCTTTAATTCGCCAAACAGATGGGTGACATCGGGCGGACTTGGAACGATGGGCTTTGGACTCCCTTCAGCTATCGGCGCGCAATTTGCTGACCGCAACAGAACGGTTGTCGCGATATTGGGTGATGGAGGGTTCCAAATGACCTTCCAAGAGCTTGCGGTAATCAAAGAGCACAATTTGCCAATCAAAGTAATCGTTCTGAACAACAATTCGCTCGGTATGGTTCGCCAATGGCAAGAACTCTTTTATGAAAAACGTTATTCTCATTCCGTCTTTCAAACGCAGCCTGATTTTATTAAATTGGCAGAAGCGTTTGGAATAAAAGGAGTAAGAATCCAAAATCATCAAAATCTTAAGACAGTGTTGGAAAAAAGCTTTGCAAACAGAGAGCCGGAGCTGATTGAAATCGTCGTAGCACCGGAAGAAAACGTATATCCAATGATTGCTCCTGGCAAAGGACTGAATGAAATGGTGGGGATAAAGAAATGAAGCGAATCATTACGCTGACTGTCATGAATAGATCAGGAGTTTTAAACCGAATTACTGGCCTGTTTACGAAAAGACACTATAATATCGAAAGCATTTCTGTCGGCCATTCGGAAATAGAAGGCGTTTCGCGAATTACATTTGTTGTAAATGTTAAAGAAGAAAAAGAAGTTGAACAAATTACAAAGCAATTAAATAAGCAAATTGATGTGTTGAAAGTGATGGATATCACAAATCAATCAATTGTTGCAAGAGAACTAGCATTAATTAAAGTTGTTGCAAATCCATCGACAAGAATGGAAATATACGGTGTGATCGAACCGTTTCGCGCATCGATCATTGATGTTAGCAGAGACAGCGTTGTCGTACAGGTAACAGGTGAGCCGAACAAAATTGAAGCGCTGATTGACTTATTGAAACCGTACGGCATCAAGGAAATAGCAAGAACAGGACTGACAGCTTTTCCTCGCGGTACACAAAAGCTGCAGCAGTCCGAAAAAACTTTTTCAATCGTCTAATACATTTTTAAATATAGTAAAACATTTAAGAAAGGGAGATGTACAAATGACAAAAGTATACTATAACGGAGATATTAACGGAGCTGTATTAGAAGGGAAGAAAGTAGCGATTTTAGGATATGGTTCTCAAGGTCACGCGCATGCTTTAAATTTAAAAGAAAGCGGCGTAGATGTAGTAGTTGGCGTTAGAAAAGGTAAATCATTTGAAAAAGCTCAAGAGGATGGATTGGAAGTTAAAACAGTTCGTGAAGCTGTTGAAGAAGCAGACATTATCATGGTGCTTGTTCCGGATGAAAAGCAAAGAGAGCTTTATGAAAATGAAGTGAAGCCGGGACTAAAAGCAGGAAATGCTCTCGTATTTGCCCATGGATTTAACGTTCATTTCAATCAAATTGTTCCGCCAAGCGATGTGGATGTATTTTTAGTTGCACCTAAAGGCCCAGGTCATCTTGTGCGAAGAACTTACACTGAAGGAGCTGGGGTTCCGGCATTGATTGCTGTTGAACAAAATGTAACAGGTCAAGCGAAAGAATTGGCTTTAGCATATGCAAAAGCAATCGGATCCGCACGTGCCGGCGTTCTTGAAACAACGTTTAAAGAAGAAACAGAAACGGATCTTTTCGGTGAGCAAGCAGTTCTTTGCGGCGGGTTAACATCCCTTGTAAAAGCTGGATTTGAAACGCTTGTTGAAGCAGGTTACAAGCCTGAAGTTGCATATTTTGAATGTTTGCATGAACTAAAATTAATTGTGGATTTACTGTATGAAGGCGGGCTTTCCAACATGAGATACTCCATTTCCGATACAGCTCAATGGGGTGATTTTGTATCTGGACCGCGCGTAATCGATGCGCATGTAAAAGAAAACATGAAAGCTGTATTGAATGATATTCAAACTGGAAAATTTGCGAAAGAATGGATTTTGGAAAACCAAGTAGGAAGACCGCAGTTTAACGCGATCAACAATCGTGAAAATGAGCATCAAATTGAACAGGTCGGAAGAGTGTTAAGAGACATGATGCCGTTTGTAAAGCCTAAAAATAAGGAAGCGGTGGTAACTGGTGCGAAAAATTAACTTTTTTGACACAACCTTAAGAGATGGCGAGCAATCCGCTGGAGTAAACCTAAACTTAAAAGAAAAATTAGAAATCGCAAAACAGCTGGAACGAGTTGGAATGGACATTATTGAGGCAGGCTTTCCTGCCTCCTCTCCAGGCGATTTTCGCTCAGTACAGGAAATTGCCAGAACAATCAAAAATTCTTCTGTTACAGGATTGGCGAGATCTGTTAAAGGAGATATCGATGCGGCGTGGGAAGCATTGAAAGACGGGGCGGAGCCAAGACTTCATACGTTTATTGCAACATCGCCTGTTCATCGGGAATATAAATTGAAAATGACGAAGGAGCAAGTGATCGAGCGTGCAGTAGAATCCGTCAAATATGCAGCGAAATTTTTCCCTATTATACAATGGTCTGCAGAGGATGCCTGCCGCACTGAACTCGATTTTTTGGCGGAAATTGTTGAAAAAGTGATTGAAGCCGGCGCGAAAGTCATCAATATTCCTGATACTGTAGGCTATATCACTCCGATTGAATATGGCAAAATATTTGAATATTTAAAACAAAATGTGAAAAACATTGATCAAGTCATTTTGTCCGCTCATTGCCACGACGATTTAGGAATGGCAGTAGCGAACGCTCTCAGCGCTGTAGAACATGGAGCAGGGCAAATTGAAGGTACGATTAACGGAATTGGAGAGCGTGCGGGCAATTCAGCTTTAGAGGAAGTGGCTGTCGCTCTGTACATTCGAAAAGACTATTACAAAGTTGAAACAAACATCCGCTTAAATGAAATTAAGAGAACAAGTGATTTAGTGAGCAAATTGACAGGAATGATAGTTCCGCCAAACAAAGCGATCGTCGGGAAAAACGCTTTTGCCCATGAATCTGGCATACATCAAGACGGTGTGCTGAAAGAAAAAACAACATATGAGATCATATCTCCTGAACTTGTTGGGGTACAGTCCAACAGTTTAGTATTAGGGAAACATTCTGGTCGTCACGCATTTCGGGTAAAGCTCAAGGAATTAGGCTTTACAATGGATGAAGAAGCGACAAATCGTTTATTCACTGCTTTTAAGGAACTTTCTGAAAAGAAAAAAGAATTGACGGAAGATGATCTTGTAGCTCTTGTATTAGAAGAACAATTAACAGGTGAAGAAGGAACATATGAACTTTGTGCGCTGCAGGTAACATATGGTACGACTGGAGTCCCGTCTGCCACTGTGACGCTGAAAACGAAAGAAAACGAGGAAATTCAAGAGGCTGCGACAGGAAATGGAAGCGTAGAAGCTATTTACAATACGTTAGAACGCTGTTTGAAGCAGTCCGTCACTTTGCTGGACTACCGAATCCAATCTAATTCAGGAGGACGCGATGCGTTAGCGCAAGTATATGTAAAAGTTAACGTGGACGGAATTGAAATGGGAGGACGCGGCATTGCCCAGGATGTGCTTGAAGCATCTGCCAAAGCCTATCTAAATGCTGTCAACAGGGCGATATTACTCAAACATACAGCGAAGGAAAAACATCAGGCGACTGTATAAAATCATGAAAGGGGTGGAACGTGATGAAGAAAAAAATCGCTGTTTTGCCGGGAGACGGCATTGGAAAAGAAGTAGCGAACGGAGCTATTGAGGTTTTAAAGGCTATTGGACAATATTACAAACATGATTTTGAATTTGAATTCGGCTTAATTGGCGGAGAAGCGATAGATAAGTGCGGGACACCTCTTCCTGAAGAAACGATTGAATTATGTCGTTCAAGCGATGCGGTTTTATTAGGAGCTGTAGGCGGTCCGAAATGGGATAAAAATCTTCCTGAACTCCGTCCGGAAAAAGGATTGCTAGGCATTCGAAAAGAGTTGGACTTATTTGCAAATATCCGCCCTGTTCAAACTTATAAAGCCCTTCAAGAAATATCTCCGTTAAAGGGAGAAAAAATAGAAGATGTTGACTTGGTGATTGTACGCGAATTGACAAGCGGACTTTATTTCGGGAAACCGAGTGAAAGAATCGTTTCAGACGGAGAAGAAGCAGCGGTTGACACGCTTTTTTATAAACGGAAAGAAATTGAACGCATTTTAGAAACAGCTTTTCAAATGGCGCAAAAACGCCGAGGAAAAGTAACGTCTGTTGATAAGGCAAACGTGCTTACAACTAGCAAGCTTTGGCGTGAAATTGCTGAAGAATTGGCTTCAAAATACCCTGATGTCACATTGGAGCATATGCTTGTTGATAATGCGGCCATGCAATTGATCCGCATGCCAAGCCAGTTTGATGTGATTGTGACGGAAAATATGTTCGGTGACATTTTAAGCGATGAAGCATCCATGATTACTGGATCGTTGGGCATGCTTCCTTCAGCAAGCTTATCAAACAGTGGATTGCACTTATATGAACCAGTGCATGGATCGGCTCCTGACATTGCCGGCCAAAACCTGGCAAACCCTGTCGGAATGATTTTATCTGGTGCGCTCATGCTCCGCTATTCCTTTGATCTTCATGAAGAAGCTAGAGCCATTGAAAAAGCGGTTAAACACGTGTTGGATTCCGGAAAGTGCACGAGAGATTTAACAAATAATGAAGGTGCATTTATTCATACAACTGAAATGGTGGAAGAAATCAAAGAAGTGCTTGCGAACGATTATGCACTATTAAATATTATCGATTCCTACGAATAAAATGGGGGGGTGTGGGCTTTTCCGGGAGGAGAAGCTCACCGTTTTCTTAATAGATACAAAACAGGAAATAGGGGGAAAAAGAAAATGAAGCCTCGAAACATAATAGAAAAAATCTGGGATGATCATGTGGTCGTAAGGGAAGAGGGAAAACCGGATCTGCTTTATATTGACCTTCATCTCATACATGAAGTTACATCACCGCAAGCTTTTGAAGGATTGAGACAAAACGGACGGAAAGTGAGACGTCCTGATCTCACCTTTGCCACAATGGATCATAATATCCCAACCGTGAACCGCTTTGTCATTGAAGATGATGTAGCTAAAAACCAAATAAGTGCTTTAGAAAGAAACTGCCAAGAATTTGGAATTACTCTGGCAGGATTAGACAGCGATGATCAAGGAATTGTCCATGTTATCGGTCCGGAATTAGGGCTTACTCTTCCAGGAAAGACTATTGTATGCGGAGACAGCCATACATCGACACACGGCGCTTTTGGGGCGCTGGCATTTGGAATCGGAACAAGTGAAGTAGAACACGTTTTGGCCACTCAAACATTATGGCAGCACCGTCCGAAAACTTTGCAAGTGAAAGTGACAGGATCTTTGTCAGAAGGAGTCACGGCCAAAGACGTCATCCTTTACATTATTGGAAAATTTGGTGTTGATTTCGGTACAGGCTATGTTATTGAATATTCGGGTGAAGTGATTGAAAGCTTATCAATGGATGAACGGATGACTATTTGCAATATGTCAATCGAAGCAGGTGCCCGCGCCGGTTTAATAGCTCCGGATGAAACAACCTTTAATTATATAAAAGGAAGAAAATATGCTCCGAAAGGGGAAGAGTTCGAAAAAGCAGTTGCTTACTGGAAATCTTTAAGATCTGATCCAGGAGCTACATTTGATAAAACGATTGAAATCCGCGGGGAAGACATCGCACCGATGGTTACCTGGGGTACAAATCCAAGCATGGTGCTGCCTGTTGACCATTCGATTCCGACACTTGAGGATGCACGCAATGAAAATGAAGCAGCTTCCTTCAAACGGGCGTATGAGTACATGGGACTTGAACCGGGAACGAACATTCAAGACATTGAAATCGATTATGTATTCATTGGATCATGTACAAACTCAAGACTAACTGATTTGCGTGCAGCGGCGAATGTAATTAAAGGACGAAAGGTTGCTCCAAATGTGAAAGCGATCGTAGTTCCAGGCTCCCAAAAAGTAAAACAAGCAGCAGAACAAGAAGGATTGCATGAAATTTTCATCAATGCTGGTTTTGAATGGAGAGATTCTGGATGCAGCATGTGTTTAAGCATGAATAACGATGTCGTGCCTCCTGGAAAACGATGTGCGTCTACTTCCAACCGCAACTTTGAAGGACGTCAAGGGAAAGGGGCAAGAACTCACTTAGTGAGTCCTGCAATGGCAGCACTGGCAGCAATTTATGGTAAGTTTGTTGATATTCGGACAGAGAAGCTTGAAGCAGTAAAATGAGGAGGGAAGAAGCAGCATGCAGCCTTTTACAACATTAACTAGCCATATTGCAGTATTAAATAGAACAAATGTGGATACGGACCAAATCATTCCGAAACAATTTTTAAAACGAATTGAACGGACAGGTTATGGAAGATTTGCTTTTTTTGATTGGAGATATTTAGATAATGGTGAGGAAAATCCACAATTCGAGTTAAATCAGCCAGTCTACAAAGGCGCACAAATTTTGCTGGCTGGCGAAAATTTCGGTTGCGGTTCATCAAGAGAGCATGCTCCATGGGCTTTAGCAGACTTTGGTTTCCGCGCAATTATCGCGCCTAGCTTCGCAGATATTTTTTATCAAAACTGTTTAAAAAACGGAATCCTGCCGATACGGGTCAATGAAGAAGTGTTTGAAACATTGCTCAAAAAAGCGGAAGGAAATGTGTACGAATGCACGATTGATTTAGAGCAGCAAAAAGTATTTGATCAAGAAGGATTTGAGTTTCATTTTGACATTAATGAGCATTGGAAGGAAATGCTTTTAAATGGACGCGACGAAATAGGATTTACATTATTATATGAAGAGCAGATCAGCCAATTTGAACAAAAGGCAAAAGCGTGGGGATGATGATTGCATCCTCCGCTTTTTCTTTTGATTCTTGTTTTCTCGTTGCTCAGCTGGTAAACTTGTAGCAAAATCATAAAGAGGTTTTCTACAATGAAAAAAGCGAATGGAAAAATCATTCCCTTTCCCCGACTTAATGAACGATTGATTGAAAAAGGAATGAATGCGTTACATAATAAACAATTTGAACAAGCGCTCGACCTTTTTTTAGAGGCGAGATCTTGGAATTCAAATCACCCTGATATTGAAATAGGAATTGCTTTATGCTTAATGGAGCTTGGAGAATATCAGGAAGCAAAACAAATTTGTAAAAAAATGCTTCACGAAGCAAAAGGAAATTATTTTGAAATATTGCAGATGTATTTAACGATTTTAGTACAGCTTGGACAATATGATGAGGTAAAAACGACGATTGAAGCGGTTTTGGAAGAAAATAAACTTCCGGCAGCACATGCAGAACAGTTTTACAAGCTGCTTCATTTTAGCCGGAGGATGAGCGAAGAGCAAATCAGTCCAGAACCGAATGACGATGATCTTTTCAGCAGGCTGGACAAGCAAATTTCCTACATACATTCGATCAAAAATAATAATAATGTTAAAAAAAATTTACATACGATTGAAGAGATGCTTCAGTCAAAAACGGTCCATCCGGTTGTGAAAACAATGCTGCTGCAAATATTGCGAGATCATGAAATAGCACGAATAATGACCGTTGAGAAATTCGGGGAAACTACCGCTGTAAATCCTATCCATCTTCAAGATTTATTAGAAATGACGTTTGCCAAAAAAGTGCTCAATCTTTTGGACGATTTTTTAGGAAATGAAAATCCAACCCTTTTCGAAGCTGTAAAAGATATATGGATTCGTCATTTATATGTCATGTATCCTTTTCATCCTAAACCGGAAAATGCAAATATTTGGGCAGCAGCGCTTCATTACGTTGGCTACGAAATTTTTGGGATCGTCATCAAGCTGACGGAAGTTGAGCGGATTTACAACATAAAAAGTGCTGAGTTTATTTCAGTTTGCGATAAAATTAGACAAATTGAAGAAATTTCAAACATTAGATGGTAGAGTCCTATTGAAAGGATTGAATCCTATGGTATAATAAAATGGTTGTAAAATGTATATTTTTTGTATGCACCTTTCTTGCTATTGGTGCCGGTTATCCTTTTTTGACATATTTATTTTATGGCTTGTTTCTTTACGGACAAGGCATATAAAAAATTTTTATCGTGTACTCACGAATAATATTTATAGATTGTTGGAGGGAAACAAATGTCAGTTAAATGGGAAAAATTAGAGAAAAACGAAGGAGTCTTAACCGTTGAAGTAGATGCACAAACATTTAAAGAAGCGCTGGATCGAGCATTTAAAAAAGTTGTAAAAAATGTAGCTGTTCCAGGATTCCGCAAAGGAAGAGTGCCGCGCCCTATTTTTGAAAAGAGATTCGGTGTTGAGGCGCTATATCAAGATGCGCTTGATATTTTGCTTCCAGAAGTTTACCCAAAAGCGGTTGAAGAAGCTGGAATTGAACCGGTAGACCGTCCTGAAATTGATATTGAACAAATTGAAAAAGATAAACCGCTTATTTTTACGGCTAAAGTAACGGTCAAACCAGAAGTGAAACTTGGCGAATATAAAGGTTTGGATGTCCAAAAAGAAGATACAACCGTTACGGATGAAGATGTGGAAAACGAATTAAAACAGCTTCAAGAACGGCATGCTGAATTGGTTGTGAAAGAAGAAGGAAAAGTGGAAGAGGGAGATACAGTCGTCCTCGACTTCGAAGGTTTTGTTGACGGCGAAGCGTTTGAAGGCGGAAAAGCTGAGAATTATTCTTTGGAAGTCGGCTCCGGCACATTTATCCCTGGTTTTGAAGATCAGTTGATCGGGCTTGAAGCAGGCGAAGAAAAGGATGTAGAAGTAACGTTCCCTGAAGAATATCATGAGGAAAAGCTTGCTGGAAAACCGGCTGTCTTTAAAGTGAAAATTCATGAAATCAAAACGAAAGAACTCCCTGCATTGGATGATGAATTTGCAAAAGATGTAAACGATGAGGTTGAAACACTTGAAGAATTAAAGGCGAAAATTAGAGAGCGTTTAGAAGAGCAAAAGAACACACAAGCTGAAAATAAACTTCGTGATGAACTTGTTGAAAAAGCTGCAGAAAATGTTGAAGTGGACATTCCGCAAGTGATGATTGACAATGAACTTGAAAGAATGATGAATGAATTTCAACAACGCTTGCAATTGCAAGGCTTGAACTTAGAACTGTATTACCAATTCTCTGGCCAAAGCGAAGAAGAATTACGTGAACAAATGAGAAAAGACGCTGAAAAGCGCGTGAAATATAACTTAACATTAGAAGCAATTGCGAAAGCTGAAAACATTGATGTGACAGAAGAAGAAGTAAATGAAGAGCTGCAAAAAATGGCTGACATGTACAATATGCCAGTTGAAAGCGTAAAGAGAGCACTCGGTTCAACAGAAGGAATAAAAGAAGATTTAAAAATTAAAAAAGCGGTCGATTTTCTTGTAGAAAATAGAAAAGATGTTGCATAATATAGTTATAGGAACATCATGATCTTTGATAAAGTTGATAACAAGGCGCGATTTGATCGTGCCTTGTTTTATAAAATGAAAAGCGTTAAATCGTTCGAAACTGTACATAATAATTGTCACATAACTATACATACTTTTCATTACCGCTTTTCTTTTGTTTTATGATAAAATGCGATACATACTTTTCTTTTGTTTGAAAAGCATTGTTCCCCGATTCATGCGTGCGGTTTATATATGGGTGGGGAGGCAATGAAGGAAATTAAGGGGTGATATCATGTTTAAGTTTAACGATGAAAAGGGACAGTTAAAATGTTCGTTTTGCGGAAAAACTCAAGATCAAGTGAGAAAGCTGGTTGCTGGTCCTGGCGTCTATATATGCGATGAATGTATTGAACTTTGCACAGAAATTGTAGAAGAGGAGCTTGGCACGGAAGAAGAGGCTGAATTTAAGGATGTTCCGAAACCGAAAGAAATTCTCAGCATCTTAGATGAATATGTAATCGGGCAGGAGCAGGCAAAAAAATCTTTGGCGGTTGCAGTTTACAACCATTATAAGCGGATTAATTCAAACAATAAAATTGATGATGTTGAGCTGTCCAAAAGTAATATTGTGTTAATCGGGCCGACAGGAAGCGGAAAAACGCTGCTTGCACAAACACTTGCACGCATTTTGAATGTTCCATTTGCAATTGCTGACGCAACGTCGTTAACGGAAGCTGGATACGTTGGGGAAGATGTTGAAAATATTTTGCTGAAGCTAATCCAAGCTGCTGATTACGATGTGGAAAAAGCGGAAAAAGGAATTATTTACATCGATGAGATTGACAAAATTGCTAGAAAATCAGAAAATCCATCCATTACAAGAGATGTGTCTGGTGAAGGCGTCCAACAAGCACTTCTGAAAATTTTGGAAGGAACTGTAGCAAGTGTTCCTCCACAAGGTGGAAGAAAACATCCGCATCAAGAATTTATCCAAATCGATACGACTAATATATTATTTATTTGCGGCGGAGCATTTGACGGCATAGAGCAAATCATCAAGCGCAGATTAGGGCAAAAGGTCATTGGATTTGGAGCAGATAGCCGAAACAAAGAGCTTGATCAAAAGCAGCTGCTTTCAAAGGTGCTACCTGAGGATTTATTAAAATTCGGGTTAATTCCGGAATTTATCGGGCGTTTGCCTGTCATTGCCAGCCTTGAACCGCTTGATGAAGCAGCACTTGTCGAAATATTAACAAAACCGAAAAACGCGCTTGTTAAACAATATCAAAAAATGCTCGAGCTAGATGGCGTTGAGCTGGAATTTGAAGAAGAAGCATTATCAGAAATTGCGAAAAAAGCAATTGAACGAAAAACAGGTGCGCGCGGCCTTCGTTCTATCATTGAAGGCATTATGCTTGATGTGATGTTTGAATTGCCGTCTCGTGATGATATTACAAAATGTGTCATCACGGCAAACACTGTAAGAGAAAAAATTCCTCCGAAGCTGATTGCAAATGATGGAACCATTATAAATGAAGATACGAAAACTTCCGCATAAGACACGTTTTGACGGGCTTTTTAGTCTGAATTTGCAGCAGTTTGGTTTTGTAAAAGGATAGTTGTTCTCATAAAAATAAGAAGGATCGAGTTCATACAACTCGATCCTTCTTTTCATTAAAATCCGTCCTCAACATATGTTTAATCCGTATATGCAAAGGAGATAATAGGGGATAAACATTTGTTGAGGAGGAAACTCAGGATGAACTGGACAGGGATTGCCCTTTTCATACAATTAATTTTCGGAGTCATTGTCGGTCTTTATTTTTGGAATTTATTGCGGAATCAGCGGACGCAAAAAATTTCCATTGACCGCGAGTCGAAAAAAGAAATGGAACAATTGAGAAAAATGAGAGCTATCCAATTATCAAAGCCGCTTTCAGAACGAATTCGTCCAAAAAGCTTTTCTGACATCGTCGGACAGGAGGATGGCATCAAAGCATTAAAAGCGGCTTTATGCGGGCCGAATCCCCAGCATGTTATTATTTACGGACCTCCTGGTGTAGGAAAAACGGCTGCTGCAAGGCTCGTTCTTGAAGAAGCGAAAAGAAATAAAAAGTCTCCTTTTCAACATAATGCTGTTTTTGTTGAATTGGATGCAACAACAGCGAGATTTGATGAACGGGGAATAGCTGATCCTTTAATAGGTTCTGTTCATGATCCCATTTATCAAGGTGCTGGGGCAATGGGACAAGCCGGAATTCCACAGCCGAAACAAGGAGCAGTGACTCATGCACACGGCGGCGTGTTGTTTATTGATGAAATTGGCGAACTCCATCCCATTCAAATGAATAAACTGTTAAAAGTACTTGAAGACCGAAAAGTTTTTTTAGAAAGCGCCTATTATAGTGAAGAAAATTCTCAAATTCCAAGTCATATTCATGATATTTTCCAAAACGGTCTCCCGGCTGATTTTCGCTTGATCGGGGCAACTACAAGAACACCATCTGAAATACCGCCCGCCATTCGCTCGCGCTGCCTTGAAGTATTTTTTAGAGATTTAACGGCCGATGAACTCGCGGTCGTTGCTCGGAAAGCGGCTGAAAAAGTAAATGTAAAAATTTCAGAAAAAGGAATATCCATTTTAACTTCTTATGCCCGCAATGGAAGAGAAATTGCCAATATGATGCAAATTGCTGCTGGAATTGCTATCACCGAGGACCGAAATGAAGTGAAAGTCGAAGATATTGAATGGATTGTCCATTTCAGCCAGCTTACACCAAAATATGAAAAGAAAATTGGAAATGAACCTAAAGTTGGACTGGTGAACGGTCTTGCTGTTTACGGACCAAACAGCGGCTCTTTATTAGAGGTGGAAGTGACGGTTATTCCGGCAAAAGAAAAAGGAACGATCAACATTACAGGTATTGTAGAAGAAGAAAACATTGGCGACCGCGGAAAATCCATCAAAAGAAAAAGCATGGCCAAAGGCTCCGTTGAAAATGTCATAACAGTGTTACGATCAATGGGAGTTAATGCCCATGATTATGATATTCATGTAAACTTTCCCGGCGGGGTACCTGTTGATGGACCGAGTGCAGGAATAGCGATGGCAACCGGCATTTTTTCTGCCATCCACAAAATTCCTGTTGATAATACCGTTGCGATGACTGGAGAGATCAGCATTCATGGGAATGTAAAACCGATTGGCGGAATTATTCCAAAAATAAAAGCTGCCAAGATGGCAGGTGCCAAAAAAGTGATCATACCAGAGGAGAATATGCAGTCAATTTTAAAAACGATTGAAAACATTGAAATTATTCCTGTTCGAAGCTTTCAGGAAGTGTTAGATTGTGCGCTTATCAATCCTCCAACGGAGCAAATTTATCCAGAGACAATCATAGAGAAAAAATCGGTTTAAAGCAGCGTCTTCATTCCAAATGCCTAACAGGGTTCAGGCCGTGGCACTGAACCTTTATTTTTGTTGAGGCAGTTATTTATTCCTTTCAATAAAGATAAGTTTGAAAATAGACAGTGCAGAAAGAATAGGATAGAATTGAACAAGGACGCTGTATAATCTATTTTTCACATGATGGAGGTGTAAAAATATGGCGAAAAAAGAGAATAGAATCGTCCCCCTCCTACCGCTTCGAGGTTTGTTAGTTTATCCATCGATGGTGCTACATTTAGATGTAGGACGCGATAAATCTGTACAGGCGCTTGAGAAGGCGATGATGGATGATCATATGATATTTTTAACAACACAAAAGGAAGTTTCAATAGATGATCCAAAAGAGGATGATTTATACCATATTGGAACGCTGACGAAAATTAAGCAAATGCTCAAACTGCCGAACGGCACCATTCGCGTGCTTGTCGAGGGACAAAAAAGAGGCGAAATCAAAAGTTTTGAAAGCAAGGAACCATATATTTCTGTACAAGTTGATACTTATGAAGAACCGCTTCAAAAAGATGTTGAAGAAGAAGCTTTGATGCGAACTGCGCTTGAATATTTTGAGCAATACATAAAAATGTCTAAAAAAATTTCAAGTGAGACGTTTGCAACCGTTTTGGATATAGAGGAACCAGGAAGATTGGCCGATATTATTGCTTCTCACTTGCCGATCAAGCTGAAAGATAAGCAAGAAATATTAGAAACATTTGATGTGAAAGAAAGATTAAATAAAATTATTCAAATGCTCCATAATGAGAAGGAAGTTCTGCAGCTTGAAAAGAAAATAGGCCAGCGGGTCCGTCAATCAATGGAACGGACGCAAAAAGAATATTATTTGCGCGAACAAATGAAGGCCATTCAAAAAGAGCTCGGAGAAAAGGAAGGGAAAACGGGCGAAATAGAAGATTTGACTGAAAAAATTGAAAAATCGGGAATGCCGGAACATGTTTATAAAACGGCTATGAAAGAGCTCAGCCGATATGAAAAAATCCCTTCAACATCCGCTGAAAGTGCGGTGATCCGCAATTATTTAGACTGGCTCATTTCCTTGCCGTGGAACAAGGCAACAGAGGACAGACTGGATATAAAGCTGGCGGAAGTGATCTTAAATGAAGAGCATTACGGACTAGATAAAGTAAAGGAACGGGTGCTTGAATATTTAGCAGTGCAAAAATTAACAAATTCGCTTAAAGGCCCTATTTTATGTTTAGTGGGACCGCCTGGCGTTGGGAAAACATCTCTTGCCCGTTCTGTTGCAAAATCATTAAATAGAAAGTTCGTTCGAATTTCTCTTGGCGGCGTTCGGGATGAATCGGAAATAAGAGGCCATAGAAGAACATATGTCGGTGCGATGCCGGGTCGGATCATTCAAGGGATGAAAAAAGCGGGAACGATTAATCCGGTATTTTTGCTGGATGAAATTGATAAAATGTCCAGCGATTTTCGCGGTGATCCTTCAGCTGCTCTCCTTGAAGTGCTGGATCCAGAGCAAAACCATAATTTCAGCGATCATTATATTGAAGAGCCGTATGATTTATCAAAAGTCATGTTTATTGCGACAGCTAATAATTTAGCAACTATTCCAGGTCCGCTGCGCGACAGAATGGAAATTATCACAATTGCCGGTTATACCGAATTAGAAAAAGTTCATATCGCCAAAGATCATCTTCTTCCAAAACAATTAATAGAGCATGGACTGAAAAAAGGTCACTTGCAAATAAGAGAAGAAGCAATTTTAAATATAATTCGTTATTATACGCGCGAAGCAGGGGTAAGAGGGTTAGAACGCCAAATCGCAGCAATATGCCGAAAAGCAGCGAAAACGATTGTAACAGGTGAAAGAAAAAGAATTGTTGTAACCGCTAAAACTCTTGAAGACTTTTTGGGCAAAAAATTGTTTCGATACGGTCAGGCAGAATTGCAGGATCAAATCGGTGTGGCGACCGGTCTCGCATATACGACGGTCGGCGGCGATACGCTGTCCATTGAAGTGTCCATCTCTCCGGGTAAAGGCAAGTTGATTTTAACCGGAAAGCTCGGAGATGTCATGAAGGAATCGGCTCAAGCCGCTTTCAGCTATATTCGATCTAGAACAAAAGAACTAAAGATAGATCCAGATTTCCACGAACAATATGATATCCATATTCATGTGCCTGAAGGAGCTGTTCCAAAAGATGGACCGTCTGCAGGCATTACGATGGCAACGGCGCTTATTTCAGCATTAACTGGAAGACCGGTTCGAAAAGAAGTCGGAATGACAGGTGAAATTACTTTAAGAGGCCGCGTTCTGCCGATAGGCGGTTTAAAAGAAAAAACATTAAGCGCCCATCGTGCCGGTTTAAAGAAAATTATTTTGCCGAAGGAAAATGAAAAGGATTTAGATGATATTCCGGAAAGCGTAAGAAAAGAATTGACTTTTGTTCTTGTCTCACATATGGATGAAGTATTAAAACATGCATTGGCAGGAGAAAAAGAATGAAGGTAACAAAAGCAGAAATTGTCATAAGTGCGGTTAAATCTGATCAATATCCATCAACCGATTTTCCAGAAATCGCTCTGGCAGGAAGGTCTAACGTCGGGAAATCTTCGTTTATTAATAAAATGATCAATAGAAAAAATTTGGCGAGAACCTCTTCAAAGCCTGGGAAAACGCAAACGTTAAACTTTTATTTAATTAACGATCAATTTTATTTCGTTGATGTTCCCGGATATGGATTTGCCAAAGTGTCGAAAAGGGAGCGGGAAAAATGGGGGAAAATGATCGAAGCGTATTTGCTCAAAAGAGAACAGCTTAAAGCATGTATTCTTATCATTGACATCCGCCATGCACCTACATCTGATGATGTCATGATGTACGAATTTTTAAAATATCATGGAATTCCTGCTGTAATTGTCGCCACAAAGGCGGATAAAATTCCTAAAGGAAAATGGCAAAAACACTTAAAAGTAGTGAAAGAAACGCTAAAAATGGAAAAAAATGATCCGCTTATTCTTTTTTCAGCAGAAACTGGTTACGGAAAAGAGGATGCATGGTCAGCCATTTATCCATTCCTATCATAAAATGAAATTGCTTTAGGCTGGATACAGAAGGAAAAGCTCGAGAAGCTTAACCGCTTCGAGCTGTTTCCTTTTATTTTTTTCTGAAAAACAATAAATACAAACCTGCAATAACAAAAAGAATCGGCCAAAAGGCTTGCCAATTGGAAACGCTCTTTTGAATAAAAGATGTCAAAGCGGAAGGAAAATAGTAAAGGAAACTTCCGATCAAAAGAAGGATAAATCCTTGTGCAAACCCGCTTTTTGTTTGAGCAGACCGAATAATGAAAGCAAGGGCAATGATCCAGATCATTGCGGTTAAATCATCAGGCCAGAACGGGAATGATTTTCCCCATAAAAAATGGATGCCAAGGCCAAGCAGCAGAACGGCAGGAACGATTGCTTGGTCATCCTTTTCCGCTTTTGCCTGAACCATAAAGGCGATGCCAAACATGATGAAAAAGAAAGGCAAAGTGTTCATGTTCATATTGAAAAAGAGATCGAAATTTTTCAACAAGAAATAAAGCCCGATCTCCAGCATAATCATAGCAACAAACGTCCAACGCACTTAACGATCACCTCTGTTTTGATGACTTGATTCCGGCTCTCTTTTTTGATAATATTTTTAATGTAATAATTAATATAATTTATATCTGTTTCTTACTTTATCATCATATCATACAGTTTCATATACTGTTCACATTTTTTTGTCGATATTTTGTTATAATAAAGTCAGTATGTATTTGCTTTTGGGGGGTCGGAGATGCATATTTTAGCTGTTGGGTTAAATTATAAAACAGCCCCTGTTGAAATTCGCGAAAGGTTGAGTTTTAGCAGCAATGATTTAGCTTCTGCAATGAAACGGTTGAAGAATGAAAAGAGCATTTTGGAAAACGTGATCGTTTCCACCTGCAACCGGACAGAAATCTATGCAGTTGTTGATCAGCTTCATACAGGGCGTTATTATATAAAAGCATTTTTAGCTGAATGGTTCAATATGGACATTGAGGAGTTCGATTCGTATCTAAAATACTTTGAAAATGAACAGGCTGTTCAGCACTTGTTTCGGGTGGCATGCGGCCTGGATTCTATGATTTTAGGCGAAACGCAAATTTTAGGACAAGTCCGTTCAAGCTTTTTATTAGCTCAAGAACATAACACGATCGGAACGATTTTTAATCAACTGTTTAAACAGGCAGTTACATTGGCTAAAGAAGCACATTCGGAAACGGAAATCGGTTCAAATGCTGTTTCCGTCAGCTATGCTGCCGTAGAATTGGCAAAAAAAATTTTCGGCGACCTATCCAGCAAGCATGTGCTTATTTTAGGCGCAGGAAAAATGGGAGAGCTTGCCGTACAAAATTTACATGGCAGCGGAGTCAAACAAATTACGGTTATGAACCGCACATTTGAAAAGGCGAATGAATTGGCGAAGCGTTTTTCCGGACAAGCAAAAATGATGTCTGAGCTTCAGTGTGCGCTTATTGAGGCAGATATTTTAATTAGTTCAACAGGTGCAAAGAGTTTTGTGATTTCGAAAGACATGATGTTAGATGTTGAAAAGTTAAGAAAAGGCCGCCCGTTTCTGATGGTGGATATTGCGGTTCCACGCGATTTAGATCCTGCATTGAGTGAAATAGACAGCATTTTTTTATATGACATCGATGATTTGGAAGGAATTGTCGAAGCGAATTTGCAGGAAAGAAAAGAAGCGGCTGAACAAATTGAAATCATGATCGAGCAAGAGGTCTTGGAGTTTTCGAAATGGCTGAATACATTAGGGGTTGTTCCGGTTATTGCTGCATTGAGGGAAAAAGCTCTTCTTATCCAATCGGAAACAATGAAAAGTATTGAACGGAAGCTGCCGAATTTGACAGAACGCGAAAGAAAAATATTAAATAAACATACGAAAAGCATTGTCAATCAAATGTTGAGAGATCCGATTTTAAAAGTGAAAGAGCTGGCTGCTCTTCCAAATGGCGAACAATCTTTGGAATTATTTAAAGAGATTTTTAATTTAGATTTAGATGAAGAATTAATAGAACAAACTCCTTCCGTTCAATTAAAAACGCATTCAAAAAATGTTTCACTTGAAATGTAAGTGAAAGGAAAAACTAATATATGTTTGATTGGAATATCATTAGATTAAACGAATTGATGATTGTTTTATATGCATTGAGCGTTTTCTTATATTTTATAGATTTTTTGCATCATAACCGGAAGGCAAACAAAATAGCCTTCTGGTTACTTTCTATTGTCTGGGTTTTACAATCCTTTTTTTTATTTTCGCAAATGGCGCAAACGGGCAGATTTCCGGTTTTAAACATAGCGGAAGGTCTTTATTTTTATGCATGGGTATTGGTCACTCTTTCCCTTGTGATCAACCGGCTGCTTCGAGTCGATTTTATTGTCTTCTTTACGAATGTCATTGGTTTTATCATTATGGCCATCCGGACGTTTGCTCCTTCAGAGGCAGTATCGACTGAAGTATCCAGCAGGTTAATTTCAGAACTGTTATTGATCCATATCACGATGGCGATACTATCATACGGAGCGTTTTCGCTTTCATTTGTTTTTTCCATTCTTTATTTGATACAGCACAACTTATTAAAAAAGAAAAAATGGGGGAAAAGGCTTCATCGCATTCAAGATTTGGCAAAACTGGATTATATGACATATGTTTTAAATATGATCGGTGTACCTATATTGCTATTAGCTCTCATTTTAGGAATGATATGGGCTTATTTAAAGGTACCAAATTTGAACTGGTATGATGCAAAAGTGATCGGCTCATTTTCTGTTTTAGGCATATACAGTTTTTATTTGTATGCCAGAGTAGTAAAAGAGTGGCAATGGAAAAGAATTGCTTTTTTAAACGTTGCCTCATTTTTAGTGCTGTTAGTTAATTTCTTTTTATTTGGAAGCTTATCGAATTTCCATTAATGCATGTGCTCAGGAGGATGTTTATGCGAAAAATTATTGTCGGGTCAAGGCGAAGTCGGTTAGCAATCGCCCAAACAAATTGGGTGATCGAGAGATTAAAAGAGCTTGGAGCCCCATTTGAATTCGAAATAAAAGAAATTGTCACAAAAGGTGATAAAATAGTTGATGTCACTCTTTCAAAAGTAGGCGGGAAAGGCCTTTTTGTAAAAGAAATTGAGCAGGCTATGCTAAACGGTGATATTGATATGGCCGTGCACAGCATGAAGGATGTGCCGTCTGTCTTGCCGAATGGCTTGACGATCGGCTGCATTCCTAAACGAGAAGATTACCGCGATGTTTTGATTTCGAAGGATTGCCAAACTTTAAGAGATTTGAAAGCTGGCGCTGTTGTTGGAACGAGCAGCTTAAGAAGGAGCGCCCAAATTTTAGCCGTCCGCCCCGATGTAACCGTCCGTTGGATTCGCGGAAATATTGATACGCGTCTAAAGAAGCTGCGGGAAGGCAACGATTATGATGCAATCATTTTAGCAGCAGCAGGTCTTAAACGAATGGGCTGGAAAGACGAATTGGAAAAAGCGTACTTTTTACCGCCTGATATGTGCGTTCCGGCAGTCGGTCAGGGAGCTTTGGCGATAGAATGCCGAGAAGATGATCATGAACTGCTTGCAGCTTTAAGAAAACTAAATGACGAACGGACGGAGAAAGCCGTTTTAACAGAGCGGGCTTTTTTGCATGATATGGAAGGAAGCTGTCAAGTGCCTATTGCCGGTTTAGCTCAAGTTGATGAAAATGAAGAAATTGTGTTGACAGCACTTGTTGCATCTCCGAATGGAAAAACGGTATATAAAGAGACGAAAACTGGAAAAGATCCGAATTTACTTGGAAAGGATATGGCAGCACTTCTATCGTCTCAAGGCGCCAAAGAGCTGGTCGAACAAGTGAGAAAGGAGCTAAACCATGAATGAGTGCTGAAAAACCATTGAATGGTTTTAATGTGTTAGTGACGAGAGCGAACAGCCAGGCTGCCGAATTCTCAAAGAAAATTCAAGCGGCGGGAGGCTGTCCTATAGAAGTTCCGTTAATTGCAACGAGGAAAACAGAAACGGATTTCAATGCCCTCCCCGTTTTAAAACAGTTAACATCTAAAGACTGGATTGTTTTTACTAGTGCAAACGGCGTTCAATATTTTTCCGAACATGTAAAAGACTTGTCATTGGAATTAGAAGATCTGAAAAACGTCAATGTTGCTTGTGTCGGTATAAAGACAAAAAAAGCTGCGGAGAAAATAGGATGGAAGGTTTCTTTATGTCCTGAAGAGTTTCGTGCCGAAAGCTTAGCGGAAGAATTAATCGATCATGTTCGGCAAGACAGCAAAATAGTAATTGCCCGCGGGAATTTGGCACGCACTTATTTACGTGAAGTATTAACAGAAAAAAAGATTTTTTTCTTTGATTTTGTTGTTTATGAAACAATACAATTGTTGGAAAATGAAAAAGAAGTGTTGCATTTGCTTGAAAATAAAACGATTGATTTTATTACGCTGACGAGTTCTTCCACAGCTTCTGCATTTATGCAAATTGTCAAAAGAAACGGGTTGGAAAACAGGATTCAGGATATTGTGTTTGTTTGCATCGGACCGATAACAAGAGATAAATTGCTGTCTTATAAAATAAAGTGTACTTGCATTATGCCGGAAAAATATACAATTGATGGAATGCTGGAAAAAATGTGTACATACGCAGAAAAAAGGGAGGAATAGATCATGCTGAATTTTGCACGGCACAGACGATTGCGGCATACAGCTAATCTGCGGGCTATGGTCAGGGAAACCCGCCTTCATAAAGAAGATTTAATATATCCGATTTTTGTTGTCGAAGGAGAAAATCAAAAAAATCCAGTGCAATCGATGCCGGGAGTTTTTCAAGTTTCATTGGACCTGTTAAATGAAGAAATTGAAGAAGTTGTCAAGCTGGGAATTAAATCAGTTATTTTATTCGGCATTCCTCATGAAAAGGATGAAGTCGGTTCAGGAGCATACCATGATCATGGCATCGTGCAGCGGGCTATAGCTCAAATTAAACAGCAGCATTCTGATCTTGTCGTTATCGCAGATACTTGTCTATGCGAATATACTGATCACGGTCATTGCGGAGTTGTGGAAAACGGGCAAATTGTAAATGATGCTTCGTTAAAATTATTAGCCAAAACAGCTGTCAGCCAGGCAAAAGCCGGGGCGGATATAATTGCTCCATCCAATATGATGGACGGATTTGTCGCAGCCATTCGGGAAGCGCTTGATGAAGAAGGCTTTGTTCATATTCCAATTATGTCATATGCGGTCAAATATGCCAGTGCTTTTTACGGACCGTTCCGGGAAGCAGCTGAAAGCACGCCGAAATTCGGTGATCGGAAGACGTACCAGATGGATCCGGCTAACAGGCTGGAGGCATTAAGGGAAGCAGAAGCAGATGTTGAACAAGGATGCGATTTTTTAATTGTGAAACCGGCGCTTTCTTATTTAGACATTGTCCGTGATGTTAAAAATCATTTTAACCTTCCTGTCGTTGCTTATAATGTAAGCGGCGAGTACTCAATGATTAAAGCGGCAGCTGAAAATGGATGGATTGATGAAAAAGGCACTGTCCTTGAAATGCTTACAAGCATGAAAAGAGCCGGCGCGGATTTAATGATTACGTACCATGCAAAAGATGTTGCCCGTTGGTTAGATGAACAGTCTGATTATTGAAAAGGGGGCTCATTTCATGAAATATGAACGTTCGATAAAAGCATTTGAAAAAGCGAAGACGTTGATGCCCGGCGGGGTCAACAGCCCTGTGCGCGCGTTTAAATCCGTTCAAATGAATCCGATCTTTATTGAGCGCGGAAAAGGTTCTAAAGTGTATGACATTGATGGCAACGAATATATTGATTATGTTCTTTCATGGGGACCGTTAATTTTAGGACATGCCAATGACAGAGTTGTTGAAGCATTAAAGAAAATAGCGGAGCAAGGAACGAGCTTTGGGGCGCCGACCTTGATTGAAAATAAGCTGGCGGAGCTTGTTGTGGAGAGGGTTCCTTCCGTTGAAATTGTGCGGATGGTGAACTCTGGTACGGAAGCGACAATGAGCGCATTGCGCCTTGCCCGCGGATATACGGGAAGAAATAAAATTTTAAAATTTGAAGGATGTTATCATGGCCATGGAGATTCGCTGCTCATTAAAGCTGGATCAGGAGTGGCCACATTAGGGCTTCCGGATAGTCCAGGGGTGCCGGAAGGAATTGCCCAGCATACGATTACTGTTCCATATAATGATTTAGAGAGCGTCCGCTTTGCTTTTGAAAAATTTGGCGAAGACATAGCTGCCGTGATCGTCGAGCCAGTAGCCGGAAATATGGGTGTTGTACCGCCTAAAGAAGGCTTTTTAGAAGGCTTGCGCGAGATCACCAAACAATACGAATCGCTTCTGATTTTTGACGAAGTGATGACCGGTTTTCGCGTTGACTATCATTGCGCCCAAGGATACTTTGGAGTGACTCCGGATTTGACATGTTTAGGAAAAGTCATTGGAGGAGGACTTCCAGTCGGAGCCTATGGCGGACGGGCGGACATCATGGAAAAAATCGCTCCTGTCGGTCCTATTTATCAAGCGGGGACACTTTCAGGAAATCCGCTTGCGATGACAGCCGGATATGAAACACTCATTCAGCTTACACCAGACACATATAAAGAATTTAAAAGAAAAGCGGATAAATTAGAGGAAGGATTGCGCAAAGCTGCTCAAAAATATGAAATCCCTCATACGATTAATAGAGCGGGATCAATGATCGGATTTTTCTTTACAAATGAAGATGTTGTCAATTACGAAAAAGCAAAAACATCAAACCTTGATTTTTTTGCAAAGTATTATCGTGTTATGGCGGATGAAGGCATTTACTTGCCGCCTTCCCAATTTGAAGGAATGTTTCTGTCAACAGAGCATTCGGATGAAGATATTGAAAAAACAATTGAAGCATGTGAAAAAGCTTTTTCGGTTTTGAGATAACGAGCTAAAAGGACTAGCTTCTGATTGAAGCTGGTCCTTTTATTGTGCGCCCGGCATGGGTGTAATCTATAGGGTGAAAGTCCCGAGCTGCGAAGGCAGAAGTAGCAGTTAGCTTAACGCAAGGGTGTCCGTGGTGACGCGGAATCTGAAGGAAGCGAGCGGCAAACTTTGGGTCTCTCGGAACACGAACTTCATATGAGGCTAGGTATCACTGGGTGAGTTTGCAAGACAAAACAAAGCCCTTTCTGCCGAAGGTGATACAGAGTAAATGAAGCAGATGGATGGAAGGAAAGATTACACTCTTACCCGGGGAGGTCTGGCGGATATGTGAAGTACGCTTCATAACCTACTTAGTGATAAGTAGCTGAACCGTCAGAAGTCAGCAGAGGTCATAGTATTAGTTGGTCTAGAACAACTAAGAAGGACCGAACAATTAAGAGAGAATAGCCCTTGGCATTCAGTGAGTCATGATGAACACAGAAAACGTAGTACCTCACTTGAGGGAGGAAGCGGTGAATCCCGTGGGAGATCTCTTGGAGGGTGGAGTGACCACTGGCATAAAGAGAACAGCTATTCACGGAAGTTATAAAGACTTGCGTCAATTATCTTAATTGAACCGCCGTATACGGAACCGTACGTACGGTGGTGTGAGAGGACGGGAGTTAATCGCTCCCTCCTACTCGATTTTGTTTCCCGTGCATATTTTGCCATCCTCCTTCATACATCTTTAATGGCACGATAAATTAGATTGATTGGAGAAAGGAGGAAGTCCGCATGTCCATTGAAGAAACGTCCGTTTTACGATTTTCGGTAGAGGAATCGGTCTTGTTTCGCCATCATTTTCAACCTTCTGAACTATTGTCCATTTCACTGGAACCTGACATCTCAATTGAAGAACATGATGGATATGTAACGATAAAAGGTGCTCTAGAGCTTTCCGGAGAATACAAATTCGATGGAGAGGAGCAACAGAACGATAAACTTCTTCAAACCTCCTCCATCGCCCGTTATATACAAAATGTAGAAGCGAGAAATGACGGTGTAATGGAATTTAGACACGAGCTTCCGGTCGATATTACAATACCGAAAAAAAGAATTGCCAATTTAGAAGAGGTGTTTGTGGCGATTGAATCATTTGATTATGATTTTCCGGAAGCAAATGGTTTAAAGCTTATAGCTGATCTATCCATTTACGGAATTCGAGAAGAGCAGGCGGAAGAAACTGCTGCAAATGAAGTGGACGAGATCATAGATGCTGAAGCGGAAATCTCATCTGTTCGACAGTCTGATGAAAGGGAAGAAGATGAAACCGAATCAACGCTCAAAGAAAATCGTTTCAATGATGAACCAATCAACAAAGCGGAAAATATTGAAAAAGACAATGAACAGAAAAGTCTTAATGAATATTTCGAATTCGATACAGCCGAACGCGATCAAAATGAGCAAATCGAACATGATCGTGATGTTGTTCAAAAGGATGACAATGAAGAGACGGCAGACATTGTTTTTATGATGCCATTAAAGAGAGAAGAAGAAACGGAAACGGATTACGATACATTCACTGTTGAAGCGAAGAAAAATCAAGTCAGTTTGGAAGAGAAAGGCCGCATTGAAGAAGAAAAGCCAGTGATCAATAAAATTTCCAATTATGTCGAAAAAGACGATGAAGAAAAAGAATCTGTAAGGAAAAATGATAACACCTTATATTTAACAAAATTGTTTACGAAAAATGAAGAAGAAGAATTTTCTAAATTAAGAATGTACATTGTCCAGCAGGGAGACTCGCTCGAAAATATTTGCGAACGCTACAACATTACGCTCCAGCAGCTCAATCGAGTAAATCAATTTCACCATGATAAAGAGATTAGTGAAGGAGACATTTTATATATCCCGGTTCTTGAAACACAACAAACGTAATTTTTGCAAGCGGCTTGAGAGGGATCAAACCAGCTCAAGCTTTTCTTTATTTTCTTTAAAGGCGAGTGGGAAGATGAGCGATGATCTGAAAACGGCCATGAGGATTTTGCAGCATTATCCAATCAAACCGATTTATTTAGAGAAAAAAACAAAAAATGTCTTGAAAATTCATTGTGAAAAAAGAACATATGCTTTAAAACGAACAACGATTAAAAAGCAAAGAAACATTCTAAAATTATATTCAATTTTTCACGACTTTCCATATTTAGGAATCGTGCCGATTTATAGGACAACGAACGGAAATGTGTTTGTTAATGACTCAACGCAATCGTTTTATTTAATGCCTTGGATGGAAGGTTCAATCGTTGATGAAAAAAATGCCTCAATCCTTTTTTACCACTTAGCGAAACTCCATAAAAAAACAAAACAGGAAATCAACATACCTGAAGTTCAGCTCGAAAAAGTGTATCAACAGATTCAGAACAAGTGGAAGAGAAATTTCAACCTGCTGGAAGCATTTATGGAACAAATCGAAAAAAAATGGTATATGTCGCCTTTTGAATTGGCGGTCTTCAGTTATTATTTTGAAACGAGGCAAGCCATCTTATTTGCTGAAGCGAAGCTTGATGAGTGGTATAACGAAATAAAGCAATCCCCTCACATGCGAATTGCACTGAACAAAGTAAATGTCTCCTTATCTCATTTTCTGTTAGATCCAAAAGGGAAAATTTATTTTATTAATATGGAAGATGCAGCATTTGCTACTCCAATTTATGACCTTTTCTTAATGTTTATGAACCTCTCCGAAGCGGAACCAACCGTTAGTGATCAAAATGTGCAATATATATCAGATTACGAAAAAGTGCTTCCTTTAACAAAAACTGAGAGATTGCTGTTGGTAAGCTATTTATCTTATCCAGCCAAATTATTAAAGCTTGTCCGGCAATATCAAAAAAAGAAAAGCGAAAAGGGAGAATTAGAATATTGCAAACAGCTGTTAAGAGCATACTGGCAAATGAAAAATACCGGGTACATTGCTTTAAAATGGAATGAAAAACTAGAAAACGATTCATTGGCATCAGAATGAATGGGGGATCTGTCAGCTTTAACCCCGTTCCATATACAACGCGGCTGCTAGAAATAGTAAAATGGCTAATAAAATAATATCAAACATAGTTGGTAAAAGGATTGTTCGAATTCCCTGAAAAATCATTAAAGGAACGATGAACTGTTCAAGAGTAGATCGGAATTGTTTAATAAACGATTGAATATAGTATGGTTTTATTTTTTTTCTCATGTTGATCACCTTCAACTTTGTTAATTTATATTATGAAATAAAGAACATTTTGTGATTTTTGTTTAAAGGTTAAGGAAGATGGGGAAAATATTGACGAAAAAAACAATTTTTTAGTACTATTAAATATAGAAATTTATATAGTTTGTGAAAATGTGTTGAAGGGGAGTAGTACAACGAACGACTCCTTCCAGAGAGGGAAATCGCAAGCTGGAAGATTTCCTAGGAGATCCCGTTGGAAAGTCGCCCTGGAGCAGCTTCCTTGAAAGCTTTTAGTAAAGGGAGCCGGCATTAGCCGTTACCTGAAAGAAGTGCACAGACGTATCTGTGAAAAAAGGTGGTACCGCGAAAACATCTCCTTTCGTCCTTTTAGGATGGAAGGAGTTTTTATATTTTAGAATGAAAATAAGGAGGTTTTCATAAATATGTCGAATTCACAAATCACTCTTTCCCCAAAATACGATCCGAAAACGGTTGAAGAGGATCGGTATGCATTTTGGCTCGAGGGAAAATTTTTTGAAGCAAAAGATGATGAGGGGAAAACTCCTTTCACGATCGTTATTCCTCCGCCAAACGTCACCGGTAAGCTTCACCTTGGACATGCATGGGATACAACTCTTCAAGATATTATTACCCGAATGAAGCGAATGCAAGGGTACGATGTTTTGTGGCTGCCAGGGATGGATCATGCGGGAATCGCCACACAAGCCAAGGTGGAAGCAAAACTGCGCGAAGAAGGGAAAAGTCGGTATGATCTCGGGCGGGAAAAATTTGTAGAAGAAACATGGAAATGGAAGGAAGAATATGCAGACCATATTCGCAAACAATGGGCAAAATTAGGCCTAGGTCTTGACTACACAAGAGAGAGGTTCACCCTTGATGAAGGTCTTTCAAAAGCTGTAAGAGAGGTTTTTGTATCACTTTATAAAAAAGGTCTTATTTACCGAGGAGAGTACATTATTAACTGGGATCCGGTGACAAAAACAGCCCTTTCCGATATCGAAGTCATTTATAAAGAAGTGAAAGGGGCACTTTATCATTTAAAATATCCGCTGGCTGATGGATCCGGATATATTGAAGTCGCGACCACTCGCCCGGAAACGATGCTTGGGGATACAGCAGTGGCAGTTCATCCTGATGATGATAGGTATAAGCATTTAATCGGAAAAACAGTGAAGCTGCCAATAACAGGACGGGAAATTCCGATCGTCGCAGATGAATATGTCGATATGGAATTCGGTTCAGGAGCAGTAAAAATAACTCCTGCACACGATCCGAACGACTTTGAAATCGGAAACCGCCACAATTTAGAAAGAATATTAGTCATGAATGAAGACGGGACAATGAATGAAAAAGCGGGAAAATATGAAGGAATGGATCGCTTTGAATGCCGGAAGCAGTTGGTGAAAGACCTGCAGGAGGAAGGAATTTTATTTAAAATTGAAGAGCATATCCATTCCGTAGGCCATAGTGAACGAAGCGGAGCAGTTATCGAGCCGTATTTATCAACTCAATGGTTTGTGAAAATGAAGCCTTTGGCCGAAGCTGCTTTGAACCTTCAGAAAACAGAAGGGAAAGTTCATTTTATTCCTGAACGATTTGAAAAAACGTATTTGCATTGGCTGGAAAACATTCGCGACTGGTGTATTTCCCGTCAGTTATGGTGGGGACATCGCATTCCAGCTTGGTATCATAAGGAAACAGGCGAAGTTTATGTTGATCATGAGCCGCCTAAAGATATTGAAAATTGGGAGCAGGATCCAGATGTGTTAGATACATGGTTCAGCTCTGCTTTATGGCCGTTTTCAACAATGGGCTGGCCTGATAAAGAGGCAAAAGATTATAAACGCTATTATCCGACAGATGTCCTTGTTACCGGGTATGACATTATTTTCTTTTGGGTTTCACGGATGATTTTCCAAGGATTGGAGTTTACTGGGAAAAGACCGTTTAAAGATGTTTTGATTCATGGACTTGTACGCGATTCAGAAGGAAGAAAAATGAGCAAATCATTAGGCAATGGCGTCGATCCGATGGATGTTATTGACAAATACGGTGCGGACTCTTTGCGCTACTTTTTAGCTACCGGCTCAAGCCCAGGGCAGGATTTAAGATTCAGCTTTGAAAAAGTAGAAGCCGTGTGGAATTTTGCCAATAAAATATGGAACGCCTCCCGCTTTGTACTGATGAATTTGAACGGTTTAACATATGAAGAAATTGATTTAAACGGAAAAAAATCAGTGGTAGATAAATGGATTCTCACACGGTTAAATGAAACGATTGAGCTTGTCACAAGACTTGCGGAAAAATATGAATTTGGCGAAGCCGGTCGGGTGCTGTACAATTTTATTTGGGATGATTTTTGCGACTGGTATATTGAAATGGCAAAAATTCCGCTGTACGGAAATGATGAGGAAGCGAAAAAGACAACTCGTTCCATTTTGGCATATGTGTTAGATCAAACATTGCGACTCCTTCATCCTTTTATGCCGTTTATAACAGAAGAAATTTGGCAGCACCTTCCTCATCAGGGAGAATCGATTACAATTGCATCATGGCCGGTTGTACGTCAGGAGCTTTCTGATGAAAAAGCTGCAAACGAAATGAAGCTTTTAGTTGATGTGATTCGCTCAGTCCGTAATATTCGCGCTGAAGTGAACACGCCGATGAAGAAGCAGGTGGATATGATCATTCATGCTCATAGTGAAGAAGTTAAAAACCAGTTGGAGAAAAACCGCAGCTATTTAGAGAGATTTTGCAATCCTAGCTCATTAACAATTGATACAAACATTGAAGCTCCTGACAAGGCTATGACAGCTGTTGTGAGCGGGGCAGAAGTATTTCTTCCTCTTGAAGGACTCATTAATGTGGAAGAAGAAATCAAACGGCTTGAAAAAGAATTAGAGAAATGGAATAAAGAAGTCGAGCGCGTTCAGAAAAAGCTTGCCAATGAAGGATTTATTAAAAAAGCACCGAAAGAAGTCGTAGAAGAAGAGAGGGCAAAAGAAAAGGACTATTTAGAAAAACAGCAGGCGGTGTTAAAACGACTTCAGGAGCTGAAAGGCTAAAACAAATCCGGGTATGCCCCGGATTTTCTTCCATCAAAACGTTTATGATACATCCGGCCATTCAAATTCATTGAAAATGTTCGAGAGTTCAAGGAGGGGAATTTATATGTTTCAAACATATGAAGAAGCACTCAAGTGGATACATTCCCGCCTAACCTTTGGAATAAAGCCTGGTCTCCAGCGAATGGAATGGATGATGGAAAAGCTTGATCATCCGGAAAGAAGATGCCGCTTCATTCATGTAGCCGGAACAAACGGGAAAGGATCAACGATTGCTTTTATGCAAGAGGTGTTAAAAGCCGCTGAATATAAAGTAGGTGCTTTCATCTCGCCTTATTTGGAATCATTCAATGAACGAATTACGATAGATGGCAATCCCATTTCTGAAGAGGAAATATTGCAGCTATCCAATGTGATCAAACCGGTTGTTGACGAGCTTGAGAAAACGGAGCTTGGAGCACCGACAGAGTTTGAAGTCATTACTGCGATGATGTTTTATTATTTTGGTAAAATCAACGTGCCGGATGTTGTTTTATTAGAAACAGGACTCGGGGGAAAATGGGATTCTACGAATATTGCGAATCCTATTCTTTCAGTGATTACAATGATTGGACATGATCATTTAAACATCCTTGGCTCAACGATAGAAGAGATTGCAGAGCAAAAGGCAGGCATTATTAAAAACGGAGTTCCTGTCATTACAGCTGTGGAACAAAAGGAAGCCCTTGATGTCATTGAGCGTGTTGCAAAAGAAAAAAAAGCAAAGCATTATTGGCTTACTAGGGATTTTCACGCAGGAGATTTTGATGAATTTTTTGTACAAACCCCCTTTAAACGATATAACAGCCTTTCATTACAGATGAAAGGAAACCATCAAGCGATCAATGCTGCACTGAGTGTCATGACGCTTGATTATTTAAGAGTTTATTATTCGTTTATCATTGAGGAGGAGCATATACAGGAAGGACTGAAGCGCACTTTTTGGAAAGGGCGGTTTGAAGAAGTAAAGGAAAAACCGAGAGTCATTTTGGACGGAGCACATAATCCGGAAGGAATGGCAGCGTTGAAAGAAACTGTACAAAAGTTTTACCCTGATAAGAAAATCATCATGTTATTTTCTTGTGTGAAGGACAAGCAATATAAAGAAATGATCGAGCAGGCTGCACAAATAGCAAATCGAATCATTTTTACAACCTTTCATTTCCCGAAAGCAGCTGATGCGAAAGAATTATACGAGGCTTGCGACATGAAGGATAAAGAGTATGAAGACAATTGGGAGCTTGCCTATGAAAAGATTATCAACACAATGGATGACGAAACGGTTCTCATTATTACAGGTTCCCTTTATTTTATCGGTGAAGTGAGAAAACATATAAAACATAGCTCATGAGTACGAGGATGTCGAAAAATAACGACAACAATTATGAACGAGGCGACAAATGTCTCGTTCTTTTTTATTTTACATATGTTAGCATAAAAAAAAGTTTGTCCAGCATAAAAAGGGCGGTGATCATTTTGGACAAGCCATCATCGAAAATAACCATTAAAATCAACGGTCAGGAAAACAATTTTTCCAACGATACGGATGTTTCTGCTGAACCAAGTGAAACTGGCAAACAATTAAAAGTATCCAGCTGGGAGGAAAAGGTGAAGGCTGAAAAAGAAATGGCAGCATCAGAGGATAAGAACGAAGAGGAGACATCTTTTCCTTGGATTTTGCCGGATGATGAGGAGGATAAGAAAGAAAACCCGAAAATAGCCTTCTCAAAGAACCATAGCAGAACGCTGCCTCCTAAAATAAAAAATTATGTGATATCGATCATATTTGCTGTTATTCTTGGACTGAGTTTTGGGGTTTTAGCCCTGCAATTTATTTCAAACGATTCAATGCCTGTATCATCTGAATTGAAGGATGTGTCAAAGTCTCCTCACAGACAGAACGTTAGCAATGCTTCAGCGCCAAGCGGTGCGGAAAACATCGTTTTTGAAGTTTATATGGTACAAGCCGGAAAATTTACAAAAAAAGAAGGGGCGGAAACCGTCAGCGGGCAGATAAAGGCTAAAGGATTGCCTTCTGTTATCGTTTCACAAGGCGGCGATCATTACGTATTCGTTGGGGCAGCGTTGGATAAAAAGACAGCAGAAGAGTTGAAAAACATGGCTGAATCACATCAAATTGAAACGTTTGTGAAAAAGATGAAATGGGAAGGAAAGGTGGAAAACGAAAAAACAAAAACGGTCGTTGAGGAGATGCTGAAGCTGTCTTCGTCTTTTGTGAATGGAACCGCCCC
This sequence comes from Aeribacillus sp. FSL M8-0235, assembly GCF_038000355.1. Classification (NCBI taxonomy): domain Bacteria; kingdom Bacillati; phylum Bacillota; class Bacilli; order Caryophanales; family Bacillaceae; genus Aeribacillus; species Aeribacillus sp. FSL M8-0235. Next base: position 2,751,224 of record NZ_JBBOBW010000001.1, on the reverse strand, counting down.
GGAACAAGAGAAAGTAGAGTCATTATTAAATGAGGCTGGTCAAATAAAAGACGATTCAATTTTGGCAGCAGTAAAAAAACTGCAAACAGAAAAATCGGCAAATGAACAGCTATGGAGCCTGCAGCAGTCGCTGCTAGATTTTTTTGAAAAACTTTCTTGATAACGGGAAAGCGTTTGCTCGAGCATTCGTTTTCTTTTTTTATTTTCACAAGCAGTTTTCCTTAGATAATGTAGTTTTTTCTGTAAATTGAATAAATGTTTTTATTAATGGCGATTAGATAATTCTTTTTTGAAAAATTGTTTGCAAAAGCCTTTTTTGATAACATACGGATAGTATTGGTTGAAAGGATGAAATAAAAATGGAACGCCTCATACTTGCATCAAGCTCTCCGCGAAGAAAAGAACTCCTCAAGCTGTTAGGAATACCATTTGCTGTGATTGAAAGCAATTTGGAAGAGAGGCTGGACGAAGAAGCTGAACCCGAAAAAGCCATTCAAAAACTTGCCTTTCAAAAAGCCTTTCATGTAGCCGAAAGGTATAAAGATGCATATGTCATCGGAGCAGATACGGCGGTGATCCTCGAAAATCGAATACTAGGAAAACCGAAAGACCGCCGTGACGCCTATTACATGTTAAAATCACTTTCTGGGAAAACACATACTGTTTTAACAGCAGTTTCGATTATTCATGGTGAAAAGCATACAACATTTTCTGAATCAACAAAAGTTACTTTTTGGCCGCTTTCAGACGATGAAATCCTGGAATACATTGAGACAAACGAACCGATGGACAAGGCGGGTGCTTATGGAATTCAACATTTCGGCTCATTGCTAGTGAAAAAAATTGATGGCGATTATTTTACAGTTGTCGGTCTTCCTGTTTCAAGACTGTACAGAGAATTAAAAAATTTTGGATTTCACTGGTAACAAACAAGGGGGAAAGATATGCTCGCTATTCGAGATTTTCCAGAAGAAGAAAGACCGAGGGAACGATTGATACACAACGGACCAAAAGGCCTTTCCAACCATGAACTGCTGGCAATTTTATTGAGAACAGGGACAAAGGGAGAATCAGTGCTTGAACTGGCGAATAAGCTTTTAAAAACATTCGGCGGTCTTAGAATGTTAAAAGAGGCGTCAGTTCAGGAAATTATGGGCATACCCGGCATTGGAAAAGCAAAAGCGGTGCAAATTATAGCAGCATTAGAGTTGGGAAAAAGAATTCATCAGCTCGCATACGAAGATCGGTATGTCATTCGTTCTCCGCAAGATGCCTCCAATTATGTCATGGAAGAAATGCGCTTTTTAAAACAAGAGCATTTCGTAGGTATATATTTTACATAAATACAAAAAAGAGTACACAAAGGTACTCAATAAAAGTTTACGTCCAATATTTGAACAGTCCCGTCCTGTTTCTCGAACTGGATGCTTTCCACAAAGGTATTAATAAACTGTCTTTTTTCATCTGGAGATAAATAAGACCAATTCATTCTGAAGTTGTTCACAATATCTTTCAATTTCTCGATGTCAAATTCTTGTTGTGCAGGTTGAATGGCATCGAGTTTTGTTTTGATTTCTTCATACATTTGTTTAGTTTCCTTCATTCGATGTGAAAATTCTTCATCCGAAACTAGATCATTCGCCCAAGCTTTTTGGTATTTCTCACGCTGTCTTTCTATTTTTTTGAGCTGTGCTGTTAGTTGTTCAATTTCTTGCTTTGAATTGTCTTCCACTTCAGGAATATGATCAAATTTAATCGATTCAAAATATTTTAACAGAGCTCGTTCTATTTTCTTTTCACTGACTCCAATTGATTTTCTTTTGTTTAGTGTGCATGCTTGGCAACGATATTGATTGCTTTCTACAATTGTATTATCTCGTTTTCTGTAGTACCTTGTACGTTCACTTGCTAGTCGGTTCCCACACTGCGGGCATATTAATTTCATTTGAAAAACGAAGATGCTATAGGTTTCACGTTTTTTGAAGTTTTGCCTGCTTTCTAGTACCTTTAGAAGATGTTGATACTCCTCTTTAGTGATAATTCCTTCATGAGCCCCTTCAATAATCTCATCTCTCCATCTAACAGCACCATACAGAGCTGGATTTTTAAGAATATCTAATATACTTGCAATATGCCACTTATACCCACGGATTGGGGGTATTCCACTGTTATCCATATAGTCAGCCAATTTCCTGATCGAATATCCCTCTTTGATCTTTTCAATCATATCTAATACAACAATTTTTTCATCTTCGTTTATAACAAGACGGTCATCCGGTCCTTTATCGAACCCAAACGGAGCTTTTGCGCTATATTTACCTTGCCGTGCTTTCTCTATTTGCCCCATTCGTACTCTTTCACCCAAGTTCTCGCGCTCCCACTGTGCCATAGCGGCGACAAGGGTAATGAACATTCTACCCATTGCGGTCGAGGTGTCATACACTTCTGTCGCCGACCGGAATTTACAACCATATTTTTCAAAGACATCTAACAACTTGTATAAATCTAAAACGGACCGGGTAAGTCTATCTAAGCGATACACAAGAACAGTGTCGATCATTCCTTCTTTGATATGTTGGAGCATCAGCTGAAGTTGAGGGCGGTTTATGTCCTTACCTGATATACCTTCATCAATATAGAAACGAAAGTCATTCCAGTCCTGGACTTGGCAGTATGCTTTAAGTTTTTCACGTTGAGCAGAGATAGAATATCCTTCTTTTGCTTGTTCTTCAGTGGATACACGGATATAGATTGCAACTGTCATTCAACTTCCTCCTAAACAGAATATATGTTCGGTTTTAGGTTTATAAGAAAAGCCCAAAAGGGCTTAGAATTATCTTTCGCACGCCCAGCCATCTTTATCTCGATCGTGCTTAGATGCATATGCTGGATGATCAGAAGGTACTCCCTCTGGATATTTTTTACGCAATTCAGTACAGTTTTTAAAGTATTCAGTTCCTCCAGATGATGAAGTTGCTGAAGATCCTGAACTAGAGTTTGAGTTGTTACTGCTATTGGACGATGAACGGCTACTTGATGATGTATTCGAACTAGAGTTGTTTGAAGATTGACTACTGGTTTTTGGATCTAAATCCCCTTTAGTAGTCCCATATTCTCCGTAAGCCCACAGACCAACTTCTTTTTCTCGCGCTTCCCTGGCAAATTTTCTGAAATACTCAGCGTATTTTACGTCTGGTGGATAGGTCGAAGGTTCGGCATATCCGTTGATCACTAAATCAGCATTAAACATCTTCGATCGTATTTCAGATTCGTTCATATCATCATTCGGAATTTGCAGCCAAACGATTCTTAGGAGACGACCATAGCGATCTGTTTCAGATACATCTTTTTGTAAATAGATTTGTTTTCCTTCCAGTTTGGATTTTGTATAGTTGCTTGCTTCTTTTCCGTATGGTTCTGTTCGAGTAGTAGACTCTGGAGTATTTACACCGATTAAGCGAACTTTTCTTCCGTCAGTAAGTTCGAAAGTGTCGCCATCAACAACTCTAGCGACAGTGGCAGCTACTAGACCAAGATTTGCAGCTTTTTCTTTCTGTTTTTTCTCAGCTTCTTGTTTAGCTTTTTGTTCAGCTGCAATTTTTTCTGATGCTTCTTTATTCTTTGGCTCAGGAGCTACCTTTTCAACTTCTTGCTTTTCTTTTTCTTCTTTTTGTGCTTTTTGTTTTTCTTCATCATTATTTACAGATGCAGTAGCTGTCGGTACAGCTTTACTATCATTGTTTTTATTTTCTTCACTATCTTCTTTACTGGTTTCTTGGTTACTAATTGTTTTTTCAGATTTTGCTGTTTCTATTTGAGGCTGAGGTGAGATCGATAAAAAGATAATAGATAATACTAACGAAGCAGCTGTAATACCGGAGTATCTTTTCCACATTACATTTTTCCGGATAAGCATAACTATCGTCGTAATTAAAAAGTACACGAATGAACAAAGTAATAAACTGGCTAAAGTATTGAGTGGTTCCTTAAAAGAGAACCAAAACAGTGCAAGTAAAAATCCATTCACTATAGAAAAAACAGGCCAATACAGAGTAAGGTTATATTTATTTCTATTAATAGCGAAATAGAATCCAGCAATAACAGAAATGATGCCTAAAATCCCTAAAATATTAAGGAATGTCCATTGAATAATTGCTATGACTAAAGATATCAAAATAACGATGCCTAAACAGCCGGCTAAAGTACCACTATCATTTTTCTTTGTCACAAAAGTTCCTCCTTTGGCATGAAATTGACCGAACTAACCCTCAGGTGGGAGATGAATTTCGGAAATTATGTAAAAAAAATCTTTGATGTTTATTGAAATGAAAAGTCCAAAAGGGCAATTATTCATTAAACAATACGTTGTACTGATCAGCAATTGCTGGTAAATCAACATTTTGAATGTCATCAAAATTAATTTTAGATAATGTATCTTTTTCTAAAGATATTTTATAAGCAGTATCTTCTTTAGTATTTCCATAGCTATCAGTTAAAGGTAAGTACCAAAAGAATGTAATGCTGTCTTTTTCAAAATCTAAGTTTATATCATCCAAAATCACTTTTGAAATTCTCAAGGTTGCTTCATTTACTTTCTTTTTAATTGCATTATTGGTAGCGGAAATTGGAGCATTTAAACGTATAAGAATTAGCTTACTTCCATCTTGTTTCCCCATATTGTCGTTCACTTCGACTTCTCGAACGGTGTTTTTCTTTTTACCGTTCCAATCCACTTTTTCACCAATAGTATCTTCAATGGCAAATTGGACAAAATAAGCATAATCTTCATTGGTTGTTTTAATATCATTATCTTTACCATCAGATTTATAGATACCAGTTGATTTTTCTGGATTACTAAAGTTATTTATCCCATCTTCATCAATACCTGTTGTATCTTTACTTGTAATTCCTGATTGCTCTATATAATCAACTTTATTTTCTAAATCAAACTCAATTATTGCGTACGCATCGGAAGAAAGAGAATTCTCTCCATCGTATTTCCATGTAAAATCTTCTCCAACTTCTTTAGGATATCCTAGAACCTTTACAACTTTCTCATAAGAATCTCCTAGTTTTATTTTTTTTAACTGATCAGCAGTAACAGCAGATTTTTCATTTGTTTTTACGTCAAGAATTGGATCTTTTTCACTTACCTTACTAGTTTCATGACTGCTTGTGTCGCGTAAAGATGCGCTTATAAGAAAAAAAATTATTCCTAAAATTACAATAGAAATCAATAATCTTTTCTTGGAGTTGTTTTCAGGTTTTTTGAAAATCAACAACAACAATGACCCAACAATCATCAAAAAACCTAATATGCCTAATATTATTAACATGATATTCCCCCTTTAAAGGCCATAAAGGCTATGAAAATTTAAGAAAATATGAATATATTTTCCTATAAAAATTTTAAAAAAATATATACCTCTCCATCTCCAAAGGAATCCCGTTTTCTCGCAAAATATCATATTTTGTTTCATAATCTTCTAAATTTTTATCATATAAAAGTAACCTAACAGCAAAAAAATTAGCTTGTGTCTCTATTTTATCTTTCGAAATTAATGTGTTTTTACTTAAAAACGGCGTGTTTTCGTTTGGATGTAAAATGGCGTGCCCTAATTCGTGGGCGCATACAAATTTTTTTAAATAGTCTTCTATATCGGAATTAATAGTAATAACTTGATGGCGAACATTTTTCATATAGAACCCCAATGTTTGACCAAGAGGAAAATATCTAATAATGATATTTCTGTTTTTCGCAATTTCAAAAGGATTATTTGTCCGGTGCTTTTTAATCTCTCTATCTAATGTCCGTATAATCCAATTCAAGAAACTCACTCCTAATCTTTACGGTATTTTTTTGGAGTGAATTTTTTCTTAGCAAGTTGTTTTGTAAGTCTTAAGTTACTTTCGATCGCTGCCTTAACCAATTCTTTTGTTTCCTCGTCCATTGGCTCACCGTCAAAGGCTAGAGCTGTACCTGAATCCATGCTATCGAGTATTTTTTCAAGTTGCTTAGCAATGTCTCGTTCGTCTTTTTCTGTTAACCTAGGAAGATTATCTTTATGGTTTGATGGGTTATTAGATCTTGGGTTATCAGATCTTCCAAGTAAATAATCCGTTGATGTTTCGAGCACATCAGCCAGTAGAGCTAACATTTCATTCGAGGGCGTGCTATACCCGTTTTCATAATTACTAATTGTTCCTTTTGTAGTATTCACTTTTTTTGCTAGTTCTTCCTGAGTATACTTTCTAAGTTTTCTCATATGTTTAAGCCTTTGGGATAGCATATCATCACCCTTTTTTAAATGTACAAGTTTATTGTACATGAATTAAATTAAATTTAAACAATAGTACAAAAAAATTGTACTTTTGTATTGACATACAAGTTTCTTGTACATATAATAAAAGTACAAGATATTCATACAACAAGGTGGTGAGACATTGAAAAATACCAATTTAATTAACTCACGTAAATCCAAAGGATTAACACAAGAGCAATTGGCCCATATAGTAGGATGCAAGGGTAGACAAGCCGTTTCTAACTGGGAGAATGGCTATTCAACTCCTCCGTTAGCAATTGCTCTAAAGGTTGCAGAGGTATTAGAAAAAGATGTTGCTTTTTTATTTGGACATAAAGTACAAGAAACTCATACAAATTCAGCCTAACAAGATAAAAAGCCGCAACTATTTTCTTACTTGCGGGGAGGTGATCTGATGAATCAACCCTCAGAAGAAACCAAAAGAAAAATGGTCGAGTTCTTCATGAGAACTTCGGTTCCAAGAATCCTTGCTGATATGAAAAAGCAAGAGCAAAAAGAAAAGGAGGCGTCTTGATGAATCAGTTGCAACCAGTCCAACAAAAACTTGTTGATTTTAATGGTACTGAGATTATGGCTATTCAAACGAATGATAAAAAGATTTTTGCTGGCGTTAAATCAATTTGCCAAGGATTGAAATTAGATCCACGTCGTCAAAAAGAAAAATTACAATCTCACTTAACGCTTTCAAAGGGAGTGGCAACCCTGACACTACCTACGAATGGTGGTATGCAAGAAACATTAGTTATTGATATTGATTTTCTTCCACTTTGGTTGGCTTCTATCAATCCTGCTTTAGTTAGTGAAGAAGTGAGAGAAAACTTACTCGACTTTCAACTTAAAGCAAAAGATGTTCTTGCTTCTGCTTTTATTAAAAAAGAAAATGTAACTCCACTTTCAAAAGATCAAGCTCTTGTTACAGTGCTGCGGACAACAGCTGATTTAGTCGAAAAACAAGATTCAATTATCAAAGAGCAGCATGAAATTAGAAAGTTAGTTTCGCAGATTGATAACAAAGTAGAAGAACAAATCACTTTAGACCACGGTGAACAGCGCCGACTACAAAAAGCAGTTGCTTCTAAAGTTTATGAATTATCGGATGATCCAAAAGAACGATCACGTTTATTCCGTGAAATCTATCGAGAAATAAAAGACCGTTTCGCAGTTGCAAGTTACAAAGACGTGAAACGGAAAGAACTTCAAGCGGCATTGAATTATATCGAAAACTGGATCCCGAAAAAGGTTTCGTGAATTAATATTAACTCTTATTCGTGTATAGAAAAATATACCAATTAATACAAAAGGGGGAATTCATTTGCATGCAAGCGCAATATGTCGGTGAAGCCGTCGGTCGGCTTCTTGAAGATGAAGAAATATCAGGAGTGCAGTTAGCGTGGGATTTGAACATATCTGAGCAATTGGTTTCCCATTACAAAAACAATCGACGAAAGATGCAACCAGACATAGCAGAACATTCAATAAGAAAACTAGATAACCCTTTTTACATCATGGAGATACTACATAAATTCTCGGATCATTGTTCACCACCGGTGTTTCGAGGGAAGTCAGTAGAAGAACATCGATTAGCCTTTGAGGAAGTGACAATAACAGAGGCTTATGAAGCAATCAAAACCCTTGAGGAAGTAAGTCTTGTTAAGTCACCAACACTTGTGACACCGGAAGAAAGGCAACGTATCAAAGATACAATAGGAGAGTTGTTAGATGTTGAAGCCTGGGCAAAGAACTTAGCTGCCATTCTTTGTGCTGAATATCAGATTTCGTGGAAAGAAGCATATAAAAGCAGGATACCAACTTGGAAAGCGAAAGGGTGGATGGAATGAACTCATACGAAAAACGCTACTACAAACAGATGGTAAAAGAAATGGAATGTGTACGTGATCTCCTTATTGAAATTGAAGGAAAAATGATTAATCAAAATTATGATTTAGCGATATCACGCTGTTACGACATGATTCGATCATTAGAGACTATGAAAAAAATTCATACGGAAAAACAATTCTTGGATGCATTGGTATCAGCGGGGTTTAGGGTCTTAGGAGGCATGAAATGATCGAGGTATTAACTGTATGGGGATTGTTATTCATAGCAGGTGCATCAATGATCATTTGGAAAGAAACAGAAAAATAAAAAAAACAGCAAGCAAAAGCTTACTGCCTATCAATTAAACCTAATTTCATTGTATGACAGGGCTTTTGCCCCTGTCAATATGGTCGGGAAGAAAAACCCCCTATTCCGCACATCTCCCACTCCCCACTTCCTGGCCATATTGATGCGGGCAACGCATCAGAAAGGGGTGAATTGAATGGACAAAAACGTGAAACATATTGCGTACTACACAAGAAAGGTTGCAGAACAAGGCGCAATACATCCTGCCAAAAGAGATGGACGATGGTTTCATCGTCACAAAAGACTTTTGAATTACAAGAAAGCCTTACACGCGAGAATTTCAAAGGAGGTCTAAATATGTTAGAACATCCAGCGATCACGAGAACAATGAAATACGGCTATCCTGAGCCGGAACGGAAAGTGAAAACAGACCGTTACGGTACTCCAATTGAGGGAGAAAAGACTTTCATGGATTGGAACCGATTTGAAGAAGTCCACGCTGAAAATCTTACTGAATACTTACATGATGTGTATGGACTGGAAATCGAAGAAATATAAAAAACTCACTTTGGCGAGTGAGTTCAATGTCAAAAAATATTCCGTTTACGGTTATTTTAAATCATTTACCAATGAAAAACAAGGAGGAGTAAAAGTGAAGGAAATAAGGCTGTTAACACTCAACCTTAAAAACTTCAAGGGAATTCGCTCTTTTTCCCTTGAAACCAACGGAGAAAATGTTCGAGTATTCGGAGACAATGCGACTGGAAAAACAACGTTATTCGACGCATTTATTTGGTTGCTTTTTGACAAAGATTCGAATAATCGAAAGGATTTTGCCATCAAAACCTTAGACAAAAATGGGAACGTGCTGCACAACCTAGATCACGAAGTAGAAGGCGTGTTTTTGGTTGATGGGAAGCAGCTTTCATTGAAAAAAGTGTATTCGGAAAAATGGACCAAGAAACGCGGATCCGTACAGGCGGAATTTACCGGGCACACCACTGATTATTTCGTTGACGGAGTACCAGTGAAGAAAAAAGAATACGCCGAGAAAGTTGCATCGATCATTGATGAGGACATTTTCAAGCTTTTAACTAGCCCTTCTTACTTCAATGAGCAATTGAAATGGCAAGACCGACGGAAAATCCTGCTTGAGGTTTGCGGTGACATCACAGATGAAGAGGTCATAGCAAGTGACAAATCACTTGCTGCTCTTCCTTCCATATTACAAGGTCGGACAATCGAAGATCACCGGAAAGTGATCGCGGCTAGACGTGCCGAGATTAACAAGGAACTTGAAAAAATTCCGGTCCGTATCGATGAGATTCAATTAAATATGCCCAAACTGTACGGTCTCGATAAGGCGGCATTGGAAGCAGAAATCTCCCGTTTGAATTCCGATATCGACGAAAAGATGACTTTGATCAGCAACATTCGGAACGGGAATGCTATTTCGCAAAAGCAAAAAGAGATTCAAGAAATAGAAATCGAGCTTCTTCAAATCAAACAACAGCATGAATCTGGTTCAAAAGATGAGTTGTACAAGCTAAAAGCTCGGATTCAAGAGGAAGAATCGAATTTAAACATCTTGCAGCAAAAAATCGAAAACATCAGCTATCAACGAAAATACAACGATGAAAATATCCAATCAATCGAAAAACGATTAGAAGAATTGCGTCAAGAGTGGCACCAAATCAACTCAGAGGAATTCAAACATGAAGTAGACTGCACTTGTCCAACATGCGGACAAGCTCTTCCAGAAGAACAAGTGTCAGCTGCACGAGAAAAAGCACTTGCTCAATTTAACCTTGCGAAATCTAAAAAGCTTGAAGAAATCCAAACAAAAGGTAAGCAAGGCAAGGAACAAAAAGAACAGTTTGTTGCTGAAAACGATAAGCTTACAAAAGAGTATGAAAAGTTTTCAAACCAAATCAAAGAAAAGCAAGACCTTTTAAGCAAGCTGAACAATCAATTACAAATCGTTGAAAGCACTATTGTTGATGTTACAGAAAACGCTCAATATGTAGCAAAACTTCAAGAAAAGCAACGTCTCCAAAAAGAAATTGACGAATTGAGACTTGCTGCAAATGAATCCATTCAATCTATTGAAGCGGAGATCGTTGAATTGAAATCGAAACGCAGTCAATTGGAAAGCGACTTGGCAAAGTTTTCTATCGTTGAACAAGCAGAAAAACGCATTAAAGAACTTGAAGATCAGGAGCGTGAACTTGCTGCTGAATTTGAAAAGTTAGAACACGAGCTTTTTCTTACAGAAGAATTTATTCGGTGCAAAGTCAACATGCTCGAGGAAAAAATCAATTCGAAGTTCAAATATGCACGTTTCAAATTGTTCGAGCAACAAATCAACGGAGGTCTGCAAGAAGTTTGCGAAACGCTTTATGAAGGAGTTCCATACGGTTCAGGGCTTAACAATGCAGCAAAAATCAATGTCGGACTTGACATAATAAACACCTTGTCAGAGTTCTATGGTTTCAAGGCCTCTATATTCGTCGACAACGCAGAAGCTGTCACTAAGTTAATCGATGTAGATTCTCAAGTTATTAGCTTGATTGTTTCTGAAAAAGATAAGCAATTACGTGTAGAGCTACCTGAAAAACAAATGAAGGAGGCTATCTAATATGAGTAACAATCAATTGGCATTAGTAAAAAAGGATGTTGTGGATGTTGTAGCAACGAAGGTTAGAGAGTTCCAGGAACGTGGAGAAATCCACTTTCCTGCGAACTATAGTCCAGAAAATGCAATGAAAAGTGCATGGTTGATTTTACAAAGTACGGTTGACAGAAATAAACGTCCTGCACTTGAAGTTTGCACAAAGGACAGCATCGCAAATGCCCTTCTCGATATGGTTGTTCAGGGTCTTAATCCAGCGAAAAAACAAGGATACTTCATAGTTTACGGAAATCAATTGGTCTTTCAGCGTTCTTATTTCGGAACTATGGCTGTTACAAAGCGAGTAACCGGAGCGAAAGAAATCAATGCGAATGTCATATACGAAGGTGACGAAGTAGATTACGAAATAATCAACGGTCGAATTACAAATCTTTCTCATAAACAAAAGTTCGGAAATATCAATAAAGATAAAATCATTGGGGCATATGCAACAATTGTTCTTCCTGATGGGGATGTGTATTACGAATTAATGACTATCGATGAGATCCGTAAAGCGTGGAGCAAATCCCAAATGTGGGGAAAAGAACAAACAGTCGAGAAAAAAGGTAGCACTCATGATGAATTCAGGCAGGAAATGGCTAAGAAAACCGTTATTAACCGTGCTTGTAAGAAATTCATGAACTCGAGCGATGACAGCAGCCTTATTATTCATCATTTCAACAGGCAGGACGAAATCATCGAGGAGGCCCAAGTGCAAGCAGAAATTGAAGAAAATGCCAACCAAGAAATCATTGACATTGAGTATGAAGAAGTGGCCGAAGAAACACAGCACGAAGAACAATTAGATCAAACAGAGACTGTCCAACAAGAAATGCCACTAACAGGCACAGAAGGACCAGGATTTTAAATGATCGAGATAAACACACTTGCTACTGGGAGCAAAGGAAACGCTTATCATGTCACAGATGGGCATACTTCCTTGCTCCTAGAAGCAGGGATACCATTCAAAGACATTAGACGAAAGTTAAACTTTCAAACATCAAATATTGCGGCTTGCTTAATCAGTCATGAACACAAAGATCACTGCAAGGGTTTAAATGATGTCTTAAAGGCGGGAATCGATTGCTATATGTCTGCTGGAACAGCAGAAGCGATCGGCATTAAACATCACCGCATTAAAACCGTACAAGCCAAAAAACAATTCAAATTAGGCACATGGACAATACTTCCTTTTGACGTTCAGCATGATGTGTCGGAACCTTATGGGTTCTTATTGATGAATAAGCAGGGAGAAAAACTGCTTTTTGCAACGGATACCTATTACATCCGATACAAGTTCCCAGGACTGACACACATTATGGTGGAGTGCAATTACTCTATCAAGATCTTAAATGAAAACATTGCAGCCGGCAGAGTGCCGCGAGTAATGAAAAAAAGATTATTACGGTCCCATTTTAGCCTGGAAAACGTGAAGGATTTTCTTCGTTCTAATGATCTGAAGAAAGTACAGGAAATATGGCTGCTGCATTTAAGCGACAACAACAGCGACGAAGAATTTTTCAAACGAGAAATACAAGAATTGGCGGGGAAAATGGTCGTCGTGCCTTAAGGAAGGGGTGAAGAGCATCATGAACTATATCAAAGAGCTTAACGCATTCTATGATTGGCTCGAACTAAATGAACTGTCACCATCAGCAATTAATTTATGGTATGCATTAATGCACATAAATAATAAGGCTGGATGGACAGAAACATTTACGGTGGCCGAATCGGTGTTATGCGTTAAGACAGGATTAACAGATCGCACCCTTCGAAAAGTTAGGAACGAGTTGAAGCAAAAAGGAAGAATTGATTTTATTTCCAGAAAAGGGAAAGCGCCTATTTACAAAATTATCCCTTTTAACAGTTCGGAACAAAGTACGGAAAATAATTCCGAACATAACAAAAGGTCGGAAATAAATTCCGCAGTTCGTTCCGAGGTTAGTTCCGGAGTTAGTTCCGCACCTAGTTCCGAGGTTAGTTCCGCATTAATTAAACATAAACAAAACGAAACAAAACAAAAAAATAAAGAAGATGAAGAAGACGCGCACACGAAGAACCCATTTCGTTTTTTTGAACAAAACGGATTTGGAACAATCAGTCCGTACATTGCTGAAAAAATCTCCATGTGGATCGATGATTTGTCGGAAGAACTTGTCTTAGAAGCTATGAAAATAGCTGTTGAAAATGGAGCTCGTTCTTGGAATTACGTTGAAACCATTCTTAGAGACTGGGCAAGCAAAAAGTTAACAACAGTGGAACAAGTTCAAGCTGAACGGCTAGCTTATCAGCAAAGTAAAGCAAAATATCCTAAGAAACCAATACGGCAAGAGATAGTACCGGAATGGGTACATGATACACAAACTACAGTTGATGAAGCTCAAAATATTGCAGACTTTGAGGAAGAAAAAAGAAAACTACTTGAACGAATTCGAAAGTATAAGAGTGGTTGATACTATGCAAGGAATTTATATAGCTTGTGAAAACCTCAATTTTGTTTGGGATTCGAAAGAAGTGCAGGAATTTGACCGGCTTTGGAAAGAGCTGAAAAAGGATGGAAAAACATCGTTTGAGATCATACAAGAACTTGCTGAACATTTTGAGCGTGATCCAGACGAAGTGGCGATATTAGCCATTTGCCGAGCCAGACGAGGGCGAATTTAGGAGGTGGATGTTGTGGGTTTTGTAACGAGGTTAAAAGTAGGAGACTGGGTGAAAGTTAAAAGCGGAGGGAAATACATTTTCGGATATATTGCTTATATTTCTAAGAATCAAAAGGAAGCTCAAATTCGAAAAGTTTACTCTATCCGCAAAGGCAAAAGATTTTATTACAACCCTAAAAATAACTTAGGGACATTCGAAACATATAGGCTCATAAAGCTTGAACAAAAGCTTTATCAAGAAGATTTACAGATATTGATCGACATTGCGATTGATACAAAGGATCGAGAATGGTTCTTAGAGTTAACAAAGAGAATGGAGGGTATTAAACGAAATGGCAGTTCCAAAAGAAGTGGTCGAAAAGCGAAAGAAGTTTCTAATTGATTGGCTGATCAATCACGAAATTTACGAGGCGGAAGATGGCAGGCAATTGTACGAATTGTCGCTTGGAGAACTTGAACACATGTATATAGCAGAGAGAATCAAGATCGGAAGGGAGATGTCAAAGATTGATGATTGAAACCATTTCTTTTAGTCAAGAGTTGAAACGGCAAATTATCATCCAACAGCTTAAAGATTTTGGGATTCATCAATATCAAAATCAATCAATCTATGACCTTGATTATTATACATTGCTTCATCTTTTAGCTAAAGAAAAGGCGGTGCAATCGTGAAAGAATATACTCTGACTTATGCTGTGTTTTCGATACTTTCCGCATCTGTAGGATTTATCTTGGGATTTTTGATCGGAATGCTATTTTAGGGGGCGGGAATATGAATCTACAAAAACTCTTTGAACTCCAACGCCAGCTTGACGCTCACATCGAAAAAGAGCATCCGCGACAAGACGGTGAAGATCGGCTGGCAAAGAAAATCCTTGCGTTGATGGTAGAACTTGGTGAGTTGGCGAATGAGGCTAGATTCTTCAAATATTGGAGCCATGACCAAGCGCCGAGAACAAAAATTGAATATATATGCCCGACTTGTAACGGAACTGGCGATGAAAATTATGATAGTTATATTGACGATCTCGAAGGTGGTTACACGCACGAAGTCATTAATTGTGAGGATTGCGGGGGAACGGGGACTTTAGGCTACAAAAACCCACTCCTTGAAGAATTCGCAGACGCGCTTCACTTCATCTTGTCGATTGGGTTGGAGTTAGAAATAACGGCCATTGAAATTGATAGTGACTACACACATGAAGATCCGTCAGCTACATTTGTTGAATTATTCGGTGACACTTGGGAACTGTTTAATTTTCGTGAAATTCATGATAAACAAAGTAAGTTTATTCAGATCAGCATATATGAGCGCATGTTTAATCGATTCGTCGGAATAGGAGAGAAACATCTCGGCTTCACATGGGAACAGATCGAGGCGGCATACATGGAAAAGAATACCGAGAATCATAGAAGGCAAGATTCAAACTATTGAGGTGATCTAATGACAATAACAAAATATCGTTCCAAAAAAGTAGAAGTGAATGGACACGTTTTTGATTCAAAGATCGAAGCAAAATATTATGAGCAATTGAAATGGTTACAGAATAACAAGCAAATATTGTTTTTTCGATTACAGCCAAGGTATTTGCTCCAAGAAGCATTTGAAAAAGATGGAAAGTCTTATAGAAAAATAGAGTATATCGCGGATTTTGAAGTGCATCATCTGGATGGAAGTATTGAAGTAGTTGATGTGAAAGGGATTGAAACCGAAGCTTTCAAGATTAAGAGAAAGTTATTTGAGAAAAAATATCCCCACAAACTCAGCTTGATTACATATGTCAAAAAATACGGTGGTTGGATTGAATTGGATGAATTGAAAAAGCGAAGAAGAGAAGCAAAAAAGGAGCGAATGAAATGCAAGTCATGATCATTGACGATCGTCCTAAATGGGTTATCGAGGAAGACAAGCTGATGGCGTGCATGACACGCTGTCGCTTGTTCCGGAAATGTAGTAGCAGGATGGGGAATGATTGCAAGCATTTAGGAGGAACGGAAATACCGAAGATTCGGGGTTGATTCAAACTGTGAAATAAGAAAGGGTGAATTTTATGCCAAAATACAAAGTTTATGGTGTTGTAACAGGAACGAAATATATTGGAGAATTTGAAGCAAATAACAAAGAAGAAGCTGAACAAATGGCTTGGGATTCTGAAAATGGCGATGTTTCTATTTGTTGGCATTGTTCAAAAGAAATTGACGAACCGCAAATTGAAAAAATGATTGTAGAAAAAGAAGAAGATTAATGCACATTACGAAAATAATCCGAACAATGAAGGTGATCCAATGGGTAAATCACTGCGGAAAATCAAACGGGAGAGGGAGAAAATTTCTTCTCCCTTTCAAAAGGAAGTAATGGCTGCGTGGAATCGGGGATTTGCAGCAGGTGCCAAGCAGCAAATGAAACAAGACACAGAAATCATGATGGAATGGCTAGGGCGGTTAGAGGAGATCGAGGGGATCGGTCCGAAAATGGCATGGAGAATCAGGGAGCATTATTTGGAGTTTATGAGGGAAAAGAGGGAACGGAATGAACGATAAGGAACGTTTGGAAGAAATTAAACAAAAATATCAATGGGCAATAAAACGTTCATTGGCTAATAGAATTGATGATTCTGATATCGAGTGGCTTATCCAACAAGCTGAACGAGTACAGGAGTTAGAAAAAGAAAACAGACGATATAGAAAGGTAATAAACAATATTATTGAAAAAGCAATGCTGTTTGGAGTAGATGAACAGGTATTTGAAGCTATAAAAGAAGCTAACAGAGTATTGGAGGGAGAGGAATGAACAATAAAAATTTTTTAGAAGATTTAAGAAAGCTAGTTATCGATACTGATAGCGGAAAAGAACGACATTATCAGGCAACATTTGTTTATCTTTATAAAAATCTTGATGCTTTAGATTGGCTTATTGAACAAGCAGAGAAAGTTGAACTTCTTAACGCAGAAAAGGATTTATTACAAGCTAAATGGGAAGCGCAAGGACTAATGATTCAAAAATTACACAATCAGGCAGAAAAGGTTGAACGGTATGAGAAAGCGATAAAAGAATGCATCGAACGGATGGATGAAGGCGGATCTGGAACGAGAAGTTTTGTATATGAGAAATTGAAAGAAGTGATGGGGGGAACGGAATGCATGGGAAAGTAAAAGTCTATAAACTTTCTCAAGATGAGCTAGAGCGTATTCGTACAGGCTGGAAATGCGATCTTTCCAATCGACCGAAAAGGATTGGCGTTGTGGATTGGAAGTGGAGAAACGGAAGAAAGTAGCAAATTAAAATAAAAAGCCAGGATCTCTCCCGGCAAAACTTGTGGGCTAACTTTATTATAGCACGGGAGGGATTCCGGTGGTGAATATAAACATAGAAAAAATGACGGCTGAAATAGATTTGAGAAGCAATGCTATGTACATTGTCAAAGACGGACAATTAAAGAAAATAGACGCTCCCCCGAGTGGCTTTGGTGAATATACAACCATCTGGAAAGACGGGAAGGTTTTGGATGTTATAAAGAGTGAGAGGGTGAGGATATGATGTCATGAAGGCTATCCGTAGTCTAACGAAATTGAATGAACTAACAGAAGTTAGAATTGGTAATTGTATATTTTCAAAAAATGATATCGAAAAAATGTATATTGACCAAGGTTTGAGTATACAAGAATTGGCTAAAAGATTGGAGACTAGCGTATGGAAAGCGAATCAGATTCTTGAAAAATTCGGTATACCAAAGAATTGGAATCAGAATCTTACTCCTAGAAGATTACGGGTACTCAGATACATTATATGGCATCAAAAGAAATATCGAAAATCACCAACTCTTTCAGAAATTTCGAGAAAACTTGATATTCCAGTTAGTTGTGTCCATTTCCACATGAAAAACCTAAAAAGGCTAGGATACCTAGAATGGGATGGAAAAAAGAGGGAAATTCACTTGAAAGAGAGGAGCAAAGAATGCCGACGCATTTAATATATCAGGCTTGGAAGAAAACAGGTCGATTGATTCAGAACACGAAGGACAGTAAAGGAAACGATATCCAGAAAGAAATCAAACTAGTTGACCCTATGACACATAAGGATATGGAAGAATTCGATGGATATTGCTACTTGTGCGGTGAACCAACAACGCACGGGATGAAGTTGAAAAAAGTGTTTTCAAACGTATTCACGGACTGGAATATAGGCAAATACCGAACATCTACTCATGTGTGTCCAGCTTGTTGCTTTACGATTCTTACAAGTCCAGAACGACATGCATTACGTACGTTCTCAAATGTGGCCAACAAAGATAATCTCTATTTGCCGAATCGGGTAGAGATGAGGGAGTTTCTTCTTCATCCTCCCGAACCGCCTTTTGTTATTAATTTAGCTGTTTCTCAAAAAAAACACATTGCTTTTAAAGGGGAGGTGAACTATTCGAGGGACATATTTACGGTGATGTATGAAGAAATGCCTGTACTGATCGATAGAAAAGAGTTTACAAGGTTATTAGAACTTGTCGAACACTTCCTATATGGATTTACGAAAACTGAGATTACAACAGGTGATTACAATCAAAAAAGAATTTTGGATTTTGGTATAGAAGAATGGGAAGCGTTTGAAGAACGAGTGAAAAAATATCGAGGATCACCATTGTTGGATGTTGTCATGTTTGTTGCTCAAAAAATAGAAAGTGAGGAGAAATTACAATGCTATATGGCTTCAGAACTAAAAATGAACACGCTGCAGCAGCAGCACTCATCGTCTATGCCGTCTACCGCAGCCGGAACAGAAAAAGAGGACCAAGTGGGGTCGACATGTGGGGACAAATTGAACGATTCACAAAAGTTAGTGCAAAACGAGCAACTACAATTGGAGCTTTTTTAGAAACTTTCAAACGCAAAATGGCTTGTGAATCAATCAATCCGAAATGGTGCGATAGTGGAAGTCAAGTAATGTCAGCTATTGAAGATGAGTTAGGGAACATCATCATTAGTGGTGAAAGAGGACGACAATTTCTAACCGAAATCATTGAAAGTGGAAAAGATCAAGAAATCCTCCATCAACTCTATAAAGAAACTGCACGTGTGATTATGCTTGTTCGAGATCGTTTAGAACGCGAAAAGCCAATTGAATCCAAATTAGAAGAAATCATAGAAAGCGAGGAAAATTAATTATGAAACACTATCGAATTGAAACGATTTACACATTGTTACAACCACTTAGCCATATTGGAGAAAGCGAATCAACTCAATCATTTTTGAATACGACAACTGTAGTGAATGACGGAAAACCGGAAGAAGTATTCGTATATACAGGAAATGCCTTGCGTGGCATGCTCCGAGATTGCGGAGCTCGATATTTGCTCAACAAATTAGAAATTCAAGTACCACTTAAAGCTTTCCATCTTCTTTTTAGTGGCGGGAGTATTGGTGGGGCACAATCGTTAGACATTGATCAAGCGAAAATTATTAGAAAAGCATTACCGTTTGTCTCCTTATTTGGAGGTGGTGTTGGAAATCAGATCCTAGATGGGAAACTGAAGCAGACATTTGCATATCCGATTTGCAGAGAAACTAACGGTATTCTTCCTTCATATGTAGAAAAGTCCGACTATAGTTGGAGACATTTCACAAATGTGATTGAATTTTCTCGGAAAGATGATGAAAAAAATGTCAATATCGCTGATCAGTTTCTATTGAACAATGAGGAAACACTCCTCTTAGAAGGAGATTCCAAGAAAAAGAAAAAAGATGAGCCTGCAACTCAAATGCGGTATGGTGTGGAATATCTGGCGGCCGGCACGAAACTCTGGCACCGTTGGGATATTATTTGCAATGAACTAGAACTAGGCGCTTTTGTATCAGCAATACACGAATGGCAAAAGCAGCCATACCTTGGGGGCATGAGCGGAAAGGGTTTCGGATTAGTTAAGGCTGATATGGATTTGATTACAGAAGATGATCGGGAACCATTTGCAAGCATTGGACAAGAATTTATCCAATTAGGAAATACAGCAAAACAAGCGAAAGACACGTATGACGCACACTTAAAAGAAATGTACGATACCTATTTAATTGACAAGAAGGAGGAATTCACCAAACTTTTGGCAGGTGAAGTAAAATGAAAAACTTGAAAATCACTGCCCGTCTTTTAGACGGGCGTGTGAACTCAAGCGACGGATTATTTAATTTTGATAGCATATTGGCATATGCATGGATGTTGGAAAATCATCCGGACGAACTATTAAACAATAGTTTAAAATTGGACAATTTAATCGAGCCCAAATTACCACTGGCAAGAGATGAAAACGGGCGTTGGAAGACATCTGTTGGATTTTATGTCCAATACGCCGAAACCGTTGAGTATTGGCATAAGAAAATCAATGATTTCGATGCGGGCATTTATGTCGATTTTCAAGGGAAACGCGGGAAAATCGACTCCCAAAAAGGCGAATTTAAAGCTTACCGGATGCCGCAATTGATCCGGATTATAAGCGACATCGAATTCTATTGTGTCGGTGATTCGGACGGAATTCACAGCCTTTTGAGATTTGTAACGAACATCGGAAAAAAGGGATCGCAAGGTTACGGATATGTGAAAGAATGGATTATTGAAGAGGTGAAAGATGACTATACCGATATTGGCCCATATGGAATCATGAGAACAAAACCATTTACAGGAGAATTGCCGGATGATGGGCAAACCTACCAGATCCGGAAAATGCGACTGAAGCCGCCGTACCATTTGCATACCGACAGAGTTCCGTGCATCATTCCAAACGTCAGGAGGGAAAAACTTGCTTAAAGTTAGATTACCTATTCAATTCCAAGATGGAAAAGAAATGTATGATGCTGTTTTGGCCATTATTCATAAAAAGTCACCTGTTTTATCAAGAATGATCCATGATAATTTTAACTATAATCCTTTCAGCCTTGAATTGCCTGACATTGTAAATGTGATAGGTTTAGAATTAGAACCCATTTTTAAAAAATTGGATGGGATTGAAATCATTAATGAAAAGCCTCATATCGAACTGTTAAATGCGAAATATAGCAACGTTTCTGTATTATTGCAGTTTCATAATACAACATTCCGATATCAAGGATTTGATATTCCTATGCCGTTACCAGAAAAAATATTATTGAGTTTAAAAGAAAGGTGGAATCAGCTGTATCCGGAAAAGATTGATATTCCTATTCCGTTTCCTGGAGAAAAAAAGGTGAAGAATCACACAATAGTGAAATTCGCCAATATCCATACAAATAGACATCGTATAGGGGATTATCATCCTTTTACTTGCTTTTATGGAAAAGTGGGATTAAAGGCTTTTGGAAGCGAAGAATATATTCATCAATTTAACGTACTCATGCGGTTTGCAGAGTGGGCAGGAGTTGGTCACAAGCGACCGATGGGCATGGGTGTAGTGAAAATATTGGCGGATGGTGAGGAAGAATGAACGAAAGCAGAAGAGAATTTCTTGAACAGGGATTGAATGAGCTTCCGAAAGAGTTTGTCGAAAACTACATAGTAGTAGATGGGAAAAACGGGGAAACTCTTGCGGCATATGATGAGGCGGAAGTGTGGAAGCGAGTGCTCAATTATCGGCTGGCGCATTTCCTTCATCCTTACCGGATTGTAGAAACACACGGTGGACTAGGTGTTTCTACTGCGCTATATCGAATGGCTTGTGACGCAGAAATTATTTCGTGCTCCCATTTCCAATCTGATTTATTAGATGTAGATAAAGCTGATTTTATTGATATTGACCCGTTTGGTCAACCATACGAAGCATTAAAACTTGTATTGGACAAAATCGACTATGATCGACCGACTGTATTGCTTGTTTCAAACGGCGAGATGATGTCTGTTGTGAGGCGTTTAAAGAATACACAATATTTGAAAACGGAGTATTACGGGAAAACATCGCATAGGTGGGTTGAAGAACAGTACATTCCGTTTTTAGAAGAGAAAACGAAACTAAAAACTCAATTTTATTATATTTTTCCTTCAACGGTGCGGGTTGTCTTGTCAAACATGGATATACCTAAATCGGTTTTTAGTGGATGTAAAAAATATATGTGGTGGATTGAAAAATATGCAGTGGTGAAGACGAATGAACAATAAAAAAGTATATGTGTTCCCACATTGTAGAAACAAAGAACATGAGATCAGAAAGATAGAAGGAATCAGCCGGTTATTCGCTTTTCCAATTGAGCCACATTTTGAAAACAATGGAATCATTGTAATATTAGACAGCGGTGCTTTTGGTTTAAGTATGAAAAAGCGAAAGATGACGTTGAAATATATGGAAGAACTGAATGAATACTACGTAAAATATAAAAACAACGATCATGTTATATGCGTTGCTCCAGATGAATTCCTAAATCCATCTCAAACTATGTATAACTTTCGAAAGTGGATGTCAAAAGGATTCTTTCCGAATGTGGCAGCCGTGTTGCAATGTGAACGAAAACATGAAGTCAACATCGAACAATTAAAATGGCAAGCGGAGTTTTATCGTGAATACACTGACACTATTTTCTTTTCTAATAACGGATTACGTGGACAATATGCCCAACATATAGGAATAGAAGAACTTTTTCGATATATGAAAGAAGAATTGAATGTAAAATGGATACATGTGTTAGGAGCTGGATGGAGTATCGAAGATATAGAAGATTGGTGTGGTATCCGATATTTTGATTCTTTGGATAGTATTGCTTACTACCGTTCATCAAAAGGTGAATTCAGTTCGACAGATCCGGTTCAAAATATATATGACATACTCAATTTACCATGTATAACACTTCAGAGGTGAGAAAATGAAAGAGAGCGAAAAAGAAAAATATGAACTTTATTCTCATCTGACGGTTTATCGGCAACGATTGACCGGAGCGATCGAGTCAATCAAAAAAGCTTTTTCATTAACATCTGATTGGGTGGTTTGCTATTCTGGTGGCAAAGATTCCACCGCGCTCTTGGACCTATGCGTCAAGTATGGAAATGTAAAAGACATGCTTTTTGGAAAATATCGTGAAACACCGAAAGAAAATATTGAAATGGCCGAAAACATGGCAAAGAAATATGATTTACGGCTGCATATTATTGAACTGCCTGGGGCATTTGATGTTTATGAAAAAGTTGGACATTTTTTTACTGAACCCAAATCGGAAGAAGAGAGAAAATGGACGAATTGGATGCTTAAAGAATACAAAAAAGTGATGATTGAATATATAGACGGCAGATGGAAGGGGGAGTTTTTAGGGTTGAGAATGAAAGAATCTAAAGCCCGAATGTTTGCCCTATCAAAGAAAAAAGATTTATATCGAACGAAAGATAGAAGTGTTTGGACATGTACTCCTTTATATCGTTTGGATGGAAACGACATATGGGCATATATCATTGAAAACAACCTTCCGTATTTGAAAATCTACGACAACCCCATGCAAGATCGTGAACGCACTAGGAGCGAACCGACGTTTTTGGCCTCGGAAGCAATATGGAGACATGGACACGGTGAATTCATCAAAAAATATTATCCAGATATTTGGCTTCAAATTAAGCAGATGATGTAATGTCCTTACGGAAGAACCGAGGGCACTGATCACGCATTAGCGGGATTGGTGTCCTTTTTTGTTTGTCAGAAAGGCGATGGAACAATGAAAATTCGAGTTATTGATGACCATTGTAAAAATTGCTTGTGGCTACTGAAAGGGAATTTATGTCCGTTTGTCCGGTGCGTTAAGCGTTATGGGTTTACTCATGATCAAGGAGATGATAGGGATGAATAAAAACGAAATTTCCAAAATATTGCGCGACTACCATTGGATGATCAATGAAATTAAAAGGCAGCGAAAGATATTAGAAGATATGAACGGAAATCTTACTGCTCAATATGGCATTGAATCGACATTGCCAAAACCTAAAGGTCAAAATGGTGATCCGATTATTCGGGAAGTCTTGAGACGAGAAAAGAAATCAAAATGGATTGAGAAACTTGAAAGAAAAGTTATGTTTATACAGGAGCGAATGGACTTAATAATTGACGAAAGGGAAAAAGCAGTATTGGAATGCCTTCTTGATGGTATGAGTATTAAAGCAATATCAAAACATATGGGATTATCGGAGCGTCATATTTTCAGAATTAAAAACAGCATAGTAGACAAAATGTCAGAGATGTCAGGAATGTCAGGGATGTCAGAGAAATTGTGTGGGTGAAATCTTATCGTTAGAATATGAGGTAGGAACGGGGCGGAGTGCTAAGCCATAGCACTTAGATTAAAAAATGCAGGAAAATGTCTCCTTTTGTCGAATTTAGTAGGCGAAGGGAGAGGATATGAATGAGTTATCAAGGGCAATTGGAAAAAGTTATTGAAAGAATGAGCGACGAAGAAATGAGACAAATTTTATATGATATTTGTTTAATAATCAACAGAGGGAACGAAGAGGAAAAAGCAAATATGTTAAAGGACATTATCGAAATTGTGAGTGAAAAAATTCTAAAACGTATTTATTAAAGCATCCTAATAATCGGGTGCTTTTTCTTTTGCAAAACAAACATAATTACGGAGGTGGCAGGTGATGTAGCAAGTGTCTGACAAACATATTCAAGCTGAAAAAGATTATGTCAAAGGCATGAAATATAAAGACATTGCTGAAAAATATGGCGTGTCTTTAAATACGGTTAAGTCATGGAAAAAGCGTTACGGTTGGACGCGTGAAAAGGGTGCACACAAAGAAAAAGGTGTGCACACAAAAAATAAAAGGGGCGCACCTATCGGAAATATAAATGCAAAGGGAAATAAAGGCGGCGCGGCTCCAAAAGGCAACCAAAACGCAGTCAAACACGGCTTCTTCTCCAAATACATTCCAGCGGAAACTCTTGAGATCATGGGAATGTTAGAAGAGAAATCGCCTGCTGATCTGATATATGACCAGATCAGAATTCAGTATGCTGCAATCATCCGGGCACAACAGATTATGTTCGTTGAAGATAAGCATGAAATCATTAAAGAACTGAAAAAAATCAAACCAGGTGAATTTGGTGATGAGCAAGAGTGGGAATTCCAATTCGCTTGGGATCGTCATGCAACTTTCATGAATGCTCAATCTAGGGCAATGAGCGAGTTAAGAAGCTTGATCAAGCAGTTCAATGAATTGGCACATGAAGATGACGAAAGACGCCTAAAACTTGAACAAATGCGCTTAGACATTGAAAAGACAAAAGCCGAAGTAGACAAAATCTCTTCTGGATCCGACGACAAGCCGATTGAAATCCTCATCAAGCGGAAGAGTAAAGGTGATGGATCATGATTGAAAAAGAAGTGAACCCTCACTTTGAAGACTTTCTGTTTGATTGGTCCACGAAATTTCAGTTTCTTGTCGGCGGTTATGGTTCGTCTAAAAGCTATCACATTGCTTTAAAACTAATCTTAAAACTATTAAGCGAAAAACGAACAGCATTAGTCGTTCGTGAAGTTTATGAAACGATTCGGGAATCGTGTTTCTCGTTACTTGAAGAGATAATTACCGACTTAGGCTTAGAAAATCAAATCAAATGTATAGTATCTCCGATGCAGATTCGTTTTCCAAATGGAAGCAAAATCATCTTTAAAGGGATGGATAAGCCATCCAAATTAAAGTCAATAAACAACATCTCAATAATTTGGCTTGAAGAGTGTTCAGAGATTAAATACGCTGGTTTTAAAGAGTTGTTAGGACGTTTGAGACATCCAACATTGAAACTTCATATGATCCTATCAACAAATCCAGTGAGCAAAGACAACTGGACTTATAAACACTTTTTCAAGGATGAACAAAATAACCGTTTAATTCTGGATGATGAAGAACTTTATGAAAAACGGACAATTATAACAAACGACACCTATTATCATCACTCAACAGCTGATGATAATTTATTTTTGCCTGAAAGCTACATTGAACAGTTAGACGAATTAAAAGATTATGACCCAGACCTTTACCGAATTGCTCGGAAAGGTCATTTTGGCGTGAATGGCGTTAAAGTATTGCCGCAGTTCGAAGTGGCTCCACATGATGAGGTCATGGAAGCTATTAGACGTTTACCTAATCCAATTAAACGGGTTGGGATGGACTTTGGATTCGAAACTTCTTACAACGCTATTATCCGTATGGTAGTTGATCCGAACAAACAATATCTATACATTTATTGGGAATATTACAAAAACAAAATGACTGACGATCAGACGGCGGAGGAGATTAAAGAATTTAAAGAAACTGGTGAATTAATCAGAGCTGATTCAGCAGAGCCCAAAACTATCCAGTTCTACAAACAGAACGGATTCAACATGAGAGCGGCTAAAAAGTTTCAAGGCTCACGGTTGCAGTACACAAGAAAGGTCAAACGTTTCAAGAAAATCATTTGCTCTGATCAATGCAAGAATACAATCCGCGAGTTGAAGAATTTAACTTACAAGAAAGATAAGAACGATGAAATTATTCCGGATGAATTTAACATAGACCCACATACACTTAGTGCTATTTGGTATGGCCTAGATGATTATGAGGTATCAGACCTTAAAGCGCCATTAGAACGATATAGGAAGATGTTAAGCCGACGCAGATAGGTGGTGATAAAATGAAAAGCGTGGAAAAAGCAAAAGTACTACGAGCGGATTTTATGCAGGGGCATGGAAAAGGATATGGAAAAGATGCTTTGGTAAGACAACAACCTGGAGTAAGAAGAAGACTTACGAATCAAGAACTCACAGACCTTTATGCAACAAATGCCATCGTCCAAAATATCATCGACATTCCTGCGGAGGATATGACGCGAAACTGGTTCACTTTGAGAATGGAAGATGAAAAACTAAAGAATGATATCATGAGCAAACTCAGTGATTTAAAGGCAAAAGAAAAATTTAAAAAAGCCAGATCGTATGAAAGGCTTTATGGTGATGGATTTATTTCATTGGGTGTTACCCAATCGTCACCTTTTAAATTGTCAGATCCATTAGATGTACAGAAGTTAAAACGCGTCGATTATATCCATGCTTTTAGTGGGAAAAAGGTGAATGAATTCATCCTCAATGAGGACATGTTTAGCCCGAACTACGGACAAGTTGAGTTTTTTCAAGTAAACAGGAGATCGAGACTTGGTCAACAGATTGCAGGAGTAACTCAGGATAATGTCCATGCTTCACGCCTTATCCATGATCAAACTCGTAGGCTTGAAGATGAATACCGCGGTCAGCCGTTGCTTGAATCACTTTATGACATCATCACTGTTTTAGATACTTCCTTGTGGTCTGTTGGACAGATCCTATACGACTTTGCTTTTAAAGTTTATAAATCAGACAGTATCGTGGATATGGATGCTCAAGAAAAATACGAATTGGGAATGATTATGGATTACATGTTTCGCACCGAAGCTCTTGCTGTAATTGGCAAAGAAGAGGAACTGACCAAAGAAACAACCAACACAACAGGAATTAAAGATCTACTTGATTATGTTTGGGATTACCTTTCCGGAGCTGTCCGAATGCCAAAAACAGTCATAAAAGGGCAAGAAGCAGGGACCATCACTGGTGCTCAGTACGATGTGATGAACTATTATTCTCGTATTGTTGCCATGCAAGAAAATGAATTAAAACCCAATCTTGAACGACTTATTCGGTTACTTTTATGGTCGTCTGATGAATTAGGTGGTGTCATTGATCCTGATTCTCTTGAGTGGGAGATAAAATTCAATCCGTTGTGGCATGTCGATTCCAAAACAGATGCTGAGATTCGTAAGTTAATAGCTGAAACAGACCAAATTTATGTAACCAACGGAATTCTAACTGTTGACGAAGTAAGGGAAACTCGTTTCGGTCAGTTCGGTCTAACAAATGAACTTAAATTTAGCGGCGATGAAGCGGATTTAGAGAGAATGGCTAAAGAGGTTTATGAGGCATGGAAGGAACGTGGAAAAAATGGCTAGAAAGGCCCCTCCTACGCGTTTTCCCGATGCGGTGGCTGTTTCCTATTACCGAGAGATAAAACGCCTTGTAGACGAGCTAGGAAAGCTTACTTTGCGTGTGTTCGATGAACAGATTAAAGAGCAGATCAAATTGTATCAGCGGAACGACAGTGCCTTTTATAAAACAGATGGTCCACTTGATGTTATTCAGCAGGCTATCGATTTGATCAAAGCATTGTCTCTTGGAATATTTGCATCAAGTACCGTAAAAGAAATTGCTACTCGTTTCTTGAATTCGTTAAATCAATACAGCGAAAACATCGCTAGAAATCAAGGAAAGATCAAAGGTATTGATCCGACTCAATATGAACCATGGCTTGATGAATACATGAGATCATCCATAACGGAAAATGTGAGCTATATCAGCACAATTCGAGATGAGTTTTTCCCTAAAATCGAAGCTATCATCTATCAAGGTGTAAAAAACGGCCAAAGCATTAAAGAAATCCGAGATCAGCTGGTGAAACGTATTGGAATGACGCAAAATCGTGCCAAATTTATAGCGGTTGATCAGACTGGGTCCATTTTTGGACAAATGACAGCCAAGCGTCATCAAGAAATGGGAGTTAATAAATTTAAGTGGTCTACTTCTCATGATGAACGTGTAAGACCGGCACATAGAGCATTGGATGGAAAAGTATTTCCCTACAGTGATCCACCTGCAGAAGGGCTTCCTGGTACTCCGTTTAGATGCAGATGTGTGGCTATTCCGGTGTTTGATGATTAGCACTTCCATTACGGATAGTGCTTTTTATTATGCACGAGAGGAGGTGATAACGTGTGAAGCTCCAAAGGTATGATAAAACATTCATACAGGATTTTGACGAGACACAAGAGGGATACCTAACCGTCACAGCACCTATCACTCGTCCCGGTGTCTTTCCCTATATGAGAAGTGATGGAACGGTTCAGATGGAAGCAAAGTTGCCAGAGGAAATCTTTTCAGACAAAACGATTCAATCGGCACAAGCAAAGCCGGTTACTGATGACCATCCTAACGAACCTGTCACATTGCAAAATTTCAGCCAATATGCAAAAGGGATTACACATACGGATGCGAGAGTACAAGATTTAAAGCTAGTCGTCTCTTTTACTGTCACAGATGCCGGGCTTATTCAAAAGATTCGTGACGGGAAACGAGAGATTAGCATTGGTTTTATGGCTGACATCGTTGCAGAATCAGGCACTTATCAAGGGCAGCAATATGAATATGTTCAACGAAACATTGAAATCAATCATATTGCTATTGTTGATCAAGGGCGTGCTGGTCCTGAAGTTGCTATTCGTGGTGACTCTGATGCCTGGCAAATCGAAGATGAAGGAGGAATAAATATGGTGAAATACAAAATCGATGGCAAGGAATATGAAGTGGATTCAGCGGTTAAGTCATTTATTGAAGCTCAAGCAGCAAAATTAGACGCTGCTGAAACAAAATTAAAGGATTATGACGCATTGCAAGGCCGATATGACGCATTAGAAGCTCAACTTAAAGCGAAAGAACAAGAATTGGAGGAAGCCAAGAAAAATACCCTTTCTGCAGATGAATTAGACAAAAAAGTGAATGAACGTATTGAATTAATCACCAGCGCGAAACCATTGCTTGGTGATTCTTTTGATTTTACAGGAAAAACAGAACGTGAGATCAAAGAAGCCGTTATCCAAAAGGTGAAACCAGACTTTAAAGGTGATGGAAAGTCGGATGACTATATAAACGCATTCTTCGATGCAACAGTTGGTGTTGTAAGCGAAAGAGGATTTTCTTCTGATGGGGCCAACCAGCTTAAAAATTTCGGGGGAACAAGTCAACAATCAGCTGTTGAGGAAAAGAAAAAACAACGCATGAACATTAAAAACATGAACAAATCAAAATAAGGAGGTTTTGAAACATGCCTATTACTAGTTATGAACAGTACATGCCACAAGAATTAGGAAAAGGTAAAGTAGCTTCTTACCATGGCCACCGGGCAGATACCGGGGCGGCTGCTGAAGACATTGATTGGGGTGTAGCAGTCCAATTAAACGCCACTAATCCAAACAAGGTGGAAACATACGATGGAACAGGAAAATTTCAAGGGGTGGCCATTGCGAACCATTTTGCAGAAACTCGATTAGCGAACGTCTCTGATTCTGTAAATGGCAAATATTCAGCTGGTGACGCTGTTTCATATTTACGACGCGGCATCATCTTTGTAGAAGTCTTGGAAGATGTAGTGAAGGGTGATGAAGCGGTTATTGATAATGCTACAGGCAATTTCCGGCCAGCGGATACAACCGTTACAGAGAAATCAGGGGTGGTTGGAGTATTTAAAACTTCAGCTGCAGCCAACGGATTAGCACAATTAGAGATTAACTTACCATAAGGGGGAATTTTAGATGGATAAAGTAATGTTTCGAGCACTCGATCTTGAAGCGATCGATAACACACTATATGAACCGAAATATGAGGAATTAACTGCGCGGCAATGCTTTGATATTAAATCAGATATTCATCCAGGAGCAGAAACCTATGCTTATAACGTTCTGACTCGTTCTGGCGTAGCAAAAATCATGGGAAATGCAGCAGATGATTTGCCACTTGTAGACGCTGATATTCGTCGTGAGTTTGCTAGAATCTATACAATTGCCACAGGATTCACCTACACAGTTCAAGAGTTGCGGGCAGCACAGATGACAGGAACTACTGTTGATGCTACAAAAGCTGCGGTTGCTCGTAGAGCTGTAGCTGAAAAGGAAAATAAGCTTGCTTGGATTGGAGACCCTGATTACAACATTTTAGGTGCTGTGAATACTCCTGGTATTCAAATTGAAAATGTTGCTCAAGGAGCAAGCGGTAAAACAGAATGGGTAAATAAAACAAGCGCTGAAATCATTGAAGATATTCGGAAACTACGTAAAAAAGTAACGGTACTGCCAGGGCATTCAAATTCATCGAATCTTGTTTTATGCGTACCTGCAGAACAATACGAAGAGTTGAATCGACGTTTCAGCGATTTTGACGCACGATCTATATTGCAAGTCATTCAAGGATATCAATGGTTCTCTCAAATCCATCGTGTTCCTGATCTTAAAGGTGTTGGTACAGCTGGAACAGATTCATTCTTAGTAATGGATGCTTCTCCAGAAGTAGTTCAACTTGTCGTTCCGATGGACCTTACTCGTCTTGATGAAGA
The DNA here is from genome assembly GCF_038000355.1 of Aeribacillus sp. FSL M8-0235. Taxonomy (NCBI): domain Bacteria; kingdom Bacillati; phylum Bacillota; class Bacilli; order Caryophanales; family Bacillaceae; genus Aeribacillus; species Aeribacillus sp. FSL M8-0235. The sequence continues at coordinate 2,720,291 of NZ_JBBOBW010000001.1, read as the reverse complement.
ATGGAAATATCCGAAATGGACTGTTCCGGTAGAAGAACGCTGCGGAGGAATCATTGTTCGTTATCCCATGGCTATTGCGAGAGGAGATGGAATCTGATGCTAGTGCAAAATTTAGGTGAATTCGTTCGTCATATTGGTGTTCGATTAATTCCGGGAGTTAATAATCTTTCTTTATCGGAAGGGCAAAAGTTTAAAAAAGCACTGGAACATCCACTGAATAAATATTTAATCGATAAAGGCGAAATTGTCATTGCACAAGATGATGATTTCGCTTCTTTAGCGTCTTTAGATGCAAAAAAAGCGATCGAACTAGTCAATGACACCTTTGAGCTTGCCACTTTGCAAAAATTCCGTGAAGAAGAAGCTGCCAAGGGAAATCGAAAAACAGTTATCGAAGCTATCGATAAACAAATTGAATCAATCAAGAACCCTCCGGAAGATAAAATTGTAAAACCTGAAGAATAGGAGGGATAAAAATGGCTGTTACAACGCCTGAAAGAGTTAGATCAATCGCTAAACACCTATCGGCACTAACGGATGATGAGCTGCAAATTATCATTGATGACGCTTATCAAGAGGTTAAGTCATTAGGTATACAAGAAGAATACGAAGAACGGTTGAACCGGTATTTGGCTGCTCACCTTGGGTCGCTAAATATCCGACAAACACAATCAGAGTCAGTGGGACCAATGAGAAAAGATTATAGCACTCAATCTATTAATAATAATACTGGGTTGAGTGCTACTCCATATGGCCAAGAATATGAACGTTTGAAAAACAGACTTACAGCAAAATCGAGGATTAATTTGACGGTGATTTAAATGGTCAATGTGCATACAGATGATGAAGGATTGCAATGGCTTTATCGTGAATTAGCCGAACTCGATCGCTATTCCATCGAGATTGGCATTTTTGGTTCGGATGATTCTTTTTACGCAATGATCGCGAATGTACACGAGTTTGGGATACAAATTAAAGCGAAGAATAAATACCTTGCCATTCCAACCAAAGAAGCAGGAGACAGAAAACCTGCAGATATTCCCGGCCTATTCCAACCAAAAGGGAAAAATGTTCTTGCAGTTGCTGACAAAACAGCGGAGAACGGAATCAAAGTCATGTTCATCCTGAAAGAAAGTGTCAATATACCGGAACGTTCTTTTATCCGTTCAACGTTCGACGAAAAGAATGATGAATGGATGGACTATTTAGAAAGGCAAATCGAAAAACTTTGTGAGTTAGAAATAGACGCACAGACCGTTTTTAAGCGATTGGGGGCTAAGATAGTAGGAGATATCCAAGATAAGATTAGGGATATTCGAACGCCTCCTAATGCTCCACTAACGATTGAAAATAAAGGGTCTGATAATCCACTGATTGACACTGGTGGATTGCGAATGCACGTCACATGGAAGTTGGTGAGAGACGATGGGGAATATGTTTGATTTCTCTGATCTAATCGAAGAGTATAGCTTACCCATTCAAATTATTTTGCCCGCAAATCCAGATGATAAAGGCCATTATGACGAAAATACCGGTGAATGGGTTTCGCCAACAGCGGCTGAACCTATTAGTACTAATGCCGTTGTCATTCCATTTTCTTCGAATGAGATTTATCAAAGCGGTGGCCGTCTCTCATCAGCAGACAGACAGCTTATAACTACTATGGACATTCCAATTAAAAGTATAGTCGTTAGCGATGGTCATAAGTATTCGGTTGAACGAGAATTGCCGTATAAAGCATATGCAGGATTTAATCTGTATGAATTAAAGTGGGTGAGTGCATTTGACCAATGATTTTGATTACACCACCGTCACAAGCGCTTTGATTAAAGCAGTTAAAGACGGAACAGGATATCCCTTAATTGCTGGCAATAGTGCAGGAGAACCACCTCCTTATCCGTATTGCAGCTATACCATCACTTCTCCAAAGATTGGCATTGAAAGAGATTATGAAGGCGCCTTATTCGAATTGGTTGTGTCATTAACTTGGCATGGAACTAGTTCAGTAGGCGTTTTAAATTTGGCCAAAAAAACAGAGTCTTATCTAAAATCCTCACAAGGACGAAGTTTGTTGGAAAAACAAGGGATTGTTGTGGTAAGCACAATGAATTTTTCGCAACGTGACAATTTCATATCCATTGATTATGAACGTACAGCTGGTTTTGATGTTCAGCTTCGTGTTCGTGATACCTATGTAGATGATGTAGAGCCGATTGAAGAATTTAAAATAGGAGGTACAAACTAATGGCGATTCAAGACGTTCAAGTGACTATTGATGTTCAGAATCCAGCGCCTAAGATTGGTTTAGGACGCCCATTGATCTTAGCGGCATCAACTGAAACTGAATCAATTTATAAAGAATACAGTGAGTTGGATACGTTGAAACAAGATTTTCCCGAAAGTACAAGCGTATACAAAAAGGCTGCAGCTGTTTTCGCTCAAACTAATAGACCAGATATTGTAGCTGTAGCAACTTATAGCGCTTCAGGTGGAGGAGAGCCTGGAACCGGGTTAACAATCGTACAAGCATTAGAAAAATATTTTGATAGATCATGGCACTTTTTACTCTTGCCAGATGCAATTTCATCCGAAAGATTGGCAGTATCTAATGCTTTACAAGCACGGAAATTCAAGTTTTTAGTATTAAAAATTGAAGACAAAGCAGAGATAGATCAATACAAATTAAATTCTAGAACCATTCTCTATTATCATCCTGACAAACCAGATGAAGAAATTGATGCTGCTATTGTCGGTGATGCTGCATCACTAACAGTTGGATCAATCACATGGAAGTTCCGCAAGAATTTAAGCGGCGTTACACCAATTGATATTTCTGCTGGTGAGCTAAAATCATTACATTCTTCTGGAGCCAATGCTTACGTGTTGAAGGCGGGAACTCCTCAGACTTCTGAAGGATTAACAGCAAGCGGTTCATATATTGATTTCATTCACGGTCAAGATTGGGTGAAAGCTAATATTGAAAGCGGCTTGCAGCAAATGTTGAGCGATAATGATAAAGTTCCAAGCAATGACACAGGTATTGCAATGGCAGTTTCTGTCGTAACAACAGTTTTGTCTGTTGCTGCACAAAATGGGATTATTGATAAAGATGAAAATGGAAATGCCGAATTTACAGTCTTTTCAAAAACGATGAATGAGATTCCTGCAGAAGATAGGGAAAAACGTATTTATAGTGGGCTGAGCTTTGAATATTATCCAGAAGGAGCCTTCCACGAAATGAAGGTAAAAGGGACAGTTGTAAATTACTAAAATAATCAAACTGGCGGGCTTACAAGCTCGCTTTCTTATTTTGATTTTTGATTAAAAGGAGGAATCTATGATGGCAGACGGAGTTTATGACGCTTCGAAAGTAACTGTAACTGCAAAAAACATGAACGTAACGGGATTTAAAAAAGGGACGTTCGTCACCGCAAATAAGGACGATGATAATGTCACGGTGGAATCCAATGCTCAAGGAGAGACAACATGGACTGTTAATAACTCTAAATTGGGAACCATCACCATCACGCTAAATCAAACTTCACCATTTTGTAAATTCTTTAACAATCTAGCAAAATCTCGCGAATTGTTCCCGATTTGGGTGAATGATCCATCTACTCGTGAAAAACGCGGTGGCACAAAAGCAATGGTGACAAAACAAGCCGATGCTACTTTTTCTGATGGAGTGGAAGGACGTCAATACACGATCAAAGTTGGAGACTTTGATGTTATCAACTACTAATGAAATTAGGAGGAATGGAAAGTGAGCGAAAATAATAAACAAGTTCAAAAAGAAGAAGTAAAACAATCTAAATTTGGTAAACAAGAAAAACATACGGTAGCTGGTGTGGAATATACTTTTCAATTTCCGGGCGTAAAGGCAACGATTGAAATGCTTGATCGATGCCGAAATGGATTTAACAACGTTGTAGATTCTGCTTATTATGAAGAAATTATGGAACATGTCATTGTTGATCCGAAAGTGGATTGGGAATACTGGGAGACTCACGATGGATTACGTGAGGTGATGGCATTAGCCGACAACTTTCTTGGTAGACAATTGTAAGTTTGATCCACAGGAAGTTTATGATCGCAAATTACAAGAAGATATTGATTACTGGTTGCCGGTAATCGCAGGGATAGCCACACATGAGGAAGTAGGTCGTATGACGGCTGAACAACTTGGTGTGGCTATTAGTGCTGCAAAAATGAAGATAAAACTGTTTGGGAAAGGGGGTTGACGGATAGATGGCTAAATCACTTAGAAATACAACGATGAAGGTCAATATTGAAGTCAACTCCAAAGCCCTTGATGATGCAAATCGTAGGATTAATGCTTCTATCCACGAAACGGACAAGCTTGAAAGAAGTGCTAATCAAAGCGGTAAAGCCATCGAACAAGCTGGTAGAAAATATGCCAATGCTAGCAGTTCCATCAGAAAGAACGCTGATTCTTTAAAAGAAAATGCCGATCGTGCCAGAAGTGCCAGTCGTGAACATAGTAGCCTAGCTTCCAGTGCCAAAAGATCCGGAGATAGCTTCAGAGAACAAAAAAGAAGTGTTGATGATTCTAGTAAATCTTTAAAAGATTTCGCTTCTACGGCCGATTTAGCAAAAGGTGCGTTGGCAACAATTGGTGTCGGTGCATTTACTAAGCAAATGTATGATTTAGGTGCAGCGGCTATCAAAGTTGGCATGGAATTTGACAAGCAGATGAGTGCGGTACAGGCCGTTTCTGGTGCTACTTTGGAGCAATTTAGGGCAATGCGTGATCAGGCAATTGAACTTGGGGCAAGTACTACTAAATCTGCTTCTGAAGTAGCTGCTGGTCAATTGGAGCTTGCAAAGGCCGGATTTACAGTCAAACAAATTATGGCAGCTATGCCTGGTGTCATTTCAGCAAGTGAAGCTTCTGGAGAAAGTATGGCACGCACTGCCGAAGTTATGACTGCTGCATTGAATGGATTTGGGCTTAAAGCTAGCGCAGCGAGTCATGTAGCTGATGTCTTGGCACAGGCGGCAAATGATTCGGCTGCGGACATCAACGATTTGGGTTATGCGTTTAAATATGCTGCAGCCCCGGCTCACGCGTTAGGAATGAAACTTGAAGAAGTATCTGCTGCTATTGAAATAATGAGTGATGCAGGAATTAAAGGAGAGACTGCTGGAACGACTTTACGTGGCGGTCTCATTCAATTGTTAAAACCATCTGAAGAAACATCGAAAATGATGCAAAAGCTAGGAATCACGATAGAGGATTCGAAAGGAAACTTTGTCGGCTTGGCCAATCTGATTCAAAATATTTCTCAATCGCTGGAAGGACAGACCAGAGCTCAAAAATTAGCGAACCTTTCTGCGATGGTGGGCACTGAGGCTGCTTCAGGTTTCCTAACGCTGATGGAAGCTGGACCGGAAAAAATAAGGAAATATACTAAATCACTTCAAGAATCAGATGGTGCCTCCAAAAAAGCCGCAGATACAATGTCAGATAACCTGGCCGGATCTGTTGAACAGATGAAAGGTGCTTTTGAAAGCGCAGCAATTAGTGTATCGGACACATTAAAACCAGCTGTTAAAGAAGGCGTTGAAGTAATTACACATCTAGTTGAAGGGTTTAACAATTTAAGCCCTTCTGCAAAGTCTATGGTTGTATGGGGAAGCATAATTGTAGGCGGTATAATCCCCGTATCTTTTGCTTTGTATAATGTACACAAGGCAATTAAATCAGTCCGTGAAGTCATGAGCGGTGCTAAAGTATTCTTTAGTAATTACCGTACTGAAATGGCCAAGACAGGTAATGAAGCGCTAGTAATGGCTTCTAAGATTCAAAAAGCAAATGCAACTATTGCTGCCTCTCAATCTATTTCGTCTATTCAGCCAACTTCTAAGACTAAAAGCTATTCTGAGTTGATGAAAGAAGCTCAAAATAAAAAAATTAGATCAGCTGTAACAGATGAAGCAGCAACTAAAGGCGGTTTCTTTTCGAAAGTAGGAAATCGAGTAAAAGAGGGCATGCAGTTTAGTGGTAAGGCTACAAAGGCTGTTCCTATTGTAGGCACTGCACTTGCTGGATTATCTTTGATCGGCATGTCGAAGGATACTGTTGGTGAAAGTTTAGGTGGATTTGGTGGTTCTTTAGCTGGCGGGGCAGCAGGAGCTGCTATTGGATCGGCTATTCTTCCGGGTATTGGTACAGCTATAGGTGGTATGCTTGGCTCTATAGCCGGAACAAAATTTGGAATCGAGTTTGGTAAAACTATTCAAAAGAAATGGCCTAAAATTGTACAATCACTAAAAAAAGCCTTCGAAGATCCTTTGTCTGCTACCGTTAAGTTCGGAAAAGGCGTATCTGAATCAACTGCTAAAGCGTACAATAGCTACAAAAAATTATCAGACGGCGCTATTGTCATGCTTAACAAAATGAACTGGTCAGGAAAGGCCGTTTCTAAAGATACTGCTGATAGTTTAATTAAAACGTATGATCGAATGGCTGATACTATTAACAAAAACTTCAAAACAAAGTTTGAGAAAAGCGAAAAAACACTCTCTAACTTCTTAAAATCTAGCGGTTTCAGTCAAAAAGAACAGAACGCTATTTTAAATAGCATGAAGTCAAACCATCAAAAGCAACAGGATGAAGTGCGAAAGGCACAAGATAGAATACAAAAAATTTTAGAAAAGGCTTCTAAGGAAAAGCGTGCATTGAACGAAGATGAACAAAAAGAGATCAATAAACTGCAAAGCAAAATGAATACATTTGCTGTGAAATCACTATCAAAATCAGCAAAAGAACAGCAAACAATTTTAACAATGTTGCAAAATGAATCAAGTGAAATCAGTGCGAGACAAGCGGCTGATGTTGTGAAGCAGTCTAAAAAGGCTCGTGACGGTGCTGTCAAAGAGGCTGAGAAGAAATACAAAGAAGTTGTAGCAGCAGCTAACCAGGAATACCTTGAAAACAAGTCTATTACTGAAGAACAGTATAAGGCAATTATCAGTAAAGCAAAGGAAACTCGCGATGGCGCTGTCAAAGAAGCTGAAGATATGCATAAAAAGGTAGTTGAGCAAGCCAAGAAGCAAGCTAAGGAGCATGTTGATCAAGTTGATTGGGAGACAGGACAAGTTCTGTCAAAATGGGATACCTTCAAAATTGGCTTGGCTAAAGTAGTTAATGCTATTTCAAGTGGAATTAACAAAGTACTTGAATTTTTTGGATCAGAAAAAAGAATTCCGATGTGGAAACCAGCAGGATACAGTTCCGCATCAGCCAAATCCAAAGTTAAATCTTATGCTAAAGGTACGAATTTTCATCCAGGTGGACCAGCTGTAGTTGGTGAGGAAGGCGTAGAATTGGCTTACGTCCCGTACAAAGGAGCGACACTTGTCGGACAAAATGGCGCTGAGATTGTGGATCTCCCTCCGGGGACAAGGGTCCTGACACACGCTAAAACAAAGCAAATGCTATCTGGCGGATTGAAAGGCAGTATGCCCGGTTACGCAAGAGGAATTGGTGGATCCATTCAAGAAGCGGCTAGCACAGTTGTGAATAAAGTGAAAAACACTGCAAGCGGTGTTATACGTACAGCTGGTGAAATAACAGATGAAATTTTAGAGTTTATCACAAATCCTGCTTCAGCAGTTAAAAAGTTATTCAGTAAAAACACTTTGCAAATAGATATCGGCGGTATCGGTAAAAGTGCACTTAATTACTTAAAAACTAATGCAATTGACTACTTGAAAGAGAAAGTTGGAGATTTTGCAGGTATTGGGGCGGTATCAGGGGCCGGAGCTGCACAAGCAAGAAAATGGATTCTTGCAGCAATGGCTATTACCAATACACCAGCAAGCTATCTAAACGCTTTAATGACGATTGCTAAAAAAGAATCTGGCTTTAACCCAAAGGCAATAAATCTTTGGGATATCAACGCAAAACGGGGAACGCCGTCGAAAGGGCTGTTCCAAACAATCGACCCGACGTTCAATGCATACAAGTTACCTGGATTTAATGACATTTGGAACCCGGTACACAATGCCGTTGCTGCAATTCGTTACATGAATGCGCGGTACGGATCGATCGCGAATGTCCCTGGACTTCGTAATATGGCTCGTGGTAAGGGATATGTCGGATATAAAAACGGCGGTCGAAAAATGAACCATGATCAAGTAATTGTGGGAGAAGACGGACCGGAAATCGTTGATCTACCCTTTGGAAGCCAGATTCATAACAACAGAAAAACTCAAGAATTACTCAAACAAAAAAGAAACATCACGATCAATTTTAATCCTGTCATCAATATTAAAATTGAGGGTAATAGCAACGATACAAACGAATCTAAAATTCAACGTGCTGTTAATGATGCAATGGAAAAAGCGTTTAAGGATTTTATATCAATTATCGATTCGGGGGTGGCATATTAATGGGGAAATTAGCAGGATACACCATTGCAAATATGCAAGAGTCCTTTACCAACACTGTTAATGTCACCTCTTATCCGACAGAAAAGGGGCTGCCAATTACTGACTCAGTACAAAGGCAGCCCAAAACTTTTACTATAACTGGAAAGATACTAGGAAAGAACTATACAGAAGCAATGAAAGTTTACAATGCGTTAGAAAAAAAGCAAAACGCAGGAACAGTCGTCACTTATGTTGGTAGAACTACTGCCAAAAACGTAGTCATTATTAGCATGCAGCCAACATTTGATTCAACAATTGGGAATGGCATGAGTATATCAATTGAGTTGCAAGAGATTCGGATAGCAAAAAGTCCATATGTCAAAAAGAAAACAACAAAAAAGAAAAGCGGAAAGAAAAGTAAATCCAATACAAAAAAAACAACGAAAGTCTATCACAAGGTAAAAAAAGGAGACACATACTGGGGACTGTGGAAAAAATATGGAACTCCTATTGCGACATTAAGAAAGTGGAACAAGTACCCCGATCGTCGAATCCCCATTGGTGTAAAATTGCGGGTTAAATAAGAAGGTGATTAAATGGCTAAGCGGGATTATATCGATTTTGACAAGGAAGAGGTTCCGGTTATCTTTGATATTGATATTGGAGAAGAGCAATTCACCATGGGAATTAATTATAATCAGACGAATGATTTTTTTACGGTTGATTTATGGGACAGTGAGGGAAATGTTATTGTCCTTGGTGAAAAGATGGTGTTGAATCGCCCTCTTTTTGAGGATTTAATTGACGAACGCTTGCCCGGCCCTACACTCGTGCCGATGGATGAGGCAGGTAGAGAAGACCGTATCACCTATGAAAATTTTGGAGTTACTGTCTTTTTATATATTGATGATATACAAGACGAAGATGAACCTGACCCTAACGATTACAATTACAATTTAAATGGTGATGACAATGGCAACTAGTACACTTTTATACGGCAGAGTAATAAAAGTGACAATTGGAGTGTCGGGAGGGTATTTAAATTTTTCCAATGATGATCTCGAAATCCAATTTGAGATTAACTTTGATGATGATGAAAAACCAAATATCAATACAGTAAAAATTTATAATTTGACTAAAACTACCATAAGTCGAATTAAAAAAGGACAAAATATTTCGGTTACGGCCGGATATAAAGGTGACTATGGTGTTTTAAGTGCAGGAAAAATTACTTCCATTGTCACAAAATATAATGGTCCAGATAAAATCACGACTATTACTTTTAAAGAAGGTACAGACTATAGTGGAATAAAAGTGACTCCTGATGTGGCGGATCCTGCAAAAAAATATTATGTGAAGAAACGAATTAAAGGCAGAACTGTTAAAGTAGCAAAGTACCGAAAACAAACAATGCAAATCACTTTTAAGAATGGTACAACAGCCAAACAAATCATCACAAAATTAACAAAAATACTTGGAATCAAGCTGGCTGAACTTAGTTTACCGCGTAACAAGGTATATAAAAATGGCTATAAGGTTACCGGTCAAATTGAAAATAACCTTGTTGAAGTGGTCAAAGATTGCGGTGCTTCTATGTACTACCGCAGAGGTCAAATGGTCATTCGTTCGATTAAAAAAGGCAATGATGAACGCTTTACATTGAGTGAAGAGACAGGCCTTATAGAACCTCCTGAACCGTTTGAGGATGACGATCAAAAAGGATATACAGTTAGGTGCTTGCTTCAACACCGAATCACCACTGCTTCCATTATTCAGATAAAAAGTTCCACAGCTAACGGTACTTTCCGAGCTAAGAGTGGAAAGCACTATTATGACGGAACGGACTTTCTCAGCGAATTTGAGGTGATTTAATGAGCTACATGTCAAAGTTCTTTGAAAAGTATAAAAGAGAAACGTTATTGAGCATCCACACACTAGCGCCGGCAAAAGTTTTGAAATATGATTCGAATACTAAGAGAGCTGATTTACAGCCTCTTTTTCTTATGGCAGATACAAATGACAACGTTTATAAGCAATCACCAATCAACGATGCCCCTGTTTTGAAGCATTGCCAAGATGATATTAGGGTTGGGTGTTTAGTCTTTTACATGTGTGCTCAAAGATCACTGGCAGATTTAAACGGCACCAACTTCATTGATCCGGATTCGCATTCTCTTTTTAGCGAAAATGATGCAGTCGTAGTGGGGGTGTTTGATGGTTGAAAACTTTGGAACTTGTAAATGGTGACTTAGTTTTTAATGAGAGTGGAGAGTTAGAAATGGTTAGCGACGATGAGGAATTATTACAAAATCTAGAAATGATTTTAAAAATACAACTTGGAGAATTCCAGTTGGATGAAACAATAGGATTAGATCGGAGCAATATTTTAACTAAGCAATTTGATGAAGAACAGGCTCATTACGACATTGTAGAGGCCTTGATGCAAGAGGACCGAGTAGCAGAAGTAAGAGAAATCATTTTTACCCCAGACAATAGGAGAATAAGCGTAGATGTAACAGTCGTAAAAACTGATGGGTCTTCCGTTAGTTTAGAAGGAGTGACTGTAGATGCTTGATCGCAATGGATTTTCAAAAAAAACGTACAGTGATCTTATTGATGAGATGGAAGCAAAAGCAAAGGAATTGTTTGGAGAGGACGTAAACACCAAAGCTTATACACCACTCGGAATTATTCTTCGTATTTTTGCTTGGTTTCAAGCCATTCTTTGGGACAACGTTGAACGGGTATATAATAACTCATTTCCCGGAACTGCAGAAGGGGTGTCATTGTATCGATTGGGGAAATTAAAAGGAATGACACCTTTAAAAGCTGACTATGCTTACGGAAAAATACAGATTACTGGGGAACCCAACACAACTATAGAAGCGGGTTTTGTTGTTGGGACAAAAAATAATGTTTTATTTGAAACAACAGAAGATTGCACACTAGACGGCAACGGAGTTGGTTATGCTGAAATTTACGCGCAAGAATCCGGAGCAAAAGGAAACGTAGATGCTGGGGCCATAACTGAAATCATAGAATTAGATCCTAATGTTCATTCTGTTGTCAATCTTGAACCCACTACAGGTGGTAGAGATGCAGAAACAGACGCTGAATTTTATGAGAGATTTCAAAATTACCCTGAAAAATCCGGATCTTCTAATATAGAAAGTATTGAAGCCAAACTTCTGGAAGTGCCAGGAGTTCGAGATGCAATCGTCAATCAAAACACGTCTAGTGTCGAAAAAAACGGTTTCCCCCCACATTGCATTGCACCCTTTGTATTTGGCGGGAGCGACGAAGACGTGGCACAAGCGATATTTTCCGTTGCTCCTGGAGGCATTCAGGTATATGGAACAACTGTTGTACAGGTCACAGATTCCAAAGGAACTGTTCATGATATTGGGTTTACAAGACCAGAAACTATTCAAGTTTACGTGAGAGTTACTCTCACAAAAGGTGCTGAATTTCCATCGGATGGTATTAAGAATGTTAGAAATAAAATACTTAGTTATATTGGTGGCACTGATGAAAATGGTAACGAATATCCCGGTCTAGGGCTCAAACAAAATGTGGTTCATGCGAAAATTGTAGCCGCAGTATTAAATACTGTTGGTGTAGATGATGCCATCGTGGAATTAAGCACGGATGGCATTAATTATTTTCAATCTAATATCGTCGTCGATTCTAACCAAGTGGCAAAAACCACATATGACAAGGTTGTGGTCTCATGAGTTTTTTAACGGATATGCTTAGCAAACTTCCGGATATGTTTAAAAAAACGCCCGATAGCACAATTGGGAAGCTTTTTACGATTGTTTCGGACCAAATTGACGACTTACAAGAAACTCTCGACAAGATGGAATTATGGCGAGACATCGATGAAGCTGAGGGCGTTGTTCTTGATCGTATTGGGGTTGAGATCTTACAAGAACCTCGAGGCGGTATTTCCGATGAGGAATATCGTCTTAAGCTAAAAACTCGTATTATCGTAAACTACTTATCTGATGGCGATATTGAGACAATTATCAAGCTCCTAGAAGTTTATCTCGGTGACCATCTTGTGAGCGTTCAATCCGGATTTGAAGTGAAAGACGGTCCATTTGCATGGGCGCCGGCTACGCTATTTATAACAATTAAAGGTAAAGATGATCCGATTTCTATTCCGTTTGAACAACTGAACAAGGTTATTACCGGTGGCGTCGGAACTCATTGGGAATATATAAATGAACGCCTGCTGTCCATCACTTCGGGATACAATAAGATTTTATACCCGTTTGAATATTTTGCTGGATGGATGATATCTGCTGAAGAAAAGCAAACAAACGATAATGTAGATTCAGTGAATAGTTTTCAGTTCGGTCAGATCCAAAGCTCTACTATTCAAGATGTATACCCAATATGTGGTGTATATGAGCCGTATAACGATAATATCACTCATGCCAATGAGTACGATTTAAGCGAATTATATTTTTCGTTAACACAAGATGCATACCCAATATGCGGTACGTTTGTAGCTGGGGAGGTGGTCTAGTTGGCAATATCATCGAATGGACTTTTAAAATTTAAAAACGCTTTAGTAGGGTTGATTAGAGAGGGGCAGTACACCCTAGACGGAAAAGTCTATAGTACACCGATTTTTAAAACAGCCATAAGTGGTGATGACGTCAATATTTATCTATATCTTGACGATAAAGTCAGTGGAAATATCACGCAAGTTCAATTGATTGATAAAGATGGTGAAGTGTTTGATTCTCAACCAGAAAATATTACAAAGCCGTCCGTTAACGGATTGCTTGTGACGTTCAAATATACTCTTAAAAAAGTGTAGGAGGTGTTTAAACCGTGCCTTATGAAAAAATTCAATGGCAGGATCGAATAAAAGATTCAAACGGCAACATTATTCAAGAAGGCACACCTTTCAGTGCTGGGAATATGAACAACATCGTTGAGGGGATTGAGATTGGCCATTCAAGTGTTGGTCTTTTAGCCACATTTCTGGCGCAGCAGGTCAACTTAAACACAAAAGAACTTGAAAAGTACAAAAAACAGAGATTGCTACAAGGACAGGCAACGATTTCGGCATCTTCATCTAATGGTTATTTTCGAGATTTGGATCCTTTCGTTCAAGTTAGTTTAAATGGTTTTGCGCAAATTAATGCCCCTAACTATGATGTGATCGTTACTCCTATTAGCGGAGACACGGGGCTCATCGGGGATTTACAGGTTTATGACAAAACTCAAAATGGTTTTAAAGTCAAGATGACCGGCAGTGCAAGTTCGGTCACTTTTTTATGGACTTTAATCAATCCTGCAGTCTAAGGAGGAGATAAAAATGATTATCACTGAAATTAATCAAGGACCAAAAGCAACATATTCGTTGCAGGGGAAAGTGTTGACAATCGGAGGACAGGTATCTATCGATTTGCAGGAAAGACAGTCTGATGTACAAAAGGTTATCGATATTTGCCTAGACAATCAGCTGCAAACCATGCGTGAGGGCATCGGCGCTTGGTACGTCGCTACGATCATCATCCCTCCGAAACAACGCGAACTGGTTCCTAGCGGCGAGGTTGATGAAGCGGGAAACGATATCTATATCGAGCGTGATCGTGAACTCGACATTAATAAAGTTGAGCTTCGATTGTGGACTTTGCCTGCTGGATACGAAGAAACTGCCGAAACTGTAAAAGAACAAAATCCAGAAGAGGTGACTGAATAATGGCATTCGTATTATCTGTAAAAGACTCATATAGACAAGCGGTAGAATCGGCGACAGGCGGAAAAAACACCGTCATGTATGACGACAAGGGTAATCCGTCTATCATGGTATTTATTCCGCGTTTCAATATTTCAGACGTCATCCCCAGCGGGCCAAACGTTCCACATCCCGCATTCATCGTAAACGGCGTTGTCAAAGACGGGATTTGGGTTTCTAAATATCAAAATATCGTACACGACGGACGCGCATATTCTATTCCTTTTCAGGATCCGAGAGTTTATGTTACGTACGATCAGGCGAAGCAATATTGTGTAGCTAAAGGTCCAGGTTGGCATCTCATGACAAACGCCGAATGGGCGGCAATCGCTCTGTGGACGAAGAAAAATGGAACAATGCCTCGAGGCAACAACAACTACGGAAAAGACCATTCGGCAACTCATGAGCTGGGCAAAGTAACGTACACGTACAACGATGCTGGAACTATGAGAAATGGTCGTGTCGCAACAGGATCTGGTCCTGCTTCTTGGTCGCACGATGGAACGAATGAGGGTATCTTCGATCTCAACGGAAACGTATGGGAATGGGTCGACGGATTGAAACTCATAGATGGAAAGATTTATGTTCATCAGGACAACAATTTCAATACACCAGAAGGGCCGCGCGTAGTCGATCAGTGGGTGGATACAGGCGTTTACTTTGATAACACTACTGCCGGAAATGAAAATACAACTGGTTCAGATATTGGCGGAGATCCTGTTTTAGGGGCGGAAAGAACAAATCCGATGTACACGGGCGACGCAAGCTCCAACCCTAATTATGGATATAGCTTCACAACTTTCGAAACTTTAGCTGCCAAAAACGGTTTTACTGTTCCTGATCTACTAAAAACTCTTGCTATCGCGCCGATTGATGCGAACCACGGAGGGGATGGTATTTGGGTGCGTAACTACGGTGAGCGTGTTGCGCTACGCGGTGGCAACTGGGACATTGGCGCGGGTGCTGGTGTGTTTGCTCTGTTCCTGCGCAACGCTCGGTCGAACTCGTATCATGACATCGGCTTTCGCTCCGCGTACATCGCGCCGTAATCTGGAATCTGAGAAACTGTGAATCTGACAGGGTCCGCGATAGCGGGCCCTCACATTCAGAAGAACGGGGGTATCAAAAATTGGAACAGAAAGATTACGAACGGATAACCGCATTAGAGACCCAACTTGAAACGTTGACTAAAAGTGTAGAGAGAATCGAAACAAAACTAGATTTACTGACTTCTAGCTTCATAACGAGAAATGAAGCGGATATCAGATTCAAAAATGTTGAAAAGGAATTAATAGAGTTAAAAGATGATAAACGGGCAAATAGAGCTTTTTGGGTGAGCGTCAGTGCTTTGGCGGTCACTTTTGTTTTTTCGTTACTAAATTATTTGAGAGGATGAGATAAATGGAAGCAATTCTATCAATTGAATTCACTGCATATGTGGCATTAGCCGTTTTGCTGTACGCAATCCGTCAAGCAACCAATCTTTCGAATCGCTACATTCCGATTGTCGCAGTTTTACTAGGCGTTGCTTTCTCGATTTTTGAGAACAACGCTTTTTCTTTTGAAGTGATGGTTAACGGATTGCAATATGCCTTGTACGGCATCGGATCCGTCGCGTCAATCAAATATGCATTAGAGAAAGGGGAAGATAAATAATGACGTTGAAAATCGCATACTGTGCTGGACATGGGGTGAATACCCCGGGCAAACAGACCCCGGACGGGGAAAAAGAGTGGTCCTTCAACAACAAGGTTGCACGGGCTTTTGCAGATGAAATCCAAAAGTACGAAGGAGTTCAATTGCTCCGTACGGATGATCCGACTGGTAAAATTGACGTTCCTCTCAAGACAAGGACCGACAAAGCAAATGCATGGGGCGCTAATGTTTACATTTCGTTTCATCATAACGCGAACACTGGCAAATGGGGTGAATGGACTGGCGTTGAAACCCACGTTTATAAAACGAAACCAGCAGATTCGGTGCGGCTTGCAAAATTGGTGCAGCCTGCAATTGTTAAGGCCTATGGATTAAGAGATCGCGGGATTAAATATACTGACTTGCATATTACGCGGGAAACAAAATGCACGGCGATTTTAATTGAAGGCGGATTTATGGATTCCCGGATCGACATTAAGAAATTACGGGATGATAAGGTTTTAGAAAAGGCTGGATGGTTAATAGCTCAGGCGGTTGCGAAGTACGCTAAACTAAAACGGAAAGAAGAACCGAAGCCTACACTTAAACCTACCCCAAAAACAACATCGAAAGACAATTTATATCGTGTCCAAGTCGGGGCGTTTAATGATAAGAAAAACGCTGAACGGCTTGTGGCAGAGCTCAAGAAAAAAGGCTACCCGGCCTTTATCACGAAATAGCAAAAAAAGCACGGCCTTTCGGTCGTGCTTCATATTTCTCTATATTTTTGAAAATATTCTTTATGTCTTTTAATATATTGTTTTCTTCTGTTTTTAAAAACAGGTCTGACGAGTTTCCATATATCGTTTGAAATTTCGAAATATCCGTCTTTCGACAATGCTTCCACGTCTTCCAAGAAAGACCCTTCTGTCAAATAATGCTCCTCCATAATTCCATCTTTTTCAATCACAAAAACACCGTCTCTATTCTTGTATAATCTGATTTTCACTTATTCAACCCCCTCATAACTCTCCCTGAAGCGGTAAAACCACTCAGGGAAGGATAGGTATTCTTCTCCGTCCTCAATACTAGCACCCACAATGGCATCTTGGTATAGATCGTAAATTCGGTCAAACGGGGCACCATCAAGAAACTGCACAATTTCTTCTTCAATAACCGGGTTCAGCTCACTGTCAATATAATTTCGTATCCACTCCCAGTCTTTTTTGACTGGGATGCGGTCTTCATATTCTTCACTATACACTCTTTTCGCCTCCCTCAATGTAATGAGCCAAGTTGCACCGCTTTTTCTAATTTCTGATTTCCGGAATTTTTCCCGCCGGAGATCCCGACGAACGGAACCTTCCGGCAGGGAGAACATTTCTTCAACTTCAGCAGGTGTGACAACCTGATACAAAAACATCATCAAAACTCTCCTTTCAAGAATTTGATATCTGCTGTGACAAAAACGTCATTAACAGCGCGAGCAACACGAATATCAAAATTTTCAACTTCATTTTGCAACGCTTCAAAAATCGCTCTTTTAACATTTCTTTCACGTGTAACAGCTTTAAATTTGTCGATCCAAGCTGCGGCGTTTTCTTCGTTTTCGATGAAGTCTGTCGCAGCTTTTTTCAATTCTTCTACACCTTCTTGAGCGAATTTAAATTTTCTTTCACTCATATCCTCTTTGTTTTCATCTAATGATCTTTCGATCACTTCGAAAACTCCGTCAATGTTTTCAACAACAACTTTGCGAATATCTTCTGCCCATTTGATTTGCTTTTCGGAGCCCATCAATTGGATGGAGCCTGCTTGATCTGTAGCGATTCTTTTCGCTTCTTTCCAAGCTAATTTAAGAGCCATTGCAAAATATTCTTTTACTTTACCACCGAATTTTTTCACTCCTTCTTTAGCGATTTCCCAAGCACGTTTCATAATGTTTTTCATTTCTCCCAACTCCTTTTTATAACTTTTGATACGAATTCGTATCAACTTTCTGATTTTATTATATGATACGAATTCGTATCAGTCAACCTTTTTTAAAAAAATTTTTTGCATAAAAAAATCCCTCCTCCGATAGGAAGGGATTTTTTATTTTAACCATTTAATTTTTTCTTCC
Organism: Aeribacillus sp. FSL M8-0235; assembly: GCF_038000355.1. Taxonomy (NCBI): domain Bacteria; kingdom Bacillati; phylum Bacillota; class Bacilli; order Caryophanales; family Bacillaceae; genus Aeribacillus; species Aeribacillus sp. FSL M8-0235. Next base: position 2,702,379 of record NZ_JBBOBW010000001.1, on the reverse strand, counting down.
TATCATATATGTACTCAGTGGAAGTATTTTTTGTATTTATATAAATTATACAGGTTTATATTTAAACACAAAAAACCAAGTGCTGCATAAGCAAACGATTTTCATTGGCAGTTTAAATACATCAATTGTTCACCCAAGAGAAGTCTTCAAGGAGGCATTGAAATGTTCAGCTGCATCTTTTATTTGTATCCATAATCATCCATCAGGAGATCCCTCCCCAAGCAAAGAGGATATTGAAGTCACGAGGCGCTTGTCCGAATGCGGAAAGCTGATCGGGATTGAACTTTTAGATCATATCATAATCGGAGAGCGTAAATACGTCAGTTTAAAAGAAAAGGGATATTTATAACGTTTTTTTAAAAGGTTCTATGTCAATTGTTGGGGTGCACTGGATATGAAGTGCACCTCTTTTTATGATGTGTGAAGATTAGATCTATGAAATTATTGATAAATGACTTCCAATTTTTTAAGCTTAAAAATGACATTCGCAGTTTTATGAATTTTTATCTTTGAATATCTATTGCTGATGGAGAATGGCTTGATATATAATCAATAGCATCCCTTTACTTTATTGGAAAACTTTCATATATAAGGTTCTATTTTATATTACTCATATGATGCTCCTGTCTTTTATAATGAATTGTAAGGAAGCATGTTTTCATTTAAGATTACAGACTTCTGAAGTTAAGATCCTCGTCGCACTGCTGCCTATGTGATTGTGCACTTGAATTTGTATTGATGTTCTTTTTTTGGCAACTGCATCAGACCAGCTAACTTATTATTGAAAAATAACAATTCATTTTACTCTAGTCATTCTACCTCAGTTCCAGCAACAAAGTTTTATGAAAACCACTTATATGTATAATCATTACATTTCACCCAAAATTTTGTCATTGCGAAAAAGGAGTTATTTTTACACACTTTATATGGTTAAAAAACTTATTTTCCCGAGTTATAAATGGGTGAAAAAGTATGCCTTCATTTAAAATCAATCCTAACACGTATTACAGTTAATAGCTTTGGATTCTGAACTGCTAGCGCTTTTTCGGACAGATTTTTGCGCTTCTAGACACGTAATGCGAACAACCACCGTCTTGCTGAATTTGCAGGGGGACAGATGGGAGACATCAACGGTATATAACATACTGACCAGCCGCGCAAAGCACGATAAAAAGCTGCTTGAAGCGGGGCAGTGACGTTATTACAACGCATAAGTGCATGATAAAAGGAATTTCAAAAAACATTTGCACGGCCTCGCGGGCTCCAAATGATGTCCGCATTACAAAGGGTTTGCGACATAAGAAGAGCCAAAGTTGGAGAAAAAGCTCATATTTTAGTGATTTTCAATAATAGATGAACTTGAAACTTCGGCAGAATTGTTATGTAATACTTTATTGGAGTCATTTGAATTGAAACACAATCAACTGAAAAAACCATTATTTTTTATGACATTCTAAACCGTCGCTAATAAAGAGTGCAAAGGGGGGATTTGTAAACATAAAATAATATTTTTTGTATGGACTTGTAATATTTTTAAGTTATTATTCTCAATGGATAAATTAAATCAAGGTTTTCATACGGGCGGTATATGCTGTGACATCTATTTTTCATCCTCTATTCTCCACTAGGAAAATTTTTTAGTAAAAATTTTTGAGGCGTCCAACACAATGATCAGCTTTTCATCAAGTTTCATGAAAAATACCTCGCAAATTTTTATTTTACGCAGGGTATTGATAGCACTTTTTTTTTTGAAAAATTACGTTATAATATAATTTATGGGTTTTTTCAATAATGATTAGACATTTACATGAATATAAAAACGTATTTATTTTGGAAGAAAGGGAGATACAACAGCTATGTTTGGAATTGGTACGAGAGACCTTGGAATAGATTTAGGGACAGCCAATACGTTAGTGTTTGTGAAGGGAAAAGGTATTGTAGTGCGTGAACCATCTGTTGTTGCTTTGCAAACTGATACAAAGCAAATTGTTGCAGTTGGTAATGATGCAAAAAATATGATCGGGCGTACGCCTGGAAATGTTGTAGCACTTCGACCAATGAAAGACGGAGTGATTGCTGATTATGAAACGACTGCTACGATGATGAAATACTACATAAAACAGGCAACAAAAAATGCAGGTATTTTTTCGCGAAAACCTTATGTGATGGTTTGTGTTCCTTCGGGAATAACTGCGGTTGAAGAACGTGCGGTCATTGATGCAACGAGACAAGCAGGCGCTAGAGATGCGTATACGATCGAAGAACCATTTGCGGCTGCTATTGGAGCCAATCTTCCAGTTTGGGAACCGACCGGAAGCATGGTTGTAGACATCGGCGGGGGAACAACGGAAGTTGCCATCATTTCTCTCGGCGGAATTGTGACAAGCCAATCTATCCGTGTTGCCGGTGATGAAATGGATGAAGCCATCATTAACTATATCCGTAAAACCTACAACTTAATGATTGGTGATCGGACAGCGGAAGCGGTGAAGCTTGAAATCGGTTCTGCAAGCGCTCCGGAAGGTGTTGAAAACATGGAAATTCGCGGAAGAGATTTGTTAACAGGCCTTCCGAAAACGATTGAAATTACTGCGACAGAAATTTCAGAGGCATTACGCGATACTGTCTATGCGATCGTAGATGCTGTAAAAATTACTTTGGAAAAAACTCCGCCTGAACTTGCGGCGGATATTATGGATCGAGGAATTGTTTTAACTGGTGGGGGCGCCCTTCTTCGCAATTTAGACAAAGTTATAAGCGACGAAACGAAAATGCCTGTAATCATTGCGGAAAATCCTCTTGATTGTGTAGCGGTCGGAACAGGAAAAGCTCTTGAACATATCCACCTATTCAAAAATCGTGCAAAAGACCACAGATAAGTTAGAGGTGTAAATCATGCCACAATTTTTTCTAAATAAACGATTAATTGTGCTCCTTGTCGGGATCATTATTTTGGTGGCATTGATTGGTTTTTCCCTAAAGGAAGACCGCAATCTTTCGTGGCAGGAGAAGTTTATTCAAGATTCGGTTGGACTAGTCCAGAAGGTATTTCATCAGCCCGCACAATATATTGCGGGCTTCTTTGAGAATTTGAATCATTTAAAAAATACATACGAAGAAAACGAGCTGCTTCGCAAACAACTGAATAATTATATTCAATTGGAGGAAAAGCTGCAGGAATTAGAACAGGAAAACAGACAATTAAAAGAAGAATTAAAATTATCTGCTGATAACGATATAAGAAAATATAAGTCGATCCAAGGGACAGTCATCGCAAGAAATCCTGATCGTTGGCATGATTATATCAAAATTGATAAAGGCGAACAGCACGGAATCAAAAAAGACATGGCGGTTATAACGGCAAAAGGATTGATCGGGAAAGTGAAAAATACTTCTGAATTTACGTCCACCGTTCAGCTTTTAAGTGCTTCCGACAGAAAAAACCGGATTTCAGCAATGGTTCATACGAATAACGGAAAGGTATTCGGCCTCATTGTCGGCTACAGTGAGCAGGAAAATGCTCTTGAAATGAACATCATTGAATCAAATGCTCAAATCAAAGAAAATCAAATTGTAGCGACTTCTGGCCTTGGCGGAGTGTTTCCTGAAGGTTTAGTGATCGGAAAAGTAAAAAAAGTCGAACTTGATTCGTACGGATTAACAAAGATAGCTTATATAACCCCATCAGCTGACTTTTATGATATAGATCGTGTCATGATCATCGAGCGGGTTCTTCCAACAGTTGATATCAATCAATTGGAAGAGGAGGAAGACTCTTGAGAACGTTTTTCCTCCCCGTAATGGTTATGTTTATTTTCGTATTGGAAAGCATCATCGTTGATCTTGTTCCGATCCCTTTTCTTTCAGATCACCAAGTGGCAGTTCCCCATCTTTTACTATTGATGATTGTCATCTTGGCAGCGTACGGCTCTCGGAAAATTGCCGTCATTTATGGAATTGTTTTCGGTTTATTGTTCGATGTTGTTTACACGCAAGTTATCGGCATATATGCTTTCTCATTTCCGACCTTGGCATATTTAGTGATACAAGCTTTGCGGGTGCTCAATCCCAATATTTTTGTTTTAATTTTTTTAACTGAGCTTTCCGTTGCATTGCTTGAATTTTTCACATACGGTATTTATTTACTAATCGGGATGACAGCTGTTCCTCTGCAATTGTTTACAATTGAACGCCTGCTACCGACACTTGCTCTGAATTTTGTATTAGCTTGTGTGTTAATCTATCCTTTAAAGAAATTCGTTTTGGGCTTGAAAATAGGTGAACACAACGATTAGGTTTTAAAGTTTGATAGAGGAGTTTTTGTTATTGCTGTCGAAATAGATTTTTGTTGGGGTGAACTTCGTGAAAGCTCAAAGACCATATTATGTAACGATAAAAGGCACAAAGGATGGATTGACATTATATTTAGATGATTCCTGTTCGTTTCATGATATTGTGAATGAACTGGATTCGATGCTCTCCAAAAGGCAGTATGTTCAGGAAAATGAACCGATGATCAGGGTGACGATAAAGGCTGGAAATCGTTTTTTGACGGAGGAACAAGAGGAGAAAATAAAAGACGTAATAAGAAAAAAAAGAAATTTAATTGTCGATGCAATTGATTCAAATGTCATCTCAAAGGAAGAGGCGTTGAAGTGGAAAGAGGAAGCAGATGTTATCTCAGTTGCTAAAGTCGTCCGTTCTGGGCAAGTGTTGAAAATTAGAGGGGATTTGTTGCTGATAGGAGATGTCAATCCTGGCGGGACAGTCATGGCAACGGGCAATATTTTTGTCATGGGGGCTTTAAAAGGCATAGCTCATGCTGGTTTTGAAGGGAATCGAAATGCAGTGATTGCCGCCTCCTTGATGAAGCCGACACAGCTGAGGATCTCCGATATTTTAAGTAGGCCACCCGATCAGAAGGAGCCATCATTTCGAAATGATATGGAATGCGCATATATTGATGAAAATGGGACAATCATTATTGAACGGATTCAACAATTAGCTCATCTGAGACCCAATTTAACTAGGCTTGAAGGGGGAATAATGAATGGGTGAGGCAATTGTGGTCACTTCTGGCAAGGGCGGGGTCGGCAAAACAACAACTTCTGCAAATGTTGGTACAGCCCTTGCCATTATGGGAAAGAAAGTTTGTCTAGTTGATACAGATATCGGCTTGCGGAACCTCGATGTTGTCATGGGATTGGAAAACAGGATTATTTATGATTTAGTTGATGTTGTCCAAGAACGATGCAAAATTCATCAAGCTCTCGTAAAAGATAAACGCTTTAATGATTTTCTTTATTTGCTGCCTGCAGCGCAAACTAGCGATAAAACTGCCGTAACACCTGAGCAGATGAAAAATTTAATTGACCAGCTAAAACAAGATTTTGATTATATTATTATCGACTGTCCTGCCGGGATTGAACAAGGATATAAAAATGCCGTATCCGGTGCGGATCAAGCGATTGTCGTGACAACACCAGAAGTTTCCGCTGTGAGAGATGCGGATCGAATTATCGGTTTGCTGGAGAAGGAAGATATTGAGCCGCCACGATTAATTATTAATCGGATCCGAAATCATTTAATGAAAAACGGTGATATGCTGGATGTCGATGAAATTGTCAGCCATCTTTCTATTGATTTGTTGGGGATTGTAATTGATGATGATGAGGTAATAAAAGCGTCTAATAATGGTGAACCGATTGTAATGAACCCTGACAATCGTGCTTCCATTGCCTACCGCAATATTGCGAGAAGAATTTTAGGTGAAGCGGTTCCGCTTCAATCATTAGATGAGCCTGAAAAAGGTGTTATCGCAAAAATCAAAAAATTTTTTGGAGTACGTGCTTAATCCTAATCAATTTAAAAATCACACTTCCTTGAATAAGGCATTAGCTTTTTTCTTTGCACACATTAGAATCACTGCCATCACACTGATATATCTCCCACCTGCTGATCGGTTTTTTCTTCTATCTCTTGAGGTGGGAGATTTTTTGAAGGCTGTACAAAATATTTCCTCTTGAATCTTTTCCCTTTCAATATGATTCAATAATCGTCAATTTTTCTTCTGCGTTTGTCCGCTGTTTTGGGTCTGGGATTGAGGCAGGATAGCCAATATGTAGAAGGCCGACAATTTTTTCTCCTGGTTCTACTCCAACTTTTTGTCGGAAAGATGGTGAATAAATATAAGCACCTGTTTTCCATATAACGCCAATACCTTTTTCCCATGCAGCTAGTTGAAAATTTTGGATTAATGCACTTGTCGCTTTTAAATCCTCCTCCCACTGCTTTTGACGCGGATCCTCTTTCATGATTACCAATAAATGTGCTGGAATCGGCAGCAGCTTTTCTCGTAATCGATCGATATTTTTTCCATTGTTCGTTTCTTGTGCAATAGCAGCAACTAATTTTTCTTTTCCTTCATTCATAAACAGCACGAACCGCCATGGCTCTCTTAATCCATGATTAGGAGCCCAAACAGCCGTATTTAATAATTCACATATTACTTCTTTAGGGATTGGATCTTTCTTAAATTCTTTAATCGATCGACGCTCTTTAATTATATTGGCTACTTTGTATGTTTCCATTGGTATTTCTGATGCCTCCTTAATAATAATGATTTTCAATTAGAATTATTTCAAAATTGAGGCGATATGTAAATGTTTATTTTTACAGTCGTAATCGTTTACAAAGGGAAGGAGACAGGTGCGAGAAATCATTTCAAACAGCTGATACAAGAGCAATGAAAACGATCGACTTAAAAATACAGAATATTCAATTAATAAAATATGAATTCTTTACATAAGAACTATAAATGAGAAAGTTTCGCATGGATGAACAATTGCTAAAACTAGATATAACAGCATGATGCGAAAATATGTTCATCCAGCAATTGATTCATGCACATTTATATTCCCTAATGAGAAAGATCATTCATAAGAAATATTAGATGACTCATTTCTACGTTCAAATCTCAGATGGAAGGTGACAGTGATGGAACATGGCAAATCCACAAAAAAGTGGCCGGCCGTTGGTCCGGGGTTAATTGTCGCAGCAACGGGCGTCGGAGCCGGTGATCTAGTTGCTGCCTTAGTTGCCGGTACAAATTTTGGGCTTGTCTTTTTATGGGCAATCATTATCGGGGCTATTTTAAAATTTGCCTTAAATGAGGGTGTTGGCCGATATCATTTGCTGACTGGAAAAACTATTTTAGAAGGCTGGCATTCTATGGGATTATGGGCAACAAGCTATTTTGGCGTTTATTCGGTTATTTGGGGATTTGTTTATGGAGCGGCTGCGACTTCATCTTGTGCATTGGCTCTGTCTGCATTATTTCCTGTCTTGCCTTTATGGGTATGGGCGGTTATAAGCGGTTTGTTAGGTTTTTTATTAACATGGATGGGGCAATATAAGCTATTTGAAAAAGTTATGAATCTTTTAATTCTACTTATGTTTATTTCGGTTGTCGGCTCAGCTGTTATTGTTTTGCCGGAACTTTCTGATATCATGGACACTGCTGTTCCGGCGTTGCCGAAAGGGTCACTGCTTTACGCACTCGGATTAATTGGGGGAGTTGGCGGATCCATTACCATGGCGTCTTATGGCTATTGGCTGCAGGAAAACAATTGGAAGGATCGATCCTACCTCCGCTACGTTAGATTTGACTCCATGATTGCCTATATTACTACAGCAGTTTTTACAATTTCTTTATTAATTTTGGGTGCTGCATTACTATATGGAACGAATACAAACATTAACGGTGAGCAAGGTCTCGTATCATTTGCTACCATTTTAGGAAACGAGTTGTCCCCAACTGTACGCATCTTATTTCTCATCGGTTTTTGGTCAGCTTCCTTTACATCAGTATTAGGTGTTTGGAATGGCGTCTCTTATTTATTTGCTGATTTTGTCTATACTGTTAAAAAACATGATGTGAATAAAGAACAATTAAGTAAGACAAAAGCTTATAAATTTTTTGTTTTTTGGTTAACATTCCCGCCAATGCTCTTGCATTTTATAGGAAAACCTGTGAGCCTCATTATTTTGTATGGTTCCCTTGGTGCGCTATTTATGCCCTTTCTGGCGCTGACCCTTATCTATTTGCTTAATAGTAAAAAGCATCTTCCTCATAAGGAAGATCGAAATAAATGGTTTTTCAACGTACTTTTGAGTTTAAATATTGTTTTATTTTTCATTTTATCGATCAATGAACTAGTCAACCTATTTCGTTAAACGGCTTCAAATAAGAGGCAGTCTAGCTTTTGGGTTAATTCACCATATACTACTATTTCAAAAAGAAGACGACAAAAGCATTTTGTGGTCTTCTTTTTGATTTCAAAATTTTGCTTTTCAGTGGATAGCGCCATATTTTATTTTGCTTCATCCAGTATTCCTTTGAATCAGAAAAGAGTGAAGAACCTGCTTACTAGGAGAATTTTGGCTTGTAGGTAAAAGTTCTTTATCAAGGTCAAAGATAAACATTTGCCTAGATATCGCTTTAAGAAATGCAAAATGGCTTTATTGTCATAAACGGTAAGGACAGGGCATAAACTTGTACAAAATTGCAAAAGGATGATGGATGATGAATCGTCGAGCAAAAGAAATAAAAAAACGAATAGCAAAGCGTAAACGAAAAAGAATGAACAGCATGCTTTCGAGCAGTTCAAGCAGCAGTGATGATACATCTGTTCCATTTATCAATCAAATCACACAAGAAAACGTGCAAGTTGACGCGGACTCCCCGTTTTATGTAGAGGCAGAAGGAAGTAAAAATTTTCATCCATTGTTTCGTTCGGACGTTTTTATAACAAAATTGCTAATCTCTGCCTGCATCGTCCTGATGATCGGTATTATTTTTAAAAATGACCGGGCAGAATTTCTGAAAGCTAGAGATTTCGTCAGCCATGTGATGGAAAAGGAGTTTAACTTTGCATATGTTTCCAAATGGTACGAAGAGCAATTTGGGAATCCATTAGCGTTTTTGAAAAAACAATCGAAAGAGGAAAGTGGATCTAAAGAAAGTCAATATGCGGTTCCGGCATCAGGAAAGGTGCTTCAGAGCTTTAAAGATACAGGGCAAGGCGTGATGATCGAAACAAATAATAAAACGGTAGAGGCCATGAATGAAGGAATTGTTATTGAAGCTGGAAAGAAGGAGGATACTGGTCTGACTGTGGTGATTCAACATGCTGATGGAATAGAAACCTGGTATGGGAACCTGGAAGAGCTAAATGTAGCGCTGTATGACTTTGTCGAAACGGGAAAACCTGTAGGCAAAGTAAAGCAAAGCCAAAACCAGCACGGAACTTACTATTTTGCCATAAAAAAGGGCGACACATTTATTGACCCGAGTCAGGTGATCTCATTTGAATAAATATTTTTCCTTATTGTCGAAAATACATATTCATCCTATCTTTTGGGTGTTGATTGCAATCGGAGCAATGACAGCGCAATTTAAAGCTCTTTGCATCCTTTTCTCAATAGTTTTTATTCATGAAATGGGGCATGCTGTTTGCGCCAGTTTTTTTTCATGGAGGATCAAGTCCATTCAGCTTCTTCCTTTTGGCGGTGCAGTGGAAATGGAGGAGCATGGAAATCGTCCCTTGAAAGAAGATCTGTTTGTTGTTATATCTGGACCGATTCAGCATTTATGGATGCAAATAGCTGCATGGATTTTTTGGGAAGTGAATTTCATAAACGACTCTACATATGAAATGTTTATTTTTTTTAATATGTCTATTTTCCTTTTTAATCTTGTTCCCATTTGGCCCCTTGATGGAGGAAAGCTTCTTTTTATTTTGCTGAGCAAACAAAAACCTTTTTCAGTTGCTCATAAGGAAATGCTTCGCATATCTGCAGTTGTTTTTTCATGTTTGTTCCTTTTTTTGCTTTTTTTTAACCCTACTCTTTTAAGCGGGTGGATTATCGCAGCCTTTATCGTCCACTCCATTTATACGGAATATAAACAAAGACAATTTGTATATATTCGCTTCTTGATGGAAAGGTATTATGGAAATCATCAAGCGTTTACAGTGTTAAAGCCGATCATTGTTGATCGCGATGATTTGATTTACCACGTGCTGCTGAAATTTCAGCGGGGTTGCAAGCACCCTATTATTGTGGAGGACGATGGAAAAAAACTTTTTCAGCTTGATGAAAATGAGCTGCTGCACAGTTTTTTTTCGGAAAAAAAGACGGACAGAAAAATGGGCGATTTACAGTACGTTTATTGACGCCTGCAGGAAAACATGATATTGAAATAGGAAACAATACATGAAAAGAGGTTGTTGGGTTGCGGCAATTAATTATAAATAAAAAAACGGATGATGAACGCATTGCATTGTTGGAAAACGGACGACTGGCGGAAGTATGGATAAAAGAAAAAAACACGATTGTCGGCAACATTTATAAAGGAAAAGTAACAAAAGTCCTTCCTGGTATGGAGGCTGTTTTTGTTGATTTAGGTCAGGGAAGAAACGGCTATCTTCACCGGAATGACATTATGTCATATTTTGAGACGTCCCGAACGAATGAGGCATTAAAAAATAAAAATGTCCGACATTTTATTTCTCAAGGTGAAGAGGTAATCGTTCAAGTTGTAAAAGAATCAGGAGAATTTAAAGGCCCTAAAGTCACAATGAATATTGAATTGCGATCCCCTTTTTTTGTATATCAGCCCTTTGGCCGCTCGGTAGCAATTTCCAAAAAAATTATTTCCCAGGAAGAAAGAAAAAGATTGCAGCTTCTCGGGGAAACGTTATGCTCAAACAAAGGGGGCATCGTTTTCCGAACTGCTGCTGAAAGAGCGGATGACCAAACAATAAAAAAATGGTTCGATGACATGCTGAGCAGTTTTGAACAACAGCTGAAAAGCAAAAAAGTGCCGAGCTTATTATTCGGTTCAGAAAGTTTTGTAGAGCAAATTATCGCTGAAATTTCACCGCATGTATTGGATGAAATTGTCATTGATGACATAAGCACTGTAAAAGAATTGAAAAAAAATTACGGAGATTTGTTCCCATTTTCCATTGATTTTTATTCCGAAAACGAAAATATTTTTTCTTATTATGCAATCGAACATGAAATCGAAAAGGCGCTGAAAAAAATTGTTTGGCTAAAAAACGGCGCGTTTATCGTAATTGAAGAAACGGAAGCAATGATTGTCATTGATGTTAATACAGGGAAATTTTCGGGGAAAAATACGTACCGAGATACGGTTTTAAAAACCAATGAGGAGGCGGCAAAAGAAATTGCCCGGCAGTTAAGATTAAGAAATTTGAGCGGAATCATTTTGATCGATTTTATTGATATGGAGAAGGAAGATCGAAGCCGGATTTTGAGATTGTTTCAAAAAGAATTGGAAAAGGACCGCATTTTCACAAAAGTCATCGGGTTTACCGAATTAAATATATTGCAATTAACAAGGAAAAAAACTCGAAAATCTCTTTCCGAGCTTTTGCTCGAACCATGTCCAGCATGTGGTGGAACAGGAAGAAAAAGGACGGTTGAAAGCATTGCTTTTGAACTTGAAAGAACCCTTCTTGAACATGCTGGATCAGATGACGAAGCCGTCCTTGTAGAAGCGGCCCCAGAAGTTTGCGATTTTTTTACATGTGAATATGAGAAACATTTAAAAAAGCTTGAAGAACTAATAGGCATGAAGATTTTCTTCAGTCCTTCCGATCATGTAAAAGGATTCGAAATTCGCCAATGGGGAACAGAAGAGGAAGTGGCTTTACGGATCTCCAAAATGTATTGACATATACATTCATATTTTGTTAAGATCAATTTGTTATTGTTTTTTGTAGCACCCGTGCTACAACCGCTCAGTTTGGGTTAGAAGCTCGGTTATCCGACACCCTAATCTGGCGAGTCTTAGTTAAATAGGAGGTGCAGAATATGTACGCAATCATTGAAACTGGCGGGAAACAAGTGAAAGTTGAAGAGGGTCAAGCCATTTATGTGGAAAAATTAGACGCTCAAGAAGGTGAAACAGTTACTTTTGACAAGGTGCTTTTCGTTGGAGGAGACAACGTAAAGGTAGGTAACCCGCTGGTAGAAGGAGCTACGGTTACGGCAAAAGTTGAAAAGCATGGCCGAGGTAAGAAAATTATCGTTTTTAAATATAAACCGAAAAAAAATTACCGTAGAAAACAAGGTCATCGCCAACCGTACACAAAAGTTGTCATTGAAAAAATTAATGCATAATAAAGGCTGTTTCATATGATACATGTGACCATCCATCGTTCGAAAGAAGGATTCATCCGGTCGTTTACAATGAAAGGGCATGCGGACTTCGCAGAGCACGGGAAGGACATCGTATGTGCAGGCGCTTCAGCTGTTTCTTTTGGAGCAGTAAATGCGATCAAAGCTTTAGCCAATGTCGATATGAATGTTGAACAATCGGAAGAAGGCGGATTTTTGCACGTACAGGTTCCTGATCAAGTTGACACGGATTCATTTGAAAAAATCCAATTATTGCTTGAAGGAATGCTTGTTTCATTACAAACGATCGAGCGAGGGTATGGAAAGTTTATTCGAATCGTTACAAAAAAAGATTAGGAGGTGGCACTCATGCTAAAATTGGATCTTCAATTTTTCGCATCGAAAAAAGGAGTTGGGTCCACGAAAAACGGACGTGATTCCATCGCAAAACGATTAGGTGCAAAACGTGCGGACGGCCAATTTGTTACAGGCGGCTCCATTCTTTATCGTCAAAGAGGTACAAAAGTTTATCCTGGTTTGAATGTTGGCCGCGGCGGGGATGATACGCTTTATGCGAAAGTAGACGGCATCGTCCGTTTTGAACGATATGGACGCGACAAGAAAAAAGTCAGCGTGTATCCGATAGCAAAAGAAGCATAAGCAAACACTTGAAAAACTCTAGCCTTTTTGGTTAGAGTTTTCTTTTTCGGTGTTTTTTTAATGGAAAGTTGATATAATTTTTGTACATGTTTAAAAAGATAGCTTGATGGGAGTGGAACCATGGCTGATCAAAGAGAGAGATGGAGTATTGTTGACGCATTAAGCCACTCCAGACATGATTGGATGAATAAATTGCAATTAATTAAAGGCCATTTATCATTAAAAAAATACGATCGGGTGAAGGAATTTATTGATGAAATTGTCGTGGAAGCAAAGCAAGAATCAAAACTTTGCAATTTAAACATGCCCAGTTTTGCAGAGCTGCTTTTAACATATAACTGGAAAGGACACCTTCTCATTTTGGATTATGAAGTGCTAGGGGAAGCGATGGATTGTTCTGGTCTAGATGAGGAAATGTTCCATTTTACAACAGATCTTTTTCAAATCCTTAATCAAAATATTGATAAAAAACAAGAAAATCATATAACCATTACATTAGAACTCTTTAAAACAGAAAACAATGTCCGGTTCTTTTATGATTTTAATGGTATACTAACGGATGATAAGACTCTTTTAACATTTTTAGAGCAGTACCAATCAGATGCAATCACCATTCAACAAATACATTTTGATACATATGAATTTACATTGATGGTCAGTAAGTCGTGATGAAACAATGAAAGGAGGCTGAAGCTCAATGTTTGTCGATCAAGTGAAGGTATATGTGAAGGGCGGAGATGGCGGGAACGGCATGGTTGCTTTCCGCCGTGAAAAATATGTTCCGAAAGGAGGCCCTGCAGGGGGTGACGGCGGAAAGGGCGGAGATGTGATTTTTGAAGTGGATGAAGGTCTCCGGACGTTAATGGATTTTCGCTATAAAAAACATTTTAAAGCTCCAAAAGGCGAAAACGGGATGTCAAAAAATCAGCACGGGAAAAATGCCGACCCCCTTGTTGTGAAAGTTCCTCCCGGTACTGTTGTAATAGATGATGATACAAAAGAAGTGATCGCAGATTTAACCGAGCACGGGCAAAGAAGCGTGATTGCCAAAGGAGGACGGGGCGGCAGAGGAAACACCCGATTTGCCTCGCCAACGAATCCGGCGCCCGAAATATGCGAAAAAGGAGAGCCGGGCGAAGAACGATATGTAACATTGGAATTAAAGCTTTTGGCTGATGTCGGGCTTGTCGGATTTCCGAGCGTTGGAAAGTCCACTCTTTTATCAGTTGTATCAAGTGCTAAACCAAAAATCGCTGCCTACCATTTTACAACGATAGTGCCGAATTTAGGTGTTGTTGAGACCGAAGACGGACGCAGTTTTGTGATGGCAGATTTACCGGGTCTTATTGAAGGCGCTCATCAAGGAGTAGGTCTTGGACATCAATTTTTGCGTCATATTGAAAGAACAAGAGTCATCGTTCATGTCATTGATATGTCCGCAATGGAAGGCCGTGATCCGTATGAGGATTACCTGACGATCAATGAAGAATTAAAACAATATAATTTAAGGCTGACGGAGCGGCCGCAAATTGTTGTCGCCAACAAAATGGATATGCCAAATGCTGCTGAAAATCTTTCACAATTTAAAAGAAAGCTGCAAGACAAAAATGTCAGCATTTTTCCAATATCAGCCGTTACACGCCAAGGAATTCGCGAGCTGTTATTTGCTATTGCCGATTTATTGGAAAAAACGCCGGAATTCCCTCTTTACTTTGACGAAACGGAAACATCTGCTCCGAATCGTGTCGTGTATACATTAAAGGATGAAAAGCCGAGCTTTACCATCAGCCGTGACAGCGATGGAGCGTTTATTTTATCAGGTGAAAAGGTTGAAAAGCTGTTTAAAATGACCGATTTTTCAAGAGACGAATCCGTTCGCCGTTTTGCAAGACAGCTTCGCAAAATGGGGGTAGACGACGCATTAAGAGAGCGCGGTGCAAAAGATGGGGATACAGTAAGGCTGCTGGAATTTGAATTTGAATTCATTGAATAAAACATTTTGCACATAAAATCTGTGTCCTTCATGCTTCATCGCATATGGGTGGGAAAGGAGACGGTAGATGAAAGACGAAATTTTTTATTTGGTAAGGGAAGATGTGCTGCCGGAAGCAATGAAAAAAACGCTCGAAGTGAAAAAGCTTCTTGAACGAGGCAAAGTCTCGTCCGTTCAAGAAGCAGTGCAGCTCGTTGACTTGAGCCGAAGTGCGTTTTATAAATACAGAGACGCGGTTTTTCCTTTTCATACTGTTGTCAAAGAAAAAATCATTACGTTGTTTTTCCATTTAGAAGATCGTTCCGGAACGCTGTCGCATTTGCTTAAAGTTGTGGCTGAAGCAGGCTGCAATGTGCTGACAATTCACCAAACCATTCCAATTCAAGGAAGAGCCAATGTGACTTTATCATTAAACACGAACGGAATGAAAGAAGATATGAACGTTTTATTATTAAAATTGCGGAAGCTAGAATTTGTAGAAAAGGTCGAACTATTAAGTTCAGGTGCATAGAATTAGGAAGGAAGATATACAGATGAAAATCAGCTATTTGGGACCGAAAGCAACATTTACTCATTTGGCCGTCTCAAAATTTTTTGAAAACGATGTAAAACTAGTCCCTTACCGAACGATTCCACATGTCATGGATGCAGTCGTCAAGCAAGAAACAAACATTGCCGTTGTTCCGCTTGAAAACGCGCTTGAGGGGTCGGTCAATCTTACAATTGATTATTTAATTCATGAAAATACACTGCATATTGTCGGTGAAATTGTTGTTCCAATCAAGCAGCATTTAATGGTTCATCCTTGCAGGAAGGATGATTGGAAAAAAATCGAAAAAGTATTTTCTCATTCACATGCTATTGCACAATGCCATAAATTTTTACATGAGCATATGCCGGATGTTTCGATCGAATATGCCACATCGACAGGAGCCGCTGCAGAATATATCCATCAACATCCGGAAGAAAATATGGCTGTCATTGCCAATGAGTTGGCGGCAAAAGAGTATGATTTAGCTATTGTGAAATATAATATTCACGATTATGATTACAACCATACACGATTTGTTATTTTACATCCGGATCAAGATTTTCAAATAGAAAATAACCACCATAATAAAGTCGGTGAAAAGACGACATTAGTTGTAACGTTGCCGACAGACCATGTAGGCGCCCTGCATCAAGTATTGTCTGCATTTGCATGGAGAAAACTGAATTTATCAAAAATTGAATCTCGTCCAATGAAAACGGGATTAGGAGATTACTTGTTTATTATAGATATAGAATCAAAAATGGATGATGTTTTAATACCCGGGGCAATCCAAGAACTGGAGGCTTTAGGCTGCGGCGTCAAGATTCTCGGAAGCTTTCCGGCTTATAAACTATAAAAAAAGCCGAGCATCCATTGCAGGATGCCTGGCTTGATTAATCAATGATCGTCACGAATTAAAAATCCTGCTTGATCAAGAGCTGCACAAACTTCATTTAAAGTTTTTTCATTGTCGGCAAGAATGGTGTGCAAATGAATGCCGTTCGTTAATTCCGACAAATAAGAGGCGTTTGTTGTTTCGATTTTTTTTATGAACTCATCTACTTCTTTTCGATTGCTTACCATAATCGATGCGGTCAAATCCCCGTACACTGGATGTTCAACGATTACATCTTTTACGGTCGCTCCGTAATCAACAATAATGTTCAATTCCTCCTTTGTTTTTTCCGGAGCGTGCTTGCAGGCAATAAGACGTTTCGCTTTTTTTGCCTCATTCGTTCTTTCTTTTAAATACATATATCCCTGACTTGTGGCTAAAATCGGTTCTCCGAGTGCTTTTAAAAGAGAAATATCTTGAACGATGACTTGACGGCTGACATTCGTCCGTGAGGCTAATTCCCCGCCCGTGATCGGCCGATTTTCATTTTTCAACCATTCGAGAATCACTTCCCTCCGCTTGTCCCCTAATATTTTTTCCATAAACACCAACCTTTCAAAACTCTTATCGAACGATGGATAGAATCGCATTGATAAGCTCATCGACTTCCGAGATTGTATTTGTAATTCCAAAGGAAATACGAATAAATTGATGAGCGGAATCTTTGTCAAAGCCGATTGAAAGAAGGGTTTTAGAAGGATGACTATTTCCAGCTTGACAGGCGCTTCCAGTTGAGACCGCAAATCCTTTTCGGTTCAATTCGAGCATTACAAATTGACCTTCTAAACTGTTTGTGACAACACCAACAATATTTGGGAGAACCTCTTTTTTCGTTTCATTGACAATCGTTATAGTGGGCAGCTGTGTCTTTAATTGGCTGATCAAATGCTGCTTGAGCTTGATGAAATGGTTAAAATGCTTCTCTCTTTGATTATAAAACTCATTTGCGGCAGTGACAAAGGAAAAAATGCCTGGAACGTTGACAGTGCCTGGACGAAATCCGTCCTCATGTGTTGTTCCGGGAATCACTGGCGACCAGCTTGCTGCTGGATGAATATACACTGCTCCTACGCCCTTTGGACCGTAAATTTTATGTGAAGAAAATGTATAGGCATCAGCATTCATCTCATCGACGGGAATCAACAGTTTTCCAAACGTTTGCACACAATCGGTATGAAAGTATATTTTCCTCTTTTTTAAAAACAAGCCAATTTCCTTTATATTTTGAATTGTTCCGATTTCGGAATTGCCGTGCTGGATGGTGACAAGGGCCGTATCTTCACGTATTTCTTCTTCAAGATGCTCCATTAAAATATTTCCATTTTGATCATGTTTTAAAAATGTAATGTCATATCCTTTCGCACGCAATAAAGACAAATAATGGTCAATGGATGCATGTTCAAGTGAAGAAGCAATAATATGCTTTTTGTTTGGCGTGCTATTTAATAATGATTGGATGGCCAGTATGTTGCCTTCAGAACCGCCGCTAGTAAAATAAACACCGTTTGGATCTCCTCCTAATAACGCTGCAAATGCTTTCCTTGACGCTGTCAATAGTTCATACGCTTTGCCGCCGATATCATGCAGACTGCTTGAGTTTCCGTAAGCAAATTTTGCCGCTTCGGTGTATGAAGCAATCGCTTTTTCACTCATGGGGGTCGTTGCTGCAAAATCAAAGTATATCAATTGTTTTCGCCCCTCTCTATTCAAGCCTTAAAAATTTTGTGAAAAATTCCTCTTGTCAATATTGTATTTTTGTGTAAATATATGTGTCAAGACATGTGTAAATTTATAAGGGGGGTTGTTGATGACCCATTATGATGTCATCATCGTCGGAAGCGGTATTGCCGCATTAACGGTTGCAAGCGAATTATGTGAAAAAATGAACATATTAATGATTACAAAAACGATGAAAACTAGTTCTAATTCTCATTTAGCTCAAGGTGGAATTGCATGTGCCATACATGAAAATGATCATAGCTGCCTTCATTATGAAGATACATTATATGCTGGGCGCTACCACAATAAAAAGGAAGCAGTTGAGCTGCTCGTACAAGAAGGAAAGGAAATTATTTCATCCCTTATGGATGAGGGCTTTCCATTTGACAAGGACGAGCAAGGAAATGTGGATTTAGGAAATGAAGGGGCGCACTCCTTTCGCCGCATTCTCCATGCAGGAGGAGATGCGACGGGAAGGAAAATGGTAGAGCATTTTTTGAAAAAAATAACAAACCGGATAACAATCAATGAATATCAGTTTGTTTGTGATGTCGTTGTAAAGGACGGAAGGGCAGTTGGCATTATTACCAAAACAGCAGATGAAAATATACATGTCTATACAGCCTCCCATATTATTTTGGCAACCGGCGGCTGCGGTCAAGCTTATGAATGGACATCCAATCATCCGAACGCAACGGGAGACGGACTTGCCATTGCTTTTCGGGCTGGATGCAGGCTGATCGATATGGAGTTTACACAGTTTCATCCAACAATGCTTTATATAAACGGGACATGCAGAGGATTGATTTCTGAAGCGGTCAGGGGTGAAGGAGCTGTATTGATCGATGAAACGGGGCAAAGATTTATGAGCGAAATTCACCCATTAGGTGATTTGGCTCCTCGAGATGTTGTTGCCCGCGCAATTTATCGTAAATATCGGGATGGACATCAAGTGTATTTGGATATTTCAGAAATTCAATTTTTTTCCGAACGTTTTCCGACGATTGCTGAGATGTGTCGGCAAAATCGGGTAAATTTGAGCGAGAAGAAAATTCCTGTAGTGCCTGGCATGCATTTTTTAATGGGCGGAATTGAAACCGATTTAGTCGGCAGAACGAATATCGATCGGCTTTATGCTGTAGGCGAATTGGCGTGTACCGGTGTCCACGGGGCAAATCGTCTAGCATCAAATTCTCTTTTAGAAGGTCTTGTATTCGGAAAAAGGATTGCAAAATTTATACTGGATCAGCGGCTGTCTTCACAGGAGAGTTTTGGGGATTTCCATTGGAACGAATATGAAAAAACAGAGATTCCAGAAAAAGGAGAAATACGCAAAATATTGACAAAATGGGTTGGAATCGAACGGACGCATGGAGAACTGGTAAGGGCTGTTTCATGGCTGAAGCGATATGTCAAATATTTTCCATTAAATGCTATAAATTATTCAATTGAAGAAATCGAACGGATTAACATGATCACAGCCGGATATTTAATAGCTAAAGGAGCTCTTTTACGAAAGGAAAGCCGCGGCGGCCATTTCAGGATCGATTATCCAGGGGAAAAACCTGAATGGCTGGAAAAACGAATTGTACAAACAAACGAGCAAAGGATAGGGGCGGTTGAAACATGAATCAAATAAAACTCGAGCAGGCATTGAAGCAATTTTTTATGGAAGACATAGGAGACAATGATTTGTCCAGCGATGCGATTTTCTCAGAAAACGACCGAGGATCGGGCGTCATAAAAGCAAAACAAAGCGGAGTTTTTTGTGGAGAAAACGTGGTGAAAACCGCTTTTTCGATGTTAAACCCCAACCTTGAAGTTCACATGTTTGTAAAAGATGGACATGAGCTGACAGCGGGGGAAGAGATTGCCGTCATAAAAGGTTCTATTCGTTCCATCTTACAAGGAGAGCGCGTAGTGTTAAATCTGCTGCAGCGAATGAGCGGGATCGCAACTTTGACAAAACAAGCGGTGCTGACGTTAAATTCAACGCATACAAAAATTTGTGATACAAGAAAAACAACACCTGGGCTTAGAATGTTTGAAAAGTATGCTGTCCGCATAGGGGGAGGATATAATCACAGATTTGGTTTATATGACGGGGTGATGATTAAAGACAACCATATTGCCTTTTGCGGTTCGATTACAAAAGCAGTTGAAAGGGTAAGAAATCGGGTCGGTCACATGGTGAAAATTGAGGTGGAGGTTGAAACGGAAGAGCAATTGAAAGAAGCAATTTCAGTACATCCCGATATTATCATGTTTGACAATTGCCCGCCTGAACAAGTGAAAAAATTTGTTGATATGACTCCGCCTGATATTATTACAGAAGCTTCAGGCGGAATTACGTTAAAAAATTTAGCGGATTACAAAGATACAAATGTTGATTTTATATCGCTTGGGTTTATTACCCATTCAGCACCTTCAATAGACATTAGTTTATCTTTTTCGGGGAGGAATAGCTATGAATCTTTTTGAATTGTTGGATGCTTCAAAAACAGAAATGATGCCTGAAGATTATAAACATCGATCTGTGGAAGAATTGGAAAACCGTGTGATAGAAATTAAAAAGAAATTCGGAACAAGACTGATGATCCCAGGTCATCATTATCAAAAAGACGAAGTGATCCAATTTGCAGATGTAACAGGAGATTCGTTAAAGCTGGCACAAATAGCGCAAGAAACAAAAGATGCCGAATATATTGTCTTTTGTGGTGTTCATTTTATGGCAGAAACAGCAGACATGCTGACATCGCCTTATCAAAAGGTGATTCTTCCGGATATGAGAGCTGGCTGTTCGATGGCGGATATGGCAAATATCAAACAAACAGAAGCCGCTTGGAGCAAGCTGCAAGAGCTTTTTGACGACACGATTTTGCCATTAACATATGTCAATTCATCAGCAGAGATTAAAGCTTTTGTCGGTAAAAATGGCGGAGCAACGGTAACCTCCTCAAATGCTGAAACGATGCTGGCTTGGGCGCTGAAGCAAAAAAAGAGAATTTTGTTTTTACCTGATCAGCACTTAGGGAGAAATACTGCCTTTAAACTGGGTATTCCCCTTAATAAGATGGCTGTCTGGGATCCGATTGAACAAAAGCTGCATTATGATGGAACAAGGGAAGATGTCGCCATCATCTTATGGAAAGGCCATTGCTCAGTGCATGAGAAATTTACAGTAAAAAATATTGAACATATTCGCAGCAAATATCCCGATATGAAAATTATCGTTCATCCTGAATGTACATTTGAGGTTGTTCAGATGGCCGATTATTCGGGATCCACGAAATATATTATTGATACGATTCAAAACTCCCCGAAAGGAAGCAAGTGGGCAATCGGAACAGAAATGAATCTAGTGAATCGGTTAATACAAAATAATCCCGACAAAGAGATCGTTTCTTTAAATCCATATATGTGTCCGTGTTTAACAATGAATCGAATTGATCTGCCCCACTTAGTTTGGGCGCTGGAATCAATCGATAAAGGAAAAATAATTAATCAAATCATTGTGGATGAAGCAATTAAAGAGTATGCAGTTCTTGCATTAAATCGCATGCTGGATCATAGCTCATAAAAAGGAAAAATATTGAAATCGCCCATATGCATGCGGGATAGCAAAAGTACGAAGAACAATTTGAATGCCTGGGGTCCCTCCCCGGGTTTTTTTATTTTTGTAATTTTTGCAGCATAAATCAGCAGCTGTGTACTGATATCGATATCAATTGGCTTTTAAAAAAGAGGATCGTTTTTCTTAGCCTTCATTTTTAAATCATAATCCCACTAAAATTTGCATAAGTTGTGATGAAGAAGATTTATGAATGTTTTGATTCGAAAGTTGTATAGGCAGTACGTTTTCACAGGAGGGGGAAACAGTGAAAATCCACATTGTTCAAAAAGGCGATACACTATGGAAAATTGCTCAAAAATATGGAGTCGATTTCCAAGAGTTAAAAAAGTTGAATTCCCAATTGAGCAATCCTGATCTTATTATGCCAGGAATGAAAATAAAAATTCCAACTGGCGATGTGCCAATTAAAAAGGAAGTGAAACATGAATTAAAGAAAGAAGTGCCAAAAGTAGCTTTTAAAAAGGAAGCAAAGGAACATCCTTTTGCAGAGGAAAAACCTGTTGCTCCTATTGAGACGGAGGAACCGGAAGCAAAGGAGAAGCCGTCTAAACCATATGTGCCTCCCGTTCCAAAAGTTTATCAGCCTTACTATCCGAAAAAAACTGATGTAAGCAATTATTTTATGCTCAATATGCCGATGATGAATATCCATGAAGAAGCGGAAAAGGCTCCAACGCATCCCTATGCTTCAAAAGATTCCAAACCGCAGCTTCCGAAAAAGCCTGAAAATGTGTTTCATGAAGTTTTGGGTAAAGGAGAAGAAAATAAAGAGGAGGACAACAAAGATATGACGAATCCGCAATTTTCGAATGTCAATCCATATTATGGAGCCCAATGGCAGCCTTATTACGCGCCTGTCTGGCCAAATATTCCGAACCCTGCCCCGAATTATCAATATGTAAGCCCACAACAATATGACGAAGATTTTGATGATGATGATGAATATGATGAAGCGTATGGTTACGAAAACGTTGCACCTAATATTCCGCCCAATATTCCGCCTAATGTTGCACCTAACATTCCGCCAAACGTTTCACCAATACAATACAGTCCGCAACCCGTAGTTCCATATGTACCATATCCTGTTCTTTGTCCACCGTTTCCATTCTTAGGATGCCATCCGGTATCTCCTGTATATCCAGGATCAGGATTGGCGCCGACACCTTATGCTGCACCTTATGGAATACCGCACGGTCAATGGGTAAGCCCGGAGGCGGCAGAAAATCAAGAATTTGCAGAGAATATACCTCATACTGGAGCTTTTCCGAGTCATCAGGATGACTGCGGCTGCGGAGGTCCTGTACCTTATGGATATCGAGCGGCTCCATTTGTACCATATGGAATACCGCATTACCCTTATGCTGTGCCTTACTATGATTATAACCAGTTCGTTGCACCGCAAGATGAAGAAGATGAAGATTAATTTTATTGGAGACGATGATAAAAATCGTCTCTTTTTTCTTTGAAAATTTCATGACATGATTTATTTTTCATAAAACACAATATGATACAATGGATAATAAAAAGAAATGATGCTAAGGAAGGTGCATGACATAATGCAGGAAAAAATTGCAAAACTAATCGAATGGCTTCAAAATCAAGTAAAAAACGCAGGATTAAACGGTGCAATTGTCGGAATAAGCGGGGGAATTGATTCCGCCGTAGTTGCTCATCTCATTAAGCGAGCGTTTCCTGAGCATTCGCTTGGCCTAATCATGCCATGTAAAAGCAATCCGAAAGATCAAGAAGATGCTTTAAAAGTAGTGAAAAGCTGCAACATTGATTATATGGTGATCGACTTGACCGAAACTCATGAAACGCTTTTTCACGCCATTCAAAAAAATATTCAAGCTAAAAACGATTGGAATGAAGAAGCATCAAGATTAGGCGACGCGAATACGCGCGCGCGGCTCAGAATGACAACATTATACGCTGTGGCAAACAATTATCGTTACATGGTTGTTGGCACAGATAATGCAGCTGAATGGTATACGGGCTATTTTACGAAATACGGAGACGGCGGTGTAGACCTTGTTCCTCTTGTACATTTTACAAAAGGCGAAGTAAGGGAAATGGCAAAAATTTTAGGAGTTCCGGATGAAATTATTAATAAAGCTCCAAGCGCCGGTTTGTGGGAAGGACAAACGGATGAAAACGAAATGGGAACAACATATGATATGATTGACAAATTTTTAAAGGGAGAGGAAATTCCTGAGAAAGATAAAGAAATCATTGAAGCGCTGCATAGACGTTCTGAGCATAAACGAAATTTAGCGGCAGCACCGCCAAAATTTTAATTAATTGCCGGGAACTAACAGCAATAAACCTCCCCTGATAGAACAAGCTATGGATGAGCTATTATGCTCAAATTGTTTTTCAGGGGGTTTTTTCATTGAGAAAATCAGTTTCCGCAGCTATTGCCCTTTCTTTTATGACAATTGGTCTTGCGGCGTGCAACAACAATAATGGTGCATTGGATGACCGTGATCGAAATGGTGCAGCACCAATTGGCTACTATTCAGCTGATCGGGATCGCAATTTTGATTACGTTGATAATGATGGACCGATCACTGAAATGTTTGACGGCGGAATGGATGACAATGATATGCTCCGCGATGCAAATGACCGCAATAGAGACCGCTCGCTGACAGTGAACGATAGAAGAAACAACGGCTTCCAAAGAAGCGATGTCAATTATCATAATCATTTACGGGATGTGGGCTCGAATAAT
Source organism: Aeribacillus sp. FSL M8-0235 (assembly GCF_038000355.1). NCBI lineage: Bacteria > Bacillati > Bacillota > Bacilli > Caryophanales > Bacillaceae > Aeribacillus > Aeribacillus sp. FSL M8-0235. The sequence goes on along the minus strand of NZ_JBBOBW010000001.1, from coordinate 2,678,008 downwards.
GCTCAATTAGCCGAACGAATTTCTGATCAGGTAAGCCGGCTGAAAAACGTGCAGGATGTTGATACGCTCGTAACAAATGACAGGGTTGTAGTAGCGATCAATACAACTGATCGAAACGAACAGAACGTAAAAAATCGAGCCAAACGAGTTGTATCAAGACTGGCTGGAAATAAAAGCATCCATATTGTAACAGACGAGGAAACTTTTACTCGTGTGCGAAACATTAATAATAACTTGAATAACGGTACGGATGTAGGGGAAGATATCCAACGTCTATTCAATGATATTGGAGAAGCAGTAACAGAGCCTTTTGACGGAAATAACCGCTAACGAGACAGGGAGAACTCCTCCCTGTTTCTTTTGTGAAGAACAATTTTTCCCGCTAAATAAAATATGTTATATTAAAAATCGAGATTTGTTTATGAGAGGGGATTTTTAGAATGGCAGGACATTCTAAATGGAAAAATATTCAAAGAAGAAAAAATGCCCAAGATGCGAAGCGGGGCAAAATTTTTATGAAATTGGCAAAAGAAATTTATGTTGCGGCTAAACAAGGCGGAGGAGATCCTGACGCGAATCCGAGCCTCAGACTTGCCATTGACAAGGCTAAAGCTGCCAACATGCCGAACGATAATATAGAACGAGCAATTAAAAAAGCGACCGGCAGCCAAGATGGAGCCAACTATGAAGAAATTACATATGAAGGATATGGCCCCGGCGGTGTCGCTGTAATGGTAAAATGTCTGACGGACAATAAAAACCGTACAGCAACAAGTGTTCGCACTGCTTTTAATAAAAACGGAGGAAACTTAGGAGAAACTGGTTGTGTATCCTATATGTTCGAACGAAAGGGATATATTGTTATTGATGGTAACGGAATTGAAGAGGATGACTTGTTTCTTGAAGCAATTGACGCTGGAGCAGAAGAATTAGAAGCGTCAGGCGAGGCGTTTGAAATTTATACCGCTCCTGAAAATTTGAATAATGTAAAAACCGCTTTAGAAGAAAAAGGATATAAACTGGAAACAGCGGAAATCACATGGATTCCTCAAACGTACACGCAACTAGATGAAACAACAGCTGAAAAAATGTACAAATTAATCGATGTCCTTGAAGATGACGACGATGTCCAAGAAGTCTTCCATAATATGCAGGAAGATGAGTGATTGAAAATTTGTTGATATTAACGATTTAAAAAATCTAACAGCCGAAAAAAAAAGAAATTGTTAAGTTATCCATTTTACTTTTTCTAATTGAAACGTATTAATATACAAGCATGCCATGATATACAAGGTAGTTTCCATAATATGTAATAAGATGAAGAATCAGGACTAAGGGTTAAAACTTCTCATGATGGCTACAATAATTAAAAACAAATGTGTTATAAGTTCAGGAGTGGTGGCATGTGAAAAAGGTATTTTGCCTCTTTTGTTATACTTTGATGATCTTAGCTTTTTGTCATTTCCATCCTGAAGCATCTTTCGCAAATGAGAATCATCATTCCTCGACAGTTGAAGTCATCTTGAGAAGAGTTTATCTTGATGGCGAAGTGAGCGAAGAGGTCAAAACAGAACATCATCATTCTATCGCAGATGTAATTGCGAAATATCAAGATTGGCAGGTTGTTCGTCAGGATGGCGACGAAATTGTCTTTCAAAAGCAAATTGATGACCTCTCTCCATTATTAAAAACAAATGGTTTTTTCGGTATTATGGAAGACGGGACTTTGTCGATTTTTAACGGGAAGCCTGACGCAGACAATGAAGTCATTCAGTCTTTTTTCCAGATCGATATAAAAAAACTGGAAAGCTATCGCCACCTGCAACTAAAAAGAGGAATTCCCGTAAAAAATAAAGAGAATTATTTAAATGTCATCAATACCTTTAAAGCTTATTCTGCTGATGAATTCAAATAAAAGGACCGATGCTTTTGGCATCGGTTTATTTTTGCAGTTCTTTCCCTGACGGAGCGAGTTCTTTATGTTAAAATAGGTTAAGTGATGAGAGGTGAACGCAGTGATTGAGTTTATCCGCGGAGTTGTAGATCATATATCAATAGATTCAATTGTGATCGATCGGAACGGAATCGGCTTTCAAATTTTCACTCCCAATCCTTTCAGCTATCAAAAACATATAAAAAAAGAAGTGACAGTTTATACATATCAATATGTAAGGGAGGATCTCCTCGCTCTGTACGGATTTTCAAGCCGTGAAGAAAAGACTCTCTTTTCCAAGCTTTTAAACGTAACAGGAATCGGTCCGAAGGGTGCTCTGGCGATCCTGGCTTATGGGGATGCAAAGCAAGTAGTGGAGGCCATTGAAAATGAAGATGAAGCATTTTTAGTAAAATTTCCTGGTGTCGGAAAGAAAACAGCGAGGCAAATCATCTTAGATTTAAAAGGGAAGCTCGTCGAATTCGTTTCAGAACCGTCTTCCAACATGTTAGCTAATCAGGTACAAACAAACCAAAAACATAGCAATCATTCGCTTATGGAAGCGATCGATGCACTGAAAGTTTTAGGATACAGTGAGAAAGAGATAGCAAAAATCAAGCCGTCATTGGAAGGTGAATCGCTCTCAACTGATCAATATGTGAAAAAAGCATTGAAACTGCTTTTGAAATAAGGTGATAGCAATGGAGGAAAGAATTGTTGCAGGCGAAGCTGAAGCGGGAGAAAAAGATTTTGAATTCAGCCTTCGTCCTCAATCTTTCGATCAATATATCGGTCAATCAAAGATTAAGGAAAACTTAAAAATATTTATTGAAGCGGCAAAGCTTAGAGAAGAAACGTTGGATCATGTTCTTTTATATGGACCTCCAGGGCTCGGGAAAACAACACTTGCAACGATTATCGCAAATGAGATGGGGACGAATATCCGCCATACTTCAGGGCCCGCGATTGAACGGCCGGGAGAATTAGCGGCTATTCTCACTTCTTTAGAACCGGGGGATGTTTTATTTATTGATGAAATTCACCGGCTTAATCGTTCGATCGAAGAAGTCTTGTACCCAGCGATGGAAGATTTTTGTATAGATATCGTCATTGGAAAAGGATCAAGCGCCCGCACGATCAGGTTGGATCTGCCACCGTTTACACTTGTTGGTGCAACAACTAGAGTCGGCTTATTAACTGCTCCTTTAAGGGATCGATTTGGTGTGTTAAGCCGCTTGGAATATTATCAAGAGCACGAGCTCTCAAAGATAGTCAAACGAACGGCCAATCTGTTAAATATCGAGATTGAAGAGCAGGCAGCCGTTGAAATAGCCAGAAGATCGCGGGGAACGCCAAGAATTGCGAACAGACTTCTTAAAAGGGTCAGGGATTTTGCGCAAGTGCTCGGATTTGAAAAAATCAGCGCCCATCTTGCCGAAGACGCCTTGGAGCGTTTGCAAGTGGATAAACTTGGATTGGATCATATCGATCATAAACTTCTTTTAGGGATCATTGAAAAATTCCAAGGAGGACCCGTTGGAATTGAGACCATTTCAGCGACAATCGGTGAAGAAGCGCACACAATTGAAGATGTTTATGAACCGTATTTATTGCAAATCGGTTTTATTCGGCGAACACCGAGGGGAAGAATAGTAACAGATCTTGTGTATAAACATTTTCAAATGGAGGTGCCGAAAAGATGACGGAATTTCCAAAGCTATTGATGGTGCTTGGCGGTATTTTGCTTTTTATCGGCTTATTTATGCAAGTTGTCGGAAGACTGCCAGGAGATATCGTAGTAAAAAAAGGAAATTTCACCTTCTTCTTTCCGATTGTCACATGCATTGTCATTAGTTTGCTTTTAACGTTCATTTTTTCTTTTTTAGGACGGTTTAAATAATGGACAGAAGCTAGGTGAACAGGATGAATATCGAATTATTTGACTTCGAATTGCCAGAGGAACTGATTGCTCAAACTCCGTTGAAGGAGAGGGATGCTTCAAGATTAATGATTGTTGATAAAAAAAGCGGAGATATTACGCACAGCAGATTTAAAAGCTTAATTGAGTATGTATCTCCGGGTGATTGCCTTGTTTTAAATGATACGCGGGTCATGCCGGCCAGATTGTACGGGGTGAAAGAAGAAACCGGGGCCAAAGTGGAAGTTTTATTGCTAAAAGAAAAAGAAGGGAATGTTTGGGAAACCCTTGTAAAACCTTCAAAGCGAGTCAAAGTAGGGACAACATTAAATTTCGGAAACGGCCTTTTAAAAGGAACATGTGTAGGAACTCTTGAACACGGCGGTAGAATCATTGAATTTCAATATGAAGGCATTTTTTTGGAAATTTTGGATCAGCTTGGGGAAATGCCATTGCCGCCATACATTAAAGAGCAGCTTGATAATAAAGAACGATATCAAACCGTTTATTCCCGAGAAATTGGTTCAGCAGCTGCACCGACTGCAGGTTTGCATTTCACGGATGAAATACTCGAAAATATAAAAAATAAAGGGATTCATATCGCTTTTATAACGCTGCATGTTGGGCTTGGGACATTTCGTCCAGTCAGCAGCACAAACATTACAGAACATAAAATGCATGCGGAATTTTATCAAATGACAGAGGGAACGGCCCGCTTATTAAATGAAGTAAGAGAAAAGGGAGGACGTATTATCGCAGTCGGTACGACTTCAACAAGAACGCTGGAAACAATTGCTGGAAAACATGGAGGCAAATTTGTCGAAGAAAGCGGTTGGACAGACATTTTTATTTATCCGGGCTACAATTTTAAAGGAATAGACGGACTCGTTACAAATTTTCATCTTCCTAAGTCTTCTCTGATCATGCTTGTCAGTGCGCTGGCTGGAAGAGAAACAATTCTTCGCGCGTATGAGGAGGCTATAAAGGAAAAATACCGTTTTTTCAGCTTTGGAGATGCCATGCTGATTATTTGAAACAGAATAGAGGTACACTGAATAAAGGAGGGGCTATCATTGAATAAGCCACCTATTCGATATGAATTGATCAAAACATGCAAACAAACAGGCGCCCGCCTTGGAATCGTACATACACCTCACGGTTCGTTTGAAACTCCGGTGTTTATGCCTGTGGGAACATTGGCGACCGTCAAAACTATGTCACCGGAGGAATTAAAAGAAATTGGCGCAAAAATCATTTTGAGCAATACATACCATTTATGGCTCAGACCAGGGGAAGATATCGTTAAGGAGGCAGGAGGTCTCCATTCTTTTATGAATTGGGATGGAGCGATTTTAACCGACTCCGGCGGATTTCAAGTGTTCAGCTTAAGCGAATTCCGGCGAATTGAAGAAGAGGGAGTATATTTTCGCAATCATTTAAACGGGGACAAGCTGTTTTTATCTCCAGAAAAAGCAACTGAAATCCAAAATGCTCTCGGATCAGATATTATAATGGCATTTGACGAATGCCCGCCTTACCCGGCATCATTTGATTATATGAAACAATCTGTAGAACGAACCTCCAGATGGGCTGAACGCTGTCTAGCAGCTCATAAAAGAGAAAATGAACAAGGGATGTTTGGAATTGTACAAGGCGGCGAATATGAAAACTTGCGGAAGCAAAGCGCACGCGATCTTGTCTCGCTTGATTTTTCGGGATATGCGGTTGGTGGTCTTTCTGTCGGTGAACCGAAAGAAGTGATGAATCGTGTGCTAGAATTTACCGTGCCTTTATTGCCAAGTGACAAACCTCGTTATTTGATGGGGGTCGGTTCTCCAGATTCACTGATAGATGGAGCGATTCGGGGCATTGATATGTTTGATTGCGTGCTTCCTACTAGAATTGCGCGCAACGGCACCTTAATGACATCAACAGGTCGGCTTGTCGTAAAAAATGCGAAATATGCGCGCGATTTCGGTCCATTGGATGAATCTTGTGATTGCTACGTTTGCCGAAATTATTCACGTGCTTATATCAGACATTTAATTAAAAGCAATGAAACATTTGGGATTCGATTAACATCTTACCATAATCTCTATTTTTTGATAAAATTAATGGAGCAGATTAGGGAATCAATCCGTGAAGACCGTTTAGGAGATTTCCGAGAAGAATTTTTTGAACGGTACGGATTCAATAAACCAAATGCGAAAAACTTTTAATGCTTAGAAAGGGGTGAAGAAATGTCGGAGAATTTTGTAGCAACAGTGCTGCCTTTTGTGCTGATGATTGCTATTTTTTACTTTTTGTTGATCAGACCTCAGCAAAAAAGGCAAAAGCAAATCCGTGACATGCAGGCAAACTTGAAGAAGGGTGATAAAATCGTAACGATTGGCGGTTTGCATGGGACGGTTGATTCATTGGATGAAGATAAAATCGTCATCCGTACGGGAGACGGCTCCCGCTTAACTTTTGACCGAAATGCTGTGAGAGAAGTCGTAGAACAATCATAGTTCTACAAAAAACAGGGCTGACTTAAATGTCAGCCTTTTTCTTTTTAAGCCTGCCGTTTTGGCGACGAAATATTGACTCCCAGCATTCCTCCAACTATTGAAGTGATTAAAAATCCACCGTGATATAATAGCGATTCTGGCGAAAGCGTTTTTCCGTAACCTAAAAATTGAAACAACAACACAATTCCCGTGTAAGCAACCGCTGTCGCACCGCCTAAAAGCCACCCTTTTTCTTTACCTTTTCCGCCAGCTATAAAACCTCCGATAAAAACGGCTAAAAAACTTATAGATGTGATGACCCAAAAGAGCGAATCTTCTGTTAAACTAGTAAATCGTAATAAAATAGATAAAAGAAAACTGGAAATCAAAGCAATGATCAAAATGGTAAAAACACCGTAAAATACAGCTTTCCCCCACCGCTTTGCTTCAATCATCCATTCATCTCCTCCCATGTTCACCCGTACAAGGGTAATCACTTTTATACAAGCATATTCATAAAAAAAAGATTTAGAATTAAAATTGCCAGATCAGGGTGAAAGGAATGAAACGGATAGATTTTAACGATTTTTCTGCATCGGAATAAAGATTGCTATATACGGACCGATTAGGGGAATTCGCTTTACTTCTTCCTTTTCGACTAGTCGAAAGATGATAAGAAACAGACTGTAAATAACTGTTGTGATCATGCATGCATACATTAACTTTGGCAGCAAATGCAGTTGTTCCAATAAGATATCGTAAATATGATAGGAGATCCAACCTGTTAAGAAAATGGCTGCAAAAGATAGAACATAGTCTCTTAAATAAATTGTGAACTTAAACACTTTCAGCACCGTTGCATAATGAAGAAGAGTAACGATCATAAACCCGCTTATAATGGCAAGAGCTGCGCCGATTATGCCGAGCTGCGGCCTAGTTGCGAAAACAAAAATGAGCGCTGTTTTTAAAATGGAACCGATTAAACTGTTGGTCATCGCTGCTTTTGCTAAATTTAATGCTTGCAATGCTGCTTGCAGTGGACCTTGGAAATAATAAAAGATGAAAAAAGGAGCCATAACTTTCACATAGATGGCAGATTGAGCATTTCCATACATAAAGATCATGATCGGTTCAGCGTACACGTATAAAATAACAACTGCTAGTCCGCCTGTAACAAGCGAGAGCCTTAAAGCTTGCCTCAGCCGATATTCTGCTAATCGAATCCTTTTTTGGGCAATCGCTTCGCTTAATGCGGGCACTAATGATGTTGACAGCGAAAAAGTTATGAAAGAGGGAAGCATTAATAAAGGAAGCGCATACCCCGTCAATTCCCCATATTGTTTTGTAGCTAAAGATGAATGAACGCCGGCGATCAGTAAACTGTGTGAAACAACGATCGGTTCGAGAAACCATGAAATGTTGCCGATAAATCGGCTGCCGGTTGTCGGCAGGGCAATTTTCATGAGCTGACTGAATGTTTCTTTTCCCTTTTTTAACGAACGGAAAAACGATTTTCTCACTCGAATTTGCTTTTTGAAACGGAACGCTATTAGTAAGTAAAGTAAGGAAGCAAGTTCTCCAATTGCTGCCGCAACAAAGGCGCCAGCGGCTGCATATTCGATTCCGTAAGGCAGCATAGCTTTTGTACAAACGGCGATAAAGGCGATTCTGACCGCTTGCTCAAGCACCTGGGAGAATGCCGCAGGCGTCATGTTTTGTTTTCCTTGAAAGTAGCCTCTCAAAACAGAGGATACAGCAATAATAGGAATTACAGGAGTGATGGAAATCAAAGGAAAGAATGTTCTTGGGTCTGTAAGCAATGTTTCAGAAATATATGAGGCGGAAAACAACACAAGCGGTGCGATGATAATGCTTAAACTGCACGTAATTGTTAAAGATACAACCAGTATTTTTTTTACCTTTTTGCTGTCTCCTATTGCATCCGCTTCCGCGACCAGCTTGGAGATGGCAACCGGCAAACCGAGCTGTGTAGCTGCTGCGACAAGGCCAAACGTAGGCATCGCCATCATGTAGAGGCCAACCCCTTCTTCTCCAATCATTCTGGCTATGACAATTCGATTAATAAAACCGAGAATTCTTGTGATGAGGCCTGCCGTCATTAAAATGAGCATTCCTTTTAAAAAGGTTTGCTTCGGCATTTTTCTCCCTGCCTTCTCAAAAAACTTGATATCATATACAATTACTATATGCAGACTCGAAGTACAGGCATGACAACCTTTTAAGAAAGGAGCATAAAAGTGGAGAACTATTCGGTAGATGCCTATCGCAAGTATTTAAGGCCGTTTTTGAAAAGCAAGCTCGAAGAATTCCGGCTGTATGGATACGATAAAATGACAGAGGATGAATTGTGGGCTTTTTTGAAAAGAAAAAAATGGAAAAAAATTGAGGGTGTCAGAGTACATCGGTTAGTAGAAGGGATTATGTCAGTGAAAGTGTCCGATTTCATGAATTATACGACCATTGAGTTTATGAAAGATGCAAAATGGTTAGATAGTAAAGAAGGACAAGAAATATTAAAAGAATTAACCTAAAGATGATAAGGCGATGTTTCGCATATAAGCTTGAGGAGGATCAACATGGCAAAAAAAGGCCGAATTATATCATTTTTTATCATTGTTTTCGCCCTTTTAGGTTTGACTGGCGCAACGACAAAACCAATCGTAGAAGGCATTACGCTTGGTCTTGATTTAAAAGGCGGCTTTGAAGTTTTATATGAAGTGAAGCCGGTAAATAAAGGAGATAAAATTGACCGTCAAGCCCTTTTAAATGCAGTTGAAGCGCTGGACAAAAGGGCGAATGCTCTTGGAGTGAGCGAACCAAATATCCAAATAGAAGGGAATGACCGAATTCGCGTTCAGCTTGCAGGCGTGACGGATCAGACTGAAGCTCGGAAAATTTTGTCGACGCAGGCAGAGCTGACCTTTCGTGATGTCAATGACAAAGAATTACTAAACGGTTCAGACTTAGTGCAAGGCGGTGCCAAGCAATCATTTGACCAAAACGGTAAACCGAACGTTGTCGTTGAGCTAAAGGATGCGAAAAAATTTAAAGAAGTGACAGAGAAAATAGTAAAAATGGCGCCTGAAAATAAGCTGATCATATGGCTTGATTGGGAAGAAGGCGACTCGTATAAAAAAGAAGCAGCAAAAGCGAATCCGAAATTTTTGTCCGATCCGTACGTAAATGAAGTGTTTGATACGACTACCGTCACGATTGAAGGACAATTTACGGTAGAAGAAGCGCAGCAATTAGCAAGTTTGCTGAATGCTGGTGCATTGCCAGTGAAGCTGCACGAAATTTATTCAACTTCTGTCGGGGCAAAATATGGGGAAGAAGCGATGCAATCAACCATTTATGCGGGTTACGTCGGCGTAGGCCTCATTATGCTGTTCATGATCTTTTACTATCGCTTGCCGGGATTGATCGCATCTATCACGCTTGTTTCATACATATACCTCATTTTAGTTGTGTACAATTGGATGCATGCGGTGCTTACATTGCCGGGGATCGCCGCCCTTATTTTAGGGGTTGGGATGGCAGTTGACGCGAACATTATTACAGACGAACGAATTAAGGATGAATTAAAGCTTGGAAAAAGTGTCCGATCTGCTTTTAAAGCAGGAAACAAAAGATCGCTTTTAACCATTTTTGATGCCAATATTACGACAATACTCGCAGCTGTTGTTTTATTTATTTTTGGAACAAGCTCTGTAAAAGGATTTGCGACAATGCTCATTGTCAGCATTATTATATCCTTCCTTACGGCGATTTATTTAAGTAGATTGCTGCTCGGATTGCTCGTAGAGAGCCGGGCATTTGACAAAAAGCCGCATTGGTTTGGCGTGAGGAAAAGCGATATTTTGGATATTACGAAAACGAATAAAGATACCGATGTCCCAACTCGCTTTGATCATATTGATTTTGTTAAACATCGGAAGAAGTTTTTCGTTTTATCAAGTGTATTAATTGTCGCAGGCATCATCATCCTCTTTGTTGCTAAATTGAATCTAAGCATCGATTTTACGAGCGGAACGCGGGTCGAGCTAGCGACAAATGAGCCGCTATCGGCTGATACAATCGAAAAAGAGTTCAAATCAATCGGGCTTAAGCCGGATGAAATTGTATTATCTGGTAATGATAAAAGCACAGCAGTTGTACGATTTGTAGGCGCATTTGATAAAGAAACGATTTCAAATGTAAAAGAACATTTCACAGAGCTGTATGGGATAGAGCCAAATATAAGCACGGTTTCGCCAACAGTCGGAAAAGAGCTGGCGCGAAATGCTCTCATCGGTGTTGCAATTGCTTCCATTGGGATTATCATATATGTATCCATCCGCTTTGAATTTTATATGGCGCTTGCAGCTGTGCTTGCCCTATTGCACGATGCCTTTTTTATCATTTCCTTTTTCAGCATCACCCGTCTTGAAGTAGACATTACATTTATCGCGGCCGTGTTGACGATTATTGGTTACTCGATCAACGATACGATTGTTACGTTTGACCGTATAAAAGAAAACATGGGAAAAGCGAAAAAAATAAAAACATTTGAGCAGCTTGCGGAAATTGTCAACAAAAGCTTGCGGCAAACCTTTACAAGATCGATTAACACCGTTTTAACCGTGATCTTTGCTGTTGTCGCTCTCATTTTATTCGGAAGCTCGTCCATTTTAAATTTCTCGATTGCTTTGTTGGTTGGATTGATCGCAGGCGTTTATTCCTCTTTGTTTATCGCCAGCCAGCTTTGGCTCGTTTGGAAATGGAAGCAAATTGAAAAACGTTCTGTAAAAGAAAACTAGTGAACAGCCGCTGTAAAAGTTCGAAGGGGCTGTCCAAAAAGTCAGGGTTAACTGACTTTTTGGGGCTCCTTCATTTTAGGGATTTATCGGACAGACTATTTTTCCTATCTTGTGTTTAGGGGCTGTCTTTGAAAGTCAAATCGCCATTGAAAACAAAAAATCATAAACACCGATATATCAACATTTCTAAAACATTAATGGGAGCGTCAATAAGCCGTAAAAACGACTTATTAGACATCCCCCTTCTTATGCTCTCTTTCTTCATTACGTTCTCCAAAAGTTTTATGATGGACATTCAGCGCATACAATTTATTCCAGTTGGACTTCATTGCTTCTATGAAGGACATTTACAAATTTTATTCGATTATTTTTGTCCTTCACAATGTATTTCTCCAAACTCCTTCATTTTAGGAACTCATCGGACAGCCCCTCTCTTTCTTATGAAGAAACATAACCTTAAAAATAGTGTTTGAAAACATTTCATTTCGTTCTGTATAATAGGAGAAGTTGAGGGGTGAAATTATGCTGAGATCTAAATTTCGTTGGAATCGTTTATATAGGGATGAGTCCAACGAAGAGGCTGTTCGAGCATTAATCGACTCTTTGAATATTACATATTTGACTGCTCGATTACTTGTGAATCGCGGCATTCAAAATGTTGAAGAAGCAAAAGAGTTTTTACATATAAAGGAACCTTCATTTCATGATCCTTTTTTGTTGGATGGGATGGAGCGGGCATGTGAGCGTATTTTTGCAGCAATCCGCGCTGGTGAAAAGATTGTCGTATACGGTGATTATGATGCGGACGGCGTTTCCAGCACTGCCGTCCTGTTGACGGCATTAAAGGAATTGGGGGCAAACGTCGATTTTTACATACCGAATCGATTTTCAGAAGGATACGGGCCAAACGAACATGCTTTCCGAATGATTCATGAAAAAGGATGCAGGCTGATTATAACAGTTGATACCGGCATCGCGGCAATCAATGAAGCGGATTTAGCCAAAAGGCTTGGAATCGACCTCATTATCACAGACCATCATGAACCGGGGCCTGTTTTGCCTGATGCGTATGCGATCATTCATCCGAAATTGCCAAATTCAACATATCCTTTTAAGGAGCTGGCAGGTGTAGGCGTTGCTTTTAAAATGGCCCATGCCCTTTATGGAAAGGTTCCAGAATCTCTGATAGAGATCGCAGCCATTGGAACAATTGCTGATTTAGTACCTCTATACGGAGAAAATCGGCTTCTTGCGAAAAAAGGGATTGAAAAATTAAAAACGACGACAAGACCTGGCATAAATTCGCTTCTTTCCATTGCTGGAGTGGACAAATCTTCCGTAAATGAGGAAACGATAGGATTTGTTTTAGGACCGAGAATTAATGCGGCAGGGAGGCTGCAAGAAGCCGATCCTGCCGTTGAATTGTTGTTGACAGATGATAAAGAAAAAGCTGATATGCTTGCTAAGGAAATCGATCAATTAAATAAGCAAAGGCAGAAGCTTGTACAAGAGATAACGGACGAAGCGATTAAGGAAATTGAGAAAAATTTTCCAATCGAAGACAATCCTGTTTTAGTCGTCGCAAAAGAAAACTGGAATTCTGGAGTGATCGGAATCGTTGCTTCCAGATTGGTCGAAAAATTTTACCGTCCTGCCATCGTGTTGAGCATTGATCGTGAGACAGGTCTTGCCAAAGGGTCTGCGCGAAGCATTCAAGGGTTTGATCTATTTAAAAACTTATCGGAATGCAGGGAGCTTCTCCCTCATTTTGGAGGCCATACGATGGCTGCTGGCATGACGCTGAAAGCAGAGCATATTGACGAGCTGCGCCAAAAAATGATCGATCTTGCAAATAGTCAGCTTTCAGATGAAGATTTTATTCCCGTAAAAAACATTGAATGTGCCTGTTCATTGGAGCATGTCACAATAAAAGCAGTCGAAGAGCTGGAGAAGCTTGCCCCTTTCGGAGTCGATAATCCGAAGCCGCTCTTTTTACTAGAGAATGTCAATGCGGCAGATGTTAGAAAAATTGGGGTAAACGGAAATCATTTGAAAATGAAGATTGAGGAGAAGGAATTTGAATTAGATGTCGTCGGCTTTGGACAGGGAGAATTGGCAGAAGAAATATCTCCTTTCGCAAACGTTTCTATTGTCGGTGAGCTTGCGATCAACGAATGGAATTATGTAAAAAAGCCGCAGCTATTGCTTCAAGACCTTGCCGTGCCAGCGTGGCAGCTTTTTGATTGGCGAGGTTCAAGAGGAACGGAGGCTTTGCTCTCTAAACTTCCTGCTGAAAAACGATTGCTGATCGCCTTTCATGAAGAATCTATAAAATTATATAAAGATCAACCGTACATTCATGAAATTCATATAATATCAGAAATAAAGGATTACAAAAATATAGATGTTTCCAATAAGTATGTTGTATTTCTCGATATGCCCCCGGCAATCGAATTTCTTGTTTCAGCATTTGAGCAAGGAATGCCTGAAAGAATTTATGCTATTTTTTATCAGCATGCAGACCACTTTTTTCAAACAATGCCGACAAGAGAGCATTTTAAATGGTATTACGCATTCTTAACGAAAAAAAGTTCTTTCGATTACAAAAAATATGGGGAAGATTTAGCCAAATACCGTGGCTGGACAAAAGAAACGATCTTTTTTATGACAAAGGTGTTTTTTGAACTTGAATTTGTTACAATAAACAATGGTGTGATTACATTAAACAAAAAGGTGAAAAAACGGGATTTATCAGAATCCGGGACATATCAGCAGAAGCTGGATCAAATGAAACTGGAACAGCAGCTTCTCTATTCTTCTTATCAAGAACTGAAGGAATGGTTTGAAAAGGCAGTCTTGAAACGAGATGCCGATAAATTTTTACAAGTTCATGAATGGTAAACAACCGAGGAGGACGAGTGATGGATTTAAAAAAATACGTGACAATTGTTGAAGATTTTCCAAAACCGGGCATTTCTTTTAAAGATATCACAACATTAATGGACAACGGGGAAGCATTTAAATATGCAACAGACCAAATTGTTCAATATGCGCGTGAAAAGAAGATTGATATTGTTGTCGGTCCAGAAGCAAGAGGGTTTATCATCGGCTGCCCAGTTGCTTACTCTCTCGGAGTTGGTTTTGCACCTGTTCGAAAAGAAGGCAAGCTTCCGCGCGAAACGATCAAGGTGGAATACGGGCTTGAGTACGGAAAAGATGCATTAACCATTCATAAAGATGCGATTAAGCCTGGCCAGCGAGTGTTAATAACCGATGATTTGCTGGCGACTGGAGGAACGATTGAAGCTACCATTAAATTAGTGGAACAGCTTGGCGGAGAGGTTGCCGGCATTGCCTTTTTAATTGAATTGTCTTATCTTGAGGGCAGAAAAAGGCTTGAAGGCTATGATATATTAGCATTGATTAAATATTAATCGGCGCAAATCTATAAATGAAGCACTCTTAATGGGTGCTTTTTTTTAAAACAATAAAATGAAAAACTTTAGAAATTGTAATATTTTCCATCCACTCGCAAAATAGCTGCAGCAGCTCTATTTTTTTTACCCCTTTTCAAAAGGATCGTATTCTTCTCTTTACATGTTTGTTAATTTTATTTAATAATAAAAACAATAACGTATATACAATTAAAGGTGATCCCATGGCAAACGAACAAATGTTGACAGCTGAACAGATCTTCGAAAAAGCGGAAAAGTATCTTCCGCCTGACGATATAGAGTTTATAAAAAAAGCATACGAGTTTGCAAAAAACGCCCATCATGGGCAATATCGCAAATCAGGCGAACCATATATTATGCATCCGGTGCAGGTTGCCGGGATTCTAGTAGATTTGGAGCTGGATCCTACAACGATTGCCGGCGGCTTTTTACATGATGTTGTGGAAGATACGGATGTGACATTAGACGAGCTTCGACAAGAATTTAACGATGAAGTCGCTATGCTTGTGGATGGAGTAACAAAGCTGGGAAAAATTAAATATAAATCAAAAGAAGAGCAGCAGGCGGAGAATCACCGGAAAATGTTTGTCGCTATGGCGAAGGACATTCGGGTCATTTTAATTAAACTGGCAGACCGTCTTCACAATATGCGTACGTTAAAACATTTGCCGCAGGAAAAGCAGCGAAGAATCGCCAATGAAACGTTGGAAATATTTGCTCCTCTCGCCCATCGCCTCGGAATCTCAAAAATCAAATGGGAACTTGAAGATACAGCCTTGCGGTATTTAAATCCGCAGCAATACTACCGAATTGTCAATTTGATGAAAAAGAAACGTGCAGAACGGGAAAAGTATGTTGAAGAGGTAATTGAAGATTTAAAGAAGCGAATTGAAGAAGTAAAGATAAAGGCAGAGCTGTACGGCCGGCCGAAGCATATTTATTCCATTTATCGAAAAATGGTTCTCCAAAATAAACAATTTAACGAAATATATGATTTGCTGGCTGTGCGAATTATTGTGAACAGCATAAAAGACTGCTACGCAGTGCTTGGCATCATTCACACATGCTGGAAGCCGATGCCTGGCAGATTTAAAGATTATATTGCAATGCCAAAAACAAACATGTATCAATCCATTCACACGACTGTCATCGGTCCGAAGGGGGATCCCCTTGAGGTTCAAATTCGCACATACGAAATGCATGCGATCGCTGAATACGGGATTGCCGCCCATTGGGCTTATAAAGAAGGAAAAAGCATTACATCTTTTGATAAAAAACTGAGCTGGTTTAGAGAAATATTGGAGTTTCAAAACGATTCTTCCAACGCCGAAGAATTTATGGAGGCATTGAAAGTTGATCTGTTCTCTGACATGGTGTTTGTATTTACTCCAAAAGGAGATGTCATTGAGCTTCCCGCCGGGTCAATTCCGATTGATTTCGCCTACAGAATTCATTCTGAAATAGGCAATAAGACGATCGGAGCAAAAGTAAACGGAAAAATAGTGCCTCTTGATTATAAATTAAAAACCGGAGATATAGTGGAAATATTGACGTCGAAGCATTCTTACGGTCCGAGCCAAGATTGGCTTAAATTGACGCAGACCTCTCAAGCGAAAAATAAAATTCGCCAATTTTTCAAAAAGCAGCGCCGAGAGGAGAATGTTGAAAAAGGAAAAGAATTAATTGAAAAAGAAATTAAAGCGATGGATTTTGATGTGAAAGAAGTCCTTACTCAGGAAAATATAAAACGTGTCGCGGAAAAATTCAATTTTTCAAACGAGGACGATATGTATGCGGCGGTTGGCTTCAACGGCATTACTGCTTTACAGGTTGCAAACCGCCTAGTCGAAAAAATTCGCAAACAGCGGGATATAGAAGAGCAGGAAAAATTGATGGAAAAGGTGGTTCAACAAGGTGCAAGGCGGCCGAAGCGCCGTGATGCAGGAGTGTCTGTAAAGGGTATTGATAATTTGTTAATCAGGCTTTCCCGCTGCTGCAACCCAGTCCCTGGCGATGATATTGTCGGATTTATTACAAAAGGAAGAGGGGTATCTGTTCACCGGTCTGATTGTCCAAATGTCAATAAAGAGGATGCAAAAGACAGGTTAATTGAAGTGGAATGGGAAAATCAGCTGGACGGCCGGAAGGAATACAATGTGGAAATTGAGATTTTAGGTTTTGACCGGCGCGGCTTATTAAATGAAGTGCTCCAGTCTGTAACAGAGACGAAGACAAACATTACGACAATTTCGGGAAGAACGGACCGTAACAAAGTAGCGAACATCCATTTAGGAATTTCGATTCAAAATGTCAGCCATCTTCAAAAAGTTGTGGATCGGATCAAGCAAATACCGGATGTATATTCAGTGCGGAGAATTATGAATTAAGAAAGGAAATATATGATGAAAGTTGTAGTACAACGAGCAAGGAATGCAAATGTCAAAGTAGATGGACAAGTTGTTGGTTCGATTGAGTTCGGTTTAATGGTGCTAGTCGGTGTTACACACGAGGATACGGAAAAAGATGCAGAGTTTTTAGCGGATAAAGTGGCCAATTTGCGCATATTTGAGGATGAAGAAGGGAAAATGAATTTATCTCTTTTAGATGTTGGGGGCGAAGTTTTATCCGTCTCCCAATTTACGCTGTACGGCGATTGCCGGAAAGGAAGAAGGCCAAATTTTATGCAAGCAGCCAAACCGGATATTGCTGAAAAACTATATGAATCTTTCAACGACAAACTGAGAGAAAAAGGCGTACGTGTTGAAACGGGTTCTTTCGGAGCGATGATGGCTGTTGAATTTACAAACGTTGGCCCAGTAACATTGATTATCGAAAGCAAATAAAAAAATCGTGAGCGAGCTGCTCACGATTTTTTTATGAGTTTACAGTAGATGAGCAAAATCACTAACATAAATTTACATCGAAACAAAAAAGGAGACATGAACCCGATTCCTTGGTTAGAATAGATGTGCCAACAAACCATTCACACAAGGAGGTTCATGTCTCATGAATAGATTAGCACATCATCAAGGAATCCACAAGTTTTTCACGATGTTGGGGTTGGCACTTTATTTTTCAAAACCTGTCATGAAGCATCTCGTTCATATCGTGGATGCGATGATCACGAAAGGCTTTTCTGGAACGTTGACCGATCTTCATCATTGGAGCTTTCACCCCAATCATCGAACGACACTCAGCCATTTTTTCACGAAAAGCCCTTGGGATGAAGAGACGCTGCTTCGCAAACTCCAGCAATGGATGCTTCATCGTGTCGAACGGATCGCCAAACAGAAAAATCAACCCCTTTTTGTTTCGATCGATGATACGATTTGCCAAAAAATCAAGCCTTCGTCACGGGCAACGCACGCCATTCAAGGGTGTGATTGGCACTATTCTCACACAGAGAAAAAGTCGATCTGGGGACATTCTCTTGTTTGGCTCATGGTTCATACGATGACCCAGGCTTTTCCCTTTGCGTTCCGCCTCTACGACAAGGCGGCTGGGAAAAGCAAGGGGGAACTCGCGATCGAGATGCTTTCTTCTTTGGATGTACGCCGTCCCGTTTATGTGCTGATGGATTCGTGGTATCCATCGCAAGCGCTCGTGGAAGCCTGTCTGAAAAAAGGATTTCACGTCATCGCGATGCTCAAAACGAACCGGATTCTCTATCCGAAAGGCATCGCCATCCAAGCCAAACAGTTTGCCCGCTATATCGAACCGAACGACACCCATCTCGTCACGGTGGGAGAAGAGCGTTATCGCGTGTATCGCTACGAGGGATCGCTGAAAGGTCTCGATGATGCCGTTGTGTTGTTGGCTTGGAAAGCCGATCAGCCGATGACACCCGAACATCTTCACTGCGTCTTGAGCACCGACCGGGAGCTAAGCGATGAAGAGATCTTGCGCTACTATGCCCAACGTTGGTCGATCGAATGCTTTTTTCGACAAGCGAAAGACCAGCTGAAGCTCGATGGGTACCGCGTTCGTCAACGTCGGGCGGTGAAACGGTATTGGATCTTGGTGCAACTCGCTTATGTGTACAGTATGGTCGAGTCCAACCGGGATTTCTCTACTGGGCTTGATCTTCTCCGAACGAAGAAAGGGCATAGTCTCGTCGAGTTCATTTACCATGCAGCGAAGCAAGATATTCCCATTGATGTTGTCAAAAAACAGCTCCATGTGGCATAAGGGGTACCCTGTTTGTCTCTTTTGGTATGGTAATTATTGTTATGAAAATTGCTCATCTACAGGAGTTTACATATTTGACGACCGCTTTATAAATCGCTTGTGAGATTTTCTCTTGGTAAGCGTTTGTGCTGACTGTCCACTCTTCCATAGGATTGCTCAAAAAACCTAGTTCAAGCAAAGCAGCAGGACGTTTATTTTCACGCAGCACAAAATAATTTCCAAATTGAACACCGCGGTTTCTTAAATTGACATGCCTCACCATCTCTTTGTGAATTACATTTGCTAATGCTTTATCCTTTGCAGAATTGTAATAAAAAGTTGTGATTCCATTTGCGCTTGGAATGATTGAGCTATTATAATGGATGCTCACAAAGGCGTTTGCGTTGTTTTTTACAGAAATTCCTACACGGGATTGCAGGCTGATATATGTATCGTCGCTTCTAGTTAAAACTGCATTTACACCTGCTCTTTTTAATTTGTTGTACACAAGTTTAGCTGTTTTTAAGGTTAAATGTTTTTCCAGCGTCCCTCTGACACCGATCGTCCCGCTGTCATAGCCTCCGTGGCCCGGATCGATAATGACTTTTTTACCGTTTGACGGTATGCTTGTCCCTTTATTGGAATTGTTTTCGCTTGTTGTTGTGACGACCCAGCTTGCTACATAAGCTGTTTGACCGTTTCGGAGCTGAATTTTATACCAATTATTATAAATCCCTACAATTGGAAAAGTCTGCCCTTTGTTTCCTCTTTGAACAATTTTTGCAGAAGTGGAAGGTGCACTGCGCAAATTTGTTCCGTCGTATAAAAGGACAACTGATTGAGCGCCGTTTGTTTTCTTTGAGCCAGCTTCGATATATCTTTTGGATGCCCAGCCTGTTTTGTTTTTCGCATATCTAATTTGATACCAATCTCCGTTTGCACCTATGATTTCTACCTCTGTTCCTTTTTTAATGGTACCGACAATTTTTGAGTGTAAAGACGGACCGCTTCTAACATTTAACGAACTGGCTGTAATCCTTCCTTTTTGCGGGGAAGTGCTGCTGCTTTTAGCTGCTGCTTTGGTAATATATTGCTTCGACACCCACCCCGTCACATTGTTGTAGCGAATGTTATACCAATTGCCTTGTTCCGAAATGATTTCAACTTTCATGTTTTTTGTCAGCTTGCCGGTAATTGATGATTGTGCATTTGGTTTTGAACGAACATTTAATATAGTGGCTGTAACCGTACCGAGGCTATGCTTCTGATTCGAAGGAGTTTTGCTTGCTGCTGGAGCTACATATGCAGAAGAGACCCATCCTTGCCGGCCATTATAGGAAATTTTCACCCATTTCCCCTGTTTCATCAACACATGCGCTTTTTCCCCTTTAGGAAACTGTCCAACAACTTTATAGTTTGTCCCGGGGCCAGAACGGATTCTTAACCCGGTAGTCGTAGAAACGACATAATCCTTTTTTTGAAGCTCGGTTTCTACTGAAAGAAGCCAATCGGCTACCCACCCGGAAGAGCCCTGTTTTAATTGAATTTTCACCCAATCTCCTTTCCTTGCGACAATCGGGTATTTTTCACCGTACCGAACGCTTTTCATTACGGGATAGCTTAAACCGGGACCTGTCCGGACATTTACTTTATCTTGCTTAATGACTGCATTTTGCGTATCCGCTTGGGCTGAATGAAAAACTGGAGCGGTAGAAGTAAAAAGCAGTGAAAGCAACAGAACGATTAAAAAGCATTTTTTTCGCAATGGCCATGCTCCTTTCACATTCATGCAAAAAACTATTTCTATTTTATTTCGGCATTTCCTTTTTTACATTGAGTATTTTTTCATTTTTTTGCGGGAAGACTAAGACGCAAATTCTGATGAAAAAGAAAGGGGAAAAATATGCGGTCCAGTGAAAAACATTCTTTCTCCGCATCAATTTTTCATGACCAGTTTGGTATTTCTTTCAGTGATCGTACGATGCAGGATATTTTAATAGAGGTTTCGTTTGAGCATGGTTTAAATCAAGAGGAGGCGAAAAAGCTCCGTGATCGGCTCAGCCGTTCTTGACATGACACAGTATTGTTCGTATGATAATATAAAATTCTAGATTTAAAAATAACGTACATAAACAACCGATGACGGAGACAAGTAGCTGGGATGCACATGGACAGAGAGGAAAGGCCTTAGGCTGAAAGCCTTTCCCCATGATCGCTTAGTGAAGAACACTCCGGAGGTTTTCCTCTGAAAGGTGTAAAAGTAGGAGGAAACGTAAATAGGCGTTAACTTTTAAGTGGAAGCATTGCTTCAATTAGGGTGGCACCACGGGAGACTCTCCCGTCCCTACGGGAATCGTCAGGGGACGGGTTTTTTTATGGAATTTATTTTATAAGTGGAGGAGAATCGACAATGGCTTTTCAAATCCCGCGAGGTACACAGGATATTTTGCCGTCGGAGGCTTCAAGATGGCAATATGTTGAGAAAAAAGCTAGGGAAATATGCCGTCTTTATCGCTTTCAAGAAATTCGAACCCCCATTTTTGAACATACGGAATTATTTCAAAGGGGTGTAGGCGAATCAACCGATATTGTCCAAAAAGAAATGTACACTTTTTCCGACAGGAAAGGAAGAAGTTTAACATTAAGACCGGAAGGAACGGCAGCAGTCGTCCGCGCTTTTGTTGAAAAGAAAATGTACGCAGATCCGAACCAGCCTGTAAAGCTTTTTTACATCGGTCCGATGTTTCGGTATGAAAGACCGCAATCAGGGCGTTTTCGGCAATTTGTTCAATTCGGTGTGGAGGCTCTCGGCTCGGACGACCCTGCGCTGGATGCTGAAGTTATTTCTTTGGCGATGGCGTTTTATCAATCGCTCGGCTTAAAAAAATTGAAGCTTGTCATTAACAGTTTGGGAGATCAAGAGAGCAGAGCTGCACATCGTGCTGCTTTAGTCAACCATTTTAAGCCGAGAATTGGAGAATTTTGCTCTGATTGCCAAAAGCGGCTTGAGCAAAATCCGTTAAGAATACTTGATTGTAAACAAGACCGCGAGCATGAATTGATGAAAAGCGCCCCTTCCATCATTGACTTTTTAAACGATGAATCAAAGCAATATTTTGATCAAGTGTTAAAATATTTAACGGAGCTTGGCATTGAGTATGAAATCGATCCAAATCTCGTCCGCGGATTGGATTATTATAACCATACAGCATTTGAAATCATGAGCAATGCGGAAGGGTTTGGGGCGATTACGACTTTATGCGGCGGCGGAAGATATAACGGCTTGGTCGAAGAAGCCGGAGGGCCAAGCACGCCGGGGATCGGCTTTGCTTTAAGCATTGAACGCCTGTTAGCAGCAATTGATGCTGAAAACATCGCTCTTCCGATTGAAAAAGGTCTAGATTGTTATATTGTGGCACTGGGAGATCGGGCGAAGGAACGGTCGGTATCTCTATTGCAGGAAATGCGGAAAGCCGGCATTTCTGCAGACAAAGATTATGAAAATAAGAAAATGAAAGCACAACTGAAGCAAGCGGACAGGCTTCAAGCCAAATTTGTCATCATCATAGGTGATGAGGAATTAGAAAAAGGCGTGGCGAACGTAAAAAACATGGCAACAGGCGAACAAGATGCGGTGGCATTTGAACGACTTGCAGAGTATATAAAAGAGAGAAAGTAAAGGAGAGTATGTAGGATGTTTGGACGTTCGTATTATTGTGGAGAAATTTCCGAAAAAGCAATCGGCGAAAAGGTCGTTTTAAAAGGATGGGTGCAAAGACGCCGCGATTTAGGAGGACTTATTTTTATCGACTTGCGCGACCGGACAGGAGTTGTCCAAATTGTTTTTAATCCTGAAGTTTCAAAGGAAGCGTTAGAAATAGCTGAAAAAATCCGCAGCGAGTATGTATTGGACATTGAAGGCGAAGTGGTGAAAAGATCGGAAGAGACGATTAATCCGAACATTCGAACAGGAAAAGTGGAAGTGGTTGTTCAATCGGTAACCATTTTAAACAGCGCCAAAACTCCTCCTTTTTCACTTGCGGATCAAAAAGCGGACATTTCCGAAGAGGTTCGTTTAAAATACCGTTATTTAGATTTGCGCCGTCCAGTCATGTTTGAAACGTTAAAAATGCGGCATCAAATTACGAGAGCGATTCGCAACTTTTTGGATGAAAATGGATTTATTGATGTGGAAACCCCCATTTTAACGAAAAGCACACCGGAAGGAGCACGGGACTATCTTGTCCCTTCTCGCGTCCATGAGGGGGAATTTTATGCGCTCCCGCAATCGCCGCAAATATTCAAACAGCTTCTAATGGTTTCAGGATTTGATAAATATTATCAAATTGCAAGATGCTTCCGCGATGAGGATTTGCGCGCAGACAGACAGCCGGAATTTACCCAAATAGATATAGAAACTTCTTTTATGAGCCAAGAAGATATTATGAATCTAACCGAAAAGATGATGGCTCATGTGTTAAAAGAAGTGAAAGGAATCGAGCTTACTCTTCCATTCCAACGCATGCCATATGATGAGGCGATGGCGCGCTTTGGGTCGGACAAGCCGGACGTTCGATTCGACCTGGAGCTTGTTGATGTATCTGAAATTGTGAAAAACTCCGCTTTCAAAGTTTTCAGTCAAGCAGTTGCAGGTGGAGGGCAAGTAAAGCTAATCAATGTAAAAGGAAAAAAAGACGAATTTTCACGCAAAGATCTAGATGCTCTCCAAGAGTATGTTCACAATTATGGAGCGAAAGGTTTGGCTTGGCTTAAAGTAGAAGAAAATGAAGTAAAAGGCCCAATTGCAAAATTTTTATCAGAAAATGAACAAAATAGTATTTTGCAAGCAGCTGAAGGACAGAATGGAGACTTGCTTCTGTTTGTTGCCGACAAGCCGAATGTTGTTGCTGATTCGTTGGGGGCTCTCAGATTAAAACTAGGAAAAGATTTAGGGCTGATCGAAGAAGATAAACTTGAATTTTTATGGATTACGGATTGGCCGCTCGTTGAATATAATGAAGAAGACGGCCGCTATTATGCATTGCATCATCCGTTTACTATGCCGTTTCGTGAGGACTTGGAGTACTTTGAGAAAGACCCTCTCAAAATGCGGGCTCAAGCATATGACTTAGTGTTAAATGGATATGAACTTGGCGGAGGGTCGATTCGGATTTTTGAAAAAGACGTTCAAGAAAAGATGTTCAAACTTCTTGGTTTTACAGAGGAACAAGCAAGAGAACAGTTCGGATTTTTGCTGGAAGCCTTCGAATACGGTACGCCGCCGCATGGTGGAATTGCACTAGGATTGGATCGGATTGTAATGCTTTTGGCAGGAAGAACAAATTTACGGGATACGATTGCCTTTCCGAAAACAGCAAGTGCGAGCTGTTTGTTAACGGAGGCACCAAGCCAAGTAAGCAAAGAGCAATTGGATGAACTGCATCTTGAAGTGAAACATAGCTCAAGGTAATAATTTCCATTATTTGTTTTTTATCTTGAAATCTCATGCTAATTATGATATTCTTTATTCAAAATTTAAGTCCTGATGTGTGCGTCGTACACCTAGTTTTGACCGAACAACGATTTAAATGGGAGCCCGGAGTTTCTAAAGTGAGTAAATGCCTCAAATGCATATGGCACGAGGACTTACAAAGCTTTAGAACAGGGCACCCACCTGCTGAGAGCGGGTTCAAAACGAAGGAAACGGCGACGGCACAATTGGGACTTTTTTAGTTTGTACACTGAATTTTGTCAAATTGGAGTGATTTTTTTGCTTCATCAGTTTTCCCGGAATGAACTAGCGATTGGAAAAGAAGGTTTACATAAATTGAAAAACAGCTCCGTAGCCGTTTTAGGGGTTGGCGGAGTTGGATCTTTTGCCGTCGAAGCTCTTGCACGATCAGGCATCGGGCGATTGATTTTGATCGATAAAGATGATGTCGATATTACGAATATTAACCGGCAAATCCATGCGCTTTTGTCGACGGTTGGAAAACCGAAAGTGGATTTAATGAAAGCAAGAATTGCTGACATTAATCCGGATTGTGAAGTAATTGCATTAAAAATGTTTTACACGGAAGAGACGTATGAAGACTTTTTTAAGCTAAACCCTGACTATGTGATTGACGCCAGCGATACGATCAGCTATAAAATTCATTTAATGAAGGAATGCCTGAAACGGAATATTCCTATTATTTCAAGCATGGGGGCAGCCAACAAAACGGATCCAACCCGTTTCCGAGTAGCAGATATTTCAAAAACACATACAGATCCGATTGCCAAAGTGATTCGAACGAAACTGCGAAAAGAAGGGATCCGAAAGGGAATTCAAGTCGTATTTTCTGATGAACGCCCTGTTGTTATTAGAGAAGATGTCAGAAAAGAAGTCGGCAATAACGAATCAACGATCCGCAAAGCAAAAATGCCCCCGTCATCAAATGCCTTTGTGCCATCCGTAGCCGGATTGATTATGGCTGGTCATGTGATTAATGAATTGCTGAAGGATATAAAAATTTATCGTGTCGGCGACGACGATTAAAAAATGGGGGTGTCAAATAAGCCGTTTTTCGGCTTATTGACGCCCCCTTTTATTTACGTTTTCCATGGGGTTTTGACATTTTGGACAATCCTATTTATATTTTCAAGATGACGCGGATATGACCGAAGCTTCCTATTCGTTCTTTTCTTTTTTCTTTTTCTCGATATTTTCATATATTTGCGCTAAAGCCTGCTCGAATTTGCCCGTTCTTTTTGGCTTGTAATATTTTTTATGCTTGATGGGGTCAGGCAAATATTGCTGGTTTACCCAGCCTGATTCATAATCGTGCGGATATAAATAGTTCACTCCTCTGCCAAGCTGCTTTGCTCCTTTATAATGAGCATCCCGCAAGTGGGAAGGGACCTCGCCTGTCACTCCTGAGCGAATGTCGGCTAAAGCTGCATCAATCGCTTTATAAGCAGAGTTTGATTTAGGGGATAAACATAGTTCAATCACCGCATTGGCCAAAGGGATGCGTGCTTCGGGAAAACCGATGCGCTCAGCTGCTTCTATAGCCGAAAGAGTTCTAGGTCCCGCTTGCGGATTTGCAAGACCAATATCTTCATAGGCGATGACCGTTAAACGCCTTGCAATCGAAGAAAGATCCCCTGCCTCAATTAATCTGGCCAAATAGTGAAGCGCTGCGTTTACATCGGACCCGCGAATAGACTTTTGAAAAGCAGATAAAACATCGTAATGATGATCTCCGTCTTTATCGTGGGAAAAGCTCTTTTTTTGCATGCACTCTTCAGCAATTTCAACCGTAATGCAAATGTCCCCATTCTCATCTTCCTTTGTTGATAAAACGGCGAGTTCCAATCCATTTAACGCCGCACGCACATCTCCGCCGGAGCTTTCGGCAAAATGTCTTAGAGCTTCGTCGCTGATTTGAACAGGAAAGTCGCTCAGTCCTCTTGGGTCTGTAAGAGCTCTTTTCAGGGCAATCATAATGTCATCTGGAGAAAGAGGGTGCAATTCGAAAATTTGACAGCGGCTCCGAATCGCCGGGTTAA
Source organism: Aeribacillus sp. FSL M8-0235 (assembly GCF_038000355.1). Lineage (NCBI taxonomy): Bacteria > Bacillati > Bacillota > Bacilli > Caryophanales > Bacillaceae > Aeribacillus > Aeribacillus sp. FSL M8-0235. The sequence goes on along the minus strand of NZ_JBBOBW010000001.1, from coordinate 2,651,675 downwards.
TGGCATGATACGGATTGCTTGTCGTTGCACCGATTAAAATAATCATGCCGTTTTCTAAATATGGAAGCAAAAAATCTTGTTTCCCTTTATCAAGTCTGTGCACTTCATCTAAAATGAGAATGATTTGCCCTGACATTTTTGCTTCTTCTACAACAATTTCCATATCTTTTTTATTGTGGACAACCGCATTCAGCTTTCGAAAAGGCGTGTTAGTGCTGCCTGCTATTGCAGTTGCAATAGATGTTTTTCCGATTCCAGGAGGTCCGTATAAAATCATCGAGCTTAAATATTTAGCTCGCACCATTCGTTCAATAATCTTTCCTTTTCCAACTAAATGTTCTTGTCCAATAATATCTTCTATTTTGGTTGGACGCATTCTATACGCTAAAGGTTCCATTTTATCGCTCCCAAATAAAAATCATATCATCTCATTTACCCACTAATAAAATAATATGCTATAATGTCTAAAGTTTAAAGTAGAACCAAGATGGTGAAAATCTTGAAAAAAACTAAAAAATAGGAGTGTAGAAACGTGAGAATTTCAACGAAAGGACGCTATGGTTTAACGATTATGATTGAATTGGCGCGAAAGTACGGAGAAGGACCGACATCTTTGAAAAGTATTGCACAATCTCATGATTTATCAGAGCATTATTTGGAACAATTAATTGCTCCTCTCCGCAATGCCGGACTTGTCAAAAGCATTCGCGGAGCTTATGGCGGATATATTTTAGCGAACGATCCGTCCAAAATAACGGCTGGTGACGTTATCCGTGTGTTGGAAGGACCGATCACCCCTGTTGAAGGAATTGAAGATGAACCGCCTGCTCAAAGGCATCTATGGTTAAAAATCCGCGATGCGGTGAAGGACGTTCTTGACAACACGACACTTGATGATTTAGCAAGCCATACAGGAGATAATGAGCAGGACGCTTACATGTTTTACATTTAAAGTCGGGAGGAATTAACTTTGGAACGGATATATTTGGATCATGCGGCAACATCGCCAGTCCATCCCGCAGTTTTGGATAAAATGACAACCTTTATGAAGGATTATTTCGGCAATCCGTCTAGCATCCATTCTTTTGGCAGAGAAAGCAGACGAGAAGTGGATGAGGCTCGAGAGCTCCTTGCCAAAAGTATTCATGCCGATCCAAAAGAAATCATATTTACAAGCGGAGGAACAGAAGCAGATAATTTAGCGGTGATTGGAACAGCGCTTGCTAATAAAGAAAAAGGAAACCATATTATCACAACAGAAATTGAGCATCCGGCTGTCCTCCAATCTTGCCGCTATCTAGAAAAAAACGGATTTCACGTTACGTATTTGCCTGTCAATCAATCGGGAGTTATTTCTGTCGATGATCTTAAAAAAGCTTTAAAAGATGAAACGATTCTTGTCACAGTCATGTATGGAAATAATGAAGTAGGTGCCTTACAGCCTATTTCAGAAATAGGAAGCTTATTACAAAACCATCAAGCGTATTTTCATACCGATGCAGTTCAAGCATACGGACTCGTTCCAATTGATGTTCGCGAGCTGAATGTCGATCTGCTGTCGGTTTCCGGTCATAAAATAAATGGGCCGAAAGGGATCGGTTTTTTATATGCAAAAGCTGGGGTGAAATTCACTCCGCGCATGCATGGCGGTGAGCAGGAATTGAAGAGAAGAGCCGGAACGGAAAATGTTCCAGCGATTATCGGGTTTGCGGAAAGCGCAAAAATTGCAGAACAAACAAGAAAGGAAAAAACAGAGCAATATGTGCATTTTAAACAAATAATGATCGATGTGTTTGAACAAGAGGGCATTTCCTTCGCTGTGAACGGCTCGATTGACAACAGCCTGCCTCATATATTAAACGTTTTCTTTCCGGGAACAAATGTTGAATCGCTTCTTGTCAACCTCGATTTGGCGGGAATTGCGGCATCAAGCGGATCAGCTTGTACAGCAGGATCAGTTGAACCGTCGCATGTGCTCGTTTCAATGTTTGGAAAAAATTCAAAAGAAATAACTTCATCGGTTCGATTCAGCTTCGGCTTAGGAAATACGGAGGCACAAATTGAATCGGCTGCCAAAAAAACAGCCGAGATTGTTAAAAGGTTAACGTCAAAATAGAAAGAGGTGAGAGAGATGGAAAAGGCGCCGCATGAAACAAGAGTCGTAGTCGGGATGTCTGGCGGAGTAGATTCATCTGTAACTGCTTTGCTCCTAAAAGAACAAGGGTACGAAGTCATCGGGGTCTTTATGAAAAATTGGGATGATACGGATGAAAACGGCGTATGTACGGCAACGCAAGATTATGATGATGTAATCCGTGTATGCAATCAGCTTGGGATTCCTTATTATGCAGTGAATTTCGAAAAAGAGTATTGGGATAAAGTGTTCACTTACTTTTTAGAGGAATATAAAGCTGGAAGAACGCCAAATCCCGATGTCATGTGCAATAAAGAAATTAAATTTAAAGCTTTTTTGGAGCATGCAGCTGACTTAGGCGCGGACTATATCGCAACAGGTCATTATGCACGGGTAAAATACCGCGATGGTGTGTACAAATTGCTCAGAGGAAAGGATCCAAACAAAGATCAAACGTATTTTTTGAATCAGCTGAATCAGAAGCAACTGTCAAAGGTCATGTTCCCCATCGGGCATCTTGAAAAAAAAGAAGTTAGAGAAATTGCGGAAAAAGCAAACTTGGCAACAGCAAAGAAAAAAGATTCAACAGGCATCTGCTTTATTGGCGAGCGGAACTTTAAAGAATTTTTAAGCCAGTATTTACCTGCTCAACCCGGCAAAATGGAGACGTTGTCTGGTGAGGTAAAAGGGAAGCATGACGGGCTTATGTATTATACGATCGGTCAACGCCATGGACTCGGAATAGGAGGAAATGGCGATCCTTGGTTTGTGGTTGGAAAAAATTTAAAAAATAATATTTTATATGTTGAACAAGGATTTCATAATGAACATTTATATTCAGACTCCATTATCGCAACAAATGTAAACTGGATAACCGGTGTAAAACCAACAGATGAGCTTGTTTGCACCGCAAAATTTCGCTACCGCCAGCCTGATCAGCCAGTAAAAGTGAAAATGATCGGTGATCAAACTGCACAAATTTCGTTTGAACAGCCGGTCCGTGCCGTTACACCAGGACAAGCTGTCGTTTTTTATAATGGAGAGGAATGTCTGGGAGGCGGCATTATCGATAAAGTATTTCGCAACGGCGAAAAACTGTGGTATGTCGGTTAAAGAGTTAAGCTGTACCGATCGGAATGAGATTTGTTAACTTGGCGCAGCCTCTTTGCCTTTGGATGTGAAAGGATGAAATGGATGCATAAAAATCAACTGGCTTTAGAAGCAATAAAAGAAGGGAAATGGGAAGAAGCAGCGAAATATTTTGCAGAAGCATTGGAAGAAAATCCAAACGACCCTGTGTTATACGTAAATTTTGGGAATTTGCTTGCCTCTTCAGGTGATGCAGAAAGAGCATTGAAATTTTATGAAAAGGCGATTGAGATTGATAAAGGGACGGCTACTGCGTATTACGGCATTGGAACCGTTCATTATAATGCGGGAGATTATCATAAAGCGAAAACATTTTTTGATCAGGCGGAAAAGTATGGGCTTGCTCATAAAGATGTCTATTTTATGCTTGGAATGTCTCTTTACCAGCTTGAACAGCCCCGTCTTGCACTTCCGTATTTTTTGCGGGCGGTTGAGCTGGATGAACAAGACGCCAGCGCTCACTTTCAATATGGTTTATGTTTAGCACAAGCAGGCCACATTCAAGAAGCAAAAAAAGAGTTTGAAAAAACGATCGACCTCGATCAACATCACGCAGATGCTTATTATAATTTAGGTGTTGCGTACGCATTTGAAGAAAATAGAGAAGAAGCTTTAAAAATGTTTGATATGGCGCTTTCCATTCAACCGGATCATTTGCTTGCGGGCAACGGGAAAAGGCTGTTAGAAGAAATGATTTAAACGAAATTAGGAGGAAAGAGGATGGGCGGTCAACAGGAGAGTTTGTTTCATGAGGAAAGTACTCCTTTTGTTCGCGGAGTCATTAAACATATTGTGTTCCAGAATGAGCAAAATTTTTATACTGTTATTAAAGTGAAAATTGAAGAGACGAATGAACAGTTTGAGCAAGATCAAGTGACCGTGACGGGTTTTTTTCCTCTTCTCCAATTACATGACAGCTATACGTTTTTTGGCGCAAAAAAATACCATCCAAAATTCGGCGTACAATTTCAAGCTGAGCGTTTTCAAAAGGAGCTTCCAACTACGAAAGAAGGAGTTATTCAATATTTATCAAGCGGGCTTTTTAAAGGAATCGGCAAAAAAACAGCGGAAGCGATCGTGAATGAACTGGGGGAACATGCGATTTCGATTATTTTGGAGGATCCCGATTCATTAAAAAGAGTGAAGAAGCTTTCAAAGGAAAAAGCCAAAATACTGGCTGAAACACTGAAGGAACATCAAGGTTTAGAAGGGGTTTTAATCGGATTAAATCAGCTTGGCATTGGGCCTGCACTTGGGATGAAAATTTATCAGCTGTATCGGGAGGATACGCTTAAAATCATTCAAAAAAACCCATATCAATTGGTGGAAGATATTGAAGGGATCGGCTTTATTCGAGCGGATGAAATTGGGAGAGAGCTTGGGATCTCCGGCAATCATCCCGACCGGCTGAAGGCGGCTTGTTTGTTCACTATTGAACAAGATGCTGTAAAAGAAGGACATGTATATGTTACAAAAGTTCAGCTGATGGAAAAAGCGAAAAAATTGCTCACCCAAAATGGAGAAGACATATCTGATCAGGATATTGAAAGAATCATTCTTGAATTGGAAGAAGATCGAAAAATTATCGTCGAGGAAGATCGAATTTATTTACCCTCTCTTTACTATGCTGAAGTGGGACTTGCCAATAACATTGAAGAAATTTTAGCCCAAAACCAATTTCAAGATATGTTTCCTGAATCAGAATTTTTGCTGGAGTTAGGAAAACTGGAAGAAAAAATGAATGTTCAGTATGCCCCCTCTCAAAAAGAAGCCATTCAGCGGGCTATTCATTCGCCGATTCTTTTGCTGACCGGCGGGCCTGGAACGGGAAAAACAACCGTTATCAAAGGCATCGTTGAAATTTATGCGAACCTCCACGGCCTTTCATTGAACCCAAAAGAATATCAAAAGAAGGAAGAGCCGTTTCCCATTGTACTGGTGGCACCTACTGGACGAGCTGCAAAAAGAATGGCAGAAGCAACCGGTCTTCCTGCCGTCACAATCCACCGCCTTTTAGGATGGAATGGTTCAGAAGGATTTGAACACAATGAGGATCATCCGATTTCTGGAAAGCTTCTGATTGTTGATGAAGTATCAATGGTTGATATTTGGCTCATGCATCAATTGTTTAAATCGCTTCCTTCGGACATACAAATTGTTCTTGTTGGAGACGAACACCAACTTCCGTCCGTTGGACCCGGCCAAGTGCTTCGCGATTTGATTCAATCCGGACGAATCCCAGTTGTTACGCTGACAGATATTTATAGACAAGCAGAAGGATCTACAATTATTGATTTGGCCCATTCAATCCGCCAAGGAACTCTTCCAGCGAACCTTTTGCAAACGACACAAGACAGATCGTTTATTCCTTGTACAACATCACAAATAAAAGAAGTTATAACGAGAGTAATTGAGAACGCTTTGAAAAAAGGATATTCTGCGAAGGATATACAGGTGTTGGCACCGATGTACAGAGGGATTGCCGGCATTGATCAGTTGAATGAAATGCTTCAGGAAATGTTAAACCCCCCTTCAAAAGAAAAAAGAGAGATCAAGCATGGCAACGTTATTTACCGAATTGGGGACAAAGTGCTGCAGCTCGTCAATCAGCCTGATCAAAACGTGTTTAATGGCGATATTGGGGAGATTGTTTCTATTTTTTACGCAAAAGAAAATGTCGAAAAAGAAGATATGGTGGTCATTTCTTACGACGGTATCGAAGTAACCTATACGAAGCAAGATTTTAATCAGTTTACTCATGCTTACTGCTGCTCCATCCATAAAGCGCAGGGAAGCGAATTTCCGATTGTCATTTTGCCGGTAGTAAAAGGCTACTTTCGGATGTTGAGAAGAAATTTGATTTATACAGCTGTTACAAGGAGCAAGCAATTTTTAATTATGTGCGGAGAATGGGAAGCGTTAAAAATGGGAGTATACAACAATCAGGAGTCGATGAGGCAGACAACCTTAAAAGAGAGGCTGAAAACGTCTGAACTTGCCGAGCTGAAAGAGGAGCTTCCTTTTCCACTAGAAGATGCCAACATTGGGATGGAGAACATCACTCCATATGATTTTATGGAAGAGGGCGAAGGATAATAAATTTGTTCCTTTCCATAAGATCGATAACGATTGACAGATGATGCTACAAACAGGGGACAAATTGTTTAAGCATAAAAAGCATGCTTTATAGAGACGTATAATTTTTTTGAAAATGGTAACAAATAGTAGTGTGCATAGCGAGAACATACCGGATTAATAAATAATTAAATAAATGAATAAAGAAGGTGTCCCTGTTTGTTTACATGTCCGAATTGTAAAAGCAAAGATATTGGAAAAATCGGAGTCAATCAGTATTATTGTTGGCATTGTTTTATTGAGCTTACCGTTACAAAAGGCATTATTCACACACATCAAGTAGAAGAAGACGGAACATTAAGTTCTTTAGATGACTTGTTTCCTGAAGAAGATCGTGCGATTTGAGGCGCCTAAAATGGGCGCCTTCATGCATATTTTCGTGAGCATTCCTCAAAATAATAAGAGGAGGGATGCGGGATGAATGAGCGAGAGCGGAAATGGCTTTTCCGAATCATTTTTTTTCTCATTTTATCATTGTTTGTATATATGGTTCTTCAGCTAAAAGTCATTTGGTTTCCTATTTTCAAAATGTTAAAAGCTGTTTTAATTCCTTTTATGCTTTCCGGCTTCATTACCTACTTGCTTCATCCCGTAGTGGAAAAACTTTACCGTTCAGGTGTTCCAAGAACATGTTCGATTCTCATCATCTATTTTATTTTTTTCGGAGGAGTCGGTTTTAGCTTTTATAAAGGTGTCCCAATTTTTGTTGAACAAATGAAAGACCTTTCCGAAAATATCCCTATGTTTACAAAATATTACCAAAGCTGGACGGATAAAATTCATGACGGAACAACCAATTTACCTGGAGAAATTCATCATCGAATTGAATCTTTTATTGCTGGAATGGAAACATCCGTCGCTGCCTTTCTTGAACGGATGCTTTCAAGCATGAAGTCAATTATTGATTATGCTGTTATTATTGGTGTCATTCCCTTTCTCGTTTTTTATATGTTGAAAGATTATGAGAAAATGAAAAAGGCCATTTGGTACTTCACCCCGAAGAAATGGAGACGTGAAGGGAGACGTTTTTTAGAAAACGTCGATGAGTCGCTCGGAAGTTATTTGCGGGGGCAACTATTTGTTTGTTTTCTGATCGGGCTGGCGGCTTCGATTTTGTTTTGGCTGTTTAAAATTAAATATCCGTTAATTTTAGGGACGATTATCGGAATGACCAATATTATTCCTTATTTCGGTCCATTTATCGGTGCGGTTCCTGCTTTGATGGTCGCTGCGACGCTCTCCATTAACAAAATAATTGTAGTGCTTTTCATCATTTTTGGGCTGCAATTTATTGAAAGTAATATTCTTGGCCCTTTCATCGTTGGGAAAAGCCTGCATATGCATCCGATGGTGATTATTATGGCGCTCTTGGCGGGCGGAGAAATCGGCGGAGTGATCGGTTTAATTTTAGCTGTGCCTTTTATCACTGTTCTGAAAGAGATATTGCTGCATATCATCCGTCTGAGGAAAGCGCATTGACAAGCGATTTTTCCTTGTCTATAATTCGTGTTAGACATGGAATAAGTGCATGAAAGCGATGACGAATCGAGTATGTTGCAGTCCATCTTAAAAGAGAGGGGCTTCCGAGGCTGAAAGAAGCTCTAGATGAAGGGCAACAGAACGCTAATTCTGAGTGCAGGCAAAACCTGACGAAAATGCCACGTTACGGCAAATGAAGGTGATGAGCAATTGGCTCATAATCAGGGTGGTACCGCGAGTAACTCTCGTCCCTGTGTAAATCAGAGCATTTACATAGGCGAGAGTTTTTATTTTGCGAGAAAAATGAAGACATTTTAGGAGGAATGCCATGAAAAAGCTCACTTCAGCACAAGTTCGTCAAATGTTTTTAGATTTTTTTAAGGAAAAAGGACATTCGGTTGAACCGAGCGCTTCTTTAATTCCGGTTGATGATCCGTCACTATTGTGGATCAACAGCGGTGTCGCAACATTGAAAAAATATTTTGACGGAAGGGTTGTTCCTGAAAATCCGAGAATTACTAACGCACAAAAATCAATCCGAACAAACGATATTGAAAATGTCGGAAAAACAGCACGCCATCATACATTTTTCGAAATGCTCGGAAATTTCTCAATCGGCGACTATTTTAAAGAAGAGGCGATTGAATGGGCATGGGAATTTTTAACAAGCGAAAAATGGATTGGCTTCGACCCAAATAGATTATCAGTTACTATTCATCCGGAAGATGAAGAGGCGTATGACATTTGGAAAAATAAAATCGGGTTGCCGGAAGAACGAATTATCCGTTTGGAAGGGAATTTCTGGGATATTGGTGAAGGGCCAAGCGGACCAAATACTGAAATATTTTATGATCGTGGAGAAGAATTTGGAAACGATCCAAATGATCCGGAACTTTATCCCGGTGGTGAAAACGAACGCTATTTGGAAGTTTGGAATCTTGTTTTTTCTCAATTTAATCATAATCCTGATGGAACTTACACTCCGCTTCCAAAAAAGAATATTGATACAGGCATGGGCTTAGAGCGAATGGTTTCTGTCATTCAAAATGCGCCGACCAACTTTGACACAGATCTCTTTTTACCGATCATTCAAGCTACCGAAAAGATTTCGGGGGAAGCTTATCGAACCGACAAAGAGAAAGATGTCGCTTTTAAAGTGATTGCCGACCATATCCGCACGGTTACATTTGCTGTTGCAGACGGTGCGCTACCTTCTAATGAAGGCAGAGGGTATGTACTTCGCCGTCTTATCCGCAGAGCGGTTCGGTATGCAAAAACGATCAACATAGACCGCCCGTTTATGTATGAATTAGTTCCGGTTGTAGCGGAAATTATGAACGATTACTATCCGGAAGTAAAAGAAAAAGCATCCTTTGTTCAAAAGGTAATTAAAAATGAGGAAGAGCGTTTCCATGAGACTCTCCATGAAGGGCTTGCCATTTTAGCGGATGTAATCAAAAAGCAGAAAGGACAGGGTAGCCGAATAATTCCAGGCGAAGATGTGTTTCGGCTTTACGACACATACGGTTTTCCAGTGGAATTGACGGAGGAATACGCACAAGATGAAGGCATGGAGCTGGATTATGAAGGCTTTGAACGAGAAATGGAGCATCAAAAAGAACGTGCAAGAAAAGCCAGACAGGATGTCGACTCGATGCAAGTGCAAAGCGGAATTCTTGTGGAATTAAAAGAGGAAAGCAAATTTGTCGGCTACAATACCCTGGAAGCAAATGCACGGGTGCTTGTGATCATAAAAGATGGGGAATTAGTCGATCAAGCCGAGAGCGGGGAAGAGGTCCAAATTATATTGGACGAGACGCCTTTTTATGCTGAAAGCGGAGGTCAAATTGCTGACAAAGGAATCATCAAAAATGATGATGTGGTCTTAAACGTAAAAGATGTGCAAAAAGCGCCGAACGGCCAACACTTGCACCGGGCTGTCATCGAAAAAGGCGTTTTGACAAAAGGAGCAGCAGTTTACGCTTCCGTTTGTGCAGAGTCTAGAAAATCCATCGTGAAAAATCATACAGCGACACATTTGCTGCACCAAGCGCTGAAGGACGTGCTGGGCGTACATGTCAACCAAGCTGGATCGCTTGTTGCTTCCGACCGTCTCCGTTTTGACTTTTCACATTTTGGACAAGTTTCAACAGAAGAGCTGGAAGAAATTGAGCGAATTGTAAATGAGAAAATTTGGGAAAGCATTCCAGTCTCTATCGAGCACATGCCTCTTGACGAAGCGAAAGCGATGGGCGCGATGGCTTTATTTGGAGAAAAATACGGAAAAATTGTTCGCGTTGTTCAAGTAGGCGATTATTCGCTTGAGCTTTGCGGCGGATGCCATGTAACAAATACAGCGGAAATCGGACTGTTTAAGATTGTTTCCGAAACTGGAATTGGTGCAGGAACCCGCCGAATTGAAGCGGTGACAGGAAAAGAAGCGTACCGGTTTATGAATGAACAATATTTATTGTTAAAGGAAATTGGGGCAAAACTGAAAGCGAATGTAAAAAATCTGCCGGAGAGAATTGACAGTCTGCAGCAAGAAATAAAAGAACTACAGCGGGAAAACGAATCTCTTACGATGAAGCTTAGCAATCTGGAAGCGGGGAACATCGCTGAAAAAGCGGTAACGATCAACGGTGTAACAGTTCTTGCGGAAAAAGTTCAAGTGAAAGATATGAACAGATTGCGCGGCATGGTCGATGAACTGAAGCAAAAGCTCGGCTCGGCTATTGTTGTGCTAGCAACGGTATCAGACGGAAAAGTAAATTTAGCAGCCGGCATCACAAAAGACTTAGTTGACAAAGGGTTCCATGCTGGAAAATTAATTAAGGAAATTGCAAGCCGCTGTGGAGGCGGCGGCGGCGGAAGACCTGACATGGCTCAAGCGGGAGGAAAAAATCCTGAACGGTTAGCTGAAGCTCTTCGTTTTGTCGAAGACTGGGTGAAATCCGTTTCATAAATTCCATTCATAGTGTAAAATGGATGTAGACAAGCAGATTCGCTTTTTAGTCTAGGAAAGAGGTGCAAAAATTGAGTTCCTTCGATAAAACGATGAAATTTAATTTTTCAGAAGAACCTGTTGAGACAAATGTCAAGGAAGTTCTAAGTGCCGTATACAATGCACTGGAAGAAAAGGGTTATAATCCGATCAATCAAATCGTCGGCTATTTGTTGTCCGGAGATCCTGCTTACATTCCTAGACATAACGGCGCACGCAATCTGATTAGAAAAATTGAACGAGATGAATTAATTGAAGAGCTTGTAAAATTTTATTTGAAAAACAACCGTGAGGAATAAAATGCGAATCATTGGGTTAGACTTAGGTTCAAAAACATTAGGAGTTGCGGTAAGCGATGAGCTGGGATGGACTGCTCAAGGTGTGGAAACGATCAGCATAAATGAAGATGAAGGCGAGTTCGGGATTCAAAGACTCGCTGAACTGATAAAGAAATACGAGGTAGAAAAAATAGTAGTCGGGTATCCGAAAAATATGAACGGCACCGTTGGACCAAGGGGAGAAGCAAGCGAGCGCTTTGCCGCGCTTTTGAAGGAGCAGTTTCAGCTTCCGGTCATTTTATGGGATGAGCGCCTTTCGACGATGGAAGCCGAAAGATTTCTCATTGAGGCGGATGTAAGCCGGCGAAAAAGACGGCAAGTCATTGATAAAATGGCTGCGGTGATTATTTTGCAAAGTTATTTGGACAGTCAACAATAAATTGAGGTGAAATAAGTGGAAGGTGAAAAACATATTACCGTTATTGATGAAAACGGTAATGAACAACTATATGAAATTTTGTTTACGTTTAATTCGGACGAATTTGACAAATCTTACGTTCTTTATTATCCGATCGGCATCGATGATGAGGAAGACGAAGATGGAATAGAAATTCATGCAGCAAGCTACATTCCCAATGAAGACGGTGAAGGCGGAAAGCTGGAGCCTGTGGAAACCGATGAAGAATGGGAAATGATCGAGGCCGTTTTAAATACATTTTTAGAAGAGGAATAAGCACCGTTTTGCGGTGCTTTTTTTGTTGAGGTGATTTACATCCAAATGAAAAAAACAATTTCTTCCTATAAAAAAATGGAGATTTTTGACGAATAAATGCGTGTATGTAGTATAATAATCGGGACGGAAGGAGGATGAATTGATGGCGGATTCGGATTCGAATAAGGAATTTTTGGATAAGAAACTCCAAGAAAAACTGCATATAGCGAAAATTGTTCGAAAAACTGTGTTAACTGTCCTGATTGCCTTTGTTGTTATATTTGCTGGAGTGATTGGCGGCGGGTATTTATATGTGCGATCTGCATTAAAACCTGTTGATCCGGATAATAAGGAACCTGTAAAGGTACAAATTCCGATTGGATCTTCCGTATCGCAAATTGCTTCTATTTTAGAAAAAAATGACATCATTAAAAGTGCGATCGTGTTTAAATATTACGTGAAATTTAAAAATGAATCAGGGTTTCAAGCAGGAAATTATCAATTTAATCAATCGATGACGATTCAAGAAATCGTTGAACGCTTAAAAAAAGGCGAATTAATGGGAGAAGCAGCTATTAAATTGACGATCCCGGAAGGATTGCAACTATCAGAAATTGCTGACATCATCGCCAAACATACTCCCTATTCAAAAAAAGAAATTATGAATCAATTAACAAACCAACAGTTTATCAAACAAATGCAAAAAAAGTATCCTAATACAATAACAGATGACATTTTCAACGGACGTATAAAATATGCATTGGAAGGATATTTGTATCCGGCTACTTATTCGTTTTATGAGGAATCTCCTCCTTTGTCGGAAATCATTGAAACAATGATTAAAAAGACAGATGAAATGCTTGTTCCTTATAGAAACAAAATGAAAGAGCTGAGTCTCTCCACTCATCAATTTTTAACATTAGCGTCTTTAGTGGAGGAGGAAGCGACGGAAAAAGCCGACAGGGAAAAAATAGCCAGCGTTTTTTACAATCGTTTAGAAAAGAACATGCCTCTCCAGACAGATCCAACCGTTTTATATTCATTAGGAAAGCATAAGGAGCGCGTATACTATAAAGATTTAGAAGTCAATTCTCCCTATAACACATATAAAAATAAAGGACTTCCGCCGGGGCCGATTGCCAATGCTGGCAAGCAGTCACTAGATGCTGTAGCAAATCCTGCCGATACAAACTATTTTTATTTTCTCGCAACGAAAGAAGGGGAAGTTATATTTACGAAGACGCTGGATGAGCATAACAAAGAAAAAGCTAAGCATATTACGGAAAAGGATTAAAGGTTTGCGATTCGCATTCCTTTTTCTTTTATGTTAAAATATATCGAGCTAAAAAAACAAACTTGAAGAGTTCGAACAGAACTCTTCTTTGATTAAGGGAGTTTTTTAGGAGTGTCCATTTTGTCAAACAAAAAAATCGAGGAATATTTAGCAAATTTTTCTACTAACAAAGATGAAAAATTAGTTCAATTAGAAGCATATGCAAAAGAGCAGAAGGTGCCGATTATGGAAGAGCGGGCGCTGTCTGTCATGCTTCATATTTTAAAGCTCCATCAGCCGAACAAAATATTGGAAATTGGGGCGGCGATCGGCTATTCGGCGATTCGGATGGCAAAAGCGCTGCCGAACACAAAAATTGTAACGATTGAAATAGATCCTCATCGATTTGAACTAGCGGAACAAAATATTCGAGCTTGCGGTCTTGAAAATCAAATTACCATTTATCACGGTGATGCTCTAGAAATCGTACAGGAAGTCAAGCTTGACGGCCCGTTTGATGCGCTCTTTATCGATGCGAGCAAAGGGCAATATAAACGTTTTTTTCAAGCATATGAACCTTTGCTGTCAAAAAGAGCGGTCGTTTTTTCGGATAATGTTCTTTTTAAAGGACTAGTCGCTGAAGAAATGATAGAATCAAAAAGGTTAAAATCTTTAGCGAAGAAAATTAAAGAATATAATGAATGGCTAATGAATCAGCCCGATTGGGATACCGTTATTATTCCGATAGGCGACGGATTAGCCTTCAGTATAAAAAGGGGTGAAGGGGAATGAAAAAACCCGAACTGCTCGTCACACCTGTAAATGTCAAAAATATTGAGAGCCTTTGCAAAGCTGGCGCAGATGCTTTTATCATCGGCGAACAGCGTTATGGCTTAAGGCTTGCAGGGGAATTTCATCGAAAAGATGTATTAGATGCGATTGATCTTGCCCATCAATATGGAAAAAAAGTATACGTTGCAATGAATGCAATTTTTCATAATGATAAAGTAGACGAGCTTGCAGATTATGTAAAATTTGTTCATAATGCGAAGGCAGATGCGATTGTATTCGGTGATCCAGCTGTGTTAATGACTGTTAGGGAAGTTGCTCCGGAGATGAAGCTCCATTGGAATACGGAAACAACCGCGACCAACTGGTATGCATGCAACTATTGGGGAAGGAAAGGCGCCAAGCGTGCAGTACTAGCTCGGGAGTTAAGCATGGAAGCTGTCATTGAAACGAAAGAGCATGCAGAAGTGGAAATAGAAGTCCAAGTCCACGGAATGACGTGCATGTTTCAGTCCAAAAGATCTCTTATCGGCAATTATTTTGAATATCGTGGGAAAGCGATGGAAATTCACAATTATAAATACGGCAAAAATATGTTTTTGCATGATAAAGAGAGAAATAACAAATATCCAATTTTTGAGGATGAAAATGGAACCCATATTATGAGTCCGAATGATATTTGCATCATTGACGAGCTGGAGGAACTGGTTGATGCAGGAATTGATTCTTTTAAAATAGATGGCGTGCTGAAAACTCCGGAATATATTGTAGAAGTGACGAAAAAGTATCGAAAGGCGATCGATTTATGCGCTGAGGATCGAGAGCAATATGAAAATGTTAAAGACAAGCTGTACGCTGAAATTGAGGAAATACAGCCGCCAAACCGCCCGTTGGATACAGGATTTTTCTTTAAAGAGACCGTTTATTAAAAAAACGTTAAAGGAGGAGTTCGCATGCCGGTTGTGAAAGATAAAATTTCAACAATTATCAACGGCAAAAGGGTCATAACGAAAAAACCTGAACTTCTTGCACCTGCCGGAAATTTGGAGAAATTAAAAATCGCCGTCATGTACGGTGCTGACGCCGTCTTCATTGGCGGACAAGAGTACGGCTTGCGTTCCAATGCCGATAATTTCTCCATTGAGGAAATTAAAGAAGGAGTTCAATTTGCTAATCAGTACGGGGCAAAAATATATGTGACGACAAACATTTATGCACATAATGAAAACATCCCTGGACTCGATCAATATTTAAAAGCGCTCGAAGACGCGGGAGTGTCAGGGGTCATTGTCGCAGATCCCCTCATTATTGAAACGTGCAGAAAGGTAGCCCCAAAATTGGAAGTCCACTTAAGCACCCAGCAATCCCTTTCGAATTGGAAAGCTGTCCAATTTTGGAAGGAGGAAGGTTTGGAGCGGGTCGTTCTAGCACGGGAAACGAGCGCTGAAGAAATTAGAGAAATAAAAGAAAAAGTAGATATTGAAATCGAAACGTTTATTCACGGTGCGATGTGCATTGCCTATTCAGGCCGCTGCACATTAAGCAATCATATGACAGCGCGAGATTCAAACAGAGGAGGATGCTGTCAGTCCTGCCGGTGGGATTATGATTTATATGAATATTATAAAGGCAAAGAAGTGCCTATGTTTGATGAGCAAGACTCGCCATTTGCAATGAGCGCTAAAGACTTAAAATTGGTTGAGTCGATTCCGAAAATGATTGAAATGGGGATCGACAGCTTGAAAATTGAAGGCCGCATGAAATCCATTCACTATGTTGCAACTGTTGTCAGTGTATATCGCAAAGTCATTGATGCATACTGCGCCGATCCCGATCATTTTGTCATGAAACAGGAATGGCTGGAAGAATTGGATAAATGCGCGAACAGAGAAACGGCTCCTGCCTTTTTTGAAGGAGTGCCTGGTTATCAAGAGCAATTATTTGGCACTCACAGCAAAAAAACAGCATACGACTTTGTCGGGCTTGTGCTTGACTGGAATCCAGAAACGAAAATGGTGACATTGCAGCAAAGAAACCATTTCAGACCCGGTGACGAAGTAGAATTTTTCGGTCCGCAAATTGACAATTTTCGCATTGTCATCGATAAAATTTGGGATGAAGATGGAAATGAATTGGATGCAGCAAGACATCCTTTGCAAATAATCCGCTTCAAGTGCGAGCATCCGCTATATCCGTATAATATGATGAGAAAAGAGACAAGATAGGGGAAGAATCTGGATTTTTTTATAAAAAAGCAAAACGTTTCTTGAACTGCCGATTATTTTGTAATAACATATCATAGATAAATATTTCCTTCTATAACTATGTTATAAAAGATTCTTTTCTGTCGAAAGAACGGCAGAAAAGTTCTTTCATTTTTTAGGAACCATTAGGGGGATATAAAGAAAAGGAGGACTATTATGGCGGAAGAAAAGGTATTTCCTATGACGAAAGCTGGGAAAGAAAAACTTGAACAAGAACTTGAGTATTTAAAAACGGTAAAGCGAAAAGAAGTTGTAGAACGAATAAAAGTGGCAAGATCATTTGGCGACCTATCAGAAAACTCTGAATATGATTCAGCAAAAGAAGAGCAAGCTTTTGTAGAAGGACGCATTACAACGCTCGAAAATATGATTCGCAATGCGAAAATTATTGAAGAAGACACAGAAAATAAAACAACTGTTTCACTTGGAAAATCTGTTACGTTTATTGAATTGCCTGATGGAGAAGAAGAAACTTATACAATTGTCGGAAGTGCAGAAGCAGATCCTTTCGAAGGGAAAATTTCCAATGATTCTCCGATGGCTAAAAGCCTGCTCGGCCGTCAAGTAGGGGAAGAAGTTGTAGTTCAGACGCCTGGCGGCGATATGACAGTCAAAATTGTACGTGTTGATTAATGTTGATAGCCTTTAATATAGTTTAAGATGTGCGCACCTCGTCGAAAATATAAGACGAGGTGTTTTTTTATGAATAAGCGAATAAAATATATAGGCGTCTTCATCATTTTGTTAATGGGTGTTCTCATATATAGACTTGCGCAAATTCAACTGCTTGAAACCGAGTCATTTTCAGAACAAGATGTCAATTTGATGAAAGAAAGCGTCAAACAGAGGACACAAGAAGTAATTATAGATGATGGGCGGGGTCGATTTATTGATCGTGAAAATAAACCTTTGAACGAAACATATTTGCCTACGCTCGTTTTATTTCCATTTCTGAAAAATTATCAATGGCCGATCGATCAATTGGCGGCAGCCATTTCTGTTCGCAAGGATGAAATCGAACAATTATTGAAAGGAACGAAAAATGAACCTATTTTGTTGAATAAAGAAAAAGGATTTCAACTTGATGAACAGGATATAAAAGCCATCAATAAGTTAAAAATTCCGGGAGTATTCGGCATCTTTATGAAAACAGAGCAATCAGACAATATTGCTTCCCATCTTATTGGGATGACAAGCGAAAATGAAACAGAATGGAAAAAAAGATACCCTGACAAAGAGATCACGTCATTAAGTCCTGAAGTAGGCGTGACTGGACTGGAGGAGGCGTTTGATGAATTTTTGCAGCCGGAAGATGCGTCAAGACTTTTATATCATGTTGATGGTCTCGGCAGGCCTCTTTTCGGCGTCAATGTAAAATATATTGCCGATTCCAATCCATTTTACCCAATTGCCGTTCAAACAACGATTGACAAACATTTGCAAGAAAAAGCTGAACAAATTTTAACAAAACATCAAGTAAATGAAGGCGGCCTCGTTCTGTTAGACATTGAAAACAGCGAAGTAGTTGCAATGGCCTCCAAACCGGATCTGGACCGGAATGATCCAAAAACATATGAAAATAAAATGCTTTCGGCAATGTTTCCTGGTTCTGTTTTTAAAACCGTTATCGCTGCAGCAGCGATCGACACAAACATGATCAAACCGGAAAGAACATTTAATTGTGACCGGAATGTCTACGGCCAAACAGAAAAAGAGGAAGAAAAGCGGGCTGGAACGCTTACGTTTGAAGAAAGCTTTGCGAAAAGTTGCAATTATGCGTTTGCTACGATCGGTCAGGAATTAATACAAAAAAAGAGCAATATAATTGAAGAACACGCAGAAAAGCTTGGCCTTCTCAGCTTCTCAGGCTGGTCGGGAAAAGTATACCATTACGATCAATTTAAACAATTTCCAAGGGAGCAAAGAGGAACGATTTGGGGAGATGACAGCGACAAAAGGTCAGCAAAGGCCATCGCACAAACCTCCATCGGACAAAAAAATGTAAAGGTTACTCCTCTAGCTGTCGCGAATATGATGGCTACAATTGCACGCGGAGGAGAAAAAAGAGAAGTGAAAGTCGTGGATAAAATTTTATATAAAAACGGAGAAACGATGTATACATTCAAGAACCATTTGATGAAAGGAGAAAAAATTTCCCCTGCAACATCATCAAAATTAACGGATCTCCTGCTTCAAGTAGTCGCTCATCCTGATGGAACCGGCAGAGTGTTTCAAAGCTTGCCTGTTAAAGTAGCCGGCAAATCGGGCACTGCCGAAACGGGAACATTGAACGACAATGGAAAAAAATTATATCATAAATGGTTTGCCGGTTTTTTTCCTGCGGAACATCCGAAATATGCTTTAGTTGTTGTTGATATGAACAAAACGAGCGGTAGAGCAAAGACAAATGATGTTTTTTACGAAATGGTTGAACAGATTTATAATGTTAATGAAGAATAAAGTATGTTAAAATAATAACTCAAAGATTGGAGAAACAAAGGAGTTGACGGGGAATGGCGGGTTCTCGTTATGAAATTCGGGATAAAAAACGAAAAACGAATTTGATTTTAAATATTTTAATTGGAATTGTCGCCTTACTCATCCTCGTTATTGCTTCTCAGCTTTTTTTGGGAGGCGGTACTGAACAAGCGAATTCCAACAGTGAACAACAAAAAGAGCAATCAAGCTCATCTAAAAATATCGAAGAAGAGACAGCTGAACAATCTAACGATCAGCAGGAAGAAGAAAAAGCAGCTGAACAAAATGAAAGTAATGAAAATATCGAGGAAGAGGAAGAAAATACGCCATCAGCAAATGAAGAAAAGGAATCGAGCGATGATCCTTTTGAAGGTGCAACAGTAACTGAAGGAGAAGCGGGTTCCGATGTTGAACAAATCATTGAAAATCCAAATTGGAAGCCGATCGGAACAGTCCAGACAGGTGAGCACGTTACGACTTATAAAAAGTCATCTGTAGATTGGAAGGAAATGGAGAAAGCATTAAGCTATGCAACAGGTGTTTCTCTTGAAAATATGCAGACCCTTTGGATCGGCAATAACGGAAGCCCGAATGATGCGAAAGGAACGATTCAAAACAAAGCAGACGGAAAAAAATATAGAGTATCCATTACATGGATAGACGGAGAGGGCTGGAAACCGACTAGAGTTGAAGTATTAAAATAGACTGAAAAGCAAAAAAGACCCTCATGTGTAAAAAGCTGACTGTCAAACACTTGAGGGATCTTTTTTTATGATTTTTATAGCTATTCATGATAGAAAGGAATGTTGGAATATGAAAATTGCAATCATTGGTGCAATGGAAGAAGAAGTGCGCATCCTGCGCGAGAAATTGGATTGTACAAAAGAAGAGGAGATTGCAGGCTGCAGTTTTATGATTGGGAAATACAATCAAACTGATACGATTTTATTAAAATCAGGAATTGGAAAAGTGAATGCAGCCGTAAGCACAACTTTGCTGCTGGAGCGATATCAGCCGGATTATGTGATCAATACCGGCTCCGCCGGAGGATTTCATGAGTCTTTAAACGTAGGGGATGTTGTCATTTCCACAGAGGTTCGCCATCATGATGTAGATGTGACGGCTTTTGGGTATGAATATGGTCAAGTTCCCGGGCTTCCTCCTTCCTTTAAAGCCGATGAAAAACTGATTGAAATCGCTGAAAGAAAAGCAAAAGACATTTCAGGAATTCAGACGGTAAAAGGGGCGATCGCAACGGGGGATTCTTTTATGAACGACCCCGATAAAGTAGCTTTTGTCCGGTCTAAATTCAGCCATTTGTACGCTGTTGAGATGGAAGCTGCTGCTGTTGCGCAAGTGTGCTACAAATTTCAAACGCCTTTTGTCATCATCCGGGCGCTCTCAGATATCGCCGGAAAAGAGTCGAACATTTCCTTTGAACAATTTTTAGACAAAGCGGCTTTCAATTCATCGGAATTGGTTCTGAAAATGATTGAAGAACTAGGTTGAATGTAAATGGAAACTATTACAAGCCTATTAGCCCGAATCGATATGTTATTCTTTTATAATATAGAATAACTAATTCGATTAGGTGATATTATGGAGGAGAAAAAATTAAAAGAATTAATAGAAGACTATAAACATTTTGCTCTCGTTCTGCTAGCTGTCGGAACCTTTTTATACATCGGAATATGGATTCCTAATCATTCACCTCGGACAAATATACAAGAAATAATGCTAATCGGAACTTCAACGATGATGTTAGCCAGTTCTATTCTATTTTTCAAATTGTCATCGAAATATCAAAAAAAGCTTGATAAGTTGCAATCTTAATCATTTCTTGAAAAAGGGCTCAAAAAAGTCAGTATAGCTGACTCTTTTGAGCCTCTCTTTTTTGATAAAACATTAGGTGAATGAAGGCGGCATTGTTCTGTTTCATATGAAAACAGCAACTAGCGCTGCAATAAAGGCTGCCTTTTTACAGATTGAAAGCAGTTGTAATGGGCTCTCAACCGTAACGTTCGCATCCTGTCAAATAATGTTACCACCATTTTACGTCAAACAGCGGATTCGCTTTCTGCGATTTTTATTAATCGGTCAATTTTGAGATTCGTTTTTATATCTCGATTTGCGCCAATGCGCTGGAAACCATGCAGCAAGGTTAATTTTGAGTTTTTATGGGATGTCACATATCGGAAAGCCACTTTAACATGAATTTTGCCGTTTTACGCGAGTAAATCATTCAGGAACTCTCGCAAATTTCGCACAAAATCTCGTTGAAAATGCTTTTCCTTTTATTCTTTTGACATCTTTTTTTCTTTTTCATTTCGGTAAAACTCATGAAACATTTTCATGAGTGCCCTTTTTTCGATTCTGGAAACATAACTCCTCGAAATGCCGAGCTCTTTCGCAATTTCACGCTGCGTTTTTTCCTGCTGCGTGTTCAATCCAAACCGCCCGATAATGACTTCTTTTTCTCTTTCGTCTAGAACCGATAAATATTTTTTAATTTTTTCCAGCTCCATATTCAATTGAATCGTGTCGATAATATCTTCATTTTCTGATTTTAGCACATCTATTAAACTGATTTCGTTTCCTTCTTTATCTTGGCCAATAGGATCGTGTAGGGAAACATCTTTTTTTGTTTTTTTTAAGGAACGGAGATGCATTAAAATTTCATTTTCAATGCATCTTGCGGCATATGTAGCAAGCTTTGTCCCTTTGTTTTCGGAATAGCTTTCAATCGCTTTAATTAAACCAATTGTGCCGATGGATATGAGATCTTCCGAGTCTTCACCTGTATTTTCAAATTTTTTGACAATATGAGCGACAAGGCGCAAATTATGTTCAATTAATATATTTCTTGCTTCGTCATTTCCTTCGGCCATCAGGCGGAGATATTTTTTTTCTTCATTTGGGGAAAGCGGTTGAGGGAAAGCATTGTTTTTTACATATGAAACGAGAAAAACCAATTCTTTTATAAAATAGCTTAGTGCAGTCAAAATTCCAGACATGTTTTTCACCCCCGCATTACGTATTATTAAATTGTATGTGATTGCGGCTTTGTCCTTGTATGTCCTTCATAAAAACGGGGGAAAGAGTATGGAAAACAGCTGAGTTTTAGTTATAATGAGACAGTGAAGAAAAATGGATTGGCATCGGAGATCATCTGTTGAAAGGTATTAAGTCATTGTGGACTGACATCAACGATTATCTGTTAAAAGGAGTTTAGCGGCTGTGGGATATGCAGCCATGCGCCCGGGGGTAGGTATTTTTTAAGCAAAAAAAAAAGACACCGCTAAGATGATGCTTTTAATAAGTGAGAGAGCGAGCGGCGCTTTATTTCCAATTCTATTAATTCGATGAATTCTTTGCTAAGCCTCATTTCGGTTGCTTTATAGTAAGATTCAATTAAAAATTCGTCCGATAAATTTTTCATAGAAGCGATCATGTTATGGAGAAAGCACCTCCTTTATTTATTACCATTAATTTACCATGTTTTTTAATAGAGAACAACCGTTCTGTTATCCACAGCATTCGGTGGAAAACTTGTGGGTAGTTTGTTTATATACTTTAGTAAAGATTGATATGAATAGGTGGATATTGTGTATAAAATTATCCACAGCTGTTGAATATTTCAAAAAATTGTCGAATTTTTTTGTGAAAACAATATTGTTTTGAAAGTAAACTCGAAATTCGGTATGATGAAAAATAGTTTAACAATTGTCTATTTATTGAATTAAGAGGTGTTCAATTTGCTGAAAAGGTTTTTGCCCGGAGAATATGCGAAAAGCGTTTTTCATATTTATCCTCATTTTTTAAAGGAAAAAGGTATAAAAGGTATTATTACCGATTTAGATAATACTTTAGTAGAATGGGACAGGCCGAACGCAACTCCGAAATTGAAAAATTGGTTTGAAATGATGGAACAGAACGGGATTAAAGTGACAATTGTTTCAAATAATAACGAAAAACGCGTCCGTTCGTTTTCTGAACCGCTGAATATTCCGTTCATTTCGAAAGCGGGAAAACCCCGTGCAAAAGCGTTTAAAAAAGCGGCTGAGCAGATGGGGCTGAAAAAAGAAGAAGTTGTTGTGGTCGGCGACCAGCTGCTGACAGATGTTCTCGGAGGGAATCTCTGCGGTTTTCATACGATTTTAGTTGTGCCTGTATCGTCTACTGACGGCTTTTGGACCCGGATCAACAGGAAAATTGAAAGGAAAATTTTAAAATTGTTAAAACAGAAAGGCATGCTGCATTGGGAGGAGTGATGAGTTTGGATGAGAAGGTTTGCGTCGGGTGCGGAGTAAAAATTCAAACGGAAGATCCATCTGAAATTGGATATGCTCCAAAAGCTGCTCTTGAGAAAGAACAGCCGATCTGCCAAAGGTGTTTTCGGCTGAAACATTATAACGAAATTCAAGATGTCTCGTTAACAAATGAGGACTTTTTAAAAATTTTGCACGGCATTGGCAATACGAAAGCTCTTGTTGTGAAGGTTGTCGACATTTTTGATTTTAACGGAAGCTGGATCAACGGCATACAGCGTTTTATCGGCTACAATCCAGTCATTTTAATCGGCAATAAAGCAGATCTCCTTCCAAAATCGGTGAAAAAAGAAAAGGTTATTCGTTGGATGAAGAGAGAAGCAAGAGAGTATGGATTAACGCCATTGGATGTGCTTTTAATCAGCTCAGAAAAGGGACATGGCATTAAAGAAGCGGCAGAGCAAATAGATCATTATCGCAACGGAGAAAACGTGTATGTTGTTGGATGTACAAATGTTGGGAAATCAACTTTTATTAATCGAATCTTGAAGGAGGTTACGGGAGAAGGGGATATCATTACAACTTCCCATTATCCCGGCACAACGCTCAATCTAATTGAAATTCCGTTAGATGACGGCGCAGTTTTATACGATACACCAGGCATTATCAATGATCATCAGATGGCGCACTTTATTGATAAGCGCGACCTAAAGCTTCTATCGCCGAAAAAAGAAATTAAGCCTAGAGTGTTCCAGTTAAATGAAAGGCAAACTTTATACTTCGGCGGATTGGCAAGACTGGATTATATAAAGGGAGGACGTTCCTCCATTGTGTGCTATATTCCGAACAGCATTGACATTCATCGAACAAAACTGGAGAAGGCGGATCATTTATATGCAACACATTTAGGGGAGCTTTTAACCCCTCCTAGTAAAGAAGCAGTCGAATCCTTTCCAGAACTTGTCCCGCACGAATTCACTATAAATGGAAAAAAGAAAGATATCGTGTTTTCAGGTCTTGGATGGGTAACGATCCACGATGGACCGAAAAGAGTTGTTGCTTATGCACCTAAAGATGTACATGTGGGCGTCCGTCATTCATTAATATAAAAACAAAAAGGTGGAGAGGATTTCAAATGGAGCAAGTTTACGGAGTAATAGGCGACCCGATCGGTCATTCGCTTTCCCCTCTCATTCATAACGATGCTTTCGATTACTTAAATATGAATGCCCGCTATCACGCATTTCAAGTAAAAGGGGAAGAGCTTGAACAAGCGGTAAAAGGGATGAAGGCTCTTGGCATAAAGGGGTTTAATGTAACGGTTCCACATAAAGTGTCAATCATTCCTTTTCTTGATGAATTGGATGAATCGGCTCAATTGCTTCACGCGGTAAATACAGTAAAAAACGAAGACGGGAGATTAATCGGTTTTAACACAGACGGATACGGATTTTACCTGTCATTGAAAGAGCATATTGACAATACCAATCCCCGAGATTTAAAAGTGCTGCTGATCGGGGCGGGCGGAGCCGCTCGGGCGATCTATACAACGCTGGCGAAAGAAGGCTTTGCGTTCATTGATATTGTAAACAGAACAGCAGAGCGGGCTCATCTGTTAAAGGAAAACTGCAGCTATGAGACAAAAGGAAACGTTTATTCATTCCAACAACTCGATCAAACGTCCAATGAATATGATGTCATCATTCAAACGACATCCATCGGGATGAAGCCAAATATCGAAGAAAAGCCGATTGAATTAACCGGACGCGTTCACGGCGGAACTGTCGTTGCTGATATCATTTATAATCCGCTGAAAACGATGTTATTAAAAGAGGCTGAAAAGCTGGGCCTTAAAGCTGTTGACGGAGTAGGAATGTTTGTTTATCAAGGGGCATGTGCGTTTCAAATATGGACGAATGTGGAACCTGATGTCAGTCGAATGAAAAAGCTCGTATATGAAAAATTAGGAGGAAAATCATGACTTTAACTGGAAAACAAAAACGTTTTTTACGCTCTCTTGCACATCATCTGAACCCGATTTTCCAAATTGGAAAGGGCGGAGTAAATTCAAATTTGCTTCAGCAGGTGAACGATTGTTTAGAAGCAAGAGAGCTCATAAAAGTGAACGTGCTGAAAAATTGTGATGAAGACAAAGCAGCAGTTGCTCAAGCACTTGTTGATGGGACAAATGCCCATCTCGTCCAAATCATCGGAAATGTCATTGTTTTATATAAAGAATCAAAAGAAAAAAAACAAATCATTTTGCCTGAATAAACGAACGGATGGTGCGGAAAAATTGGGTAAAATCGGAATTTTTGGGGGGACATTTGACCCGCCCCATAACGGACATTTATTAATGGCCAATGAGGTTCTTCATTCTCTTAATCTGGACAAAATATGGTTTATGCCGAACAATATTCCACCCCATAAACAAAAGGAGCCGGTGACAGAAACACACCACCGGGTAAATATGCTGAAAAGAGCAATTGAAGGAAATCCATTTTTTCAAGTCCAATTAATTGAACTTGAAAGAGAGGGTCCGTCTTTTACGTATGACACAGTGAAAATATTGAAAGAAAGATATCCAAACGAAGAATTTTATTTTATTATTGGATCAGATATGATTGAAAATTTGCCTCATTGGCATCGAATAGAGGAATTGATGGATATGGTGCAATTTGTCGGCGTGAAACGTAACGGATACTCGAATGAGAGCACATTTTTCGTAAAAGAGGTGGAAGTTCCTCAGTTTGATGTTTCCTCTACAATGATCAGAGAGCGATTGAAAAACGGACAAGCGGTGGACTATCTTCTGCCCAAAAAAGTTATTCAATATATAGGGGAGAATCGATTATATGGAACGTGAAAAAGCGTTAGCAGTTGTGGAAAAGGCGATAACGAAACAGCGTTATCAACATACTTTAGGCGTAATGGAGACAGCCATCAGTTTGGCAAAGCGGTACGGCGCCGATGTGAAAAAGACAGAATTAGCAGCTATTTTTCATGATTATGCCAAATTTCGGCCAAAAGATGAAATGAGAAAAATTATTATTGAACAAAATATGCCGAAGGACTTGCTGGAATATAATACAGAACTTTGGCATGCACCTGTTGGCGCCTATTTAGTCGAGAAGGAAGTCGGCATTTCTGATAAAGAAATTTTAGATGCGATCCGCTACCATACATCCGGAAGAGAAAACATGACTCTTCTTGAAAAAGTGATTTATTTAGCTGATTATATTGAACCGGGTAGAAGCTTCCCCGGAGTCGATGAAGTCAGGGAATTGGCACAAAAAGATTTAAATGAAGCGCTCGTTCAGTCGATATCCAATACGATTGCATTTTTAATGAAGAAAAAGCAGCCGATTTACCCTGAAACGTTTAAAACTTATAATGCGCTCGTAATGAAAAATTGAAGGAGTGAAGTGGATGAATTCGCGTGATATTCTAGCTTTAACTGTTAAAGCAGGCAGCGATAAAAAAGCAGAAGATATCGTAGTATTAAACATGCAAGGAATCTCTCTAATAGCTGATTATTTTATGATATGCCATGCGAATAACGAAAAAAATGTGCAAGCAATTGCCAGAGAAATGAAAGAGAAAGCAGAGGAAAACGGAATTCCCGTCAAGCGTCTCGAAGGGTTTGACGAGGCAAAATGGGTTCTCATTGATTTAGGAGATGTCGTTGCTCATGTTTTCCATAGGGATGAAAGAAGCTATTATAATTTAGAAAAATTATGGGGAGATGCTCCGCGCGAAGAAGTGAGCGAGTGGTTAGCTTGATTTATAAGCATTTTGCATCTGTGTACGACCGATTAATGAAAGATGTTCCTTATGATGAATGGGCGCAATTTTTGCATCAAGCGATTCAACGATATGGAAACGGCGGGAACCGGGTGCTAGATTTAGCTTGTGGAACAGGAGAAATATCGTATAGGATGGCTGAGCTTGGGTATGAGCTAACAGGTGTCGATCTCTCCGGAGAAATGCTCGCCGTTGCCCAGGAAAAGATGATGAAAAAAGGGTTTGATGCGCTCTTTATTGAACAAGATATGAGGGAGCTTAAAGGCTACAAGCCTTTTGATGCGGTGTTATTAAATTGCGATTCCATCAACTACTTGCTGAAGGAAGAGGATGTGGTCAAAACGTTTCAAGCCGTATACGACCACTTGAACCGAAACGGCTTATTTCTGTTTGATGCCCATTCTGTTCATAAAATGGAGAAAATATTTAAACATGCTGTATTCGCTGATAATGATGAGGATGTCAGCTATATTTGGAAATGCTTTGACGGTGAATATCCAAACAGTGTCATTCATGAATTAACCTTCTTTGTGAACAATGGAACGGATTATGTACGGTTGGATGAAGACCATTATCAAAGAACTTTTTCAATTTCTGAGTACCGACATATGTTGGAAAAGTGCGGCTTTACGATCGTTGACATAACGGATGGAATTTTTCAAAGCCCGGACATCGAGCAGGCGGAACGAATATTTTATATTGCGAAAAAAAGTTGAAACCATCGAATGTAATTTTTTTTCGATGGTTTTTTTCATTTTAGCAGGAATTTTCATGAGCCCTGCAGAATATTATTCATTGTCAAATTGATGCCTCACTTTTTGTAAATCTTCATCAAATTTTGCATGGGTGCTTTGAAATAAATGATGAAACATGTCGCCTAGTTCATTTTCAAGCACTTTAATCCCCTCTCCGGTAACTCCCCCTTTTACGTGCACTTTTTCCTGCAATGTCGGAAGCGTGTAATACCCGCTTTCAAGCAGCTTGCCTATGCCGATCATCATCTCGTTTGCTAATTGAACCGCATCCTCTTTCGAAATGTCTGTTTCCGCCGCAGCAGCTTCAATAAATTTTTGTAGCAAAAAGCTGAAAAAAGCCGGTCCGCAGCTGACGATATCAGATGCAACACGGGTAATGTTATTTTCTATTAAGATTGGCTTTGATATTTTTTCAAACATGGAAAGAATGATATTTCTTGTATGTTCGCTGCATCTATTTCCAAATGTCAGCAAAGCAGCTCCCGCTTTAGCCCTGTTTGTTATGCTTGGTATGACTCGGGCTACTTGGCATGGAACAGCCGATTCGATTTGCTCGACTGAAATCGGGCTCGTAATGGAAATTAAACATTGATGTCCTTGTAAACCAGTTTTCAGTTCCTTTAAAAGGGGGTGTATATCTAAAGGCTTAACGCATAGAAATATGAAATCGCTTTGATGAACGACCTCTATACTTGATGTACAAACATGTATTTCAGGATATTTCCGTTTGATGGCATATGCCTTTTGAATCGTTCTATTCGTTATAAACAACGATGAGGGTGTTGATACTTTTGCCTCGCAAAAAGCTTCAATGAGAATACGCCCCATATTGCCGGTTCCTATAAACCCTATTTTCACTTTTCACCCCTCCTTTTTTTAACATTGTTCTCCTACACGATATGTTCTGCTGCCTTATTTTATGAATGAATATTTAGAAAGGGGAATTCATGTGCATGAACCATTTCCTTTTTATAAAAAAGTATGGGGTTTTTTTGTTAATCATTTTCGCTGCCATTTTGTTTTTTATCATCAACAACTGGCGTGATTCAAACGAGATCGAAGTTTCCGATGAACCATTGCTGGAAACGGATGAACGAACGCCGATGCAAAAAAGCAGAGAAGATGATGACGAAGAAGAGAATGAGCACCGTAACGAACAGACGACGATGATTTATATTGATGTAAAGGGGGCAGTTCGTAAGCCTGGTGTTTATGAATTGCCGTCATCCAGCAGGGTGTTTGAAGCAATCGAAAAAGCTGGAGGAATGAATGACCAGGCAGACGGAAATCGTGTGAATCTGGCCAGAAAGCTAACAGACGGTATGGTTGTTTATGTGCCAAAGCTAGGCGAAAAAATTGACGAAAATGCTCTTATGGATGAAAGCGGCGCAAATGCTGATGCTTTACAAAGACCGCAAGAGAAAGAAAAAATCAATATTAATACGGCGACAAAGGAAGAGCTGCAAAAATTAACGGGAATCGGCCCTGCAAAAGCGGAAGCAATTATCGCACACCGTGAAGAAAACGGGCCGTTTCAAAAAGAAGAGGATTTACTGGAGGTTACCGGTATAGGAGAAAAAACGTTTGAAAAGATCAAAAATGAGATTAGCGTTGACGAACATGAAGACTTGTCGATAAACTGAAAAAGAATGTTTACAAAATTCGGAGGGGTAAAAGTGGATCGAATTTCTTGGAATCATTATTTCATGGCGCAAAGCCATTTGCTTGCGCTGAGAAGCACATGTACAAGACTTGCTGTCGGTGCTACGATTGTCCGCGATAAACGGATTATTGCGGGGGGATATAACGGCTCGATCGCAGGAGGAGTCCACTGTATTGATGAAGGCTGCTATGTGATTGATAACCATTGTGTTCGAACGATCCATGCGGAGATGAATGCGATATTGCAATGCGCCAAATTTGGAGTGGCAACAGCAGGAGCGGAAATTTACGTCACGCATTTTCCATGCTTAGCTTGCACAAAAGCGATTATTCAAGCGGGTATTCAAAGTGTATATTATGCAAAAGATTACAAAAATCATCCATATGCAATGGAATTATTTGAACAAGCAGGTGTTCATATAGAAAAAGTCGCATTCGATGAAACGACTTTGGATTTAAAAAATGAAGAAAAGCGCGAATATGTTGAGCAGCTTTTAAATGCTTTAAAACATCTCGGCGTATCAGAAACGGACTTGAAAAAATGGAATGAACAAGCCCGTCAACTTTTCGGCTGATCTAATCGAAAAGGAGGTTATTTTTTTGAGAGGCCAGTGGGCATATGTCGCGATTTCCGCATTGTTGGCGATTGTTTCCGCTACCTCTTTTCCTTCCCTTCTTCCTTTTTTCATTTTTGCTGCACTTCTTTTTTTCTTATGGCTTCAACATAAAAGGAAATTAGCTTTCATCGTTGCTTGCTCGTTTTTGTTCATGCTTCCATATTTTCATTGGTATGATCAACAAAATAAAACAAATTATCACGAAGGCATGTTATCAGCAAAAGGAAAGGTAATCTCCTCTCCTGAAATCGACGGGGATCTGATGACATTTGCGGTCGAGACGAATCAGGGAGAAAAGCTGACGGCCCGTTATACATTGAAAACAAAACAAGAGATGAAAAGTACAAATAATATACGGCCAGGTGATATATGCAATTTTTCAGGAAAGCTTGAAAAACCGAAAAATAACACAAATGAAAATGCGTTTAATTATAAGCGCTATTTGTATTTTCAGCAAATCCACTGGCTGTATAAGCTCGACAAAATCGGGCATTGTACATATAAGCCGTCATGGAAAGATCATTTGGAAAATTACCGGCAAAAAATGATTGAATGGATTCATCATAAATTTCCAGAAAAAACAGCCGGCTTCGTCCTTGCTTTGACGGTAGGCTATCAGAACAATATTCCAGAAGAAGATCTTGCCGCTTATCGAAAGCTAGGGATTGTTCATATTCTTTCGATTTCAGGTCTTCACGTAAGCATATTAATCGCCTCACTTTACTTCTTCCTTTTGCGGCTGGGCATTTCAAAAGAACAAACCATTATGATTTTGATTTGCTTCCTCCCCTTTTATGCATTGTTAACAGGAGGAGCTCCGCCTGTCGTCCGCGCCTCTCTTATGGCAGCGCTGATCATGGGAGGAACACTTTTTAAACAAAATATGCCCCTTTCTGATTCAATCTCATTCAGCTTTCTTCTCATGACATTTCTTGACCCGTATGAAGTTTTTCATCTTGGATTTCAGCTTTCTTACGCAGTCACATTTTCGCTAATTTTATCAAGACAAATCTTTCAAAAATGCAGGAATTCATTGCAATTGTTGGCAGCAGTTTCATTTGTTGCCCAAACTGCTTCACTGCCGATTATATGCTACTATTTTTATCAATTTTCTCTATTGAGCTTTATCATGAATATTATGTTTGTGCCGCTATACACGTTCTTTTTGCTGCCGCTTACCATGATCACTCTCATTTTAACCGTAATTTCTTCTTCCATCGGTTCAATATTTGTTTCCCTTCTTCACACTTCTTTTACTTTGTCGTCCAAAACAGCATTATTTTTCGGTGATTTGCCTTTTTTCACGATAACAACTGGCAAACCGTCTGTTTTTTTATTTCTGTTGCAATATATCATTTTTATCAGCCTTTTCTTT
The DNA here is from genome assembly GCF_038000355.1 of Aeribacillus sp. FSL M8-0235. Lineage (NCBI taxonomy): Bacteria > Bacillati > Bacillota > Bacilli > Caryophanales > Bacillaceae > Aeribacillus > Aeribacillus sp. FSL M8-0235. The sequence continues at coordinate 2,620,499 of NZ_JBBOBW010000001.1, read as the reverse complement.
CAAATGGAACATAAGCCGATGGCAAAATGGGGAAAACCGATATTATGCAGCGGTTTGCTCACTGCATTGCTTTTGATAGCAGGGAAAATGACCATGCCGGGAGAAGTAACAGTTCTTGATGTCGGACAAGGAGACAGCATTTTTATTAGAGAGCCCGGCTTAGGTAACAGTTATTTAATTGATACAGGAGGAATGGCTGTATTTGAAAAAGAAAGCTGGCAGATGCGAAAAAAACCGTTTTCCATCGCATTGGACGTCCTGATCCCTTATTTTCAGTCGAAAGGGGTAGAGGAAATTGAAATTTTGTTTTTAACTCATGGAGACTATGACCATATCGGCGAGTCATTAACCTTAATCAAACAATTTCGAGTAAACAAATTGGTTATTCCAAAATATTTTTCCAGAGAAGAGCTTGAAAAGCAAATAGTAAAAGAAGCGAAAAATCGAGGAATTGAAATATTTGAATTAGAAGCAGGAGATCGGATCACAGGCAGAACAGCTTTCCACGTTCTCTCTCCTTTCACAAAATCGGATTCTAAAAATAATGATTCTCTCGTCCTAATGGCAAAAATAGGCGGGTTGCGCTGGCTGTTTACCGGTGATCTTGAAGAAAGCGGAGAGCGGCACATGATTAAACAATATCCAAAAATGACTGCGGATGTGGTCAAAATCGGGCATCATGGAAGCAGAACTTCGACTAGCGATATATTTTTACAAACAATTGATCCGAAGATCGGGGTCATTTCAGCAGGAAGAAACAATCGTTTCGGACATCCTCATCAAGAAGTATTGAATCGATTAAAAAAACAAAACGTATCCATATTTCGTACAGATCAACTGGGTGCTGTCCAATACAAATATCGAAAGTCTCAAGGAACCTTTTTATTCTACCCGCCATACGATACATTAACAAAATAGGGCAGTTTTGACAGCTTGAAAATGGAGAGATGATTGGACGGCTGGGTCCGGATTGTACAAGGAGCAAAAAGAAAGAGACTGCCGTTTGCAGCCTCTCTCTTTACGAGCCGATCAATTTAATCGCTGTTGCAATGATAAACAATGTGGCAAAAAAGCCAAAAGAAACAATAAAACCGACGGCAGAATCAACAGCATCATTACGTTTGCTTACATTTTGTTCAAATTCGTTCATCTATACCCCTCCTCATCGTCATAAGTAGTATAAGCGATTTCAGCAAAAAAATCTACATTCTTAAAAATGATTCATGTTAACGATTAACAACTATATTCTTTTTCGAAAGGGAGAATATATGAATGGGTAATCGTTTTTTTGTAAGTGTCCCGGGGCTTACAAAAAACGTTCATATAAATCGGAGGATTGGCTTCGCTGCCAATTCTCCATTATGTTGAAGTGTTGCGAAAAAATTTTTTTCCATATATGATGAATGAAGCACACTTCATTTTTTAGGGGAATCTTAAGATGATTGTCGATTTATGGAATTCATTTAAAAAGAAACAATTTCAGTCTCTTTATTTATTTTATGGAAAAGAATCATTTTTATTAAATGAAACAATTCGCAAATTGTTAACCGAGGCAATTAGTGAAGACGAACGGGAATTTAATTATTCCGTCTATGATATGGAAGAAACAAATATAGAAACGGCTGTTGAAGATGGGGAAACGATGCCGTTTTTAGGTGAACGCAGGATGGTTGTTGTGAAAAATCCTTATTTTTTGACGAGCGAAAAGAAAAAAGAAAAAGTGGAGCATAATCTTAAAAAACTTGAACAATATGTAGAAAATCCTGCCCCGTTTACTGTTTTTGTCTTTTTGCTTCCACATGAAAAAATTGATGAAAGAAAAAAGCTGACAAAACAAATAAAGAAAGCGGCAACAGTAGTTGAAATGAATTCCTTTTCAGAAGAGGAAACAGTCAAATGGATAAAGGAAAAAGCGGAAGCAGAAAATGTGGCGATGGAAAAAGAAGCGATCGATGAGCTTATGGAAAAAACATCTGGCAACTTAATGATCATAGATAAAGAGATGGAAAAATTATGTGCATATGTTGGAAGCGGAAATAAGTTGACTGCAGAAATGGTCAAGCAGCTCGTTGCACGCTCGCTTGAACAAAATGTTTTTGATTTAATTGATGCCGTCGTCAAAAAGAAAACAGAAGAAGCCTTTAAAATTTTTTATGATTTGTTAAAAATAAACGAAGAACCGATTAAAATTTTAAGCCTCCTTACACAACAATTCCGTCTATTATATCAAGTGAAGCAGCTTTCGAAATCCGGTTACGGACAGGATCGGATGGCGTCATCCTTAAAGGTTCATCCGTTTCGCATTAAGCTGGCTTTAAAACAGGAGAAGCAGTTTTCTGCCAGTGAATTGCAGAGCATCATAAAAGCTCTTGCGGAGACAGATTTTGAAATAAAAACAGGAAAAAAAGATAGACAATTAGCGTTAGAGTTTTTGCTGCTGAAGCTGTTTCAGCAAGAAAAAAAGCAATCAACAAGCGGGATAAAAGCTTGATGATTGCTTTTATTTTTATGCTGATAAGCTGTTTAATTTTTTAGCTAAGCGTGATTTGAAACGAGCGGCTGCATTTTTATGAATGATTCCTTTGGAAGCAGCTTTATCAATTTTTTTCGCAGCTACTTTAAACGCTTCTTTTGCTTGTTCAACATCTTTATTTACAACGTACGCTTCAAACTTTTTAATTGCTGTACGCATAGCCGATTTCATTGATGTATTGCGGGCACGGCGTGTTTCATTTGTTTTCATTCGTTTAATAGCGGATTTAATGTTAGCCATTGTTTCACCTCCTACTGACTATATAAAATCAAAGCTGCCGCATTCTTTTTTGGATATAGAACAAAAGTTATTCTATCAAACGGTTTTTTCTTTTGCAATACTAATGTAAATGAAATCCCCCTTTGAAGCTAAGAAATGGGATGAAATGAAATGACTTTGGAAAAAATAGATAAAAATGAACTTGGGGTGACAATGATGAACAATGCGCTTGATTTAAGCAAATATTCAATCAGAACGGATTTGGCGCTTGAAGCGAGAGATTTGGCCCTTGAAAAAAAGAAAGAAATGGAAGGGGTCATCGTTCAAGAAGAAGAGGAAGACGGTATGAAAATTGTCCATATGGACATTACGGATAAAGGTGCTGAGACAATCGGCAAAAAGAAAGGCAAATATTTAACGCTGGAAGTGCAGGGAATCCGCAATAAAGATACCGAACTGCAGGAAAAAGTAATCAAAATGTTTGCAAAGCATTTCAGTTCTTTTTTGGAACAGCTGCAAATTTCTAAAGATGCAAGCTGCTTAGTGGTCGGTCTTGGCAATTGGAATGTCACTCCAGATGCTTTAGGCCCTTTAACATGTGAAAATTTATTGGTCACAAGACATTTGTTTCAGCTTGAACCAGAAAACGTCAAAGAAGGCTATCGACCTGTCAGCGCCCTTGCACCAGGAGTGATGGGGCTAACGGGAATTGAAACATCTGATATTATAACGGGAGTTGTAAAACAATCAAAACCTGACTTCATTATTGCCGTTGATGCATTAGCTGCAAGATCAATAGAGCGTGTAAACAGCACAATACAAATTGCCGATTCCGGCATCCATCCTGGATCCGGCGTAGGAAACAAAAGAAAAGAATTGAGTGTGGACACGATAGGCGTTCCGGTTATATCAATCGGAATTCCGACAGTAGTTGATGCTGTAACGATAACTAGTGATACGATTGATTTTATATTAAAGCATCTCGGCAGAGAAATGCGGGAAGGAAATCGCCCAAAAAATGCGTTGGCTCCGTCTTGGTTTAGCTTTGCTGAAAAAAAGAAGCTGACGAATGAAGATTTGCCTAAGGAAAAAGAGAGAAAGCAGTTTTTAGGGATAATCGGTACACTGGAAGAAAATGAAAAGAGAATGCTGATTCATGAAGTGCTGAGTCCACTTGGACATAATTTAATGGTAACACCGAAAGAAGTAGATATGTTTATTGAAGATATGGCGAATGTGCTTGCGAGCGGTTTAAACATGGCGCTCCATTCCGCGGTGAATGAAGAAAATACCGGGGCTTACACACATTAAAAACAAAGTAAAAGTTCTATTCCTCCCAGTGCTGTCATACATATTTTGTAGACAAGCCTTGGAGGAGGATTTTCATGAAGCATCGCAGAATGGTCGTAACAGTTGATAGGACAAGCTTAAAAAAAATCATCTTAGCGGGATTTTTTTTAATCATTTTTATGTTTTTCATTACAGGGCTTTTGACGTCGATTAAGATTGAATATCGTCCCGCCTCTAGTTCTATTCATGAAATCACGGGAAATATAAACGGCAGAATGTTTCTTCATTTATTAAACTTTGAAAACCATTATTTTTCTCAAGGATTAGAAGAAAGTAAACCGGATTTTTCAGTTTCTTCCGTCCTTTTTCAATTAACGACAAGCATAAATCCTGATGATCCGCGCAGCTTGCTCGGAAGGGAGCTTCCAGGGTTTACTTTGTTCGATGGCGACATCATTGTGGCTGGAGAAGGGACGAATTATACGAACATGCCGATTGAATCCGCTCCCCCGACAGAAGTGCTTTTAGAGGAAAGGGAAGCTTCGATTGACAAGCTTGAAGATGTGGAAGGCGAGGAAAAGCCAAAACAGTCTCCTAACTTAACAACAAATGGAAAAAAAGTCGTATTTATTTATCATACTCACACGACCGAATCTTATTATCCTTTATTAAATGGGGCAAAATCTCCTTTTCATTCAAAGGCGAATGTCACATTAGTCGGAGAAAAGTTTGGACAGGAGCTTGAAGAAAGAGGAATAGGAGCGGTTGTGGACAAAACGAATTTTCAAACTGTATTAAATGAGAAAAAATGGAAATATTACAAATCATATGATGCATCAAGACCTGTTGTTCAAGAAGCATTGGCATCGAATCGAGATCTTCAATACATTTTCGACATCCACCGTGATTCACAAAAAAGGGATAAAACAACCATTACGATTAATGGAAAGAGTTATGCCAAAATTGCATTTGTGATTGGCGGGAATAATCCAAATGCTGATAAAAATAAAAAAATTGCACAAAATTTGCACAAATTGTTTGAAAAGAAATATCCGGGCTTAAGCCGTGGTGTGTTTTCCAAAAAAGGCGAAGGAGTTAACGGCGTTTACAATCAAGACTTATCAGAGAATTCGCTGCTGATTGAATTCGGGGGAGTTGATAATAACATGGAAGAACTCAGCAGAACTGTCGAAGCTGTTGCAAACATATTTAGCGAATATTATTGGCAGGCAGAAAAGGTGAGCGGGAGCGTTCAAAACGAGTGACGGCTTGAAAGGAGGAATGTTTGATGGCGAAGTTTATGGCCAAAAGTCTGCTTCTAACCTTCATTATGTTTTTAGGAGTAATAATTGGCATACAGCAAGCGAGCCATGGCATTCAACAAATGAGAGGCTATGAGACGGAAGAGACAGTCGAAGCCGTTCAACTAAAGCAAAAGGACGACGGAAAACTGGAAGCCACGATTTTGGGAAATCAAGTGACAAGCCACGATTTACAAAAAAAGCAGGAGCAGCTTGAAAAAATAGAGGCATTCAATTTCTTCTCTCAAATTGGAAAATCGCTTGCGAATCTAGTGCAAAAAGGAACGTCAGCGATCATTGAAGGAATATTGGAACTGATTGAAGCATACACCTAAACAAATTTAAAAGAAAGACTTGAAGCAATCCGCAGGTCTAGTCTATTTCAAAACAGGGTTCAGACAGTCATTCTGATCCCTGTTTTGCGTATTCAATCACAGAATAAATTTTCATTGAATCTCCAATTTTCTACTGATATAATCAAAGCTAGTGTAGTTGGCTAGTAGGAGTGGTGACAAAAATATGAAAAGGGAAGAAAAATTAGAACGCCAGAAGAGAATTCGCAATTTTTCCATCATTGCTCATATAGATCACGGGAAATCAACACTAGCTGACCGGATTCTGGAGAAAACAGCTGCTGTTACCCAAAGGGAAATGAAAGAGCAGCTGCTCGATTCGATGGATCTTGAACGCGAAAGAGGTATAACAATTAAACTGAATGCGGTTCAGTTATCATATAAAGCGAAAGACGGGAATGAATATATTTTTCATTTAATTGATACCCCTGGACATGTTGATTTTACGTATGAGGTTTCGAGAAGCTTGGCTGCCTGTGAAGGCGCCATTTTAGTTGTGGATGCGGCGCAAGGGATCGAAGCGCAAACGCTGGCGAACGTCTATTTAGCGATTGACAACGACTTAGAAATTTTGCCTGTTATTAATAAGATTGACTTGCCGAGCGCTGAGCCTGAACGAGTGCGACAAGAAATTGAAGACGTGATTGGGCTTGATGCTTCTGAGGCTGTGTTGGCATCAGCAAAAGCAGGAATCGGCATCGAAGAAATTTTAGAACAAATTGTTCAAAAAGTCCCAGCTCCGCAAGGTGACCCAGACGCACCTTTCAAAGCGCTTATATTTGATTCTCTGTATGATGCATACCGTGGAGTTGTTGCTTATATACGCGTTTTTGATGGTACGGTAAAAGTCGGAGACCGTATAAAGATGATGGCGACGGGGAAAGAATTTGAAGTAACGGAAGTCGGTGTATTCAAGCCAAAAGCGCATCCTGTACAGGAGCTCACGGTTGGCGACGTCGGTTATTTAACGGCTTCCATTAAAAATGTCAGTGACACACGAGTTGGTGATACGATCACTAGCGCTGTCAATCCGGCTGCCGAGCCACTGCCGGGGTACCGAAAATTAAATCCGATGGTCTTTTGCGGGATGTATCCAATAGATACGGCAAAATACAACGATTTACGTGATGCTCTTGAAAAATTGCAGCTGAATGACTCCGCATTGCAATTTGAACCTGAAACATCGCAAGCGCTGGGCTTTGGATTTCGCTGCGGCTTTTTAGGTCTGCTGCATATGGAAATCATCCAAGAGAGAATTGAAAGGGAATTTCATATTGATTTAATTACGACGGCTCCTAGCGTTATTTATCATGTTTATTTAACAGACGGCAGCATGGTTCAAGTTGATAACCCTTCGAACATGCCGGATCCGCAAAAAATTGACCGAATAGAAGAGCCTTATGTGAAAGCCGGGATTATGGCTCCAAACGACTATGTTGGTGCGGTGATGGAGCTTTGCCAAGGAAAACGCGGCCAATTCATAGATATGCAATATTTGGATGAAACGAGAGTCAATATTGTTTATGAAATCCCCCTTTCGGAAATCGTTTATGATTTTTTTGATCAGTTGAAATCAAGCACAAAAGGGTATGCTTCGTTTGACTACGAACTCATTGGCTACAAACCTTCAAAACTTGTGAAAATGGATATTCTTTTAAACGGGGAGAAAATCGATGCTTTATCCTTCATTGTTCATCGTGACAGCGCCTATGAACGCGGCAAAGCTATCGTTGAAAAATTAAAAGAGCTTATTCCAAGGCAGCAATTTGAAGTTCCTGTTCAGGCTGCAATTGGAAACAAGGTCATCGCACGTTCAACGATTAAAGCTTTACGTAAAAATGTGTTGTCAAAATGTTACGGTGGAGATGTGTCGCGTAAACGGAAGCTTCTTGAAAAACAAAAAGAAGGAAAAAAACGAATGAAACAAGTCGGCTCTGTCGAAGTGCCGCAAGAAGCCTTCATGGCTGTGCTGAAAATGGATGAAAACCAAAAATGATGTTGACGAGTGCCGCAGCCATTGCTGCGGCATTAGCGCTTTGGAAAGGCAGGAGAATGAAAAATGGCTGAAGCCGCGTATATTCATATCCCGTTTTGCGAACAAATATGCCACTACTGTGATTTCAATAAATTTTTTTTACAAAACCAGCCTGTTGATGACTATTTGCAAGCACTGTGTTTGGAAATGAAAAAGGCAATGGAGGATCAAGTATTAAATGAAGAATTAAAAACGATATTTATCGGCGGCGGTACGCCTACTTCCCTGTCAGCCAAACAGCTCGATCATTTAATGGAGAGCATACATCAAACTTTGCCGATGCAATCCGTAGTTGAATTTACAGTTGAATGCAATCCAGATCAATTAACGATGGAAAAGCTGTCTGTATTGAAAAACGCCGGAGTCAATCGCCTATCCATCGGAGTGCAAGCCTTTCAAGATTCATTGCTGAAAAAAATTGGAAGGACTCATAATAAAGAAACAGTTTTTCAAGCAGTTGAACGGGCAAGATCGCTAGGCTTTGAAAATATTAGCATAGATCTTATGTACGGTCTTCCCGGCCAAATGATAGAAGAATGGAAAGAAACTCTTTCCGTTGCATTTTCATTAGAGGTCCAGCATATGTCTGCTTATTCGCTAATCGTAGAACCGAAAACGGTGTTTTATAATTTAATGCGAAAAGGAAAGCTTTTGCTTCCTTCTCAAGAGGAAGAGGCGTTTATGTATGAGACCGTTATGAATGAAATGGAACGGCACGGATACCATCAGTATGAATTAAGTAATTTCGCACGCAAAGGCTTTGAAAGCAAACATAATTTAACGTATTGGCATAATAACCATTACTATGGATTTGGAGCTGGAGCACACAGCTATTTGGACGGGATCCGGCGGGAAAACGCTCGACCGCTGAAAAAATATATTGAAATGATTTATAAAAATAATGGAACGGCTTTTGTTTCGGAGAATATGCTGACAAAAGAAGAAATGATGGAGGAAGAAATGTTTCTCGGATTGCGGACGATTAGAGGGGTTTCCAAAAAACGGTTCCGAGATAAATACGGATTAGATGTTGGGGAAGTATTTGGCCCGCAAATTGAAGAACAATTAAGAAAAGGTCTTTTATCTGAAAGTGCATCACATCTTTTTTTAACAAGAAAAGGAATGCTTTTAGGCAATGAAGTATTTCAAGCATTTCTCGCAGTTAGTTAATTGACAATTCTTCTTTCATTTGATAACTTTATCATAGAATTAGCACTCGAGTAATATGAGTGCTAACAGAGGTGATGTTCCTTGCTGACAGATCGTCAATTATTAATTTTGCAAATTATAATTGATGATTTTATTCAATATGCTCAGCCGGTTGGCTCCCGTTCTTTATCGAAAAAGGAATCGATTACGTTCAGCTCGGCTACAATCCGAAATGAAATGGCGGACTTGGAAGAATTAGGATTGATTGAAAAGACCCATACGTCATCAGGCAGAGTGCCATCCGAAAAAGGGTATAGATACTATGTCGACCATTTATTGTCACCAAAAAAATTAACGAAAAAAGAAATTATGGCGATAAGATCCATTTTCGCCGAGAAAATATATGAATTAGAAACGCTTGTTCAAAAATCAGCTCAAATTTTATCTGAGCTTACAAGCTATACAGCGATTGTTTTAGGTCCGAAAGTTTCGGAGAACCGACTCAAACGTTTGCAAATCGTTCCAATTAACGAAGATAAGGCGGTTGCCATATTTGTAACTAACACAGGCCATGTTGAGAATAAAATGATTACTTTTCCCGAAAAAATAGACATGAGTGAACTGGAAAAAATCGTAAATATTTTAAATGAAAAGCTTGCCGGCGTGCCTCTAAGCGAATTAAAGGATAAAATATACAAGGAAATTGCAAACATTTTACGGAAGCATATTAGAAATTATGATATTTTATTAAAATTGATTACTGGCACGCTGAATGTAGGTCACGAAAAAATATATTTCGGAGGAAAAACGAATATTTTGAGCCAGCCGGAGTTCCGCGATGTCTCTCAAATTCAAACATTTTTAGATTTCATAGAACAAGAAGATGAACTGTATGATTTGCTAAAGACAAACCCGTCAGGCATTACGGTGAAAATTGGCACGGAAAATAAAATATCTGCTATGGAAAACTGCAGCTTAATTACTGCCACCTATTCAATTGGCGAGAAGCAAATCGGCACAGTCGCGGTGCTTGGCCCGAAACGAATGGATTATTCAAGGGTCATCAGCCTTTTAAAATTTTTCTCGAAAGATTTATCACAAGTTTTAACAAAGCTATATCAAGGATAGGATGGGGGAATTCTCCATCCCTTTTCCTTTGCACTTTAAGGGAGGTGAAATGATGGCAAACGATCAGACTGAAAAAGAACAAACAATCCAAGAAGAAGTTGAATACAATAACGAGAAAGCCGAAAACGAGAAAGAAGAAATGCCTGATCAAGAAGAATTGCGCCAAGAGGGCAGCCAAGAGGAAAAAGGTGAAGAACAATCTTCTTCAAATGCTGAAGAGGAATTGGTGAAAGCGAATGAAAAGATCGCTGAGCTTGAGGCAAAGCTGGAGGAAATGGAAAATCGCATGCTCAGAGCTCAAGCCGATTTTGAAAATTTTCGCCGGCGCAGCAGGCTTGATATGGAAGCACAGCAAAAATATCGTGCGCAAAGTTTAATATCAGATCTTTTGCCTGCAATTGATAATTTTGAACGGGCGTTGAAAATTGAGGCAGAGGATGAAAAAACAAAATCCGTTTTGCAGGGCATGGAAATGGTTTACCGTCAGATCCTTCAAGCACTTGAAAATGAAGGAGTTGAAGTGATCGAAGCGGTTGGGAAACCGTTTGATCCGCACCTTCATCAAGCTGTAATGCAAGTGAAAGACGAAAATTTCGAATCCAATGTTGTTGTGGAAGAGCTGCAAAAAGGCTACAAACTGAAAGACCGGGTTATTCGACCATCTATGGTAAAGGTTAATGAGTAATTACATATGATAATTAGCAGGAGGTTGTGATATATGGGTAAAATCATCGGTATTGACTTAGGAACAACGAACTCTTGTGTAGCGGTTCTGGAGGGCGGCGAACCGAAAGTGATTCCAAACCCAGAAGGAAACCGGACGACACCGTCGGTTGTTGCATTTAAAAACGGCGAGCGTCAAGTAGGTGAAATTGCAAAACGCCAAGCGATCACGAATCCAAATACAATTATTTCTATTAAACGCCACATGGGAACTGACTACAAAGTGGAGATTGACGGAAAAAAATATACGCCGCAGGAAATTTCTGCTATTATTTTGCAGCATTTAAAATCGTATGCAGAAGATTATTTAGGGGAAAAAGTAGAAAAAGCTGTCATTACTGTTCCTGCCTATTTTAACGATGCTCAGCGCCAAGCAACAAAAGATGCAGGAAGAATAGCCGGTCTTGAAGTTGAACGGATTATCAATGAGCCGACTGCAGCTGCTTTAGCTTACGGTCTTGACAAAATGGATGAAGATCAAACCATTTTAGTTTATGACTTGGGCGGCGGTACATTTGATGTGTCCATTCTTGAACTTGGGGACGGTGTTTTTGAAGTAAGAGCAACAGCGGGCGACAACCATCTCGGCGGTGATGACTTTGACCAAGTCATTATTGACTATTTAGTAGATCAATTTAAAAAAGAAAATGGCATTGATCTTTCCAAAGACAAAATGGCTCTGCAAAGATTGAAGGATGCTGCGGAAAAGGCGAAAAAAGACTTATCAGGCGTAACATCAACACAAATTTCTTTGCCGTTTATTACTGCAGGTGAACAAGGACCGCTTCATCTGGAAGTGACATTAACGCGGGCAAAATTTGAAGAATTGTCTGCGCATCTTGTAGAAAAAACTATGGGTCCTGTTCGCCAAGCATTGAGCGACGCTGGTTTAACGAAAAACGATATCGATAAAGTAATTTTAGTCGGAGGCTCCACTCGGATTCCTGCTGTTCAAGAAGCGATTAAAAAGGAAATTGGCAAAGAGCCTCATAAAGGCGTTAACCCGGACGAAGTCGTTGCGTTAGGTGCTGCAATTCAAGGCGGTGTCATCACAGGTGATGTGAAGGACGTTGTGCTCCTAGACGTTACTCCATTATCGCTTGGAATTGAAACGATGGGCGGAGTGTTTACAAAACTGATTGAACGGAACACTACGATCCCAACGAGCAAGTCGCAAATCTTTTCAACTGCTGCTGACAACCAAACTGCGGTCGATATTCACGTTCTGCAAGGGGAACGTCCGATGGCTGCTGACAATAAAACATTAGGACGCTTCCAATTAACAGATATCCCGCCTGCGCCGCGAGGAGTGCCGCAAATCGAGGTAACGTTTGATATCGACAAAAACGGAATTGTGAACGTAAGTGCTAAGGATTTAGGAACTGGAAAAGAACAAAAAATTACAATTAAATCATCCACGGGATTATCCGAAGAAGAAATTGAGCGCATGATTAAGGAAGCGGAAGAAAACGCTGAAGCTGACAAAAAACGAAAAGAACAGGCAGAATTGAGAAATGAAGCTGACCAGCTTGTCTTTACGACAGAGAAAACATTAAAAGAGCTGCAAGGAAAAGTTGATGAAGCAGAAGTGAAAAAAGCAAACGAAATAAAAGACGCATTAAAAGAAGCGATTGATAAAAATGATTTCGATCAAATAAAAGCGAAAAAAGAAGAACTTCAAGAAATCGTTCAGAACCTTTCTGTAAAACTTTATGAGGAAGCGGCTAAACAAGCACAGACAAATAATCAACAAAATAATTCTGAAAACAAAAATAAAAATGACGATGATGTGATTGACGCTGAATATAAAGAAGTAGATGACAAATAAAATGTTTTAATCTGAAAATGGATAAGTCAAAGTCAGGCATGTCTTGACTTTGACTTTTTTCAGTAAAGGCGGTTAACAGTTGCTTTCTTCCGTTTGTCAATGTTAAAATTTACTCTATGTGAGAAATCGGGAGTGTGAATATATGGCGAAGCGTGATTACTATGAGGTGCTTGGAGTTAGTAAGAACGCAACAAAAGAGGAGATTAAAAAAGCCTATCGCAAGCTGTCCAAAAAATATCATCCGGATATTAACAAAGACCCAGACGCGCCCGAAAAATTCAAAGAAGTAAAAGAAGCGTATGAAGTGTTAAGCGACGACACAAAAAGAGCCCAATATGACCGCTACGGTCATGCAGGTGCTACTCAAGGCTTCGGCGGCTTTAACGGTGAAGAATTTGAAGCGGATTTCGGGGGATTTGGATTTGATGACTTATTCAGTTCGATCTTTGGCGGAGGAAGAAGAAGAGATCCGAATGCTCCTCGAGCAGGTGCAGATATTCAATATACGATGACGATTTCATTTGAAGAAGCTGCGTTCGGAAAGGAAACGACAATTGAAATTCCTAGCGAAGAAACATGTGATACTTGCCACGGTTCAGGAGCGAAACCTGGTACTACTCCGGAAACTTGTCCGCATTGCGGAGGTTCGGGTCAAATCAGCTCAGAGCAGCGAACAGCTTTTGGTGTTTTTGTGAATCGGCGCGTTTGTTATCAATGTAACGGAACAGGTAAATTTATCAGACATCGCTGTACAACTTGTGGCGGCAGCGGAAAAGTGAAGAAACGCAGAAAAATCCAAGTAAAAATTCCAGCTGGTGTAGATGACGGTCAGCAGCTCCGCATACAAGGGAAAGGAGAGCCGGGAATTAACGGCGGTCCATCAGGTGATTTATATATTGTTTTCCACGTACAGGAACACGAATTTTTCGTCCGCGATGGTGATGACATCTATTGTGAAATGCCGCTGACATTCGCACAAGCTGCGCTTGGAGATGAGATTGAAGTTCCTACTTTATACGGTAAAGTGAAATTAAAAATACCTGCAGGCACGCAGACAGGCCGAAAATTCAGACTGTCTGGAAAAGGGATCAAAAATGTTCACGGCCATGGCATAGGAGATCAATATGTAACTGTTCGCGTCGTTACACCAACTAACCTTACGGAAAAACAAAAAGAATTGCTGCGGGAATTTGCGGCTATCAGCGGGAATCAACCTGATGTACAGGAAGAAAGTTTTTTTGATAAAGTGAAGCGGGCGTTTAAAGGAGATTAAAGGATTGGGGTTACTAAAATGAAGTGGTCAGAGATTAGCATCCATACAACGGAAGAAGCGGTTGAACCTATCTCTAATATTTTACATGAAGCGGGTGCTGGTGGAGTAGTTATTGAAGATCCGTATGATCTTATAAAAGAAAGAGAAGATCAATATGGAGAAATATATCAGCTTGATCCTGAAGACTATCCTGATGAAGGTGTCATCATTAAAGCGTACCTTCCTGTGAATAGCTTTTTAGGCGAGACGGTGGAAGGGATAAAAGAACGGATAAATAACCTGCTGTTGTATGATATTGATTTGGGGCGGAACCATATTACAATTAGTGAAGTTAATGAGGAAGAATGGGCTACCGCTTGGAAGAAATATTACCGTCCTGTGAAGGTTTCAAAAAAATTTACGATTGTCCCCACATGGGAGCTGTATGAACCTGCTCACACCGATGAACTGATCATTGAATTGGATCCTGGTATGGCGTTTGGAACTGGAACCCATCCAACAACAGTTCTCTGCATACAAGCACTTGAAAAAAAGGTGCAAAAGGGAAATATTGTAATTGATGTCGGTACAGGGTCAGGCGTATTGAGCATCACGAGTGCTTTGCTGGGGGCCGATAAAGTCATCGCACTTGATTTGGATCCAGTTGCAGTGGACAGCGCGCGATTAAATGTTAAATTGAATAAAGTGCAGCATCTTGTTCAAGTCAAGCAAAACAATTTGTTGGACGATATCGATGTTAAAGCGAACGTAATTGTTGCAAACATATTAGCTGAAGTCATATTGCGATTTGTTCGTGATGCGCATGAGCGTTTAGAAAACGGCGGTTATTTTATTACTTCCGGAATTATTCAAAACAAAAAACACGAAGTGGAGCAAGCTTTAATCGAAGCTGGTTTTACGATTGAAGAGACGATGACGATGGAAGATTGGGTCGCCTTTATCGCAAAAAAATAGAGGGATTGAAGATGCAGCGTTATTTTATTCATTATGCAAAAAAAGAATTAACTGATATTATTGACATCACCGGGGAAGATGTCCACCACATTTCCCGGGTGATGCGGATGAAACAGAATGATCAAATTATATGTGTAACAAAGGATGGATATTCAGCCCTTTGCCAAATTGTTCAAATATCTGCCGATAAAGTATGCTGTTCCATTTTAGAGTGGATCGAGAACAATTCCGAGCTTCCGGTAAAAGTGATATTAGCGAATGGGCTGCCTAAAGGGGATAAATTGGAGCTCGTCATTCAAAAAGGGACGGAGCTTGGTGCTTCCAAGTTTATCCCTTTTAATGCTGCTCGTTCAATTGTAAAATTAAATGAAGGTAAAATAAATAAAAAATTAGAGCGGTGGAATAAAATTGCGAAAGAAGCTGCGGAACAGTCACATCGGACCATAATTCCTGAGGTGACGAAGCCAGCTTCATTAAAGGATGTCATTTCTTATGCTGCATCAGCCGATGTAAAAATTGTCGCTTATGAAGAGCATGCAAAAAAAGGTGAAACGAGCAATTTATTTCGTGCTTTAAATTCTTTGCAGCGGGGAGGATCATTATTCGCTGTTTTTGGACCAGAAGGAGGTTTTACAGCCGAGGAGATTAAGCAGTTATCCGATAACGGCTTTCTTTTATGCGGGCTAGGTCCGAGAATATTGCGGGCGGAAACGGCTCCTCTTTATTTATTATCTGCAGTATCCTATCATTTTGAACTGTCGAGGTGAAAAACATGCCGACTGTTGCTTTTCATACATTAGGATGTAAGGTAAATCATTATGAAACAGAAGCTATTTGGCAGCTATTTAAAGAAGCGGGATATGAGCGCCGGGATTTTGAAGCGATTGCGGATGTATATGTCATTAACACTTGTACGGTGACGAATACAGGTGATAAAAAAAGCCGCCAAGTAATACGGAGAGCGATCCGCAAAAACCCTGACAGTGTTATTTGCGTTACAGGTTGTTATGCGCAAACGGCACCCGCAGAAGTCATGGCTATTCCTGGGGTTGATATCGTTGTCGGTACACAAGATCGAAAAAAAATGCTCGATTATATTGAGCAGTTTAAGAAGGAGCGCCAGCCGATCAACGGTGTGACAAACATTATGAAAGCTCGGGTATTCGAGGAGATGGACGTACCTTCCTTTACAGACCGGACGCGGGCGTCTTTAAAAATACAAGAAGGCTGCAATAATTTTTGCACGTTTTGTATTATTCCTTGGGCACGCGGTCTCATGCGGAGCCGGGATCCAAAAGAAGTGATTAAACAGGCTCAAAAGCTGGTGGATGCTGGATATAAAGAAATTGTTTTAACCGGCATCCATACAGGAGGATATGGGGAAGATTTAAAAGATTATAATTTTGCGCAGCTTCTTCGCGATATTGATTCTGAAGTGAAAGGATTAAAGCGGCTTAGAATTTCTTCAATTGAAGCGAGCCAAATAACTGATGAAGTAATTGAAGTGCTGAAAACGTCCGATAAAATTGTCCGCCATTTGCATATTCCGCTTCAATCAGGATCAAACAGCGTCTTAAAGCGGATGCGCCGTAAATATACGACGGAATTTTATGCTGAGCGTCTGAAACGGCTGCGGGAAGCTTTGCCTGGGCTTGCGGTAACTTCTGATGTGATTGTAGGTTTCCCGGGTGAAACGGAAGAAGAATTTATGGAAACATACAACTTTGTTAAAGAACACCGTTATTCTGAGCTTCATGTTTTCCCTTATTCGAAGCGGACAGGAACACCAGCTGCCCGAATGGAAAATCAAGTTGACGAAGACATAAAAAACGAACGCGTACACCGGCTGATCGCATTAAGCGATCAACTAGCAAAAGAATATGCCTCAAAATTTGAGGGACAAGTACTGGAGGTTATTCCAGAAGAACCTTATAAAGAAGCTCCAGACAGCGGCAAATATGAAGGATATACGGACAATTATTTAAAAGTTGTTTTTCCGGCGACGAAAGAGATGGTTGGGAAAATTGTGAAGGTGAAATTAACTAAGGCTGGCTATCCATATAATGAAGGACAAGTAGTCCGTATAGTCGATGAAGACTATTTACAGAAGTCTTCTTAATCTAGCTTTTTCTTGCGTAAAACAGACTTTGATGTAAGCTGTACCACTTTTTATGAAGGGAGCCTTCTCATGAAAAGGGATATTGCGAAGTATATTGACCATACTGTTTTAAAGCCGGATGTCACGCAGGCAGATATTGAAAAGCTTTGTTTTGAGGCGAAGGAGTACGGATTTGCATCTGTCTGTGTTAACCCCGTATGGGTGGAAACAGCAGCTAATTTGCTGCAAAAATCAGATGTGAAAGTTTGCTCAGTGATTGGTTTTCCGCTTGGAGCAACAACTACTGAAGTAAAGGCATATGAAACGACAGAGTTGGTTCAAAAAGGTGCAGCGGAATTAGATATGGTGATAAACATCAGCGCATTAAAGGATCAGCGTTATCATGCAGTTGAAGAAGATATTCGTGCTGTCGTTGAAGCGGCAAACGGAAAAGCTTTGATAAAGGTGATTATTGAAACATGTCTATTAAATGTTGATGAGAAAAGAAAAGCGTGTGAGCTAGCTGTAAAAGCCGGAGCAGATTTTGTCAAAACATCGACAGGATTTTCTACCGGTGGTGCAACAGTTGACGATGTGAAGCTTATGCGTGCAGTAGTAGGTCCGAAATTCGGCGTGAAAGCATCTGGCGGAATCCGCGATTATAAAACTGCGATCATGATGATAGAAGCCGGTGCGACAAGAATTGGTACTAGTTCTGGAGTGGCGATTATAAAAGGAAGTGAACGTTAATCTATTATAATCACAGAATTGCTGGATTTTTTACATTTAGTTTAAAAAAGTTTTCCCGCAGTTTGTTGCGGGATTATTTTTTTATCCATGCTGAAATAGTTTTTGTCCACCATAATACAAAATTTGCATATTGATTCGCAAACGGGAGAATGATTAAAGAAGTTATCAGGTTAAAAATCAGACTAAAGTGAGCGATTTGGAAATCTGGTTCATTTGTTAACAATTTTAAATTATTTGCGAAAAAAGGAATAAGCGGAACGAACAGGATCACTCCAAACACATTCAGCCAAAGATGGGCAAAAGCAGTATATTTCGCTTCTTGTTTAGAGCCGATCGAGGCCAATAAAGCTGTAATGCAGGTGCCGATATTTGCGCCGAGAACAAAAGCTAATCCTGTTTCTAATGGCAGCAGCTGTTCGTTCATAAAGCTCATGACAATTCCGATTAATGCAGTTGATGATTGAATAATTCCGGTGAAGACCGCGCTTATTCCGACAGAAAAAAGCAAATGGTCACTCGATTTGGAAAGTAGATCAGACATAACCTGCAGGTCAGACAAAAGAAAAGCAGCTTTTTCAAACCCGTTCAAAGCTAAAAAAATACACGATATGCCGAAGCATGAACAGCCTAATGAAAATAAAATTCTGTTTTTAAAAAGCATGAGAAGAAGAGAAATTGCAAACATCATCCCTAAATAGTCATCTATTTCAACGGCTAGAAATTCGGTCGTAAAGGTCGTCCCGACATTGGAACCTAAAATAATTCCAATTGCATCTTTAAACTTTAACAAACCAGCGGAAACAAAACTAACTGTAATCACCATCACTAGAGAACTGCTATGAACAAGAGCTGTTGCAATCATGCCGGTTAGAAAGGATTTGATTGGGGCATTCGTGCAGTTGTACAGCCATTTCTCCAGCTGCCTATGGGACATTTGCTGAAATCCGTATTTCATCATTGCCATTCCGCAAAAAAATAAAAGGAAACAAGAAAAAAATAATAACAGCAATTGCATTCCCATGAAAACCACCTCATCAACAGTCTATGGACAAGGTGTCACAATAAGACCTTATGAACGAGTAATTTTTTTCAATCGAACTAGTTATATTTTTTCAGACAGCTGTTTAGCGGCTTTCAAACGATCTTGAATCATTTCCTTATATACATGATGAATTTGGAAATTCTTCCATACAAAAGCTGATATGAAACAGTCTTGTAAACCTGTCCGGTAAAAAAAAGTCATAAGGAATAGGAAAGATGTTTTGAACATTGACCAAATAAATCGATTATATTATACTAACTTAGTAAATGTTCTTTTTGATAAGGAACATGAACTGGCTTTGTTCGGAGGGAGGGAAAAAGGATGTCTAAAACGATCGTACGTAAAAACGAATCGCTTGAGGATGCTCTTCGCCGCTTCAGACGCCAAGTATCAAAAACTGGTACTTTGCAGGAATATAGAAAGCGCGAATTTTATGAGAAGCCTAGCGTAAGACGCAAGAAAAAATCTGAAGCTGCAAGAAAGCGTAAATATTAAAAGAGGGTGTATATTAATTATGGGTCTTCTTGAGCGTTTAAATCAAGATATGAAGCAAGCGATGAAAAATAAAGAGAAAGATCGCCTTTCAGTCATTCGCATGGTAAAAGCATCCTTGCAAAATGAAGCGATTAAACTCGGAAAAAGTGAGTTGACTGAAGAAGAGGAATTAACGGTACTTTCTCGAGAATTAAAGCAACGTAAAGACTCCCTCCAAGAATTTGAAAATGCAGGTCGTTCAGATTTAGTTGAAAAAGTGAAAGCTGAAATTGCAGTAATAACTGAATATATGCCTGAGCAATTATCTGAAGAGGAATTAATACAAATTATTAAAACAACAATTTCGGAAGTGAACGCAACGTCCAAATCCGATATGGGGAAAGTAATGGGAGCCGTTATGCCAAAAGTAAAAGGAAAAGCAGATGGCTCGCTTGTCAATAAATTGGTTCAGGATTTGCTTTCATAATTCGAGTAAAAAGCTTGCCGCTTTCTATGTGCGGCAAGCTTTTAAGTTTTTGCAGCGGATTCATCCTATGGACTGCGGCAGTCGATTAATGAATGTAGCTGCCTTGCAATTCATCAATAGTGGTTCAGTTGTTGATAGCAAGCTTGTCGGCGAAAGAATATAACTGCTATGCAAATGTCCGCAAAAAATTGAGCAGAGGGAAACAATGAAGGAAAACATTCGGAAAGATCGCTGATCTCAATGAAGATTATCGGGAAAATACAGCGGCAATAAAGGAAAACCTATCGAAAAGAAAGCACACGTCTATCTGGCTGTGAGAACAGGGAAAAACGACAGCACTATTTGCTCTGAAAGGGAAAGGATTTATTTCGGAGTTAACCCAAATATTTTCATTGAAACATCAACGGGATCAACATGACGGAGCGTATAAGCGGCGCCTGAGCTGTTCATACGCTCTTTTTTGATGAAGGGAAAACCGTTCTATCCATATAGTTTGAGCAGTTTTTCTTTTGACATCATTAAATATTTCGGCGGCCGCTTCAAGCTATCGAAACGATATTGAATGATTAAATACATAGGGGTAAATGTCAAAAGCTTATACCATTTATAAAATGGATTTTGAATGGAAAACGTTTCAAAGCCCAGCCGTTCAGAGCCTTTATTTAAAATAGTTATTCCAATAATCCCTTTCACATTATGAAATTGTGAATGATTCCGCAAGTATTGAACGATATTTGGCAGCCCTTTTTCTGTTTTAGAGTAAATGTATCTTCCTTTTTGAATTTCGCTCTTAAAACGATTCAGTTCCTTCATTAAGTAGACGTTATGAAGATGTATTTTTAACAGAAGATCATTTTTTTTAATTTTTGTACCGTCTGAAAGAATTATTTCCCTTCCTTTATATTTTGTCAATCGAACCCGGAAAATGTCACGATTATTCTCCTTGTCCTTCACATACTCAAGCCGCGAACAAAGGTAATAAATGGGATCCAACAGGCACCAAAACTTAAAAAAACAATATCTCAACCTTCCCATTTGCAACACCTTTCACTTTTTTTCTTACAGTTTATTTTTTAGCATACGAATTGTTTTTATTTATAAAAATTTTTTTCGAATAGCCATGCGAAATTAAGAAAAAACTTTTAAAGAACTCCATCAATAACAATGGTGAGCGATATGAAAAAAATTTTATATCTTCCTTTTTTGACCATACCTTCAGGCCATCATCAAACAGCTGATGCTCTAATGGAAGGGTTGTTACGGCTTGATCCCGACATTCATTGCGAAAAAATGGACCTTTTGTCATCGAAATTTGGAAAAATAGAAAGGCTGATATCTTCCTTTTATTTGCAATGGATTGGCCGTTTTCCTAAATCATATAGCCATATGTACCACAGGTCAGTGCTTGCGGAGCAAAAGAGCGTCAAAAGGTTTGTCCATTATGAAGCACTTTTTCTCCGGCATTTAAAAAAGATCATTGATGAATTGAATCCGAAAATGATTGTTTGTACCCATGCTCTTCCTTCCTACTTGCTTGCCAGGCTGAAAGCCTCTTCTCAAATCAACATCCCTGTTATCAATGTATACACAGATTTTTTTATTCATCATCTTTGGGGAAAAAGAGAAATTGACTATCATTTTGTCGGTCACTCATATATGAAAGATTATTTGCTCCAAAAAGGTATAAAAAAAGAACAGATTTTTGTTACGGGGATTCCTGTTCACCCCAATATTACAAAAAGGAAAGATGAACATGTACATAGCATGCGTTTTTATCAAGGATTAATTTCGGGAGGAAGCTCAGGCGTCGGTTCAATAGAGAAAATAACGGAAAAAATCAGCCGCGATGATGATATCCATTATATGGTCTTATGCGGAAAAAACAGAAAGCTTTATGATCGATTAATAAAACAAAACCATCCACGAATTACTCCTTTACCTTACATCTCTTCAAGAGAACAAATGAACGATCTGTACAATCGCGTCGATTTTATCATGACAAAGCCCGGGGGTGTGACAATTAGCGAATGTTTATACAAAAAAATCCCTATTTTTGTGTACCACACTCTTCCAGGACAGGAAGAAATAAATTTGGAGAAATTAAAAAAATTCGGGATGGTGTTTGATTTTCGAAATTGGCAAGAGGAAACAAATATTTCGGCCTCCATTATTCGAGCGCTGCAATCTAAACAGCTATCAAAATTTTTAACGAAAGTGGATGAATATCATAAAAGTTTAATTCCGATTGAACCAGCGGGATTGATCAAACGTTTAATGAATGAATAGCTCCTGGAAGCCATTAAAGCTTCCAGGAGCATTAGTTTGAAAATTATTTATCGATAAAGGGATGATCCGCCCTCTATAAATTCTTTTGCTTTTTGCCTCAAACCTTCCTGAACGAAATCAGAATCACTTGAACCGGCCATTTTTCTTAAATTGTGGGAAATTTTCATCGAGCAAAATTTTGGACCGCACATAGAACAAAAATGGGCAATTTTCGCTCCTTCTGCCGGCAAAGTTTCGTCATGATATTCGCGTGCCCGTTCAGGATCGAGAGAAAGATTAAATTGGTCGTTCCAGCGAAATTCAAAACGGGCTTTTGATAAAGCATCATCCCTTATTTGGGCGCCTGGATGCCCTTTTGCCAAATCTGCGGCGTGGGCTGCAATTTTGTAAGCAACAACACCTTGGCGCACATCCTCTTTATTGGGAAGGCCTAAATGCTCTTTCGGAGTTACATAACATAGCATGGCCGTTCCGTACCAGCCGATCATGGCTGCTCCAATGGCTGACGTAATATGATCATAGCCGGGAGCAATATCGGTTGTTAATGGACCAAGGGTATAAAAAGGAGCCCCCTTGCAAATTTCATTTTCTAAATCAACATTTTCTTTAATTTTATGCATCGGAATGTGCCCAGGGCCTTCGATCATGACTTGAACATCATGTTTCCAGGCGATTTCCGTCAATTCACCGAGCGTTTTCAATTCGGCAAATTGCGCTTCATCATTGGCATCTCGAATAGATCCGGGACGCAAGCCGTCACCTAATGAAACAGCAATATCATATGTTTTTAAAATTTCGCAAATCTCTTCAAAATGAGTGTATAAAAAGTTTTCTTGATGATGCGCCATACACCACTGGGCCATGATCGAACCGCCGCGGGATACGATTCCGGTCGTCCTTTTGACGGTCAAAGGGATATAATGAAGCAGCACGCCGGCATGTATAGTAAAATAATCGACCCCTTGTTCTGCTTGCTCAATTAATGTATCACGGTAAATTTCCCATGTTAACTCTTCAGCAACGCCATTTACTTTTTCGAGCGCTTGGTAAATCGGGACGGTTCCAACCGGCACGGGCGAGTTGCGGATGATAAATTCTCTTGTTGCATGAATATTTTTTCCTGTTGACAGGTCCATAATTGTGTCAGCGCCCCAGCGAATGGCCCAAAGCATCTTCTCAACTTCTTCTTCAATTGACGATGTTACAGCTGAATTGCCAATGTTGGCATTAATTTTTACATGAAAGTTCCGGCCGATGATCATCGGTTCACTTTCCGGGTGATTAATGTTGGACGGAATAATGGCCCTGCCGGTAGCGACTTCTTGACGAACGAATTCAGGATCCATGTTTTCACGAATCGCCACAAACTCCATCTCTGGGGTGATGATCCCCTTTTTTGCATAGTGCATTTGTGTAACGACAGCACCTTTTTTTGCTTTGAAAGGCTTTCGATGAAAAGGTGTGGCAATATTGTGATCTTCCCAATTGCGAAATCCATTATCTTCAGGCTTTACCTGGCGCCCGTCATATTCTACAACATCATGACGGTCTAAAATCCACTGTTTGCGCACAGCCGGCAAACCTTTATGAATATCTGCCTGAAAATCAGGATCTGTATAGGGACCGCTCGTGTCATAAACCTTTACAGGTTCATTTTCAAACGTTCCCGCTTCCGTTTTCGTGGGAGTTAATTGAATTTCCCTCATCGGAACCCGAATATCGGGTCTCGACCCAGTCACATAAATTTTTTTGCTTGCTGGAAACTGCATGTTTTCGAAATAATGTTTCATTTTTCTCCTCCTCCATTTTTTTATCTGAAGATGTGCATAGAAAAATAGGAGGGGAGATGGGATGTGAAAAATAAAAACGGGTTCGCTTTAACACGAACCCGATCAATTCAATATAGAAAAAGAAGGCAATACAAAATACTCCCGCTACCTACTTCCCTACGCTGGCATCATCCAGATCAGGTTCAAAGGGTTGAAGAACTTCAGGCGCGTTCTTCTCTCAGTCCAGCTAATTGGACACCCCTAGTAGATGGTTATATATTTTTTTTAATAGTAACATAATATGAAAAATAATGAAAATATTTTTTCGTTTCATGTTTGTTTGCAGAATAGTTGATTTTTGAAACTTTCTGCACAATTGTCCGTAATAATATTAGGCAAAAAATAAGGGGGGAGAGGCCTGAAATCAAACAATAAGTTTTTCGCTATTTGCGCTCTGCTGCTCATCTTGTCGATTATTTGTGCGTCTTTTGATGCCAAATCAGCTGAAGGAAAAACTGTTTATTTTATTCCGATTGAAAATACAATTGAAAAAGGGTTGGTGCATTTTATTAAACGATCCATTCAGGAGGCGGAAAAAGAAAAAGCGGATGTCATTGTTTTTGAATTGAACACTCCTGGCGGTGCTTTAGAGGCAGCGATAGAAATAGGTAAAATGATTATGGATACAGATATCAAAACAATCACTTATGTAAATAAACATGCGATTTCCGCAGGGGCTTATATAGCATTAAGGGCTGATCAAATATATTACCATCCTGGCGGTACCATTGGGTCAGCGGCTGTCATTGACTCCAATGGCAATGCTGCAGAAGTAAAAGTGCAATCGTTTTGGAAAGCAGAGATGAGAAATGCTGCTGAGGTTCATGGCAGAGACCCTATGTTCGCTGAGGCGATGGTAGACAGCAGCTTGGATATGCCCGAATATGGTGCAGAAAAAGGAGAATTACTAACATTAACAGCAAAACAAGCGATGGAAGTCGGGTATGGTGAAGGCATCGCCAAAAGCCGGGCAGAGCTTTTGAAATCGATCGGAATGGAAGGTGCAAAAATCCAAGAGACTGAGGAGACGTTTGCTGAAAAAATAGCCCGTTTTGTAACAAACATGTATACCATTCCGATATTATTAACGATTAGCGGTTTAGGGTTTGTGTTAGAATTGTACACTCCTGGGTTTGGCATTCCTGGTTTTATTGGACTATTGGCGCTGTTTTTGTTTTTCTTCGGTCATTTTATTGCAGGGCTTGCGGGATTGGAAACGGTTGTTTTGTTCGTGCTTGGGGTTCTGCTTATAATTGCAGAGTTGTTTGTTCCAGGAGGAATTATTGGAGCAATCGGTTTTCTTTCAGTCCTTTTAAGTTTATTTTTAGCAGCTGATCATATAGGACATATGGCGGTTTCTCTTTTTATTGCCGGT
This sequence comes from Aeribacillus sp. FSL M8-0235, assembly GCF_038000355.1. Taxonomy (NCBI): domain Bacteria; kingdom Bacillati; phylum Bacillota; class Bacilli; order Caryophanales; family Bacillaceae; genus Aeribacillus; species Aeribacillus sp. FSL M8-0235. The sequence goes on along the minus strand of NZ_JBBOBW010000001.1, from coordinate 2,595,372 downwards.
TCCATTTCGATATTCACAATATTCATCATGTCAAAGGTGATTGGTAAGCGTATGAAATGGTTTAAAAAAATTATTTTAAATGATTCAATCAGCACGGAGAAAGGTTATGTATCCAATCAAAATCGTACAGATTTAATTGGGAAAACGGGTGTAACTGTGACTGCTTTACGACCGGCAGGAACAGTAATGACCGATGGAGAGGAAAGATTGGATGTTGTGACAGAAGGAACGTATATTGAGAAAGGAAAAAAAGTGAAAATTGTTAAAGTAGAAGGCTCACGAATTGTTGTAAGAGCTATTAATGAAAATGAATAGGAGGTAGGTATATCACATGGATGTATCATTTTTTCTTTTACTAGGTCTTATCGTATTAGGTCTTATTTTGCTTGGCATCTTGTTCTCTTTTGTGCCGATTATGCTCTGGATTTCCGCTCTGGCAGCTGGCGTTCGCATCAGTATTTTGACTCTTATTGGAATGAGGCTGCGTAGAGTCATTCCAAGTCGAGTGATCAATCCGTTAATTAAAGCGCATAAAGCAGGCCTTGATGTCACAACGAATCAATTGGAAAGCCATTATTTGGCAGGAGGGAATGTTGATCGAGTTGTCAACGCATTAATTGCAGCTGAAAGAGCTAATATTGAATTGAGCTTTGAACGTTGTGCTGCGATTGATTTAGCGGGAAGAGACGTGCTTGAGGCCGTTCAAATGAGCGTAAATCCGAAAGTAATCGAAACCCCGTTTATTGCAGGGGTTGCCATGGACGGAATTGAAGTGAAAGCAAAAGCCCGCATCACGGTGCGAGCCAATATCGACCGGCTTGTTGGCGGTGCCGGGGAAGAAACGATTATCGCACGTGTAGGTGAAGGAATTGTCAGCACTATTGGTTCTTCTGATGATCATAAAAAAGTGCTGGAAAACCCTGATATGATTTCGCAAACAGTTTTAAACAAAGGACTCGATTCAGGAACAGCCTTTGAAATTTTATCCATCGACATCGCGGACGTTGATATCGGCAAAAACATCGGTGCGATCCTGCAGACAGATCAAGCGGAAGCGGACAAAAACATCGCGCAAGCTAAAGCGGAGGAACGCAGGGCGATGGCGGTGGCAAGAGAGCAGGAAATGCGAGCTAAAGTTGAAGAAATGCGGGCAAAAGTTGTTGAGGCGGAAGCGCAAGTTCCGCTTGCAATGGCGGAAGCTTTAAAATCAGGAAATATTGGAGTTATGGATTATATGAACATCAAAAACATTACCGCTGATACAAATATGCGTGATTCTATCGGAAAAATGACAAAAAACTCTGCTGGTGATGAAGAAGAATGATCTTTCTGCCCATCAAAGGAGGTGTCATATGGAAATATTTGAAAATCCACTGCTCATTTTTATTTTAATCGGGATTATTTCTTCTTTGTTTGGCAGAAATAAAAAAGATCAAGAGCAGCAGAAAAAAAGGAAACAAGTGGCAAAACAAACGAAACAAAGGACAAAAAATGTTTCGACAAGCCCTCCAAATGAATGGAATCAAATTCAAAATGTACACACAGGCCTATCCAGCCAACTAAAAAAAGCTGAAAAAGACAAATCGAATATGAAATCTTTTCATAATAAAAATAAAAAACAGAAACCATCAGCTTTACACATGCATTCAGCTGCAAAAGGAGTCATTTGGAGCGTCATTTTAGATGAACCCCGATCCAAAAAGCCCCATCGGTCGAATTTCATAAAATAAATGAATTAATGGTGTTAATCCCCTTTTGTCTCTCATAAATATGAGGATGAAGGGGGTTCTTTTATGGGCAAAAAATGGCATCAGCGAATAAAAAGCATATTGACAGAAGGATTGCAAATACCAGCTGACGTCATGATGGATCTTCCCCGTGTTACGATGATCGGTACATTGCATATATATATAGAAAATCATAAAGGACTGCTTTCCTTTACAGATAAAGAGATTCGAGTTTTGCTGCAGCAAGGCCAGATGCTCATTAAAGGAAGCGATTTTGTGATGAAAGCGATATTGCCAGAAGAGCTCCTTGTAGAAGGGAAAATTGAACAAGTATTATATATTGATCAGTAGGGGGATCGGGATGCGGAACAATTGGTTGTTATATTTTACAGGCTTCGTTCAGGTAATAGCGGAAGGAACCGGCTCAGAAAGAATGTTGAACGATTGCACGCGGCTTGGCATTGTCACAATAAATGTAAAGCGGCTGGAAAACGGTGCAATTTCTTTTTTTATACGCCTTAAAGATGTACAGGCTTTACGAAAAGTAGTTCGTAAACATGAATGTAAGTGCACCTTTCACCAAAGGATAGGATTTCCATTTTTATTAAAAAAATCATGGAGAAATTTTGGTTTTGTTATTGGAATTGTTCTGTTCATTGCCATTACATTTCTTTTATCCAACATGATTTGGCATATTGAAATAAAAGGGGCTAGTCCGAAAACAGAGCATTTAATACAAAAAGAATTGGACAAAATAGGAATTAAAAGAGGGACGTTTCAGTTTTTGACATCGAGCAATCAAACAGTTCAAAATCGTTTGATGAGCCAAATAGATGATATAACATGGATCGGTGTCAAATTAAAAGGAACGACATATTCTCTGGAAGTAGCCGAAAAGAAAAAAGAGCAAAAAAGCAAAGTGGAGGGGCCGAGGCATTTAGTGGCCGCGAAGGAAGCTGTTATAGCAAAAATGTATGTTGAAAAAGGACAACCTTTAGTAGACGTTCATGATTTTGTTAGAAAAGGACAAATATTAGTTTCCGGTGTAGTTGGAGAAGGTGATAAAATACGAAAAGTGGCAGCAGACGGAGAAATATTAGGCGAAACTTGGTATATTTCAACAGTGGAGGTGCCGCTTCAAACAACTTTCCAGTTATTTTCAGGAAAGTCAGTCACGAAGCATTTTCTCTCCTTTCGTTCTTTTTCCCTTCCTATTTGGGGGATGTTTCGCAATGATGAATCGGAATATCCGCAATATGCGGTGGAGCGAGACGAGCGTCCATTAAAATTTTTAAAATGGGATCTTCCAGTTAACTATAAGAAAGAAACGATTCGTGAGACGGAAACCTTTCACAGAAAATATTCTGTGGATGAAGCGAAACGGCAAGCGATTGCTGCCGGGAAAAATGACTTATTTCGAAAACTTGGAAAAGATGTCAAAATTGTTGGCGAAAAAGTTTTGCACGAAGACGTCGAGAATGGTAAAGTAAGATTGAAAATACACTTCCAAGTTATTGAAAACATTGTAAAAATAAAACGGGTTCAGGGAGATTAGAGAATGACAGAAGATTTAGTCACAATCAGCCAGAGTTTAGAAAATCCGAATGAAGCCATTAATTTATTTGGGATTCATGATGTTCATTTAAAAAGAATTGAAGAAGAGTTAAACGTATCGATCATTTCGCGCGGTGAAGCGGTATATGTTTCAGGAGATAAAGAAAAAGCTGAACTGGTTGAAGACATCTTGAAATCCCTTCTTTCGGTTATTCGAAAAGGAATTTCGATTAACGAACAAGACGTGCTTTATGCAACAAAAATGGCGAAAAGTGGGAAGATCGATGAATTTGAATCCCTATACGATGAAGAAGTTGCGAAAAATGCAAAAGGAAAAACCATTCGTGTAAAAACGCTAGGTCAACGAAAGTATTTTCAAGCAATTAAAACGCATGATTTAGTATTTGGAATCGGTCCAGCAGGAACAGGAAAAACGTTTCTCGCTGTTGTCATGGCCGTCCATTGCTTGAAAAATGGGCTTGTAAATAAAATCATATTAACGCGGCCGGCCGTTGAAGCTGGTGAAAATTTAGGTTTTTTGCCCGGCGATTTAAAAGAAAAGGTAGATCCTTATTTAAGGCCTTTGTATGATGCTCTACACGATATTTTAGGCGTGGACCATACGGAGCGCTTGTTAGAAAGAGGAGTTATTGAAATTGCTCCATTGGCGTATATGCGCGGAAGAACACTTGAGGATGCGTTCGTTATTTTAGATGAAGCGCAAAATACAACAACTCAGCAAATGAAAATGTTTCTAACCCGTTTAGGCTTTGGATCCAAAATGGTCATTACAGGCGACCTGACACAAGTGGATTTGCCAAAAGGAGTAAAATCAGGACTGCTTGAAGCGAATGAAAAATTATCAGGCATTCGGGGCATTTCATTCGTATATTTAAAGGAAACTGATGTCGTGCGGCACCCGCTCGTTTCAAAAATTATTGAGGCTTATGAAAAAGATGATCAGTAAGACCCGCTCATCATGACCGGGTCATTTTTTGCATAGAATTGATCGGAGGTGCTGTGACAAATGAAAAGAAAAATGGATCGCAAAGACAGGAAACAGCCGATATTCCATTTTTTAAAAAAAATGCAATCCCTTCATCTTTTCTTATATCCCGTTATTGGAGTAATTTTGTTTACCGTTTTATACAGCAATGTAGAACCGGACACGTTTGATGCCAAATTATTTTCAGTATCCGACCAAACGATTTACGCACCTGTTACCGTTGTCGATAAGGAAATGACGGAAAAGAGAAGAGAAGAAGCTGCTGAAAGCGTGGAAGATCAATATGTGCTAAAAAAAGAATATGCGGACAACAGTGTGGATTTGGTCGAATCTTTATTTGATGCCATCATGGAGGCTTCTTCTAATGCCGAAATGAGCAGCAAAGAGAAGCTTGACAGGCTTAAAAGCAGTTTAGGAGATATGTATGATAAATATCCTGAAAGCGTATATACATCGTTGTTAAGTGCAAATGAAGGACAGCTTACGCTGGCGAAAGATGCGGTTGTTACGGCTGTCAATGAAACGATGAGCGAGCCGATTCCGGCTGAAAAATTAGAAGAAGCGAGAAACAAAGTGAAAGAACGGCTTCAAAACGTGAATTTGCCGGATAAGATACGCTCAGCAGCTGAAGAGATTGGACGCAGCGCAATTATTTCCAATTATGTATTTGACCCAAAATCAACAGATGAAAAGCGGGAAGAAGCAAAAGAAAAAGTGCAGGAGGTTCAAATTAAGCAAGGTCAAATTATAGTCGAAGAGGGCCAATTAATTGACAGGGAAGTATATAGAAAGCTGGAATTGTTGGGCCTTTTAGATAATAAGTACACATTTCAGCCGATTATTGGTCTTTTCATTTTAGTCTTATTAGTGATGATCTATCTTGCATATTTTTTTGAAAAAGAAAAGAACTCGTTCTTTACGAGTAAAAACCAGTCATTGCTTCTCTTTACCATCATCCTAGCGATAACGTTAACGGTCATGAAGATTATCAGCTTATTTCAAAAAATGGACTATTCTCATATCGGCTTTATTGTCCCGGTGCTGATGGGAGTTATGTTGACAAAGCTTTTGATTAATGACCGCCTTGCGTTCGTGACAAGCATTATATATGCTTTTTGCGGAAGCTTGATTTTTAATGATGGAGTCACTGGCACATTTAATTTTACAATTGGTCTTTACTACTTATGCGGGTGCATCGCAGCCATTCTGTTTCTAGGGGAACATAACGTCCGTTCGAAAATTTTACAAGCTGGTCTTTTCGTTTCGGCTGTTAATATTGTTGTGATCACCGCTATTTTATTCATTCAAAATGGAATTTATTCGAATCTAGAGATCGGTTCTTATTTTCTTATGGCGATTGTATCAGGTGTTATCTCTTCCGTCTTGACAATCGGTTTAATGCCTTTTTTTGAATCAGGTTTTGGCATTTTATCGACGATGAAGCTGATTGAACTGTCGAATCCGAATCATCCTTTATTAAGGAAAATATTAACGGAGGCGCCTGGTACTTATCATCACAGTGTAATGGTGGCCAATCTAGCCGAGGCTGCTTGCGAAGCGATCGGTGCGAATGGGTTGTTGGCAAGAGTTGGAAGCTACTATCACGATATCGGCAAGACGAAACGGCCGCGCTATTTTATTGAAAACCAAATGAACATGGAAAATCCGCATGATAAATTGTCCCCTCAGCTAAGCAAAAACATTATTATTGCTCATGCTGAAGAGGGAGCAGAAATGTTAAGGAAGCATAAAATGCCGAAAGAATTTATCGATATTGCTCTGCAGCATCATGGAACATCGCTTTTAAAATTTTTCTACCATAAAGCCCAAGAAAATAGTGATCAGCCTATTTTGGAAAGTGAGTTTAGATATCCGGGTCCGAAGCCGCAAACGCGGGAGATTGCCGTTATTTGTATCGCTGACAGTGTAGAAGCAGCTGTTCGTTCAATGAAAAATCCGATGCCCGAAAAAATTGAAAAGCTTGTTCGTTCCATCATAAAAGATAAACTTCAAGACGGGCAATTCGACGAATGTGATATAACGTTTAAAGAGCTTGAAACGGTGGCAAAAATATTGTGTGAAACATTGAAGGGGATTTTTCATTCAAGAATTGAATATCCGGAATTTCATGAAAAGAAGGTGAAGAAAACATGACATTATCCATTGACATTTTCGACCAGACGGAAACACTCTCTTCTGAGGAAATAGAAACGATCGAAAATTTGCTGCAATTTGCTGCTTTAGAAGAACGTGTTCCCAAAGATTCGGAAGTATCTATAACCTTTGTTACTAATAAACACATTCAAGAGATCAATCGGGATTACCGGGGAAAAGATCAGCCGACAGATGTGATTTCATTTGCGCTTGAAGAAACAGGAGAAGATGAAGTGGAGATCCAAGGTGCTGATCTCCCCCCTCATTTAGGGGATATCATTATCTCAATAGAAAAAGCGAAAGAGCAAGCAGAAGAATACGGCCACTCATTTATGAGAGAGCTCGGATTTTTATCTGTTCACGGCTTTTTGCATTTATTAGGTTATGATCATATGACAAAAGAAGAAGAAGAAAAAATGTTTTCAAGGCAAAAGGAAATTTTAGAGAAATTTGGATTGAAAAGAACAGGATAAACATGAAGACTTTGTTGAAAAGCTTTTATTTTGCCGTACAAGGAATAGCTGCAGCCTTCCAATCCGAGCGGAACTTTAGAATTCATGTGACAGCTGCGATCATCGTGATCGCAGCCGGATTATTTTTCAACATTAGCTTAATTGAATGGATTGTCATTCTCCTATTAATTGGCGGAATGTTAGCTTTAGAGCTGGTCAATACTGCCATTGAGCGAATCGCTGATGCTGTGTCGAAAGAATTTCATCCTCTGCTTAAAACTGCAAAAGATGCAGCTGCAGGAGCAGTATTGGTTTATGCAGCCGTTTCGGTTGTTATCGGATTCATCATTTTTGCCCCCAAAATAATTGAAGTTTTTTCGTGAAAAATGTAGAATTTTCTGAAAAAATAAACGTGAAATTAAATGAAAAATGATGTAAAATAATGAGTATAAGCTGCAACGTAAACGAAAGGAAGGAAGCTATGGACTCCCATCAACTGATTGAAGAAGCAAAAAGAGCAAGAGAATTTGCTTATGCACCATACTCTCGATTTAAAGTAGGTGCAGCACTTCTGACAAAGGATGGAAAAGTATACAAAGGATGCAATATTGAAAACGCAGCTTATTCCATGTGCAATTGTGCCGAGCGCACTGCTATATATAAAGCGGTTTCAGAAGGTGAAAATGAATTCGCAGCTATTGCCATAGTTGCGGATACAAAGCGCCCTGTATCGCCATGCGGCGCTTGCAGGCAAGTCATAGCAGAGCTCTGTCCTAAAAATATGAAGGTGATTTTGGCGAATCTTAACGGAGACTATAACGAGCTAACAGTTGAACAACTATTACCAGAAGCATTTTCATCGGAGGATTTACATGAATAAGACAGAATTTAAATCAGGATTTGTATCAATCATTGGCCGTCCGAATGTCGGCAAATCGACTTTTATTAACCGTGTAATCGGTCAAAAAATTGCGATTATGAGCGATAAACCTCAAACAACGAGAAACAAAATACAAGGGGTTTATACGACGGAAAACTCACAAATTATTTTTATCGACACTCCCGGTATTCATAAACCAAAGCATAAATTGGGCGATTTTATGATGAAAGTCGCTCAAAATACGCTCAAAGAAGTGGATCTAATTCTGTTTATGATTAATGCTGAAGAAGGATTAGGCCGCGGTGATGAATATATCATGGAACGATTGAAGGAAACCGATACTCCTGTATTTTTAGTTGTCAATAAAATCGATCGGGTTCATCCTGATGATTTATTGCCGCTTATTGATCAATACAGGGAAAAGTTCGAGTTTCAGGAAATTGTTCCAATTTCTGCCCTGCAAGGAAACAACATTGAAACGTTGCTAGGGCAAATTGAAGCGTATTTGCCGGAAGGTCCGCAATATTATCCTAGTGATCAGGTGACAGATCACCCGGAACGTTTTATCATTTCTGAACTAGTTCGCGAAAAAGTATTGCATTTGACAAGAGAAGAGATCCCGCATTCTGTCGCAGTTGTTGTTGATTCTATTGAAAAAAGAGAAAACCATGCAGTATATATAGCTGCAACAATTGTTGTGGAACGCAACTCTCAAAAAGGTATTATCATTGGGAAGCAAGGAAGAATGTTGAAAGAAATTGGGAAAAGGGCAAGGGTTGACATTGAAAACTTGCTCGGATCAAAAGTCTTTTTAGAGCTGTGGGTCAAAGTGCAAAAAGATTGGAGAAATCGCCTGTCGCAATTGCGAGATTTTGGATTTAGGGAAGACGAATATTAATTGACTTGAAGGAAGTTAGAAATATTTTCAAAACATGAAAATGAGTCAAAAAGGCTATGATAACAATGAATTGGATATAGCTTAGGAACAACGACAGAAAGGTGGGGACAATATGTTAGATTTTACCTGGAAAGTATTCACGTTTACAGGTAATATTGACACATATCTCCTTTTTAAAGAGCTTGAAAAGGAGCGGACGAAAGATTGTCAAATGAAGGAAGAAGAGCGGACTGAGGTTGATCTCCCTGTTTAGTAGTGCTGTATCCAATAGGATGGTGGAGAAATGCTTGTAAAGACGGAAGGAATTGTCATTCGTACAACGGAATATGGTGAGACCAATAAAGTTGTTACAATATATACAAGGGAGTTTGGGAAAGTTGGTGTAATGGCACGGGGCGCAAATAAACCGAACAGCCGCCTCGCAGCTGTTACCCAACTTTTTACGTATGGAAATTTTTTGTATCATCAATCTTCTGGATTGGGCAATTTAAGCCAAGGAGAAATCATTTCCGCTTTTAGAGAGATTAAGGAAAATATTTTTTTGACTGCATATGCTTCATATATTGTAGAGCTCCTTGATAAAGGAACAGATGAAAAAGACAGAAACCCTTTTTTGTTTGAGCTCTTATTTCAAACACTTCATCTGCTGAATGAAGAAAAGGATGCGGAAATTTTGACCAATATATTTGAAATAAAGATGCTCAACGTTCTCGGTTTATATCCCGAATTAAACAAATGTGCAGTAAGCGGCGAAACAAACGGACCGTTTCATTTTTCATTAAAAGAAAACGGATTGATTTGCAGCCGCTGTTTTGAAAAAGATCCTTACAGGCTCAATATTTCTCAGAAGACAGTGAAGCTGTTGCGGCTGTTTTATTCTATTGACTTAAACCGCATTGGTCAAATATCCGTCTCCGCTGAGACAAAAAAAGAACTGAGATTTGTTCTTGATCAATATTATCAGGAATATGCAGGTTTATCGCTGAAATCGAAAAAATTTTTAAATCAGCTTGACAGTTTAAAAGAAATGTTGTAAACCATATACATGGATGTGAAACCTTTCAAATGAAGGATTTATCCCCCCTCATGCTGTTAGAAAAAGCGATTTAATGTCATGTAATGAGCGGAAATGATACGTGTCAAATTGAATAATAAAATGCGATGAAGGAAAAGAGTACCTGCAATCTTCATAGAAAGCGACCTTAGGATGGTGCGAGCTAAGGTATGAGGATGCAGGGAACGGCGTTCCAGAGCAATAACGGTTTACGAGAGGCTGAAACGTTTTTCAGCAAATAGGGTGGAACCGCGGGTCATCCCGTCCCTATGCAACTTTGTTGCATTAGGGACGGTTTTTATTTTGTTCGAACATAACTTAATTGTGGAGGTGCATGATGAATGAACATTCAAGAAATGATTTTGACGCTGCAAAAGCATTGGGCCGATCATGGATGTATTTTGATGCAGGCATATGATGTAGAAAAAGGTGCCGGAACCATGAGCCCATACACATTTCTTCGCTCCATCGGGCCAGAACCGTGGAATGTTGCTTACGTGGAGCCGTCAAGAAGACCTGCTGACGGAAGGTATGGGGAAAATCCGAACCGCCTTTATCAACACCATCAATTCCAAGTCATTATGAAGCCGTCTCCGAAAAACATACAAGAAATTTATTTAGATTCATTAAAGGCTCTTGGAATTGATCCGCTTGAACATGACATCCGCTTTGTGGAAGATAACTGGGAAAATCCTTCTCTCGGCTGCGCAGGGCTTGGCTGGGAAGTTTGGCTTGACGGAATGGAAATTACTCAATTCACGTATTTTCAGCAGGTCGGAGGACTGGAATGCAAACCGATTTCTGTTGAAATAACTTATGGAATTGAGCGTTTGGCGTCTTATATTCAAGAAAAAGAAAATGTATTTGACCTTGAATGGACAAACGGATTTACATATCGGGACATTTTTTATCAGCCTGAATATGAGCATTCCAAGTATACGTTCGAAACATCCGATACAAACATGCTATTTGAACTGTTTAATACGTATGAAAAAGAAGCGCACAGACAGATGGAATTAGGTCTCGTTCATCCAGCGTACGACTACGTTTTAAAATGCTCGCACACATTTAATTTGCTTGACGCAAAAGGAGCTATTTCTGTTACAGAACGAACCGGATATATTGGCAGAGTGAGAAAGCTGGCAAGAAAAGTTGCCAAAACGTTTTATGAAGAACGGGAAAAACTCGGTTTTCCAATGCTGAAAAACAAGGGGGCCGAAAATCATGAATAAACGGGATTTACTTATCGAAATCGGGCTTGAAGAAATGCCTGCCGGCGTCATCCTGTCTTCGATTGATCAGCTGGCTGACAAAGTAGGAGCTTGGCTGGATGAACATCGCATTTCTTACGCCAAAATAAAAAAATATTCAACTCCTAGACGTCTTGCCGTCCTTGTAGAGGATGTAAATGAAAAACAGGAAGATTTGCTTGGCGAAGCAAAAGGACCGGCAAAAAAGATTGCGGTTGATGAGAATGGAAATTGGACAAAAGCAGCGTTAGGCTTTGCACGGAGCCAAGGAGCTTCCACAAACGACATATCCTTTAAAGAAGTAAATGGTGTTGAGTACGCTTTTGTTCAAACATTTCAAAAAGGGAAAGAAACGAAAGAACTGCTCCCAGGGTTAGAAGAGATTATTCAAACCATCCATTTTCCGAAAAATATGCGTTGGGGAAATTGGAATCTTCGCTATATCCGTCCGATCCAATGGTTAGTTGTCTTATTTGGACAAGACATCATTCCGTTTTCCATTACCGATGTTCCGACAGGAAATGTTACGTATGGCCATCGCTTTTTAGGGACGAAAGCGGAAATTTCCACTCCACGCGATTATGAAAATACTTTGTTGAACCAGTTTGTTGTCGCCGATTATGAAAAACGAAAACAAATGATCATTCAACAGCTGGAGGAACTGGAAAGAAAGGAAAACTGGATCATCCCTGTTGATGAAGATTTGCTCGAGGAAGTTACAAACTTGGTGGAATATCCGACCGCCCTGTACGGTTCATTCGAAGACCAGTTTTTAACATTGCCTGAAGAAGTGTTAGTGACGACGATGAAGGAGCATCAGCGATATTTTCCTGTCAAAAATAAAGATGGAAAGCTGCTTCCGTTTTTTGTTACCGTAAAAAACGGGAATGATCAAAACATTGAAACGATTGCCAAGGGGAATGAAAAGGTCCTTCGGGCAAGACTTTCCGATGCAAATTTCTTCTACGAAGAAGACAAAAAGCTTGCCATCGATACCGCACTGGAGAAGCTTGAAAAAATTGTTTTTCATGAAGAACTGGGCTCCATCGGTGACAAGGTTCGCCGAATTGTAAAATTATCAGAAAAGCTTAGCGAAAAGCTTGAATGCTCCAATGAGGAGAAAGCTTATATTAAACGGACTGCTTCCATTTGCAAATTTGACATTGTTACGCAAATGGTTTATGAATTTCCTGAGCTTCAAGGAATTATGGGAGAAAAATACGCTCTTTTAAAGGGTGAACAGGAAGAGGTTGCAAAAGGAATAAATGAGCATTATATGCCGCGGCATGCTTCCGACAAGACGCCTGAAACGTTGAGCGGAGCCATTGTAGGGCTTGCGGACAAGCTGGATACAATTGCAGGATTTTTTTCGATCGGTTTGATTCCAACTGGCTCACAAGATCCGTATGCATTAAGAAGACAAGCAAGCGGCATTGTTCAAATTCTTCGAGCCAAACAATGGCGGCTTGAATTGGAGGAATTGTTCGACCTTGCTATAAATGTATATGGTTTAGAAAATAAAGACAATTTGAGAAAAGAATTGCTGTCGTTCTTCCAAATGAGAGTCAAATTTGCGCTTCATGAAGAAAATGTCCGCCATGATATAATTGAATCGGTATTACAATCCAATTACCATGAAGTTAATGCATATTTTGAGCGGGCTGCCGTTCTGTCAGAAGAAAGCCAAAAGGGTGACTTTAAAGAAGTAATTGAATCGCTGTCTCGTGTTGTCAACATCTCGTCTAAGGGCCAAGAGGGCAATATTAAAGAAGAGCTGTTCGAGAAGGAAGAAGAAAAAACATTGTATCAAGCGTATTTACGGCTTGAAGAAAATTTTGTAAAATTGCAAAAAGAGGGTAATTTTAAAGAAGCATTTTTGGAAATGAAAGCTTTAAAGCCGGTGATTGATCGTTATTTTGATAATATTATGGTAATGGCAGAGGATGAATCGGTTAAACAAAACAGGCTGTCCCAAATGGTACAATTAACAAAGATAATCACATCTTTTGCCAAAGTGAATGAAATTATCGTAAAATAAATGCAAATGGACGATTATCCCGAGGATAATCGTCTTTCCTTTCGCCGTAATGAGCAATAGAAAACCTTTTCAAAATATTGAAATCATATATAATATTTTTATAATGCAGCCTCTTTTTCAAGGTGGTGAGGACAATAGAGCTTAATAAACGGCAAGAACAAATATTGCAAATCGTTAAGGAGCATGGGCCAATTACAGGTGAGCATATTGCAGATCGTTTAAACTTGACAAGAGCTACGCTAAGACCTGATTTAGCAATTTTAACAATGGCTGGATACCTTGACGCAAGGCCGCGAGTCGGCTATTTTTATACAGGGAAATCAGGCGCCAATTTGCTTGCAGAGAAATTAAAAAAGCTCCAAGTAAAAGATTTTCAGTCGATCCCAGTCGTTGTCAACGATAATGTTTCTGTTTATGATGCAATTTGTACAATGTTTTTGGAAGATGTCGGGACATTATTTGTGGTAGATAATCAATCGTTGCTAGTGGGAGTGCTGTCGAGAAAAGATCTCCTCCGGGCAAGCATCGGCAAACAGGAATTAACCCAAATCCCCGTCAATATTATTATGACTAGAATGCCAAATATAACCGTATGCAAAAAGGAAGATCTTATTATTGATGTAGCAAGGATTTTAATTGAAAAGCAAATCGATGCACTGCCCGTTGTAAAAGAAGTGGACGGCGGTTTTGAAGTGATAGGAAGAATTACGAAAACAAACATTACAAAAATATTGGTAAGATTAGTTGATGACGATATTATGTAAGAATGGGGGATCCGAATGAATAATCGTACGATCTATATTGTTTCAGACTCAGTCGGGGAAACGGCAGATCTCGTTGTAAAAGCAGCTATCAGTCAATTTAACGGCTCTCAATATGAAACGAATGTGAAAAGGGTGCCTTATGTGGAGGATGCAAATACAATCAAAGAAGTTGTCGCATTGGCGAAAATGGATAATGCGATCATTTGCTTCACAATCGTTGTCCCCGAACTTAGGAATCTTCTTATTCAAGAAGCGGAAAAAGAAGGTGTGATCTACCACGATATCATTGGTCCTTTAATTGATAAAATGGAAACGTCATATGGAATAAAAGCGAAGTATGAGCCCGGAAGAGTTCGGAAGCTTGATGAAGACTATTTCAAAAAAGTAGAAGCAATTGAGTTTGCTGTTAAATATGATGACGGCCGCGATCCGAGAGGAATTTTGAAAGCCGATATTGTTTTGATCGGTGTATCGCGGACTTCCAAAACGCCTTTGTCGCAATATTTGGCGCTAAAACGATTAAAAGTAGCTAATGTTCCTATTGTTCCAGAAGTAGAACCCCCTGAAGAACTTTTTAAAGTTTCCAAAGAGAAATGCGTCGGTCTAAAAATCAGTCCGGAAAAGCTGAATTATATTCGAAAGGAAAGATTAAAGCAGCTCGGGCTTAATGATCAGGCTATATATGCTAATATAGACAGAATTAAAGAAGAATTAGCTTATTTTGAAAAAATTGTTCAAAAAATCGGCTGTCCAGTTATAGATGTATCGAACAAAGCAGTTGAAGAAACAGCCAATCATATCCAAAATTTATTCTTAAAAAAATAACATGTGATAAAACCTGCTTATTCCGATCTTAAGAATATAGTAGGTTTTTTTCATGGCGAAAGATAAAATGATGGAATAACGCAGTGTATTGTATTATAATAAAAAATTGTGATAAAATTATGCTTTTTAGGTTTAGACTAAAAAAAATACGAATAAACTATTTACAGGAAGATGTCAAGGGGGTTGGAGAAAGAAAATTCGACAAATCACTTTTTGTAAAAAGTTTAAATTGCAGGCAGGATTCTTTGAGGTGATGAAGAATAGAGAAATATGATGGGAAAAATATCACTATTTTTGTCGATGCTGATGCATGCCCCGTCAAAGAAGAAATTGCATCAGTCGCAAAAAAATATAAAGTCCCGGTTTGTTTCATTGCATCATATGCTCATGTAGGTAAAAAGGATGACGGGAATAGCTGGGTATTTGTCGATCAAGAAAAGGAATCTGTCGACTTATACATTTTTAACAACTCAAAAAAACATGACATCATCATTACACAAGATATCGGACTAGCCGGTATGCTGCTTAAAAAATGCACACATGTTCTCTCTCCAAGAGGAATGCTGTTTACAGAAGATACAATCGACTCTGTTCTCCATCTCCGGTATATTTCGGCAAGGGAAAGAAGAAACGGCAATTATATCAAAGGGCCAAAAAAATTCCAAGATAAAGATCGTCATCATTTTATCACAGCATTTGAAAAAATATTGTCGAATTATGCAGGAAATTTTAAAATTCATATTGAATAAATTTTAAGGCACGGAGTTGTTCATATGGGGAAAATGCTTCCCGAGGAATTTATAGAAAAAGTACAACATGCTGTAGATATAGTAGATGTTGTGAGTGAATATGTTCAATTAAAGAAGCAGGGTCGAAACTTTTTTGGACTATGTCCTTTTCACGGCGAAAATACACCTTCATTTTCTGTTTCACCTGAAAAACAAATTTTCCACTGCTTTGGCTGCGGTTCTGGCGGAAATGTTTTTACCTTTCTCATGCAAATTGAAGGATGCAGCTTTACAGAAGCTGTACAAATGACAGCAAAAAAAGCTGGTTTGGACATTCCAGGGGGCTCGGCGCTTTCTCAAGAATCGACATACCCAAACAACAGCGAAGCAGAGAAAATGATAAAAGTGCATGAACTGCTGAAAAAAATGTACCATCATTTATTACTAAATACAAAAGAAGGGCAAAACGCGTTAAATTATTTGCTTCATCGGGGTTTTACGAAAGAATTAATCGATCAATTTGAGATTGGCTACGCTTTAGATTCTTGGGACTTTTCTTTAAAATATTTGCTGAAAAAAGGTTTTGAACTTCCGTTATTAGAAAAAACAGGATTAATTATCCGAAGCGAATCTAACGGTTCTTTTTTTGATCGGTTTCGCAATCGGATCATGTTTCCGGTTAAAGATGCACAAGGCCGTACAGTCGCTTTTTCCGGAAGGTCGCTAGGAAACAAACAGCCAAAATATTTAAACAGCCCTGAGACAAAAATATTTAACAAAGGACGGATTCTTTATAATTTCCACCAAGCAAGACCTTTCATTAGACGAAAACAGGAAGCGGTGTTGTTTGAAGGGTTTGCGGATGTTATATCGTCCGTTCATGCAGGAATCGAGCATAGTGTAGCAACAATGGGAACAGCGCTGACGGAAGAACAGGTCAAGCTCTTAGCCAGAAGCGGAGGAACAGTTGTCATTTGCTACGATTCCGATTCCGCTGGAATTGAAGCTGCCTTCAGAGCTTCTAAATTGCTTGTTGAAGCAGGATGTAATGTAAGGATTGCTAAAATGCCTGAAGGGTTAGACCCTGATGACTACATTCGGACATACGGAAAGGAAAAATTCAAAAACGATGTAATAGGGGCAAGTCTCTCATTAATGGCATTTAAGATGGAATATTTTCGAAAGGGGAAAAATCTCCAGGATGAAGGGGACCGAGCGAGATACATTCAAGAAGTGCTTAACGAATTAAGCAGCCTTCCGAGCGGGATCGAACAAGAGCTGTATATCACGCAGCTTTCTGAAGAATTTTCCGTATTAAAAGAAACGTTAATGGCAGAGCTTCGGAATATAAATAAGCGGAAAAGAAGAAGACCAGAAAAAACGAGCCTCAAGACTGATGCATTACAACGGAATGCACTGATGCCTGCTTATCAAAAGGCAGAACGCCTTCTAATTGCTCATATGTTGAAAAGCAGGGAAGTGGCAGAAAAGGTTCTTCATGCGATTGGTGGAAATTTTAACGTGGAGGAGCATCGGGCTATTTCATCCTATTTATACGCTTATTATGAGGAAGGGAACGATCCGGACATAAGCCACTTTTTGACGAAGCTCAAAGATCCTTCATTAAGCCGAATTGTATCGGAAATTGCCATGATGACAATTGGCGAACAATTGACTGAGCAAGAGCTTCAAGACTATGTAAAACATATCTTGAACCATCAAAAAATGCTCATCCTAAAGGAAAAGGAAGCTGAGAAGAAAGAGGCTGAAAAACGAAAAGATTATGTAAAAGCTGCCGAAATTGCAATGGAAGTAATTCAGCTGAAAAAAGGATTAATGTGAAAGCTTGTATAACTCTGGAAGGAGGGGATCCAATGGCTGAAAAACAAGCCCATTCAAAAGATTTAGAAGCTGATGGAACTGTTGAGGAAGTGAAAAATCAGCTTATTCAATTAGGAAAGAAACGCGGAGTTTTAACATATGAAGAAATTGCTGAGAAAATGGCAAATTTCGATATTGATTCAGATCAAATGGATGAGTTTTATGAATACGTTAATGAGCAAGGAATCGAATTAATTAGCGAAAACGAAGATGTTGATTCCAATTTGCCGGATTTAGACAAAGAAGATGAAGAAGAATTTGATCTAAATGATCTTAGTGTACCGCCGGGTGTGAAAATAAATGATCCGGTTCGAATGTATTTAAAAGAAATCGGCCGGGTTGATCTCTTATCGGCTGATGAAGAAATCGAACTTGCCAAGCGTATTGAACAAGGGGACGAAGAAGCGAAAAGAAGGCTTGCAGAAGCCAACCTGCGCCTAGTCGTCAGCATTGCAAAACGCTACGTCGGCCGCGGAATGCTCTTCCTCGATCTCATACAGGAAGGCAACATGGGGCTGATGAAAGCTGTTGAAAAATTTGATTATCGAAAAGGATACAAATTCAGCACATATGCAACATGGTGGATTCGCCAGGCAATTACACGGGCAATTGCAGATCAGGCGAGAACGATCCGCATCCCTGTCCATATGGTTGAGACAATCAATAAGTTAATTCGAGTCCAACGCCAATTGCTTCAAGATTTGGGTCGTGAACCGACACCAGAAGAGATCGCTGAAGATATGGATTTGACTCCAGAAAAAGTTAGAGAAATCTTAAAAATTGCCCAAGAACCTGTATCATTAGAAACACCGATTGGCGAAGAAGACGATTCGCACTTAGGTGATTTTATTGAAGACCAAGAGGCTACTTCTCCATCAGAGCATGCTGCATATGAATTATTAAAGGAGCAGCTTGAAGATGTTCTCGATACCCTTACAGACAGGGAAGAAAACGTTCTGCGCCTTCGTTTTGGACTGGACGATGGAAGAACTCGGACTCTGGAAGAAGTAGGAAAAGTTTTCGGTGTCACTCGAGAACGCATTCGGCAAATTGAAGCGAAGGCTCTGCGAAAATTGCGCCATCCAAGCCGAAGCAAGCGGCTGAAAGACTTTTTGGAATAAAAATGTTTTTTTCTTTCCTTGGGCAGACTTATTCGTCTGCCTTCCCTTCAATATATGTAAACGCTAACAACAATAACTATTTGTACTATATTTTACTGAATCTTCTTTCATTTTGCAAATGACATTTGTTAAAAAACATAAGATCTTTTTAAATTGTTTTTTTGTCTAATTCGTGAACATCACAAGGAACTTATATAGAAAGACTTTTCCTTCAAAGAAAATTCAAGTACAATAGAGATTGTTTAGGTTAGTTTCAGCTCGTCCATGTTGAGCGAAAAAAGCAAATGTACGGTTATACATAAGGGAGGTTACAAAATGAATCGTAATCCGCTTATTCCATTTGCATTAATCATTGTGTTTGGAATTGGACTAATGGTTGCATTTTCTTTCATCGGACTGGATAATATGAAAGAGATGGCTGAAGAAAAAGAGGGGGGCGGACAAAAAACGGAAGACGTCGCTAATGCAAAGCCGGAGGATATATTCAAGCAAAGCTGTGCAAGCTGCCACGGTCAAAACTTTGAAGGCGGAGCAGGTCCTTCATTAAAAGGTGTTGGCGACAAATTGTCTGTTGATGAAATTAAAGAAACAATTAAAAACGGCCGCGGTGCGATGCCTGGCGGGCTAGTACCTGAAGAAAAGCTTGATGAAATGGCCGAATGGGTTTCTAAAATTAAATAATAAAAAACATATTGGTTGAAAAGTCTTCCTTTTGGGGGACTTTTTTCGTATTTTCATGTTTACCAAATTGGAATAAAGGGTGAAATAAATTGAACAGTGTCCAACTTTCAAAAAGACTGTCGGCTGTGGCAGAATTTGTTCCGAATAATCAGGTGACAGCAGATATTGGATCAGATCATGCATATTTGCCATGTTATTTAGTGCTTGCCAAAAAAACAGTGAAAGCGATTGCCGGTGAAATCAATGAAGGCCCTTTTCAAGCGGCAAAAAAGCAAGTGGAAAAAAACGGGCTCCAGCATGTAATTTCCGTTCGGAAAGGGGACGGATTGTCCGTATTACAAAAGGATGAGGCAACATGCATCACGATAGCTGGCATGGGCGGCTCGCTTATTAAAACGATTTTGGAGGAAGGAAAAGAGAAGCTCGGGAAGGTTGAACGGCTTGTACTTCAGCCGAATATTCATGCAATTGAAGTTCGAAAATGGCTGATTGACAATGGTTGGGAGCTCGAAGGAGAAACAATTCTAGAAGAGAGCGGAAAAATATATGAGGTGCTGTCCGCAAAGCGTGGAAATGCAATGAAGCCGTACGAAGCTTTGCCATTTGAAGCAGCTTTGTTAATGGGTCCATTTTTGTTAAAAGAAAAGAACAACGTTTTTTTAAAAAAATGGAAACACGAGCTTTCTCATCGGAAGGACATTCTACGGCAGCTGGAGCAATCCAACGGAAATGAACAGCTTATGCAAAAAAAAGAAGAAATAAAAAAGGTGATCGAGATCATTGAGGAGGTCATAAAATAAATGAAGAAAATCGCTAACGGCCAACATATTATTCAATTATTTGAACGGTTTTCTCCAAAGCATTATGCATTGGAAGGAGACAAGATCGGGCTGCAAATCGGCACATTAAACAAGCCTGTCCGAAAAATTATGGTCGCTCTGGATGTTTTGGAGGAAGTCGTTGATGAAGCAATCAATCAAAAGGTTGATTTGATTATCGCTCATCATCCTCCCATTTTTCATCCTTTAAAGCATATTAGAACAGATGATCCGGCAGGGCGTATTATAGAAAAATGCATCAAGCATGAAATTGCCGTTTATGCAGCCCATACAAATTTGGATGTGGCTCCAGGCGGAGTGAATGATCTTTTGGTCGACCGCTTACAACTGGTGAATCAAAAAATACTTGTCCCAACTTATCAAGACCCATTAAAAAAGCTTGCTGTATTTGTACCAAAAGACTATGAGGGGGACGTTCGGGAGGCGCTTGGCAAAGCGGGTGCTGGATTTATCGGCAACTACAGTTATTGCACTTTTTCCTCGGCAGGAACAGGAACATTTTTACCTTTGGAAAATGCAAATCCCTTTATCGGAGATACTGGAAAGCTTGAAATGGTTGAAGAAGTCAAAATTGAAACGATCTTCCCGCAGTCAATCCAAAAGAAAGTCATTCAAGCGATGTTGAAGGCGCATCCTTATGAAGAAGTTGCTTATGACATCTATCCATTAGAAAACGAAGGGAAACAGCTAGGATTAGGGAAAATTGGAGAGCTTGAAAAAGAAATGACATTGAAGGAATTTGCAGAGCATGTTAAGAAAGCTTTAGAAGTGGAAAAAGTAAGAGTAGTAGGGGATTTACAGGCAACTATAAAAAAAGTAGCCGTTTTAGGCGGAGACGGAAATAAATACATTTATCAGGCAAAAATGAGAGGCGCAGATGTTTATGTAACTGGTGATGTATATTACCACACAGCTCACGATGCTATGATGCTCGGCTTACATGTAGTTGATCCAGGTCACAACATTGAAAAGGTGATGAAAGAGGGAGTGGCGGAAAAACTAACAAAGCTGTGTGCTGAAGAAAATCTGGAAGTAGAAATTATTCCTTCCCGCGTCCATACAGATCCGTTCAAGTTTCTATAATTAAAAGGGGGATCAGTCCTTTTTAGTGGACCGATCCCCTTTAATCATTAAAAAGGTTTTGTCTATGATTTTTTGACTTTTACCTTTGGCAATATTTTTTCAAGAGGGACATTTGAAGTTAAATCCCATGTTTCTGGATTTTCTGGATCATAATTCTCCAAAAATCGAATGACCTCTTTGACAATCGGCGTTGGGGTTGATGCACCGGCTGTAACGGCAACTTTTTTAACGTCTTTAAGCCATTCCAGTTTGATTTCACTTACATTCGCCACGCGATAAGCTTTCGTGCCCGCAATCTCTTCAGATACTTGCGCAAGCCGGTTTGAATTGTTGCTGCGCGGATCGCCGACGACAATGGTTAAATCAGCTTCTTTTGCCTGTTCGGCCACAGCTTCCTGGCGAACTTGTGTTGCGAGGCAAATTTCTTTATGAAACTCGACATGCGGATATTTTTCCTTCACTTTTTCCATTATATCAGCTACGTCCCATTGGCTCATTGTTGTTTGGTTCGTAACAATGATTTTGTCGTTGGAAATATCGAGCTCTTCAACATCGTTGACAGTCTCGACTAAATGAACGATATCCGGCGCTACACCTACTGCTCCTTCCGGTTCCGGATGCCCTTTTTTTCCAATATAAATGACGTCATACCCTTCTTCTTTTTTTTGCTTAATAAGTTCATGAGTTTTTGTGACGTCAGGGCATGTAGCATCGATCGTGACAAGCCCTTTTTCCTTCGCTATTTTGCGCACTTCTGGCGAAACGCCGTGAGCAGTGAAAATAACGGTTCCTTTATCGACTTTTTTCAAAATCTCAAGTCGATTTTTTCCGTCTAACGTAATAATCCCTTCTTTTTCAAAGGCATCTGTTACATGTTTATTATGAACGATCATTCCTAAAATATAGATCGGTCTAGGCAGTGATTTATCCATTGCTGCATTTTTGGCTATCACCATTGCATCAACAACACCATAGCAGTATCCTCGAGGGGAAATTTTAATAACCTCCATGTTTTTTCCTCCTGATATTTAGTAAAGGAAAATAAAAAAGCCGTCAAGCGGCTTGACTATCTAACATCATTATACCTAACATGGAGGAAGAAAACAAAACACAATTAAATATATAGCTTAGGTTTTGATTCGCCCGACGTATTTTCATCTGAAGGGCTGTCATCGGCTGTCTGTTCCTTCAATCTTTTAGATGACGAATTTTCTTTTATATCATCTTCTTCGCTACTGTCTGTATCAGCATTTTTTAATTCTCTATAAATTTTGAACATTGCCGGGAGATTGCGGATCAGAGGACCGTATTGCTGAACCATCGGTGTGACTTGCTGAGCGACACCGAGAACTTTTTGGACATTCGTCAACATGTTTGAAAGATTGGCAGGGTTTGCTAAACTTTGAACAGCGCCGCTTGACGGTATACTTCCTGCATGCATTGTGCTCGATGGAAGAAAACGTGAAAAAAGCGATTGTAATCCTCCCCTAGGCGGAACAGGCCATTGCTGAACAGGGGGCTGCCCCCAAAAAGGATGGTAGCCTCCACCAAAAAAAGGGCGGATCAATGGCTGCTGCCGGAAGGGAGGAAAAGCTCGATAAGGATGCATAAACTTTTCCCCTTTCTTTTGCTGTTTTACCTACATTAAACTATGCGGCGTTTTAGGAAAATGTTTTATTAAAATTGGAGTTTTTCCATTATATTGTTTATAATCAAAAAATGGGTTGATTGATTATGAAGGAGTTGTTTTGCAATGGCAGCTGACTTTAAAGATTTTCCATTTCAAGATTTTATTATAGATGCCGTTCAGTCGTTAGGTTTTAAAGAACCGACTGAAATTCAAGCACAAATGATCCCAATCATATTAAGAGGAGCAAGTGCCATCGGCCAATCACAAACAGGTACAGGCAAAACACATGCTTATTTGCTACCGTTAATCAACAGCATTTGCGGAGAGGAAAAGCGTGTTCAAGTTGTTGTTTTAGCACCTACGAGAGAGCTTGCGACTCAAATTTACGAAGAAGCGTTAAAAATCATAAAATTTGCCCCGCCAGAAAAAGAATTACATGCAAAACTTTTTATTGGCGGTACAGATAAAATGCGGGCGATCGAAAAGCTAAAAACTCAGCCCCATCTTGTGATCGGAACACCTGGCAGAATTCTTGATCTTGTCAAGGAAGGGGCGCTAGATTTATATTCGACAAAAAGCATAGTTGTGGATGAAGCCGATTTAATGCTAGATTTAGGCTTTATTTATGAGGTCGACCAAATAGCTAGTCGAATGAAAAAAGAACTGCAAATGCTTGTGTTTTCTGCCACCATTCCTGAAAAATTAAAGCCTTTTTTAAAAAAATATATGGAAAATCCTGAGTATGTTCATGTATCTCCAAAACAAGTACATGCCAAAAACATCACGCATGTCCTTGTTCCGCTGAGGCATCGAAACAAAATAGATCTTTTATACAATATGGTAGTTTCCTTAAACCCTTATTTAGCGTTAATTTTTGTGAATACAAAAGCGAATGCCCAAGATGTGGCATACGGTCTTGCCGAAAAGGGATTAAAGGTTGGGCAAATCCACGGCGGTCTTACCCCGCGTGAACGGAAAAAAGAAATGCGTCAAATAAAGGATCTTGCCTATCAAGTTGTAGTAGCAACTGATTTAGCTGCAAGAGGAATTGATATTGAAGGTGTTTCCCATGTAATCAATGCCGAGCTGCCGACTGATTTAGATTTTTATATTCACCGAACCGGAAGAACGGCTCGGGCTGGCTTTTCAGGATTTGCCTATACAATCTATGAAGACGATGATGAACAAATGCTGCAAAAGCTTGAAAAAATGGGGATAATCTTTGAAAATCGAGATATTGAAAACGGAATATGGAAAGCGCTCGATGACCGAAATCGCAGACAAAAAAGAAAAAAACAACCAATGGAAACAAACGCGATTATCGGAATCATCAAAAAGCCAAAATCGGTAAAACCAGGATACAAAAAAAAGATGAAAGAACAAATTGAAAAGCTAAAGAAAAAGCAAGCAAGAAAAAATAAATAAAAGGTTGTAAGGAGAGGAAAAACATGTTAAAAATTGGCTCGCATGTATCGATGAGCGGCAAGAAAATGTTGCTTGCGGCAAGTGAAGAGGCAGTTTCATACGGCGCTAATACGTTTATGATTTATACAGGAGCCCCGCAAAACACGAGAAGAAAAAAAATTGAAGATTTAAATATCGAAGCAGGTTTGGCGCATATGAAAGAGCATGGCATCGAAGAAATTGTCGTTCACGCACCATATATTATTAACATTGGCAATACAACAAATTTAGCGACCTTCCAGCTTGGCGTTGATTTTTTAAAATCGGAAATTGAGCGCACGGAAGCAATCGGTGCAAAACAAATCGTGCTCCATCCGGGAGCTCACGTTGGAGCCGGTGCAGAAGCCGGAATTAAAAAAATTATTGAAGGTTTAAATGAAGTGCTGGAGAGGGGGCAAAAAGTGCAAATCGCCCTTGAAACGATGGCCGGCAAAGGTTCAGAATGCGGAAGAACGTTTGAGGAGCTTGCGATGATCATTGATGGTGTTACCTACAATGAACATTTGTCCGTTTGTTTCGACACTTGCCATACTCATGATGCCGGTTATGATATTGTCAATGATTTTGATGGGGTTTTAAATCAATTTGATAAAATCATCGGTATCGACCGTTTGAAAGTTGTTCATATAAACGACAGCAAAAATCCGCGCGGGGCCCAAAAAGACCGTCATGAAAATATCGGATTCGGCCACATAGGATTTAAAGCAATCAATTATATCGTCCACCATCCGCAATTAAAAGACTTGCCAAAAATTTTAGAAACTCCGTATGTCGGTGACGACAAAAAAAATAAAAAGCCGCCTTATAAATTTGAAATTGACATGCTGAAGAATAAGACGTTTGATGAAAATGTTTTGGAAAAAATAGCGAATCAATAAAAAAGAACAAGCTCCCTTTTTTAGGGAACTTGCCTTTTTTATTTCCAATTGCCATTGAAGAATTGCAAAAATAATTGATTTGCTTTTTTGGCTGTTTCCGGCGAAGTGATTTTGGCAATTTGTTTTAACAAAGCAATTCTTTCTTCTTCATGAAACACGTTGATTTTTTTTCCCTGTACGAGTTGAAGCAGCTGTTTTGCTTCGTTAATCGAAATGGATATATCATATTGCTTTGCATATGACACAAGTTCTTCAGGTTTTAAACTGTTAATTTTTTGTTGAATAATTTTTTCAAATAAAATCAAAGATCTCGCCTCCCCTCTTATTCGTATGAACAGAGGGGAAGATAGTTGCCTTTTTTTAAAAAAAATGGGTGGAGAAAATGACATAAATATCGTCTCAGCAAAATTTTTATAATACAATATGATTAAAAAAAAACTAGGAGGACGAGATGAGTAAAAAACATCATAAAAAAGAAAGCTTAAGACACATCATTTATCGATTGTTAATGATTGTGATCGGAGCTGTTCTGGCAGCCGTAAGCATCGAGCTGTTTTTAGTCCCAAATCATATGATTGATGGCGGTATCATCGGCATTTCGCTTATTTTAGACCACATATTTTCGAATCATATTAAAATCATTAATTTCGCAACATTAGTTATTGTGTTAAACCTTCCTTTTATGTATTCCGGTTATAAGCAGATTGGGAAGACATTTATGTTTTCGTCCATATTTGGCATCATTTGTTTGGCCATTGCGGAAAGGCTGGCCCATGATTTTGAGGTCTTTACTACAGAGCCTTTGCTAGCCACTGTATTTGGTGGTTTTTTGCTCGGTGCAGGAGTGGGACTTGTCATCCGACACGGAGGATCTCTGGACGGGACAGAAATTTTAGGAATTCTTTTAACGAAAAAAATTCCCTTTTCCGTTGGTGAAATCGTGATGTTTTTGAATATTTTCATTTTTGGAAGCGCAGCGTTTGTCTTCGGGATTGAGCAAGCCATGTATTCCATCTTTACATATTATATTGCCTTTAAAACAATTGATGCGGTTGTTCAAGGTCTTGATGAAACAAAGGCCGCCATCATTATATCTGATCATTACGATGAAGTGTCTGATGCCATATTGTCACGCTTAGGACGCGGAACGACAAAATTAAAGGGAAAAGGCGGATACACGGATACGGAAAAAGACGTCATTTATGCAGTTGTTACAAGGCTTGAAGTGGCAAAATTAAAATCGATTGTACATGAGATTGACCCGAACGCGTTTATTACCATTATGAATACACAAGAAACGAAGGGCGGAAAATTTAAATCTGCCATCCATTAATTAACACATTGAAATAGAGGGAGAACACATTTTTCTTTACAAATGTGCTCTTCTCCTGTATACTTTAATGATAAAAATAAATCGTAATGATTCCTAATAAAATAGGTGAGAAGCATGGGGGAAAAAATAGTAGAAGTAAAAAACCTTTTTTTTCAATATGAGAGAAAATATGTGCTCGAAAATATCAATATTTCCATTGAAAAAGGAGCATTTTTAGGTTTAGTTGGGCCGAACGGCTCCGGAAAATCGACATTATTGAAATGTCTGCTAGGGCTTTTAAAGCCTCAGAAAGGGACGATTCATTTATTTGGTGAAGATATTCATCAATTTAACGATTGGCATAAAATTGGCTACGTTTCTCAAAAGGCAAACAGCTTTAACTCTTCGTTCCCGGCTACTGTTTTTGAAGTAGTAGCGAGCGGCTTGACTCCCAAACTCGGTTTGTTTAAAAAAATGAAAAAAGCTGATCGGGAAAAGGTAATGGAAGCGATCCGGGCAGTTGGAATGGAAAAGGCAGTTCACCAAAATATCGGTGAGCTTTCAGGAGGACAGCAGCAAAGGGTATTTATTGCTCGCGCACTTGTCAGTGAACCTAAATTATTGATTTTAGATGAACCAACTGTAGGTGTAGATAGTCAGACAGTCAATCATTTTTATCAGCTTTTGCATCATTTGAATAAAGAATTGGAAATCACATTAATACTTGTTACCCATGATATTGGAGCTATTACAGATAAAGTTACGCATGTTGCTTGCTTGAACAAACAACTTTATTTCCATGGAAATAAAGACGAATTTGAACGCCTGAAAGAAACGGAATTGACCTCATTGTACGGGCATCCAGTTCAGTTAATAACACATGATCATGAGTAGATGGAGGAAATGAAGATGTTTAGCAGTATTTTACAATTTGAGTTTTTGCAAAATGCATTTCTTTCAGGTATTTTAATCGGTTTTATCGCACCTCTTTTAGGTGTTTTTGTGGTGGTCAGACGATTATCACTAATTGCAGATGCACTGAGTCATGTGACCTTGGCTGGAATTGCGGGCGGTCTTTTTTTATCTTCAAAAATATCCTTCTTTTCTTCATTGAATCCAATTTATGTAGGAATGGGTTTTTCTGTTTTAGGCTCACTTGTGATTGAAAAGCTGCGAGCTTTTTATAAATTTTATGCGGAATTGGCCATTCCGATAATTATGTCGGCTGGGATCGGTTTTAGCGTTGTATTTATCTCTTTGGCAGACGGGTTTAATACAGATCTTTTTAATTACTTATTTGGAAGTGTTAGTGCGGTTTCTAGGACGGATTTATATATTATTACTGGTGTTGCAGCATTGGTTATTTTATTGATCGTATTGTTTTATAAGGAATTGTTTTTACTGTCGTTTGATGAAGAATATGCATCTGCATTAGGGCTGCCGGCAAAAGGCTTGCATCTTTTGTTTATTTTAACAGTTGCCCTAGTGATAAGCGTTTCCATGAGAGTTGTTGGAATTTTGTTGGTTTCCTCGCTTATGACCCTTCCTGTTGCTGCAAGTATTAGAATAGCAACCGGTTTTAAAAAGACAATTTTTCTTTCCGTTATAATAGGAGAAGCTTCCGTTTTAATCGGTTTAGTATTATCTTATTATTTAGATATTGCTCCGGGAGGAACAATTGTCATTTTAGAGGTATTGGCTTTGATTTTTTCCATTATTTTGTCAAAAGCTAGGAGGGGCAAAATATGAATGTCGAACAAGCTTTACAATATTTAAAAGAAAAGGGATATAAATATACATCCAAAAGGAAAGAAATGCTTCAACTAATTGCCGATTCTGATAAATATTTGACAGCTAAAGATGTTTTGGAAAAAATGAATAAGCGCTATCCCGGTTTAAGTTTTGATACGATTTACCGGAATTTATCATTGTTTGCAGAGTTGGGTATATTGGAAACGACAGAGCTTTCAGGTGAAAAGCACTTTCGCTTTCATTGTGACTTAGGACATCATCACCACCATTTTATTTGCATGGAATGCGGAAAAACGAAAGAGATCGAATCATGCCCAATGAATACGATAGAGGAGTATTTGGACGGATATAAAATTAATGGACATAAATTTGAAATTTATGGGTTATGCCCGAATTGCCATGAACAAACCTTGTGAAATTTGATCACAAGGTTTGTTTTTTTATGGGAATTCATGATAAGAAGGGATGAACTCGAGTTTTGTCATTTCTTAAAAAAAGAATAAAATTTCACAAATAGTAAAAAAATAAAGGATCAACATATTGCTTCCCGTCCTCTGATCCAACATTAGATCCTATTTGAAAACATTTCCATAATAATGGGAATTGATTTGCTTATACTATAAATGCTCCTATCTTTTGAAAGCGAGGGATATGGCAATGGCAAACAAAAATTTCCCACATGCCGGCAAATCAACTGAAATAAATGCCATTCAGGAAAACCGAAATTTTGAAAACCGGAATAATGAAAACCGAGATTATCTAGAAGAAACCGCAGCAGAAGCTGGAGCAGTTGAATCTAGAAATACAAATGAAACATATAATTATAATAATGACGCCGATGAAGCTGGCGGCCGCAATTTAGGATGGCTGGCGCTGGCACTATCGATTATTTCTTTATTTGTTTTGCCCGTTTTATTAGGAGCATCGGGTATCATTATAGGGTTTATCGCCCGTCGGCGCGGTGCGGAAAATCTGGGAGCATGGGCGATCGGAATAGGTATCGTTTCCTTGCTGCTTGGAATTTTCGTATTGCCGTTTTTTTAACAAAAACAAAAAGCTTGGGGCATCTGCTCCAAGCTTTAAACTTTTTCCTTTTCTTGTTTTTTGAAATATTCTTCAGCGATTAAATCCACTTCTTTTTTTAATTCTTCGACCATTGTTTCTTCCGGAACTTTCCGAACAATTTTTCCTTTTCTAAAAAGCAATCCTTCGCCTCGTGCACCAGCAATTCCAATATCGGCTTCTCTCGCTTCGCCTGGACCGTTTACTGCGCATCCTAAAACAGCTACTTTGATTGGCGCACGAATTTTTGAAATATATTCTTCGACTTCATTCGCGATTTTAATGAGATCTATTTCAATTCTTCCGCATGTAGGGCATGAAATAAGTGTTGCTGCATTGGCAGCCAGGCCGAATGATTTCAGCAATTCCCGGGCAACCTTCACCTCTTCGACGGGATCAGCGCTTAATGATATACGCAAAGTATTGCCGATGCCTTTGCTTAAAATGGCTCCAAGGCCAGCAGCGCTTTTGATTGTCCCCGCAAACAAAGTGCCAGATTCGGTAATCCCTAAATGGAGAGGATAATCAAACGCCTTTGCAGCTTTTTCATATGCTTCGATTGAAAGCCGTACATCAGACGCTTTTAAAGAAACGATAATATCGTGAAAATCAAGATCCTCTAAAATTTTTATGTGATGCAATGCACTTTCAACCATTCCGTCAGCAGTAGGATAGCCGTACTTTTCTAAAATCCTTTTTTCAAGTGAACCGGCGTTTACTCCAATTCTGATTGGAATGTTTCTTTCTTTCGCAGCCTTCACAACGGCTTCTACTTTTTCCCTTCGCCCGATGTTCCCCGGGTTAATCCGTATTTTATCTGCTCCGCCTTCAATCGCTTTTAAAGCGAGTCGGTAATCGAAATGTATATCGACAACTAGAGGAATGTTAATGCGTTTTTTGATTTCTGGAATTGCATTTGCAGCCCGTTCATCAGGACAAGCAACACGAACGATTTGACAACCTGCTTCTTCCAGTCTGTGAATTTCTTTTACTGTGGCTTCAACATCATGCGTTTTCGTTGTGGTCATGCTTTGAATGACTACTTCATTATTTCCGCCAATTTGGATGTTGCCTACTTTGACTGGACGTGTTTTCGTACGATGTGTGATTTCGCCCACGTTTATCGCTCCTTAAATATAAATACGTTTGATGGAACATTTGCCATCCTATGATATTGTACCAATCATAGCCAAGCAATGACAAGAATTAAAAACTTTAACTAATTGTTATATAAGGGGAATTTGTATGTTTTTCCTGCTTGTATACTGTACACATCTTCATTTGAATTTAATTCCCCAAAATCTTTAATAATCTCTTCAATGCTTGCTGGAACAGGCTTATTGTGTATTTTTTCAACAATGGAAAGAACCGTATCTCCTTCCTTCACTTTTACCTCCATAAATTGTTCTTCAGCATGCTGTTCATTTTGTATGGAAGATACAGGTAATGTACCGTTTTTTAAATCATAATAAATAACAAAACTGAAAAAGATAACTAGTAAAGCGGAAAATAAACGTTTCATCTCTATGTTCCCCCGTTTTGTTCTTTATTAACATATATGTTTTTTTATGTACAAACATACCAATTATGTCTTTGCTGGCATACACAAGTGAAAAGTTAGCAAGTTCGGAGGACCTGGGGAGAAATCAACATCTCTTTTCTCGCTTGAGACAAGCTGCTGAAGCTGTTGCAAAGCGAGTTCGCTGCTTTTTTCGATCTTTCTTCCTTCTCAAATGGAAAATTTATACAGATTAAAGCTTTCAGGCAATGCGGGCTCAAATTTATGAATTCAGATCCTTTCCAGCTATTCTTTCCGAAAATATGTTCAAGCTGCAGCCAGTGCCTGAATTAATGCGAGAGGGAAGCTCAGTTAAACCTAAAGGGTAGAAGGGGCTGCTTTACGATCGAAGAGCATTTTGAAAACGTCCAAAATATTCTTCGGTTTAACGCATTCCCTGCTGTCAACAATGAATTCATGCATCAATTCGAAATTCGAGTAAACGAAGGGAGATAAATATGAGAGAGCATATCATCATTATGTTATTAGGGATGCTTCCGTTTATGATGGTGCTAGGAAATTCGATGCTGATCCCGATATTGCCGGAGTTTGGACAAGCGCTTGAAATTACAGCTGCACAGACGAGCTTTATTTTAAGCATATTTAATATACCTGCAGCGATCATCATCCCAATCGTAGGTTTCCTTTCCGACCGTTACGGCCGAAAAACATTTATTTTATGGTCGCTTTTATTGCTGATCATAGGGGGGGCTATCTGTTTTTTCAGCGGTTTTGTCAACAAATCTATTGCTTTTTGGACATTGTTAGCTGGACGTTTGGTGCAAGGGCTTGGCACAGGAGGAATATCGTCTCTAGCCATGTCATTAGCAGGAGACATGTTTACGGCCGAAAAACGGGATCGAGCTCTTGCCGTTTTAGAAGTGTTCAACGGAACTGCAAAAGTAGCCGCTCCCATTTTAGGAGCTTTGTTAGCCCTTGTAACATGGTATTTTCCATTCATTCTTTTCCCTATTATTGGAACTCTCTTGCTTTTTTTCATTCTTTTTTTTATAAAGACTTCTCCATCAGGCGAGGAAAAAATATCGCTTCACGAATATGTGCAAAGAATAGCTGATGTGTTAAAGGTGCAAAAAGTGCGATTGTTATCTCTTTACCTGTATGGCGGTACAAGTATGTTTTTGCCTTTTGGGCTGCTGTATTACTTAGCCTATTTAATTGAAGAGTTATATCATATCGATGGATTCTTTAAAGGATTTGTATACTCTTTTCCGTTAGGCGCATTATCTATATCGTCTTATTGGACAGGAAAGCGATTGGACTATGTAAAAAACCGTTTTCTTTTTTTATTGGTAGGGATGTTCATGACGTTTTTATCATTTTTCAGTTTTTTGATTTTTCAACAGTTTTCGCTATTTTTGTTTTTTATCACTATTTCATTTGGCGGCTTAGGTTTTGTGCTGCCGGTTATTAATTCGTTGATTATATCAAGTGTTGATGATGCAGAAAGAGGGATTGTAGTTAGCTTATACGGGATGGCGCGTTTTTTAGGGGTTGCGCTCGGACCGGTTGTTTTTAGCTTGTGGATTGGCAATGAACAGTTGTTGTTTAAGCTTTTATTTTTTATGTTGTCGCTCGTTCAATGTTTACTCCTATACGTATTTAAAAATGATTGGAAAATAGTATGTAGCAAAATGTGGAGGAATTTACAATAAAAATAAAAAAACTTTAAATTCCCTTAATAATCTTTTGTCATAATGCTGTTAAGCTTATAAAGGGGGAAATCATAATAGTGAAAAAGAAGAGAAAGAACATGTCGATAGGAGAGCGAATACCTCTATCTGTAAGATTGATTTTGTTTGCGCTCATACTTCTTATTAGTTCGATAACTGTTGTCGGTTATACTGCTTACCAAAAAGCAAGTGAAACAACTTTTAATTTGATAGAGGATCGATTAAAAAGGGAAGTATATATGACAGAGATTGCTGCCAGCAATCTTCTGTATGCTTATGTAAATAGCTCTGATGATTTTTTCGAAAGATTTGATAAAGAAGTCGTTCAAAGGCAATCCTCCCAGCTGATTCAGGACGGTTTAAATGCTGACTTTTTTTTCGTTCGAAATGAAAAGGCCACACCATTTTCGGTTAGCGTTAAAACAAAAACTCAAATCCCAGCTGCAATTGTAAAGGAAATAACGAAAAAAAATAGTGGAATTATTCATAAATCTTTCAATGGACAAGATTATACGTTGGCCTTTAAAGAAATGCAGGAATTGAAAGGAATTTTTTTGCTTGCCGTTCCGACAGAAAGTTTTATAAAGCCTGTGCATGAACTAGCTTACAATACAATCTGGATTGGAATAATCAGCGTCTTTTTTATGATGGGAATATTGTTTTTAGCTGTCAGAAGTATGACAAAACCGTTGACGATTTTGAGGGAAAAAATGAGAAAAATGCGTGAAGGAGATATTCAGCTTGATTTAAACATAAATACAAATCTTCCAGAAATCCTTTCGCTCATCAAAAGCTTTAAGCAATTGGCAGGCTATTTGGGGATGATGATTCAAAGGATTAATACCACAACAGAAAATTTGTTTTCGACAGGCCGGAAGCTTAAACATTCTTCTGATGACGTATTAACATTACATACGAATCTTGTTGAAGCGATTGAAATGGTGAAAAACGGTGCGCAGCAAACAGCTTCAAGCTCTGAAGAAAGCGCAAAAGTATTTCATTCCATGAAAAATACAGTTCAAACTGTGCTGGAGAGAATAGAGCGCCTTTTCTCAAGCGCACAAGGCATGAACCGATCAGCCAACACGGGAGAACAAAATATGAGACAGATGATCGAATCGTTAAATCGCTTTGAAAAAGAGTGCAAAACTATGTCTAAAACGATCCAAAGTGTTCGAGATCATTCGACGGCGATTGAAAAGGTTGTGGAAATGATATATGCAATATCTGAGAAAACAAAGCTATTGTCATTAAATGCAACAATTGAAGCAGCAAGAGCTGGAGAAGAAGGCAAAGGATTTGCTATCGTTGCTGAGGAAGTCCGAAAATTGGCTGAACAGTCATCCAAAGCGACGGAAGACATAGCACAGTCTGTAAAAATGATGGATGATATTTCTCAGAGCGCTTATCAGCAGTTTAAGCTAATTTTGGAGCTTGTGCAAAACCATTTAGAAGTTGCAGGTAAATCGCGGCTTTCATTTGATCAACTAGTAGATGAGATTGGAAAAGTGAATGAAATATTGTCTGAAACAAGACACAGCTTACATACTTTAGATGATTGGCTCCCTAAAATGGAGCAATCTGCTGAAAATTTTTTATCAGTCTCTCAAGAAACGTTCGCCAGTGCAGAGCAAATGCAATCTGTCGCAAAAGTACAGATGGAACAAATTCGCGAAACCCATGCTATTGGACTAACTTTAATGGAACTGTCCGAATCTCTAAAGTCCACTACAAACAAATTTCAGTTTAAATCATAGTGTTAATAACCCCCTTAAGGCAGAGTTGGAAATTCTGCCTTAAGGGGTTTTTTATGCAGCTTTTACTGGCTGTTTCGGGCTCGGGATTTCTTTTAATACAAGATATAAAACAGTTATATGTACAAACCAGTTTATATAAAGAGCAAAGGATATATCGATGAGAAAAAAGTTCATAATGGCAAAAAACACGGTTGCAAGCGTGACGCTGTAGGCTGAAATAGTCCAAAGCTGTTTAAAATTTAATCTTTTTCCCATCCTCTTTTTAAACAACAGCCCGACAATAGCTAAAAACGTAATTTCCACAAATTTAGAAGTGGCTGACATCGCAAATAGTGTGACAGATATCACGGGAATGATAATCGGAGCAACTTCAGACAGCTGTTTGATGGCAGCTGTCAAATCCTCTTTTGTTATCTCTGTTTCCTGAAAAAAGTTATACTCGAGCTGCTGCATTGTGCCATTGGAAACGAAAACAAATTCATTCGATAAGATGCCGATGACGTTTTCCTGCCATTTCAAGTCATCCCTTGTGAAAGTTCCTTTTGGGTCAAAAATAATTGTATATTGATCATGCTTTGCTTTCACAACCGCATTTTCCTCGGATTTTAAAGTTCCGTTATGAATGGTGAATTCAGGGATTTTTTCATTTATCGTTTGGTCAAGCCCGTTTATAGCATTTACAATAGCTAAGTTTAAATATATGCAATTGGGCAGGGCGGCAAGAAAGGCCAATAAAAATCCATAAAGAATAGGTTTGCCGATTTTTTGAAATCTAGTAAGAGCGATCGTTTTTGGAGAGTATATGCTTTTAAAAAGGAGGACAAATAAATTCATTGATCGAAACACTTCCTTTTATAACATTTCTATTTGATTGTACCAATGAAACAAAAATAATGAAAATAAGTTATATAGGCGATTCGGCAATAAGAATAACAATTGTGAACAAAATGTAAAATTTTTTTGTTAAATTTAAAATATAAAAGTAACATGTGTGGGAGGAACATGTTAAAAATTAATTTTGTTTGCGGGGCATATCGGCTTCATCCATTATTATAGATAGAAGCTGCAGGAGCCTGCACCGATTGCAAAATAAAAAAAGTGGATTTGAAGGAATTTGGTAATGGGAAATATAAACGTTTCTTTTTCAAAAATGATTCAACTGTTAATACATTTGGAAAAATAAGGAGGTGAAACGAGTGGATGTAGATGTTCAAAAAATATTATTTGAATTTCTTGGCGGGATTGGAATTTTTTTATTTGCGATTAAAAGTATGGGAGAAGGTATGCAAAAATTCTCCGGAGATAAATTACGAGATATTTTGGATAAGTTTACGACAAACCCTATTATGGGTATTTTTGCTGGGATGTTTGTGACAATGTTAATTCAATCAAGCAGCGGTACAACTGTTTTAACGGTTGGTCTCGTTTCTGCCGGCTTCATGAGCTTAAAGCAAGCAATAGGCGTGATCATGGGAGCAAATATCGGAACGACTGTTACGGCATTTATTATCGGATTCGATATCGAAGCTTATGCCTTGCCAATTTTATTTATAGGTTCTGTTCTTTTATTTTTTTCTAAAAACAAAAAAATAAACAGCATCGGGCAGGTGATCTTTGGATTTGGCGCTTTGTTTTTTGGGCTTGAATTGATGGGAGACGGCATGAAGCCGTTAAGATCATTAGAAATTTTTCATGACTTGACTGTCAGCATAAGTGCAAATCCGCTGCTTGGCGTTGTAATTGGAACCGTTTTTACAATCATCGTTCAAAGTTCAAGTGCGACGATTGGGATTTTGCAAATGATGTTTTCACAAGGGTTAATTGATCTCAACGCTGCGCTGCCTTTATTATTCGGTGATAATATCGGAACAACCATCACAGCAGTTTTGGCATCAATTGGAGCATCGATTGCTGCTAAACGGGCTGCTTTGACGCATGTAATGTTTAATTTAATCGGAACGGCAATTTTTCTAATTATTTTACCAATTTTCAAATATTTTATCGAATCATTGCAAGCCCATTTGTATTTAAATCCTGAAATGACCATTGCCTTTGCTCATGGAATATTTAATGTTGTCAATACGATCGTTCAAGCGCCGTTCATCGGTGCACTTGCACTGCTTGTCACAAAAGTTATACCTGGTGAAGATTTAGCGATAGAGTATAAAGCGAAGCATTTGGATCCAATTTTTATTGAACAGTCACCAACCATTGCTTTAGGGCAAGCGAAGGAAGAAGTGCTTCGGATGGGTCAATATGCATCATTAGGGCTAGAGGAAACGAGACAATTTTTGATGACAAATCAGCAGAAGCACGCACAAATGGCGATGCAGCTTGAAGAGGCGATCAATAATTTAGATAGGAAAATAACAGATTATCTCGTATTGATTTCTGGAAAAGATATGTCGCAAAATGATTCACGCCGACATTCCATTTTAATGGATACTGTTCGAGATATTGAACGAATCGGCGACCATTTTGAAAATATAGTGGAGCTTATTGATTATAAAAATAATAATAAAGTCACCATTACTGTGCAGGCATTGGAAGATTTATTGGAAATGTTTGAAATTACCTTGCAAAATGTGAAGGATGCGATCGACGCTTTAGATGATAACGATGTTGTATTAGCAAAAAAAGTATTGAAATCTGAAGAAAAAATCGATAGAATGGAACGCACTTTACGCAAAAAACATATTATCCGCATTAATGAAGGGATTTGTACCGGACAAGGCGGAATAGTATATGTAGATATTATCAGCAACTTAGAACGAATTGGCGACCACTCGGTGAATATTGCGGAAGCTGTTTTAGGATACCGTCAATAATCGTTTCAAGTGGATTAAATTGTTCATTGATTTCTAATTTCTAGGAGGATAAGCAAATGGATGTAATCATTTGGATTTTGATCATTGCTCTTTTTATCTTATCTTTTGTCGGGCTGCTTTTCCCCATTTTACCGTCAGCGTTATTGATTGTAGCAGCCTTTTTTATCTATGGAATTTGTTTTAGCTTCAGCCAGTTAACCATTTCATTTTGGGTTGTTGAAAGTATGTTCATCATTCTTTTATTCCTATCGGATTATTTGGCAAATATGGTAGGAGTTAAACGGTTTGGTGGAAGTAAAGCAGCCGGATGGGGAAGTACGATTGGTTTAATTGCCGGGCCATTTATCATCCCGTTTGTTGGCATTATTTTAGGACCTTTTTTAGGGGCTGTTGCGGCAGAGCTTCTCGTACACCGCAAAACATTTAGCGAGGCTGTAAAGGTTGGAGTCGGTTCTTTATTGGGGTTGTTGGCGAGCACAGTAGCAAAAGGGCTGATTCAGCTGTTGATGATCATTCATTTTCTTTATACAATATTCTAAATTAGCCATTGACTTCAACAGCTATTTAGTGATAATTTACTTATGTGTTTGAAAAAGGACCCTTAGCTCAGCTGGTTAGAGCAGACGGCTCATAACCGTCCGGTCGCAGGTTCGAATCCTGCAGGGTCCATAAAATTAGTCGAATAATGTAACCGCTTTTTTAATTGCACATTAATTGCATCATTTTAATAAGTTTGGTAATCTGAATATGAAAGCTTCAAGGCAGAAAGCATTTAGTACATATTAATCATTAAGGAGGAGATTCATTATGGCTTATGAATTACCTAAATTGCCATACGACTATGATGCATTGGAACCTCATATTGACAAAGAAACAATGACGATTCACCACACAAAACATCATAACACATATGTGACGAACTTGAACGCTGCTTTGGAAGGTCAGACTGAACTTTTATCTAAAAGTGTAGAAGACTTAATCTCTAATTTAGACGCTGTTCCTGAATCTGTTCGTACAGCTGTTCGAAATAATGGAGGAGGACATGCAAATCACAGCTTGTTCTGGACCATCCTCTCACCGAATGGAGGCGGCGAGCCAACTGGAGAATTAGCAGAAGCAATTAACAAAAAATTTGGAAGTTTTGAAGCTTTTAAAGAAGAATTTGCTAAAGCTGCTGCTGGTCGTTTTGGCTCCGGCTGGGCATGGTTGGTTGTAAACAACGGCGAGCTTGAAATTACAAGCACTCCAAACCAAGACAATCCTCTTATGGAAGGGAAAACTCCAATTTTAGGCCTTGATGTTTGGGAGCATGCTTATTACTTAAAATACCAAAACCGTCGTCCTGAATATATTGCAGCGTTTTGGAATGTTGTGAATTGGGACGAAGTGGCAAAACGCTACAGCGCTGCAAAATAAACTGTTATAAGAGGCTGAGATATTCGAATCTCAGCCTTTTTTTATTTGGCGCGCCCAGCTAAGCTGATATCTGCTAGTTAGTGCAAGTCCAACTCGAGTAAATGCCAGGACGCTCGGTAGCTGACAGGCAACTGGTGGAGAAACTAGACCTTGAAATCAACAAAGAAAAATCCAAACTGGTCAGCCTATGGGACGACACAAACGGATTTGACTTTCTGGACAGCCCCTTGAAATCAGTTTTCTACTCTACTATTTTTTTGGAAATGACTGACATAATTTGCGTTTCAGCGGTTTCTGTGCATTTTTTTGAGGTTGATCACTGAAAGGTAACGAAAACACCTTTCTTTATACATAACTCCCCTTTAGCTAGGAAAAATAGTAGTAGCAAGTAAAGGGGAGTTTTATATGATAAACGTCAAAAAATGGATTGGATCAAGAAAAACAGACCATGATTTAATGCTGCTGTTGATGATCGGCGGTTTTTATTCATTAAGCATTGCACTTTCGAATACGTTCGTAAATGTTTATTTATGGAAACAGTCAGGGGAATTGATTGATTTAGGATTATACAATTTATTTATTGTCATTTTTCAGCCGCTTGCTTTCATTATTGCTGGGAAAGTATCCAAAAAAATTGATCGAGTCGTTGTACTTCGCCTAGGAGTGTCCTTTTTAGCCGCATTTTTTCTAACCGTTTTAGTTTTAAAAGATCAAGCTGTCAACTACATGTATTTGTTAGGTGCAATCATTGGCATCGGCTACGGTTTTTATTGGCTAGCCTTTAATGTGTTGACATTTGAAATTACTGAACCGGAAACACGGGACTTTTTTAATGGCTTTCTTGGGATATTAACTTCCCTTTCAGGGATGGTTGGACCGATGTTAGCCGGTCTGATTATTTCAAGACTTACAAATACTATTGGGTATAAAGTGATTTTTGCAGTTTCGTTAATGTTATTTACTGTTGCTGTCATGTTGAGCTTCTTTTTTACGTCTAGAAAAGCTCACGGAGATTACATTTTATTGAAAATCATTCAAGAAAGAAAAAGAAACAAAAATTGGAGATTAATTACAAACGCTCATGTGTTTCAAGGATTGCGTGAAGGAACATTTACATTTTTCATTAATGTGTTTGTATACATCGTGACCAAAAGTGAGATGGCTTTAGGTACATTTAGTTTTCTAAATTCTTTCGTAGCCTTTTTCACTTATATTGTGGCTTCTCGGTGGATCACGAAAAAAATGAGGAAAAAAGCTATTCTAGCCGGCGGGCTTATGCTATACTTTTCCTTGTTTCTCATTTTATTTCAAATTTCCTATGAAAGATTGTTAATATATGCTATTGCAATCGGAATTGCCTATCCAATTTTGCTTGTTCCGTACTCTTCGATCACGTATGATGTGATTGGAAAAGGGTGGAATATTGCGCAAGCAAGGATCGAATATATTGTTGTTCGAGAAATTTTTTTAAATGCAGGAAGAATCCTATCGATCCTCTTTTTTATTTTTACAGTTGCTTTGACAAATGAAACAAAAACCATTCCTTTTTTATTGCTCTTAATAGGTTCAGGCCATGCGTTCATATATCTGTTTGTTAAACAAATTAGGCTGAAAGAAAGCAACCGCCCGTTAAAACAAGAAAAGCGCATACACAGGCCAAATCTAGCGGATGGAGAGAAGGGATAAAATAAATGCGGAATGCCGTTTACGCAGCATCAGCTGTTCTTTATACACACAAAAAACAAGCTTTACAAAAGCTTTACATTCTATTAAAACTTGTTTAATACTTGAAAGTTAATCTTATATACGTAAGATGAGATCACGAAATAATAGGGGGAAGTAACCGAATGAAAAATTTTAAATTTTTGGCGTCATCCATTATGATCAGTTCTGTATTAGCTTTTGCAGCAGCCTGTGGTAATTCGGATGATGCAAACACAAATGGTTCAAACTCCGGACAGCAATCATCTTCAGAAAGCGGATCAAGCGAGCAAAAATTAGAAGGTGAAATCGCTATTGATGGATCATCAACTGTTGGTCCGATAATGGAAGCTGTTTCTGAAGAATTTGCTGCAGAACATCCTGATGTAAAAGCTCCAATTGGAATTTCAGGAACAGGCGGGGGCTTTGAAAAATTTACAGCTGGTGAAACTGATATTTCTAACGCATCTCGCCCAATTAAAGACGAAGAGAAAAAAGTTGCTGAAGAAAATGGTATTGAATATACAGAATTCAAAATTGCTTTTGACGGTTTATCCGTTGTTGTAAACAAAGAAAATGACTGGGTCGATAAACTTACGATCGAAGATTTAGCAAAAATTTGGAAAGGCGAGCCGAAAAAATGGTCTGACATCAACCCTGAGTGGCCGGATGAAAAAATTAAATACTTCTCGCCTGGTACAGATTCCGGTACGTATGATTATTTTGATGAAGTTGTTTTAGGCGGTGAGCCGATTGTAAAAGATGCGACATTGTCCGAAGACGATAACGTACTTGTAAAAGGAGTCGCTAACGATAAAAATGCAATAGGTTATTTCGGCTATGCATACTATTTAGAAAATAAAGACCAGTTGAAAGTTGTACCGATTGTAAACTCTAAAGGGGAAGCAGTCGAGCCGACAAATGAAACGATTGAAAAAGGAACTTATGAACCGCTTTCCCGTCCGTTATTCTTTTATGTGAACAACAAATCATTAAAAGAAAAGCCGCAAGTGTATGAATACGTGAAGTTTGCCTTGGAAAACGCTGGGCAATTGGCAGAGGAAGTTGGCTATGTAAAACTTCCGCAAGAGCAATATGATGAACAGTTAAAAACGCTTGAAGGTTTAAAATAAAAATAAATAGACTGGTTGGATGAGAAGCATCCTTGCTTCTCATCTTCCTATGGGCATGAAAGGGGTTTTCATGATGGCTTTATCTGCAGGAAAATCGGTTCGGGAAATGATCAAAGAGAAAAAAACAAAAAAATCCACGCGCGATTTTATGGAAAAAATGGTCCCAGCCGTTTTATTTGTTGCAGCAGCTATTTCCATCTTAACAACTATCGGAATCATTGCTACTCTTGCTACAGAAACAATCATGTTTTTTTCACGAGTTTCTTTTTTTGAATTTATCACTGAAAAAGAATGGTATCCGTTTTTAAAAGATGATGCCTCATATGGAATCATGGCTCTTGTTTCTGGCACGCTTTTAGTAACGGTTATTGCCATGATTGTTGCGCTTCCAGTCGGTCTTGCATCTGCTATTTTTTTGAGTGAGTATGCGTCAGATCGGACAAGAAGGATTATCAAACCGATTTTAGAGGTTTTGGCAGGAATTCCAACTATTGTATATGGTTTTTTTGCTCTGACGTTTGTTACTCCTCTCTTGCAAAAATTGATCCCTGATATTGGCTTTTTCAATGCATTAAGCCCGGGCATTGTTGTTGGAATTATGATTATTCCGATGATTGCTTCCCTTTCAGAAGATGCGATGAGCTCTGTTCCGAATTCCATTCGAGAAGGCGCACTTGCTTTAGGTGCGACAAAATTTGAGGTGGCTTTAAAAGTAGTACTTCCTGCTGCCACATCGGGAGTCGTTGCCTCGTTCGTACTAGGAATTTCCCGTGCGATTGGCGAAACAATGATTGTCACATTGGCTGGAGGAGCCACTCCAAAATTAACGTTTGATCCAACTGAATCTATTCAAACGATGACGGCTTATATCGTTCAAGTCAGCACGGGCGATGCGGGATACGGAACAACAATCTATTACAGCATTTATGCTGTCGGGGCCACGCTTTTTGTCTTTACAATGCTGATGAATTTATTAGCTCAATTTATCTCGCGCCGATTCAGGGAGGAATATTAACATGAAGTACATTGATCAA
The DNA here is from genome assembly GCF_038000355.1 of Aeribacillus sp. FSL M8-0235. Classification (NCBI taxonomy): domain Bacteria; kingdom Bacillati; phylum Bacillota; class Bacilli; order Caryophanales; family Bacillaceae; genus Aeribacillus; species Aeribacillus sp. FSL M8-0235. The sequence continues at coordinate 2,553,221 of NZ_JBBOBW010000001.1, read as the reverse complement.
ACGGTTGTTCGAAAAATGATGGGCAAAAGGGCTATGAAAAATCGTTTTTTTCAAACACTGTTTTTTGTATCTACCATCTTCGCTTTAGTAGTCCTTGCTATTTTGTTATACCGGATATTCACTCAAGGAATTAGTTATGTAACACCGGAGTTTTTCCAAAATTTTGCCTCTAGAAGAGCTTCTGCATCAGGAATAAAAGCAGCCCTGGTCGGCTCAATTTGGGTTATGGGAGTGGTCATTCCAATTTCCCTCCTGCTTGGTGTAGGAACAGCTATCTATTTAGAGGAATATGCGAAAAAAAATAAACTTACAAATTTTATTCAGGCGAATATTTCGAATTTGGCGGGTGTCCCATCTATTGTTTTTGGTTTGTTGGGGCTTACAGTATTTGTTCGGGGAATGGATTTAGGCAGAAGCATTTTGGCAGGCGGTTTAACGATGAGTTTATTAATATTGCCAGTTATTGTCGTGGCGGCACAAGAAGCGATCCGTTCGGTTCCGAAAGAGTTACGTGAAGCTTCTTATGGAATGGGAGCAACGAAATGGCAAACAATTTATCGAATTGTTCTTCCAGCTGCAATTCCTGGAATTCTTACCGGAAGCATTTTAGCTTTTTCACGAGCTATTGGAGAAACAGCCCCTCTTCTTGTGGCGGGTGCATTTGTATTTGTTAACTATTTACCAGAGAATTTATTAAGCTCCTATACGGTTATGCCGATTCAAATTTACAATTGGGCTTCGCGACCTCAAGCAGAATTTCAAAATGTAGCAGCTGCCGGAATCATTGTGTTGTTTATTTTCTTAATTGTAATGAATTCGGTTGCGGTGTTGATTCGAAACAAATTTCAAAAGCGTTATTAAATGGGTTTTCCTAAAAGGATGAAGGAGGTTTTTATTTTGGCAATTACTGAATTGAAAAAAACTGAACTGAAAAAAGAACAAGAAATTGTTTATGAACAAAATAGCGAAGACAAGAATGAAAAGAAAATCGTCTATAAAACGAACGGCTTAAATTTATGGTACGGTGATGATCAGGCTCTAAAAAACATTGATTTAGACATTTATGAAAATGAAGTAACTGCAATCATCGGTCCTTCTGGGTGCGGAAAGTCGACTTATATCAAAACATTGAATCGAATGGTCGAGCTGATTCCATCCGTTCGAATCAATGGTGAAATATTATATCGCGGAAAAAATATATTTGATAAATCTTATCGTGTTGAAGAACTGCGCACTCAAGTCGGCATGGTTTTCCAAAAGCCGAACCCGTTTCCGAAATCTATTTATGACAATATTGCGTATGGACCGAGAATACACGGCATCCGTGATAAAAAAATATTGGATGAAATCGTCGAAAAAAGTTTAAGAGGCGCGGCTATATGGGATGAAGTAAAAGATCGGTTGAAGGAAAACGCGTATGGCCTGTCAGGAGGACAACAGCAGCGTTTATGTATTGCGCGTTGTTTAGCAATTGAACCTGATGTGATTTTGATGGACGAACCAACGTCAGCGCTTGATCCGATTTCTACGTTGAAAATTGAGGAATTGGTTCAAGAATTAAAGAAAGATTACAGCATTATTATTGTAACGCATAACATGCAGCAAGCTGCACGTATATCTGATAAAACTGCCTTTTTCTTAAACGGAGAAGTTATCGAATTTGGCGAAACCGACCAAATTTTTTCTAATCCGTCAGATAAGCGGACGGAAGATTATATTACAGGACGCTTCGGATAATAATTGTTTTGAATAACACGGTTCATGTTGGAGGAAAAAAATGAGAGAAAAATTCGAACTTGACTTGAACACGTTACACACCAAGTTAATTGAAATCGGCAGTTTGACGGAAGTTGCATTAGGCAAATCAATCCGCGCATTAGAAAAGCAGGATATCGATTTGGCTATTGAAGTATTAGAGCAAGATGTGAATGTCGATCAGCTCGAAGAGGAAATTAATGACTTTGCAATTCTTTTAATTGCAAAGCAGCAGCCCGTTGCGATTGATCTAAGAAGAATCATTGTTTCCATTAAAATAGCTGCTGATATCGAACGAATGGCAGATAACGCAGTCAACATCGCAAAATCAGCAATTCGAATTGGAAATGAACCGCTTATAAAACCGCTTGAACAAATCACAAAAATGCACAAGCTGGCATCAGAAATGCTGTCTTTATCGCTGAAAGCTTACCATGAGGAAGATGTTGCATTAGCAAGAAAAATAGCCGAAATAGACGATGAAGTAGATGATTTATATGGTGAAGCAATTAAGGAGCTTTTGCAAATTATTCCTGAGAACTTAGAGTATATGAATCAAATTACCCAGCTCTCTCTTGTAGCAAGATTTATTGAACGTACTGCTGACCATGCGACGAATATCGCGGAAAATGTTTTATATTTAGTTAAAGGCCGCCATTATGCTTTAAATGATTAAAGGTTTGCCGTTTTCAGGCAAACCTTTTTTATATAAATAAAATCGCTATGTTATTCGTAAATGGTTCCGCGATACTAAAAAGCCCCTCCTAGTGCTAAAAAAAATTTTGGTTCGCCGCCCAAATTTATCTAGATAGGAAGGGAACTTTTTATGTCTTTCGATTTACATAGTTTATCGCATATAAAATGGGATTGTAAGTATTATATCGTGTCTATGTCTGAAATATAAGAGACAAGAGTTATGGAAAAATTTCGGGCAGAGCATAGGGCAATTTTGTGAAAGAAAAGGCATGGAATTTTGGTGGGCTTATTGATTAAAAAAAGACAATTTAAAAGCCGAGAAAAGCACAAAATTGAGGCTGGGACAATGATCTTGGAATGACAATAATCAACACGGTCGGGAATGGGAGAAAAATGATAAGGGCAATTTTTTTGTGGTTCTGAACTTCACCATTTTGAGTTTTGAAAAACTTCCTTTTTTTACAAACGGCTGGTTTCAAACCTTATTTATAAAAAAACGGATCGCAGCCCCTTTTATCTTGTAAGGGCTTCTGCGATCTCGTAGTAGCTCATCCCTTTTTTTACTTCAAAAGTTCCAATTTGTACACGCTTATGATAATCGTGTTTAATTAAGTATTGATTAAATTTGGAGGCGGAATCAATAATGCCCGATTGTTCAAGTATTTTTGATACGTCGCTTGTCGTCATGCCTTCTTTAATATTTACTTTTACAGGTTTTACCTCAGTTTGTTGGTTATTGTTCTTTTGTTCTTGGTTTTGATTTTGTGCATTTTGGTTTTGTGCATTTTGATTTTGCTGCTTCTGCTGCTGTTCATTTTGTTGAGGTGTTTTATTCAGATTTTTTACTTTTGTATCTTTGTAAGAAAGAAATTCTTCATATTCTTTATTGGATACAGCAATTTTATTATTTTGAGCTAAATACTCGTTAACTGATTTGTCCGTCAACTCTTTTTCAGCCACAACCTTTTGATCATAGTTCCCTAAATAAAAAGTGAGGGTCAAAATTGAGGTGGAAACGATCATCCCTGCTGAGAATGCTTGTAAAATTCGTTTATTCATGATAGTTCCCTCTTATTTTGTTCGATTATTAGCTTTACTTCATCGGTTGTGGCATTTTCCGATTTTGCAATTTCAGCAATTGACATGCCTTGCTGATATTTTGATAGAATTTTGTTTTTCGTGTAATAATCAAAGTGTATAACGGACTGTGTGTCTTGCGAAACAGGCTTTGTGTTTGTTCCTTGCAGCAATTCTTCTTCCAATACCCTCATTTTCTTTTTCATTTTGTATATTTCTTGCATCGCAGAAACGGATAAATGCTCAACTTCTTGTTCCAACTCTTTTATATCGTCACGCTGAGTATAAGCAATTCCTAATAAAGCAATGCTGACAAGGAAAAGAATAATAATCACAATTTCCATGCATCTCACCTTCCATTAGTTGTCCCTTTATTGTTATATCATATATTTTAATAGAACAAAACGGCTTTTAACGAAATTTCATGTTAACTTAAAAAAAATGTAATTTGAAACGACTTGAAACTTTGTGTTCAAAAATAAACATAATGTAGATTTTACAATGCAAAAATGATATTATATAAAAGTCTGAATTTGAACATGAAATAGTTTGGAGGGAAAGATATGCGCGTAAATATTACTCTTGCTTGCACAGAATGCGGCGATAGAAATTATATCTCTACAAAAAATAAACGTACAAACACAGAACGCATCGAATTGAAAAAATATTGTCCAAGATGCAAAAGTCATGCTTTGCATCGTGAAACGAAGTAAAAGCAGTGGGAAGATATTTCCTGCTGTTTTTTTATTATAAAAAAGGTAAATGGGAGGAATTTTTAAGTTGGAAAAAAAATTTGAAATCAGAAATGAAGTGAAACGGATGTTAAAAAACATGGGGCATGAATTGCATGCGGAATGGTCAAACAAAATTGCTGAAACTCTTTTTGAAACAGACTATTGGCAGGAGGCGAATACCATTGGCCTTACAGTATCCAAAGGCTTCGAGGTCGATACAAAAAGTTTATTTTTTCGCTGCTGGCAGGAAAAGAAAAAAACAGCTGTGCCTAAATGCGACCCAAATATAAAAGAAATGGAGTTCAGGGAAATAAAATCGTTTGATCAATTAGAGAATGTTTATTTAGATTTACAGGAGCCGATCTTTGAGCAAACAACACTCATAACGCCAAAAGAAATCGACTTGCTCATCGTCCCTGGCATCTGCTTCGACCGGCGCGGGCACAGGATCGGATATGGCGGGGGTTATTTTGATCGTTATTTACATAAATACGCAAATGTAACTATTGCGCTTGCTTTTTCCTTTCAAATAGTTGAGGAAGTGCCGATTGAATCCCATGATATTCCGGTTGATATCATCATTACTGAAAAAGAATTGGTGGAGTGCAGGAAATGATCATTCCTTTATTGTTCATTATTTTTATTGCGACTATCGCTTATATTTCCTATAAGTCAAAAGCTTTGTCGATTTCTGGAGCAATAAGCTCCGTATTTGTCGGCGCTAGCATCTATTTTAGTTTTGGTTTTCCAGGGCTGGTCCCCCTTGGATTATTTTTTGCGTCATCAAGCATGATCAGTAAATGGAAGAAGGAACGAAAAGCGCAAATGGCATCAATTCTTGAAAAAGGGGAAAGACGCGACTATGTTCAAGTGCTGGCAAATGGCGGGATTCCAGTATTGATCAGCATTTTCAATATAGTGGATCATGATGACCGCAATTTTTGGTTCATTCTTTTAACCATTTCATTCGCTTGCGCCAACGCGGACACATGGGCTTCCGAAATTGGCAGCTTAAGCCGAATAAAACCGATTCTTTTATTTCCTCCAAAATTTGTCGAAAAAGGAACATCAGGTGCTGTTACCGTTCTCGGAACTTTTGCTTCCATCCTCGGTTCTTCGTTTGTTGCGCTGGGGAGTTCTTTTTTTATAAAAAATGATGCTCAAATTTTACCTTTCATTATATTATTTGGATTTATTGGAGCTTTGATTGACACGCTGTTCGGATGCTTTTTTCAACGAAAAAATAAATGTCTCGTCTGCCATGCTGAAACGGAAAAAAGAATACATTGCGGGGAATATACGGTAAAGACGAAAGGTTTTGTCTGGATGAATAATGACGCAGTCAATTTTTTATCAATTTTCATTGCAACAGTAATTGCGTATTTTATTTTGGATAAAAATTGAGCAAAAAGTTTATTTTAATTAATGGAGGGATTAAATTATGAAGCGATTAAAAAGAATTCTTCTAGTATTCGGCATTTTCTTCATATATTCAAATCGATACAAAATTATGAACGTATGCCTAAAAAGCAAATGGATGCGTGAGAAATTTATTCAACTGACAATGCAGATACCGCTAATTGGCAGGAAATTTCTCCAAGGTGCTTTTAAATAGGTGGAAATGGAAAGCTGAATCGTTTTTGATTCAGCTTTTTTCTTCAAACTGCCCTTCCACATTGGTATAATAAAGGAAAAACATGCGGAGAGATTTTAAATGGGGACTCAGCTAGATTTTATTTTTTGGAAAATTTTGCGAAGTCTTGTGGTGGAGCATAATTACAGGCTAATCAATATATCCGGCGATCATTCGGAGGTTTGGCTTGAGCCGTTTCGCAACAAATATTTTCAGCTTGTACGATTTGTCAGAAAAGATATTGACTGGGGAAATTGGATCTCTCAAGACATTGAACATACGGCGCATATTTTTGAAACGATCCGAAAACAATCTATGAGAAGGGACTTAAATATTCTTAACATTTATGTGACCACATTTCCTCCTGTTGATGATTGGGAATTTCGGATTAAAGAACCTTTTGCGCATGGGAAAACAGTCGTCAAAACAATGCTGCTGGATCAAGAGCATATAATGGAAAAAACAGGTGATTTGGAAGATGCTCTTTCGGCTTCGTTGAAAAAACTTGATTATGCAGCAGAAGAATCAAATTTTGAATCAGTTGAACGAATAAAAGAAGAAATATTTTCTTATATAAAAAGGCAGGAAAGGCTGGAACGCTCCTTTTTTGAAAATGGCAGGCCTTTCTTTACATATGTTTTTTTAACAGCACAAATTGTGATGTTTTTTCTTCTTGAATGGTACGGGGGAAGCACAAATTCTGATACTCTTATAAAATTTGGAGCGAAATACAATCCTGCCATTTACGATGGCGAATGGTGGAGATTTTTTTCACCAATTTTATTGCATATCGGTTTTTTGCATTTGATTATGAACTCTTTAGCCCTTTATTATATTGGAATGACTGTTGAAAAAATGTATGGTTCGATTCGATTTTTGCTTATATACTTGTTTGCCGGATTTACTGGTTCGCTTGCAAGCTTTGCTTTCAGCCCCTTTTTGTCCGCAGGTGCATCAGGTGCGATATTCGGCTTGTTCGGTGCGCTCTTGTTTTTAGGAGTGTTAAACCCTAAATTGTTTTTCCGTACAATAGGACCCAACATCTTGATTGTAGTTTTAATTAACTTAATGCTTGGCTGGACGATTCCGAATGTGGACAACGCTGGTCATATAGGCGGTTTAATTGGCGGATTTCTGGCAGCTTTTGTTCTTCAGATTCCAAGGATGTCCAAATTTTTCACGAGAGCAGTGGGGCTTATTTTATCGATCATCTTCGTTTTCGGTCTTGGGTATTATGGATATGAAATAGCCCCTAAGCGCAATTCGGAAATGGCTTTAGCAAGGGCGCAGGCACTAATTGAGAACAAGGAGTTCCAAAAGGCTTCCGAAGTGCTTTCGGAAGCGAAGGAGCTTGATGATGCAAAAGTTGAAATCATCTATTTACTTGCTTATACGGAATATCGTTTGAACAATGTGGCAAGCTCAATTGAATATTTAAACAATGTATTGGAAAAAGATCCGACATTTCATCAAGCTTATTATGTACTTAGCCTAATATATGCGGAACAGAATGATGTTGTGAAAGCACAAGAAGCGATTGATAAGGCATTGAAGCTTGATCCGGGAAAAGCGGAATATCAGCAGCTAAAACAACAGCTTGACAATCTATAGCTCGATGACTTGTTCGGAAGTTTTCAAAAAAAGAACTTTAGCAATATGTGCAGCTTATCCGCATTTTTATTTAGAAGGTGATGTTTTTGAAAACGATTTACGACATACAACAGCTTTTAAAACGTTTCGGTACTATCATATACATCGGAGATCGTGTGGCTGATCTTGAATTAATGGAGGAGGAGGTCAAGCAGCTGTTTGAGTCGCAGCTGATTGACGCAAAAGAATTTGAAATGGCCATGCTATTGTTAAGACGAGAAATAATGATAGAAAAAGATAAGAGAAAAAGAGTAAAGGATGAAAAATATGATCGATAATTGGCTAGTTGGTGTGGACTTAGGGGGAACTACGATAAAAATTGCATTTATCAATATAAATGGAGATATTATTGAAAAATGGGAAATCCCTACCGATAAATCAGGAAAAAATATTGTTAGTGATATTTCTCAATCTATATACGAAAAGTTGAAAGAACTTGGTGAATCGAAGCAAAAGCTGATTGGAATCGGCATGGGGGCGCCTGGCCCTGTCGATTTAACAGAGGGAATCATTTCTAGAACTGTCAATATTGGATGGGAAAATAATTATCCGCTTAAGAAAAATCTTGAAAAAGAAACTGGTTTGCAAGTAATCGTTGATAATGATGCCAACCTTGCAGCTCTTGGTGAAATGTGGAAAGGAGCGGGGAATGGAGAAAGGGATTTAATATGCGTCACACTCGGAACGGGAGTCGGCGGAGGAATCATTGCAAATGGAGAAATAATCCATGGGAAAAATAGCGCAGGCGGAGAAATCGGCCATATAACTTCCGTTTTGCATGGAGGTTTTCCGTGCAACTGCGGAAAAACGGGCTGCCTGGAAACGGTCGCCTCTGCAACTGGAATAGTTCGAATGGCTATAGCCAAAATGGAAGAGTTTAATGGGAGATCAACGCTGAATCGAGAATTGGAAAGAAAAGGATCGATCACTGCAAAAGATGTGTTTGATGCTGCGAAAAACGGCGATGAGATGGCATTGCAGGTTGTCGACGACATGACGATGCATCTTGGTCTTGCTCTTGCCAACTTGGCTACTGCTTTAAATCCTTCCAAAATTATCATTGGCGGTGGAGTATCAAAGGCTGGGGAATTTTTAATAAAAAGAGTTAAAAATGTTTTTCAACAGTTCGTTTTTCATGAAGCTTCCGCAGCAGATATTGCTCTTGCAACGCTTGGCAATGATGCAGGTGTAATTGGCGGCGCATGGCTGGTTAAAACGTACATACTTAAAAATTGAGGAAGACTAAAAAGGAATTGTCCGATAAGTCCCTAAAATGAAGTAAGTGGAGAAAAACAATGTGTTTCTCTCCACTTGCTTTTATATTTGTTCGATTTTCATCTGAAAGTAGCTGGCGGATGCCGGCTCCTTTCAGTATGTGTGCGCTAAAGCCACAATCCCAAACTCGACATGTACCTTGTCGAGGTCCAGCAAAGAAAATCTGATAGCGCTTTTAAAAAAGGCGCTATTTTTTTGGCAGCCAAATTTGGATTATAACAAATTCTGTTTATATGAAACTTTTTTAATTTTTGTCCGTCTAAACATAATAGGTACTGAGATAAAATAATATATAAAAAGCTAGCATCTTATTGTAAATATATTGTAAAAAAACATTGATTTTTTTTGGAAGAAGTATTAAGATAATCTTTAGTTATTCACTAAGATGCCTAAAAAATGGAAAAAAACACTTAAGTGTAGAAATGCGCAGGTCCACCGTTTGAGGAGGTAAAAAAATGCGTAAAAGCACATTTTCAAAAATTTCTTTTTTGTTATTAGCGACATTTTTTATGTGGATTAAAACGTACATTGTCTACAAAACTAGCTTTGATATAAAAATAGAAAATTTCAAGCAAGAGATTATTTTATTCATCAATCCGCTGAGCTTTTTGCTGTTTGTTTTTGGTATTGGATTATTTATGAAAGACAAAAACCGGAATCGCTGGGTGATCGGTGCCAGCATTGTGATGACCTTTCTCTTATTAGCTAATGTTGTTTTTTATCGGTTTTATAACGACTTTTTGACTATTCCCGTGCTCTTCCAAGCTAGCAATATGGGAGATTTGGGAAGCAGCATAACCGAGCTGATTCAACCTGTCGATATATTAATGTTTGTTGATATAGCCATTTTAATTTGGCTTTCACGGAGACCTGTTTTCCGCAAACAGGAAAAATTAATGCGCAAAGAAAAAACAGCATATTATTTAATGGTTGCAGCTGTGTTTTTCTTTAATCTTGGATTGGCTGAAACAGAGCGTCCGCAGCTTTTAACAAGAACGTTTGACAGGGAGATGCTCGTCAAAAATATTGGTGTATACAATTTTCATATTTACGATTCTTTGCTGCAGTCCAAAACGTCTGCACAACGTGCGTTAGCTGACAGCAATAACTTGGTCGAAATTCAAAATTATTTAAATGCGAACAAAAAAGAACCTAGTAAAGAAATGAATGGAATTGCAAAAGGTAGAAATGTCATTATCGTCTCTATGGAGTCGTTCCAAAACTTTGTTATCAATCAGAAATTGAACGGACAAGAAATTACCCCGTTTTTAAATGATTTTATTAAACAAAGCTACTATTTTGATAATTTTTACCATCAAACAGGACAAGGCAAAACGTCAGATTCAGAATTTTTATTGGAAAATTCTTTGTATCCGTTGGGAAGAGGCTCAGTCTTCTTTACAAATGCGAACAATGAGTACAATGCAACTCCGGAAATTTTAAAGGATTACGGTTATTACACAGCTGTATTTCATGCAAATAACCGCACATTCTGGAATCGCGATGTGATGTATAATTCTCTTGGATACGACCGTTTCTTTGATGTCAGAGATTATAATGTGACGGAAGAAAATTCGGTAGGATGGGGATTGAAGGATATTGACTTCTTTAAGCAGTCGGTACAATTATTGAAAAATGTTCCTCAGCCTTTTTATACGAAATATATTACATTAACGAACCATTTTCCGTTTGAGTTGGGTGAAGAAGATAAATTGATTGATGAATTTGATTCCGAAGATGGAGTCGTGAATCGCTATTTTACGACGGTTCGTTATACAGATGAAGCCTTGAAAGTGTTCATCGAAGATCTAAAAAAAGCTGGACTATATGAAAATTCAATTATTATATTGTACGGCGACCATTACGGTATTTCCGAAAACCATAACAAAGCGATGGCACAATTTTTAGGGAAAGAGGAAATTACGCCGCTTGATACGATTCAGCTGCAAAAAGTTCCGTTAATTATCCATATTCCAGGGGTTACCGATAAAAATCCGAAAGTGTTCCATCAAGTCGCCGGGCAAATTGACTTGAAGCCAACTATTTTAAACCTGCTAGGCATTGATACGAAAAACGATATCGAATTTGGTACAGATATTTTTTCAAAAGACCGTATTCCGTTTGTTGTGTTAAGGGACGGCAGCTTTATTACGGATCAATATGTGTATACAAGAGGAATATGCTATGACAAATCAACAGGCGAAGCTGTTGAGGATAAAAATGCATGTGAACCATATATGGAAAAAGCGAAAAATGAGCTTGATTATTCGGATGAAATTATTTATGGTGACCTGCTGCGGTTTTTTGACAAAGAGGATGAACCATCTCCGAATTCAACCGAGCAGCAAGCTGCAAAAAAACAGTAAAAGGCTCTGGCCATTAGGTCAGAGCTTTTTTTATACGTTTTATTAATGAAACATGATGTCGTTCATATAATATGTTATGTACTGAATAAAAAGGGGAGAGGGGTTTTTTTATGGAAATCTGTATGAATGAAACAGCGGATTTGGAGTACTTGGAAAAAAAATATCAACTTTCGAAACGATTGTTGTTGGATTCAAATCCCTTCTTCGAAAACGAAAAAATCTTTAAAGGGGAAAAAATCGTCATCCCCGGATGGGGTTTCGTACAAAATAATCCGTTTCATCCTTCACCAAGCTTGACTAAAAATACATACAATGCTGTCCCAATTTCATGGCCTGTAATTGATCCAAAACGGCCCTATCATTTTTTTGCTTTGACAAGCGATATTAAGGTGTTAAAAAAAAATTACCCATTTATTAAAGAGAGGATTATCGGCCGCAGTGTTCTAGGGAATCCTTTAGTTGAACTTCTTATCGGTTCCGGAACGAAAAAAGTTCATATGAACGGTTCGTTTCATGCAAATGAGTGGATTACGACAGCCATTATGATGAAATGGCTCAATGAGTATGTTCGGAAGCTTATTTTAAACGAATCGATTAATGGAATTTCTGTAAGACAGCTTTATGAGCAGATTACTTTATCGTTTGTCCCGATGGTGAATCCGGATGGAGTGAATCTTGTTTTAGCAGCTGAATCGTTCGATCCTCAAGTGAAAGAACAGGCCGTCAAGTTAAATAATAACTGTGAAGATTTTTCCGATTGGAAAGCAAATATTCGCGGCGTTGATCTGAACAATCAATTTCCTGCCTTTTGGGAAATTGAAAAAGAAAGAAAAAGCCCTAAATCCCCGGCTCCTCGTGATTATCCAGGTGATTATCCTCTCTCAGAGCCGGAAGCAATTGCTATGAGTGAACTAGTCAAGCAGTCTCAATTTGAACTCATCGTAGCCTTCCACACACAAGGAGAAGAAATATATTGGGGGTATTTAAACTATGAACCAGAGAAGTCGGAAGAAATCGTAAAAGAGTATGAGTTGTTAAGCGGATATAAAGGAATCCGAATGATTGATAGTCATGCCGGTTTTCGCGATTGGTTTATTAAAGAATACAGAAAGCCGGGATTTACCGTTGAATTAGGCAGAGGAAGGAACCCTTTGCCGCTTGACCAATTTGATGAAATTTATCGGAAAGCAAAGGGAATATTTTGGGCGTCGCTTTATTTGCTGTGCAAATAAATTTTTTGAAACATTTTTTTGAAAAATTCGTAAATTATAAGTGAAAATTGGATGAGAAGGATGAGGGTGATGAGGGCAGCCTTTTTTTTCGTCATGTGCTTTCCGATTCTCCTTTTGTCGTCTTGTGAATTTCATCAGCTTACGAATGAAAAGAAACAAGTGACAAAAGAGAAAAAAATGGAAAATGAGTTTGAAAACTTTAAAGCAGAACAGAATCTTTTAGAGAACATTCAACCGATTGAAGCAGAGGAAAATACCTTTCAAAATATTACTGGATGGTTTCATGAAACGGCTGTGCTTTACATTAAAAATCTTGAAGACCGTTCGGAAGTTATTTGTCACGATCTTCAAAGCGGAAAAGATGAACTATTTTTTCAGACAAAGCATCCGATTATTCAAACAGTGCCCAATGATCGCCGAACAATTTTTCTCATTCATTCAAGCCCTGAAACCAATCAAGCCATCCTGACATTTGTAAACACCGAAGGAGAGGAATTATTTCATTGGGAAATCAATGCGTTTGAACTTCAATACACATGGAATCCCTATAATGAAAAAGAGCTGATGGTTACAGCATTTGCTGAAGATTGGTCATATAAGACTTATTTGCTTGATTTGAAAGAGAAAAAAGTTGTGGATAGTCCCTATCAAATACCTTTTTTTCAATGGACAGATGAAGATCGCATTACATATGTAAAATGGAATAACGATGAGCCTGAGTTAAGCGCTCCGCTTTATGAAGCGAACTTAATGAAACATCACGAAAAAAAAATCGCTGATCATGTCATCGGAAATGGAAATTTTTCATCGATTGTCATGTATTTGCAGGAAAATCAACAGGAAAAAGGATTCGGTCAATATGTTTTTATAAATTCTTCATCAAAAAAAGTGTTGTCTACATTTCGTGTCCCTTTGGCTTCCGATTACTCTCAATGGATTTTTCCCTACTATGACTTCAATGCTCAAAATCAGCAGTTTTATACATTTGTGCCCGTTGCCAAATCCCAGGACGGTTCCTTTGAACTGCAGAGATTTAACCTTATCACTAAGAAAAAAGAAACCATCTTCAAAAACGTGACAAACGATCCTATCCTCATTTCGCCATCCGGTCATTATGCTTTGTATGGGCCGAGATTGGAAAAAATCATGGATTTAAGTAAGGAAAAGATTCAGGAGATTGTAAAATAAACAGGAGTGAAAGCATCTTTTTTGGCAATATGAAGCGGAGGTTAAAAGACGGGTGTGTGACAACTGAATGTTTATTTATTCATAAAAACATCCATGAGTAATTTTACTCCCCACCCATGCATGAAAATCCATCATTCCTTCCCATAATGGATATGAACGCAAACAGTTTTGAAAGACGTTCTCTTTAATGGTGGTTCGACCCTGTAATAAAAACTGTTTGAGTCCATTTGGTGTTCCACCCATTGTCAGCCCTTTTCGTGTGAAAAGGTGACTACGAACAGAAAAATGCCTAACGTGCAAATGGACTCCCTGTTTGCGAATTTATCGATGGAAGGAGTAAGAATCATGGATGTTCTTTATCATCGTTGTGCAGGATTAGATGTCCATGCCGAAACAATTGTCGTTTGTGCTCTTCTTGGAGAGGAAGAACACGTTCAAAAGGAAGTTGAAACATTTCCTACTTTCACGAAAGACTTGTTTCGTCTTCTGAAATGGTTAGAAGATCGTGGTGTCACTCATATTGCGATGGAGAGTACGGGCGTTTACTGGAAACCTGTGTTCAATATTTTGGAAGATTACTTTGACATTACACTTGCCAACGCTCAGCGAATCAAAAATGTACCGGGGAGAAAAACCGATGTTTCCGATGCAGAATGGATCGCCAAATTGTTGCGTTACGGATTGATCGAGAAGAGTTTCGTACCTCCTGAGAACATTCGAGAATGACGGGATTTAACTCGCTTGCGCAAAAAATGGATCGGGCAGTTAACCGCGGAGAAAAACCGCATTCAAAAAGTGTTGGAATGTTCCAATATCAAGTTAAGTTCCGTGATTTCGGATGTATTTGGTGTATCTGGGCGAAAGCTACTGGAACGTTTAATGAAACAGGGATACATCGAAGAAACCGAAGTCGATGCTTGCATTCACAGGAGTATGAAGAGGAAAAAACAACAAATTCAGGATTCTCTCTTTGGTACATTGACCAACCATCAACTGTTCATGATTCGCCAATCGTGGAAGCACATCGAATCGTTGGAAAGTTTACTTCGAGACATCGAAGAACGAATCGACCAACTCTTACAAGTATACAAACAAGAGATGGAGCTTCTTGTGACCATACCGGGGATCAAGAAGGAAACCGCTGCCGTGATTATCGCTGAAATCGGAGTCGATATGGGACAATTTCCAACGTCTCAACACCTCGCTTCATGGGCGGGAGTCGCGCCGGGAAATCATGAAAGTGCTGGAAAACGAAAAAGTACCCGAACGACGAAGGGGAATCCGCATATCAAATCGGCGTTATGTGAGGCGGCTTGGGCTTTGTCTCGATGTAGGAATCAACGTTTGGCAGCGAAATATTGGTCATTGGCGGCACGCAGGGGAAAGAAAAAAGCACTCGTTGCGATCGCGCACCGAATGCTTACCATCATTTACTGCATCATTTCTCGAAAAGAACCGTTTCGAGAGCAGTAAATAAATTAGTATAACCAAAAAGGTTCAGAAATATACGAGATACCTAAAAATAAGGTAGCTCTGCTTTCCTATTTCCTTTTTTTGGTCGTTAATAGGGTATCCAATTTGATTGTGGGGTATACCGCTTCAGCCATGGTTAATTGATTTTCACAGAAAAAAAGAATGGCCCCGCCATTCTTTCTTTTTTAGTGTGGCACTGGTATACCGTGGTGAACAATCGTTTTATAGGTAAACCATCCAAAAACAGCGACTGTTCCAAGCGCAAACAAAATTCCCAATATGTTTTTTTGTTTTAAAGAACGGAAAATAGCATAGATACCAAGCAAAGTTACTAAAGTAAAGATAATGACAGTACCCATTGTATAGCCCCCAATCTTTTATACGTTGAAGTGCGGCAAATATCTTCCCCTTCATATTTTAATCTCTTTTACTAGATTTGTCGAGGTAGGAACGGTACGTTTGCATAAAATGACTATGTCAATTTTATGAACGGTATGTCCTGCACATTTTAGGTTTGGCCAAAAATTTTCTAACTATTCCTTTTGCGCCAAAAAAGAATGTTTTGTATGATGGAAATGAAAAGAAAATGACCTGAGGTGAGAGCATGAAATGGATGAGAATCCCGCTCGGATTGCTGCAAACAAATGCGTATATTTTAACAAATGACAAAAATGAGTGTATTTTATTTGATCCAGGCGATGAAGGAGAAAAGCTAATTGAAGTATTGCGCAAACATCAGTTGACTCCCCTTGCCATTTTGTTGACACATGCACATTTTGATCACATCGGAGCGATTGATGATGTTCGAAAAGTTTGGAATATTCCAGTATATGTCCACGAAAAAGAACAAAAATGGCTTGGCGATCCTTCTTTAAATGGATCTGGTCATTTTATGAATGGAAAAAATGTAACGGTAGAGGAAGCGGACGAAATCATTCGGGAAGAAGGAAGCTTGACAATTGGTTCTTTCCAGTTCTCTTTATTTGAAACACCGGGGCATTCTCCTGGAAGCATCTCCTACTATTTAGAAGAAGCAAATGCTGTTTTTTCAGGCGACGTATTATTTAAAGGAAGCATTGGCCGTACGGATTTGCTTGGAGGGAATCATGAAGAACTGCTGAAAAGCATTCATGAAAAACTGCTAGTGCTGCCGGAAGAAACCATTGTGTTGCCTGGCCACGGTTCAGAAACAACCATTATAGAAGAAATGGAAACAAATCCTTTTTTAAATGGATTTTCGCTTTCGTAAAAATTGAAGAAGGTCAAAAAACAGGCAATTCCATTGCGGAATTGCCTGTTTTTATTAATGGCCGCCTTGTCCAGGGACCATCATAAACGTCGTCCAATATGTAAACCCGACGAAGAAAATGGTCAAATATGCTCCGAAAATATAAATATACATACGTTCAGTTAATTTTAAATAAGATAGTAAAACAAAAAATCCAGTTTGACCAAAGAAAAGTAAAGACGTCGTCTTCATATCGCCTAAATAAAACATAATAGCAAAAATACCTGTCCAAAAACCGAGTACACGGAACATGCGATCCATTGTGTTTCCCTCCTTTTCCCTCAATCGGTCGCTTTTTATATTATAATGTACAGCTTGATACATTGTAAATATACCGTTTCCAATTGTTATTGTATCCACTTTGTTTTCAAACATGTTGTAAAAAAATGTTCAAAAATTATGAGTTTATAGCAAAAAATTGTTTTCTAAACAGTCTTTGCAAACAATTGTTATTTTTCGGTTATGTTCAATTAAATTTTGCAAAAGGAAAGGGAAAAGAAAAATCCATTATCTACGTTCGCATTTTTCTCTTCAATTCGTTAAGATGAATCCTAAGAAAAGAAAGGGGGGATATGGAATGATTGAAATTGAAAAGCTTAGCGAAAAACTGATTGAACTGGCGTGTTCATTTAGTGCCTCAGACATCCATATTGTTCCGAAAAAGAAAAAAGCAGTTATTCAATTTCGAATTGACGATGACATCAAAGAAATATTTCATCTGCCTAAAGCTATTTGTGAACGCTTAATTTCTCATTTTAAATTTATGGCCCAAATGGATATTGGCGAAAAAAGGCGTCCGCAAAACGGTGCTTACTCCTTCCATACGATTTACGGAGAGGTGCATCTTCGTTTATCGACATTGCCTACAGTATTCGATGAAAGTCTAGTCATCCGAATATTGCTAGAGCAATCGATTCAATCGCCTGAAAAACTTTCATTGTTCCCGTCAGAATCCAAAAAAATGCTTTCATTTTTAAAGCATTCTCACGGTCTCCTGATCCTTACCGGTCCGACCGGTTCGGGAAAAACGACCACTCTTTATTCGCTTCTCCATTATGCAAAAAAACATTTTAAAAGAAACATCATCACACTTGAAGATCCTGTGGAAACGAAAAGCGATGAAATGCTTCAAGTGCAGATCAATGAAAAAGCTGGAATTACGTATGCAAATGGGTTAAAAGCAATATTAAGACACGATCCCGATGTCATTATGGTCGGTGAAATTCGGGATCATGAGACAGCAAGGATTGCGGTCCGGGCTGGGCTTAGCGGACATTTAGTACTGACCACCATGCATACGCGGGATGCAAAGGGAGCTATTTATCGATTATTAGAATTTGGTGTAACCTTTTCCGAAATTGAGCAAACTTTGATCGCTGTTGCTGCGCAGCGTCTCGTTCATTTAATATGCCCGTTTTGCAAAGGGAATTGCCCGCCTTATTGCAAAAAATTAAAGGAAATTAGGAGAATTGGGGTCTATGAACTTCTTTACGGCAAAAATTTAACCGCCGCTATTCGGGAAGCAAAAGGAGAGGAGCAGAGTGAGTTAGATTATATGAAGTTAAAAGATGTAATTAAAAAAGGAATCGCTCTTGGGTATTTATATCCGGACATATATGATCGTTGGGTGTTTGAATATGAATAGGCATCGATGGAACAAAAAGATGCAGGCACAATTTTTGAAGAAAGTGAGTGAGCTGCTTTCAGAAGGGTATGCATTAAATGAAGCTATTCGCTTTATGAGTTTTCATGTAAAAGAAAAATACCGACAAGATATTGAGACTTGTATACAGATGTTGACGAAAGGAAATTCGCTATACACGGCTTTTGAGAAGCTTGGATTTCATCGAGATGTACTAAGCTATCTTTTCTTTGCTGAAAAGCATGGTGATATACATTTTGCTTTAAAAGAAAGCTCAGTAATGCTGGAAAAACAACTCCTCCATTTGGAAAAATTTATTCAAGTTCTCCGCTATCCGCTCTTCTTAATTGCTCTTCTTTTAATTATTTTATTTGTCATCCAAGCAGTTGTTACCCCGCAATTTTCGTATATGTATGAAGCAGTTGATTTGAACGCCTCCTTCTTTCTGACATTTGTCATGTTTACCATTCAAGGCATCAAAACGTTTTTTTTCATTTTGTTTAGTTTCTTATTGCTCCTTTTTTTCTACTATTGGGTCTCTTTCCGAAAAAAGCCTCCGCTTGAAAAACAGAAGCTGCTTATGAAAATTCCGATCGTTTCAAAAGGTTTGCGGTTATTTCACAGCTACTATTTTTCTTTGCAAATGAGCAATTTGTTGAAGGGAGGATTGTCCGTTTTTGAATGCTTTACTCTGTTTCAAGAACAACATTTTCTCCATTTTTATAGGGAAGAGGCCAATCTGTTTATCGAGAAATTAAAGAAAGGAGAACCGCTAGAGATAATATTTGCTGCAAGTCCATTTTTTGAACAGGAACTTTCCTCTGTTGTTCAACATGGACAAGCCGTCGGTCAATTGTCTAAAGAGTTGTATATGTACAGCCGGTTCGTATTGGAGCGGATGGAACAAAAAATAATGAGAATCATTAGTTATATTCAGCCGGTCGTTTTTCTGATGATCGGGGTCTTCGTATTGATCATTTATTTATCGATTTTGCTTCCAATGTACCAAATGATGGGTCAAGTATAGGAGGATGAAAATAGTGAAAAATGAACATGGATTTACATTGGTGGAAATGCTGGTTGTACTGTTAGTGATCTCGATTTTGCTTATTATAACGATTCCGAATGTTATGGCTCATAATAAAAATATTCAAAATAAAGGGTGCGAAGGTTTAATTGATATGGTGCAGGGGCAAGTCGTCGCATATGAAATGGAGTTTCATCAAACACCAACAATTAATGATTTAATCACTAAAGGGTACTTGCCGAATAATTCTGGAAAATGTCCAAATGGTGATGAGATTGAAATTGATGCAAATGGAAACGTCATTAAGAGCAACTAGGCAAAGTGGTTTTACTGTTCTGGAGATGCTTCTTGTTCTTTCGATCTTTTTATTGATCAGCTCTTTTATATGGATTGGAGCAACAAATATTTACAGAGAAAAAGTCATCGATCAATTTTTCGTTCAACTGGAAAAAGATTTGCTATATGTACAACAGCACGCATTCGTTAATAAAGAAAAAATTTATTTGTTTTGGTATCCTGACAAACATTACTACGAAGCTGAACGATCCGGCTTTAAAGGGGAACTGTTTGAAAGAGCATACGATCAAAACATAAAAGTCGAATCAGGAAACATAAAATTTCCAATCGAGTACTCTCCTTCCGGCTATTTTTATCAAGCTGGAACAATCTTCATTTCGTATGATAAAAAAACGTACAAAATCATTTTTAATTTAGGGAGAGGAAGGTTCCGTGTGGAAAAATTATAGCGGATATACGATCACAGAAATATTAATAGCATTTTCCATATGGTGTTTGCTTTCGCTGACGCTGGTCCCTGTGTCAACAGCCTTATTGAAACAGCAAAAAGAAGCAGCAGCATCTGTGCTGGCTTATCAACTGCTCAAAGAAGAACTTGAACGTTTTGTATTTGAAAAGAAAAAAACAAATGGCCAAGTTGAGCGGCAAGGGATGATGTTCGAACTGGTGTGGGGAAAGGAGGGGCAATTTGCTGAATTATGTGTTCTTTCGGATGAAAATGCAGAACAAAAGGTTTGCGGCTACATTTATGAACAATAAAGGATATACGGCAGCAAACATGCTGATAGCCTTTCTAGCGACAACCATTATCATCTCTTCCTTTGCACCCATGCTCTCATTTTTTCTCAAATTGAATGCGAGACAGCAAGATTTACATCCAAGCGAGTGGAATTTATTTCTAATTGAGCTTCATCGTGAAATCAAAACATCTCAACAAATAATGGTGAAGCAAAATGTTTTACAATATAAAAATCAAAAAGGAGAAGTAGTCACACTCAGCCAATATAATGATTTGCTGCGCTATCAGGTTGACGGAAAAGGACATGTTATTGTGCTGCGCGGTGTTCAAGCCTCTCATTTTATTCCAATAACACATGGTGTGAAAATTGAAATCACAAGCTTAGAAGGTAAGCGGTTTGAAGGAACCATTCGCGATGTGAAAGGAGTGATTCCTGATTGAAAAATGAAGATGGTCATATTTTTCCAATGACGATCGGCATATTTCTGCTTTGCATAATGATTCTTACCGCATATGCTTCCTCATATATTCAAGAGCAAAGATTTCGGCATGATGCGAAAGAGTTTTATTTGCAGGAAACGTTAATGCTTGCCGGTGTTCAATATTCGCTGAAAAAAGCTGACTATTCTGATACCCAGGAAATACTTGAACTCCCAAATGGAACCATTTCGTATAAACGAACGAAAAAAGAAAACGGAATCGTCAATATTTCCATTACATGCAAGACGATAAAAGGAACCGAGTATACGGCAAACTTTCATTATGATTTGAACAATCAACAGATTATGAGCTGGAATGAATATTCATAGCTTTCATCGTTCAGCGCCTTATCAAAGCTTCAACCAATCGTTTATTTGCCAGAATGTCTGTTTAAATGAACAGAGTTTAGGAAATAATATAAAAAAATTTTATTTCGAGGTGCCCGCTTATGTCTGGTAATGATTATGTGAAATATGTAACCGAACAGTTTGTAAAGTTTATCGACACCCCAAAAGAAACAAGGAAACAAAGGCGTGAGGAACGGAAAAAAGATCGTCTTCCATTATCAATGAGATGGTTTGGATTTTTGCCGATGGCGTTTTTAATTTTGATCAAGAAAAAGAAATAAAGGAAAAGGAGCCGTTCACCAGCTCCTTTTTTATGTGCGCCCGGCATGGGTGTAATCTCTAGGGTGAAAGTCCCGAGCCACGAAGGCAGAAGTAGTGGTTAGCCTAACGCAAGGGTGTCCGTGGTGACGCGGAATCTGAAGGAAGCGAGCGGCGAACTTCCGGTCTGAGGAACACGAACTTCATATAAGGCTAGGTATCATTGGATGAGTTTGCATAACAAAACAAAGTCCTTTCTGCCAAAGGTGATATAGAGTAAATGAAGCAGATAGATGGAAGGAAAGATTACACTCTTACCCGGGGAGGTCTGATGGATATGTGAAGTACCCTTCATAACCTACTTAGTGATAAGTAGCTGAACCATCAGAAGTCAGCAGAGGTCATAGTACGGATTGGTCTAGAACAATTCGGAAGGACCGAACAATTAAGAGAGAATAGCCCTTTGCATTCAGTGCGTCATGTTGAACACAGAAAACGTAGTACCTCACTTGAGGGAGGAAGCGGTGAATCCCGCAGGGGTCCTCTTGGAGGGTGGAGTGAGCACTGGCATAAGAAGACCAGCTATTCACGGAAGGAAGAATAACGATGCTCTTGAAACGAATCCTGTCACGGGAGAATATGCTTTTAGCTTTACAAAGAGTAGAAAAGAATAAAGGTAGTCATGGAGTAGATATGATGCCCGTACAAAACCTACGTCAGCACATAGTCGAAAACTGGATATCCATTAAAGAAGCCATTCTCAAGGGTACCTATGAACCAATGCCTGTCCGACGAGTCGAAATCCCGAAACCCGATGGCGGTGTTCGGTTATTAGGTATTCCAACCGTGACAGACCGTTTGATTCAACAAGCAATAGCCCAAGTACTATCCAGGATATATGACCCTATGTTCTCCGAACATAGTTATGGGTTTCGTCCAAATCGAAGTGCCCATGACGCAGTAAGGAAAGCAAAAGGTTATATCAGGGATGGTTATAGATGGGTAGTGGACATGGATTTAGAAAAGTTCTTCGATCGAGTGAATCATGACAGGCTGATGAACACATTAGCCAAGACGATTAAAGAAAAGCCACTATTGAAGCTAATCCGCAAATATCTACAAGCTGGTGTCATGATTAATGGTGTGGTTTCAAGTACAGAACAAGGGACGCCGCAAGGTGGCCCTCTAAGCCCTCTACTTTCGAATATTGCACTAGATGAACTAGACAAAGAATTAGAGAAAAGAGGACATAAATTTGTTCGTTATGCCGATGATTGCAATATTTATGTGAAGTCGAAACGAGCTGGGGAACGAACAATGGCTAGTGTTCAACGATTTATTGAGGGGAAACTACGTCTAAAGGTCAACGAGAAAAAATCGGCGGTTGACCGACCATGGAAACGGAAGTTTCTTGGATTTAGTTTTACATCTTCAGAAGAGCCAAAAGTTCGAATCGCCAGAGAGAGTATAAAACGAATGAAGAAAAAGGTACGAGAAATTACATCAAGAAAGATGCCATACCCAATGGAATATCGAATTGAGAAATTGAATCAATATTTAATTGGTTGGTGTGGATATTTTGCATTAGCAGACACAAAGAGTATCTTTGGAAAATTAGATAGCTGGATACGACGAAGACTCCGGATGTGTTTATGGAAAAGCTGGAAAAAGCCAAAAACCAGAATACGCAACCTCATAAAGTTAGGAGTTCCTAGCTGGAAAGCCTATGAATGGGGGAACAGTCGTAAAGGTTACTGGCGAATTTCAAAAAGTCCCATATTACACAAAACCCTTGGAAACCCCTATTGGAGTAACCAAGGGCTTAAAAGTCTACAAAAACGTTATGAATTCTTGCGTCATCTATCTTAATTGAACCGCCGTATACGGAACCGTACGTACGGTGGTGTGAGAGGACGGGGGTTAATCTCCCCCTCCTACTCGATTGAAAAGTGACGAGATCATTCAATTTCGAGCGTATTTTCTGCGTCTTGATTTTATTTTAATGAATTATAGAATCCGATGATAAATAAAAAATTCCTCCATTGTGGACTTCTATTTCAATGCGCGGTTCATACAGCTCTTGAATCGCCTTCTTTTCTGTCCAATAAACAGAAGGTTTTTCATCTAGATCTTCATAAAAATGCTCCAACAATGCTAAATCGGCATTCATTCGTTCTCTCGCTTCTTCCGCCCACCGATGGTCATCTTCTTCAATTTTTTTTATCACGTAATGCTTCAATCGAGTTAATCCGCTTTTTGGTGTAATTAATGGCGTAATGGTAAAACAAAAATCAGGAATTTTCGGTGTCAAATGAATTTTTTCTAGCTGCTCCTGAAAATTTTCAACAATCCTTCCATTGATTAAATGCAGTCCTAATGAATAAGTTTGATCCTTCTTTTTGTCACAAATATACGAAATCGTTACATTCATCCCAATCCAAGGGTGCAGCGGCACGTTTGCTTTGGAAGCTGCTGTCTGTTCATATAACCGAATATAAGAAGACATTTTCTTCGTTGCCGCAAAAATTTGGTGCAGTCTCGGCGATCCGAAATGAATCCATTCACCTTTTACATCTTCCGGAGCCTCCTTTGAATCCGTGATGAAAGTAAGTTTCATCGGATTTGGAGTTCCGCCGGTTTTTTCTAAATAATGCCAGTAAAAAGGCCGATTCATTAATTCTTTATCCATTTCAACAGTTAATTGAACGGTAAAATATCCGTTTTTTTCTTCAATAATTGGACAATTGGTCGCCTGAAAAAAGCGTTTTAAAAATGTGGAAATTTGAGCCTGCTGCATCATTCCGCCTCCTATTTAAAAATTTTGCAAGCAGCTATGAAAAAAAGAAATCAGTTATTCTCGGCCTGTTGTAATTGTTCACCAAAGTTAAGAATAGCCGCTAAATTTTCCATTTTAATTTTCATTTCTCCTTCCGAACTCGACTGAATCATAATATCTTCTATATGTTCATGAATATTGCGGAGGTCAAGTTTTGCTAAAATACTGTCCAATTCCCCAATAACACGTTCAAACAGATTTATTTTTTCATATAATAGCTTTAAGATATGCTCCTCTACTGTATTTTTTGTCGCCATGTTATAAATGAACACATCTCGTTCTTGTCCGAGACGGTGGATGCGCCCGATTCGCTGCTCCAAACGCATCGGGTTCCAAGGCAGATCATAATTAATAATATGATTGCAAAACTGCAAATTTATCCCTTCCCCTCCTGCCTCTGTCGCGATCAGTACTTGCGCTCTAT
Source organism: Aeribacillus sp. FSL M8-0235 (assembly GCF_038000355.1). Classification (NCBI taxonomy): domain Bacteria; kingdom Bacillati; phylum Bacillota; class Bacilli; order Caryophanales; family Bacillaceae; genus Aeribacillus; species Aeribacillus sp. FSL M8-0235. Next base: position 2,528,804 of record NZ_JBBOBW010000001.1, on the reverse strand, counting down.
TTTTAAATAAATCCTTCATCCAATCCTTTTTGCCGCGTTTAAATCCGCCGCGGAACGGAACAGATGTTATGCCGTGCTGTTTTAAAAACCATTGTAAATATAATTGTGTTGCCCGGTATTCGGTAAAAATAATCACTTTATCGTTAATGTTTTGAATGAGTTCGACCGTTTTTTCTGCTTTCGAATTTTTTGTTACTTGATCGATATAGCCCATTAGATTGCGAATGATCTTTTCAGGCAATTGTGGAGCTTCATCCTTTTTATCAAGCATTTTTTTTAATGTTATGTACACTGCTTCTCTGCTCGAACATGCTTCACGCTGAAGCGTTAAAATGGAGAAACTGCTTGTCGGAATAGAGAATGACGACCGAATTTGGCTGATGGCATCATATAAAGCCTTTTCAGCTTCCGAAAATTGAATCCAAATCGTTTCCACATGTCTTTTTGACCATTCAATTCCTGTATCAATGCGGCGGTTTCGTATCATAACTTTATTGACAAGTTCTCGTAAATGCTCATCGTCACGAATATTCCGTCCTTTTTTCTTAAACATATCGTGAAAGAGCTGTTCATTGCCGAGATGTCCAGGTTTTAAAAGAGAAACAAGGTTGAAAATTTCTTCAATGCGATTTTGAATAGGCGTTGCCGTCAATAATAAACAAAATTTTTTCTTTAAATTTTGAACAAACTCATAGTTTTTTGTTTTGTTATTTTTTAATTTATGCGCTTCATCAATGATGACCATGTCATAATCCAATCCGTGAATAATTTCTTTATGGGGGCTTCTTTTTGCTGTATCAAGGGAAGATACGACAACATCGCATTGCTCCCAAACATAGCTTTTCTTTTGCTCAACGGCAGGAATGTAAAATTTTTCATTTAATTCCCTCACCCATTGGGAGACGAGTGAAGCTGGAACTAAGATGAGCACTTTTTTGACAAGTCCGCGAATCATATATTCTTTTAATATTAATCCGGCTTCAATTGTTTTGCCGAGACCGACTTCATCAGCTAATATTGCTTTTCCGTTTAATTTTTCTACTACTGTTTGTGCGACCTCCAATTGGTGGGGAAGAGGGGTTACATGATCAAGATGCAAAGGAGCTACTAAACCTTCAAATGATGGAATGGACAAATAATTCGTAACTTCATAAGCTAATTTGTATAATTCCCAGTTTGCCCACGGACCGTCTTCCTTTAATCTTTGCAAAAATTCTTCTTCCCATGTTGTTTTATAGCGGATGTTTATATTCATTGCCCACACCCCATCCTTTATTTTTATATTCAAAGTGAAATGTTCATTTTTTTTATCGCTAATTCAAAAACCGTTCCGTTTTTTGATTATAAATTTTTATAAACACGAACAATTAACAATGATTTTTTAAAATTATTTGGGAAAGGTATTGCTGAAAACGTTTAAAGATGATACCATTAAAATACGTTTGAAGTCTTTTTCTTTTGTTTTCTACTCATCTTTTTCCTTTTTGTCGAATATGTCATTTGTTATTTTTTCACAATTTACAAGAAAATATGTGCGGATGAGAGCAAGGGGAGAGACCTCCTTTGTGAGGCGCCGAAGGAGCAAGCATATGTGAATCTCTCAGGCAAAAAGACTCTTGTTTGACGCAGCTCTGGAGAGTGTTTGCATATTGTGCAAACCACCAAAGGGGAAAGCCTTTTTAAGGTAAACTTTCAGGTGCAAGGACAGAGACGGTGTAGCAAAATCTTGTCGATTGGAATAGACAAGACGATACTAGGCCGTTTTCTGTCCTTTTTTCTGCTTTTTAAGCTGAAAAATTTTGAGAGAAATTAGATGCAAAAAATAGATCAGGAGGGGAAATGATGAATGAATTAAAACGCACTCCTCTTTTTGAAGTGTATAAACAATATCGAGCAAAGACGATCAATTTTGGAGGATGGGAATTACCTGTGCAATTTACTTCCATTAAAGAGGAGCATTACGCTGTCCGCACCAATGCAGGTCTATTTGATGTTTCTCATATGGGAGAAATCATTGTAAAAGGGAAAGATAGTCTTCAGTTTTTGCAAAAGGTATTAACTAATGATGTTTCAAAGCTTCGGGATGGAAAGGCTCAATACACAATTATGTGTTATGAAGATGGAGGCTGTGTAGACGATTTAATCGTTTATCGGCTAAACGAGGAAAAATATCTTTTAGTAGTCAATGCAGCGAATATTCAAAAAGATTTTCAATGGCTCATGTCTCAAAAACACGGAGATGTTGAATTGCAAAATATTTCTGAAAGCTGTGCTCTCCTTGCATTGCAAGGCCAGAAAGCGGAAAAGGTGCTGCAAACTTTAACAGACGTACACTTATCTGAGTTGAAATTTTTTGAATTTATTGAAAGTGCTGAGATCGCAGGTAAAAAAGCGCTCATTGCCCGAACTGGTTATACCGGGGAAGACGGCTTTGAAATCTATTGCCAAAGTGAGGACGCCGTTTATTTATGGGAGAAGATTTTGCAAGCAGGAGATAAAGAAAAAGTTGTTCCATGCGGATTGGGCGCTCGTGATACTTTGCGGCTGGAAGCAGCTTTGCCGTTGTACGGTCAAGATCTTTCGGAAGACATTACTCCGATAGAAGCAGGAGTCGGATTTGCAGTGAAGCTTACGAAAAAAGAGAATTTTATCGGAAAAGATGTATTGCAAATACAAAAAGAACAAGGGGTATCGAGGCTGGCGGTCGGCTTGGAAATGATCGAAAAAGGCATTCCCCGTTCAGGCTATAAATTGTTTTCTGGAAATCAACAAATTGGAGTTGTTACATCAGGGACGCACTCTCCTACTTTGAATAAAAGCATCGGGATCGCTCTCGTCAAGAAAGAATTTTCGGAGATCGGGAATGAAATCGAGGTGGAAGTTCGGACAAAACGATTAAAAGCAAGAGTAGTACCAACTCCATTTTATAAACGACCAACAAAAAATGGAAAATAAAGAAAGGAGAAGCTTTCGATGAAGCATCGCTATTTACCGATGACAGAAACTGATCGAAAAGAGATGTTGGGGGCGATCGGAGTCGAATCGATCGATGACCTGTTTGCCGACATTCCAGAAAGTGTACGGTTTAAAGGAAAATACAACATAAAGGCTGCGAAACCGGAAACCGAGCTGTTTCGCGAGCTATCTCAACTTGCTGCCAAAAATAAAGATGTAAAAACAAACGTTTCCTTTTTAGGAGCTGGAGTGTATGACCATTATATTCCGGCAATTGTCGATCATGTCATTTCCCGATCAGAGTTTTATACGGCTTATACGCCATACCAGCCAGAAATTTCTCAAGGCGAGCTCCAAGCAATATTCGAATTTCAAACAATGATTTGTGAATTGACAGGAATGGATGTCGCCAACTCGTCGATGTACGACGGAGGGACAGCTTTAGCAGAAGCTGCATTATTAGCTGCAGGTCAAACAAAAAAGAAAAAGGTGCTCGTTTCGCAAACGGTGCATCCTGAAACGAGAGATGTGCTAAAAACTTATGCAAAAGGACAAAACGTTGAGGTAGTGGAAATCCCTTACCGAAACGGAGTGACCGATGTAGAGGCATTAAAAGAAATGATGAACGCCGAAGTAGCATCAGTCATTGTACAGCATCCAAATTTTTTCGGCCAACTTGAACCGCTTCACCAAATCGAAGAGATCTCCCATTCCGAGAAAAGCTTATTGATCGTTTCAAGCAATCCTCTTGCTTTAGGTGTGCTTTCACCGCCTGGTTCATTTGGTGCGGATATCGTAGTAGGCGATGTTCAACCGTTTGGAATTCCAATGTCTTTTGGCGGTCCAACTTGTGGATATTTCGCCGTAAAAAAAGAGCTGATGAGAAAAATTCCTGGGCGACTCGTCGGTCAAACAGTAGATGAAGAGGGGAAACGAGGCTTTGTTCTCACTCTGCAGGCAAGGGAGCAGCATATCAGAAGGGATAAAGCTACATCAAACATTTGCTCCAACCAAGCGTTAAATGCTCTTGCCTCTTCTGTTGCCATGACTGCTCTTGGAAAAACAGGTGTAAAAGAAATGGCTTATCAAAATATCCAAAAAGCAAACTATGCGAAAAAGATGTTTGAGAAGAAAGGTTTTTCCATTCCGTTTCAAGGTCCAATGTTTAATGAGTTTGTCGTGAAGCTGTCCAAACCAGTTTCTTTGGCCAATAAAAAGCTGCTCGAAAAGGGAATCATCGGCGGCTACGACCTTGGCAGAACGTATCCGGAACTTGAAAAACATATGCTTGTAGCGGTAACAGAGCTTCGTTCGAAAGAAGAAATCGATTTATTTGTGAACGAGTTGGAGGGATGGCAATGAAGGATCAACCGTTAATTTTTGAAATATCAAAACCGGGACGGATCGGATACAGCCTGCCTGATTTAGACGTACCGGAGGAAAATATTGATCAGCTGATTCCTAGTGACTATTTGCGGACAGAAGATGCCGAGCTGCCGGAAGTATCAGAACTTGACATTATGCGCCATTATACTGCTTTGTCGAAGCGGAACCACGGTGTGGATTCCGGTTTTTATCCGCTTGGTTCCTGTACAATGAAATATAATCCGAAAATAAATGAAAATGTGGCAAGATTAACTGGCTTTTCTTATATTCATCCATTACAGGATGAAGCGACGGTTCAAGGAGCAATGGAATTAATGTATGATTTATCAGAACATTTAAAAGAAATTACAGGTATGGATGCTGTTACATTGCAGCCGTCGGCAGGGGCGCACGGAGAGTGGACGGGGCTCATGATGATTCGCGCCTACCATGAGGCAAATGGAGAAAAACATCGAACACAAGTGATTGTACCTGATTCAGCCCATGGAACAAATCCTGCTTCAGCGACCGTTGCCGGTTTTGAAACTGTCACGGTGCGATCTGATCAAAACGGACTTGTCGACTTAGACGACTTAAAGAGAGTGGTTGGAGAAAATACAGCTGCTCTAATGTTAACAAACCCCAATACGCTCGGTTTGTTTGAAGAGCATATTGTAGAGATGGCGGAGATTGTTCATTCAGTTGGAGGAAAATTGTATTATGACGGAGCGAATTTAAATGCAATTTTAGGCAAAGCGAGACCAGGGGATATGGGCTTTGATGTCGTTCATTTAAATCTTCATAAAACGTTTACAGGCCCCCACGGGGGAGGGGGTCCCGGTTCAGGACCTGTCGGTGTGAAAAAAGAGTTAATTCCTTTTTTGCCGAAGCCTGTGCTCGTCAAGGATGAAAATGGATTTCGTTTCGACGAAGACAGGCCGCAATCGATCGGACGAGTAAAATCGTTTTATGGAAATTTTGGAATCAATGTGCGGGCATACACATACATCCGCTCCATGGGTCCGGACGGTTTAAAGGCGGTTTCTGAAAATGCGGTATTAAATGCGAATTATATGCTGAAAAAATTAGCGCCTTATTACGAAATGCCGTATGACCGCATTTGTAAACACGAATTTGTCTTATCTGCGAAACGGCAAAAGAAGCTCGGTGTCCGTGCGCTTGATATTGCAAAAAGGCTTCTCGATTTCGGGTATCATCCGCCGACAATTTATTTTCCGCTCAATGTTGAAGAATGCATGATGATTGAACCGACTGAAACGGAATCGAAGGAAACATTGGATGCCTTTATCGAAGCGATGATTCAAATTGCTAAAGAAGCGGAGGAAGAACCGGAAATCGTTCAAGAAGCTCCTCATACAACAGTCGTCAAAAGGCTCGATGAAACACTCGCAGCAAGAAATCCGATATTAAAATATGAAAAAAAGTAAGGATTCGCGTTTTGCGAATCCTTATCTTTTATACTTGATTTTATTTCCCTTTTTTAATTTTTCCAGTCCACTTTTTAAAGCCGCCCTTTAAATAATAGAGCTCCTGATAGCCTTTTTTCTTCAGCATTTGTGCGGCTCGCCCGCTTCTTGCACTTGACTGGCAATATAAATAAACCGGTTTGTCTGGGCGGATTTCTTTATAGCGCTGTCTCAATTGGGAAAGGGGAATATTTCTTGCTCCTAAAATGTGGCCACCTTCAAATTCATTCGGCTCCCGCACATCGATGAGCTGCGCTTTCCGATAGCCGGCTTTAAATTCTTCCTCCGTTAATCCTTTCATAATCTTTTTTTGATATAAAAATGTGGCCAAAAAATAAATGATAATAGCTGCAAGAATGAGCAATGACCATTCCACGCTTGTTCGACTCCTTTTTATTTGTTTGAATTTATTTGTTTGAAGTTCATGTGAACATACATACGAATGTTGGACAACATTTATTATATAAAACAAGAATGGAAATGTCATTTCTTTTCGGGCGTTTTATTTAACAATATCCTCTTCATTTGATAGACTAAAAAAGCAAATATAAAATAAAGAGGGTTGCGATATGGGAAAAGAATTATGGAATTATATTGATTCTGGCTTTTCATCCCCTTTTTACAATATGGCTCTTGATGAAGCTTTATTGGACTGGCACAGTGAAGGAAAAATCGCTCCGACGATTCGTTTTTACGGATGGAATCCGCCGACATTATCCATCGGCTATTTTCAAAAGGTTGAAAAAGAAATTGATATGGATGCTGTAAGACGACACGGCCTTGGCTTTGTACGAAGACCAACAGGCGGAAGGGGCGTGCTGCATGACAAGGAGCTTACATATAGCGTCATCGTATCCGAAGATCATCCGCGAATGCCCAAAACCGTGACAGAGGCTTATCGTGTAATTTCGGAAGGAATTTTGCATGGATTTCGCTTGTTAGGCTTAGACGCTCATTTTGCAATTCCAAGAACGGATGAAGAAAAACAGCATTTGAAAAATCCGCGGTCATCTGTATGCTTTGATGCACCGTCTTGGTATGAGCTGGTAGTTGAAGGAAGAAAAGTTGCCGGGAGTGCCCAAACTCGCCAGAAAGGCGTTATCCTGCAGCACGGCTCGATATTGCTAGATTTAGATGAAAAGCTGCTGTTCGACTTGTTTAAATATCCTAATGAGCGAGTCAGGGAAAGATTAGAGAAAAACTTTAAAAATAAAGCGGTGGCGATCAACGACCTTAGAGAAACTCCAGTCACAATGGAAGAGGCATGGAGCGCCTTTAAAAAAGGGTTTGAATACGGGCTTGATATTGAGTTGAGACCGTACCAATTGTCTAGCGAACAAGAAGAGTATGTGAAAAAACTGGCTAAAGAGAAATATGAAACAGAAGAATGGAATTTTAGAAGATGAAGCGGCGAACATGCCGTTTTTTGTATGATCAAAATGAAATGGATCGTTGCTTGTAAATTAAGGTGCCGATGTGTTTTCAAAAACTGCAACTGACAAATTTCTTCAAATACCGCCGGAATGATTCTAAGATCATTAAATTTCTTTTCCTTGCTTCTTTTTTTGGTTAGTTTTACATTTGACATTTTCATAATGTAGCGTATATCATACAATATATAGAGCAAACAAATGTTCTTTAGCACAATATATTGTTATTTTTTCGTTGATAATATCATCTAAATGTGGTAACGTATATCAAGTACGATATTTTTAAGGGAGTTGTGAATATGACAGTGGCGCTGAATGAGAAAATGAAAATTGATGTGGAGAAGCTGAATAAAGATATCAGCCTTTTCCCGCAGGTGCATCCGATTACGGAAGATATGAAAATCACGCACAAAGGTGTTTCGCGCCTTGTAATGCTGGACAGGTATTCATTTAAAGACACTGAAAAAATTACGCTATCTGAAGGCGATTTTGTAGTGCTGACGATCAAGGAAGATCCAAAATTTCCTGCAAGAGGGCTAGGCTACATTAAAGAAATTGATTGGGAAAATAAAAAGGCAAAGGTTCAGGTCGAAGAAGAGTTTCGTCATACTCTTGAAAAGCCTGAAGAACGGGAGACGGGAATCATCGTTCGCTCTTTAGATGTTATCGAAAAACCGCTTGAAATTTTTTATGAACAAATTGCCAAAAGAAATGCAACAGGTCTTGCTGCTGTTGAAAAAACAGAAGAAAAAAGAAAAGAATGGTTTGAAAAATTTTATCAAGAGCTCGTCAATCTGCATTTTATTCCGGCTGGCCGGGTTCTTTACGGCGCAGGAGCAGGAACCGAAGTGACGTATTTTAACTGCTATGTCATGCCCTTTGTAAAAGATTCCCGTGAAGGGATCTCTGAACACCGCAAACAAGTAATGGAAATTATGAGCCGCGGAGGCGGTGTCGGTACGAACGGTTCAACATTGAGACCAAGAAACACATTAGCCCGAGGTGTAAACGGCAAATCATCAGGATCTGTGTCGTGGCTGGATGACATTGCAAAATTAACCCATCTTGTTGAACAAGGTGGCTCACGGCGAGGAGCCCAAATGATTATGCTGGCCGACTGGCATCCTGACATCATTGAATTTATCGTTTCCAAAATGCAAAACCCGCGCATTTTGCGCTACTTAATTGAAAATACAAATGATGAAGGAATTAAGAAGGCGGCTGAAGACAAGCTCAAATTTGTTCCTCTTACACAGCAAGAGCGCGACATGTATCAAGGAATTGTCAACTTTAAAAATGTTCCGGGCAAAGGAGGCTTTTCAGACGCTGTTATTAGAGAGGCGGAATTAAAGCTTCGAGTCGGAGGAACATATACTGTTCATAATCCGGAATTTTTAACAGGCGCTAACATTTCTGTCTGCTTGACGAAAGAGTTTATGGAAGCAGTGGAAGAAGATCGGGAGTATGAGCTTCGCTTCCCAGATGTGGAAAGCTACAATGATGAAGAAATGAAGATTTACAATGAAGAATGGCATAAAGTTGGCGATGTGCGCGAATGGGAGAAAATGGGGCATCGCGTGCGCGTGTACCGCAAAATTCGCGCAAGAGAGCTTTGGAAGCTGATTAACATTTGTGCAACCTATTCAGCGGAGCCAGGTATTTTCTTCATTGACAATGCCAATGATATGACGAACGCAAGAGCATACGGTCAAAAGGTTGTTGCAACAAATCCGTGCGGTGAACAGCCTCTTGCACCATATTCCGTCTGCAACTTAGCAGCAGTAAACTTGGCGAAGATGGTCGACAAGGAAAAGAAAGCTGTTGACTATGAAAAGCTCAAACGAACTGTGGAAATCGGCGTCAGAATGCAAGATAATGTCATTGATGCTACGCCTTATTTTCTCGAAGAAAACAAAAAGCAAGCGCTGGGTGAACGGCGCATCGGCTTAGGCGTTATGGGTTTGGCGGACTTGCTTATCTACTGCGAAAAAGAATATGGAGCAGAGGACGGCAACAAGCTTGTTGATGAAGTGTTTAAGGTAATTGCAACGACCGCATACCGGGCATCAATAGAACTGGCAAAAGAAAAAGGCAGCTTCCCGTTCCTAGTCGGCGAAACGGAGGAAGAGACGCAAAAATTAAGACAAGCCTTCATTAATACAGGATATATGAAAAAAATGCCGGAAGATATTCGCGAAAACATTTTAAAATATGGTATTCGCAACTCGCATTTGCTGACGGTAGCACCGACAGGATCAACTGGCACTATGGTTGGCGTTTCTACAGGTCTTGAGCCATATTTCTCCTTCTCATACTACCGAAGCGGGCGTCTTGGCAAATTTATTGAAGTAAAAGCGGATATCGTTCAAGAATATTTAAATGAACATCCGGAAGCTGACCCGAATCATTTACCGCATTGGTTTGTGTCAGCGATGGACTTGTCGCCTGAAGCTCATGCCGATGTGCAATGCATCATTCAACGATGGGTCGATTCAAGCCTTTCCAAAACAGTAAATGCACCGAAAGGCTATACAGTTGATCAAGTGCAAAAAGTATATGAGCGCCTATGGAAGGGCGGAGCAAAAGGCGGAACTGTTTATGTAGACGGAAGCCGTGATACCCAAGTCCTGACATTAAAAGCGGAAGAAAATGTATTGAATGACGACATTCCGGAATCGACGAAAGAAAATGAAGGCAAAGTTGTGTTAATGAACACTGTTCAAGATTTGCGCTCAACTGATGTCACATATGGCAACGAAGTCGGCAATACATGTCCTGTTTGCCGGGAAGGGAAGGTTCAAGAAATCGGCGGCTGCAATACTTGTACAAAATGCGGTGCCCAATTGAAATGTGGATTATAATAAAGCGGCAGACTTGTTCTGCTGCTTTATTCTTGTGCGCCCGGCATGGGTGTAATCTATAGGGTGAAAGTCCCGAGCTGCGAAGGCAGAAGTAGCAGTTAGCTTAACGCAAGGGTGTCCGTGGTGACGCGGAATCTGAAGGAAGCGAGCGGCAAACTTCCGGTCTGAGGAACACGAACTTCATATGAGGCTAGGTATCACTGGGTGAGTTTGCAAGACAAAACAAAGCCCTTTCTGCCGAAGGTGATACAGAGTAAATGAAGCAGATGGATGGAAGGAAAGATTACACTCTTACCCGGGGAGGTCTGGCTGGCACGCCAAGTAACCTTGGTAACCTATCTAGTGATAGATAGCTGAACAGTCAGAAGTCAGCAGAGGTCATAGTATTAGTTGGTCTAGAACAACTAAGAAGGACCGAACAATTAAGAGAGAATAGCCCTTGGCATTCAGTGAGTCATGATGAACACAGAAAACGTAGTACCTCACTTGAGGGAGGAAGCGGTGAATCCCGTGGGAGATCTCTTGGAGGGTGGAGTGACCACTGGCATAAAGAGAACAGCTATTCACGGAAGTTATAAAGACTTGCGTCAATTATCTTAATTGAACCGCCGTATACGGAACCGTACGTACGGTGGTGTGAGAGGACGGGAGTTAATCGCTCCCTCCTACTCGATTTATTGAAAACAAACTTCTAAACATCGTTTTCCCTTCTTAAAATGTAGTAACGGAATAGTAAGGAGGGAATGCTTTGAAAATTGACGGTGTTTTTTCTGGTGGAGGGATCAAAGGCTTCGCTTTTATTGGAGCATACAAGGCCTTGGAGGAAAAAGGATTTGAATTCGCCAGGGTTGCTGGCACGAGCGCCGGTTCGATCATTGCCGCTCTCATTGCAGCCGGCTACAAAAGTGATGAAATCCTTTCTTTGATGGACAGCTTAGAGCTGCGAAAGTTTTTAGATAAAAGAAAAGGAATTATGTCATTTATGCTCATGAAATGGATCAGTGTTTATTGGCGGATGGGACTATATAAAGGACAATTTTTAGAAGAATGGATGGAAGAAAAATTAAAAGCAAAAGGAGTTTCAACATTTGCAGATTTGCCGAAAGGAAAGCTTCGTGTGATTGCCTCCGACCTTACGAACGGAAAAATTGTTGTATTGCCGGACGATTTAAGCAAATATGGAATCAATGCTAATAGATTTTCTGTTGCAAAGGCAGTCAGAATGAGCTCATGCCTCCCGTATTTTTTTGAACCTGTCAAACTATGGACGAAGGATGGCGTCAGTATTGTTGTCGATGGAGGAGTGCTCAGCAATTTCCCGATTTGGCTTTTTGATGGAAAAATAAAAAAAAGACCGATCCTCGGTTTTCAGCTTAGCGCGCATATAGAGGAAAGGCCAAAAAATGAAATAAAAAACGCTTTATCAATGTTTCATGCGTTATTTGAAACGATGAAAGAAGCGCACGATGCAAGGCATATTGCTACAAGGCATGAACGCAGCATCGTTTTTATTCCGGTTGAAAATATTTTAACGACGGAATTTAAAATTACGAATGAGAAGAAACAGGAATTAATTCAGCTCGGCAAAGAAAAAACGGAAACCTTTTTAAAAAAGTGGTCCTATTAGAAAAGAGCTCTATTTTTCTTTTTTCCTTTTTTACCTTCGATGACTGTCAAATGATTGTTTTCTCTCCGCCTTTTAGCAGAGATAGCCGTTTTGTTTTTTTTGTGGAGTACGTGCTTTTGAGCATAATGTATCTTTTTGTCTTTAAATCTTTTTTTCGATCTTTTCGCAGCTTTTAAAAACTGTGAATACTCATTATTTGTACGTTTTTTCATCACTAAGCGATAAATGAGGATGATGATCCCGATGACAACCGCCCAAATAAACAATTTGAAAAAAGTCTTTGGATTGAAAAAGAGCATATAAATAAGCCCTAAACCTCCTAAAGTAGCGATAACGGCGAATACGGGATGGACGGGAAAACGGTTCATCTAAAGGCCACCTCCATCAGTCGTTTTCAAGAAAAAGAAAAGCTCTCGTTTATCAAATCAACCAATACGCTCCATTTTTTCCGTCTCTTCTTCCAATAAAAGCAGCTTTTGAAAGCTTGCAATCGCTACTTCCACTTGATCGTCTGTAGGTTCTTTTGTCGTCAGCAGCTGAAGCCATAGTCCTGGATAACCAAGATATTTTAAAACAGGCTTATGCCGCAGCTTATTTGTAAACTGCAATACTTCAAATGAAATGCCGAGAACAACCGGTATAAGAGCGATTCGGTCAACAACGCGAAGCCAAAGCGGGTCTGTCGGAACGAGCAGATACACAAATACTCCAACAATAACCGTAAACAAAATGAAACTGGAACCGCATCGATAATGAAGTCTTGATTGTTTTTGTACATTTTCAACAGTTAAAGCGAGCCCGTTTTCATAGGCGTTAATCACTTTATGCTCAGCCCCATGGTATTGAAAAACACGCTTTACTAAAGGAGTCATCGAGATGAAATAAATATAAGCAAGCAACAGCAAAAGCTTAAAAAAGCCTTCGAGCAAAATTTGCCCCACATCCGATGAGATGATCGGCCTGAACCATTCTGCGATAAACACTGGAATTAAAGTAAAGATAAATTTGCCAAGCAAAAATGACAGCACTCCGACAGCAGCAGCTCCTAAAATGAGTGAAAGCTTCGACTCTTTTTTTTCTTCTGACAATAATTTTTCATCATCGGCTGGATCAACATCGTATCGATCTGAAGAATAGCTTAAATGCTTGGAGCCGTTTGCGCTTGCTTCAATAATGGCGGCAATTCCGCGAATAAAAGGAATTTTTTTGAAGCGGGATAATATAGGATGTTTTTTTCGCGGCAATTGAAAAAAATCAATTGAATTGTCTTTTCTCCTGATCGCTGTGACGAAATGATGCTTCCCTCCAAACATAACTCCTTCAATTACCGCTTGCCCGCCATACATAGTCTTTTCGTTTTTCATGACGCACCAACCTGCCTATCTATATAATAAAAAAGCTATTGAAAAGTTTTATTTATTACTATTCTACAAAAAATTAGATGAAACCTCTAGGTTGGATGTGTCTTTTTTCCAATAGGGCGGCGTGAAAAACTTTATCATTATTTAGTATGAATGAAATAAATTTTTTTATACAAAAAATAAACTTTTCATGAAAAATTCATCAAGAAAAGAAAAGTGGACATATTAAAAAAGGGAGGTGGACGGATGCTTAACAGCGAAAAAAAGAATTCTACTGGTAAGGAAAAGAAAAAAGAACCATTCCGATCCTTTTTTCTGAAAATTGTTGTCATTGGTTTTACTGGCGGAGTATTATGGAGTTTGATAGGATATTTAGCGTATGTGTTGAACTTTACGAAAATCGGGCCAAATCGAGCTCTCATGTTATTTGCCTTTGATAATTGGAAGAACGGAGTCGCTGGGCATTTTGCGGGAGCTGCCTTCATAGGCATCATTTCTATACTTACTGCATTTTTATATTATGTTCTGTTCAAAAAAGTTCGGTCAATATGGGGAGGCATTGTTTTCGGAGTCGCGCTGTGGGCCGTTGTTTTTTGCTGGCTGGGACCGGCATTTCTAAAAATCGATCCGCTCGGTCGGCTTGGTACAAATACCATTGTCACCTCCATCTGCTTGTATGTGCTGTTTGGCGTTTTTGTCGGGTATTCCATTTCCTACGAATATAGGGAACGTCAATCATAAACTAAATGATGAGATTATAGAACTGTGTCAGGGTCACAAGATCCAATCATAAACTAAATGATGAGAGATCAAGAATCTTATGGTAGAATGTTCATAATACTGGACATTCTTTTTTAATACATGATAGAAAGGTGTAATCAATGGAGAGAATACTTGTGATCAATGGCCCGAATTTAAATTATTTAGGCGTGAGGGAGCCGCATATTTACGGAAAAAAAACATTGGCAGATTTGGAAAATGAATTGAAATCTCTCGGTGAAAAAAAACAAGTTCAATTTTCTTTTTTTCAATCGAATCATGAAGGAGAGATTATCGATAAGCTTTATGAAGCCGATCAACAATTTGATGGAGTGATTTTAAATCCAGGAGCTTTTACTCATTACAGCTATGCGATACGGGATGCAATTGCCAGCATTTCAAAACCGGTAATTGAAGTCCATATCTCCAATACAAATCAACGGGAACCGTTCCGGCATCATTCTGTCACAGCGCCGGTGACACAAGGGCAAATAATTGGCTTAGGGTTTTACGGCTATCAATTGGCAGCTTTATCTTTACTACGTTTGATCAGGGAGGAAACACATGAAGCTTGAAAAAGTTCGTTCACAAATGGAACAGTTAAATATTGACGGCATGCTCATTACAAACGAATATAACCGCCGCTATTTGACGGGATTTACAGGTACGGCCGGGGTCGCACTAGTGGCAAAAGAGGATGCATGCTTTATTACCGATTTCCGGTATGTAGAACAGTCAAAAAAACAAGTAAAGCATTTTAGAATTGTGCAGCATTCAGGATCGATTTTTGAAGAAGTCGCTGCGCAGGCGAAGAAAATGGGGATCAAAACGCTCGGGTTTGAGCAGGATCATCTTTCTTATTCAACATACACATCGTACAAGGATGTTTTAAAAGGGATTGAATTCGTTCCTGTCTCAAATATTGTGGAAAAGTTGCGCTTGATAAAGACTGATGAAGAGATTAAGATATTAAAGGAAGCCGCTGAAATCGTTGATGCTGCCTTTACACACATTTTACATATGATCCGTCCAGGTGTGAGAGAGATTGAACTAGCGAATGAGCTCGAATTTTTTATGCGAAAAAAAGGAGCAGCTTCCTCATCTTTCGATACGATTGTCGCGTCAGGCTATCGGTCAGCCCTTCCCCATGGTGTAGCAAGTGAAAAACCAATTGAAAAGGGAGAGCTTGTAACGTTTGACTTTGGCGCCTATTATAAAGGATACTGTTCAGATATGACGCGGACAATTGCTGTTGGAGATCCTGGAGATGAAATGAAAGAAATTTATAACATCGTGCTTGAAGCGCAAAAGAAAGGCGTGCGCGAAATCAAGTCTGGAATGACTGGAAGGGAAGCGGATGCTGTTACACGTACCTACATTGAGGATAAAGGGTACGGCGAATATTTCGGTCATTCAACTGGACATGGAATCGGACTTGAAATCCATGAAGGGCCGACACTATCAGCTCGCTCTGATACCGTTCTTCAGCCAGGCATGGTGGTCACGGTTGAACCTGGTATATACCTTCCAGGAAAAGGCGGGGTAAGAATTGAGGATGATATTTTGATCACTGAGCACGGAAATGAAGTGTTGACTCATTCGAAGAAAGAGCTCATCATTCTCTAGCGAGTGCCCCAATCAATGTTGTTAAAGAAAATGTAATAGGAGGACCAAATATGATTTCTGTAAATGATTTTCGTACAGGTTTAACGATTGAAGTCGATGGGGGGATTTGGCGCGTTCTTGAATTCCAGCATGTAAAGCCTGGTAAAGGGGCGGCGTTCGTTCGTTCAAAATTGCGCAACCTTCGGACAGGTGCCATCCAAGAAAAAACGTTTCGGGCTGGCGAAAAAGTAGCACGTGCTCAAATTGACACCCGGAAAATGCAATATTTGTATGCAAATGGCGATCAGCACGTTTTCATGGACACAGAATCGTATGAACAAATTGAGCTTACTTCAAAACAAATTGAATATGAGTTGAAGTTTTTGAAAGAAAATATGGAAGTATACATCATGATGTATCAAGGCGAAACAATCGGAATTGAGCTTCCGAACACGGTTGAATTAACTGTTACGGAAACAGAACCTGGCATTAAAGGGGACACTGCATCAGGCGGCTCTAAACCGGCTACGCTTGAAACAGGGCTTGTCGTGCAAGTGCCGTTTTTCGTTAATGAAGGGGACGTTATTATCGTCAATACTTCTGACGGTTCTTATGTTTCCCGTGCGTAATTATTCTTAAAAAATAATGAAAAAAGTCAAAGAAAACGAAAAGACCCGCAGAATTCATAACTGATTTCTGTGGGTTATTTTTTTTGAAAAGAAAGTTATAGCTATTTTCGCAATCGTTTATAAAAGACCAGAATACACAAGCTTTCCAACCTGGCCTTTTTTTGAACAGGATTCAATTACAGCTTGTCCACCTTTAATGATCCATCCACGCTTTTTTCTTTTTCCTCAATTCACTGAAAACGGCAAAAGGTATAACAATATAAATAAAAGCCGCAAGAAGCCATACAAGTCCATCATAAATTTGAACCAACATTCAATCACCACCCCCTAACTCCATTATAACTGTTAAAATCAGAAAATTCTATCAAATTCTATTGAAATGATAAATGCAAAAAAAAGGAATAAGAGAAACGGTAGTCATAAAGTGGCCAAGCTTGCATACATTGAAAATAAATAAGGTATTAAAGGGGGAAGGAAGATTGAAAGAAATCATCTCAATTTTTCCCGAAACAATTGCAAATGAATTAAAGCAGCTTCCTTCTTCTTTTTTTGAACAGATGGAAGAAATTCGCATACGTTTGTACAAGCCGATTGAAATCATCGCATTCGGCAAACCGCACTTTCTTCACTACGAGGCGACAAAAGAAGACGGGATGATGATTTTAAACAAGATCAGCCAATATTCGATTTACACACTGGAGGAAGAATTAAAGAGAGGTTTTATTACGATTGGAGGAGGGCACCGGATCGGCCTTGCTGGAAAAGTGATTACAGAAAACGGCAATGTCAAAGCCATACGGCACGTTACATCTTTTAATATCCGGATAGCAAGGGAGAAAATAGGCCTGGCTGAGCAATATATTCCTTATGTATATGAAAAAAAATGGTTAAATACGCTTGTTTTTGGACCTCCCCAATCAGGAAAAACGACGCTGCTGCGCGATTTTGCCCGGATCATAAGTACTGGGGTTAAAACGATCCCGCCTCAAAAGGTCGGCATTGTGGATGAAAGATCAGAAATAGCCGGCAGTGTAAAAGGAATTCCGCAATTTACTTTTGGTCTTCGCATTGATGTATTGGACGGATGCCCGAAAGCAGAAGGGATGATGATGTTGATCCGTTCGATGAGCCCTGACATCATTATTGCTGATGAAATAGGGCGTAAGGAAGATACCGATGCATTAATGGAAGCTGTGAACAGCGGTGTTCAGCTGTTTGTGAGCGCTCATGGCGAATGCTTTGAAGATTTGCTGCACCGTCCGACTTTAAGAGAACTTATTCAATTAGGCATTTTTGACCGATACATGGAATTGGAGAAAAAAGGTACTCCAGGGATGGTTTCCCGTATATTTGGAAAAAAAGAAAAAGAGATTGTGTATAAAGCAGGTGTGAAATAGCGATGAAATTGCTAGGGTCTTTATTCATCTTATTAGCAACAACATGGATTGGGTTTGATTCGGCTAAACGATTGACAGAGCGGACAAGACAATTGCGGCAATTAAAGGTTTCTTTGCAAAGCTTGGAAGCTGAGATCATGTACGGCCACACACCATTGCAGGATGCATCGCTTCATATTGCCAAACAGTCAGCCCCTCCGCTTTCTAATCTATTTACATTATTTTCTGAGAAATTATCGCAAGGCGACATGGATGTGAAAAGCGCATGGGAAAGCAGTCTGCTTGAAATATGGCCTTATACATCGCTGAAGGAAGGGGAATTGGAAGTTTTAAAGCAATTTGGAGAAACATTGGGGCAGCATGATTTAATCAGCCAGCAAAAGCATATTAAATTGACAATGGCTCATTTGGAAAAAGAAGAAAAAGAAGCGCTGTTTAATCAAGAGCATTACGGAAAAATGACGAAAAGCTTAGGATTTTTAGCGGGATTGCTCATTATCATTCTTTTGATGTAGCGATATAAGCTGGGAGGAGAAAGGGACATGGGTGTTGACGTCAACACAATTTTCCAAATCGCAGGAATCGGAATTATCGTTGCGTTTCTTCATACCATTTTAGATCAAATGGGGAAGAAAGAGTACGCCCAATGGGTTACATTGTTGGGATTTATTTACATACTTTTTATGGTTGCTTCCATTGTCAACGATTTGTTCCAAAAAATTAAAGCGGTTTTTCTTTTTCAAGGATAGGAGGTTTTGGAGATTGAAATTTTTCAAATTGTCGGGCTAGGATTGATTGCAACTTTGCTCGCTCTTGTCATAAAAGAACAAAAGCCGACCTTTGCCTTTCTATTAATCGTCTTTACCGGTGTCTCCATTTTTCTTTTTTTAGTGGATCAAATTTATGAATTGATTCGAATGGTCGAAAGAATTGCGAATGAAGCAAGCATTGATTTGATTTATGTCGAAACCATTTTAAAAATCATCGGAATTGCCTATATTGCTGAATTTGGTGCGCAAATTACGAAAGATGCCGGACAAGGCTCCATTGCATCCAAAATTGAATTGGCAGGGAAAATTTTAATCTTATCTATGGCAATTCCGATCATGACGGTGATTATACAAACGATGATTAAGCTTCTCCCAAATATATAAGTTTAAGGGGGTGATGGGGATTCAGTCATCATTTTTTCGCGGCATC
This sequence comes from Aeribacillus sp. FSL M8-0235, assembly GCF_038000355.1. NCBI lineage: Bacteria > Bacillati > Bacillota > Bacilli > Caryophanales > Bacillaceae > Aeribacillus > Aeribacillus sp. FSL M8-0235. The sequence continues at coordinate 2,510,128 of NZ_JBBOBW010000001.1, read as the reverse complement.
CTTTTTTTGGCGTTTTTTGCTTTCGCTGTGCCAAACATGGTACAAGCCTCTCAAGAGCAAAATTCATCAGCAGATCCTCCAAAAGAAGAAGCGATTCAACAAGAATATATGGCAGAACAAATGGACGAACTTGGGATTGAGGAAATTAAAAATTTTTGGAATGACATTATGACGACATACGGAGGACTTCTTCCGGAAAGCCAGAAGGGAAGTTTGATGGATTTTATTAAAGGTGAAAAACAATTTTCTATAAAAGAGTGGGCCGTTGGCATTTTGAAATTTCTTTTACATGAAATCTTGGCAAACGGAAAGCTTCTTGGAACCATTATTATTTTAACGATATTTAGCGTTCTTCTCCAGCATTTACAAAACGCTTTTGAAGAAAAAAATGTAAGCAAAGTTGCTTACTCCATTGTTTATATGGTGCTTGTCATTTTAGCTTTAAACAGTTTTCACGTAGCCATTTCCTATGCAACGAATGCGATTAACGGGATGACAAGCTTTCTTCTAGCCTTAATTCCGATGTTAATAGCTTTAATGGCGTCATCTGGAGGAGTTGCTTCGGCTGCATTTTTTCACCCCATTACCATTTTCTTGATGAACGGAAGCGGTTTGTTGATTGAAAAAATTGTTCTCCCTCTGCTGTTTTTGTCTTCTTTGTTATTTTTAATCAGCACGATGACGGATCAATATAAAGTTACTCAGCTTGCTCAGCTGTTCAGAAGCATTAGCATCTGGCTTTTAGGCATTTTCTTAACCATTTTTTTAGGAGTGATTTCTGTCCAGGGGGCGACGGCAGCTGTGACAGACGGGATCGCCTTGCGGACGACAAAGTTTATAACGGGAAACTTTATACCTGTGCTTGGAAAAATGTTTACGGAAGCGGCTGATACGCTCTTCAGCGCATCGATGCTGTTAAAAAACACAATTGGCGTCATTGGTGTTGCCATTCTCTTTTTGATCACCATTTTTCCGGCAATGAAAGTACTGGCGATTGCCTTCATCTATAAATTTGCCGCTGCCGTTTTGCAGCCTTTAGGGCCGGGAGAGATTATCTCCTGTTTAGACATCATCTCCAAGAGCATCATCTATATACTAGCGGCACTGATCCTTGTATCGTTCATGTTTTTTTTAAGCATTACAGTTATTATCGCAGCGAGCAATGTCACCATGATGGTTCGATAGGAGTGGTGGTATATGTCATTCATCACCGAATGGGTCACTAATATCATATTATTTATTTTTATTGCCATTATTTTAGATATGCTGCTGCCGAGATCCGCAATGCAAAAATATGTAAAAGTCGTTGTTAGTTTATTATTAGTGTCTGTCATTCTTACGCCGATTTTAAAAATATTTTCCTATGATTTTCCGAACTTGTTATCCGAGGAGCTGCTGAACTCGGAAGCAAAAGAAGATTCAATAAAAAAATCAATAGAATTTAAGAAAAATGAAATACAAGCTAACAACCGTGCATATATTTTAGAACAAATGGCTGTCCAAATGAAAAATTTAGCGGAAGAGGAGCTGGTAGAAAACTATGGTTTAAAGGTTCAAAAAATTCATCTTTCGGTTGATGAAACAAAAGAGAAGATTGAATCAGAAAACGATTTAAAGCAAGTTACAGTTTTCGTGGAAGAAAAAGATCTTCCCCACACGGTTGAAACGGTTAAACCGGTTGAAATCAACATGAACGAAGAAGACAAAAAAATGCTCGCAAATGAAAACGAAATAATTGCCCAGCTTGCTGAAACATGGGGAGTATCGAAAGAAAAAATTTCGATTGAAATGGAAGGAGGCGGCCTAAGTGAATGATAGGAAAAATTTTTTGCAGCGACTAGCCTCTCTTCTTCCCGGACGAGATATGCTCAAAAAATCAGCCACCTATCCATTCATGCTTATACTTTTGACGCTTGGAATCGCTTTTATGCTGATCGGCAGTTTTTTATCCGGCGAAAGCAAAACAGTAGAAACGATAAACACCGCTGCAGAAGAAGAGGATGTTGAACCCGCATTTAAACAAACAACAAGTGAAAAAGGAACAATTGAACGTTATGAACAGCAGTATGCAAATGAGCTAAAAGGAGCGCTTCAGTCCATTTCAGGCGTAGGTGAGGTAGAAGTTATTGTCAATGTTGACTCTTCATCTGAAAGTGTGTTGGAAAAAAATCGCTCGATTCAAAACCAAACGACAGATGAGACGGACCGTGAAGGCGGAAAGCGGCAGGTGGAAGATAAATCTGTTGACGAACAAGTGGTAATCATTCGAAAAGGGGATCAAGAATCGCCCATCGTTGTAAAAACCGAAAAGCCGAAAATACGCGGAGTGTTAGTAGTAGCAAAAGGTGCTGAAAACGTTCAAATTAAAAAAATGATCACCGATGCAGTTACAAGGGTGCTTGATGTTGATAGTCATAGAGTAGCCGTATTGCCAAAAAAGTAAAGGAGGATGCTTGACATGTTAAAAAAACAAACTGTTTGGTTATTAACCATGTTAAGTTTAGTTGTTGTGCTGTCCGTTTATTACATTACATCTCCTGAAGGAGGATCTTCCCCTGATGTGGTGTTGACGGATACAGAGACGAATTCGAATGAAAAAGAAAGCGGAAATGACAATAATAAAGAACAAACAGAGCAGCAAAAAACTGATGCGAAGCAGCAAGAAAAAGAACAATCGAGCAAGCAGTCCAGCTCAGAAGATGGATCGGTAGTCTCCACAATAACGGACGATGATTTATTTACTGCGCTGAGAATGGAAGTGGAAGATGAAAGAAGTGAACGCAAGCAGGAGCTGGAGACAATTATTGGGTCCAATGATGTCTCATCTGAGGAAAAAAACAATGCATATGAGGAGATGCGCGAATTATCCAAGCTGTCAGAGAAAGAGAAGGTATTAGAAACACTTATCAAAACAAAAGGCTACGAGGATGCATTAGTTCGCGCTGATGGAGACAAGGTGAGAATTACCGTAAAAGCGAAAGAACACTCCCCGCAGCAAGCAAACGAACTGATTCAATTGGTGAAGGATGAAATCCAGTCCATGCAAGATGTTGCCGTAACATTTGAAATAGCAAAGTAACATGACTCCCCGAGAAAAATCGGGGATTTTTTCATGTGAAGAAAAAGCTGCTTTGAATTGTTTGCTCATATTTTTAATAGTTATTGAATTTTAGCAAAAAGTTATCGTATCATAAATGATAGTTACTTTTAATACTTGATGATAATATCTAGCAAATTGGAATTCATTTTAAGGAGTGTTTTTTCATGTTAAATTTTAAAGAAATAAAGGAAATCATCAAATTGATCGATGATTCATCCATTGATGAATTTACATATGAAAGCGAAGGGGCAAAGGTCCAATTAAAAAAAACTGCGGCTCGCGCTAATCAGCATGTTGTCTATAACAATGCTTCTGAAATTCAAGCTTTGCCAAAGCAACCAGCTGCTGAATCTTTAGAACAGCCGAAAAAAGAGGTGCATTTGCCGAAAGAAGAAAGCGAGCAGAAAACAGAAAATTTACATAAAATTACTTCGCCGATGGTCGGCACATTTTATGCTGCTCCAAACCCAGATGCAGATCCTTATGTTACAATAGGATCAAAAGTAAAAGAGAATACCGTTGTTTGCATTGTAGAGGCAATGAAATTATTTAATGAGATTGAAGCGGAAGTAAAAGGCGAAATTGTCGACATTTTAGTTGAGAACGGTCAGCTTGTTGAATACGGACAACCATTATTCCTTGTAAAACCAGAGTGAGGGAAAGAAAATGTTTAAAAAATTGCTGATAGCAAACAGAGGAGAAATTGCAGTAAGAATCATACGCGCCTGCAAGGAATTAGGGATCGAAACAGTCGCCATATATTCTGAGGCGGATAAAGACTCCTTGCATGTTCAGCTTGCAGATGAAGCGTATTGCATAGGACCGACTGCATCTAAAGACAGCTATTTAAACTTTACGAACATCGTGAGTGTAGCGACGTTGACTGGATCAGAAGCCATTCATCCAGGCTACGGATTTTTGGCAGAAAACGCTGATTTCGCCGAGCTTTGCAATGATTGCAACATTGTTTTTGTAGGCCCTAGTCCAGAAGCAATCACAAAAATGGGAAAAAAAGATGTTGCTAGGGAAACAATGCGGCAGGCGGGTGTTCCGATTGTGCCTGGGTCAAAAGGGATCATTAAAAGCGAAGAGGAAGCAGTTGAGATCGCAAATCAAATCGGTTATCCAGTCATTATTAAAGCAGCCGCCGGAGGCGGAGGAAAAGGAATACGCGTTGCGAATGACGAAGAAAGCTTGCGGAAAGGGATCCAAATTACTCAGCAGGAAGCGCAAACAGCATTTGGAAACCCAGGCGTTTACATTGAAAAATGTATTGAAGATTTCCGCCATGTTGAAATCCAAATTCTTGCCGATCACCATGGAAACGTCGTTCATTTAGGTGAAAGGGACTGCAGCATTCAAAGGCGCTTACAAAAGCTGGTGGAAGAAACTCCTTCTCCTGCACTATCTGATAAAATGCGACATAAAATGGGGGAAGCGGCTGTAAAAGCAGCCAAAGCGGTGCGTTATTCCGGTGCAGGTACAGTGGAATTCATTTTTGATTATAAAAATGAGCAATTTTATTTCATGGAAATGAATACCCGCATTCAAGTTGAGCATCCTGTTACTGAAATGGTCACAGGCATTGATCTGATCAAAGAGCAGATCAAGATTGCAGCAAACGAACCACTAAGCTTTGAACAGAAAGACATTACATTTAACGGCTGGGCGATCGAATGTAGAATTAACGCAGAAAACCCGGAAAAGAATTTTATGCCTTCAGCTGGTAAAATCGAAATGTACCTGCCTCCGGGCGGACCGGGTGTCCGCATTGATTCTGCCTGCTACCCTGGCTATTCCATTCCGCCATATTATGATTCAATGGTCGCAAAGCTGATTACACACGGAGCGACAAGGGAAGAAGCGATAGCCAAAATGAAAAGAGCTTTAAGTGAATTTGTTATAGAAGGAGTGCATACAACCATACCTTTCCACCTGAAATTAATGGATCATGAAAAATTTATCAGCGGGGAGTTCAACACTAGATTTCTTGAAAATTATAAAATCATGTCATAATTTTGGAGGTGTACTATTTGAAAGATACAGGATTGGAAATGAATCATGAAGCAAGCTTTGGAAAAGTGGAAATCGCTCCGGAAGTCATTGAAGTCATCGCCGGAATTGCCGCATCTGAAATAGAAGGGGTAGCCCAAATGCGCGGCAATTTCGCTTCAGGAGTCGCTGAACGCTTTGGCAAAAAAAATCATGGTAAAGGCGTAAAAGTAGACTTAGGTGAAGAAGGCATTGTCATTGATGTATATTGTGTCATGAATTTCGGGGTTTCCATTCCGGCTGTTGCACAGAAAGTACAAGAAAACATTCGTCAAACGCTTTTAACGATGACGGCGCTTGAAATCAACGAAATCAACATTCATGTAGTGGGCATTCAGTTTGAAACGAAGACGGAAGAGCCTGAAATTCAAGAGGAAATGTAAAGGCGGAGGATATCCTCCCCTTTTTTGTTTAAAATAAAGAATAATAAGAAAGATTCTGAAATTTCTTTTCGGATGAACTTTCATATGTGATACAAGAGACAGTTATGATATGATTCATATATGACATTTCGACATAGTTTGAAAAAAGGAGCAAAAAGATGAAACGGAGAACAGCTAGGAAAAAGGCATTGCAGGCACTGTTTCAAATTGACTTGGCTGAAGCGCTTCCTGAGGAAGCCATCAATCATGTTTTGGACGGTAATGAACATGATCCATTTTTAAATAAGCTTGTACTCGGAACGGTTGAACATCAAAACGAAATTGACGAATTGATAAAAAGGAATTTAACCAATTGGAAATTGGAAAGATTGGCTAACATTGACCGTGCCATTTTGCGTTTAGCTGTATATGAGATGAAATATGAACCGGATATTCCGTTCAATGTAACAATTGATGAAGCGATTGAACTTGCTAAAATGTTCGGAGATGTTCAGTCGAGCAAATTTGTAAATGGTGTCCTCTCAAGTATAAAAGAAGAGTTAGAAAAAAAAGCTTAGGAGGAAAAAGATGGTGGCGACGATTATTGACGGAAAAGAATTGGCAAAAGAAATGCGAAGCGAGTTAAAAAAAGAAGTGGAACAATTAAAGGAAAAAGGGGTAACTCCCGGCCTTGCCATTATTTTAGTTGGAAATAATCCTGCTTCCCTTTCTTACATTAAGGGGAAGCAAAAAGCTTCGGAGGAAATCGGTGTTTCTTTTAAGCTGGAACATTTGGAGGAGTCGATTTCACAAGAAGAACTGCTTGAAGTGATAGAAAAATATAATCAGGACGATCGTTATGACGGAATTCTTGTTCAGCTTCCGTTACCTGACCATATTGATGAAACAGCAGTCATTGAAAAAATTTCTCCAGAAAAAGATGTGGATGGCTTTCATCCGATTAATGTTGGACGCATGATGACGGGACAGGATGCGTTTTTGCCGTGCACACCGGCCGGAATTGTTGAAATGATCAAATCTGCAAATATCGAAATTGCCGGAAAGCATGTTGTCGTTGTTGGCAGAAGCAATATTGTCGGAAAACCGGTCGGACAATTGCTTCTAAACGAAAATGCAACGGTTACATATTGCCATTCGAAAACGAAAAATTTGCGGGAGCATACGATCCAAGGAGATATTTTAATCGTTGCTGTCGGGCGTCCTCATTTCATAGGTGCTGATCATATTAAAGAAGGTGCAGTCGTAATAGATGTTGGCGTCAATAGACTTGAGAACGGAAAACTTGTAGGCGATGTAAAATTTGATGAGGCAAAAGAAAAAGCAAGCACCATTACTCCTGTTCCCGGCGGAGTAGGTCCAATGACGATTACGATGCTGGTTTATAATACGGTTAAATCCGCAAAGAAGCGGGTACGTCCATAAACTTGCTTTAAAGGAGTTGTTCATGAGTAACAAAAAATTTGTAACCGTTTCGGCGTTAACAAAATACCTTAAGCGAAAATTTGATGTTGATCCACATTTGCGCGATATTTGGGTAAAAGGCGAATTATCAAACGTAAAAATTCATGACAGCGGACATATTTATTTTACGTTAAAGGACGAGCATGCCAGAATACAGGCGGTTATGTTTTCAAGTTTTAACCGTTCTCTTCCATTTCGGCCAGAGGACGGGATGAACGTATTGGTACGCGGTGAAATTACCATTTACCAGCCCGGAGGAATATACCAAATTTATGCAAAGGAAATGGAGCCTGATGGAGTAGGGGGGCTTTATCTTGCATTCGAGCAGCTGAAAAAAAAATTGGAGCAAGAAGGGCTGTTCGATGTCAAGCATAAAAAAACGATTCCTGCCTTTCCAAAGACGATCGGTGTGATCACATCGCCGACAGGTGCAGCCGTCAGGGATATCATCACAACGATCAAACGAAGATACCCTGTGGCAAAAGTGGTGGTTATTCCCGCAATTGTTCAAGGTGTACAAGCGGGAAAATCGATTGTGAATAAAATACAGCTTGCCAACTCCCTCGGTTATTTCGATGTCCTCATTGTTGGAAGAGGAGGCGGATCGATTGAAGAGTTGTGGGCTTTCAATGAAGAGATGGTGGCAAGGGAAATTTTTAAATCAAAAATACCCGTTATATCTGCTGTAGGCCATGAAACAGATTATACAATCGCAGATTTTGTCGCCGATCTTCGGGCGCCGACTCCAACCGGAGCAGCAGAGCTGGCTGTTCCTAATATAACGGATTTAATCGAAAAGATCCGAGAACGGAACATTAGAATGACGAACGCTTTAAAGGAACGGATCAAAAAGGAAAAGCTCAAGCTTTTCCGCTTAACCAACTCATATGCATTCAAATATCCGAAAAAGCTTTATATGCAAAAAGAACAGGAGCTGGACATTTTATTCGAACGGTTTAAAAAAGCAGGAAAACGTTACTTAAACGATCAAACGAACCGATACTTGTTATTGACGAATCGTCTTAAAAACGAACTTCCATATGACCAAATTGAGCGGGCGAAGACAAGAATGAAGGATCTGGACAAAAAAATGCTGCGCGAGATGACAGCTTTATTTCAACAGAAGCTGAATCGCTTTCAAGCATTAGCTTCTAAACTTGATGCGCTCAGCCCATTAAAGATTATGGAACGTGGATACAGCCTTGTGTATAAACAAGATAAGCTGGTAAAGAGCGTAAAACAAACGGCTGAAGGGGATTTTATTCAAATTAAATTGCAGGACGGGACCATCCATTGTGAAGTATCTGAAATTGAGGAGAGAAGATCATGAATGATCAAAAAGAATTAACGTTTGAAGAAGCGATGAAAGAGCTGGAAGCAATTGTTTTAAAATTAGAAGACGGAGATGTTCCATTAGAACAGGCGATCCAATATTTTCAAGAAGGAATGAAGCTTTCAAAGCTTTGCCATGAAAAATTAACGCAAGCTGAAAAGCAATTGGATTTTATTCTTGATGAAGATGGAACGATCAAACCTTTCCAAGCACAGGAGGAAGAACAAAAGTGATGTCTTTTCCGGAATACTTAAAAACGCGCAAAGCTGCCATTGATTCCGTTCTTCCCACATATATTGAAAGATTAAATGCCCCGAAAATTATTAAAGAATCGATGCTTTATTCCTTAAATGCCGGCGGGAAACGTCTGCGCCCTATGCTCTTGCTTGCCGTTCTCCATTCGTATGGAAAAGAAGAGAAAATTGGCTACCCGGTCGCATGTGCGGTGGAATTGATTCATACGTATTCGCTCATTCATGATGACCTTCCATGCATGGACAATGATGATTTTAGAAGAGGAAAGCCGACCAATCATAAAGTATATGGAGAAGCCATAGCCGTGCTGGCAGGTGACGGATTACTGACTGAAAGCTTTCGGCTGATTGCTGATGCTGAAGAGCTTTCAGATCGCGTAAAATTGACGCTCATTTCAGAGCTTTCAAAGGCGGCTGGTGCAGAAGGAATGGTTGGCGGACAAGTTGCCGACATGGAAGGAGAAAACAAACAATTAACTTTAAAACAGCTTGAATATATTCATGAGCATAAAACAGCAAAGCTTCTGGCTTTCAGTATTATTGCAGGTGCCATCATTGCTGAGGCGTCGATTGAAGAAATAAATAAATTAAAGGAATTCGCATACCATATAGGCATTGCCTTCCAAATTAAAGATGACATATTAGATGTTGAAGGAGACGAAGAAAAGATCGGAAAGCCTGTTGGTTCCGATGAAGAGAATAAAAAAACAACGTATTTGTCCGTACTGTCTTTGGAAGGCGCAAAGGAAAAATTGTCGGAGCATATTGAAACATCAAAGGCTATTTTGCAAACATGTTCCATAAACAATGAGCTTCTATTATCGTTTTGTGATTTAATTGGGGAGCGCGAACATTAAACGATGAAAATTCGGTGCACCTCCAACGGGTCGACAAAATGTGAGGAACGGGATTCGCATTTGAATGTGTGCATTCTCCAACAAGTTGAGGAAAACACTCCTATATGATATAATTCTGTCAGAAAACATGATGGAGTGGTGCAGTATTCTAGTCAGCCCTCCGGTTCTGAAGGCGGGCCTAAAAATCCGCTAAAGGGCACATCGATGAAGTTCCTGGTGTTGGCTTGAGGCGCCCAGCCTTGGGTTGATGCTGGGGGTTAAGGTTAGAGGGCGATCCACAATGGCATGTGGGCGTTGACCCTCTTTCCGCGGAGGCCCATTTTATGTGCAAAATGGGTATGAACCTGTCTACGCGCTTCATAGTGCAATGAGGCGCGGACAGCGTAGCCTGCCTTGAGTGGAGGCCGAGGGGATTATGGAAACAAGGAACTTTTTCATATGGCCAATGAAAGAGTTTCTTATGTGACATATGAAATCGGCTCTGCAAAAGAGGCTAGGAACCGGCTAAAGGCTGTTTGAGGAAAACTCCTAGACTGTTCACATGACATATATAGAGGATTGTAGTACGGACTAAGTGGCAATCCAGTCTAGCGTTTGGCGACAGCGCTAAGTCAGGTTTAAAGGGAAACCGCCGGGGCGGCAACGCCTGGTACTTGACTGGGAAAACCTACTGGACCTAAGCCGTAATGTTTACTCTATATATGACCACTCCATTTCGTTATATATAGTTTTTACATAGAAATCAGGTGTTATGCATTTCATGATGAAAGAGCTAATTCGATATTCAATACGATGGAGTTTAGGAATTGCCGTTATCACATTCGTGTTAGCGGCTCTTTTTTCAATTGTATCAACTGTTCTTCTGGAAGGCGTCGGATGGGCTGCCGGTATGATGATCGTTTTTGTGATCGTTTTAATCGGCATTTTTTTTGATATGCTCGGCATTGCTGCCACATCAGCAGATGAGGTTCCGTTTCATGCGATGGCGTCAAAGCGTGTGAGCGGTGCCAAGCATGCCATTCAAATTATCCGAAATGCCGATCGCTTTTCGAACTTTTGCAACGATGTTATTGGCGATATTTCCGGCATAATCAGCGGAACAGCCTCGGCTGTTGTCGTAGTGCAGCTGGCGGTGACGTTTGCCGACCGTCAAACTTCGGCGCTTGAGTTTACGATTTCAATCGTATTCACAAGCATTGTAGCCGCTCTTACTGTCGGAGGAAAAGCGTTTGGAAAGGCGTTTGCAATCCGTTTTTCAACTCCGATTATTTTTTATGTCGGAAAGATATTTTATTTTTTTGAAAAAAGATTTAATATTGTTTTGATGAAAGAGAAAAAAGGAAAGAATCATAAAAAAGCAAGCATATCTAAAAAGCGAAAGTGAGTGATCCGTTTTGGATCTATTGTCCATCGAAAATCCAAAATTTCTGAAAAAGTTTTCAATAAAAGAACTGGAGCAATTGAGCGCGGAAATTCGCCAATTTTTAATTGAAAAGCTGTCAGTGACCGGCGGACATATTGGACCAAATTTAGGAGTAGTTGAGCTGACAATATCTTTACATAAAATGTTTGACAGCCCGAAAGATAAATTTATTTGGGATGTAGGTCACCAGGCGTACGTTCATAAAATTTTGACAGGCAGGGCGAAAGAGTTTGATACGTTGAGGCAGTATAAAGGATTGTCCGGTTTTCCGAAGCGTTCAGAAAGCGAGCACGATGTTTGGGAAACGGGGCACAGTTCAACTTCACTTTCTGCGGCAATGGGAATGGTTATTGCCCGCGATTTAAAAGGAACGGATGAATATATTGTGCCGATTATCGGCGACGGTGCTTTAACCGGAGGCATGGCGCTTGAAGCATTGAATCACATCGGCCATGAACAAAAGGATATTATTGTTGTGTTAAACGATAATGAAATGTCTATTGCTCCAAACGTCGGTGCTCTTCATCATATACTTGGAAGATTAAGAACAACAGGCAAATATCACTGGGTAAAAGAAGAGTTGGAATACTTGTTAAAAAAAATTCCAGCTGTCGGAGGAAAGCTTGCCTCAACAGCAGAACGGCTTAAAGACAGTCTGAAATATTTATTCGTTTCGGGCATGTTTTTTGAGGAGCTTGGCTTTACCTATTTTGGACCGATTGACGGACATGATTTTCAGGCATTGATGGAAAACATTAGTTATGCCAAAAAAACAAAAGGCCCTGTTTTGCTGCATGTTATCACGAAAAAAGGAAAGGGCTATTTGCCTGCCGAAAAAGACAAGGTTGGAACATGGCATGGAACAGGCCCGTATAAAATTGAAACAGGCGATTTTGTTAAACCGAAAATATCGGCTCCGTCTTGGAGTGAATTAGTAAGTGAAACAGTTCGAAAATTAGCGAGAAACGATGAAAGAATTGTTGCAATTACACCAGCCATGCCGGTTGGTTCGAAACTTGAAAAATTCCGAGAAGAATTTCCGGACAGAATGTTTGATGTCGGTATTGCCGAGCAGCATGCGGTGACGCTTGCAGGAGGACTTGCTGCTGCCAATATGAAGCCGTTTTTGGCAATCTATTCAACCTTTTTGCAGCGCGGTTATGACCAAATGGTTCATGACATTTGCCGACAAAACTTAAATGTGTTTTTCGGAATTGACCGCGCAGGACTCGTCGGAGCTGACGGAGAAACCCATCAGGGAGTATTTGACATCGCTTTTTTGCGCCATATACCAAACATTGTATTAATGATGGCGAAAGACGAAAATGAAGGACAGCATATGGTTTATACGGCTCTGAAGTACGATGAAGGGCCGATCGCTCTTCGCTATCCGAGAGGAACAGGATTGGGTGTGCCTCTTGATCCTGAGCTGAAAGAAATTCCAATCGGTACGTGGGAAGTTCTTTTACAAGGTAAAGATGCTGTCATTTTAACATTTGGAACGACGATTAAAATGGCATTGGATGCAGCGAAAGCACTTGCCAAAAATAATGTTTCCGTTCGAGTCGTCAATGCCCGCTTTTTAAAGCCGCTTGATGAGAAAATGCTTCTTGAGATTTTCAACGAAGGAATACCGATTTTAACAGTAGAGGAAGCAGTTCTTGAAGGCGGTTTTGGCAGCTCGGTATTAGAATTTGCTGAAAAGCATGGCTTTACAAATCTTACAATGAAAAGAATGGGAATTCCAGATCGCTTTATCGAGCATGGAAGCGTGGAAAAACTGTTAGAAGAGATTGGATTAACAAAAGAAGGAATAATAAAAAATGTGCTCGAAGTAATACCAAAAAAAGAAAAAGGAATCAAATATGGGTAAAAAGGAACGTTTAGATGTATTGCTTGTAGAAAGAGGACTTGCAGAAACGAGAGAAAAAGCAAAAAGGGCCGTTATGGCCGGGCTTGTTTATTCAAATGAAAAACGATTGGATAAGCCTGGCGAAAAAATTGATCGCGACATCCCGTTAACTGTAAAGGGAGATGCGATCCCTTATGTTTCAAGAGGCGGTTTAAAGCTGGAAAAGGCATTGAAACAATTTGAAATCAGTGTGGCAGGAAAAATTATGGTAGATGTCGGCTCTTCTACGGGTGGATTTACCGACTGCGCCTTGCAGAACGGCGCAAAATTATGTTATGCGGTGGATGTCGGGTATAATCAATTGGATTGGAAGCTGCGTCAAGATGAACGTGTCATCGTGATGGAACGGACAAACTTCCGTTATGTAAAGCCGGAGGATTTTCAAAAGGGGCTTCCGGAATTTGCTACCATTGATGTATCGTTTATCTCTTTAAAATTGATCCTCCCTGTTTTAAAAACCATTTTGGTGCCCACTGGTGAATGCGTCGCGCTAATTAAGCCGCAATTTGAAGCAGGAAAAGAAAAAGTCGGGAAAAAAGGAATTGTGAAGGATGCTCGGGTTCATGAGGAAGTTTTGCATGACATAACGGCCTTTGCAATCAATGAAGGATTTGATTGCTTACATTTATCGTACTCTCCGATCACTGGCAGCAACGGGAATATAGAGTTTTTGCTCCATTTGTATTGGGGAGGGGCAAAAGAAAAAGGTGACATAAAATTTACGGAAACAATTGAAGAAATTGTGAAAAACGCTCATTCCACGTTAAAAATAAAGAGACAGGGATAACGAATACAAGTTATTCCTGTTTTTCTATGAGATATCATAACAGGAAAGAGAATAGGGGTGGTCGCTAATGACAAAAGGACAGCGTCTTATTAAAATTAGAGAGCTTGTCACAAATTACGAAATCGAAACGCAGGATGAACTAGTTGAAATGCTGAAAAATTTAGGTTTTAATGTCACCCAAGCAACCGTATCCCGCGACATCAAGGAGCTCCATTTAGTGAAGGTTCCGACATCTGATGGACGTTATAAATACAGCCTGCCCGCAGATCAGCGCTTCAATCCCCATCAAAAGCTGAAAAGAGCATTGATGGATGCGTTTGTTAAAATCGATTCTGCCGGACATTTGCTTGTGATGAAAACAATGCCGGGAAATGCTCATGCAATTGGTGCATTAATTGATAATTTGGACTGGGAAGAAATATTAGGGACAATTTGCGGCGATGACACGATTTTAATTATATGCAGGAAGAATGAAGACACCAAAACGTTGACGGAAAAATTTTTGGACATGCTTTAACAAGTTTGGGGTGAAAATGCGATGTTAGCGGAATTGTCGATTAAAAATTTTGCCATTATTGAATCCCTATCTCTTTCTTTTGAAAAAGGGCTGACAGTGCTGACGGGAGAAACAGGTGCTGGGAAATCGATCATTATTGATGCTATATCTCTTCTTGTAGGAGGACGCGGTTCTTCTGAATTTGTCCGAGCCGGTGAAAAGCGCGCTGAATTGGAAGGGTTGTTTATATTGGAAGAAGAGGACCATCCGTGCTTGAAAAAATGCCATGAATTAGGAATAGATGCTAGTGAAGGCATGATTGTTTTAAACCGGAATATCTCCGCTAACGGAAAAAGCATTTGCAGAATTAATGGAAAGCTTGTCACAATCGGAATTCTCCGGGATATTGGGAGCACATTAGTCGATATACATGGACAGCACGATCATCAAGAGCTGATGGACGAGCAAAAGCATCTTCATCTTCTCGACGAATATGGCGGCGAAGAAGTGAAAAAAGCAAAGGATGCATACGTAAAGCTTTATAAAAAATACGCGGACTTAACAAAGCGGTTAAAAGCCCTTTCAGAAAATGAGCAGCAGATGGCGCATCGATTGGATTTATTGAAGTTTCAATTAAAGGAAATTGACGATGCCGATTTAAAAATGGATGAAGATATAAAGCTTCAGGAAGAACGGCAGGAAATGTTAAATTTTGAAAAAATTTATGAAGCCTTGAAAAATAGCTATGAATCGCTGCAAGGAGAGCAGCGCGGGCTTGATTTTTTACGACTTGCCATGAATCATTTAGAAGAAGCAGCAGAATTTAATAAACAGTTAAAAGAAATGTCCGAAACGCTGTCGAACAGTTTTTACGTTGTAGAGGATTTAACATTTCAGCTTAGAAATGAATTAGAACGCATGGAATTTAATCCTGATCGGTTAAATATGATAGAGGACCGCCTCCATGTCATTCATCGGTTAAAACGAAAGTACGGGCAATCAATCAAAGACATTTTGCAATATAGAGATGAAATTGAAAAAGAGATCGATACGATTGAAAACCGTGATAGCCATATTCAAACGCTTAGAAATGAGCTTAAATCTGTCGTCGAAGAACTGCTGACAAAATCCCAACATTTAACGGCAATAAGAAAAAAATATGCAAACAAGCTAACTGCTCAAATCACATCTGAATTAAAACAGCTGTACATGGATAAAACTACATTTAAGGTTCAATTTTCGCAGAAAGAGGCCCAAGATTCCGCTTTGATCGATGGAATTCCAGCGAAATTTGGAAGTGACGGCATGGATTTTGTGGAATTTTACATTTCCACCAATCCAGGCGAACCTCTTAAGCCTCTTGCGAAAATTGCTTCCGGCGGGGAATTATCAAGAATCATGCTTGCCTTAAAAACGATTTTTTCCAAGCATCAAGGAATTACTTCCATCATATTTGACGAGGTGGATACTGGTGTAAGCGGCCGTGTCGCCCAAGCGATCGGAGAAAAAATTTATCAGGTGTCGATTAACTCTCAAGTGCTATGCATCACACATCTTCCTCAAGTTGCAGCGATGGCAGACAACCATCTATTAATTGCTAAGGAAGTAAGCAAAGAGGGAAGAACGAAAACAAAGGTTATTCCGCTTTCTGAAAAAGAAAAAATTGCAGAAATCGGCCGGATGATTGCTGGAGCGGAAGTGACGGAATTGTCGAAGCAGCATGCAAAAGAGCTGTTGGATCTGGCTATATCGGTGAAATCCTCCTAGCGGAAATAATTTCTTTAAGAAAAAGTTATAAATGACCTCGCTCAAGGAAAAATTATTAGATGTAGCCATGTGAAATAGTCATATGGTGTGGGTTAGGAGCGAGGAGAGTGAAGAAATGACTTTAGAATACATCAGAAAAATAATTGGTACGATTCTCCTTGTTTCTTTAATCAGTTTAGGCTTTTCAAAAGAGGTGCGACAATATTTACACATTCCGAAAACAATCACCATTTTTGAAAATGACGTTTATACAATAGAAAAAAATGTTATTCCAGCTCAAGCTCAAGTTCAGGATGTTCAAAACGCTTTCAAAGTGTCGGAAAGCGGGGACGAATTGCAGCTAAAAGGCACGAAATCTGGAGATGGACAAATTCTCTATGAAATAAAAGGCATGCCGGTTAAAAACGTGAATGTCAAAGTTCTCCCGGAATTAAAGGTAATTCCTGGAGGCCAATCGATCGGTGTTAAGTTAAATACACTTGGTGTTTTAGTAGTCGGCTTTCACCAAATTGAAACTGAAGCCGGAAAAAAATCACCGGGTGAATCGGCAGGTGTAGAAGTCGGCGATATGATAACAAAAATTAATGGGACAAAAATAGAAAAAATGAGTGATATTATTCCATTTATACAAGAAGCAGGAAGAACAGGCCGCCCTTTAGCGATCGAAGTAAAACGCAACAACAAAGTTCTCAACACGAAATTGACACCAGTCAAAGACAAAAGCGACAAAACGTATCGTATCGGTCTCTATATACGGGATTCTGCAGCAGGCATTGGAACGATGACGTTTTATGATCCGAAATCAAAAAAATACGGTGCTCTTGGGCACGTTATATCAGATATGGATACAAAAAAACCGATTGTGGTTGAAAACGGAAAAATTGTCCGGTCTACGGTAACGTCGATTGAAAAAGGAAGAGGCGGAAGTCCAGGTGAAAAATTAGCAAGATTTTCAGAAAAACATGAAGTGATCGGCTCTATTTCAAAAAACAGTCCATTCGGCATATTTGGCAGGCTGAATCAAGAAGTGAAAAACGGAATTATGGACAAACCGATACCAGTTGCTTTTTCACATCAAGTGAAAGAAGGTCCTGCACAAATTTTAACAGTGGTAGATCAAAATAAAGTGGAAGCATTTGATGTAGAAATTGTCAGTACCGTTAATCAAAAGTTTCCTGCAACAAAAGGTATGGTCATAAAAGTGACAGATAAGGAGTTGCTTAAGAAAACAGGAGGCATTGTTCAAGGAATGAGCGGCAGTCCAATCATTCAAGATGGAAAGCTGGTTGGCGCTGTGACTCATGTATTTGTCAATGATCCGACATCTGGTTACGGTGTTCACATTGAATGGATGCTGCAAGACGCAGGGATTAGTATGGACGAAAAGCAGCAAAAAGCGAGTTAACGCACTCGCTTTTTCTTATTACATGATGCAGCGTTCTTAAATAAATCCTTTTGCGAAAAACGTCACGTTCACATAAAGGAGTTTTGTGAAGTGGGCTGTTTGCTTTAAAAGCAAGGGAAGTGTACTGGCTCAATCAAGCGAAAATTTATGTATAAACTTATTTAATTCGACATACATATTTATTACAAAAACGCTGTTTATGTTTGTTAGAGGAGAATTTTGCTTGAAATCGAAAACTTTATTCATAATAAGAAGAACTTTGAAAAAACACATAATTTTTCACTTTTTTTAAAAAAGGAAAAGGATTCTCTGTAAAGTTGTCGAAAATATCTTGTAGATCAAACAATGTATAATTTTGTAAAGAGGATTGGGAGGAGTGCGTGTGGAAAAAATTAAAGTATGTATCGTTGATGATAATCGAGAGCTTGTTGCCCTTTTGGATGAATATTTATCCAGCCAGGAGGATATGGAAGTAATCGGCGTTGCTTACAATGGTCAGGAATGTTTAAATATTTTGAATGAAAAAAGCCCGGACGTCCTTGTTTTGGATATCATTATGCCCCATTTAGATGGATTAGCAGTACTGCAAAAGCTCAAGGAGCTAAACAAAGCGAAAAAGCCGAACGTAATCATGTTAACTGCTTTTGGCCAGGAGGATGTAACGAAAAAAGCGGTCGACCTAGGGGCTGCTTATTTTATTTTAAAACCGTTCGATATGGAACAGCTGGCTGGAAATATTCGTCAAGTGAGTGGAAAGCCTTCGCCTCTAATGAAAAATATATCTTTACATAAATCTGGCTCTGCTGTTTCTGAAAATAAAAATGACAATCTAGACGCTAGTATTACAAGCATTATTCATGAAATCGGGGTTCCTGCGCACATCAAAGGATATTTATATTTAAGAGAAGCGATTTCCATGGTTTATAATGATATCGAGCTGTTAGGATCGATTACAAAAGTGCTTTATCCAGATATTGCGAAAAAATTTAACACAACGGCAAGCCGTGTGGAACGTGCTATCCGCCATGCTATTGAAGTAGCATGGAGCCGCGGCAACATTGAATCTATCTCATCGCTGTTTGGCTACACAGTCAGCATGTCAAAAGCCAAACCGACGAACTCGGAATTTATTGCAATGGTGGCAGATAAATTGAGATTGGAGCATAAGGCCTCCTGAAAAAAAAGTAACCGCTGAGCCTAACGGCGGTTACTTTTTTTCTGAAAACGCGGCTGAACTCGATTGCGTTTTCTATCTCTATGCAAAATAAATCCTCCTATAAAGAACAATCCTGCTAGGAAAAATAATAAACCCATTAAAAATTGCAGCCATAAGTAAGGAAACGGGGGCTGTAAAATGCCAAAAAGCATGTCTCTCATTAATTTAATTCCGTAAACCGCCAGGATCCCTGGAATCACCATAATCAACAATGCAATAAGCCTTATCATTTGACTTTATATCCCTTTCTGTTAAAATAGAGCGAATCAATTTCATTTTTACGATCATATTACAATTTGTCAATACAAATAAACATGTTATGATGAAGATATGCCATTTTATTAACGATGAATGGACAAGGAGCATACGTCTTTTCTATATAAATATTTTTAAAAATCGGTTTTTTAGCATACATAGAAGAGATGAAGGAAGGAGAGTTTCATGGCCAAAGAATATGATGTAGTGATTTTAGGAGGAGGAACGGCAGGATATGTTACAGCGATCCGGGCATCCCAGCTCGGAATGAAAACAGCTATTGTTGAAAAATCAAAGCTTGGAGGGACCTGTTTGCATTCGGGCTGCATCCCGAGCAAAGTTTTATTGCGAAGCGCTGAAATATTTGCTCAATCAAAAAAAAGCAGCGACTTTGGAATCGAGCTGTCCAATGTTCAAGTCAATTTTGATAAAGTGCAGGAGCGGAAGGAAAAGATAGTTTCTCAACTTTATCAAGGGGTCAGGCAATTAGTCAAAAAGGGAAAGATCGATGTGTTTCATGGCATCGGACGAATTTTAGGTGCGTCCATCTTTTCTCCGCAGCCGGGAACAGTTTCTGTAGAGATGGAAAACGGGGAGGAAAACCAAATTTTACTTCCGAAATACGTTATTATTGCAACTGGATCGCGCCCTCGTGAATTGCCTGGATTAACGATTGACGGCGAGACTATTTTGACGTCAGATGAAGCATTGCAATTACAACGCCTTCCTTCATCTATGATCATTGTGGGCGGCGGAGTGATTGGAATGGAATGGGCATCTATGCTCTCTGATTTCGGAGTTGAAGTCACGATCCTTGAAATGGCGGATCGAATTTTGCCGTCAGAAGATATTGAAATAAGTAAAGAAATGGAACGGCTAATGAGGAAAAAAGGAGTCCGCATTTTTACGAATATATCGATTTTGCCTGAAAAAACAGAAATACAAAACGGAATCACAGTGTTCATCGAACAGGATGGACAAGAAATCAGTTTGCACAGTGAAAAACTGCTGTTGTCAATAGGGAGAAAAGGGAACACAGAAGGAATTGGATTGGAAAATACCGAAATTGAAATCCATAATGGCTATATTGTGACAAACGAGTTTTATCAAACAAAGGAATCAAACATCTATGCAGTCGGTGATGTCATCGGCGGTCTTCAGCTTGCCCATGTCGCATCGCAAGAAGGAATACGCGCCGTAGAACATATTGCAGGAGAGAATGTTTTGCCAATTGACTACAAAAAAGTCCCTAAATGTATTTATTCGAATCCTGCAGCTGCAAGTATCGGTTTAACAGAACAAGAAGCGAGGGAAAAAGGCTATACCATCAAAATCGGAAAATTTCCTTTTCAAGGAGTTGGAAAAGCGCTCATTTATGGAGAACCGCAAGGGTTTGTCAAAATTGTCGCAGATGAAAAGACCGATGATCTTTTAGGAATTCATATTATCGGACCAAATGCAACAGAGCTGATTTCTGAAGGAAGTTTAGCAAGCTTTCTCGATGCAAGCTCTTGGGAACTCTCCCGTACGATTCATGCCCATCCAACATTGTCAGAAGGGATAATGGAAGCGGCTCTTGCGGTAAATGGCAAAGCAATACATATATAAGCTAGGGAGGTCTTGTCATGCCCAAAAATCGTCATCAGTCTTTAGGTTTAACGGATCAGGACGTATTAAACATGTATGAAACGATGCTTCTTGCAAGAAAAGTGGACGAACGGATGTGGCTTTTAAACCGAGCAGGAAAAATCCCATTTGTCATCTCATGTCAAGGGCATGAAGGCGCTCAAGTTGGTGCAGCCTTTGCCTTGGACAAAACAAAGGATTATATCTTGCCTTACTACCGTGATGTAGGCGTTGTCCTGCACTTTGGAATGACCGTGAAAGAATTAATGCTATCAGCATTTGCAAAAGCGGAAGACCCGAATTCCGGGGGCAGGCAAATGCCAGGACATTTCGGCCAAAAGAAAAATCGGATTGTAACTGGTTCATCCCCTGTTACAACTCAAGTTCCTCATGCAGCTGGGATCGCCTTAGCAGGAAAAATCGATAAAAAGGATTTTGTCACATTTGTTTCCTTTGGGGAAGGATCATCGAACCAAGGAGATTTTCATGAAGGGGCGAATTTTGCTGGAGTACATAAATTACCTGTCATTTTGATGTGTGAAAATAACCAATACGCCATCAGCGTTCCGATTCAAAAGCAATTAGCTTGCGAAAAAGTGTCAGACAGAGCAGCAGGGTACGGCATGCACGGGGTGACTGTAGATGGAAACGATCCTCTTGAAGTGTATAAAGTTGTGAAGGAAGCGAGAGAAAGAGCTGTCCGAGGAGAGGGACCGACATTGGTTGAAACGCTTGTGCACCGCCTTACACCCCATTCGAGCGATGATGATGATCGGAGCTACCGGACAAAAGAAGAAATCGAAGAAGCTAAGAAAAAAGATCCGATTTATACGTTTGCATCCTATTTAAAAGAAATTGGATTGTTAACAGAGGAATTGGAACAAAATATGCAGACGAAAATTGCAAGCATAATCGATGAAGCAACTGATTATGCAGAAAATGCGCCTTATGCGGCTCCGGAACATGCACTGAAACATGTGTATGGAAACTGAAGGAGGAAAAAAGATGCCAATTATGTCATATATCGAAGCAGTTACAGCTGCACTTCGTGAGGAAATGGAGCGAGATGAAAAAGTATTTCTACTAGGAGAAGATGTCGGGAAAAAAGGAGGAGTTTTTAAAGCGACTCAAGGGTTATATGAACAGTTTGGAGAAGAGAGGGTAATCGATGCTCCCCTTGCTGAATCTGCTATCGCTGGCGTTGGAATAGGAGCGGCCATGTACGGAATGCGCCCTGTTTGTGAAATACAATTTGCTGATTTTATTATGCCGGCTGTCAATCAAATTATTTCAGAAGCAGCGAAAATACGGTATCGCTCCAACAATGACTGGAACTGTCCGATTACGATTCGGGCGCCGTTTGGCGGAGGAGTGCACGGTGCTTTATACCATTCTCAGTCTGTTGAAGCGGTATTTGCCAACCAGCCCGGTTTGAAAATTGTCATACCTTCTACGCCGTATGACGTAAAAGGATTATTAAAAGCAGCGATACGCGATGATGATCCTGTCTTATTTTTTGAACATAAGCGGGCATACAGGCTCATTAAAGGGGAAGTTCCGGCAGATGATTATGTTTTGCCGATTGGAAAGGCGGATGTCAAGCTGGAAGGGGATGACATTACCGTTATTACATATGGATTGTGCGTTCATTTTGCTCTGCAGGCAGCTGAACGATTAGAAAAAGATGGAATTTCTGTCCACCTTTTAGATTTAAGAACGGTATATCCGCTTGATCAGGAGGCTATTATTGAGGCCGCTTCAAAAACCGGCAAGGTGCTTCTCGTGACTGAGGATAATAAAGAAGGCAGTGTAATGAGCGAGGTATCCGCCATTATTGCAGAGCATTGTTTGTTTGATCTTGATGCACCAATTAAACGGCTTGCAGGCCCGGATGTACCTGCGATGCCATTTGCACCGACAATGGAAAAATTTTTTATGATGAATGCAGAAAAAATTGAAAAAGCGATGAGAGAATTGGCAGAGTTTTAAAGTTGACCCTAATCTCAAGGAGGAATCAACGTGCTAATCGAAGAAATGAAAATGCCTCAATTAGGAGAAAGCGTGACAGAAGGAACAATCAGCAAGTGGCTCGTCTCCATCGGCGATAAGGTCAACAAATATGATCCCATTGCAGAAGTTATGACGGATAAAGTAAATGCAGAAGTTCCTTCATCATATACAGGTGTAATTAAAGAGCTTTTAGCTGAGGAGGGAGATACTCTCCAAGTTGGTGAAGTTATTTGCAGAATTGAAGTGGAGGCTGTGGCGGTTGAACAAGAAAAAAACATTCAGCCAAAAGACAGTCTTTATGCTAATGACCATCAGTCGGCTGAAAAAGAAGAAACGGAAAAGAAGACTATGAAAAACAGGTATTCTCCGGCAGTGCTTCGGCTAGCTCAAGAACATGATATTGATTTAGAAAAAGTCAACGGAACGGGAGCTTTCGGAAGAATTACCCGAAAAGATGTGTTGAAGCTGATTGAAGCAGGTAATATACCGAAAAAGGGCTCCTTGATCCAAGAAACGAAATCCTATAAATCACCTAAAACAGCCGGTGATACTGAAATTCCTGTTTCTGGGGTGCGCAAAGCCATTGCTCAAAATATGGCGCGAAGCAAAACAGAAATTCCCCATGCTTGGATGATGATTGAGGTCGATGTAACTGGGTTAGTTGAATTAAGAAATTCGATCAAGGAAGAATTTAAAGCAAAAGAAGGTTTTCCTTTAACATTTTTCCCGTTTTTTGTGAAAAGCGTTGCAGAAGCGTTGAAAGAATATCCGCAAATGAATTCGACTTGGGCGGGGGATAAAATTATTCAAAAGAAAGACATTAATATTTCGATCGCTGTTGCAACAGATGATGCGCTTTATGTACCAGTTATTAAACATGCTGATGAAAAATCCATTAAAGGAATTGCTCGAGAAATTAACGAGCTTGCTTTAAAGGTTAGAACGGGAACGATTGAAGCGAAGGAAATGGAAGGCGGCACATTTACCGTTAACAACACAGGTTCATTCGGCTCTATTCAATCAATGGGAATTATTAACTATCCACAAGCGGCTTTGCTGCAAGTAGAAACGATTGTGAAAAGATTAGTTGTCATGAAAAACGGAATGATCGCCGTGCGCGATATGGTGAATCTCTGCCTTTCTCTCGATCATAGAGTATTAGATGGGGTAGTATGCGGAAGATTTTTGCAAAGAGTAAAACAAATATTAGAAGGTATTTCGAAAGAAACGACATCCGTATATTAGTCCTTTGAGTTATTAGAAATAATGCTTAAGCAACATTGGTTAACATTTGCTTCAAAGATTGCTGTTATTGTAAGATAACAATATAATGGTGAAAAAAAGGGAAAGGGGTGCGAATGAATGAGCATCGATTTTAATTTCTTCATGAACGACATAGTTCGCCAAGCGCGTGAGGAAATCGTTGCCGCTGGCTATACGGAATTGAAAACACCGGAAGAAGTGGATGAAGCTTTAACGAAAAAAGGAACCACTTTAGTAATGGTTAATTCTGTTTGCGGCTGTGCAGGCGGAATCGCAAGACCGGCTGCATATCATGCGCTTCATTATGATAAACGTCCTGATCAATTAGTGACTGTATTTGCAGGTCAAGATAAAGAAGCTACGGAACGAGCTAGATCTTATTTTACCGGTTATCCGCCGTCTTCTCCATCTTTTGCGCTGCTCAAGGATGGAAAGCTCGTTACCATGATTGAACGCCATGAAATCGAAGGACATGAGCCGATGTCTGTTGTCCAAAAATTGCAAGAGGCATTCGAGCAATATTGTGACGAAGTATAAAAAGAAAAGGCTGCCATTTTTAGATGTGGCGCCTTTTTTATTTCGAAAAGAGAATAGGCAAATGATGGTGATGAGTAATGAGAAAATTTAAAATCGGTTATCGTACGTTAAAAACAGCGATAGGTGCTTCTCTATCGATATTTTTAGCACAGCTGATGGATTTAAACCATTTTGTTTCCACCGGCATCATCGCGATTCTTTGTATTCAAGTAACAAAAAAGAAATCATTGAAAAGCGCTTGGTCCAGGTTTTTTGCTTGTATAACGGGAATGATGTTTTCTTTTCTTTTTTTTGAAATTTTTGGTTACCATCCAATTGTCATTGGATTTCTGTTGCTTTTTTTCATACCGACAATGGTGCTTTTTAAAACGACAGAAGGCATTGTAACGAGCGCTGTTATTATTTTGCACTTATATGAAGCAGGTCAAATAACGCTGGATATTGTTCAAAACGAACTTTTGATTATTGTGACAGGGATCGGAGTAGCGCTCTTAATGAATCTGTATATGCCGAGCTTGGAAAATGACCTTAATGTTTATCGAAAAGAAGTAGAAAAAAACTTTGCGGTTATTTTTGAAAAAATTGTAGCTTTTTTAAGAGAAGGCGACTATACGTGGGATGGAAAAGAAATTCCTGAGACAGCCGATCTCATTGAAAAAGGGAAAGGATTGGCGCTCCGAAATGTAGAAAATCGTTTGCTAAGACATGAAGACCAATATTATGCATATTTTAAAATGAGAGAAAAACAATTTGAAATCATTGAACGAGTGCTGCCGACGTTCACGATGATCACCGCAAACGTAGAACAAGCGCACCTTATTGCACAGTTTATTGAAGAGTTAAAAGACAACATTCATTCCGGAAATACAGCAAAGAAATTTTTAAAAAAGCTAGATGACATCAAAAAAGAGATGGAAAGGGCACCGCTTCCGAAAACAAGAAAGGAATTTGAAACGAGAGCAAGGCTTTATCATTTTTTATATGAAATGGAGCAATATTTAATTATTAAAAGCCAGTTTAAAGGTCTTGCCGACGCCAAAAAAGGAAAAGGATGAAGCGCTTGTCATTGAGCACAATAAAACGAGAGATCGTGTCAATGCTTTTTTCGTACATATGTTTAGAAGAAACGCCTTTATGAGCTGCACTTTTCAAAATACAAACAGAAGAATGGACCGTGTCTGCTGAAAAAAATCGGCTAAGAATGTTCACCATATCGGTTCGCATGATCTGAAAATATTCGTGAACAGCTATGGAATAAATCAGCGTGATCTGTAAAAAAATTCGCGGCAACGATGCCAAAAGTCCGCAGCGGACGAGATTGATTTTGCGAAAATGAATGTGCGGAATTCATGGACTTTATCGGAAAATATGTAACAAAAGGTAGTATGAGGACGAGCAATCGAGAGAGGAAGCACCGATTTGAAAGAAATTGTTTTTCACCAAACAGCCTATGTGGTGTAAAAAGTGCATGTTGAATTTTTAAAGCCACATAGTGATGCCTGTTAAAATTGAGGTGATCAGCAATGAACCTAACATAATATAAACAACCCACTTTTGCATTTTTTTGCTTGTCATCATGATTCCCTCCACATACATGATTTATAAAACATTGTACAACGATTTTTTAGAGGGGACAACCTTCATCGACAGCTTCTTTTTGATTTCACAAGCGGAATCAAAATCGGTTACACTAAACATGAATACATAATTAGGAGGAAAGACAAAATGGTTCAGGAAAACCGGCTAGTGAATGAATTTTTAGAACTCGTGAAAATTGATTCAGAAACAAAATTTGAACGGGAAATAGCAAATGTATTAAAGCAAAAATTTACCGAGCTTGGACTACAAGTAATAGAAGACGAATCAATTGAAAAAACAGGACATGGAGCAGGAAATTTAATTTGTACGCTAGAGGCGACGAAAGAAGGCGTTGATACGATTTATTTTACCTCTCATATGGATACGGTCGTACCTGGAAAAGGGGTAAAACCTTCTATACAAAACGGATATATTGTGACGGACGGAACAACGATTTTAGGCGCTGATGATAAAGCGGGCCTTGCCGCAATGCTGGAAGCGGTGCGTGTATTAAAAGAAAATAACATTCCTCACGGGAAAATCGAGTTTGTCATTACGGTTGGAGAAGAATCAGGTTTAATTGGGGCAAAAGCGCTTGATTCAAAACTGATTACCGCGCAATACGGGTATGCATTGGACAGTGACGGAAAAGTTGGAGACATTATTGTTTCGGCGCCGACACATGCAAAAATTAAAGCGACGATTCACGGAAAAACCGCTCATGCCGGGGTTGCGCCAGAAAAAGGAATTTCCGCTATTACGGTTGCAGCAAAAGCAGTTGCCAATATGCCTTTAGGCCGAATCGATGAAGAAACAACGGCAAATATCGGCCGTTTTGAAGGGGGAACGCAAACAAATATCGTATGCGACCGCGTTGATATTTTAGCTGAAGCGCGTTCACTTGTACCTGAAAAATTGGAGCAGCAAGTACAAAAAATGAAGGAAGCTTTTGAAACAGCAGCTGCCGAAATGGGAGCAAAAGCAGAAGTGGATATTAACGTAATGTATCCCGGATTTACGTTTACCGATGAAGATAAGGTCGTTCAAATTGCTAAAAAAGCTATCAAAACAATCGGCAGAGAGAGCAGATTGTTAAAAAGCGGGGGCGGAAGCGATGCGAATATTATCGCTGGCTTCGGTATTCCGACTGTTAATCTTGCTGTTGGTTATGAGGAAATTCATACAACAAATGAAAAAATGCCGATTGAGGAGCTTGTCAAAACAGCAGAATTAGTTGTCGCCATTATAAAAGAGGTAGCAAACCAATAGAGCTTTGAAAATTTGAAGCCGGAAGCTCGTCACTCAGCAAACGATCCGATGTGCCAGGCCTTAGGCTTCATAATAAGAATTGACAGCTCCAAAACATCTGCAAGACCTCTGATAGTTTTTACAACCTCCGGCTTCTATAATATTGACAGCCGTTCCGCTCTTCCAGCGTCGTGTTGGAAGAGCATCTTTTTTATTGATATTTTTCTAGTACTGAGAAAAACTCTTTAGCAAATTGATAAAAAACTTTAACGGACGGGGCCAGCTCGTAATTTTTCGATATAATAATGCCGACATTTCTGCTTACACGAGGCATTTCAATCGGAATTTTTACCGTAAAACGAGGCATTGTTTCATAAAAAGTGCTTTCAGGCAGCAATGTTACGCCAATTTCTGCCGATACGAGCCCTTTGATGGCATCTAAATCTTCCCCTTCCGATGAAATAATTGGGGAAAATCCAGCCTGTTGACACGCTTCATGCACGATTTTATGCAGAATATAACCTTCTGGAAACGTCACAAACGGTTCATTACGTAATTCAGTCAGCACTAAGCTTTTTTTGTGCGCAAGCGGATGATTGTGCGGCAAAAGGGCTGCAAAGGATTCCGTAAATAAAATATCCCCTTTCACATCGTTGTCATCCGTCGGAATAGGACCGAGAAAAGCTAAATCGATTTCTCTTTTTTTGACGGCTTCAATTAAATATTTATAAGAACCTTGTCGCAAATGAAAGGAAACGTTCGGGTGTTTTGCTTTAAAAGCGGAAATAACAGTCGGCATTGTATGGCTTGCCAAGCTGGTCGGAAAGCCGATTTTAACTGTTCCTCTTTCCGGATCCAAAAATTCTTCAATTTGCTGTTTGGCGTGTTCGATCGCTTTTAAAGCCGTCTCGACATGGGGCAAAAAATGACGTCCAATTGGAGTAAGCTTAACATTCCTTCCTTCCCTTTCAAAAAGCTCCACTCCGAGCTCCGCCTCTAAATTTGCTATTTGCCTGCTGATAGCCGACTGTGCGACATGAAGGGCTTCAGCAGCTTCTGAAACATGCTCCCGCTTCGCAACCTCCCAAAAATATATAAGCTGTCTCAGTTCCATTTGACTCACCCCCAAGCAATTTATATCAAAATGAGATTATTATTATCTAAATTATATATTGTTAATATTATTTTTGAAAACTACAATTATACATACAGACTTATCGGCATGAGAATGGGGGAGAAGAGATGAAACAGATAGGATTACCAAAGGCACAAGGTCTCTATCGTCCTGAATTTGAACATGATGCATGTGGGATCGGTTTATATGCTCATCTGAAGGGGAAACCTTCTCATGATATTGTCAAAAAAGGCCTTCACATGCTTTGTCAATTGGAGCACCGCGGCGGACAAGGAAGCGATCCGAAAACTGGAGACGGTGCAGGCATTATGGTTCAAATTCCGCACAATTATTTTAAAGTTGCTTGCGGACGAATGAACCTTCCAGAAAAAGGACGATATGGAGTCGGAATGGTCTTTTTGCCGAGTCGTGAACATGATCGGATACATTATGAAACAGAAATCAATAAAATCATTGAAAAAGAAGGACAAATATTATTAGGTTGGAGAACTGTGCCGGTAAATTCTGAAAAGATCGGTTGGCTTGCAAAAGAGAGCAAACCTTTCATCAGACAAGTATTTATTGGGGCGAGCGATGATATTCAAGACGAGCTTACTTTTGAGAGAAAGCTGTATGTTATTCGGAAACAAGCAGAACGTCTTGTTCAAAATAATGAATTTTATTTTGCAAGTTTATCAAGCCGGACAATTGTTTATAAAGGTCTCTTGACGCCTGAACAATTAGATGAATTTTATGTAGACTTGCAGGACGAGAGATTTCAATCAGCTTTTGCTCTAGTCCACTCCCGATTCAGCACCAATACGTTCCCAAGCTGGGAAAGAGCGCATCCAAACAGATATTTAATCCATAATGGCGAGATCAACACATTGCGCGGCAATGTGAATTGGATGGCTGCAAGGGAAAAGCTGTTTGTTTCAGACGTTTTCAGGGATGATTTGACAAAAATCACACCTATTTTAGATATGAACGGAAGCGATTCATCCATTTTAGACAACGCTTTTGAATTTTTTGTGCTGGCAGGGAAAAAGCTGGCGCACGCGGCGATGATGCTTATTCCTGAACCGTGGTTTTGGGATGATGAAATGGATGATGATAAGAAAGCATTTTATGAGTTTCACAGCTGTTTTATGGAGCCGTGGGACGGTCCAACGGCCATCTCGTTTACAGACGGAAAGCAGATCGGAGCTATTTTGGACCGCAATGGACTTAGACCAGCCCGCTACTATGTGACGAAAGATGATTACATTATTTTCTCATCAGAAGTCGGTGTGATTGATGTTGAACCGGAAAATGTGCTTTATAAAGACCGGCTGAGTCCAGGAAAAATGCTGTTGATTGACTTGGAAGAAGGAAGAATCATTTCTGATCAGGAAATCAAAGAAGAAATCGCCAAAGAAAAACCATATCGCCAGTGGATCAATGATCAGATGATTTCTATTTTCGACATCAATGTCCCTGAAGATGTTGAAAAGGTTGACGATCTAACCAAACTCCAAAAAGCGTTTGGTTATACGTATGAAGATGTTGAAAAAACAATTGCAGCAATGGTGATCGATGGAAAAGATCCGATCGGCGCAATGGGAAATGATACTCCTCTTGCAGTGCTGTCAGATCGCCCGCAAAGCTTGTTTAATTATTTTAAACAATTGTTTGCCCAAGTAACGAATCCTCCGATTGATGCGATTCGTGAATCGATCGTCACTTCTACGATGACACTGTTAGGAAAAGAAGGAAATATTCTCGATCCTGATCCATCAGCAGCACGACGCATTCGCTTAGAATCTCCAATTCTTTCGAATGAAGAACTCGCTGCTTTGAAAAATAATCCGTATCCTGAATTTAAATGCGTCACTTTGCCAGCTTTGTTTAAAGATGATTTGAAAAATGCATTAGATCAGCTCTTTCAAGCTGCTGATGAAGCGGTGGAAAACGGCGCTACACTTCTAGTTTTATCAGATCGCGGAGTAAATGAAGAATATGCAGCAATTCCAGCACTGCTTGCCGGAAGCGCTCTGCATCAATATATGGTGAAAAAAGGAACCCGCACGAAAGCAAGCATTATTGTTGAATGCGGAGAAGCGAGAGAAGTGCACCATTTTGCGGCTCTAATAGGATATGGTGTAGATGCGGTCAATCCTTATTTAGCTTTAGAAACAGTGCGAAATGCTGTTCAAAAGGGAACGATTCCATATTCATATAAAGAAGCAGTAAAAAGATTTAAAAAAGCGGTGACAGACGGGGTCGTCAAAGTCATGTCAAAAATGGGAATTTCTACGATTCAAAGCTACCGCGGAGCCCAAATTTTTGAAGCGGTCGGCATTGGAGAAGAAGTTATCGAGGAATACTTCACTGGAACAGCCTCGCAAATTGGAGGAATCGGATTAAAAGAAATTGAAAAAGAAGCGAAAATGCGTCATGCTCAAGGATTTAAAACAACTTATCGAGATGAAACGCTCGATCCAGGCAGCGAATTTCAATGGAGAAGAAACGGAGAACACCATGCATTCAATCCGAAAACGATCCATACGCTGCAATGGGCATGCCGGAAAAACGATTATAAGTTATTTAAAGAATACTCGAAGATGGCCAATGAAGAGCAAGTGACGTTTTTGCGCAACTTGTTTGAATTCAATGAATCTAGAAAACCGATTCCTATTGAAGAAGTTGAGCCGGTGGAATCGATCGTACGCCGCTTTAAAACAGGAGCAATGTCCTTCGGTTCCTTAAGCAAGGAAGCGCATGAAGCATTGGCGGTTGCGATGAACCGCATCGGTGGAAAAAGCAACAGCGGTGAAGGTGGAGAAGATCCGAACCGCTATGTTCCAGATGAAAATGGAGATTTGAAGCGAAGTGCCATAAAACAAGTAGCTTCCGGCCGCTTCGGCGTGAAAATCCATTATTTAGTCAATGCTGACGAGCTGCAAATTAAAATGGCTCAAGGAGCAAAGCCAGGTGAGGGCGGACAGCTGCCAAGCAAAAAGGTGTATCCTTGGATCGGAAAAGTTCGCGGCTCTACACCGGGTGTGGAATTGATTTCACCGCCTCCGCACCATGACATTTATTCAATTGAAGACTTGGCGCAGCTTATTCATGATTTGAAAAATGCGAATAGAGATGCCCGAATCAGCGTCAAGCTTGTTTCAAAAGCTGGAGTAGGAACGATTGCTGCTGGAGTTGCGAAAGGTGCAGCGGACGTTATTACAATCAGCGGCTATGACGGCGGTACCGGGGCATCTCCAAAGACGAGCATTAAGCATGCCGGACTTCCGTGGGAGCTCGGCCTTAGTGAAACACATCAGACGCTTATGCTCAACGGATTGCGTGACCGAGTCGTTCTTGAAACAGACGGCAAGCTGATGACAGGCCGTGATGTTGTGATGGCGGCATTGTTCGGGGCAGAAGAATTTGGTTTTGCAACCGCTCCTCTAGTCGTTCTAGGATGTGTCATGATGCGT
The DNA here is from genome assembly GCF_038000355.1 of Aeribacillus sp. FSL M8-0235. Lineage (NCBI taxonomy): Bacteria > Bacillati > Bacillota > Bacilli > Caryophanales > Bacillaceae > Aeribacillus > Aeribacillus sp. FSL M8-0235. The sequence continues at coordinate 2,478,575 of NZ_JBBOBW010000001.1, read as the reverse complement.
GTATGTCATCTTGATACATGTCCAGTCGGAGTGGCAACGCAAAATCCTGAACTTCGTGAAAAATTTATGGGCAAGCCAGAGCATGTTGTTAATTTCATGTATTTCATCGCGCAGGAAGTTCGCGAAATCATGGCAAGCCTCGGATTCCGAACTATTGATGAAATGGTTGGAAGAGTAGATGTATTGAAGGTTAGCGACCGTGCAAAAAAACATTGGAAAGCAAAGCATCTTGACCTATCCCGCTTGCTTTATCAAGTGGAGGGTTCGCGAACATTTGCACGTCCGCAAAACCATAAAATCGACCAGTCATTAGACGTGAACGAAGTATTGCCGAAAGTTGAAGAGGCAATTAAACGGAAAGAAAAAGTTGAACTCCATTTGAACATTAAAAATGTGAACCGCGTCGTTGGAACCATTACAGGCAGCGAAATTGCAAAACAATATGGCGAAGAGGGGCTGCCGGAAGATACGATCAATCTTCATTTCTACGGCTCAGCAGGTCAAAGCTTTGCTGCGTTTGTACCGAAAGGAATGACGATGACGCTTACTGGCGACGCCAATGATTACATTGGAAAAGGCTTATCCGGCGGAAAAGTAATTGTCCGTCACCCGAAAGAAGCATCTTTTGCATCAAGTGACAATGTCATTATTGGAAATGTGGCGTTCTACGGTGCAACGAGCGGTGAAGCATATATTCAAGGGCGAGCCGGCGAAAGATTTTGTGTAAGAAACAGCGGTGTGAATGCTGTTGTTGAAGGTGTCGGCGATCACGGTTGTGAATATATGACCGGAGGACGTGTTGTCATTCTCGGATCTGTCGGCAAAAACTTTGCAGCTGGTATGTCCGGAGGCATTGCTTACGTATTGGCGGATGATCAGGAGAAATTCAAACGAACAGCCAATAAGGAATTAGTGTTATTTGAATCTCTTGAAGATGAAGAAGAAATCCGCACTGTATATGACATGATTTCGAAGCATTTCCAATATACAGAAAGTCCAAAGGCCCGGCATATATTAGATCACTGGGAAGAGTATGTCGGAAGATTTATTAAAGTGATACCTAGAAACTACAAATTAATGATCAGCACGATTGAAAAAATGGAAAATTCAGGTCTTACGAAAGAAGAAGCTGTACTTGCAGCATTTGAAGCGGTTGCGAATGAGAAAACAACCGCCGGTGAACCATTCGCTTTACAGGCTGTTGCAAATTAACCTCATTGCGCACCTAGTGAATGGATGAAAAGGAGGGGGAGACTCGTGGGAAAAGCAACAGGTTTTATGGAGTATGTACGCGAAGAAGAGAAAAAACGTGATCCGCTTTCCCGCCTTGATGATTGGAAGGAATATTCATTCCCGTTTTCAAATGAAACACTTGCCAGACAAGGTGCCCGCTGCATGGACTGCGGGACTCCTTTCTGTCATATGGGAATGGAGATTAACGGCTTAACATCAGGTTGTCCGATTCATAATTTAATCCCTGAATGGAATGATCTTGTTTATAGAGGTAGATGGAAGGAAGCGCTGGACCGTCTTTTAAAAACAAATAATTTTCCTGAATTTACCGGAAGGGTTTGCCCTGCACCGTGTGAAGGATCTTGTACGGTTGCGATTTCAGATCCTGCTGTTGCCATTAAAGGCATCGAGCGCGCAATAATCGATAAGGGCTTTGACGAAGGATGGGTTCAGCCGAGAATTCCTGAAAAGCGCACAGGTAAAAAAGTCGCTATTGTTGGGTCAGGTCCTGCCGGTCTGGCATGTGCGGATCAATTGAACCAAGCGGGACATTCCGTTACGGTTTATGAGCGGGCTGATCGAATCGGCGGGTTATTAATGTACGGTATTCCGAATATGAAGCTTGAGAAGGAAATTGTTGAAAGAAGAGTACGTCTTTTAGAAGAAGAAGGAATTACGTTTATAACTAATACGGAAGTAGGCAAAGACATCACCGCTGATGAGCTTCGCTCCCAATATGATGCTGTTGTTTTATGCACAGGAGCGCAAAAGCAGCGTGATCTTGTGATTGAAGGAAGAGAATTAAACGGCGTGCACTTTGCGATGGATTATTTAACAGAAACGACGAAAAGCCTGCTCAATTCTAATTTTGCAGACAAAAAGTTTATTGATGCAAAAGATAAGCATGTCATCGTCATTGGCGGCGGTGATACAGGTGCTGACTGTGTAGCGACAGCATTGCGGCAAAAGTGTAAAAGCGTTGTGCAATTTGGTAAACATCCAGCCTTGCCGAAGGAGCGGGCGGAAGGCAATCCATGGCCTCAAGCTCCGCTGGTCTTTACGTTAGATTATGCATATGAGGAAGCTAAAAGCAAATTCGGACAGGATCCTCGTCAATTTTGCATCCAAACAAAGAAAATTGTCGGCGATGAAAATGGCAATGTAAAAGAATTGCATACGATTCAAATGGAAAAATCATTTGATGAAAACGGCAATGCGGTGTTTAAAGAAATACCCGGCACAGAAAAAGTATGGCCGTGCGATTTAGTCTTTATCGCAATCGGTTTTGAAGGGCCGGAACAGCCTGTTCTGAAGCAATTTGGCGTTGAAACGGTAAACCGGAAAGTGAACGCTCCGTACGGCAAATTTACAACAAATGTAGAAGGCGTATTTGCTGCAGGTGACGCAAGAAGAGGACAGAGCTTGATTGTCTGGGCGATTCATGAGGGAAGAGGTGCCGCAAGGGAAGTGGATCGCTTCTTAATGGGAGCGACGAATTTACCTTAAAATTATATTTTGAAATCCCGGGGCTGTCTAGAAAGTCCAATCGCCATTGAAAATAAAAATCATAAACACCGATATATCAACGTTTCTAAAACATTAATGGGGGCGTCAATAAGCCGTAAAAACGACTTATTAGACACCCCCTTTCCTTTATTTTTAAAGCATTTGCATAGCAGGCAGCAAGAAATGCCAGCTTCATTCAGCTCTGTCCGCCCATTCAAAAGAACAAGGGAGCCTCTTTTATTTATGTATGGTACAATGATATTGGGTGATGTGTATGAGCCGCGTTATTTTGCATATTGATATGAATAGTTTTTACGCATCTGTTGAGGCTGCCTTTGATCCGTCGTTAAAAGGGCTGCCGCTTGCGATAGCCGGCAACCCGGAGGAGAGGAAAGGAATTGTTGTGACTTGCAGCTATGAAGCTAGAGCGTTTGGGGTAAAGACGACCATGCCAGTATGGGAGGCAAAGAAGCTTTGCCCGAATTTAATTGTCAAAAAGCCCCGTTTTGATCGTTATCGAAAAGCATCGAAAGCAATGTTTGCGATTTTATGTTCATACACACCGATTGTAGAGCCGGTTTCTATAGACGAAGGATATATGGATGTCACAGACGTCGCAAGACATCCGCTCGATCTGGCAAAAGAAATTCAACAGCGGCTTCTTGATGAGTTGGAGCTGCCGTCCAGCATCGGAATTGCCCCGAATAAATTTTTGGCTAAAACAGCTTCTGATATGAAAAAGCCTTTAGGCATAACGGTTTTAAGGAAGAGGGATATTAAAGAGAAATTGTGGCCTCTTGATGTAGAAGAGATGCATGGCGTAGGGGCGAAAACAGCTGAAAAATTAAAGAAGATCGGAATTCGGACAATCGGTGACCTTGCAAGAGGAAACGACGTTCAACTAGAAAAAATAATTGGCATTAATGGATTAAGGTTAAAAGAAAAAGCAAACGGCATTGACCATCGCCCGGTTGATCCATCGTCCGTTTATGATTTTAAAAGCGTCGGAAATCAGATGACGCTGCCCGAAGATGCAACAAATGAAGAAGAGTTAAAGAATGCCCTGAAAAGTTTGGCGAAATCGGTAAGTCTCCGATTGAAGAAAAAAGAGGCGGTAGCGACAAAAGTTGCAGTGATGCTTCGCTATAAAGACCGGACGACTGTAACAAAAAGTATGAAATTAGAAAACCCAACCGATGATGAAAGAACAATTTTCCAGCATGCTTTGATTGTTTTTCAAAAGCTGTGGAAAAATGAGCCTGTGCGCCTGCTCGGCATAACAGGGCAGGATGTGATGCACAAAAAAAATGCTTTTAAACAGCTTGATCTATTTACTTTTGAAGAAGAAGCGAAAAATGAACCGCTCCATCAGGCGATAGAAAAATTGTCTGAAAAATATGGAGAAGGAATTATCAAAAAAGGACTGAGCATGCATAAAGAGATTGATTCTTTCGGCTCGAGCTTCGGGAAAGATTTTTTCTTTAAATAAGTTTTTTAAGCCTGTACTTTGTATATGGCTTTGACTTGAAAACAATCTATTAATTATGGTATTTTCAGTTCTGTAGAATAGTTATTCGAAATAGAAAGGGACGTATTCATATGTCAAAACAGCAAATAGGTGTTATCGGATTAGCAGTAATGGGAAAAAATTTAGCATTGAATATTGAAAGCAGAGGCTACAGCGTTTCTGTCTACAACCGTTCTTCAGAAAAAACAGACGAAATGCTAAAAGAAGCAGCAGGAAAAAAAATCGTCGGAACGTATAGTATAGAGGAATTTGTCAATTCTCTTGAAAAGCCTCGAAAAATTTTACTGATGGTTAAAGCGGGTGCTGCGACTGATGCAACTATTGAACAGCTTCTTCCATATCTCGATGAAGGAGATATTTTAATTGACGGCGGAAATACATATTATAAAGATACTCAACGCCGCAGCAAACAGCTCGCTGAACGCGGCATCCATTTCATTGGCACAGGGGTTTCCGGCGGGGAAGAAGGAGCTTTAAAAGGCCCTTCCATCATGCCGGGAGGACAAAAAGAGGCTCATGAGCTTGTGCGTCCAATTTTTGAAGCGATCGCCGCTAAGGTAAATGGTGAGCCGTGCACCACCTACATTGGTCCAGACGGAGCAGGACATTACGTAAAAATGGTGCATAACGGCATTGAATACGGAGATATGCAATTAATTTCCGAAGCTTACTTCATTTTAAAACATGTTCTAGGGTTAAATGCTCAAGAGCTTCATGAAGTGTTTGCTGAATGGAATAAAGGAGAGCTCGACAGCTATTTAATTGAAATTACAGCAGATATTTTCACAAAAATCGATGAAGAAACAGGAAAACCGCTTGTCGATGTCATTCTTGACACCGCCGGGCAAAAAGGAACAGGAAAATGGACAAGCCAAGACGCGCTCGATTTAGGAATCCCTCTTCCGATCATTACTGAATCGGTATTTGCCCGTTTTATTTCCGCCATGAAGGAAGAGCGTGTTAAAGCAAGCAAACTGTTGAGCGGACCGAATGTACGGCCTTATGAAGGAAGCAAGGAAGAACTCATTGAAGCCGTTCGCAAAGCGCTGTACATGAGCAAAATTTGTTCTTATGCTCAAGGGTTTGCGCAAATGAAAGCAGCAAGCGAAGAATATAATTGGAATTTAAAATACGGCGATATTGCCATGATCTTCCGCGGCGGCTGCATCATCCGCGCAGCGTTTTTGCAAAAAATCAAAGACGCTTACGATCGCGACCCTGATCTTCCAAACCTACTGTTGGACCCTTATTTTAAAGAAATTGTTGAAAGCTATCAGGGAGCTTTACGACAAGTTATTGCGATTGCCATCGAAAGAGGAATTCCAGTGCCGTGCTTCTCTGCCGCTCTTGCTTATTATGACAGCTACCGCACTGAAACATTGCCGGCAAACTTAATTCAAGCACAGCGCGATTATTTCGGCGCTCATACGTATCAGCGCGTTGACAAAGAAGGCATCTTCCATACAGATTGGCTGAATAAATAACGATAAAAAGCATCGGTTTTAACCGATGCTTTTTCATTTCGCCATGATTTCTTTCTCGTGAGCACCGTTCTGCTATTTTTCATTTTGAAAAAGAAAAATACAAAATTTTTCTTGATAAAAATTTCAACATAAATTACTATAAATTCAAATAAAGGTTATATATTCCATTAAGATATAAAACTAGACTTATAATTCATTTGCTAAAAAGCGAGATGAGTGATAAAAAATGATCCAATGGATAAAGGATAATAAATTTTCCAGCTATGTATTGTTTTTTATTGCTTTTACATTGTCGTTCATTTCGATCATTCTGTCCATCTATATATCGATGGGCTCAGAGGCGGAAAATATTCCAATCATGCTGAAAAAAGAAGGGGCGCCGGCTTATGCAGTTTTCGGAATTGTCCTCGTGTTTATTATATTATCAGTCATAATGCAATTATTTGTAGGAGCTTCCATTACTCATTTTTTCGTAAAATTTCTATTTAGAATTCCTTTACAATTTTCTTTATTTTATAGAGTTTATCTTATTTTCACTTCTTTTTTAGCGTTATCGATTATTTGGCAATTGTTTATGTTCCGAGATACTTCGAATATTTTTTTCATTGTAGCCAATCCGTTTTTACTCTCAGGTCTTTTTACTCTTTTTATTCTATTGAAAAGAATGGCGAATTTAAGCTGGAAAAAGCCGCTCCTTTTCACCATTTTTTCTTTATTCGTCTATTTGGCTTTTACATTTTTAGGAGGTTGCGTATTTGATGAAGAATACATTATGTGACGTGATCTTTTCTAATATGGCATCAGGATGAAGTTATGCAGTTTATTATAAAGGGTGCACTAAAAGCGGCTTTTAAAATTTAGTACTCTTAAAATATCACATAATTCATCCTTATTCATGAGAAAACCGATCTAAACTTGTGTAAGCGAGTATGATAAGACATGTATTTAAAATTATGCTATTTATTAACGAATAAAATCATCAAAGTATTTATAAACAGGCTTTTTTATTTAAGCGATGGAATTGGATTGAAGTCTAATATTTTTAATCCGATCCTTCAAATACTGAAAAGATATGCTGTTTTTGTATGTTTGGCTGCTTATATATTCTGGTTTGTACTTGCGGTCTTATTCCAAATCTTGTTTCACCATATTTCCTTGCCCATAAAAACATTGAATTTATTGATTATCTTATTTATTTTGCAACTGTGTATAATTCAGGCTGGAAGCGGTGTCAGCGATGAAATTCGCAATTTTGCAATTGAAAGCAGATTTTCTGCAGACATAAAGAAGAAATTGATCATTACTAATGAATTTTTAGGCTTCTTTTTAATATGGCTGTTTCTTTTGCTCATGTCATTGCCTTTTTTTATCGTACAGACATATTACAACTCCTATGCAGGCTTTGTTTTTCTTCTGCAAATCTTTTCATTTTTGTTCTTCTATGGGTTTGTGCTGGCATTTATAAAATTTTTATTATTTGTGTTCAAGCGAAGCTACCCCTTTGGAAGCAATCGGTTCATTATTTCTTTCATTTATTTGCTTCTCTGTTTATTCATCAATGGAAAAAAAGAAGATCTTGAATTTTTTGTTGGTTCTGCCGTTCGTTATTTTATTCACGGAGATTTTGCGGATTTTGTAATAAAATTTGTCCCTACCGAAGTCAATTTATATGAGTTGAGAATACATGGATGGCTGTTTTGGCTGGGCATTGTTTTAATAGGAATTTGCTTGTTTTTCTTTCATAAAGCCTGCGATTATTTATTCATTGAAAAGCAAATAATACGATCTTTTTCTAAATACCATTTGCCTAAAAAGAAGTCATTATATATTTTTTTCAATTATATAAGATCAAACGGGATCATCAACAGCCATTTTTTCGTGACGTATACATTAACTGTTCTGCTGTTTCTATTTGTCGAATCTCTTCCTATAAAGGTGAATGATATATCCCTTTTTACAGTTTTTCTATTTATTTCTCTATTCATGAATCATAATCATTCGAATATCATTTTGCTTTGTAAAAGACATAAACTTTCGATCATTCAAACGTCTGTTATGTTTTCGTATATTTTATGGGTTCAATACTTCATTGTGGTGATTTTACTAATTTCTGCGAAGTTGATATCTGCTGATCTGGCAGCATTATCCTTTATTTTATTAGGATTTGCCTTTATATTTTCCAGTCTAATCATTTATTGTACGTTTATTTATCAATTTGAAAAATATTTTATTGACGAAAAAGCGTTTGAAAAATTAGGCGGGATTTTAATCGTTCTCTTTTTTGCCTTCGTTGCTGCTATAAAATCCTTGCTGCGTCTAATAGGTTTAAACAATTTATTTTTAGGAGAAATGCTAAGTCTCATTTGTGTTTGTACAATTTTATTTTTAATTTTTCATAAAATCGATCGAATAAGAGGCTTCTTTTATGAGCGATTTCATTGATTTTTGAATGATGGCGTGCTTGGAATTTACCTAAACAATCGGCTTCTACGAAAATTTATTAATAAAACGCACCATTTTTGTCACATTATTCACTATGCTAATTTTTGCTGCTTTTTCAACAGCGATCGGTCATGGACAGCTTATCAACATTTCGCTTCATTTTATATAGGCTGGGAAGACAGCGGTCGCGTTGGCTTGCAGTCAGCTTCAATTAAGAATCAACAATGGGATTATGTTGTCTCCTCTTTAAATATAGAGGGAAATGTTAAAAATTAACATAAGTTAGGGTTGAAAAAGATGATTCAAGTTGCGGATTTAAAAAAGTCGTATCTGGCGAAAATGGAAATATTAAAAGGAGTTCAATTTACATTAGAACCAAATAATATCTATTGTCTATTAGGGAGGAATGGTGCGGGAAAAACGACATTGATGAAAATTTTGTCCGGCATTCTAGCTTATGATTCCGGCACGATTATAATAAAAGATAACAAAAAGCTTAATGAGCTTGTTCATTATGTTTCAGAGAAGCCAATTTTTCTAGATTTTTTATCTGGCTTTGACAACTTAGATTTTATTCAAAAAATCTATCATTTGAATATGTCGAAAGATGAATTGGAAAGGTTTTGTGAAGAACAAGGAATTCAGTCGTTTATCCACGAACTGGTCATCAATTATTCGCATGGAATGAAGCACCAGCTGGCTTTAGCCGTTGCTTTTTTAATAAAACCGAGGGTATTGCTGTTGGATGAGCCGCTAGTATCTTTAGACCCGATTAACATTGCTGAAACTTATAAGAAGCTCGTTTCTTATGCCAGAAGGGGAAATATTGTTCTTCTTTCCACGCATATGATCCCGATCGCCCATAAATTGGCCGATGAAATATTATTGCTGAAAAACGGGAAAATTCATCAAGTTGCCAATCAATACAGCGAAAGCGAACTGGAACATTATGTGTTAAATCAAATATAATAATATTTTTGCTGGATGCTTCAGCTATTTCAAAATCGATGCCGTTAATTATGCTGTCGGGCTTAAAACAGCAATTATTGTCAAGACCGAAAAAATCACCGATTTATCATTCTCCAGAATCTCATTGATCCTTTTATTGGGAGCCTCTTTTCCCGTAATCGACAGCTTCAAAGGGCTGAACGTTGCAGCCCTAATTGTTTTGGGGAGAATTCACCAGTATGCTGTAAAATCTCCATATAATTATAAAGAAAAGGATATATCCAAAAAAAGAATAGAAATGATTCCAATTAGAAGAATGGATAAACACGCCCGCTCGTTCAGCCGCTTGTTCAAAAATGCAGGCTAAAATACCAATTAAGCAAAGTAGGATTGGGCGAACAAAAGGACGGATTTTATGCATGACGATTAAAAATGAGGCGGTGATAATAGGTAGAATGACGAGCGTAAACAAGATGTTAATAGAGAAGATTTTCGGGAACAATCGTTTTGGAAAGGCGTAAAATCTGCATTCAACAAAAATCAAATCTAAGTATGTTCCAAGTAAAGAGGCAAAAAGTGCTGCAGCAAGTAAAGCAATGTTATTCCTTTCTAAGAAAAATTGCTTTTTTCGCCATGATGGTAAGTTCAATTTTTTCGATTGTTTTACAATAATCTTCATAAATATCCCCGCCTGAAAATGTTTCTTCTTTTAAATAGTGGATGACCTTCCAATCATGGAACCAATCTCCACTGTCCGCGTCTTCGTGTTTGATATTTCCCCAAGCGAATTTTAATTGAGGGCTGTAAATGCGCGGCTCTCCTTTTTTCAACTCGCACTTTTTTGTCCTTCGTTTATAGATTGTGCCTGGCAATGATTCTTTCACATGATGAAAGAGGTGCCCCCAGTAGTCTGCTCTCGAACCTGTATGCTTATTTTTTTTTGCCCAACGCAGCACTCCTTGTAAAACGTTCTCTTGGTGAAAAAGCAAAGAATATAAACGTTTACCTAACATAATTCGTTCATGAAGCGATGCAAAATGCTGCAGCGTCGCTCCGATTAAAGCAGGCTTTGTTTCATTTTCGACATACGGAAAGATGATGTGATTAAATCGCAAAAAATCATAAAGCTTGAAACCAATCGTGTTTAATACGGTCTTTTGAAAATGATGATTTTGAATAACATGTTTTTCTAAATAGTTTTGTTCATTGATGACCGTTGCGATTGCCAGTAGATAATAGTTTCTGTTTTCCCAATAGTGATTCCAGATTGTTTCCATAAATGTTGATACGTTTAAATAGGGGAGGAGGTAAAATAAGTTTCGTTTCATGCGCAAGCTGTGGTGATAAAGTAAAAATTGCGGGAATACATCTTGAAAGATTAACCAATTTCCACGTTCTAAAAATAAAAAGTAGTTTTTTTGCTCCTTTTCTGATATTAGCCTTGATAACAAGTCTCCTTTTAAATCTGTCATATGCCATCCTCCATTCCGGGAAACCATATGTCCTAAGAGCGCCCAATGGATGTCTGGATGCCTGATATAAAAATTTAAATATGCAGCTGTTCTAGTTACGTTGTTAGTGTTGAGTGTATTTGTCACGTTCACAATGGAATCAATGATGTTTTGTTCCCATGTTTGTAATGGAGGCATAGGCTGATTTACGTTACTTTTCATTTTTTCGACGAGATCTTCCTTAATTTTCAAAAGCTGTTGATCGATCAATTTATTGTTGTTCAACCATGGAAAGACCATCCTATTCCTCCCTCATCGAATAGCTTCCATAAAAGCTGAATATGTATAGGAATAAGCTAAAACTTACTACATGAAGTGGTGGTGAATAGGATGAAACAACGAATTGAAGCTGAAATCAATCGATTGGCGGAATTAATCCTAAAGAGGCAAAATTTTGACGGAGCTTGGGATTTCCCATTTGAAACGGGTATTGCCACAGATTGTTATATGATTATCTTATTACGAACATTGGAAATTCATGATGAACAATTCATTCAATCACTCGTTGACAGGATATTAAGTAAACAGGAGAAAAACGGAGCATGGAAGCTGTTTTACGATGAAGAGAAGGGAAATCTATCCACAACAGTTGAAGCATACTATGCTTTACTTTATTCGGGATTCATCGATCAAAACAATACAAACATGCGACTAGCTAGGAAGTTTATCATAAACTATGGTGGCATTGGAAAAGTAAATATGTTTACGAAAGTCATGCTTGCTTTAACGGGCCAAATCAAATGGCCTAAATCCTTTCATCTGCCGATCGAATTCATTTTATTTCCAACTACTTTTCCTGTAAATTTTTTTGACTTTTCCGTTTATGCAAGAGCCAATTTAATACCAATATTGATTGCTGCTGATCGCAAGTTTAGTATAAAGACAAAGCATACTCCTGACTTATCAGACTTATATGTTCATAGAAATGAAGACCTTTGGGACTTGGACTCTTCTGAATGGCGTTCTTTTTTTTCGTTTATATATGACGGCATGAAACAATTAGTAGGTATTCCTTTTGAGCTTCATCGATTGGCATTACATCGAGCAGAACAATATATGTTAAATCGAATTGAACAAGATGGTACCTTTTATAGCTACTTTAGTTCAACATTTTTAATGATTTTTGCTCTGATGGCTCTAGGATATTCGAAAAAGCATCCAGTTATTGTTCGGGCTGTTCAAGGGCTAAAGTCAATGAAGACAACAATAGATGGACACACTCATATTCAATACACGACGGCAACTGTTTGGAATACGGCATTATTAAGCTATTCATTACAAGAAGCTGGTGTACCATCTGCGTCAGCTTCTATTCAAAGAGCAAATCAATATTTGCTTTCTCGCCAGCACTATCTATATGGTGATTGGGCTGTTCATAATCCGTATCAAATACCGGGGGGATGGGGATTTTCAAATATTAATACGATGAATCCGGATATTGATGATACAACAGCGGCTTTACGCGCGTTGCGAAAAGAAGCATTAAATAATCGCTCCTTTTGGGATCGAGGAATGAAATGGCTCCTGTCTATGCAAAACGATGATGGAGGCTGGGGATCGTTCGAAAAAAATGTCAATAAGTCATCGCTATCTTGGCTTCCGATAGAAGGCGGGGAAAAAATGCTTCTTGACCCATCAACGCCTGATTTAACGGGAAGAACGTTGGAGTTTTTAGGGAATTTTACACGATCAAGCTACAATCAAACGTTTATAAAACAAGGGGTAAAGTGGCTTTTAAAAAATCAACGAAGCGATGGTTCTTGGTATGGACGATGGGGAATTTGTTATATTTATGGATCATGGTGTGCATTAACAGGCTTAATCGCAGTAAAGGTGAGAAGAGATCACCCTGCCGTACGAAAGGCTGTGAAATGGTTATACTCCATTCAAAATGACGATGGGGGCTGGGGAGAGTCTTGTAAAAGTGATATACAGAAAAAATTTATCCCTTTACCAGCTAGTACTAGAGTGCATACCGCGTGGGCATTAGACGCTTTGGCAGCGGCAGAAGAAACGGTTACACCACAAATGAATCAAGCAGTGAACTATTTATTAAATTCAAAAGATGAAAATTCATGGACAATCACATACCCAAAAGGTCAAGGCTTACCTGGCGGATTTTACATTCATTATCCAAGCTATGAATATATTTTTCCTTTGCTGGCATTGGCTCATTTTGTAAAGAAATGGTGATTAGAGGATGGAAATTTGTATGCAAAAAGCTACGGCCGTAACATTTTTGATAATTAATTTTTAACCTTTTTACCGAAAAATAGTAGAACGATGTTTCAATGGAAAGCTATCCTCATTTAAAGTGAAATTCGCGAGACTCCTAAAGGGAAAAAGCGATCAGTGTAAGACAAAAGCTATGAATTATTTCCCTATGAGGAGTCATACATGAGAAATTTATGAAAAATAAAAAGGAAATCGCACTAGTTTATAATAATATTAATAGATATAAGGCTTGTAGATTATCAAAATATTTAATCGGATTAACTGTAAACGGTTACAATTTATTTGAGCTAAAGGTGAAATATATGTCAAACAAAAGATGGACATTAACTTTTTTATTCTTAATTATTTTGTTTCTATATGTTTTTATTCAATTTATATGGACGTCAAAGCAGATGGAAGAGACAGTGGAAGCTCTTGACAAAAGGGTTTCCCTACATGAAGAACCTCCGCATTTTATTCTTATTGCTCAAGAATTCGATAATCCATACTGGCGGAAAGTAGAAAAAGGTGCTCAGGATGCTGCAAAAAAGTTTCAAGTAGAAGTTGAATATGTCGCTCCGTTACGAACAAGTATTGAAGAACAGATTAAGTTATTAGAAAAAGCAATTGCTTCTAAAGTAGATGGAATCATTGTTCAAAGTTTGGATGAAGAAACATTTACTCCAATCATTAATAAAGCAATATCCAAAAATATTCCAATTATCACAATTGATACAGATGCTAAAGCGAGCCGTCGTCTTTCCTATGTAGGGACAGACAATTTTGCAGCTGGTCAATTGCTTGGGAAAACCGTGGTAGATATGACAACAGGGCAGCATAAAATTGGGGTTATTATTGGGAGTGAATCATCTGACAATCAACAGGAGCGGCTAGATGGTTTTTTGTCAGTTATTAAACAACATCCAAGGTTAGAAGTAGTGGAAGTCCAAGCATCCAATATTTCAAGAATACAAGCGTCCATTCAAGCTGATATTATGTTAAGAAAATATCCCGATATTTCAGTGATGGTTGGGACAAGTGCTTTAGATGCAATTGGTATGACAGTGGCTGTGAAAAATTTGCAACGATCCGATATTCAAATTTTTGGATTTGATGACGTCGAAGAAACATTATTGGCAATAAAAAAAGGAGAGATTACAGCAACCATCATTCAAAAACCATATGAAATGGGTTTTATTGCTGTTCAATTAATGTCCAAGCATTTGCAAGGACAACCTATTCCAAACGTATATTTTACTTCAAGCAAAAAAGTAGATGCATCAAACGTACAAATGGAGGTAACACCGTGAATATACGGACAAAATTGTTTATCTTTATTCCATTGCTCGTCATTTTACTCAATACTATAGCATTTTTTATTTTTGATAGTGGAAAAAAAGTTCAAAAGAGCTATGACTTCATGGTCCATCGTATTTACTTATACAAACAAATTTCCAATGAAACTCAAGAAAATCTTCGCTATTTAAGCAGCTATCTCATATATCAAGACAAAGAAAATCTTAACTTGCTAATTAAACATAAAGCTAATTTAGAAGCTCTGCAAAGTAATTTAAGCAACAATTCGGCCAGTAATGCTTTAGTAGTTGATAATTACAAAAATATGATCAATACTTTTCTCCAACTGGAAGAAGCTATTTTAACAAACTTAAAAGAAAAAAAATTTCTGGATCAAGCTGATCAATTCAAAGAAATAGAAAGAGTTGCTTCTTTCATTCGGGAGGATAGCCAACAACTAGTAGACATGGAATTGAGTGAATACCAGCCTGTGTATAATAGTATGTTGGCAATTAACGAAAATATGAATAAATGGGGAGGAAGTTTGTTTATTGTAACCACAGCATTAAGTATCGTATTTGCTATCTGGCTGTCTCGAAGTATCGTCATTCCCATTCAGCAGCTTGTTCAAACAGCTAAACAAGTCGCTGCGGGAGACTTAAATACGAACGTGCCGATATACCAGCCAAATGATGAGGTTGGGGTACTAGGAAAAGTGTTTAATCAGATGATTGAAAATTTACGAAAATTAATCTCTAAAAATATGGAAATACTAGAAAAAGAAAAATTAATGAGAGAATTAGAGTTAAAAGCACTTCAAAGTCAAATTAACCCGCACTTTTTATTTAACACATTAAATGTGATCTCAAAGCTTGCATATATTGAAGGAGCTGAAAAAACGAGTGAACTAACCATTTCTACTTCCAATTTATTACGATATAATTTGCGGAAATTAAACGAACCTGTCATGCTGCGTGAAGAAATTGAAAATGCAAAAGAGTATTTTGCCATACAAAAAGCACGATTTCGTGACCGTATTTCATTTCAAATGGAGATTGATAATCATTGTTTAGACCAATCAATACCTGCACTTACGATTCAGCCTTTGCTTGAAAATGCTTTTGTCCACGGGATCGAATCAATGGAATCAGGAGCTGTTATTGAGTTAAGCGTCAAAGAAAAAGAAGGAAGAGTGTTGGTGAAAATTTCGGATAATGGTGTAGGGATGGATGAAAGGATTGTGAAAACAATACTCGAGTCACCATCTTTTTCAATTAAAAAATCAACAGGACATTCAACAGGATTAGGAATGGAAAATGTGTTTCGACGTTTGCGATTATTTTACCAAGTACATGATATCGTGGATATTAAAAGCAAGCAAGGTCGCGGCACCACGATTTTGTTGTCATTACCAAGAGTAAGGGGGGAAAAGATGCATGTATAAACTTCTCATTGCAGATGATGAACCTCTAGAGCGTGAAGGGTTAGAATTGATGATTCAAAAATGTTTGCCCAATCAATTTCAAATTTTTCATGCTGAAAATGGCCGATTGGCGATACAACAGATGGAAAAGCATCAGCCGGAAATTATATTTATGGATTTAAAAATGCCTGGTATTCAAGGACTGGAGGCGATTGAAGAAATAAAAAAACAAAATCCTAAGATTAAAATCATTATATTAACTGCATTTGATTATTTTTCCTATGCAAAAGAAGCCATTGAACTCGGTGTGAATGATTATATTTTAAAACCAGCTAAAAAAGAGAAAATTGTCTCTGTGTTGAAAAAATGTATATCAGAATTAGAAGAAGAATTGCTAAATCGTGAGAAGGAACTGAAAATGAAAGAAAAGCTGGGACACCTTTTTTCAATTAGTGAATCCGAATGTGCCCTAATGATTATGATGGATGCAGTATCAGAAACAGACGTGGATGAATTGCTTTCTCTGTTAAAAATCCCTCACCGAACTAGTGTAGCCTTTGTCATTGAATTTTCCGATATAAAGATGGAAGAGAAACAAGATTTATACCAAATTGTCAAAAGGTATATGAAAAATAAACAAGAGTGTATATGCAGTCCTTTAATCGATCATCGTATGACGATATTTTCTTTTCCTTCCGATCAGGACATGACGAGAAATCAATGGATTACTCTTTCCATGAAATGGTTGAAGGAAATCGAAAAACGAACAAACAAAAAAATTAAAATAGGAATTGGTACTTTGCAAAAGGATATTCAAGGCTTTAAAAAGTCATATCAAGAAGCTCTTCTGGCTGTAACATCTCAACCGTATTTTGGACGGGTAAAACATATTTCAGAAGTAGAGGCTGCACACGATTCAGACAAGAAAGAAAAGAATCGAGCTTTACTAAATTCAGAGAATACGAAGGGACTAGATATAGCACTTCAATTTATTTCTGATCATTTTCACGAAGATATTACACTAGAGGAAGTCGCTCAATTGATGAATTTTCATCCACACTATTTTAGTAAACGATTTAAACAGGAAACGGGCCAAACGTTCTCTGATTTTTTAACACACATGCGTATTGAAAAAGCGAAAGAACTGATGAAACAATACCACCTTAACGTAAAAGAAATCTCTTATTATGTTGGTTATAACGATCCTAACTATTTTAGCCGAGTTTTTAAAAAAGTTACAAAAATGACGCCAAAAGAGTATCGAAACCAACTGCAGAAAAATAAATGATAAATTCGATCACTTCTCCTATACGTGCAGGAGGGGTGCTCTTTTTTTTAGCACTTTTTTGACAAATATTAAAAGAATCCTATTTTGGTAGTCAGTAAAATTTTTACAGGTGAAAAATGTCCCTTTATAAGTCGAAAAAGTGAAGGAAATAAGAAAGAAATCGTTTTCATATGCGTGATAGGCTTAAAAATGAAAGCGTAAACATTACGAGGGGGGTTTCAAATGAAGAAATGGTGGAAAACTTTATCGATGGCAGCTGCATCACTTGTTTTAGCTTCTGCTTTAACAGGATGCGGCGTTGTTTCATCGGGAGACGAGGACAAAAGCAGTCAAGCAAAAGAAGATGGCGACAAAATTGTGGTTGGTTTCTCAATGGATACGTTAAAGGAGGAGCGCTGGCAGCGCGATAAAGACCTGTTTGAAGCAAAGGTAAAGGAATTAGGAGCAGAAGTAAAAACGCTTGCGGCTAATGGCGATGATGCTGCTCAATTGAATCAAGCAGAACAATTAATTTCCGAAGGGGTAGATGTGTTAGTTGTTGTACCACATAATGCAGAAGCTACAGCAGCTATTGTTGACAAAGCGCATAAAGAAGGAATTAAGGTTATTTCGTATGACCGCCTGATTAAAAATGCAGATGTAGACTACTATGTATCTTTTGACAATGTTCGAGTTGGGGAAATGCAGGCGAAAGAGATTGTTAAGCAAGCACCGACTGGAAACTATGTATACATCGGTGGTGCCGATACAGATAATAATGCACACCTATTCCGTGAAGGAGCTATGAATGTGTTAAAACCGCTTGAAGAAAAAGGGGATATTAAGATTGTTTATGATCAGTTCTCAAAGGACTGGAAGCCTGAAGAAGCATTGAAAAATATGGAAAACGCTTTAACAGCAAATAAAAATAATATTCAAGCAGTTATAGCAGCAAATGATGGCACAGCTGGCGGCGCCATTCAAGCATTAGCGGCTCAAGGACTGGCAGGGAAAATCCCTGTGTCTGGTCAAGATGCAGAGTTGGCTGCGCTGCAACGCATCGTGGAAGGAACGCAAACAATGACGGTTTATAAACCAATTCATGCTATTGCCACGAAAGCGGCTGAAATAGCTGTAGCTGTTGCAAAAGGAGAAAAAATCGAAACAGATCAAAAAATACCGAACGGTAAAATCGATGTTCCATCTATCCTTCTCGATCCTATTGCTGTAACGAAAGAAAATGTTCTAGATACTGTCATTAAAGATGGATTTCACAAATTAGAAGATGTCTATCAAAATGTTCCAAAAGATCAATGGCCAAAACAGAATTAAATGTTATAAAGGCTGACTCTTCCAAAAGAGTCAGACCTTTCTCATTCTATCATGCTGCGAATGGGAGGGAAGATGGTTGTATTCGTTAGAGATGGATCAAATAACAAAAGAGTTTCCCGGAGTGAAAGCATTAGACCGTGTAACATTTAAAGTGAAAAAAGGTGAAATTCATGCGCTCTGTGGTGAAAATGGAGCGGGTAAATCGACGTTAATGAAAGTATTAAGTGGATTATATCCAACTGGAACATATTCAGGAGAGATTCGTATAAACGGAACCCCTGTACATTTCCGCAATATTAAAGATGCAGAAAAGGCAGGGATTGCAATTATTCACCAAGAACTTGCACTCGTTAAAGATTTGACAGTTGGAGAGAACATTTTTCTAGGAGCAGAACCGAAAAAATATGGCGTCATCCAATGGGATCAATTGTTTTATGAGTCATCCGAATGGTTAAATGCAGTAGGTTTAAATGTGGCTCCTCAAACGAAAATCTATTCACTTGGCATCGGGCAGCAACAACTTGTGGAAATTGCCAAAGCTTTGTCTAAAAATACGAAGATATTGATTTTAGATGAACCGACAGCTGCCTTAACAGAGAGTGAAGTCGAAATATTAATGGGAATTTTAGAGGAATTGAGAAAAAAAGGGGTAACATGTATTTACATTTCTCACAAAATGCCTGAAGTTTTTCGTTTAGCTGATTCCATAACCGTCTTACGTGATGGAAAATCCATTGCAACTCTATCCAAAGATGAAACAAGTGAAGATGAAATTATTTCTTTAATGGTCGGCAGAGAATTAACGGAACGATATCCGCAAGCTGAACGAACTCCAAAAGAAACGATTCTTGAAGTGAAAAACTATTCTGTCTGGCATCCAGACATGCCAAAAATGAAGGTAAATGATAATATTTCCTTTTCACTTAGAAAAGGAGAAATCCTTGGAATAGCTGGATTAATGGGGTCTGGTAGATCAGAGCTTGCCACAAGTCTTTTTGGAGCATATGAGGGAAAACGGGAAGGCGAGGTATGGATAGAAGGTAAAAAGGTTCACATTCGCAATGTTCAAGATGCTATTAATGAAGGGATAGCATTAGTGACAGAAGATCGAAAACGCTTTGGTCTTGTTTTAAGTATGGATGTGAAAACAAATACCACTCTTGCCAGTTTGAAAAAAATTAGCAAATGGGGCGTTATGAACCATAATGAAGAAATGAAATCAAGCCAACAGTTTGTCCAGAAGTTAAAAACTAAAACGGCATCTCTCGAAACGAAAGTTGGAGCATTATCGGGAGGGAATCAGCAAAAAGTCGTTATTGCCAAATGGTTGATGTCTAAGCCGAAAATTTTAATTTTAGATGAACCTACACGGGGAATTGATGTAGGGGCAAAATATGAGATTTATCAATTAATGAATCAGCTGGTTAATGAAGGAGTCGCAATCATTATGATCTCATCAGAGCTGCCTGAAATACTTGGTATGAGCGATCGAATTCTGGTCATGAACGAAGGCAGATTTGTGAAAGAACTGACGAAAGAAGAAGCCACACAAGAAAAAATTATGTCAGCAGCAACGGGAGGAGGGAAATAAATGGAATTAAAAGTGACGGCTCAACAAAAGACAAATGTCAAAAAAAAGTCGTTGAAAGATATAATCGGAAAAATTGACGTACGGGCTTACACGATGATTGGTGCCATAGTTGCGATTTGGCTGTTCTTTGGAATTTTGAACGATACATTCTTAACAGCGCGTAACCTTTCAAATTTATTCACTCAAATGTCTGTTACTTCTATTTTAGCGATTGGAATGGTCCTCGTTATTGTTGCCGGACACATTGACTTATCTGTCGGATCCATTGTAGGTCTTACAGGAGGTATTGCTGCCATATTTAGTAACTGGATGGGAATGCCAACGATTGTTGTCATTGTTATCACGTTAGTTGCTGGTGCAATTGTTGGCCTACTTCAGGGTTGGCTAGTTGCCTATCAGGCAATTCCTGCATTTATTGTCACTTTAGGCGGTATGATGGCATTTCGCGGTATCTTAATGGGAATAACGAAATCAACAACCATTCCTATTTTTGATGCGAATTTTATTGCCCTTGGAAGTGCCTATTTTACAAATATGTTTGGGATTGTGTTGGCCATACTAGCAGTAGTCATTTTGGTTATTTTAACAATAAGAAAACGAAAAACTCGCTTAAATTATGGATTTGAAGTAATGCCTCTTTCATTGGAAATCATGAAAATACTTTTTCTTAGCTCACTCATTGTTTTATTCGTCATCACGATGAACAGCTATAAAGGAATTCCGTTTCCCATTATATTTGTTATCGGTTTGGCAGTCATTTTTTCATTTATTGCGAATAACACAACATTTGGCCGTCATATTTATGCAATTGGCGGAAATTCAGAAGCTGCGCGTTTATCAGGAATTAATATTAAAAGTCGCACGATGCTGCTGTTTGTATTTAGCGGATTGTTATCAGCCGTTGCAGCAATTGTGTTAACAGCTCGTCTTTCTTCTGCTACCATTTCGGCTGGTCAGATGTATGAATTAGATGCTATCGCTGCATGTGTCATTGGCGGAACCTCTTTAATGGGCGGATCTGGAACGATTATTGGTGCGATTATAGGGGCCATGGTCATGACATCGCTCGATAATGGAATGTCCCTTATGGGGCTGGACACCTATTGGCAGTACATTGTGAAAGGAAGTATTCTTGTACTAGCAGTCTGGATAGATATTGCAAGCCGTAAAAAAAATAAGTAGTTAAAAATCTGCGACAAAAGGGCTGAACTTTGGATATCATTCATAGTTTCAGCCCTATTTGTATTGGTAAAAATGTACCAGTATGCTGTAAAATTTCCATATAATTATGAAGACTATATCAAACTATGGAAAGCTTGGAATAATCCTCATTTCATTTCCTATTCTTGTGGTCATTTAGGCATCGTATTTCAACGAAGGAAAATCACTAAGGACGGAATGTGATTTATTAAATATAAAATCACATAAATAAAAAAGCCTATAGGTAACTCCAGAAGCAATTAAGAAGTTCGATAACTAAACTTACCTCTTAAATAAGCCTAATTTTTTTTTTTTTTTTTTTTTTTTGCTGCTTTTTTCTTCCATTTTTTAAAATGTTGTTGACATGGTTTTTGACCGTTCGGATGGAAATGAACATTTCATCTGCAATTTCACGTATTATCTATGAACTCTAATATTTTTCATTCGGTTGGCGTTAGTTGTGATTGGATTTTTTCCATCTTATATTGATTTTCTATCTTTTTAACTTGCAAAATTCTTTGGTCAAGTCCAAATTATTGTGTAAATTCCCCCTATGAACTTTACTTTCTATAATTTGGATGGGGATGTTTAATAAGTCGTTTTTCGGCTTATAGACGCTCTTTTAATGTTTTAGAAATGTTGATAGATTGATATTTTTCAATGAGGATTTGACTTTTTAGACAGCCTCTATTGGATATATTTTTTAACTATCACTTTTTTGATTAATTCTTTCACAAACCGTTTCGTTTATATCTAAATTCGGTAAAAAATAAATTAAGATAGAAATGAAGA
Source organism: Aeribacillus sp. FSL M8-0235 (assembly GCF_038000355.1). Lineage (NCBI taxonomy): Bacteria > Bacillati > Bacillota > Bacilli > Caryophanales > Bacillaceae > Aeribacillus > Aeribacillus sp. FSL M8-0235. The sequence goes on along the minus strand of NZ_JBBOBW010000001.1, from coordinate 2,456,808 downwards.
ATATTTATGAAAGGAGTGAAAAAATGAAGCAATACCATATCATTGTTTCAGGACGTGTGCAAGGAGTGGGGTTTCGATATTTTACGCAATCAAAAGCGGTCGAGCACCAAATTTCCGGTTGGGTTCGAAACAAGATGGACGGAACGGTTGAAATCGTTGCAGAAGGAGAGGAGCAAAATTTACAGAACTTTCTTGCCTCTATTCAAAAAGGTAGTCCTTTTTCAAAAGTTGAAAATATACAATTAACGGAACATGATGAAGTGGAAGGCTTTCAAAAGTTTGATATTCGTTATTAATCATTAAAGCATCAATATGATAAAACACCCCTATTTGTACAAGGGGTGTTTTAATAAGGCAACACTTTTAAATTGAAAAATGTCATTAGATCGGCCACCAATGGAAGCCGTCTTTGGCAAGAAGTTCATCCGCTTCTTTAGGACCCATCGAGCCTGCCTCATAGTTAGGGAAGGCTGCTTTTTTACGGGACCATGCATTTGAAATCGGATCAACATATGCCCATGATAAGGCGACTTCATCCCAGTGGGTAAAATTCGTGGCATCGCCTTGCATGCAATCATATAGCAATCTTTCATATGCCTCCGGAGTGTTCATGCCGTCGATGCCGTTATTGTTGTAAGAAAGCTTAATTGGTGTAGCCTCTGAGCTTACTCCCGCTTTTTTGGCATTGAGATGAAGCGTAATCCCTTCATCAGGCTGGATATGGATGACAAGCAAGTTTGGAACGCGGTCGCTTTCCTTTTTAAAGTATAGGTTCATTGGAATATCTTTAAATTCGACAACAATTTTTGTTGATTTTTCTTTCATCCGCTTTCCTGTGCGAATGTAAAAAGGAACGCCTGCCCAACGGTAATTGTCAATCAAAATCTTTCCGGCCACAAACGTTTCTGTATTGGAATCGGGATCTACATTTGCTTCTTCTCGGTAGCCGATAACCTCTTTTCCATTAATTATTCCCTTTGTATATTGGCCTCTTACAAAATAGCTGTCGACTTCATTTTCCTGAATTGGCCGTAAAGCACGAAGCACTTTAATTTTTTCGGAACGAATTTCGTCAGTCGTTAATTTAATTGGCGGTTCCATCGCAAGCAAGGCCACCATCTGCAGCATATGGTTTTGCACCATATCTCTGAGCGCACCGGATGTTTCATAATAGTTGCCCCGGTCTTCCACGCCGAGTGATTCGCTTGAAGTAATTTGAATATTGGAAATAAAACGGTTATTCCATAAATGTTCAAAAAGCGCATTGGCAAATCGAATGACTTCAATATTTTGCACCATTTCTTTTCCTAAATAGTGGTCGATTCGGTAAATTTGCTCTTCATCGAATGCGGCGCGGATTTCATCGTTTAATTTTTGGGCGGAAGCTAGGTCATGGCCGAACGGCTTTTCAATGACAAGTCTTGTCCATCCGTTTGTATCTTTTAAACCGTGCTCTTTTAAATTGTTAGCGATGATTCCGAAAAATTCAGGCGCCATCGCCAAGTAAAAGACTCGGTTCCCTTCCGTTTGATATTTTTCATCCAAGTCGGAAAGTAAGCTTTTTAAGCTGTGATACGAAGACTGGTTCGATACATCAAACGGATGATAATAAAAATGCGAAGTAAAGGATGTTAGATCGCTGTTGACGGAAACTGCATTTTCAACGGAATCTTTAACATTTTCCCTGAACGTTTCGTTCGTCCATGGTCTTCTTGCCACGCCAACGACCGCGAATTCTTCGCTGATCTTACCGCTTTGATATAAACGGTAAATGGATGGGAATAATTTCCGTTTTGCTAAATCTCCTGTTGCTCCGAATATAATGATGATTGCTTTTGGTAACTGGATTGTATTCACTGAACGTACCTCACTTTATCGTTTTGCTATAAATTTTGCTAAAAATATGTACCCGTTCAAATATTTAATTTTAAAGGTAAACGTACTGTAACGCAAATAATATTTGCTGATTTTTCTGCTAAATATTGAATGAATGTATTATAATAACAGATAAAAAGACATTTGGAGGAGCGAACGTTGAATCTTTATTTTTTAGGAACAGGTGCTGGTCTGCCGGCCAAACATCGAAATGTGTCTTCCATTGCGCTTGAATTGCTTGAAGAACGCGGTTCTATTTGGCTGTTTGATTGCGGCGAGGCGACACAGCACCGGATTTTATATACGAACATCAAACCGGCAAAAATTGAAAAAATTTTTATTACGCATTTGCATGGTGATCATATATACGGACTTCCCGGTTTGTTAGGAACAAGATCCTTTCATGGCGCCGAGAGCCCGCTCGTAATTTACGGTCCTCCCGGCATTAAAGAATTTGTGGAACAAACTTTGAAGTTAAGCTTTACTCATCTTAAATATCCGCTTATTACAAAAGAAATATTTGACGATGAAACCGTTTTTGAGGATGATCAATTCATCGTTAAGGTAAAGAAATTGGAGCACGGCATCCCTTCATTCGGTTATCGGATTATAGAGAAGGATCTGCCCGGAACACTTTTAGCGGATCGATTAAAAGAAATTGGAGTAAAACCAGGACCTATATACAAAAAATTAAAAAATGGCGAAACAGTCCAACTTGCTGATGGAAGAGTTTTGAATGGAAAAGATTTTTTAGGTCCTGTCAAAAAAGGACGGATTGTTTCGATTTTGGGTGATACAAGATATTGCAAGCAAAGCGTCGAATTATCAAAGGATGCGGATGTTTTAGTGCATGAGGCGACATTTGCAAAGGATGAAGAGCTTTTGGCCTACAATTATTTTCATTCGACAACAGTTCAAGCAGCGCAAATTGCTTTAGAGGCAAACGCAAAAACGTTATGGCTGACGCATATTAGCTCGCGATATCAAGGCGAAAAGGATTGTCAAATGCTTCTGGCTGAAGCAAGGGCTGTATTTCCTGAAGCAAGCCTTGCCCATGATTTTTTATGTGTCCCAATTCCTAAAAAGTAGAAAATGGTATGGGGATGCCAAAAATGAAACTTTCGCCGCCTTTTTTACATAGAATAAAAGAATCGTCTACAGGTATATTTAGTCCTATAATCGGGCAAAAAAATCGTCGACATGATTCTTGCAGAATCTCTGAACTTTCAAAATTTTTTCGGTTGCGGCAATGAAAGAATTATATGTTGATTCAACACTCACTGTATGCTTTGGAAAATGCAATATGCAAACAAAAGCTGCCTCAAAAGGCTTTTTTGAGACAGCTTCTTCTTTTATACGCGCCATCCGCGTTCATATTGTGTCGGCGATTCAATTTTTGCGTTTAGTTCATTAGCTGCATGGTAAGGCCAATATGGATTTCTCAATAATTCGCGGGCGACAAAAATAAGATCCGCCCGGTTGTTTTTTAAAATCTCTTCCGCCTGCAAAGGTGAAGTAATTAAGCCGACTGCCCCTGTTTTGATGTTTGCTTCCTGTCTGATTTTTTCGCTAAATGGCACTTGGTACCCGGGATAAACATCTATATTTGCCGGGACAAGCCCTCCTGAGCTGACATCAATCAAATCGACACCATCCTCTTTCAGCCATTTAGCAATTTGTACGTAATCATTTATCGTCGATCCGCCTTCAACATAGTCACTGGCGGAAACACGAACAAACAACGGGCCTTCCCACACTTTCCTTACGGCTTGGATAACCTCTTTTAAAAACCGGTAGCGGTTCTCTAAGCTTCCTCCGTACTCATCATTGCGCTTGTTTGATAGCGGAGATAAAAATTCGTTAATGAGATAACCGTGGGCAGCATGGATTTCGATGATATCAAAGCCTGCGTCCTTAGCTCGTTTTGCTCCTAATTGAAATTTTTCAACCGTTTCTTTTATTTGTTCTTTTGTCAGTTCTTTCGGTGTACGGCTGTTTTGATCAAAAGGAATTGAAGATGGGGCGAATATGTCTCCGCTCACATTTGACTTTCTTCCTGCATGAGCAAGCTGGATACCTGTTTTCGCTCCGTATGATTTGATTTGCTGCACAAGTTCAGCCAATTTTATAATATGGTCATCTTCCCATATACCGAGGTCCAATTCAGAAATTCTGCCTTCCGGCGTAACAGCTGTTGCTTCAAGAATGATGAGGCCCACCTGTCCCACCGCTCTTGAAATGTAATGTGTGAAATGAAAATCTTCAAGAAATCCTTTTTTATTTGCGGCTGAGTACATGCACATCGGCGACATGACAATTCGATTTTTCAATGTGACATCTTTAATCGTAAATGGAGAAAATAATAATCGGTCTTTCATCTTTTATTCGCCTCCCTAAATATTTCCTTTGAAATTTTAGCAATTATGATTATTTTTGTCATATGATCTGCTTGGTAAATATAAAAAAGGGGTTCAGTATTGCTCGCTGAACCCGAGTCCGATTTCAAATTATTGTTCGTTCACCAGTTTTTCCTCCAAAGCGCTGTTTAATTCTTTTGACCGTTCGACTGCCCGTTTCACACAGCTTATAATAGCTTCATCTACGTGATGATCGTTTAAGACGCTTAAGCCGGCTTCAGTTGTGCCGCCTGGGCTCATTATTTCTTTTCTTAGAGTAGACGGCTCTTTGTCAGACGTTTTTAACATTAATGCTGCCCCATAAAGTGTTTGAACAATGAGGGAGCGCGCCATGGACTTTTCTAACCCGATTTCTTCTGCTGCTTTTTCCATTGCTTCTACTATGTAATAAATATAGGCTGGTCCGCTTCCTGCCAGTCCTGTGACGGCATCGAGCTTGTCTTCTTCAACAATTTCAACTGTTCCGATCAATTGAAACAGTTCAACAGCTGCTGACAGGTCACCATCCGTTGCATATTGTCCTTGTGCCAAGGCGGTTGCTGATTGTCTGATGGTAGCGGACGTATTCGGCATTGCTCGAATGACGGGAATACGTTTGTTGAATAATGTTTCAATTGCTTTCGTTGAAACGCCTGCGAGCATGGAAATAACAAGATGGTTTTCTGTTGCGTATTCGCGGACTGTTTTTACTGCCTCGTCAACGTCCTTCGGCTTCATCGCGAAAAAAATCGTTTTTGTGTTGTCAAACAAATGCTTTTTATCTTTTGTCATCGTGACGCCGTATGTTTTTTGCAGCTCCTCGAGCCGCTTTTCATTGGAACGGTTTGTCACAACGATCTCTTCTCTCCGGCACTTGTTCCCGTTGATCAATCCGGATATAATAGCTTCCGCCATAGATCCGGCTCCGATAAATCCAAACTTGTACATAAAAAGAGACTCCTTCCTGATTGTTTTATATGTTTCTTTTGAACTTCTTCCCTATAAACTTAGTTTAAAAGAGAAGAGATTCAGTTGGAAAGGTAGCGAGAAAACGTTTTACTATTCATCTGTTAAGCAACAGAAGCGCATGCTTTGGATAGGCTTGTATGATGAAATGTTTCCCTGCCTTAAATTCTAAAAGCGTTGTAGAATTAATTTTTTATCAGTTCCTACGGCTTGTCAAGTATACTTATGAATTATTTGAATAAAATGACAAATTGATTTATCATGTGTAAAATAAGTTATATTAAAAAATTAAAGGCGGTTTGCAAAAATGTTCAGCAAAGATGCAATTTATAAAATAACGATCCCTATACCTTATCCGATTAAAGATGTGAACGTGTATGTTGTAAAAGGGGACGCATTGACATTAGTGGATGCAGGGATGAAAACGGAGGAAGCGTGGAGAGTTTTTGAACATAAGCTGAAGGAAATAGGGCTTGTGCCTGAGGATATTGAGCAAGTCATTCTTACCCACCATCATCCTGACCATATCGGTTTGCTCGATTTTTTTGATGGCGATCTTCGTGTTTTGGGCCATCGTTTGCTTGCTCCTTGGCTTTCTCATGATGTGCGTTTTTTTGATCGGCAAAAGGAATTTTTTTTAGAATTGTTGAAGCAGTTTGCCGTCCCAGAGTCGTTTAAGTCACACTTAGATCATCTTGATCTTTCCTTATATCCACGCAATCATCCGCTGACCTCCTCCATTCAAGAAGGAGATGAAATAGACGGGATGCCTGGGTTTACAGTCATTGAGACTCCTGGACATGCCCAAAGCCATATCGTTTTGTACAATGAGGAAGACTGCCGAATGATCGGCGGCGATCATTTGCTGAAAACCATTTCCTCCAATCCTGTTCTTGAAATGCCGTATGAAGGAAAAGAGCGTCCAAAACCTCAGCTGCAATATAATGAATCTTTGAAAAAGCTTTTGCATATTCCGATTTCTGTTGTCTTTCCGGGTCATAAAGATGAATTTTTCGATCCTCACCTGTTGATTCGGAACCGTTTAGACAAACAGCATGAACGCGCGCTCACCGTATTAAAGCATTTAGAAAAACAGGAAATGACGGTGTTTGCTCTTTGCAAGCTTCTTTTTCCGGCTGCTTATCAACAAGAGCTTTTATTTGCTATATCAGAAACTGTTGCTCAGCTTGATTATTTAGAACAATATGGAAAAATTAACAAAAGAATAGAAAATGGCGTTTTACTTTTTTCCGCGCAACGAAGAGGTGACAAATAAATGAATTCGCGGCTTAAAGATCGATTGGTAGTTATTACGGGGGCATCGAGCGGGATCGGGGAAAAAATCGCAAGGATCGTTGCAGAAAGCGGTGGACATTTAGTTTTGCTGGCTAGGAGGAAGGATCGTCTCAAGAAACTTTCGGATGAGCTTCAAGCCTCTCACTCTATTTCTTGTACATATTACGAACTGGATGTCAGTGACCTTGACGCAGTTTCCGAAGTATTTACGGACATCACAGAGAATTTTGACCGAGTGGATGTTTTAGTCAATAATGCTGGTTTTGGTATTTTTCGAAATGCAGAGGAAGCAACATTCGAAGAGATGCAGCAAATGTTTAAAGTAAATGTGTTCGGATTAATTGCTGCGACAAAGCTGGTTCTTCCGATGATGCTGGCCCAACGGGAAGGGCATATTATTAATGTCGCCTCTCAGGCTGGCAAAATAGCTACTCCGAAATCAAGCATCTATTCTGCTACAAAACATGCTGTTTTAGGCTTTACGAACAGCTTGCGGATGGAAGTGGCGGACCGCGGGATTTTTGTAACATCTGTCAATCCGGGTCCAATTGAAACGGATTTTTTCAATCTTGCCGATACGTCAGGGGATTATGTGAAAAACGTCCAACGCTGGATGCTTAATCCGGAAGCTGTTGCACAAAAAATCGTGAGCGTGATGCTGACAAATAAACGGGAAATTAATATGCCTGTTTGGATGGAGCTTGGCGGGCTTGTTTATCGTCTCATGCCCTCCCTATTTGAAAAAGTTGCCGGAAATTTGTTTCGGCAAAAATGACCGGGAGCATGATGCAGGAAATGAACAGAAAGCTGAAGGCGGACTTTTCGCTAAAATCTCCGCTCTCACTTCTGAAAAGGCGCGTCAAGCGTCTTTTTATTTTGATAAAAAATTCAGCTCTTTCACCGATTTGTCTCCAACTTAAATCTTCTAAAAAACGCGGCTGTATTTTGAATAAGCTTTCCAAGCTTAATATCTGTTTTTCGATGCCGTACTTCGTTGTTATGCTCCTTTTGTACCGCGAAAAATGGCGCAAATTCCCATTGAAACCGAACGTATATTCCCATACAATAAAAATAAAATAAAACCGAACATACATTCTCATGAGGGGATGATGGAATGAATTATGAATCGTTTCCAAACCGGCATATATTATGCATCGATATGAAAAGCTTTTATGCGAGCTGTGCGGCGGTCATACTTGGGCTTGATCCTTTAACAGCCCACATTGCTATCGTTGGGGACAAAGAGCGGACAGGAAGCATTGTATTGGCCGCTTCACCAAAACTGAAGGAAGATTTCGGAATTCAAACCGGATCCCGCTTATTTCAAATTCCAAACGACCCCCGCATCCGCCTCATCACTCCGAAAATGGCGACGTATTTACGGATTTCTGCTGAAATTACTCGGCTGCTGAACCGCTATGTTCCGAAAGAAAACATTCATGTTTACAGCGTAGATGAATGTTTTATTACTGCGGATGGAACAGAAAGACTTTGGGGGGATGCGCATAGTCTGGCCGAAAAAATTGTGGAAGATTTACGAAATGAATTTTCTCTCCCATGCGCGGTTGGGATCGGTCCAAACATATTGATGGCGAAGCTTTGTCTAGATTTGGAGGCGAAAAAGAAAGGTATAGCGGAATGGACGTATGATGATGTCAAAACGAAGCTGTGGAGCATCAAGCCGTTGCGTAAGATGTGGGGGATTGGGACAAGACTTGAAAAAACGTTAAATCGAATGGGAATTTTTACAGTTGGTCAGCTCGCAAATTATCCGTTAGAGCTCCTTGAAAAGAAGTTCGGCGTCATGGGGAATCAGCTTTATTACCACGCATGGGGAATAGATCTTTCCGACATAGGCTCTCCGATTATGCTGGGGCAAATCAGTTTTGGAAAAAATCAAATATTGCTTCGCGACTATCCGGACCCCGAAGAGGTGAAATGCGTCATCTTAGAAATGTGCGAGGAAGTGGCAAAAAGAGCGAGGGAACACCGGATGGCGGGGAGAACAATCAGCCTTGGAATCGGCTACAGCCAAAAGGAAGGCGGAGGAGGATTTTACCGTTCCAAAACGATGGATGTCTCAACAAATATTACGATGGATCTTTATCGAGCCTGCCTTTTGCTGTTTGATCGTTTTTATGAGGGGAAGACAGTCAGAAAAATTTCCATCTCTCTTTCCAACGTGGAAAAAGACAGCGGCATGCAGCTTGATTTGTTTAGGCCGAACCGCATAAAAGAGCATCGTTTAGGATATGTAATGGATGCGATTCGGAACAAGCACGGCTCCAATGCACTGCTGCGCGCTGTTTCGTATACGAAGGCAGGAACGAGTCTTCACCGCAACAAGCTGATCGGCGGGCATTATGCGTAACGAATATGAAGAAAAGAAAGCAAAGGATGGGATAAACAATGATTCAGGATCGTGGAAGCATAAAATGGACAGCTATGATGCTGCCCGAGCATGTGAAATTACTAAGGAAATACAATGAAAGTTTAGATAAAGTCGAAAAACCGGTTTTAGATGAACAAAAATATGAAGAATTTAATGAAGTTATCTGTGAGGCTATGGAAGAGAACATTACTCTACAATTCACCTATTATCAAAAAGGTGAAATAAAGAAGCTTGTCGGCAATATTCATTATATCGATCAGCTAAAAAGAGAATTACGAATTGTTGATTACTTGACTAAAAAACATGTTTTAAAATTAGGAGATATTATTGAAATTGAGCAATACTAAGAAAACAGCATTAGAAATACAAACTTAATAGGGGTAGCGTAAGGTCAGGAAAATGCAGATTTACAACGCTTAGAAAATGACGATAATTAAAAGGGCTTGTCTAAAAAGTCCATAAAAACAGAGCGAATGGAGAAAACAATGAGTTTTTCCATTCGCTCTGTTTCCTTATTTTTGAAATTGGTTTGGGAATTTGCGGCCCATTTCAGTATGTTGTGGGCCATTGCCACAATCCCGAATTCTGTTCGGACTTTATGAAGCCCCCGTAACAGAAATCGAGTGAAACGCAAATTGCCCTTGATGTTACCGAACACACTTTCGACATCCACTTTACGCTTCGCATAAAGAGCTGCCTTTTGTTCGTCACCAAGAGCTGCTTTGGCTTTCGCTTTCATTTCTTCATAAATCGTGTTCCAATATACTCGACGATTTCCTTTGGCTTTCGTACACCCATTCTTCAACGGGCAATCCGTACAATCTTCACACTCGTACACTTTCAAATCTTGTATGTATCCAGATGCATTTTTTCTTTTTTGATAATACTTGAATACGACTTTCCGATTGTTCGGACAGATAAAGCAATCGTCTTCTTCGATGTATTTCCAGTTTTGTACTTTTGATAAATCCTTTTTAAACTTTTTACTTTGTTCCTTCAAATAGGTTTGGTATGGGGCTAATAATTCAAAACGAGGTTCTTTTTCTTCGCCAATCGCATATAAATAGTTTTCTTCACTCGCATATCCTGCATCGGCAATGACATACTTGAGTTTCTTTTCCTTCGGCATCGATTCCAATAACTTTTCCATAAATGGTTGGAAACAGCGAGTATCTCCTGGATTTTGATAAATTTCAAATCCCACGATAAATTGATGTTGTGTGGCGAGTTGAACATTATAACCCGCCTTGAGTTGGCCGTTTTTCATATGGTCCTCTTTCATTCGCATAAAAGTGGCCTCATGGTCGGTTTTCGAGTAGCTATTTCGTTCACCTAGAATCTGTTTTTGTACTTTGTATTTTCGTAATCGTGGAAGATAATCCGTTTGAATCGTTTTCAGTTGTTTGGTGAGTTGGGATTTTTTAGAGCGAAGTTCTTTTTTTCTTTCTTTGTCTTCTTCCTGTTTATAATCTTTTTCCAAAGCTTCTATTCTCTCAGAAAGTTGTGCCGATGATTTTTCTAATTCTTCTTCTAATTGTTCTTCTTTTAATTCCTCCAAGGCGATTTGGTGCGCTTCTTGTAGAAACGATTGAATTTTGGCTCGTAGTTTCTGATCATATTTTTCTACGGATTTTCGCCATACAAACGTATATTTGTTGGCATTCGCTTCTATTTTCGTACCATCCACAAAAATATGGTCGAGGTCGATAAGTCCTTGTTCTACTAGTTGAAGGACAAATTGTTCAAATACAGAATCCATCATGTTTGACATACGAACACTACGAAAATCATTTATTGTGCGATGGTCAGGGGTTTGCAATCCCGCCAACCACATCATCGGAAGATTTTCTTTCACCATTTGCGCTATTTTCCGACTTGAATAAACATTTTGAGTGTACGCATATAAAATCACTTTCAATAACATTTTAGGGTGATAGGGTGCACGACCCCCACCAACATAATGAGTATACAACACTTCATCCGGAATCGATTCCACCATTTCATCCACTAAACGGGCGACATGATTTTCAGGAATATACATTTCGATATCTAAAATGCTCATGACTTGACGATTGCAATAAGGTTGGAAAACTAGTTTTTTGCGTTTCTTATTCTTTTGAACCTCTATTTTTTGAATACCCTCTAGAGTCATTTCTAATTGCGTGTTATAATTTTCTTGAATAGTCATTTGATTATTCATAAGAAATCGTCCTTTCTGTAGAATGTTTTTTGGTCAATTTCATTCTATAAAAAAGGACGATTTTTTTGTACCCTAAAAACAGAAAAAAGGGCTGAGCCCAAGGTCGATTCAATCGACTTTTCGGACAGCCCCTTTTTGTGTGTGCGCCCGGCATGGGTGTAATCTATAGGGTGAAAGTCCCGAGCTGCGAAGGCAGAAGTAGCAGTTAGCTTAACGCAAGGGTGTCCGTGGTGACGCGGAATCTGAAGGAAGCGAGCGGCAAACTTTAAGGTCTCTCGGAACACGAACTTCATATGAGGCTAGGTATCACTGGGTGAGTTTGCACAACAAAACAAAGCCCTTTCTGCCGAAGGTGATACAGAGTAAATGAAGCAGATGGATGGAAGGAAAGATTACACTCTTACCCGGGGAGGTCTGGCTGGCACGCCAAGTAACCTTGGTAACCTATCTATTGATAGATAGCTGAATAGTCAGAAGTCAGCAGAAGTCATAGTACTCTTTCAAGCTCGAGATGGAAGAGGAAGGACTATATGATAGATGCATTAAAAGCTGTGGAAGGATCAGAAATTCGCATCAGCTTTACAGGGGCGATGAGGCCGTTTTTAATTCGTGTTCCCGAAGATGAAACAGTTTTGCAGCTGATTCTTCCTGTCCGAACATATTTCTTAGCTCCTGTAATAATTTACACTTATTAAAAAAGGACGCACCCCAAACTTTTACATTAGCTGTGTCAGGGCGTCCACAACAAGAGTGTTGGGGCATGAAAAAGTGTTTTTGTAGCTATCAACTTCTTAAAGCCTCTCAGAAGCCCTCACAGGCTTTTCTAAGGGCTATCCTATTCTATTTCCGCCAAAAAGTTGAACAGTCTGCTTTATCCTGAATATTAAATTCAATCATTTTCTCAAGCAATTCGTAATTTACCGGCTCATTCCACGGAATTCGAAACAAGCCTTTGGTAGCGCTGTAGCCAGCTTGGGCGATTTCATCGGCAAAATGCATCATTGTCTTTTCTTCGGGTGAAACGCTCAAATGATGCTTAGCTGTGGAAAAGCCGATAATAAATGTGCCGTGATCGGTAAACATTGGCGTATTCCACTTGATTTGCGGTTCTAAATTTGGAAATTTATTAGCAACCCACGCCAAAATTTCCTCTGTTCGGTCGCGGTGGTCGGGGTTATCAATACCTGCTAAATATTTTGCAAAAACTTCCATGTTATTTCCTCCCTGAATCCGTGATGAATTGAAATCGACTTTGATTTTGTTGTAATTTTGATGGATTGATAATCCATAAAACCCTTTTTATGCTTATGACCTATGTCATCTCTATTTCCGAAAATGGAACAAATCTCTTTTTTAGGTATACGAACCAAAAAAATAGACAAAAAAGCACAGGGAGTGACGTTGGACATCAGTGCTCGAACATTCGTTCGTTATCTTGCCTCTCTCCATTTCTGATAGACGTTCAGTAGGGGCTCGCTATAGCCACTCCTTCGCGTCAGTTTCATCCAGATCTGTCGTGATCGACGGACGAGTCGCCCTGCCATCGTGATCACCGTCTGAATAATCGTCTTGATGCGGCGGCGTTTCACTTTGTGGTGCAACGGATGTCTCGGATCGCTTAATAGATCTTGTCCAATCAGACGAAGAAGATTGTAAACGAAGGCTCCCATGACCAACACGAGCGCATTCGTTTTCATCTTCCCAGATGGAAGCCGCTCTAAATCTAAGTCGCTCTTCAGTTCGCTATGAAACTGTTCGCATGTCGCATGGTCATGATACAACGCGAGCACATCGCTCATTCGAACATGCTCGTATCCTTTGAGCCGCACCCAATAGCTTTCCACTTCATAATCAGGAACGAGCATCAGCTGTCCATTGCGTTCCATCGTCCGTTCCGTCACTTGGGTGACTTGAACGTACGTATACGTGTTTCCATCGATCGCTGCCTTCTGTGGAAGGCATAGCTCATAGGTTTGTACTCCTTCGCTTTGTCCATCATCGACACGTTTGCCCTTTTGCGAAGCGATCTGGAACCAAAGCGCTTTCGATTCTCGGCGTAAGTTTCGCTTGATGACAAAGTCCACGTCTTCCTTTAGGCATACGTGCCCATTCGCTTCTGCATCGTTTCCTGCATCCATGCGAACAAGCAGACGAGATGAAGTCAGTTGACGAGCTCGACGGATAGCGGTGACTAAAAACGAGGGCATGTTGTCTTGCACATGTTGTTTCCCTGGACGCAACTCGGCATGAACGAGATACCCTTCCTTCCCTGCATACGCAAACAACGGTGTAAAACCGTCAAATCCTTTATACGTTCGACTGACTCCTTCTTTTTTCGTATCGGAGTTGTCAAATGGGGAACCATCTATATCAAGGGGAAGCCATGTCGTCTTTCCTTTGGTCCAACAAGGGGACAAAGTGGCATGTCGTTGAATCAACAGACGTATGGACTCCTCCCAAAGAATCGTTTCGGTCATCGGAAGACAAGCGAGCTGATCGAGTCGTTGTCGCAAGGTTGGAGAGGAAGGCACGTGCTGAATCCCCATCGATGCCGAAAAGATATCGTCCTGACGATACGCTTCGATATGATCGAAATCCGTTTTTCCTGTGGCAAGCAAGCCAATCATCGAGCGAATGACATCGCTATGGGAAATGTGCACTTCTCGACGAACCGTTGGAAGCCGAAGTGCGTTTACCCGTTTATCCAGTTTCGTTCGATGGAGTAAGTAGCCAACGAGAGCAAGCCCAGCACTTGGGGTAATCGCTTCATCTGTCAATACAAACCGAATCGGGAAATCTTTCATCACATCACCTACTTGATGAAGAATCGTCAACGTCGTTTTCCCTTATCGTATCAACGGTTTGCGACCATTGTAAAGATGTTTTGTCACGGATTCAGGTCCTCCTAAAATAAAAATCGTTCAGAGAAGTTCCTCAAACCCATTCGTCGTTAAAACTCCTCACAGAACCGCTCAGAACACGACACCTATTTCCACTATATATTTTACAACCTGAATAGTCAAAATGGCTTAAAATGCAAATTAGTTTTGAAATTTTCCATCCGAATGTAGAGTTAAAAAAAGGTTCGACCATTTAAAGCAAAACTTGATTATTTATAATAAAGATTGATAAAACCATGATATTGTGAAACAATTTACTTAAACTGAAGGAAAGGATACAGCACCAAATTAAATGAATATTAGTTTAATTTATGCTGTATCTTTTCGCTAGTCAACTACACGAGCCGTAGCAATTCAATGACCGAATTGCTACGGTAATCAGTTTAATGATTTAAGGATGGCTGATAACTTGAAAACAAATGCTAGGTATCAAACTTGGATTCGAATGAATAAACTACTAATTTTTTTGCTTTTTTCACTTTTATTCATTTTGTTGACATTCTTACCTATTAATTTATATCTGCGAGTTTTGTCAGGTATTATAGCGTTACCATTAATTTATATTACATTTATCCTTTCTTATTCTTATTACCAATTCGCAGCATTTGGGGGAAATTATCAGTCAAAAATACATGACTTAATTGTTGCCAAGGTGAATTGGGATGGGCAAGGAAAAATACTGGATATAGGAACAGGCAGCGGTTCACTGATTATTAAACTTGCAAAGGCTTTTCCTGAGTCCCTATTAACTGGAATTGATTATTGGGGCGACGATTGGGAATATTCGAAAGATCAATGCCAACGAAACGCTGAAATTGAAGGGGTTTCTGATCGAATAAATTTTCTGAAAGCAAGTGCCACAAAACTGCCTTTTAAAAATGATGAATTCGATATAATTGTAAGTTGTCTAACATTTCATGAAGTTAAAGATGAAAGAAATAAAACAGAAGTAATGAAAGAGGCATTAAGAGTGTTAAAACCTGGTGGTGGATTTGTCTTTTTAGATTTGTTTATGGATGAAAAAATATTTGGGGATGAAAAAGAGCTCTTAAATTCCTTAAAGAAACATGGTGTATCTGAATTGAAAAACTACAAACTCGCTAAAGTAATGAAACTGCCAAAGCTTTTATTGAACAAAAAAGTATTAGGGAATGCAATGATATTGATTAGAAGAAAATAGACGTGTCATCATTTGCTTGTGAAAATAACACTGATTTCTCACAAATAAAAACAACAGCTTTATTCAACTAACCCGGCTAATAGTTTGTCAATATTTCTCTATAAATGTTTAAAAAACGTTAATCGGTTATGTTCATTCTGCTTCAATAAGCGGAGAGAGCTAAAATATGATAGAATGGAGGCAAAATTAAAAAAGGATGATTTTAGCCTATGAACATTTCGTTTACAAACGCAGCGAAAGCAAAACTTAAAGAGATATTGGAAATGAACGAAAACCGCTATATAAAGCTGAAATATGATACAGATGGCTGCGGCTGTGTCATGAGCGGTGTTACTGTTCTTTGGCTTGTGAAAGATCTTGATGAGGATGATATGAAAATTGATACAAATTTTGTCCCGGTGTACGTGGAGCGATCAAAGCTTGTTTTTTTAGATGATGAATTGCAAATCGATTATCACGGGCAAAAACAAATATTCATGCTCAAAAGTCCAATGCAAATTTACAATCCAAGAATGAGCTGCATTGTGAAATGAGGGAACAAAATTGAAGGAACGTCTAGCTTCTTTAAAGAACATTGCTTTAAATAAAACATGGGTGTCCTTTCTCCATGACAATCATCCGTACACCCTTCTGCATTGGTCTGTAGGAGGAATGGGATATGAAAAAAAGGATGTGTGGCTGATTCAAGATGAAATGACGTTTGAAGCGGAAGAGTTTGCCACGATCGATGAAGCAATTGCATGGATGGAAAAAAACATGCAGAATATTCACGATGTATTAGGATAAAAAAGAGCATGCATTGGTCAAAGGAAGGGAAAAAACATGAAAGATGCATGGAATCTCAAAGATCAGATCGGCGAAGAAAAAGCGAAAAAGCTTATAGATATGAAGAAGCAAATTGAAGAAGAAAAGGAGAAATTAAAAAAACTGGAATTGGAGCGTAAAAGAAAAGAGGAACAAAAGCGGGAAAAACAGAAAAGCTTTGCTGAATTGCTCGCAGAAAGCGACTTGAAATGGGAAGATTTTAAATAAAAAGCTGGAAAGGAGGCTGTCCAAAAAGTCAGGGTTCACTGACTTTTTGGAGCCCCTTCATTTTAGGGACTTATCGGATAGACCATTTTTCCTGTCTTGTTTATATCCTCCAGAAGTCTTATGAAGGACTTTTCTTCATTAGGTTCTTCAAAAGTTGTATGACGGACATTCAGCATATACAATTGCTTCTTGTTGGACTTCATTGCCTCTATGAAGGACATTTACAAATTTTATTCGATTATTTTTGTCCTTCACAGTAGTATTTTTCCCCGATCCTTCATTTTAGGAACTCATCGGACAGCCCCTTAATTCCCAACATTTATTATGCCGCCATGAATTTGTTTAGAAACACTTTCTTTTATAAATGAAAAAGAATTCCCACAAGAGAATAGATAATGACAGTTGAAAATAAGATTGTCATATGAAACAGAGAATAAAGAAACATTGATTTTGCCCATTTCTCTGAATCCATCTTTTTATAGCCGAAAATGCTTAACATAAGCCACAGAACGCTTAAAAGAAGGGCTACTAGCATAAGACCGAGGCTTAAAGGCCCAAAAAGAAAGCTTGCTGCAATTAAAATAATTAAATAAATATTCGTTTGTATATATGCTCTTTTAACACCTTTGACAACTGGGAGCATAGGGACCTTCGCAGCCTTATACTCATCGTGCTTGCGAATAGCTATAGCATAAAAATGAGGCATTTGCCAAATAATTGAAATCACAAACAGACCAAGAATGGCTGGATGTGTCACGTCCGGATGAACAGCAGCCCATCCGATGAGAGGGGGCATTGCTCCAGAAATACTGCCAATTTCCGTATTATAAATTGTTCTTCTCTTGCTCCACATCGTATATGGGACAACATAAAAAAACAAACCTAGAAACCCTAGGAATGCTGCTAGAGGAGTTGTAAATGCAAGAGCTGCAATTCCTAAAATAGACATACAGATTCCAAGCCATAATACTGTTTTAGGCTTTATTGCTCCTGTCACAGTCGGTCTGTTTTTCGTCCTTTCCATGATAGAATCTATATCTCGGTCATATAAGTTGTTAAAAGCTCCAGCTGCGCCCATTACGAAAATCGATCCAATCAAAGCAAATAACATTTCCGGCAATTTCTCAAACAGGCTGATCTGATACGTATACAATGCCAATGTCAATCCAGCCAACATCGGAACGAGATTTGATTGAATAATTCCAATTTTACAAGTTTCAGCCAAAATTTGGGGCAAAGTTGGTTTCTGTGTTGTAAGGCTTTCTTCTTTTCGCATTCTTCCCCTCTTCCTTTTTCACTCATGATCTATAAATCTAGGAGGACATTGTTGATAGTTGCGTCCAGCATAATGAGAAATTATAATTTGTATACTGATTAGAATTTATATACTATTTGGTATGTTAATGCTATATGGTATGATTGTCAAGAGAGAGGGAGGATAGCAAAATGGTCAGACGAAGATTAACCCAAGAGGAGCGAAAAAAAGAAACGCGGCAATTACTTTTAGAGTCAGCTGTTGAAATCTTTGCTCGATTCGGCTTTCACGGCGCTTCTGTTGATAAAATTGCAGAACATGCTGGATTTAGCAAAGGGGCGGTATATGCCCATTTTCGTTCCAAAGAAGAGCTCTTTTTAGCCATTTTGGAGCAACAAATGCAATTGCATGTGGACAACATTCTTCAAGTCATAGACGGACAGCATTCGCTTTCACATTTTATCGAAACGATGGATGAATATTTCCTGTCAGTTAGGCAGAAAAATCGAACGTGGAGCATGCTTAGCATGGAATTTTTTCTTTATGCGATGCGTGAAGAATCGGTACGCCGAAAATGGTCTGACATGATAACGGAAGCGGTACAACAAATTTCCAAGGCGATTGAAAAATTGAAGTCGAAAGAGAATAACGATTCTGCTCTATCTGCGGATGAAATAGCATGGACTATTCTTTCGTTAGAAAACGGTTTAGCGATATTTTATTATATTAGCGAAGACTGTGTTCCCCTTCATTTATATGGAAAAGCACTGCAAAATTTGCTTTGATCCCCTCATTAGAAAATATTCAAGCTTAAACGGATTTCAAAATATATTAGTCCAAAAATTTTTCAAGATAGGAATGGGCGGCGCTGTTCAATGAACCGATACATATAGTTGTAAATCCGGTTTATGTGCTATGAACAATCGTTTAGCCATTGAGATTTGCAACACGAACATGCGAATCCCATCCGTTTCGGCAGGAACATCAACTGGATAGCTAAATTGAATTTTCAACAGTCATGTGAATCCGAAAATAAATAAGCGGGGATCGTCCCCGCCTGTTTTAATCGCGATGGATTGTATAAAGAGACTGTTTTGTTGCGTTTATAAGCGCTTCGTACTCTTCTTCCAGCAGATCTTTTGCTTTCGCTGCTTGGACATTTTCAAGCAGCTGCTCTTGCTTGCTCGCTCCGGCAATGCAGGAGGCTACAACACGCTGATGAAGAACATATTTTACGGCTGTTTCCGTCCGAGTGCGATCCGGGCATGCTGAATCGATGCTGTGCAAAGCTTCTTTTAGTTCATCGAACGTGTAGTCTAAATATCCATTGTTCTTGACGCGCTCAGAGGCTTTTTCAAGCGGGCGCTCTGTCAAGAGGCCTTGAGCCAACGGCCCTCTGGCAATAACAGAAACGTTATGCTCCTGAATCAAAGGAAACCATTCTTCTGGGCGCCGGTCAAGAAGGCTGTATTGCATCATGATTGAAACGATATTGGAGCGTTTCAACCATTCTTTCATAACGTTCGGCCGAATCGAAGAAATGCCGTAGTAGCGGATGACGCCTTCCTGCTTTAACTCTTCGAACGCTTCAATCGTTTCATCGATCGGGTCGTCGATTGTTCCTCCGTGAAGCTGATATAAGTCGATATAATCTGTACCCAGCCGTCTGAGGCTTTCTTTCACTTCTTCCTTTATGTATTTCTTGGATGGATCCCACCACCATCCGTCTTTGCCAACTTCAAACCGATTTCCTACTTTTGTTGCTAAAATGATATCGTTTCGACGCGATTTAAGAGCCCTTCCGACAAATTCTTCATTCAGGCCTTGATCATAAAGATCTGCTGTATCAAAAAAATTAATCCCCAATTCAAGAGCTTGGTCAATCAGCGAACGCGCATGCTTTTCGTCACGGCCAAGCGACATGCATCCAAGACCGATTTCGCTCACATACAGCTCGGATGTTCCTAATCTGCGCTTTTTCAAAAAGATCACCTCTCTTTTTCTCTTCTAATTTGAAAGTAGTATAAACTTTTTGAAAAAGCAAATGTTTCATATTCATGATGAAGCCATTCATAGACTGTTTTATATCGTTTTGCGGCTTCCTTTAAGCTGTAAGCAATTTCCTTCGGCTTTCCGATCATCACGACCCGGTTATAATTCCGATACATGAGCAATCGCTCCGCCTCCTTTTTAATTATGGTAGAATGTATGAAGAATGATTGGATAATAGAACAGGAGTTGAATATATGAACCGTTTAAACGAGGAAACGATTGCGAAGGAAAAAATTTTTTCAGGGAAGATTATTGATGTATATGTGGAAGATGTCCGTCTCCCAAACGGGGAAAATGCGAAACGTGAAGTCGTGAAGCATCCGGGTGCAGTTGCCGTGATCCCTATTACAAATGAAGGGAAAATTGTCATGGTGAGACAATATCGCAAAGCTTTAGAACGTCAGCTTGTGGAAATTCCTGCCGGCAAGCTTGAAAAAGGGGAGTCACCTGAAATCACAGCAAGAAGAGAGTTGGAAGAAGAAACGGGCTATGGATGTGAATCATTAAAACATGTCATTTCGTTTTATACTTCACCGGGCTTTGCTGATGAACTCGTTCATCTTTATTTAGCTGAAGGATTGATAAAGCTGGAAAATAAAGCGAGTTTGGATGAAGACGAGTTTGTCGAGGTGCTGGAAGTAACCCTTGAGGAAGCGAGAAAATTGATAGAAGAAAAAGAAATTTACGATGCAAAAACAGCTTATGCAGTTCAATATTTAACATTAAAACAATTGAGTGAGGAGATATGAACGCTTTTTTCGCAGATTTGCACATTCATATCGGCAGAACAAATACAGGAAAACCGGTAAAGATTACGGGGGCCAAGTCGCTGACGCTTGAAAATATTTTTATTGAAGCAGTTGAGAGCAAAGGTATGGATATAATTGGCATCATTGATTGCCATGTTCCCGAAGTAATCAAGGAAATTGAAGATGGCATCAGAAGAGGAAAGTATGAGGAATTAATGGAAGGGGGAGTCCGCTATCAAAATTCGACACTTATTTTAGGTACGGAGCTTGAAATATTTGATGAACATTGCAATGGGCCGATTCATGTTCTATGCTTTATGCCGACTTTAGAAAAGATGAAGGAATTTTCCCATTGGCTCAGCTCCCATTTAAAAAATATTCATTTAAGCTCTCAACGGGTATATGTTGAAGGGAAAAGACTTCAGCATAAAGTGAAGAGCTTGGGCGGATTGTTCATTCCGGCGCATATTTTTACTCCTTTTAAAAGCTTGTACGGAAAAGGGGTTCAGCGAAGCTTGACAGAAGTTTTTGATCAAACACTCATCGATGCGGTCGAGCTCGGTTTGAGCAGCGATACTAACATGGCAAGCCGTATTCGTGAACTAGCTTCCTATCCATTTTTAACGAACTCAGACGCCCATTCATTGCCAAAAATCGGGCGGGAATATCAGAAGTTGTTGTTAAAAGCGCCGACGTTTCAGGAATTGGTGATGGCGATCAAAAAAGAAAACGACAGAAAAATTGAGGCGAATTACGGATTAAACCCGAAACTTGGAAAGTATTACGAAACGTTTTGTGAAGCGTGCCAAAAAACAGTAGGCTTGACAGATGAGGGATGCTGTCAAATATGCGGAGGAGTAAAAATTACAAAAGGTGTAAAACAGCGGGTTGAAGAACTGGGGGATAAAACAAATCATGTGGAGAAAAGGCCCCCTTATATTCATCAAGTCCCGCTAGCTTTTCTGCCTGGCATTGGCCCTAAAACATTAAAAAAATTAAAGCATTATTTTG
Organism: Aeribacillus sp. FSL M8-0235; assembly: GCF_038000355.1. Classification (NCBI taxonomy): domain Bacteria; kingdom Bacillati; phylum Bacillota; class Bacilli; order Caryophanales; family Bacillaceae; genus Aeribacillus; species Aeribacillus sp. FSL M8-0235. Next base: position 2,435,504 of record NZ_JBBOBW010000001.1, on the reverse strand, counting down.
GAACGGAAATGAATATTTTACACAAAGTTCCGTACGCCGATCTTGTCGAAGTGGTTCCGGAAAAAATCGCCGCTTCCATCATCTCGGCAAGAGAAGGCACCCTTTATGTGCAATCAGGGGGAGGAGGAAAATACGGAAAAGTGGAAGGTGCGTAAATTTTCGCGCCTTTTCTTTTTTTCTAGTAAAAATACGAATATGTACCATCCGTTCTCTCATACAATCTAGTAAAGAAAGACAGGAGAGGATAGGATATGCAGAATATTCAGCGTTTTTTACTAAAACAATTGAAAGATCAATCAACCGTCTATTTATTTGTGCTTATATTGTTCATAATGGGAGTAATTTTTGGCGCAATCATCGTAAACAGCATGAGCATTACGCAAAAAGAAGATCTGTATTATTATTTAAACCTGTTTTTTGGACAAGTATCGGACGGAAAACTTGCCAGCTCGTTTGAAATGTTCAAGCAAAGTTTTTTCCACAATACAAAATATGTAGGGCTTATGTGGCTTCTAGGCATTTCGATCATTGGTCTGCCGATTATTTTTATCATGTTATTTTTAAAAGGAATGGTCGTTGGATTTACAGTCGGATTTTTAGTAAATCAAATGAAATGGGGCGGATTTTTGCTGTCATTCGTTTCCGTTTTGCCGCAAAATTTGCTGCTGATACCTGTGTTTCTTATTATGAGCGCATCGGCAATTTCTTTTTCCTTCAAGCTCATTAGACAGCTTTTTGTAAAAAAGTTCCACGATCAGCCGTTTCGAATGTTTGCAGGCTATGCAGTCACATTTTCTTGCTTGATCGCCGTTATATTGCTCGCTGCAATGTTAGAAGCATATGTTTCCCCGATCCTGATGAGAGGGACGATTGATTTTATTTATAAATAATAATTATTATTTAATATAAATTTTATTTTTTAATTTAAAATTATTTCAGTTGGACACTTTCTTTTATTTTGTTATAATATATGAGGAATGCGGCGAGGGAGGGAAAGTGTCATGGAAAACCGCATAGAGCGTATAAAAAAGCAGTTGCATTCTTCAAGCTATAAATTAACCCCGCAAAGGGAAGCAACCGTTCGTGTTTTGCTTGAACATGAAGAGGATCATTTAAGTGCCGAAGATGTTTACCTCCTCGTTAAGGAAAAATCGCCTGAGATCGGGCTCGCAACAGTGTACAGAACGCTGGAATTGTTAACTGAGCTGAAAATTGTTGATAAAATAAACTTTGGAGACGGGGTTTCCAGATATGATTTGCGCAGGGAAGGAGCCGCTCATTTTCACCATCATCTCGTATGTATGGAATGCGGTTCCGTTGATGAGATTCAGGAAGATTTATTAGAAGATGTTGAAAAAATTGTCGAACGAGATTGGAAGTTTAAAATTAAAGATCATCGTCTAACTTTTCACGGCATATGCCACCGCTGTCAGGAAAAAGAAAAAGAAGATAACAAGAAAGAATAAAGCCTTTTCCGCGAGGGGAAAGGTTTTTTTATATTATATACGTATAAAGATTGTCCAGACGGTCATATCTTTAAATATAAGAAAATATGGCCTTGTGGAGGACGAACATGGAAAAATGGACGAAAACCGTAAAGAATATGCTTAAAATTTTTATCTTGTTTACAGGATTTACGATTTTGTTCTACTATGCTATTATATGGGTTAACTTGGAATATCAAGATTACCATCGCTATGACGAGCCTGAAGGATCTGCCGTAAAGGTGACAAGCGTTGTGGAAGAACAGAACGATAATTGGCTGAATCGCTTAATATTCTTTTATTTAAACGGGGAGTAGAGAAGATTGAACGATCATATCCAAGATTTTATTCATTATTTGACCGTTGAGAGAGGACTTGCGAACAATACGATCGTTTCATATGAGCGAGACTTGAAATCGTACAAGCAATTTTTGAACGAAAAACTGAATATTCAAGAAGTGCAAAATATTCAACGCTATCATATTTTGCAATATTTGCATTTTTTGAAAGATCAAGGGAAATCCAGCAAGACAATCGCCCGGCATATCGCCTCAATCCGCGCTTTCCATCAATTTTTGTTAAGGGAAAAAGCTGCGGATGAAGACCCGTCCGTCCATATTGAAACACCGCAGATTGAACGGAAGCTTCCGAAAGTGCTGTCTCTTGAGGAAGTGGAGCGGCTTCTTGAAACGCCTGAGCTGACCTCACCGATTGGATATAGAGATAAAGCAATGCTTGAACTTTTATATGCGACAGGTATTCGGGTGAGTGAAATGGTTCATTTGAATCTTTCAGACGTCCATTTGATCATGGGATTTATCCGATGCTACGGTAAAGGGAAAAAAGAACGGCTCGTTCCGATTGGAGAAAAAGCAACAAAAGCGCTGGAGGAATATTTGGAAAAGGGCCGGCCAAAGCTTGTAAGACAGAAGCATAAAACGGATGCCTTATTTTTAAACCATCATGGAAAAAGAATTTCCCGCCAAGGATTTTGGAAAAATTTAAAATCGATTGCGGTTAAAGCAGGAATACAAAAAGAATTGACTCCTCATACATTGCGACATTCCTTTGCCACCCATCTGCTTGAAAACGGCGCTGATCTAAGAGCGGTGCAAGAAATGCTAGGTCATGCTGATATTTCAACCACGCAAATTTATACTCATGTGACAAAAACACGTTTAAAAGATGTATATAAAATGTACCACCCCCGTGCTTAATGCCATCGTCATGCTAAAAATCAAGTTGCTCGTCTGTTTCGGCAAGCATTAGGAAAAAATATAATCATCACCGCTTTCAAATGGCAGGAGGAATTTAACATGCAGCATACATATAAACGCGTCTTTTTAATTGTAATGGATTCAGTTGGAATCGGCGAAGCACCGGATGCAGAGCTTTATAACGACAAAGGTGCTGACACGCTTGGCCATATCGCTGAACATCTCGGCGGTTTGCATTTGCCGAATTTAGCGAAGCTCGGATTGGGGAATATACGTGAAATAAAAGGTGTTCCAAAGACAGACAAGCCGCTCGCCTTCTATACAAAAATGAAAGAAGCTTCAGCAGGAAAAGATACGATGACTGGTCATTGGGAGCTGATGGGGTTAAAAATCGATTCTCCTTTTCAAGTATTTCCAGACGGCTTCCCAGAAGAACTGATAGAGGAGCTTGAAAAAAGAACCGGGCGAAAAGTGCTTGGCAATAAGCCGGCAAGCGGTACGGCAATTATAGAAGAGCTTGGAAAAGAACATATGAAAACAGGAGCCATCATTGTCTATACGTCGGCAGACTCTGTTTTACAGATTGCTGCACATGAAAAAGTCATTCCTCTGAACGAATTATATCAAATTTGTCAAATTGCCCGCGAACTGACTTTGGATGAAAAGTACATGGTTGGGCGCGTTATAGCTCGTCCGTTTGTCGGGGAGCCGGGGAATTTTGAACGGACTGCCAACCGGCATGACTATGCTTTAAAGCCTTTCGGCCGAACAGTTATGAACGAGTTGAAGGACGGAGGATTTGATGTAATTGCCCTTGGGAAAATTTCCGATATTTATGACGGCGAAGGCATTACAGATGCAATCCGGACAAAGTCGAATATGGATGGAATGGACAAATTGATCCAAACATTCGACCGGGATTTTACAGGTCTTTCCTTTTTGAACCTTGTCGATTTTGATGCAAAATTCGGCCATAGAAGAGATCCTGAAGGGTATGGACAAGCGCTTGAGGAATTCGATGCTCGTCTTCCTGAAGTGTTCGAAAAAATGAAGGAAGAAGACCTGCTCATCATCACAGCAGACCATGGAAACGACCCTCTTCACCACGGTACGGATCATACTAGAGAATATGTTCCGCTGTTAGTTTATAATTCAACCTATACAAAAGGAAAAGAACTGCCAATCAGAGAAACATTTGCAGATGTAGGAGCAACCATTGCAGAAAATTTCGGCGTGCAAATGCCAAATTACGGAACAAGCTTTTTAACAGAATTGAAGCAGGGGGATTGATCAATGTCAATTGTGGAAGAAGTTGAAAAGGCTTCTCAATTTTTAAAAGATAAATGCAAACAAACTCCAGAGATCGGTCTCGTTCTAGGATCAGGTTTAGGAGTTCTCGCTGAAGAAGTGGAGGATGCTGTAACCATTCCATACAGCGACATTCCTTATTTTCCGGTTTCCACTGTTGAAGGGCATAAAGGCCAATTCGTAATTGGGGAGCTAAATGGAAAAACAGTAGCGATCATGCAAGGCAGATTCCATTTTTACGAAGGGTATAGTGTAAAGCAAGTGACATTTCCTGTGCGAGTCATGAAGGCGCTGGGTATTCATTCCTTAATTGTGACAAATGCAGCCGGAGGGATCAATCAGTCATATCAACCAGGTGATTTAATGCTGATTACCGATCATATTAACAACATGGGACAAAACCCTTTAATTGGCGAACATAGCCCTGAGCTTGGCGACCGTTTTCCCGATATGTCGGAAGCGTACGATAGCAGACTAATCCAGCTGGCAAAAGAAGCAGCGAAAGAGCTTGGCATCGAAATAAAAGAGGGGGTTTATGTTGCCAATACTGGACCGTCCTATGAAACGCCGGCTGAAATACGGATGTTAAGAGCGATCGGGGGAGACGCAGTTGGCATGTCAACAGTTCCAGAAGTAATTGTGGCGAATCAAGTCAAAATGAAAGTGCTTGGCATTTCATGTATTACGAACATGGCGGCTGGTATTTTAAAACAGCCTTTGACGCATGAAGAAGTCATGAAAACGGCGGAAATGGTTCGGGCTGATTTTATAGCGCTAGTAAAATCCATCGTAGCCAAAATGTAGAAAAAGGTGATTTGCATGCGAATGGTCGATTTAATAGAGAAGAAGCGGGATGGGAAAGCGCTCACAAAAAAAGAAATCCGTTATATCATTGAAGGATATACGGCCGGGGAGATTCCGGACTATCAAATGAGCGCTTTCGCCATGGCCGTTTTTTTTAGAGGGATGACGGAAGAGGAAATGGCGGAGCTCACAATGGCGATGGTTGATTCTGGAGAAAAGATCGATCTTAGTGAAATTAAAGGAATAAAAGTGGATAAGCATTCGACCGGAGGAGTTGGCGATAAAACTACGTTGGTGCTTGCGCCGCTTGTGGCTTCTGCTGGTGTTCCTGTTGCCAAGATGAGCGGAAGAGGTCTTGGCCATACCGGCGGAACGATTGATAAACTAGAATCGATCCCGGGGTTTCATGTTGAAATAGACAATCAACAGTTTGTCCGTTTAGTCAATCAAAATAAAATTGCAGTCGTTGGACAAACGGGGAATTTAACTCCCGCTGATAAAAAACTGTACGCATTAAGAGATGTGACAGCGACGGTTAACAGTATTCCTCTTATTGCCAGCTCCATCATGAGCAAAAAAATCGCTGCCGGAGCGGATGCCATTGTTTTAGATGTTAAAACCGGATCGGGCGCTTTTATGAAAAATATAGAAGAATCAAAAAAACTGGCAAAAGCGATGGTGAAAATAGGGGAAAACGTCGGCAAAAAAACGATTGCCGTGATCTCCGATATGAGTCAGCCGTTAGGGTTTGCCATCGGAAACGCTCTTGAAGTCCAAGAAGCGATTGATACATTAAAAGGTGAAGGTCCTGAAGATTTAACTGAACTATGTTTAACGCTTGGCAGCTATATGGTGTATATGGCGGAAAAAGCAGACAGTTTAGAAAAAGCGCGTAAACTGCTCGAGCAATCCATTGCTTCAGGAAAAGCTTTAGAGACTTTTAAAACATTTGTCTCTGCCCAAGGGGGAGATGCCTCAATTGTGGACGATCCATCAAAATTGCCGCATTCTTCGTATACATTCGAATTAAAGGCGAAAGAAGAAGGCTATGTAAACGAAATTGCAGCTGATGCAGTCGGGACTGCCGCCATGTGGCTTGGTGCCGGAAGAGCGACGAAAGATGCTGCAATTGATTTGGCAGTCGGCCTCATCCTCCATAAAAAAATAGGCGATTACGTAAAAAAGGGAGAAACATTCGTTACAATTTACAGCAATCAACAAGATATTGAAAAGGTGAAACAAACTTTATACTACAGCATTAAAATTTCGAAAAACAAAACAAAAAAGCCTGTCCTTATTTATGAAACAATAACAAATTAGGAAAGAAAAAAAGAATCGGGTAATCCCGATTCTTTTTTTGTATAACTTTTTAATAATTGGAAAAAATGGGTTTTATACAGATAATTTTACCAGTAAAAATTCATTCTCATTTCATTTTTAGAGTCTTTTACATTTCATTAGATTAGATTGCAGTTACATATGAGGAATGGAGGATGTGGAGATGAAACAATTACTACTGTCTGTCATGGCAACATTTGTTCTTTTTTTTGGGGTTTCAACGGCTGCGTGGGCAGAAGAAAAAAATGTCAAACTAGTAGATGGAGTGAAATCGGCTATATTGATTGAGCGGGATACAGGTCAAGTACTATATGAAGAAAATTCAGATACACCGCTGCCGCCCGCCAGTATGACGAAAATCATGACGCTTCTTCTTATTATGGAAGCTCTTGATAAAGGAAAGATTCAAATGGATGAAAAAGTAAGAGCGAGCGAATATGCAGCATCCATGGGGGGATCGCAAATCTTTTTGGAGCCTGGGGAAGAAATGACAGTGGAAGATTTATTAAAAGGAATTGCGATTGCTTCCGGCAATGATGCGTCTGTCGCGATGGCGGAGAGAATTGCAGGATCAGAAGAACAGTTTGTATCCATGATGAATCAAAAAGCGAAAGAGCTCGGACTGAAAAATACGCATTTTAAAAATTCGACCGGATTACCTGCAAAAGGACATTATTCGTCGGCAAAGGACATGGCGGTTATTGCCAAAGAGCTATTAAAATATGAAGAAATTACGAAATTTACGGGAACATATGAGGATTATTTACGAGAAGGAACAGACAAAAAATTTTGGTTGGTCAATACAAATCGGCTTGTGAAATTTTACGACGGAGTTGACGGTGTAAAAACAGGTTATACAAACGAAGCGAAATACTGTTTAACGGCAACAGCCAAAAAAGGGAATATGCGGGTGATTGCTGTTGTATTTGGAGCTAAAACGCCAAAAGATCGAAATGCTCAAATCACGAAGCTGTTAGACTATGCCTTTTCCCAGTATGAAACCCATCCTCTGTTTAAACGAAACGAAGTGGTGACAAAAGCAAAACTGAGCAAAGGAAGCGATAAAGATGTACAGCTGATTACTTCGGAGCCTGTTTCCATTATAACCAAAAAGGGCGAAAGCATTGATGATATTAAACAAGAAATTATGTTTAAAAACCACCTGGTAGCGCCAGTGAAAAAAGGAGATGAGCTTGGAACCCTCGTGCTGAAAAAGAATGGAAAGGTTTTTGCTGAAAGCAAGCTTGTGGCTAAACAAGATGTTCGCGTTGCGAGCTGGTGGAAGCTGTTCAAAAGGGTTCTAGGCGAATGGACGAAGGCCGAAAAATGATATTTTTGGCGAAATTCCACTAGTTTTGTCTTCAGGCAGGAAATATGAAAGGTCAACTCGAAAGATTCAATATCATAGTTGAAGGAGGAATATGATCTTGAGTCTAGCGGTTGACCTTGAAGTAAAAGAAAACGTGTTATTGATACGTCTGTCAGGGGAGCTCGACCACCATACAGCAGAGGAACTTCGGCAAAAAGTCAATGATGCCATCGAAAATAACTCTATTCAACATATTTTATTAAATTTAGAACAATTAACTTTTATGGATAGCTCTGGACTTGGAGTGATTCTCGGGCGTTATAAGCAAATAAAACATCTCGGCGGTGAAATGATTGTTTGCGCCATCTCCCCGAGTGTAAAGCGTCTTTTTGACATGTCAGGTTTATTTAAAATTATTCATCTGGCCGAGACAGAGAAAGCGGCTTTGCAAACGTTGGGGGTGGCGTCATGAAAAACGAAATGAAGCTTCAATTTTCCGCTGTAAGTCAAAATGAATCATTTGCAAGAGTAGCTGTAGCTTCCTTTATCGCACAGCTGGATCCGACGATCGATGAACTAACCGAAATCAAAACAGTAGTTTCCGAAGCTGTGACAAATGCGATCATTCACGGTTATGAAAATAATCCTGACGGTATTGTGTATATTTCCTGCACGCTAGAGGACCATATCGTTCATTTGACGATTCGAGATGAAGGGGTAGGAATTGACAACATTGAAGAAGCTAGACAGCCGCTTTTTACAACAAAGCCTGAGCTGGAGCGTTCAGGAATGGGATTTACCATCATGGAAAATTTTATGGATGAAGTGAAAATAGAATCGGAAAAAAATAAAGGCACAATCATTCGATTAACAAAACATCTTACAAAAAGCAAAGCTTTATGTAATTAAGGAGATTAGCTTATGGATGTGGAGGTCAAGAACGAACATTCGAATGGACAATTGAAGGATCAGGAAGTCAGGGATTTGATTAAAAGAAGCCAGCAAGGCGATCAGGCAGCCCGCGATTTGCTTATCCAAAAAAACATGCGGCTCGTTTGGTCAGTTGTGCAGCGATTTTTAAACCGAGGCTATGAGGCGGATGATCTATTTCAAATCGGCTGCATTGGCTTAGTGAAATCGGTCGATAAGTTTGATTTGTCGTATGATGTTAAATTTTCCACTTATGCTGTTCCGATGATTATAGGAGAAATTCAACGATTCATCCGGGATGACGGAACAGTAAAAGTGAGCCGTTCATTAAAAGAGCTCGGAAATAAAATTAGACGGGCTAGAGAGGAACTGTCCAAAACACTTGGCAAGGTGCCAACAGTAGGGGAGATCGCTGACTACTTAGATATTTCACCTGAAGATATCGTTCTTGCACAAGAAGCTGTACGTGCACCTTCCTCCATCCATGAAACGGTTTATGAAAATGATGGCGATCCGATTACATTGCTGGATCAAATTGCAGATCAAAATGAGCAAAAATGGTTTGATCAAATAGCATTAAAAGATGCTATGAACGATTTAGGCGAGCGGGAGCGGCTGATCGTTTATTTGCGGTATTATAAAGATCAAACACAGTCGGAAGTCGCAAAACGGTTAGGAATCTCACAAGTTCAGGTGTCCAGACTGGAAAAGAAAATATTAAAGCAAATGAAAGACCGAATGAGCGGATAGCTCTTTGGTCTTTTTTTGTGGAAATAAATGGTCTTGATCATTTTGCATGAGGGAGTGGCGAACGTTTCATACTATTAGAAAAAAGTAGGATGTGACAGGGCGTGAATAAAACGGTTTATGTGCGTCTAAAGCATCGTATTCAGGCAAAACCGAACGAAAGGATCACGCTTAACAAAATCGCGAAAATAATTGCAGACGAAGCGTTAATCAGCAAAATGGGGGATCAAATCATTCATCAAATTCAATCAAAAGATAAAACATATGTTGTCATTGATGTCATCAACGTCATAGAAAAAATCCAATCCATTGATCCTTCCCTTGATGTCCAACCTGTTGGGCCGACGCAAACAATTGTTGAAATTCAAAATCATCGAAAAAAATTTGCTCCCGTCCTTTTTTTTCTTGTATGGCTGTTATTATTTGTCGGATCGGCTTTAACGATTATGAACTTTCATGAAGATGTCAGCATGCAGCGGATGCATCGCAATTTGTATCAGTTTTTCACTGGCAATAAGATCGATAAGCCGTTAATTTTGCAAATCCCCTACTCCATCGGTTTGGGGCTGGGAATGGTTCTGTTTTTTAATCACGTTTTTAAAAAGAAATTTAATGAAGAGCCGAGTCCGTTGGAAGTCGAGATTTTTAATTATCAAATGGATCTCGACCAATACATCGCCATAAACGAAAACAAAGAAAGCGTGAAAAATGATGATGATTAAATGGTTCATGCTTTTGTTTACGGGGTTTGCAGGGGGCTTGGCTGTCGGGTGTGGATTTGTTGCGTTTTTATCTGTTCTCGGAATCATTCCAAGACTCATGCAGCTGACGAAGACAATAAAATGGATTCGTTTGTATGAATGGGCTGTTATTCTTGGCGCCGTGTCCGGCGGTTGGTTCAGCCTCTCTCCCGTCTATTTGCATGCTTCGCATTATTGGTTTATCCCGATCGGTCTCCTTTACGGAATATTTGTCGGAATGCTTGCAGCAGCATTAACAGAAGTGCTGAATGTATTTCCGATATTAGCGAAAAGGATCGGCATTGATGACAAAATCGTTATGTTGATGATGGCGATCGTTTTAGGAAAAATTTGCGGCTCTTTGTTTCATTGGCTTTATTTTGCTGGTCTGTAAAGGCAATTTGTCATATGATCGGAGGAAACATAGCATGATGCGGTTAACGGGAAAGCAAACATGGGTGTTTCAGCATAAATTGTTTGTCAATAAAACGGCAACTGTCGTTGGGCCGAAGGAAGCGAAAGGACCGCTTAAGGAAACATTTGATGCTCATTTTGATGATATGTACTGCGGTGCGCCGTCTTGGGAATTGGCCGAGCGGAATTTAATGGAGCAGGCGATCAGCCGCTGTTTAAAAAAAGCTGAATTAAAGGAAGAGGATATTGATTTGTTTTTGGCGGGGGATTTATTGAACCAAAATGCTACATCGAACTATACAGCTAGAATGCTCAATATTCCGCTGTTATGTATGTACGGGGCCTGTTCGACTTCAATGGAAACAGTCGCTACGGCATGCGCGCTGATCGATGGGGGGTTCGCGAACAAAATTATCGCTGCCACAAGCAGCCATTATGGCGCAGCTGAAAAGCAGTTTCGGCATCCAACGAATTTCGGCGGACAAAAACCAGAAACAGCGACGACAACCGTAACAGGGGCAGGTGCTGTATTAATCAGCAAAGACGAAAGTGAGATTGCCATAACGGCTGCAACGATCGGCAAGGTGATCGATGTTGGCAGGAAAAACCCTTATGATATGGGGTCCGCAATGGCGCCGGCAGCTGCAGATACAATTAAGCAGCACTTTCGTGATTTAAATCGGACTCCTTCTGACTACGATTTAATTCTTACCGGCGATCTTTCGGGAGTCGGCAGTCCGAAGCTGAAGGAATTATTGCTTGAGGATGGGTACGACATCCGAGGCAACCATTCAGATTGCGGGCTGTTAATTTTTCATCCAGCACAAAGAGCATTTGCCGGCGGGAGCGGATGTGCTTGTTCAGCAGTTGTAACTTACGGTCACATATTCCAAGAAATGAAAAAAGGAAATTTAAAACGAGTATTGATGGTGGCAACCGGGGCTCTGTTAAGTAAAACGATGATCAAGCTGAACGAATCGATCCCGGCCATAGCTCACGGAGTAGTTTTTGAAAGACAGAGATAGAAAGGCGGGAAAAGGTGAGCTGAACATGAATGATGAAGAGAAAGGATTCGATAGCATGACGAAATTAACCGATCAAGAAAAAAGTCAAATCTCTCCCAAGCTGCAAGATACCGAAAAATTTTTTCGAGATCATATTGGCTTAGGAACAAGCTTTGATTTAGGCGTGCGCAAATTTACGCTTCTCGGAAAACAAGTGCATTTATATTATGTGACAGGACTTTGCGATTCACTTTATGTCATCGAACTGATCAAGGAGCTTTTGAAAATCAATGATCATGAAACGGAAGCCAATCGTTTAAAGGAAATTGTCAAAAACCGTCTCGTTCATCAGCAAGTAACATTGGTTCAAACGCTTGATGAAGCAGTCGATCAAGTGTTGTCAGGCTTAGTCGTTTTTTTTGTCGAAGACAGCGATTTTGCTTTTGTTGTCGATGTCCGCAACTATCCTGGAAGACAGCCGGAAGAGCCGGATACGGAAAAAGTGATCCGCGGCGCACGTGACGGTTTTGTGGAAAATATCGTTGTCAACACGGGACTGATTCGGAGAAGAATAAGGGACGAACGTCTGAGATATGAAATCATGAAAATCGGCGAGCGATCAAAAACCGACATTGCGATCGCGTATTTGGAAGATGTGGCGGATCCAGGATTAATTGAAGTGATCAAAAAGGAGTTAAAAACGATAAAGATTGACGGGCTTCCAATGGCAGATAAAACAATTGAAGAATTTTTAGTAAAGCAAGGCTTTAATCCGTTTCCGCTTGTCCGCTATACGGAAAGAGCGGATGTCGCTGCAGTTCATTTGCTGGAAGGACATGTCATTATTCTTGTTGACACGTCCCCGAGTGTCATTATTACGCCAACTACTTTTTTTCACCATGTTCAGCACGCCGAAGAATACCGTCAGGCGCCAGCGGCCGGAACGTTTGTCAGATGGGTGCGCTTTTTTGGCATGCTAGCTTCTATTTATTTGCTTCCTCTTTGGATGCTGTATGTAGTGCAGCCGTCTTTACTGCCGGAGGCTATATCTTACATTGGACCAAACAAAGAAAAAAATATTCCGATTGTTGTTCAAATTTTTCTTGCTGACATAGGGATTGAGCTTTTAAGAATGGCAGCCATTCATACACCGACAGCTCTTTCAGTGGCGATGGGTTTAATTGCAGCAGTTCTCATAGGACAAATTGCCATCGATGTCGGTTTGTTTTCGCCGGAAGTTATTTTGTACGTTTCCATTGCGGCGGTCGGTACTTTTGCAACCCCGAGCTATGAATTGAGCGTAGCCAATAAAATCGTTCGTTTTGTATTGCTGCTATTAGTAGTGATCTTTAAAGTGCCCGGATTAGTGATCGGCTGCACACTGTTCATCCTTTTCCTTGCCAGCATTCGATCGTTAAATACGCCTTATTTATGGCCGTTTATCCCTTTTAATCCTCAAGCCTTTTGGCAGATCATCGTCAGGTCGTCGGTGCCTCATATAAAAGTAAGGCCAAGCATTGTTCATCCGCAGAACGTAAAAAAGCAGCCTTAAAAAAATTTGAAAGAGAAAATGTTTTATGGTAATGTATTTTTAACTTTTACGTTCACGAAAGCGGGGGCTAGTCTTTGTATTTACAGGGAACAAGTAAAATCAACCAGTTAGGGCATTTAGAAATCGGCGGTGTCGATACAGTTGAACTTGCCAAACAGTATGGGACACCGTTATATGTATACGATGTCGCACTCATTCGCGAACGAGCCCGTTCTTTTAAAAATACATTTGAATCATTAGGAGTTCCATATCAAGTTGCTTATGCAAGCAAAGCCTTTTCTTCCATTGCAATGGTGCAGCTTGCAAATGAGGAAGGGCTTTCTCTTGATGTCGTTTCAGGCGGTGAACTGTATACGGCATTAAAAGCAGGATTTCCTCCGGAAAAAATTCATTTTCATGGAAACAATAAAAGCATCGACGAGCTTGCAATGGCTCTGGAGGCAAATATCGGTTGCATTGTGATTGATAATTTTTATGAAATTGATGTTTTATCTTCTCTTTGCCAGCAAATGAATAAAAAAGTTGCGGTGTTGCTTCGCGTTACACCAGGCGTCGAGGCACATACACATGATTACATTACAACCGGGCAGGAAGATTCGAAATTTGGATTCGACCTTCATAATGGTCAAATCGAAAAAGCGATTGAGCTTGTAAAAAATCAATCGCATTTACAGCTATTAGGAATCCATTGCCATATCGGTTCGCAAATTTTTGGCACTGAAGGATTTGTTTTAGCAGCAGGAAAGATTTTTGGGAAAATTTCTATTTGGAAAGAGAAGTTTCAGTTTGTTCCGAAAGTTGTAAACTTAGGGGGAGGATTCGGAATTCGATATACGAAAGAGGATGATCCTCTGCCAATGAATGTATATGTTGAAAAAATGGTGGAAGTTGTGAAAGGACACTCTGAGAAGCTTCAAATTCCTCTCCCTGAAATATGGATTGAGCCAGGACGCTCTCTCGTCGGGGATGCAGGAACAACCTTGTACTCGATAGGATCTCAAAAGGTCGTCCCTAACATACGCAAATATGTTGCGGTGGACGGAGGCATGAGCGACAACATCCGGCCTGCTTTGTACCAGGCAAAATACGAGGGGGCTCTTGCCAACCGGATGAATGACGAATGTTCTGAGACTGTATCGATTGCAGGAAAATGCTGCGAAAGCGGGGACATGCTCATTTGGGATTTATCCCTTCCTACCGTAAAAGCAGGCGATATATTAGCTGTTTTTTGCACGGGAGCTTACGGATATTCTATGGCAAATAATTATAACCGGATCGCTCGGCCTGCTGTTGTATTTGTTGAAAACGGCGAAGCGAGACTTGTCGTCAAAAGGGAAACATACGAGGATTTAGTCAGTCTCGATTTGCCTTTAAAAGCGGAAGTCGGTCAACCGTAAACGAAAAGCGGCGTCTCAACATTAGTTGAAGACGCCTTTTTCATTATTGGAAAAACGATGCGATGGCATCAATGATCGAAGAAAAGAATTCTTTCAATTTTTGCAAAAAGCTTTGTCCTTCTTCGGATTCGAGAAATTTAGAAATTTTGTCTTTTGCTTTGTCAAGCTGGTTTCCGACTTCATCCCAATTGATATTGACGTTAATCATATTGTTAAATAAGAGGATTAAATTGTTTATATCATCTTCGGAAAGATTTATTTGCAAATCTTTTGCTGCTTGTTCAATCATTTCTCTTAACTCTTGGTCATTTTTCGGAACGCCGTTTTCGGACATCTGTTCTTTTACTTTTGCAATTAATGCCGAAGCATTTTCGTCACCAATCTTATCTCCAAGCTTTGCTGTTTCCACCAGCTCTTGGTTGGCGACCTGTTTCACGTCTTCAGGGATCGCTTTATCAGTCGAAACTTCATAAGCTTTTATCAACCCTGTTAAAGCGGCTGTTCCGGAAACTTCAAAAGGCGCGGTGACATAAACATTTGCATCTTTGACACCAGCTGTCATGAGCGCATTTAAGTACATTTCATCCGTGACCCAGTTTATGTTGTTTGTTTGGACTTCTAAACCAGATCCCTTTTTCTCAATTTGTATTTTGGAAGAAGAAATCGCTTTTGAACCGATTTGCGCTTTCGGAATATAATCCCCTAAATATTTGTGCTCCTCTTCGTTTGTCACGGTGACCGTTTGCACGTTATCTGGTACGTCCATTTCCTTTAAGAGATCCTGCTTTTGCTGCTCCGTTAAATCGCTGCCTAACGTGACAATAACATCTCCAACAACAGAATCAGCAAAACTAGTAGTTGGTGTTGCCAATCCAATAGCAAGTAATATGGATAAAACGATTTTTTTCATCACTTAACCTCCTAAGCGAACATGACTTCGAATATATGATATAGAGTGCAAAAACTTTCATCCATTTAAGACGTATATATATACTAAAACGTTTCATCTGTATTTTATGTTTTACTCTATGATAAAATAAAGAGAAAATTTTTTCATGAAAGGGAGCTGTTTTATGAGCAAAAAAGGCTACATTTTAATGGAAAACGGAGAAAAAATTGAATTTGAGCTTTTTCCGAATGAAGCTCCAAATACAGTGAAGAACTTTGAAAAACTTGCGAATTCAGGCTTTTATGACGGTTTGACTTTTCATCGCGTTATTCCAGGGTTTGTAAGCCAAGGCGGATGTCCGAATGGCAACGGCACTGGTAATGCAGGATATACGATCAAATGCGAAACAGATGGCAATCCGCATAAACATGTAACCGGCGCCATTTCTATGGCTCACGCAGGCAGGGATACAGGCTCTTGTCAATTTTTTATCGTTCATGAACCTCAGCCTCACTTGGATGGAGTTCATACTGTTTTTGGCCAAGTAACTTCAGGCATGGAAACTGTGTTGAGCATGAAAAACGGAGATGTAATGAAAAAAGTAGAAGTGTATGAAAATTAAATTCCTCTTTCAAATAGAAAGGGATGTACAAAATGAGAATGAAAAACTGGATATTATTTATTGTTCTTGTTGTATTGAGCATTATTTGGGGACTCGTCTATTGGATGTTCATTGCTGACTAGCTGAATACCGCTCAGCTTTAGTTGATAATATAATTCTTGTAGATGCGGTCAAGTGTAGGAGAGAACTAATCGATAAAAAGGCACTTTTTCATATTGGTCAAAGATTGCTTTCTTGACAGAAGACCGTTTGAAGGGAGATAATAGTAAAATAATTGGCTGTTTTCTTCAGCTTTGTTTCTTTTTCAAAAACTCGCGAATGCTTCAAAATGGAAGGTGGGAAGCAAGAGGAAGCAGCCGTTTTTCCCATTGAAAATAACATAAAATGAATGATGCATCCTTCGGGGCAGGGTGAAATTCCCGACCGGCGGTGATAAAAGCTTTTAAGCTTTTTTAGCCCGTGACCCGCATTGGCGGAACGCCTTTGCGGTGGATCTGGTGAAAATCCAGAGCCGACAGTATAGTCTGGATGGGAGAAGGATCACTTTTGAAGGTGAGGAGTATAAACTGTTCAAAAAGAACAGATTTTATACTCTTATTTGAGTATACCTTCTTTTCGTTAAAGTGATCATCAAGCCCTGGGGGAACAAACCCGGGGCTTTTGTTTTGAAATCAACAAAAGGGAGGTGTGTCCTTTATGAATGACGAAAAATGGATGGAATTTGCCTTTCAGCTAGCGAAACAAGCAATCGGCCAAACGAGCCCTAACCCGTTGGTGGGAGCGGTCGTTGTGAAGGATGGGGAACTGATCGGGTTTGGAGCGCATTTAAAGGCTGGGGAACCCCATGCGGAAGTTCATGCTTTAAATATGGCTGGGGAAAAGGCAAAAGGTGCAACGCTGTACGTCACGCTTGAACCTTGCAGCCATTTTGGCAAAACTCCTCCCTGCTCTGAGCTTATTATCAAAAGAGGGATTAAACGGGTCGTTGTAGCTGCTTTGGATCCGAATCCTCTCGTAAGTGGACGCGGTGTGAAAGCTTTGCAAGATGCTGGAATCGATGTGGAAGCCGGGATATTGCAAAAAAATGGACATGAACTTAACAAAGTTTTCTTTCATTACATTCAAACAAACACTCCGTTTGTCACATTAAAATATGCCGCAACATTCGATGGGAAAATTGCTACAAAAACAGGTGACAGCAAGTGGATTACCGGAGAGGAAGCAAGACAGGATGTGCACCGTTACAGAGAAATACACGACGGCATTTTAGTGGGTGTTAATACAATTATAAAAGACAATCCAAGTCTGACTTGTCGGCTGCCGGATCGCAAACGAACACCGATACGGATTATTTTAGATACCCATCTGCGAATTCCGCTGGATGCCAATGTGATAACTGACAAGGAAGCAGAAACTTGGGTCATTTGCCAAGATGGGGATCTCAATAAAAAAGCGGAACTGAAAAAATTAGGAATAGAAGTGTTGACTTTACATGATCAATGGAATATCCCAAATATTTTAAAAATATTAGGCGAGCGAGGCATCACCTCCCTGTTCGTTGAAGGAGGAGCAAGAGTCCATGCTTCATTTTTAAAAGCGGAAGCGGTGAATGAATTAATCGTGTATTTTGCACCCAAAATATTGGGGGACCCTGAAGGAATATCAGCCGTCATGGGCGATGAAGCATTAAAGATGAGCATGGCACATTCATTTGAAATTCAGTCCGTTACGAAAATAGGAGAAGATGTGAAAATTGTCTCCGTTCCGAAAAGAGGTGGACAAGATTGTTTACTGGAATCATTGAAGAAATAGGGGAAATCAAATCAGTAAAAGGAACGAATCAAGCAGTAATTTTAGAAATTTATGCAAAAAACATTTTGCAAGATGTAAAAATAGGCGACAGCATTGCCGTCAACGGAGTCTGTTTAACGGTCACCGACTTTGAATCGAATTATTTTTCTGTGGATGTCATGCCTGAGACGATGGCGGCAACGACATTAGGTACATTAAAAACCGGATCAAAGGTGAATTTGGAAAGGGCAATGGCTGTTGGCGACCGATTTGGCGGCCACATCGTTTCAGGACATGTTGATGGCGTTGGCACGATCGTCAAAAAAGAAAGAAAGGAAAATGCTGTTTATTATCAAATTAAAGCTCCTAAAGATTTGCTTTATTACATGATATTAAAAGGTTCAGTTGCAGTTGACGGAACGAGTTTAACCATTTTTGGTTTAACAGAACAAACCTTTACGATTTCGATTATTCCTCACACATATTCAGAAACAATTATTGGGGAAAAGGAGATTGGCGATAAGGTCAATATTGAATGTGATTTGATCGGGAAATATTTAGAAAAGTTTGTCCGCAAAGAGGCACCAACCGGAATTACCGTTGATTTTTTGCAAAAGCACGGTTTTTACAGTGAATAGAGGTGATAGAATAATGTTTCATTCCATTGAGGATGCCATCGCAGATTTAAAACAGGGGAAAGTGATCATTGTCGTGGATGATGAGAATCGGGAAAACGAAGGAGATTTTGTCGGTCTAGCTGAGTTTTCCACCCCTGAAATGATCAATTTTATGATTTCGAAAGGAAAAGGTCTCGTCTGTGTGCCGATCACGGAATCGTTAGCGCACCGTTTGCAGCTTCACCCTATGGTAGCGGAAAATACAGATTTGCACCAAACCGCGTTTACTGTCAGCATCGATCATCAAACAACAACGACGGGAATCAGCGCATATGAGCGAGCTAAAACGATTCAGTCGCTCATTCAGCCGGATGCAAGGGCGGAGGATTTTAAAAGACCCGGACATGTTTTCCCGTTGATTGCAAAGAACGAAGGAGTATTAAAAAGAGCCGGCCACACGGAAGCAGCCGTTGATTTGGCAAAGCTGGCAGGATGCTTTCCAGCTGGCGTCATTTGCGAAATTATTAATGAAGACGGAACAATGGCTCGGGTTCCTCAATTAAAAGAAATAGCGGAACAATACAATTTAAAAATGATCACGATTCAAGATTTAATTCAATACCGCAGAAAACGGGAGGAATTAATCAAAAAAGAAGTGGAAATCGAGCTTCCGACAGGTTTTGGCCGTTTTAAAGCCATCGGTTATACCAGCTTGTATGATGGAAAAGAGCATATTGCGCTGGTGAAGGGTGAAATTAAGCCGGAGCATCCCGTTTTAGTTAGAATCCATTCAGAATGCCTGACAGGAGACGTCTTTCATTCTCACAGATGCGACTGCGGCCCGCAGCTTCATTCTGCATTGAGTGAAATTGAAAAAGAAGGAAGCGGAATTTTGCTCTATTTGCGCCAAGAAGGCAGGGGGATCGGGCTAATAAATAAATTGAAAGCATATAAGCTTCAAGAAAAAGGTTATGATACGGTCGAAGCAAATGAGGAACTCGGCTTTCAGCCGGATCAAAGAGAATATGCTGTTGCAGCACAGATGCTGAAGGATATTGGAGCCAAGTCTATTCGTTTAATGACAAACAATCCGAGAAAAATGAAAGAAATGCAAGAATACGGACTTGAAATATTGGAGCGGGTTCCAATTGAAATACCGGCAAACAAGGATAATGAAAAATATTTGAAAACAAAAAAATCGAAACTAGGACATCTACTTCATATTTAGCGGGAGGTTATACTAATGAGCATAAACAAAATTGAAGGACATTTAGTCGGAAAAGATTTGAAAATCGGAATTGTCGTATCAAGATTTAATGAATTTATTACAAGCAAGCTGTTAAGCGGAGCAATCGATGCTCTCATCCGCCACGGCGTTTCGGAAAGCGACATTGATGTTGCATGGGTTCCGGGGGCTTTTGAAATCCCGCTTGTATCCAAAAAACTGGCTGAGTCCAAAAAATACGATGCGGTCATTGCCTTAGGAACAGTTATCCGTGGATCTACTACGCATTACGATTACGTATGCAATGAAGCGGCAAAAGGGATTGCGAACGCTTCTCTGCAAACAGGAGTGCCGGTAATATTTGGCGTCGTCACGACGGAAAATATCGAGCAAGCGATTGAACGAGCAGGAACGAAAGCGGGCAATAAAGGCTGGGACGCAGCACTATCGGCAATTGAAATGGCAAATTTAATCAAATCCCTCGCCCAACTTTAAAGAAAACAGTTTAAAATTCATAAGAAAATGTATATAATGTTAAGAGCAATATGATAAATGGGATTCAACACCAGTTGCCCATAAAATCTTTCTTGAAAGAATGTTATATATTAACGAGGGATCCAGCATGTTAGTTCGATATAAGAAAGCTTTTGAAAAAATTGCGATGGGGCTTCTTTCCTTTATGCCGAGTGAAAAGGATTTAAAGCAGCTTCAGCAAACGATGAAAACGTATGAAAATGACGAAAATTGGCAGCTTTTCTTATGGAAGGAAGAAGATGTTATCGGAGTGATCGGCGTTGAATTGAAAGATAAAGGAATAGTGGAAATTCAGCATATTTGCGTAAACCCGTCCCATCGTCATGAAGGAATCGGTAAAAAAATGATCAATGCCGTAAAAGAGCTATATAAAGATAAACATGTTATTCCTAGCGAACAAATTCAATCCTTTTTTGAAAAATGCGACCATGAACAATTGGAAAAAGAAGAGAGCTGATCACTCTCTTCTTTTTCTTTTTTTATGCCAATTTTTCAATCTCTCCTCAATGATGTCCGTTCGATCCCTTGTTTTATGTTTATGTATTAAAAAAACGTTTGAAATATCGCTAGGCTTGCCGAACGTTTTTCCTCGTTCCTTTGCCGTTGTTAAGCAAATTTCGTAAAGGTTTTGATCAAAAATCGGCAGCTGAATGCTTTTATATGGTTCTCTTTTTTGAATTCGACCAAAAGTGTTTTGTAAAATATGTAAGAGCTGTTCATCATCCAAACCGAGTTTGTTAAGAGACGCCGTTTCATTTTTTAAAATGCGAATAGCATTTTTCATCATCCGCTCAGCACCATTGAAATTTTTTCTCCTGTAATGATAAAAGCTAACGGCAATTTGTATGAGCCCGACCCAGATTTGTTTTCTCTCTTCTTTAGGATCTTTTTTCCACAATTCTTCTAAAATTTCATGACATTCAAAATAATCCCGGTCACAATGAAAATGATATAAAAACTCAATATATTCAGGTGGGTACATATTGAGAAAACTCCTTTTTTCTACTATATATGTTATAGTTTATGAAAATGGCTGCAAAAAAGAAAGTATTCATGCCTGATTTAAAAATAAACAAAAATGAGCTTTGTTGAAAAAGAGTATTGGATGTATTTTTCTATTGGTCTATACTAAAAATTAGCCATTTATCGAGGGTGATGATCAGGTAATGTATCTAGTAAAGTTAGAAGCTTTTGAAGGTCCGTTAGATTTGCTTTTGCATTTAATTCATCGTTTAGAAATTGATATATATGATATCCCTGTCAGCGAAATAACAGAACAGTATATGGAATATATTCACACGATGCAGGAGCTTGAGCTGGATGTTGCCAGTGAATATTTAGTGATGGCAGCCACATTATTGTCGATTAAAAGCAAAATGCTCCTTCCAAGACAGGAGGAAGAGTGGTCAGACGAGGAAATCATCGAAGAAGAGCAGTCCGATCCGAGAGATGAGCTTGTTACCCGTTTAATTGAATACAAGAAATATAAAGAAGCGGCAGTAAAGCTGAAAGAACTGGAAAGTGAACGGGCGCTTGTCTATACGAAGCCTCCAAGCGACTTGAGCGAATATTTGGAGGAAAAAGAGCCGATTTTGCAAAAAGGAAACGTAACGGTTTATGATATGATCGCTGCCTTTCAAAAAATGCTAAAACGAAAAAAAATTGAAAAGCCAATCGAACGAACCGTAGCAAAAGAAGAAATCCCGATCGAAAAACGAATGAAGGAAATGATCATGGAGCTGAAGGCATCGAAAAAGAAAAAGGAGTTTCACGATTTCTTTCCAGCTGACAGGAAGGATTATATGGTCGTGACTTTTTTAGCTTTGCTTCAGCTGATGAAAAATGAATACGTTCATGTAGAACAAGAACATAATTTTTCAGAAATTTATATTTACGGGAGTGAAAAGCTGCATGAGTTTAGGGATTATTGAATGGAAATCCATTTTGGAAGGGCTCTTATTTGCGGCTGGAGACGAAGGCCTTTCCATCAAGCAATTAACTTCCGTTCTTGAAATTGACGAAGCAACGGTTTTAAGCATTATTGAAGATTTAAAAGAGGAATACCAAAAAAAAGAACGGGGGATCGACCTTGTAGAAGTAGCAGGGGTTTACCAGCTCACAACCAAAAAGGAGCATGCACCATATTTAAAGCGGCTGATGGAAACTCCTATGAACCAATCACTCTCTCAGGCTGCGCTTGAAACATTGGCCATTATCGCTTATAAACAGCCGATTACCCGGATTGAAATAGAAGAAATTAGAGGGGTAAAGTCAGAAAGGCCGATCCGGACCCTTTTAGCGAAAGGGCTTATTCAAGAAGTCGGCAGAGAAGAGGGAGTGGGAAGAGCTATTTTATACGGAACGACAAAAGAGTTTCTTGAATATTTCGGATTAAAAACGATCGAAGAATTGCCTTCATTGACAGAGATCGAGAATGAAGAGCATTTTATTCAAGAAGAGGCAGATTTATTCTTTGAAAAATTAAATAACTTGTAAGTCGTCTCAGGCGGCAGTCTGAGACTTATTTTTATTTCACATTCTTTCAAATTCCGTTCATACGGTTGTCTTCTTTGCATAAACTTGTACAAAACGAATCGAATAAAGGGACGTGAAAGCATTAATGAACAAATGGACATCACGTATTAATGTATTCATTCTTTTTATATTGATAGGCCATTTTTTTATCCCGACAGCTCATGCAACTCATACGATTGAAGTTAGTGCAGAAAGCGCCATATTAATGGATCAGGAGAGCGGCCGGATCCTTTTTGAAAAAAACCCACATAAAAAAATGCGCATTGCAAGCATTACGAAAATCATGACGGCGATTTTAGCAATTGAATCAGGAAAAATGGATCAAAATGTGACTGTCAGTGACCGCGCTGTCCGAACTGAAGGGTCTTCCATATATCTTAAGCAAAAGCAAAAGGTGAAGCTGGAAGATTTGGTTTATGGTCTTATGCTAAGGTCCGGAAATGACGCTGCGGTGGCGATTGCTGAATTTGTCGGAGGCAGTTTAGATGGTTTCGTATTTATGATGAACGAAAAGGCGAAGGAAATCGGCATGACAAATACTGAATTTGCCAACCCGCACGGTTTGGATGATCACGAAAACCACTATTCTACCGCATATGATATGGCTCTTTTAACGAAATACGCCATGGAGAATGAAACGTTCCGCAAAATATTTGGAACAAAAGTTTATAAAAAAGACGGATTTCAGTGGAAAAATAAAAACAAACTTTTAAATTTATATGAATATTGTACAGGCGGTAAAACCGGGTACACAAAGAGGGCAAATAGAACATTAGTCTCCACTGCGGAAAAAGATGATTTACATTTAATTGCTGTTACGCTAAATGCTCCCGATGATTGGAACGACCATATGTCCATGTTTAACAGCGCGTTCAGCGAATATGATCAAGTGACGATCAAAAAAGAAGGATACCTTGCCATTGACAACAAGTTTTACAAAGACCGCATCTTCATTAATCGCGACATTGTTTATCCGCTGATGGAGGAAGAAAAAAACAAAATAAACATCCGTTTATTCCTAGCAAAACCGAAGGCTTCGTGGAAGAACCATCCTGAAAAGGTTCCAGAAAAAGTAGGAACATTGAGAGTGTTGCTCGATGGCGAAACGATTGAAGAAGTGCCGATCTATTTTGAAAACGGTGATGTAGAGCCTCCGCATGGCTGGTTTGGAAAGATGATCGATCTATTTTTTGATATGCTGGGTGTTTCCGCATGATTCATATTATTTGGGTTGCCTTAACTTTGATCGGCGTCGTATTTGCAATGTTCAACGGAACAATGGAGGAAGTGAATAAAGCCGTCTTTTCAGGTGCAAAAGAGGGTGTCACCATTGCCTTTGGCTTCATCAGCGTGCTTGTATTTTGGTTAGGCTTAATGAATATTGCTGAGAAAAGCGGTCTGTTAGAAAAGCTAGGGAATCTGTTCAAACCGCTGATGAGGAGAATTTTTCCTGATGTTCCCCCTGAGCATCCTGCGATGGGCTACATGCTGTCAAACTTGCTCGCCAATATGTTTGGGCTAGGAAACGCAGCTACACCGTTGGGAATTAAGGCGATGGAGCAGTTGAAAAAATTAAACAAAAATAAAGACCAGGCGTCCAGAAGCATGATCACCTTTCTAGCATTAAATACAACTGGATTGACTCTTGTTCCAACAACTGTAATTTCTATACGAATGACATACGGTTCGCATAATCCGACTGATATTGTCGTGCCAACGCTTCTGTCGACTTTCTTTGCTACCATAGCCGCTATTATGATTGACCGCTATTTTTACTATTTACGAAAAAGAAAAGGAGAATAACGATGGTATTCATTAGTGCTGTTTCGATATGGCTGATCCCATTGATCATCGGTTTTATTTTGTTGTACGGGACTTTTAAACGCATTCCAACTTATGAAGCGTTTGTTGAAGGTGGAAAAGAAGGAATCGAAATTTCTTTTTCCATTATTCCGTATCTTGTCGGCATGCTCGTGGCAGTGTCTGTTTTTCGCGCTTCAGGGGCTCTCGATTTTTTTATGGACCTGTTAAAACCGATGTTTCAAGCTATCCACGTCCCGGCGGAAATTGTTCCGCTGGCGTTAATTCGGCCCATCTCTGGAACAGCTTCGTTAGGAATTATGAGCGATTTAATTTCAATGCATGGAGCGGATTCGTTGATCGGCCGACTGGCAGCCACCATGCAAGGGAGCACAGACACGACTTTGTATATCATTACAGTATATTTCGGTGCTGTTGGGATCAAGCGAATGGGCGATGCGATAAAGGTTGGGCTGCTGGCGGATTTTGCAGCCATCCTTTCTTCCATAATAATTGTTACGCTCCTTTTCGGTTAAGCTTTAATGAGCTTAGCTTTTTTATTTGCAAAAAAATAAATGCGTTCATCTTGTGTAACCAGACCGAAAGAAGGTAATATTTTTAGAGAGGTGAGATCAATGGAACGTTTGCAAAAGGTGATAGCGCGTTCGGGAATTGCTTCAAGAAGAAAAGCGGAGCAATTAATTTTGGACGGAAAAGTTACTGTAAATGGACAAGTTGTAACAGAGCTCGGAACAAAAGTATCTGACGAGGACAAGGTGGAGGTAAACGGGATTCCGGTAGAAAGGGAAGAACCGATTTATATTTTGTTTTATAAGCCTAGGGGAGTTATTTCGAGCGTGAAAGATGAAAAAGGGAGAAAAGTCGTCACCGATTACTTTCGAGATTTTGAGCAGCGCATCTTTCCGGTCGGCAGACTTGATTATGATACTTCAGGCCTTCTAATCCTGACAAACGATGGCGATTTTGCTAATTTGTTA
The DNA here is from genome assembly GCF_038000355.1 of Aeribacillus sp. FSL M8-0235. NCBI lineage: Bacteria > Bacillati > Bacillota > Bacilli > Caryophanales > Bacillaceae > Aeribacillus > Aeribacillus sp. FSL M8-0235. The sequence continues at coordinate 2,410,249 of NZ_JBBOBW010000001.1, read as the reverse complement.
ATGCATCCACGATATGAAATTGATAAAGTGTATGTAGCGAAAGTTAAAGGAATTCCAGAAAGGAAAGAATTAAAACAACTGGAGCAAGGGATCATGCTGGAAGATGGAATGACAAAACCAGCAAAAGTCAAAATGCTTTCTTTAGATAAAAGAAAAAAAACGTGTATAATCGAAATTACCATTCATGAAGGAAGAAACCGGCAAATTAGAAGAATGTTTGATAAAATCGGCTATCCTGTGCTGAAGCTGAAAAGAGAACGGTACGCATTTTTAGATTTAAAAGGGCTCAATCCGGGTGCGTTCCGCGAAATTACTCCCCACGAGGTGAAGAGATTGCGGGCGCTGGCCCAGCACGGCAAGCATGCGAGAGTTTAGCCTAAAATCGGTTAAGCTTTCGCATTTATACCGAAAAAACGTTGCAAACAATGTACTGCTTTAGGGGCTTACACGTTTTTATGTCACATAAACGTCAAAATTATTTTTCTGAATGAACGGAAATTCAATGATATAATAACAAGCGAATGAAAAACAAAGGGAGTACACACGATGAAAAAAAGGCGACTCATTACTCGCTCGATTATTCTTGTTATTTTATTAGGTGCTCTTGGATATACACTCTATTCAAATTTTTTTATGAGCAAAGAAAAAGTGAAAGTCGGATCAGCTGCGCCTGATTTTGTTCTTACTGATTTAGAAGGAAAAAAGCATCAATTTTCCGATTATAGAGGAAAAGGTGTATTTCTCAATTTCTGGGGAACGTGGTGCAAACCTTGTGAACGTGAAATGCCTTACATTGAAAGACAATATCAGCACTATAAAAATTTAGGCGTGGAAGTTTTAGCTGTCAACGTTGGCGAATCAAAATTAGTAGTGGAAAAATTTGCGGAAAAATACGGACTCAATTTCCCGATTGTCATTGACAAAAATCAGCAGGTGCTTCATGCATATGATGTAGATCCGCTGCCTACTACGTTTCTCATCGATAAGAACGGGAAGGTTGTCAAAATCATTACTGCACCAATGACGGAACGGGAAGTTCGAGATTACATGGAAATGATAAAACCATAGTTAGGGAGTTTTCAACATGAATCATGTGAAATGTGAATGCGGTCATGTAAATCCGTTCGGTACTGTGCTGTGTGAAAATTGCGGACGGGCCTTGGCAGCAGAGGGCGAAGGCAATTCGGAAAAACTTCATGATATGCGTTATGACGGAAGCGCCAGACGTTCTCAAACATATAATAAAACGATCGTCGATAAAGTATGGAATTTTTTCTCTTCTGTTAAAGTTGGAGTCTGGCTGATTGTGATAACGCTGATCGCATCAGCAATCGGAACGATTTTTCCGCAAGAATTGTACATACCTTCCAACGTAACGCCAGAGCAATTTTATAAAGATGAATATGGAATTTTAGGCCAGCTTTATTATCAATTAGGCTTCCACCGCCTATACGGTTCTTGGTGGTATATGACCTTGATCGCATCGATTGGAATATCGCTTGTGATTTGCTCGCTTGACCGGGTTATTCCACTTTATCGTGCCTTGAAAAATCAAGGTGTGTCTCGGCACGAGTCTTTTTTGAAAAGACAGCGCCTTTTTAGCGAATCATATGTGGACAATATTGAAAAAAATGTAGAACAAGTTAAAAAAAATTTAACAGCGCGCCGTTATCGCATTCGAGAAGAAAATGGAAACATTTTGGCAGAGAAAAATCGATTTTCCAGATGGGGTCCGTATGTCAATCATATCGGATTGATTATTTTTTTAATTGGAGCCATGCTCCGCTTTTTCCCGGGGATGTATGTGGATGAGGTTCTCTGGTTAAGAGAAGGGGAAACGAAAGAAATACCCGGGACAAATGGCGAGTATTATTTGAAACATCATCAATTCATTTTGGAAACTTATCAAAAGGAAAAAGAAAAAGATGTGTTTCAGGAAGCGATTGACCGTGTCGGCGATGGAAGCGTAGCTAAAAACTTCCAATCAAATGTGACGCTTTATAAAAAGCAGGGAGACAGCCTGCCGGGTGAAGAACCAAAATTAAAAGAGGTAAAAGACTTCAGCATTCGCGTCAACGAACCGTTGAAATTTGATTCTTATGCTGTCTATCAAGTGAATTACAAGCTGAATGAATTAAATAAAATGACGTTTGATCTTATCGATAAAAAATCGGGGAAAAGCTTCGGGAAAGTTGTCATTGACCTCTTAAATCCAGAAAAGAAATATGATTTAGGAAACGGCTATGCTGTTGAAATTGCCAGCTATCTTCCAGATTTTTATTTTGATGACGAAGGCAATCCAGCCACGCGGTCGAGAGTGCCAAACAACCCGGCATTTGTTTTTAAAATGATTGCACCTGACAGACCGAAGGGAGAAACGAGTTTCGTTGCCATCCAGCAAACGATTGAACCTAACGAGAATAACAAATACAAAATGAAATTTTCAGGAATTGAAACGAAAAACTTAACGGGTCTAGTTGTAAGAAAAGATTTAACTTTATGGGTGCTCGGTGTCGGCGGAGCCATTTTTATGATAGGCTTAATTCAAGGATTGTACTGGCAGCATCGCCGCATATGGCTGAAAGCGGATAACGACAAAATCATGCTGGCGGGGCATACAAACAAAAACTGGTTTGGATTAAAAAATGAATTGGACATCATTTTGCGCGATACTGAAATTCAAAAGCCTGTTGACCAAAAACAATTAAAAGAATAGAACCTCATGAAGGAGGGGAAGTTTGTGGCTGAACTTAGCAGCACTTTATTATACATTGCGTTTATTTTGTATTTAATAGGAACATTCTTTTTTGGCGGTTCTATCCGTGACAAAAGAGGAAAGGATGAAAAACCGAATAGATGGGCGCGATTAGGCATTGCGGCGGCGATCCTCGGTTTTTTGTCTCAACTGGGATACTTCGTTACGAGATGGATCGCTGCTGGACATGCCCCGGTTTCGAACTTATTTGAATTCACGACATTCTTTGGTATGATGCTAGTAGGAGCATTTATCATTATTTATTTTATTTATAAGCTGTCTGCACTTGGCTTATTTACATTGCCAGTTGCACTTTTATTGATTGCATATGCCAGCATGTTTCCGACAGAAATCAGCCCTTTAATACCAGCTCTTCAAAGCGATTGGCTGAAAATCCATGTAACAACAGCTGCTGCCGGACAAGCTATTTTGGCGATCAGCTTTGTAGCCGGAGTCCTGTATTTAACAAAGGTTGTGGACCAATCAAAAGCAACAAAAAAGACGTTTTGGCTTGAATTTGTCATGTTTGTATTAGTCACAACACTAGCATTTGTCATTGTCACAACCGTGTTCCGAGCAATGGATTATGAATCAGTGTTTAAATGGATCGATAAAAATGGACAAGAGGCGGAAATGGAATTTCATTTGCCTGCTCTCGTTGCGCCGCACGAAGGAGAATTGTTGACAAAAGATCGGCTTGCAGGCTTTGTGGAATTGCCGGCGATTTTATCGGCCAGAAAGGTGAACACTGTTTTATGGTCCACATTTGTAGGACTGATTTTATACGGAGTGATCCGCCTAATATTGAGAAAGCGTATTTCTGCAGCGTTGCAGCCTTTAGTGAAAAATTTAAATTTGGATGTGGTGGATGAAATTGGCTACCGTTCAGTAGCGATTGGATTCCCAGTATTTACACTAGGTGCTTTAATATTTGCCATGATTTGGGCGCAGATCGCTTGGACCCGATTTTGGGGCTGGGATCCGAAAGAGGTTTGGGCATTGATCACTTGGCTGTTTTACGCGGCATATCTTCACTTACGGCTTTCGAGAGGATGGCATGGAGAAAAATCAGCATGGCTTGCGGTTATCGGATTTGCGATCATCATGTTTAATTTAATTTTTGTAAACCTTGTGATAGCTGGTTTACATTCATATGCATAAACGGATTGGCTGACTCATGATACATGCTGGAATTTGGATCATTATCATTTGAGTCAGCTCTTTTTTAACCTGATCAAGGGAGGAATAAAATATGTCAGAGAACCAGGATGTAACGATTTTAGTGGTAGATGATGAAGAAAGAATTCGCAGGCTTTTGAAAATGTACTTAGAAAGGGAAAATTATCAAATAGATGAGGCGGAAAATGGTGATGAAGCGCTTGAAAAGGCTCTTTGTGCCGATTATGATTTGATTATTCTGGATATTATGATGCCCGGAATTGACGGAATCGAAGTGTGCAAGCAGCTGAGAGAAAAGAAAGCCACTCCTGTCATTATGCTGACAGCAAAAGGAGAGGAGGTAAACCGTGTTCAAGGGTTTGAGGTCGGTGCGGACGATTATATTGTAAAACCGTTCAGCCCGAGAGAGGTTGTTTTGCGTGTGAAAGCGATTTTAAGAAGGGCGTCACAAACAAGCTATTTAAAAACCGATTCATCGGCGAAAAATGTGATCGTTTTCCCGCACTTAACAATCGATCATGATGCTCATCGCGTGACGGCCGACGGCAAGGAAGTCAACTTAACCCCGAAAGAGTACGAGCTGCTTTATTTTTTGGCAAAAACTCCTGATAAAGTATACGACCGGGAAAAGCTGCTGAAGGAAGTATGGCATTACGAATTTTTTGGAGATTTACGAACAGTTGACACTCATGTGAAAAGACTTAGGGAAAAATTAAACAAAGTTTCGCCTGAAGCCGCCAAAATGATCGTGACTGTTTGGGGTGTCGGCTATAAATTCGAGGTCGTTGAAGAATGAAATTTTGGAGAAGCGTTGTTGGCAAGCTTTGGATGACCATTTTATTTCTTGTGATAGTGGTTCTGTCGATTTTAACCATTTTGCTGCTCGAGTTTATGGAAAATTATCATATAAAAGATGCCGAGCAAAAATTGACCCAGCTTGCCAATAAAGCAGCCATTATTATGGAAAATCATCAAAATACACCATTAGCCGGCTCCATCGCAACTGAACTTTCTGATAAACTAACAAGTGTGTATATCGTTGATGGTGGAAAAACATATTGGCAAAAGCAAAATGACGGGGCGGGTGTCGCTCAATATTCATTAAATGAAATCATCAGTGAGAAAGAACTGTCAAAAGTATTGGAAGATCAAGAAAAAATCAGCCTTGTAAAAAGCTTTCCGCAAACGAATGATCACAATAAATTCAACAATGAAATGATGATCGTCGGAGTGCCTTATCAATCTGGAGCGATATTTGTCGTACAATCTTTGTCTGCCATTAATGAAACAACAAAACAAACAACTAAATATATTTTTATGGCAGCATTTATAGCTATTATATTAACTACCGTTTTTGCCTTTTTTTTATCAACCCGCATTACCTATCCGCTCCGAAAAATGAGAGAAGTCGCAATTGAAGTGGCGAATGGAAAATTTGATACGAAAGTTCCGAAGCTGACAAGCGATGAAATTGGTGAATTAGCTGTTGCCTTTAACCAAATGGGCCGGCAGGTGAAATTCCATATTAACGCTTTGCGGCAAGAAAAAGAACAGCTTTCAAACATTTTAAGCAGCATGGCCGACGGTGTCATTACGTTAAATATCGATGGAACGATTTTAGTCACAAATCCTCCTGCTGAACGTTTTTTGCAGGCATGGTATTATGAAAACGGAATGGATCCGAAAAAGGAACATGAGCTTCCGCCGGCTATTGAAGAGCTATTTAAACGAGTGACGACGACTCACCGCGAGCAGGTTACAGAGATTACTTTGCAAGGCAGAACATGGGGAGTGATCATGAGCTCTCTTTATAATCAAAATCATGTTCGAGGAGCGGTCGTTGTTTTGCGCGATATAACGGAGGAAAGACGTCTCGACAAATTAAGAATTGATTTTATTGCCAATGTGTCCCACGAGCTGCGGACGCCTATTGCCATGCTGCAAGGATACAGCGAAGCTCTTCGCGATGACATTGCAGGAAGCGAAAAGGAGCGGAAGGAGATTGTTCAGGTAATTTATGACGAATCATTGCGAATGGGCCGATTGGTGAATGATTTATTGGATTTGGCCAGAATGGAGGCAGGACATATTTCCTTAAATATACAAGATGTCAAATTGAAGCCTTTTATTGAAAAAATTATTCGCAAATTTCAAGGCATTGCAAAAGAAAAACAGATTCACCTCGAATATTTGCTGAATGTTCAAACGGATTCCTTTTCGTTTGATCCGGACCGCATTGAGCAAGTACTGACCAATTTAATTGACAATGCCATCCGCCATACGAGTGCACAAGGATTTGTAAAAGTAATTATTTCAGAAAGCAATGGTTTAAAAATAGATGTTCAGGACTCAGGAAGCGGAATCAGCGAAGAAGATCTGCCGTTTGTGTTTGAACGCTTTTATAAAGCTGACAAAGCGAGAACGCGCGGAAGAGCAGGTACGGGTCTGGGGCTTGCCATTGCGAAAAATATTGTTGATGCCCATAAAGGGGTAATACAAGTTCACAGCAAATTAAATGTTGGAACGACATTTACCGTACTATTGCCGCAAACATCGTAAAAATTTGCCGATCTTTATTGTTTCACACGTAACAGAAGGGAGGTTTGGCAATGAATTTATATACGCGTACAGGGGATCAAGGACAGACGAACGTTATTGGTGCGCGCGTCGATAAAGATGATCCAAGGGTGGAAGCTTACGGAACGATTGATGAATTGAACGCTTACATAGGCTATGCAAGGACGTTTTTAACAGATAAAGCGTTTCAAGATATTTACGAAGAGCTTGAAAAAATTCAGCATCATTTGTTTGATTGCGGATCTGACATAGCGGTTGTGTACGAAAAGCAAAAACATCCGTTTAAAACGACGGAGGATATGATCCGTTTTTTAGAGGAACGAATCGATCATTATGTGGAAGAAGCTCCTGCATTAGAAAAATTTATTTTGCCCGGAGGAACGGAGGCGGCCAGCGTTTTACATATTGCGAGAACAGTTGCCAGAAGAGCAGAGCGTTTAATCGTTTCTTTAATGAAAGAGGTTAAAATTCATCATCCGGTCCTCATTTACATGAACCGTCTGTCTGATTATTTATTTGCTGCTGCTCGGGTTGTAAATTACCGCCTAAACGTGAAGGATGTCGAATACGAACGAAGCGGGAAGGTGTTCCGGACAAATAATAGCAAAAAAAATTGACACCGAGGGTCTCTTTTATAAGACCCTTTCTTTTTTGTTTGTAACATGTCATGCGTCTCTTTCGACAAATATTTTAAACGGAGGGTATGTGCATGGATGAATCGTTTCAAAGATTATACGAAAAGTATCATCAAGATATTTTTCAGTTTTTATATTATTTGGTGAAGGATCGGGAACAAGCGGAAGATTTGGTGCATGAAGTGTATATAAAAGTTTTAAAATCATACTCGAGCTTTGAAGGACGAAGCAGTGAAAAAACATGGTTATTTTCCATTGCTCGGCATGTAGCGATTGATTTTTTTCGAAAGCAAAAAACTCTCCGTCAGCGAATAATGGAAAAATTTGATTTAGATCAAGCACAAATTGCGGATCAAGAGCCCCTCCCGGAAGAAATAGCTTTACAACGAGAAGAAATACAGATGCTATACCAAGCAATGAATGACTGTAATGTGAATCAAAGAACCGTTTTAATTTTACGGTTTATAAAAGAATTATCTGTTGCAGAAACAGCCGAGGTGTTGGGGTGGACGGAAAGCAAAGTAAAAACAACCCAGCATCGGGCTTTAAAAGTGTTAAAAAATTATATAGATAAAGCTATGAAAGAACAAGGTGTCACGAAAGATCAGGGAGCTATGACAGAACAGGAGGTAGTTTCAAGTGAAAAACTCTCGGTGGAGCGATGAACAAATCAAAAAATGGATAAGCGAGTTTCCAAAAGTAGAAGATTCCCGCAGTTCATTCGAGATTTGGAACAATATTACCGAGAAAAAAAGAAAAAGAACAATATTGAAATTCATTGTTCCATCAGCTTCGATTGTTGCTTTGACAGCAGCCGTCACTTTTGTAGTTTTTCCGCTAAGCAACAGCAAAAATGAACAAACCCAATATTCATACAACAAAAAGGCCGAAAACGCAGGAAACAGTCATTTAACCGAAAGTCAAACGATGGAGGCTTCGCCGAAGTATCGTTCCATAGTTCCAAATTCTTCAACTGAACAAATTATCACAGTAGGGCTTTTAGATGAAAGCAAACAGCATGTCGTTCCTCTAAGCTTTAAAGGAAATCAATTCGAGCCTGCCGTCAAGCAAATAAATGACGTCTTAAACAAGATCGATGTGAAACGTTTCAATCTTTCAGCTTTTGCCTTTCAAGATGCAGACATTTATGAAAGCAAAAGCCGAAGTGACGAGGTGATCATAAATTTTGAAAAATTGAATATAAAAGACCGTTTCCATAATGAACAAAATTTTAAAGAAGTATTAAAAGAAACATTTCGGTGGCAAAATTATAAAAAGGTGCGCTTATTTACAAATGAAAAGCAGCATGTTCCTTCTGAGCGTTTTGTTTCCGAATTTCAAATAAAGAAGCTGCTGAAAAAAGCCTATTTCTTGTTTTTTCCTAAAAATAGCAGCAATCCTTTGCTCGTTCCATCAAAAAATGAATATGAAACAATTGAAGAGGCAATGAATGCCATGCAAAAAAGGAAGGAAGACGGTCTTGAACCTTCCATTAATAATTCCGTTAAAATTAAGCAATTGAAAAAGGATGATGAGCTGCTTACGGTCACTTTTGAAAATGCTTCAAAAATGAAAAATACAGAGCATACTGAAGTTATGCTGGAAGCGATTTTAATGACAGCGAAAGAATTCGGCTTTAAGAAAGTGAAGTTCGAAGGCTTTGATGCGAAAAAAATCGGAAATATTGATATTTCAAAACCGGTGGAAGTGCCTTTTTCGCCTAATTTTATTGACCTGAAAGTTGATGCATAGCAAAAGGAACGGAAATAGGTCTAAACATAAAGACACCATCATAAATATTGAGAATGTATGAAAGGAGGAAAGGAGGATGAACGGATGCTGGATTTAATGCGGAGGCTGGGTATTGCCCTAATTATGGGGCTTTTCATCGGTCTTTTGTTTTTGGGAGGATTAAAAACAGAGGAGCCAGGAGAGATAAGCCCTCCCAGCACCTTTAAATATTATAAATGAATAGTTTTGGCAGAAACGATGTCATCGAACTGGACTAACGCTTCAATAAGCTGATCATCAATCAGTTTATCACAAGTTAAAACCATGATTGCTTCGCCGCCGATGTTTTTACGTCCAACCTGCATTGTTGCGATGTTTACGCCATGGTCGCCCAGTACTTTTCCGACGCGTCCAATAACACCTGGTTTATCGATGTGTTCTACATATAATACTTCCCCTGCCGGGTAAAAATCGATATCGAAACCGTTTAAATCAACAATTCGTTCACCGTAGTTTGGAATATACGTTGCTTTTACGGAAAAAGTCCGATGATCTCCATCTACTTGAACAGCGATGCAATTTGCATATCCAGAACCGTTTGAAGCAATTTTTTCGCTGAAGCTGATGCCGCGTTCTTTGGCGATGAGGCCAGCATTCACTTCGTTAACAGTTGAATCAACCCGTTCTCCTAAAAATCCAGCAAGAAATGCTTTCGTAATAAAAGATGTTTCGAGTTCAGCAACCGTTCCTTCGTAAACGATTCCGATATGTTGAACAGGTTCTTTCATGTATTGAGAAGCAAGCTGACCCAATTTTTTGGCCAATTTATAAAACGGCTGTATTTTGTCAAATATATCTTTTGTTAATGTTGGTAGATTAATAGAATTTGTAACAGGTTTTCCATTTAAAAATTTTAATACTTCTTCAGCAACTTGAGAGGCAACGTTTAATTGGGCCTCTTTCGTTGATGCTCCAAGATGCGGTGTAGCAATGACCTGTTCAAAATCAAGCAGCTTCCGATTTACTGGAGGCTCGACTTCAAATACATCAAGTGCAACGCCTTTCACATGTCCAATTTCTAAATAATGAATTAATGCTTCTTCATCGATGATGCCGCCCCGGGCGCAGTTTAATAAATAAACTCCTTTTTTCGTTTTTCCGATATTTTCTTTTCCTAATAAACCTCTTGTTTCTTTTGTCAATGGTGTATGAACAGTAATGATATCAGCTTGCGCTAAAACTTCATCGAGCTTGCAGCTGTTTACTCCCAATTTTTGCGCCCGGTCTTTTGTTAAAAATGGATCAAACACTAATACGTTCATTCCAAAAGCTTTTGCTCTTTTGGCAATTTCGCTGCCGATTCGTCCTAAACCGATGATTCCTAAGCTTTTGCCGTATAGCTCAGTACCGAGAAAGGCGGAGCGGTTCCATTCACCTGATTTAACGGAAACATTTGCTTGTGGAATATGACGAACAAGCGATGCCATCATGGCAAATGTATGCTCGGCAGTTGAAATCGTATTTCCGTCAGGTGCATTAATTACGACAACTCCGTATTTTGTCGCTGCTTCAACATCGATATTATCGACTCCGACGCCTGCTCTTGCAACAATTTTTAAATTTGTCATTTTTTGAAGCAGTTCTTCTGTTACTTTCGTTGCACTGCGGACGAGCAGAGCATCATATTTTTCCAGGTCGTCAACTTCACTTACTTTTTTCTGAACGACATTGATGTTTTCATCGTTCAATAATGGTGCTAATCCATCGCTTGATATTGAGTCAGAAACAAGAACATGAAACATTTTCTAAGATCCCCCTAGTGAACGAATTAAAAATGAAAACAAAATTTCTGATTATTTTATCTTAACTGATCTATGTTGTCAAGGTTCAAAACTTTACAGTTTGAAAACGTTTACTGTGTGTAAAAAGGGAAAAAGAGAGTTGCTTCTGAAGAAACAGCTCTCTTTTTTGTTTAATTGTTAGATTCATTGTATCGTGCGATACATTCGTCAATTAGTTTTGCCGCTGCTTCAGGTCCTTCCCAGCTGCCGATCTCTGTTCGTTTTCCTTCCAAATCTTTGTAACGTTCAAAGAAATGGGCAATTTCTTTTAATTTGTGCTCCGGCAGATCTTCAATCGATTGAACATGATCAAAACGAGGATCATCTACAGGAACGCCGATTAATTTTGCATCTTCTTCACCGCTGTCGATCATGTTTAAATAGCCAATGACACGCGATTCTATGACGCATCCAGGGAAAGTCGGATTGGTGACGATTACGAGAATGTCAAGAGGATCGCCGTCAAGTGCTAAAGTATTTTCTAAATAACCGTACTCTGCAGGGTAAAACATAGGCGAATAAAGAACCCGGTCTAGTTTAAAAACGCCTTTTTCCTTGTCATATTCATATTTGTTTTGGCTTCCTGTCGGAATTTCAATAAAAGCTTCGACAACTTTATTGTTTGCCATCGACAAAATCCTCCTTTATTATGTATGCCTTTTTATTATAGAGGATGTAAAAAATATTGGCAATTGTAGAAAAAAGACAATGAAATAAAATAAGTTTCTTTTTTTTTCGTTATTGTATATAATGAAGATAAAAAATATGGATTCATCTTCGGGGCAGGGTGAAATTCCCGACCGGCGGTGATAAAAGCTTTTAAGCTTTTTTAGCCCGTGACCCGTAAAGGTGTTTTTCCTTTACGGTGGATCTGGTGAGAATCCAGAGCCGACAGTATAGTCTGGATGGGAGAAGATGAGGGTTCAGGCGTTTCAAAAAATATGATCATTGAAACGTTTATTTTAACCTGCTTACAATTCTCCCTCTGCGTCAATGTAGAGGGTTTTTTTATTGAAGCAGGAGATGGACCCTTCCTTCTTTTCAAGATGGATCACAGAAAGAAAAGGAGAGAAGGACTGTGTTAAAAACAAAGGCATTTAAACTTGTTTTTGTAGGAATGTTAAGCGGGATTTCCTACTTGCTTATGGCTCTTAACTTTCCGCTTCCGGGACTTCCGGCATTTTTAAAAATTGATTTCAGCGAAATTCCTGCTATGCTGGCGACGATTTTATTAGGGCCGATTGCAGGATTGGCTGTAGAAGCGATTAAAAATACGCTTCATTACATCATTCAAGGAAGCGCGACAGGAGTTCCGATTGATCAGTTGGCAAATTTCTTGGCCGGATTGTTTTTCCTTTTGCCGTTTGCATTCGTGTTTCAAAAAATTCGTTCGATGAAAGGGGTTCTTTTCGGTTTAGCTGCCGGGACCATTTCGATGTCAGTAGCCATGAGCTTATTGAACTATTATTTCATTTTGCCGGCATATACACTGTTTTTAAATATGCCGCAAATGTCGATTGCAGAAGTGAAGCAAGTCATTATTGCCGGGATTTTGCCTTTTAACCTCATTAAAGGAACAATTATTGCCATTGTCTTTTTAATGATTTACGGCAGAATAAAAGAATGGCTTCAACATAAATTTAACGTGCAAAATGCATAATTTATATGCAAAAAAGCGGAGACCAGCCGCTATGATGTTTTCGCATCATAACGGTGCTCCGAATTATGATACACAAAACCCCCACAGAAATTCGTTTTTCCGTGGGGGTTGTTCTTTTAAAGCTGATGAAACAGCTATTCAAATTTTAAAGGATCGCCGTCAAAGGGTTCATCAGCAATTTTAATGGAATCTGTTGGGCAACCTTCAAAAGCATCCATTAAATCATCTTCTAAAACTTCTGGAACTTCAACCGTCCCTTGGTTATCATCTAGAATAACGTATGCGATTCCTTCGTCATCATAATCATAAATATCTGGCGCTGCTGCCCCACATGCACCGCATGCAATGCATGTTTCTTTGTCAACGATTGTATATTTTGGCATTGTCTAACCTCCTGTATAAATGAAATGAGTAGAAGTCATAAAAGAGAAAGAAACATTTATCTTCCACTTCAGAATGTTTTATATAATAATCAGAATACCACATAATTATTGTAAGATGGAATATTAAACATTTCAATAAAAAAAGATGAAATGTCATAGTATTTCGATAAACTTACTTAAATCAAATCATTCATTATATATTTTTCGACAATTATTGGATAAATTTTGATAAAATAAGGATTGAACAGAAGGTTTCAATTTTTAAGGTGATCAAATGCCTCTCTCTTATTTGGAAGGAATCATCCTTTATTGTTTTCAACAGCTCAAATGCGAGCGATCGAAAGCAGCTGTTTTTCATTTATTAAAAGGAAAAAAATCTTCTCAAACAATTCAAGATAGCATTATTTTTCATTTATCGAACTTATTTGGCATTTGCCGTGAGCTCGAGCTTGAAGAATATAATCACTTGTTAAACAGATTGGTTCAGCTGTCATATGTCAAACAAGTAAAAGGCGAGTTTTATATGGTCACAATGAACGGCGAACGGGTGCTGCAAGAATTTTTGTCAGAAAAACCGTTTCCTGATAAGCTGGATGGGGCCACCTACAATGATATAGGGAAAATTTTTTGGCAGCGTTTATCTTTATTTGTTCAAACGGTTTCCCATCTAGTTTATAACCATTCGAAATTTTTACCTATAACAAATAATGGTCAGCTGTTGCATTTTGTCAAAACATACATATTGCAGATGAAAGAGACAAAGAAAAATATCGGAAATCGAACGTTTTTGGAAATGAACCGTTTGCTTGAATGTTTAGATGAAAAGGGAGCTATCTTAGTTGTCAATCGTTTGTCCGGCTTTAAAAAAAAATGGAATCACCTTTGAACAGCTTGCAGCAGCTGCGAATGAAGATCCTTTTTATTTGAAGCTTATGTTTCAAGCTGCCGTCATTCAAATGGTGAACGAATTGCAAAAACGTTCTGATCAATATCCGATATTATTCGGTCTTTTAAGAGATTTGATAAAAAAACACCCGCTAACCGCATCGGCGGAAAAAACGTACCGCTTGTTGGCGGAGGGGTTGGGCATTGATGAAATTGCAGCAGTCCGAAAGCTTAAAAGAAATACGATTGAGGACCATATTGTTGAGATTGCTTTAAACATGCACGATTTTGCCTTCGAACCTTATGTAAGCAAAGAAGATGTGGTCAAAATCGGGCAAGCGATTGAAAAGCTGCAAACGAACAAGCTGAAAACAGTTAAAGAATATCTTCAAGATCAATACAGCTATTTTCAAATTCGGCTGGCAATGGCTGCAATAAGGAGATGGCAATGACGAAAGATCTTTTTACTTTGCTGAAGGAAAAATTCGGTTATTCAAGCTTTAAAACAGGCCAAAAGGAAATAATTGAAGATGTTATTAACGGACATGACGTAGTTGCCATGCTGCCGACAGGCGGTGGAAAATCATTGTGCTATCAGCTTTCTGGCTATTGTTTACAAGGTGCTGTATTAATAGTGTCCCCGCTATTGTCGCTCATGCAAGACCAGGAACAGCAGATGAAAATGTTTGGAGAAAAAAGAGTCATTGCATTAAACAGCTTTTTAACCCGATATGAAAAAGAAAAAGCTTTCCGGCAATTGCACCGTTACAAATTTATATTTTTATCGCCTGAAATGTTTAAATCAAAAAGGCTATTGGATGCATTGGCGCAAATCCAAATATCTTTATTTGTCGTCGATGAAGCGCATTGCATTTCACAGTGGGGACATGATTTTCGGCCTGACTATTTAAAGCTCGGAAAGGTAAGGGAGATGATCGGTTCTCCCCCTTGTTTGGCGATGACCGCCACAGCCACTAAAGAAGTGCTGAACGATATCGCGAAATGCTTGCATTTAACCGATGCAACATTTCATATTCATTCTATTGACAGGCAAAACGTTGCCATTAATGTTGAAGCCGTAAGCAGCCAAGAGGAAAAATTGGAGCGATTAGCCGAATGGCTGAAAATGTTAGAAGGGCCCGGTATCATTTATTGCTCCACAAGAAAGTGGGCGGAAGAGCTTGCCAGATGGATTGAACAAAAGGGAATGACAAATGCGGCTTATTATCATGGCGGAATGGAATATGAAGATAGAATGTTGATTCAACAGCAATTTTTAAATGACGAACTTTCGGTTATAACGGCGACAAATGCTTTTGGAATGGGAATAAACAAAAAAGACGTTCGATTTGTCATCCATTTCCATTATCCTGCTGACATGGAATCATACGTACAAGAAATAGGCCGGGCAGGAAGAGATGGAAACCAAAGCATTGCAATTGCACTTGTAGCAAAGGGTGACGAGGAGTTTCCCCGGTCGATAATACGTTCTGAATTTCCTGAAAAAAAAGAGATTGAGTTGATTGTAAAAACGATTCGGTTAAAGGGAAGCTTTGATTTAACAGAAGAAGAGTGGAGCAGCTTCGGCTTGTCTGATGTACAGAGGAGATTTTTACAATATAATTTCCAAATGTTGGATGAAAACATGTATCATTGGACGACTGATCAGATCGTAAATTATGTATGGAGCAAGATTGAAGATCGAATGAAAATGAAATTTAAAAAATTAGCCGACATGGAAGCATTTTTACGAGCAAAAGCATGCAGGCGGAACATGATTTTAAGCTATTTTCAGGAAAAACCTTCAACAAAGGTTTCGATTTGCTGCGACAATTGCGGAATAAACGATCGTTTTTTTATCCGAAAAAAAATTCATTCATCCCAGCCAATGATAAAGTGGGATTGGAAGCAAGAATTAAAAAGGCTGTTTCGTCAAAGTGGGTGAAGGCGTGATTAAAAGACAAGAAGAATTGATAAAGAACATGACCGATCGAGAGCTTTTATTTCATCTCATGGTCACTCAGTCGCTATTTCTTCTTATATCGATTATTTTAGGGTTCATTTTTTTTGACCGTGCGGAGGATTTTTTTCAATTATGGGAATTGAGTTGGGAAACGATAGCTGTTGGCTTGCTTGCAACAGTTATCGTTCTGCTCATTGATTTGGTAATTATGAAATGGGCGCCAAAAAGCTGGTACGATGATGGAGGAATCAATGAAAAACTGTTTCAAAACAGAAGCTTGCCGGAAATTTTTTGGATGACCCTTATCGTTGCTTTTGCGGAAGAAATATTGTTTCGCGGGGTTCTGCAAACCCATTTTGGACTGTTTATCGCCAGTTTGATCTTTGCCTTCATGCATTTTCGTTATCTTTCAAAATGGCTGTTATTTGCAACGGTTTTGTTCGTCAGTTTTTTTCTCGGAGTGATATTTGAACTGACTGAGAATATTTTAACAACAATTTTCGCTCATTTTCTTATCGACTTTGTATCGGCAGTGCAAATTCGCTTTCAATATTTGAAAAATAGTAAAGGCGATGGGAGGGACGATGAAGAAGATGACAAGTCCGTATGAACATGACCAAGCTGAGCGTTTAAGGGAAAAAATGATTGATGAAATAAAAGAGAGAACGGGGACATATCCGTCTCGGAGTGAAGTGCATAAAAAAATGCGGAAGAAAAAAAAGAAAATGAACTATCCGCTTTTGCGTATTCTCGTCTTTCTTTTTATATTAGTGCCAGTCGTTGTTTTATTTTTAACTTCTTATTTGGAACGAAATCAATCAAACCGCAGCGGGGAAAATCTTTCAGATTTTGACTCTGTAATTATTAAAAATAATAGCGGGAAGTCTGTTCAAGAAGAGAGAGTGGAAGAAAATAATTCCTCTAACTCAGACAAAGAAGAAGGAAATCAGAATGAACAGGAAGCTTCTCCAACGACTGAAGAACAATCCTCTTCCAACAGCACAAGAGACGAAACCCGAAAAGAAATTTCTGGAAATGAAAGCGATGGAAACATGGAAGAGAACAGACGCATCATTACTCATGTTGTCCAGCCGAACGAAACGCTGTATAAAATCTCAATGAAGTATTATAAAAGCCGAAATGGCGAAGAGCTTATTCGAGAATGGAATCATCTTCAAGATTCCAACATTTATGTCGGACAAGTTTTAAAAATCCCTTTAGATAATCCCCAATAACTAAAAATTTTTCATATTTGAAAAAGATCATGCATAACTTGTACAAAAAACTTTGGGGGATTTTAAACGAATGGAAAGGCAAATTAAAGATCTGCCCTATACAGATCAACCTACCAAGCATATGCTGCAAGGGCTCATTGAGCGTAAAAGAGAATTCGAAACATATAAACAGAAATGTTTGGTTTGGCAAATAATTACATTTGTGGAAGTGATTATTTTTATAGTGTTTATTTATTTCAACGTATATCAACGATTGGAAACAGATCTTTTGTTTGTTTTATTCTATTTTTTTCAATCATCACACTTATTCGCCGTTTTGCTGATTGCATTCAGCTATTCAACAGCCGTTTATTTTAAAAAGAAAGAAGAAAAAGCGGAAAAAGAATATCATGAGCTTAGATGGGAAATTATTGATAAAAGCACTGATTTTTGGAAAAGCGAAGAAGAGTGGATGAATCGCGACAAGGTTTTTTCTGTTATGAAAAAAGAATTCGATATTAATCTCTATTATAAAACGAAATAAAAATGTGATTTGTGAGTAAAAATGCTTGTCTTCACCCCCTCGTAATTGTAAACTGTTTACTAACTAAAGAACCATCTTTTAGAATCAACATACAATATCGTATGATGTATTGACGGCAGGAGGGAAGAAGATGCGGCTCGAGCGTCTTAATCATAATAAAATTAAAATTTTCCTGACTCTAGATGATTTGTCGGATCGCGGCTTAACAAAAGAAGATCTATGGAACAACTCTTTAAAAGTTCATCAGCTTTTCCGGGAAATGATCAATGAGGCAAGTGAAGAACTCGATTTTCATGCAAACGGTTCGATTGCGGTCGAGGTTTATTCACTAAAAGCACAGGGAATGGTGATCATTGTTTCCAAAAATAATGATGAAGAACTTGAAGATGAATTTTTAGATGATTATATTGAAATGCAAGTAAAAGTGGATGAACATCAAGATATATTGTATGAGTTTTTGAATTTCGAAGATGTCCTCGATCTTGCAAAAGTTCTTCAACGTTTCGAAATAACAGAAGGCGCGCTATATTCATATCAGGGACGATACTACCTGCTGTTTGATGACATCTCTAAGATTGAAACGGAGCATCTTGTTGCAATTTTAGCGGAATATGGAACGCCGACACATATGACAACTCATAGACTGCATGAATATGGAAAATTATTGATAAAGGATCACGCTGTTCGTCTTTTGAATGACTATTTTTCCTGAGGCTGACAAAACATCGCCTTTCAGCGATGTTTTATCAGCTTTTTTTGCGTAGATTTAGTATTTTATTTGATAAAAAACAAGCGGTTTGCCGCTTTCTTTTTTTAACAAGAAATTCAGTATCCCTTTATTTTCTATGAATTAATGATTGAATTAATTTATAGAAGGTGTATACTAAGTCATGAAAGGTGGACTTTTCCTTTTCATTATTAAAGAACATATAGGAGGTTTACTTATTATGGTAGCCGAAGGCAATGACAAGCATGATGTGCTAAAAGCTACGCAAAAGGTAATACATAAAGCGTTAGGAAAACTAGGTTATCCAGAAGAGGTGTATGAATTATTAAAAGAGCCGATTCGCATGCTGACAGTGAAAATACCTGTTCGCATGGATGACGGTTCTGTTAAAATATTTACTGGCTACCGGGCGCAGCATAATGATTCTGTAGGACCTACAAAAGGAGGCGTTCGCTTCCATCCAAATGTAACTGAAAACGAGGTAAAAGCGCTTTCAATTTGGATGAGTCTAAAATGCGGAATTATTGATTTGCCTTACGGTGGTGGAAAAGGTGGAATTGTTTGTGATCCAAGAGATATGTCGTTCAGGGAATTAGAAAGATTAAGCAGAGGATACGTTCGGGCAATTAGTCAAATTGTGGGCCCTACAAAAGATATACCTGCACCTGATGTATTTACGAACTCGCAAATCATGGCTTGGATGATGGATGAATACAGCCGGATTGATGAATTTAATTCGCCAGGATTTATTACCGGCAAGCCTCTCGTTCTCGGCGGTTCACATGGCCGTGAATCGGCAACGGCAAAAGGCGTGACCATTTGCATTCGCGAAGCAGCGAAGAAGCGTGGAATTTCTTTACAAGGGGCTAGGGTCGTTGTCCAAGGATTTGGAAATGCAGGCGGTTATTTAGCAAAATTTATGCATGATGCCGGAGCAAAAGTTGTAGGTATTTCCGATGCATACGGCGGTCTGTACGATCCAGACGGACTAGACATCGATTATTTATTAGACCGGCGCGACAGCTTCGGAACTGTTACGAAATTGTTTAATGATACGATCACTAATAAAGAATTGTTAGAACTTGATTGCGAAATTTTAGTTCCTGCGGCGATTGAAAACCAAATTACAGAAGAAAATGCCCATAATATTCGGGCTCAAATTGTCGTAGAAGCAGCCAACGGTCCGACAACTGTTGAAGCCACTCAAATCTTAACGGACCGGGGAATTTTACTCGTGCCTGACGTATTGGCAAGCGCGGGAGGAGTAACGGTTTCTTATTTCGAATGGGTTCAAAATAATCAGGGCTACTATTGGTCTGAAGAAGAAGTGGAAGAAAAATTGGAAAAAATGATGGTGAAAGCATTTAACACTGTATATGAAACGGCGCAAAACAGAAGAGTAGATATGCGGCTTGCTGCATATATGGTAGGCGTAAGAAAAATGGCAGAAGCATGCAGATATCGCGGATGGGTATAATATTTGCATCGTTTTGCAGTTTCCCCTATGATAATGTAGGGGAAATTTTTCTTTTGTCACCAGCCGCTTAATGCTATAGGAGTGATCATGATGCAAGAAGAAAAAGTGATCATTGTCGGCGGAGGTCCATGTGGACTATCGGCTGCGATCGAATTGAAGGAAAAAGGAATAAATCCTTTAGTTTTTGAAAAAGGAAATATTGTTGATTCCATTTATCGCTTTCCAACACATCAAACCTTTTTCAGCACAGCAGACAGGCTTGAAATTGGCGGAGTCCCATTTATCACAGAAAACCGAAAGCCTGTCCGCAATCAAGCGCTTGCTTACTACCGGGAAGTTGTGAAGCGAAAAAATTTGCGCATTCATACATATGAAAAAGTAGAGAAGGTAGAAAAGCAGCAGGACGGAACGTTCATGGTAACGACGGAAAAAGGAAAATATCGTGCGTCATTTGTTGTGATTGCTACAGGTTATTATGATAATCCAAATTACATGAATGTTCCAGGCGAAAATCTGCCCCACGTTTTCCATTATTTTAAAGAAGCTCATCCATATTTTGATAAAGATGTCGTTGTGATCGGCGGGAAAAACTCAAGTGTTGATGCCGCGCTTGAGCTTTATAAAGCCGGGGCTAGAGTAACTGTATTGTACCGAGGAAGCGGGTATTCTTCAAGCATTAAGCCTTGGATATTGCCGGAATTTGATTCTCTTATCAAAAAAGGCTATATAAAAATGGAATTTCGGGCAGATGTAAAAGAAATTAAAAATGACTCTATTAGTTATATTGTGAACGGAACAGAAGAAAAAACTATTCCTTGTGATTTTGTCTTTGCCATGACTGGCTACCATCCAGATCATAACTTTTTAAAAAAAATGGGTGTACTTATTGATGAGCAGACAGGCAGACCTTACTACAATCCCGATACAATGGAAACGAATGTAAACGGGATTTTTATAGCCGGTGTCATCGCAGCTGGAAATGATGCGAATGAGATTTTTATCGAAAACGGCAGATTTCACGGGGAATTGATCGCAGAAGAAATTATCAAAAGAGTATAAAAAATAGGGGATGTCCCGAAAATAATCAAGTAGAGAAAAACAATCCGTTTTTCTCTACTTGATTTTGTTGCTTTCATAAGTTGTGGGGCCGTCCAGAAATCAAATCGCCATTGAAAACAAAAAATTATAAACACCGATATATCAACGTTTCTAACACATTAATGGGGCCGTCAATAAGCCGTAAAACGGCTTATTAGACACCCCCTTTACTTGTAACATTTTTTAGTAAAATTTGTGTTGATCATCACAACAGCTTATTATTTCGAAAACATTTCTTCTATTTCAGTTAAATCGCTCGTTTTTTCTAAAGCCACTAAAAGCTTTATTCTAGCTTTTTGCCCGTTTAATCCGTTCGAAAATATAACGCCAAGCTGTTTTAAATGTTTTCCTCCGCCCTGATAATCATAGACATCCTGCACAATGCCGTTAAAACATCGTGAGACAATGACGATCGGCACTTTCTTCTCAATAAGCCGTTTCATGCCGGGGACTAAAGCCGGCGGCAAATTTCCTTGCCCTAAAGCTTCAATGACGATTCCATCCGGATTCAGTCCTTCAACTGCTTCCATTATTTTTTCATCCATGCCTGCATACGCCTTTAAAAGGAGCACATGTTTAGTGATTTTCGTTATACTATATGTTTCTTTTCTTAACGGATAGTGATGAAATGCCAGAATTTTTTTGTTCACAATACCGATCGGTCCGTATTGCGGACTTTGGAATGTAGCGATATTGCTTGTATGCGTTTTTGTGACGTTTTTTGCTGTATGAATCTCGTCATTCATGACAACTAACACACCAAGGTTTTTCGCTTCGTCGGAAGCAGCAACTTTTATGGACATCAATAAATTATATAATCCGTCTGATCCGAGTTCATTATTTGACCTCATCGCACCTGTTACAACAACCGGGATGGGAAGGTCAAGAGTCAAATCTAAAAAATAAGCTGTTTCTTCTAAAGTATCCGTTCCATGAGTGACGACGACACCGTCGATGCTTCCATTTTTGGCATGATGTTCGATTTCTTTTTTAATTTCCAGCATTTCCTTAGGAGTTATATGCGGGGAAGGCAAGTTAAAAAGCTCTTTTACGATTGTTTGTACATTGTTTACATTCAATGAAAAATTTGTTAGAGGATTGGACCCTTCTGGTCTCACTGCACCGCTTTGCTCATCTTCCAGCATTGAAATTGTACCGCCTGTATGTAAAATCAATACTTTCTTCATCTTTTTATCCCTTTCATTAAAGTTTCATTTTTTCATGCTTATTTTTGATTTTCATTTTGTCATATACATGTTACCATTTTATCAAAAGGATGTTTTTAACAACTTACTGCTGCTCTACATGAATCATCATTTCTCATTCTTTTATTTTGTTTTATTTTAAAAGGAACATTCTAATAAATCTATACATAAATAAGGAGATACTAGAAGAAAAGAGGCTGTCATTATGATTGCGATTATTACAGCAGGCATTGCACCAGGGCTGGCAATACTTTCATATTTTTATTTGAAGGATCAATATGAAATGGAACCCCTTTACATGGTTGTTCGGACGTTTATTTTCGGTGCGCTGCTTGTTTTTCCAATTATGTTTATTGAATACGTTCTGGAAACAGAAAATGTATTTCCCTCTTCTTTTTTACAAGCTTTCTTTGCTTCGAGTTTATTGGAAGAGTTTTTTAAATGGTTTATTTTTTATTTTACAATTTACTCCCATTTTCATTTTGATGAACATTACGATGGAATCGTTTATGGTGTGTCGATCTCTCTCGGCTTTGCGACATTGGAAAATATTTTATATTTAATTGCGAACGGTGTGGAGTTTGCATTCGGGCGCGCAATTTTTCCAGTCCCAAGCCATGCATTGTTCGGTGTCATCATGGGGTATTATTTAGGAAAAAGCAAATTTTCGAATGATAGGCTTAAAAAAAGATGGCTCTTTTATTCTCTAGTTATTCCGTTTCTTTTGCACGGAACGTACAATTATATCTTGCTTTCCAATGAAGACTGGAAGTTTTGGGTCACTCCGTTTATGGTGTTTTTATGGTGGTTTGGGCTTCATAAAGCAAAAAAAGCGCGCATGGTATACAAGCAAAATATCGAAACAATATCAGGATAAAAAAATTTTTGAACCGGCATGAGCCGGTTTTTTTGTTGTATAAAATGACATCTACTACAGAAAATACATGTAACGATATAAAGTGAGGAGGCATGATGATGGGAAAAAACATGAAATATCTGCTCGCAAACGCTTTTGTTTTAATCGTTTTTCTTATTCTTTCTAACAATCAGCTGCATGTTCATGCTTTTAGCGAACAAGTGATTCAGAGAGGTGCGACAGGTGATGATGTCATTGAACTGCAGGCAAGACTTCAATATAACGGATATTATCATGGGAAAATTGATGGGGTATATGGATGGAATACTTATTGGGCAGTTAGAAAATTTCAAAATAATTTCGGACTTAAAGAAGTAGATGGTTTAGTTGGTCCTGAAACAAAACAAAAGCTTATCAATACGACAAAATATTATAAATCTTTTGTCCACGAACAAATTCGAAAAGGCAGAGACTTTACCCATTATGGCGGAGTGCCGCTAAAAATCCAAACAGCGCCTTCTGAGGAGCTGCGCGCAAAATGGCGGAAGCAAACCGAAAAAAATCTCGCAAAAAATGTACCGCCAAAAAAACAACAAGCTGGTCAGGCTGGACAAGGGCAAAAGCAGGCTGCTCCTAAACAGCAAGCAGCCCAAAATAAACAACAAACAGGGAAATCGGTACAGCCGATGGCGGTGAATATGCCTGGAGGCTTTTCACAAAATGACTTAAATCTTTTAGCCAATGCCGTTTACGGAGAAGCCCGCGGCGAGCCTTATATTGGTCAAGTAGCAATTGCGGCAGTAATTTTAAACCGACTGAACAGCCCGACATTTCCAAATACGGTTGCTGGTGTTATTTTTGAACCGGGTGCTTTTACAGCTGTCAGCGATGGACAAATATATTTGACACCAAATGAAACAGCGAGAAAAGCGGTGATGGACGCCATTAACGGGTGGGATCCGACAGAAGAAGCTCTCTATTATTTCAATCCTGATACAGCAACAAGCCCATGGATATGGACGCGGCCGCAAATCAAGAAAATCGGAAAACACATATTCTGTGAATAGTGAGGTGATTCAGTATGCTTCGAGGATTATTAATCGGGCTGCTTACAGTGGCCTTAATCGGAACAGGCTACTGGGGATATAAAGAGCATCAGGAAAAAAACGCCGTATTAATTCATGCAGAAAACAATTACCAGCGGGCTTTTCACGATCTAACCTATCAAGTGGATCTGCTTCATGACAAAATTGGCGAGACACTCGCCATGAATTCAAGAAAATCATTGTCACCGGCGCTGGCGGAAGTTTGGAGAATTACATCGGAAGCGCACAATGATGTCGGCCAGCTTCCGTTAACTCTTTTACCTTTCAATAAAACAGAGGAATTTTTGTCAAATATTGGTAAATTTAGTTATCAAACAGCAGTGAGAGATTTAAACAAAGATCCGTTAACGGATCAAGAATATGAAACGTTAAAAAAATTGTATAAAAATGCAAAAGACATACAAGACGAATTGAGAAACGTCCAGCATTTAATCTTAAAAAACAATCTGCGCTGGATGGATGTTGAACTCGCACTAGCATCAGGGCAAAAACAAATGGACAATACGATCATTGATGGATTTAAAACGGTAGAAAAAAATGTTGAAGGCTATTCCGAAACTAATTTCGGTCCAACGGCAACAGCGCTGCAAAAGCCTAAAAAAGGATTTGAACAATTAACTGGAAAGGAAATATCAGAGCAAGAAGCAAAACAAATCGCAAAACGATTTGCCCCTAAAAATGTAGAACGAGTAGATGTAACAACAAATGGTAAAGGATCAAACATTCAGTTTTACAGCATTACTATGCATGATAAAGGAAATAAACATGATGTTTATATGGATATCACGAAAAAAGGCGGTCATTTAATTTATTTATTGCACAACAGAGATATTAAACAACAAAAAATCAGCTTAAATGAAGCATCCAACCGAGCAACGGAATTTTTGAAAAAGCTAAAATTTAAGGATTTAGAGCTTTATGAGAGTGCACAATATGACAACATTGGTGTTTTCACATTTGTTTCTAATTACAAAGGTGTACGTCTATATCCTGATGCAGTTCGTTTAAAGGTAGCGTTGGACAACGGAGAAATTATAGGTTATTCTGGACGTGATTATTTAGCAGCGCACAAAAAAAGAAATTTGCCGAAACCGGCTATTACAAAAGAAGAAGCGAAAAAATCAGTCCATTCTAACGTTGAAATTCAGGAGGATCGATTAGCTGTTGTGACAAATGATGCCGGCGAAGAAGTGCTGTGCTATGAATTTTTAGGAACGATTGACCAAGACACGTACCGCATTTTCATCAACGCAATGGACGGAACGGAAGAAAAAGTGGAAAAATTGCAAAGTGCTGAACCGTTATTCAGAGAAATTTAATCACAAAAAGGGGAGTCGATTTTTAGGCTTTCCCTTTTTTTCATTTCATGCTTTAATAAATGTAGAGCGCTTATTACATTGAAAGAGTGGTAACGTTGATAAAAATTGGTACGATGATCACATTGGAACTTTCTGGCCAAGATCAAATACTAAAATGCAAACTTGTGGACCAAGAAGAAAACATTCTTTATATTGATTTTCCTATAAATAGCAAGACAGGAAAAACTGTTTTCTTACCAGACGGCACCGAGCTCGTTGCAACATTTGTGAACAGCGAAAAAAAACCGTATAAATTTCGTACTAAAGTTCTTGGCAAGAAAAAAGATAACCTCCCGATGATCATGCTTCAGGCACCTGAGTATATGGAGGAGATCCAAAGGCGGCAATTTGTCAGAATCGAGACAGCCGTTGATGTAGCCATACACGCCATTAATCAGGAATTCGCCCCATTTACAACAGTTACAAACGACATAAGTGCTGGCGGCATTTCAATCATTATTCCAAACGGTGTGGACGTACCGCTAAATGAAAATATACATATTTATATGGTGCTCACGTTTATGGACGGAACGATTGAATATTATAAGGTAACAGGGAAGGCGCTCAGAGTTGTGGAAGCGGAACATCATAAGCTCGCTTCCATAGCATTTATCAATATTGATGAAAAGACACAGCAAAAATTGATTCGCTTTTGCTTTGAACAGCAGCTGCAAATGAAAAAGAAAGGAATTTTGAATGAATAATACCGGCAAGGCTGTCCATACTATTTATAAAAAATGGCAAAAGGATGTTTTTTGTGAAGCGCTTTGAACAAATATTGATCAAATTGATCATTATACAATTCATTATGTTAATTGCCGCTCAGCTTTTTTTGCGCCATTCTGAATTGAAGCCATATTTATCAAAAGCCGTGCAATATGAAGGTGTTGGAAACATGTCCATCTCCGAATGGGTGGAAACTATCAGCCGCTAAAAGAGCAGGAAACCCCTGCTTTTCTTTCTGTATTCCAAAAAAATAGATACATATTTTTTGAAACTAGCTAGGAGGTATTATGAGTAAAAAAATTTCCATTGCAATCGACGGTCCGGCAGCTGCCGGGAAAAGCACAGTTGCCAAAAAAATCGCAAAAGATTTAGGCTATACATACATTGATACGGGTGCGATGTACAGAGCTCTCACTTTGAAAGCTTTACAGAATGGCATTTCTTTGGAGGATGAAAAAGCGCTCACCAAGCTTTTGAATGAAATGACGATTGAACTGAAGCCGGTAAATGAAGGTCAGCAAGTGCTAGTAAACGGTGAAGACGTAACGGCGATTATCCGTTCCAATGAAGTAACAAAGCATGTTTCCACTGTTTCCAAACATCCTAATGTGCGGGAGGAAATGGTGAAAAGGCAAAAACAGCTTGCAGGAAACGGCGGCGTTGTCATGGATGGCAGGGATATCGGCACTCATGTGCTGCCGAATGCGGAGTTGAAAATATTTTTAAAGGCTTCTGTAGAGGAAAGAGCAAAAAGAAGGTATGAGGAGAATTTAAGAAAAGGTTTTACATCCGATTTAACACAATTAAAGAAAGAAATTGAAGAAAGAGATAAGCTTGATTCCACGAGGGCAACTGCCCCATTAAAAAAAGCGCCGGATGCCGTCGAAATCGATACAACTTCATTGACGATTGAAGAGGTGGCGGAATTAATTAAAGAATTGGTAAAAGAAAGGCTGTAAGAAATGGGTAAATTTTATCAATTTGCAAAGGCAATTGTTTACTGCTTTATTAAACCGCTCTTTCGGGTCGAAGTGATCGGAAAGGAACATTTTCCAATGGATGGTGCCGTGCTGCTTTGTTCCAATCATATTAATAATTTGGACCCTCCGACGATTGGTATCGTTTCACCAAGACAGCTCCGTTTTATGGCTAAAGAGGAGCTGTTTAAAATTCCGGTTTTCAGCCTGATCGTCCGGGCATTGGGGGCGTTTCCGGTCAAAAGGGGCTTTTCCGATCGAGAGGCGTTAAGAACAGGCTTGAAAATATTAAAAGAAAGAGAAGTTTTAGCCATTTTTCCGGAAGGAACGAGAAGCAAAACAGGTGAACTCGGAAAAGGTTTAGCTGGTGCAGGTTTTTTTGCCTTAAGATCAGATTGTGTCGTCTTGCCATGCGCCGTCGTCAGTTCTTACAAACCGTTTCGGAAAACGAAAGTCATTTTCGGCCCAGCCATTGATTTTACATCTTATCGAAACAAAAAAATTTCAGCTGAAGAAGCGACCGATAAAATCATGACAGAAATTAGAAATTTGCTCGAAAAATATAGGTAATCAATGGATTTAACTTGACAAACGGAATTTTTTGTTAGAACTTATAGAAAAGAGGTATTTTTCATTCTATTTAGAGTAGCTTGTGACATACTAAATAGAATGGTACATATTTTGTTGAGTTGCTATGGCTTGACCAAGGAGGTAAATGGTATGGTAGAGGACATCAATCAAGGTGAAGTTTTTGTGCCTGAAGTGGGAGACGTTGTAGAGGGAATTGTAACAAAAGTGGAAGATAAGCAGGTGATTGTTGATATTAAAAATTGCAAACAAATGGGCATCATTCCGATTAGTGAACTGTCTAGTTTGCATATTGAAAAAGCTTCAGATGTTGTAGAGGAAAATGACAAGCTTGAACTAGCGGTCATTAAAGTTGAGGAAGAAGCAGTCATTTTATCGAAAAGCAAAGTGGCTGCGGATAAAGCTTGGGTGGAATTAGAGAGAAAATTTGAAAATAAAGAAGTATTTGAGGCAGAAGTGAAGGATGTCGTAAAAGGCGGTTTAGTGGTAGACCTGGGCGTCCGCGGATTTATTCCTGCTTCATTGGTTGAACCTCACTATGTTGAGGATTTTTCAGATTATAAAGGAAAAACATTGACATTGATGGTTGTGGAGCTAAACCGTGAAAAAAATCGAGTGATTTTGTCTCATCGTGCTGTAGTGGAAAAGGAGCAGGAAGAGAAAAAACAGCAAGTGCTTCAGTCGATTCAGCCTGGTGATGTATTGGAAGGAACAGTCCAACGTTTAGCCGATTTCGGAGCCTTTGTTGACATCGGCGGGATTGACGGTCTTGTACATATTTCTCAGATCTCTCATGCTCATGTAGATAAACCGTCAGATGTGCTTCAAGAAGGCGAAAAGGTAAAAGTGAAAGTTTTGTCTGTCGATCGGGATAATGGACGGGTTTCACTATCGATTAAAGAAACATTGCCTGGTCCATGGGAAAACATTTCTGAAAAAATCAAATCCGGTGATGTTGTCGAAGGAACTGTACAACGCCTCGTCTCATTCGGAGCTTTTGTTGAAGTTTTACCTGGAGTAGAAGGTCTTGTCCATATATCGCAAATTTCTAAAAAACATATAGGCACTCCTCAAGAAGTATTAGAAGAAGGACAAAAGGTAAAAGTAAAAGTGCTTGATGTAAACGAAGAAGAGAAACGGATTTCCTTAAGCATAAAGGAATTGGAAGAGGATGGGACCGGTAGTGAAGAAGATTTTCGCAAATATCGTCCGAAAGAGGAATCGACAGGATTTCAACTAAGCGAAATGATCGGAGAGCAATTAAATAAATTAAAATAAAGACAAAGGCGATCATCACGAGCTGCCCCTTGTCAAGGTGACAGCGGAATAAAAAATGTTCTAAGCGGCTTTATCTCTATATTCCATAGGGCTGAGGCCGTTTAGTCGTTTTATGAGGGTAATTTGTATCGATTGCCAATCCTCAAACGAAATCTACGTTTCGCATTTGAGCGTTCTCCATAAAGACTCCATAAGCACCGCCCAGCATATAACGAGCTGTTTTATCATCTTCTCCACTGCTGTTCTTTTCATAAATCCTTGAGAATGATACGATGCATCCTCGCTGTAATAAGCTGTTATTGTTCGAAGCCTCGCCTAGTATATAGCTTCCATATCACTTCAATAAGCTGTATTTTGAGTTCTGCAGTATCGGTTCGATTTTTGCTAAGCTGCTCTATATCGTGATTATATGTGCGAACAAAATTCTTCGCTGCTTTTAATAAGCAAGCGATACGTCCGTTTTGCGTTCGTATCTCCATTAAAAATCAAAACTTGTGCAATTCCCATTTTGATAAACAAGTGATACATCCAGCCTGTATTCATTAGCCCACAATTTTTTTGCAGAAAAACTCCCTCCTAAAAAAACAAATAATGATTTAGAAGCCTTTTTTTATGAAAAGAAATTATACGGACATTCTGCCATTAAACAGATCGGCTTATGAGTTCTAAAAAAATAGCGAAAATTCATTTCTTGACGGGCAGTGAAATGTTTACATTTTCCTCTCACAGCAATCCATCAGCAATCAATTCTCCCACAGCCCTTTAACTGCTTTTTATACGCTTTTAGCTTTGGTTTCAAAATTTGTACGGTTAGCATCCATAAATTTTTCACATAATGGAAATAGTAGGAGGTTGGAGATGGAAGGAATATATTATTATTGGTTCATGTGGATGATTTGGGTAATTGTAACATTTTGGCTTCCAAAAACGGATGCTCGTTTTTGGCTCTCCTTTTTTATATTGTTAAATATTTTAGGAAGTGCAACGTTTATACACTTTACACAAATACATGTTGGTTTTTCGTATATCTTATTTGCTTTGCTTAGTTTTTTCATCTTGTATAGAACTAAGCGTTTATTTTATTCATTATTTTCCGTTTTGATCATTACGGTTGCCTATGCAGGAGTCAAGCTGTTTTATTTATTTGATCCTGTCTGGTTTTTACTTGACGTTCAGATGTATTTATCTATATTAGGAGTCATTTTATCCAATATGCTGAGCAAAGATTTTTTTGAAGGAATGGCATTTTTTATATTGGGGTCTTGTTACGGAGAAGCTCTTTTTTCGTCTGCAGTTTATTCTTATTATCGGCCGATTGTAATAGGCGACTTTCCTTTTCTTGATATGCTGTCAATCGGAATCTTTTCATTGCTCATATGGGCGTCATTCAAAACATTCGCTGCTTCTTTAGAACATATATTCAAAAAACATGCAAGGGAGAGGCAAGGGTCATGAATGAATACACGCTTCCTATTTTTTATGGTGTCTTCGTAGGTGTGTTAGCCCGTCTTTTTATGCTAAAAACCGATTATCGCCAATATCCAACATATTTGCACGGAAAAATTATTCATATCGCACTTGGATTTATAGCGGCGGGACTCG
The DNA here is from genome assembly GCF_038000355.1 of Aeribacillus sp. FSL M8-0235. Classification (NCBI taxonomy): domain Bacteria; kingdom Bacillati; phylum Bacillota; class Bacilli; order Caryophanales; family Bacillaceae; genus Aeribacillus; species Aeribacillus sp. FSL M8-0235. Next base: position 2,379,884 of record NZ_JBBOBW010000001.1, on the reverse strand, counting down.
GCACGATTGCTGTTCCGGCCATAATGGAAAAGGAGTTTACTGCCATTACTTTTTTAACGTTGGCTGCATCGCAGTTTCGCGAAGTCCGCAACATGGAAAGAAATACACTGTCAGAGCTCGATCAATATGAGCTTGTTCCTCGGGGAAGTACATATATTGAAGGAATTGCAATCGCCTTTGAAAGCAGAAATTATTTAGTGATTTTCACATCTTTATTTGTTACGCTTGCTTATTTAATCTTTGGCTTTTGGATGGCTCTTGTGATGACGGTCGTTTGCTTTATCATTTCTAAAGTGTTAATGTCTGGAGGCACATTGAAAGATATTGTTGACATTCAATATGTAAAGCCGCATTTTGACGGTGCAGGCTTGTATGTCGATGACATTTATATTATGAATATCGGCATCCCGGAAAAACGTGAACTAGTTTTAAAATATGGCATGGGGTTTATTTTGACACCAAAATCATTTGATGCGAGAACAACGATTGCCAACATCGGACAACGTCAGGCGATTCTCCATGATGTCTCAACTGCGCTGGGCGTAAACCGCGATGCGGGTGAACCATCTTTAGTCCCATTGGCAAAACGAGATCTTGAGGATGGAAGAGTCGGCGTGTTTGTGCTTCCTCAAAAACATGATTTGGATATCGCCATTCGAGTGATCAGCAACGTGCCAACGCTTGAAAATGCCATTCGCATGCCGACGGAGTCGAAGGCAAATAGGAAAGGTGAGAAAAAACGATGGTTTTAGAGAAAGCGGTTTTAGCGGTCGTTACGACAAATGAGAAAAAAATAAAAGGCGGTGCACCTGTTTTTATTTGTGATAACCAAAAAGAAATGGATTCGATTGCAAAAAATTTAGAAGCGATTCTAGATGGAATTGCTCATGCCATAAGCGAGGAAATATATATCATTGTGAAACATTTTTAAGGCAGTTGTTCAATTTCATAAACTGCTATATAATAGGGTAGTTGGAAAAAAGCTTGGTAAAAAACTTCCGGGGCATGCCGAAAAAGGAGTTAGGCGAAAACATGCTGCGATTTCTTGAAGGCGTAGCCCCTTTAACATTATACATAGTGAAAAAATGCGATGAGTTTTAAATTAGGAAGGAAGTTTTAGTATGCCGAAACCTGTTGTGGCTATTGTCGGTCGACCAAATGTCGGCAAATCGACGATTTTTAATCGAATTGTCGGTGAACGTATTTCAATTGTAGAAGATATACCTGGTGTTACCCGTGACCGTATTTATGCACCTTGTGAATGGCTGAATTTCCAATTTAACTTGATCGATACAGGTGGAATTGAAATTGGGGATGAACCGTTTCTAGCACAAATTCGTCATCAGGCGGAAATTGCGATTGAAGAAGCAGATGTAATTATTTTCATTACAAACGGTCGAGAAGGCGTAACTCCCGCTGATGAAGAAGTTGCAAAAATATTGTACCGCTCAAACAAACCCGTTGTCCTTGCCGTTAATAAAATGGACAACCCGGATATGAGGGAAAATATATATGAATTTTATTCTCTTGGCTTTGGAGAACCGTACCCGATATCAGGAGCGCATGGGCTCGGACTGGGAGATCTTTTGGATGCAGTATGCAAACATTTTCCAAAACCCCAATCAGAAAATGATGATGAAGGCATCATTAAATTTTCTTTGATTGGCCGACCAAATGTCGGCAAATCTTCCTTAGTAAATGCTATTTTAGGAGAAGAAAGAGTGATCGTCAGCGAAATTGCTGGAACAACACGAGACGCCATTGACACTAAGTTTACGTATAACAAGCAGGAGTTTGTCATCATTGATACAGCTGGCATGAGAAAAAAAGGAAAAATTTATGAGACAACAGAAAAATACAGTGTTTTGCGGGCGCTTAAAGCGATTGAACGCTCTGACGTAGTGTTAGTTGTTTTAAATGCAGAGGAAGGAATTATTGAACAAGACAAGCGAATTGCTGGCTACGCCCATGAAGCCGGGAAAGCCGTTGTCATTGTAGTAAACAAATGGGATGCAGTGGAAAAAGATGAAAGAACGATGAGAGAGTTTGAAAAAGATATTCGCGATCAATTTTTATTTTTAGACTATGCGCCAATCGTCTTTTTGTCCGCAAAAACGAAGAAGAGATTGCACACATTAATGCCTCAAATTATTCTTGCCAGCGAGAATCATGCGATGCGTGTCCAAACAAACGTATTGAATGATGTGATCATGGATGCCGTTGCTATGAATCCGACTCCAACGGACCACGGTACGAGATTAAAAATCTATTATGCAACACAAGTTTCTGTTAAACCGCCTACATTTGTCATATTTGTAAATGATCCGGAGCTTCTTCATTTTTCATATGAACGTTTTTTGGAAAATCGTATTCGCGATGCATTCGGGTTTGAAGGAACCCCTATTAAAATCATTGCGAGAAAAAGAAGATAAATAAAAGGAAGTGAGTAATTTGGCGAAGGTGGCAATATTGGGAGCTGGAAGCTGGGGAACAGCGCTTGCAATTGTTCTTTGCGACAATGGTCATGAAGTGCATCTTTGGGGACATCGGAAAGAACATATAGAAGCGATCAATCGTACAAAAAAAAATGAGAAATATTTGCCAAATGTCCCATTGCCGGACAATTTAACCGGATTTTATTTCTTAAAGGATGCGGTTGAAAATGTGGAAACGATTGTCTTGGCAGTCCCGACAAAAGCGATAAGAGAAGTGCTGAGTCAATTAAGAGAAGCCATTGATCGGCCGGTTTTAATTGTCCATGTTTCAAAAGGGATTGAGCCGGGTTCATTAAAAAGAATTTCCGAAATTATTGAAGAAGAAATGCCTCCTCACCTTTTGAAGGACGTAGTTGTATTATCAGGTCCAAGCCATGCGGAAGAAGTGTCTTTGAGACAGCCGACAACAGTGACTTCTGCGAGCAAAAATATTCAAGCAGCAAAATTTGTTCAAGATTTATTTATTAACCGTTATTTTCGTGTGTATACGAATCCGGATATAATCGGGGTTGAAATTGGAGGAGCGCTGAAAAACATTATTGCTTTAGCTGCCGGAATCAGCGACGGCCTTGGATACGGGGACAATGCGAAGGCTGCTTTAATAACTAGAGGATTGGCGGAAATTTCAAGATTAGGCTGTAAAATGGGTGCCAATCCATTAACATTTTCTGGTCTTGCCGGAATCGGCGACTTAATTGTCACTTGCACAAGTGTGCATTCCCGCAATTGGCGTGCCGGCCATTTGCTAGGAAAGGGCAAAAAACTAGATGAAGTTTTAGAAAGCATGGGAATGGTTGTCGAAGGAGTAAGAACAACAAAAGCAGCTAAACAGCTTTCTGAAAAATATTCAGTAAAAATGCCGATTACCAATGTCCTTTATGAAGTGCTGTTTCACGAAAAAGATCCGAAAGAAGCAGTCGAAGAGCTTATGGCGAGAGTTAAAACGCATGAAATGGAAGATCTTGTGAACATATTAGAAAATCGAAATGAAGAACTGTAGCACATTTCCCAGCTGCTTCAGTTTTTTTTTGAATTCGATTCTTATATGGAAAACAATTGCGTGAAAAAGAGCATATGTTAAAATGATTGGTAGGAATAGAAGGAGTGGATCACAATGTCAGAAGGTCTAATGAAAATGTGGATTGCCCTCACAGCGATGGCCTTTATGTTTATCGCGGTCTTTTCCATATACTTGAGCCGTTTTAAACTAAAAGGATTTTTGAAATCTATCACAGCAGTGATTGCTTATTTTTTTATGATTTTAGCAGGAATTATCATTTTTTTCGTAGTCTTTTCCGGACCGACAAGCGAGTAGGCAAAGTGAGGAAGACGAGGATGAACAAGAAAAGCATAATGAAATCTTTCATCTCTATCATGTTTGTTTTGCTTTTATCTGGATGTTTATACCCAGAAGAACGATTACATAAAAATGAAATACCTTATGAAGCGCAAATACAATCCGTGCAAAAAGCAGTAGAACAATATAAAGCTGATACGGAAGGGCTTTTGCCGATTAAAACGAGAGACAAATCAACGCCTATTTATGAAAAATACCCTATTGATTTCAATCTGTTGATTCCTGAATATTTGCCTGAGCCCCCTGGCACCGCGTTTGAAAATGGAGGCATTTACTTATATGTTTTAGTCGATGTGGAAAAAAATCCAACCGTAAAGCTGATCGATTTACGAATAGCAGAGGCGATCCGTGAACTAAAGATGAGGATCAATGCTCATGAATATCCTCCTTATGAAAAGCAAATAGCGAAAAATGTATTTACACTGAACTATAAAAAGCTAGGATTAAAAGAGCCTCCTCATGTGAAGAGTCCGTACTCAGGGGAAAATCTTCCGCTTGTGATCGACAACAATCGAGAAGTTTACGTTGATTACAGCTTAGATTTATACCGTGCCATTAAGGAATCAAAAAGATCATTCAAAGAGGGGGAAGATATCCGTCATTTGCTAGTAGAAAACTCCCCGTTCGTCCCTGCATTTTCCCTTCCATATACTGTGAATGAAAAAAATGAACCGGTATTTTTAATAAAATAAGTCATGAACCTTTTTCTTAAGAATACAATTTAAGAGAAAGGTTCTTTTCTTTTTGGAAGAAATTCTTTTTTTACAGTCATAACTAGATAGGACAACATCATAAATATGTAATGACTAAAGAATTGTAAATGTATGGATGTTATAAGACTTGAAAGTCGGGAGGGAATCACTTGGAAAAGGTAGATATTTTCAAAGACATTGCAGAGCGAACTGGCGGCGATATTTATCTAGGGGTCGTTGGTGCAGTTAGAACCGGTAAATCAACATTCATAAAAAAGTTTATGGAATTAGTTGTTCTTCCCAATATTGAAAATGAAGCGGATAAAGCACGTGCTCAAGATGAGCTCCCTCAGAGCGCAGCAGGCAAAACCATTATGACAACGGAGCCAAAGTTTGTCCCGAATCAAGCGGTCACCGTCCATGTTGATGAAGGCCTTGATGTCAATATAAGATTAGTAGATTGCGTAGGATATACAGTGCCTGGTGCAAAGGGATACGAAGATGAAAATGGGCCGAGAATGATCAACACTCCATGGTATGAGGAGCCGATCCCGTTTCATGAAGCAGCGGAAATTGGCACCCGCAAGGTTATTCAAGACCACTCAACAATCGGTGTAGTCGTCACAACAGACGGTTCAATCGGCGAAATTCCTAGAAAAGATTACGTAGAAGCGGAAGAACGAGTAATTGAAGAGTTAAAAGAAGTCGGAAAACCATTTATTATGATTATTAATTCTGTGCATCCTCATCATCCGGATACGGAGGCTTTAAGAAAAGAATTAAATGAAAAATATGATATTCCAGTTCTTGCTATGAGCGTGGAAAGCATGAGGGAAATTGATGTAACGAATGTATTGAGAGAAGCGCTTTTCGAATTTCCAGTCTTGGAAGTCAATGTGAATTTGCCCAGCTGGGTGATGGTGCTGAGAGAAGATCATTGGCTTCGCACGAGCTATCAAGAAACGGTGAAAGAAACAGTAAAAGATATCAAACGTCTGCGTGATGTCAATCAAGTTGTCCAGCAGTTCAGTGAGTATGATTTTATTGAGCGGGCTGGACTAGCTGGTATTCAAATGGGCCAAGGGATTGCGGAGATCGATTTGTTTGCGCCGGATGAGCTGTACGATCAAATTTTAAAAGAAGTTGTCGGTGTTGAAATACGCGGGAAGGATCATCTGCTTGAGCTCATGCAAAATTTTGCACACGCTAAGGCGGAATACGATCAAGTAGCCGATGCTTTAAAAATGGTAAAACAGACAGGTTACGGCATAGCAGCACCGGCTTTATCAGATATGAGTCTGGATGAACCGGAAATTATCCGCCAAGGATCGAGATTCGGCGTCCGGCTCAAAGCAGTCGCACCTTCCATTCATATGATTAAAGTAGATGTTGAATCTGAATTTGCGCCGATCATTGGCACAGAAAAACAAAGTGAAGAGCTTGTGCGTTATTTAATGCAAGATTTTGAAGAAAATCCTTTGTCCATATGGAATTCCGATATATTCGGAAGAAGCTTAAGCTCGATCGTCAGAGAAGGAATACAAGCAAAATTGTCGTTGATGCCTGAAAATGCCCGCTACAAATTAAAAGAAACATTGGAAAGAATCATCAACGAGGGGTCAGGCGGGCTCATAGCAATCATATTATAAAAGATCAAAAGGTCAAAAACAACGGTTTTTTGGCCGTTGTTTTTTTCACAAGGGGCAAACGAGTGAGCCCTGTTTTTTTTTTTTTTGACAAGAAGTTCTGCCCTGCGTTTTCCGGCCTTTGAAAAGACACATCATTTTTTTTAAAAGGTTAAACAACTTAGCGAAAAAACCGACAAGTGAATCGATTTCCGAGATAATAGTAGATAGTTTTTTGCGGATTTAATAGAAAATGGGTTGTTGATAGATGGCAGAGATATTGTTAGACACATATTTATATAGTACAGGTGATAAGGAGTGATAGAAACCATGGTGGATATTTAAAAAGAACCTGACGGTAAGGAAGAAGGGAAATAGTTTGCTAGTTGACCGCGATTTAGTGATTTTATTCGTGTTTTTCATAACGATGATCTTGATTTTTTGGCGCCCCCGCGGAGTAAATGAAGCATTTCCAGCAACAATTGGGGCACTTATCATATTATTCGTTGGGGGAATCAGCTTTCAAGAATTGTCGGAAATTGCTTTAAATGTAACAGAAGCTTCTGTTACGATTATCGCAACGATTGTTATGGCAATCGTTCTGGAAAGCTTTCGTTTTTTCGAATGGTGTGCTCATCAGTTGGCATTTAAAGCTAACGGATCTGGAATCCGATTGTTTTGATATACGAATCTTCTCTGTTTTTTCATGACTGTCATATTTAATAATGACGGAAGCATTTTAATTACGACTCCTATTTTACTGCTACTTCTTCATCACCTTCGTTTAAAACATCACGAAAAAATTCCGTACCTTCTAAGTGGAGCGCTGGTTGCCACCGCTTCAAGCGCGCCAATTGGTGTCAGCAACATTGTAAATCTGATCGCATTAAAGATTGTAGGAATGGATTTATACATGCATACGGCAATGATTTTCGCACCTACTGTGACCGGGTTGTTGCTAATGGTCAGTTTGCTCTTTTTCGTTTTTTATAAAGACATTCCAAAAAGGGTGATAAACGTGCCAAAAGATGAGAACTTTTTCATCCAATCGCATCATCCTTTGAAGCCTAAATTGTTGCCAAAAGTTTTTAAAGAGAAGACAAGTATGATGATGAAAATGTTGATGTTTGTGATCGTTGTTCGAATCAGTCTGTTTGTCGCTTCACTTTTCGAAATCTCGATAGGGCTTGTGGCTCTGTTTGGTTCAATCGTTTTATTAACGGTGCGATGGTATAAGCTTCGTGTAAGTCCAATCGATGTTTTAATGAAAGCACCATGGTCAGTATTTCTGTTTGCTTTTTCCATGTACATCATCGTTTATGGCTTGAAAAATATCGGATTAGTTACTTTTTTCCTTCAGCTGTTAAAGCCGTTGATGACAGATGTAGCAAGCGGAATTTTTTGGATGGGCGGACTGATCACTGTTTTATCCAATATCTTTAATAATCACCCGGCATTAATGATCGGTTCAATGGTGCTTACAAATTTCGGATTGGACGAAATCACGTTAAAAACAGCTTATTTAGCAAGCATCATCGGCAGTGATATCGGTTCATTGCTGCTTCCGATCGGTACGTTAGCGACGCTCTTATGGATGCACATTTTAAAAGAGAACGGAATGAAAATCGGCTGGGGAAAATATGTGAAAGTAACATTTGTTGTCATTCCGCCAACATTAATATTTACGATGTTCTGTTTATACTATTGGATCAAGCTTTTGTTTGTATAATGTTAAAAAATGGGGTGTGATTCACCCCATTTTTTTCATAAATTGAAGCAACGGTTTAGGTGAAACGTATTTAAGAAGGCGGAAGCGTTTACGGAACGTGCACTGTTTTTATATGGGAAATTTTTAAAAACACCGTGTGGCTTTCAGCTGTTACCAATTCGACGAAGTTTTGCTGAACAGACTTTATCACTCCGATTTTTCCTTGTTTTTCCCCAAGATCAAATACAACTAATTTGTTGATGAATTTTTTTAATTGTTCCTCAAAGGTGCGGTTAACGGTGATCATGGCGGGCACCACTGGCAATTCATGTTCGTTTAACGAGTATGGCGTTGTTGTGTTTTGATATGGAATGAGCCATTTTAAATGCTGAAAAGACACTAAAACATATTTAAACACAGGGGAATAAAAAACAAAGTAGTCAGTTAAGACAGATGTAATATAACCGTGTAAAGCTTTATTTCCAGTTACATATATTTCAACAAACATTCCTTTAGCATTGATTAATATTTTTCGGTAGGAAATGGAATCTTCCTCAATAAACATTGGTTTAATCGTTTTGTGATCGTATTTAATCGGATTTTCGTCATCATATTTTTCCAAACTGTGTAAATGTAGAAGAGGAATATATATATTTATAACCATTATAAAGCACGATCACATCTAATCCTTCGTCAACTAAAATTCCGATAATTTCGTTTTTGCCGCTTATTTCTGCTTTTACTTGTTCGTCAATAAGTTCAGAAAATCTCAAAACTTCAATGCCTCCTTTCTTTGAAACACTGAAACAAAAACAGAGGGGGAATTTGATGGCGGAGACGCTAGCTAACCTTTCCAACGATAGTGGACAGTTTTGACTACTTTTTCAGGATGCGGCATTGATTGCAACTGTATCTCTGCTCTTTCTATATAGGCATTCGAAGCTCTTCTTCTATCATCTGGCATTGACCGTTTAGTCCTTCTATCAAGATCATCGGTTCTAACATGACGTTCTGAGTGTGAGTAAGTGTTTTTATGCTCAATCTCGTACGTGCTTTGTCCGCTTTTAGAATCTTTTTCCGTTGAAGTTCTTTTATCACGATCGGATCGATCTTTTTTTTCAGTTTGTTTGTTCTCATTTTTTTTCTGATCACGGGAACCTTCAAAAATGCTTCGAACGTGGAACGGCTGAATTCGAATGACTTCTTCTTTGTTAATTAAAATGAATGTCCCATTTCCGCTGTATGACAGAACACCTTCGAGCGCTTCCGGTCCTCCCAAATTAATGGAAACCCATTTATGAATAAAATAATTGAGTATTTCATCAAATGTTTTTACTTTCAAATAGCGGACGGTTTCCTTTTCTTCAGCGTTTTTGCTTTTGTTTAATGAGAAGCTTTTAATATGCTCCAAATTGAGATAGATCACCTGATCATCTTTGTAGAGAACAGCATAATGATTTGTTACATCTAATAACTTCCCGCTCATTGCTTCAGGGCCGCCTTGGTTAATTTGAAGGTATTCGTACTGAAATAATTTCATTAGGTGGCGGAAGCTGTCGCTTTTCGAAGCGTTTTGTCCAACATCTTCCAGTCGTAAAGGTTTGAAATTTGTCTTAGAATTTTCTGTAATGCTTTTAATGTGTTTCAATTGGTAGTAAACAACATTGTTTGATTCGAATAAATAGAGGGCCAAATAATCAGTTTTTACATCAAGCAAGCAAACCGCTTTTGCTTTCAGGACCGCCTCTATTCACCTTAATCATTTTTCCAACAAGCGACTTTACATATTGATAAAATTTTTCTCCAGCTGCAGTCATTTTCTTTAACCTCCCTTGGCATTCAACCATACAGGTCAATCATAATGTATTTATACGTTCAAAATGGGAGAAAGCAACAGAACATTTACCCAATTCATGAAAAATAAGCGATCGCCTATTTGCGTCGTTCAACTTGCTAAAACATTAAATGTGAAGCGATAAATTGATTTCTTTTCGAGATAAAATCGAGAATTTGTGAAGGCTGTTGATTAAATTCGTCAAGGGTATATTGGAAATAAGGATCTTTGCTAATAAACTTTTTCACTTGTTCATAATAACCGTATACAGCATCTATCAAATTTTTTACCGTAAATTGATGTTGTATAGTGTCATATAAAAGTTGTTGGTAAAGTTTTTTATACTTTTGGGCGTCTAGCAGCCTTGCCGTTAAAGTGTTAAATCCTTCTACCCGAACATAGTCATGTCGAATTTTTTCTCCGTTGACATCAATTCCCCATGTCGCATCGTAATCCCAGGGAATAATATGAAAACGGCTTGTTTCTCCATGTAAGTAAAGTGCGTAATTGTGAACAAAACCATCGTAATTTTGTGTGCAAATAACACCTGTCAGCCATTTTAATATTGCTCCACGTCTAAATATTGTTCAATTTCTTCAGAAAATTGGGACGAATTGCTTGTATTAACAAAATAAATAAATTGTTCGAACTTACTAAAATCGTCATTTTCCCCGTATTTTAGCTCATATCCTTGTGATAAGCTTTTTTTTACCTTTTGGTCTAAATCGCTGTATAACGAAAAATTAGCATCACCATCTATTGCATAAAAAATTGGGCCTTTAGGCAGTTTTCTTTTTGCTAAAAAATCTTCATTGACGGATTCAAGGCGTAAATAAATGCCTTGATGGATTCTATTGATCGATAAAAGGGTGAATTTTGTTTCGGGGACGTATACTCCTATACGGTCGAAAAAATAATAAGAAAGCTTATTGCGAATCAGTGAAGGATCAAAATATTCCGCATTTAAATGAAATTCCTTTTCGTTATTGTATTGTGAAGGACGGTAATATTTTATAAAAAAAGATTTTTTTTCGCTTTTCTAGTATGAGAGCCACGATACATTATATCCGCATCGATCTTCTTCTTCCCTAAATAAACCATGCCGGGAACTCCGTCTTCATCCCATTTATTTTTTTGTAAAAAAAGCAAATCTTTCGGATGAATGTATAAGGAAATTTTCTCCAAGTCTTTTTCCATTTGATCCCTCTTTTTACTGTTTTTCATTTAAATAGTATGAATGTGGATAAAACATGCCACTGTTGGTAAACGCACATTTTTTTTACGATTTAAAAGTCCAAACGAATTAATGTAAAGACACAGATGCTATACAAAATAAAAGGGGAGGGCAGAATAGTGATTTCCGAAAAAGTGATGAAAGAAGCATTTCATAGCGGGGGAGAAAAAGTGTTGAAACATTTTTATTTCCAAGAACCTGAAGGAAGAAGAAGATCGGATAAAACAAGCGGCAGCCGGAGAAGAAGCCACGACAGCAAGCATAAAAAACAAGCGGCAGCAGGGATTTTAAACATACGGAAAGAAAAAAATTCGGCGCTTTGAAAACGGAAATATGTGGGAGCTGCGTTTTTAAATGATGGAAGGGTTGACTGCTCATGCAGTCTCCATCTATTGTTTTGGCGAACTTTTTGCCAAATCGATTGAAAAATGACTGAAATTAATAGAATTGTGCTTGATTCTGCCATTATTGTTATGATAATCTTTTTACAGAAATTCTTCTCTCATAAGGATGAATCATCCTTTGCAACCAATTTGAAAATGAAAAACTGTTGAAATGAAATATTGTTTCATTTATGATAAGCTAGTCACCAACTTCTTGTTGTTGCATGTATAGAATTCTTAAAAGCTGTGAAGAAATGTATAATAGCTGGATTTTCATGAAACTTTTTTGGGAGGAGGTGAAACATTAAATGAACAAAACAGAATTAATCAACGCTGTAGCAGAAGCTAGCGAATTATCCAAAAAGGATGCAACGAAAGCTGTAGATGCTGTTTTCGATACAATTTTAGAATCTTTGAAAAAAGGTGACAAAGTTCAACTCATCGGTTTTGGAAACTTTGAAGTGCGTGAGCGTTCAGCGCGCAAAGGTCGCAATCCTCAAACTGGTGAAGAAATTGAAATTCCGGCAAGCAAAGTGCCTGCGTTTAAACCAGGCAAAGCTCTTAAAGATGCAGTTGCTGGCAAGTAATGAAATGAACGCACACAATTAAGAAATGAGTAGCGACTACATATGCTCGCTGCATTTCTTCACAGAATAAGCCCCTTTTTGGGGCTTTTCCTATTTAGGCGAGATTGTTCAGAAAAGTTTTCTGTTCTATTTGTGGGAAAGGAAGGAAGCTTCATTTTGCTTTTTTTTCATTAATTGTGCTAGAATCGGTATGAATGAATGACAATAGGAGGAGCCGAGTATGCCAAAAATTAATAAAGAGCAAATAGAACAGGCAGTACGTTTAATTATAGAAGCTATAGGGGAGGATCCTAATAGGGAAGGATTGGCTGATACACCTAAGCGGGTTGCCAATATGTATGAGGAAATTTTTTCAGGTATAGATCAGGATCCTAAAGAATATTTTCAAACCGTATTTGAAGAGGATCATGAAGAGCTTGTTTTAGTAAAGGATATTCAATTTTTTTCAATGTGCGAACACCATCTAGTTCCTTTTTTCGGTAAAGTACATATTGCATACATACCAAAAGGCGGCAAAGTGACTGGACTAAGCAAACTAGCCCGCGCTGTTGAAGCGGTTGTAAAAAAACCACAGCTGCAAGAACGGATTACGTCAACGATTGCCGACAGCATAGTCGAATCATTGGATCCTCACGGTGTGATGGTTGTTGTTGAAGCGGAGCATATGTGCATGACAATGCGCGGAGTGAAAAAGCCTGGATCAATCACTGTAACGTCAGCAGTCAGAGGATGTTTTTTGAATGATGCTGCGGCAAGAAGCGAAGTGTTGTCATTAATAAAAAAATAAACGGTAGGTGTTGATAGATGAATCCGAATCAAAATGATTATGTGGTTATTAAAGCAATTGAAGATGGCGTCAATGTGATTGGTTTGACAAGAGGTTCCGATACTAGGTTCCACCATTCCGAAAAGCTTGATAAAGGAGAAGTAATGATTGCTCAATTTACGGAACACACTTCTGCCATTAAAATTCGCGGCAAGGCGCTTATTCAAACAAGCTATGGAGAGATTGAGAGCGGCGAGAGAAAATAAGCAGGATTTCTGCTTTTACTTTTTCGACAAAGCCTAATGAAAAAATGTGGTTATGATATAATAAAGTTTGTAAATGTTAGTATAGAGATATATGGGGGACAAGGGTGATAATGATGGAAATCTATCAAAAGCTGGAGCAAATAAAACGTTCGCTAGACCAATATTTTTCACATCCTGTGCTTAAACAATATATTCAAAAGCCTGTAATTGATGAAGACAAGCTGCTATTGTTTTACGCGCTTTTTGAAGAAGCGGAAATAGCAGATGAAAAGAAGGAAAAATATGTTGTGACCGCCATGCTTGTTCAATCAGCCCTTGATACCCATGATTTAGTAACGACAACGGAATGTGAAAATAAGAAGCTTTTTGTTGAAAGACAATTAAATGTCATTGCAGGTGATTATTTCAGCGGTCTATATTATTTTATTCTTTCTGAAATTCAAGACTTGAAAATGGTTCGTGCGCTTGCAACCGCGATTAAAGAAATTAATGAGCATAAAATTCGTCTTTACGACCGAAGCTGCCAGTCGATTGAAGCAATAGTCGAAAGCATCGTCATTGTGGAAACCGCGTTATTTCAACGGATCGGAGAGCATTTTCAAATTGAGACGTGGCCGGAAATTTCCAAAACATATTTAACATATAAACGTTTATGTGAAGAAAAACATAAATACGATAAAAATAGCCAGTCCGTTTTAACACAATTTCAAAAGAAATCTAAAAGCCCGATTGATTTAGTTGGAACTTTCATAGAATGCTGCAATCATTATTTCTGGGAAATTAATAAACTGTTGGAAAAAAGTCTGAAATATTCGCCTGCCGTAAAACAATTTATTATGAACCGAATTCATGTATTACGGTTTTCGCATATGATAGTGGAGGAAGGTTAAAAAATGCAGCAATCGAAAGAAGAACGTGTGCACCGCGTATTTGAAAAAATTTATAAAAATTATGACCGGATGAATTCTGTGATCAGCTTTAATCGTCATATTGCATGGCGAAAAGAAACGATGCGGAGAATGAATGTGAAAAAAGGTTCCTACGCACTCGATGTTTGCTGCGGAACGGGGGACTGGACGCTTGCGCTCGGGGAAGCAGTCGGGCAAAACGGAAAGGTCATAGGACTTGATTTTAGCCAAAATATGTTAAGCATCGGTGAGGAAAAGGCAAAGGAAAGACAATTTTCCAATATTTCATTTATTCACGGCAATGCGATGGATTTGCCGTTTCCTGAAAACGAGTTTGATTATGTGACCATCGGGTTTGGCCTCAGAAATGTTCCTGATTATATGCAGGTTCTATCGGAAATGTACCGCGTATTGAAACCCGGAGGAATGGTAGTTTGTTTGGAGACATCACAGCCGACCTTGATTGGCTTCAAACAGCTTTACTATTTTTATTTTCGCTTTATCATGCCTTTATTCGGCAAGATATTTGCTAAAAGCTATGAAGAATATTCTTGGCTGCAGGAGTCCGCGCGTCAATTTCCTGGCATGAAAGAGCTGAAAAAAATGTTCGAGCAAACTGGTTTTATAAATGTAGAAGTGAAGCCATTTACAGGCGGTGTTGCAGCAATGCACTTAGGTTATAAACCGAAATTGGAAACAAAGGTGAAATAAATGAAGTTAAAATCATTCTATTCCTTTTTAACAAAAGACCTTGAAGTGATTGAAAATGAATTGCTGTCTTCCGTACAAACAAAAGATCCGTTAATACGTGAAGCCGGGATTCATCTTCTTCAAGCAGGGGGAAAACGGATTCGCCCTGTTTTTGTATTGTTGTCAGGAATGTTCGGAGATTATAACATTGACCGTATGAAACCGGTTGCCGTCGCTTTAGAGCTGATTCACAGCGCCTCATTGGTACACGATGACGTCATTGACAATGCTGAGCTGCGAAGAGGAAAACCAACAGTTAATGCAAAATGGGACAATCGCATTGCCATGTATGTTGGAGATTACTTATTCGCACGGGCTCTTGAAATCATAACAGAGCTGGACGAGCCGCTTATTCACCGAGTTCTTTCGAAAGCTCTTGTTGAACTCTGTTTAGGAGAAATCGAACAAATCAACGATAAATACAATTTTGATCAGTCTTATCGGACGTATGTCAAACGAATTAAAAGAAAAACAGCTTTATTAATTGCTGTCAGCTGCCAATTGGGCGCTCTTGCCTCCGGCGCT
This sequence comes from Aeribacillus sp. FSL M8-0235, assembly GCF_038000355.1. Taxonomy (NCBI): domain Bacteria; kingdom Bacillati; phylum Bacillota; class Bacilli; order Caryophanales; family Bacillaceae; genus Aeribacillus; species Aeribacillus sp. FSL M8-0235. The sequence goes on along the minus strand of NZ_JBBOBW010000001.1, from coordinate 2,364,754 downwards.
CCAGAATCCGTTTGTAAAAAGCTGTATTTGTACGGTTATTATGTTGGAATTTCGTATCAAATTATTGACGATCTTTTAGATTTTACCTCTACGGAAGAAGAGCTTGGAAAACCAGTTGGGAGCGATTTACTTCAAGGAAACATTACCCTTCCTGTTTTGTTTGCCATGCAAAATGAAGAATTAAGAAAAAAAATTGTCAAAATCAATAATCAAACAACTGCTGAAGAAATCAAGCCGATTATTTATGAAATTAAAAAATCAAGAGCAATCGAACAGTCGATGAATATTAGTGACCGCTATTTGCAGAAGAGCTTTCATCAATTGGAAGGCCTCAAGCACGGGAAAGCGCGAACTTCGCTATACAATATTGCCAAATATATTGGAAAAAGGAAATTTTAGTTTGCGTAACCGCTTTAATAATGATACTATTTTCTTGTGGATTTTGTACTTATACATAAAGAAATTTTCGAGGTGGATGTGTTGATGGAAAAGACGTTTTTAATGGTAAAGCCTGATGGTGTACAACGGCAGCTGATTGGACAAATCGTTTCAAGATTTGAGCAAAAAGGGCTGAAGCTTATCGGTGCAAAATTAATGAAAATCTCTGAAGAATTGGCCCAGCAGCATTATGGAGAACATAAAGAAAAGCCTTTTTTCAATGAACTCGTTCAATTCATCACTTCAGGACCGGTTTTTGCAATGGTTTGGGAAGGCGAAAATGCAATCGAAATTGCCCGTCAAATGATGGGAAAAACCAATCCAAAGGATGCCCTTTCTGGAACAATTCGCGGCGATTTTGGTTTAACAGTAGGGAAGAATGTAATTCACGGTTCTGATTCACCTGAAAGCGCTGAGCGGGAAATTCAATTGTTTTTTAAAGCTGAAGAGCTTGTAGAATATGACCGTGAAATTGATGCATGGATCTATTAACATCTGACCCTAATCAAACAATGGTTTGATTAGGGTTTTCTACATTACATTCGGGGGAAGATCGGAAAGTGACAGATAAGGACTATGTTGCATTTATCGAAAAGATAAAAAGAAAAAGTGGGATTGACCTGTCGTTATATAAAGAGACTCAAATGAAAAGAAGATTAAAATCATTGTATGAAAAAAAAGGCTTTCAATCCTTTCACGAGTTTTTTTTAGCGATGGAAAAGGATAAATGTTTATACAATCTGTTTTTAGATCGGATGACTATTAATGTTTCTGAATTTTTTCGCAACTATCAGCGTTGGAACATCCTTGAAAAAAAATTGCTTCCGCGTTTGCTGAATGGTAAAAAACATATAAAGGTTTGGAGCGCTGCCTGCTCAACGGGAGAAGAACCTTACACAATTGCAATGATTTTAGCACAAAATTCGCTATTGAAAGACTCATATATATTAGCCACAGATATAGATGAACAAGCGATTAAAACAGCACAAATTGGAATTTATCCGGAAAGATCGCTAAAAGAAGTACCTCTTGAATATAAAACTAATTATTTTCAGCAAGAAGGCTCTTTCTATCATGTAAAAGAAGACATTAAACGCTCGGTTACTTTTAGAAAGCATAATTTGCTGTCAGACCGCTTTGAAACAGATTTTGATTTGATCGTATGCCGAAACGTCCTCATTTATTTTACTGAGTCTGCGAAAAAAGAGCTTTATGAAAAATTCAGCAACTCGCTTAGACGAAACGGGATTTTATTTGTTGGCAGCACAGAGCAAATTTTCACTCCGGAAAAATATGGATTAAAAACGATCGAAACGTTTTTTTATACACGATTGTAGCAATAGCAAAGATCTTTCTATTCAAACAAAAAATCTTATGGTATAGTTACGTAAAAGCATAAAAGCGTAAAAGCGTTAAAGTGTTATGGGAAGGAGTTTGCTAGTATGAGATATTTGACAGCAGGGGAATCTCACGGCCCGCAATTAACGACGATTATAGAAGGAGTTCCGGCAGGACTTCCTCTAACGAAAGAAGACATCAATATTGAGCTTGCAAGAAGACAGAAAGGCTATGGCCGCGGTCGAAGAATGCAAATCGAAAAAGACCAGGTGCAAATACTAGGCGGAGTGCGCCATGGCGAAACGCTAGGATCACCAATAGCGCTAGTTGTAGAAAATAAAGACTTTGCCCATTGGACGAAAATTATGGGGGCAGAGCCGATTTCCGAATCGGAGAAAGCGGAAATGAAACGAAAAATTACGAGACCTCGCCCAGGCCATGCCGATTTAGTCGGGGCGATCAAATACGGACATCGTGATATGCGCAACGTGCTTGAACGCTCTTCTGCCCGGGAAACAACTGTCAGGGTGGCAGCAGGAGCTGTTGCGAAGAAAATTTTGTCTGAACTCGGCATTCAAGTGGCAGGACATGTCATTGAAATTGGCGGTGTCCGTGCGCAAAAATTGGACTATTCGACGCTTGCTGAGTTGAAGGAAAAGACAGAGAACTCACCTGTGCGTTGTTTAGATGAAAATGCGGCTCAGCAAATGATGAAGGCGATCGACGAAGCAAAAGAAAAGGGTGATTCCATCGGCGGCATCGTTGAGGTGATTGTTGAAGGAATGCCGCCTGGTGTCGGCAGCTATGTTCATTGGGACAAAAAGCTGGATGCCAAAATAGCGCAAGCGATCGTAAGCATCAACGCGTTTAAAGGGGTTGAATTCGGCTTGGGATTTGAAGCGGGACGGAGTTTTGGCAGCGAAGTTCATGATGAAATCCTTTGGAGCGAAGAGAAAGGATACTATCGCAAAACAAACAATCTGGGAGGCTTTGAGGGCGGCATGACGACCGGCATGCCCATCGTCGTCAGAGGAGTCATGAAGCCAATTCCAACACTGTACAAGCCTTTGCAAAGCGTTGACATTGATACGAAAGAGCCTTTTTTGGCGAGCATTGAACGATCGGACAGCTGCGCAGTCCCGGCTGCAAGTGTTGTGGCGGAGGCAGTTGTTGCATGGGAAGTAGCCAAAGCGATCGTTGAACAGTTTGGTCTTGATCGCATTGACCTTATTCGGGAAAATATCGAACGTATGAAACAATATGCGAGGGAATTTTAATGGAACAGATGATGATTCAAACGAAAAGTCGCCCGTATCCAGTTTTTTTAGGAGACGGAATTATCGATAATGTCGGAGAATGGCTTCTGTCTGTTTGCAATAATCCTTCGAAAATTTTGATCATTACTGATCAAACAGTCAAGGATCTGTATGGCGGAAAATTAGAGTCGGTATTAAAAGCATTTGATTTGGACGTATTGACATGTGTTGTTCCGAGCGGCGAACAGTCTAAATCATTTGAAACGTACTATAAATGCTTGACCTTTGCTTTAGAAAACAATCTGGACAGAGAATCCGTGATCATTGCTTTTGGCGGCGGTGTAGTGGGTGATTTAGCAGGCTTTGTAGCTGCAACATTTATGAGAGGAATTCCGTTCATTCAAGTGCCGACGACCCTTTTGGCTCATGACAGTGCTGTCGGGGGAAAGGTGGCCATTAACCATCCGCTCGGAAAAAATATGATCGGGGCTTTTCATCAGCCTCATGCCATTATTTATGATACACAGTTTTTAAAAACACTGCCTCTTCTAGAAATCCGCTCAGGATTTGCGGAAGTGGTGAAGCACGGCTTCATCAATGATCGTTCATTTGTTGAAAATTTAATGAAAACGATCCATTCGTTGAATCATGTAACAAGCGAACAACTGCAATGGTTTATACGAAAGGGAATTGAAGTGAAAGCAGAAATTGTCGCTGAAGATGAAAGAGAAACGGGAAAAAGGGCGTTTTTAAACTTCGGTCATACTCTCGGCCATGCGCTCGAAGCGGAGTTAGGTTACGGGAAGATTTCCCACGGAGATGCCGTTGCATGCGGCATGCTGTTTGCTCTATGGCTGAGTGAAAAGATATTCCGCAAAGATTTTCAATATAAATCGATCAAAAATTGGTTTAACGAAATCGGCTTTCCCGTCAAAATCGATGAAACCATTCAAACCGAATCGCTTCTCGAACGAATGAAAAAAGACAAAAAAACGGTACATAGCCAGATTCGTTTTGTACTTCTCGAGGATATCGGCAATCCGGTACTTAAGACGTTTGACACGCATACATTATATTCATTTCTTAATGAGTGGAGAACGGAGGGATGCGTTTGATAAGAGGTGTTAGAGGGGCCATCACCGTTTCGGAAAATAATGAAGAACAGATTGTTGAAAGCACGGAGAGGCTCTTAAGGGAGATGATTCGATTAAACAACATTGCCCCTGAACAAGTAGCTTCCGTGTTTATTTCGGCGACAAATGATTTAAATGCCTGCTTCCCTGCAAAAGCATTAAGAAATATTGAAGGCTGGAAATATGTTCCTGTGACATGCATGCAGGAAATAGCCGTTGAAGGCGCCCTTGAGAAATGCGTAAGGGTGATGATGCATATTAATACAGAAGCCGCCCAAAACGATATTTGCCATGTTTATTTAGAGAAGGCAAAAATTTTACGACCGGATCTTGTTGACAAATAATGCTGTATCCGATAATATGGCGAATAAGAAAGTTTTTATATGACCTGAAATGAGCTGAGTTTAGTTAAGGGTAGTTGAGAATGAGTCGAGGAAGTAATAGATGAGTGGTTTAGGAAGATAGATTGATCGACTGCCCAAAAACGTAATGTTTTTGGGCATTTTTATTATCAATTTCATCCCTCAAAAACGATCCTCTATGACTCATTCTCCAAATACTTTGGAGGAGTGAGTACTTCAATGGCAACAACCTTTCAAGATTTTTTGCAGGATTGCCGCAAATATAAGACGGTTCCCATTATCGAGCAATATCATGTCGATATGCTGACACCTATCCAAATATTTCAAACGCTGCAAACCGATGCTTGTTATATTTTAGAAAGCAATGACAGCGAGTCGAACTGGTCCAACTTCTCGTTTATCGGTCTTGAGCCGATGTATTTTATCAAGGAAGAAAATGGAACGTTCCAGCTGCAAAATCGAAAACAGATGGTCATGGACAAAGATGTTTCGTTATCAGCATTGTTTCATAGAATGACGGTAAGCTTCAATGTAAAAAAAGTGGCGATCGATGTGCCGTTTTCAGGCGGAGCTGTCGGAAAAATCGATTATGATGCGGTCAGCCTATTTGAAAAGATTCCAGCTCATCGTCATGCTGACAGAACCCATTCTGTATGTGAACTGGTCATTTGCCAAACGGTCATTGCATATAGCCACAAGGAAAAACTGCTGACATTTATTCATTATAGAGAGCTAGAAGGAAACGAAAGCGAGCAAGAGCTGAAGCAAATATTTGAGGCGGGAAAGGAACGCATTTTTCAATATCGCAATGAATTAAAAAACGTCAAGCCGGAAGGAAATATTTTCATCCCGTCAAACAAAGAACCGGTTTCTTTCGCCGGATTTGAATCGAATTATACAAAAGAACAATTTTTGCATCATGTTGAAAAAATGAAGGAATATATTCGTTCTGGCGATATATTTCAAGGAGTTCTTTCGCAGCGCTTTGAAAAACAAGTATCGGTAACCGGTCTGCAATTATATCGAATTTTAAGAATTATCAATCCTTCCCCTTATTTATTTTATATAAAACTATCAAACCAAGAGCTTATCGGCAGTTCACCGGAAAGATTGATTCATGTTCGCGACGATTATGTTGAAATTCATCCTATTGCCGGCACGAGAAAGCGGGGCAAAACAAAGGAAGAAGATAGAAGACTCGTTCGCCAATTGCTGCAGGATGAAAAAGAACTAGCGGAGCATTATATGCTTGTTGATTTAGCAAGAAATGATATCGGCCGAGTTGCTGAATACGGGACGGTCAAAACACCTGTACTTCTGGATGCAGCTTATTTTTCACATGTTATCCATCTCATTTCAAAAGTGAGAGGAAAATTGAGAAAAAGCATTCATCCGATTGATGCGTTAATTTCGGCTTTTCCTGCCGGAACCGTTTCAGGAGCCCCAAAAATACGCGCGATGGAAATTATTCATGAGCTGGAGCCGACTGCCAGGGGGAGCTATGCGGGGGCTGTTGCATACATCAGCTTCGATGGAAGCATTGATTCATGCATCACAATTCGGACAATCACGCTGAGCAATCAGAAGGCATATGTCCAGGCGGGGGCTGGGATCGTTGCCGATTCTGTTCCTTTAAAAGAATGGGAAGAAACAAGAAACAAAGCGAGTGCGCTCATTCAAACGATCGAATTAGCAGAACAATTGTTTTTAGAAAAAGGGAGGAAGAGGGCATGAAGCATATATTGGAGAAGTGCATTAATGGTGAGACTCTTTCAGCATCTGAAGCAGAAGATATTATGAAAAAAATCATGGAAGGAAAGGTTCCGGACAGTCAAATTGCCAGTCTCATCACTATTTTACGATTTCGCGGCGAAACGGTCGAAGAGATGACGGGATTTGTGAAAGCGATGAAGGAAAATATGACTCAGCTTGAAGGATTTGAAAATGCAGTTGATACTTGCGGAACGGGCGGAGACGGAGCATCAACATTTAACATTTCAACCGCATCTGCCATTGTAGCTTCATCGTTGGGAGTGAAAGTCGCAAAACACGGAAACCGCGCTGTTTCTTCAAGAAGCGGCAGCGCTGATGTGCTCGAATGTTTAAACATCCCAATCCAAACAACGCCTGAAGAAGCAAGAAGAAGCTTGGAAGAAACGAATATGAGCTTCTTGTTTGCTCCTCTCTATCATTCATCGATGAAGCATGTTGCCAAAGCAAGAAAAGAAGTGGGATTCCGAACGATTTTTAATTTGCTCGGGCCGCTGGCTAATCCGGCCAATACAAAACGACAAGTGCTTGGCGTTTCATCATTGGAGCATGCGGAGAAAATGGCTGAAACATTAAAACATTTCCGTTCAGAGCATGTGCTGTTAGTATCAGGAAGGGACGGATTAGATGAAATTTCGATCAGTGATGAAACGGATGTCGTAGAACTAAAAGATGGGAACATAACAAAATATACGATTTCTCCGGAGCAATTTGGAATGAATCGAGGGAAGCTTGAAGAAATACAAGTCTCAGATGCTAAAGAAAGTGCTGGAATGATAGAGGAAGTACTGAAAAATAAAGGAAATGAAAGCGTGAAGAACATTGTAGCATTAAATTCGGCTGCAGCTCTTTACGTAGCAGGAAAAGCAAAAAACATTTCGGAAGGGGTACAGATGGCTTTAACAGCCATAAAAGACGGGACCGCCTATCAGCAATTAAAGAGATTGGCCATCCGAAAGGAAGAGAGCTATGCTTGATACGATCATAAGAGTTAAAGAACAAGAAGTGAAAGAGCTTGATTTGACGCAATTAGACCAAAAAACATTCGAAAAAAGATCATTTTTCGCTGCTCTTCAAAACCCGAACCGTTTTCTTGGGCTCATTGCGGAAGTGAAGAAGGCATCGCCATCCAAAGGTGTCATTCGTGAAGATTTCGATCCTGTCGATATTGCAAAAAAATATGAGAGAGGGAAGGCAGACTGCTTATCTGTTTTAACCGATCAAAAGTTTTTTCAAGGATCAACCGCATTTTTGTCTGAAATTAAAGAAAAGGTGAAACTTCCTGTTTTGCGCAAAGATTTTATTATCGATAAAAAGCAAGTGTATGAATCGAAATGGATCGGAGCGGATGCCATTTTGTTAATCGGGGAGGCTCTTCCGCCAAAAAAATTAAAGGAGCTTTGGGATGAAGCGGTCAGCTTAGAGCTGGATGTGCTGGTGGAGGTCCATTCTGTCGAGACTCTTGAAAGAATACTAGATATATTTGTGCCGAATATACTGGGGGTGAACAACAGGGATTTAACAACCTTTCATACGGATATTCATCATCTGGAAACGATTCAAAAATATGTGCCGAAAGATATTTTATTGATCAGTGAAAGCGGCATAAGCACGATGGCAGATTTGCAAACGGTGTATGAATATGGAGCAAAAGGCGTGCTTGTCGGGGAGTCGCTCATGCGGAAAAAAGACCCGGAACAAGGAATTTATGAGCTGTTTAAGGAGAGTGTAAAGTGAGACTCGTCAAAATTTGCGGCAACCGCACATTTGAAGATACAGCCGTTTCCATCAATCAAGGAGCCGATTATATCGGCTTTATCTTTTCCTCTGAAAGCAGACGGCAGGTGAAGGCAAATGATGTCGGCAGGTGGATGGAAGCTTTTCAAAAAGAAATGCGTCCAAAACTAGTAGGCGTATTTGTTCATCCGACGATTCAATTTTTAGAGGATGTGCTAGCAGCGGTCGAATTAGACTGCATACAGCTGCATGGCGATGAAGATGAAGAATTTGTAAAACAGGTAAAGGAAAAGTTCGGTCTTTCTGTTTGGAAAGCTCTTCCTCATCATGAACATGTGATAGAGGAAATGGAAAAATTTTCACATTGGGTGGATGGATATGTGATTGACAGCCGTGTGAAAGGAATGTGGGGCGGAACAGGCGTTGCTTTTGACTGGTCAAATGTGTCTGATTATACAATATGGGCGAAAAATAACCGGAAGCTTTGTTTTATTGCGGGCGGCATTACACCTGAAAACATAACAGAGCTGCTTGAAAAAGGCGCTGAAAACATTGATGTTGCAAGCGGTGTTGAAACAAATGAAAAAAAAGATGTCGAAAAAATAGCAAAATTAATAGAGAAGGTGAAAGGCTGATGAAATATCCTGATGAATATGGCAGATTTGGAGAATTTGGAGGAAAATATGTACCAGAAACGTTAATGAAGCCGTTGTATGAATTAGAAGAAGCATTAAAGGATGCATTAAGTGATTCTTCTTTTCAACAGCAATATCATCAAATGCTGCAAAAATATTCCGGCAGACCGACCGCTTTAACATTTGCAGACCAATTAACAAAACATGTCGGGGGAGCAAACATTTTTTTAAAACGGGAGGATCTCAACCATACTGGTGCCCATAAGATCAATAATGCCATTGGTCAAGCGCTTCTTTCGAAAAGAATGGGAAAAAAGAAGCTTATTGCTGAAACAGGTGCCGGACAGCACGGTGTGGCATCAGCAACTGTCGCTGCGAAATTTGGCATGGACTGCAAAGTATTTATGGGAGAAGAAGACATCGATAGACAGCGCCTCAACGTTTTTCGGATGCAGCTGCTAGGTGCTGAAGTAGTGCCTGTTACAAGCGGAAATAAAACATTAAAAGACGCTGTGAATGAGGCGATCCGATATTGGGTTCAGCATTGTGAAGACCATTTTTATTTAATGGGCTCAGCTGTCGGTCCGCATCCATATCCGATGATGGTAAGAGAATTCCAGCGGATCATTGGAGATGAAGCGAAAGAGCAGTTTTTCAACGAGTTTGGCAAACTGCCGGATGTTGTCATAGCTTGTGTGGGCGGAGGAAGCAATGCGATCGGGATGTTTACACCGTTTTTAGAAGAAGATGTAAAGCTTATTGGAGTGGAAGCAGGAGGAAAAGGAGTGGAAACGGGTGAACATGCGGCAACAATTACAAAGGGGACGAAAGGCGTTATTCACGGTTCGATGACGTACTTATTGCAAAATCAATACGGTGAAATTATTGAGCCTTATTCGATTTCTGCCGGCCTCGATTATCCGGGTGTCGGTCCGGAGCATGCTTATTTAGCAAAAATAGGGCGTGTCGTTTATGAATCTGTGACAGATGAAGAGGCGATTCTAGCACTCGAAACATTGGCGAAAACAGAAGGAATATTAGCCGCAATTGAATCTGCTCATGCCGTTGCAAAAGGAATTGAAGTAGCAAAAACTTTATCAAATGAACAGTCAATTTTAATTTGTTTGTCCGGACGGGGCGATAAAGATGTTCACACTTTGATGAAAACGAAAGGGGGAGTTGAAAATGGTTTCTAACAAAAGCATGTTTCAACAGTTTGACAAGCTTTTTATTCCTTTTATTACAGCTGGAGATCCGAATGAAGAGTTGACCATTGATCTCGCCCTTACTTTAGAAAAATGCGGGGCGTCAGCCATTGAGCTTGGCGTTCCCTATTCGGACCCGCTTGCTGACGGCCCCGTTATTCAACAGGCATCCATCCGGGCAAGAAGAAATGGAATGAATATTGAAAAGGCGATGGAATTAGCATATAAAATGAAAGAAAGAGGTTTAAAAATTCCGATCATTCTCTTTACTTATTTCAATCCTGTGCTACAATTAGGAGAAAAATACTTTTTTACTTTAATGGAGAAAAATCGATTAGAAGGACTTCTCATTCCTGATCTCCCGTTCGAAGAAAGCGGATGGATGCGAAAAAAATGTGACGAGCATGGGATTTATTTTATCTCTATGGTTGCTCCTACTTCCTACAATCGAATAAAAAAAATTGCTGAAAACGCCGCAGGATTTTTATATTGTGTTTCATCTCTCGGGGTGACTGGTGAACGCCAATCATTTGATGAGCGCGTTTCTGATTTTATCTCTCATGTAAAGAAGTATGCGGAAGTTCCGGTGGCTGTCGGGTTTGGCATTTCGTCGAATGAGCATGTAAAAAAATTTTTCAAAATAAGTGACGGCGTCGTTGTGGGCAGTGCGATTGTTAAACAAATTGAAAAGCTTATTCCGCTTCTCACAAATGCGAATACAAAACAGAGCGGGTTACAGGAATTTGAAAGGTTTATTCACGGTTTGCTCCATTAGGGGATGAAAGAGGTGTTAAGGTTGGAGGTAAAAGAACAGTTAAAGTCGCTGAAACCATACGAACCTGGAAAACCAATTGAACAAGTAAAAGAACAGTTTGGTCTAACAAAGGTGATCAAGCTTGCATCAAACGAAAACCCGTACGGTTGTTCTGATAAAGTGAAACAAGCGATACAAGAAGAGCTTGAATCTCTTGCGATCTATCCTGACGGCTATAGTGCAGAGCTGCGAAAACAGGTGGCAAAGCATGTAGGCGTAAAAGAAAATCAGCTCATTTTCGGAAACGGATCAGATAATATTATACAAATTCTGTCACGTTCACTTTTGAGCGAAGGCTTCAATACCGTAATGGCGTCACCGTCATTTTCCCAATACCGGCATAATGCGGTGATCGAAAATGCCGAAATTCGCGAAATTGAACTTGTAGATGGGCGGCACAATTTGGATAAAATGGCAGACTCTATTGATTCCAAAACAAAAATTGTATGGTTATGCAATCCGAATAACCCTACAGGAGTTTACATAAGTGAAGAAGAGCTTATTAATTTTTTAAACAAAGTGCCGAAGGATGTCCTTGTCGTATCTGATGAAGCGTATTACGAATATGTGACGGCGGAAGATTATCCGAATTCAGTCGCCTTATTGGATCAATTTCCAAATCTATTAATTTTACGGACGTTCTCAAAAGCATACGGCCTAGCTGCACTCCGAGTAGGATATGGAATTGGAAATGAAGAACTCATCCGCTTAATTGAGCCGGCAAGGGAACCTTTTAATACAAATCGTCTTGGACAAAAGGCTGCTATTGCAGCGCTAAACGATCAAACTTTTATCGAAACCTGCAAAAAATTGAACCGGGAAGGGCTCAAACAATACTATGATTTTTGTGAACAATTTGGTCTTGAGTACTTCCCTTCGCAAACGAACTTTATTTTAATAGATTTTCAAAGGGATGCGGATGAGCTTTTTCAAAAGCTGCTTGAAAAAGGATTCATCGTCCGTTCAGGAAAAGCTCTCGGATTTCCGACATCGCTGAGAATTACTGTCGGAACAGAAGAGGAAAATGAAGCACTGATTCAAACTTTAAGGGAACTACTTTCCTAAAAGAGGTGAACGCTCACCTCTTTTTTTACCAAAAAGCAGAAACAGGTGGTTTTTTGTGGAAAAAGTTTTTATCATTGGTCTTGGTTTAATCGGCGGATCGATTTCACGTGCAATTAAGAAAGAGCATCCATCGGTTCAATTGGTCGGATATGATATAAATAACGATCAAGTGCAAATGGCAAAAAAATTGGGAATCATTGATCAATCAGCAGAATCTATTAAGGAAGGCGCTGAATCAGCGGACGTTATTATTATTTCAACTCCCGTTGAACAAACATTGAACGTTTTAACGTTTTTGGGAGAACTAAGCTTGAAAGAAGGAGTCATTATCACAGATGTCGGCAGCACAAAGAAAAAAATTGTCGATCATGCGAGCGTTTCTTTGCCGAAAACAGTAACATTTATTGGCGGTCACCCAATGGCGGGCTCACATAAATCAGGCGTTGCGGCAGCGAAAACTCATCTATTTGAAAATGCGTTTTATATTTTAACGCCTGGCAGCAACGAACGTCCGGAAAAAATAGAACAATTAAAAAAGCTTTTAAAGGGAACAAAAGCGCAATTTATTGTCATGACACCTGAAGAACATGATTCCATTACCGGGGTCATTAGCCATTTTCCGCATTTAATCGCGGCAAGCCTCGTCCATCAGGCAGAAAAGAAAGAAGAAATGTTTCCAATTATTAAGCGGCTTGCGGCCGGAGGATTTCGCGACATTACCCGAATTGCGTCAAGCAACCCGGTTATGTGGCGCGATATTATTGTTCACAACCATGATGTATTAATCGAGTTATTTGATGAATGGATTCAAGAAATGAAGCAAATTAAACAATTCATTGAGAAGCTCGATAAAGAACAGCTTTATACATATTTTGAAAAAGCGAAGACATATCGAGACGGATTGCCTGAAAGGGAAAAAGGAGCCATTCCGTCCTTTTATGACCTTTATGTCGATGTTCCGGATTATCCGGGTGTTATTTCTGAAATTACCGGTTATTTAGCAAAAGAGGAAATTAGCATAACAAATATTCGAATTTTAGAAACGCGTGAAGAAATTTTTGGTGTTTTGCGCATCAGCTTTCAGTCGGATGAAGACCGGATGAAGGCGAAACAATGCATTGATCGCTACACGAATTATGAAACATATATACTGTAGTTGGGGTGATACAGATATGAATCAAGGGCTTGTTTTGACAAAAAAACATTCGCTGAATGGAACTATTGAAGTTCCCGGCGATAAATCGATCTCCCATAGGGCGGTTATGTTTGGGGCAATTGCGGAAGGAAAAACAACTATTCAAAACTTTTTAACTGGAGAGGATTGCTTAAGCACCATTTCATGCTTTAAAGAGATGGGGGTGTCGATCAAACAGGAAGGAACGAATGTAACAATTGAAGGGAAAGGATTTTCCGGACTGAAAGAACCTGTTAACATTTTAAATGTTGGGAACTCAGGCACCACGACAAGATTAATGCTGGGCATTTTAGCGGGACGTCCTTTTCATGCATGCATTATTGGGGATGAGTCAATTGCGAAAAGACCGATGGATCGTGTAACAGCTCCTTTAAGACAAATGGGAGCTCATATTGATGGACGGAATAACGGATCTTTTACCCCGCTGTCTTTGCGCGGCGGGAATTTAAAAAGCATTTATTACAAATCCCCAGTAGCGAGTGCTCAAGTGAAGTCATCGATTTTGCTTGCAGGTCTTCAAGCAGATGGAACCACAACAGTTGAGGAGCCGTATCAATCAAGAGATCATACGGAACGTCTTTTGTCAGCCTTTGGCGTCCATGTGAAAAAACAAAATTTGACCGTTTCGGTAGAGGGAGGACAAACATTAAAAGGCGCCAATATTTATGTGCCTGGTGACATTTCTTCCGCTGCTTTTTTCCTTGTTGCGGGAGCCATTGTTCCGGACAGTTCAATCAAGCTGAAAAATGTCGGCATTAACCCAACAAGAACAGGGATTTTAGATGTTTTAGAAAATATGGGTGCAGAGATCGAGATTATACCTACATTAGATTCTGCCGAACCGATGGCTGATATATCGATCAGGACATCTGAGTTAAAAGGAACCGAAATTTCAGGAGAGCTGATTCCGAGACTGATTGATGAAATTCCGATCATTGCCCTTCTTGCGACACAGGCTGAAGGAACGACAGTTATTAAAGACGCCGAAGAATTAAAGGTAAAAGAAACAAATAGAATTGATACAGTTGTCGGCGAGCTGAAAAAGCTTGGAGCGGATATTGAAGCTACAAACGATGGAATGATCATTCGCGGAAAAACAAAGCTGAAAGGAGGAACGAATGTTTCCAGCCATGGAGATCACCGCATCGGCATGATGCTCGCGATTGCCAGCACTATTTGTGAAGAACCTGTGGAATTAATGCAGCACGAGGCAGTCAGTGTATCCTATCCTGCTTTTTTTGACCATTTGAATTTGCTTTCCAAAACCATCTGAGTTTGTCAGATGGTTTTTGTCATATTTTTATCAACCTTTTCATAGCTTGTCTAAAAAAGCTATTGAGGTGGGAAAATGGCATATATTATTGATCAAATTCGTTTAATGGAAGACAATCAAATTGTGACGCGCTCAATACTCGTTGACGGAAATCAGTTTCGTTTTAAAGAAAAGCAATTAGATCAGTTTCGATTTATGAAAATGGACGGATCGCCCTATTTCATGACACCTGGCTTTGTCATGCTTGACCAAAACATTCAGCATTTAGAACAAAGCCATTCGTTCAAATTATATGTGAAAAATTTGATCCAAAAAGGCTGCACCTTTTTAATAGCTGCTGTTGATTTGCCGTTTGAAAGACAATGGGATGAAAAGAAAAAACATATTCGCAAAGTGATGATGAATTCGCCGATCGATTATGCGATCGCTGCAAAAATCCCAATCGACCGGCTGACTCCTTCAATCATCAGAATGCTAAAAAGAGAAAAAATTACTGTGATTATCGTGGAAATTAAACAGATTGCTGAGCTTGATGATGTTCCATGGGAATGGATTCGTGAGACTTTATTTCCAAAGCAAACTCCAATTTTTCCCCATTTTTCTTCAGAAGATCAATCCATCTTCCATCAGTTGAAAAGCAAATGGCAGCAAATTGTAAAAAAATATAAATTGCCATCATTGGAAGAATGTCCTGAAAACGGTGTCCCACTTACGAAAGAAGCATTAATGAAAATCGGTCTTTATCCGATTCGCGGCGAAATTTTAAGCGGAAGCAATGTTGATTATAATTTATTTCGGATGATCGATTTAGTTGAAGAAAATAATTATCTAGATTATTATAATCATAACCCAGAAGTGATCGTTCACAACGGAAGCGTTTTGAAAGCAGGAGAACAAATATTTTATAAACCAGGGTTCGGAAAAGAAGTGCAGCTGAATGCACCAGGACGCTTCAATATTTATTCGCAGCCAATAAACAAGTACTGAATTTAGAAGGGGAGTTTTAGGTTGAATAAAAAAATGAGCGAAGCCGTTCAATTAGTTGAAAGCGGCCAAGTGGAAAAAGGATTGAAAAAACTTTCATCCATTGAAAAAGAGTTAAATGATGAAGAAAAGTTTGAGCTTGCGGAAAAATATTTTCAATGGGGCAGGACAGATGAAGCGTTAAAAATAGCTGAGGAGCTGTCGCAGCTATACCCTGATGAATCTGCTATCACTCTTTTTTTGGCGGAAATATACATTGAGCTTGACGATGAAGAAAAAGCGATTGATCTGCTGAATGAAATTGATCAAGAAGATGAATCATATCCGCAAGCCCTTCTTCTTATGGCTGATTTGTATCAATTGCAAGGCTTATATGAAGTCAGTGAACAAAAGTTGAAGGAAGCCAAGAGAAGATTGCCTGAAGAGAAAGTAATTGATTTCGCATTAGCCGAGCATTATTTTCATCTCGGAAAATATCGTCAAGCAATCGACTTTTATAGAGTAGTCCTAGAGGAATTTGAAAATATAATGAATGTAAATATTCATAAACGAATAGGCGAGTCTTTATCTGCTTGCGGTGATTTTGAAGAAGCCCTTGCTTATTTTGAGAAAGCGGTGGAAGAAGAGGATTTGGACACATATTTCGCTTATGGGATGACAGCTTTAAATGCAGGCCAGACAAAAACAGCGATTGCACAATTTGAACGAATAAAGGAATTGGACCCTACCTACCACTCACTATATTTATATTTGGCCAAAAGCTATGAACAGGAAGGGATGGTGGAAAAAAGTTTTCAAATTGTTCAAGAAGGTTTGCAGGAGGATCCATTTAATAAAGAGCTTTATTTATTCGGCGGGAAAATTGCCTTAAAGCTCAAAGATGTAGACAATGCAGTAAAATTGTTAAAAAAAGCGCTGGAGCTTGATCCGGGTTATATAGAAGCAATCATAACACTTTCAGGAGTGTTGTTAAACCAAGGCAAATATATGGAAACGATCGAGATGTTGACGGAAATCGTAGAAAGACATGAAGAATATGATCCTCATTTTGACTTCAATTTAGCGATCGCTTATCATCGCACCGAACAGTACGAAAAGGCATTAAAGCATTATGAAAGTGCATATAATAATTTTAAAACAGACCCGGAATTTTTGGAGAATTACGCTTATTTTCTGCTTGAAGAAGGGGAGCGGGCAAAGGCTAGGAAGCTTTTTGAAAAAGCGCTGGAGCTTGATCCAGGCAACATTGAATATGAAAATATGCTGCTCGAATTGGAGGACAATTTTTAGGCGGAATTGGAAGGAATTCAACGCAACTATGTTGAATTTTTGAATTAGATGGAAAGCAGAGGAGGGTTAAAGATGAAAGCCCCTGTTTCTGTTAACGAGAAGAAAGAATTTATTCGCTGGTTTTTAAATCATTATCAGTTGAAAAGACGGGAATGCGTATGGATATTAAATTATTTAATGAGCCATGATTCATTAATGGAAAACGTCCACTTTGTAGAGCATGCCAAATTTTGTCCGAGGGGAATGGTCATGTCCACCCACTGTGTGGATGATGTTCCGTTTAGATTTTATAAAGAAAATGTGATGACAACAGATGCAGAAAAGTCTTTTCACGATATTCGCTTGAATAAAGATGAAGACTTGTATATCCAGTTAAACTTTCGCGCTCAATACCGTTCCCCGGAATATGCTGCCGTTTTAGTTGAAAATCCATATTTGCCTAAAGATATGCAAAGAAATGAGAAAGACCGGCTGCTTGCGGAAAAAATTTTGGAGGAGTCAATTAAAAAATTTCAAAAAGAAAAACTCCTCCGCTTAATTGATGAAGCGTTGGATGCTCACGATGAAGAGGCGTTTCGAAAGCTTGTAAAACAATTGAACAATTTAGGATGTTAGGCAATGTGTACAGCATTGCTTTTTTATTTTGCTTATCAGTTTTATAATGAGTAAGGAAAAATAAAAAATAGGGGCTGAAATCAGTGAAATGGCAAATGGTTGATATCGATTCTTTTCTTCAATCAAGGGAGTACGTTGATACTGCAGTTGTTCCTCTCCTATCGGTATCTTTTGATGAGGAACTGAAAAGAAGTGCGTCAAAAGCAGATTTTATTACAATTGTTTCACAGGAGCTTGAACGGCAGTTAAAGGGGCGGATCATGCTGTTACCTCCGTTTGTTTCTTTAAAAAATGACGACATTGATTTGGATAAACTGTTAAAAAAGTGGAAAGATACGATTAAACAGCATTTTCAGCATGTCATTTTTTTAACATGTGAAGAAAGATGGCGCAAAGAAGGTGATGAATTTATATGGATTCCGTCAATCCCAATAGAACATATGGATCAGGATGTAAAGCGAAAGGTTGTTCAGGACCAAATCGAACAAATTATGAACATTTTATTACAATATTGGAATCGAACCTAAAAACCCTTTCAATCCCTTGTTTCTAACGATATGATTATATTGACCTTCTACAAAGATTGATATATCATGAGTATGTCCTAGTTTTATATGTTTCTGTATATGTCCATTATGGACTAGCTTGAGATAGAGGGGGGAAAAAGATGAGCGAGAATAAACACCGTGTTTCAAGACGTCAATTTTTAAACTATACGCTAACGGGTGTAGGCGGCTTTATGGCTGCGGGCATGCTCATGCCGATGGTTCGTTTCGCTGTAGATCCTGTATTGCAGCCGAAAGCAGCTGGAGAATTTGTTAATACAAATGTAAAGGAATCAGACATTAAAGAGGAACCGACACGCGTTGACTTTACCATTAAACAGAAGGACGCGTGGCATGAAGCTGAAGAGCCAAAATCCGCGTGGGTTTATAAAAATGAAAAAGGAGAAATTGTTGCACTTTCTCCAATCTGTAAACACCTTGGCTGCACAGTAAACTGGAACGGGGATAAATCAAACCCTAACATGTTCTTCTGTCCTTGCCACGGAGGATTGTATGAGAAAAACGGCGACAATGTCCCTGGAACACCGCCTTCTGCTCCGCTGGATGAATATGAGTACAAAATTCAAGATGGATTTTTATATTTAGGAAAAGCTAAACCAAGAGGGGGGGCGTAATAAGTGCTCAACAAATTGTATGATTGGGTTGATGAACGGTTAGATATCACCCCTTTATGGCGCGATATCGCAGACCATGAAGTTCCCGAACATGTTAACCCAGCCCATCACTTCTCAGCATTTGTATACTGCTTTGGGGGTTTGACGTTTTTTGTTACAGTGATTCAAGTGCTGTCTGGCATGTTTTTAACGATGTATTACGTGCCGGATATTAAAAATGCATGGGAGTCTGTCTATTATTTGCAAAATGAAGTGGCGTTCGGACAAATTGTTCGCGGTATGCACCATTGGGGAGCAAGCTTAGTCATCGTCATGATGTTTTTACATACTTTACGTGTATTTTTCCAAGGAGCATACAAAAAGCCACGCGAGCTTAACTGGATTGTCGGTGTACTCATTTTCTTCGTTATGCTAGGTTTAGGTTTGACAGGTTATTTATTGCCTTGGGACATGAAAGCGTTATTTGCGACAAAAGTTACCTTGCAGATTGCTGAATCGACACCGCTTATTGGTGAGTACGTCAAAATTTTGCTTGCAGGGCATTCCGAAATTGTCGGTGCGCAAACATTGACTCGCTTCTTTGCGATTCATGTATTTTTCTTGCCTGCTGCATTATTCGGATTAATGGCAGCGCACTTCTTAATGATTCGCAAACAAGGGATTTCAGGTCCGCTATAAAATCCGGCTTATTCTTTTTTAGTAAGTTGTTCGTGGCGAACCGCTTAACAAAGGAGGGGAAACAATGCATCGCGGAAAAGGTATGAAGTTCGTTGGAGACTCTCGTGTGTCGGCTGAAAGAAAGCCGAACATACCGAAAGACTACTCCGAATACCCAGGAAAAACTGAAGCTTTTTGGCCCAACTTTCTTTTAAAAGAATGGTTAGTTGGCGCGGTCTTTTTAATTGGCTTTTTATGTTTAACCGTTGCCCATCCGTCACCGCTTGAGCGGGTTGCAGATCCTACGGATACTGGTTACATACCGCTTCCTGACTGGTACTTCTTATTTTTATACCAGCTTTTAAAATATTCTTATGCATCAGGTCCTTATACCGTTATCGGTGCAATCGTAATACCTGGACTGGCATTTTCTGCGCTACTTCTTGCTCCATTTTTGGATCGCGGACCAGAACGCCGTCCGCATAAGCGTCCGGTTGCTGTAGGAATGATGCTGCTAGCTGTAGCTTCCATCGTTTATTTAACATGGGAGTCGGTTGAGCATACGGACTGGGAATTAAAAGAGGAACAAGGGAAAATTAAAGCGGAAGCTAAAATTGATACAAATTCGGAAGGATACAAAATATTTCAGGAACAAGGCTGCGTCTCCTGCCACGGTGATAACCTGCAAGGCGGAGCGGCTGGACCTTCTTTAGTTGATAACGGATTGTCTCCGGAAGAAGTTGCGAAAATTGCTAAAGAAGGCGTAGGAAGCATGCCTCCTGGAATCTTTAAAGGTACGGATGAAGAGTTGAAAGTATTAGCAGAGTTTGTTTCTAGTGTTACATCGAAATAAAAAGAGCTGACATCGCGTTTGTCTGTATAGCTTGTAGAGAAAGGAAGATTTTTTCTCTACAAGCTTTTTTATTGTCTTATCTCCATTGACTGTGAAACAACTCTAACAATTAAGTCAGCAAGATTGATGCGATTGTATTTTCTTTTTGTAGACTGGTAAATGAAAAAATAGAGGAGGTCAATCGCCTTTGTTGACGGCTTTCTATCCATTTACTATTTTTTGACAAAATGATAAAGAAGGAGGGCTAGGACACCTGCTTATTATACGTTTCTCCTGTACACTCTAAACCAGCCACGTGTTCTAAATCGGTATTGGTTTCTATAGCCAGTATGCTAAGGCGTTTACTGTTTTGATTTTATGATTTGTGCCCTCTGCTCATGTGTAGGTATGGAGTGTCTGAAAGTATTCCATGATTGGGGTATTTGATAATTGAATTTTGAGCTGCTCCAATTATATATTTCACGATCATCGACACAACGATATCGTTTCACATAAACAATTCAAAACAACGGTTTATTTCATAAGGGTAATTCACAGATTTTCTGAACATTTGTGGTGAAAAAAGCCGTAAAAGGACAGCGTTCTTGCTAAAACCTTTTCTCTATTTAAACATTATAATGTGTTTCAAACATATGTTAAGTAACGACTTAAAATTCTGGAAATTCTAGTCGCACAGAAAATATGTTCAACCTCCTGACAATTGGTTGCATAGCACTAACATTCATTTCAAATAATTCAAAAATATTTTCTTTTTGTGTTATTTCACAAAAATTAATGAAGAATCTATTATAAATATAAATGCTGAGCTATAATTACTCATAACATTAAAATAAGGGGGAATTTTTTTTGGATGGTTTTATTGAAACATTGAGTGGGTGGCTTTGGAGTACGCCGATGATCGTATTTTGTATTGGAATCGGAGTGTTTTTTTCATTTATGACAAAATTTGCTCAAATACGATTGATCAAAGATATGGTTCAGCAAATGTTTAAAGGAAAAAGTTCCAAGTCAGGAATTTCTTCTTTTCAAGCATTGTCGATCGCATTATCGGGACGGGTCGGAACCGGGAATATTGCTGGTGTTGCTACTGCGATCGCATACGGTGGTCCCGGTTCAGTATTTTGGATGTGGCTAATTGCTTTTTTTGGTGCTGCTACGGCATATGTGGAATCGACACTTGGCCAAATTTATAAAGAAAAAGTGGATGGGATATACTGCGGAGGACCGGCTTATTATATTGAAAAAGGGTTAAATCGACGTTGGGCCGGAATGGTTTTTGCTGTGGCTGCGATTGTAGCAATGAGTGTTTTAATGCCGGGTGTTCAATCAAATGCCATTTCTTCTGGATTTAAAAAAGCATTCTCCGTTGATCCGACCGTAACAGGAATCATCTTAGTTGTACTATTGGGAGTGATTATTCTTGGCGGAGTAAAAAGAATCGCCAACGTCGCTCAATTAGTAGTGCCTTTTATGGCAATCGGATATATACTTATTTCACTTATCATTATTATCATGAATATTGAAGCAGTTCCTGGTGTGTTTAAACTAATTTTCTCTAGTGCGTTTGGAGCTAATCAATTATTCGGAGGGATTTTAGGAAGTGCGATTTCTTGGGGTGTAAAGCGTGGGATTTATTCAAATGAAGCTGGTCAAGGAACGGGGCCGCATGCTGCTAGTGCTGCCGAAGTTTCCCACCCGGCCAAACAGGGGCTCGTACAGTCATTTTCTATTTACATTGATCAGTAGCGTTGCATAAAAAAATTTAATGTTTGTCAAGCTCAATAAAAATTCCAGTTATTTCATGTAACTGAATATTCAGACATACAATCTTTCTAAGCAAGCTTAAAAGGACAATGACGTCTTAATCGGCAGTCCATTTCCACAATTTGGTAATATATTACAGAAACATTGGATCATAAACTAAATCGTCTAGGTGTTCCACCTCCCCTTCTTCAAATTGGTACACGATGGTTTCAAAATCTTTTTCCCAATGGTATTTTTTCCGACCGTTGGACGTTCGAATTGGCTTTTTAAAAAGGGAGCGAACAAAACAGTCAAAACCTTTAAAAAGCAGATTCTGTAAAGTTCGCTTGATCTCTAATAAAGGACCATCGTGATTCACTTTTAATTGGAGCATGGCCTGTAAGCAATAGGTGATTAGGGCGATCCAAATTTGATTGTAAACGGCATTTTGACTTTTTCCATAAAATCTTTTTATCTTAAGGTGCTGTTTCATCCATTTAAAGAAGGTCTCTATCTTCCAGCGATATCGGTATAAATCTGCAATCTCTTCCGCAGAAAGATCAAAGCAATTGGTTATGATGATCACGGGATTCCCTTCGCTGTCGACCGTTTCGATCAATCGGAGAGGATGAGTCATTTTGGTATGATTACGGTCATTTCCTAAAATGACAATCTGATCCCTATAAATCAAACGTTCTGGATTGGGAATCCGTTCCGATAAAACTTCAATCTCTGCGTTCTTTTTAAGCCGGGTAATGAATCGCACCCCTTCTCGGCATAAGCGGTCGAACTGTTTGTAATCGACATACCCTCGATCAAACAAGTAAATCGCATTTGGATCGATTTCAATGAGTTCGTCCATCTGTGTGCGATCGGCATGTTTCGCGGGTAAGATAATCCCTTGATCCGGAACAGTGATATCCTTCGTTACAACAACCTTTAAATGGAGTCGAACACCAGCCTTTGTCTTACGAAAAGTTGCCCATGGATATTGGCTCAAACTCATGCTCATCGTGGTAGAATCAATGACCAGAAGACGACCAATGTTTCGGATGATCGGGGCATTTTTCATTTGCCCTTGGATCTTTAAGACCAGATATTTAAATACTTTTTCAAACAGTTGAGGGGATAATTGGCCTAATTTGCGAGAAAGTTGCGAAGTACTAATTGCATCAAATTCCAGATATGTCTGCAACTCTTCCTTGTCTTTCAAATGTTTGGCCAATTTTGTTAAGCTTTCCAATTCGTTTAACTGAGCGATGATACAAAGTTGTAAAAACTTATACGCCGTTAATTTTTTAATGTATTTGTCAACGTCAATCACATTAATTAGTTTTGAAAAAGTTATTGGATCGATCTCTTTAAATAGTTCATTTATTGTGGATTCTGTGGTATTCTTATCCATAATGGTTTCTCCTTATTCTTAGGATTTGGATAGGACTGCCAATCCTAATTATAAGGAGTTTTTTTATATCCAAAAAGATGAAATTTAACATAAAATTGGGCTTGACAAATTAAAATTAACTTAATGCAATGCTACTGTACATTGATACATTGCTTGTCTGTTCAGCAACAGCTTTTATGATTTTGTTTACAAATTCCTACAATGTGTATGAGCCTGATCAAAAATCATTGCTTGTAAACAATATTGGAGAAACTGTTGAAGTGGGTACTGCTTATACTCAAATTGCAGTCGATTCCCAACTACCTGGATTTGGATCCCCCTTTGTAGCAGTGGCATTATTCTTCTTTGCATTTACAACAATAATGGCATACTATTATATTGCCGAGGTAAATATTATATATTTGTTTAAGAAAAAAAGTAAGAATATACCGATTCTTGTCTTAAAGTTAATTTTTTTGGCTGCCGTCTTTTACGGAACGGTTCGGACATCTGATATCGCATGGACTTTGGGAGATGTCGGACTAGGATTGATGGTATGGGTGAACTTAATCGGTCTCGTATTATTATATAAACCGGCCATCAGGGCGTTAAAAGACTATGAAAATCAGAAAAAACAAGGTGTCGATCCGACTTATGATTCTACAAAACAGGGTGTAAAAAATGCCGAATTTTGGGCAGACGGGTATAAACATGAAAATGAAGAAAGATCCTAAAGATTGCGTACCAACAATAAGCCCCTTTTTTAACGTAAATTGGCGAGAAGTCGCTCACCTTTATAGGCTGTGTGATGAATCGCCCTTTCTTTTCACTTGTGTTATGATCAGTTTATCAAAGGAAATGATCTTAATATAACATTGGGATTAGATAGTAATAATCATTCAGTGTTTTTCAGCATCGTAGACAATGATAGATGACGAAATATCAGAGTATGCAAACAGTACATTTGTTAGCATCGCTGAATCATATCACATGACTCTTTAGTCTTCCCTCCCGACTGTTAAGAGCTTCGGTATTCCTATGCGAAATTGTGGTAAACTCATTCTAGCCGGACGATCTTTGTTTCGCTTCTCCTCCAGGTCTGTTGATTAGCAAAATCTTTTATCAACCTGAGAATTCCTCGACAGCTGTACCGTACATTGCTGTACAACGGAAGAATTCTAAGTGAAACCGAGCAGTGCTGTATGCTCGATGAACGGGTTCACAGTAATCTTGTTTAAACCGCTCATAGCGGTTGTTGGAAAACAGTTTGATGAGAAAGTCAAGTTCATTCGCTTCAAAATCGCCAGTCGCAATCCAGTCCATGGCAAACATGCACTTAGCTTCTTTGATGTAATTTCCCATGGAACATCGTTTGTTGTAAAAACGCCACAAATTGAGCGCTTCCTACTCGAGGTTGGTGGCGATTGGTTTGTATCGAAATCCGTATTAAAGATTAGATTTAGAGCATCTGGCCGTCATCCACCACCTGTGTTTGGCATTATGATCTCAACAAGATGAGGGTTCTTCCAGAAGATCGCTTGGTTAGGTGACCGTCATGCCTTCTTCATCATCGACGTACCATTTCCAGTAACGACAGGCGGCATCTTCCGCAGCGAGACGTTTCGTTGATGCTGGCAAGTCCTGTAGCGCTTTCTCAGGCTTGATTTTTCGAATGCTCCAGGAATATTTGAATCTGCCGAAGTTGTTTGCATTTTGCGATGTACATTCGGTCTTGATTTTGTGGATAGGTGTGGTAGACTTCACCTTAAAGGTGCTCCTTTTTTGGTAGGTCATGTTCTTATCAAACAAAATTCTACCAAAGATGAGGAGCGCTTTCCTTATTTACAGAGAATGTTACTCTTGATAATCAGGATGAATATTGTTGCTGTGGAAGGCGATAAACTTATTTTTAAAATGCCTTCCTACATTTAGTTCTTCAAAATATAAGAAACATTTCTGCAATGAAAAAAGAGTGTTTTCTTGGCATACATAGTACAGGGTGTCTCATGATACATGACCCCGAATTCAATAAAACCAAGGAGTGAACTTGGATGGGTTGGTTATTTTTTTTATTAAGGCAGCGATCATTTTTATATTTGATGCTTTTAATCAATACAGCAGGAACAATTTATGGTTATATTTGGTATAAACAGCAGCTTTCCGAAACACCGCCACAGTTTATTGCGTTTGTTCCTGACAGTCCAACCGCTAGTTTGTTCTTTGTTTTCGTTTTGATTGGGTTTCTTGTTGGAAAGCATTTTAAATTGTTTGAAGCACTAGCGATGATTACGCTATTTAAATATGGAATTTGGGCGGTTGCCATGAACCTGTTTGTATATTTGGAAACGGGTGTTTTATCCATTTACGGAATGATGCTCATTTTGTCCCATTTAGGAATGGCAATAGAAGGGCTGTTGTATGCACCGTATTATCGGTTTGAAATGAAGCACTTGATGCTGGCCTCCATATGGACGCTTCACAATGAAATTATTGATTACGTTTTTGATATGATGCCTCAATATAGCGTTTTAAATCAATATTCTGCGCTAATCGGTTACTTTACGTTTTGGCTGAGTATTATTTCCATTGCGATCGCCTATTTTTTTGTTATAAAAAATCAAACATACAAATTTGAATTGAAAGAATTGTAAGAAACATGGTCTACTCTTGTCCACTCTTGAATAACTATTACTAGTAGTTATAGGGGGGACAAGAATGAAAAAATGGATCAGTACGTTGATTGTTCTCTTGCTTTTTTTCCTGCTTCAAATACCGATCAATGCAAAAGAAAAAAACAATTGGGAAACATTGGATGTCATGACGAATTATGCGTGGCAGCTTTCAAAGCAAAAAAAGTTTGATGAAGCGAAGCAGCTGTTATTATTTCTTGAAAACGAATTTAAAGAAAATAATGTTGAAAACCGCTTATCAATAAATGAGCTTCGGGTCATTTCTGCTTCTTACGAAAAAGCGTTGGATGCCGTTGAGAACGATGGAATGAGCTATGAAGATCGGATCGACAAAGTCACTCAATTCCGGCTTGTTGTTGATGCAATTCTGTCTGAACACCAGCCGCTCTGGAGCACAATGGAAGAACCGATCATGACGACATTTGCAGAATTAAAAACGGAAATGGAAAAAGAGGATTGGGCGGCTTTTCAGCATGAGTGGAATCGTTTTTTGTCACTGTACTCCGTTATTTATCCAAGCCTTACCGTTGATGTTGACAGCAAAAACATTGATAAGATTGAAACACATATTTCAGCAGTAAACGACAAAATGTTTTTTGAAATTTCGAAAAAGACAAGACAGAAGCATATGATGGAAATCGAAAAAGACTTAAAAAACATTTTTGATCGCGTCAAAAACGACGAAGCAGATCCATCGCTGTTATGGGTGATGTTTTCAACGGGCAGCGTCATTTTTATTGCACTAGCTTATACAGGATGGAAAAAATACAAAGGAGAAAAAACAGATAAAAGAAAAGAGAACTAGAGTGCGGGGCTGTCTAATAAGTCGTTTTTTGGCTTATTGACAGCCCCCTTTTATGTTTTTTAGAAACGTTGATATATCGATGTTTATGATTTTTTGTTTTCAAAAGGGATTTGACTTTCTGGACAGCCCCTGTCAGTGCTTAAACAGGTTTTTGTTTTCATGAAGGGTAAATCCTTCTTGAGCAAACATCGTTGACGACAAGAAACGCGTTAGTGCTCAATCGGATTTTTATTTTCATCAAGGGTAAAGCCCTCACCGAGTACATCATGAACGTCGCTGACGACAACAAACGCATGAGGGTCGACAGCTGTAATAACTTGTTTCAGCTTGACAAATTCATTTTTGGCAACGACGCAATATAAAATATTCCGATTCTGTTTTGTAAACGAACCTTGTCCTTTTAAAATGGTCACTCCGCGATCCATATCCTTCATGATTTTTTCGGCAATTTCCTCATGTTTCTCCGATATGATGGTCGCTGCTTTTGCTCTATAGGCACCTTCCTGAATAAAATCAATGACTCTTGTTCCGATAAAAACAGCCACTAATGTGTACATGGCTTCGCGATAGGATAAATAAAAAATGGACGATAAAGTGATCACGCACGCGTCAAATAAAAACATTGTTTTTCCCATGCTGATGCCGAAAAATTTATAAACAAGACGAGCAATGATATCAACTCCACCTGTTGTTCCGCCATAGCGAAAAATAATCCCTAGTCCAACGCCGATGAAAACTCCTGCAAACAGAGCCGCCAATGTTAAATCTTCATGTAGAGGAATATGAAATGGATGCAGCTGAAAAATCCATAAAAAGAACGAAACCGAAATCGTTCCAATTAATGTATACAAAAAAGTCGTCTTCCCTAAAAGCTTCAATCCAATAAAAAAAATGGGTACATTCAATACAAGATTGGAAATAGAGGGGTTGATTTGAAACAAAAAAAATAAAAGGAGCGTAATACCAGTAAAACCGCCTTCAGCTAAATTGTTTTGCATATTAAAATGAACGAGTCCAAACGAGAAAATAGCGGATCCGAGCAATATAAAAAAGAGGTTTTTCAATTTAAAAGGCAACAAACTCCCACCTCCTATTTTTTTCGATGTTTTTAATTATAATGGATCAGATTGTATGTTACAATTCAATCGACATTTCTTTTCATTGTCAAATGGTAAGGAATTAGCTAACATGAAAGAGAAGACAAATGAGGTGGTTGCCTAATGGAACGTAAAACAATTAAAGACCTGCAAAAAGAAGTAGATGATTACATATCCCAATTTAAGGAAGGCTATTTCAGCCCGCTGGCGATGCTTGCGCGATTAACAGAAGAGCTTGGTGAGCTTGCAAGAGAAATTAATCATTACTATGGGGAAAAGCCAAAAAAAGAAACGGAGAAAGAGAAAGAAATTGAAGAGGAAATTGGCGATTTATTGTTTGTCATCATTTGCTTGGCCAATTCTTTAAACATTGATCTTGAGAAGGCGCACGATCGCGTCATGCATAAATTTCAAACTAGAGATCGAAACAGATGGACAAAAAAATAGAAAGGTGATGGAATAATGGAACAAATTAAGATCGTCATTGCCGGCCCAAGAGGACGCATGGGGCAAGAGGCAGTAAAACTGGTAAATGAAACAGAGCATTTTACACTTTCAGCTGTACTAGACAAAATAAATGATGGCGAATGGTTTCAAGATCAAGTCCGCACCTATACAAACCCTGAGCAATGCTTTGCAGAAACATCGCCAGACGTGTTGATTGATTTGACAACACCAGAGGTTGGAAAAATACATACAAAGCTTGCGCTGGAGCACGGTGTCCGCCCTGTAGTAGGAACTACCGGCTTTCAGGAAGAAGACTTGCAGGAATTGAGAAAATTAGCGGAAGAAAAAGGAATCGGGGCAATTATCGCGCCAAATTTTGCGATTGGAGCTGTACTGATGATGAAATTTGCAAAAATGGCGGCCAGATACTTCCCTGATGTTGAAATCATCGAAATGCATCATGATAAAAAGCTTGATGCACCTTCTGGAACTGGAATCAAAACGGCTGAAATGATTTATGAAGTTCGCGGAAATAAAAAGCAAGGACATCCGGAGGAAAAGGAAACGATCAAAGGAGCAAGAGGCGGCGAATGGAATGGCATTCATATCCACAGCGTTCGTCTTCCAGGGTTAGTGGCTCATCAAGAGGTTTTGTTTGGCGGTGACGGTCAAACGCTGAAAATTCGCCATGATTCCTATAATCGTGCGTCTTTTATGTCAGGAGTAAAGCTTTCCGTTGAAACCGTGATGAAGATCGATACGCTCGTTTACGGGTTGGAAAACATTATTGAATGAGGGGGAAATATATGAAGATTGCACTCATTGCTCACGATAAGAAAAAGGACGATATGGTTCAATTTACTATTGCTTATAAACATATATTAGAAAAGCATGATTTATTTGCAACAGGCACAACAGGCTTAAGAATACAGGAAGCAACTGGACTGAAAATTCACCGCTTCCAATCCGGTCCGCTTGGAGGCGACCAAGAAATTGGTGCATTAGTCGCGAAAAACGAGATGGATGCCGTCTTCTTTTTTCGCGACCCGCTGACTGCCCAGCCTCATGAACCGGACGTTTCTGCCCTTATCCGTCTATGCGATGTGTATGCAATCCCCCTGGCAACCAATATGGGCACTGCGGAAATATTAGTAAAGGGGCTTGAACGGGGAGATTTTACATGGAGAAACATCATCCACGAGAAAAATTGAGCAGAAATCATAGTTTTGAAAATATCCTTTCCTGGTGATAATGAATGAAAAAATTGAAAATTGGCATTACTTGCTACCCGTCTGTTGGAGGATCAGGCGTGGTGGCGACAGAGCTTGGAAAATTGCTTGCAGAAAGAGGGCATGAAATTCACTTTATTTCCTCCAGCATGCCATTCAGGCTGAATAAGGTTTATCACAACATTTATTTTCATGAAGTGGAAGTAAATCAATACTCTGTTTTTAAATATCCTCCATATGATCTCGCTTTATCCAGCAAAATTGCCGAAGTCATTGAGAGGGAAAATTTAGATATTTTGCACGTTCATTATGCTGTGCCTCATGCGATTTGCGCTTTTTTGGCTAAACAAATGGTTGGAGGAAAAATAAAAATCGTCACAACTCTTCATGGTACTGATATTACTGTGCTAGGATATGATCCGACGCTCTCCATAGCGATCAAATTTGGGATTGAAGCTTCGGACCGCGTTACAGCCGTATCAAAGGCGCTCGTTGAACAAACATATGATTTATTGGAGCCTAAAAAAGAAATTGAAACGGTTTACAATTTTATTGATGAACGAATTTATCATAAAAAACATTTGCCTTCATTAAAAAGAGAGTACGGGATTCAAGATGATGAAAAAGTGCTTATACACGTATCAAATTTTCGGCAAGTGAAGCGAGTTCCTGATGTCGTCAAAGCATTTGCCCTCATCCGACAGGAAGTCCCATCGAAGCTGTTGCTGGTCGGCGACGGACCGGAAGTGTCGATTGTCATGAAATTAGTGAAACGGCTGCAATTGGAAGATCATGTGCTGTTTTTGGGGAAGCAAGAAAACTTAGATCAATTGTATTCCATCAGTGATTTAAAATTGCTGCTGTCAGAAAAAGAAAGCTTTGGATTAGTTTTATTGGAAGCGATGGCTTGCGGAGTTCCCTGTATTGGAACGAGGATCGGCGGCATACCGGAAGTAATTGAAGATCATAAAACAGGCTATATTGTTGAGCTTGGCGATATTGAGGATACCGCCGAAAAATCGATTCGCTTATTGGAAGATCAAACACTTCATCAAAAAATGTCAGAAAATGCGATACTGCTTGTCAGAGAAAAATTTCATTCTGAAAAAATTGTGTCAACATATGAGCAAATTTATTTTGAATTACTATCTGAAGGAGTTCCAACATGAAAGCGGAATTTGTGGAGGCAATACCGATTATAGAACAATTAAATGAGCATGGCCATGAAGCGTATTTTGTCGGCGGTTCTGTTCGTGATTTATTGCTGAATCGGAAGATCGGGGATATCGACATTGCCACATCAGCAAAGCCTGATGAGATTCAAAAAATTTTTCCGAAAACAATTGATGTTGGGGTGCAGCATGGTACAGTCATCGTTCTTCATAATGGAAAGCCGTATGAAGTGACGACTTTTCGGACGGAAGGGGAATACGAAGAGTATCGAAGACCTAAATATGTCCGTTTTGTCAGCTCGCTGCAAGAAGATTTAAAGCGGCGCGATTTTACAATTAATGCTTTGGCGATGGACAAAAACGGGCGCATTTTAGATTATGTCAATGGCATGGAAGATTTAGAAAACCGCATGATTCGTACAGTGGGAGATCCGTATGAACGCTTTTCCGAAGATGCGTTAAGAATGCTGCGCGCTTTAAGATTTGTCAGCCAATTGTCCTTTCGGCTTGAAGAAAAAACTTTGCAAGCCATAACCGTTTGGCATAAGCTTCTTCAGAACATATCGATCGAGCGAATAACTGCTGAATTTGAAAAGCTTCTGGCTGGAGCTTCCGCAAATGATGCGATACAACTATTAACTCTTACGAATGTTTATCAACATATGCCTGGATTAAAACAAAAGAAAGAACAGTTGAACAAGCTGCTCAGCTATCCAATGCATAATTTGTGTGAGCGGGAAGAATACTGGACTGTTTTGTTATTCGTTTTAGAAACGGATGATGGTGAATCATTTATGCGGAATTGGAAGCTTCCTAGAAGGGTGATCAAAAAAGTATGCAGACATCTTGAGTTGCTCAATTGTCTCTTCGAGAAAGACTGGACAGCCTTTCTTTTATATAAGACAGGGCTTGAGGATGCTCTTCAGCTGGAAAGAATAAGGCAGGTGCTGCAAAAAGAAAAAAACGAAGAAGCCATTCAGAAACTGCAAAAGTCGTACGAACAGCTTCCAATCCATTCTAGAAAAGAATTGGCCGTAACGGGGAATGACATTTTAAACATCGTGCCGAAAAAGCCGGGCAAATGGGTGGAGGAATATTTAACGCTGGTTGAACAACAGGTTGTCAATGGATTGATTGAAAATAATAGCGGCAAAATAAAGGAGTGGTTAAAAAATTGCAATCAGAAATTAGGCGAAAGCTGTTAGCAGCTTTTTCTGAAGCTGATGGAGGATATGTTTCAGGCCAAAAAATCAGCGAATTGCTCGGTTGTTCAAGAACGGCAGTATGGAAGCATATTGAGGAATTGAGGAAGGAAGGATTTGTCCTCGAGGCGGTGCGAAGAAAGGGGTACAGAATAGTCAAGACGCCGGAAAAAATTACAGCCAACGAAATACAATTAGGTCTGCAAACGGATTTTATAGGACAAAACATTGTATATTACGATACGGTTGATTCTACTCAAAAAATTGCCCATGAATTGTCGCAGAAAGGTGCTGAGGAGGGAACGCTCGTAGTTGCGGATGAACAGACAGGCGGAAGAGGGAGAATGGCTAGAGTATGGTATTCGCCAAAAGGTACAGGGATTTGGATGAGCATCATTTTGCGGCCGAACATACCTTTACAGAAAACTCCTCAGCTTACTTTATTGACAGCCGTTGCTCTCGTAGAAGGGATTGAAGAGGCAACAGGGCTTTCTCCGACCATTAAATGGCCCAATGACATTTTGATTAATGGAAAAAAAGCAGTCGGAATTTTAACAGAGCTTGAGGCGGAAGCTGATCAAGTGCATTCGGTGATCATCGGCATCGGTATTAATGTAAATCAGCAAATTGATGAATTTCCTGAAGCGATTCGCAATACCGCCACCTCCATAGCGATTGAAAAGGGAGAGAAAATTCATCGCGCCCTTATCATTCAAAAGTTTCTCGAACGTTTTGAAAAATGGTATACTACATATTTAGAGCATGGATTTAAACCGATTAAACTTTTATGGGAAAGCTATTCCATTAGTTTAAACAAAACGATCCATGCCCGGACATTATCCGGAACAGTTGTCGGCAAGGCTCTTGGCATTAATGAAGAAGGGGCGCTTCTCATTGAAACTTCTGAAGGAAAAATAGAAAAAGTGTATTCAGCAGATATTGATATCAAATAAATATATTTTACAATGAAATTTTGTTATACTTAACGAAAGGGCAGTATCCTGTTTGGAACTGCACCAAAAAAGTTTCATGTTGTCATTATTAAAAGATTGATTCTGCCTTGATCCAAAAGGACTGGGACAGAGGGATGAAGAAGCCGATAATAAGGAAATGGTAAAAATCCTTCTTTCTCAGTGAAAGAAGGTTTTTTTGATCGGTTCGTTCTTACCCTCTGCAATTACAAAAGAGGGGGAGTTTTTATGAAAACAAAGCTGGATTTTATTCAAATGAAACAAAAGCAAGAGCCAATCGTGATGATGACGGCATACGATTATCCGTCCGCTAAGCTTGCTGAACAGGCAAATGTTGATATGATCCTTGTCGGCGATTCGCTTGGAATGGTCGTTTTAGGGTATGATTCAACCGTACCTGTAACGGTGGAAGATATGATTCATCATACGAAGGCTGTAAAACGCGGAGCAAAAAATACATTTGTTGTGACGGATATGCCTTTTATGTCGTACCATATTTCGACAGAAGACACGCTGCAAAATGCAAAGAAAATGGTGCAGCAAAGCGGGGCAGATGCCTTAAAGGTGGAAGGGCCTGTTTTTGACGTCATATCTCTGTTAACAAATGCCGGCATTCCTGTTGTTGCCCACCTCGGACTGACTCCTCAGTCAGTAGGTGTATTAGGCGGATATAAAGTACAAGGAAAAGAAGCGAAAAGTGCAGAAAAGCTGCTGCTAGATGCGAAAAAATGCGAACAGGCTGGCGCGATTGCCATTGTATTGGAATGCATCCCGTTTCAACTGGCGGAAAAAATAACAAAAGAGCTGTCCATTCCAACCATCGGCATCGGCGCAGGAAAATATACAGATGGACAAGTGTTAGTGTTTCATGATTTGATTGGATTTGGAGTGGAAAGAGTGCCGAAGTTTGTTAAACAATATGCAAATGTAAATGAAAGCATTGTAAAAGCGATTGAAGCTTATAAAGATGAAGTGAAAAATCGGGACTTTCCATCGTTGGATCATTCGTTCCGCATGAATGAAGAGGAACTTGCAAGCTTATATGGAGGAAAAGGAAAATGAAAATCGTCACTACGATAGAGGAAATAAAAAAAGAAATCGATCTCAAGAAAAAAGAAGGAAAAACGATAGGGTTCGTGCCAACGATGGGATATTTGCATGAAGGTCATTTATCATTGGTTGAACGGGCCAAACAGGAAAACGACGTAACGGTGATGAGCGTTTTTGTGAATCCGCTTCAATTTGGACCGAATGAAGACTATCAAACATACCCTCGCGATATCAAACGCGACGAAGAGCTGGCAAGACAAAAAGGGGTTGACCTTTTTTTCGCGCCGACAAAAGAAGAAATGTATCCGGAAGAACCTGCCGTCACAGTAAAAGTGACGAAGCGCGTTGACGTTTTGTGTGGAAAATCAAGACCGGGACATTTTGACGGAGTGGCAACGGTTTTAACAAAGCTGTTTCACATCATAACTCCAGACAGAGCCTATTTCGGATTGAAGGATGCCCAGCAAGTTGCCGTTGTTACAGCACTTATAAAAGATCTTAATTTCCCAATTGAAATTGTTCCGGTGGAAACGGTTCGTGAAGAGGACGGATTGGCCAAAAGCTCTCGAAACGTACGGTTAGACGAACAGGAACGAAAAGAAGCCGTTCATTTATATCAATCGTTATTAATGGCAAAAGAAATGGTTGAGAACAAAGTGCATGATCAAGAAGCCATCATCGAAAAAATGAGAGCGTATATAACGGAAAAGACGAGCGGAGAAATTGATTATATAGATATTTTGACTTATCCTGACTTGAAAAAACCAAACGCACTTACGGGAAAAATTATCGTTGCGATTGCTGTAAAATTTAAGCATGCTAGGCTGATCGATAATATTATTATCGATTTGACCTAAAGGGGGGGTTCATACATGTTTCGTATGATGATGAACGGAAAAATTCATCGTGCAAGGGTGACGGAAGCAAATTTGAACTATGTCGGTTCCGTTACGATCGACCAGGATATTTTAGATGCCGTTGGGATTGTCCCGAATGAAAAAGTGCAAATCGTGAATAATAATAATGGCGAACGCTTTGAAACGTATGTGATTCCTGGAAAAAGAGGAAGCGGTGTCATTTGTTTAAACGGTGCGGCTGCCCGGCTTGTTCAGGTCGGTGATGTGGTCATTATCATTTCCTATAAGCTTGTGCATGAAGATCAATTAAAAAACCACCGTCCAACGATAGCCATCATGAATGAAAACAATGAAATCATCGAGTTAATTAAAGAGGAACCGGCGAACACGATTATGTGATAAACAAGGGTCAGGCTCTTAAGCTTTCGATAGGGCTTGACCTATTTTCTATTGCGGACGTAATTGGCCATAACTTTTCTGTACATATAGAAAAAAGAGGAGCGGCGATGACTCCTCAAAAAATTAGGTGTGGACTAGGAGAAATTTTATTTAGTGTGAGCCGTAAAGCTGTTATAATGGGTACAGATAACAACATATTGCTGTTGTATCTGTATTGTTTCCTGGATGCTTTGTAAGTATGAATTACAAATTTTGTTTTTGTAAAGGAGGAAGCTGACATGGAAAGCAAAATCGAAATTATATCTTCCGTTACGGTTGAGCATTCCGACGATTTGTATAAAATAGTTGATTTGCTAAATCGGACATTAAAAAGAGAACATTTATTATTCGGATTAGCCCTTGACAGCAAAGATCCAAATAAAGCGGTTTTTACTATTTATAGAACATAATCGGTGATCATAATGAAAGGAAAAATTTTTATTTCTTTTATATGCGCTCTTATCTTTTTAGTGGTGACGTTTGCTTTTCTTTATAATAGTGCAAAAGAAGATAAAACAAAAGGACACGAAACAGCTATACAAGCTGCGAAGGAGCATGGCTTTGCATCGATCGATGAAGTCAACACATTTTATAATCGAAATGTTTACTATATCATTCAAGGGAAAAATAAAAAAGGCGAAAAAATTATCGGCTGGATGAAAAAGAGGAACACGGATAAAATTTTAATTAAAAAAGCGAAGGAAGGCTTGAGCAAAGACGACGTACTTCAATTGATTCAAAACATTGACAACAGCAAGCCGAAGAAAATAAAGAAAATCATGCTTGGGTATGATGATACAGATTCGAAAAAATGGGATATACCGGTTTGGGAGGTCCAATATATTGACCAACAAAACCGTTATACATATTTTATTGTTAGCTTTACGGATGACAGAGTTTATAAAATGTACAGCATTAAGCAATAAGAAGGGAGCATTGTAAAAGTGAATTTATCTAAACGCGTATCAACTTTAACACCTTCATCTACACTGGCGATCACTGCAAAAGCAAAAGAATTGAAAGCAGCCGGGCATGATGTGATTGGTCTTGGGGCAGGCGAGCCGGATTTTAACACTCCTGATCATATTTTAGACGCTGCAGAAAAAGCGATGAAAGAAGGGAATACGAAGTATACGCCTTCTGGAGGACTTATATCATTGAAAGAGGCAATTATAGAAAAATTTAAAAAAGACCAGCATTTAGAATATAAACCGTCTGAAATTATTGTTTCAACAGGCGCTAAACACGCTTTATATACATTGTTTCAAGCTATTCTTGACGATGGTGATGAAGTGATCATTCCTTCTCCATACTGGGTAAGCTATCCGGAACAAGTGAAGCTTGCAGGCGGAGCTCCAGTATTTGTAGAGGGAAGGGAAGAAAATCAATTTAAAATTACGCCTGATCAGCTGCAGCAAGCGATCACAAACAAAACAAAAGCGGTTATTATCAATTCTCCGAGCAACCCGACCGGCATGATCTATACGCGGGATGAGTTGAAAGAATTGGCGGAGGTTTGCCTTAGCCATGATCTTATTATCGTTTCCGATGAAATTTATGAAAAATTAGTATACGGAGAAAATGAACATGTGTCCATCGCTGAAATTTCTCCTGAAGTAAAAGAAAAAACAATTATTATTAATGGTGTATCGAAATCCCATTCAATGACAGGATGGAGAATTGGTTATGCGGCGGGCAATGAGCGCATTATTCAAGCTATGACGAACCTAGCGAGCCACAGCACTTCAAATCCGACTTCAATTGCTCAATATGCTGCGATCGCGGCGTATGAGGGACCTCAAGAACCGGTCGAAATAATGAGAAGAGCTTTTGAAGACCGTTTAAATATCATTTACGAAAAACTTGTGCAAATACCTGGTTTCTCGTGCATTAAACCACAAGGAGCATTTTATTTATTTCCAAATGCAAAAGAAGCAGCAGAGATAACAGGTTTTCGTAATGTTGACGAATTTGTCGAGGCGCTCTTGGAAGAGGAAAAGGTAGCGCTAGTACCAGGAAGCGGCTTCGGTGCTCCAGATAATGTAAGATTATCGTATGCGACATCGCTAGAACTTTTAAATAAAGCGATTGAACGTATTGATCGCTTTGTCAACAATCATAAACAGTAAAGATTGTCAATAGCCGGTGGTTCTGCCGGCTTTTTCGCTGGTTTCCTTTATTGAAAAAAAAGGAATAACATATGTATAATAGAAAGCATCGAATAAAAAGGCGGTTTCATATGGAGGGTAAAGCTGTGAAAACAACGATTTCAAATGTTAAAAACCATGTCGGAGAACAAGTAACAATCGGCTGCTGGTTGGCGAATAAGCGATCAAGCGGAAAAATTGCTTTTTTGCAGCTTCGGGATGGAACAGGCTTTATTCAAGGGGTTGTTGAAAAATCGAAGGTGGATGAAGAAATATTTAAAAAAGCAAAACAACTCACACAAGAAAGCTCTTTGTATGTCACAGGAGTTGTGAGAGTGGATGAACGTTCACCTTTTGGATATGAGCTTGGCGTTGAAAATATAGAAATTATTCATGAAGCAAGCGATTATCCGATTACGCCGAAAGAACACGGTACTGAATTTTTAATGGACAATCGCCACCTTTGGCTTCGATCAAAGCGCCAGCACGCCATTATGAAAGTGCGCAACGAACTCATCCGTGCCACTTATGAATTTTTTAATGATCAAGGGTTTGTCAAAGTGGATCCCCCTATTTTGACCGGAAGTGCGCCTGAAGGAACGACGGAATTGTTTCATACGAAATATTTTGATGAAGATGCTTACCTTTCGCAGAGTGGTCAGCTGTATATGGAAGCAGCTGCTATGGCCTTAGGCAAAGTATTTTCATTCGGGCCGACATTCCGGGCTGAAAAATCGAAAACGCGCCGTCATTTAATTGAATTTTGGATGATTGAACCGGAAATGGCGTTTTATCAATTTGAAGACAACTTGCAGCTGCAGGAGCAGTACGTTTCCCATATTGTGCAATCGGTATTAAAAAATTGTTCACTTGAATTGAAAACATTAGAACGTGACATTTCCAAGCTGGAGCAGGTTGTTCCTCCGTTTTCGAAAATAACATACGACGACGCTATCGCGCTGCTGCATAAGAAAGGATTCAACGACATCGCATGGGGGGACGATTTTGGTTCGCCGCATGAAACAGCGATCGCGGAAAGCTTTGATAAACCAGTTTTCATTACACATTATCCGACAAGCTTAAAACCTTTTTATATGCAGCCTGATCCAAATCGACCAGAGGTTGTTCTGTGCGCGGATTTAATCGCTCCTGAAGGGTATGGAGAAATCATCGGCGGATCTGAACGCATCCATGATTATCATTTATTAAAAAAACGTCTTGAAGAGCATCATCTGGACGAAGCAGCTTATAAATGGTATCTTGAGCTGCGGCAATACGGATCCGTACCTCATTCCGGCTTCGGCCTTGGACTTGAACGAACTGTTGCTTGGATATGCGGTGTCGAACATGTTCGTGAAACGATTCCATTTCCGCGTTTATTAAATCGTTTATATCCGTAAACTGCATGAAGCCTCCTATCTTCAGGAGGTTTCGTTTTTCAGCCATGCATTCTGAAGCCATGAATGGCCGCAATCATGGTATACTTATTTTGAGGTGTCGAAATATGAAGAAAAAACAGTTCACCGAATTAGTGGAAGATGGATCACTGACCGTTCCCAATATACTGCTGCGGAATTATGCCGATTTAGGTTTGTCAGAAAAAGAATTTGTTCTCCTTTTGCACGTACATTCCCACATTCAAAAAGGAAATGCTTTTCCAACTCCTACAGAACTTTCCGACCATATGACAATCACAACGGCGGAATGTGTCAAATTGCTTCGGAGTTTAGTTCAGAGAGGTTTTTTAACGATAGAGGAATTTGAGCAAAACGGGATGATTTATGAGAAATATTCTTTAAAACAGCTATGGGAAAAGTTGTATGATGTAGTCGTCATGGACCAAGATCAAGAAAAAGTAGAAAAGGAAAATCAATTATACACCATCTTTGAACAAGAATTTGGACGACCTCTTTCCCCGATTGAGTGCGAAACGTTAGCTTTTTGGATCGACCAAGATCATCATGATCCCGATATTATCATTTCTGCATTAAGGGAAGCGGTGATCTCCGGAAAATTAAATTTTCGATATATTGACCGGATTTTATTTGAATGGAAGAAGAATGGAATCAAAACAATTGAACAAGCTAAGAAGCATTCACAAAAATTTCATGAATTCAATCAAAAACAAAAGCAGTCTACTCAAGGGGAGCAAGAATATAAAAGGAAGGTGCCTTTCTACAACTGGCTGGAAAACTAAAATTTTTTTCCTCGTTCAAGCTGATTGAAAGGTGATGGTACATGCTATCAAAAAAGAAAGTAAAAGAATGCTTAGAGGTTATCGGGAAAATGTTTCCTGATGCTCATTGCGAGCTTGTACACAGCAATCCTTTTGAACTGGTCATTGCTGTCGTTTTGTCTGCTCAATGCACGGATGCGTTAGTCAATAAAGTAACAAAAAATTTGTTTCAAAAATATAAAACACCTGATGATTATTTGTCTGTCCCGTTGGAGGAATTAGAACAAGATATTCGCTCCATCGGTCTTTATCGTAACAAAGCGAAAAATATTCAAAAATTATGCAAAATGTTAATTGAAGAATTTGACCGAAAAGTGCCGGAAACTAGAGAGGAATTAATGAGCCTTCCTGGAGTAGGAAGGAAAACGGCAAACGTTGTTTTATCTGTTGCGTTTGGAAAACCTGCCATCGCCGTCGATACACACGTTGAACGGGTGTCGAAGCGGCTCGGAATTTGCCGTTGGAAGGATTCTGTATTGGAAGTGGAAAAAACATTGATGGAAAAAGTTCCTGAGGACGAATGGGGAATCACCCACCATCGGCTTATTTTTTTTGGAAGGTATCATTGCAAAGCCCAATCACCAAAGTGTCATGAATGTCCTCTTCTTTATTTGTGCAGAGAAGGGGAAAAAAGAATGAAAGGAAAGGCATAAAAAATGCACGATAGGAAGATGTTTCATCTCCCTGAGCAATTTCAAAATACTGCATTTTTTGACGAGGAATCTGTATATTTGCATCCAACTGATTTTTTTTATTATGATCTTCAATATTTGGCTGGAATGGATGATACGAGACCATGGGAGGCGAGCGAGCAATTTTTGCCCAAGCTTTTTAAGCAGTGGAAGGAAATTCAAACCGAGATTCAACGCACGATAACAAAACCGTTTAAAATGGATCGACAAAAAATGATGACAGGGATCTGCCTCTATATCCAACTTCTTTATTGGCTCAATGAAAAGCCGGTTCATTCACTGCAATTAGACGAAATAAAGAAGCTGGATATAGCTCCCGTCAATATTGAAGATCGTCTAACGTTTATTTTAAAAAAGCCTACTCAATATCATGCATATATTCAATTAAATGAACTATTTACAGAAACGGAAAAATTGTTTTATAAACATCAGGCGATCAAAAAAGCAAAACAAAAGGGGGCTTCGAAAAATTCAGGGTAACTGAATTTTTCGAGCCCTCTCATTTTTTTTATAACAAAAGCCAGTGGAGAAAAACGAGCTGTTTTTCTTCACTGGCTCCATTTAGGAACTTATCGGACAGTCCCTTATTTTCATTGCTGAACAGCAGGCGTTTCGGTTTGTGAATTTCCGTTTCCACCCGTTTGTGAACGATTGAAGTTATTGCCTGGATCTTGAGGAGGAGTAGGTCCGCCGCCTTGATTGCCGTTTTGTGTACTGTCATTTGGCGTCTGCGGCTGTTCAGGATTCTCGTTTTGATTTTCCTCTTCATTTTGCCCGTTATTTTGTTCATTGTCATTTTCGTTCTCCAATTGATCCTCTTCATCTTGTCCTTCATTTTGTTCCTGTTCAGGCGGCGGCGTTAATTCATCTGGTAATTCTTCTTGCTCCTCTTCCTCCACAGAAGGTATTTCGATCATTGCGCTTGCAGGATCGCTTCGCATGCTGTCCCTTACAGCTGTAACGCTGAATTTATATACAGAACCAGGTTTCACATTTGACAAGACATACGATTTGTCTTTTGTAGTCGTTAATACTTTGGAAGCAGCGTTATCGATCGAGGCGCTCACTTCAAATGAAACGTCCGATTCACTGTGATTCCAGCTAAGTTTCACTGCATTCGTTTTTTGATCATAATTGATGGATAGGCCTGACGGTTTGTCCAGCTTTTCATATTTCGTTGAAACTTTTGTCGGCTCTTCGCCTCTTACAAAATATTCGTACGTAATCATATTTTTTGGCGTATATTTGCTTGCAAGCTTCGCCGGATTAGATCCTTTTTCGATTGCCTTTTTCACCACGCTTTTCGGCTGTTTGAAATCGGATGAATCCCCGTCAGATACATGCCGCATTAGCTTTCTAAAGATGTCTCTGGCAATTTGTTGTTCCCTTTTTGTTATATACATTTTCTCTTCATTTTTCTCATATCCAGTCCAAACAGCAGCTGTGTATTTTGGTGTATAGCCGACAAACCAATTGTCTTTTGCTGCACCGCGCTCCGGATGATATTTTGCTTTTTCTTGCTCTGTAAAGTTCGTTGAACCCGTTTTGCCGGCAATATTCAAGCCAGGCACCCGAGCTCTTGTACCGGTTCCTCGTTCTACAACGGTTTTTAACATATCGGTGATCATAAATGCTGTGTAATCGCTCATTGCTTCAACCGGATCTGGTGTTAAATCAGCTTTTGTTCCATCAACAAAAACAACCTTTGTTACGGAATATGGTTCATTGTATATACCGTTGTTGCCAAAGGCGCTGTAAGCCCCCGCCAATTGCAGAGGGGATATGCCGTGTTCAAATCCGCCGATTGCATATGCTTCTGTAATTTTATCGATTTTAATTCCCAATTTCTCGGCAAATGCTTTTGCCCTCGATTCACCAACCTCTTGAAACGCCTTTAATGCTGGGATGTTTCTTGAATCAGCCAATGCTTCTCTGATTGACATCTGCCCTTTATAGCTGCGGTCATAGTTGTTTATTGGTTTTCCGTTTGAATACGTGTACGGCTCATCAACGATTTGGTGATACGTTGACCATTTTAAATGCTCAATGGCAGGGCCGTAATCTAAAATAGGCTTAATGGTTGAACCAGGCTGCCGTTTTAAATCGACAGCATAGTTAAATCCGCCAATCGGTTGGTTTCTCCCGCCGCCGATGGCGCGTATTTCACCTGTTGTCGTGTCGATTAGAGCAATTCCAGCCTGAAAATATTTGCTCGGATAACTGATTTCGTCGCCGTTCAATAATTGTTCAACATATTCTTGAGCATCTGTATCGATTGTTGTATAGATTTTTAATCCTGCTGAGCTTGGATCAACGCCAAGCTTTTTTCTTACTTCTTCAATCGCATGTTCAATAAAGGCATGATATTTGTTTTGCTGCTGTTTTGGTTCAACTAATGATTCTGTGATGGATGTTTGTTTAGCTTTTGCCGCTTCCTCTTCACTGATAAATCCGTTTTTAACCATTAAATTTAAGACAACATTGCGGCGCTTTTCCGCCAGATCGGGATTTTTTCTAGGGTTGTATAGATCAGGATTTTTAATCATCCCAGCCAGCATTGCCGCTTCAGACAGCGTGATGTCTTTAAGATCCTTCCCGAAGAAAGCTTCCGTAGCTCTTGCGACGCCGTAATAGTTGCCGGGATAATAAATTCTGTTTAAATACATTTCAAGTATTTCATCTTTTGAATATTTTTGCTCCACTTGTAAGGCAAGCCATGCTTCTTGAGCTTTTCTTTTTAATGTTTTGTCAAGAGATAAAAAGGAAAGCTTGACAAGCTGCTGCGTAATTGTACTTGCACCTTCAGAACCGAATCCTTCTTTAAAGTTGGCAATTGCAGCGCCTCCAATACGAATTGGATCGATTCCGTTATGTTTATAAAATCGAACATCTTCCGTAGCAATAAACGCATCTTTTACAACTTGCGGAATTTCATCGATCTTCACATATGTCCGTTTTTCCGAACCGACCTCACCTATTTCATTTCCGTCCTTGTCATATACTTTTGATGACATATTTCCTTTTAAAAGATCATCATTTAGAGGAGGTGCCGTTGCTGCAAAATAAGCAAATGTCGATGTTCCTCCAATGATGCCTACAAGCCCTAACAAAAGAATGAAAAACACAATTTTTCTTGCGATTCCTTTTTTCTTCGGCTTTTTTTTCTTACTTGCTAAAGCTTTTCGTCTTTCTTCCCTCGATTTATATTGTTGACTCATTATAAATCCAACCTTTCATTTAGAATGAAAAGGGCAGTAGCTAAAAATATAACTTGTCTATTATACTAATATAATCAACTCTTGGGCAATAGCCAAGGGGGATATGGTGACCGCATTCTACAATTTCTTGATGCGAAATCGATTTTCTTCCCCCGTTTTTCTGTCTTTTCCAAAAATGCATCAATTTTTCAGCCTCTAAGAAGTATATTTGATTTAGTTTAGTGAATCGTATAATTAGAAAACATATTCCGTTTTGTTCGAGCACAGCTTTCATATGCTCGAATTGATGATCATGAATATTTTTTAGTGGAAAAGAGCTGTTTTTTGTCTCTTTTGCTTCAAAGTCAATATATTTGCCTTTATAAACTCCGTTGTAGTCGGTTGTTGAAGCCTGTTTAAAATAAGCTTCTTTAATGACTGCTGCGCTCCGTTTCGGATAATCAACCGAAACGATTTGGATCGGAGTCGGTTTTTTATGGATGACAGCTATTCCATTTTCCCTGTAATAAAGATTTGTCTCATTTAAGTCGTCCTCGAGGGTCATCCCTCTATTTGAATATTGTATTTCAACTGGGACTGGATTCGCTACATTTTGTTTAGCTTTCCACAACTTTCCGTTAGGATAACGAATAGCCAAGCGATCTCCTCCTTTTTCCGGCTATTTATATCTTAACAAAAAATGTTAACCTTTTTTCGATGAAATGAC
Organism: Aeribacillus sp. FSL M8-0235; assembly: GCF_038000355.1. Classification (NCBI taxonomy): domain Bacteria; kingdom Bacillati; phylum Bacillota; class Bacilli; order Caryophanales; family Bacillaceae; genus Aeribacillus; species Aeribacillus sp. FSL M8-0235. The sequence goes on along the minus strand of NZ_JBBOBW010000001.1, from coordinate 2,320,870 downwards.
TTCATTATACATGATTTAAGTTGAAAGAGGGAATACTATGTCACTACATGATATAATATTACAAACAAAATTAAAAACAGATGACGGAAATGTTGATAATATTTCACGGACGGAACGATATGCAAAGTTTTATAAAAAACATCCGGAAGTAAAATGGGCGTTGCTGGCAAGCATGGTCTCCAGAAACGCCGGCTGGTTTATGACAGATTTAGAAGGTATTCCCCTCAAACAGGCTTTGCCTTATGAAAAACGGCAATGGCTCTTTTTATCAGTTGAAACCGCAAACTGGCTCATTTTTGCTGATGCTTATCCACAGCTTTTACTATATGAATATTCCAAGCGTTACAACAAACCGATGTTTTATTTGCTCGAAGCTTTTCATGTATCCGCCTTTATGATGGAGGAGTGGGAACGCTTTTTCCGCACAAAAGATGAGAAAAGGCTTTTAACCTCCCTTATTATTAATGAGCAGCATGTTATTCAAAAACCGGTTATTGATCATCCATTATTTAAAAAATTTGTCTTTCACAGCTTGCCGTTTATTTTTCAAGATCTATTTCATTTTCGCGTTATACTGTTTCCGACGTTAACAGGAAAATTGTACGGATTTTCCACCCATCAATTCAGCCATGTCAAAAAACGGATTGAATTGGGAAAAAGGCTGGCATGGCTTTTATTTCATCCTCTTTACCATGGACAGTTTCTAAAATTTTCAAATCGTGTAATACATACAGGATCACGGTATGATTATGAAAAATATATGAAAAAAACAACAAAAAGAAAATCCCCATATTTAAGGACGGCTTTTCCGATAATCTCACACGAAATAGACGAAAAAGAAAGAGAATGGTTTCATGGGCAGAGGCTCGGAAAGTATTATAAAGATCCAGAGATTCCGAAACGAATTGAATTAACTAACTGGTATGAGAAAAAACAGTCCCAGCTACATTTATTATGCATGATGAAGCAATACTTACAATAATGGTCAGGCAATGAGCCTGACCATTTTTAAGTAGAGGGTCTGTTTGGACCTTCAAGCTTTTTGTCTCCAACTCCTCGCTTTTTTTCTTTTTGACTATCATTTTGAATGGTTTTTTTATCGTTTTTCATCATAACACCTCCCATGTTTATTTTTTCTAACCTGAAAAAATACATGCGCACAATGAAGCGGATTTTTGAATGCAGGGAATTTACACTTTTTTTGCCGAATCACAACTAGTTTTGTCAAACAGGCAGGACTCATATTTAGGAAGAAGAATTTTTTAGCAAAAATAAGAAAAGAGGGATGCTGATGAGTTCGTTTATAGAAAAGCAAGAGGCATTAAAAAAATTGCAGGAAATTGAAAAACAAATTGATCTTTTAGAGCAGCAATTGACGCAAAATATAGATAAAGAAATTCATCGGACAAAACAAGCCGTTTCAAACTTTATAGAAAATGGAGAAGAAAAGATGAATAAATTTGAGAAAATGTGTGCAGAAAGGAAATTCGTGCGGAGCTTGAGAAAAAAGGTAGTATAAAATTTGGTAAAACAAAAAAAATTTGCTATGATGAATCTGAGGTGAGAACCTTGGATGAAGAACAAGTCCGGAAAATCACGGAGCAATTGCTTCAAGTGATCCAAAAAAGTGCTCAACGCTTCGAGAGAACCAAGAAGGAAGGACTGGAATACGATTTTTTTGCCGAAATTAAACCGAGTGTTGACAAGATTTTGCCAATATTGGATGAATGGGAAATTGTTGCGAAAAAATGGATCAATAAGTACCATCCTAGATACCTGCATTCGCAACAAATTGATACGGCGAAAGAGCATATTGAAAACATTGTGATCCAATCTTTTTTTCAAGATACAAGCAAGGTGAGATTTAAAAATATAAAAGAATCTGCTGAATACACATTAAGAAGCATGATCCGTGAAATGGAAAAAAATAAATAAAAATGGGGAAGCGGAGAAGCGAGCAGTTTCTCCGCTTTATTATGTGTGAATATATAGACACAATCTATTGGGCTTTCGATTTACGCAAAACCTTACTTCGTTTGAAGAAATCTTGGGGTTAAAAGATTCTATCTAAAAAATATCCGTTCTTTTTTATCAATCTATGTTATTGAACTGCCGTAAACGGGACTATTCGTAAGCGGCAAAAAGAGGCCGGAGAAAATTCTCCCGCCTCTGCTTGATTTAAAGGATGTATTCAGGTGTAACGGCTCCTTGCTGTTCTAGCGTTTTGACAATATTTCGAAAGTCTTTGATGCTGATGTTTTCATAAAGATACAATCTGCGAGCAAAGTCCAGCAATTCATTTGCACATTCTGCTTCGTATTGCTTCTCCATTTTAAATCTTTCCCTCAATGTTTGAACCGTCATAAAACATCCCCCCCTAACACTTATATTAATATGTTACCATCTCTTTTGTAATTATCAATTTTAAAAAAAATAAAAACTTCCGACACTATTTGACATCTCACCCTTTAAAAGGCAAAAACATATTTTATGATTAGTTAAGTTTTTATTGGAGGGATCAAAATGTATCATGATCATGCTTATGATTGGTTAAGACCTGTTTCTTACGATCAATATTTCATGATGAATCAACATGTTGTTCCTTATTTCCAATCTCCATATTATCAGCCTTTTATGAATCCGTATCCTCAGCCTTATCCAAGCACGCTGCCTATGATGATGCCAAAAGGGTCAAATCCTTCATTACTTTCTTCATTTAAAAAAGCGGACGGACAGATGGATTTTAACAAAATGATCGATACAGCAGGACAAGTTGTTCAAACGATGAATCAAATGAGCTCCCTTTTAAAAGGAGTCACGCAAATTTTTAAAGCTTGATGCTGAATAATGAGCTTTGAAACGATGTAAGGCGCTAGGGATGCCGTTCGCCGCAAGTCAAGGCTGTTTATGCTTTGTTGGATATACGAAAAAATCCTTTTTATACCAAAAACCTATTTTTGGAAAAAGAATATTTCCAATCGGGAACAACAGCTGATGACATAATTGCCCGGGGAATGATGAGTACCGATCACAAAACAGACAATTACAGGATGCAATAGGAAAAATGGGACTGCCCGATAAGTCCCTAAAAGGAAGCAAGCAGAGAGAAACAACGCGTTTCTCTCCACTTGCTTTTATATTTTTCGATTTTTATCTGAAAGTAGCTGGCGGATGCCGCTATTTCAGGAAGTGTAAGCTAATGAGAAAACAATACCTCATCTTGCATCGTCTTCACCATTTTGTCTATGACACGTGCCACGTGATGTTCTGGTATGAGCAATTCAATATCGAAAATTACTTGAACTTGACGGTTGTCATATAGTTTGAAAGTAGGAGGGAATGTTAATTTCCTTTGTCAGGAGTATTTTCTTCTTTTACATCTAGTGAAAGTGCTGTTTCCGTAGTAATCATTTGATTGGTTCATAAAAAATCGTCCTTTCTGTGATGTTGGGTCCCAACTACATTTTATTTAGAAAGGACGATTTTTTTTGCTTTTTTAAAAGTGGAAAAATGAGGGACTCCAAAAGTCAGTTACCCTGACTTTTTGGACAACCTCTTTGATTAGAAGCATATTAGTCAATATTTATTTTTGTTTTTTTGGAAGGGATCACAATTTTCAGCTTTTCATTTTGAAACGATGCTTTAATATGTTGTACATCTAAGTAAGCTGGCAAATAAAAGGATTTCGCAAATTTGCCATGAGACTTGAACATTTGCGTCATCTGTTTTTCATCATTTGTTTGTTCAATATGTTGATCTTGCTGAATGGAAATCGTTAATACATGATCATACGATTCGATGCGTATTTGCTCTTTTTTCACTCCTGGAAGCTTTCCCTCTAACACCCATTCTTGATCGGTTTCATGAGTGTCAAAATGAAAAAAGGGAAGGGACATTGCGGCATCAAACAAATCATGAAACGGTTTTAATAGCGATTGAATGTAGGCAGGATCGAAAAATTGTGAAAACCTGCCTGGAAGCGGATCTAGTTGGGAAAACACGGGCAAAAATTCATCATGTTCCTTTTTGTCTTTTTTCATCTTGCTCTCTCACTCCCTTTCTTTTTTTCACATTTATATGCAAAAGAGTTTCGAAAAGTTTATACGAAAGCTTCCAATGAAAACATGCTTTATTTACGAACGTTTATTCGTTAGAATAGATGTAGTGAATTCGAGGAGGAATGGGTCATGCTTGGGCGGAAACCTTTTGAAAAAGTCATCCATGATTTTAGACATGACGAGCGTTTTCGGGATCAGATTGTATATTGGCACACAATACCTGAAAAAGAAGCAATCACAGTTCCTTTTCCAGAAGATATGGATAACCGATTGAAGGAAATGTTGAAGAAAAAAGGAATTGAACAATTATACAGTCATCAAAAAGAAGCGTTTGAATTAGCGTTAAATCATCACAACATTGTCGCTGTAACCCCGACAGCGTCAGGAAAAACGTTGTGCTACAATTTGCCTGTTTTAAACGCAATATTAAAAAACAATAACACGAGAGCATTATATCTTTTTCCGACAAAGGCGCTAGCTCAGGATCAAAAAAGCGAACTGAATGAATGGATTGAAGGAATAAAAACGGAGATAAATTGCTATACATACGATGGAGATACTTCTCCAACGATCCGTCAAAAGATTCGAAAAGCTGGTCATATTGTTATGACAAATCCTGATATGCTGCATTCAGGCATTTTACCGCATCATACGAAATGGGTGTCGCTTTTTGAAAACTTAAAATATGTCGTCATCGATGAATTGCATACATATCGCGGAGTATTTGGAAGCCATGTTGCGAATGTAATCAGAAGGCTGAAGAGAATTTGCCGATTTTACGGAAGCGACGTTCAATTTATATGTACGTCGGCAACGATTGCAAATCCGTTGGAATTTGCTGAAACATTGATTGGAGAGAAAGCGGTTCTTATTGATCGAAACGGAGCCCCAAGAAGCAAAAAACATTTCATCTTTTACAATCCGCCTGTTGTTAACAAGCCTCTCAATATCCGCAGAAGCGCCATGATTGATGTAAAAGAGATTGCGAAAGAATTTTTAAAAAACGACATTCAAACGATTGTGTTTGCTAGAAGCCGGACAAGGGTTGAAATTATTTTAACGTATCTGCAAGAGATGACGAAAAAGGAATTGGGATCGAAAACGATACGCGGATATCGCGGAGGTTATTTGCCGAAGCAGCGAAGGGAAATTGAAAAAGGCCTTAGAGAGGGAAAAATTAAAGGTGTCGTCAGCACCAATGCTTTGGAGCTAGGGGTTGATATCGGTCAGCTGCAGGTTTGCATTATGACAGGATACCCCGGATCGATTGCCAGCGCGTGGCAGCAATCAGGCCGGGCGGGCAGAAGGGAAGAGGAAGCAGCAATTATTCTCGTCGGAGGATCGAGTCCATTAGATCAATATATTTTAAAGCATCCAGAATATTTGTTTGAAAAAAATCCGGAAAGTGCGATCATTCATCCAGATAACTTAATCATTCTCGTAGATCATATAAAATGTGCGGCGTTTGAGCTTCCATTTCAGTCAGGTGAAACGTTAGATGGGGTGGAGGTTGACGATATACTTGATTTTCTGAAAGAGGAAGGCGTTCTTTACGAAAACGGAGGCAGATGGTATTGGATGAGCGATTCGTTTCCTGCACATGGGATCAGCTTGCGTTCTGCTTCTCAAGAAAATGTCGTAATTATTGACACTACAAATGGCGCAAATGTCATCGGGGAAATGGACCGATTCAGCGCCATGACGATGCTTCATGAAGAAGCGATCTATTTGCATGAAGGAAGGCAATTTCAGGTTGAAAAGCTCGATTGGGAAGAAAAAAAAGCATATGTTTCTGAAGTCAATGTTGACTATTTTACGGATGCGAACCTAGCTGTTCAATTGAAGGTGCTTGAGGTGGATCAGGAAAAGGAAAGCAAGAGCATGGAGATTGGATTTGGTGATGTCATGGTGCTTGCCCAACCGACGATATTTAAAAAAATCAAATTTGGCACACATGAGAACATTGGTTCTGGTCCTATTCATCTGCCGGAGGAAGAGCTTCATACAACAGGTGCTTGGATTAGCTTTAAAAATGACGTTTTTTCTGTTTTATCGGAAGAACAAATGGAAAAAGCTTTAGTCGGCATCAGCCATGCTTTAAAATATGTGAGTGCTCTTGCAGCAATGTGCGATCCAAACGATCTTGACGTTGTATTTCAAGTGAAATCCATTCACAACGGAAAACCGACCATCTATTTGTATGACCGATATCCAGGCGGAGTCGGGCTGGCGAAGAAAGTATTTGATGAGTTTGAAAGCTTGCTTGAAAGAACGGAAGAAATGGTGACAAACTGTAAATGCGATGATGGCTGTCCTTCCTGCATCGGTCTTGATGGAGAATCGAGCGGAAGAAAGGTGGCGGCGCTTCGGCTGCTTCAATATATAAAGAAAGGACAGATTTTATGTCCATAAAACAAAAATTAAACAGATTAAAAAATCATATCGTTCATGAAGACGTATTGAAAAAGGAACAGGATATAGAGATTCCATACTTAAAACGCTGGGAAAGCGTTGGAGTCAAGCCGTTTTTCTTTGATGGCCAATATATTCTCATCCGTGAAGTAGAATATCCGCTCAATTATCGCCATGGATTGTATGAATTAAGCGAAGTAATTGATGTTGTAGATTACTGGAATGACAATGAAATGGAGCATCCGCTGTCAGCAAAAGGGCATAAACCTTATGAACTTTTCTTTTTCGATACGGAAACGACTGGTTTAAAGGGCGGAGCAGGCAATATGATCTTTTTACTTGGATTTGCGCGAATATTATTCGATAAAGTGGTGATCAAACAGCTTTTTTTGCCTGCTCCTGGCCATGAGGTTGCTTTATATCAACGGTTTTTAAGTGAAGTAAATATAAAAACATTAGTCACATACAATGGAAAAGCATTTGATTGGCCTCAAGTGAAAACGAGACATACTCTCATTCGCAATATGGTGCCGCAATTGCCTGAGTACGGCCATTTTGATTTATATCATGCAGCTAGACGTCTCTGGAAAAATAGATTGGAGTCGGTAAAATTATCAAATGTTGAAAAAGATATTTTGCAAGTGAACCGAAAGGAAGATACTCCCGGCTATTTAGCGCCGATCCTTTACCATCATTTTTTGAAAGACCCAAATCCTGATAGTGTGATCGGAATTTTTCAGCATAATGAGATGGATATTCTCTCCTTAATTTCACTTTATATTCATTTGTCAAAAAAGCTTTTGTTTCCCGATGACAACCATGATGATAAAGAACTGTTTGAAATGGCAAGATGGTTTCAAGCTCAAGGAAATGAAAAGCTTGCTTATTTTTCATATGCGAAAATAAACGAGCAGTCAAACAGCCTTCACCTCAAGGCGAAATTTGAAATGGCAATGCTGGCAAAACGAAACGGACGTTTGGATGAGGCAGTGAAACTATGGAGCGAAATTAAAAAACATGGACAAGGCTTTTTGAAAATAAAAGCTTTAGTCGAACTGGCCAAATTTTATGAGCATCATGAAAAAAATATTGATGCTGCATATATGGACACAAACGAAGCGATTCAAATTTTGAAACAGCTGGAAAGAATGGGAGTATCCAATCATTCAACACAAAAAGAAGAGCTGCTGAAAAGAATATGGAGGCTGGAAAAGAAAAAAAATAAGTTGGAAGATTTGGGAGAAAGATGAAACAATTACTCGATCACAACCGTCTAAATATAAGGATTTGTTAAAAGGAATAGATGCCGGCGGCAACATATTTTGGTATTATATACGAGAAAAAACGGCATCGCCTATTAGATGCTTTTTCTGTCAAATATAAAAAATTAAAGAGAAAGATTGACTAGCAAGACCTTCCATCGAACAAGAAGGTCTTTCTCTTGTGCGCCCGGCATGTACATGAACTATAGGGTGTAAGTCCCGAACCCCGAAGACAGAAGTAGAGGTTAGCCAAGAGCAAGGGTGTCCGTGGTGACGCGGAATCTGAAGGAAGCTGGAGGCAAAACACCGGTCCGAGGAACACGAACCTCATATAAGGCTAGGTATGATTGAGTGAGTTTGCAAAACAAAACAAAGCTCTTTCTGTCGAAGGTCATATCGAGTAAATGAGGCGGATAGATGGTGTGAAAGTGCATGTACTTACCCGGGGAGGTCTGGTGGATATGTGAAGTACGCTTCATAACCTACTTAGTGATAAGTAGCTGAACCGTCAGAAGTCAGCAGAGGTCATAGTATTAGTTGGTCTAGAACAACTAAGAAGGACCGAACAATTAAGAGAGAATAGCCCTTGGCATTCAGTGAGTCATGATGAACACAGAAAACGTAGTACCTCACTTGAGGGAGGAAGCGGTGAATCCCGTGGGAGATCTCTTGGAGGGTGGAGTGACCACTGGCATAAAGAGAACAGCTATTCACGGAAGTTATAAAGACTTGCGTCAATTATCTTAATGGAACCGCCGTATACGGAACCGTACGTACGGTGGTGTGAGAGGACGGGAGTTAATCGCTCCCTCCTACTCGATTCAAAAAATTTTAACGGATTTCCGAAAGAAGTCTCCCATCCTCAAGGAATGTGCAGGGCGTAGCCCAATGAGTAGGTGGGAGATGAATTTCGGTTGGCTTTAGCCAAAGGTTTTGATATAATCAGTCTTATATATAAAAAAGGATTGATATATCAATGAAATTGGATAGTAATAATCATTCAGTGTTCCTATTACATTATCATCTTGTATTAGTTGTAAAGTATCGCAGAGAAGTGTTCACCGATGAAATATCTGATTTTGCAAAAGATATGTTCATTGAGATCGGAAAAAAATACAACATTACTTTGACAGAGTGGAATCATGATAAGGATCATATCCACATCCTATTCAAAGCACATCCTAATTCTGAATTATCGAAGTTCATCAATACTTATAAGAGTGCAAGTTCTCGACTGATAAAGAAAAACTTTCCTCATATCCGAAAAAGACTATGGAAAGAGATGTTTTGGTCAAGAAGCTTTTGCCTGCTTACAACAGGCGGTGCACCAATAGAAGTCATAAAAAAATACATTGAAAATCAAGGTCAGAAGTGAGGTGATTTGATATGGCCAAACAAAACAAAGCCTTCAAATTTCGTTTGTATCCGAATAAAGAACAGAAAATCCAATTAGCCAAAACATTTGGTTGTGTTCGCTTTGTCTACAATAAGATGCTGGAAGAACGTAAGGAAACGTATGAGAAATTCAAAAACGATAAAGAAACGCTTAAACAACAAGCATTCCCGACACCAGCGAAATACAAAGATGAATTTCCATTCCTAAAAGAAGTGGATTCTTTAGCTTTAGCAAACGCACAGATCAATTTGCAAAATGCTTATAAGAACTTTTTTGAAGGTCGTGCGGAGTTTCCTAAATTCAAAAGCAAGAAAAATAAACAATCTTACACAACCAATATGGTCAACGGCAATATTAAGCTAGAAAATGGTCATATCAAACTACCAAAAATCAAAAAGCCAATGAAAATGAACCGACATAGAGAAATACCTGCTGATTATAAAATCAAATCTTGTACTATTTCTAAAACAAAGACAGGTAAATATTATATTTCGATTTTGACAGAATACGAGAAAGATATTCAGTCAGTAAAGATTCAAAAAGTAGTTGGCTTAGATTTTGCTATGGACGGTCTATATGTCGAGAGTGAACAGGGTGAGAAAGCCAATTACCCACGGTACTATCGACAAGCATTAGACAAACTGGCAAAAGCACAACGAATTCTTTCTCGCAGAAAAAAAGGTTCTGCACGTTGGGAAAAACAACGTTTGAAAGTAGCAAAGTTACAAGAGAAAATTGCCAATCAACGCAAGAATTTTCTTCACCATAAATCAAAAGAATTAGCATCAACCTATGACGCAGTTATCATTGAGGACTTAGACATGAAAGGAATGTCTCAAGCCCTCAATTTTGGAAAAAGTGTTCATGATAATGGCTGGGGTATGTTCACTACTTTCTTAGAATACAAGCTAAAAGAACAAGGGAAACAACTTGTAAAAATCGATAAGTGGTTCCCTTCTACTAAGAAATGTTCTTGTTGTGGCAAGGAAAAAGAAATGCCATTATCTAAACGTGTATATGAATGTTCTTGCGGTTTTGTATTAGATCGTGATCACAATTCAGCAATCAATATCAAAAATGAAGGATTACGCATATTAGCATAAAGAATAATAACTTTCGGAACGAGAGGGTAAGCTCGGTCAATTTCTTATCGTTAGATAGGATTACCCGAGAAGCCCCCACTTCAAGCGACCCGCAAGGGTGGTAAGTGGAGGGTAGTTCACTATAGTGCCTTAATCAATCGGTTATGAAGGAAATGCCTATACATGATAAATATCGCGCCTGCTTTTTTTTGAAAATAGGTATTTGAATTAGTACATGTACACTTTTATATTCATAGGCTAGTATTGTAAAAATAATAAAAAGGAAGGAGTTATATAATATGAAATGCAGACCGAACGTTCTTCAGCCGATTGTTCATCCGACGAAATGCTGCGTCAATCATACACATTCAACAACAATCGTTCCTCATATCCATCCAATTCATACAACAAATGTTAATCATCAAATGTATCAACATTTGCATTATTTCCCGCATACTCAATCTGCGGTAAATAACGTGTCACATCAACATTTTCAGTGCATGGGACCTGGTCCGTTTCCGAGATAATCTTTGAGAAGGGGCTGAGTAACCAGCTCCTTCCGTTTATAATCATTATTTTTAAACCTCTGAAGGCTTCATTTTTTCCCATAATAGGATGGAGACATGTTATTACCATAAAGAATAAATTGACATTAATCAGGAAGTTTGAAAAAATATAGCCTAGGAGGACTTCTGACGATTGAGGTGAACCGAGTTGATTTCAGATAAAATTAGATTAACGGCGAAAGAAATTTTGGAAAAAGAGTTTAAAACTTCGATGCGCGGTTATAAACAAGAAGAAGTTGATAAGTTTTTAGATATTATCATTAAAGATTACGAAACGTTTTACCAGGAGATCGAACAGTTGCGGCAGGAAAATATGCGGCTGAAAAAGCAGCTCGAAGAAGCATCGAAAAAACAACCGACGATGCAGGCGAATACAACGAACTTTGACATTTTGAAGCGTTTATCGAATTTAGAAAAACATGTATTTGGAAGCAAATTATATGAATAATGTTCATGGATGCCACTTGAATTTTTTATTCATTTTCACTATACTACATAATGCGGTTTAGCATAACGTTCGGGTAATCGCTGCAACGGATCATCCGTTGTAGAGGAAAGTCCATGCTCGCACGGTGCTGAGATGCCCGTAGTGTTCGTGCCTAGCGAAACCATAAGCTAGGGCAGCCTTTTCGGCTGACGGCGGGGAACGTGCCTAAGCTATTGATTAGTATGGCACTATTACCCTGAAAGTGCCACAGTGACGTAGTCTTGCGAGAAATCGCAAGAGTGGAACGCGGTAAACCCCACGAGCGAGAAACCCAAATGATGGTAGGGGCACCTTCTCTGAGGAAATGAACGAGGAGAAGGACAGAAGGGCTAAAACCCTTCTGTAGATAGATGATTACCACCCATGTACAAGCTGCATGGGGACAAAACATGGCTTACAGAACGTTATGGAATAAACCGCAATTTTTCGTGCTCTCCATTTGGAGAGCTTTTATTTTCTGAAAAAGACAGGTGAAAAAATGAGCAAACGGTTTACATTGATTGCAACAGCTGCAATGGGAATTGAAGCGATTGTTGCATCAGAAGTGCGCAATCTAGGATATACATGCAAAGTGGAAAACGGAAAAGTAACGTTTGAAGGCGATGAACTGGCGATTTGCCGAGCGAATTTATGGCTTAGAACGGCTGATCGAGTGAAATTAAAAGTGGCTGAATTTCCGGCGACGACATTTGAAGAACTGTTTGAAAAAACGAAAGCCATTGATTGGGCGGAATTTTTGCCTGAAAACGCTCAATTTCCTGTCATCGGAAAATCGGTGAAATCAAAACTGGCAAGTGTTTCTGACTGCCAGAAAATTGTGAAAAAAGCAATAGTTGAAAAATTGAAGCAGCAGTACCGAAAAACGACCGATTGGTTAGAAGAGACAGGGGCGGTTTACAAGATTGAGATCTCTTTACATAAAGACATTGCTACACTGACCATTGATACGAGCGGAGACGGCCTCCATAAACGAGGATATCGCGCTCGAAAAGGAAATGCCCCTTTAAAAGAAACGCTCGCTGCTGCACTTATTTTGCTAACGAATTGGACTCCTGACAGACCTTTCTTTGATCCATTTTGTGGTTCAGGTACGATTCCGATTGAAGCGGCGTTAATTGGGCAAAATATCGCGCCCGGCTTCAATAGAGATTTTATTTCAGAGCAATGGGACTGGATCGGCAAGGATGTATGGAGAAGGGCAAGAGAAGAAGCAGAGGATTTAGCTAAATATGATATTCGCCTCGACTGCATCGGGACGGACATTGATCATAAAATGATTGAGATTTCAAAAGAAAATGCCATGGAGGCCGGGCTTTCGGATGTCATTACTTTTAAACAAATGCAAGTTAAAGATTTACGTACAGTGAAGGAATTTGGGGTAATAGTCGGGAATCCACCGTATGGTGAGCGACTCGGAGAACGAGAAGAAGTGGAGCAATTATATAAGGAAATGGGGAAAACATTCTCGCTGTTAGATACTTGGTCGATTTACATTTTGACAAGCAATAAAAGCTTTGAACAGTTTTACGGAAAAAAGGCGACAAAAAAACGGAAACTTTTTAACGGGTTTATCGAAACGCACTATTATCAGTATTGGGGACCTAAACCGCCCAAAAAAGCATAAATAATACCAGCTCTGCATAAATTAAAATGGATAAAATTTATACGGGGTTGGTTGATTTATGACAAAGGAAGAATATGCGATTATTTCTCGCGCATTAAAAAATACGTATACTGCATTGGTAGAAAGAGGTTCAACAGAAAAAGCGCTCAGTCAAATCTTTGAAGCGGAAGGGCAATTGAAAAAGGCTATTTTTCACGGATCTCTTTCCGTTCGAGAGAAACGGCTTCCCTGAAAATGGGAAGTTTTTTCTGTTTTTAAATGATTTCGTTTCAACCGAGTCAATCGCTTATGCTTCAAACCTTACCGCTCGCTTCCTGCAAAAGCGAGGTTGACATGATTCTAATTGAATCGCGCGCTGCCAGAAAAGATATTGACGTTATGCGTAATAAGTGAAATAATTTTACTCTATGAATAATCACGGAGGTTGGAGTCATGATGTTTCAAGGTTTACCTTTCCCGCTGACAAAAAATGAAAGTTTTTATGAAGCGTTAAACAAATGGATCGGTGATGTTCTGTATGATATTTTGCCTGAAAAAGGCTTTGAATTGCGCGACGAACAAATTTTTATGGCTTTCCAGCTTGACAGAGCTTTTAAAGAAAAGAAAGTGATGTTTGCGGAAGCGGGAGTAGGGACAGGAAAAACGATTGTTTATTTGCTTTATGCGATTGCATATGCGCGATATACCGGAAGACCTGCCGTCATTGCCTGTGCGGACGAAGCTCTAATTGAACAGCTTGTCAAAAAACAAGGGGATATAAAAAAGCTTGAAGAAGCTCTAGGTCTAAAAGTGGATGTGCGATTGGCAAAATCGATGAACCAATATTTATGTTTGGACAAGCTTGAGGATTTGCTTGGAATGGACGATGATGAGGACTTTTTTGATCTTTATGAATCTCTCCCTGAATTCGTGCATGATCAGAGCGGATTGCAATCTTACTATCATTATGGAGACCGGAAGCAATACCCGTTTTTTTTCGATGAAAAATGGGAAAAAATCAGCTGGGATCCTTTTAAAAACTGTTTGTCATGCAGCAAAAGACATCGGTGCGGCTTAATTCTTTCCCGCGATTATTATCGGAAGGCGAAGGATTTAATCGTTTGCTCCCATGATTTTTATATGGAGCATATTTGGACGAAAGAATCCCGGAAACGTGAAGGACAGCTCCCGCTTCTCCCAGAGCACAGTTGCGTCGTGTTTGATGAAGGCCATTTATTAGAATTTGCGGCTCAAAAGGCACTTACGTATCAAGTGAAAAAAGAAACACTAGCAGCATATTTAGAAAAAATTTTAAAGAACAACATTCGTGAACAACTTGCTGAAATGGTCGAAGAAGCGCTTTTAGCGAACGATCATTTTTTTCATATGCTGTTTAAAAGTGCACATCAAAAGGAAGGCTCCAATCGGATGACAATCACGAGAACAGACGATTTGTTAGAAGCGGCCGGAAATTTGTACGAACGATTGAATCAGCTGTCTGAAGCTTTAGTTTTTGAAAGTGAACTATATACCATTGATGAATATAGCTTAAAGATTGTGGAAGAATACCTTGATCAAATGGAATTTTCTTTTCGCTTGTTTTTACAATTTGACAACACAATTACTTGGCTTGAACAAAACGTCGCGTCATCTTCTTTTGTGATCATGCCGCAAAGGATAGAAGATATTTTAAAAGAAAAAGTGTTTTCTCATAAAATACCTTATATCTTTTCATCAGCCACTTTATCGGATCAAAACGGATCGTTTGCTTATTTGGCGAATAGCCTTGGTATAAAAGATTATCTATCATTCTCCGTTTCCTCTCCTTTTGACTATGAAAAAAATATGAAAGTGTTTGTAAAAAAAGGTACGAGCGAGGAAAAATTGAACTGGACGGAATCTGTCATAAAATCAAACAAAGGGCGCACGTTAATTTTATGCAGAACGAAAGAGGAGCTGCTTTTCTTAAAAAAACATTTACCGCGCTTTTGGCATTCATGTTTATTTGAAGGAGATTATGAAATCAGCGAATTAGTGGCATCTTTTGAAAGAGATCCGGAAACCGTTTTGTGCGCTGTGCATTTATGGGAGGGGCTTGACGTTCCAGGACCGTCGCTTGAACATGTGATCATTTGGTCGCTGCCATTCCCGCCGGATGATCCTGTATTTGATGCGAAACGAAAATCCGCAACAGATCCTTTTTATGAAGTGGATCTTCCGTATATGATACTGCGGCTGAAGCAAGGGGTTGGACGCCTCCTTCGCACGAAAGATGACCATGGTACTGTAACGATTTTTATCAGCAAGGATGAGGGAGAAAATATTGTTTCGGAGGTCGTAAAAGCGTTGCCTGTCAAACCGAGCTGAAATATATTTTCAATTGGAAGAAGGGGATGATCAAAATGGGCTTAAAAGAAAAAGAACAAAAATTTTTCGATTACTTAAAGAAAATGGAAAGCTATGAAGAAGCATTAAATTTAATGTATTGGGATTTACGGACGGGTGCGCCGAAAAATGGATTGGAGCGGCGAGCTGAAACAATCGGCATTCTTTCTGAAGAGTGGTTCCAGATGTCCGTTTCAGATACTATGAAAGAGTTTCTTGATGAATTAACAGAAAAACATGTTTATGACAATCTCTCTTCGGTGACAAAGAAAGCTCTTCAGGAATGCAGAGAGGAGTATGAAAAAAACATTAAGATTCCGAAAGAGGAATATAAAGAATATGTCATTCTCCAATCAAAAAGCGAATCAGTTTGGGAAGAAGCGAAAGCAAATGCAGATTTCAATCAGTTTGCTCCGTATTTAGAAAAATTAATAGAATTCAATAAAAAGTTTATTTCCTATTGGGGCTATAAGGGACATAAATATAATACGCTCCTTCATTTGTATGAACCAGGAATAACTGTGGAGACGCTTGACAAGGTTTTTGCAGAGCTTAAAAAACATATCGTCCCATTAGTACAACAAATTGTACAATCATCAAAAAAAATCGACGTTTCGTTTTTGCACAAACCGTTTCCGAAAGAAAAACAGCGAAAGTTTTCCGAATATATTTTAAAGGAAATAGGCTACAATTTTGATGCCGGCCGCCTTGATGAAACCGTCCATCCTTTTGAAATTCGAATGAACCGGGGCGATGTTCGAATTACAACAAAGTATGATGAAACAGATTTTCGAACGGCCGTTTTCGGAACCATTCATGAAGCCGGACATGCGATTTATGAGCAAAACATAAATGAAGAACTGGAAGGAACTCCTCTTGCTGACGGCGCTTCAATGGGGATTCATGAATCTCAATCATTATTTTATGAAAATTTAATTGGGCGAAACTATCATTTCTGGAAGCGATATTACAACCAACTTAAAACGTATGCTCCAAACCAATTTACTGGGGTTTCTTTAAATGATTTTTACAGAGCGATCAATGAAGTTAAACCATCGCTGATCCGTATTGAAGCAGATGAATTGACATATTGTCTTCATATCATTGTACGCTATGAAATAGAAAAATTGCTGTTTGAAGGAAATTTGGATGTGTCTGATCTTCCAAAAGTTTGGAATGATAAATATAGCGAATATTTAGGTATTGCTCCAGATCATGATGGAAACGGGGTGCTTCAAGATGTTCATTGGGCGGGAGGAAGCTTTGGCTATTTCCCTTCATATGCTTTAGGATATATGTATGCAACGCAATTGATGCAAAAAATGGAGCAGGATCTTTCGAATGTTGAAGAACTTATTGAAAACGGAGAATTTCAGCAAATTCAAAGCTGGCTGACAAAACATGTTCATCTATATGGCAAAATGAAAAAACCGCTGGAAATATTAAAGGATGCGACTGGCGAATCGTTGAATCCGGCATATTTTATTCAGTATTTAGAAAAGAAATATAAAGACATTTACAGTCTTGATTAAAAGATTCGTTTGGAAAACTTTCCATCGTCAATCAGGGAAAAATTGTTTCGATTTTTAAAATGACATCCCACATTCTTAAAAAAAAACTTAGACGGCACAACCAACACAATAAATTAGTTGTGCCTTTTCCATTTCTCTTCAATAGTGTTTAAATATTCATTTGGTTCTTTTTTGAATCTTCTTTGTTTTATATGCTCACCAATACGTTGTTCCCATTTATTCGCTTCAGTTTTATATGCTGAATAATTAACATTTTTTATCATTTGTAGCCCTTCCTGTTCATTAGAGACATTTTCTACAAATACAATGTTTTCACCGTGTCGGATAATATATCGATTCCAAGTCCGACTACCTGTGATTCTTCGGTGTTTTTGCTTTATTCTTCTAAAAAAGAGTTCTAAATCATTATTCGTTCTCGGTATAAGTGGATAATCATAAAAGGTGAAAAGTCCTTTCCAAAATCCTTTACTATACTTTAATAGGTTCTCTACAAACGGTTGATCTTCTTTCCGATTGAGCTCTTTTTCCATTTGGTTTAAATATTGCTTCAATCTGTTTTCGACCCAAAAACTTGTTTTATTCTCAGAAGGTTCCATAATGGTGGCAATCCTTTTAAATCGTGTATCCCAACGTTTTACGAGTTGATAATCTTCCTTATAGTTATCCACATTTCTGACTATTCTGAACAACTTTTCAAGTAGAGGAGTCCCCTTTCTTACCTCTAGTCAAGTATTTTTTATTAAATAATTTGGTTAATATAGATTTTATTTTGGAAGGAAGGGGGACCCCTTCCTTCCAAAATAAATTTTCGCATGACAAATAGACCTCACGATTTCCATTTTTTTCGTCAGGTCTTTGTGATATAATCTTACTTACGATTACTGATGCATTGTTGCCTTTTCGTAATCGTATTTCAGATTATGTGTGATAAGGTGATAAGCCGATTTCAAGAACTTATTCACGCATGCTATGGACGCAACTTTATGAGGTTTCCTCTGGGGTTGCGTTTTTAATTTATCATAATAATCTACAATATGATTTTGTGTGTTTTTCCGTAGTTGGATCATGGTCTGGATCATGTAAAATAGAATCTTTCTAAGTTTGTTATTTCCTCTTTTATTAATCTTGTCTTTATCAGTAGCATTGCATTAAGTTAATTTTAATTTGTCAAGCCCAATTTTATGTTAAATTTCATCTTTTTGGATATAAAAAAACTCCTTATAATTAGGATTGGCAGTCCTATCCAAATCCTAAGAATAAGGAGAAACCATTATGGATAAGAATACCACAGAATCCACAATAAATGAACTATTTAAAGAGATCGATCCAATAACTTTTTCAAAACTAATTAATGTGATTGACGTTGACAAATACATTAAAAAATTAACAGCGTATAAGTTTTTACAACTTTGTATCATCGCTCAGATAAATGAATTGGAAAGCTTAACAAAATTGGCCAAACATTTGAAAGACAAGGAAGAGTTGCAGACATATCTGGAATTTGATGCAATTAGTACTTCGCAACTTTCTCGCAAATTAGGCCAATTATCCCCTCAACTGTTTGAAAAAGTATTTAAATATCTGGTCTTAAAGATCCAAGGGCAAATGAAAAATGCCCCGATCATCCGAAACATTGGTCGTCTTCTGGTCATTGATTCTACCACGATGAGCATGAGTTTGAGCCAATATCCATGGGCAACTTTTCGTAAGACAAAGGCTGGTGTTCGACTCCATTTAAAGGTTGTTGTAACGAAGGATATCACTGTTCCGGATCAAGGGATTATCTTACCCGCGAAACATGCCGATCGCACACAGATGGACGAACTCATTGAAATCGATCCAAATGCGATTTACTTGTTTGATCGAGGGTATGTCGATTACAAACAGTTCGACCGCTTATGCCGAGAAGGGGTGCGATTCATTACCCGGCTTAAAAAGAACGCAGAGATTGAAGTTTTATCGGAACGGATTCCCAATCCAGAACGTTTGATTTATAGGGATCAGATTGTCATTTTAGGAAATGACCGTAATCATACCAAAATGACTCATCCTCTCCGATTGATCGAAACGGTCGACAGCGAAGGGAATCCCGTGATCATCATAACCAATTGCTTTGATCTTTCTGCGGAAGAGATTGCAGATTTATACCGATATCGCTGGAAGATAGAGACCTTCTTTAAATGGATGAAACAGCACCTTAAGATAAAAAGATTTTATGGAAAAAGTCAAAATGCCGTTTACAATCAAATTTGGATCGCCCTAATCACCTATTGCTTACAGGCCATGCTCCAATTAAAAGTGAATCACGATGGTCCTTTATTAGAGATCAAGCGAACTTTACAGAATCTGCTTTTTAAAGGTTTTGACTGTTTTGTTCGCTCCCTTTTTAAAAAGCCAATTCGAACGTCCAACGGTCGGAAAAAATACGATTGGGAAAAAGATTTTGAAACCATCGTGTACCAATTTGAAGAAGGGGAGGTGGAACACCTAGACGATTTAGTTTATGATCCAATGTTTCTGTAATATATTGCCAAATTGTGGAAGTGGACTGCCGATTAAGACGTCATTGTCCTTTTAAGCTTGCTTAGAAAGATTGTATGTCTGAATATTCAGTTACATGAAATAACTGGAATTTTTATTGAGCTTGACAAACATTAAATTTTTTTATGCAACGCTACTGTGTCTTTATAAAAGGTATTCCCAGATTGATATCTCATAATATCAATACCGACGTAAGCATTCAGTTGTTTATGGTTTTTGAATCGTCGAATATCTCCTAATTCTCCAATTAAACGAACTGCAGTCGTTTCTCCGATTCCTGGAAATGAAATTAAAATCTGATACTCTTGTTTATCTTTCGATAATTTAACCATCTTTTGGACAAGTTGATCTCTTTTCTCCTTCAAGTCTGCAATCCGTTTGGCATAATCCCGCACTTGTTCACAGCGAATATCATCTTTTGAAATTGCTGGATACGCTTCTTTTGCTGCTTCGATTAAAGCGATCCCTTTTTCTTCAGCACGTGCCAATGATAAGTTTTTTCTTGTGTTGGCTTTTAAACGATTACGAATCACTGTTTTTGAACAAACTAACACATGATCCGGATGAGGGTATAATTGAACGACATTCAAAAATAAAGCAGAACGTTTACTGAATAGCTTTTCTAACTCGGGAAAACTCAATTGTAGAATCGCATGTAAACGACTATATAAATGCGTCATTTCACTACTTAATTCATCATAATATCTCGTCATTGCACGCATTTGTTTATAATATTCCCCTTCTTGATAAGTTTGTTCACGTTCAACTCTAAAGTGAGTTTTCGCAAGTTCATGAGCGTCGCTTTTATCTGTTTTTTGTCTCCTCATTGAAGCCATTTGAATATTCGCTTCGAGTGGGTTAACTCGATAATACATATAACCTTGATCACCTAAGAATCGTTCTAGTGGTTTTGAATATACGCCTGTTGCTTCAAAGACAATATCAGGTGCCTGTGCATCTTTTTGTGTTAAAGATATAAGGGTTTCGTTTAATTTCTCGAAAGAGTAGCGGTTATGGGTTATTTCACCCTCATATTCGCATTGACGATAACGGTCATAAATGACCATTGTACTTTTCCCCATACTGACATCAAATGCCACTACGTGTTTCATATTTTCTGCCTCTCCTTTTTAGCCAAACATAGAAGTTCTTCACATTGCCTTATTGATTCCATTTTCTTATACACGGTCTCTTCGGACCCAACATACTAAACTGATTCAAATAAGGATGTGAAGTTGGTCTGTTTTTAATACGGACTCTATTTGGTCCCAGGGGATGTTCGACCTTCCTTCACTTCTACTATAAAAAAATAGTAGCACAAACCTTGGCCTAGGTCTGTACTACTAATGTTAGTATGTTTTTTATCCAGGCATTTTTCAATCGAATCTTTAATCGCATTCGTTCGTTCAAAAACACAAGTGCCTGGTAATTCGAATGGTGGCTTACCATCTTCTAGAAGAACGGATCGAATAGCCGCAATATAGTCACTTGCTACCTCTTCTTCTATGTTTTTAGATGGAGAATTTTCAATTTTTCTTTCAACTTCCCTTATTCCCCTTAGCTTCTTTTTGATATTCGTTTTTAGTTTTCTATCTTTTTCAACTAATGGTTTGGCTATGTCTTTAAAGTAATGAAACTGACAATATTGATACGGAATATCTGGAGCTATTTGTTCAATTGCTAAACGAATGGATTGTTGCCCATCACTGATAAAACCTTGGATTGGATAACCCCAGTCTAAAATGGGTTGAATAATACCTATCAGTTCTTGAGAAGCACTGCTTTTTAAATTATGTGCAGCTAAAATAGTACCACTAAGAACTTCACGGATGACATACAATGTTTCGTTACCTTTTTCGGGTTGGACACCATCAATAGATAAGACAAGTCCTCCATGTTCTTTCACAATATTTTCTAATGTCTCTTTCATATTTTCTTTAACGCTTGCCCGCAGTAATAACGCATATCTTTCATAAAGTTTCTGTACTTGCCTCTCAGAAATTTTTACTTCTTTTTCCGATAAGATAGTAGCTATCTCAGATCGAGTCTTATGTTCTTTAAACCGTAAATATCCGATATATGCGATGACATCCATTCCATAAGTAATGTGCTTCATACTTAATTGTTCGGCTTCAGCTGAACGATATACGGTGTCATTAGAACAGGAGTTATTCTCACATCGGTATCCTAGATTTATGATTTTAAATTCACCTTTTAGGGTAGAAATTGTTTTTCTCCAAACAGGGTGACAGTATACTAATTTATTACCACATTCTGGACAATTAGTTATCTCGGGTCTAAAATATTTTGATTCGATTGGATTTAATCTATTTTTGGTACGCATAAATAATCACCAACTTAAATAAAATTCAGGTCTATTATAACCTAAATTTAATGTTAGTGTTATTTATTCCGTCTAAGAAAAAAATAAAAGATGGCGGATATCAGCTCTTTCGCCGATTTCCGCCATCATCAATTCTAAAGGCTTTAGACAGAGCCTTTTAATCATTCGAAGCTTTTGCCCGGCCTGCAAGAAGAACAAAATAGCACAACAGCCCGAACAAGCAGGAAATAAATAAAGCATGTGCCAAGGCAAGATAAAGATTTAAATCAGACAAGATCACGGATATGCCGGATAATGCTTGGAGAAGAATGAGAATGAAAGCTATAATCCAACCCCAATACATCACTTTTTGATCTTTATAATGTTTTATCGCATGAATAGTGGCAACCGCAATCCAAATAAACAGCAAGCCTGCTGCAAAGCGGTGGCCCATTTGCACCCATTCATGGACGGTTTGCGGGAACAAGCGATTTTCGCTGCAAAAAGGAATGCTTGGACAAGCTAGACTTGCGCCTTTATGCCGAACATATGCACCTGTGTAAATGACAATATAACTGTAAGTAATAATGCCATAAATATGAAATCGCATTTTTTTCCCAATGACAGCATTATCTGCGTCAAATTTTTTATCAACTTCAAAAATCAGCAGAGTAAGCAGCAAAACAGCTGCAAATGAAATGAGGGAAATTCCAAAATGAAGTGCAAGAACGGCATCGGATTGCCCCCATACGACAGCTGCAGCACCGATTAGCGCCTGCAAAACAATAAAAAAGATGGCCAGAAAACAAAGCAGCTTTGTTTCTTTTTTATGCCCGATCGCTTTCCAAGCCCAAATAACAAGACATAAAACAAGGATTCCTGCAATTCCGCTCACAAGTCGGTGTGAAAGTTCAATGATTGTTTCTAATGTCAAAGGGTCTGGAAGAACTTTTCCGTGGCAAAGCGGCCAAGACCGGCCGCATCCTTGAGATGATCCTGTTTTTGTTACGAGTGCTCCGCCAATTAAAACGAATAGCATGACGATTGTTGTCACGACGCCAAGCCATTTTAATAAATAGTGCATGTCTCATTCACCTTCTAACATCTTTAATAAGTTTAAAAAGCCGAAAGAAACTCCATAATGGGTATAGAAACATCAAACTTCGAAACAAATAGTTTCTTGTAGAATCAGAAAAAGCTTGAATATTCAAAAGGAGTTTGCTAGAAATATTATGGGGAAGGCATTTTGCCGAAACGTTCGACCAACTATTATTATAATCGGAAAATATTTTATTTTTAACCGCTTCACAATTTCGACAAACTTTATTCGCGAAATGTACACAAAAAATTGACGAATTATGGTTTAATACTATATGAATGCTTTTTTGTCTCGTGTTTTTTTTATATGATAGAGGCAAACGCTAAATGGTCTCAGATAGGAGGCCGTCCCAGAGGAGGTCATTCAATTGGGTAATACAAGGGGCGAAGTTGTTTTAAACGATCGGCAAGAAATAGAAGTGGCAACTTCCGCTTGGAAAGATTTTTTTTCATTAATTAAAATCGGAATCGTCAACTCCAATTTAATCACCACTTTTACCGGAATATGGTTGGCATTATATTTCAGCGGTAAAGGTTTTCTTGAAAATATAGATATTGTTGTGTTTACATTGCTTGGAACAGCAGCTATTATTGCTGGATCTTGCGCAATCAACAATTTTTATGACAGAGATATTGACCATGTAATGGAAAGAACAAGATTACGCCCAACCGTAACGGGCCGTATAAGCTCGTTTCAAGTATTGCTGCTGGGGACCGGCTTCATTTCCATTGGAACGATTTTGCTTCTAATGGTTTCTGTTTCCGCAGCCGTCATTGGTTTGTTAGGCGTGTTTTCCTACATAGTGCTATACACGATGTGGACAAAACGCCAATATACGATCAATACGGTAGTCGGCAGCATCGCTGGAGCTGTTCCGCCGCTGATTGGATGGGCTGCAGTTGATGATTTAAATATCATTGCATGGATTTTATTTCTAATCATGTTTATTTGGCAGCCGCCTCATTTCTTGGCACTTGCGATGAAGCGTTCGGAAGAATACCGTAAAGCTGGAATTCCGATGCTTCCAGTTGTTCATGGCTTTGAGGTGACGAAAAGACAAATCATTGTTTGGGTTGCCTGCTTGCTGCCCCTTCCTTTTTATTTGTTTAGCCTAGGCATTGGCTTCATCGTTTTGGCTACTGTATTGAACATTATTTGGTTGATTTTGTCATTAATTGGACTGAAAATGAAAAATGATTTAAAATGGTCTAAGTGGATGTTTATCTATTCAATTAACTATTTAACCATTTTGTTTGTGGCTATGGTTGCCTTTTCAATAATTTAACGTTCGGTAGTAATTCTTTCTAGATAAGAATTTATTCATAGAAGGAATTCTTCATTTTTTCTTTATGAACAGGATTTAACAAAGAAAGAGGGGTTTGATTTAGCGATGAAAAAGCTGAAATGGCGTCTTTTGTTACTACTTTCAGTCATGACGCTCGTATTGTCAGGCTGCGGCGAACCGTTTATTTCCACGCTGATTCCAGCTGGAGAAGTTGCCGATGAACAATTTTCGCTCATGATGTTGAGTACGGCAATCATGGTGATTGTTGTTGCAGTCGTAACGATTATTTTTATTTATGTCTTAATGAAATTCCGCCGGAAAGGAAGCGATAAAATTCCGGTACAAGTGGAAGGAAGCCATAAGCTTGAAATCATTTGGACTGTTATTCCTATATTATTGCTGATTGTATTGGCAGTTCCGGTAGTTGCTTCCACCTTTAATTTGGCGGATACCGACCCAATGAAAAAAGCGTTGGCAGACGATAAAAATGGAGGAAAAGATCCTCTTGTTGTCAATGTAAGAGCAAGTTTGTATTGGTGGGAATTTGAATATCCTGGCTATGGAGTCATTACAAGCCAAGATTTAGTCTTGCCGACTGATGAAAAAGTTTATTTTAACTTAAAAGCATCAGATGTGAAGCACTCATTCTGGATTCCTCCAGTTGGTGGTAAAATCGATACAAACACAGATAATGAGAACCAGTTCTGGTTAAAAATTGATTCAAAACGTGCGAAGGAAGCTGAAAACATTTTTTACGGGAAATGTGCTGAATTATGCGGACCATCTCACGCGTTGATGGACTTTAAAGTGAAGGCGGTTTCCCGAGATGAATTTAATTCTTGGATTAATAAAATGAAAAATTTCAAAGCTGAAACTGTTGCTCAAACAGCGTCTGCAAAACAGGGAGAACAAGTGTTCAAAGATAAAGGCTGTATCGGCTGCCATGCAGTATCACCAGCTGATAACCGACCTGAACAAGCACGAACGGCACCTAACTTAGCTAACTTTGCTGATCGTGAACGAGTAGCCGGCATCTTGGAGCACAATGAAGAAAATATTAAAAACTGGTTGAAAGATCCTGAAAAATATAAACCTGGCAACACAATGACAGGCACATACGGTAAGTTGACTGAAGAGGAACTTCAAGCATTAACAGATTATTTACAAAGCCTATCAGTTGAAAAGTAATGCTCACTAATTATAAAAGGGAGGTTACATCGTGAGTACGTTAGCTCGGAAAAAAGGGTTCTGGCCAACGGTTTGGGACTATTTGACAACTGTTGACCATAAAAAGATTGCCATCCTTTATTTAATCGCTGGAGGACTCTTTTTTGTAATTGGTGGAATTGAAGCGCTTTTGATGCGTATTCAATTGGCCATTCCAGAAAATGACTTTGTCAGTGCAGGTACGTTTAACGAATTGATGACAATGCACGGTACAACGATGATATTTTTAGCAGCTACGCCGTTATTGTTTGCATATATGAACGCAGTTGTTCCACTCCAAATTGGGGCTCGTGACGTTGCGTTTCCGTTTTTGAATTCTTTAGGCTTTTGGTTGTTTTTCTTTGGCGGTGTTTTCTTAAATTTAAGCTGGTTTTTAGGCGGGGCACCTGATGCTGGCTGGACGGCATACGCATCAGTGGCCTTGAATTCTCCTGGACATGGAGTAGACTTTTATATACTTGGCTTGCAAATTTCCGGTATAGGAACATTGATCGCCGGGATCAACTTTATTGTTACGATTATTAATATGCGTGCTCCCGGAATGACATACATGCGGATGCCATTGTTTACATGGACTACATTTGTGTCGTCATCGCTCATTTTGTTTGCGTTTCCTCCGCTAACTGTTGGAATTGCGCTTTTAATGTTTGACCGTTTATTTGGCGGGAACTTTTTCAATCCGGCTTTAGGCGGGAATACGATCATTTATGAACATATTTTCTGGATTTTTGGGCACCCTGAAGTTTACATTTTAGTTTTGCCGGCATTCGGAATTTTTTCGGAAATTATTCCAACTTTTGCTCGGAAAAGATTGTTTGGGTATACATCAATGGTGTTTGCAACAGTATTGATCGGATTTTTAGGATTCATGGTGTGGGCGCACCACATGTTTACAACAGGTCTTGGTCCGATTGCCAATGCGATTTTTGCGGTTGCAACTATGACAATTGGTGTGCCGACAGGAATTAAAGTGTTTAACTGGCTCTTTACGATGTGGGGCGGAAGCATCCGCTTTACGACACCGATGCTTTATGCAGTCGGTTTTATTCCATCATTTGTTATGGGTGGTGTGACTGGAGTCATGCTCGCTGCTGCTCCAGCCGATTATCAATACCATGATACTTACTTTGTTGTTGCACACTTCCACTACGTAATCGTTGGTGGTATCGTATTTGCTATTTTAGCTGCTGCCCATTATTGGTGGCCAAAAATGTTTGGAAAAATGTTAAATGAGACGCTTGGTAAAATAACATTTGTATTATTTTTCATCGGTTTCCATTTAACGTTCTTTATCCAGCATTTCCTTGGTTTAATGGGAATGCCGCGCCGCGTGTTCACATTCTTATCAGGCCAAGGCTTTGACACTGGAAACTTGATCAGTACAATAGGTGCGGTTCTGATGGGGGTAGCAGTAGTCGTTCTCTTGATCAATGTTGTGGTTACTTCTGTGAAGGGAGAAAAAGTAGGTGCAGATCCTTGGGAAGATGGACGTTCACTAGAGTGGGCAGTCGCATCACCTCCACCTGAATACAACTTTAAACAAACTCCGCTTGTTCGAGGATTAGATCCTTTATGGATTGAAAAAATGGAGGGCAAAAAAGGCTTAACACCTGCTGAACCGCTAAGTGATATTCATATGCCGAACTCTTCAATCTTGCCGTTTTTTATTTCATTAGGCTTATTCATTGCCGCTTTCGGCCTCATGTACCACAATGACTATTCGTGGGGTGTGCCGGTTGCGATTATCGGCTTTGTCATTACGTTCGGTACGATGTTTTTACGCTCGGTTATTGATGACCACGGATACCATATTCATAAAGAGGATCTTTTAAAAGATGATAATGGGGGGGTTCGGGCATAATGCAAGTAGAAGAAAAATTAACGGCTGAAACGTTTCCTGAGCAGCCAGAAAAGGCCACCCTCGAAGGGAAAAATAAGTTTATAGGTTTTTGGGTTTTCTTAGGCGGCGAAACTGTGTTGTTTGCCACGTTGTTTGCTACGTTTCTTGCGTTGAGAAATTCCACCGCTGGTGGAGCCTCAACGCAGGAGCTCTTTGATATCAAATTAGTATTTGTAGCGACAATGCTCTTATTAACAAGCAGTTTGACAAGTGTCTATGCAATTTATCATATGAAAAACTTTCAATTTGGCAAAATGCAGTTCTGGTTTGGTGTCACCGTATTATTAGGTCTTGCATTCTTAATTTTGGAAATTTATGAATTTAATCATTACATGCATGAATTTGAATTTAAGTTGACAAGCAGTGCGCTTGGTTCAGCCTTTTACACATTGGTAGGAACGCACGGTGCGCACGTTGCCTTCGGGCTTCTCTGGATCACAACGCTGATGATTCGAAATGCAAAACGCGGATTAAACTTATACAACGCTCCTAAATATTACGTCGCAAGCCTTTATTGGCACTTTATCGACGTTGTTTGGGTATTTATATTCACAGTTGTATACTTAATGGGAATGGTGGGATAACGATGGTGAGTGAAAATTCTCGTAACCCAAAAGTTGATTTAGCGTTTCGCCGCAAAAAAAATGCGGAAGAAATGAAGCACCAAGTCGTTTCATTTGCGTTAATGATCTTTTTAACGATTGTAGCTTTTATTACAGTAGGATATGATGGAATCGACGAATGGTTGAAAGTTCCATTTATTGTACTGCTTGCATGCATTCAAGTCATTTTTCAGCTATATTATTTCATGCATATGAATCATAAAGGACATGAAGGACCACAGTTTTTCATATGGTCAGGTATTTTTGTCACATTTCTGACGGTTCTTGCCTTTATGACAATTGTCTGGTGGTAAAATACTCTTTATGGAAGCAATCAGTTTTAACTGGTTGCTTCTTTTTTTAAAGGCAATATAAATCTGCTTGCTGAAAGAAATGCAAATTCATAGAACGTTCATTGAAAAAAGAAAAGGAAAGCATGTATAATGAAATGGAATCGACTAGATCGATGATTGAAAGGATTGATTCAGTTGAGTTTAGATATATTTGGCTTTCGCGCTATGTGGAGTCCGCTGTTTTTTATATTTTGTGTTATTTTAATTGTGCTTTACTTATTATTAACCGATTCGCTTCGTCACTATTTTAAAAATTCTGAACCGGTCAGCCTAAAACAAAAATTAGTGTTTATATTGGCAATCGTTCTCCTTTATGTCAGCAAAGGAAGCCCGCTTGATTTGCTGGGGCACATTACATTTACAGGGCATATGGCTTCAATGGCAATTTTGTTTTTAATCGTAGCACCGCTTTTGATTATCGGCGTTCCTGAATGGTTATGGAAGGCTGTTATGGAAAAGCCGGTCATAAAACCTGTTGTAAAATTTTTCACTAAACCGATATTGGCTATGATTTTGTTTAATTTATTTTTTTCCTTGTATCATGTTCCGTTTATTTTCGATACATTAAAATCAAATTATATTTATCATGAGGCGGCTACTACTTTTATTTTCGTTTTTGCCTTTTTTATGTATTGGCCATTGATTGGAAAAAGTCCAAATTGGCATCCAATTGGGGGTCTGAAAAAAATTGCCTACATTTTAGGAAACAGCGTTTTAATCACACCAGCCTGCGGTTTAATCATTTTTGCAGGTGCGCCGCTGTTTGAAACATATTCGAATCCGGAGGCGTGGGTAAAGACTTTAAGCTTATGTGTTCCTTCTGATACGTTGGCTGGGTTGTCTTTGTCAGGCCCGCAAATGTTTAGCGGAATGCCGCTGCTTGAGGATCAGCAGCTTGGCGGCATTATTATGAAAGTGATCCAAGAGCTTGTGTACGGAACATTTTTAGCTCATGTATTTTTTGAATGGGCGAAAAAAGAAAGAGAAAAAGACGACATCGATGTGCAAAATTTGTCTCCTGAACCAAATAAATAAAAAAAACTGCAGGTTATTTGCCTGCAGTTTTTCAAACAGTTAAGCTTTCAATCGCTTCTTTTGCCCGCTTTAACAGTTTTTCGCTCGACTCAACGATGACAGCTGGAAAATGTTCATCCTCTCCATATTCGACACCATGAGGATAATAATGTTTCCCTAATATTGGAGTTAGCAATTTAATAAGTGCGTAGCGGCCTCCCACATCGCCTTCAATACAATATCCTTGTACTCTTAAATAAAAAACATCGCCCTTATGCTCAAATTTCTTGTCAAACGTCACACGGTCATAATCCCATTGGCCGGCAAGGATAAAACCTAATTCTGACAACGCATCCTTAAGGTGAGACAATTCCACCGTCAGCCCTTCCAGGCCGATTTGTTCAAATTTCATATGTATTTCCCTCCTAAGCGCTTCGAACAAAAAATTGATTTCTCTCTACTGTTTAATAATAGTATGAATAATTAAAACATGCAATGTTATATATATAGCATTTACACAATGTTCAAATAAAATTCGGTATTCAAATGGAGACCGAATAAAGAAAATCGAAATTTCCCATAATAGATCAAAAAGCATAAGAGGTGTCCTCATTGAAAAAGGTAAAGGAAATTATGTCAACAAATTGTATTTTTTGCACACCGTTAGATAATGTGTTTGAAGCGGCTGTGAAAATGAAAGAGTCAAATGCTGATGCCGTTTTAATCGTTGAAAATAATCAATTAGCAGGAATCATAACCGATCGTGATCTTGTGACAAAAGGAATTGCAGAAAAACGTCCTGGTTCTACGAAAATTACGGATGTAATGAACGACGATGTTGTTACGATCACTCCTGATGCATCAGCAGAAGACGCAGCTGAGATGCTTGCAGCCCATCATATTCATCATTTGCCGGTTGTTGAGGATGGAAAGGTTGTTGGCATTATAACAGAACGTTGTTTTACATGATGAGAAGACAAAAACTACACCATTAAAAATGAGAGAAATGAATTTTTCATGAAATGTTTGCAAAATTTCCCCATTTTTGATTAAAATGACTTAAAACAGTATATATAAGAAACAAAGAAAGAAGAGGGGAATTGAACTGAAAAGAGTTACAAGAATTATATTGATATTTGTAATTATTACATTAACATATATCGTATATGTCACCTTTCAAAAGGAACCAGTACTGCCTCCGGAACAGCAAAATTTTCAAGAGAAAACGGACAAAGAAATAAAAGTGGGGGAAGGAGTTATCTCATTTGTCGGAAGATCTTCCAAAGAAGTACTAAAAACTTTTGGCAAACCTGATCGGATTGATCCATCAAGATATGATTATGAATGGTGGATATACCGAGATGATTTGCAGCAATACAAGCAATTCGGTGTTTTAAACGGAAAGGTCGTTACAGTTTTTGCTATTGGAAAAGAAGTAAATGTAGATCCGTTTCAAATTGGCCAGCCGTCTACCCAAGTATTTCATATTGTCGCTCCCAATTCATTTGTCACAGCAGATATTGGTTTAAACTCATACCGGTTCGAGCTGTCGGAAGATGATCTGAATGTCAGGCCGACAGTCCGTTTGAATGATGATCTTTATGTTCAGTTGTATATGGATAAATTCACTGGAACGTTATCGAGCATTAGAGCTTTTGATGTTCAAACATTAGTAAAACAGCGTCCATATGAAGTTGTATATAGAGGCGAGCTTTTAGCGGCAGAGCCTATAACAGAGGAAGAGCAGCGGAAAATTGAATACGGGGAAGAACAACAAATTGTTGACATAACAAATGTAATTCGAACAATAAATGGTTTAAGTCCTCTTAAGCAGGAAGAAAGCACAGCGAGAGTCGCTTATTCTCACAGCAAGGAAATGAGTGAAAAAGGATATTTTTCTCATGTGTCGCCTGAGAGAGGCTCTCTTTCCGATCGTTTGACATCGGCTGGGGTTCATTTTGAAATGGCTGGTGAAAATATTGCGCATGGATATATGGATGGAATTGACGTGGTCGAAGGCTGGCTGAATAGTGAAGGACACCGAAAAACGCTTCTTGATGAACGGTTCACACATATAGGGGTAGGAGTGTATGAAAAATTTTATACGCAAAATTTTATTGCAAAGCGAGCCAAATGAAGAGGCTCGCTTTTTCATTTTATCACCAATTTTTCCGTTATCGATATATTAAATATAAGAAAAACGTTTATGAGGTGATCGCATGAAAACAAAATCGTTATCAAAACTCGAATTGTTTAAACAATTTATTAAAAAACATCCAAAATTAATAGAAGAAGTCCGCAAAGAAAAGAAAACATGGAAGGAGATTTATGAAGATTGGCAGCTTTTAGGTGAGGAAGATCCTTTGTGGAATAAATACCGATCAAACAGTATGAAAAGCCGTAAACATCAACAAGGTGACTTTCTGAAAAATATTTTACAAACTTTTCAGCATTTAGATGTGGAGACGGTAAACGAACATTTATATAAAATGAATGATGCGATTTCAACCATTCAAAATCTTTTAAAAGAGATCGAGAGCAGCCGCAAATCAGATCCGAATCATTCGCATCCCTTATCGTTTAGAAAGGATTAATAACGATGAGAAAGGACTTGTATTTATATATTCAACAAAATCCCCTTTTAAAGCAATACATTCGCGAAAAGCCATATTGGTACCGCACCTTGACTAGACATCCTGAATTTCTTGAGAAAATGGAAATTAGCATGGCAAATGACTATTATCTAACTCTGCCGCATAAAATAGAAAAATTTTCGAATTCTATTCAAATGATGTCGATGATGCTGGCGATGCTGCAAGCATTTCGCGAAAATTAACGGTTCAAATGTGTTTGTACGAAAGCAATCATTTTTCCTAATGGAATGAAAAAAACGGGTTTTTGTTTGTATTCCGCATTCAGCAGCTTCCGAATTTGTGAATGACGCGTCAGCGTCTTTTTTATTTTTAAGCACATGTTTTTACATAAAGTGTTGAAAATATATGAAAAAGGAGGCATCAATGATTATGCAAATGAAATGGCTCGCAATGCTGACGCTTCTCACGGTTATGGCGGCTTGTTCCCCAGAAAAACCGGTACCGGAAGGAAATAAAAAAGACAGCATCGTTCCGACAGAAATTCATGAATCCGACAGAAATGCCATTGAAACGATGAACAGCCAAATAAGAAAATTTCAAGTTCGTCATCATGTAGAAGGAAACAACGTTTATGTAGAATGCTATGTGCCTGATTTTACATTTAACGGTGAACGGAACACGAAAAAAGAAGGAGAAGGTCATATCGTATTATATATTGATGGAAAGAAAAAAAGTGATATTTATTCTGCTGCATTTATTATAAAAGGATTGTCTAAAGGGCGGCACACAATTAACCTGGAATTAGTATATAATGATTCAACCAGCTATCAATTGAAAAAAGAATGGATTGTAAATATATGAGAAACGCAGGCGTTGTAAATAAGATGATGTTCGTGCTACAATCAATATTGGAGGTGTGATCTTAATGGTTACGTCAATGGAAAGCGTTCTGCTTTTAGATGAAGCGGAAGCTTTAGCAAAAATGATAACAGAATCAGAACTTGCGATCGAATATCGGCGTTCATTATATAATTTGCAAAATGATCAAGAAGCTCAAACAATCATTCAAAAATTTGTCAAAATAAAAGAGCAATACGAGGATGTCATGAGATTTGGCAAATATCATCCTGATTATAATCGAATTAAAAGCGAAATGAGGGAAATTAAAAGAGAACTTGATTTAAATGATAAAGTCGCTGCATTTAAAAAAGCGGAAAAAGAAATTCAAAAACTTCTCGATGAAATCAGCATGTATATCGGACGAGCTGTTTCAACAGCCATTAAAGTTCCGACTGGAAACCCTTATTTTGAAATGATGCCTAGCTGTGGATGCGCATCAGGCGGAGCATGCGGCTGTTCAGCTTAAACGGGTTTAGAAGCAAAGGAAAAGGAGAATCGGGATGTTTGAAAAAAGACAAGGAATTATTGTTTGGCTGCATTCTTTAAAATATGTAAAAAGTTTGCGGAAATTTGGAAACATTCATTATGTTTCAAAAAAAATGAAATATGTTGTTCTTTATTGTGATAGAGAACAAATAGACGAAATAATGGACACCATTGCATCATTTTCTTTCGTAAAAAGGGTCGAACCTTCTTACAGGCCGCTTTTAAAAATTGAATTTGAATCAAAAGTGGATAAAGCAAAAGAATATGATTATAAAATTGGATTATAAATAGGACAGCCGAGAATTTAGGCTGTCCTACTATTGTAAAGAAGGTATGTATCGGTTCATCCGCAATATGCCGATTAAATGCTGGTAATACAATTCAACATCAGAAAATTGGTCTGAAGGCTTTACAACAAGCTCGATCAGCTCATGACCATATGTTTCGGCAGCCTGTTGAAAAAGTTCAAATCGTTTGTTCGTTTTTTTCTGCGGATTTGGGATCCCTTCCCGGCAAATATAAAGAGGCTGGAAATCACCTATCTCCGTCGGTTTTAACACAATGACGAACGAACAAACCTCTTTTCCATTTTTTACTGTATAAAGGACTAGAAAGTGCGAAATCCGGTCTTGATTTCTTTTTGCGATCTCCAATAATTCGTATATATCTGAATATCCTTCTCCTAGTTCAATAAATCGCTGGATCATTTTTATCCTTCCTCCAATGGGTATTTGGTTGCTAAATTCATAAGCTAAATGTATTGCGCTTTTGTCCGTAAATAAATGTATCATGAAAATGGAAGAATTGAAAGAATAAAAAAAAGCCTGCAGATTGGATCTGCAGGATCCTTCCTAGCTTTGAAGCAAAATCTTCAAAGCAGAAGGGAAAGGGAGAGGAGAAACCGGAGGAAGAACTTATGGGGAAACGTAAGTCTTCTCCGCGGTTGGCAACAACACCATCACAACTGATGTTGTCACTTTCATTATGGTCAATTGGCAAAAAATTATACTCGCTTCTGCAAAAAAACAGCTGTCAAATTTAATTGATGATCTTACATTTTCTATGTTAATATTATTCCGAGCCAAAAGGAATTTTGTCAAGTTGTGGTGAATGGTATGAGAGTGGTTTCCGGTGCATTAAAAGGACGAGCATTAAAAGCGGTTCCTGGAAAGACGACAAGACCGACGACAGATAAAGTAAAAGAAGCAATATTTAACATGATCGGACCATATTTTGAAGGGGGACTTGCTTTAGATTTGTTTGCCGGCAGCGGCAGTCTTGGAATAGAAGCTTTATCAAGAGGGATAGAATGCTCTATTTTTATTGATAAAGATTTGAAAGCGATTCAAACGATTCGAGAGAATTTAGAAAATTTAAAGTTAAACGACTGTTCTGAAGTATATCGCACCAGCGCTGATCAAGCGTTAAAAGCTGTCAGCAAACGCGGGCTGAAGTTTCGGATCATATTTCTGGATCCGCCTTATAAAAAACAAAAATTAGAATCTATTCTAAAGGTAATTCATGAGCAGTCTTTATTGTCAACGGATGGTGTCGTTGTGTGCGAGCATAGCTATGAAGTAACATTGCCAGACCAAGTTTTATCACTTGCAAAAACGAAGTCTGAGAGATATGGTATAACAAGTGTATCTTTGTATCAAAATGTTTGAAGTCGGATGGGGGTATTTATTTTGGCAAGCATTGCAGTCTGTCCGGGAAGCTTTGATCCCGTTACATATGGACATTTAGACATCATAAAGCGGGGGGCAAATGTATTTGAAAAAGTGTATGTTTGCGTTTTAAACAATTCTTCAAAAAAGCCGCTATTTACTGTAGAAGAAAGATGTGAACTGCTGAGAAAGGTAACGGGCAACTTACCAAACGTATACATTGAATCCTTTCAAGGGCTGCTCGTTGATTATGCGAGAAGCAAAAATGCGAACGCTATATTGAGAGGCCTTCGGGCTGTTTCTGATTTTGAATATGAAATGCAAATCACTTCAGTGAACAGAGTGCTGGATGAAAATATAGAAACTTTTTTTATGATGACAAACAATCAGTATTCGTTTTTAAGTTCTAGTATTGTTAAAGAAGTCGCTAAATACGGCGGAAAAGTTTCTGAGCTTGTACCGTATGAAGTGGAAGAAGCATTAAAGAAAAAATATGAGCATATGTATAAAAAATAATTTTTTGAGGTTCGGAAAATTTTGGTTTCCGAACCTTTTCTTATGTTCCACTTTTATTTCTTAAACGAAAGTAATAAATCAAAATATACACAATGAGCGTGCAAATCGTGATAACGGGGCCGACTTTGGAAAGGAGCAGCCAATACTCCGTGAGAAAGCTTGGAGTTTTTTCAAATATAAATGCCGGTGCATAACCTTCATTCTTTGACAATAGATCGATATATAAAGGCTTGAATAAGATCAAAGCAGAGAGGCTTGAAAAAATCCCTTGCATAATGCGGGCGAAGAAAAAAGGCTTAAAGCGGATGTCTGTTTCTGCTAAAATGCTTGCCACTTGTGCTTGAACGGAGAAGCCGCTGAATGCCAATATAAAGCTTGTGATGATCACCTTATCCAGCATGGCGGCTTGTGCCTGGCTTGTAAGCTGGCTACCTAATGTTATTTCAAACAGTCCGGAAAAAAACGGAACGGAAAGCTCAGTCGGTATATGAACAAGAATAAACAAAGACGATATGAAAGTTGCTGCTATGTCCGCCACATGAACGATGCTTAAAATTTGATTTAATACCGAAAACAAAATGATAAAGCCCCCGATGACGAGCAGCGTTTGGACAGAATTGAGAACGGCATCCCCGATCATTTTTCCAAGAGGTTTTTCATTTTGCATTCTCATTTCGTGCATAAGCTGAAACGCTTTTTTAAATGATGGCTTCGAATGTACTGTTTCCTTTTGCGGCTTTTTTTCATCTTTTCCCCAAAATCTCATCGTTAGCCCGACGAAAACATTTCCTAAATAATGCGAAACGGCCAGCAGCAATCCGAGATTTTTATCTTGAAAAAAACCTATTGACACAGCTCCGAAAATAAATAGCGGATTTGAAGAGTTGGAAAAAGACACAAGCCTTTCCGCTTCATGTCTTGAGATCTGGTTTTCTTGTCTTAATCTTGCAGTTAATTTTGCCCCGGCGGGGAATCCGGAAGCCATCCCCATTGCCCAAACGAATCCCCCTGCTCCTGGAACTTTAAAAACGGGCCGCATAAGTGGTTCTAAAAACACGCCGATAAAACGGACCACACCGATTGATATAAGAATTTCCGAGACAATAAAAAAAGGCAGCAAGGAAGGAAAAACAATGTTCCACCACATATGTAATCCCCGCTTTGATGCCTCAAGTGAGGCGTCAGGAAAAAAAATAATCGCGCAGGTGATAAAGAAAATAACGGTTGCGTATAAAGCAGTTTTAATTTTTGCCTCTTTCAATTGTTATGCCCCCTATTGAAAACTGCACACGTATAAGCTGACATGATAGAATGAATAAGAGATTTTCGTACAACCTATAATTCAATATACGTGAATAGGGTGGCATTTTAGACCATATGATGAATAACAAATTCATGAAAGGGGGCTCCGTTTATGCCGAAACATCCAACAATTGGTGTGGCGTTAGGTTCCGGGGGAGCTAGAGGGTTTGCTCATCTGGGTGTTTTGAAAGTGTTGAAGCAGCATGAAATACCGATTGATATGATTTCCGGTTCGAGCATGGGGGCCCTTGTAGGAAGCTTTTATGCCTCAGGCTTAACTGTTGAACAAATGTATAAATTGGCGGCAGCATTTAAACGAAAATATTTTATCGATGTGACCGTTCCAAAAATGGGGTTTATTCAAGGAGACCGCATTAAACAGTTAATTCGAATTTTTACCCGAAATCAAAATATAGAAGATTTGCCGATTCCTTTAGCGGTCGTTGCAACCGATTTAAATGAAGGGAAAAAAGTTGTTTTTCGAAAAGGTCCTGTTGCGGATGCCGTTCGGGCAAGCATTTCGATTCCGGGAATTTTTGTTCCTTTTTCTTATAACGGCTCGTTATTAGTTGACGGAGGAGTGATTGAACGGGTTCCCGTTTCAGCGGTGAAAGAAATGGGGGCTGATATCGTAATAGCGGTCGATGTATCACATGTCAAAAAAGAAGCTCGCATTCAGTCCATTTTTGATGTCATTATGCGGAGTTTAGACATTATGCAAAATGAGTTAGCGCAGCATCGAATAACATCAGATGTAGTGATCTGCCCGCGTGTTGAACATTTTCACAGCGGAGCGTTTACGAAAATTGATGAAATTATTAAACTCGGTGAAGAGGAAGCAACGAAACATATTGATGAGATCAAGAATAAGATCAACCAATGGAAGGAGACCAATCATGAAAAGTAAACGCATTATTATTTCTCTTATCATCAGCATCATTGTCGCACTCTCCGGTTCCTTCATCAAGCTCCCTTATTATATTACAAAACCGGGATTGGTCAATGATTTATCCAATATGATTCATGTTGAAAACGGATATAAGGAAGAGGGCAGCTTTTCGTTAACAACAGTCCGTTTCGGGAGAGCAACATTATTTACGTATTTATGGGCAAAAATGCAGAATGATTATGAGATTATGCCGATTCAACATGTCCACCAAGAAGATGAATCTGATGAGGAATATATAAAACGTCAAATACATATAATGGAAGCTTCACAAAAAGCTGCGATTGCCATCGCCTATAAAGAAGCCGGCAAAAAAATTACTATTCAAAATAATGGCGTTACAGTATTGGAGGTTATGAAAGAAGTACCGGCAAGGGAAAAATTAAAAGTTGGCGACCGAATCGTCGAAGCCGATGGAATGAATATAAAAACTTCAGAGCAATTCACTGATTATTTAAAAGGGAAGAAAAAAGGCGATCATATATCACTAAAAATAAACAGAGATGGAAAAATAATTGAAACATCAGTAGAACTTGTCCAAATTCCTGGTTATCCTAATAAAACGGGTCTCGGTGTTGGCGTCGTGACGGATAAAAAATTGACGACTTCACCAGGTATTACTATCAATACAAAAGATATCGGCGGTCCTTCAGCAGGTCTGATGATGGCTCTTGAAATTTACGATCAGCTGACGGAAACGGATTTAACAAAAGGATTAGAAATTGCTGGAACAGGAACGATTAATGAAAAAGGGGAGATAGGTCCGATCGGCGGCATTTCACAAAAAGTGATAGCAGCAGACCGTGCTGGGATTGATATATTTTTTGCCCCTAACGAAAACGGAAAGAGAGGCTCCGATTATGAAGAAGCGCTGAAGACACGAGACTCCATTCATTCTGATATGAAAATCATACCGGTGGATACATTTGATGATGCCGTCCATTATTTAGAAACAATGAGGACTTCCGGTTAAGGAAGCCCGTAACGTATAGGAGGCATTGTATACTCGAGCTTCATAAACTCGGTTGCGGCAGGTTCGTTGAGGATGAGCGCATAAACATTTGTCGCTCTGAGATCCATTTCCAATACATCTGAAGAATAGGACGAAACTTTAGAAATAAGCGGCAGCTCCAACTGTTTTTTAACAGCTTGCAAATAGCTTTGCCCCCGCCCTGACATTCCGAGCAAACGAATATACGGGGCTTTTTTCGTTTTTAATATGCTCGCCATTTCTTCTTTTTTCGTATTGGTCAAAAGATAGGTGCATAATCTTTGCAATCTTGTCCATGTGTATCTTTTCGTTTTCAAGAGAGATAGAAACTGGTGGAATGATGCAGCCCTTTTAATATGGTGAACAACGCGGTGTTCCAAGCCTTCGTCCATTTCATATATTTCTTTTAATTCTGTTAAAGTTTTGGACAATATAGAATATTTTAAAAATGGAAAGTAAAGCTCCCAATCGTGAAAGGCTGAATAAGTTTGTTTATAATTCAGTAAAATGCGAAACGAACTTTCCGGAACATAATGTTTCATGGAAGACAAGTTTTGTTCATGAACAATGTTTTTTCGGATGCTTGTTGCGCTGGCAATGCTGGGGTGATGGTATGATTCATCATGGTAGCCGGCGCCAATTCTCTCGATTGTAAGAGGCTTCATCGAGCTTTTTTGTTGAACAATGGCTTTGACATATTGAAATCCTAATATATTGTTCGGTTTGCTTAAATCTAATAGCGTTTTTTCTCCGGAAGCAATTTTTTGAAAAGCAATGGAAACGGCCTTTGGATAACTGTTGCCTTTCGAAAGCGCTGTTTTCAAAAGATGAACGAAATCATCGCTTCTTTTTTCCAGCAATTCATATGTTTCAAGAAAAGCGTCAATTTTTCCGACCTCGCTTCCGAAACATAGTGAATCACAGCCAAGAGCATCTAAAATCGACACGGCGCCGCTGGCGAAAATTTCTGCGCTTTGCGTTGAAAAGGCAAACGGAAGTTCAAAAACTAGATCTGCGCCGCCTGCTAGAGCCATTTCTGTTCTCGCCCATTTTGAGACGAGTGCCGGCTCTCCCCTTTGCAAGAAATGACCGCTCATCACTGCAATGACAATATCAGCATTTGCTTTCTTCTTTGATTCGGCTAGATGGTGTAAATGACCGTTATGAAATGGGTTATATTCTACTACAATTCCGACCGCCTTCAAACTCCATCACCTTCTTTTTTTTCAATTCATCAATATATTTGTGCAATAATGCCTATATTATAGTGTAAAGGAAAAATATTGACAAATACTTATTTGAAAGCTATAATAACCTTTGTTGTCTTGAGGTGATATATGTTGAAATGGTCTGTTCATCAATTATATAAACTGCAGAAAAAAGGCTTACAAATCAATGAAGATGTCGATCTATATGATCTTGTCCAAAATCATCCTGATTTGCGGGAGATAACTCCTGTTCATGTTCAAGGACATGCAGATATAAGCTCTATGAAAGTCATCTTTCATTTAACAATTACTGGCGAAATGACGCTTCCTTGCGCAAGAACACTTGTTGATGTTAAATATCCATTTGAAATCCGCACATCGGAAACGTTTTTGTTTAGCTCCGACGAGTATGAAACGAGTGAGCAAACACATGTTGTTCAAGGAGAAGTCATTGATTTAATGCCAATCATTCATGAGCTTGTCCTTTTAGAAATTCCGCTTCAAGTGTTTAGTGATGAAGAGGAAAACAAGCAGGAAGCAGCACCTCAAGAAGGAAAGTTTTGGAAGTTAATAAAAGAGGAAGAACAACAAAACAAAATTGACCCAAGATTAGCTAGCTTAGCTAAGTTATTGGATAAGAAAGAAAATGATTCTTAAAGCATTGCTCTGTAAGGAGGTGGGAAAAATGGCAGTACCTTTTAGAAGAACATCCAAAACGAAAAAAAGATTGCGCCGTACACATTTTAAATTACAAGTTCCAGGTATGGTAGAATGTCCAAACTGCGGAGAAATGAAGCTGGCGCACCGCGTATGCAAATCTTGCGGAACATACAAAGGCAGAGAAGTAGTAAACAAATAATGAAAAGTGACCATACCCGTGTCAAGTAGACAATTTAGCTGCGGCCTTTTCTCGATATTCAGTCGGGGAAAGGCCGTTACATTTTGTGAAAGCAAATGCGGCTTAAGATCTGCTTGAACGGCTTGATCGTTTTTGGAGCTTTCTGTATTAAAGCGCGAGAAAAAGCTTTTCAATACATACATATTTTTTTCTCCTGGCACAAAGGCTTCCTTGAATCTTTGAAAATTTCTTAATCCATTCTGCAATCTGTGCATCCTCTTTATTCCTAAGGCCCCATGAAGCTGCCGAGAAAACGATCCTTCCTCTAATGTTAAGCGAACGACTTCACGAATATGAGTAGAAAATTTGTCCTTTTAGCATAAATCTCCTCCAAGCTAGACTCTAAAAAATATCCTCTTTTTTGACAGCCAGCCTGCTGGCGGAATGGGAAAAGATGTGAAGAAAATGTCGAATGCCGAATTAGAACAACCGCTTCTTCCAAATTTACTAATGCATCTCTCAATTCTCCCTCGATTTTCAAAAAAACTTTTTAGGAAGCAGAAGAAATGTCAATGAAAGAAGCACATTCTTTTTCCTTTCAACTAAAACTGTGCTTCTATCGTTTCTATTACAGGCATATATATTATTAAAAATTGCATGAAATAGTTGAGATGAGGCAAAAAGCTCGCATCACAAAATTTAGAAAAGAGAATGGAAGCAACAATTGATTTGTTACATCTCATTCTATTTTTAAAAAATCATTTTTTAAAAAAAGTCAAATCAAAACGGAGGGATGAACAAATGGCGGTGACACGGCAAGATGCATGGACAGAGGATGAAGATCTGCTCTTGAAAGAAATTGTTTTGCAGCATATTCGCGAAGGCGGAACACAACTAAAGGCTTTTGAGATCGTTGCGGAGAAACTTTCAAGAACGGCTGCTGCATGCGGTTTTCGCTGGAATTCATATTTGCGAAAAAAATATGAAACAGACATTGAACTTGCGAAACAGGAACGTAAAAAATTTAGACAGCAAAAAGAGAAGAAAAATTCCGAAAAAAAGCTGCTTCATTATGAGAAAGCAGGTGGAAGATCGGAAATCACTATCGAAGATGTGATTGCTTTTTTAAAGTCTACACAGCACCAACCGGTGAACAATCGGTTGGAAGAAGAAAATAAAAGCTTGCGTGAAAAAATCTCTTTTCTAGAACAAAAAGTAGAAGAATTTAAAAACGAAAATGAACAATTACATGAACAATTGAAGAAGATTGAAAATGAATTTTACGCTTTTATTAAAATGATGGAAAAAGTGAGGGAACGAGCAGGATTGAAAGAAGAGGCGGAGAAAGAAAAAATGAAACATAAAAAAAGACCGTTTCAGTTCGGTCAGGAATGAAAAAAGGGAGATTCTAAAAATAGATGAAACCGACAAAGCGTGCCGGTTTCATCAACTATCGACTTCTGACTTTGAAAAGGGGCTGTCCAAAAAGTCAGGGTAACTGACTTTTTGGAGCCCCTCATTTTTCACTTTTAAAAAAAATGCACAAAAAAATCGTCCTTTCTAGTAAAATGAAGTTACCACACAACATTACAGAAAGGACGATTTTTTATGAGCAATCAAATGATTACTCGTGAAAATTATAACACACAAATGACACTTCCTCTAGATGGAAAAGAAGAAAAAACTCCTGCCAAAAGAAATTTAGCCCCTACTTTCAAACCATATGACAACCGTCAAGTTCAAATGATTTATGATATTGAATCTCTTATACCCGAACATCACGTGGCACGTGTCGTGGACGAAATGGTGGAGGCGATACCAGATAAACAATTGTTTTCTCATTATAAAGGCGGCGGCAGAAGTTCCTATCATCCCAAAATGATGCTGAAAATCATTCTGTATGCTTATTCTCAAAAGGTTTATTCCTGCCGAGGAATCGAAAAACTCGTTAAAGAAAATATTCCTGCCATGTGGCTTTCAGCGATGCAACAACCAGATTTTCGCACCATTAATGAGTTCCGAGGGGAACGGATGAAAGCTTTCATGGATGAGCTCTTTGAAGTCATGATTCTCAAATTGATAAAAGAACATTACATCACGATGGAAAACTACTTTTTGGATGGCACTAAGATCGAAGCCAATGCCAATAAGTATTCTTTTGTGTGGAAAAAATCCACTTTGAAATTCGAAGAGAAATTAAAAGAAAAAATCCAAGAAACACTAAAGCACATTCATGAATTAACCCAATTAGAAGCCGGAACAGGGCAAAAGGAAAGCGATCAACATACAGAGATCACCGAACAAAACC
Source organism: Aeribacillus sp. FSL M8-0235 (assembly GCF_038000355.1). NCBI lineage: Bacteria > Bacillati > Bacillota > Bacilli > Caryophanales > Bacillaceae > Aeribacillus > Aeribacillus sp. FSL M8-0235. Next base: position 2,277,987 of record NZ_JBBOBW010000001.1, on the reverse strand, counting down.
TGGAGGAAACCGCAAAAGAAATAGAAGAAAAAGTTGAAACGCTAACGGAAGAAATCGAAAAGGAGACCGATACATCCATTCGGAAAGAGAAGCGAAAAAAACGCAGTCAATTAAAGAAATCGGTGAAACAAATTCGGGAAGATTTCCTGCCCCGAATGGCAAGATACAAAGAACAAAAGGAAATGTTCGGTGACCGTAACAGCTACTCGAAAACAGACAAAGACGCAACCTTCATGCGCATGAAAGAAGACCATATGAAAAACGGTCAGCTCAAGCCCGGATACAACGTGCAAATGGGGACAGAGAATCAGTTTATCTTGTTTTATACTATTCATCAACGACCGACCGATACACGTTGCTTTATCCCACATATGGAGAAGCTAGCCTCCAGTTCATTACCGATGCCCCAAACAGTTATTGCGGATGCAGGCTATGGTAGTGAAGAAAACTATGTATATGCAGTTGGTGATGAGAAAGAGCCCCGTTTTGAGTTTCTAATTCCTTATGGGAGCTATGTAAAAGAACAAACACGTACATACAAAAAAGACATTAAAAATGCCAAAAACTGGACCTATTGTGAAGAGGATGATTGTTTTATTTGCCCGAATGGAAGGAGAGTAACGTTTAAAAAATACCAAAACAAAAAGAATCCATCTGGCTATGAACAAAGCTTCAAAATATACGAATGTGAAGATTGTACCGATTGCCCATTGAAAGCGAAATGCACAAAAGCGAAAGGCAACCGACAAGTTCACTGGAATCCCATCTTCGAAGAAATGAAAGCAAAGGCCAAAACAGCCCTTGAATGTGAAGAGAAAGCCGCTATCTACGCTCGACGCAAAGTCGAGGCAGAAAGTGTGTTCGGTCACATCAAGGGCAATCGGTCGTTCCGCAGATTTTCTTTGCGGGGCCTCGACAAGGTACATGTTGAGTTTGGGATTGTGGCATTAGCCCACAACATACTGAAAGTAGCCGGTATCCGCCAGCTACTTTCAGATAAAAATCGAAAAAATATAAAAGCAAGTGGAGAGAAACGAATTGTTTTTCTCCACTTGCTTCATTTTAGGGACTTATCGGACAGCCCCTTTTTTAATGAGCTCCCTTTTCTTTGACAGTGACACCGTTAGGATACCAAACGAGAGGATTTTCTCCACGATCTCGTTTCATATCATACTTTACAGGGACAAAGCCCATCTTTTCCCAAAAGCCAGCCGATTTCATACGCGGATTTGTTTTTATAGGCAAGCCGAACGATTTGGCAAAATCAACTAGCGCTTTTCCATACCCTTTTCTTTGGTATTCAGGAAGCACTTCCAATTTCCATAACTCAAGATAGTCCTGTTTTGGCTCAAAATATTGATCATATTTTTTATCCACCCGATATAAACTCATCCGGGCAATTAATTTGTCTCCGTAGTAAATCCCGTAAAAGGGCGAATCGCTGTTATTTTCGATAATATTTGCTTCTAAATCCTCCAGCATGGATAATTCTTGTAAACCGTATTCTTTAAATTTTTTAAATTCCTCTAAAGTTTTATAATTGACTAATAATTTTTCCACTTTTACCATGGCGAATCTCCCCCAATTGCCGCTATAATGATAGACGCCTTTTCACTCACATTATACTAAACATAAAGAGAAAATAACATTGAAAAAATAATAAAAAAGCAAATATAATCAAATTTTTAATTATATTCAGGAAAAAGAAGAATTTTTAGTTTTTGTTTGTTATGATACATATGAGAGAGGTGGAGAACTTGAAGATCGGTGTAATTGGCGGAGGAGCTGTAGGCTTGTTAATATCGGCATACCTTAGCCGAAAACATGACATTACCCTTTATACAAAGACGGAAGAGCAGGCAATTTCGGTAAGGACAGAAGGGATACATGTCATAGGCCCGAACCCTTGGACTGCATATGTAAAATCACGTGCAGATGTATTATATAAAGAAGAAATATTAATTATTGCTGTCAAGCAATATAGTCTGCCGTCATTATTTGGAAATCTAAAGCAATTGCCGCCGAAAAAGATTGTATTTGTTCAAAACGGCATAACTCATATCGGCAGAATGAAAGAGCTTGCCCAACATGAATTGTATATAGGGGTTGTAGAGCACGGCGCCTTAAAAAAATCCCCCAATACCGTTCACCATACTGGTATTGGGAAAATTCGCATCAGCCCGTATGACGGCGGTGGGGCGCGGGAATTTATTGATCAGTTAAATACGTCTGATCCATTATTTTTGATACAATATGAAGAGGATTGGGTGCCGGTTGTATTGAAAAAACTGGCCGCCAATGCAGTTATTAATCCATTAACTGCCTTATTTCGAATGCCGAATGGCCACATCGTCAGCAATCCTTATGTTGCAAAGCTTGCCAAAAAGCTATTTCACGAAGTATGTGATGTTCTTGAAATAAATGAAAAGGATGATTTATGGGAATATATTGAAAGTATTGCAATAAAGACAAAAAACAATCGTTCATCAATGCTGTCGGATATTGAACATCATAAAAAAACAGAAATTGATTCAATATTAGGGGATCTCATTCAAAAAGGGAAAGAAAAGGGTGCTCATACTTGTACAATGGAATTTTTGTACAATGCGATTAAAGGGTTGGAAAACCAGGAGGAACGTTGATGGGAATTGTTATAGGAATCATCGCCTTTTTTGTGACGTTTCCATTGGCCGCGTGGCTGCTGTTTTTGGTTCTTTTTCGTGTTTTATTAAAGAGTAAGAAAAAATCTTTCCTTTTGAGCGTTGATGTGGCTACTGTATTTTTTGCCGTTTCATTTTGGATCAAGCTTTCTGTTATTTGGCATCATCCATCGTTTTTATGGCTGCTTTGTTTATATTTGCTGCTTTTTTTGGCGACAGCTGGACTTCAATTCGTATTCACTGACGAGATCAAATGGATGAAAGCATTGAAAATGATGTGGAGAAGCTCTTTTTTAATATTTTTTCTGCTGTCTGAGAGCATGGCGATCATCGGGGTGTTTATGTACATAATGAATCAAATGTGAATAAATAAAAGCAAAATTTTTTTGTTTAAAAATATTACATGCTATACTCTTGTCGGGGTAATGATAATGAACGAAGAAAGGAAGTTAATAGATATGGAGGCGTTTGAACTCTTCCTTCCTCAATCCAATCCTTTTGTGAACAATTATATAAATCGGCGATTAGAGGTTGAAAAATATTTTGATTATGATCCATTTCAAGAAGATGTATTTCAAAAAAGATATGACGATATTTTATCAAGGACTTATAAGAGGGAGGAGCTGGCGGATGTTTTAATCCAATATCATAAGCGGCTGAACGCAACAGAACAGATAATGGAGAATATTTTAAAATTAAAAAATCCGAATAGTGTCGTCGTTGTGGGCGGTCAGCAAGCTGGACTCTTAACAGGACCTTTATATACAATACATAAAATCATTTCCATATTGGCATTGGCGAAAGAGCAAGAGAAAAAGCTGAACATACCTGTTGTTCCCGTTTTTTGGATCGCGGGGGAGGATCATGACTTTGACGAAATTAATCATCTCTATGTGACAGACAGAGGGCGTTTGAAAAAGAAAACGATCATGCAAACACAGCGAAAAAAAACAATGATATCGGAGTTATCAATTGATAAAAACGCTTGTCGCATTTGGCTGGAAGAAGTTTTTGCGGCATTTGGCGAAACGAAATATACGAAACATTTGCTTGCTTCTTTGTATCATGAGCTTGACCAATCTGCCACTTATGTTGAATTTTTTGAACGATTACTCATCTCCATGTTCGGAGATGAAGGAATTGTACTCATCAACTCTGGATCAAAAGAATTGCGGGAATTGGAAAAATCTTATTTCGAACAAATGCTCATGGCAACTGACAGCATTTATCATCAAGTCGTCAAGCAGCAGCAAATTTTAAAAGAAGAAGGATATCAATATCAAGCAATTACAATGAGAGAAAACTGCGCCAATCTGTTTTATCAAATAGAAGATGAGCGCTATTTGCTCATAGAAAAAGAGAAGAATCTGTTTTCGATCCCTGAAATCAATTGGACGTCTTCGTTGTCTGATCTTTTAGAAGAAGTCAGAATAAATCCATGGAAGTTCAGCAATAATGTAGTGACAAGACCGGTCATGCAGGAATATTTGCTTCCGACTTTGGCTTTTATCGCCGGACCAGGAGAAATTGCGTATTGGGCAGAATTAAAAGGGGTATTTCATTTATTCTCGATGAATGTGCCGCCAGTTATTCCGAGAATTCATTTGACGATTTTAGAAAGAAACATAGAGTCGGACTTGCTAGAATTGGACCTGCCGTTGGAAGAGGTTCTTACGCAGGGGGTTGAACCGTTAAAACATAGGTGGTTTAAACAAAAGGAGCCGTTTGATGTCAGCACATATGTGTCGAAAGCAAAAGTAGAGATTGAGGACATTCATCGGTCATTGCGAGAAAAAATAGAGGATTTCGACCAAAGCTTAGCGCCCGTATTGCGGAAAAACGCACAATTTATCGAACAGCAGATAGATTTTGTGGAAAGGATCGTTCAAAAAAAGATACATGCAAAATATGAAGCAGAGCTGCAAAAGTTCAGGCGTATTGAGTATTCACTGAAACCGAATAATCAATGGCAAGAAAGAGTATGGAATATTTATTACTATTTAAACAAATATGGGCCGAATTTTGTAAAAGATTTGCAGCAGTTGACATATACTTTCAATGGAAAACATAAAATTGTCAAATTATAAAACTATTTTTTGAAAAATCCTGTGTCATACAGGGTTTTTTTTTATGTCCATTAATAGTACAATAAATTTGTGGTGAAAAGTGGGGGGAAGTGGTGGAAAAGAAATGAAAGTGGGGCCAACGTGATGTTTATGGGAGAATACCAACATACGATCGATTCAAAAGGAAGATTGATCGTACCCGCAAAATTCAGGGAAGGCCTTGGCGAGAAGTTTGTTCTCACGAGAGGTCTTGATCAATGCTTGTTTGGATATCCCCTCAGCGAATGGAAAGTGATTGAAGAGAAACTGAAAGCTCTCCCATTAACAAAAAAAGATGCCCGAGCTTTTACACGATTTTTCTTTTCCGGCGCTATTGAATGTGAAATGGACAAGCAAGGACGGATTAACATTGCGGCTCCACTTCTTGCTTACGCGAAATTGGAAAAAGAATGCGTCGTCATCGGCGTTTCCAGTCGGATAGAAATTTGGAGCAAACAAAATTGGGAGCAATACGTGGCTGAACAAGAAGAATCATTTGAAGAAATTGCAGAAAACATGATTGATTTTGATATTTGATGTTCATCCTATCCATGATCAAAACTTCTTCCGTTGGAAACGAGGTGCTGGATATTGTTTGTACATAAGACAGTTTTGCTGGATGAAGCGATTGAAGGTTTACGAATAAAAGAGGACGGAATTTATGTTGATTGCACATTAGGAGGGGCAGGCCATAGCGAACAAATTGCTAAAAGGCTGACAACTGGACATTTATACGCCTTTGACCAAGATGAAGCTGCAATTGCTTTTGCGAAGGAAAAACTCAAGCCCTTCCAAGATAAAGTAACCATCATCAAAAGCAATTTTAAACATTTAAAAGAAGAGCTTTTCTCTAGGGATATTCATAAAGTAGACGGGATTTTGTTTGATTTGGGAGTATCTTCGCCTCAGCTGGACACACCGGAACGAGGCTTCAGCTATCAATATGACGCTCCTCTTGATATGAGAATGGATCAAAACCAAGAGCTTTCCGCTTTTACCATTGTCAACACCTGGCCCTATGAAAAGCTTGTAAAAATTTTTTTTCAATACGGAGAAGAAAAATTTTCAAAGCAAATTGCTCGAAAAATTGAACTTGCCCGCAAAAAAAAGACCATTCAAACAACTGGCGAGCTGACGGAAATTATAAAAGAGGCCATTCCTTCCGCCGCTAGAAGAAAAGGCGGGCATCCTGCCAAACGCATCTTTCAAGCAATTAGAATTGCCGTCAATGACGAGCTTTCCGCTTTTGAAAGCGCGGTTAGTCAGGCAATTGAACTGTTAGCTCCAGAAGGGCGGATATGTGTCATTACGTTCCATTCTTTAGAAGATCGAATTTGCAAACTGGCGTTTAGAAAAGCTGCCAGCCAAGCAGAAATTCCGCGCAACATACCGATAATTCCCAACGAAATGCTGCCAGAAATCAAAATTATAACAAAAAAACCGATCGTGCCGTCGGAAAAAGAAATTGAAGAAAATCGAAGGGCGAGATCCGCTAAACTTCGTATAGCAGAAAAGATTAAAAAATAGGAGGTTTTCTATGAGCAATTTAGCTGTCAAAATTCAAGAAAGGCGACAAGAAGAAAAGAAGCATGCAAAACAACCCCTCGTTGTTAAACGAAAAAGATCCTCCATTACATTAGGCGAGAAACTGTTATTTGTTGTTTTTTTATTTTTGATGCTGGTATGCTCCATTTGGATTATCTCAAATAGTGTGAAATTGTATCAAGCAAATATAGAAATGCAGAAAATCGAAGCTAAAATTGAAAATCAGGAAAAAATCAACAGTGATTTAAACCTTCAGGTCGATGAATTGAAAAGACCTGAAAGAATTTATAAAATTGCTAAAGACTTAGGCTTCACATTAGATCCAAGCAAAGTAAAAGGCATACAGGACTGATTGGGATGAAGAAAAGCAAAAATATGAATCGGGGAGCAGCAATATTATCCGTAATATTTGTTCTGCTCTTTTTTATCTTATTTGGGAGGTTTTTCTACATTCAAGCGACAGGAACTGTCGATGGTCAAGTGCTAGCTGTTAAGGCAAAAGAAAAATATGAAAAAAAGCGCATGCTTGAAGCCCGCCGCGGCCAAATATTGGATCAAAAAGGAAACGTGCTCGCTGAAGATACTGTTACCTATACATTAGTAGCTGTATTGGATGAAAAAATGACAACGGATCCCGACCATCCGAATCATGTTGTCGATCCTGAAGAAACGGCAGAAAAATTAGCTCCCATTCTTGGAATGAAACAGAAAGAAATAGAAGCTATTTTGAAAAAAGACAAATTTCAGGTCGAATTCGGAGAAAAAGGAAGGAACATCAGCTTTGCGAAAAAACAGCAAATTGAAAAGCTTAAATTGCCCGGCATCGGTTTTATTCGCGATACAAAACGTTTTTATCCAAACGGAAAATTTGCATCATATGTGATTGGCTACGCCAAGCAAGATGAAAAGACAGGAAAAACAACCGGGCAGCTGGGGATAGAAAAAAGCTTAGATAAATATTTGCAGGAAACAGACGGATATGTGATATATGAAAGCGACCGAAGCGGCTACAAGCTGCCGGGCAGCAAAGACAAAATTGTTACGCCGAATAACGGAGCCGACGTTTATTTAACAATTGACCAAAAAATTCAAACGTTTTTGGAAGATGCGTTAAATGAAGCTGAAAAACAATATCAGCCGACGAAAATGATCGGAATTGTCGCAGACCCAAAAACGGGGAAAATTTTAGCGATGTCTCAGCGGCCAAGCTTTGATCCAAACGAGCGTGATATTCAAAATTTTTACAATGACGCTGTTTCTTACCGTTTTGAGCCTGGTTCGACAATGAAAATTTTTACATTAGCTGCTGCGGTCAATGAAGGGGTTTATAACGGCAACGAAAAATATAAGTCCGGGATGTATAAAGTAAAAGGCGCAAGTCCTATATACGATCATAACAATGTCGGATGGGGCACCATTACGTTTGATGAAGCTGTTCAGCGGTCATCCAATGTCGGTTTCGCCATATTAGCGCATAAAAAGATTGGGCTTGAGCGGTTTTATCAATATTTAAATCGTTTTGGGTTTTTAGAGAAAACGGGTATTGATTTGCCGAACGAAGAGAACAGCAAGTTGAACTATAAATGGGAGAGAGATAAAATTTCGACTGCATTTGGACAAGCGTCAGCTTTCACACCAATCCAGCTCGTACAAGCTGCAACAGCTATTGCCAACGATGGGAAGATGATGAAGCCTTATGTCATCGATAAAATTGTAGACCCTGACACAAATCGAGTGCTAAAGAAGACGGAACCATCGGTAGAAGGCGAACCAATCACAAAAGAAACTGCTGCGAAAACGCTTGACATTTTAGAAACTGTTGTGACATCTGAACATGGAACAGGGAAACCTTTTCAAATACCGGGGTATCACATCGCCGGGAAGACTGGGACAGCTCAAATAGCCGGAGAAGGAGGGCGTTATTTAACGGGCCGGGAAAATTATGTATTTTCCTTTTTAGGGATGGCTCCAAAAGAAAATCCAGAGCTCATTGTTTACATTGCTGTTCAGCAGCCGAAGTTGAAGCCGACAGAAACAGGTGCAGCTCCTGTTTCCATGATTTTTAAATCAGTGATGAAAAATAGTCTTGAATATTTAAAAATTGAACCGACGACTGCTGCTGCGAAGGAAGAAAAAAATGTTAAAAATGAAAAAGAAGTCGGAGTTTTACTGCCTGAATATAAAGGCCAGCCGGTTCAACAAGCCGTTCAACAGCTCGAAAAACAGCAAATTCAACCAATCGTACTAGGCGGCGGGGGCACAGTCACCTCCCAATATCCAAGCTCGACCTCACAGGTGATCGATAGAGAAAAAGTTTTTCTTTTAACAGATGGTACTGTGAAAATGCCGAACATTACTGGATGGTCTTTGCGAGATGTGATGAAGCTGTGTTCCATCATGGATCTTGAGCTGAAATATGAAGGAAGCGGATATGTTAACGCACAAAATATTAAACCAGGCACTGAAATTCGAAAAGGAGATCAATTGATTATTAAGCTGAAAAAACCTAAGTAGAGGAACACCCGCTTTTGAAAAAAAAAGATCTGCGAGCTTTTCGGCAAGCGGGCGCCTGCTTCCGCTTGAAGCTTGTTCTATATTAAATGGACGAGGCATATATTTTGATAGCGAACCTACATGAGGGGAGTTATCAGATATATGCGCGTTTCAAATGTAACAGTCAGAAAACGGCTCGTTTTCGTCCTATTGGCAGGTTTTTTAATTTTTGCCGTGATTGAAGTAAGACTAGGATATGTACAATTTGTGTTAGGAGGGCAATTAACCTCTCTTGCCAAAGATTTATGGAGCCGAAATATCCCTTTTGAACCAAAGCGGGGAGAAATCGTGGACAGGAATGGGGAGAAGCTTGCGACAAATGTCAGTGCTCCGAGCGTTTTTATCATTCCCCGGCAGGTCGAAAATCCAGCAGAAACGGCACAAAAGCTTGCTTCTGTCTTAAATATGCCGACGGAAAAAGCTTATCAATATGTAACGAAAAAAGAAATGATTGTCCGTGTTCATCCAGAAGGACGGAAAATATCTGACGAAAAAGCGCAAGAAATACGCAGTTTAAATTTAAAAGGCGTTTACATTGCGGAGGATTCCAAAAGGTATTATCCGTATAAAAGACTTTTAGCGCACGTTTTAGGCTTTACAGGGATCGACAACCAAGGGCTAAGCGGGCTTGAATTATATTATGATCGGCAATTGAAAGGGCAAAAAGGATATGTTAAATTTTATTCTGATGCCAAAGGAAAAAGAATGCCAAATGAAGTGGAGGAATATATGCCTCCTGTGGACGGCTTGAATTTAAAGCTGACGATTGATGCAAAAATTCAATCGATCATTGAAAGGGAATTGGACATTGCCGAATTGAAATACAATCCGGACGGAATGATTGCCATTGCTATGAATCCGAACAACGGGGAAATTTTAGGCATGGCATCAAGACCGACATTTGATCCGACAAAATATCAACATGTCGATCCGAAAGTATATAACCGAAATTTGCCGATCTGGAGCACGTATGAACCTGGATCGACATTTAAAATTATCACGTTAGCTGCCGCTCTTGAAGAAAATAAAGTTGATCTTTATAGAGAGCATTTTCACGACCCAGGTTATGTAAAAGTTGCCGGTGCGACATTAAGATGTTGGAAAAAAGGCGGCCACGGAGATCAAACGTTTCTTGAAGTTGTTCAAAATTCATGCAACCCGGGATTTGTTGAACTTGGACAAAGGCTGGGAACATCGACTTTGTTTGAATATATTAAAAAATTTGGCTTCGGTGAAAAAACGGGGATTGATTTATCGGGTGAAGGAAGCGGCATCCTGTTTCGTCAAAGTCAAGTTGGACCTGTTGAGCTTGCAACCACAGCGTTCGGCCAAGGGGTCTCTGTAACGCCGATCCAGCAAGTGGCCGCTGTTTCAGCCGCAATCAACGGCGGTATTTTATATACGCCGAATATCGCAAAAGAATGGATCGACCCGGATACAGGAGATGTTGTATCAAGAAAGACTCCTGAGGCAAAAAGACGCGTTATTTCCGAGGAAACATCCAAACAAATTCGTGCTGCTCTTGAAAGTGTCGTTGCAAAAGGAACTGGAAGAGGAGCGTTTGTTGAGGGGTACCGGGTCGGAGGAAAAACGGGGACTGCGCAAAAAGCTGCACCCGGCGGAGGATATTTGACAAACAATCATATTGTATCGTTTATTGGATTTGCACCTGCAGACAACCCTCATATAGTTGTTTATGTCGCAGTTGACAATCCGAAGGGAACGGTGCAATTTGGCGGTGTTGTCGCCGCACCCATTGTAGGAACAGTCATAAAAGACAGTCTCCGAGAGCTCGGTGTGAAGCCTAGAACGAAGCAAATGGAAAAAAAGGAAACTTGGCTGGATGAAAAGTTCGTTACAGTGCCGGACGTTTTAGGACTCTCAAAACAGGAGCTGGCCCAGCAGCTTATAAATTTAAAACTTGATGTAAACGGCGACGGCAAGGTAGTCGTTGAACAATCGCCAAAAGCAGGCGTAAAGGTAAAAGAAGGATCTACTGTACGAATTTTATTAGGGGACGAGGCGGCAACAGACGAATAATTTTCTAAAAAAGGGCTTTTTGAAACAACTGCTTTTGAAAAGCCCTTGTCGCACATTTTAAGCTAAGATAAAATAATGGAGAATGTTTTTTTGAGAAAGGATTATCGTTATGAAATTAGATGCAATTCTCACCGCTCTACAACATTATAAACGGTATGGGAATGGAAATCCTGAGATTACTTCATTGGAAATGGATTCGCGCGCTGTGAAGGAAGGCAGCTTATTTATTTGCATCAAAGGCTTTACGGTAGACGGTCATGAGTTTGCTTTAGAAGCAGTAAAAAAAGGCGCAGCCGCTCTGTTATCAGAAAAACCGCTAAACCATCTGCCGGATAATATCCCGGTAATTGTCGTAAAGGACACGAAACGGGCAATGGCTGTTCTGGCTGATTATTTTTATGACCAGCCAACACATAAGCTTCACCTCATCGGTGTTACGGGCACGAACGGAAAAACGACTACGACCCATCTAATTGATCATATTTTTCGCAATGCCGGCTATAAAACCGGTTTAATCGGAACAATGTATACAAAAATAAATGATCAACAATACGAAGTAAAAAATACAACGCCTGACAGCTTAACCCTGCAAAAAACATTTAAAAAGATGATCGAGGAGAACGTGACCCACGCCAGTATGGAGGTTTCCTCACATGCGCTCCATATGGGACGAGTCCACGGCTGTGATTTTGATGTTGCGGTATTTACGAATCTCACCCAAGACCATTTAGACTATCACCAAACAATGGAAGAATATCGAAATGCAAAAGGATTATTGTTTGCTCAGCTCGGAAATAAATACGACCATGAACATCCAAAATTTTCTATTTTAAATGGTGATGATCCAGCCTCTGACTATTACAGACATATGACTTCTTCCCATATCGTTACATATGGAATTGAAAACGAATGTGAGATTATGGCGAAAGATTTGAAAATGAATGCAAGCGGGACTTCTTTTCTCCTCGTTACTCCTGAAGGTACATTTCCTGTACAAATGAAATTAGTCGGGAAATTCAGCGTTTATAATGTTCTTGCTGCTATTGCGGCCTCTTTAGTTTCAGGTGTTGAGATCGAAAAGATCATCGAAGCGGTCGAATCGATGGAAGGTGTGCGCGGCCGATTTGAGTTAGTAGATTGCGGACAAAATTTTTCCGTCATTATTGACTATGCTCACACACCAGACAGCTTGGACAATTTATTGAAAACGGTGAAGGAGTTTGCCAAAAAGAGAGTCATTTTAGTCGTTGGCTGCGGAGGAGACCGCGATCGAACGAAGCGTCCGCTTATGGCGAAAATTGCTGTTCAGTGGGCGGACATTCCAATTTTTACTTCCGACAACCCTAGAAATGAAGATCCGCATCAAATATTAAAAGATATGACAGCTGGTGTCGACGGGGAACCTTTTCATTCAATTGTCGATCGAGAGGAAGCCATCCAATTTGCAATCAGCAATGCAGAAGAAGGAGATGTCGTCGTCATTGCAGGAAAAGGCCATGAAACATACCAACAAATCGGGGACAAAAAATTTGACTTCGATGATCGAAAAGTGGCTATTCGCGCTATTCAATTGAAAGAGAATAAATAATCAAGCAGGAAGAGGATTTGTTATGAAATTGGAATGGTTTAACATCAATAATCATATGGATATAAAGGCAAATGTTGGTTTTGGTGGGAGGAGGAAGTATCAATGCTAGAACAAGTCGTGCTTTTTACCATCTTAATGGGCTTTTTAATCAGTGTATTACTTTCTCCCATTTTTATTCCATTTTTAAGAAGGCTGAAATTTGGCCAAAGTATTCGGGATGAAGGACCAAAATCCCACCAAAAAAAATCCGGAACTCCGACGATGGGCGGAGTCATGATTATTTTATCCATCATCATCACCACTATTGTCATGACCAATAAATTTTCGGAACCGGGGATCGAAACGTTTTTGCTGTTGTTTGTAACGATCGGTTACGGACTCCTCGGATTTTTAGACGATATGATTAAAGTGGTGTTAAAAAGAAATCTCGGGCTGACTTCAAAACAAAAATTAATCGGTCAAATCATTGTTGCGGTTATTTTTTATTTTGTTTTAAATCAATTTGAGTTCTCTACAGAAATTCGATTGCCGGGGACGGAACTTTCTTTTGATCTTGGCTGGCTCTACCCCGTTCTTATTTTGTTTATGCTTGTAGGCGGCTCAAATGCCGTCAATTTGACCGACGGTCTCGATGGATTGTTGTCCGGCTGCGCTGCAATTGCTTTCGGAGCATTTGCTGTATTGGCATGGAACAATAGTCAATATGATATCGCCATCTTTAGTGTTGCAGTGGTCGGTTCCGTATTAGGCTTTTTAGTGTTCAACGCTCACCCTGCAAAAGTGTTCATGGGAGATACTGGCTCATTGGCTTTAGGAGGAGCGATTGTCGCTGTAGCCATTTTGACAAAATTAGAAATTTTGCTTATAGTGATTGGCGGCGTGTTTGTTATTGAAACATTATCAGTCATTATTCAAGTAATTTCCTTTAAAATGACTGGAAAAAGAGTGTTTAAAATGAGCCCGCTCCATCATCACTATGAATTAAACGGATGGTCGGAATGGAAAGTCGTCGTGACATTCTGGGCGATGGGTTTGCTTTTTGCAATACTAGGAATTATCATCGAGGTGTGGTTATAATTGAAAAATGTACAAATGTATGTCGATCAAAACGTTCTCGTATTAGGTTTGGCGAAAAGCGGCTTGAGAGCCGCTAAATTATTGCATAAACTAGGTGCTCGTGTTACCGTAAACGACATGAAACCATACGAAGCAAATGATGATGTAAAAGAACTTGAAAGTTTAGGGATCAAACTTATTTTAGGAGAACATCCGGAACAATTGCTCGAGGAGCATAATATTGATATTGTTGTAAAAAATCCAGGCATTCCATACACAAACCCAATCGTACAAAAAGCAGCGAGCCAAAATATTCCCGTTATAACCGAAGTCGAGCTTGCGTATCAAATTTCTGAAGCGGAAATTATTGCGATAACTGGATCGAATGGAAAAACGACGACGACAACTTTAATATACGAAATGCTGAAGGCAGATGGAAAACAGCCGCTGCTGGCAGGAAATATCGGAAATGTAGCCTGTGAAGTTGTGCAGGAAGCGACAAAGGAACATATTGTAGTTATGGAGGTATCCTCGTTTCAGCTTTTAGGGACCATTCATTTTAAACCTTCAGTCGCAGTCTTGTTAAATATTTTTGATGCCCATCTAGACTATCATGGAACTCGCGAAAACTACATGCAAGCGAAAGGGAAAATTTTTTCAAACCAAGATGACCAATCGGTTGCGGTTATCAATTCGGATGATCAAGATGTTGTGCGTCTGTCTGAACTGTCAAACGGAAAGAAAATTTATTTTTCAACCAATAAGGAAGTATCAAATGGTGCTTATATCCAAAATGAATCCATTTGGTATGATGGTGAAAAAATTATTGATATAAAAGATATCGCTCTTGTCGGCAAGCATAACTTAGAAAATATTTTGGCCGCTATTTGTGCAGTAAAGGCGAAAAATGTTGGAAACAAAGCGATTCAAAAGGTGCTGGCATCGTTTTCAGGTGTAAAGCATCGCCTGCAATATGTCGGCGAAGTTTCAGGAAGAAAATTTTATAACGATTCGAAAGCCACGAATATTTTGGCAACAACAAAAGCGCTGGAAGCTTTTTCATCCCCTGTTGTATTGTTGGCCGGAGGGCTTGACCGGGGGAATGAGTTTGATGAATTAATCCCGTATCTCAAACATGTGAAAGCAGTCATCACCTTTGGACAAACTGCCCCAAAAATAAAGAAGGCTGCAAAGAAGGCTGGAATAGAACTGATAGAACATGTCGATAATGTGGAACAAGCAGTCTTTGCGGCGTTTCGCATATCGGACATAGGTGATGTCATTTTGCTCTCTCCGGCCTGTGCTAGCTGGGATCAATATAAAACATTCGAAGAGAGAGGAGACATTTTCATAAACGCCGTGCATAAGCTAAAATAAGGGCTCGTACCCTTAAGCTTAAAAAAGATGGGGTGTTCGGCGTGTCGACAAAAAGCAAATCTCCAGATTTCGTTTTAATTTTGATCACTATTTTGCTGCTTTCGATCGGGTTAATCATGGTATATAGCGCAAGCGCCATATGGGCAACGTATAAATTTGACGATGCATTCTTTTTTGCAAAGCGGCAGCTGCTGTTTGCCGCCTTGGGCATTGTTGCCATGTTCTTTTTTATGAATATAGACTATTGGACATGGAGAACGTGGGCAAAGGTGCTTTTAATCGTATGCTTCGTTTTGCTGATTGCCGTGTTGATTCCTGGAATTGGCGTTGTACGAAATGGCTCCAGAAGCTGGATCGGTGTCGGGGCATTTTCCATTCAGCCTTCTGAGTTTATGAAGCTAGCGATGATCGCCTTTCTGGCTAAATTTTTGTCCGAAAATCAAAAATTTGTAACAACCATTAAAAAAGGGCTTTTCCCGTCCTTAGGATTAGTCTTTTTAGCATTTGGGATCATTATGCTTCAGCCGGATTTAGGAACAGCAACGGTGATGATGGGAGCATGTGTCGTCATGATCTTTGCAGCAGGAGCGAAAATTAGCCATTTTATCGGACTGGGATTGATAGGTGCACTCGGTTTTACCGCTCTTGTGTTATCAGCTCCTTATCGTATGAAAAGGATCACTTCGTTCCTCAATCCATGGGAGGATCCGCTTGGGAGCGGGTTTCAAATTATTCAATCGCTTTATGCAATTGGCCCTGGAGGCCTTTTCGGATTAGGATTGGGTCAAAGCAGACAAAAGTTTTTTTATTTGCCCGAGCCACAAACAGATTTTATTTTTGCGATCGTTGCGGAAGAATTGGGGTTTATAGGCGGTTCTCTTGTGCTTTTATTATTCTCTCTTTTGCTTTGGCGGGGAATTTTAATCGCGTTGAACGCGCCTGATTTATTCGGCAGCTTGCTAGCTGTCGGCATTGTTGCAATGGTTGCGATTCAAGTGATGATCAATATCGGGGTTGTCACAGGATTAATGCCTGTAACGGGCATCACCCTTCCGTTTTTAAGCTATGGAGGATCGTCACTGACGTTAATGCTGATGGCAATCGGGGTGCTTTTAAATATTAGCCGATATGCAAAATATTAAGCTTTCCAATCCGGATAAATATGGAAAAAAAGGGGCTTTTCGGCTTGTTTGCTCAGCCTCTTTTAACTGTTTTATAAAAAGTTTCTAACATTTCAGGGGGGCTTTTTGAATGAACATTGTCGTAAGTGGAGGAGGAACCGGCGGTCATATTTATCCTGCGCTTGCTTTCATAAAAGAAGTGAAAAAATATGACCCTCATGCCAATTTTTTATATATTGGGACGGAAAATGGACTGGAAAAAGAGATTGTGGCACGGGAAGGGATCCCGTTTAAAGCGATTAAAATTAGCGGTTTTAAACGAAAGCTGTCGTTTGATAATGTTAAAACAGTTTATCGATTTTTCAACAGCTTCGCCATCTGCAAAAAGCTGCTAAAAGAGTTTCAGGCGGATGTTGTAATTGGGACTGGAGGATATGTTTCGGGACCAGTCGTTTATGCGGCCAACAGACTCGGAATACCGACAATCATCCACGAACAAAACAGCGTGCCTGGTTTGACTAATAAATTTTTAGCAAAATATGTTGATAAAGTCGCCATTTCTTTTGAAAGCTCCAAAAAATTTTTTCCGGAAGAAAAAGTTGTTCTAACAGGAAATCCTCGCGCGCAGGAAGTGATTGGCGGCGATCGGGCAAAAGGTAAATCATCTTTAAATTTAACAGAGAATGTAAAATCCGTGCTCATCTTTGGAGGAAGCCGCGGGGCAAGACCGATTAATGAATCTGTCCTCAGCATCCTTGACGAATTATCGAAAAAGCCGTATCAAATTGTTTATGTCACCGGTGAGGTTCATTACAAGCAAATAATGGAACAAATAGGTGATTGCGGCCGGCTGAAAAATATTATTATCAAACCGTTTATCCACCAAATGCCGGATGTGCTGGCAGCAGTTGATTTAATCGTATCAAGAGCAGGTGCTACGACTTTAGCGGAAATAACAGCGCTTGGTCTTCCAAGCATATTAATTCCAAGCCCGTATGTTACAGCCAATCATCAAGAAGCAAATGCCCGAACACTCAGTGAAAGAAACGCTGCCGTTTTATTGCTTGAACAAAATTTAACAGGGCATCGTTTGTTAACGTTGATCGATCAAATTTTACTGAATCCGGAAACGTTGAAGAGCATGAGCGAAGCTTCTTTTGAACTGGGAGTTCGTGATGCAGCCAAAAGGCTTTATCAAGTCATGAACGAACTTGCCGCTGCTAATAACAAGATTTGAAAATGGGGGGATACATGTGAAGCAGCTGTTGGAAGAGTTAATTCGAGCTGATATAGGAAAAGTGCTTGAGAATGAGCCGTTAAAAAAACATACAACGATGAAAGTCGGCGGACCGGCAGATGTGTTTGTCGAGCCAAAAAGCATTGAAGGCTTAATGAAAACAATGGAAATCATCAAAAAGCATCATGCAGATTGGCGCGTAATAGGGAGAGGATCCAATTTACTTGTTTTAGATGAAGGAATTGCCGGGGTCGTAATTAAATTAGGGAACGGCATCAGCCATTTAACCATTCAAGATGAGGAGATCACAGTGGGGGGAGGCTATTCATTAGTCAGCCTGTCAACATTGATCAGCCGAAAAGGATTGTCTGGTTTAGAATTTGCCAGCGGCATTCCCGGATCTGTAGGCGGTGCGGTCTATATGAATGCGGGTGCGCACGGCTCGGATATTTCAAATGTTCTCAAAAAGGCGCATATTTTGTTTGCAGATGGGACATTAGAATGGCTTTCCAATGAAGAAATGGAATTTTCATACCGCAGCTCCATCTTGCAAAAAAAGCGCCCGGGAATATGTTTAGAAGCGGTATTTCAATTAAAAAAAGGAGATAGAGACAGCATCGTATCGACGATGCAAAAAAATAAAGAATATCGCCGTGAAACACAACCTTGGAACCACCCTTGCGCAGGAAGCATTTTCCGAAACCCCCTTCCTCATTATGCTGGTCAGCTCATTGAAAAAGCCGGCTTAAAAGGCTACAAAATCGGAGGCGCAAAAATATCAGAGATGCACGGGAATTTTATTGTCAATGAAGACAATGCAACAGCTTCAGATGTTCTGGCCCTCATCGATTTTGTAAAAAATACGATTTACGAGCAATTCCAAATCAAAATGGAAACGGAAGTTGAAATTGTTGGAAGGAATAAATAGGAAAAAATCTTTCTCCCTTTCAGCTTGTACATTGTGTTATAATATTTCAACAAGATTTTTTTAAAACGGCATACTATTGCCGTTTTTTCACCTTTAAACATTTTTTGCTCCTTTTGGACAAGCTTATATATTAAACCTGGATTCAATGAATCTAGGATGGGGTGAACATAGACTTGGAAAAAGAAAAAATCGTTTCAATCGAGGATCGGATACCGAAGCTCAAGCAGCAGCGCAAACAAAAGGCAAATAGGAGATTTATACTATTTATTCTCACCTTCTCCTTGCTTATTTTATTAATTATTTATTTAGAAACGCCGTTAAGCAAAGTGAAAAACGTAGAAGTGAGCGGAAATGTCAATGTTCCCAGCGATGAAATCATTTCGCTTTCCGGTATCGATCAACAGACGAATTTTTGGAGTGTTAATAAAGAAAAAACGATCAAAGCCTTGAAAAAACATAAAGAAGTGAAAGGTGCGAACATAGTCAAAATTTTCCCTCACACCATTCGGATTGAAATTGAAGAAATGAAACGAGTAGCCTACGTGTCCAATGGATCATCCTTTTACCCGGTTTTGGAAAACGGGGAAACTTTAGATGGACAAAAAAGCGTAAAAGTGCCTGATGCTCCGATCTTATTCGGTTTTGACGATGCTGAATTTGCTCATCTCATGACTGAACAATTGACAAACCTTCCGCATTCCATTTCCAATTCCATTTCTGAGGTTCACTATACGCCGGAAAAAATGGATCCGTACATAATTACATTATTTATGAACAACGGCTATGAAGTGAGAGCTTCTATGAAAACTTTTGCTGAAAAAATGCGTTCATATCCAATGATTGTAAAAGAACTCAACCCGAAAGTAAAAGGGATTATCCACTTAGAAGTCGGTTCTTATTTTGAGCCTTACAGCAAGAAAGGATCACAGAAGAATAAAGGGGACAAAGCCGATGAGGAAAGCTAATGCCAGCCATGTCATGTTATTTTTTATTATGCTCGTCGTCGGTTTCTTAATTTCATATTCTTTTCAATGGACAAAAGAAAGAAAAGATTTGAATGTATCACCAGAACAGTGGGAAAAAGAATATGAAACAAGAAAGCTGCTGATCAATCAAGAAGAAACAAACCGGAAGCTCCAGGAGGAGCTTTTTCAAAAACAAAAAAAAGTTACAGAAATTGAAGAGCAATTGAAAAAAGAGAAAGAGCTTTATTATAACTTAGTTGAAGATGTTGAAAAATTGAGGATGTTTGTAGGAGAGGTAGGGGTTGTCGGCGAAGGGATTGAAGTGACGCTCGAAGACTCTTCTTATGTTCCAGAAGGGGAAAATGTGAACAATTATATTGTTCATGAAAGCCACATCTTTAAAGTTGTGAATGAATTGCTCATTTCAGGTGCGACCGCTGTAGCGATCAACGGACAAAGAATATTCCATCATTCTTATATCATCTGTAACGGCCCCGTCGTAACGGTAGATGGAAACCAATTTCCCGCTCCATTTGTTATTTCTGCCATCGGAGATGCTGAGGTATTGACGCAGGCGCTAAACATTGCAGGAGGCGTTTTGGATCAGCTTGCCTATGAAAATATTGTTGTAAAGGTGGAAAAGAAAAAAGAAATTAAAATGGGGCCCTATTTGTCAAATGAACTGGATGATTAGCGGAAACCCTAGCTAACCTAGCTCTAGAAAAAAGAAAGGTGATGGACGATTGATTAAACCAAAATGGAAATTTGCCTTTACATTTTCCATCATTACAACAATTTTTGGGTTTATGCTTGGCGTGCAATATCGATCCATAGAAGAACCGGACGAGCGTGATACGAGGGATATGTGGGAGCTCCGTGAAGATTTAAAAAGAGAACAAAAGCTTCAAGTGGAATTGTTAGAAGAAATCCGCAAATATGACCAAATGCAAAGGGAAATGGAAAAAAACGAAAGTCCTGAAAAAGCGTTGAAAGATACTTTAGAAGAGCTGAAGGCGAAAGCGGGTTTAACCGAAGTAAAAGGTGAGGGTGTCGTTCTCACAGTTGAGCCTTTGTTTGACAGCAACCTGCTCGGAAAACCTATTCAGCCGATTTCGCCAGAGCTTTTAAAGCGTCTGATCAATGAAGTGAACTCTTATGAAGCAAAAGAAATTTCAATAAACGGATACAGAGTTGTCAACACAACCGTTATCCGCGATATTAACGGAATAACGAAAATTGACGGAAACAGTCTGAACACTTACCCGATTGAAATCAAAATTTTATCAAACGACGCTGAAAAACTTTACAGTAAAATAAATGGATCTGCATTGAAAGACGATTTTGCGATTGATAATTTGAAATTGACCGTATCTGCACCGCAGAAACAGCTAATTATACCGCCTTATGAAAAATCGATCCGCATTCAAAATATGGCGCCTCTTAAAGATGAAAAGGAAGGGAATTAGTTATGTGGCTCCCGGTTATCGGAATTCTTTTAGGTATCGTCTTAGGTCTGTACAGCAACATTCAAATTCCAGATGAATATTCCAACTATTTATCAATAGCCATACTTGCTGCGCTTGATACTCTGTTCGGGGGATTCCGGGCATACTTGCAAAACTCTTATGATGAGCTTGTGTTTGTTTCCGGATTCTTTTTTAATATACTTTTAGCTGCAAGTTTAGCTTTTCTCGGCGTTCATCTTGGTGTAGACTTGTATTTAGTAGCAATGTTTGCTTTTGGAGTTCGGCTTTTCCAAAATATAGCGGTTATTCGCAGAATTTTAATCGCAAAATGGAACAGCGGCAGAAATACGCACAAAAAAAAATCCAACTTTTAAAAGGGAAAATAGATCAAGTGTTGAATTTACACATATACAAATTGAAACAAATATGTAACGTTCGTTTCATTGTATTGTTCTATTGGACGTAATAGAATAGTAGTATTGGATAAGGAGGTGCCAAAAGCATTGAACAGCAATGAAATATTTGTCAGTCTTGACATCGGTACATCCAATGTAAAAGTAATCATTGGCGAAATGATGGATGAATCGTTAAACGTTATTGGTGTTGGTAATGTGAAATCAAAAGGCTTAAAAAAAGGATCAATTGTTGATATAGATGAAACCGTTCATTCTATTAAAAAGGCTGTGGAACAAGCGGAAAGAATGATCGGCATGCCCCTCCATAAAGTTGTTGTCGGTGTGAGCGGCTCTCATGTAAAACTTCAAGATTGTCAAGGAGTAGTGGCAGTTTCAAGTGAAAACCGAGAAATTCAAAATGAAGATGTAAGGCGTGTCATTGAAGCTGCACAAGTTTTATCCATTCCCCCAGATCGGGAAATTATAGATTGCATTCCAAAGCAGTTTATTGTAGACGGTCTTGACGGGATACATGATCCAAGGGGAATGTTGGGAGTAAGGCTGGAAATGGAAGGGCTGCTCATCACCGGATCAAAAACTATTCTACATAATTTACTGCGCTGCGTTGAACGTGCAGGCCTTGAAATTACGGATATTGCACTTCAGCCTCTCGCATGTGGTTCAGTTGCTTTATCCAAAGACGAAAAAAATTTAGGCGTAGCTCTTATCGATATTGGCGGGGGATCCACTACCATTGCAGTTTTTGAAAACGGAGAGTTAAAAACAACTTCCGTTCTACCGGTTGGGGGAGAACACATTACCAACGATTTATCAATTGGTCTTAGAACTTCCACAGAAAATGCTGAAAAAATTAAAATTAAACATGGACATGCCTTTTATGATCATGCATCTGAAGACGAGGTGTTTGATGTTCCGATTATAGGCAGCGATAAAATGCAAAAATTCAATCAGCTTCAAATAGCTGATATTATTGAGGCTAGAATGGAGGAAATTTTTCTGCTTGTAGCTCAAGAAATTGCAAAACTGGGCTTCAGGGAATTGCCCGGAGGTTTCGTGTTAACTGGCGGAAGTGCAAACATTCCTGGTGTGCTTGAACTTGCTCAAACTGTACTCGCCCACAATGTTCGGATTGCTAGCCCCGACTACATAGGTGTTAGAAATCCTCAATACATGACAGGTGTCGGTCTCATCCAGTTTGCCTACAAAAATGCAAAAATTCAAGGGAGACGGATTGGATCGAAGGTGGAGGTGGAACAGATTAAGCAAACTGTTCCGAGTGAAGCGAATGAAGTGACTTTAAAGCAAAAAACGAAGCGTCAAAATGAAGAAAAAATGAGCAGAGTGAAGAAATTTTTTGGGTACTTTTTCGAATAAATTTCGTCAATAGAGCATTGATGGATTAGGGAGGATTTTGCATGTTGGAGTTCGATACGAATATTGACGGCTTTGCAACAATTAAAGTTATAGGAGTAGGAGGCGGCGGAAATAATGCCGTCAACCGGATGATTGAACATGGTGTGCAAGGTGTAGAGTTCATTGCTGTCAACACTGATGCACAAGCATTAAACCTTTCAAAAGCAGAAACAAAAATGCAAATTGGCGCAAAATTGACAAGGGGCCTTGGTGCAGGAGCAAATCCAGAGGTCGGAAAAAAAGCTGCTGAAGAAAACAAGGAACAAATTGAAGAAGCTGTAAAAGGTGCAGACATGGTGTTTGTAACGGCTGGAATGGGAGGAGGCACCGGAACTGGTGCAGCACCTGTCATTGCGCAAATTGCCAAAGATTTAGGAGCACTGACGGTCGGCGTTGTCACGAGGCCGTTCACGTTTGAAGGAAGAAAACGCGCTATGCAGGCGGCTGGTGGAATTGCAGCCATGAAAGAAGCCGTTGACACTCTTATTGTGATTCCGAATGACAGACTTCTTGAAATTGTTGATAAAAATACGCCGATGCTTGAAGCTTTCCGTGAAGCGGATAACGTTCTTCGTCAAGGAGTGCAAGGTATTTCTGATTTAATTGCTGTGCCGGGACTCATCAATCTAGACTTTGCGGACGTGAAAACGATTATGTCGAACAAAGGTTCTGCATTGATGGGAATCGGAGTAGCAACGGGAGAGAACAGAGCGGCTGAAGCTGCCAAAAAAGCAATCTCAAGTCCGCTTCTTGAAACTTCAATTGACGGGGCGCAAGGAGTATTGATGAACATTACCGGCGGAACAAATTTAAGCCTATATGAGGTTCAAGAAGCTGCCGATATTGTTGCATCAGCCTCGGACCAAGATGTCAACATGATCTTTGGATCTGTTATTAATGAAGATTTGAAGGATGAAATTGTTGTAACAGTGATTGCAACTGGATTTAGAGAAACTGAAATAAATCCTAGCAAGCAAGAAGCGAGACCATTTGCTCCTAATAAGAAGCCAAATGTTGCAACTAAGCGTGAAGTGAAAAAGGAAGAGCCGACTCACGACATTACGAGCCGTGCATTGCAGCAGGCAGAAGATACGCTTGACATCCCGACATTTTTAAGAAACAGAAAGCGCCGCTAATAAAAGCATGGGTGACTATAGACGTCATCCATGCTTTTTTCTTAAAGCTCGTCAAGCGGGCAAAATGGAAGGTTTTTAATATTTGCATGCGTGAAAAAGTTTAAATATTGGACTGGAACATAAATATTTGCAGGATTCAGAGATTCCTATTAGGCATGATTTGTTCAAAAATCGCATTACGGCGGAAAGAATCAAAACATTATGTAAAAATAGATAAACAGATTTGCACGCGTTCCCGAAAATAGCAAAACGAATGAATCAAAACTTTATGAAAAAATACGACATGCCATTTAAAAAATTGCGGATCCTTGCTGAAAATTTAATGCCATGTATATGGTAAGTTCTAATATTTTTTGTGGAATGTAAATTGCAGATATATACGCGAAAGGACCTGGCTTTTTAGCCAGGCTTTTTCCTCGTTCTGAAAAAGTATAAACATTTACGCAGCTTTTTTAAGAAAAGATCTCCTGTAATTTCCCCATCGTCGCTTAACGAAAGTGTTTACAACTTCAGCAATTTAGCTTTCTTCCTCTAAAAGGCTTGTACCGTTTTTTTCTTTAACCATTTTTCCATTCGACGAAAACATTAGGAATCCGTCAAAAATTGTATGCTGTACTCGCCACTATTTGACACAATTTGGAATGAATAGCGTTTATACTACCTATTAATAGCAAGTCAGAAGCCTAGAAAATTGAATGGTGGGAGAGGAAGAGGCGGTTGACCATTTATTTGGATGCTATTTGGCTGATGAATTTTTGCTTTGATATCATGCTCCTTTTTCTTACAGCAATCATCTTAAAGAGAAACATTGTATGGAAAAAAATAATGATTGCTTCACTCATCGGCTCCGCTATTGTGATATTGCTTTTTTCGCCTTTCGCACAGCTGGCGAGCCGTCCGGAATCAAAACTAATCCTCTCATGTGTGATGGTTCTTTATGCTTTTGGCTTTAAGAAGTTTCGCTACTTTATAGAAAATTTATTGACTTTCTATTTTGTCACTTTTGCAGTTGGGGGAGGTATGCTTGGCACTTATTATTTTTTTCAAGTAGGCTTTTCATTTCAAAATAACATGATTTTAACAAATGGAAATGGCTTCGGAAATCCTGTCAGCTGGTTATTTATCGTGGTCGGCTTTCCGATTATTTGGTATTTTTCCCGCTTGCGGCTTGAACAGGTTGAAGCAAAAAAAATCCACTATGATCAAATTGTCGATGTTTCGATCACGATGATGGAGAAAAAAGTAATAGTAAAAGGATTGATTGACAGCGGCAACCAATTGTATGATCCCATCACTAAGAAGCCAGTCATGATTGCCGAAGCGGAAAAATTAATGACCGTGTTTCCTGAAAGTATGCACCAAGTCATTTCTAATCGAAATCCTATGGAGGCTGTGACAGCGATAGAACAGAAAGAATGGATCGGCAGGCTGAAAATTATTCCGTACCGGTCAGTTGGCCAGGATCTTCAGTTATTATTAGCTGTAATAGCAGACGAAGTGGTGATTCATACAAAAGAAGAATCATTAATGCTGTCCCGCCCGCTTATTGGACTAAATCATTCGCGGCTTTCAAGCGAAGACGATTATCAATGCATTATTCATCCAAAAATGATCCAGACGGGTAAACAAAAAGATGCTTCTTAGCCTTTATTCATAGCATACTCATAAACCAATTTGTTTAGAAGGGGGAACAACATGAAAAAAATTAAGCTTTATCTCACGTATATATGGTACAAGTTTTTAACAAAATTAGGGATCAAAACAGATGAAATTTATTATATCGGCGGAAGCGAAGCGCTGCCGCCTCCGCTTTCGAAGGAAGAGGAAGAAATGCTATTAAAAAAACTTCCGAGCGGCGATAAGGCTGCCCGTTCGATTTTGATAGAACGAAATTTGCGCCTTGTCGTGTATATTGCCCGAAAATTTGAAAACACCGGCATCAATATTGAAGATTTGATCAGCATTGGGACGATCGGGCTAATTAAAGCAGTCAACACCTTTAATCCCGAAAAAAAGATCAAGCTTGCGACATATGCATCTAGATGTATAGAAAATGAAATATTAATGTATTTGCGCAGAAATAATAAAACAAGATCTGAAGTTTCTTTTGATGAACCGTTGAACATTGATTGGGATGGAAACGAACTGCTTCTTTCGGATGTTCTCGGAACAGAAGACGATATTATTACAAAGGATTTGGAGGCTAATGTTGACCGAAAGCTATTAATGCGGGCGCTGCAGCAATTAAATGAACGAGAAAAACAAATAATGGAGCTTAGGTTTGGATTGCATGGCGGAGAAGAAAAAACGCAAAAAGATGTGGCTGACATGCTCGGGATTTCTCAATCTTACATATCAAGATTGGAAAAAAGAATTCTTAAGCGTCTTCGAAAAGAATTTAATAAAATGGTGTAATTTTTGCTTGCTAGTCGCATGTATAGCGAAAAATCAACAGCGTGTCCACTCTGAAAAGCTTGTGCATATTTTTCCCCTTCAGGGAGATACTTAACTTAAGACAGCAAGAACTCCTGTAAGGGGGAAACGAAATGACAAGAAATAAAGTTGAAATTTGCGGTGTTGATACTTCGAAGCTTCCTGTTTTAAAAAATGAAGAAATGCGAGAATTATTTAAACAAATGCAAAGCGGTGATTTATCAGCCAGAGAAAAGCTTGTCAACGGAAATTTGCGACTCGTTTTAAGCGTCATCCAAAGATTTAATAACAGAGGCGAGTTTGTCGATGATCTTTTTCAAGTAGGATGTATTGGGTTGATGAAATCTATAGATAATTTTGATCTGAGCCAAAACGTAAAATTTTCTACTTATGCTGTACCGATGATCATCGGTGAAATTCGTCGATATTTGCGAGACAACAATCCGATACGTGTTTCAAGATCATTGCGTGATATTGCCTATAAAGCTTTGCAGGTGCGTGAAAAACTCATGAGCGAAACGTCACGTGAGCCGAAGGCAGAAGAAATTGCTAAAGAGCTGAATGTGCCGCATGAAGAAATCGTTTTTGCTTTAGACGCCATTCAAGATCCAGTTTCATTATTTGAACCGATTTATAACGACGGCGGTGATCCGATCTTTGTCATGGATCAGTTAAGCGACGAGCGAAACCGCGATTCCAAGTGGATTGAAGAAATTGTTCTAAAAGAGGGGATCAGACGATTGAATGATCGGGAGAAGCTGATATTGAAAAAAAGGTTTTTTCAAGGCAAAACACAAATGGAGGTAGCAGAAGAAATCGGCATTTCCCAAGCTCAAGTTTCTCGGCTTGAAAAAGCTGCCATTAAACAAATGACCAAAAATATTCAATAATCATTGGGCCACATTCTTTTGAATGCGGCCCTTTATCATCATTCAAAAAAAAACTCATATACTGATTGTAAAAATACTTGAGGGGAGAAGCCGGCATGATCCATATTTCCGATTTGCAAATAAAAGATGTTGTGAATGTCCATGACGGAAAAAAATTAGGAAGCATTGAAGACGTTGACATCGACTTAAAAACTGGTAAAATTCAAGCGATCATGATCACTAGTCAAGGGAAGGTTTTAGGTTTTTTTGGAAAAGGGGAAGAAATTGTCATTCCTTGGAGGAACATCGTAAAAATCGGAAAAGATGTTATTTTAGTAAGAGTTTCGAAAAATGTTGAAACAGAATAAGAATCGCACGAATTTTGGTTAAATGTTGGCTTAAAGATATGTTAAAATAAAAATAAGAGAATTGTCGAAGAGGAATGGTACAATGAAACATGAACCGTTTCAATTAACAGATGAATCTTTTTTCTCCATACCTGCTTGGGCGAAGCTTCATTCTCAGATTACAGCAGGTTTTACGACGAGAAAAGGAGGATTTTCCAAGAATGGTTTTGCTTCATTAAATTTAGGTCTTCATGTGAATGATGAAAAGGAAACGGTGATCAAAAATCGAAAAATCATTGGGGACAAAATTCGTTTTGATCTACCGAACTGGGTATGTGCCGATCAAGTCCATGACAAACAAATTGTCAAGGTAGTAAATAAACATAAAGGATCAGGGGTTTTTACATATCGTCAATGCATCACTCAAACGGACGGCCTATACACATCGGAAAAAAATATATTACTTTCCCTTTTTTTTGCTGATTGTGTTCCGATTTTCTTTTTTTCTCCAAAAGACTCACTGATTGGCATCGCACATGCGGGCTGGAGAGGGACTGCGAAAAATATAGCAGGTGAAATGATCGACAGTTGGGTTTTGCACGAAGGTGTGCAAGCTCAAAATATATTTGCAGCCATAGGTCCTTCAATCGGCGAATGCTGTTATGTCGTCAATGACGATGTGATCGATGCGATCAAACCTCTTTTTGACAATGAGACGACATTTTATAAACAGCTTGAGAACGGCCTTTATTCTATTCATCTTGCAGAAATCAACAAAAGATTGTTAATGAAAAAAGGAGTGCCGGAACATCAAATCCTATTGACCTCATATTGTACAAGCTGCGATCAAGATTTGTTTTTTTCCCATCGAAGAGATCAAGGGAAAACAGGACGAATGATGGGATTTATCGGTTTGAAGGAGGGATACTAAGCCTTGTCAGTGAAAGAAAATTTAGCACGAATCCAACAGGAAATCGAACAAGCATGCAAAAAATCAAATCGAAAAATAGATGATATCCAAATTATTGCAGTGACGAAATATGTAACGGTAGAACGGGCTATAGAGGCGATAAATTCAGGCATTTTACACTTAGGCGAAAACAGGGATGACGGTTTTTTATCGAAATATAACAGCATTGGGTCAAAAGCTGTCTGGCATTTCATCGGCACACTTCAAACTCGAAAAGTGAAAAATATTATAGACAAGGTGGATTATATTCATTCGTTGGATAGAATATCGCTAGCAAACGAAATTGAAAAAAGAGCAGATCGAACGATCAAATGCTTTGTGCAAGTAAATACATCTGGCGAACAGTCAAAGCATGGTGTGGCTCCTGAACAATGCATTGATTTTATTCAACAGTTGAAGGAGTATCGCCATATCGAAGTTGTCGGATTAATGACAATGGCTCCATTTACAGAAGATGAAGATGAAATCAGAAGATGCTTCCGAAGTTTAAAGCAACTGCAGGAACAAGTGAAAGCACTAAATATACCGAATGCACCATGTACAGAGCTATCAATGGGGATGTCCAACGACTACAAAATCGCGGTTGAAGAAGGGGCTACTTATCTTCGCATCGGCTCCTCGCTAGTAGGTACATAAAACGAAACTGGAGGTAAATCAGATGAGCTTAAAGAATAAATTTAAAAGCTTTTTTGCCCTCGATGATGAAGATTATGAGATTGAAGATATGGAAGCTCCGGAAGAGAAACACCAACATGAACCGATTATGTTCAATCACAACAGCAGCGTTGAAAAAAATGCCGCTTTCGGAAAACAAAATGTTGTAAGTTTGCAAAGCGCCCAAAAATCCACTAAAGTAATATTATGTGAGCCAAGAACGTATTCAGAGGCGCAAGAAATTGCTGATCATCTGAAAAACCGCCGTTCATGCATTGTCAATTTGCAGCGGATCGGGCATGATCAGGCAAAAAGAATTGTTGATTTTTTAAGCGGCACTGTTTATGCGATTGGCGGAGACATCCAGCGTGTTGGAACAAACATATTTTTATGTACCCCAGATAACGTAGATGTCGCCGGCTCCATTTCCGATTTCATGGCAGATGATGAAAATAAAAGGTGGTAGAAATGATTGATGGGGACAATATATAACATATTAAGTTTTTTGCTCGATATTTATTCCTATGCGATTATCATTTATATTTTGATGTCTTGGTTTCCGAATGCAAGGGAAACGTCCATTGGACAATTTTTAGCGGCTATATGTGAGCCTTATTTAGAACCGTTTAGAAGAATCATTCCTCCATTAGGGATGATTGATGTATCTCCTATTGTTGCATTGATTGCCCTGCATTTTGCAGATTATGGGCTGTATGCTCTTTTTAGTATGATTTCATAAAATTCATTCGCCGATTGACATTCGAATTGTTTTGTATGCCAATCGGCTCTTTTCATATCATAATTGGAGTTGTCTCTTATGGAGAGTGTTTATCAGCATTTTCGCAAAGAAGAAAGGGAGTTCATTGACAAAGTCTTTGGATGGAAACAAATTGTGACTGAGCAATATCGGCCAAAATTGACCGATTTTTTAGATCCGCGGGAACAGAAAATCATTAAGACATTGATCGGTGAAAATCCGGATGTTCACGTGCAATTTTTCGGAGGCTATAAAAATGCTGAAAGAAAGCGGGCTTTTTTTTACCCTGACTATATTCAACCGACATTAGATGATTTTTCAATGTTCGCATTTGAAATCATGTTCCCGAAAAAATTCGTGACATTATCACATCGCGAAGTGCTTGGATCGCTTATGTCGCTCGGCTTAAAACGGAGCAAGTTCGGCGACATTATCATTCATGATGAAACGGTGCAAGTCATGGTTGCGCAAGAAATTGCCAATTTCCTGCAGCTGAACTGGAATAAAATTGGAAAGATTTCCGTTCGTTTGAAACAGATCCCATTCGAAGATGTGTTTTCTCATGAAGAAGAAATGGATATTTCTTTGATCACCGTTTCTTCGCTTCGGCTCGATGCTGTTCTAGCAAATGTTTATCACCAATCTCGGCAAAAAATAAAATCGCTTATTGAAAATAGTCTTGTCAAAGTCAATTGGAAAATTGTTGAGGATGCTCATTTTGAAATTGCGGAAGATGATGTGTTATCTGTCCGAGGATTCGGAAGAAGCAAAGTTTTGGCAATTGAAGGGAAAACAAGAAAAGATAAGTGGCGCATTAAGATCGGAATACAAAAATAATATTACAAATGGAAAGATTTTTGCCCATTCTGTCGAAAAATCGTTTATAATTGGATTAGTGTTTTGCGAAAAACATACATATGGAGGTGGAATTTGTGCCTTTAACCCCGCTGGATATTCATAACAAGGAATTTACAAAAGGCTTTCGCGGCTATGATGAAGATGAAGTAAATGAGTTTTTAGATCAAGTGATTAAAGATTATGAAATGGTCATCCGCGAAAAGAAAGAATTGGAATTAAAGGTGAAGGAATTAACCGAGAAGCTGAATCACTTTACAAATATAGAAGAAACGTTAAATAAATCGATTTTAGTTGCGCAGGAAGCTGCGGAAGATGTGAAAAGAAACGCTCAAAAGGAAGCGAAGCTGATCATTAAAGAAGCGGAAAAAAATGCTGACAGAATCATCAATGAAGCACTTGCTAAATCGCATAAAATTGCAATGGAAATCGAAGAGATGAAAAAGCAGTCAAAAGTATTCCGCACCCGTTTTCAAATGCTCATCGAAGCACAGCTTGATCTGCTAAAAAATGATGATTGGGATCACTTAATGGAATACAATGTCGAGCCAATCTTAGGAGAAGAAGCGGAAGAACCGAAAGTATAACTTGACTTTTTTGTTCGTGATTTCATATAATACGAAAATAAAACGGAATATGACAAAACAATGAGAGGGACAGTAGTCCTTTCAACCCCTTTATGACAGCGAACCGGGGACGGTGGAAGCCCGGGTAAAGGCGAAAGGATGAACATCACCCTTGAGTCCATAGCTGAAACATGCTAGTAGGCTGTGGCGGCCAAGTCCGTTATGTTTATGAGTGGATGTGCATGATTTGTGCGCATCTAAAAGGGTGGTACCGCGAGATTCCTCCTCGTCCCTTAGGGATGAGGAGTTTTTTTATTTTAGTGAACAAATATTATGTGGAGGAATGGGAATGGATTATAAAGAGACGTTACGAATGCCGAAAACAGACTTTCCAATGAGAGGAAACCTTCCGAAAAAAGAACCTGAGATCCAGAAAAAATGGGAAGAGATGGATATTTATGAAAAAGTGCAGGAGCGCACGAAAGGACGGCCTCTTTTCATATTACATGATGGTCCGCCGTTCGCAAACGGGGATATTCATATGGGGCATGCCTTAAACAAAATTTTAAAAGACATTATTGTCCGTTATAAATCCATGAGCGGATATTGCGCACCGTATGTTCCAGGATGGGATACGCACGGTCTGCCAATTGAAACAGCACTTTTGAAGAAACAAAAAATCAATCGAAAAGAGATGGATGTCGCGCAGTTTCGAAAACATTGCGAGCAATATGCATGGGAGCAAATTGAGCGCCAGCGCGTGCAATTTAAACGCCTTGGAATTCGAGGCGACTGGAAAAATCCATATGTCACCTTGAAACCAGAATATGAAGCCCAGCAAATTCGCGTCTTTGGAGAAATGGCAAAAAAGGGATATATTTATAAAGGCTTGAAGCCGGTTTATTGGTCTCCATCGAGCGAATCTGCCTTGGCAGAGGCGGAAATTGAATATTATGACAAACGCTCGCCTTCTATTTATGTTGCATTTGAAATAAAGGACGGAAAAAATATATTAACAGATGGAGAAAAAATCGTCATTTGGACGACTACTCCGTGGACTATCCCTGCAAACTTAGGAATTGCTGTTCATCCTGATTTGGAATATTCTGTAGTGAAGGTTGGAGCTGACAAGTTTGTGATCGCATCTGCCCTGCTCGAAGAAGTGGCAAAAGAGCTGGACTGGACAGAATATGAAGTAGTGAAATCGTTTAAAGGCAAAGAGCTGGAATATGTGGTTGCGAAACACCCGTTCTATGACCGCGATTCATTAGTGATCCTTGGCGAACATGTAACGACCGACGCTGGTACAGGATGCGTCCATACAGCGCCAGGCCATGGGGAAGACGATTTTGTCGTCGGACAAAAATATAACCTAGGCGTATTATGTCCTGTCGACGAAAGAGGGTACATGACAGAAGAAGCTCCAGGGTTCGAAGGATTGTTTTATGATGACGCAAATAAAAAAATAACGGAAAAATTAGAAGAAGTAGGGGCATTGCTAAAGCTTTCATTTATTACTCACTCCTATCCGCATGACTGGAGGACAAAGAAACCAACGATTTTCAGAGCAACAGCGCAATGGTTTGCGTCCATTAAAGATTTTCGAGACGAATTGCTGCAAGCAATTAAAGAAACGAAATGGATCCCTAATTGGGGAGAAATTCGCATTCATAACATGATCCGCGATCGAAGCGATTGGTGTATTTCCCGTCAGCGGGCATGGGGCGTGCCAATTCCAGTGTTTTATGGTGAAAATGGGGAGCCGATCATAACAGATGAAACGATTGAACATGTGGCAAAACTGTTCCGCGAGCACGGCTCGAACGTTTGGTTTGAACGCGAAGCAAAAGACCTGCTTCCAGAAGGATTTACACACCCTTCAAGCCCGAACGGCATTTTTACAAAAGAAACAGACATTATGGACGTTTGGTTCGATTCAGGCTCTTCTCATCAAGCAGTTTTAGTTGAACGGGAAGATTTGCAGCGTCCTGCTGATCTTTATTTAGAAGGCTCTGACCAATATCGCGGCTGGTTTAATTCATCGCTGTCTACAGCAGTTGCTGTCACCGGAAAAGCTCCATATAAAGGCGTTTTAAGCCATGGATTTGCGCTGGACGGCGAAGGACGGAAAATGAGCAAATCGTTAGGAAATGTTGTTGTTCCTGCCAAAGTGACGGAACAGTTTGGAGCAGATATTCTTCGTCTATGGGTAGCATCAGTTGATTATCAATCGGATGTTCGCGTCTCTGATGCAATCTTAAAACAAGTATCTGAAGTATATCGGAAAATTCGCAACACGTACCGTTTCTTGTTAGGAAATTTGTTTGATTTTGATCCAAATCAGCATCGTGTTTCTGTAGAAAAATTAAGAGAAGTGGATCGCTATATTCTCATTAAACTGAATAAACTAATTGCCAAAGTGCGAAAAGCATATGAAGAATATGATTTTGCATCCATCTATCATGACGTTCACAATTTCTGTACGATTGAGCTAAGCTCATTTTATCTTGATTTTGCAAAAGACATTCTGTATATTGAGGCTGCTGACAGCCATAATCGACGCTCTATCCAAACGGTTTTATATGAAGCGCTTCTTGCTCTTGTAAAGCTGATGACACCGATTTTGCCGCATACAACAGAAGAAGTATGGGGACATATTGAATCAGTCGAAGAAAAGAGCGTACAGCTTGTCGATATGCCGGAAGCTGTAGAGATTGAAGGCAGCAAAGAGATTGAAGCGAAATGGGATCAGTTTATGTCAGTTCGAGATGATGTATTAAAGGCCCTGGAAATTGCCCGAAATGAAAAAGTGATCGGCAAATCGTTAAATGCTGCTCTCATCCTTTATCCGAACGAAGAAATAAAAGAATTGTTCAATTCAATACAAGAAGACTTAAAACAGCTGTTTATTGTTTCCCAGTTAGAAATTGCCGGTGATTACAAAGATGCTCCAGAAGAAGCGCAAACATTTGATAGCATCAAAATAATTGTGAAGCAAGCGGATGGTGAAACTTGTGAAAGATGTTGGGTTGTTTCAACAGATATAGGCACTGATCAAGACCATCCGACACTGTGCAAAAGATGTGCAAGCATTGTGAAAGATCACTACAGCCATTTAGCTTAGTTTTATCAGCTCCCTGTGCAAACAGGGAGTTTTTTCATTTAGCAATGCTTCCTCATAAAGAAGTGTCATAAAAAGAACGATCTTTCATTGAAATCCGTCATAGTCAATTGGAAAAGTTTTCTCGGATGCTTTTTCAAAAATGAATACTTTGCTCAAAATTGAAAGAAGAATTCAGCTTTTTAGCTTTTAAAGTGTGAATCATTTCCAAGCCGCTATTTACGTGTGTGGAAAAACTTGAATGTGATAGGAGGCAGTGCGGCGGTTACAATATAAATACAAAACAGACGAGGGGGTTTTAATAATGAATCCGCTCGATCAAATCAAAGACGAATTAACGTTAATGAAGGACGAACTTAATGCGCGGCTCGCCAAAAGTCAATTGGATGACCCGATTTTTATCCGGGATGTAAAAAATGAGCTCAACGATGTTGAGCTTGCATTGGAAAAAATGGAATATGGACTTTATGGCATATGTGAAGAAACATTGCAAAAATTGCCGCTCGAACAATTGGCACAAATTCCGACAGCCAGAACGATTCATGATTTTCTCAATATGAAATCATATTTAAAAAAAACACTAGAATATCATTAAGAAGTGAAGTGAACAAGCTTCACTTTTTTGCTTGTTCCCCTTCTTTACTGTTTGTCAAAAAATGTGCTAAAATTTGATGGAAACTTGCCAGTGAGTGGAGGAACGCAGTGTGCTTAAATATTTGATTGCATTATTTGTCATCGCTCTCGACCAATGGACAAAATGGCTGATCGTAAAAAATATGGAAATTGGCGAAAGCATTGAAATTATCAACGGATTTTTATACATAACGTCTCACCGCAATAAAGGAGCGGCTTGGGGAATATTGCAAAACCAGATGGTGTTCTTTTATGTGATTACCATTATTGTTGTCGTAGCGATTATTTATTATATGCAAAAATATGCGAAACAAAATGCAATGCTGGGGGTTGCTCTCAGCTTAATGCTCGGCGGAGCGATTGGGAATTTTATTGACCGCCTTTTCCGCAAAGAGGTGGTGGACTTTATCCATACATATATTTTCGGTTATAATTTTCCAATTTTTAATATTGCCGATTCATCTTTAACAATCGGTGTTATTTTACTTTTCATATATTTTCTGTTTTTTGAAGAAAAGAAGCAAAAGGAGTAGAAAATGGAGCAATTTACTTTTGTTGTGACGGAAAAAGAGGAACATGAACGAATAGATAAATTTTTGGCCAATAAAGATGAGAATTGGTCAAGAACGTTGGTCCAAAATTGGATCAAGGACGGGGTTGTTTCAGTAAATGAAAAATCGGTGAAGGCCAATTACAAGTGCCAAATTGGTGATGTCATCACTGTATCTGTTCCAGAACCGGAAGAGCTGGATGTCAAGCCTGAGCCGATGGAGCTTGATATATACTATGAGGATGAAGATGTCATCGTTGTCAATAAACCGCGTGGGATGGTCGTCCATCCAGCGCCGGGACACACTTCAGGAACACTTGTGAACGGTCTTTTATATCATTGTAAAGATTTGTCCGGAATTAACGGAGTCCTTCGTCCGGGAATTGTTCACCGGATTGATAAAGATACTTCAGGTTTATTAATGGTTGCCAAAAATGATTACGCTCATGAATCATTAGCAAATCAATTAATGGAAAAGAGGGTTGAAAGGAGATATAAGGCGATTGTACACGGGGTAATTCCGCACGATCATGCCACAATTGATGCTCCGATCGGCAGGGATCCAAAGGATCGGCAAAAAATGACGGTAACAAAAACAAACAGTAAAGAAGCTGTCACCCATTTTCATGTGCTGGAACGATTTTCGGATTATACATATATTGAATGTCGACTGGAAACCGGAAGAACGCATCAAATCCGCGTGCATATGAAATATATCGGTTTTCCGCTAGCCGGCGATCCAAAATATGGACCGAAAAAAACACTTCCGATTCATGGACAGGCTCTTCATGCAGGCGTACTTGGTTTTGAGCATCCAAGAACAAAAGAGTTTTTGAAGTTTGAAGCATCGCTCCCGGAAGAATTCGAAAAGATTTTGCAAATGTTAAGAAATGATCGTTGACATTTACGAGCTGCTCTGTCATAATACGTTTAGACAATACAGCATCCTTTAACTGCAGTCCCGTGAGGCTGAGAAGGAATCGTATGGCAATAGGTGAGCTATGCACAAAACCTCTCATCCTCAGGATGAGAGGTTTTTTTAACCGAAATTTGAGGTGATGAGCATGCCGGAAAAAGCGGTTGTTTTAGATGAGCAGGCGATCAGAAGGGCGCTAACTAGAATAGCCCACGAAATTATCGAACACAATAAAGGTATAGATAATTGTGTTTTGGTCGGAATCAAGACAAGGGGAATTTATCTAGCCAAACGTCTTGCAAAAAGAATAGAGGACATTGAAGGAAAAGAGATACCTGTCGGCAACCTTGACATTACTTTTTACCGGGATGATTTAACACAAAAAACAGAAAGCGGTGAACCGCTCGTTAAAGGTTCAGATATCCCGATCGATATTAACAATCGAAAAGTCATTTTAGTAGACGATGTCCTTTACACGGGAAGAACGGTACGGGCAGCGATGGATGCCATTGTTGACTACGGCAGGCCAGCGCAAATCCAGCTAGCTGTACTTGTTGACCGCGGCCATCGCGAACTGCCGATCCGAGCGGATTATGTCGGGAAAAACATACCTACTTCAAAATCAGAAAAAATTGTTGTACAGCTTTTGGAAGTAGATGAAAAAGAAAAAGTATCCATTTATGAAAATGAATAGATGTCCCTTTTAATAGCAGTCCCGTGAGGCTGCAAAGGGGTCCGAAAGGTGTATACGCTATTTGTATGCACTTTGGCAAAACCTCTTTGTGCCTCATCGGCCAAAGAGGTTTTTTTGGTGCGCCCGGCATGTACATGAACTATAGGGTGTAAGTCCCGAACCCCGAAGACAGAAGTAGAGGTTAGCCAAGAGCAAGGGTGTCCGTGGTGACGCGGAATCTGAAGGAAGCTGGAGGCAAAACACCGGTCCGAGGAACACGAACCTCATATAAGGCTAGGTATGATTGAGTGAGTTTGCAAAACAAAACAAAGCTCTTTCTGTCGAAGGTCATATCGAGTAAATGAGGCGGATAGATGGTGTGAAAGTGCATGTACTTACCCGGGGAGGTCTGGTGGATATGTGAAGTACGCTTCATAACCTACTTAGTGATAAGTAGCTGAACCGTCAGAAGTCAGCAGAGGTCATAGTATTAGTTGGTCTAGAACAACTAAGAAGGACCGAACAATTAAGAGAGAATAGCCCTTGGCATTCAGTGAGTCATGATGAACACAGAAAACGTAGTACCTCACTTGAGGAAGGAAGCGGTGAATCCCGTGGGAGACCTCTTGGAGGGTGGAGTGACCACTGGCATAAAGAGAACAGCTATTCACGGAAGTTATAAAGACTTGCGTCAATCATCTTAATTGAACCGCCGTATACGGAACCGTACGTACGGTGGTGTGAGAGGACGGGAGTTAATCGCTCCCTCCTACTCGATTGCAAATTCCATAAGGAGGAAAAAACATGAAAAGAAATATTATACTAGATGTTCATGATAAACCTGATTTTATCACATGGCTCGCCTTAAGCTTCCAACATTTATTTGCCATGTTTGGAGCAACGATTCTCGTACCGTTTTTAGTCAAAATTGATCCTTCTGTTGCCTTGATTTCCAGCGGTCTCGGCACACTCGCATTTATTTTGATCACAAAAGGAAAAGTGCCGGCATATGTCGGCTCCTCCTTTGCCTTCATCACACCGTTAATTGCGGCTAAAGCTGCCGGCGGTGTAGGAGCGGCGATGATCGGCAGCTTTTTGGCAGGTTTAGTTTACGGAGTTGTCGCACTTATCATCAAACAGACAGGATATAAATGGATTATGAAATTACTTCCAACTGTTGTCGTCGGTCCAGTAATTATGGTAATCGGACTTGGCCTTGCATCAACAGCTGTGAGTATGGCCATGAACGATCCTAAAGGACATTACAGCTTGCTTCACTTTTCAGCAGGTCTTGTTACGCTTCTGATCACCATTATAACAATGGCATTTTTTAAAGGATTTTTTAACCTAATCCCTGTATTAATCGGAATTTTCGGCGGATATGTATACTCGCTTATAATCGGCATTGTCGACTTTCAAAAAGTGGCGGAAGCCAAATGGTTTCAGCTCCCGAACTTTATCATTCCATTTGTTGATTATACACCTCACATTACATCTGAAATCATTCTGCTGATGGTTCCAGTCGCAGTGGTGACATTATCCGAGCATATCGGTCACCAAATGCTGCTAAGCCAAGTAATCGGAAAAGATTTAATCAAAGACCCTGGACTTGCCCGTTCCATTCTCGGCGACGGAGCGGCAACCATGATTGCATCTCTTATCGGTGGACCGCCGAACACGACATATGGCGAAAATATCGGCGTATTGGCGATTACAAGAATTTACAGCGTTTATGTCATTGCCGGTGCAGCTCTATTCGCAATCTTGTTTGGCTTTATTGGAAAAATATCAGCCTTGATCAGTTCGATTCCAACTCCAGTAATGGGAGGCGTTTCAATACTTCTCTTCGGGATCATCGCATCTTCAGGATTAAGAATGATGATTGAGCATAAAGTTGATCTGAACGAAAAAAGAAACTTAATTATCACTTCCGTCATTTTAGTAATAGGAATTGGCGAAGCAATGATTAAGTTCGGTGAAAGCTTCGAATTACACGGAATGGCATTAGCTGCAATCATTGGCGTCATTTTAAACTTTGTGCTCCCAGGAAAAAAAGAAGAACATATTTTTGACACAAATGAAGAAGATTCTGTAGCGTAGCAATCACCTTTTAAAAAAGTCCAGAGAGGCTTTCAAGGGTGTGTGAGACAAATCAAGCTTCGCCATTTGCTTACACCCTGTCATGCCTTGGCAGGGTATTTTTTTTAAAATTCAAACGTCAATCGCTTTTATTTAAAGGAAAGGGGAAGAAAGCGATGAAACATTTAGTGACCATGAGCACGCTGTCAACTGAAGAGATTATTGCCATTTTGGATGAAGCGGAACACTTTAAAATGGGAAAACGATGGAAAGTCGGAGAACAAACATTTATCGCCAACTTGTTTTTTGAGCCGAGTACGAGGACGAGGTTTAGTTTTGAAGCTGCTGAAAAAAAACTTGGACTTGACATTTTAAATGTGGATGGAGCTTCTTCAAGCATTCAAAAAGGAGAATCGTTGTACGATACTGTAAAAACTTTAGAATCAATCGGTGTCGAGGCAGTCGTGATCCGTCATCCGCAGGATCGGTATTTTGACGAGCTGATCGGCCGTGTCCAAGTATCCATATTAAATGCTGGCGATGGGTGCGGACACCATCCAACGCAATGTTTGCTCGATTTGATGACAATTCGTGAAGAGTTTGGGAGTTTTAACGGATTGACGGTTTCCATCATCGGTGACATTCGCCACAGCCGTGTAGCAAGATCTGATGCAGAAGTGCTGACAAGGCTCGGGGCAACCGTATTGTTCTCAGGACCTGAAAAATTTCGGGACGACACCAATCCATACGGTACATACGTATCGATCAATGAAGCAATCGAAATGTCAGATGTTGTGATGCTCTTAAGAATCCAGCATGAACGCCACAGCGAAAAATGGACAGCTGATCAATATTTGGAGCAGTACGGATTGACAAAGGAACGGGAAAAAATGATGAAGGACCATGCGATTATTATGCACCCTGCACCGGTCAACAGAGGAGTTGAAATCGACGGAGATTTAGTAGAGTGCAGCCGATCGCGAATTTTTAAACAGATGGAAAACGGTGTATTTGTCCGCATGGCAGTTATAAAACAGGCGATTGAAAGTAAAGCACAAGGGGGAGAGAAGAAACATGTCCATTCTATTTAAAAATGCGCAATTGTTAACAGAGGAAGGCGAATTGACAAAACGGGATGTTCTTGTGGAAAACGGAATAGTCAAACAAATATCGGAAGAGATAGCTGATGGAGCGGGAGACGTGATCGATTGCAACGGAAAGCTTCTTTCCCATGGATTCATCGATCTTCACGTTCATCTGCGTGAACCGGGTGGAGAAGCGAAAGAGACGATTGCCACCGGCACGCTGGCTGCAGCGAAGGGCGGCTTTACAACCGTTGCCTCCATGCCTAATACGAAGCCGCCTATTGATACGAAAGAAAAAATGATCAATTTACAAAAGCGAATTAAAGAAACAGCAAAGGTTCGCGTTCTTCCTTATGCAGCGATCACACTTGGGCAAAGCGGAAGCGAATTAACGGATTTTGATGCATTAAAAGAGGAAGGTGCTTTTGCCTTTACGGACGATGGCGTAGGTGTCCAGTCGGCCGGCATGATGTTTCAGGCAATGAAAAAAGCGGCGGAGAAAGGATATTCAATTGTCGCGCATTGTGAAGACAATACCCTTATCAACGGCGGATCCTTCCATGATGGAGTTTTTGCAAAAAATCACGGTATATCCGGCATTCCATCTGTATGTGAGTCCGTTCAAATTGCAAGAGATGTTCTGCTGGCAGAAGCTAGCGGCTGCCATTACCACGTGTGCCATATTAGTTCAAAAGAATCTGTCAGAGCCGTCAGAGACGCCAAAAAAGCAGGCATCCGCGTGACATGCGAAGTGACCCCGCATCATCTTCTTTTATGTGATGAAGATATTCCGGAGCTTAATCCGAACTTTAAAATGAATCCGCCGCTTAGAGGCAGAGAAGACAAGAAAGCATTAATCGAAGGGCTGTTGGATGGAACAATCGATTTTATTGCTACGGATCATGCGCCTCATACGATGGAGGAGAAATCTTTAGAGGTCGATAAGGCGCCGTTTGGGATCGTCGGGTTGGAAACTGCCTTTCCTCTTTTGTACACATATTTTGTCGAACGGGGCATTTTTACATTGAAACAACTTGTTGATTGGCTGACGGTAAAGCCTGCTAGAGCTTTTAACTTGGATATGGGGGAATTAAAAGAAGGCATTTCTGCAGATTTGACGCTCATTGATTTACAGGAAGAAAAAAGAATAGATGCCTCAACATTTGCATCAAAAGGAAAAAATACGCCGTTTAACGGCTGGCTTGCAAAAGGCTGGCCTGTTTTAACAATGGTGGACGGCAAAATCGTTTGGAAAAGGGGAGAGTAATATGAAACGGCAATTAGTGCTTGAAAACGGCGATGTTTTCATCGGCGATGGCTTTGGAAGCGATCGTGACATCATCGGAGAGGTTGTGTTCACAACCGGAATGACAGGCTATCAAGAAACACTTTCAGATCCTTCATATTGCGGACAAATCGTAACGTTTACTTATCCATTGATCGGCAATTACGGCATCAACCGCGACGATTTTGAGACGATCCGCCCGTTCGTGAACGGGATGATTGTGAAGGAAGCCTGTGAAGCACCCTCCAACTGGAGAAGTTTATATTCAATCAATGATTTTCTCATAGAAAACGATATTCCTGGCATCAGTGGAATCGATACAAGAAGGCTGACTAGAATTATCCGCAACTACGGAACGTTAAAAGGTGCAATCTGTTCAGCTGAGGCGGATCCAAAGCAAGTGGCTGAGAAATTAAGAGAAACGGAGCTGCCGCGCAATCAGGTGGAAATTGTATCGACGAAAAGACCATATCAAAGTCCAGGAAGAGGAAAAAGAGTGGTTGTTGTAGATTTTGGCATGAAGCATGGAATCTTAAGAGAATTAAACAGCCGAAATTGCGACTCGATCGTCGTTCCATATGATACATCTGCGGAGGAAATATTGCGATTGAAGCCTGACGGCGTTTTGCTTACAAACGGACCTGGAGATCCGCAAAACGTTCCAGAAGCAATTGAAATGCTGCGCGATCTTATCGGGAAAACCCCTATCTTTGGAATATGTTTAGGGCATCAGCTGCTCGCTTTAGCATGCGGTGCGAAAACAGAAAAATTAAAATTCGGCCACCGCGGCTCAAACCATCCAGTGAAGGATTTAAAAACTGGGAAAGTGTATATGACTTCCCAAAATCACGGCTATGCTGTAAGCATCGAATCCATTAGGAATACAGAGCTTGAAGTAACACATGTTGCACTGAACGACGGAACAGTTGAAGGATTGAGACATCGCGTGCATCCTGCTTTCGCTGTTCAATACCATCCGGAAGCATCGCCGGGACCTGAGGATGCCAATCCATTGTTTAATCAATTTATCGAGCTGATGGAAAAGACTGCTCAAAGGGGGAATCTCAATGCCTAAGCGGAAAGATATTCAGAAAATTTTAGTTATCGGATCAGGACCGATTATTATCGGACAAGCGGCGGAGTTTGACTATTCGGGAACACAGGCGTGCTTAGCATTGAAAGAGGAAGGATATGAGGTTGTTCTTGTCAACTCGAACCCAGCGACAATTATGACGGATACGGAAATTGCCGACAAAGTGTATATGGAGCCGCTCACTCCGAGCTTTGTTGCCAAAATCATCCGCAAGGAAAGGCCGGATGCGATCCTGCCGACTCTCGGCGGACAGACTGGACTAAACTTGGCGGTCGAGCTTCATAAAATGGGTGTTTTAGAAGAGTGCGGCGTTGAAATTTTAGGAACTAAGCTTTCAGCCATTCAAAAAGCTGAAGACCGTGAACTGTTCCGCGAGCTTATGAAGGAGCTGAATGAACCGGTGCCGGAAAGCGCCATAATTCATGAGCTTGAAGAAGCGTTTCATTTTGTGGAGCAAGTCGGCTATCCGGTGATCGTCCGGCCTGCATATACACTTGGCGGGACCGGAGGCGGCATTTGTCACGATGAGGAAGAACTGATTGAAATTGTGACGAACGGTTTAAAGCTCAGCCCTGTTCATCAATGTCTGCTCGAAAAAAGCATTGCCGGCTACAAAGAAATCGAATATGAAGTGATGCGGGACTCAAAAGACAATAAAATCGTTGTCTGCAACATGGAAAATATTGACCCCGTCGGCATTCATACAGGCGATTCGATCGTTGTGGCGCCCAGCCAAACGATTTCAGACAGAGAATACCAGCTGCTCAGAAACGTGTCATTAAAAATTATCGGAGCTCTTGGCATTGAAGGCGGATGCAATGTTCAGCTTGCTCTTGATCCGGATAGTTTTCAATATTACGTTATCGAAGTGAACCCGCGGGTTAGCCGCTCATCCGCCCTTGCATCAAAAGCGACAGGATATCCGATTGCGAAACTCGCAGCGAAAATTGCCGTCGGTTTGACGTTAGATGAAATCATCAATCCAGTGACAGGGAAAACATTTGCTTGCTTTGAACCGGCGCTTGATTATGTTGTCACGAAAATACCGCGATGGCCGTTTGATAAATTTGAATCAGCCAACCGTGTGCTTGGCACTCAAATGAAAGCAACCGGTGAAGTCATGGCGATCGGCCGCACGTTTGAAGAATCGTTGTTAAAAGCTGTTCGTTCTCTCGAAGCAAGCGTCTACCATTTAACATTGAAAGAAAACGATGTCTCAGATGAAATGATTGAAAAGCGAATCAAGAAAGCAGGGGATGAACGAATCTTTTACATCGGCGAAGCGCTGAGAAGGGGTTTTTCCGTTGAGCAAATTCATCAATGGAGCAAAATCGACCGCTTTTTCTTGAATAAGATAAACAACATTATCGAATATGAACGAGAACTGAAAAAATCTCCATTTGATGTAAATGTGTTGAGAAAAGCAAAGCAACTCGGATTTTCTGATCACTTTATCGCTTCGTTATGGAATACAGATGAATCGGAAGTTTATGAGTTTCGGAAAAAACAAGGAATTGTTCCAGTTTACAAAATGGTTGATACGTGCGCAAGCGAGTTTGAATCCGAGACGCCTTACTTTTACGGCACATATGAAGAAGAAAATGAATCGATTGTGACTGAACGAAAAAGTGTTGTCGTGTTAGGTTCAGGGCCGATTCGAATCGGGCAGGGTATTGAGTTCGATTATGCAACAGTTCACTCTGTTTGGGCGATTCGCGAAGCAGGATATGAAGCAATCATTATCAATAACAATCCAGAAACGGTGTCAACGGATTTCAGCATTTCCGACAAGCTGTATTTTGAACCGCTGACGATCGAAGATGTCATGCATATTATCGACTTGGAGAAACCGATTGGCGTTGTCGTCCAATTCGGCGGGCAAACGGCAATCAATTTGGCAGGCAAGCTGGCAAAACGAGGTGTCAAAATATTAGGAACAAGCCTGGAAAATTTAGATCGGGCGGAAGACCGCGACAAGTTCGAACAAGTGCTTGAAGCTTTGGAAATACCACAGCCTGTAGGGAAAACGGC
Organism: Aeribacillus sp. FSL M8-0235; assembly: GCF_038000355.1. Taxonomy (NCBI): domain Bacteria; kingdom Bacillati; phylum Bacillota; class Bacilli; order Caryophanales; family Bacillaceae; genus Aeribacillus; species Aeribacillus sp. FSL M8-0235. The sequence continues at coordinate 2,233,464 of NZ_JBBOBW010000001.1, read as the reverse complement.
TCTATCCGTCGCTGAAGCGGTGGAAATTGCGGAAGAAATCGGCTATCCGGTGCTTGTCCGTCCTTCCTATGTGCTTGGCGGCCGGGCGATGGAAATTGTCTACCATAAAGAAGAATTGCTCCATTATATGGAACATGCAGTAAAAATTAATCCGGAACATCCCGTTTTAATTGATCAATATTTAACCGGAATAGAAGTGGAAGTTGATGCGATTTCAGACGGTAAACATGTGCTCATTCCGGGCATTATGGAGCATATTGAGCGGGCAGGCGTGCACTCAGGGGACTCGATAGCGGTTTACCCGCCGCAAACGTTATCTGATCAGTTGAAAACAGAACTTGTTGATTATACGATTCGTTTGGCAAAAGGGCTGAATATTGTCGGACTGCTAAACATTCAATTTGTAATTGCTGACGGGCGGGTATACGTATTGGAAGTGAACCCAAGATCAAGCAGAACAGTTCCGTTTCTAAGTAAAATTACCGGAATTCCGATGGCTAAGCTTGCGACAAAGGTGATACTCGGTGCTAGCTTGCCGGAACTCGGTGTGAAAACAGGGCTTGCAAAAGAGCCGAAAGGTGTATTTGTGAAGGTGCCGGTATTTTCATTTGCGAAGTTGCGCCGTGTAGACATTACGCTTGGACCAGAAATGAAATCAACTGGGGAAGTAATCGGAAAGGATGCCACCTTTGAAAAGGCTCTTTATAAAGGCTTTGTTGCAGCCGGTACGAATATTTACGAGCACGGATCAGTGCTGCTTACGATTGCTGATAAGGACAAAAACGAGGCTTTAGAAATTGCGGGCAGATTTCGCAATATCGGCTATCAACTGCTGGCGACGGAAGGAACCGCAAAGTTTCTAGAAGAGAACGGCATAAAAGCAAAGGTTGTCAGCAAAATCGGATCACGCGGCGACAACATTTTGGATGTGATACGCAATGGAAAAGCGCAATTTGTCATCAACACGCTGACGAAAGGAAAGCAGCCTGAGCGCGACGGCTTCAGAATCAGAAGGGAATCGGTTGAAAACGGTGTGCCGTGCCTCACTTCTTTAGACACTGCAAGGGCAATTTTACGCGTGCTTGAATCGATGGCTTTTACGGTTGAAAATCTCTCCGAACATAATAGGTAAAGAAGGTGATCCAATGATCAAAGCTTGGATGGAAATCATCAGCAACAGGCCAATTGCGAAAAACATTTATAAAATGGAATTAAAAGGAGAGCTCGTTCAACGCATTACTCGTCCGGGACAATTTGTTCAAATAAAAGTGGATGACAGTTTTGATCTGTTATTAAGAAGACCGATCAGCATTGCCGAATACAATGCCGAAAAAAACACGATGACATTAATTTATCGGGCAGAAGGCGCCGGAACGAAAAGATTGTCCAGAAAAAAAGCAAGTGAGCTTGTCGATGTTTTCGGACCGCTCGGAAACGGTTTTCCGGTTGAAGAAACGAAGGAAAAAGCATTGCTTGTCGGTGGCGGCATTGGCGTTCCCCCTCTTTATGAATTGTCGAAGCAGCTTGTTCAAAATGGAGTGGAAGTTGTCCATGTATTAGGATTTTCAACAAAAGCGGCGGTGTTTTACGAACAAGAGTTTAAGGAGCTGGGCGAAACGTTTGTGGCAACAGTTGACGGCACATTCGGCGCAAAAGGAACCGTTATGGATATCATCAATGAACAACGCTTCACATTTGAAACGCTCTATACATGCGGACCAACTCCAATGTTAAAAGCGATAGAAGAAGCATTTCCGCATAAAAAAGTGTTTTTGTCCCTGGAAGAAAGAATGGGCTGCGGAATCGGCGCTTGCTTTGCCTGTGTCCGCCGTACGAAAACCGATGCAAATGATTCGGGCTATAAGAAAATCTGTACCGACGGGCCTGTTTTTCGAATCGGGGAGGTGATGTTGGAATGTTAACTGTTAAGCTTCCTGGTCTTGAGTTAAAAAATCCGATCATGCCCGCATCAGGATGCTTCGGCTTTGGCCGCGAATTTGCCAAGCTGTACGATTTATCCAAGCTTGGAGCGATCATGATCAAAGCAACAACGCTTGAGCCTAGATTCGGAAATCCAACACCAAGGGTGGCGGAAACGCCGTCGGGAATGCTCAATGCCATCGGGTTGCAAAATCCCGGATTAAAAAAAGTGATGGAGGAAGAGCTTCCTTGGCTTTCTCAATTTGATGTTCCGATCATTGCGAACATTGCCGGCTCGACTGTTGAAGAATATGTGGAAGTGGCAAAAGAAATCAGTAAAGCGCCTAACGTAAAAGCACTTGAACTGAACATTTCTTGTCCGAATGTTAAACAAGGGGGGATCATGTTCGGAACAGTTCCTGAAGTAGCCGGACATTTAACAGAAGCTGTGAAAAACGTTTCTTCAGTACCGGTTTATGTCAAGCTTTCTCCAAATGTAACTGACATTGTCGCCATGGCAAAAGCGGTGGAAAAAGCGGGAGCAGACGGAATTACGATGATCAACACGCTCCTCGGCATGCGGATCGATGTGAAAACAGGCCGGTCGATTATTGCTAATGGAACAGGCGGGCTTTCTGGACCTGCTGTCAAGCCGATTGCCGTTCGTATGATCTATCAGGTTTCCCAAAGTGTAGAAATCCCGGTCATTGGCATGGGAGGAATTATGAATGTCGATGATTGCATAGAATTTTTGCAGGCAGGAGCAAAGGCAGTCGCAATTGGTACAGCGAATTTTGTCAATCCTTACGTCTGTGTTGAACTTATTGATGCGTTGCCGAATCGGCTGAAAGAATTAGGCTTTGATCATGTGAATGAATGTGTCGGAAGGAGCTGGAAAGATGAAAAATCGTCCTCTAATTCTTGCCCTTGATTTTGATACGAGAGAAAAAGCATTGCAGTTTGTGCAAATATTTGAGGAGCCTTTATTTGTTAAAGTGGGGATGGAACTTTTTTATCAAGAAGGCCCTTCTATCATTGAAGAATTACAGCGAAGCGGTCATCAAATATTTCTTGATTTGAAGCTGCATGATATACCAAATACCGTGAAACAAACGATGAAAGGACTTGCCAAGCTCGGAGTCGATTTGATCACTATTCACGCTGCGGGAGGTAGAGACATGATGGAAGCAGCGATAGAAGGGCTGGAGGCGGGAGCTCAGAGCGGAAATAAGCGTCCAGATGTTGTCGCTGTCACCCAGCTGACAAGCACTTCCAGCGAGATGCTAAAACATGAACTTCTCATTGAAAAGCCGTTGCTTGAGACGGTTTTACATTATGCGGAAAATGCAAAAAAAAGCGGGATGAGCGGTGTTGTTTGTTCTGTCCATGAAGTAAGCGAAATAAGAAAAACGTGCGGTCCATCTTTTCTGACTGTTACGCCTGGAATTCGTTTAGCAAAAGATAGAGCACAGGATCAAGTCCGCATTGCGACGCCAAAATTTGCAAAGGAACAAGGCGCATCAGCCATTGTTGTCGGCAGGACAATTACAAAGGCAGAGGATCCTGTTGCAGCCTACAATGAAGTAAAAAAAGAATGGGAGGGTAAGGTGGAATGAAAAAGGAAATCGCCAAACATTTGCTAGAAATTGAAGCAGTTACTCTCAGACCAAATGAACCGTTTACGTGGGCAAGCGGAATAAAATCGCCCATTTATTGCGACAATCGTTTGACTCTATCGTATCCGAAGCTCCGCAAAATCATTTACAAAGGACTAGTTCAACTAATCAGTGAGCATTTTTCCGATGCTGAATTAATTGCTGGAACTGCGACAGCCGGTATTCCCCATGCGGCATTAGTTGCTGAAGAGTTGGGATTGCCGATGTGTTATGTGCGCAGCACACCGAAAAAGCATGGGAAGGGAAACCAAATAGAAGGAAAAGTGAGGGAAGGACAAAAAGCGGTTGTAATCGAAGACTTGATTTCAACAGGGGCAAGCTCCTTAAAAGCTGTTGAAGCACTAAGAAATGCTGGCTGTCAAGTACTAGGTGTCGCCGCCATTTTCACCTACGGTCTTCCTCAAGGAAAGCAAAATTTTGCCAATGCTGGCATTCCTGCGATCGCATTAAGCGATTATGACACTTTAATCCAAGTGGCTTTGGAAGAACAAATGATTTCGAAAGAAGATCTCGACCGCTTGTCATTATGGCGAAAAAATCCTGAAAACGACAGTTGGCTCGAAAAAGTTTAACCTCCCTTTCATAAAATATTTAATTCCAATCAAAAAACTCGGGTTGACTTTTAGGAAAATTATGATAAAATTTGAAAGCATATAGCACGTTCTTGAAAGGAACACTGTGAATCTGCTAACCTAGTTTTTAAGTACAAAATATCATTTGTACAAATGAAAGAAATAAAAAGCTGTCTCAATAAACCGCTGACTAGACGACTAGAGGCGGTTTTCAATCCTTTTATTGAACGAGCTCTATTCCTTTTCTAATAAGGGGGAAAGGCGAATGCTTACGTACGAAACCTGGGCGGAACCTGATCTCGTGTTTGATGAGACATCGGACACAAAAGGTGCCCTAGAGGTGTTGGAATGGGCATATTCAACATATAAAGATGATATTGTGTATTCGTGCAGCTTTGGGATTGAAGGGATTGTACTCATTGATTTAATATCAAAGGTCAATCCGACCGCACGGATTGTCTTTTTGGATACAGGGCTGCATTTTAAAGAAACCTATGATTGCATAGAAAAAGTAAAAAATCGATACCCAGATTTAAATATAGAATTGAAAAAACCAGAGATCACATTAGAAGAGCAAAAAGAGCAATATGGGGATAAGCTTTGGGAGAGAGATCCGAATCTTTGCTGCCACATCCGGAAAGTGATTCCTTTAAGGGAGACACTTGAACCTGTAAAAGCATGGATTTCAGGATTGAGAAGAGAACAATCGCCGACAAGAAAACATATAAACTATATTAATAAAGATGAGAAATTCCAAAAGGTAAAAATTTGCCCTCTCATCCACTGGACATGGAAGGAAGTTTGGCGATATGTTTATAAACATGATTTGCCTTATATCGTCTTACATGATCAAGGTTATCCTTCCATTGGCTGCCAGCCTTGCACTCAGCCAGCCATTAACATGGATGATCTGCGTTCTGGAAGATGGGTCGGCCATCAAAAGCTTGAATGCGGATTACATGAGAGTGTGACAAAATAATGGAAGCCTATAACCATTAGAGGAAGCGGTGCGGCGGCAGCGGGTGCTGCCTGTCGTACAGGAGCGGTAAAAACATATCGCTTTTTCCTCCATTCGGACTGCTGGAAATGTTCTCTGTTCAATGGTCGGTGGAGGTGAAGGTGCCTAAACCGTCTGCTTCGGCTTCATCGATAGTTGATTCAATCATTTTATCTTTGGTGTTTGTTCAATCAAAATATGAATATCACTTACAAGTGAAGTGATAGTTTGATCTACAGCAGGCCTTTTTCCGCATATAATGCTTTATAAAAACTCGTCATAAAAAATAAAGTTTTGAAGACTCGTTTCATGAAATGATTCTTTTTACTCGTTTTTGATGATGGCGTATCGCAACGATTTAGATTTATTTAGCGGCTAAGGCTAAAAATTTTTTCAACAAAAGCCTAGTAAATAAATATGAATATAGGAATATATGGCGTAGCAAGGAGGAGATCAAATGGGGATTGCACCGCACGGAGGAACATTAATCAATCGCTATAATCCAGAATACAATTATTCTCATATTCAAGAAGCAATTGAATTGGATAATATCGGGCTCTCTGACTTAGAGTTAATCGGTATTGGAGCATTTAGTCCATTAACGGGTTTTTTAACTAAAAAAGATTATGATAGTGTTGTCGAAAACATGCGTCTTGCCAATGGTATAGTTTGGAGCATTCCAATTACACTTCCTGTTGAAGAAGAACAAGCTGATCGCATCGACATTGGAGATGAAGTTAAGCTGACATTTAACGGAGAAGTATACGGTGTGATCAAAGTGGAAGATAAATATAAGCCGGATAAACAAAAAGAAGCGGAATATGTTTATCGGACAAAAGATGAAGAGCACCCAGGAGTTGCTAAATTGTATGAGCGTCCTCCTGTCTATCTTGGCGGGGATGTCGTGTTAGTAAAGAAAACGGAAAAGCCGTTTCCAAATGAAACATTTGAGCCAGCAGAATCTCGAGCCGCTTTTGAACGTTTTGGCTGGAATACAGTCGTAGGGTTTCAAACGAGAAATCCTGTTCACCGTGCGCATGAATACATTCAAAAAACAGCTCTTGAAACCGTAGACGGATTATTTCTGCAGCCGCTGGTCGGCGAAACAAAAAAGGATGATATTCCTGCAGATATTCGCATGGAAAGCTATCGAGTCCTGTTAGAAAATTACTATCCAAAAGATCGTGTTCTGTTAGGAATTTTTCCAGCCGCCATGCGCTATGCCGGACCGAGGGAAGCGATATTCCATGCTATCGTCCGAAAAAATTATGGGTGTACGCATTTCATCGTTGGAAGAGACCATGCAGGGGTTGGAAATTACTATGGAACATATGATGCGCAAAAAATCTTTTCCAACTTTACAAAAGAGGAATTAGATATTACGCCGCTGTTTTTTGAACACAGCTTTTATTGCAAAAAATGCGACGGCATGGCCTCCCATAAAACATGTCCGCATTCCGATGACGACCGTGTCATTTTATCAGGCACAAAAGTAAGGGAAAAACTGCGAAACGGCGAGCCGCTGCCAAACACTTTCAGCCGTCCGGAAGTTGTTGAAGTGCTCGTAAAAGGACTGCGCCAAGAAGAATTGCAAAAATGAGGTGGAATAAACGTGACAAGTAAAAATATTGTTTGGCATCACCATTCCGTCACAAAAGAAGAGCGGAGGAAAAAGTTGGGGCATCACAGCTTTGTTCTATGGTTTACCGGATTGTCTGGTTCCGGCAAATCAACGTTAGCCAATGCATTAAACCAAAAACTGTTCAATGAAAATATTTCGTCTTACGTATTAGATGGGGACAACGTTCGCCATGGGTTGAACAAAGATTTAGGCTTTTCGGAATTGGACCGAAAAGAAAACATTCGGCGCATTGGAGAAGTAGCAAAATTATTTGTGGACAGCGGCCAAGTTGTTTTGACAGCCTTTATTTCACCATATAGAGAAGATCGGGAGTTAGTAAGAAATTTGCTCGAGCATGATGAGTTCATTGAAATATATGTTAAATGCTCATTATCAGAATGTGAAAAACGAGATCCGAAAGGGCTGTACAAAAAAGCGAGAAACGGTGAAATTAAACATTTTACAGGCATCGACGATCCATATGAAGAGCCGGAAAATCCTGAAATCATTGTTCATACTGAGGAATGGTCAGTAGAAGAAAGTGTTGAACATATTTTTCAATATTTAAAAAATCGAAAGTTCCTATAATTTTAAACATTGGGGGAGTTGCAATGGCACAAGAAAAAGTATGGGCAAACAATGAGAATTTAAATAAGTTTGAATTAAAAAAGCTTGAAAAAGACGGATTGGACATTTTGGAAGAAATCGACACCTTTGCGAAAAACGGCTTTGCTTCCATTCCGGAAGAAGATTGGGATTTGCTCAAATGGGCCGGGCTGTATCTTCAACGTCCAAAAAAAGACGGTTATTTCATGATGCGGGTGAAAGTGCCGACGGGAATATTAACCTATGATCAAGTCGTTGCGCTCGCAGGGATTTGCAGAGATTTTGGCCGGGATCTATTTGATATTACAACTCGTCAGGCCATTCAGTTCCATTGGCTGGAAATCGAGAACATTCCGGAAATATTTAGACGCTTGGATGAAGTCGGCCTAACAACGGTAGGCGCCTGCGGCGACATCGCCCGCAACGTGATTGGAAATCCTCTTGCTGGCATTGACCCGGAAGAGCTTTTGGACACAGAGCCGATTGTGCGAGAAATTCATCAATTTTTCTATAAAAATAGAGATTTTTCCAATTTGCCAAGAAAATATAAAATTTCGATTAGTGCAAGCTACTACAATTCCGGACATGCAGAAATCAATGATTTAGCTTTCACACCAGCTACAAAAGAGATTGACGGAAAGCTTGTGAAAGGCTTTCATGTAAAGGTCGGCGGCGGACTATCATCAAAACCGCATTTGGCCCAACCATTGAACATTTTCGTAACCCCGGATAAAGTGAAGGATGTTGCCATTGCGGTGACAACCATCTTCCGCGATTACGGCTATCGTGAGAAAAGACACCGCGCCCGTTTAAAATTTTTAGTTGCCGATTGGGGTGTAGAAAAATTCCAAGAAAAACTGCTTGAACTGACAGGTCCGCTTCCGGAAAGAGGAAACGATGAAACAAAAGGCTGGAACGCAGGATATTTTTACGGCGTTCATCCGCAAAAGCAAGAAGGCTTGAATTACATTGGCTTTAATGTTCCGCTCGGAAGACTTTATTCCGAGGAAGTGCTGGAGATCGCCAGAATTTCCAAAAAATATGGAAATGGACAAATCCGGACTTGCAATACACAAAATATTGTGATTCCGAACATTCCGGATGATCAAGTCGAAGCTTTGCTGGCAGAAGAAATTTTTCAAAAAGGCAGAATTACCATCAAGCCGAAATCATTCATTGGTTATGCCGTTTCCTGCACTGGAACGGAATTTTGCAACCTTGCGCTTGTTGAAACGAAACAGCGGATGAAGACAATTGTGGAATATTTGGATCAACAATTAGAATTGGATGTACCTGTTCGGATGCACATTACAGGCTGCCCGAATTCTTGCGGTCAGCGGCAAATCGCGGACATCGGTCTGCAAGGCGTTATGATGAGAACAAAAGATAAAAAAATGGTCGATGCCTACGAAATTCATGTTGGCGGAACGCTTCTTGATGGCGGCCGATTTAATAAAAAATTGAATGGAAAAATTGAGGCAGAGAAGCTTCATTTCGTATTGAAAGATTTTCTGCAATATTTCAAAGAAACGAAGCTGGCCGGTGAAACCTTTTTAGAATATTATGATCGAGTCGGCATTGAACCTTTGCAGGCGAAGCTCGATGAGATTTTGGAACCTCTCGGAGCTTAAATGGGGTGTCAGCATGTATTTATATCGCTTTCTTGTTAAAACGAAGGAGAAGGAAATTCCAGTTATCATCGCGGCCGAAAATGATTTGAAAGCATTCGAGCAAGTAGATGTGGAGCTTGAAAAATTTTATTTAAAGGTTCTTGACATTGAAGATATTACGTTGTACGAAAAGAAAAAAATACGAAAAAGTGCAGGGTTTGTGATTGATGAAAGCGACGTGACGCTCTGTACGTAGTGGGGGAGATCAGCGTGGGAAAAGTTTATATTGTCGGAGCAGGCCCAGGGGATCCAGAGTTAATCACAATAAAAGCGATGAAGGCGATTCAGAAGGCGGATGTGATTTTATATGACAGGCTTGTCAACAAAGAGCTCCTTGCTTATGCAAAAAAAGAAGCGGATCTCATTTATTGCGGCAAATTGCCAAATTACCATACGATGCGCCAAGAGACGATCAATAAGTTTTTAGTGAAGTATGCCCAAGCAGGCAAAATCGTAACTCGGCTTAAAGGAGGCGACCCCTATCTGTTTGGCAGAGGGGGAGAGGAAGCGGAAGTATTGGTTCAAAAACGAATTCCTTTTGAAGTGATCCCCGGGGTTACGGCTGCTTCCGCCGCTTCCGCTTATGCTGGCATCCCGCTTACGCATCGCAGCATCAGCGCTTCTTGTGCGTTTATTACCGGGCATAGAGCAGGGGACCGGAAAACAAAAGAGGAAACGATTCATTTGATGAAGGCGGCGGACACCGTTGCCGTCTATATGGGTGTGAAAAATATTCCGGAAATCCAAGACATGATGGTCCGAAGCGGGAAGGATCCCAATACACCTGTTGCCTTTATTGAATGGGCAACTACGGAAGAACAGCGCACAGTAACGACAAACGTGAAGGAAATGGCGAAATCGGCAAAAGAAAATTGTATTTCTAATCCATGCATGATCATTATCGGCGAAGTCGTTCGTTTTCATGACCAGTTGAACTGGTTTGAGAAGCAGATGAGCAACATCGATTTTACAACAGGTGTTTCGTTATGAAAAAAGGGGTTCTGTATATCTTTCACGGCAGTCGGTTGCGAGATTCTAGAGAAGAGGCGATTCATTTTTTCAATGACGTGAAGGCGAGCCTGCCATACGAGATTCAAGAAATCTCTTTCCTTGAGCTTGCAAAGCCTACCATTGAGGAAGGATTTGCATCCTGTTTCGCAAAAGGAGCTGCTCATATTGCGGTAATCCCAGTGCTGTTATTAGCTGCCGGCCATGCCAAACAAGATATACCAGCTATTCTTTCGACATTGCAGACAAAGTATCCGGAAGCAATGATCTCCTATGGCATGCCTTTTGGCGTTGATGAATTGATGCTACAGGCGGTGGAAGACCGAATTAAACGCGTTTTGAATAGACCGAAAAAGTCTAGAATGATTTTGATCGGTCGAGGAAGCCGCGATGTGGAAATGCAGCAAGATTTTTTAAGGATTGGCCGCATGCTTGAAGAGCGATTGGAAGTACCGGTGACGTGCTGCTTTTTAACCGCAGCTTCTCCTCTTTTTCAAGATGTTGTTCAATCCGTTCCAAAAATGACGGAAGAAGAAATAATTTTTGTGCCTTATTTATTGTTTACAGGTCTATTGTTAAAAGGAGTTCAAAAGGAAATCGAGCAATTGAAAAAGGTAACGAATAAAAATATTATGTTAACTGATCATATCGGAAACCATTCGGCTGTAAAAGAACTGCTTCGCTTCAGAGTTGAAGAAGCGTTTGCAACAAGAGAAGAGAATAAATATTTGAAAAAGGAAACCGTGTTATGAATGGTTTCCTTTTTCTCTGTACTGAAATGAGGCGTACATAATTTTTCAAGATTAGAGCTAGTGAAGGCGACATTCCCGATGATCAACGTTGTTAATGGAGTAAGAGTTTCATAAAAGAAGCTTATAAAAGCAGAAGGAGAAGCAGAAAAAACGTCTATTGTTTTTTCAACTTCAGCACGAGCTCTTCATCAGGCGTCACATAGACCGTTTGCTGATTTTCATATATGACAAACCCAGGCTTGGCGCCATTCGGTTTTTTTACATAGCGCACTTTTGTATAATCGACAGGTACGGAGCTTGACTGACGCGCCTTGCTGAAATAAGCTGCAAGATTCGCTGCTTCTAAAATGGTCTGTTCAGATGGATCCTTTTTTCGGATCACAACATGGGAGCCGGGTATGTCCTTTGTATGAAGCCAAATATCGTCTCTAGCAGCAACCCGGTTTGTCAAGTATTCGTTTTGCTTGTTGTTTTTGCCGACTAATATTTCAACTCCGTCGCTGGACAGATAAGTTTCCAATACTGGTTTTACGTTTTTCTTCTTCGGGTGGTTCGCTCTTTTTTTCAAATATCCCCCTTCGATCAATTCTTCTCGAATTTCCTCTAAGTCTTTAGGGGAAGCCGTTTCAAGCTGTTGGAGAAGCCGGTCAAAATATTCGATTTCTTGTTCTGCTTTTTCGATTTGTGATTTGACAACTAAAACGGAATTTTTGGCTTTTTGATATTTTTGGAAATAACTTTGCGCATTTTCGGAAGGAGTTTTCAAAGGATCAAGCGGAATTTTGATCTTTTGTCCATCCTCGTCATAATAGTTGATCACTTCGACTTCTTTATCCCCTTTTTTCACAGCATGCATGTTCGCTGTCAATAGTTCGCCGTAAAGCTGCAGCGTATTTGCTTTTTCAGCCTCTTTGAGCGTGTGTTTTAACTTTTGGATTTTCGTTTCATTCTTTTTTCGCTCGTTGATGATGAAGCGTTCTAAATCCTGCCCTTGCTGCTTCACTCGATCGCGTTCCGCTTTCGAGTAAAAATATCGGTCTAGCAATTCGCTTATGGTAGAAAATGTTTTCCTTTCTCCTTTTACGTGCTCTAAAGGCAAAATATAAAAATATTCTTTATTTAAAGTTTTTGTCATTTGCGGAACAATGCTTCCGCTTTTTATTTGATTTAAAACGGACATAAGCGTTCTGGCAACCGATTCCTTATTGGCGATTCCAGAGCGGTAGACGATTTCTTTTGCCAACAGAGGCGAGATGCCAGCAAATTGGTCGACAATTTGTTTTTCAAATTTTCCTGAAAACAGATCAATTTTTTTCAAAACCGTTTCTTCTGAAGCATGAAAAGGATTCAATTTGCCTTGGTCTGGAGGAAAAACATATGCGTGTCCGGGCAAAACAGAGCGATGGCGATTGACTGCAGCTGATACATGTTTGATGCTGTCAATGATCATCTTCTTTTCTTGATCGACTAAGATGATGTTGCTATGTTTTCCCATGATCTCGACAAATAATTGTTTCCTGGTGATATCCCCTAATTCATTGCGGGATCTCATTTGCAGCATGACGATTCGATCAAGTCCGACCTGGCTGATTTCCTCAATGATGCTTCCTTCCAAATGCTTTCTTAAAACCATACAGAACATCGGCGGTTCTTGCGGATTATCATAGTTGGAGGCTGTAAGATGAATGCGCGCAAAATTGGGATGATTGGATATAAGCAGACGATAATTTTTACCTTTCTGACGAATTTGCAAGATAAGATCGTGCTTAGAAGGCTGATGAATTTTTGTGATTTTTCCGCCTTCAAGCTCTTGTTTCAATTCTCTTTGAACACAATATGTAAAAATGCCGTCAAAAGACATATTTGCTCACCCTTTTTCCATGAAGTCCAAGAAAAAACTTACTAAATTATAACATGTTTTAGGACAAGGCTGAATATGTTGTTCTTAGAGCGTGTATCAAAAGGTGAAAAGGGGTGAAACAGAAATTCATGAAATGGCATGAATTGACAGAACAAGAAGCAATTCAATCATTGAATGTCGATATAAAAAAAGGATTATCAGAAAAAGAAGCAGAAAACCGCAGAAAAAAATTAGGATACAATGAGCTTGCAGAAGGAAAACGGCAATCAAATCTTTTGTTATTTTTCGGCCAGTTTAAAGATTTCATGGTTCTTGTTTTAATTGCGGCAACCGTCATTTCCGGCCTTTTAGGAGAGTATATTGATGCAGTTGCCATTATTGCGATTGTGATTTTGAACGGAGTTCTTGGATTTATTCAAGAGAAAAAGGCAGAGAAGTCTCTTGCTGCATTAAAAGAACTGTCAAGCCCGCAGACAACTGTATTGCGCAGCGGGAAGTGGGTGAAGATCCCTTCAAGAGAAATTGTCGTAGGGGACTGCATTAAATTTAAAAGCGGCGATCGAATCGGAGCTGATGTGCGTCTCATTCAGGTATCAAGCCTTGAAGTCGAGGAGTCGGCACTAACTGGCGAATCCGTCCCTGTTGGAAAACATACACGCCCATTAAAAGGGAATCAAGGATCCGTTGGCGATATGCAAAATATGGCCTTTATGGGCACGCTTGTAACAAGAGGAAGCGGAGTCGGCGTTGTCGTGGCTACAGGCATGAAAACGGCAATGGGGCAAATTGCAGATTTGCTGCAAACCCAGGAGCAGCAATTGACACCGATGCAGAGAAAATTAGAAGAGCTGGGCAAAGTTTTAATTGTTGTAGCTCTTCTCTTGACGGTATTAGTAGCAGGAATCGGAGTCATGCAAGGACATGCTGTTTATGAAATGTTTTTGGCGGGGGTCTCGCTGGCAGTGGCGGCGATTCCTGAAGGCTTGCCGGCGATTGTTACGGTTGCATTGGCATTGGGCGTCCAGCGGATGATCAAGAAAAATTCAATTGTCCGAAAGCTTCCAGCTGTTGAAACGCTCGGATGTGCAACCGTCATTTGTTCAGATAAAACAGGAACAATGACTCAAAACCAAATGACTGTGACAGACATTTGGATAAGCAATAAATCATGGAAGGTAACAGGTGCGGGCTATCAGCCTGCTGGGGAGTTTTTTGAAAACGGAAAAAAAATTGATCCGGCTGCTCATAAACCGTTGAAGCAAATGTTAATGTTTGGAATGCTTGCTTCAACATCTGATATTATTGAAACAAATGGAGAATATTCCCTTGATGGCGACCCGACGGAAGGTGCGTTGATCGTGGCTGGCATGAAAGCGGGGCTGGCAAAATCAAAATTATTGAAGCAATTTCATATTATGCGAGAATTTCCTTTTGACTCCGACCGAAAAATGATGTCCGTCATTGTTCAAGATAAAGACGGAAAATGCTTTGCAGTTGCAAAAGGAGCTCCAGATGTTATATTAGAACGTTCGACACATGTTCTTTGGCACGATAGAAAAGAACGTTTAACGGAACAGCGAAAAAATGACATTCAAAAGGCGATTTTTCATCAGGCAAACGAAGCATTAAGAACGATAGCAGTTGCATACAAACCGCTTCATACAGGATCTCTACCCCAAGCTGAAGCGGAATCTTCTCTTATTTTCATTGGCATACAAGGAATGATTGACCCGCCAAGACCAGAAGTGAAACAAGCGGTGAAGGAATGCGGTGAAGCAGGCATTAAAACTGTCATGATAACAGGCGATCATGTTATTACCGCACAAGCTATCGCAAAAGAACTAGAAATATTGCCGCCTAACGGTAAAGTAATGGACGGATCATCTTTGTCCAAGCTCACGATTGAAGAATTGGAAGAAGTAGTTGATGATATTTACGTATTTGCCAGAGTTTCTCCGGAGCATAAATTGAAAATTGTGAAAGCATTGCAAAACAAAGGACATATCGTTGCAATGACTGGAGACGGCGTAAATGATGCCCCGGCAATCAAAGCGGCAGACATAGGCATTTCGATGGGAATGAGCGGCACCGATGTGGCAAAAGAAGCTTCCTCTCTTATTCTCGTTGATGATAACTTTGCCACCATTAAAGCAGCGATTCAAGAAGGGCGCAATATTTATGACAATATCAGGAAATTTATTCGCTATTTATTAGCATCAAATGTAGGAGAGATACTAGTTATGTTATTTGCCATGATTTTAGCATTGCCACTGCCGCTTGTTCCGATTCAAATTTTGTGGGTGAATCTTGTAACAGATGGCCTGCCGGCTATGGCGCTTGGCCTTGATCCTGCAGAAGAAGATGTGTTAAAAAGAAAGCCTCGCGATCCGAAAGAAGGGATTTTTTCGAGAGGGCTTGGCTGGAAAATTTTATCTCGCGGGTTTTTAATCGGGCTGTCCACACTACTTGTCTTTTACTTCATTTATGAACGGAATACAGAACAGCTTGCCTACGCGCAAACAGCTGCTTTTGCAACACTTGTTTTGTCCCAATTGATTTTAGTGTTTGATTCAAGAACGGAAAAAACGATTTTTGACCGGAATCCTTTTAGCAACATTTATTTGCTGCTGGCAGTCTTTTCATCCATAATCTTAATGCTTGTTGTCATTTATTATGAGCCGCTTCAACCGATTTTCCATACAACGCCTATCATGGCTCGAGATTGGCTGTTTATTTTCGTCATGTCCGCTCTGCCGACATTTTTGCTGGCAGGATCAATTTTAACAAGAAAAAAACGATAAGTTATGTTATAATTTTTTCAGGTGATAGATGCTATTCTATGACCTTTCTTTTTTTCTTTTGTTTTGAAGGCGACGAAAGAACGGATGTGGTACAATGGTATTAAGCATGACGGGATTTGGCCGCTCGGTAAAAACGGTGCAGCAGATGCAAATAACAGTTGAGATGAGATCGGTCAATCACCGGTTTTGTGAAATCAGCGTGCGGATGCCTAAAAATTTTTTTTCGCTTGAAGAAAAAATAAAGAAAGCCGTACAATCTTATATAAATCGAGGACGTGTGGAATTGTACATCACGGTCAGCGGAGAGGGTCTTTTTTCCAGAACCCTAAACGTTGACTGGTCCCTTGCCGCTCAATACATAGACGCTTTGAACGAAATGAAACGCCGTTTTCATATAGATGATTCCATTCGTTTCATGCACCTTTTGCATGATGAACATATTTTTGAAATTCAAGAGGTTGCGAATGAAAATGAAGAGCTTGAATGTATGATGTTAGAAGCTGTTCATGAAGCGGCCAATCAACTTCTGGAAATGCGGGCTGCAGAAGGAAGCAAGCTAAAAGAAGACTTGCTTGAGCATTTGGAAGCGTTAGAGCAAATCATAGAGCATATTCAATCAAGAGCCAGTATTGTCGCAAGCAACTACAGAGATAAATTGCAAAAGCGTTTATCCGAGTTTATAACAGGGAATATTGATGAGAATAGAATATTGTTGGAAGTGGCAATTTTCGCTGACAAATCGGATATTACGGAAGAATTGACAAGATTAGAAAGCCATTTGAGCCAGTTTCGAAAAACGATCGAAAAAGATGAACCGATAGGGCGGAAGCTTGATTTTATCGTACAAGAGATGAGCCGGGAAGCCAATACGATCGGAGCTAAAGGGAATGATTCGGCCATTTCTGCTTTCGTTGTGGAATTGAAAACTGTTATTGAAAAATTAAAAGAGCAAGTTCAAAATATTGAATAAAGGCTTTTTAGGGGGAAAAATCATGGGAATTAAATTAATTAATATTGGCTTTGGCAACATCGTTTCAGCAAGCCGCATCATTTCCATTGTAAGCCCCGAATCGGCTCCGATAAAGCGGATGATTCAAGATGCAAGAGAACGAGGAATGCTTATTGATGCGACATATGGAAGAAGGACGAGAGCAGTTGTTATAATGGATTCTGACCATATTATATTGTCTGCCGTCCAACCGGAAACAGTTGCTCAAAGGCTTTCCAATAAAGATGAGCTGTCTGATGAAGGGTAGGGTAAATTTGAAATGCAATTAAAGAAAAAAGGTTTGTTAATTGTTTTGTCTGGACCGTCCGGAGTGGGAAAAGGCACTGTTCGCAAAGCGTTGTTTGCACAAAAAGACGTCAATTTTCAATATTCGATCTCAGTGACGACGAGAACCCCACGGGAGGGTGAGAAGGACGGTGTAGATTATTTTTTTAAAACACGCGAACAATTTGAACAGATGATTAAGGAAAACAAACTGCTTGAATGGGCAGAATATGTTGGGAATTATTACGGTACACCCGTTGAATATGTAGAGAAAACACTTGCAGAAGGAAAAGATGTTTTTCTAGAAATTGAAGTTCAAGGGGCTCTTCAAGTTAAAAAGGCATTTCCTGACGGGTTGTTTATATTTTTACTCCCGCCTAGCCTGGAAGAACTGAAAAATCGAATTGTCACGAGAGGAACAGAGTCAGCTGACTTGATCAATAATCGGATGAAAAAAGCAAAAGAAGAAATTGACATGATGGATTATTATGACTATGTTGTTGTTAATGATGAAGTGAATCTTGCCTGTGAAAAAATTAAAGCGATTGTGACTGCTGAACATTGCAGAAGGGAAAGAGTTGCACAAATGTACAAAAAATTTTTGGAGGTTGAGTCTTGATGCTTTATCCATCAATTGATTCCCTATTAAACCGTATCAATTCAAAATATACACTAGTAACTGTAGCAGCAAAAAGAGCGCGGCAAATGCAGCAAAACAATGACCAGCAATTGGAAAACACGGTATCTGTAAAATATGTCGGAAAAGCGCTGGAAGAAATTGATGCAGGGCTGCTTAATTATGAAAAGATTGAGAAATAATAGCTGCTGTCATAACAACCTACTTGATAGGTTGTTATTTTTTTAAAAAGCTGAGAAATAGGAGGAGAACAAAGTGGCACGTCCGAGACGTATTTTATTGTGTGTAACGGGAGGAATAGCGGTTTTCAAGGCTGCAGCTTTGACGAGCAAGCTGACACAGGCGGGTTTTGATGTGAAAGTGATCATGACAGAATCTGCTACGAAATTCGTCACCCCTTTGACGTTTCAAGTACTATCGAGAAATGAAGTGTTTTTAGATACTTTTGATGAAAAAGATGCGAAAGTGATTGCACATATCGATTTAGCCGACTGGGCTGATTTAGTGCTCGTAGCTCCAGCAACTGCCAATATCATTGGGAAACTTGCCTCAGGGATTGCCGATGATATGGTGACAACGACACTGCTGGCGACAACTGCACCGGTTTGGATTGCTCCTGCAATGAATGTACATATGTATGACCATCCGGCTGTAAAACGCAACATTGAAACGCTTTATCGGGACGGCTATCAGTTTATTGAACCGCAAGAAGGACATCTTGCATGCGGTTACGTTGGCAAAGGCCGCCTGGAAGAGCCGGACAAAATCGTTGAACTCATTCAAAACCATTTTTCCGATCAAACGAAGGTACCTTCCGTCTTGAATCAGAAAACAATTATCATTACTGCGGGGCCGACAAGGGAAAAAATAGATCCTGTCCGGTTTTTCTCCAACCATTCAAGCGGAAAAATGGGCTATGCGATCGCCGAGCAGGCGAAGGAGCTTGGAGCGAGCGTAATTTTAATTTCCGGTCCGACTTCTCTTGCGCCGCCGGCCGGGGTGACATTTGTGCCAGTTGAAAGTGCTGAAGAGATGTATCATGAAGTGATGAACCATTTTGACAAAGCCGACATTGTGATTAAATCTGCCGCAGTTTCTGATTATCGGCCGAAACAAACATTTGATCAAAAAATGAAAAAAAAGGACGGCTCATTAGTCATTGAATTGGAACGTACGGAAGACATTTTAAAAAGACTCGGCGAGAAGAAAGGAACAAAATTGCTGGTAGGATTTGCGGCGGAAACGGAAAATGTTGAACAATATGCGCTGCATAAGCTGAATGAAAAGAACTTGGATTTAATTGTCGCCAACAATGTAAATGAACCAGGAGCAGGATTTCAAAAGGATACAAATATAGTGACGATTTTTCATAGAAACGGAGAAAAGAAGGCGTATCCGCTTATGTCTAAAAAAGAAGTGGCAAATGCAATTTTAAGAGAAATTGAAAAGCTTTTGAAAGGTGAATAGATAATGCGGTATGCAAGCGTTGTTGTGGATGTCCCGGCAAAAGGCACGGACAAGCTATTTGACTACGAAATTCCAAATAAATTCGCTGGCGTAATCCAGCCTGGCATGAGGGTCATCGTTCCTTTCGGCTCCCGCAAGCTTACTGGATTTGTCGTTCAGTTAAAAAATGAAACAGATATTGACAGTGTGAAACCGATCCATTCGCTTTTTGATCCGGAACCGGTATTAAATCATGAACTGTTAGAGCTTGGCGCATGGCTTAGTGAAACGACTCTTTGCTATAAAATCACCGCTTTTCAGGCAATGCTTCCGGCTGCGATGAAAACGAGGTACATAAAAGAAATCAAGCCATCGAGCTCCGCTCAATTGGAGGATTTGCCTGAAGAGATCAGGACTGCTTTCGAAAAAGGAGGGCCTCTTTCATGGGAGGATTTACCTTCATCGCTTGTCGCCGTCGTTCAAAAGGAGATTCGGAATGGGAATTTGCAAATCGATTATCGTGTCGAACAAAAGCAAAAAAAACGGCTTGTGAAATATGTAAAGCCACTTTTGCCGGTTCGTGAGCTTGAAGAACAGCTTCAGCATTTGCCAGCTCGCGCCCATAAACAGAAAGAGGTTATTCAATTTTTAATTGATCATCCTAATCCGATTTTATTAACGGAGTTGACGAACAGCATACAAGGAGCTTCAATTGCCGTCAAAGCGTTAATTAAAAAAGGTATTTTGACAGAGGAGCAAGTAGAAATTTACAGAGATCCTTATGAGCATAAACAGTTTCCGAGAACGAAGCCTTTACCGTTAACTGACGAACAAAAACGTGCAATGGAGCCGATTTTAGACAAGCTGAATCGACACGAGCACGAAGTATTTTTAATGTATGGGGTCACGGGAAGCGGCAAAACGGAAATTTATTTGCAAGCGATCGAGAAGGTATTGAATGAAGGAAAAGAAGCGATCGTGCTAGTACCTGAAATATCGTTGACTCCTCAAATGGTTCAGCGGTTTAAAAGCAGATTTGGCAGCCAGGTTGCTGTTCTTCATAGCGGGTTGTCCAGCGGGGAAAAGTTCGATGAATGGCGGAAAATTTACCGGAAAGAAGCGAAGCTTGTCGTCGGGGCGAGATCAGCAATTTTTGCCCCGTTTCAAAATATCGGCATCATTATTATTGATGAAGAGCATGAAACTAGCTATAAACAGGAGGAAAGTCCTCGGTATCATGCAAGGGACGTTGCCATTTACAGAGGGAAATATCATCAATGTCCAGTCATTTTAGGAAGCGCCACTCCGACGCTTGAATCATTTGCGAGAGCACAAAAAGGCGTTTATACGTTGTTAACTTTAAAAGAACGCGTCAACCGCCGTCCTCTGCCGGAAGTCCATATTGTCGACATGCGGGAGGAGCTGAGAAACGGCAACCGATCGATGTTTTCAAGAACGTTGTTTGAAAAGCTGACAGATCGCTTGAAGAAAGGAGAGCAATCTGTACTTTTATTAAACAAGCGCGGCTATTCTTCCTTCGTCATGTGCAGAAATTGCGGACATGTCATAGGATGTCCTCATTGCGATATTTCCCTTACTTATCATCGGCATGGGGAAAAGCTAAAATGCCACTATTGCCAATTCGAAACAGCCATGCCGTCGCGATGCCCAGAATGTGGAAGCGAGCATATCCGCTTTTTCGGAACAGGAACTCAGCGTATCGAGGAAGAGCTCAACAGGCTTATCCCGGAAGCGCGTGTCATACGGATGGATGTCGACACGACCAGCCGTAAAGGAATGCATGAAAAGCTTTTAAACGCATTCGGCGAAAAAAAAGCAGACATCCTGCTTGGAACACAAATGATTGCAAAAGGATTGGACTTCCCTGATGTCACATTGGTCGGAGTGCTTTCGGCTGACACGATGCTCCATCTTCCTGATTTCCGGTCTGGAGAAAAAACGTTTCAATTATTAACGCAAGTAAGCGGAAGAGCAGGCCGGCATGAGCTTCCGGGGGAAGTGGTGATTCAAACTTATACGCCTGAGCATTACTCCATTCAATTGGCAAGCTTGCATGATTTTGAAACATTTTATCGACAGGAAATGAAAATGAGAAAATCTTTTGCCTATCCGCCCTATTATTTTCTCATTCTCATTACCGTTTCCCATCCAAATGCGATAAAAGCAGCTGAAGTAACGGAGAAAATTGGACAATATTTAAAGCTTCATTTATCAAATGAGGCGCAGATCCTCGGTCCTGTCAGTTCGCCAATACCGAAGATGAAAGATAGATATCGATTTCAATGCATGATAAAATACAAACGGGAAAAAAACTTGTATAAAACACTGAAATTATTGTTCGAGCATTATGAAGAGGACATGTCGCAAACGGATTTAAAATTGATGATTGATCTAAATCCGTATACCATTCTATAAATTGGTTATGTAAATTGTTAGCATCATATCTAGTTTTTAGATGTCGATGAGTTGGAAACAATAGAAGGGAGATATGTATGGCGAAAATTATATTTATGGGCACGCCTGACTTTGCTGTACCAGTGCTAAATCGAATCGTAAAAGACGGTCATGACGTTTGTGCGGTTGTCACACAGCCAGACCGCCCGAAAGGAAGAAAAAAACAATTGACGCCTCCGCCTGTAAAAGTGGCTGCAGAACAACATAACATTCCAGTGTTTCAACCTGAAAAAATCCGTCACAAAGAAGAAATAGAAAAAATTTTGGCGTTAAAACCCGACTTAATTGTAACGGCTGCTTTTGGTCAAATTTTGCCAAAAGAGATTTTGGACGCACCGAAATATGGCTGTATAAATGTACATGCTTCTCTTTTGCCTGAGCTGCGAGGCGGAGCACCCATTCATTATGCCATCATGCAAGGCAAAAAGAAGACGGGAGTTACGATCATGTATATGGTGGAAAAACTGGATGCCGGAGATATTTTAACACAAGTCGAAGTTCCAATTGATGAAAGGGATACGGTTGCTACATTGCACGACAAATTGAGCGAAGCAGGCGCCAATCTTTTATCACAAACGATACCGAAAATTTTAGAAAACAGCATAACTCCAATTCCGCAAGATGAAACGAAAGCCACATTTGCCTGGAATATTCAAAGGGAACAGGAAAAAATCGATTGGACGAAAAGCGGTGAAGAGGTGTACAACCACATTCGCGGGTTAAATCCTTGGCCAGTTGCCTACACGGTTTTGAACGGAAAGACGATTAAAATTTGGTGGGGAGAAAAAGTGAAGAAAGAACACCAAGCAGAGCCTGGAACAATTGTTTCCGTCGACAAGGACGGTTTCGTTGTTGCAACAGGAAATGACGTTTCCATTAAAATTATTGAGCTTCAGCCGTCCGGAAAGAAAAAAATGAGCTGCGAGCAATTTTTAAGAGGAACGCAAATTGAAATAGGGATGACATTCGAATGAAAAAACGAAATGCAAGAGAACTAGCAATGGATTTACTAGTGGCCATCGAAGAAAAACAAGCATACAGCAACCTGCTGCTAAATACATGGATTGATAAATATAAATTGGAGCAAAAAGATGCTGCTTTATTGACAGAGCTTGTCTACGGAACCATCCAGCGGAAGCTGACTCTTGATTACTATTTATCGCATTTTCTAGAGAAAAAGAAAAAAATTAGCAATTGGGTGATCCAGCTTTTAAGAATATCGCTTTATCAAATGGTGTATTTAGATCGGATTCCTGACCGCGCGGTTCTTTATGAGGCAGTGGAAATCGCCAAAAAGAGAGGACATAAAGGGATTGCGGCTCTAGTAAACGGTGTTTTGCGAAATATACAACGAAAAGGCCTCCCTACCATTAAAGATATACAAGATCCGATTGAGCGTACAGCGGTAAAGACAAGCGCTCCGAAATGGCTTGTCGAACGGCTTGCGAGTCAATACGGGTTTGAGAATGCGGAAAATATATTATCCTCACAGCTTTTGCATGCTAAACAAACAGCTAGAGTGAACAAGCTGAAAACGACAGTTCCTCAGGCGATCGCTGCTTTGGAAAAAGAAGGAATAAAGGCGGTAAAGGGAAAGCTGGTTGATGAGGCCATCGAAGCTGTAAAAGGAAATTTAGCGAATACGAGCCTCTATCAAAAAGGTTGGTTCACCATTCAAGATGAAAGCTCGATGCTCGTCTCGCTAGCTTTACATGTAAAAGAAGGAGAGCAAATTTTGGATGCATGTGCAGCACCGGGAGGGAAGTCAACTCATATTGCAGAGCTTTTGAATAATACGGGTAAAGTCGTCTCCCTAGATTTGCACGAGCATAAAATCCAGCTCATCGAAAAACAAGCATCAAGGCTTGGGCTCTTGAATGTAAACGCAAAAGTGCTGGACAGCCGCAACGCCTCGGAGCATTTTCCGCCAAACAGCTTCGACAAAATTTTAGTGGATGCACCGTGCAGCGGATTCGGTGTCATAAGAAAAAAACCGGAAATAAAATATACGAAAACAGAAGAAGATATTCTTTCTTTAACATCAGTGCAAAAAAAGATATTAGCTTCCGTAGCTGATTTGGTGAAGCCTGGAGGTTTGCTTGTTTATAGCACTTGCACAATAGATAAACAAGAAAATGAGGAGATGATAAAATATTTTTTAAAGGAGCATGATGACTTTCAATTAGATGAGACGTTAAAAGATCGAATGCCGGAAAAAGTTCGACAATACGTCGAAAACGGCTTTGTGCAAATTTTGCCGCAATATTTCAATACCGACGGATTTTTTATCGCGGCTTTGAGAAGGAAGGTACAATGATGGACAAGATGCAAGTAAAACCATCTATTTATTCGTTAAAATATTCCGATTTAAAAGAATGGCTTGAACAACAAGGAGAAAAAGGCTTTCGAGCAGCACAAATTTTTGATTGGCTGTATAAAAAACGCGCTGCCTCTTTCGATGAAATGACCAATTTGCCAAAGTCATTGAAGGAAGCATTGGCGGAGCATTTCGATTTGACAACATTGAAAACAATTGTTAAGCAAACGTCAAAAGACGGCACGATGAAATTTTTGTTTGAGCTCCATGACGGCTATTCCATTGAAACGGTGTTAATGAGGCATAATTACGGAAACTCAGTATGTGTGACAACACAAGTTGGCTGCCGAATCGGGTGCACCTTTTGCGCTTCCACATTAGGTGGATTAAAACGAAATTTATCTGCGGGGGAAATTGTAGCTCAAGTCATAAAAGTGCAGCAAATTTTAGATGAAATCGGCGAACGAGTCAGCCATGTCGTCATAATGGGGATTGGAGAGCCTTTTGACAACTATGAAGAAATGATGTCATTTTTAAAAATCATCAACGACGAAAAAGGATTGAACATTGGCGCCCGCCACATTACTGTTTCAACGAGCGGAATTATCCCTAAAATTTATCAATTTGCTGATGAAAATTTACAAATCAATTTAGCTATTTCCCTCCATGCACCGAATACAGAACTGCGCACAAAGCTAATGCCGATCAATAAAGCTTTTAAGCTTCCTGATTTAATGAAGGCAGTCAAATATTATATTGACAAAACAGGGCGGCGAATTTCATTTGAATACGGACTGTTTGGAGGCGTAAATGATCAAGTGGAGCACGCACTCGAGCTTGCTGAGCTAATAAAAGATTTAAAATGCCACGTGAATTTAATTCCAGTCAACTATGTTCCGGAGAGGAATTATGTTCGCACGAGCAAAAATCAAATTTTTCGATTTGAACGGACATTAAAGGAACAAGGGATTAATGTCACGATCCGAAGAGAACATGGACACGATATTGATGCAGCTTGCGGACAGTTAAGGGCAAAAGAGCGAAAAATAGAGACGAGGTGAATAAATGAAAACCGCTGTTTTTACTGACAAAGGGAAGGTCAGAACCCATAATGAAGACGCCGCAAGTGCCATTCTTAACCGACACGGGCAAATTTTAGCTGTCGTGGCTGACGGAATGGGTGGCCACCTCGCAGGCGATGTCGCAAGCAGAATGACGATCGAGCATTTTGAAAAAAGCTGGAACGAAGCGGAAAAAATGGAACATCCCGAGCAGGCGGAGCGCTGGATAAACGATCATATTGCCGAAGTCAACGAAGAACTTTTGACATATGCGAATGAACATAAGGAATGTAAAGGAATGGGCACGACGTTTGTCGGCGCCATCTGTACTGAAAGCTTTGCTACAATCGCCCACATTGGCGACAGCCGATGCTATTTGTTAAATAAAGCCGGTTTTGCTCAAATTACCGATGATCATTCATTAGTGAACGAGCTTGTGAAATCGGGACAAATTTCAAAAGAGGATGCGAAAGAGCATCCGCGAAAAAACATTTTATTGAAGGCTCTCGGCACAGAACAATCTGTCGATGCAGATATTAAAACAGTCGGCCTAGAAGTAAACGATTATTTGCTTCTTTGTTCTGACGGTTTATCGAATAAAGTGCAGGAACATGAAATGGAATCAATTTTATCATCCGACCAATCACTGGAAGAAAAAGCGAAGGAATTAATACGGCTAGCAAATGAAAACGGCGGCGATGACAATATTTCTGTCATTATTTATAAACATGTCATCGGCCACGAGAGTGATGGAACATGCTGATCGGCAAGCGGATTAGCGGCCGTTATAAAATTTTGAAAGTGATTGGCGGAGGAGGAATGGCAAACGTTTATTTAGCAAGAGACATTATTTTAGAACGCGACGTTGCCATTAAAATTTTACGATTAGATTTTTCAGATGATGATGAGTTTATACGAAGATTTAGGAGAGAGGCACAATCGGCAACAAGCCTTGCCCATCCGAATATCGTCAGCATTTACGATGTCGGCGAAGAAGATAACATTTACTACATCGTGATGGAGTATGTGGAAGGCAAGACGTTAAAGCAGTACATCCAGCAAAATGCACCTTTGCATCCTAGAGAAGCATTAAATTTAATGGAGCAAATCGTATCAGCCATTGCTCACGCACACGAAAATCAAATTGTCCATAGAGATATAAAGCCGCACAATATACTTATTGACAACCTCGGGAACATTAAAGTGACCGATTTTGGGATTGCTATGGCTCTGACATCAACAACCATTACCCACACTAATTCCGTGCTGGGCTCTGTACATTATTTGTCGCCTGAACAAGCGAGAGGTCAGATTGCAACAAAAAAATCTGACATTTATTCGCTCGGCATCGTCCTGTATGAAATGCTGACAGGCAGGCTCCCTTTTGACGGGGAATCGGCCGTATCAATCGCTTTAAAGCATTTGCAATCAGAAGCTCCGTCTCCAAAGAGATGGAACCCTGAGATCCCCCAAAGCGTCGAAAATATTATTTTAAAGGCGATGGCGAAAGACCCTCTTCACCGTTATTCCTCTGCGGAAGAAATGGGAGAAGATATTCGCACTGCCTTTAATACAGACAGATTAGATGAAAAGAAATTTGAAATACCTGATAACGACGAAAAAACGATCACCCATCCGATTGTTTTACATGATATACCTGAAACTGGGGAACAAACAATCATTCATCATGCAAAGGATCGGCAGCCGTCGGGATTAGAAAAGGAACAAAAGCATGAAAATATTGTAAGCCCTAAGAAAAAAAGAAAATGGCTGAAAATGTTATGGATGGCGACAGCTGTAGTCATCATAGCCATCATTTTAGCACTTCTCGTTCTTCCTAAACTAATCCTTCCAAAAGATGTAGAAGTGCCTGATGTGAGAGGGAAAACATATGAGGAAGCTGTCAACCAATTGCTGAAGGAAGGATTTGATGTCAAAGACACGATTTTGTTGGAAAACGATGAAATTGCAGAAGGATATGTCATAAGGACAGAACCAGAAGCAGGAGAAATGGTAGAAGAAGGTTCTTCTATTATCATTTATGAAAGTGCAGGCAAGAAAAAGGTAACGCTTGATAATTATATCGGGAAGGATATCGAGAGAGTAAGGCAGCTCCTTGAAGTAAAAGGATTTTCCAACATTACAGTATTGGAAGAATATAGCGGTGAAGAGGAAGGAACTGTCATTGACCAATCTCCGAGTGAGGGAGCAGAGCTCATTCCTGATGAAGATGAAATTACATTAACCGTGAGCAAAGGACCGAGAAAAATCACGCTTGCAGATTTAACGGGATACACAGAAGAAGCTGTTAAGGACTATGTGGAAAAAGAAGGTTTATCTTTTTCAAAGAAAGAAGAACATTCCGATGAAGTTCCTGCCGGTCAAGTGATTTCCCAATCACCGAGTGCAGGAAAAAAAGTGCTTCCAGGTGAAAAAATAGAAGTGGTTATTTCCTTAGGTCCGGAAGAAAAGCCGGACAAAAAAGTCGTCCGTGAAGTAGAGATCCCGTTTGATCCCGAAATTCACGGCGAAGAAGCGGAAGTGGGTATTTATATCAATGATGCTGAGCATTCTATCGGTGAACCTTATGAAACATTTAAAATATCAAAGCCTACCAAAAAGAAAATTGAGTTGACGATTCAACCTGGTCAATCCGCTTATTATCAAGTTTTGCTGAATAATGAAGTGGTGAAAACTGAAACAGTTCCTTATCCTGAAAATTAATGAAAAAGGAGGTCATGTATGCCAAAAGGCAAAATTGTTAAAGCGTTAAGCGGATTTTATTACGTATTAGCTGAAAATAAGCTTTATCAATGCAGGGGAAGAGGGGTGTTTCGAAAAAATAAAATTTCCCCTCTAGTAGGAGATGAAGTTATTTTTCAGGCGGAAAATGAAAAAGAAGGCTATATTCTAGAAATTTTGCAAAGAAAGAATGAATTGATCCGTCCGCCCATTTCAAACATTGATCAAGGGATCTTAGTTTTTTCCGCTGTAAGTCCAGATTTTAGCGCCAAGCTGCTGGATCGCTTTTTGGTGTTAATGGAAGCCAAAAACATTCGCCCGATCATTTGTATTACAAAAATGGACTTAATTGCAGATCATGTAATAGATGAAAAGATTCGTCAGTTTGCCAAAGATTATGAAAAAATTGGCTATCCTGTCTTTTTGATGACTACAAAAGAGCCTGAAACAGTTAAACAGGTCATTCCTTATTTAAAAGACAGCATTTCAGTGATTGCCGGGCAATCTGGAGTTGGCAAATCCTCCATGTTGAACTGCCTGGATCACCGTTTGCAATTGAAGACAGGAGAAATTTCCGATCATTTGGGGAGAGGAAAGCATACAACGAGACATGTAGAGCTCATTTCATTGGGAGGGGGACTAGTCGCCGATACGCCCGGATTTAGTTCGCTGGAGTTTACGGGTATAGAAGCTGCTGACTTGCCGAATTGCTTTCCAGAGATAAAAGAATTTAGCATTCAATGTAAATTTCGAGGCTGTCTCCATCAGAAGGAGCCAAAATGCGCCGTTAAAGAAGCGGTTGAAAATGGCGATATTTCCACCTACAGGTACGAACATTATCTTCAGTTTTTAGAAGAGATAAAAGAAAGAAAGCCGAGGTATTAAACATGGTTAAAATTGCACCTTCGATTTTATCCGCAGATTTTTCTAGGTTGGCAGAAGAAATTATTGATGTGGAAAAAGGAGGAGCGGATTACATTCATGTTGACGTGATGGACGGCCACTTTGTGCCGAATATTACGATTGGTCCACTCATTGTGCAAGCGATCCGCCCAGTGACCAAGCTGCCGCTTGATGTTCATTTAATGATTGAACAACCTGATCGTTATATTCCTGCTTTTGTTGAAGCAGGAGCCGACTTGTTGTCCGTTCATGCGGAAGCCTGCCCGCATCTTCATCGAACGATCCATTTAATCAAATCGAATGGAGTGAAAGCAGGTGTTGTTTTAAATCCACATACTCCTGTATCGATGATCGAGCATGTAATAGAAGATGTTGATCTCGTGCTTTTGATGACGGTTAACCCTGGATTTGGCGGACAAGCGTTTATTCCATCAGTCATCAAAAAAATTCAGCAAGTTTCCAGCATCTTGAAAGAAAGAAATTTGCAAGTTGAGATCGAAGTGGACGGCGGCATCAACGCTGAAACAGCCAAATTGTGTGTGGAAGCTGGAGCAAATGTGCTTGTGGCAGGATCAGCCATTTATAATCAAAAAGATCGCAAACAAGCGATCAAATCTATAAGAGGAATGTGAAAGAACCGTTTATATGCGGTTCTTTTCACATTTAAAGGAAAAAATTTTTCATTTTTATGTTGATTCTTCAATAGATGTCAAGTACTTTTTTATTTTTTTCATGCATAAAGATATTGTAAGAAAAGTTGATGAAGACGTTCTAATTAGTATCTAAAATACGGATGATGAATATGCTACTTATAGACGTTTTTTAGATTTCTCATGGGGAGGGTAAATATAAATGAGATTTTATACAATTAAGCTTCCGAGGTTTTTAGGAGGAATTATACGGGCAATGCTCGGTTCATTTAAGAAAGATTAAAGAAGCACCTATCAAGGTGCTTTCTGCTTGTAGACAAAGCCAAATGGTGTGAACTCTACAAGCTTTTTTTATACCAAATTATATTGTGGGGATTTACCATTCTGTTAGAATGTTCATCTTCAACTGGAAAAAATAATAGAGGACCCCGATTAAGTGCATGTTGCCTTCGTTTTTAGCAAACTGTCAACAAATACAGTAAATGGCAGGGATTTTTGTCTTCAATACTAAAAAGCTGCCTCATTTTTCTTCCATCTTTTTTGTGTAAAAAGAATTTTTTTAATTTAAGTAGACTTTATGCGGTTGATTTTGTGTATGCCAAAAGGAACACGGATCGCGCTGAAGAAAGGCAAACTGTTTAAGAAAGTGGAATGTATTCCGATCGTTAATATGTAGTAAATAACCTATGTAGTTTTTTTAGCAGTTTGAAAAAATTTCATGTTAACGTGGATTTTATAGTTGTAGGATTCGCCTAAAAAGAAGAATGTGCTTGAAGAAATGTGACATTGGAAGTGCTTCAAAAGGTGAATAAAGAGTATTGAAACAAAACGGGCAGAAGTTTGTTAAAGCGCCGATTTTTTAAACGCTTATTTTCGAAATACTTTTGATCAGAAGATATCGGGATTCGCCGATTTCTTCTGATCATAATCCAACCTCTTGTCGTCTAACTTTTGTTTTATACACGCTCAACTTTTCCAGATTTAAGAGCACGTGCAGAAACGTATGCACGTTTTGGCTTTCCATTCACAAGAATTCGCACTTTTTGAAGGTTCGCTCCCCATTTGCGTCTTGAAGCGTTCATAGCGTGAGAGCGCGTATTGCCAAAGCTTGTTTTTTTGCCAGTAATTACGCATTTACGAGCCATTTCTATACCTCCTAACTTGCAAGGAAATTGCTATTTTGACAATGTTTCAAGATACTATAATAATGTAACATACACCCTTGATCATTGCAATATAAATTCACCTCACTTTCAAGAATTTACGCTTGACATCATCATGTATTAATGCTCTTATTATGTAGGGAGCCATGACATTTCTTTAAATCCAAATCATCATATAGTAAAATGTTTGTAATGAACGTATGCTAAAGGAGGAACTCGAATGTCCATCGAATTAAAAACGAAATATGGCCAGATCGAAATTTCGAATGATGTAGTCGCACAAGTTGCCGGCGGTGCAGCTGTTGATTGTTACGGAATTGTCGGAATGGCTTCCAAAAATCAAATTAAAGACGGACTCTCAGAAATTTTACGGCGAGAAAATTTCAGCCGTGGAGTGATCGTCCGCCAAGAACAAGAGAGCGTTCATATTGATATGTATATTATTGTCAGCTATGGAACAAAAATATCAGAAGTTGCTCATAATGTTCAAACAAAAGTGAAATATACATTAAATCAAATTCTTGGATTATCTGTCGATTCCATTAACATATATGTGCAAGGGGTTCGTGTTACGAATCCGTAGAGAAGGAGGAAACATTTGTGGCCAATACTTTGCTTGATGGGAAGCGCTTTGCGGAAATGGTGATTCAAGGAGCGAATCATCTATCTAATAATGCGAAAGTGGTGGATGCGTTAAACGTTTTTCCTGTTCCGGATGGGGATACGGGAACAAACATGAATTTATCCATCACAGCTGGAGCAAAAGAAGTACAAAAACATGTTTCATCAAATATCGGTTCTGTAGCTGGAGCATTTGCAAAAGGTCTGTTAATGGGCGCGCGTGGAAATTCTGGGGTTATTTTATCCCAGCTTTTTCGTGGGTTTGCAAAAGCGGTTGAAGGAAAAGAATCGATCAATACGGATGAATTTGCTAAAGCTTTTCAAGCAGGTGTTGATACTGCCTATAAAGCTGTTATGAAGCCTGTTGAAGGGACTATTTTAACGGTTGCAAAAGATGCTGCGAAAAAAGCTGTTAAAACAGCTAAATCAACCGATGATCTGACAATTGTTATGGAAGAAATGGTAAAAGAAGCAAAGGAGTCATTAAAGAGAACGCCTGAGCTTCTGCCTGTCCTAAAAGAAGTGGGCGTTGTGGACAGCGGTGGACAAGGACTTGTATTTATTTACGAGGGATTTTTGGCAGAATTAAAGGGAGAGAAAATTTCCGAATCCCCTAAGCTTCCTTCGATGGACAAACTGGTAAGTGCAGAGCATCATAAAAATGCACAAAGTCATATTAATACAGAAGATATTAAATATGGATATTGTACAGAATTTATGGTTCGGTTTGAAAAAGAAAAAGAGCCGTTTTCTGAAAAGAAATTTCGCGAAGATTTATCCCGGTTCGGAGATTCGCTTTTAGTAATTGCCGATGATGAACTTGTCAAAGTACATATCCATTCTGAACAGCCTGGCGAGGTATTGACATACGGGCAGCGCTACGGCAGCTTATTGAATATGAAAATTGAAAACATGCGCGAGCAGCATAGTACAATTGTCAATAATCAAACGGAAAATGTATTATCTACTGAACCGGCGGCACCCAAAAATGCAAAGTACGGAATTATCGCGGTTGCCATGGGCTCGGGAATTTCCGACCTTTTTACATCAATTGGTGCAACAAAAATTATTGAAGGCGGCCAGACGATGAATCCAAGTACGGAAGATTTTGTAAAGGCTGTCGAACAGTTGAACGCAGAGAATATTATTATTTTGCCGAACAATTCCAATATCATTATGGCAGCCAATCAAGCAGCACAAATAACTGATAAAAATATAAGAGTCATTGAAACGAAAAGCGTTCCTCAAGGATTATCCGCCCTGCTGGCTTTCAATCCTGAACTCGGTTTAGAGGAAAACGTAAAGGCGATGGAGGAAGCAAGCAGGAATGTGAAAACAGGACAAGTCACATATGCTGTAAGGGATACAAGTATTGACGGACTTGCGATAGAAAAAGGAGACTTCATGGGGATTTACGAGAAAACCATCGTCGCAAAAGATAAAAGCAAACTTGAAGCTGCCAAAAAATTGTTGGATCAAATGATCGATGAAGAGGATGAAATATTGACGATTCTCCAAGGAGAAGATGCATCCGAAAACGAAGTAGACCAATTAGTCCAACATGTTGAAAATCATTATGAACATATCGAAATTGAGGTTCATAATGGAAATCAGCCATTATATTCTTATATTTTTTCAGTTGAGTAGAGCAGGAGGGCTTCGGCCTTCCTCTTTTTATTTCACGGTTTAAGTATTTTTGGTAAACTAAATATCGATATTTCAAACGGTTTTAAAGGAGGTTTCCCGCAGCTAAGTTCAAAGCTGCAAACAGAACATGAACCAATTGCTACAACCGGTCACAGCGGTTAAAGGGGTAGGAGAACAAACAGAACGTTTGCTGCATGATATGGGAATACATACTGTTTCTGATTTGCTTTATTATTTTCCTAATCGCTATGAAGACAACCGTTTAAAGGATCTTGCTGAAGTGAAGCATAAAGAAAGAGTGACAGTCGAAGGAAAGGTTTACAGCGAGCCATTGCTGACCTATTACGGAAAGAAGCGGTCGCGTCTTTCCTTTCGCCTGCTTGTCGGCCGTTATGTTGTCACTGCAGTTTGTTTTAATAGACCATATTACAAACAGAAGCTTGCCATTAATCAGGTTGTTACCGTCTCTGGCATTTGGGACCGCAATCGGCAAACTGTCAATGTTCAACAGATTCATTTTGGGCCTCATAAGCAAAATCAAGAAGTAGAACCCGTTTATTCAGTCCGCGGAAAGCTGACTGTTTCAGAGCTAAAACGGATTATCAGGACCGCCATCCAGTCGTATTCCAGTTTTATTCCAGAAAATTTGCCGGAAATGCTCAGGAAGCGATATAAATTGCCGATGAAAGAAGAAGCGGTAAGAGCCATGCACCTTCCCAAAAATGCTGATGAACTGAAACAGGCAAGAAGAAGATTTGTTTATGAAGAATTTTTATTATTTCAATTGAAAATGCAGGCGATTAAACATTTTCGCAGGTCTTCCTCAAGAGGAATTTCTCATCATTTTGATCGAAAAGAATTGCAATCCTTTATCGACACGCTTCCTTTTTCATTAACAAACGCACAAAAGCGTGTCGTTTCGGAAATTTTATCCGATATGTCTTCACCCTACAGGATGAACCGCCTTCTTCAAGGAGATGTTGGATCAGGGAAAACCGCAGTTGCTGCCATTGTGATGTATGCCGCTGTGTTAAGCGGCTATCAAGCGGCATTGATGGTTCCAACGGAAATTTTAGCTGAGCAGCATGCGAAATCATTGTCAAATCTTTTTTCGCATACGTCTGTCCGCATCGCTTTATTAACAAGCTCAATCAAAGGGAAAAAACGAAAAGAACTGCTTCTTCAGTTGAAATCCGGGGACATTAACATGATCATAGGGACGCATTCCCTTATTCAGGAGGAAGTGAATTTTTGCCGTTTAGGGCTTGTGATTACGGATGAACAGCATCGGTTCGGCGTCAATCAGCGAAGAATATTGCGGGAAAAAGGAGAATTCCCAGATGTGTTATTTATGACGGCAACTCCTATTCCAAGAACTCTTGCTATAACTGCATTTGGCGAAATGGATGTTTCCATCATTGATGAAATGCCTTCCGGAAGAAAGAAGGTAAAAACATATTGGGTTCGGCCGGAAATGTTAACCCGAATTCTAATATTTATTGAAAAAGAAGTGAAAAAGGGCCATCAAGCGTATGTGATTTGTCCGTTAATTGAAGAATCGGAAAATTTGGATGTTGAAAATGCTGTGACAGTGCACAGTCAATTAACTCAATTTTATCAGGGCAGAATTCAAATCGGCCTTTTGCATGGGCGCATGTCACAAGAAGAGAAAAATCAGGTGATGATGGATTTTAGCGAAAATAAAGTGCAAGTTCTTGTCTCCACGACAGTAGTGGAAGTGGGCGTAAACGTACCGAATGCCACGGTCATGTTAGTTTACGATGCGGAGCGGTTTGGTCTTGCCCAGCTCCATCAGCTGAGAGGAAGAGTTGGCCGGGGAAACTTGCAATCCTATTGCATACTGCTTTCAGATCCGAAATCAGAAATAGGAAAAGAAAGAATGAGAATTATGACGGAAACAGATGACGGCTTCCGTTTAGCTGAAAAAGATTTGGAGCTTAGAGGTCCAGGAGATTTTTTCGGCAAAAAACAAAGCGGCATACCAGAGTTTAAAATCGCCGACATGGTCCATGATTACAGAGCGCTTGAAACTGCGAGATCTGACGCTGCCCAACTGATTCAGTCTGATGCTTTTTGGAAGGATGAACAATTTGCGCCGCTCCGCGATGATTTAGAGGCTTCCGGAGTGTTGAGCGGAGGGAAGCTGGATTAGCCAAAAAAAAGAATTCATTGTTGCAAACTTATTTCTTTGATTATATACTTGTTATTAGTACCTAGTCTTAATACTAGTCGGACGGTGTAAAAAATGAGACGCAGTAAAAAGGAAAGACAGCGTTTATTGTTGGAAACAATTCAAGAAACGCCTTTTATTACAGATGAAGAATTAGCTGAAAAATTTGGTGTCAGCGTCCAAACCATCCGTTTGGACAGACTAGAACTGTCGATCCCGGAATTAAGAGAACGAATCAAGCATGTCGCTGAACGAAAACTTGAAGATGAAGTCAAATCCCTTCCGATTGATGAAGTGATCGGTGAAATTATTGATCTTGAGCTCGATAAATCAGCTATTTCGATTTTTGATGTTAAAAAAGAGCATGTTTTTAGCCGAAATCAAATTGCACGCGGCCATCATCTATTTGCACAAGCGAACTCTCTTGCCGTCGCTTGCATTGATGATGAATTGGCATTAACGGCTAAAGCGACAATCCGTTTCACACGGCAAGTAAAAGAAAATGAGCGCGTTGTCGCAAAAGCAAAAGTCACTCGCATTGACCGAGATAAAGGCCGCACGTTTGTTGAAGTAAACAGCTATGTCGGCAACGAACTCGTTTTTTCAGGTGAATTTGAAATGTTCAGATCTGCGAATCAATCTAAAAAGGAAGGGGCAAAACATGAAGATAGCCATTGATGCAATGGGGGGAGACAACGCGCCTCAAGCGGTTGTAAAAGGAGCATTAAGAGCGCTTGATGAATTTTCTGATTTGGAAATTGAATTAATCGGAAATGAGTCGCTGATCACTCCATTGTTAGAAGGTAGACATACAAACATTTCTATTTTTCATACAGAAGAAAAAATTGAAAATGACGACGAACCTGTTCGGGCTGTGCGCAGAAAAAAAAATGCGTCGATGGTCATTATGGCTGAAAGAGTTCGCGACAAAAAGGCGGATGCCTGCATTTCAGCTGGGAATACAGGCGCGCTTATGACTGCCGGTCTGTTTATTATCGGCCGTATAAACGGCATCGACCGGCCGGCGCTGGCACCAACACTGCCGACCCTTGATGGAAAAGGCTTTGTGATGCTCGATGTCGGCGCTAATGCAGATGCGAAAATGGAACATCTGCAGCAGTATGCAATCATGGGCTCCGTTTATGCAGAAAAGGTGAGAGGGATCAAATCTCCGAGAGTTGGCTTGCTCAACATTGGAACGGAGGAAAAAAAGGGGAACGAATTAGCTAAACAGGCTTTTCAACTTCTGTCTCAATCGCCGATCAACTTTGTCGGCAATGTAGAAGCGCGCGACCTGCTGAAAGGAGCGGCTGATGTTGTAGTAACGGACGGTTTTTCAGGAAACATTGCTTTGAAAGCCATTGAAGGCACAGCACTTTCGGTATTTGCCATGATGAAAGAGGCGTTGACAAGCTCTTTTACAGCGAAAATTGCTGCAGCTGTTTTGAAGCCGAAATTAAAAGGACTAAAGAAAAAAATGGATTATTCAGAGCATGGCGGGGCTTGCTTATTCGGGCTGAAAGCACCGGTGATCAAAGCCCACGGTTCATCCGATGAGCTGGCTATTTTTCATGCTATTCGCCAGGCTCGGGAAATAGTGGCGAACTCCGTATCTTCAACGATAGAAGAAACGATTCAGAACATGCAATTGAAAGGGGATTGACAATGGGGAAAACTGCTCTTCTGTTTCCGGGACAAGGCTCTCAGCAAGTCGGTATGGGAAAAGATTTTTTTGATCAAGTTCCCATTTCCAAGGAAATTTTTCAAAAAGCAAATGAACGTTTAGACTTTGATTTAACTTCTATTATTTTCAACGGTCCGCAAGAAGAATTGACGTTAACATACAATGCACAGCCTGCACTGCTGACGACAAGCGCTGCGATTTTTGAAGCATTGAAACAGTATGAAGTCGTTTTTGATTATGTTGCCGGACACAGCCTGGGTGAATATACAGCATTAGTGGCGGCAAACGTCATGACAGTTGAAGATGCTGTCTATGTTGTAAGAAAGCGCGGTGAACTGATGGAAAAAGCGGTTCCTGCAGGAGAAGGATCCATGGCTGCCGTTTTAGGTATGGTGCAGGAAGAACTTGAAAACATAACAAAACAAATCTCGAATGAAGGCACACTAGTACAACTGGCAAATTTAAATTGTCCCGGGCAAATCGTTATTTCTGGAACAAAAGAAGGAATACAAAGAGCTGGGGAGCTTGCTAAAGAAAAGGGCGCCAAGCGGGTAATCCCGCTGGAAGTAAGCGGTCCATTTCATTCTGAATTGATGAAGCCGGCTGCCAGCGAGCTGTCCAAAGTGCTTGATGAAGTGACCATTCAAGATGCATCCGTTCCTGTCATCGCAAACGTGACTGCTGCTCCTGTTCAAAATAAAGATGAAATCAAGAGCCTTTTGATTGAACAGCTTTATTCTCCTGTTCGATGGGAAGAAAGTGTACGGTCGATGATTCAAGCAGGGGTGACAACGTTTATTGAAATCGGTGCTGGAAAAGTTCTGACAGGTCTTGTCAAAAAGGTGGATCGCAGCGTTAAAACATACAATATTTTTGATTTGTCATCATTAGAAGCAGTTGTTCATGACATAAAGGAGGTATGATTATGCTTTCAGGGAAAACGGCCCTTGTAACGGGAGGAAGCCGCGGAATCGGCCGAGCGATTGCTATTGATCTTGCCAAAAATGGCGCGGATGTTGCTGTAAATTACTCTGGTAATGAGGAAAAAGCCAATGAAGTGGTAGAAGAAATTGAATCCTTAGGACGGAAAGCTTTTGCCATTCGCGCTAATGTTGCAAATGCTGATGAAGTAAACAGCATGGTCAATGAAGTAATCGAACGATTCGGCCGTCTCGACATTCTTGTAAATAATGCCGGAATCACGAAAGATAATTTGCTTATGCGAATGAAAGAATCAGAATGGGACGACGTGATCAACATAAATTTAAAAGGCGTTTTCAATTGTACAAAAGCGGTCACAAGACAAATGATGAAGCAGCGTTCCGGCAGGATCATCAACATCGCATCGATCGTCGGTATAGCTGGTAATGCTGGCCAGGCAAACTATGTAGCGGCTAAAGCCGGGATTATCGGACTGACGAAGACGACTGCGAAGGAGCTGGCGGGCCGAAATATTACAGTAAATGCTGTAGCGCCAGGTTTTATTTCAACCGATATGACGGATCAGCTTCCTGAACAAATAAGAAATGAAATGCTCAAACAAATTCCGCTCGGACGTTTCGGCGAGCCGAATGATATTGCCAATATGGTAACATTCATTGCTTCTGATAAAAGCTCCTATATGACAGGGCAAACACTTTGTCTCGACGGCGGAATGGTCATGTATTAATTTTGAATTCGTTGTAGTAATATGAAGACAAATCTTCTATAATACTGGAGGGAGGTGAAAGTAATGGCAGATGTATTGGAGCGTGTTACGAAGATCATCGTCGACCGTCTCGGAGTTGATGAATCTGAAGTAAAGCTTGAATCCTCTTTTAAAGACGATCTCGGCGCTGATTCCCTAGACGTTGTTGAACTTGTTATGGAATTAGAAGATGAGTTCGGCATGGAAATTTCCGACGAAGAAGCGGAACAAATTGTGACTGTAGGGGATGCAGTTAATTACATACAGAGTAAACTATAATTGCATGTTTTTAAAAAGTCCCGTATCTTTGCGGGGCTTTCTCCCTTTTCATCCCTTTTTTTGTTAACATAAAGTAGAGGTTGTTTCATTTGTTTAGAAAATGGAGGTAACGTATGCCTAACAAAACAAATTTAAAAAAAAATTTTTTTAAAAAAATAGAAAAGTTTCGTGATTTCCAAGCAAAAATCGGCATTACGTTCACGAATGAAAAGCTCTTATTTCAGGCTTTTACACATTCATCCTATGTGAATGAGCATCGCAAAAAACCGTATGAAGACAATGAACGGCTGGAATATTTAGGTGATGCAGTATTGGAGCTGACGGTTTCGGAGTACTTGTATAAAAAATATCCGACAATGTCTGAAGGCAATTTAACAAAGCTGAGAGCTGCCATTGTTTGCGAGCCATCGCTTGTTACTTTTGCCAACGAGCTTTCTTTTGGCGAACTCGTTTTGCTCGGAAAAGGAGAGGAAATGACTGGGGGGCGCGGTCGTCCAGCTCTTTTAGCTGATGTCTTTGAGGCATTTATCGGCGCTTTGTATTTGGATCAAGGTCTTGAGTCAGTCACTTCTTTTTTAAATAAGGTCGTTTTCCCGAAAATCGACGAAGGTGCTTTTTCTCATGTGATGGATTTTAAAAGCAGATTGCAAGAGCTTATTCAGCGTGACGGAAAAGGTGTTTTGGATTATAAAATTTTGGAAGAAAAAGGCCCCGCTCATAATAAAGAATTTGTTGCAACCGTATCTTTAAACGGAGAGGTGATCGGTTCAGGAGTGGGCCGTTCCAAAAAAGAAGCAGAACAGCATGCAGCTGAACAAGGATTGCAAAAATTAGGCGAATTCCCCCAAAAATAAACGGGGGATTTTTTATTGATATTGCTCCGATCATTTTTTGTTATGGTAAAATAGGAAAGACTTATTTGGAATGAAAGGGGATCACCATGTTCCTCAAACGTTTAGATATCGTAGGATTTAAATCTTTTGCAGATCGGATCAGCGTTGATTTTGCTGGC
The DNA here is from genome assembly GCF_038000355.1 of Aeribacillus sp. FSL M8-0235. Lineage (NCBI taxonomy): Bacteria > Bacillati > Bacillota > Bacilli > Caryophanales > Bacillaceae > Aeribacillus > Aeribacillus sp. FSL M8-0235. The sequence continues at coordinate 2,194,192 of NZ_JBBOBW010000001.1, read as the reverse complement.
GGTGTTACCGCTGTTGTCGGCCCAAATGGGAGCGGAAAATCGAATATAACAGAAGCTATTCGATGGGTTCTTGGGGAGCAATCAGCAAAATCATTAAGAGGATCCAAAATGGAGGATATTATTTTTGCTGGAAGCGATACTCGCAAACGTTTAAATATGGCGGAAGTCACTTTAACTCTTGATAACGGCGATCAGTTTTTGCCGATCGATTATCATGAGGTAAGTGTGACAAGAAGAGTTTACCGCTCTGGAGAAAGTGAATTTTTTATAAACAAGCAATCTTGCCGCTTAAAAGATATTATCGACCTGTTCATGGATTCCGGTCTCGGAAAAGAAGCGTTTTCAATTATCAGCCAAGGAAAGGTTGAAGAAATTTTAAGCGCGAAACCGGAAGATCGGCGGACAATTTTTGAAGAAGCGGCTGGTGTGCTAAAATATAAAACCCGAAAAAAGAAAGCTGAAATAAAACTTGCTGAAACTGAAGAAAATTTAAATAGAGTTCAAGACATTTTATATGAACTGAATGCGCAAATTGAGCCCCTTAAAATGCAGGCATCTATTGCAAAGGATTATTTGGATAAAAAGGAAGAACTGAAGCAGCATGAGGTCGCTCTTCTCGCGCATGAAATTGAAGAGCTTCATGATAGATGGGAAGCATTGAAGCGTTCGGTCGAAGAAAATCGCGATCGCGAACTAGAGCTGACATCGCAAATACAAAAAAAAGAAGCGAATCTGGAAGAAATGCGGGATCAAATCAGTGCATTGGATGAATCAATCAATGATTTGCAGCAAGTTCTTCTTTTGGCAAGCGAAGAACTGGAGAAGCTTGAAGGGAAAAAAGAAGTTTTAAAAGAAAGAAAAAAACATGCGGCGCAAAACGAACAGCAGTTGAAAGAGCAAATCGCTGAGCTGACTGAACAAATAAATCAATTATTAAAAGAAAAAGAAGAGCAAAAAAGCGTCTATGAAACATGCGAAAAAGAAGTAAAAGAACTAAAATCCTTCCTGCAAAAAAAAGAAAACGAGCTGCTAAGCCTGGATGGAAACATCGAGGAAAAGCTTGAGCAGCTAAAAAGTGACTATTTTGAAAAATTAAATGAACTGGCAAGCGCTCGAAATGAAATCAATTATATTGAGGAGCAGCTAAGCTTGCGAAAAGTCAAAGCAGACCGCTTAGACGAGGCAAACGAAAAATATATTTCCGAAAGAAAAGAGCTGAAAAAAGAGAAAGGGAAAATAGAAGCACAGCTTTCTAAAATCGGAAAAACATTGCAAAATCAGCTTTCCTCTTATCATACAGGCTTAAAAACGTTGGAAAGCCTAAAACAACAATATGAAAAGAAGGAATCGCTGCTTTATCAAGCATATCAATATTTACAAAAAGCAAAATCAAAAAAAGAAATGCTAGAGGCGATGCAGGAGGATTATACCGGTTTCTTCCAGGGTGTCCGTGAAGTTTTAAAAGCAAAAAACAAGCTAAAAGGCATACATGGTGCTGCTATCGAGCTGTTGACAACGAAACATGAATATGAAACAGCCATTGAAATTGCTCTTGGCGCGGCAAGCCAGCATATAGTCGTTGACGATGAAGAATCGGCAAGACAGGCGATTGCGTTTTTGAAGAAAAATGCATTCGGCAGAGCGACGTTCCTTCCTTTATCTGTCATCAAAGGCCGCTCAATCCCGAAATATCAGCTTTCGATTGCAGAAAGCCATCCTGATTTTATCGGGATAGCGTCTCAACTCGTGGAATATGAATCAGCATATAAGCCGATCATAGAAAATCTGTTAGGAAACGTTATTATTGCAAAAACGTTGGAAGGGGCAAATGCGATTGCCAAACAAATTCAGTACTCGCACCGAATTGTTACGCTTGAAGGCGATGTAGTCAATCCAGGCGGATCGATGACAGGAGGAGCGGTGAAGCAGAAATCACCTTCTTTCCTTACCAAAAACCGAGAGCTTGAGTCGATTCGCGACAAAATTGCGGAAATGGAAGAAAAGACAGCTTTGCTCGAAAAAGAAGTAAAAAATCTGAAGCAATCGATTGCCAAAAAAGAGAAAGAACTTGATGATCTGCGGGAAGAAGGATCTTCTTTGCGAATGGAAGAGCAAGCTTTGAAGGGCAGCTTGAGGGAAATTGAATTAAAAGAGCGAAATATTAATGATCATTTGAAGCTTTACGATGCTGAAAAAATCGCCTATGTAGAAGAACAGGAGAAGCTAGATGAAAGAAAAACAAAATTGCTGTCCTCCATCGAACAAATGGAAGGACAAATACAACAGCTAGATTCAGAGATTCGTCAGCTGGCCGAGAAGAAGGAGAAACAGCAAAAATCAAAGGAAGAATGGATGCAGGAAATAACAGAGCTCAAAATTATTCTTGCAGGAAAAGAGGAATCCTTTAAAAATAGTAAGGAACAATTAGCACGCCTTGAAAAAGAATATCATCTGGCGAATCAAAAAAAGAAAGAGGCGGAAAAAGATTTACAACTATTATTGGATGAAATCGACCGCGACCACTCAGGTGAAATCCAATTGGAAGAAATAAAAAAGGAGAAGCTGGAGGACAAAAATAAAACAATTGAATTGATCGCATCCCGCAGACGCCAGCGAATGAGCATGCAAGAAGAGCTGGAACGAGAAGAAAAAGAATGGAAAGAACTGAAGCGCGCTCATAAACAACTGACGGACGTTCTAAAAGATGAAGAAGTGAAATTAAACAGGCTGGATGTGGAGCTTGATCAGCTCTTGAATTATTTGCAAAATGAGTATAAGCTAACTTTTGAAGCAGCAAAGGCCCGCTTTCCTTTACAGATGGAGAAAGAAGAGGCGAAGAAAAAAGTAAAGCTGATTAAACTGGCATTAGAAGAGCTTGGAACCGTAAACTTAGGGGCAATTGATGAGTACGAGCGGGTGCGTGAACGGCATGAGTTTTTAACAGAACAGAGGGACGATTTATTGAATGCAAAAGAAACTCTTTTTAAAGTCATCGCCGAAATGGATGAAGAAATGAAAAAGCAGTTTTCCCAAATGTTTGCCAAAATACGTTCTCAATTCGATATCGTTTTTAAAGAACTGTTCGGAGGCGGAAAAGCGGATTTAATTTTGACAAATCCCGACGATCTGTTAAACACCGGAGTGGACATTATTGCTCAGCCTCCAGGGAAAAAACTGCAATATTTAAGCCTGCTGTCCGGAGGCGAACGCGCTTTGACTGCAATTGCCCTTCTATTTTCCATATTAAAGGTACGTCCTGTTCCGTTTTGTGTTCTCGATGAAGTAGAGGCGGCATTGGATGAAGCAAACGTTCAAAGATTTTCTAAATTTTTGAAGCGTTTCAGTGAGAATACTCAATTTATTGTCATCACCCACCGGAAAGGGACGATGGAAGAAGCGGATGCTTTATATGGTGTGACAATGCAAGAATCGGGAGTGTCAAAAGTTGTATCCGTCCGCTTGGAAGATACAGTTAGATATGTGAAATCGTCGTGAAAGGAAGAAAAATAAATGAGTTTTTTTAAGAAATTAAAAGAAAAAATTTCAAAGCAGAAGGATTCAGTAACGGCAAAATTTAAAGAAGGGCTTGAAAAAACGAGAAGCTCTTTTACAGAAAGCTTAAATGAACTTGTTTCGCGCTATCGAAAGGTTGATGAAGAATTTTTCGAGGAATTAGAGGAAATTTTGATTACTGCCGATGTCGGCGTTCAAACGGTCATGGACTTCATCGATGAATTGAAAATGGAAGTGAAAAGGCGAAACATTCAAGAACCGAAGGAAGTGCGCGCTGCCATTTCCGAAAAGCTTGTTGAAATTTACCAAGGAGAAGACGGCGCTCCTACCGATTTAAACATTGAAGACGGCCGGTTAAACATCGTATTGTTTGTTGGCGTCAATGGTGTTGGAAAAACGACGACGATCGGAAAGCTTGCACATCGATTAAAAGAAGAAGGAAAATCTGTCCTTCTTGCTGCCGGCGACACGTTCCGAGCAGGCGCCATCGAACAGCTGGAAGTTTGGGGGGATCGGGTTGGCGTAGATGTGATTAAACAATCGGCAGGCTCTGATCCTGCTGCCGTCGTGTATGACGCCATTCAGGCCGCTCGCTCTCGAAAAGTAGACGTCTTATTATGTGATACTGCTGGACGGCTTCAAAATAAGATGAATTTAATGAAAGAGCTTGAGAAAGTAAAGCGGGTTATCGAACGGGAAATTCCAGGTGCTCCGCATGAAGTGCTGCTTGTCCTTGATGCGACAACCGGACAAAATGCAATGAGCCAGGCAAGACAGTTTTCGGAGGCGACAAATGTCACTGGAATTGCCTTGACAAAATTGGACGGCACTGCGAAGGGAGGAATTGTTCTAGCCATTCGAAATGAGCTGAACATTCCTGTAAAACTGGTGGGGCTTGGCGAAAAAATGGACGATCTTGAGAAATTTGATGCAGAGAAATATGTTTATGGGCTGTTTGCCGATTTAGTAGATGAAGCGTAACGTAATTGTGTTAAGAAAAAAACTTGACATCTACAGTTAGAATCGATACACTAAAAACATGTAAAGGCAATTCACTTAACAACAGGGGGTGTTGATGTTGCTTGAAAAAACAACGAGGATGAATTATTTATTTGATTTTTATCAGTCGTTGTTGACGCCAAAGCAAAAAAGTTACATGTCTCTGTACTACTTGGATGATTACTCCCTAGGTGAAATTGCTGAAGAATACAACGTCAGCCGCCAGGCAGTGTACGACAACATAAAACGGACGGAAATGATGCTGGAGGAATACGAGCAGAAGCTTCAGCTGTTCAAGAAATTTCAAGAGCGTAAAAAAATAATTGAAAAGCTGAAAGGTCTGCCTTTCCAATCGGAAATGAAGGAAGAATTTGACCGACTACTTCATCTTTTGGAAAAACTGGATTAGGAGGAGCCGCCATGGCTTTTGAGGGATTAGCCAACCGACTGCAAAACACGATGGCTAAAATCCGCGGCAAAGGAAAGGTTTCTGAAGCGGATGTCAAAGAAATGATGAGGGAAGTTCGTCTTGCTCTTTTGGAAGCGGACGTCAACTATAAAGTCGTCAAAGACTTTATTAAGAAAGTCAGCGAAAGGGCTGTTGGCCAGGAAGTCATGAAAAGCTTGACACCAGGCCAGCAAGTTATCAAAGTAGTGAAAGAAGAGCTGACCGAGCTGATGGGCGGCGAGCAGAGCAAAATTGCCGTAAGCAAACGGCCGCCGACGGTGATTTTGATGGCGGGCCTTCAAGGTGCAGGGAAAACGACTACGACTGGAAAGCTTGCCAACTACTTGCGAAAAAAACATAACCGAAACCCGCTTCTTGTTGCAGCTGATATTTATCGTCCTGCAGCCATTAAACAATTAGAAACATTAGGAAAGCAGCTTGGCATGCCTGTATTTTCACTCGGCGACAAGGTAAGTCCTGTTGAAATAGCCAAACAGGCGCTGGAATATGCCAAAAATGAGCATCATGATTATGTTCTCATTGATACAGCCGGACGCTTGCATATCGATGAAAATCTGATGGATGAATTAAAGCAGGTGAAGGAAGCTGCAAATCCTGATGAGATTTTTCTCGTTGTCGATGCCATGACTGGACAAGATGCCGTCAATGTGGCAAAAAGCTTTCATGATGAGCTTGGCATTACCGGTGTTATTTTGACAAAGCTTGATGGGGATACACGTGGCGGTGCTGCGCTTTCCATTCGTGCGGCAACAGGTGCTCCGATTAAATTTGCCGGGATGGGCGAAAAACTGGATGCGCTCGAACCGTTTCATCCCGAACGAATGGCATCGCGTATATTAGGAATGGGAGATGTCTTGACCCTGATCGAAAAGGCTCAAGAGAACGTCGATCAGGAGAAAGCAAAGCAGCTGGAAGAAAAAATGAGGACGATGTCTTTTACCTTCGATGATTTTTTAGAGCAGCTTGAACAAGTAAGAAACATGGGTCCTCTTGATGAGTTGATTTCCATGCTGCCTGGTGCAGGGAAAATGAAAGGCTTGAAAAACATTCAAGTTGATGAAAAGCAGCTAAGCCACGTTGAAGCGATCATCCGCTCCATGACAAAAGAAGAAAAAGAGAAGCCGGAAATTATTAATGCAAGCAGAAGAAAACGGATTGCTAAAGGGAGCGGTACTTCTGTCCAGGAAGTAAACAGGCTTTTAAAGCAGTTTGAAGAAATGAAAAAAATGATGAAGCAAATGACTTCAATGACAAAAGGCAAGCGAAAAGGATTTAAATTTCCTTTTATGTAATAAAAATTTATTCTGTTAAGAAAAAACACTTTACAAACTTTTTGATCATTGATAATATTCTATTTTGTTGAAAATATTTCGGAGGTGTAAAAAAATATGGCAGTTAAAATTCGTTTAAAACGCATGGGTGCAAAAAAATCTCCATTTTATCGCATTGTTGTAGCTGATTCCCGTTCTCCTAGAGATGGACGTTTCATTGAAACGATCGGTACGTACAATCCAGTAAAGGATCCTGCTGAAGTGAAAATTGACGAAGAATTGGCTCTTAAGTGGCTTCAAAACGGTGCAAAACCGTCTGACACTGTTCGTAACCTGTTTTCGAAACAAGGGATTATGGAAAAATTCCACAATGCGAAATATAGTAAATAATGTGTGATTATTATGGAACAGTTAATAACAACAATTGCCAAAGCTATTGTTGATCATCCGGATGAAGTCAAGGTGAACAGAGAGGAGAAAAAAGGTGAAATTGTATATACTCTTTCTGTTCACCAAGACGATATTGGCAAAGTGATTGGAAAACAAGGCCGTATTGCAAAAGCGATCAGGACGGTCGTTTATGCAGCGGCTAGCGGCAAATCAATGAGAGTAACGCTTAAAATTAATGATTAAAAGGTGAGGGGATTGCTCCTCGCCTTTTTTACAAAAGAAGAAAAGCTGATTTCGCAGGATCAAAAAATCACATTTGAAATTGCGACGATTCCAGACCTCCCTCTTCTGGCCAGAAGGGAAAAGCCGGGAGGGATCTTCCATGAATATACTCCTCGGAGCAATTTTATGACTGGAGGAGAGAGGAATGAAAATCATTTATCCGATCACAGTAAAGCAAATATTGACGGAAAACAGCAAGGAAAAACTGATTCATAAATGGCAGGCAAAAAAAGAAGAAATGAAACGGGAATGCGATCAATTATATTTTCAGCTGAAAAAAGCTGAAAAAACAACAAAAAACCAGTCCATCATTTCCCAGTACCATCAGGAAATCAACAAAAGAAAGGAAAAAATGAAGTTGATGGAATTTAAGCTTCAGCAAATCGATATGCTCCCTCTAGGCAGCGAATTAAAAGAACGGGAAGTGAACGCAGTAATCGAAGTAAAAGAAGGCGACAACTGGGATCAATTGCTGAATGAAAAAACGATTGTGATCGAAGATGGAGTAGTAAAAGAGATTCGCTAGAGGTGATCATATGGCCGAAAAATGGTTTCAAGTCGGAAAAATTGTCAATACGCACGGAATTCGCGGCGAAGTGCGCGTCGTTTCCGTAACTGATTTTCCTGATGAGCGATATAAACGCGGAAACCGTTTATACATTTTTCAAAAAGACAAAGAGCCTGTTGAAGTTATTGTCAAATCTCATCGAATTCATAAAAATTTTGATTTATTGTCTTTTGAAGGGTATGATTCGATCAATGAGGTTGAGCCGTTTAAAGGCTCAGACATAAAGGTTCCAGAAAGCCAGCTTGGCAGCCTGGATGAAGGAGAATATTATTTTCATGAAATCATCGGATGCTCCGTGTATACCGAAGACGGTGATGAGCTGGGGATCATAAATGAAATTTTAACGCCCGGTGCCAACGATGTGTGGGTTGTCAAACAAAAAGGCAAAAAAGATTTGTTGATTCCATATATCGAGGATGTTGTGAAACATATTGATGTGAAAGAGAAGCGAGTCATCATTTTTCCTATGGAAGGGTTATTGGACAAATGATTATTGATGTACTGACTTTATTTCCTGATATGTTCGCTGGAGTTTTTAACCAATCGATTTTAAAAAAAGCTCAGGAGAAGGATGCTGTTTCGATTAACGTTATTAATTTTCGAGATTATTCAACAGACAAGCATCAGTCGGTCGATGATTATCCGTACGGTGGCGGTGCCGGCATGGTATTAAAGCCGGAGCCGATCTTTCATTCTGTTGAGGCTGTAAAAGAAAAGCGAAACGCACAGCATTCGAAAGTCATACTTGTTTGTCCGCAAGGAGAACGCTTTACCCAAAAAAAAGCAGAGCAGCTGGCTCAAGCAGATCATCTAATATTTATTTGCGGCCATTATGAAGGCTACGACGAAAGAATCCGTTTTCTTGCGACAGACGAGATTTCAATTGGAGACTTTGTCCTGACAGGCGGCGAGCTTGCCGCGATGGTCATCATTGACTGTGTTGTGCGTCTTCTACCAGGTGTTCTCGGAAATGAAGAATCGCACCAAAATGATTCTTTTTCAACGGGACTGCTTGAACATCCGCATTACACCCGCCCTGCTGAATTCAGGGGGATGAAGGTGCCTGATGTGTTATTGTCAGGCCATCACGAAAAAATAGCCGAATGGCGGGAAAAAGAATCGCTCCGAAGAACGTGGGAGCGCAGACCTGACTTATTGGACGGCTATTCTTTAACGGAAAAGCAAAAAAAATGGCTGGAAGAAATAAAAAAGGCGAAATGAATGCTTGCAAATGGTTTGTTTCCTATGATAAGATACGTTTTGTGACATAGACAGCCGGTCTTGTCTTTTTAAAACGATGTTCCGCTGCAAGCATCTTGTATGAGCATCTGTTGGAAGGAGATGATTGCGATGCAAAAATTAATTGAAGAAATTACGAAAGAACAACTTCGCACAGATTTGCCTGAATTTAGACCTGGGGATACCGTCCGTGTTCACGTGAAGGTTGTTGAAGGCTCCCGTGAACGGATTCAGGTTTTTGAAGGAGTTGTAATTAAACGCCGCGGCGGCGGTATTAGCGAAACATTTACTGTTCGTAAAGTTTCTTACGGCGTAGGTGTTGAACGTACATTCCCGCTGCACACTCCAAGAATTGCGAAAATCGAAGTTGTTCGCCGAGGCAAAGTGCGTCGTGCAAAACTTTACTATTTGCGCAATCTACATGGTAAAGCAGCTCGCATTAAAGAAAGATAAACATTCGAACATAAAAAGGGCTTGTATTCAATACAGGCCCTTTTGTCATGTGAGCAGTCATTCACTTATGAATTCATTTAATATTTTTGGAAAAAATTATTTAGCGAAAGCATAATCTGTTTAAAAATAGGTGGACATGTTCTTTTGTTAAGCCAATAATTGTATTAAAATAAATAAAAAACCATTTTAAAAACATAAAGGTGTGAAAGAAATGTCACGTAAAAAAAATGAATTTTTTGAGTGGATGAAAGCTCTAGGTGTCGCCGTCTTGTTGGCGGTCGTCATTCGGACGTTTTTCTTTGCTCCGATTGTCGTTGATGGAGTTTCCATGATGCCGACATTACAAGACCAGGACCGAATGATCGTGAATAAAATCGGAACGAAGCTTGGTGAAATAAAACGCTTTGACATTGTCGTCTTCCATGCAACGGAAGAGAAAGACTACATTAAGCGTGTCATCGGTTTGCCTGGCGATCATATAGAATATAAAGATGACACCCTCTACATTAACGGCAAGAAGTATGAAGAGCCATACTTGGAAAAATATAAACAAAACGGCGTGGATGGCCCTTTAACAGAACCATTTAAACTTGAAGACATTATTGGAAGATCAACTGTGCCTGAAGGCGAATTGTTTGTTATGGGTGATAATAGAAGATACAGCAAAGACTCGCGGCATATAGGGACCATTCCGATTGAATCAGTTATGGGGAAAACTAATTTTGTTTATTGGCCGCTTTCTGAATTTGGAGTTGTAAAGTAGGTGAAGTAGATGACGATTCAATGGTTTCCAGGGCATATGGCAAAAGCGAGACGGCAAGTTGTTGAAAAATTGAAACTGATAGATATTGTCTATGAGCTTGTCGATGCCCGAATCCCTCAGTCATCGAGAAATCCGATGATTGATGACATTATTGCCAATAAAAAAAGAATTTTAATTTTAAATAAAAAGGATATGGCAGACGAAAGCATTACGAAAGAATGGATTCAGTACTACAAAGAACAGGGCATTGCATCAATAGCCATCGACTCGCAAACAGGATCAGGACTAAAACAAATCGTGCAGCTTTCAAAAGAACTGCTCGAAAAAGAACGTGAAAAAATGAAAGCAAAAGGGGTAAAACCAAGGGCGATCCGCGCATTAATTGTTGGAATTCCGAATGTCGGCAAATCAACGCTGATCAATCGCCTTGCAGGAAGAAACATTGCCAAAACCGGCGATCGTCCAGGCATAACGAAACAGCAAAGCTGGATCAAGACAGGAAAAGAATTGGAGCTGCTCGATACCCCAGGCATTCTTTGGCCGAAATTTGAAGATGAAGAAGTCGGGCTGAAGCTGGCTGCGACAGGCGCCATTAAGGATGAGATTTTAAATTTGCAGGATGTAGCAGCTTATGCGATGCGATACTTGATCAAGCATTATCCAGATCGTTTAATGGATCGCTATCAAATCGACAATCTATCAAATGAAAATGAAATCGTCGACTTATTTGATCATATTGGAAAAAAAAGAGGCTGTTTATCAGCTGGCGGCCTGATAGACTATGACAAGACGGCGGAAGTGTTCATAAGGGATGTTCGGACATTGAAGCTGGGGAAAATAAGTTTTGACCGGCCAAATGAATAAAGGCACGCATTCCGCGTGTCTATATTTTATTTTTAACAAAACTCGTTCACTTGAGAGAAGCGGTGCAATCGGCGCTTAACCGGTTAATCGGTTTTCCTTTCTTGACGGGTAAAGAGCTTCCAAAGAAGCTTTCGAGAAATAGTAAAAAAGTCTTGAAAGTCATTTGAGCATGTGAAAAATAGACGCTTAATCAAATTGCAGCCGAGGAAGCCGTTCATGTACAAACTATTCGAACGAAATTTACAAATGCAAATATTAAGGGAGAGGTTGAAGAAAGTTGAATTTAACGGCAAAGGAAATTGAAGAAAAGCTCAGTGCCATCCATGATATAAACGACCCTTTTTTTCTTGCCTGCCAAAAAGATGAGCGGAAAACCGTCCAAAAATTAGTAAAAAAATGGCTGAAGCAATATGAAAAAGAGCAGCAATTGAGACAGCAGTTTCAAAACATGTGCAAATACGAAAGAGAATTGAAAGAAAAGGGATTTCGAATGCTGGCAGGCATTGATGAAGTGGGAAGAGGGTGTCTTGCAGGTCCGGTCGTTGCTGCTTGCGTGATTTTGCCTGATGAATTTTATTTGCCGGGGCTGACGGACTCGAAAAAAATTTCGAAGCAAAAACGGGAAGAGTTTTTTCAATACATAATGGATCTGGCAGTAGATGTCGGGATTGGGTTTGTGTCGGCAAAAGAAATTGATGAGCTAAACATTTACAATGCGACAAAAAAAGCAATGCTTTTAGCCATTGATCAGTTAAAGCAGGCAAAGCCGGATCATTTATTGATTGATGCTCTTGAATTACCAATTAATATTCCGCAGCTTTCCATCATTAAGGGTGATGAAAAAAGCATTACGATTGCAGCAAGCTCCTGCATCGCAAAAGTTGTGAGAGACAGGTACATGGAAGAGCTGGGAAAGCAATTTCCGGAATACGGCTTTGAACGTCATGTGGGCTACGGTACAAAGCAGCATTTGGAAGCGATCGAGAAGCACGGTGTGACGGAGCATCATCGGAAAAGCTTTGCTCCGGTACAAGATGCGTTAAACTTTTTTAACGGGTGATAAGAATGAATGAAATATCTGCTCTTCTTAGGAAGATAAGTCTTCAATCTCTTTTTGATCCCGCGGCCAAAACATTTCAAGATCAAGAGATTGTGAAAGGAAAAGTGTTGAAAATTTATCCTAATTCTCATGCATTGCTTGCAATTGGAAAAATGAAATTAACCGCTGCTGTTGAGGCGGATATTCAAGCAATGAAAACTTATTGGTTTCAGACTGAAGTAACGGAAAGCGGAATCAGACTGAAGCTTTTGTTTCCGGAAAAAGATGAAGGTCATACAGGCCGGGCTATTCTTGAACATTTCCGCCTGCCTGCTGACAATGCGGCCTCGCAGCTTATTGATTTGCTGCTGGAAAATGAAATTCCTTTTTCCAAAAAAGACTTGGCTCTTGCCATCAACATTTTGCAGTCCTTTAAGGGAAAAGCTCCTCGTGAAAGTTTATTTCAGGCGCTTCTCATCGCTTTTGAAAAAAAACTGCCAATTGCGGAGCATGTCATCCGTCCTTTGCTGGCTGTTCTAGACGAGAAGAAGCTGTCTCAGCTCCTTTTTCAATTAGACGAAATGTTAAACAATAGCGGAAGAGCCGAGGACATGAAAGATCTAAACCGAAACCTGTTTCAGCTTACAAACCTTCGTTTTCTATATAAAGCCGAAGAAGTGAACCAAATATTGCGGCAAAGAAATGACACCTTTTCCAAGCAATTGTTGAATAAGCTTGAATTTTGGATGAAAGAAAATCCGCTAGCCATTAAGCAGCTTATATTGAATGAAAACAGTGAGCAAGCATTGCTTCAACCATTCACAAAAGACAAGGCGGACGGAAGTAGAATTGGACAAATGCTGAACGCGGAAGAAAAAAATATGCTGAAAGCGATGTTTCAGCAAAGCATCCACAACGTTTCCGCTCAAGAAGTAAAACAATTGTTAAAAACAGCGATAGCCAAAATCGGCTTATTTGAACATGCTGAAAGCAGTAGCGGTCAGAGTGAATGGCCATTAAAGACACTGCTTATAAAATATTTGCAAAATATGGAACATTCAAGTTTAAGAGGGGCGATGGAGCGCGCTTTAGATTACATAAACGGACAGCATTTTATGCGGGAACAAAAAGGACCTGTTGAACAATTTTTTATTCATGTCCCCATTCAGTTAGGAGAGCAATGGACGGATATTACAATCCAAATCAACGGAAAAAAAGACGAAACAGAAAAAATAAATCCTAATTTTTGCCGAATCGTTTTTTCATTGTATTTAAAAGAAATAAAAGAAACAGTAGTGGACGTATTCATTCAAAATCGCGCTGTAAAAGTTACGATTTACAACGACATTCTTGAAGAAAGCGATATTGTTCAGCATTTGGGAAGCCTTCAGGAAAATTTAAAACAAATCAATTATGTTTTAACAGGAGTTTCTATCCAAAAGGGAAAAACGGATGAACAAACTCAAAAGGTCATTTCCGGACAACCTTACCAGAAGGTGGACATCAAAATATGAAAAAAGAAACAAAAGATTTAAAAGCTGTTGCCCTCAGCTATAACGATGAAAAGGACGCCGCGCCAAAAGTATCGGCAAAAGGTAAAGGGTATGTCGCTGAAAAAATCATTGAAAAAGCGAGAGAAAACAATGTTCCGATTCAAGAAGATCCCTCGCTTATTGAACTTTTGTCAGAAGTGGAAATAAATGAGCAAATTCCCGAGGAGCTTTATGAAGTGGTAGCTGAGCTTTTAAGCTTTATATACCGCTTAGACCAGCAAAGATGAAATAAACGACGTCTTTTTATAAAGAATGGTAGACAATGATGAAACATTTTTATACAATGAAAGCGCAGTCTAAAATTGCCTCGAAAAGGCTAAGATACATAAGTTAGGAGGATGGGATATGAATATCCATGAGTACCAGGGGAAAGAAATCCTCAGAAAATACGGCGTCACGGTACCGAACGGCAAAGTTGCGTTTTCCGTTGAGGAAGCGGTTGAAGCGGCAAAAGAGCTGGGTACTGACGTAGTGGTAGTCAAAGCGCAAATTCATGCTGGCGGCCGCGGGAAAGCTGGCGGAGTAAAAGTAGCGAAAAGTTTAGAAGAGGTTCGCGAGTATGCTAGTGAATTGTTAGGAAAAACGCTCGTTACACATCAAACAGGACCAGAAGGAAAAGAAGTCAAACGTCTTTTAATTGAAGAAGGCTGTGACATTAAAAAAGAATATTATGTTGGTTTTGTTGTTGATCGCGCAACCTCCCGCGTTGTTTTGATGGCGTCTGAGGAAGGCGGCACCGAAATTGAAGAAGTGGCAGCGAAAACACCGGAAAAAATCTTCAAAGAATATATTGATCCGGCAGTAGGACTTCAACCTTTCCAAGCTCGCCGAATCGCATTTAACATTAACATTCCGAAAGAATTAGTCGGACAAGCTGTTAAATTTATGTTGGGACTTTATCAAGTATTTGTCGAAAAGGATTGCTCTATTGCGGAAATTAACCCGCTTGTCGTTACAGGCGACGGAAAGGTTATGGCTTTGGATGCTAAACTAAACTTTGACTCCAATGCATTATACCGTCAAAAAGATGTGTTGGAATATCGTGATTTAGATGAGGAAAATCCGAAAGAAATTGAAGCTTCAAAATATGATTTAAGCTACATAGCTCTTGATGGCAATATCGGGTGCATGGTAAACGGAGCAGGTCTTGCCATGGCAACGATGGATATTATTAAATATTACGGCGGTGAGCCAGCAAACTTCCTAGATGTCGGCGGCGGCGCAACGGCAGAAAAGGTTACGGAAGCGTTTAAAATTATTTTGTCGGATGAAAACGTAAAAGGGATTTTCGTCAATATCTTTGGAGGCATTATGAAATGCGATGTCATCGCACAAGGTGTCGTTGAAGCGACAAAACAAGTTGGCTTGACGATCCCGCTAGTCGTTCGTCTTGAGGGAACGAATGTTGAGCTTGGTAAAAAAATACTAGAAGAGTCAGGCCTAAATATTACATCTGCAGAGTCTATGGCAGACGGGGCGCAAAAAATCGTTTCATTAGTGAAATAGGAAAGCGAGGGAGAAGAATGAGCGTATTTATTAATAAAGATACAAAAGTAATCGTTCAGGGGATTACTGGATCTACTGCATTATTCCATACGAAACAAATGCTTGAATACGGAACGAAGATTGTCGGCGGGACATCCCCAGGCAAAGGCGGTCAGGAAGTCGAAGGAGTTCCGGTTTTCAACACGGTTGAAGAAGCGGTGAAACAAACCGGTGCCAATGCTTCCGTTATTTATGTCCCAGCTCCTTTTGCAGCGGATGCCATTATGGAAGCGGTTGATGCGGAGCTTGACCTAGTCATCTGTATTACAGAACATATCCCGGTTTTAGACATGGTCAAAGTAAAAAGATACATGGAAGGAAAGAAAACTCGATTAATCGGACCGAACTGCCCGGGAGTCATCACACCTGGCGAATGTAAAATCGGCATTATGCCTGGATATATCCACACTAAGGGACATGTCGGAGTCGTTTCCCGTTCAGGTACTTTGACATATGAAGCGGTTCATCAGCTATCGCAAGCAGGCATTGGTCAGTCAACGGCTGTTGGAATTGGCGGGGACCCTGTAAACGGCACAAACTTCATTGACGTGCTAAAAGCATTTAACGAAGATCCGGAAACATATGCCGTCATTATGATTGGTGAAATCGGGGGTACAGCGGAAGAAGAAGCAGCTGAGTGGATTAAAGCAAACATGACAAAACCAGTCGTAGGATTTATCGGCGGACAAACAGCACCTCCAGGAAAACGCATGGGACATGCGGGCGCAATTATTTCCGGAGGTAAAGGAACAGCAGCGGAAAAAATTAAGAAAATGAATGAATGTGGTATTAAAGTCGCAGATACTCCTTCCGTTATTGGCGAGACGTTAATCTCAGTTTTAAAAGAAAAAGGTTTATATGAAAAATGCAAAACTCATTAAAACAAAAGGAGTAGCCACAAGGCTATTCCTTCTTTATAGAATTGAGGTGAGGGCTATTAATCCTAGAAATTTATTAATAAAACTCGCTCATTGCAAAGGTGCGGCAAAGAGAAGAATCGTTCAGCTTTTTGAACAGGAAGGCATGTATGAAGAAGCTCTGCATCTAACGCCTCAAACATTAGCCACCCGTCTGTTTATTCCTCCTAAAAACTATTCAACGTTTATAGAAGATTACCAATCCATTTCAACGGAGAGCCTGCTAAACTATTATAAAAACAGGAATATCCACCTGATTACGATCATTGATTCCCATTATCCAACGTATTTAAAGCATATTTTTGATCCGCCTCCCGTTTTATTTTGCCAAGGGGATATTAGTCTATTAAAAAATATCCGAAATTTAAGCGTTGTCGGAACTCGTCATGCATCGAAATATGGCTGCGACCTTGTTCAATATTTTGTTACGCATTTGGCGAAGCAAAAATTTACGATAATCAGCGGGCTTGCCCTCGGTATTGATGCGAAAGCCCATTGGACGGCCATTGAGGAGAATTCGAAAACAATTGCCGTAATCGCTGGCGGATTTGATCATATTTATCCGAAGGAAAACATGGAGCTGGCTAAAATCATCCAAAAGGAGCATCTTCTCCTCTCTGAGCATCCTCCATATAAAAGACCGGAAAAATGGATGTTTCCAATGCGAAATAGAATTATTAGCGGATTAAGCTTAGGAACCTTTGTTGCTCAAGCTTCCAAACGAAGCGGTTCTCTTATCACTGCCCAGCATGCTTTGGAACAAGGGAGAATCGTTTTTTCACCCCCGGTGCCATTATTTGATCCATTATTTCAAGGGAATATACAATTGTTAAAGGAAGGGGCAGCGCTTGCCCTGTCACCTGATGAGATTATAGAAGAATTAAAGCCGATGTATGAAGAAAAATAATTTTTTTGCGTCTAAAGGCGGAAGCTGATGAATACTGTTTGACAAAATGCATTGGAATATTTAATAATAGTGAAGATTATTTTAACAGTTGAATGATCAACAATCATTTTCATAAACTGATGCATAAAAAGAGAGAAAACCTCTTAAGGAGGAAAAATGAATGTCGGACTACTTAGTCATTGTGGAGTCGCCAGCAAAGGCGAAAACAATTGAAAAGTATTTAGGAAAAAAATATACCGTGAAGGCTTCAATGGGCCATGTTCGGGACTTGCCTAAAAGTCAAATGGGAGTTGACATAGAGCACAATTTTCAACCAAAATACATCACGATAAGAGGGAAAGGGCCGGTTCTGAAAGAGCTCAAGAACGCTGCCAAAAAGGCGAAAAAAGTTTTTCTTGCAGCCGACCCGGACAGAGAGGGAGAGGCGATTGCGTGGCATTTAGCGCAAAGCTTAGATATTGATATCCAATCCGATTGCCGCGTTGTGTTCAATGAAATTACAAAAGATGCGATCAAAGATTCTTTTAAATCGCCAAGAGCTATTAACATGGATTTAGTTGATGCCCAGCAGGCAAGAAGGGTATTAGACAGGCTGGTCGGCTACAATATCAGCCCGATCCTTTGGAAAAAGGTAAAGAAGGGTTTAAGTGCCGGGAGAGTTCAATCTGTTGCTGTCCGTCTAATTATCGATCGTGAAAATGAAATTAAACATTTCAAGCCTGAGGAATATTGGACGATTAACGGAGACTTTCTTAAAGGAACGGAGTCGTTTGAAGCTGCTTTTTGGGGTGTTGAAGGCAAAAAAAAGGAGTTGAAAACAGAGGAAGATGTAAAACAGGTGCTCCAAAAAGTTATTGGAAATGAGTTTACTGTAACGAAAGTAACAAAAAAAGAACGGAGAAGAAATCCTGCACCTCCATTTACTACTTCCTCTTTACAGCAGGAAGCTGCAAGGAAACTCAATTTCCGTGCGAAGAAAACGATGATGGTAGCACAACAGCTGTATGAAGGAATAGACCTCGGCAAGGAAGGCACTGTCGGATTGATTACTTATATGCGTACCGATTCCACGCGAATTTCAGACACAGCGAAATCGGAGGCAATCAGTTATATTGAAAAGATGTTTGGCAGTGAATATGTGCAAGCCAAAACGAGAGGAAGTCAGAAATCAGGCAATGTTCAGGATGCTCACGAAGCGATACGGCCGACCAGCGCTTTTCGAAATCCGGATGGAATAAAAGACTTTTTAACAAAAGACCAATATAAATTATACAAACTGATTTGGGAACGATTTATCGCGAGCCAAATGTCGCCGGCTGTCATGGATACGATGAGCGTTGATTTGGAGAACAATGGTGTTATGTTCCGTGCAAACGGTTCAAAAATCAAATTCCATGGTTTTATGAAAGTATATGTAGAAGGGACGGACGATCAAGAAGAAGATAAAAGCAATCGTCTTTTGCCTGATCTTCAGGAAGGGGATAAAATCTTTTCAAAAGATTTAAAACCGGAGCAGCACTTTACACAGCCGCCTCCAAGGTATACGGAAGCGAGGCTTGTCAAAACGCTGGAGGAATTAGGCATAGGACGTCCTTCTACATATGCACCGACGCTCGATACCATTCAAAGAAGAGGGTATGTTGCGCTTGAAAACAAACGATTTGTCCCAACAGAACTTGGCCAAATTGTCCACGAGCTGATGATGGAATTTTTCCCTGAAATTTTGGATGTGGAATTTACTGCGAAAATGGAGCATGATTTAGATGATATTGAAGAAGGAAAAGTAAATTGGGTAAAAATTATTGATGAATTTTATCATGATTTTTCAAAGAATGTTAAAAAAGCCGAAAATGAAATGGAAAAGGTAGAAATAAAAGATGAATATGCCGGTGTAAAGTGTGAAAAATGCGGAAGCGAAATGGTTTACAAAATGGGAAGGTACGGAAAATTTTTGGCTTGCTCCAATTTTCCAGACTGCCGCAATACAAAACCGATTTTAAAAGAAATCGGTTTGAAGTGTCCGAAATGCCATGAGGGAAATATTGTGGAGAGAAAGTCGAAGAGACGCCGCGTATTTTATGGATGTGACCGTTACCCAGAGTGCGATTTTATTTCTTGGGAAAAGCCGGTTGAAAGAAAATGTCCGAAATGTGGAGAAATTTTGGTAGAAAAACGTTTGAAAAAAGGTGTTCAAGTGCAATGTTCTTCTTGCGACTATAAAGAAGAACCGCAGCGTTAACAAATATCTTCTCTTTGGTGAGCAATGTAAAGCTCACCTTCTTCATGGAGATATTTCGGCAGTTTTTTTTCGAAAACACAACAAGAAGAGAGCTTTTAAAAAGACGGAGGAGTGCTAAAATGAACAATCAAGTTGTCAACGTTATCGGTGCTGGGCTAGCTGGAAGCGAAGCGGCATGGCAAATTGCCAAAAGAGGCATTCAAGTTCGCTTGTACGAAATGCGTCCAAAAAAGCAAACTCCGGCCCATCATACTGATAAATTTGCTGAACTGGTCTGCTCTAATTCGTTGAGAGCCAATTCTTTGACAAATGCAGTCGGAGTATTGAAAGAAGAAATGAGAATGTGTGACTCCGTAATTATTTCGGCTGCTGATCAATGTTCCGTTCCGGCTGGGGGTGCACTTGCCGTTGATCGCCACGAATTTGCGGATATCGTCACTAAACGGGTGAAAGAACATCCCAATATTACCGTCTTTCACGAAGAAGTAACGGACATTCCAGAAGGGCCGACGGTAATAGCGACAGGACCTTTAACTTCAGAAGCATTATCGGAAGCATTAAAAAAGCTTACTGGCGAGGAATATTTATATTTTTACGACGCAGCCGCACCGATAATTGAAAAAGACAGCATTGATATGGAAAAAGTATATTTGAAATCAAGATACGACAAAGGGGAGGCTGCATATTTAAACTGTCCGATGACAGAGGAAGAGTTCGACCGCTTTTATGAGGCATTAATCAGCGCGGAAACTGTTCCTCTAAAAGAATTTGAGAAAGAAATCTTTTTTGAAGGATGCATGCCGATTGAAGTCATGGCAAAGAGAGGAAAGAAAACGCTTCTTTTCGGACCGATGAAGCCTGTCGGCTTGGAGCATCCCGAAACAGGAAAGCGTCCTTTTGCCGTCATCCAGCTGCGGCAGGATAATGCGGCAGGGACTTTGTATAATATCGTCGGCTTCCAAACTCATCTAAAATGGGGTCCGCAAAAGGAAATCATTCAGATGATTCCGGGGCTTGAAAAGGCGGAAATTGTCAGATATGGAGTGATGCATCGAAATACGTTTATCAATTCCCCGAAACTGCTTAGACCAACTTATCAATATAAAGGGCGCGAGGATTTGTTTTTCGCCGGACAAATGACTGGCGTAGAAGGCTATGTTGAGTCAGCTGCTTCCGGATTAATAGCAGGCATTAATGCGGCATGCCTCGTTTTGGGAAAGGAATTGATTGAATTTCCTGATGAAACAGCAATGGGAAGCATGGCAAAGTATATTACAACGGTAGATCCGAATAATTTTCAGCCGATGAATGCGAATTTTGGTCTTTTTAAACCGCTTGACACCCACATTAAAGTGAAAAAAGAAAGAAATGAACAATTGGCAAAAAGAGCACTTCAAACTATTCAAAAAATTTCGAAAAAATTATAAAATGGATTGAAAGGGCTACTGCAAATGTGATACGATTTAGTAGCCCTTTGTGAGGTGCTAATAGTGGAAAATGTTAAGAATTTTTTAAATTTATTCATTGAATATTTACAAATTGAAAAAAATTATTCACAATATACAATTGTGAATTATCTGCATGACTTGAATGATTTTTTTTCTTTTATGGAAAAAGAAGGGTTAGAAAGGCTGGATGACGTTCAATATTCAGATATACGTATTTTTTTGACGGATTTAAGCAAAAAGTATTCCAAAACATCCATTTCCCGTAAAATTTCAAGCATTAGAACTTTTTATCATTTTCTTTTGCGGGAAAAATATGTAACGGATAATCCTTTTTCTTTAGTGTCACTTCCGAAGCAAAAAAAAGCGATCCCTAGATTTTTATTTGATGAGGAGCTGGAAATGCTGTTTTCCATTTCCGACCTTAATGATCCGCTCGGGCAGCGGAATCAATTGATTTTGGAATTTTTATATGGAACGGGAATCCGTGTAAGCGAATTATGCGAAATTCGCCTTGAAGACCTGGATTTTTCCATTGAGACCATTTTAGTAAATGGAAAAGGAAACAAACAGCGCTATGTGCCTTTCGGAAGCTATGCACGTCAGGCAGCGGAACGATATATCCATGATGGCAGAAGCAAGCTGATGAAAAATCAGTCCGGACAGGATCATCGCTTTTTGTTTGTAAACCATCGGGGAAAGCCTTTAACAGCAAGGGGAGTTCGGTATATATTAAAACAGCTGATAGATGCTTCAGCAAAAAATCTGCATCTTCATCCGCATATGTTTAGGCATACTTTTGCGACTCACCTCTTAAATGCTGGAGCTGACTTAAGAAGTGTTCAAGAACTTTTGGGCCATGTTCATTTATCATCAACGCAAATTTATACCCATGTGTCAAAAGACCATTTGAAAAATGTTTATATGGCCTACCATCCACGAGCAAAAGATTCTTAAAGGGAGGCTTGCAATTGTCAACATTTCATGCGACAACGATTTTTGCCATTCGCCATAAAGGACAATGCGCGATGGCAGGTGATGGACAAGTAACACTTGGCAATCAAGTTGTGATGAAGCATACAGCACGAAAGGTCCGAAAAATTTATAATGGAAAAGTGCTTGCTGGATTTGCGGGATCTGTTGCTGATGCGTTTACGCTGTTTGAAAAGTTTGAAGGCAACCTGGAAGAGTATAACGGCAATTTGGCAAGAGCAGCTGTGGAAATGGCAAAAGAGTGGCGAAGCGACAAAGTATTAAGACAATTAGAAGCAATGTTAATTGTGATGGATGCCCAAAAGCTTCTGCTCCTTTCTGGGACGGGTGAAGTAATCGAACCGGATGATGGCATTTTAGCTATCGGCTCAGGGGGAAATTATGCCCTTGCTGCAGGCCGTGCATTGAAACAATATGCCGGTGAACAAATGTCTGCCAAAGAAATCGCTAAATCCGCTCTAGAAATAGCAGCAAATATTTGCGTTTTTACGAACAATAACATTATCGTTGAGGAACTTTAGAAAGGAGGGAGGCGAATGAAAAAAATGCAATTATCTCCGAAACAAATTGTTGAACGATTAGACCAATACATAGTCGGTCAGGAAGAAGCGAAAAAAGCGGTTGCTGTTGCGTTAAGAAATCGATACCGGAGAAGCTTATTGGATGAAAAAATTCGCGATGAAGTAGTTCCGAAAAACATTTTAATGATTGGTCCGACTGGGGTTGGAAAAACTGAAATTGCTAGGAGAATTGCAAAGCTCGTCGGCGCGCCCTTTGTAAAGGTGGAGGCAACAAAATTTACAGAAGTAGGGTATGTCGGGCGAGATGTGGAATCGATGGTTCGCGATTTAGTGGAAACTTCCGTCCGGCTTGTGAAGGAAGAAAAAATGCAGGAAGTAAGAGCTCAAGCGGAAGAAAACGCCAATCGCAGGCTGGTCGAGCTCCTCGTCCCGAGTAAGAAAAAACAGGCTGCTTACAAAAATCCTTTAGAAATGCTTTTCGGAGGAAATCAACAAACAAATTCGTTCGAAACTCAGGGAGAAAATGAACAGGATCTAAAGGAGAAGCGGAGAGAAATCGCGCGCAAATTAGCAGCAGGCGAACTGGAAGATCATTTTGTTACGGTTGAAATTGAGGAACAGCAGCCCTCTATGTTCGATCTCCTGCAAGGGACAGGGATGGAGCAGATGGGCTTTAATATGCAGGATGCTTTGAACAGTCTTCTTCCAAAAAGGAAGAAAAAAAGAAAGCTTACTGTGAAAAACGCCCGAAAGGTTTTGACGAATGAAGAAGCAGCAAAACTGATTGATATGGACGAAGTGACACAGCTTGCCATTGAACGCGCGGAACAATCAGGCATCATTTTTATCGATGAAATCGACAAAATCGCCAAAAACGGCCACAACAGTTCTGGTGCTGATGTTTCCCGCGAAGGTGTGCAAAGAGATATACTTCCAATCGTGGAAGGATCTGCAGTTGTAACAAAATATGGCACCGTAAAAACCGATCATATACTCTTTATTGCAGCTGGCGCTTTTCACATCGCGAAGCCATCGGATTTAATCCCTGAATTGCAAGGACGTTTTCCGATTCGCGTGGAATTGAAAAAGCTGACGGCAGATGATTTTGTCCGAATTTTAATTGAACCGGATAATGCTTTATTAAAACAATATGAAGCATTATTGGAGACGGAAGGTATAAAATTAGAATTTTCTGACAAAGCTATTCGTAAAATTGCTGAAATTGCTTACCAAGTGAACCAAGATACAGATAATATTGGAGCAAGAAGGCTTCATACCATTTTAGAAAAACTGCTGGAAGACTTGTTGTTTGAAGCGCCGGAGATAAATTTAGAAAAGGTTGTGATTACACCGAACTATGTGGAAGAAAAATTAAATAAAATTGTTCAAAACAAAGATTTAAGTCAATTTATTTTATAAAAAGATGAAATTTTTTAGGAGGATTTGAGATCATGGAGTTATTAGAAAAAACAAGAAAAATTAATGCGATGCTGCAAAAGGTGGCAGGAAAACCTGTTAATTTTAAAGAAATGGCGGAAACATTAAGTGAAGTCATTGAAGCAAATATTTTTGTGCTCAGCCGCCGAGGAAAAGTATTAGGCTTCGGCTTGAACAAGCAAATAGATAATGACCGCATGAAAAAAATGCTGGAGGAAAGAAAATTTCCTGAAGAGTATACGAAAAGTTTATTTAATATTACCGAAACGTCACCAAATTTAGATGTATATAGCGAATATACTGCATTTCCCGTTGAGAACCGCGAGCTCTTTAAAAACGGATATACGACCATTGTTCCGATCATCGGAGGCGGAGACCGCTTAGGAACCCTTATATTATCTAGACTGGGAACCCAATTTAATGATGATGACCTAATATTGGCTGAATACGGGGCAACTGTTGTTGGAATGGAGATTTTAAGAGAAAAAGCTGAGGAAATTGAAGAGGAAGCGAGAAGCAAAGCGGTTGTCCAAATGGCAATCAGCTCTTTATCATACAGCGAACTCGAAGCAATCGAACACATTTTTGAAGAATTAAGCGGCACAGAGGGATTGCTAGTTGCAAGCAAAATTGCTGACCGCGTCGGCATTACCAGATCTGTGATCGTCAATGCGCTTCGCAAGTTAGAAAGCGCTGGTGTCATTGAATCTCGTTCTCTTGGTATGAAAGGCACATATATTAAAGTGTTAAACAACAAATTTTTAGTTGAACTAGAAAAATTAAAAAACCATTAAAAGAAAGCTGCTCAAAAGGTTTGCTAGCAAACCTTTTGAGCAGCTTTTATGAGTGCTTTCTACAAATTTCTTCTTGAAAATCGGCTGATTTGTCTAATTTCAATAAGTTCTAACCTCCTACTCATCCCTCTGAAAAAGCTGCAGAATCAAATTCCAATGTTAAAAAAGTGATAGTCATTTAGAACTAGAAAAAAAATAATCGCAATGTACGACGATTTTTTACAAATTATACATAGACTTTAAGCTGTTTCTTTTTTAAAATAATATTTATAAATTAGCAAAATTCGACATTTTTACTTCTTATTTCTTTTGCAATACAAGATCATCATACTTTTGGAGGGAGCAATGAAAATATTTTCTAATTCAATAGCCAATTTGGAGCAGGCAATTCGAATTTCTTCCTTAAACGGAAAAGTTATAGCCAATAATATTGCAAATGTGGACACTCCAGGGTATAAAGCGAAAACAGTTAATTTTAAAAACGTTTTGGATCAACAAATAAAACTGGATGCATATCGGACCAATCCGCGTCATCTTCCTTTTGTGGGCAGCGAAAGCACATCGATTGTGGAAACGAGGACAAACAGTGCTTATCAGCATAATGGGAATAATGTCGACATTGATCAAGAAATGGCAAAGCTTGCGGAAAATCAAATTTTCTACAATGCATTGATTGACAGATTGAATGGCAAATTTAATTCATTAAAAACAGTAATAAAAGGTGGTCGTACATAATGGGGATTTTTCAGTCTTTAAACATTTCCGCATCAGCTTTAACAGCTCAGCGGCTGAGAATGGATGTCATTTCATCGAATATGGCAAACATGGAGACGACTAGAGCTGAATATGTGGACGGGCAATGGCAGCCTTACCGCCGGAAAATGGTTGTAACAGCAGAGGATACAAAACCTTTCTCAGCTTTTCTGAATCAAGAGCTGAACGGCGTTGGAAACGGCGTGAGAGTTCAAGCCATTGTTGAGGACGAGACGCCTTTTAAAATCGTTTATGATCCCGACCATCCTGATGCAGACGAAAATGGCTATGTTTCTTTGCCAAATGTAGATCCTTTAAAAGAAATGGTCGACTTAATCAGCAGCACGCGCTCATATGAAGCAAATGTTACAAGCTTTAATGCATCGAAAAACATGCTGCTGAAAGCATTGGAAATAGGGAAATAGAATAGGAGTGATGTAAATGATTGAGCAAATTTCTTTTCCGACTCAATCGATCCAGCTCGAAAACCGAGCACAAAGTGCGGAAAATTCTGGGAAATCATCCTTTTCAGATATGTTGAAAAAATCGCTGGAAGCTGTCAATGAAGCTCAATTAAATTCCGATCGGCTGACAAATGCTCTTGCAGCAGGACAAAATGTAGAGCTTCATGATGTCATGATCGCAGCACAAAAAGCGAGCATTTTACTTGAAGCAACTGTTGAATTCAGGAATAAAGTCATTGAAGCTTATCAAGAAGTGATGAGAATGCAAATATAATTAGTCTATTTAGAAATGGAATGTCATTATCGGGGGATCAGAAAGAATGAATCAAAAACTACTGCAAATAAAGGATACAATTTTGTCATTTTGGAGGCAAAGGACAAAATGGCAAAAAGCCCTCATCATCGGAGGCGCATCGCTCATCATCATTGCCATTATCGTTTCGTCAATAGTTTTGTCAAAACCGAAAATGATACCGCTATATACGAATTTATCATTGGAAGAAGCTGGCCGAATCAAAGAAACCCTCGATAACAAAGGGATTCAATCGGAAATAGCCGATAACGGAACAACTATTAAAGTGCCAGAAAGCGAAGCAAATGCACTGAAAGTGGAACTTGCTGCTGAAGGTATTCCTGAAAGCGGAAATATCGATTATTCGTATTTTGGACAAAATATCGGTTTTGGCATGACAGATAATGAATTTGATGTATTAAAATTAAAAGCTACACAAACAGAACTGGCCAATTTAATTAAAGAAATCGAAGGCGTAAAAAACGCTAAAGTGATGGTCAATTTACCTAAAGAAACGGTATTCGTCGGCGAGGACGCAGGAGAAGCATCAGCTTCCATTGTTTTAAATTTGGAGCCGGGTTACAAGCTTGATCAATCGCAAGTGAACGCACTCTATCACCTTGTTTCCAAGAGCGTGCCGAATTTACCGGTTGAAAACATTGTTATAATGGACCAAAATTTTGATTATTATGATTTGAAACAAGAGGATACACCTGGCACTAATTTTGCTTCCCAGCTTGAAATCAAATCGGAAATTGAAAAAAATATTCAACGGCAAGTTCAAAGAATGCTGGGTACGATGATGGGCCAAGACAAAGTGGTTGTCAACGTATCAGCTGATATTGATTTTACCCAGGAAAAGCGGGAAGAAAACTTAGTGGAGCCAGTTGATGAAGAGAACAATGAAGGAATTGCCATCAGTGCAGAACGGATTACGGAAACATACACAGGTACTGGGGCGCAAGCTGCCGGCGTTGCTGGAACAGGTCAAACAGATGTCCCGAATACATATCAACAGGCTGCCGGTGCAAACGGAGAAGGAGAATATGAAAAAATTGAAGACCGAATCAATTATGAGGTAAACCGGATCAAACGGGAAATTGTTGAAAGTCCATATAAAATTAGAGATCTGGGCATTCAAGTCATGGTTGAGCCCCCGAATCCGGAAAATCCAAATTCGTTGCCGCAGCAGAGTGTAGATGATATTGAACAAATTTTATCAACAATTGTTCGGACAAGCATCTATGAAGATCCGGAGGCCGAGCCGTTAACGGATCAAGACATTGAAGATAAAATCGTAGTTTCTGTTCAGCCGTTTTCAGGCAAAATAAATGCGGATGATTTAAAGGAGCCATCATCATTCCCAATTTGGGGCTATGTGTTAATTGGAGCAGGCATTCTGCTTCTTGGATTGTTATTCCTATGGTGGTGGAAAAGACGGAGAGACGAAGAAGATGAATATGAAGATGATGAATTTGACGAAATAGAAGAAGTGGTACCGCAGCCTGTGCAAGAAGAAGAATCTGTCGAGCAAACGAAAGCAAATGAGCAGCGTAGGAAGCTTGAGGAGCTTGCCAAAGAGAAGCCTGACGAATTCGCTAAACTATTGCGCACTTGGCTCTATGAAGACTAGGGGGAAATGACATATGAAAAAGTTAAACGGTAGGCAAAAGGCTGCTATTTTATTGATCTCCTTAGGTCCGGAAGCTTCTGCTTCCGTTTATAAACACCTCACGGAAGAAGAAATTGAAAAGCTTACATTAGAAATATCGAGTGTACGGAAAGTGGATTCGCAAAAAAAAGAAGAAGTGATCGAAGAGTTTCATCAAATCGCCCTTGCGCAAGATTATATTGCCCAAGGGGGGATCCAATATGCGAAAGAGGTGCTTGAGAAAGCATTAGGAGGGGAAAAGGCAAGTGAAATAATCAGAAGGCTGACATCTTCTCTTCAAGTACGGCCGTTTGATTTTGTTAGAAAAGCAGATCCGGCTCAAATTTTAAACTTTATACAAAACGAGCATCCGCAAACGATCGCTTTAGTTTTGTCCTATCTGGATGCCAAGCAGTCGGGACAAATTTTATCGAGCTTGCCTCAGGAAGTTCAAGCGGATATTGCAAGAAGAATCGCCATTATGGACCGCACATCCCCTGAAGTAATTAATGAAGTTGAACAAGTTTTAGAGAAGAAACTTTCTTCTACTGTAACGGAAGATTTCACAGAAACGGGTGGAATCGAAACAGTAGTGGAAGTGTTAAACGGTGTCGACCGCTCGACAGAACGAACGATACTGGAAGCACTAGAAGTGCAGGACCCCGAGCTTGCCGAAGAAATCAAAAAGCGGATGTTTGTATTTGAAGATATTGTTACCTTGGATAACCGCGCCATTCAGCGCGTCATTCGCGAAGTGGATAATAATGATCTCATGTTGGCGTTAAAGGTTGCGTCGGATGAAGTGAAAGAAATTGTCTTTAAAAATATGTCAACTAGAATGGCGGAAACATTCAAGGAGGAAATGAATTACATGGGTCCTGTTCGGCTTCGTGATGTAGAAGAAGCGCAATCAAGAATTGTTGAAGTGATAAGAAGATTAGAGGATGCTGGCGAAATTGTGATCGCTCGAGGACAAGGAGATGAAATCATTGTCTAGAGTCATAAAATCCGGCCATGCTTGGTCATTGCACAAGCCGCACAAATTGACGATCAGAACGATCCAAATTCAGGAAGAGTTCGCCGCTTCCGATCAAAAAGAGAACACACAGCGTTCACAGTTCCTTGAGGCAGCCCATTTGGAAGCAGAGAAAATTTTAGAAAAAGCTGAAGAAGAAAAAACGCGATTGCTTAAGGAGATCGAAAAAGAAAGGGAAGCTTGGCAGGAAGAAAAGGCGCGCCTAATAGAAGAAGCAAGAAAAGAAGGGTATCAAGACGGTTTTGAAAAAGGGAAAAAAGATGGACTTCAAGAGTATGAAAATGTGATTGAATCTGCCAGACAGGTAGTCCAGCTTTCCAAAAAAGATTATGAGAAAAAAATAGAAGCTTCCGAGGAAACCATTATTGAAATTGCTGTAAAAGTAGCGGAAAAAATTATTGCAGCCAACCTAAAGCGAGAGCCTGAACTGTTTACTGGATTGGTTCGCGAAGTGATTTGTGAAGTAAAGGAATATCCAGAAGTCAAAATATACGTTCACCCTGACAAATATGAATTTATGCTTGAACAAAAAGAAGAATTAATGGAACTATTTACAACCAAAACAGAGCTCTATATTTTTCCAGATGTAAATTTGCCCGAAAACGGAATTTGTGTGGAATCGCCATTTGGAAAAATTGATGCGAGCATTGATACACAGCTGGAGCAATTAAAAAGCAAGCTGTTAAATATTGTCAGGGAGGATTGAAGCGATTGAAAGTAGCTCAATTGATCGACCATATAGATCGGCTGGACTCTTATAAGAGATATGGAAAAGTGAAAAAAGTAGTCGGACTCATGATTGAATCACGCGGACCTGAATGCTCCATCGGTGATGTTTGCTATGTACATGTAGGAAAAAATGAAAAAACGCTGGCAGAAGTTGTCGGATTCAAAGAAGAAAATATTCTATTAATGCCATTTACAAAGGTCAACCAAATTGCACCTGGCTGTGTCGTGGAAGCAACAGGCTCGCCCCTGAAAATAAAATCGGGAATCAGCCTGATCGGAAAAGTATTAGATGCATTTGGTCATCCAATGGACGGATCCAATCTTCCAAAAGGTTTAACGACTATTCTGTCTGAGAATGAGCCGCCGAACCCGTTAACCCGGCCGCCGATCACCCAAAAAATTGAAGTGGGTGTGAAAGCAATTGACGGTTTTTTAACGATTGGGAAAGGTCAGCGGGTAGGTATTTTTGCAGGAAGCGGCGTTGGAAAAAGTACTTTGCTCGGAATGATCGCAAGAAGCTCAGGAGCAGATATAAATGTGATTGCCTTAATAGGTGAAAGGGGAAGAGAAGTTCGAGAATTTATTGAGAGAGATTTAGGGGAAGAAGGGCTAAAGCGGACGATTATTGTGGCGGCAACCTCCGATCAGCCGGCTTTAATGAGAATTAAAGCTGCCTATTCTGCAACGGCGATTGCAGAATATTTTCGAGATAAAGGATATAATGTCATGTTTATGATGGATTCAGTCACGAGAGTAGCGATTGCGCAAAGGGAAATTGGACTGGCAGTTGGGGAACCGCCGACGACAAAAGGATACACCCCTTCAGTGTTCGCCATGCTTCCTCGACTTTTAGAAAGAACAGGAAATAATGAAAAGGGTTCGATCACAGCCATTTATACTGTCTTAGTTGATGGCGATGATATGAACGAGCCGATAGCGGATACTGTGAGAGGAATTTTGGACGGGCATATTGTGCTCGATCGCGAGTTGGCGAATAGAGGACATTTTCCTGCAATTAATATTTTAAAAAGCGTCAGCCGCCTTATGAACCATATTGCCGAACCGGCGCATCTCGAAGCTGCGAACAAACTGAAAGCATTGTACTCTACATATACCGAGTCAGAAGATTTAATTAAGATCGGCGCATATAAAAGAGGCTCTTCAAAAGAAATGGATCAAGCAATGGATTATTATCCGAAAATAAACGGATTTCTTCAGCAGCATATGAATGAAAAAATAACATTTGAGGAAAGCGTACAGCAATTAATTTCGCTACTTGAAGAAGGTGACAAGACATGACATACCATTTCCGCTACCAAAAAATATTGGATGTAAAGGAAAATGAGAAACGAAAATCATCAAAAGAATATGAAGATTCCGTTGAAAATTTTAAAAAAGTTGCAACAAAGCTGTATACATTTTTAAAACAAAAAGAGGAGTTCGTAAAGCTTCAAGAAGAAAAATTGAACAAAGGGATGTCCGTTCAAGAAATTAAGCAGTATCAACAGTTTGTTCAAAATTTGGAAAGAACAATTGAGCATTACCAGCAACTTGTCATTTATTCTCGTAATGCAATGAATGAAAAACAGTCGATTTTGATGCAAAAACATATAGAAGTAAAGCAATATGAAAAAATAAAAGAAAAAGATTACAAGAAATTTATGGAGATAAGGAAACGAGAAGAAGGAAAAATGATGGATGAAATATCAATCATTACATATTCGTTTCATAGAAATTAGGTGGAAATGATGGCGAAAAAAGAAAAGAAACGAGGCGGTTTGAAAACTTTCTTGACCATATTTTTATCACTTTTAAGTCTTGGGCTTGTCGCCGTAATCGTCATGTTTTTTCTCGGCATTCTGCCGGCCCAAAATATTCCGATTATTTCGGACTTAGCGCAAGGAGGTCAGAAGCAAGAAAATCTTGAAAGGCTGAACGAGCAGCTGGAAAAAGAGCAAGAAGAGCTCAAGCAAAAGATTGAAGAGCAGGAAAGCGCAATCAATCAGCTGCAAGAACAGCTGAAAAGCAAGGATGAAGAAATACAAGAGCTGACACAGCAAATCAACTCATTGGAAAACGCAGCTCAAACCAATCCGCAAAAAAATCAACAAGCCGTTGATATTGCGAAAGTATATGGGGAAATGTCAAGTAAAAAAGCAGCTGCTATCATTACAGAGCTTTCTGATGATGAAGCAATGAGCATACTATCATCTTTAAAAAAAGCTGTGCTTGCTAGAATTTTAGAAAAAATGACTCCCCAAGACGCTGCCAAATATACGAAGCTGTTATCCGAGCAAGCAGCAGCTCAATCTGAACAACCAGCAGCCGAATCTGTACCATCAGCAACTGAAGAGGCAGCTGCTCAATAAATAACTTACATGAACATTCTGATCATATTACAGGAGGTGAACAAATGGATGCCATTAAATTGCAGTTTTTCCAATTGAACACGCGAAACATACCATCAACAAACGGAGAAGAAAAAAAGGAAGAGTCAACTTTTCAAACGTTTTTTGATCAGCTTGTGAACATGAAGCCAGCCGATCAGGTGAAAGGAAATGAACCGCAAAAATTAGAAATCGAAACAACTATCTTAGAAGAGTTGCAAGATGCGATCAAAAATTGGCTCTCTCTTGACATTTTGCACGATCAGGAAACAGACGCTCAAGACAAACAGGAGAGAGAAGACAGCAGTTTATCTTCTGTCAGCCAACCTTCTTCTGAAAATTTGGAATTGACATTTGCGAGCAATATGGAATTGAATGTTGATCATACGGAGCAAAGTCCGGAAAAAACTGTACTTTTTCAGCAAATCACAGCTATTTTAGCTTATTTGCAACGAAATGAGCCGAACGAGTTTATTCGAATGCTCGAAGTTTTTGAAACCATTACTAGAAAGTATGGAGATCTAGGCAGCACGATGCTTCAAAATATTTTAACAGCTGTTCGGATTGGACGATATGAGAATCATAGTGCTACCATAGCTGACATATTGCCTAATGATCTAGAAACATCAGAGCCGCTTCATTTTATACAACAAATGGACACGAATAAGAAACCATTGGTGCAGCGTGAGGAAATATTGGCAAGAACGCATCCTCTAATGGAGTTTGTTCAACAAGAGAGCCGTGCTGAACAAAAAAGTGTTGGAAATTTCCTAACGAGCCAAACGAAGGATACGTTTGAGTTGACTCTTACTTCATACATAAACAAATTTGGCTCAGAAAATCCGGCTTCGCAAATTGATTCTGAACTGAGTATAGACGTCCAAGAGGAATTTTTTCAAAAGTTAAAAGACGTAATAAAAACAAGTCGATTTGGCCAGCTTCCCAATGGCGCACAAAAATTGACGATACGGCTCACTCCGGAGCATTTAGGGACCATTACCATTCAATTAATAAAAGATGGCGACCAAATGAGCGCCAAAATTAAGACATCGACTCAATCAGCGAAAGAATTGTTAGAGCATAGTATTCAGCAGTTAAAGCATTCGCTGCCGAATATAACATTGCAAATTGACCGCTTTGATATTTTTGACGAAGAGCATTATTTCTTTCAAGAAAAAAGAGGACGTGAGCATTCGCAACAACATACAGGGGAAGATCAAGAAAAGCACCAAAATGAACAGCAGAACGACCAAACTTTTATGGAAAAATTAAAAGAGTATGTAAATGCCATTATATAGGAGGTTCTTATGAGCGGAATTTCCATCGACAGCTATTTGTTATCGACCTATACAGAAAACAAAGCAAGGGAAGCTAAGTCAACTCTTGGAAAAGATGATTTTTTGAAGTTATTGATTACCCAATTGCAATATCAGGATCCGCTAAATCCAATGGAAGATAAAGAGTTTATTGCTCAAATGGCGAATTTCTCAACATTGGAACAAATAACAAACATGAATAAATCGCTTGAAGCCTTTTTAAAATCGGATGCACTCATCAAATATTCGCAGCTCATCGGCAAATCGGTAGAATACTCAAAAGAAGGTGAGCAAAAGCAGAGCATTGTCAAAAGCGTGCGGATGAATGGAGATACAGTCATCATTGCGCTTGCCAACGGCGATGAAGTGGAAAGCTCAAGTATTACGAAAGTATCCGAAGCTGGAGAAAACGATTCATCTGATCAGGAAGGATAATAATATTAAAATTTTAAAGAAAGGGAGAGGTTCATATGTTGCGTTCCATGTATTCTGGTATTAGCGGAATGAAAAATTTTCAATTGAAATTGGATGTCATTGGCAACAATATCGCGAATGTCAACACGTACGGCTTCAAAAAAGGACGTGTCACTTTTAAAGAATTAGTCAACCAGCAAATTTCAGGCGCAAGCGCCGCTGTAAATGGACGAGGAGGTATAAATCCAGCACAGGTAGGGTTGGGTGCGGCAATCGGAACAATCGACACTGTTCATACATCTGGACCAACTCAATCGACTGGAAGAGTTTTAGATGTGGCCATATCTGGAGACGGATTCTTTCCTGTTGGGACGATCACCGATTTATCAAGAGTGAATATTGATTATGCCGGTCAATACGGGGACAACAAAATTCTTGGATCCATCAATAATGCCGTAAACCTTGCCTATACCCGCGCTGGGAACTTTTACTTGGATGCCAATGGCTATATTGTGACAGGTGAAGGGTATTATTTGATCGGCGAAACAGGCGAAAAAACCCCGCCGACACAGGCTGGGATTGATAAAGCAAACGCTGCGCTGCAGCAAATTACATCTTTTAATACTCCTTATAAAAATATGTATGAATCTTTGAACGATATCGGCAAAAAAGCCAATGCGCTGATGGAAGCCTATGAGGCTTACAACGAATCAGTCGAGTTATGGGAGAAAAATGGGAAAGAAAATCCATCTTCTTGGTATACAGCGATGCAAAATGCTTATAATGCACTCGGGGAAGTATGGGATGAGTTCAATAATTCGGTGACGAATGCGTCCGGATTTAACAATATCAGCGATCAATTTGATACAGCGATCAATCTATTAAATGACTCGATAGATGTGTTCAATGATACACCACCTTATACTGATATTTTAACTACCATTACAAATGCAATTGGACAGCTTGAAGTTGGAAATGATTATCCAAACGATCCGCAAGCTGACGTTGAATTGGAATCAAGCGTTGATACAGCTACTCTAGATCAAATGTCAAAATTGATCGGAACGATTGAAAGCTACAAAGTTTCACTAAACAATATCGAACAAGCTGTTATCAAATATGAAAATCTTGCTGAAAGTTTAAGAGAACCGCAGTGGACGAATTCTTTAAGCGGTGAACCAGGCCTGATTCAAATTCCGCTGTCGGCAAAAACATTCAGTATAGGGGCGGACGGTAAAATCACATTTACAGATAGCAACGGACAGTTGAAAGTGGCAGGCCAAATTCGCATCGCTAATTTCCCGAATCCAGAAGGTTTGGAAAAAGTGGGAAGCAATTTGTTTATCGAGACGCAAAACTCTGGATTCTTGGATAAAAACGGAAACGGATTGGAGCTTAATGAGTTATCTGTTCCTGGAGAAGATGGTGCAGGCTCGCTAATTACAAGCTCGCTAGAAATGTCCAATGTGGACTTGGCGGAAGAATTTACGGAAATGATTGTGGCACAAAGAGGTTTTCAATCAAATACGAAAATCATCACAACTTCTGACGAAATTTTGCAGGAGCTCCTTGGCTTAAAACGTTAATAGGAAGAACGGGGGAGCTTGAAACGTGATCAAATTAACAAAACTGAATGGCGAAGCTTTTTATCTGAATGTGTTGTTAATCGAACGGATTGAATCGTTTCCTGATACGACTATTACGTTAATATCCGGCAAAAAATATATAGTAAAAGATTCACAGACGGAAGTAGTAACAAAAATCAATGAGCTTTATAAACAATTTGGTTTTGGGAAAGCTTTCTATTTCGGGGGACAAGAAAATGAGTAAAAAATTTATAACTGCATTATTAATCGTCATTTCAACCGTTGGAATTGCTGCACTGACTACGTTTGTCGTCATGGAATTTTTTACGAAGGATCCGGTAGAAGCGAAAAACCGCTCCATCGACGAGGTGGTGGAATCGTCATTTGATGTTCCTGAAATTACGACAAACTTAAAAAGTAAAAATATTGTAAGACTTTCTTTCAAAATTGAAGCATCTGACAAAAAAGCGAGAGAAGAATTAGAAAAGAGAGAATTTCAAATAAAAGATATTATTATAACCGAACTGGCAAATATGGAAGCAAAAGATTTGGAAGGGCAAGCTGGAATGGACCGCTTTAAAGATACGATTAAAAAGAAGGTCGATGCGCTTTTACAAGAAGGAGAAGTGAAACAAGTGTACACGACTTCCTTTATCCTTCAATAGACAAAAAAGGGATAAGGAGGTGATGTTCTCATTATGTCAAATGAAATTTTATCGCAAAGTGAAATTGATGCGCTATTATCTGCATTAACGACCGGTGAAATGAATGTTGATGAATTAAAGAAAGAAGAAGAAGCAAAGAAAATAAAAGTTTACGATTTTAAACGTGCTCTTCGTTTTTCAAAAGATCAAATTCGCAGCATTACTCGAGTGCATGAAAATTTCGCAAGGCTTTTAACGACGTATTTTGCTGCGCAATTGCGGACATATGTCCAAATAACCGTCACGTCTGTAGACCAGCTGCCCTATGAAGAGTTTGTCCGTTCCATTCCGAAAATGACGGTTTTAAATGTTTTTGAACTTGGGACACTTGATGGAAGAATTATTATGGAAGTGAACCCAAATATTGCGTACGCAATGATGGATCGGTTAATGGGCGGTTTCGGGGCTTCCATGAATAAGATTGAACAATTAACAGAAATTGAAATGAAAATTATTGCATCCATTTTCGAAAAAACTTTGGAGCACTACCGTGAAGCTTGGAGTACCATTTTGGACATTGAGCCTTGCATGCAGGAATTTGAGGTAAATCCGCAATTTTTGCAAATGGTATCTCCAAATGACACAGTTGTTGTTATTTCCCTTAATACACAAGTGGGAGAAGCGAGCGGAATGATAAACCTTTGTATTCCCCATGTTGTGTTGGAACCAATTATTCCAAAGCTTTCCGTCCATTATTGGATGCAATCAGAAAGGAAAGCCCAAAACTCTGTGGAAACGGAAGTAATCAAAAACCGGATAAAGCTTGCAGAAGTTCCGGTGGTTGCGGAATTAGGGACGTCCGTTGTGACAGTTCAAGAGTTTCTTGAAATGCGAGTGGGGGATATGATCCGTCTTGATCAATCGACCAGCGACCCGTTGGTGATTAAAGTAGGTGACGTCCCTAAATTTTTTGGACAGCCTGGCAAAAAGAACAAGAAGCTGGCCGTTCAAATATTAGGCCACATAGAGAGAGGTGACGAAGCTGATGACTGATAACATGTTGTCACAAGAGGAAATCGATTCTCTATTAAAAGGGGGAAATCAAGAATCAACTGAAACTGACAATCTATTGAATGATATTGAAAAAGATACGATTGGGGAGATAGGAAATATTTCTTTTGGCAGTTCTGCTACAGCTTTATCATCCTTGCTTAATCAAAAAGTAGAAATCACTACTCCGAGCGTGTCAATTATTAATAAGCAAGAACTGGCAAAGGAGTTTCCACATCCATACGTAGCAATAGAAGTAGTTTTTACAGAAGGGCTGTCCGGCAGCAATCTGCTTGTAATTAAACAAAGCGATGCTGCTGTCATTGCTGATTTAATGATTGGCGGGGATGGTTCCAACCCGGATGAATTGGGGGAAATTCAATTAAGTGCTGTCCAGGAAGCGATGAATCAAATGATGGGATCTGCTTCCACATCAATGTCAACCGTCTTAAATAAAAAAATAGATATTTCACCGCCTCGCCTCGAATTATTGAATGTTAAAGAAGGGGAAGGAACCGATGCTATTCCTGATGATGAACTGCTTGTGAAGGTATCCTTCCGATTAACTGTCGGCAATTTAATTGATTCGAATATTATGCAGCTCTTACCCCTTGATTTTGCTAAACAGCTCGTTGTTGAATTAATGAATAAAGCGAGTAAAGAGGCATCAAATAACGTGCAAACAGAACCTGAAGAAGCGCGAGAAAATCAACAGCTGCATATAGAAAAAAGCGAGAAGGAAAAAGCTCAGCCTGTTGAAGTTAAACCTGTTGAATTTGCGACATTTGACGAACAAACGAATCAATCTGTAGACACGCACAATTTGGAGCTGTTGCTCGACATTCCTTTAAATGTAACGGTTGAGCTTGGAAGAACAAAAAGATCCATCAAACAAATTTTGGAATTGTCTAAAGGATCCATTATCGAGCTTGATAAGCTGGCCGGGGAGCCAGTCGACATATTCATAAACAGCAAAAAGGTAGCAAAAGGTGAAGTAGTTGTCATCGACGAAAATTTCGGTGTTCGCGTAACGGATATCATGAGTCAAGCAGATCGGATAATGAATCTAAAATAGTTGATAGGAGTGAGGAGCAAAATGTCAAAAAGGATTTTAGTCGTTGATGATGCAGCATTTATGAGAATGATGATCAAAGATATATTGACAAAAAATGGATATGAAGTAGTAGGAGAGGCTGCAGATGGTGCGCAGGCAGTCGAAAAATTTAAAGAATTGCAGCCTGATTTAGTCACGATGGATATTACAATGCCTGAAATGGATGGCATCACTGCTTTAAAGGAAATCCGCAAAATTAATCCAAATGCAAAAGTTGTCATGTGTTCAGCGATGGGACAGCAGGCAATGGTAATCGATGCTATTCAAGCTGGTGCCAAAGATTTTATTGTGAAACCTTTTCAGGCCGATCGTGTACTGGAAGCTATTCAAAAGACATTGGGATAAGGAGCATTTGCATTGAAACGATGTATTACATATTTGTGCTGTTTATGGCTGTTGTTTTTTTATGTTCCAATAAACGCCGATTTCGTGCATGCAGCCGCGAAAAATCCCACCGTTGAGGAATATTTAAAACAGCAGACATCCGATCAACAGGATGAAAAAAAAGAAGAGAAAGCGACGAACGAATTGGTTGAAGATGGTGGCAACAGCACCTCCTTATCAGTATTCGATGTTTTGAAAATGATTTTTACACTTATTCTTGTTTTAGGTCTCTTAATCTTTTTATTAAAATTTTTAAACAAAAAAATGAAGCTTCCGCAAGAAACTAAATACTTACAAAATCTCGGCGGCATTTCCTTAGGACAAAACAAGTCCATCCAGCTGGTGAAGGTGGGGAATCGCATTCTAATCGTTGGCGTCGGGGATACGATTGAACTATTACAAGAAATTAATGATGAAGAGGAATATAAGAAAATTATCGACATGCAGAAAGAGCCCGGCAACAATGCTTTTGAACAAAATATGATGCGCTTCATTCTAAATAATCATAAACAAAAGGGTAGCGAGAAGACCTCCTTCAAAAAAGAACTGGAATCACTATTAAAAGAAAGACGTGAACAGATGCAGCGTCTTCGGCAGAAAGGATCAAAAAAATGAGTGAGTTTTTTAGCTATTTTAATCAAAATGATCCGGAAAATGTTGCGACGACTGTGAAGCTTTTGCTTCTGCTCACCGTTTTGTCAATTGCACCAGGGATATTGATTTTAATGACTTGCTTTACGCGCATCGTCATCGTGTTATCGTTTGTGCGAACTTCGCTTGCTACCCAGCAAATGCCGCCTAACCAAGTGCTCATCGGCCTTGCACTTTTTTTAACCTTTTTTATAATGGGACCGACTTTTCAAGAAATACATGAAAAAGCTTTGAATCCTTTGTTCAACAATGAAATAACCATTGAGGAAGCGTATGAACAGGCGGAAAAGCCGATAAAGGAATTTATGAGCAAACATACGAGACAAAAAGATTTAGCTTTGTTTTTAAATTACGCCAATATTGAAAATCCTGAGACGATTGACGATATTCCGCTCGTGGCTTTAGTGCCTGCATTTGCCATCAGCGAATTAAAAACAGCGTTTCAAATAGGTTTTATGATCTTTATTCCTTTTTTAATCATTGACATGGTTGTATCAAGTGTCCTCATGTCAATGGGAATGATGATGCTTCCTCCTGTCATGATATCATTGCCTTTTAAAATATTGCTGTTTGTGCTCGTGGACGGCTGGTACTTAGTTGTCAAATCATTGCTGCAAAGTTTTTAAAATAAGTAGGTGAGCCAATGAGTACCGAAATGATCCTTTCCATAGCAGAAAAAGCGGTTTATACAACTTTAATGATCAGTGGGCCACTTCTTTTAATATCGCTTGTTGTCGGCTTAATTGTCAGCATCTTTCAAGCAACGACACAAATACAGGAACAGACATTGGCGTTCATACCAAAAATTGTGGCTGTTTTGGTCGGATTGATTATTTTTGGCCCATGGATGCTATCTGTCATTTTGTCGTATACACATAATATTTTCAGCAATCTCAATCAATTTGTTGGATGAGTTGAATGATGATGCTGGAGTATTATCCGCTTTTTTTGCTTGTGTTTACAAGAATAACAGCTTTTATTGCAACGCTTCCATTATTTTCATATCGGAATATTCCGATGCGGTTTAAAATTGGCATGTCTTTTTTCCTTTCCCTTATCATCGTCATGACGATCGATGAGGGAAAGGTTGACTTAGATGCGAATTTCTACCCGCTAATTATTAAAGAAGTTTTAATCGGACTATTCATTGGTCTGATCGCATATATCATCATGTCAGCTGTCCACATTGCAGGAAGCTTAATCGATTTTCAAATGGGGTTTATCATCGCGAATATTATTGATCCGCAGACAGGAGTTCAAACGCCGTTAATTGGACAATTTCTTTATTCTTTTGCCCTATTGCTCATGCTGAGCCTAAACGGGCACCATATGCTGATTAACGGGATTGTATACAGTTTTCAAGTAATCCCTCCGGATCAATATTTTATTCCGATTTCTGATGGAGCTGTTGCCGAACAAGTTTTGAAGGCGTTCAGCAAAATGTTTCTCGTAGCATTTCAAATGGCGCTTCCGATAGTCGCTTCGCTCTTTTTAGTTGACCTTGCTCTAGGGATTGTTGCCCGGACAGTTCCGCAAATGAATGTATTTGTCATTGGGTTTGCCATTAAAATTGGCGTCAGCTTTCTGATGATGGTGCTCGTTTTAGGCATTATATTTATGCTGATTCAGGGGCTTTTCCAATACATGTTCGATGTGATGAGAACCTTAATGAATTTATTAGGTGATGGCGCATGAATTATTTACCGTTAGATTTGCAATATTTTGCCGGAGAAAAAACGGAAAAAGCGACTCCGAGAAAGCGGCAGGATGTCAGGAAAAAAGGGCAGGTTGCCAAGAGTCCCGATTTGAACACAGCCATCACCATGTTTTTAGTTTTTCTGTCATTGCTGTTTTTCGGGAAAACGGTGATTGATAATATTTTAAACATGTTCCATTCTACTTTTGAAGATTATTTGTTGACGGATATCACAGAAGAAAATGTGCATTCAATCTTTAATAAATATGTATTGGAAGGCGCTCAAATTACCGCTCCAATCATGATAGCAGCCTTCGTTGCTGGGGTTTTCAGTAATTATATTCAAGTTGGATTTCTTTTTACAACTGAACCGTTGAAAATGAAATTAAATAAACTGAATCCGATTGAAGGATTTAAACGCATATATTCCATTCGGGCAATTGTCGAGCTTTTGAAATCGATCTTAAAAGTTTTCTTTATCGGCGGGGTAACCTTTGCGT
Organism: Aeribacillus sp. FSL M8-0235; assembly: GCF_038000355.1. NCBI lineage: Bacteria > Bacillati > Bacillota > Bacilli > Caryophanales > Bacillaceae > Aeribacillus > Aeribacillus sp. FSL M8-0235. The sequence continues at coordinate 2,153,324 of NZ_JBBOBW010000001.1, read as the reverse complement.
ATATTTATTTCAATTGGCAGGAGATTTTGCGACTTCCGCAAATGCCGCTTGAACGAGCTTTTGCTTCAATTTCAAAGCTGGCGGTGCAGATAGGACTATATGCTTCAGGTGCGCTTTTGTTCATCGCATTGCTAGATTACTTGTATCAAAGATGGGATTTCGAAAAAAACATTCGCATGTCTAAGCAGGAAGTAAAAGATGAGTACAAAAAAATGGAAGGCGACCCGTTAATTAGATCGAGAATTAAACAGAAACAAAGGGAAATGGCGATGAGAAGGATGATGCAGGAAATTCCGAAAGCTGATGTCGTCATTACGAACCCTACTCATTATGCAGTTGCCTTAAAGTATGATGAAAAGGAACACGATGCACCTGTCGTAGTTGCAAAAGGAACAGATTTTGTCGCGCAAAAGATCAAGCAAATTGCCAAAGCCCATGAAATCATAACAGTCGAAAACAGGCAGCTCGCTCGTTCCTTGTATGACCAAGTGGAAATTGGCGAGATGATTCCTGAACAATTTTTTAAGGCTGTGGCTGAAATTTTAGCTTATGTTTATCGTCAAAAACAAAAAGTGTAACAATTTTGCTAGGAGGAAGTATCATGTCAGCAAGAGATTTATCGGTTATAGTAGCTGTCATTTTAATTGTTGCCATGCTTATCATCCCGCTGCCTTCATGGCTGCTGAGCATATTGATTATCATTAATATATCTCTTGCCTTGCTCGTCCTCCTTACATCCATGAACATTGAAAAGCCTTTACAATTTTCAATCTTTCCTTCTCTTTTGCTTTTGTTAACGTTATATCGACTCGGCTTAAACGTTTCCACAACGCGTTCGATTTTAGCTAATGGAGAAGCGGGAACAGTCGTGGAAACGTTTGGAACTTTTGTTGTCGGTGGAAATATCCTTGTTGGTTTTGTCGTATTTATCATTTTAGTTATTATTCAATTTGTTGTCATTACAAAAGGATCTGAACGGGTAGCAGAAGTGGCAGCCCGCTTTACGCTTGATGCCATGCCCGGTAAGCAGATGAGTATTGATGCAGACTTGAATGCGGGAATCATCTCGGAAGACGAGGCAAAAAAACGGAGAGAAACGATTGCAAGAGAAGCAGATTTTTATGGCGCAATGGACGGAGCAAGCAAATTTGTAAAAGGAGATGCGATTGCTGGTGTCATAATTGTGCTGATCAATATTATTTTCGGAATTATCATCGGCATGATCCAGCAGGGGCTTTCTTTTCAAGAAGCTGTTTCAAAATTCACGCTTCTTACAGTTGGAGATGGATTAGTCAGCCAAATTCCAGCTTTATTAATCTCAACGGCAACAGGGATTGTTGTCACGAGAGCTGCTTCTGACGGAAATTTAGGACAAGACATTACGAACCAGCTTTTAGCATTTCCAAAGCTGCTGTATGTTACCGCAGGAATCATCTTTATTTTAGGTATTGTTACTCCGATTGGTCCGATCGTAACAACTCCGATCGCTCTCATGTTTGCTTTCTTAGCATTTGCGATGAATCGTACGAAGAAACAAATTGAAAAAGACGAAGAGATTGTTGAAGAAGAAGTGGAAATGAACGAAGCGAAAAGTCCGGAGCAAGTGATGAATCTTTTATCGATGGATCCAATTGAATTTGAATTCGGATATGGTTTAATTCCTCTTGCTGATAGCGGACAAGGGGGAGACCTGTTGGATCGGATCGTAATGATCAGAAGGCAGCTTGCCGTAGAATTGGGCCTTGTCATTCCTGTCGTCCGAATACGGGATAATATCCAATTAAAGCCGAATGAATACAGATTAAAAATTAAAGGAAACGAAGCGGCGAAAGGTGAAATTATGCTCGATCATTATTTGGCGATGGCGCCAGGAATGGATAATGATTCGATTGAAGGGATTGACACAATTGAGCCTTCGTTTGGACTTCCTGCAAAATGGATCAGCGAACATTTAAAAGAACAAGCTGAATTGGCAGGATATACGGTCGTCGATCCTCCTAGCGTTGTTTCTACTCACATTACGGAAACGATCCGGAGGCATGCTCATGAATTGCTTGGACGACACGAAACAAAACAGCTTGTCGATCATTTAAAAGAAACATACCCGATATTAGTGGAAGAAGTTACGCCGAATCCACTTTCTATAGGAGATATTCAAAAAGTTTTGGCGAAACTGCTTAAAGAAAAAATTTCTATTCGAAATTTGCCGGTTATTTTTGAAACATTAGCTGACTATGCCAAATTTACAACAGATCCGGAAATTTTAGCTGAATATGTAAGACAGTCGCTGGCAAAACAAATTACAAGCCAGTATGCAAAAGAAGGGGAGACATTGAAAGTCATTACTCTCTCCGCTCAAGTAGAAAAAGCCATTGCCGATGGCGTGCAGCAAACAGAACGAGGAACCTTTTTGTCATTGGAGCCGCATGTATCACAAAGGATTGTCGAAGCCATTGCCAAAAATGTGGAACAGCTGGCAATGGAAGAGCAAACGCCAATCTTGCTCTGCTCGCCTTCTGTCAGAATGTATGCACGGCAGCTGATCGAGCGATATTTGCCTGATGTACCCGTATTGTCATACAACGAACTTGAATCAAACATTGAAGTACAAAGTGTCGGAGTGGTGAATATTTAATGAAGATTAGAAAATTCAAAGCCCATACTATGCAAGAGGCGATGAAGACGATTCGCAGCCAACTCGGTCAAAATGCTGTCATCCTCAATTCGAAAGTCGTCTATACTGGTGGATTTCTAGGAATGTTTAAGAAAAAAATGATTGAAGTGGTGGCGGGCATTGACGAAGAAGATGAAATGATCAGCGGGTCCCAAAATGAAAAAATAGAACATCAAACGGACCAACAATTAGAGATGGCTCCTGTACTGAATGAAATAAAAAAACTGAAGGATCTCGTTCAATCCATGTCCGTAAACAGTACTGTTATTCATCCTGACCTAAAAGAGATCGAACAAAAAATCGATTCGTTAGGTTTGCTGCAACCGATTAAACAGGATGTGATCGCATCTATACTGGAAACGTATTTGATTCATCAAAAAAAGCTGACAAACGAACAACTGGAATTTCAATTGAAGAAAGAGTTAAAAAAGAGAATTTCGGACATTCCTTTTCACGGCATTACTTTTTCAAAAAAATTTGTGAATGTTGTAGGACCAACCGGTGTTGGAAAAACGACGACATTGGCAAAGCTTGCCGCAATCTGCAAAATAAATTATAAGAAAAAAATCGGATTTCTTACGACGGACACTTATCGAATTGCTGCGATCGATCAATTAAAAACATATGCCGAAATTTTAAATGCCCCGCTTGAAGTTTGTTATAACTCATTTGATTTTCAGGAGGGGAAAAAGAAGCTGAATGACTGCGACATCGTTTTTATTGACACGGCGGGCCGGAACTTCCTTGAACAGCAATATGTGCAAGATTTAAGCGAAACCATTGACTTTCAGGATGAAATGGAAACATTTTTAGTATTTTCTTTAACTTCAAAATTTGAAGATATGGAAAAAGTTTATAACCAATTTTCTCATTTGCCGATTCATCAATTTATTTTTACTAAACATGACGAAACCTCCTCTTATGGAGCTATGTATAACATCGTCTACAAAACAAAGATTGGTGCCGGATATATGACTGACGGTCAAGATGTTCCAGACGACATTCATAAGCTCGATCATGAAACTTTTATTCAATATTTAATGGGGTAGCAGGATATGGATCAAGCAGAACAACTCAGAAAGATTGTTCAACAAAACAAATATTCGGTGATAAAAGACTCTCCGCCTAACCGTCATGCAAAAACAGTGGCTGTGATTAGCGGAAAAGGGGGAGTCGGCAAATCGAATTTCGTTTTAAATTTCGCTTTAAACTTGATCAAAAAACGAAACGACCGTGTACTGCTGGTAGATTGCGATATTGGGATGGCAAACATCGATCTTTTGCTTGGACAGCAGTATCAAGAAAGATCAATTGTCGATTTGCTGAAAAACCGCATTGGAATTGAACAAATTATCAAAAAAGGTCCTTTAAATTTGCAGTATTTGTCAGGAGGAATGAGCCTTTCCAATATTGTCACAATCGATGAAGCAGAGTTTCAATTTTTTCTTTACGAGCTTGAAAGAATAATAGAGAAATACGACACCATCTTATTTGATATGGGGGCAGGAATTTCGAAAGACAGCTTGAAATTTTTGCTTGCAGTGGACGAAATTATCGTCATTACGACGCCTGAACCGACATCGATTATGGACGCCTACAGTGCGATAAAGCTCATTCACCAGTTCGATCAAGAAAAGGTGATGAAAGTAGTTGTCAATCGATTCAAGAAAAACATTGAAGCGAAAGAAACATGGGAAAAAATTAGAACCACTGCAGAGCGTTTTTTACATAAAACAATTGATTTGCTCGGCAGTTTGCCGGAGGATGATCATGTGCAGAAATCAGTCATGGAACAAATTCCGTTTATTTTGCGTTTTCCGAATGCTCCTATATCGAAAGCACTAGAAAATATAACAGAGATGTACTTAAATGGTAAAATAAAAAGAAAAGGATTTATTCATTCTCTTAGATCTTTGTTTTCAAGTAGGTGATGTTTTTGAGTCGTGTAAAGGTTTTGGTTATTGATGATTCGGCATTTATGAGAAAGTTGATTTCCGATTTGCTTTTAGAGAGTCCTTCCATCGATGTGATTGGCACAGCTAAAAATGGAAAAGAAGGAATTGAAAAGATCGCAGAGCTTGATCCTGATGTTGTGACGTTAGATATTGAAATGCCGGTTTTAAACGGGCTTGATACTTTGCAGATTATCATGGACAAGTTTCCAAGACCAGTCATTATGCTTTCAAGTTCGACGAAAGAAGGAGCCGAAAACACGATAAAATCTTTAGCTTTCGGAGCGTTTGATTTTATCCCGAAACCTTCCGGCTCCATATCTCTTGACATATTTAAAGTGAAAGAAGAATTAATTGCAAAAGTTCTAGCAGCAAAACGGGCAAAAGAAAAAGTTCAGATGTTAAAAAAAGAGATCGACACATTTCCTCGAAAGGAGATGATGAAAGAAAAGAGCCATCGACAGCGAAAAAAATCTTTAATTGCCATTGGAACTTCTACTGGCGGACCGAGCACCCTTCAAAAAATCGTTCCATGCTTCCCGAAAAACCTGAATTCGCCGATTTTCATCGTACAGCATATGCCGCCAGGATTTACAAAATCGTTGGCTGAACGATTAAATGAAATGTCAAACATCGAAGTAAAGGAAGGCGAGCATCAAGAAATCGTCAGAAATGGGGTAGCATACATAGCGCCTGGAGGCAGCCATATGAAAGTAATAGAAAAACAAGGGAATTTATTCATTGAACTGGATCAATCGGAAAAAAAGAGAGGGCACAGACCTTCAGTAGATGTACTGTTTGAATCTTTATCGAATTTAAAATATTATCAAACGATTGCTTGTATTTTAACGGGAATGGGTTCTGACGGGACAAAAGGATTGAAAGCATTAAAAGAAAGGACAGATGCGACAGGGATCGCACAGTCCGAAAAAACCTCCATTATATTTGGGATGCCAAAATCCGCCATCCAAGCGAATGTGGTTGATTACGTGGAAGATTTAATGGAAATTCCGTATTTAATTCAAAAGCTGATCTAAATCCAAGGAGTGTGCTGCCATGGAAATGAATCAATATTTGGACATTTTTATTGAAGAAAGTAAAGAACATTTGCAGTCGTGCAACGAAAAGCTTTTGGAGCTTGAACAAAATCCGGATGATTTAGGAATTGTGAACGAAATTTTTCGCTCCGCCCATACATTAAAAGGAATGGGCGCAACGATGGGGTTTGAAGATTTAGCCGATTTAACACATAAAATAGAAAATGTGTTTGACGCCATTCGCAATCAAAAATTAGAAGTAACGCCTGAAATTATGGATGTCCTTTTTGAAGCATTGGAGAATTTGGAGGAAATTGTTTTATCGATTGCGGATGGAGGAGACGGCAAAAAAGATGTTTCGGCCATTGTGAAAAAACTGCAAGCGATTGAAAGCGGAGAACAAATTGAAGATGAGACAGCTGAAAATGAAACATCAAGAGAACAAGTGCAGGATGTGAAAAAACTGAAGTTTGATGAATATGACAGGACGGTCATTCTTCAATCAATTGAACAAGGATTTCAAGTATACGAAATCAACATTCGGCTTCGAGAAGACTGCATCTTAAAAGCAGCGAGAGCATTTATGGTTTTTGAATTGCTTGAGAAGCACGGGGAAGTGGTCAAATCATCGCCTTCTGTTGATTTACTCGAAGAAGAAAAGTTTGACAACAATTTTTCGGTTGCCTACATTACGAAGGAAGATAAGGACTTTATCCGGAACAGCCTATTGAAAATTTCAGAGGTTGAAGAAGTACTAGTTGAAAAAGTGAATGTAGAAAAGCCAAGTACTGAAAGAGTACAGCAGTCTGTTTCCAGCATACAATCTAATGCCAGCCAACAAACTGCTGCTAGCAAACAAACTACTGTTTCCAGCAAGCAAAGCCGTCAGCAGAAGGACAGCTCGAAAGACACTAGCCAAAAACAGAAGAAAAACCAGCAAAAGACGATCCGCGTCAACATTGAGCGCCTCGATATTTTAATGAACTTGTTTGAAGAATTAGTCATCGACAAAGGGCGTTTGGAGCAAATATCAAAAGAATTAAATCACTCGGAGCTGAAAGAAACGGTTGAGAAAATGTCCAGAGTTTCAGCTGATTTGCAAAACATTATTTTAAATATGCGCATGATCCCAATCGAAACCGTTTTTAACCGCTTCCCGAGAATGGTGAGAAATCTCGCCCGCGATTTAAATAAAAAAATCAATTTAGTTGTCACTGGCGCAGAAACCGAATTGGATCGGACCGTCATTGATGAAATTGGCGATCCGCTTGTGCATCTAATCCGAAATGCGATCGACCATGGGATTGAAACGCCTGAAACCCGCCTGAAATATGGCAAAAAAGAAGAAGGAACGCTGCGGCTCAGCGCATATCACAGCGGAAATCATGTCTTTATCGAAATCGAAGACGACGGTGCAGGAATCAATCAGAAAAAGGTATTGCAAAAAGCTATTGAGCGGGGAATCGTTACAAAAGAGGCAAGCGAAACATTAACGGAAAAACAAATTCATGAACTCATTTTCGCATCAGGCTTTTCAACGGCTGAAAAAATTTCAGATGTCTCTGGACGGGGTGTAGGGCTTGATGTAGTGAAAAATACAATCGAATCGCTCGGAGGAAGCATCACCATCGAGTCGGAAGAAGGAAAAGGATCTTTATTCTCGATCCAGCTCCCGCTGACATTAACGATTATTTCCGCCATGCTCATTGAAGTTGGAAATGAAAAATACGGTATTCCGATTTCGTCTATCATTGAATCCCTTGTTATTAAAAAAGAAGATATTTTACAGACACATCAAAACAAGGTGATTGATTATCGCGGAAAAATTGTACCTCTAGTGTTTTTAAAAGAAATTTTTGAAGTGGACGCCGAGGATGACCAAGATTATGTTTCAATCGTCGTTGTCAAAAAAGGAGATAAAATGGCTGGTTTAGTTGTCGATTCCTTCATCGGTCAGCAAGAGATTGTTTTGAAATCGTTAGGACAATATTTGACAAATGTATTCGCCATCTCAGGTGCCACAATTTTAGGAGACGGTCAAGTTGCATTGATCGTTGATTGTAATGCATTAATCCAGTAATGCTTGATGGAAGGGGAAGATGAGAATGGCAAATAGTGTATTTAATGAACAGAAGGTCATAGTTTTTCAGCTGCAAGACAAAGAATACGGGGTTTTTGTACAAAATGTGAAATCGATTGAAAAAGTTGACCATATCACCCGCGTTCCGAAAACAGCTGACTATATAAAAGGAGTTATCAATTTGCGCGGTGTTGTCACTCCGATCATAGATTTAAGAAAAAGATTGAATATGCCGGAAAAAGAAATAACAGATCAGACGAGAGTGATTATAGCTGTTCAAAATGAAATGGAAGTTGGATTGATTGTTGATTCTGCCAATGATGTCGTCGATATATCTGAAGACAGTATTGAACCTGCTCCAAGCGTCATCGAACAAGTAGAAACCGAGTTTATAAAAGGAATTACAAAATTGGATAAACGGCTGATTATGCTCCTTGACCTTGAAAAAGTGCTGAGCAAAGAAAATCAGAGGGTAATAGAGCATGAGCAAGTTGTTTGATTTATCAAACAAAAGGATCGATATATTAAAGGAAATTGCCAATATCGGAGCGGGAAATGCCGCAACGAGTCTGTCCCAACTTCTTAATAAAAAAATTGAAATGAAAGTTCCGAACGTTTATGTCGCCTCTTTTAACGATGTGATGGATTTAGCAGGCGGTGCGGAAACAGAGGTTACGGCTGTATACATCCGCATTCAAGAGGATATAACTGGATCGATGTTTTTCATTTTGCCGATCCCGCAGGCTAAAAAATATGCAAAAGCATTAATGAATGATTATGTTCTTCAGGATGCTTCAACTATGAAAGAAATGGAATGCTCTGTTTTGCAGGAGCTCGGCAACATCCTAATTGGATCCTATTTATCTGTTTTATCGAACATGACCAATTTGATGGTTAATCCGTCCGTTCCTGCCATCCAATGTGATATGTTCGGCGCGATTATCAGTCATGCTCTGATCGAGCTTTCGCTTGAAAGTGATGAAGCACTTGTCATCGATGCTGTTATAAAAGAAGAAGGGCATCAAGATTCCGAATTAATAAGAGGGCATATTTTCTTTCTGCCCGACTCACAGTCATATAAAAAAATTTTTGACATATTAGAGGTTTAGTGAAATGGGGCATTTTGAAAATGTTGTAAAAGTCGGTATTTCGGAAATGAATGTTGTGAAAGCTCCGTGGAAAATTCGAACAACTGGATTAGGATCTTGCGTCGGACTCGTCATCTATGATGATGTAAATAAATTGGCAGGACTTGCTCATATAATGCTGCCTGATTCTTCGCTTTCAAACAAGGAGCCTTTAAATTGTGCAAAATATGCGGATACGGCTGTAACAGAATTAATTCGTCTTTTAAAAAACTATGGAGGAAACATCATGTTTTTTAAAGCGAAAATAGCTGGAGGAGCTGAAATGTTTCCGCATCGGCCATCTTCCAAAATCATGCGAATAGGTCCGAGAAATGTTGAAGCGGTCAAACAGCATTTGTTGAGCAGTAATATCCCTATCGTTAGCGAAGATGTTGGCGGTACAAATGGAAGAACCATTGAATTTGATACGAATTCATTCATTTTGACGATTCGCACCGTCAATCTTGGAGTGAAGCAAATATAGCCGGAGATTGACATTTTAGAAGGAGGAAAAAGGCAATGGTCCAATCGATGACACTGAATGATGAAAGGGTGTACTGGGACAAGTGGTTTCGTCACCGTGATCAAGATGCGGGCAACATGCTCGTCAAAAAATATATGCCGCTTGTCCGCTATCATGTCAGTCGTATTTCAGTGGGTCTTCCAAAAAATGTCGATAAAGATGATTTAATAAGTTTTGGATTGATGGGATTATATGATGCACTGGAAAAATTTGACCCTACACGAGATTTAAAATTCGATACGTATGCATCCTTCCGCATACGCGGAGCCATTCTTGACGGACTAAGGAAAGAAGATTGGCTTCCAAGAAGTTTTCGGGAAAAAGCAAAAAAAGTGGAAGCAGCCATTGAGCGGTTGGAGCAAAAATATCATCGCAATGTGACGCCTAATGAAGTTGCAGAAGAGTTGGGTATGACACCCGAAGAAGTCGTTCATGTCGTCAATGAAAACTTTTTTGCCAATGTCTTGTCAATTGATGAACAATTGCATGACCAAGAAGAAGGGGAACAGATGAACATTGTCCTTAAGGATGATAAAACATTAACTCCGGAAGAGCATCTGTTAAAAGAGGAATTATTTGAGCATTTAACAAAATTGATCTCACAATTAAACGATAAGGAGCAGCTCGTATTAAGCTTGTTTTATAAAGAAGAGCTGACATTAACAGAGATAGGAAACGTGCTGAATTTGTCCACTTCGAGAATTTCGCAAATTCATTCGAAAGCATTATATAAATTAAAAGGAACGCTCGTTAAGCTTTTATCTTAAAAAGAATACAATTAAATGAGGTTGAAACATGGCGGTATTTCTTTTACTGAGCTTTGTTTTGCACATCGTTTCGTTTTACTTTATCATTCTCCTTTATACTCGCTATCAAAATGTAAAAAAAATAGAAGAAAAGCAGGAACAATTATTAAAAGAAGCAGAAGATTCGCTCGCGATGTTTTTATTGGAATTAAAAGAAGAAAACAAACAATTTCTTGAACAGCTCGAGCAAAACAGCGCCAAGCCCGGTTCTTTTGATCTCGAAAAATTAGTTACGCAGCTGGAAGACAAGGTGGAAGTGAGCACAATCCAGAAAGACACGAGCGCGGATGTAGAGCCTATCGACAAGGATGCAGAGCTTATAGAAGAGCCTAAAGATAAAAGAAAAAATTTGCATAAACAAGTATTCCAATTATTAGAGAAAGGATATACTATAGACGAAATCGCACAAACATTACATGTCGGCAAAACAGAAATTGAACTCGTCATGAAATTTCAACAAAACGATTGAATTCTTTCTTGATTGCCAAACTTCCATATGTTATATTTGTTTTTGGTGCTAATACACACGTCTGTTGATTTAAGCATCGGTGCTGTTTTGTGCAGTCATGCTTAAAAATGAAGCGGGCGGAGGATGAAAAACCATTAGGAGGAATGAAAATGTCAGTTATTTCAATGAAACAATTATTAGAAGCTGGTGTTCATTTCGGTCATCAAACACGCCGTTGGAATCCGAAAATGAAACGCTATATTTTCACTGAACGGAACGGAATTTACATCATTGACCTTCAAAAAACAGTAAAAAAAGTTGAGGAAGCGTATCAATTTGCAAGAGAGTTAGCTGCAAATGGAGGCAACATTTTATTCGTTGGTACGAAGAAGCAGGCGCAGGAATCTGTTAAAGAAGAAGCAGAACGTGCAGGAATGTTTTACGTCAATCAGCGCTGGCTGGGAGGAACATTAACGAACTTTGCTACAATTCAAAAACGAATTGCTCGTTTAAAAGAAATTGAAAAAATGCAAGAAGACGGCACATTTGATGTATTGCCGAAAAAAGAAGTAGTTCGTTTGAAAAAAGAATTGGAACGCCTTGAGAAATTTTTAGGCGGCATTAAGGAAATGAAACAGCTGCCTGATGCTGTTTATATTATCGATCCTCGCAAAGAGCGCATCGCTGTATCGGAAGCTCGCAAATTAAATATTCCGATTATCGGCATCGTTGACACAAACTGCGATCCGGATGAGATCGATTATGTAATCCCTGCAAATGATGATGCAATCCGCGCCGTCAAATTGTTAACTTCCAAAATAGCAGATGCTGTTTTAGAAGGCAAACAAGGCGAAGAAACTACAACTGCCTAAATGACAAAAGGTGATAAGAGGGGATTTTAGCCTTTTATCACCTTTTTTAAGCATACGAATTGAAGGAGGAACTTTTATGGCAATTACTGCTCAAATGGTAAAAGAGCTTCGGGAAAAAACCGGTGCAGGCATGATGGACTGCAAAAAGGCATTGACTGAAACAAATGGTGATATGGACAAAGCAATAGATTATCTTCGTGAAAAAGGCATAGCGAAAGCTGCGAAAAAAGCTGACCGAATCGCTGCAGAAGGCTTGACATTGATCAAAACTGACGGCAATACAGCTGTTATTTTGGAAGTGAATTCCGAAACAGACTTCGTTGCCAAAAATGATTCTTTTAAACAATTAATTGAAGATTTGGCTAAACACTTGCTGGCAAGCAAACCAGCTGATTTAAAAGACGCATTGGCTTCCAAAATGGAAAACGGTTCAACAGTGGAAGAATACATCCATGCTGCTATTGCTAAAATTGGCGAAAACATTACATTACGCCGTTTTGAAGTTGTCGAGAAAAATGATCAAGATGTCTTCGGCGCTTACTTGCACATGGGCGGACGCATTGCAGTATTAACGGTGCTTGAAGGCACAAATGATGAATCTGCTGCAAAAGATGTAGCAATGCATATCGCAGCGGTTAATCCGCGTTATATTTCTCGTGAAGATGTTCCTCAGGCTGAAGTGGAGCACGAACGCGAAGTTCTTAAAAAACAAGCTCTTCAAGAAGGAAAACCTGCAAACATTGTAGAAAAAATGGTTGAAGGCCGCCTCGGCAAATTTTTTGAGGAAATTTGCCTTTTAGAGCAAAATTTTGTAAAAAATCCTGATCAAAAAGTACGCGATTTCGTCAAAGCACAAAACGCAAACGTAAAAGCGTTTGTTCGCTATGAAGTTGGAGAAGGAATTGAAAAGCGTCAAGAAAATTTTGCTGAAGAAGTTATGAATCAAATTAAGAAATAAAAGTCATGAAAATGTTAAGAAGGGAACACAAGCGAGTGTTCCCTCTTTTTGAAAACCCTTTGTTTCAACTTTTCTATATATAGCGTCAAGAAATAGCTTGGAGGTTAATATGAGTACGCCAAAATATCATCGTATCGTGCTGAAATTAAGTGGAGAGGCGCTTGCTGGAGCTCAAGGCTTTGGAATTAATCCTTCCGTCATACAGTCAATTGCCAGACAAGTAAAGGAAATTGCTGAAATGGGTGTAGAAGTCGCAGTAGTTGTTGGCGGCGGAAACATTTGGAGAGGCAAAATCGGCAGCGAGATGGGGATGGATCGGGCAACAGCAGACTATATGGGAATGCTGGCGACTGTTATGAATTCTTTAGCTTTACAAGATAGTTTGGAAGGACTCGGCATTCCTACCCGAGTGCAAACTTCAATTGAAATGCGACAAGTCGCAGAACCGTACATAAGAAGAAAAGCCATTCGCCATTTGGAGAAGAAAAGAGTAGTCATTTTCGCAGCAGGAACAGGAAATCCTTATTTCTCAACAGACACAACGGCTGCGTTAAGAGCCGCTGAAATCGAAGCAGATGTCATTTTAATGGCGAAAAATAATGTAGATGGTGTATATAGCGCAGATCCAAAAAAGGATGCCTCAGCGGTAAAATATGATGAGTTATCTTATTTAGATTTATTAAAAGACGGGTTGGCTGTCATGGATTCAACAGCTTCTTCATTATGCATGGACAATAATATTCCTTTAATTGTTTTCTCGATTATGGAAGAAGGCAACATTAAACGTGCTGTTTTAGGAGAAAATATTGGAACAATTGTAAGGGGGAAATAAACATGTCTAAACAAGTTCTTTCACAAGCGAAAGAAAAAATGGAAAAAGCTTTATCAGCTTTCAAACGTGAATTAGCAGGTGTTCGTGCAGGCCGGGCAAACGCGTCTTTGCTTGATAAAATTCAGGTCGACTATTACGGAGTTCCAACTCCTGTAAATCAATTGGCATCGATTTCCACGCCAGAAGCACGTTTGCTTGTTGTTCAGCCTTATGACAAATCGACAATCGGTGAGGTTGAAAAAGCGATTTTAAAATCTGATCTTGGATTAACGCCGACATCGGACGGATCCGTCATCCGCATTGCCATTCCTCCATTGACGGAAGAGCGAAGAAAAGAACTGACAAAAGTAGTTCGCAAATATTCAGAGGATGCAAAAGTTGCTGTGCGAAACATTCGCAGAGATGCAAATGATGAATTAAAAAAATTAGAAAAAGCGGGCGACATTACAGAAGATGAACTGCGCGGTTTTCAAGATGATGTACAAAAACTGACGGACGAATACATTAAAAAAATTGATTCCGCAACAAAAGAAAAAGAAAAAGAAATCATGGAAGTTTAAACAAAATGAATGTACAATAGAAATGTGCTAAAAACCCTCTTTTCTCACAGGGGGTTTTTTTGTTCAAGAGGATTTGCTACATTTTTTAATGTCATATTATTCTCGGTGGAGGATTCTTATGTTTAATTTTCCTTATAAAAAAAAGAGCAGCAAAGGTTCCAAAAACTTGGTGGCGAAAGAAAACATTTTAGTAAATGAAATACCGGAACATGTGGCCATCATCATGGACGGAAACGGAAGATGGGCGAAAAAAAGATCGCTGCCTAGGATGGCCGGCCATCGGGAAGGAATGAAAGTAGTTAAAAAAATTACGAAATTAGCGAGCGATATCGGCATCAAAGTTTTGACCTTATATGCGTTTTCAACAGAAAATTGGAAAAGGCCAAAAGATGAGGTTAATTATTTAATGCGCCTTCCGGTCGAATTTTTATCGACTTTTTTGCCGGAATTAATACAGGAAAACGTGCAAGTTCGGGTTATCGGCGATCAATCTATGCTCCCCGATTATACGGTAAATGCTGTGAAGAAAGCTGTGAATGAAACGAAGCAAAACACCGGGCTGATTTTAAATTTTGCGTTGAACTATGGCAGCAGAACAGAAATTGTTGAAGCAGTAAAAAAAATATTAAGAGACCGCGAAGATGGAAAACTACATATAGATGACATAGATGAACAATTGTTTTCCAACTATTTAATGACGAAAAAGCTCAAAGATCCTGACCTGTTAATTCGGACAAGCGGAGAAATTCGGCTAAGCAACTTTATGCTCTGGCAGCTGGCTTATACTGAATTTTGGTTTACGGATGTGCTCTGGCCGGATTTTAATGAACACCATTTTTTGGAGGCAATCCGCGAATATCAGCAGAGAATCCGCAGATTCGGCGGCGTATAGAAGGAGCTAAAAAAAATGAAAACACGAATCATTACAGCAATTTGTGCTTTAGCCTTATTTGTACCAATTGTCATTATTGGCGGACTTCCGCTGACAATTGCTATTTATGTGCTTGCATCAGTTGGATTGTTTGAATTATTTAGAATGAAACGATTTCATTTATTTTCATTTCCAGTTTTGTTCAGCTTTATCCTTTTATGGATTTTAATTTTCCCAAACCGTTATATTGATTTGCTTCATCAAATACATATAAGTAAAACTGGCTTTCTTTTTTTTGGCGCGATCCTGTTATTGATCTATACAGTGTTTTCAAAAAACCAATTTTCTTTTGATGACGTTGGATTTGCGCTCATTGCGATCATATATGTGGGAGTCGGATTTTATTTTTTTATTGAAATGAGAGTGTTAGGTCTAGACAAGCTTTTGTTTGCTCTGCTAACGATTTGGGCGACTGATTCAGGCGCTTACTTTATCGGCCGAGCCTTCGGAAAGAAAAAATTATCAGCTGAAATCAGCCCTAATAAAACAGTCGAAGGATTTTTCGGAGGTATTTTCTCGGCAATTTTGGTTGGATTAATTTTCCACTATTTTGTAAATTTTTTACCGACATATGTTCAAACCGTTTTTGTGTCCGTCATTGTTTCTATTGTTGGACAAATGGGGGATTTAGTACAGTCCGCTTTTAAACGCCATTACGGCACAAAGGATTCCGGAACGATTTTTCCAGGCCATGGGGGAGTTCTTGACCGTTTTGACAGCTTGATTTTTATTATGCCGATTTTATATTTCTTCATCCAATTGATCAGTAGACAAGGGGTGACAATGTGAAAAAAATTATTTTGCTGGGTGCGACAGGATCTATTGGGCAGCAAACTCTCGATGTGATTCGAGCAAATCCGGATTCATTCAGGCTAGTTGCGATGTCATTTGGAGAAAATATCGAACTTGGATTGAAGGCTGTTCATGAATTTAAACCAGAGCTTGTTGCTGTCAAAAATCGTGAAATTTATGATCAAATTCGTTTGAACATCCCTTCAAGCTGTCAGCTTACATACGGACATGACGGGCTGTGTGAAACGGCTGTTTATCATAAAGGCGAGATAGTAGTGAATGCGGTCATTGGGAGCGTCGGGCTTATTCCAACACTAAAAGCGATCGAAGCGAAAAAAACGGTCGCTTTAGCGAATAAGGAAACACTTGTTACAGCTGGACAAATTGTGACCGACTATGCTCGAAAACACAATGTGCAAATTCTTCCTGTGGACAGTGAACATTCCGCGATTTTCCAATGCTTGAACGGGGAAAAAAAGGAAAGCGTCGAACGGCTTATTTTAACGGCTTCAGGAGGAAGCTTTCGGGATAAATCGCGAAATGAATTAAAGCATGTTACAGTTAAGGAAGCGTTAAACCATCCGAACTGGTCAATGGGCGCAAAAATAACGATCGATTCTGCGACGATGATGAACAAAGGGCTTGAAGTCATTGAAGCACATTGGCTGTTTTCTGTTTCATACGACCAAATTGATGTGCTGCTGCATAAAGAAAGCGTCATTCACTCGATGGTCGAATTTCATGATGGCAGCATCATAGCGCAGCTTGGAACTCCTGATATGAAAATACCGATTCAATATGCGCTTACATATCCAAATAGAATTCCTTCTTATGAAAGCGAAAGATTGGATTTAACAAAATATGGACAGCTTCATTTTGAAAAAATTGATTTTGATCGATACCGTTGCTTAAAATTTGCTTTTGATTCGGGTAAAATAGGAGGTACAATGCCTGCTGTTTTAAACGCAGCGAACGAAGTGGCAGTCAATGCTTTTTTGGAAGATAAAATTCCGTTTTTAAAGATAGAAGAACTTGTAGAAAGGGCATTAGAAGAACATGCTCCGCTTTTCAATCCGACCTTGGAGGATATACAAGAAGCGGATGGAAGGACAAGACAGTTTGTTCAATCTTTAATTAATTAGAGGTGGTTAAATAAGTGAACACGGTGATCGCATTTGTCGTTATTTTTGGCGTATTGGTGTTTTTCCACGAATTAGGGCACTTAGTTATGGCGAAAAGGGCAGGCATTTTATGCCGTGAATTTGCAATCGGCTTCGGGCCGAAAATTTTGTCGTTTAAACGAAAAGAAACGGTCTATACGATCAGGCTTTTGCCTATCGGCGGCTTCGTGCGCATGGCGGGGGAAGACCCGGAGATGATTGAGGTCAAACCTGGCTATCAGGTTGGACTATTGTTTAATCAGAAAGGACAAGTTGAAAAAATTATTTTAAACAGAAAAGAAAAGTATCCTAATGCAAAAGTGATTGAAGTTGAACAAGCAGATTTGGAACATGGAATGTTTATCACAGGCTATGAAGATGGAGAAGACAGCGGTCTAAAAAGGTTTGAAGTAAGCGAAACATCCTTTTATGTAGTTGACGGTGAAGAAATTCAAATTGCACCTTATAACAGGCAATTTGCTTCAAAAACGCTCGTTCAAAGAACGCTCGCCATTGCTGCCGGACCTTTTATGAATTTTCTATTAGGGTTTTTAGTTTTGTTTTACCTCGGTCTAAGCCAAGGAGTGCCCGTGAATGAACCGGTTTTAGGAGAAATCGTCCCTGACAGCGCGGCTGAACAAGCAGGATTACGGGAAGGCGATGTTGTAAAAGAAATAGAAGGGACGCCGATGAATTCGTGGAAAGATGTCGTTGAAATGATCAGAGCAAATCCGGAGAATGAGCTTCTTTTTTCAATTGAACGTTCCGGAGAAGAATTGGAAATGACGGTAACGCCGGATTCTGTGAAATCCGAAAACAAAACGATCGGCCAAATAGGAGTTTATTCCCCGGTTGAAAAAACATTTTTCGGTTCTTTGAAATATGGCTTAGTTGAGACCTATACATGGTCGAAAGAAATAATATTTGCGGTTGGGAAGCTGATAACCGGACAATTTTCAATTGATATGCTCTCTGGACCTGTCGGCATATATGATATGACAGGAAAAGTTGCAGAAACAGGCTTGACAAGCCTATTAAGCTGGACGGCTCTCTTAAGCATTAACCTTGGCATTATGAACTTGCTTCCAATTCCAGCTCTAGATGGAGGACGCTTATTGTTTTTTGCCATTGAAGCGGTCCGGGGAAAACCGATTGATCGACAAAAAGAAGGGATCGTCCACTTTATCGGATTTGCACTTCTAATGCTGTTAATGCTCGTTGTGACATGGAATGACATCCAAAAGTTTTTCCTTTAAAAAATAATATAGAAATCAAATTCGAGGTGCTTTAAATGAAACAGAGTCAGTCATTTATACCCACAATGAGAGAAAATCCAGCAGATGCGGAAGTTAAAAGCCACCAGCTGCTGTTGCGTGCCGGATACATTAGGCAGACAGCTAGCGGTGTTTATTCGTATCTGCCTCTTGCTCATAGAGTGTTAACCAAAATTGAAAATATTATCAGAGAGGAAATGAACCGGATCGGAGCGGTGGAGCTGCTGATGCCGGCTTTGCAGCAAGCAGAACTTTGGCAGGAGTCTGGCCGCTGGTATTCATACGGATCAGAATTAATGAGATTGAAAGACCGTCATGAGCGTGATTTTGCTTTAGGTCCGACTCATGAAGAAGTTATAACAAGTTTGGTAAAAGATGAGATCAAATCTTATAAACGTCTGCCGCTCACCCTTTATCAAATTCAAACGAAGTTCCGGGATGAAAAGCGTCCGCGGTTCGGTCTTTTGCGGGGACGAGAGTTCATTATGAAAGATGCTTACTCTTTTCATGCTACACAGGAAAGCTTAGATGAAGTGTACGAACAGGTTCGAGAAGCATACAGCCGCATCTTTACTCGATGTGGGTTGAACTTTCGCGCAGTCATCGCTGATTCGGGAGCAATGGGCGGTAAAGATACTCATGAATTTATGGTGCTTTCGGAAATCGGAGAAGATACGATCGCATATTCTGATTCGTCCGATTATGCAGCAAATATTGAAATGGCTCCGGTAGTTGCATCTTATGAAAAGGTTGACGAACCGCTCATGGAGCTTGAAAAAAAAGAAACGCCAAACAAAAAATCCATTGAAGAAGTGGCGCAGTTTTTCCAAGTTCCGAAGGAAAAATTAATAAAATCCGTTTTATTTAAAGTAGATGAAAAGTTCGTTCTTGTTCTTGTCCGCGGTGATCATGAGGTCAATGACGTGAAACTGAAAAACCTTTATCAGGCATCAGTTGTTGAACTTGCTTCAGCTGAAGAAACAGAGCAGGTAATGGGAGTTTCACCCGGATTTTTAGGACCGATCGGCGCATCCGACAAAGTGGAAATTGTCGCAGATTATGCAGTTCAAGCAGTCGTAAATGGAATATGCGGGGCAAATGAAAACGATTTGCACTATATCGGAGTAAACCCTGATCGGGATTTTACCGTTACCAAGTATGAAGATATAAGATTTATTCAGGAAGGGGACCCTTCGCCGGACGGAAAGGGACGGATCAAGTTCGCGAAAGGCATTGAAGTCGGCCACGTCTTTAAGCTTGGCACAAGATACAGTGAAGCGATGAAGGCAGAATTTTTAGATGAAAAGGGAAAAACAAACCCTATCATCATGGGATGCTATGGTATCGGTGTTTCACGCTTACTGTCTGCGGTGGTCGAGCAATTTCATGATGAAAATGGAATTATTTGGCCTAATAAATTAGCTCCGTTTGAAGTCCACCTTATTCCGGTTAATATGAAAAACGAAGAACAAGTCAAGGTTGCAGAGCAAATTTATCACGATTTGCAGGCGAAAGGATACGAAGTCCTTTATGATGATCGTGCTGAACGGCCGGGTGTGAAATTTGCTGACAGTGATTTAATTGGCATTCCTGTCAGAATAACGGTCGGAAAAAGAGCTGGTGAAGGGATTGTAGAAGTGAAAGAAAGAAAAAGCGGAAATAGTATAGAAGTTTCTGTTGATCAGCTAAAAGAGCAGCTTGCCAAACTTCTCCGCTAATGAAGCTGGATGCCGTAGATGAAGCTGGCATAGGTGAAGAGTAGGGGGTCTTGCCTTTATGATAATTTGTCAAACGGGTCAAGCCCCCTATTAACTTTTTGGGAAAGAGGGGAAACCAATGGATGATAAAGACTTGCAGCAGCAAAAAGAACGGTTTCAGATTTTGTTGAAACAGCTTGAAATGACGGATGATCAAATCTACCCTTATTTCCAAAACGGAGCGATCTTAAAATTAACAGTTCATAAAAAATCTAAATTATGGGATTTCTCTTTTCGGCTTGAAAACATTCTTCCATTTCGTATCCTGCAATTGTTTGATAGAAGATTGAACAAAACATTTTCTCATTTAGCCAATGTTACGTTTCACATTACAACTGTGAAACAAGAATATGATGAACAGCTCGTTCAAGACTACTGGGAGTTTTGCCTCCAAGAAATGGAGGGGGTTTCTCCGCCGATATTATCACTGTTAAAAGAACAAATGCCGAAGCTGGAAAAGCAAAAATTAATGATTCGCACGAGAAATGAGACGGAAAATGAAACGATCAAGAAAAAATACGGCCCCATCATCCAGCAGGCGTACGAGAAGTACGGCTTTCCAAAGCTGACTATCGACACGGTGATCGATGCATCTAACGAAGAATGGGAAAAATTTTTGGAGCAGAAGCAAAAAGAAGACGAAGAGCGGATTTTACAAGCAATGATGGAAATGAAGCAAAATGGAAAGGAAAATCAAACTCAGGAGCCTAAAAAGCAGGAAGGTCCTCTTATTATCGGATACAAAATAAAAGATGACGAAGAAATTCGCACTCTTGATAACATTTTTGATGAAGAGCGGAGAGTCGTCATTCAAGGATATGTTTTTGAGGCGGAAACAAAGGAATTAAAAAGCGGAAGAACGTTATGCACGTTTAAAATTACCGATTATACCAATTCCATTTTAGTCAAAATGTTCGGCCGCGATAAAGAAGATAATGCATTGCTTGCATCGATCAAAAAAGGAATGTGGCTGAAAGTTCGCGGAAGCATTCAAAACGATACATTTGTTCGTGATCTTGTCATGATTGCCAATGACATTAATGAAATCAACCCGAAAAAACGGCTCGATACCGCACCTGAAGGAGAGAAAAGGGTGGAATTGCACCTTCATTCGCAGATGAGCCAAATGGATGCCGTCACATCGATCACAGATCTTGTTGAACAAGCTAAAATGTGGGGCCATGAAGCGATTGCATTGACAGATCACGCAGTTGTCCAATCTTTTCCAGAGGCATATGCTGCAAGCAAAAAGTTTGGCGTTAAAATGATTTACGGTCTTGAAGCAAATATTGTTGATGACGGTGTACCGATTGCTTATAACGAATCGCACAGACTTTTAAGCGAAGATACCTTTGTTGTGTTTGACGTTGAAACAACAGGGCTTTCGGCTGTATACGACACGATCATTGAACTTGCAGCGGTGAAAATAAAAAACGGGGAAATTATCGACCGATTTGAATCGTTTGCCAACCCTCACCATCCGCTTTCAGCAACAACGATAGAACTGACGGGAATTACCGATGATATGGTTCAAAATGCTCCCAACGTCGATGAAGTATTGTACAAATTTAAAGAATGGGCAGCCGACAGCATTTTAGTTGCCCACAATGCAAGCTTTGACATGGGCTTTATTAATGCAGGCTACAAAAAATATTTGCAGGTTAAAAAGGCGGACAACCCTGTCATTGATACTCTTGAACTTGCAAGATATTTATATCCTAATTTAAAAAACCACCGCCTGAATACATTGTGCAAAAAGTTTGATATAGAGCTTGTACAGCATCATAGAGCCATTTATGATGCGGAAGCAACCGGCTATTTGCTTGTAAAATTGCTGCAAGAGGTAAATGAACGAGGAATTCTTTATCATGATGAGCTGAATGAGCGGACTGGGGATTCAAAAGCGTATGAGCGGGCAAGACCGTTTCACGCGACGCTTCTTGTGCAAAATGAAACAGGGCTGAAAAATTTATTTAAGCTTGTATCTCTTTCCCATGTTCAATATTTTTATCGCGTTCCGCGCATTCCCCGTTCTGTATTGTTAAAGCATAGGGAAGGCATTTTAATTGGTTCAGGCTGCGACAAGGGAGAAATTTTCGAAGCAATGATGCAAAAAGGTCCAGAAGAAGTTGAAGAGATGGCTTCATTTTATGATTTTCTCGAAGTGCATCCGCCGGAAGTATATTACCCTCTAATTGAGACGGAGCAGGTTCGAAATGAACAAGCGATCAAAGAAATCATTGCAAACATAGTCAAACTAGGGGAAAAGCTGTCGATTCCGGTTGTGGCAACAGGCAATGTCCATTATTTAAACAAGGAAGATAAAATTTACCGGAAAATCTTAATTTCTTCGCAAGGGGGAGCGAATCCTTTAAACCGCCATACATTGCCTGATGTGCATTTCCGTACAACAAATGAAATGCTGGATGCTTTTCGTTTTTTAGGCGATGAAAAAGCGAAAGAAATTGTTGTGACAAACAGCCAGTACATCGCCTCTCTCATAGGTGATGTAAAACCGATTAAAGATGATCTGTATACACCGAAAATAGACGGTGCCGAAGAAGAAATTCGGGAAATGAGCTACAATCGTGCCAAAGAAATATACGGAGACCCATTGCCGGAAATCGTTCAAGCAAGGCTTGAAAAAGAGTTGAAAAGCATTATCGGCCACGGATTTGCCGTCATTTATTTGATATCTCACAAACTAGTAAAAAAATCTTTGGATGACGGGTACTTGGTCGGTTCAAGGGGATCAGTCGGCTCATCCTTTGTTGCCACGATGACGGAAATTACTGAGGTGAACCCTCTTCCGCCTCATTACGTTTGTCCAAAATGCAAGCATTCCGAATTTTTCAATGACGGCTCTGTAGGATCCGGATACGATCTTCCTGATAAAAATTGTCCGCAATGCGGAGCGCCATATAAAAAGGACGGGCATGACATACCGTTTGAAACGTTTCTAGGATTTAAAGGAGACAAGGTGCCTGATATTGATTTGAATTTTTCAGGTGAATATCAGCCGAGAGCACACAATTATACGAAAGTGCTGTTTGGTGAAGATAAAGTGTACCGTGCAGGAACAATTGGCACCGTTGCCGAAAAGACAGCTTTCGGATTTGTCCGCGGCTACATGAACGATCATAATCTGCATTTCCGCAGTGCAGAAGTCGATCGACTTGTGAAAGGATGTACGGGGGTCAAGCGGACGACAGGACAGCATCCCGGAGGAATCATCGTTGTTCCCGATTATATGGATATATATGATTTTACTCCAATTCAATATCCGGCAGATGATACAAGCGCTGATTGGAAAACGACACATTTTGATTTCCACTCCATTCACGATAACTTATTAAAGCTTGATATACTAGGGCACGATGATCCGACGGTCATCAGAATGCTTCAAGATTTAAGCGGAATCGATCCGAAGACCATTCCAACAGATGATCCGGAAGTAATGAAAATCTTTTCCTCAACCGAATCACTTGGCGTGACAGAGGAGCAGATTGGCTGTAAAACGGGCACTCTGGGGATTCCAGAGTTCGGCACGCGATTTGTCCGCCAAATGTTGGAGGAAACAAGACCGACGACATTTTCAGAGCTTGTCCAAATATCAGGATTGTCCCATGGGACAGATGTTTGGCTAGGAAACGCACAAGAGCTGATTCAAAGCGGCACATGTACATTAAGTGAGGTCATTGGCTGCCGCGACGATATTATGGTTTATTTAATCTATCAAGGATTGGAGCCGTCGTTAGCCTTTAAAATTATGGAGTCGGTTCGGAAAGGAAAAGGCTTGATTCCCGAATGGGAAGAAGAGATGAAAAAGAACGGCGTTCCAGACTGGTATATTGAATCTTGCAAAAAAATCAAATATATGTTTCCAAAAGCTCACGCGACAGCTTATGTATTAATGGCTGTGCGGATTGCATATTTTAAAGTGCATTTTCCTCTGCTATTCTATGCAACTTATTTTACAGTCAGAGCGGACGATTTTGACATCGAAACGATGATCAAAGGAAGCACCGCAATCAGAGCGAAAATTGAAGAGATCAGTGCAAAAGGGCTCGATGCTTCTCCAAAAGAGAAGAGCTTGCTGACCGTATTGGAGATGGCACTTGAAATGACGGAGCGTGGATTTTCATTCCAAAAAGTAGATTTATACCGCTCTCAAGCCAAAGAATTCATTATTGACGGCGACAGTCTCATACCACCGTTTAATTCGATACCAGGGCTTGGTACGAACGCGGCTATCAATATTGTTAAAGCGAGAGAAGAAGGAGAATTTTTATCCAAAGAGGATCTGCAGGAGCGGACAAAAATTTCAAAAACGATTATGGAATATCTTGAAAATCATGGCTGTTTGGCATCGCTGCCTGAGCAAAATCAGCTCTCCCTTTTCTGATTTGCGATTCAATTTGCAAACCTGATTAGGTTATGTTATATTCATTTATGGAAATGCTAAAAAAAGCCTAACGAAAGAGTGGGGAAAAAACCCACTCTTTCCTATTGGAACTAGTTTTTTATGACGATTAAATAGATGTCCCTTTCTGAAACGCTGAAATTAAGGAGGAAAATATGAGCCAATCTATAACAGATCTCGTCAAAGAACTAGCATCGCCAATTCTTGAAAATTTGCAGCTGGAACTAGTAGATATTGAATATGTAAAAGAGGGAAAAAATTGGTATTTACGGCTTTTTATTGATTCTGAAGATGGTGTCGATATTGAAGAGTGTGGTATGGTAAGCGAACGTTTGAGCGAAAAGCTGGATGAAATCGATCCGATTCCTCACAACTATTTCTTGGAGGTATCTTCTCCAGGCGCTGAACGCCCTTTAAAAACAAAGGCCGATTTTGAAAAGGCTGTCGGGAAAAATGTCGCACTCAAAACTTACGAGCCGATCAACGGGGAAAAACATTTTGAAGGGGTTTTAACGGATTTTGACGGCGAGATTGCCACACTCGAAATAAGAGTGAAAACAAAAACTAAACAAGTGGAAATTCCTTGGGGAAAAATTGCAAAAGCTAGACTTGCCGTTTCATTTAATATTTAAGTGATGAGGAGGAACATCATTTTATGAACAGCCAACTTTTAGATGCCTTGACAGTATTAGAAAAAGAAAAAGGCATTAGTAAAGATGTCATTATAGATGCGATTGAAGCTGCCCTCATTTCTGCATACAAACGCAACTTTAACCAAGCGCAAAACGTGCGTGTCGATATTAATCGCGAAACAGGTACGATGCAGGTGTTTGCGAGAAAAGAAGTGGTGGAAGAAGTAACGGATCCCCGTTTGGAAATTTCCATCCATGATGCGATGAACATCAATCCCCAATATGAAATCGGCGATGTCGTTGAAATTGAAGTGACACCGAAAGAATTTGGACGAATAGCTGCACAAACTGCGAAACAAGTCGTTACGCAGCGAGTTCGTGAAGCCGAAAGAGGAGTCATTTATTCGGAATTTATTGATCGTGAAGAAGATATCATGACCGGAATCGTCCAAAGAACTGATCCCAAATATATATACGTAAGTCTAGGGAAAATAGAGGCTCTCCTCCCACAATCGGAACAGATGCCGAATGAAAAATACGAACCTCATGACCGAATTAAAGTATTCATTACAAAAGTAGAAAAAACAACAAAAGGACCACAAATTTTTGTTTCCAGAACACACCCGGGGCTGTTGAAGCGTTTATTCGAATTGGAAGTTCCGGAAATATATGACGGGACAGTGGAAATTAAATCAGTCGCCCGGGAGGCAGGTGACAGATCAAAGATTTCGGTTCATTCCGACAATCCGGAAGTTGACCCGGTTGGATCATGCGTTGGACCAAAAGGCCAGCGTGTTCAAGCAATTGTAAACGAGTTGAATGGCGAAAAAATTGATATCGTTCGCTGGTCTAAAAATCCTGTTGAATTTGTTGCAAATGCTTTAAGTCCTTCAAAAGTTTTGGACGTTATTGTCGATGAAGAGGAAAAAGCTACAACCGTCATCGTTCCTGATTATCAATTATCCCTTGCGATTGGCAAAAGAGGGCAAAACGCGCGCCTCGCTGCCAAATTAACCGGATGGAAAATTGATATTAAAAGCGAATCGGAAGCGAGAGAGCTGAACATCTATCCTCGCGAAGAGCATGATAGTTTATTCCAATTTGACAATACGGATGATGAACACGGAGAAGAACAAGACGAATAGAGGTGGTTACCAGTGGCAAAGCAAAAGAAAATTCCGATGAGAAAATGTGTGGCGACTGGCGAAATGAGACCCAAAAAGGAGCTTGTTCGAATCGTTCGTTCGAAAGAAGGAGAAGTTTCGGTTGATTTAACAGGAAAGAAAAATGGACGCGGTGCTTATATCACTCTTGATAAAGACTGCATTTTAAAGGCGAAAAAGAAAAATGTGCTATCCGTCCATTTAGATGCGCCTGTTCCGGAATCTATATATGATGAATTAATTCAGCTAGCTGAGAAGGAGAAACCTTCATTGCCATGAATGGACAATGGAAATCTTTATTAGGCCTTGCCTATCGGGCAAGAAAAGTGATTTCAGGAGAAGAACTTGTTTTGAAAGAGGTTCGAAATAAGCGTGCAAAACTCGTTTTATTGGCAGACGATGCTTCTTCTAACACGAAGAAAAAAATTACGGATAAATGTTCGTTTTATAAAGTTCCGCTCGTGATTGCCCCAAACCGATACGAACTTGGGCAATCGATCGGTAAGGAAGAAAGAGTAGTTGTTGCCGTGACGGAAGAAGGTTTTGCCAAGAAGTTGAAGCTTCTACTTGAATAACTACTTTGGGGGTGAACGTATGGGTAAAATGCGAGTATATGAATATGCAAAACAACAAAATATAACGAGCAAAGAAGTAATCCATACATTAAAAGAAATGAATATAAATGTTGCAAACCACATGTCAATGATCGACAGCAATACAATTGAAAAACTCAATGGACGATATCAAAAGGAACAACCTAAGAAAAACGTTCAAAAAGATCATCAACCAAAACAAAAGGCAGAAAAGCATGCAGCATATGATGACATTCCATTTGATGACGATGAGGATATCGTATTGAACAAGAAAAAATCAGGCAAAAAACCTTCTCCAAAACGCGAGGAACGCAAACAAAACGTTCCGATTCAACAAACGAAACATAAAAACAAAAAAAATGGAAAGAAAAACAAAAAAGCGGTTCAAAATGAAGCTCCAAGCAAAAAAGAATTGCCGTCCAAAATTACGTATCAAGGCTCTTTAACAGTCGCTGAGCTTGCCAACAAACTCCATAAAGAACCGTCAGAGATCATTAAGAAGCTCATGATGCTCGGCGTCATGGCAACAATCAACCAAGAGCTGGAGAAGGACATTATCGAACTGATCGCTTCTGAATACGGCGTTGAAGTGGAAGAAGAAATTGTTTTCGATGAAACAGAATTTGAAAAGTATGAAATCGAAGACAAGGAAGAAGATCTTGTCAGCCGTCCTCCTGTTGTGACAATTATGGGGCATGTTGACCATGGGAAAACGACTCTTTTAGATTCCATTCGAAAAACAAAAGTGGCTGAAGGCGAAGCTGGAGGCATTACGCAGCATATCGGCGCTTACCAGGTTGAAGTGGAAGGGAAAAAGATCACATTTTTAGATACACCTGGCCATGCAGCGTTTACAACAATGAGAGCCCGCGGTGCTCAATTAACAGATATTACTGTTTTAGTCGTTGCTGCAGATGATGGTGTTATGCCGCAGACAGTTGAGGCAATTAACCATGCAAAAGCTGCGAATGTGCCGATTATTGTAGCGGTGAACAAAATGGATAAGCCGACGGCAAATCCTGACCGTGTGATGCAGGAATTAACGGAACATGGCCTTGTACCGGAAGATTGGGGCGGCGACACGATATTTGTACCAATTTCGGCATTAAAAGGTGACGGAATTCCTGAACTATTGGAAATGATCTTGCTCGTTGCGGAAATGGAAGAGTTAAAAGCGAATCCGAATCGTCTTGCAACCGGTACGGTTGTTGAAGCAAAGCTTGATAAAGGCAGAGGTTCAGTTGCAACATTGCTTGTTCAAAACGGAACGCTTCGTGTCGGTGATCCAATTGTTGTCGGAAACACATATGGACGGGTGCGTGCGATGGTGAATGATGTCGGAAAACGTGTAAAAGAAGCTTTACCGTCCACTCCGGTTGAAATCACCGGTCTTCATGAAGTTCCATTAGCCGGCGACAGATTTATGGTATTTGAAGATGAGAAAAAAGCGCGTCAAATCGGTGAAGCCCGTGCGAAAAAACAGCTGGAAGAGCAGCGCAGCGAAAAGACAAAGCTAAGCCTTGATGATTTATTTGAACAAATTAAGCAAAATGACATGAAAGAAATTAATTTAATCGTCAAAGCAGATGTGCAAGGTTCCGTTGAAGCTCTTTCATCAGCTCTTCAAAAAATCGATGTTGAAGGAGTAAAAGTAAAAATTATTCACACCGGTGTCGGTGCCATTACGGAATATGACATCATGCTTGCCTCTGCTTCCAACGCTATTGTGATCGGCTTTAATGTTCGCCCGGATGTGAATGCGAAGAGAACAGCGGAAGCGGAAAACGTCGACATTCGCCTTCACCGCATCATTTATAAAGTGATCGAAGAAATCGAAGCGGCTATGAAAGGTATGCTTGATCCTGAATACGAAGAAAAAGTGATCGGTACCCTTGAAGTGCGGCAAACATTCAAAGTTTCTAAAATCGGTACAATTGCCGGCTGCTACGTCACAGATGGTTCTGTTACACGCGACAGCGGCGTTCGCTTAATTCGGGACGGAGTCGTGATTTTTGAAGGAGAAATTGACACTTTAAAACGTTTTAAAGATGATGTAAAAGAAGTTGCTCAAGGATATGAGTGCGGACTTACGATTAAAAACTTTAACGATATTAAAGAAGGCGACACGATTGAAGCGTTCATCATGGAGGAAGTTAAAAAATAATGCTCGGAATGGTATCATGTGAATGCATGATTTTTGAAGCTTCTTCTTTAAAAGAAAAACGTGCAGTAGTGCAACGAATTATAAAAAGACTGCAAAACAAATTTAATGTCAGTGTTGCAGAAATCGGCTTTCAGGATGCATGGCAGCGGACCGAAATCGGCATTGCCTGCCTTGCATCGAGCCGCGCCATCGCGGAAAAAGAACTGAACCAGGCATTGAAGTTGATCGATTCTTTTCCTGAAATTGAACGAACCATTACAACATTTGACTGGTTTTAGCAAATGAGGTGATGAAATGAGCCTAAGAGCAAACAGAGTAGCTGAACAGATGAAAAAAGAGCTAAGCGATATTATTGGCAGAAAAATTAAAGACCCGAGAATTGGATTTGTAACTGTAACGGACGTTCGCTTAACGGGGGATTTGCAAATCGCTAAAGTATATATTTCTGTATTGGGAAATGAGGAACAGAAGGAAAACACGATGAAGGCGCTGGCGAAAGCCAAAGGATTTATCCGCTCTGAAATCGGGTCGCGGATTCGGCTGCGGAAAACTCCGGAAATTCATTTTGAATTTGACGAGACAATTGATTATGGCAATCGAATCGAATCATTAATCCATGAATTGAAAAAAGAAGAAAGAGATCATGAAAGCTGAGGCATCCCGTTTCACAATTGTGTAACGGGTTCTTTTTTCATGATTGCAGCTGGCAAAAGGAAGGTGTGACTGTGGACGGCGTTCTTCTCTTACATAAACCTAGAGGAATGACTTCAAATGATTGTGTCCAAAAAGTGCGCAAATTGTTTCGAACGAAAAAAGCGGGGCATACTGGTACATTAGATCCGGATGTCTCAGGCGTGCTCCCTATTTGCATCGGCAAGGCAACAAAAATTTCGTCATATTTAATGGCTGAGAATAAGGAATACATCGCTGAAGTAACATTAGGAGCTGCCACTGAAACAGAGGATGCTTCTGGAAGCATTATTGCTGAAAAAGAAGTAAAGCTCCCGCCATCAAAAGAGGAAATTGAACGAGTGCTGGAAAGCTTTCGCGGAGAAATTGAACAAATTCCGCCAATGTATTCTGCAGTAAAAGTGAATGGAAAAAAATTATACGAATACGCGCGTGAAGGGAAAGTAGTCGAAAGGCCGAAAAGAAGGGTTGTCATTCATGCCATACACCTTTTAAGCGATATAAAACAACATGACAAAACGGCTTCCTTTTCCATTCAAGTCTCTTGCTCAAAAGGGACATATATTCGAACTCTCGCGGTCATGATCGGAGAAAAATTAGGGTATCCTGCTCACATGTCTGAATTGGTGCGAATAAGATCCGGCCGTTTTCATTTACATGACTGCGTCACGTTTTCTGCGGTCGAGCAATGTTTAAAAATGGGAGATTTGCCAAACGGTTTTCTTACCATAGAGGAAGCATTAAATCAATTGCCGAAAATTAAAATAAATGATACATTAGCAAAGAAAGTAAAAAACGGAGCGATGTTGGAAATGAACGAGGATTTCCAGCATATTGGACAAAATGATGTTGTAGCAATATGGAATAATCGAGAAATTATTGCCATATATAAAAAGCATTCAGAAAAAAACAATGTGCTTAAACCCGTCAAGGTGTTAAAAACGAATGAATAGGTAAGAAAAGGGGAACTTTCGGTGAAAATGATAAAAATAACACATCCACACCATTTGGCAAAACAAAATGTGCCGAAATCGGTAATGGCGCTCGGATTTTTTGATGGAGTCCATAAAGGGCATCAAAAAGTCATTCAAACAGCTAAACAGAAGGCTGAAGAATTAAATGTTGAATGTGCGGTGATGACATTTGATCCGCACCCATCCATCGTCTTAAAAAAAAATATTCAACAAATAGAATATATTACTCCTTTACAAGAGAAACTGAAGTTTATTGAAGATCTTGGAATTGATCGATTGTATTTAGTCGAATTTACAGAAAGCTTTAGCTCGCTTCAGCCTCAACAATTTGTCGATCAATATATTATCGGATTAAATGCCATTCACGTTGTGGCCGGTTTTGATTTTACATTCGGCCGGTTTGGAAAAGGAACAATGGAAACTTTGCCTTTCTATTCAAGAGGAGCTTTTACGCATACGACGGTTGAAAAGCTGACAGACGGTGAAAGAAAAATCAGCTCTTCCCTCGTTCGAAACGCGATTAAAAATGGTGATGTTTCTTATGCATGCTCTCTTCTAGGGCGGCCTCATCAAGTATCCGGAAAGGTAATTCATGGAGAAAAGCGAGGGCGGACAATCGGCTTTCCAACCGCAAATATTGAACTAAGCGAATCCTACATTACTCCTCCGACAGGGGTATATGCGGTCAAAATCAGCATGAATGGGAAGGAATATGCGGGCATATGCAATATCGGTTATAAGCCGACATTTCATGAAAAAAGACCGGACAAGCCGAGCATAGAAGTTCATATTTTTGATTTTCATGAAGAAATTTATGATATAGATGTGACCGTAAAATGGTTCAAACGAATACGAAGTGAACAAAAGTTTTCTGGTGTGGAAGAATTAATTGCCCAAATCAAACGGGATATCAAGGAAGCTAAAGATTTTTTTCAGCGGCTGGCAGAATCGGATAAAATCACGGCTGAAAAAAATTTTTAATGGAACCTCCTTGCTTTTTCTTGGGAAAAATAGTATTCTTATTCTTGTAACTTTTAACCGCTGCGTGGCAACGCGAGTCACCGACGCTTGCTAGGTAGCCGGGGATTATATTTAGGAGGTGGACAAGGATGGCTTTAACGCAAGAACGGAAAAATGAAGTGATTGAGCAATTTAAAACACATGAATCAGATACTGGTTCTCCTGAAGTGCAAATTGCTATCCTAACTGAAAAAATCAACATTTTAAATGAGCATTTGCGCGTTCACAAAAAAGACCACCATTCACGCAGAGGTCTTTTGAAAATGGTTGGGAAACGCCGTAATTTGTTGACGTATTTGCGCAATAAAGATGTTGCACGGTACCGTCAACTCATCAATAAACTCGGTTTGCGTCGTTAAGTTGTATGGAAGCGGGAGATTTCCCGCTTTTTTACTGTATTCAAAAAAGTTTATGACAGATTACATAAAAACGATATAGATTGAAAAGTTTAAAAATAACATTTTTGTACAATTTATGTGCGAAGATAGACTTTGTCAATGAAAGAGGGGTTCAAAACAAGTATGGATCAAGAGAAACATGTTTTTTCCATAGATTGGTCCGGACGGAAGCTGACTGTTGAAATCGGCCAGCTGGCGAAGCAAGCGAACGGCGCCGTTTTAGTCCGCTATGGAGATACGGTCGTTTTATGTACGGCAACCGCTTCGAAGGAAGCAAAAGGAGTGGATTTCTTTCCCCTAACGGTCAATTATGAAGAAAGGCTTTATGCTGTCGGTAAAATCCCGGGAGGGTTTATTAAACGAGAGGGTAGACCGAGTGAAAAAGCTATTTTAGCGAGCCGTTTAATCGATAGACCGATTCGCCCGCTGTTTCCAGAAGGGTTTCGCAATGAGGTTCAAGTAGTCAGCATGGTGATGAGCGTCGACCAAGATTGTTCTTCCGAAATGGCGGCTATGTTTGGATCTTCGCTCGCGCTGTCAATATCGGACATTCCGTTTGAAGGTCCGATTGCCGGTGTCATGGTCGGCCGCCTTGATGACCAGTTTATCATTAATCCAACTGTCGAACAGCTTGAGAAAAGCGATATCCATTTAATCGTAGCCGGCACGAAAGATGCCATCAACATGGTGGAAGCAGGAGCCAATGAAGTGCCTGAAGAAACGATTTTAGAAGCAATCATGTTTGGCCATGAAGAAATCAAACGTTTGATTGCATTCCAAGAAGAGATTGTAGAAAAAATCGGAAAAGAAAAAATGGAAGTCGAATTATATAAAATCGATGAGGAGCTTGAAAAAAGAGTTCGTGAAATGGCTCTTGCCGACTTATTGCAAGCCATCCAAGTGCCTGAAAAACACGCCCGCGAAGATGCTATTAATGAAGTGAAAGAGAAAACTGTCGCAATATTTGAGGAAGAAGAAGCAGATGAAGAAACGATTAAGCAAGTAAAAGAAATTTTGCACAAGCTCGTGAAAGAGGAAGTGCGCCGTCTCATTACAGAAGAAAAAGTGAGACCTGACGGACGAAAAATTGACGAAATCCGTCCATTATCGTCTTCCGTCGGAATTTTGCCGCGCACGCACGGTTCAGGTCTTTTCACCCGCGGCCAAACACAAGCCCTGTCTATTTGTACGCTCGGAGCTTTAGGAGACGTACAAATACTTGACGGACTCGGCGTGGAAGAATCAAAGCGGTTCATGCATCACTACAACTTCCCGCCATTTAGTGTCGGGGAAACCGGTCCGATGAGGGGGCCTGGCAGACGGGAAATTGGTCATGGAGCGTTGGGAGAAAGAGCGCTTGAGCCAGTCATACCTTCCGAGCGCGATTTTCCGTACACAATTCGTCTCGTTTCAGAAGTGCTTGAATCAAATGGTTCAACTTCACAAGCGAGCATTTGTGCAAGCACCTTAGCGATGATGGATGCCGGCGTGCCGATTAAGTCGCCTGTTGCTGGAATTGCAATGGGACTTGTAAAATCTGGTGACAACTATACGGTTTTAACAGATATTCAAGGCATGGAAGATGCGCTTGGTGATATGGACTTTAAAGTCGCTGGTACAGAAAAAGGCGTCACCGCGCTGCAAATGGACATTAAAATTAAAGGCTTGTCCCGTGAAATTTTAGAAGAAGCGTTAAAACAAGCTCGCAAAGGCCGCCTTGAAATTTTGAAATCAATGCTGGCGACAATCTCTGAACCGAGAAAACAATTATCGCCATATGCTCCAAAAATTTTAACCATGGTCATCAATCCGGATAAAATTCGTGACGTGATTGGACCTAGCGGAAAACAAATTAACAAAATCATTGAAGAAACAGGAGTAAAAATCGATATTGAACAAGATGGCACAATCTACATTTCTTCCGTAGACGAAGGAATGAATAAAAAAGCGAAGAAAATTATTGAAGATATTGTAAGAGAAATTGAAGTCGGACAAATGTATTTAGGAAAAGTTAAACGGATCGAGAAATTCGGCGCATTCGTGGAACTGTTTAACGGAAAAGATGGTCTTGTCCACATTTCTGAGCTTGCAGAAGAGCGGGTAGGAAAAGTGGAGGATGTTGTGTCAGTCGGTGATGAAATTTTAGTCAAAGTGATGGAAATCGATAAACAAGGTCGTGTCAATTTATCAAGAAAGGCCGTTTTAAGGGACCAAAAAGAGCAGCAAAAGTCTTGACCGGAGCCAGGGAAAACCCGGCTTCTTTTCCATTTTTGCGGTTGGCAGTTCTATCTTGTCCCCTTTTTTCATAGTTTTATAAGTGAAAAAGGGGATGTTGCGATGAAGCGAAAAAAAGGGAAAATAGCCATTTTTATATTGATCATACTTTTTTCTTATGTCATATTGGATAATCGTTATACATTGATCTTTCTTCAGCAATTAAAAGCAAAGCATGAATTGGCTGTATCTGGCGGAGATTCGTTGTATCAAGAAATCGTTGCCAAAGCAAAAGAGTATGAAATTCCTCCGGAAAATGCTGAAATACATAGAGTTTGGAAAAAAACGCCCGGTTATAATGGGCGATCAGTCGACATTGACGCATCGTATAAGAGAATGAAGAAAAAGGGTTCTTTTGATCCGAAGCTTCTTGTATTCAAGCAAATTCCGCCTTCTGTTCATTTAAGCGATTTGCCGAACGAAGCGATCTACCGTGGACATCCGGATAAGCCAATGGTATCCTTTTTAATAAATGTTGCATGGGGAAATGAGTATCTTCCTAAAATGTTGGCCGTGCTAAAAAAGCACCATGTCAAAGCGACGTTTTTTTTAGAAGGAAGATGGGTAAAAGAAAATCCTGAACTGGCTAAAATGATTGTAGAAAGCGGCCATGAAATTGGAAATCATTCATACTCGCATCCAGATATGGCCCGCCTGCCGTCTGCAAGAATTAGACAAGAGATGGAAGAGACGAACAAAATCATCAAAGCGACGACAGGAAAAAACGTGAAATGGTTTGCGCCTCCAAGCGGCAGCTTTCGCAAGGAGGTCGTAGATATAGCGGCAGATATGAACATGGAAACGATCATGTGGTCTGTTGACACGATTGATTGGCAAAAGCCGCGGCCTGAAACGTTAATCAATCGAGTGATGTCAAAAATTCATAACGGCGCCATGATTTTAATGCATCCGACGTCATCGACCGCAGAGAGTCTAGATTCATTAATTAAAAAGATTAAAGAAAAAAATCTTTCCATCGGTTCACTTTCTAGTCTGCTGGATGAAAAACGTCTTGACTGATTGGAAGAACAGGGGGTTACAATTTGATCAAGAAATATACATGCCAAAATGGTGTTAGAATCATTTTAGAATCTATTCCGACTGTTCGCTCCGTTGCTATCGGAGTTTGGATTGGCACAGGTTCTAGAAACGAGACGAAAGAAACAAACGGCATTTCTCATTTTTTAGAGCATATGTTTTTTAAAGGAACAGAAAAAAGAACAGCTAGAGAAATTGCAGAAGCTTTTGACAAAATTGGCGGTCAGGTGAATGCCTTCACCTCAAAAGAATACACCTGCTATTATGCAAAAGTGCTCGATGAGCATGCAAATTATGCACTTGAAGTGCTGGCTGATATGTTTTTCAACTCAGTATTTGAAGAAGAAGAATTAAACAAAGAACGAAATGTTGTTCTAGAAGAAATCAAAATGTATGAAGATACTCCAGACGATATTGTGCACGATTTGTTAAGCCAGGCTGCATTTGGCGATCATCCGCTTGGCTATCCGATTTTAGGCACAGAAAAAACTTTATCTAGTTTTACCGGCGATGCGTTGAAAAGCTATATGGAAAAATACTATACTCCTGACAATATCGTCATTTCAGTAGCTGGAAACGTTCAAGAAAGCTTTATTCAAGAGGTTGAGAAATGGTTCGGCAATTTTAAGTCGTCTCATAAAAAAGAAAAATATAAGGAACCGGTTTTTTTGGACCAAAAAATCGCCAAGAAAAAAGAGACGGAGCAAGCGCATCTCTGCATTGGGTTTAAAGGGTTGAGAGTCGGTCATGACGACATTTACAGCTTAATTGTGTTAAACAATATTTTGGGCGGGAGCATGTCAAGCCGCTTATTCCAAGAGGTGAGGGAAGAAAAAGGGCTTGCTTATTCTATTTTCTCTTACCACACTTCATATGAAGACAGCGGAGTGCTCACAATTTACGGTGGGACTGGAAGAAACCAGCTGAATATTTTATTTGAAACGATTTTTCAAACAATTGAAAAATTGAAAAAAAGCGGTATTACTGAAAAAGAATTAATGCATTCAAAAGAACAAATTAAAGGGAATTTAATGCTTAGTCTTGAAAGTACAAATGCAAGAATGAGCAGAAACGGCAAAAATGAGCTGCTCTTAGGCAAACATCGATCTTTGGATGAAATTATCGAAACGGTTAACCGTGTTGATATCATGAGCGTCAATGAACTTATTCAACATATTTTTACAGATGAATATGCTGTATCTTTAATTAGTCCGGAAGAGAATCTTTCTTCTGCAATTCCAGAATTAAAATGCCTGCTATGATGGATTGGCGGGCATTTTTTATTTGTCAAAAACGTATACATGTATGGAAAGCTATGTTCATCAGTTTCGAATCAATCTCTGCCTGTGAATATGTTCGTATATTTAAAATGAAGGAGGGGAGCCAATACTATGCGTTTATCCGAGTTAAGCGGAAAAGAAATCGTCGATGTAAAACGAGCGGAACGTCTAGGCGTGCTCGGTCAAACAGACTTTGAAATCAATGCGGAAACTGGACAAATCACGGCGCTTATTATTCCTTCTTTAAAGTGGTTCGGTTTAAGGAAACAAGGACATGATATTCGAGTACCGTGGGAGCATATCAAAAAAATTGGTCAAGATATGATCATTATTGACGTACCGGAAAATTCCTTAAATAAAATTGATGACTAATGAAGATCCGCCGGCTAAAGAAGCCGGCTTTATTTTTTTTGGCAATTTTTCGATGCGATTCACCTATCGGCTGCCACCTACATAATATGCTTAAAACAGGGAGCTAATTATGGTTTTCGAAACTGAACTGAATTGCCATAAAGAAGGTGAAAAAAAGGATGTTAACTGGCTTAAACATTGCTGTAATTGGCGGTGACGCCCGGCAGCTAGAGGTGATCCGAAGGCTATCAGAGCACGATGCCAATCTATTTTTAATCGGATTTGATCAGCTTGAACATGGGTATACAGGATCAGTGAAAATAAACAGCCATAATATTAGTCTGGAAGAAATGGATGCAGTAATATTGCCTGTTTCAGGAACCGGAAGCGAAGGACAGGTCGAAGCAGTTTTTTCCGCTGAAGAAATCGTATTGACAAGAGAAATGGTGGCCTCCACTCCTGAGCATTGCATCTTTTATTCTGGGATACGCACAAAATATTTAGAAGAGTTGATGGAAAAAGAAAAACGAAAGCTTGTACCGATACTGGACCGTGATGATGTAGCGATATATAATTCCATTCCGACAGTAGAAGGGACCATTATGCTCGTTATTCAACATACTGATTTTACCATTCATGGTTCGAACATTGCTGTTATCGGATTTGGACGGACAGGAATGAGCGTTGCCCGCACTTTTGCAGCATTAGGAGCTAATGTGAAGGTAGGCGCTCGAAAACAGAAAGATTTGGCCAGGATCACGGAAATGGGAATGAAGCCGTTTCATTTGAGTGAACTGAAGGACGAATTGTCGTCGATCGATATTTGCATAAATACAGTTCCAGCGTTGGTGTTGTCTTCTGATGTTTTGGCAGCTATGCCTGTCCACGCTCTTATTATCGATTTAGCATCAAAGCCGGGGGGAACCGATTTCCACTATGCTGAAAAAAGAGGTATGAAAGCCATTTTAGCACCTGGTCTTCCAGGAATTGTTGCACCGAGGACAGCAGGCCAAATTTTGGCGAATGCGTTGACAATCCTTTTAACTGAACAGCATCAGCTTGAAAGGAGTATGGATAATGGAAGTGAAAGGTAAACGGATCGGATTTGGTTTAACAGGCTCTCATTGTACTTATGATGCGGTATTTCCGCAAATTCAAAAGCTCGTTGAAAAAGGAGCAAACGTTTTGCCAATTGTCACCTCGACCGTAAAGACGACAACAACTAGATTCGGGGAAGGAGAAGAATGGGTCAAAAGAATTGAAGAAGCGACTGGAAATCAAGTAATTGATTCGATCGTGGATGCCGAGCCTTTAGGTCCGAAAATTCCTCTTGATTGCATGGTCATTGCGCCGATGACCGGCAATTCGATGAGCAAACTGGCGAATGCCTTGACGGACTCTCCTGTATTGATGGCTGCAAAAGCGACTATGAGAAACCATCGCCCCGTTGTACTAGCCATTTCTACAAACGATGCTCTCGGGTTAAATGGCGTAAATTTAATGAAGCTAATGGCGGCAAAAAATATTTTCTTTGTTCCGTTCGGCCAAGATGCACCTCACCAAAAACCGAATTCAATGGTGGCGAATATGGATCGTTTAGTGGAAACAGTTGAACATGCGCTTGAACATAGACAGCTTCAGCCGGTTATTATTGAACATAAAAAATAATCAAACAAATAAAACGCTTTCATAAAAAATCGCTCATCACTTTTTTTGGCTACTGTGATACAATTAAACGTAATACGAATACATGATTATTCGACTCTGATGCATTTTGGAAGGAGATAGATAGAAAATGGCTCAAAAAGGTTTTCATGTAGCAGTTGTCGGAGCAACTGGAGCAGTAGGAACACAAATGATCGAAACATTGGAAAAAAGAAATTTTCCTGTGGAAACTTTAACGTTGTTATCATCCGAACGATCTGCAGGAAAGACAGCTACATTTAAAGGAAAACCAATCACAGTACAAAAAGCGGAACCGGAGAGCTTTGAAGGGGTTGATATCGCTCTTTTCAGCGCTGGAGGAAGCGTGTCGAAGCAGCTTGCACCGGAAGCAGCCAAAAGAGGCGCGGTCGTGATCGACAATACGAGCGCATTTAGAATGGATGAAAACGTTCCTCTCGTAGTACCGGAAGTGAACGAAGAGGATATAAAATGGCATAACGGTATTATTGCCAACCCGAATTGTTCGACGATCCAAATGGTTGTTGCATTGCAGCCGATCCGTAAAGCGTTCGGGCTGAAAAAAGTCATTGTTTCCACTTATCAAGCAGTATCAGGTGCGGGGGCACAAGCGATTCAGGAATTGAAAGAACAGTCTAAAGCGATTTTAGAAGGAAAGCCGTTTGTACCTGAAATTTTACCTGTTAAAAGTGACGAAAAACATTATCAAATTGCGTTTAATGCAATTCCGCAAATTGATAAATTCCAAGAAAATGGATTTACATTTGAAGAAATGAAAATGATCAATGAAACAAAAAAAATTATGCATATGAAGGATCTGGAAGTTGCAGCGACCTGCGTCCGCTTGCCGGTCGTCATCGGGCATTCAGAATCAGTCTACATTGAAATTGACAGGGACGATGTTACTGTAAATGATATTCGCAATGTATTAAGAGATGCGCCTGGTGTTACGCTTGAAGATGATCCGGCAAATCAAATTTATCCAATGCCTGCTTTGGCAGAAGGAAAATACGATACATTTGTAGGCCGAATTCGCAAAGACTTAGATCGGCCAAACGGCTTCCACCTTTGGGTTGTATCCGACAATTTATTAAAAGGGGCAGCGTTAAACTCTGTACAAATTGCCGAAAGTTTAATTAAACTGAAATTAGTATAAGGTGAAAAGAAGAGAGTTGAAGCCATCAGCTCTCTTCTGTTTAGTTATTTTATAGAGGTGAACATCATGAGCATTGTTGTTCAAAAGTTTGGAGGAACGTCTGTCCGTGATGAACAAGGCAGAAGACATGCGTACGAACATATAAAGGAAGCCTTGTCTGAGAAAAAAAAAGTGGTCGTCGTCGTATCAGCGATGGGGAGAAAAGGAGATCCGTACGCAACAGATACGCTGATCAGCCTTGTGGAAGGCGGGATCGACACCATTTCCAAACGTGAACAGGATATGTTGCTGTCCTGCGGAGAAATCATCTCTTCTGTCGTATTTACTAGCATGCTAAAAGGAAAAGGAATAAAAGCGGCAGCTTTAAGCGGAGCGCAGGCAGGTTTTTTGACGACAAATGAACATACAAATGCTAAAATATTAGAATTGAAATGTGATCGCCTGCTCGGGCTTCTAGAAACAAATGATGTCGTTGTTGTCGCAGGCTTTCAAGGAGCACAAGCAAATGGAGATGTGACGACAATTGGGCGCGGCGGCAGTGACACTTCAGCAACAGCACTTGGAGCAGCTTTAAAAGCAGAATATGTAGACATTTTTACAGATGTGGAAGGAGTTATGACAGCGGATCCTCGTATTGTTAAGGATGCAAAGCCCCTTTCATTTGTGACGTATACGGAAATTTGCAATTTGGCCTATCAAGGAGCAAAGGTGATTCATCCGCGTGCGGTTGAAATCGCTATGCAAGCCAAAATCCCGATTCGCATTCGTTCCACTTATTCTAAATCGAAAGGAACGATCATCACTTCTCACCATCAGGATAAACTAGGTGCGGACATAAAAGAACGTTTAATTACTGGAATTGCTCATGTTTCCGATGTCACGCAAATTAAAGTAGATGCAAAAGAAGGGAATTTCCGTTTTCATCAAGAAATTTTTAAAGCGATGGCTACAAGAGGAATTAGCGTCGATTTCTTTAATATTACTCCTAAGAGTGTCATATATACTGTTCATGGGGATGTAACGGATCTTGCTGTTGGAATTTTGAAAGAGATCGGATATGATCCGATGATCACGCGGCATTGTGCAAAAGTCTCAATTGTAGGAGCAGGCATTCAAGGAGTCCCTGGAGTCGCTTCCAAAATCGTTGCTGCTTTATCGGAGGAAGGGATACA
Source organism: Aeribacillus sp. FSL M8-0235 (assembly GCF_038000355.1). Lineage (NCBI taxonomy): Bacteria > Bacillati > Bacillota > Bacilli > Caryophanales > Bacillaceae > Aeribacillus > Aeribacillus sp. FSL M8-0235. The sequence continues at coordinate 2,112,530 of NZ_JBBOBW010000001.1, read as the reverse complement.
AATTTTGCAATCGGCAGACAGCCATACAACAATTTGGGTGCTTGTGAAGGAAAGTGAAATGATTCAAGCAGTTAATGCACTTCATAAAGCGTTTGATCTTGGAAAATAATCGATAAAGGTGTGAGGAACAAGTGGGTATGTTTGGAAGAATTTCAACTGCAATGGTTACCCCGTTTGACAATAACGGGAATATTGATTTTCAAAAAACGGAAAAATTAGTAGAATATTTAATCCATCATGGAACAGATTCAATTGTTGTGGCTGGAACAACGGGTGAATCTCCAACTTTAACAACGGAAGAAAAGCTCGCTTTATTTAAACATGTCGTTTCTGTTGTCAATAAAAGAGTTCCAGTGATTGCAGGGACAGGTACAAACAATACAAGAGCTTCCATAGAACTGACAAAAAAGGCGGAACAAACCGGCGTCGATGCGATTATGCTTGTCACTCCATACTACAACAAACCGAATCAGGAAGGGATTTATCAGCACTTTAAAGCGATAGCAGAAAGCACGCATCTTCCTGTGATGCTTTACAATGTGCCTGGCAGAACATCGTCCTCGATCGCGCCTGAAACGGTTATTCGTCTATCGGAAATTGACAATATCGTTGCGATTAAAGAAGCTAGCGGAGATCTTGATAATATGGCCAAAATTATCGAGAAAACGCCAGATAATTTTGCTTTATACACTGGGGACGACAGCTTAACGCTGCCGACATTATCAATAGGCGGTTATGGCGTCATATCTGTAGCCTCCCATGTTGTAGGAGATGAAATGCAAGAAATGATTCAAGCCTTTTTGTCAGGTGATGTGAAAAAAGCCGGAAGCCTTCATCGAAGACTTCTCCCATTAATGAAAGAACTGTTTAAGGCGCCAAACCCTGTTCCAGTGAAAGCAGCGCTGCAAATAAAAGGTCTGGATGTTGGTCCGGTGCGCTTGCCGTTAGTTCCGTTAACAACAGATGAGCGAACGTCATTAGCCGCTGTGATCCATGAATTAGGCTGATCATCGTGATTAGCCTTTTTTTATTTTAAAAATTCCACTCTGCCCCATTCAAAACAGCTGAGTCTAGCGGCTTAATTTTTCGGATAAGTGTGTCTGATATAAATTAACTTGTATTCCATTTCTTTCATCAGGTATAATATTGCTAAGTGCTTTGGACGGGGATATTTAGGGAGGATCACTAACACTTATGAAAAAAGCTGAAAAAATTCAACTTATTGCTTTAGGAGGGGTTGGGGAAGTCGGAAAAAACCTGTACATCGTCGAAATCGACTCGGATATTTTTATTGTGGATGCCGGCTTGAAATATCCTGAAAACGAGATGCTCGGAATTGATGTGGTGATACCGGATATTACATATTTGCTTGAACGTAAAGATAGGGTTCGGGCCATCTTCTTAACAAATGGCAGATTGGATCGGATCGGTGCGATTTTCTACATTTTAAAACATATCAATGCGCCAGTTTACGGAACGAAATGGACAATTGCCTTGACAAAAGAAAGAATGAAGCAATATTCTGTTACTGCTGATTTTCGCGAAGTGAATATGCGCAAGCCTGTACATTTTCCTCAAGTGACGGTTTCTTTTTTTCGCACATTCTCAAATATTCCTGATTCTATGGGAGTTTGTTTCCATACGTCAATGGGAGCGATCGTGCATACAGGCGATTTTAAATTAGAGCAATCCTCGATCGGAAGTCATTTTCTTGATTTTGGTAAAATGGCGGAAATCGGTAATAGCGGAGTTCTTTGTTTGCTTTCCGACAGTATCAATGCAGAAAGACCCGGCTTTTCTGGTTCCGAAGCTCTTGCCGGAGAAATGATCAACGATGTTATGTATAATTCGCCTGGAAGAGTTGTTGTATCTGTAGCAGAGACGAATATTTACCGAATTCAGCAAATTTTCAATGCCGCAGTTGAGACTGGAAGAAAAATAGCAATTATAGGGAAATCGTTTGCCAAAATTATTGAGCTTGCAAGACAATTACGGTATTTAAAGGCTGACGATGATTTGTTTATTCCGGTGTCGCATTTAAAAAAGCTTGAAAAACAAAACTCTGTTCTACTATGTGCAAGCGATTCATTCGATCCGCTTGCGGAAATTTCAAAAATGGCAAAAGGCATTCACAAGCAACATCATATAACTTCCGATGATACGGTTTTAATTGCTCAGACCCCAACACCCGGACAAGAACTTATTTATTCGAAAACGATTGATTTGCTGTTTCGAGCAGGAGCCAATGTTGTTTCGATTGATAAAAAAGCGTTTTTTTCTGGTCATGGCTGCCAAGAAGAGCTGAAGCTTATGCTACATTTAATGAAACCAAAATACTTTATTCCCGTTCATGGTGAATTTAAAATGCAAATAGCGCATGCTAAAATTGCGCAATCGATCGGAATACGCGAAGAAAACATTTTTTTGCTCGATCAAGGAGATGTGGTTGAATTCACCCCTAAATCTGCCAAAACGGTTACAAAAGTACCTTCTGGAAATGTACTCATTGACGGGCTTGGTGTAGGAGATGTTGGAAATATCGTGCTAAGAGACCGGCGTTTGTTATCTCAGGACGGCATTTTAATTGTTGTTGTTACGTTAAACAAAGAGATGAAAAAAATTGTCGCTGGTCCTGAAATTATATCAAGAGGGTTTGTGTATGTCCGTGAGTCTGAAAGCTTAATTTCCAAAGCTACGAAAATGGTGCATGACACACTGTCGTCTTGTATGGAAGATGTCTCAATGGACTGGTCAACAATGAAACAAAACATTCGCGATGTCTTGAATCAATTTTTATATGAGCAAACGAAGCGCCGCCCGATGATTTTGCCAATTATTATGGAGGTTTAGACAAAAAGCAGGTCGACGAAGCCTGCTTTTTTCTCATTTTTTAAACGGTTTCCTAGCCGTATGAAAAAATGGATTCCGTTCATACTAACATCATAACGGTAAGAAGAAAGGATGATTGGGATGAACGGAAATGCTGATCAACCGACTGTTCAGCCAGTGGAAAAGGGAAGCGAAAATGTAGTTGACAAAATTCAGCAGTTAGGACAAACAAACATTCCGCAAATGGATCAGGAAACAAACATTCATTGTTTGACCATTATCGGTCAAATTGAAGGACATATACAGCTCCCTGCTCAAAATAAAACAACGAAATATGAACATATCATTCCGCAAATTGTGGCGATCGAACAAAATATGAAAATAGAAGGACTGCTCGTCATTTTAAATACTGTCGGCGGCGATGTTGAAGCAGGACTTGCGATCGCTGAAATGCTTGCTTCGCTTACGAAACCGACTGTATCCATCGTTCTTGGCGGCGGACATTCTATCGGTGTGCCCATCGCTGTGTCATGCGATTATTCATTTATTGCGGAAACGGCTACGATGACGATTCACCCGATAAGGTTAACCGGTTTGGTCATTGGTGTTCCGCAAACGTTTGAATATCTTGATAAAATGCAGGAGCGGGTTATTAGTTTTGTAACAAAGCATTCCAATATTACAGAAGATAAATTTAAAGAGCTGATGTTTTCAAAAGGAAATTTAACAAGGGATATTGGAACAAATGTTATCGGTCAAGATGCGGTTAAGTACGGCTTGATCGATGAAATAGGCGGTGTAGGAAGCGCGATGAAAAAATTGAACGAGCTTATTTTGGAAAGAAAGAATGGAAAAGGAGGGGACATCCTTCAATGATTTTATACACGACTGTTCCTGAAGAGCTCATTTTTCCATCAGATCAAGAAGCTTTTCAAAAAAGGCACATTATTGAGATGAACGGCATTTCATTATTAATAGAAGAAACGGGAGAAAATCAATGCCAAATCGTCAGAGTGCTTTCAACCAATCCAAACCATTATTTATTGGAATCTGTTTTCCCCGGTCAAAAAGTACCTTTTTTTCGAAGCTAACATTCCTTTTAAAGACAACATCGTTGCTAGCATACCTAAATTCAAGTTTGTATGATATAATATGGACACAAACAGTCGTTCGCAGCCAAATAGTGGCTGCGTTCTTGTTTTACATAATACATAGGTGGGATTAAAGTGGCAAAAGTGAAAAGAAAACGAAAAAAGAGAAAAACGGATTGGCAAAATAAACTAAAATTTGAAATAGCGGGACTTCTGCTATTATCATTGTCGATAATCGCTTTAAGCGAATTTGGATTTGCTGGCAAAGCGCTTGTCGCCTTTTTTCGGTTCTTCGCTGGAGAATGGTTTATTATCTTTTTGCTAGGATTATTATGGTTTTCCATATATATATTTTGGAAAAAGACATTCCCTCATTTTTTAACGAGAAGATGGCTCGGGATCTATCTTATAGTTGGCTCAATTTTAATTCTCAGCCATATGAAGCTGTTTGAAAATTTGTCAAAGGGAGGAGTTTTTGCTTCTCCAAGCGTTATATTGAATACTTGGGAGATGTATTTAAAGGAATTAAACGGGGAGGCAAGCGCTCAAGATCTTGGAGGAGGAATGATCGGCGCCGTTTTTTTTGCTGCATCATACTATTTATTTTCTTCAGGGGGCACCCGAATTATTTCCATTGTCTTGATCATAATTGGTTGCATCTTAATTTCCGGAAAATCACTCGGAAACAGCCTCTCCAAAATTGTTGAGTCCATCGGCCGGATTTTCAAAAAACAATTTTTTGCCTTTGTGGATGATATGAAGAACTTATTTTCCTTAGTAAAAAAACAAAAGAAAAAGCAAAAGAAGCATCGCTCCAATAAGGTTCAGGCTGAAGACGATCAAGAACAAGAAGATGAACATTTAGAAGAAAATACATCTGAACCGATTATTTCCAGTTTTACAGACCATCCGGAAATCGTGACAAATGATAAAAAAGAGCCCGAAAATAATTTAAAGCAGGAACAAATTACGCTTGAAGAAAAGGATGAGCCGATCGCCTTTCAGGAGATAGAAAACAAAGATTATAAATTGCCTCCGATTGATTTGCTGTCTCTTCCAAAATACAGCGGTCAGCATGCCGATAAGCGGAATATTTACGATAATGCGAGAAAACTAGAGCGCACTTTCCAAAGCTTTGGAGTGAAGGCAAAGGTTACCCAAGTACATTTAGGGCCTGCTGTAACAAAATATGAAGTGTACCCGGATGTCGGGGTGAAGGTAAGCAAAATTGTCAGTTTAAGCGATGACCTGGCGCTGGCTTTAGCAGCGAAAGATATTCGGATTGAAGCGCCGATTCCGGGAAAGTCTGCAATTGGAATTGAGGTGCCGAATTCAGAAATTGCGATGGTGTCATTGCGCGAGGTGCTGGAATCCAAAATGAACGATCGCCCTGATTCCAAGCTGCTGATCGGTTTAGGACGTGATATAACTGGAGAAGCTGTGCTGGCTGAACTGAACAAAATGCCGCATCTGCTTGTCGCAGGTGCAACAGGCAGCGGAAAAAGCGTCTGCATTAACGGGATTATTACAAGCATTTTGATGAGGGCGAAGCCTCATGAAGTGAAAATGATGATGATCGATCCAAAAATGGTCGAATTAAGTGTTTACAATGGGATTCCGCATCTATTGGCTCCTGTTGTGACAAATCCGAAAAAAGCGTCGCTCGCATTGCAAAAAGTAGTAAATGAAATGGAAAGAAGATACGAGCTGTTTTCACATACTGGAACGCGCAATATTGAAGGTTATAATGAAATGATCAGAAGGCAAAATTCGCTTTCAAAAGAGAAGCAGCCTGAGCTTCCTTTTATTGTCGTCATCGTGGATGAGCTCGCTGATTTAATGATGGTGGCTTCTTCTGATGTAGAAGATTCGATTACACGCTTGTCACAAATGGCCCGTGCTGCTGGCATTCATTTAATTATTGCGACTCAACGTCCGTCTGTTGATGTAATTACAGGAGTCATAAAAGCCAATATTCCATCGAGAATTGCCTTTAGTGTGTCCTCCCAAACCGATTCACGCACTATTTTGGATATGGGGGGAGCTGAGAAGCTGCTCGGAAGAGGAGATATGCTGTTTTTGCCAGTCGGATCATCAAAGCCGATTCGTGTTCAAGGAGCGTTTTTATCAGATGAAGAAGTGGAAAAAGTCGTGAATTACGTCATTTCACAACAAAAGGCGCAATATCAAGAAGAAATGATTCCGAACGAAGATTCCGAGGATCATGGAGATGTTGATGATGAATTATATAATGAAGCGGTTCAACTAGTTGTGGACATGCAAAGTGCAAGTGTATCCATGCTGCAAAGAAGATTTAGAATCGGCTACTCAAGAGCTGCGAGATTAATTGACGCCATGGAAGAGAGAGGGGTAGTCGGACCTTATGAGGGAAGCAAGCCGCGTCAAGTGTTGATTTCTAAAGAAGAGCTGGAGGAACGTTTGTCATAAAAATTTTCGTGTTTTTCATGCAAAAATATTTTAATAACGGGCATACTAAAACTACATTTACTAGAAAGTGAGAGATCGATGGATGGCAAAAGATGCGAAACGTAAAAAAACAAAAAGCAGTTTGAGCAGCGCCCAAGAAGTCACTTATTCGAGAGCGTTTAAAATGGCTGACAGAGCGGGAGGCTTTTCAGAAAAACATGAAAGCCATTAAAGCATAAAAATGCCAATTATAAAATGCTCCGAACATGTCACCCTAATGGATAGGACATGTTGTGAAAGCAACTGTCTACACCCTCTTTGCGGAGGTGCGCAAAATGGGAAGAGCACATAAGCAAAAAGCGCGTGATAAAAACAAAGCTAAGCTGCCGCAAGTGCCAAAAAATTTGAAGTCAGACGGCAAAAGTATTGAATTTTCAAGAGAGCTTGCCGACAAGGACGATCTTCAAGCATTGGCTCGCTCTGCTGCAGCGGACAAAAGGCAACAGAAAAGAACATAAAGGTTGTTTCAAAAGCTGTGCCTGAAAAATAATGATGAAAGACAACAGAATTCATTTTCTGTTGTCTTTTTAAGTATATGGTATTTTTTTACTTAAAATTGAACAATAAACTGCAACACACAAAAAAGTATTGGGCAACGATCAATAGTGTGTTTTCTCCGAGAATCTGCTAAACACTTTTTAATTCCTGCATCTTATCGTATAGTATACCCCTATTTATAGATGTCATAAGTTAGCTGATCTGGCTAGAGACATCCTTGCTTTTTGTTAAATAATTAACAGTAATATAATTATGTAAACTTTAAATAATAATTCATTACGGTGTGATTTCCTTCAATATCCTATGATTGATATAATTACTAATAACGTGTTTTTTCATGATTGGAAACAATAACATATAGAAAGCTTTCAGGCTTAGGAGGGATAGAATGGGTTTTTTACAAGAGCAAGTAAGCGAAATAAACGGGATTCAGCTGCATACCGTTTCATCAAATGCTTTTAAAACAAATTCACTCATTTTAAGGTTAAAGGCGCCGCTATCGGAAAAGGATGTAACCATTCGAGCTTTGCTTCCCCATGTTTTGCAAAGAGGTACAGCATCCTACCCATCCACAACTGAATTAAGGAAGTATTTGGATGATTTGTACGGTGCAACACTGCAAGTCGATTTAGCCAAAAAGGGAGAAAACCATATCATTACGTTCCGGATGGAAATCCCGAATGAAAAATTTTTAAAAGATAAGACACCTTTACTGGAAAAAGGGATCGAATTGTTGTCCGAAGTACTTCTTTCGCCTCCTCTGCAAGAAGGGGTGTTCAATCAAAGCATTATCGAACAAGAAAAGCGGACATTAAAACAGCGCATTCAAGCGGTTTATGACGATAAAATGCGTTATGCGAATTTACGTTTAATCCAAGAAATGTGCAAAACTGAGCCGTACCGTCTGCATGTCAACGGAGAGAAAGAGCATATCGATCAAATTTCTCCTCAACAGCTGACAGATTATTATACAAACATGCTGCAGCATGATGAAGTCGATTTATTTGTGATCGGGGATATTGAAAACGAACAAGTGGCTGATATTGTCAGGAAATATTTCCGTTTAACAAAATCCAATCAACAAGCTAGGGCTGAAAGTGTTGAAAAAAAAATTGAGAAGGTTAACGAAGTTATCGAAGAACAAGACATTACCCAAGGGAAATTGAACATCGGGTACCGCACGCACACAACATATAGTGATCATGATTATTACGCATTGCAAGTGTTTAACGGCATTTTTGGGGGATTTCCGCATTCGAAGCTGTTTCTAAACGTTCGCGAAAGGAACAGTCTTGCTTATTATGCTTCCTCGAGAGTTGAAAGCCATAAAGGCTTGTTAATGGTGATGTCAGGAATTGAAATGAAGAACTACGAACGCGCTCTCACGATTATTCATGAACAAATGGAAGCGATGAAAAAGGGAGATTTTACAGATAAAGAATTGGAACAAACGAAAGCGGTGATCAAAAATCAGTTGCTGGAAACAATCGATACCCCTTACGGAATGACGGAAGTGCTGTACCACAATGTTGTTGCGAAAACAAACCGAACTATTGAAGAATGGATCGAAGGGGTAGAAAAGGTCCAAAAAGACGAAATCGTCCAGCTTGCTGAAAAAATTCAACTGGATACGGTTTATTTTTTGAAAGGGGGCGGATCTTTATGATAAAAGAAATTACATTCGATCAACTGAAAGAAACGTATTATTATAAGAAAATGGAAAATGGATTAGATGTTTATGTCCTTCCAAAACAAGGGATTCATAAAACGTATGCGACATTCACCACTAAATACGGTTCTATTGACAATAAATTCGTTCCAATTGGCAAAGAGGAAATCGTTCACGTCCCGGACGGTATTGCTCACTTTTTGGAACATAAGCTTTTTGAAAAAAAGGATGGGGACGTATTTCAACAGTTTAGTGAACAAGGGGCATCGGCCAATGCATTTACATCCTTCACGAGAACGGCATATCTTTTTTCCAGCACAGCAAATGTTGAAAAAAATTTAGAAACGTTAGTAGATTTTGTCCAAAGTCCTTATTTTACTGACCAATCCGTTGAAAAAGAAAAAGGCATTATAGGTCAAGAAATCAACATGTACCAAGACAATCCTGATTGGCGGCTTTATTTTGGCCTCATCCAAAACATGTATGAAAGCCATCCAGTACGGATTGACATTGCCGGCACAATTGATTCGATAAATCAAATTACAAAAGAGCAGCTTTATGAATGCTACGAAACGTTTTACCATCCCAGCAACATGCTCCTGTTTGTGATCGGGCCTGTTCAACCGGAAAAAATTATCAAGCAAGTGGAAGAGAATCAGGCAAAAAAAGATTTTAAAAAGCCAACCAATATTGTTCGTGAACAAGTACATGAAAGAGATGAAGTGTTTAAAACGAGTGAAAAAATTTATATGAATGTCAAGTCGTCGAAATGCTTAGTTGGCTTAAAGGCAAAACATCCTTTCCGAAAAGGGGAAGAGCTGCTTACGCATGAGCTTTCCATGAATTTAATTTTAGAAATGCTTTTTGGCAAAAGCTCAAAGCTTTATTTGGAATTGTATGAAAAAGGGCTCATTGATGATACGTTCAGCTTCGATTATACAGAGGAGTACAGCTTCGGTTTTGCTATGGTCGGCGGCGATACCGACCGGCCGGATGAGCTGAGTGAATATATAAAAGAAGCTCTTATGAAAAGCAAGCAATCGTTATTTACCGATGAGCAGCTGGAAGCCGCCAAAAAGAAAAAAATCGGCTCTTTTTTAAGGGCTTTTAATTCTCCTGAATTTATCGCCAATCAATTTACTCGGTATCAATTTAACGAAATGAATCTGTTCGATGTTGTGCAAGCTTTAGAAAATGTAAACATGGACACGATTGAAGCAGTTTTAAAAGAAGCGATTGATGAAGATTATTTAACAGTTTTCCAAGTTTTGCCGAAATCATAATATTGCGGAGGGGAAATCTTGAAAACAGCGTTAGTAACTGGAGCCAGCGGAGGAATCGGAAAAGCGGTTGTAGAAAAATTGGCTCAGGAAGGATATCAAATTTATGCTCAATACTTTCGAAACATTGAACCGTTAAAAGAAGCAATGAAGTTATATGATCAGATCATTCCAGTTTATGCGGATTTGTCATCGGAAAGCGGGACGGAACAATTACTTGAAAACATTCCAACTTCTATAGATGCTCTTATTTTTGCTAACGGTATTTCCCACTACGGACTGATTCAAGATGTTTTGATGGAAGATTATCAAAAAATTATACAGCTTCATCTCACGTCGCCTTTTTTTATTACTCAAAAAGTAGTCAGTGGAATGATAAGAAAACAAAAAGGAAGCATTCTTTTCATCTCCTCTATATGGGGGCAGACAGGAGCCAGCTGTGAAGCTTTGTATTCCATGGCAAAAGGGGGGCAAATTTCCTTTGTGAAAGCACTAGCGAAGGAATTAGCGCCTTCCAATATTCGCGTCAACGCCGTTGCGCCAGGCATGATCGATACAAGTATGAATGATCGATTCTCTCCTGAAGAATTGGAAGATATTAAAAACAGCATTCCCCTTGAAAGAAATGGAAAGCCTGAAGAAGTCGCGAATGTTGTTTTATTCCTTATTAGCGAGCAAGCTTCCTACATTACAGGTCAGGTGATTGCTGTCAATGGAGGATGGTACTGCTGATTCCCTCTCCCGTATAAAAACTGCATGATCAAGGGAAAATAAAAATTGATTAAACGATAAAGGAGGGGAACATATGTCAGTATTGGAAAATTGGAATCAATGGAAAGATTTTTTGGCGGATCGCCTCCAGCAAGCAGAAAGCGGCGGATTGTCCCAAGAGGTTATTTCCAATTTAGCGTATGAAATCGGTGATTATTTAGCAAAGCAAGTGGAGCCGAAAAACCCTGAAGAAAAAATTCTTCACGATCTGTGGAGTGTCGCTTCAAAAGAGGAGCAACATGCAATCGCCAACATGATGGTGAAACTTGTTCAAAATGACAGCGTCCATTAGGATGTTTTTCATTTATTACTGTCAAGTTAGGGCACTTGGTGAAATGACCAAGATGCCCTTTATTTTTTCCTTGCAATTATCCTTTCTTCTTTATCTAAAATGATTTATTATAAATCCTTTCTTCTTTATCTAAAATGATTTATTATAAATTTATAGGTGTGTTATTTGGGGGTCTTTGAAGGTGGAAAAAACTGAATGGTATTTAGAATATAAAATTCAAAAAAACCGGCCGGGGCTGCTGGGAGATGTTTCGTCTTTGCTCGGTATGCTGAACATTAATATCGTTACGATTAACGGCGTTGATGATATGCGCCGCGGGATGCTTCTGCGCTGCGAAACGATTGAACAAATTAAAAGGCTTGAATCTATTCTGAATACGATGGACAACATAACAGTGACAAAATTGCGGCAGCCTAAGCTGAGAGATCGTCTTGCTGTCCGTCATGGCTTTTATATTCAACGGGATGCAGATGATAAAAAGACGTTCCGTTTTGTTCGCGATGAGCTTGGTATTCTTGTTGATTTTATGGCCGAGCTCTTTAAACAAGACGGTCATAAATTAATCGGCATACGCGGAATGCCGCGTGTCGGAAAAACAGAATCGATCGTAGCGGCGAGCGTCTGTGCGAATAAAAGATGGCTTTTTCTCTCTTCAACCATGCTGAAGCAAACTGTCCGGGAAAGGCTGATTGCTGATGAATACCGGACAGATAACGTGTTTATTTTAGATGGAATCGTCACGATGAAAAGAGGCTCTGAACAGCATTTGCAATTAGTTCGGGAAGTGATGCAGCTTCCGGCAACGAAAGTCGTGGAGCATCCAGATATTTTCGTTCAGAGCTCCGAATATACTTTGGATGATTTCGACTACATTATTGAACTTAGACATCACCCTGATGAAGAAATTACGTATGACGTTGTAGAAAATAATCATCAGCCGTTTGGCCACTCAATTTATAATGGATTTGATTTTTAGAAAGGTGGGTACGTTTTGAGCGAGTTAGGTAACCATCTGAGACAAGCTAGGCTGGAAAAAAACATTTCACTCGATGACTTGCAGGAAATAACTAAAATTCAAAAGCGCTATTTAATCGGCATTGAGGAAGGAAACTACTCGATCATGCCGGGGAATTTTTATGTGCGTGCGTTTATTAAACAATACGCGGAAGCGGTTGACCTTGATCCGGATGTTTTATTTGAACAGTATAAAAATGAAATACCAAGTACATATGATGAGATACCTGAGAAATTGTCCCGCGTTCAAACGCATAAAGAGCTTCCAAAGCCGGCTTCCAAATTTTTAGAGCTGTTGCCGAAGCTTGCCGTCATCGCTGTTATTATTTTGGTGGCGATTATCGTTTGGGTGCTTTCCCAGCGTGGAAGCACAGATGAAGGCGTTCAGACGGAGGACGATACAAAATCCGTCAAAATAGAAACCTCTGGCGTGGAGCCTGAGAAAAAAGAGCAAAATAATATTGTCGATGAAAAAGACCGTTCGGTTGAAGAAACAGAACAAGAGGAGAAAAAAGATGAGAACGCCGAAAATGAAACGAAGCAAACATTGACGGTAAAAGAAGTAAGAGGGAAAGAAACCGTATATGAATTGTCCAATGCGGACAAATTGGTGATCGATATTTCAACCAATGGGAATTCGTGGATAGAAGTGAAGAACGGAAAAGGAAAATCGTTTTTTGCAGGAATGATGCGACAAAATGAGCAGAAAACGGTTGATGTAACAGCGGAAGAAGAAGCAAAAATCGTTGTAGGCGATGCTCGATTTACGACCATTCAAGTGAATGGAGAAGCCGTTTCTTATGAAACGGACCCGAATAAAATGGTTCGGCAGGATATTATCATTTTAAATAACAAGAATGAATAAGTCATCGTATGAGATGGCTTATTCTTTCTTACTTTATGCTAGTGGAGGTACAAAATGAATTTGCCAAATCGAATTACTGTATCAAGAATTATGCTAATTCCAATATTTATGATTGTGATGCTGGGCGATTTTAACTGGGGAAATTGGTCGGTCGGTGAAGAAGTCATCCCTGTCAAACATGTCGTTGGCGCCCTCATTTTTATTTTAGCTTCGACGACCGATTGGATTGATGGATATTATGCACGCAAGCTTGGACTTGTGACAAATTTAGGAAAGTTTTTAGATCCTCTTGCCGATAAATTGCTCGTTTCTTCAGCTCTCATCATATTGGTGGAAATAGGTGCTGCTCCGTCTTGGATTGTCATTCTGATCATCAGCCGTGAATTTGCCGTAACCGGATTGCGTTTAGTTCTGGCTGGTGAAGGAGAAGTCGTAGCAGCTAACATGCTCGGCAAAATAAAAACATGGACGCAGATCGTGGCTATTTCCGCTTTGCTTTTACATAATATACCTTTTGAATGGATTTCGTTTCCATTTGCAGACATTGCTTTGTGGGTTTCGCTCTTTTTTACCATTTTATCTGGATGGGACTATTTCATGAAAAACAAACACGCGTTTGTCAATTCGAAATAACCATGTGGAGGATATTGTATGAATGTGAATGCTGAAATTATTGCTGTCGGTTCAGAACTGTTGCTTGGACAGATCGCCAACACAAACGCCCAATTTATATCAAAAAAGCTTGCTGAAATAGGTGTTAATGTTTTTTATCATACGGTTGTTGGAGACAATGCTGAGAGGCTCAAGCATACGATCGAAACGGCAAAAAAACGGTCGAATTGCATCATTTTTACCGGCGGGCTCGGCCCGACAAAAGATGATTTGACGAAAGAAACGATTGCACGTATTTTGAATAAACGCCTCGTGATCGACGAGGCGGCGATGAAAAACATTGAGGATTTTTTTAAACGGACGAAACGGACAATGTCGGAAAACAATCGGAAACAAGCATTAGTTTTGGAAGGTTCTACTGTTTTGCCAAATCATTACGGAATGGCGCCAGGAATGGCGTTAGAGGCGAACGGAATTACATATTTGCTAATGCCGGGCGTTCCGAAAGAAATGAAGCCGATGTTTATCAACTACGGTGTGCCGTTTTTGCAATATCATTACGGGTTAAAAGAAAAAATCATCTCGCGTGTACTTCGTTTCTTTGGCATCGGCGAATCTCAGCTTGAAACAGATATAGAGGATCTGATTGATCAGCAAACAAATCCGACCATCGCGCCGCTGGCAAAAGACGGCGAAGTAACATTGCGCCTGACAGCAAAACATGAAGATGAGTCGACTGCGCTGAAGCTGATTGACGAAACAGAAAAAAAGATTTTAAGCCGTGTTGGCCGATATTTTTATGGACACGGTGAAACTTCGATCCAAGAGCAGCTTATGAAGCTTCTAAAAGAAAAGCAATATACTATTTCGGCTGCAGAAAGTTTGACGGGCGGTCTTTTTTCCGAACAGCTGACCCATTTTCCAGGCGCTTCGAATATTGTGCTTGGAGGAATTGTCTGCTATACAAACGAAGTGAAGCAGCATGTTCTTGGCGTGTCGGAAGAAACGTTGAAAACAAAAGGAGCCGTTAGCTCTGAATGTGCGAAAGAAATGGCGGAAAATATAAAAAAATTGACCGGCAGCAATATCGGCATCAGCTTTACGGGAGTGGCAGGACCTGATCCTTCTGAAGGAAAAGAAGTTGGGACTGTCTATATCGGTATTCAAATCGACGATCGGCCGACGGCAGTCTTTGAGCTTCATCTTTCCGGTACTCGGGAAGGGATCAGGCACAGAACGGCAAATTATGGCTGCTACTATGTAATGAATGTAATAAAGGAAATGGAAAACCGGTTATGAGCGTCTTCATCCGGTTTTTTAATTTTTATATAATGAAAATTAAAAAACGAATAAATGTTCCCTTTTTTCTTGGCAAACAGGAAAAAACACGGTATATTTATTTTGAAGCTATCAATTTTTTAAGGAGGAAATTGTATTGAATCATGATCGTCAAGCTGCCTTGGAAATGGCGTTAAAACAGATTGAAAAACAATTCGGAAAAGGTTCGATAATGAAGCTTGGAGAACAAGCTGAGCGAAAAGTTTCAACAGTTCCAAGCGGATCGCTGGCATTGGATGCAGCTCTTGGCGTCGGCGGATATCCTCGAGGTCGGATTATTGAAATATATGGACCGGAAAGCTCCGGTAAAACGACAGTGGCCCTTCATGCCATTGCTGAAGTTCAAGCTCTAGGCGGGCAAGCAGCGTTCATCGATGCGGAACATGCGCTCGACCCTGTCTATGCGCAAAATTTAGGTGTTAATATTGATGAACTGCTTTTGTCGCAGCCCGATACCGGCGAGCAGGCTCTTGAGATTGCAGAAGCTCTCGTTCGCAGCGGTGCAGTCGACATCATTGTCATTGACTCGGTCGCAGCACTCGTCCCAAAAGCGGAAATTGAAGGCGAAATGGGCGATGCGCATGTCGGATTGCAGGCGCGTCTTATGTCGCAAGCGCTTCGGAAGCTTTCAGGAGCCATCAGCAAGTCGAAAACCATTGCGATTTTTATTAATCAAATAAGGGAAAAAGTGGGCGTCATGTTCGGAAATCCCGAGACAACTCCAGGGGGACGCGCGCTGAAATTTTACTCATCTGTCCGCCTTGAAGTGCGCAGAGCTGAACAGCTGAAACAAGGAAATGATATGGTAGGAAACAAAACGAAAATTAAAGTTGTCAAGAACAAAGTAGCGCCTCCTTTTAGAACGGCAGAAGTTGATATCATGTACGGGGAAGGGATTTCAAAAGAAGGAGAAATCATCGACCTGGGAACGGAATTGGATATTATACAAAAAAGCGGTTCGTGGTATTCTTACCAAGAGGAGCGTTTAGGACAGGGAAGAGAAAATGCAAAGCAATTTTTGCGCGAAAATCCGGATATTCGCGATGCCATTCAGCAAGAAATTCGCAAGGCATATGGCCTTGAAACGAATGAACCTGTGCAAGAGGGGCAGGAAACGTTCGAGCTTTTGGATGAATAATGTACGCACATCTTAGCGTAAGGCTGGCGGAGTAGCCGGTCTTATTTTTTTGGTCAAAAAAAGCCCCATCCTTTGTTCGACAAGATGAAAACTTGACAAGGGTTATTCCCACATTTAAAATGGATATGTATATTTTTTCATTTTTGCAATATATTTAACATATTTTTTTGGAAAATGTTATCGGGAGAGTAAATGTGTAATGCCGACACTTTCTTTGTGACAAGTTCATAGCAAGAGGAGGTGAAAGAATGGAACTCATTGAAATCATCTCCATTTTGCTTGGCCTAATCGTCGGTGCAGTTGTTGGTTATTTTGTTCGAAAATCCATTGCTGAAGCGAAAATAGCGGGTGCAAAAAACGCCGCGGAACAAATTCTTGAAGATGCTAAGCGTGAAGCTGAAGCAACGAAAAAAGAAGCGCTTCTGGAAGCAAAGGATGAAATTCATAAGCTTCGTTTGGAAGTAGAAAAAGAAATTCGCGAAAGAAGAAATGAACTTCAAAAACAAGAAAACCGTTTAATGCAAAAAGAGGAGAATCTCGATCGAAAAGATGAATCATTAGATAAGCGTGAGGCGATGCTAGATAAAAAAGAAGATTCTCTAAATGAAAGACAACAGCATATTGAAGAGATGGAAAGCAAAGTGGAAAAGATGGTGCAAGAAGGACAAATAGAGCTTGAACGCATTTCGGGTTTATCGTGTGAAGAGGCGAAACAAATCATCCTTGAACGAGTGGAAAAGGAACTTTCTCATGATATTGCTGTAATGGTGAAAGAAGCAGAAACAAAGGCGAAAGAAGAAGCAGACAAAAAAGCAAAGGCAATTCTTTCCCTTGCTATACAGCGCTGTGCAGCAGATCATGTGGCTGAAACGACCGTTTCTGTTGTGAATTTGCCAAATGACGAAATGAAAGGGAGAATTATCGGCAGAGAAGGAAGAAATATCCGCACTCTTGAAACGTTGACAGGGATCGACCTCATCATCGACGATACACCGGAAGCGGTTATTTTATCAGGATTTGATCCGATTCGCCGTGAAACAGCAAGAATTGCGCTTGACAAGCTTGTTCAAGACGGGCGCATTCATCCAGCGCGAATTGAAGAAATGGTGGAAAAATCGCGGCGGGAAGTGGACGAGCATATTAGGGAAATCGGAGAACAAACGACATTTGAAGTTGGCGTTCACGGTCTTCATCCGGATTTGATCAAAATTTTAGGCAGATTGAAATTTCGAACGAGCTATGGCCAGAACGTGCTGAAGCATTCAATAGAGGTTGCCTTTTTAACCGGATTGATGGCTGCCGAATTAGGTGAGGATCAAATCCTTGCAAGACGTGCAGGGCTTCTGCACGACATCGGAAAAGCCATTGACCACGAAGTAGAAGGAAGCCATGTTGAAATCGGCGTGGAGTTGGCAACGAAGTATAAAGAACACCCGGTTGTCATCAACAGCATTGCTTCCCATCATGGGGATGAAGAACCGACATCGGTAATTGCGGTTTTAGTTGCAGCGGCTGATGCTTTATCGGCAGCACGGCCGGGTGCCCGCAGTGAAACGCTTGAAAATTATATTCGCAGGCTTGAAAAATTGGAGGAAATTTCCGAGTCGTTTGAAGGTGTGGAAAAATCGTACGCCATTCAAGCAGGCCGCGAAGTTCGCATCATGGTAAAACCGGATGCAATAGATGATTTAGAAGCTCATCGATTAGCAAGAGATATTCGCAAGCGGATCGAAGAAGAGCTTGACTACCCTGGACATATTAAAGTGACCGTCATTAGGGAAACTCGTGCGGTTGAATATGCCAAATAAAGTGGTACATGAAAATGTGCCGCTTTATTTTTTTTTCAATTTATGCAAAACTATATAATAAACATTTAGAAAGGAATTCATCATGAAAGTTTTATTTGTAGGCGATGTGGTAGGAGCAAAAGGGAGAGAAATGGTTGAACAATATTTGCCGAAGCTGAAGAAAAAATATAATCCTGAAGTAACAATTGTCAATGGTGAAAATTCTGCACATGGCAAAGGAATAACTATGAAAATTTACCAGAAGCTTCTTTCATTGGGAGTTCAGGCAGTGACAATGGGCAACCATACTTGGGATAAAAAAGAAATTTTTGAATTTATCGATGAAGCAAAAGCGTTGGTTCGACCGGCTAACTTTCCTGAAGGCACACCAGGAAAAGGAATCGTGTACGTGGAAGCGGATGGAAAAGAGCTTGCAGTCATAAACCTCCAGGGAAGAACATTTTTGCCGGCAATCGATTGCCCTTTTCGGAAAGCGGATGAATTGATTCAAGAAGCGAAGAAAAGAACTCCATATATTTTTGTTGATTTTCATGCGGAAGCAACGAGCGAAAAACAAGCGATGGGCTGGTATTTGGATGGGAAAGTTTCCGCAGTGGTTGGCACTCATACACACGTTCAAACTGCCGATGAAAGAATTTTAGATAAAGGAACGGCATTTATTACCGATGTCGGGATGACAGGACCATATGATGGTATTTTAGGAGTTGACAGGGAAGCAGTATTAAAAAAATTTTTAACGAATCTCCCTGTTCGGTTTGAAATCAATGAAGGCAGAGGACAATTGAATGCCGTATTAGTGGAAATTGAGGAAGGAACCGGCAAAGCGAAATCGATCAAACGAATATTAATCAATGATGATCACGTTTATTTTGATTAAATTAAATAAAAAAAATTAAAAATAAGCAGGAATACTGCTAAACTTTAGGGAATATAGTAACTATGGGATGGAACCAATTGTTCAAGAGGTGATGGGTCTTTTGAACAATGCATCTAACAGCATTTGTTCCAATAAATTTTCACGAACCATTGTAAAAAATGAAGGGGGAACTAGGAAATGGAAATATTAAAAGTTTCAGCAAAATCTAATCCGAATTCTGTCGCCGGAGCGCTAGCAGGGGTGCTGAGGGAGCGTGGAGCCGCCGAAATTCAAGCGATTGGAGCTGGAGCATTGAATCAAGCTGTAAAAGCGGTAGCGATAGCAAGAGGATTTGTAGCTCCGAGCGGTGTTGACTTAATTTGTATTCCGGCATTTACAGATATTCAAATAGACGGTGAAGAACGAACAGCCATTAAATTGATTGTTGAGCCGAGATAACATGTTTAAATAAATTAGCTAAACAGTCTGCACTCCTTTTCGGTTGCAGACTGTTTTTTGCTTAAAATGTTGATAATATTTATCGGTTTTATTATAATTTCATTATACAGAAGTAGAGAATGGTGAATATTTAAAATTTTTTGTCATTACAAGCATTTAAACTTGTAATTTTGATTATTTAGGGATAAAATTGAAATCGTTTAGGATTATCCCAAAAATTTTAAGGTATGGTGGTTTTGCTGCCAGAACAAGGTTATTATTGCTAAAAATAGCATAATTCATCATCATAGACTTTTCGGCAGGGCAGTGGGCCTCTAAAATACCGGAAATGATAAAGATATTTTAGATCCAAAGGAGTGTAACATAGAAATGGTAAACCAACTCTCATGGAAAGTCGGTGGGCAGCAAGGAGAAGGAATCGAAAGTACAGGAGAAGTCTTTGCAATTACGCTCAACCGGCTTGGTTATTACCTATATGGATACCGCCACTTTTCTTCACGAATTAAAGGGGGACATACAAACAATAAAATTCGTGTCAGCACGAAGAAAGTTCGAACGATAAGCGATGATTTAGATATTCTTGTTGCTTTTGACCAAGAAACGATCGATTTTAATTTTCACGAATTGCGGGACGGCGGAGTTATTCTTGCCGATGCAAAGTTTGGACCGAAAATCCCTGAAGGAAGCAATGTTTCCTTATATTCAGTACCTTTTACGGAAATCGCTTCAGAGCTGGGAACATCTTTAATGAAGAACATGGTTGCAATCGGTGCAACAAGCGCAATTTTGAATCTTGACCCGTCATTATTTCAGGAAGTTGTACAAGACACTTACGGAAGAAAAGGCGAACAAGTCGTCTTAAACAACATGGAGGCGATTAGAAAAGGCGCCCAATATTTAAAAGAAGAATTAGGGTTTGACCGTTCAGATCTTTATTTGGAAAAAGCTGATGGTCAAAAGCGGATGTTCATGATTGGAAACGACGCCATCGCTCTAGGTGCGATTGCCGCTGGTGCACGCTTTATGGCTGCCTATCCGATTACTCCCGCTTCGGAAATTATGGAATATTTGATTAAAAAGCTTCCAGATTTAGGAGGAGCTGTCATTCAGACGGAAGACGAAATCGCT
The DNA here is from genome assembly GCF_038000355.1 of Aeribacillus sp. FSL M8-0235. Lineage (NCBI taxonomy): Bacteria > Bacillati > Bacillota > Bacilli > Caryophanales > Bacillaceae > Aeribacillus > Aeribacillus sp. FSL M8-0235. The sequence goes on along the minus strand of NZ_JBBOBW010000001.1, from coordinate 2,092,395 downwards.
GCAGCCACAATGGCGATTGGAGCCAACTATGCTGGCGCTAGGGCATTTACTTCCTCTGCTGGTCCTGGTTTATCATTAATGATGGAATCGATCGGTCTGTCAGGCATGACGGAAACTCCGCTAGTCATAGTTGATACACAGCGCGGTGGTCCGAGCACTGGACTTCCAACTAAGCAGGAGCAATCGGATTTAATGGCTATGATTTACGGAACACATGGAGAGATACCAAAAATTGTTATTGCACCGAGCACGGTGGAAGAAGCATTTTATGATACGGTTGAGGCGTTTAACTTAGCGGAAGAGTACCAATGCCCTGTGATTGTACTTTCTGATTTGCAGCTTTCTCTTGGTAAGCAAACGGTTGAACCTCTTTCCTATGAATCTATCCAAATTCGGCGCGGAAAACTATTAAATGAAGAATTAGTTCCGGAAGCAGGCAATCAAGGGTATTTCAAACGCTATGAAATAACAGAAGACGGTATATCGCCGCGAGTGATTCCTGGAATGAAAAACGGCATCCACCATGTGACAGGTGTTGAGCACGATGAAACCGGAAAACCTTCGGAAGCTGCCGCAAACAGAAAGGCGCAAATGGAAAAACGGCTTCGCAAATTAGAACAAATAGAGTTCAACAATAAAGTTCATAAAAATGACAAGCATGAAGAGCCGGATATTTTGTTCATTGGCTACATTTCGACAAGAGGGGCCATTGAGGAAGCGATGGAACGTCTAGAAGAAGACGGAGTGAAAGTGAACCATGCGCACATCCGTCTCATTCATCCATTCCCGAAAGAGGAAATTCGCCCGCTCATTGAAAAGGCTAAACAAGTCATCGTTGTGGAGCATAATGCAACAGGACAATTAGCAAATCTTATAAAAATGAATGTCGGATTTGCTGACAAAATTCAATCTCTATTAAAATATGACGGAAACCCGTTCCTGCCGAATGAAATTTATACGCAAAGCAAGGAGTTCACAAAACAAGGAGTGTTGTTCTAAATGGCCACTTTTAAAGATTTTCGCAACAATGTCAAACCGAATTGGTGTCCGGGTTGCGGCGATTTCTCGGTTCAAGCAGCTATACAGAGGGCAGCGGCTAATGTCGGTTTGGAACCGCATCAGCTTGCAGTCATTTCCGGAATTGGATGCTCAGGAAGGATTTCAGGTTATATATATTCTTACGGCTTCCATGGAATTCACGGTCGTGCGCTTCCGATCGCACAAGGTGTAAAAATGGCGAACCAAGATTTAACGGTCATAGCAGCTGGCGGTGACGGCGATGGGTTTGCTATTGGTACGGCGCATACCATTCATTCGATGAGAAGAAATATCGACATTACGTATATTGTGATGGACAACCAAATTTACGGGTTAACAAAAGGACAAACGTCCCCAAGAAGTGATGTCGGTTTTAAAACAAAAAGCACCCCGCAAGGTTCAATTGAATCTCCGCTGTCCGTAATGGAATTGGCGTTAACAGCAGGTGCTACGTTTGTTGCGCAAAGCTTTTCGACAGATTTAAAAGATTTAACTTCCTTGATCGAACAAGCAATTCAGCATAAAGGCTTTTCCTTTATCAACGTGTTCAGTCCTTGCGTTACTTATAACAAAGTGAACACATACGACTGGTTTAAAGAGAATTTAACAAAGCTGAAAGATATTGAAGGATATGATCCTTCTGACAAAAAACTTGCCATGCAAACGTTAATGGAATATAACGGTCTTGTAACAGGTCTTATTTATCAAAATAAAGAACAAAAACCATATGAAGAGCTTGTTCCAGGATTCGGCGAAGTGCCGCTTGCAAAAGCTGAACTGAAACTTAGCAAAGAGAAATTTGACGAATTAGTAGCAGAGTTTATGTAGGAGAGGGGTTCCCCTCTCTCTTTTTTTGATTTCAATTGTTAAAGGAAGAAATCTACTTTTAGCTTATTTCTAGAAATCTTGTATCGAAAATTTTTAAAAAAAGTGTCTTTATTATAAAATAATGGTGCAATATTGTGTTCTGCTACTTAACACGATATACTATAAAACAGTGTACACTTTTAAACATGAAGGAGTAATGCGCCATGAATGAAAAACAACGATTAGCAACCACGTTTGTGAATCCTTCGGACAAAAAATCCGAGAAGGATTACAGTAAGTATTTCGAGCGTGTTTACATTCCGCCTTCTTTAAAAGATGCGAAAAAGCGCGGAAAAGAAGAAGTGAAATACCATAAAGATTTTGTCATTCCTGAACATTTAAAAGGAATGGGAGAAGGCAGAAAGTTTTATATTCGCACATACGGATGTCAAATGAATGAACATGATACGGAAGTGATGGCCGGTATTTTTATGCAGCTCGGATATAAGCCGACTGACAGCACAGAAGATGCTGATGTTATTTTGTTAAACACATGTGCGATCAGGGAAAACGCTGAAAACAAAGTATTTGGGGAAATTGGGCATTTGAAGCCGCTCAAAATGGAAAAGCCGGATCTTATCTTAGGTGTTTGCGGCTGCATGTCCCAAGAAGAATCTGTTGTCAACAAAATTTTAAAGCAGTACCAATATGTTGATTTAATTTTTGGAACACACAACATTCACCGCCTTCCGCATTTGTTGAATGAAGCGTACATGTCGAAGGAAATGGTCGTGGAGGTTTGGTCAAAAGAAGGCGATGTGATTGAAAACCTTCCGAAAGTCCGGAAAGGAAATATTAAAGCTTGGGTCAATATTATGTACGGCTGCGACAAATTTTGCACATATTGCATTGTTCCGTACACTCGAGGCAAAGAACGGAGCCGCAGACCGGAGGATATTATTCAAGAAGTTCGCCACCTTGCAGCGCAAGGGTATAAAGAAATCACGTTACTTGGTCAAAACGTAAATGCCTACGGGAAAGATTTTGACGATATCAAATACGGCCTAGGCGATTTAATGGACGAGCTTCGAAAAATCGATATCGCCAGAATTCGTTTTACCACAAGTCACCCGAAAGATTTTGACGACCGTTTAATTGAAGTTTTGGCCAAAGGCGGCAACCTTGTCGATCATATCCATCTTCCGGTGCAGTCAGGCAGCTCGGAAATATTGAAATTGATGGCACGCAAATATACGCGCGAACAGTATTTAGAATTAGTGCAAAAAATTAAAAAGGCGATTCCAAACGTTTCGTTAACGACTGATATCATTGTCGGCTTTCCAAATGAGACGGATGAGCAGTTTGAAGAAACACTCTCCCTCTATCGCGAAGTCGGCTTTGACAGTGCCTATACGTTCATTTATTCGCCTCGGGAAGGAACGCCTGCTGCTAAAATGAAAGATAATGTCCCGATGGAAGTGAAAAAAGAACGGCTGCAGCGATTAAATGCATTAGTCAACGAAATTTCCGCCCAAAAAATGAAAGAATATGAAGGCAAAGTCGTTGAGGTATTAGTTGAAGGCGAGAGCAAAAACAATCCTGACATTTTGGCAGGGTATACGAGAAAAAATAAACTAGTTAACTTTAAAGGTCCGAAATCGGCGATTGGTCAGCTTGTAAAAGTAAAAATTACAAAAGCCAAAACCTGGACTCTTGATGGAGAAATGGTGGAAGAGCAAATTGGGGTGACATTGTAATGGCGTATACGAAAGACGATATTTTAGAAAAGGCAAAAGAACTGGCGCAAATGATAGCCGAAACAGAGCAAGTTGACTTCTTTAAAAAAGCGGAAGAACAAATTAACGAAAATCAAAAAGTTCGGGAAATGATTGCCAGCATTAAAAGCCTGCAAAAACAAGCCGTCAATTTTCAGCATTTCGGAAAGCATGAAGCTCTCAAACAAGTGGAGGAGAAAATTGACAGCCTGTATGAAGAATTAGATCAAATTCCGATCGTCCAGCAATTTAAAGAATCGCAAATTGAAGTTAACGATCTTCTTCAATTAGTAGCGAATACAATTTCAAACCATGTGACAAATGAAATTATTCGTTCAACTGGAGGTAATCTGTTAACGGGTGAAACAGGCGCCCAAATTCGGAATAAACATGGATCTTGCCATTAATCGTATTAAGGTTTTCAGGCTATTTTTGAAAAAATAAAAACCGTTTGAGCTTATGAACAATCGGTATTTCTATGATTTCGGCCAACCCTCCCTCATTTTGTTTAAAGACGCGTCAGCGTCTTTTTTAATTTTTGGTACATATTTTCTGGCTCATGCATAGAATGAACTAGAAGGATTTATGAAAATATCGAGCTTGTCCTAGCGAAAATCTTTTTACGATCGTTTTGAGGAGGGTTTGGCAAATGGCAGAATATAGGGAAATCATAACGAAAGCGGTAGTAGCAAAAGGTCGAAAGTTTACTCAAGCAACACATACGATTAGTCCTGAGAAGAAACCAGCAAGTATTTTGGGTGGTTGGATTATTAACCATAAATATGATGCGCAAAAACGGGGGAAAACAGTTGAAATCGAGGGAACATATGATATTAACGTTTGGTATTCATTTGATGAAAATACGAAAACAGAAGTAGTTACAGAGCGTGTCAAGTATACAGATGTGTTAAAATTACGATATAAAGATGACAACTATTTAGATGACGAGAACGAAGTGGTTGCCCGTGTTTTGCAGCAGCCGAATTGTCTGGAAGTCACCATTTCTCCAAACGGCGAAAACATTGTGGTTCAAGTAGAAAGAGAATTTTTAGCAGAGGTCATCGGAGAAACGAAAGTGGTCGTCTCCGTCCATCCTAGCAACTTGTCTGAATCCGATGAGGAATGGGATGATTGGGAAGAGGATTTAGAGGATGAAATAGAAGATTTGACGCCAGAGCTTTTAGAAGGTGAGCCAGAAGAATAATAAAAAACTAGGAGGGCTGCTTCCTAGTTTTTTTATGTCAAAGGTTTGGCGGCATAAACAAATCTGTGAATAATCGTGTACTAGCTTCCTGTTTTTTATGTCAAAGATTTGACGGAAAAAACTAATTTGCGATAATCACGCGCTGGTTTCCTTGTTTTTTAGTCAAATGTTTGACGGAATAAATAATCTGCGAATAATCGTGCCCTTGCTTCCTAGTTTTTTATGTCAAAGGTTTAACGGAAAAAACTAATTTGCGATAATCACGCACCTGCTTCTTAATTTTTTATGTCAAAAGTTTAAAGGAATAAACAAATCCGCCATTAATCATGAACATGCTTCTTTATTTTTTATGTCAAAGGTTGACGCAATAAACAAAATTGCGAATAATCATGTACGTGCTTATTAGTTTTATTGTTTTGTCATAGGTTATTTGAGCGAATAAGTTTTTTTCGGAATAAAGAGTTTGTGCTATAATAAAAGATGTTAACTTTTACATACAGTCGGGGGATGAACATGGCACAATACACGCCAATGATACAGCAATATTTAAACATCAAGGCAGACTATCAGGATGCCTTTTTATTTTTTCGTTTAGGCGATTTTTATGAAATGTTTTTTGAGGATGCCATCAAGGCTTCTCAAGAATTGGAAATTACGTTAACAAGCCGTGATGGCGGGGGCGAGGAAAGAATCCCGATGTGCGGGGTGCCGTATCACTCAGCCTCAAGCTACATCGAACAGCTCATTGAAAAGGGCTATAAGGTGGCGATTTGTGAACAAACAGAAGATCCGAAACAAGCAAAAGGTGTTGTGAAGCGGGAAGTCGTTCAGCTCATTACACCAGGGACATTAATGGAAGGAAAAGGGCTAGGCGAGAAAGACAACCAATATATTGCTTCCGTTACGGTCTTTGAAGCGCTTTTCGGCCTAGCTTTGACAGATATTACGACAGGGGAATCATATGTCACCCTTCTCTCCACAATGGAGGACTGCTTGGGCGAGCTTTATTCCCGCCAAGTGAAAGAGATTGTAGTGGCAGATGATTTTCCTGAGAAACTGAAAAAAATGATATTAGAAAGACAGCCTGTGACATTTTCGATTGAAAAAGACGCAGCTTATCTTGAAAAATTAGACAGCATTGCAGGACATTTGCAAGATCAGCGGCTGAAAATAACGTTTGCAAGGCTATACAACTATTTAGAACGGACGCAAAAACGGACGCTAGAGCATTTGCAAAAGGTGGAGTTTTATCAATTAAATCAATATTTGAAAATTGATATGTACTCGAAAAGAAATTTGGAGCTGACCGAGACGATTCGGTCGAAAGGAAAAAAAGGCTCCCTTCTTTGGCTGCTAGATGAGACGAAAACAGCTATGGGCGCGCGTCTGCTGAAGCAATGGATTGACCGTCCTCTTATTGACAAAAAAGAAATTGAAAAGCGGCAAAATATCGTTGGAATGTTGATCGACCGCTATATCGAAAGAGAAGAACTAAGGGAATTGCTGAAGGAAGTATATGACTTAGAAAGACTGTCGGGAAAAATTGCGTTCGGAAATGCAAACGCAAGAGATCTGATTCAATTGAAAAAGTCGCTTGAAAAAATTCCTGAGATCCGCACAATCGTTGCTTCGTTAGGAATTGCTGATTCGGAGCAAATAAAAAAAGAAATTGATCCTTGTGAAAGCTTGAAGGAGTTGCTTCAAAAAGCAATCATCGAAAACCCGCCAATTTCAGTCAAAGAAGGGAACATCATTAAGGACGGATTTAACGAAGAATTGGATCGCTACAGAGATGCAGCGAGAAACGGAAAAACGTGGATAGCAGAGCTGGAAAAGAGAGAAAGAGAGCTGACAGGAATTAAATCGCTTAAAATCGGCTACAACAAAGTGTTTGGATATTATATTGAAGTAACGAAAGCGAATCTTCATCTTTTGGATGAAGGAAGATATGAACGGAAACAGACGCTGGCCAATGCCGAACGTTATGTGACACCAGAGCTGAAAGAGAAAGAAGCATTGATTTTAGAAGCGGAAGAAAAAATCGTTGATCTTGAGTATGAATTGTTCGTGCAAATTCGCGACGAAGTAAAGCAATATATTCCTAGATTGCAGCTCTTGGCTAAAAAGATTGCCGAGCTTGACTGCCTGCAATGCTTTGCTGTAATCAGCGAAGAACGACATTATACGAAACCGTCCTTTTCCGACTCCGAGCTTTACATTAAAGATGGTCGTCATCCAGTCGTAGAAAAAGTGATGGAATCCGAAAACTATGTTCCGAATGATTGCTGGATGAAAGAAGGAAGGAACATTCTTTTAATTACCGGTCCAAACATGTCAGGAAAAAGTACGTACATGCGGCAAATTGCTTTAACGGCTGTTTTGGCGCAAATCGGCTGCTTTGTCCCTGCCAGCGAAGCGGTTCTGCCGATCTTTGACCAAATTTTTACTAGAATTGGAGCGGCGGACGATTTAGTATCAGGGCAAAGTACGTTTATGGTGGAAATGCTGGAAGCCAAAAATGCGATTGTACATGCCACGAATCAAAGCTTGATTTTATTTGATGAAATCGGGCGCGGGACATCGACATATGACGGCATGGCGCTTGCTCAAGCGATAATCGAATACATTCACGACCACATCGGAGCCAAAACATTGTTCTCGACCCATTATCACGAATTAACCGTGCTCGGAGATGAATTGCAAAATGTGCAGAACGTCCATGTTAAGGCAATAGAGGAAAACGGAAAGGTTGTTTTTCTCCATAAAGTGGATGAAGGGGCGGCTGATCAAAGCTACGGAATTCATGTTGCTGAGCTTGCGGAGCTTCCTGAAATTCTTATCCAAAGGGCAAAAGAAATATTGAGCAAACTGGAAGGAGACAATCAGAAAGAGAAACATACACCATCCGTCATCGAGCATTCGGTGGAACGGAGCATCGAGTATTCTGCGGAGCCAAGCCAGCTTTCTTTATTCGGCGATGAAATAGCAGAGAAGAAAAAAGAGCCGGCAGGGAAAAAGCTTTCATCAAAGGAAAAAGAGGTGCTCTCCATCATTTCTTCCTTAGATCTATTGGATATGACGCCTCTTGAAGCATTAAACACACTGTATGACATCCAAAAGAAATTGAAATAGGTGATGATGATGGGAAAAATCATCCTTATGGATGCTAGTTTATCCAACAAAATTGCCGCTGGGGAAGTCGTGGAGCGGCCGGCTTCTGTTGTGAAAGAACTAGTCGAAAATGCGATTGATGCAAACAGCACAGTGATAGAAATTGAGGCGGAAGAAGGCGGTTTGAGCAAAATTCGCGTCGTGGACAATGGGGACGGAATGGAGCCAGATGATTGCGAAAAGGCGTTTAAGCGGCATGCAACAAGCAAAATTAAAGATGAAGCGGATTTATTCCGCATCCGAACTCTCGGTTTCCGGGGCGAAGCGCTGCCTTCGATTGCCGCCGTTTCTCATCTGGAAATGAAAACTAGCACTGGGGATAAACCCGGGACGAAAATTACTTTAATCGGCGGGAAGGTAACAGCAAAAGAGACAGCATCAAGTCGAAAAGGAACGGACATTACGGTCACGAACCTGTTTTTCAATACGCCGGCGCGATTGAAGTATATGAAAAGCTTGAATACGGAGCTTGGGAGAATAACCGACATAGTCAATCGTCTTGCGCTGAGCTATCCAAACATATCGTTTAAATTTACGCATAACGGCCGGCGGCTTCTATATACGAACGGCAAAGGAGATGTAAGGCAAGTTCTTGCAGCGATTTACGGGGTTCCCATTGCGAAAAAAATGTTTCCAGTCCATTTCCGTTCGCTTGATTTTGACATACGCGGCTATTTATCGTTGCCGGAAGTGACAAGAGCATCCAAAAACTATATTTCTACGATGATCAACGGAAGATTTATTAAAAATCATTCCATTACGAAGGCGGTGGAAGAAGGGTACCATACGCTCCTGCCTATAGGGCGTTTTCCGGTCGTCTATCTTCATATTGAAATGGATCCGATCTTAGTGGACGTAAATGTTCATCCTGCCAAACTGGAGGTCAGAATCAGCAAAGAAGCGGAATTATTTGAAGTCATCGCAAAAGGCATCCAGGATGCATTTAAGAAAAAAGAGCTTATCCCAACCTCTGATACTGTCAAAAAGAAAAAAGAGCACCCGGTAAATGTGCAGCAGGAGATCCAATTTGAACATCTGATCAATGAGGAAAAACAGGATCCAGAATGGACGTTTCAACCAAAAACGGCTGACAATCAATGGAACGAAGATGATTTGTATTCGATTGATCATAGAGGAGCGGATGAAGAGCAGCAACAATCCTTTTCCTCTGAAAAAATAGCTGAACCTCCAGTTGTCAATGGAGAAACTGAAGTACAAGAGTATTTACCAAATAACAACGAAGAACATGAAGAGAAGGATTCGGACAATAATACGTTGGATGAAAGCCGAGTTCCTCCAATGTATCCAATTGGACAGATGCACGGCACTTACATTTTGGCGCAAAATGAAAAAGGATTATATATAATCGATCAGCATGCTGCCCAAGAAAGAATCAAATATGAATATTTTCGCGAAAAAGTTGGGGAAGTGGCGAGCGAAGTGCAGGAAATGCTTGTTCCCCTTACACTGAGCTTTTCCTCTGATGAAGTCATGGTGATCGAAGAGCATAAAGAAGAGCTGGCAAAGGTCGGAGTGTTTTTGGAGAATTTTGGACCGAACACCTATATCATTCGATCTCATCCAACATGGTTTCCGCAAGGTGAAGAAAAAGAAATTATTGAAGAGCTGATCCAGCAGGTGCTTGATGAAAAAAAGACGGATATCCACAAGCTTAGAGAAGATGCAGCCATCATGATGAGCTGCAAAGGATCAATTAAAGCGAATCAATATTTAAACAATGAAGAAATATTCGCGTTGCTAGAATCGCTAAGAAAAGCGTCAGATCCATTTACTTGCCCTCATGGCCGGCCGATCATCATTCATTTTTCCACCTATGAGCTCGAAAAAATGTTTAAGAGGGTTATGTAATAGTTTTCTGCTGCATGTAAAAGATCGCTGTCAAGTTTACTGGTGCGGGAACATGGGGCAAAAGGAAATGAGAGCAATGATTGGACAAAAGTTGTTTTTTTTCGCATTAGAGCAGTATAAAGATCAAATGAAATCAATTGAAAAGAGTATACTCTATGATGAAAAAGGGTATAATATATTGGTGTTTTCTTAAAAATCATGATACGATGAAACAGTGAGTATTTTTTGAAAGTGTGGTCAATATGGAAGAAGAAAAGGATAGACTTGTTGTTTTAATTGGCCCAACAGCTGTCGGAAAGACGAAACTAAGCATTGAATTAGCCAAAAAATTAAACGGTGAAATTATCAGCGGAGATTCCATGCAGATTTATAAAGGAATGGATATCGGAACTGCAAAGATAAAAGAGCATGAAATGGAAGGAATCCCCCATCATTTAATTGACTTAAAGAATCCTTCGGAAGAATTCTCCGTTGCCGAGTTTCAAGAGCTTGCGAGAAAAGCAATTGCCTCGATAACTAAGCGCGGAAAAATGCCGATGATTGTTGGGGGAACAGGCTTGTACATTCAAGCGGTTCTATATGATGATTACCAATTTTCCGATATTCAATCTGACCCTGAAATAAGAAAAGAACTGGAAAATTTTTTGCATGAACATGGGAATTTAGCATTACACGAACGTTTACAGGAAATCGACCCTGACAGTGCAGAACGAATTCATCCAAACAATGCTAGGAGAGTCATCCGTGCTTTAGAAATTTACTATAAAACAGGAAAAAAAATGAGCGAGCATATAAAGACGCATGAAGCAAATGAGCGCTATCATACTGCCATTATCGGCCTTACGATGGACCGCGATGTATTGTATCAACGCATTGATAAAAGAGTTGACGAAATGATTGAGGAAGGTTTGATTGAAGAAGCAAAATCACTGTATGATTCTGGAGTTCGCGGTGTACAATCTGCGCAGGCGATTGGATATAAAGAATTATACGATTTTTTTGATGGCAAGGCTTCTCTTGCAGAAGCAATTGAAACGTTGAAAAAAAACACAAGAAGATATGCGAAAAGGCAACTAACATGGTTTCGAAACAAAATGAATGTCAAATGGTTTGATATGACTCCGCCTGTCTTGATGGAAGAAAAAGTTAGTGAAATTTTTCATTATATAGCAGGAAAGCTTCTTTCTGAGAAGAAATAATAAATTATAGAGGATATGAGGAGGACGAATGATGAAGCAACCGATAAACATTCAAGATCAAGTGTTAAATCAGTTACGAAAAGATGGCACTTACGTGACCGTGTTTTTATTAAACGGTTTCCAAATTAGAGGACAAGTAAAAGCATTTGATAATTTTACGGTCCTCATCGAATCAGAGGGAAAACAGCAGCTCATTTACAAGCATGCGATCTCAACATTTGCACCGCAAAGAAATGTACAAATTGACATTGAAGCATGACGAAAAAACCGGAGATGATCTCCGGTTTTTTCATGAGAAGGAAAGGTTTCGTGGCAGCGGTTCCGATATGTCAGGTATTTTTCTATCTTCAATCCATGTTTTCCTAATTATCGTCTAAACGCAGATAATTTGAATGGTCGTTATTTTTGCCCTTCGCTAATATTTAACTGACCTGTCCTAGAATCTGTACTTGTCCAGGCCGCAAGCCACCCAGGCTTCAGAAAAATACTGCTTAGTTTTTATGAAGACATAGATGAAAAGAAGGTTTGTACTACTTGGCTTTCAGCATAAATATTAATAATAACAACCTTTTTCCATGACATGTTCCTTTAAACAAAGTAGATGTAATTTAGAAGATAAATATAAAAATGAGGTGAAGCCTGTGGAGCGAGCGGTCACCTTCAAAAATAACGGCCAAATGAATATTGTCTTAGGACAAAGCAAAACTGAACTTGAAGGTAAAAAGGAAAAAATCGCAACATATGATCTTTCCATTTCCAAAGCGGCTGTCGAACACAGTGTATTAAAAGAGATTGAACAGGAGATGGGCGCATTAGTTGGAATGGAAGAAGTGAAAAGATTATTAAAGGAAATATATGCATGGATTTTTGTGAATAAAAAAAGAGAAGAACAGGGGTTAAAAACCGGAAGGCAAGCGCTTCATATGCTGTTTAAAGGGAATCCCGGAACGGGAAAAACAACGATCGCGCGATTGATCGGAAAGCTTTTTTTCCAAATGAATGTTTTATCGAAAGGACACTTAATTGAAGCGGAGCGGGCTGATTTAGTAGGTGAATATATCGGCCATACAGCGCAGAAAACGCGCGATTTGATCAAAAAATCACTTGGCGGAATTCTTTTTATTGATGAGGCATACAGTTTAGCCCGCGGAGGAGAAAAAGATTTCGGAAAAGAAGCAATTGACACCCTTGTCAAACATATGGAAGACAGACAGCATGATTTTGTGTTAATTTTAGCTGGATATCCAAGGGAAATGGATCGTTTTTTATCTTTAAATCCCGGACTCGAATCCCGTTTTCCGATCGTAGTTGATTTCCCAGACTATTCAGTCGATGAGCTGATGGAAATAGCAAAATTAATGATGAAGGACAAAGAGTATCGATTTAGCCATGGAGCTGAATGCAAATTGAAAGAGCATTTGCTAAAAGTGAAATATGCGACTCACCCAACGAACTTTTCAAATGGAAGATATGTTCGCAACATTATCGAAAAATCTATACGGGCACAGGCAATGAGGCTCCTGCTTTCTGATAAGTTTGGCAAGGAAGATTTGCTTCTTGTAAAAGAAGAAGATTTAATATTAAACGTATAAGCAGCCCCTAGGCTGCTTTACTTGATTATTGAAAAGAATTGATTGATAAATCTTTATTTAAATGGGTTTTGAAGAAAGCTCCTGTTTCATTGCTGCACATAATTTACACAAATTCGTTTATTTTTCTCACATAGTTTAGAAAAGAATGACGGCAGCCATTTAATTGGCTGAAACGATTAGAATTTGATACTCTTAACGTTGATTCAATAAATTTTTCTAGCGTTGAAGTGCGTTGATGATTTAAGTTTGATAATCTTTATTTTGACTCAATACGTTTCTGTTTTTAAAGCATACTGAAGATGATTTAGTTGAGTCCTAACATTGAACTTAGCAACGTTTCTAGTCTTGAAGTGTGCTGAAGATGATTTGAATTTGAACTCTGTACGTTTTGTTTTGAAATGTGCTGAAGATGAATTGAGTTTGATCATCCTACCTTTGAACTTAATAATGTTTCTAAAGTTGAAATGTGCTAAATGATCCTAACTTTGAACAGAGTACGTTATTGTCTTGAAGTACGCTAAGGATGATTGGAGTTGGTATCCTAATTTTGAACTTAGCAACGTTTCTAGTGTTGAAGTGTGCTGAAGATGGTTTGGATTTGAACTCTGTACGTTTTGTTTTGAAATGTGCTGAAGATGAATTGAGTTTGATCATCTTACTTTTGAATTCAATACGTTTCTTTTGTCTTGAAGTGCGCTAAAGATGATTTAAATTTGATAACCTTACCATTGATCCGTTTATCGAAGGTTTAATTCATAACGCATAGTTTATAAATTTGCAGCATAATTGGAGGAAGAAGACGAGTGGAAGAGAAAGAACAGGTGATTCTCGTTGGCGTCAAGTTCATGGAAACCGATGAAGAACAGTTTTTTTATTTAATGGAAGAGCTGAAATCGCTCACGGCTGCTGCGGGCGGCCAAGTCGCAGCTGTTTGCACACAAAATCGACTGAGGGCCGAACCATCTACATATATTGGAAAAGGAAAAGTTGATGAGATTAAACAGCTTATCGAGACGACAGAGGCAAATACCGTTATTTTCAATAATGAGCTGTCGCCCAGCCAGCTGCGAAATTTAGCTCGTCTGTTAGAGGTAAAGGTGATCGATCGGACTCAGCTAATTTTGGACATTTTTTCAAAAAGGGCGAAGTCAAGAGAAGGGAAACTTCAAGTTGAACTGGCACAGCTTGAATATTTGCTTCCGAGACTTTCGGGACATGGATTGAATCTATCTCGGCAAGGAGGAGGAATCGGGACAAGAGGTCCGGGAGAAACGAAGCTTGAAACGGATCAAAGGCACATCCGAAATCGCATTCACGATATAAAACAACAGCTGTCCCATATTGTTTCCCATCGCGAGCGTTATCGTTCGCAAAGAAAGAGAAATCATCAAACTCAAATCGCTCTTGTTGGCTATACCAACGCAGGAAAGTCAACGCTGTTCAATAAGCTGACAGCTGCTGATTCATTTCAGGAGGATATGGTGTTTGCCACATTGGATCCTATGACAAGGAAAATGTTTCTCCCATCCGGCATGAAGGTGCTCATGACTGATACTGTCGGCTTTATCCAGCAGCTGCCAACAAGCCTTATCGCTGCTTTTCGTTCTACGTTAGAAGAAATAAAGGAAGCAGATTTGCTTTTACATATCGTCGACAGCTCTCATCCTGACTATATTCAGCATGAAAACACCGTGAATGAATTATTAAAAGAATTAGGAACGGACGGATTGCCTGTTTTAACAGTGTACAATAAAAAAGATCAACAACTAGAGCATTTCTTTCCTTCTTTAAAGGAAGACTATATTGTCATTTCTGCTTTTTGTGACGAAGATATAGAACGGTTAAAAACAGCTATTGAAGAAAAATTAAAGAAAAAAATGCATCCTTACGTTGTCTCCGTTCCAACAGGTGATGGGAAACGTCTATCGTTGTTAAAAGCAAATACGCTCGTTTCAACCTTGCAATTTGACGAACAAAATCAGCACTATATCGTTTCTGGTCTAGTGTTTCGCGACCATCCAGTATATGATCAAATTATGAAGAATAAGTAGAAAGGGTTTTACAGATGTTTCAATATTTTACACATGGAAAAAAAATTATGGACATAGCTCAAAAAGTAGAAAAAAAAATAAAACCATTTCACGAAGAAATTGACAAAGTAGTGGAAGTAAATCAGCTTCGTGTGCTCAGAAGCTTTAAAAAGCATCGGGTGAGCGATTCCCACTTTATTCCCTCAACAGGATACGGATATGATGATATCGGCAGGGATACATTGGAAGATGTTTATGCTGATATTTTTGGATGTGAAAAAGGACTTGTCCGGCCGCAAATCATTTCTGGTACACACGCCATTTCAACGGCTCTCTTCGGCGTATTAAGGCCCGGCGATGAACTTATCTATATTACCGGAAAGCCGTATGATACGCTTGAAGAAATTGTCGGTATCCGCGGAAAGGGGACAGGCTCTTTAAAAGAATTTGGCATTTCTTATCAAACAATTGATCTGACTCCTGAAGGACGAGTTGATTTTGACCGAGTAAAAGCGGCAATCAGTGATAAAACAAAAATGATCGGAATTCAGCGTTCTAGAGGATATGATGTCAGACCGTCATTTTCCATTCATGAAATTAAGGAAATGGTTTCTTTCATCAAATCAATCAATGAAAAAATTGTTGTTTTTGTCGATAATTGCTACGGTGAGTTTACCGAAGATCAGGAGCCGGGACATGCAGGTGCTGATCTTATTGCAGGCTCTCTTATAAAAAATCCTGGAGGAGGGCTTGTGAAAACGGGAGGATACATCGTTGGAAAAGAAGAGCTCGTGGAAGCTTGCGCGTACCGGCTCACTTCGCCAGGTATCGGAAGGGAAGCCGGTGCAATGCTTTACAGTCTTCATGAGATGTTTCAAGGTATTTTTCTCGCTCCGCATGTTGTTGGACAAGCGCTAAAAGGAGCGATTTTTACCGCTGCAATGCTGGAAGAAATCGGGTTGCGAGTCAATCCTAGCTGGAATGAGAAAAGATCAGATCTAGTTCAGTCCGTTCAGTTTGATAATGCAGATATGATGATTGCGTTTTGCCAAGCGATTCAATCTGCATCGCCCATAAACTCGCATGTAACACCGGTTCCAAATGAAATGCCGGGTTATAGCGATCAAGTCATCATGGCGGCCGGGACTTTTGTCCAAGGCTCCAGCATTGAGCTTTCAGCGGATGGACCGATTCGTCCTCCATATGTGGCATATGTGCAGGGAGGCTTGACGTTTGAACATGTCAAAATCGCTATTTTCCATGCCGTCAATGAATTAATAGAAAAACGATTAGTCGAACTATAAAAAAACATTTCATCTGGTTCAGCGTTCTGCTTACGGTTTCTAGGGACGTTCCGATCATATTTGCCAATTCTCGATTCGTTAAATGGACTGTCAAACGATAAAGTTTTCCTTGTATAAAAAACCATGTTAAATTTTATGACATTATATTGACATGATATCTTACATTCATCTATAATGTAGATAAGCAAAAGGAAGGAGGGGCTAAAAGAGCATGAATGATCAAGACCGCCGTTCCATGCCGTTGTTTCCAATCAGCATCGTAAAACAGCTGACGGAACTATCTGCCAGACAAATAAGATATTATGAAGAACATGGTCTTATTTCCCCTGCGAGAACGGAAGGCAATCGCCGGTTATTTTCCTTCAATGATGTCGATAGATTGCTTGAAATTAAATCGTTGATTGAGCAGGGTGTCAATATGGCAGGTATTAAGCAAATATTTGCGTATAAAGAAAACGAACAAGAAAGACAAACTTTCGAAAGATCCTCATTGGCAAAAGAAAAATCAGATTTATCTGATGCCGAACTTCGCAAACTATTAAAGGAAGAACTTCTCCATGCTGGAAGAATGAACCGTGCAACATTAAGACAAGGAGACCTTTCACGGTTCTTTCATTGATAATATCGCTATATAAATTTATTTTTTATATATGAGAGGAGAAATAATATGCCAAAGTACACAAAAGAAGATATTATTCGTTTAGTCCAAGAAGAAAACGTAAAATTTATCCGCCTGCAGTTCACTGACATTTTGGGAACGATTAAAAACGTTGAAATCCCTGTTTCCCAATTAGAAAAAGCGTTGGATAACAAAATGATGTTTGACGGATCATCTATTGAAGGATTTGTCCGCATTGAGGAATCTGATATGTATCTGTATCCTGATTTAGATACGTTTGTCATTTTCCCATGGACAGCGGAAAAAGGGAAAGTTGCCCGCTTAATTTGCGATATTTACAATCCTGATGGAACGCCTTTTGAAGGAGATCCGCGCAACAACTTAAAACGAGTGCTGAAGGAAATGGAAGAGCTCGGATTTACAGCATTTAATTTAGGTGCTGAGCCGGAATTTTTCTTATTCAAACTGGATGAAAAGGGTGAACCAACATTAGAATTGAATGATAATGGCGGATATTTTGACCTTGCGCCGACTGATTTAGGCGAGAACTGCCGCCGCGACATTGTGTTGGAACTTGAGGAAATGGGATTCGAAATCGAAGCTTCCCACCACGAAGTAGCACCTGGTCAGCATGAAATTGACTTTAAATATGCAGATGCCATCAAAGCTTGTGATGACATTCAAACATTTAAGCTTGTTGTGAAAACCATTGCCCGTAAACACGGCTTGCACGCAACATTCATGCCAAAACCATTGTTCGGCGTCAACGGTTCAGGTATGCACTGCAACCTTTCTTTATTCCGAAATGGTGAAAATGCATTCTACGATCCAAATACAGAAGATGGATTAAGCGAAACAGCTTTACAATTCATTGCAGGTGTCATCAAACATGCAACAAGCTTTACAGCTGTGACAAACCCAACTGTCAACTCTTACAAACGTTTAGTGCCTGGCTACGAAGCTCCTTGCTATGTTGCATGGTCCGGCCGCAACAGAAGCCCGTTAATCCGGATTCCTGCATCTCGCGGCATGAGCACTCGTATTGAAGTGCGCAGCGTTGACCCATCTGCAAACCCATACCTTGCCATGGCTGTACTCTTGAAAGCTGGTCTCGATGGCATTAAAAACAAATTAACTCCGCCAAAACCAGTAGATCGCAACATTTATGTGATGACAAAAGAAGAACGCATCGAAAACGGCATTGTCGACCTTCCAGCAACATTATATGAGGCACTTGAAAACTTAAAACAAAACGAAGTCGTTGTCAGTGCTTTAGGATCCCATTTATTCGAACATTTCGTCGAAGCAAAAGAGATCGAATGGGATATGTTCCGCACACAAGTGCACCCATGGGAGCGCGAACAATACATCACTCAATATTAATCCCGAAACCCCTTGACGCTCAAGCGTTGGAGGGGTTTTATATTTGTGGGTGAAAACAATAAATCTAACTTTCAATAAAAAGCACCCACAAAAATTGAAAAAAATTACTCCATAATTGATGAGGTGTATTCTTCATATTTACGCATCGAATCTTGATCAAAAGTGAAAGCAGATTTACGGCAAATTCAATTATTCCACACAGACAGAGGCAATGAATTCAAGAAAAAGACAATTGATGAAGCTCTAGATACTTTTTAGATTAATCGGTCGTTAAGCATGAAGGGTTGTCCCTATGACAACGCAGTAGCTGAAGCAACCTTTAAAATTATCAAAACAGAATTTGTTAAAAAATATTTCGGAAATTTAGACCGATTGAAACTGAAATTAGATGATTATGTTCATTGGTTTAATATATTAGAATCCATGGAACACTTGGGTATTTAAGCCCGCTGGAGTACAAAGAGAAACACCTCAAACAGTAAAAATCACCAATCATTTTTCAGATCATGTTCTTATTTTAGGTCATAGGAACCGATCGAATAGACCTAAACCAATTTTCCTGAATGAAATGTTAAATATGGTCTCACTCTTCCTTCAATTGATTGAATGAGAAGGGAATGAGCCGGATGTTTACTTTATTAAAACAGATGGATCAGGTAAAATGGTTGATAAAACATGGATTTCATTGTCGGCAGGCAAACTTAGAAATCTGTTTTAAACGGAAATAAAAAAGAGTCGTCGACCCCCAATCGTGCAAAAATCCCGGGGGATCGACGACTCTTTCAAATCTTCATTGAGCCTACGCAAATCAAAGGATTGATAAATTTTTACTCATTGGCTAAAATGAAATTAACCAATCAACCATTTAAATCGAAATGCTGATCTAACAACATTTTTTTGGGGTTTTTATCTTAACTATGAGGAATTGAAACATCGGAATGCCAACGATTTCAGCGAATAAAAATGCCGTTTTTATCTTAACTATGAGGAATTGAAACTTGTAATAGTGATCTCGGAGTTCTGGCGCATATAAGTTTTTATCTTAACTATGAGGAATTGAAACAGTAAAGATTCGATTCTAGGATTATCTTCAGGCTTTTGTTTTTATCTTAACTATGAGGAATTGAAACACTTTTCGACAGCGCGCCGTTGGTGATCGTATAATTGTTTTTATCTTAACTATGAGGAATTGAAGTGAAAAAGCATTGACCACTTCTTGTGAAGTTGCTTTGTTTTTATCTTAACTATGAGGAATTGAAACAAGAATGACGGTGATGTTAGGAGTTTGAAAACATCTTCGTTTTTACCTTAACTATGAGGAATTGAAGCCTCCAACAAGAGAACCTTTCATTGTGTAGTTGGCGAGTTTTTATCTTAACTATGAGGAATTGAAGCTGAATAATGGCCAAAACAGCATCATACATTTCCTTTCCGTTTTTATCTTAACTATTAGGAATTGAAGCCCTGTTGTGGATGGCGCAATTTCCGCCCAAAAATATGCTTTTATTTTAAACTATGAAGAAAAACTTTAAACAAAAAAGCACGGCCAATGTGAAGTGAGCCATGTCAAGTAGACAGGAACATTTTTATCCATCTTTCAGAATTGAAGTATTTTCATGATATATAAGCCATACTTTTTCAAGAAAAAGAAATCACATATCTATTTTTATAGCGATCATCTCTACAATCCAGCAGGAAATTATGCACAGACTTGTGAAAGATAACGGCCAATCTTATAAAAAATGTATTCAAAAGTGATAGCTTCAAAACTATGAAATTCGTAAGTACAAAGTAAAAGAAAGCGAAAGAATGGAACACCATGAAAGACGAGGAAGCTCGTCCGGATCGTACCAATCGGGAAGAAAGAAGTTAAACTGCAGCCAATCGAATGCTAGACGAAAAAAACTGTAGAGCGCATATGAATCCTATATTCAAAAATCCTTCAACGCTTTATTGATATTTCATTTCCGACGAAGTCGTCCGGGTTGCGTTCTCCAATCCGCAAACTTGGGACGAATAATCATCTGATCAAAACCAGCCGTGTAATATTATGCGGTTTAACCAAAGGAATTGCTGCGTTATTTCTGTTAATTATAAAACGACAAGTAAACCTTCACCTTACAACAAACTATTCAAAAATCCAGAGTAGACGAGGATCTATTCCAATATTCACAATGAGAAGAAGGCCATCCTTTTGTAATAGCTATAAATCTAAATTTAACCTGTTCTTTGCCACATCAGTCTTGTTGGGGACAGGTTTTTTCTATTTTCATGAACAAAATGCACATAATTATTTTTATTTGCAAAAAAACATTATTCAGAAAATTGCTGCTATAATACCTTTGAAAATGTAAACGCTGTCAAAAAACAAGGGGGTACTGTTGAAATGAAAAAGTGGTGGTTCTTTCTAGTGATGGGGATTGTCGCGGTGATGCTGGCGGCTTGCGGAAGTACTGCGGCGACAAAATCATCTAACAAACAAGAAAATTATCCAACAAAACCGATTATGTTTGTCGCTCCTTCAGGTGCTGGGGGCGGCTGGGATTTAACAGCAAGAGCGATTACGAAAATATTGGATGAAACAAATCTGGTGGAGCAAACGATGACGGTAGAGAATAAACCGGGCGGTGGAGGAACCGTGTTTATGGCGGAATATGCGACGCAAGATAAAAACAATGATTATAAGCTGTTTGTCAACTCCCCGCCGATCATTATTAACAACTTAAAAGCGGAAGGAAATAGTCCATATGGTTATAAAGATACAACACCGCTTGCCCAACTAACAAAAGATTTTGGAGCGATCGTGGTCAGAGCGGATTCGAAATTTCAGTCGTTGTCTCAATTATTGGATGCGATTAAGCAAAATCCGAAATCGGTGACGGTTGCCGGCGGATCTGCACCAGGATCGATGGATCATTTGGTTGCGATTCTTCCTATTTATAAATCCGGTATCGATCCGAAAATAGTGAAATACGTGTCGTACGATGGCGGAGGGGAAGCAATTGCAGCGCTGCTTGGTGGAAATACCGATGTCATTGCAACCGATGCTTCTTCTGTCGGGGAATATGTAAAAGCAGGAAAAGTGCGGGTGCTTGCTGTCTCAGCGCCGGAACGTCTTGGCGGTGTTTTGAAAGACGTACCGACGTTAAAAGAGCTTGGCATTGATGCGGAATTTACAATTTGGCGCGGCGTCTTTGGTCCAAAACAAATGTCTGACGATGCGAAAAAGTTTTGGGAAAATACATTCAAAAAATTGTCTGAGCATGAAAAATGGAAAGAGGAGTTAACAAAACAAGGCTGGGAGCCTGAGTACAAAGGTTCCAAAGAATTTACACAATTTTTACAAGAACAAGAACAGCTTATTAGCGACATGTTAAAATCGCTCGGAATGCATAAGTAAGTGGACGGGGAGAGAATTCTTCCCCATCTTTATAACAAGAATGGAGGGATGTGAGTGAGTAAAACGTTTGATCGCATTGCTGCCATCACCTTTTTGGCTGTTGGAGCTTTGTTTATGGTGGAAAGTCTGCGAATCTCGAAAAGTGCGTATGGGAGTGCCGTCGGACCAAACGTGTTTCCATTTTTGCTAGGACTTATTCTTGTGTTATTAAGCATTAAACTGCTCTTCGAAACAGCAAAATATGCGCACTCAGAAAGCGAAAAGCTGCCGCTGCAATATAAAAAGTTTTTCATCATTTTACTTGCCGCCGTTTTCTATGCTGCTTTATTAGAAACAGTCGGCTATGTGATTACCACTTTTGTCTTTCTTGTTATTGGATTTCAGGCAATGGAAAAAGGTGGGCTGTGGAAATCGGTGTTGTTTGCCGCTTGTTTTTCTCTAGGGGTATACGGGCTATACGTCAAGCTGTTGCAAGGAACGTTGCCTAGCTGGCCAATTTGGTTGCAGTAAAGGAGGTAGAAAAGTTTGGATGCATTGACATTTTTAATTGATGGTTTTCAGACCGCATTGCAGCCGCACAATCTGTTTTTCGCCTTTCTTGGAGTGCTCATCGGAACGGCGGTAGGAGTGCTGCCAGGAATTGGGCCGATGAGCGGGGTAGCGCTGCTCATCCCGGTAACCGCTTCAATGACGTCCGGTCTTGACCCAGCTCAAGCGGCGACAAGCTCGATTATTTTGCTTGCTGGTGTTTATTACGGAGCGATGTACGGCGGTTCGACAACATCGATTTTATTAAATACGCCTGGAGAGTCCTCCTCTGTTGTAACGACATTGGACGGTTATCAAATGGCAAAGCAGGGAAGGGCGGGGGCAGCTTTAGCGATTGCGGCGATCGGTTCATTTGTCGCCGGGCTCGTTTCCTTAATTGCCCTTGTGCTGTTGGCAGAGCCGCTTTCCAATGTAGCGTTGAAATTCGGCCCAGCGGAATATTTTTCCTTAATGCTTCTCGGATTGGCTGCTGTCAGTGGACTGGCGGGAAACTCGATGACAAAAGCGTGGATGATGACTGTTTTTGGCTTGTTACTTTCGACCATTGGTCTTGATAATGTATCAGGTGTGGCACGGTTTACGTATAACATTTCGTTTCTATACGGGGGCTTGGAATTTTTAACGGTAGCGGTCGGTTTGTTTGCCTTAGGAGAAGTATTCAAAGCCATTCTTCATAAGGAGAAAAATGACGGCGAAATCGCAAAAATCGGCCGCATCCTTCCGTCGAAAGCAGAAGCAAAAGAAAGCGTGGGACCGATTGCGCGCGGATCGCTGCTAGGCTTTTTCGTCGGCGTATTGCCGGGAGCAGGGGCGACGCTCGCCTCGTTTTTCTCATATATCATGGAAAAGAAATTAAGCAAAACGCCTGAAAAATTCGGAAAGGGAACGATCGCCGGCGTGGCGGCGCCGGAATCAGCGAACAATGCCGCTTCAGGAGGGGCGATGATTCCGCTGTTGACGCTCGGAATCCCTGGCTCTGGGACGACGGCGATTTTAATGGGTGCGTTAATTATGTATAACGTCCAGCCGGGTCCTCTTCTTTTCGACGAACATCCAGATGTTGCATGGGGGCTTATTGCCAGCATGTTTATCGGCAATGTGATGCTGCTTATTTTAAACATGCCTCTTGTCAAAATATTTGCTAAAATTATTGAAACCCCGACTAAATATTTGCTGCCGCTTATTGTTGCGATTTCGGTTTTCGGTGTTTATGCGGTGCAAGTCACAATATTTGATGTGTTTCTACTCATTGGGTTTGGCCTTTTAGGCTATTTGCTGGCACAACATGACTTTCCCCTTGCTCCGCTTGTATTAGGGCTGGTACTTGGTCCGATGATCGAAAATAACATGCGAAGAGCACTTACAGCGTCGAATGGCGATTTTATGGTGTTTTTTGAAAAACCAATCTCACTTGTACTGCTGATCATAGCGTTTTTATGGATTGTTGTGCCATTTATCATGAAATTAAAAGGGAAGTCGATTATTGTAAATGAAGATATGTAATAAGGGAAAGACTATTGCCTTTTGGCGGATAGTCTTTCTCTATTTTTAGTCAAGGAGAGAGAAAAATGAAGCTGCAAACGCGACTGGTGATCATTATTTGTTCATTGCTTTTATTTGTTATTATTTTTCTTTCCTTTTTGTTTCAGTACATGCTTGCGGCAACACTGAAAGAACAAATCGGAATGCGGGCGCTGAATGTAGCAGAAACGGTGGCCGCTACGCCTCACATTCGGGACGCTTTTAAACAGCCGAACCCTCATCAACAAATTCAGCCGTTTGCAGAAATGATTCGTCGAAAAACAGGCGCAGAGTACGTTGTCGTGGGAAACAGACAAGGAATTCGTTACGCCCATCCGCTCCCAGATCGAATTGGGAAGAAGATGGTCGGGGGAGATAATCACGAGGTGCTTAAAGGAAAAGCGATTATTTCTGAAGCGGTTGGTTCGCTCGGTCCGGCGATACGCGGAAAAGCACCGATTTTCAATGAGCGGGGAAATGTGGTGGGCATTGTATCGGTAGGCTTTTTGCTGGAAGATATTGAGGATATCGTTTGGTCATATACCTCAAACATTTTTTTATTTTCTGTCCTTGCACTATTGCTAGGGATTATTGGAGCGGTTGTTATTGCCAAAACGGTAAAAAAATCGATTCATGGATTGGAACCGAAAGAAATCGGGCTATTATACCAAGAAAAGCAGGCGATTTTAGAAGCGATTCGCGAAGGAATTATTGCTGTGAATCAGAATGGAATCATTACAATGGTCAATAAAACGGCGATGACGCTGTTAGGCTATGAGAGAGAACAAGATGTGCTAGGAAAATATATTTTACATATTATTCCTCATTCTAGGCTGTTAGAAGTAATTCGAACAGGTGAAGCAGAATATGATGACGAAATGATATTAGGTGAAGAAACGATCATTACTAATCGCATTCCGATTGTTGATAAAAAAGAAAACGTCATTGGGGCGGTATCGACATTTCGCAATAAGTCGGAACTGTACCGATTGACAAAAGAGCTTTCCCAGCTAAAAAGCTATGCCGATGCACTGCGGGCGCAGACACATGAATTTTCCAATAAATTATATCTTATTTCTGGATTGATTCAGCTGGAATCTTATGAAGAAGCGTTGGAACTTATTACAAAAGAAACAAACATGCAGCAGGATATCGTTCGTTTTGTGATGAAAGAAGTACCTGACCCGATTGTTGGAGGGCTGTTAATCGGAAAATTTAACCGAGCTAATGAGCTGAAAATTCAATTTGATATTGATCGGCAAAGCAGCTTTAAAGATATTCCGAAACAATTGGACCGCGATCATCTTGTTACGATTATCGGCAATATTATTGATAATGCCATGGAGGCGGCATTGCATAATGGGCGTGACCAAAAGCGGGTCAACGTCTTTTTAACCGATCTTGGCGACGATCTAATCATTGAAGTGGAAGATAACGGAACGGGTATTCAGGAAGAGATTGCTGAACAAATATTTGAACGGGGATTTTCCACCAAGGGGAATGCACAGAGAGGATACGGTCTGGATTTAGTAAAAAATTCGTTAAAGGTGCTTGGAGGGCACATTACTTATCAATCAGAGCGAGAAAAAGGAACCGTTTTTACCGTTATCATTCCGAAGCAACGGGAGGAATTATGATGGAATACACTATTCAAGTGCTCATTGTCGAAGATGATAAACGTATTGCCGAAATTAACCGCCGCTTTGTTGAAAAAGTAGAAGGATATAAAGTGGTCGGGATTGCCACAAATGAACAGGAAGGGAAAGAACTGATAGAAGTGCTGCAACCCGATTTAGTGCTGCTGGACATTTATTTTCCTGATATGAATGGGATTCAATTTTTAAAATGGATTCGCGAGCATTTTGCGAATATCGATATTATTATGATTACAGCTGCCAGAGAAATTGATACATTAAAGCAAGCGATGCATGGCGGAGTGTTTGACTATATTATCAAGCCGATTATGCTCGACCGTTTTACCGAAACATTGGTGAAATACAAAGAATATTTTTATAAAATGCATGAACTGATGAAGGAAAAAGAATTGATTGGACAGGAGGAAATCGATCAATTAATTCGACGGGAACGTACCTTTGGAGACGCAGATGGGGAACTGCCAAAAGGAATTCACCGATTGACATTGGAGAAAGTGCTGGCGGTAGTGAAGCAATATCGAGACGGCATTACAGCGGAAGAAGTAGGAAAACTTATTGGCGCGAGCCGAACGACATCAAGAAGATATTTAGAATATCTTGTTTCCATTTCTCAAGTGACAGCTGACATTTTGTACGGCTCTGTTGGAAGGCCGGAGAGAATTTACAAGCTAAAACGATAGGGAGGAAGACAGCTTAGATGTTTTTATTCTGATTTTGCTTGATGTCATTTTACCGATATTTTGCTTGCAGGTATTGGCGGTTCCCATCGTTGCTGTTTTTTACGGTTTTCAGACGCCTTCTTCTTTCGCCGGCGCGGCGATTGCCGCTATGATTATGTTTGTATTGCATCTTGGTGGAGTGGAGTGATTACTTAATCGTTATTCATCGGTAGGCCGTATCCTTGCTCCAGAAACACGGCGTTTTATGCGTTGAAGATGGTCTCACTCTCACCGCAAATGAGTGAGAAGGATAAACCCAGAACACAGCGTTTTATCCGTGGAATATGGACACTACCGGATGATGCCGCTTAAGCGTATTGATTTCAATACTGTTTAGTTCAGAGACCGTGACGATGATGGTCTATCTCTCTAACCATTCAATGGAAATAACAAACGGCATGAACTTCTAGTTCGGCCGTTTGCTCTATTAAAACAGATGGATCAGGTAAAATATTTCAGATAAAACACGGATTTGATTGTTGGCCTGCAAACGTGGAAAGCCTGTTTTAAATGAAAATTGTCGTCGACCCCCAATCGTGCAAAAATCCTGGGGGATCGACGACTCTTTCTAATCTCCAATGAGCCCACGCAAATCAAAGGATTGATAAAATGTAACTCTTTCGCTAAAATATAAATAACTCATAAATCATTTTAAACTAAATACTTATATAACAGCGATTTTTGGGGGTTTTTATCTTAACTACTGTAGATGAGCAAAATCACTAACATAAATTTACATCGAAACAAAAAAGGAGACATGAACCCGATTCCTTGGTTAGAATAGATGTGCCAACAAACCATTCACACAAGGAGGTTCATGTCTCATGAATAGATTAGCACATCATCAAGGAATCCACAAGTTTTTCACGATGTTGGGGTTGGCACTTTATTTTTCAAAACCTGTCATGAAGCATCTCGTTCATATCGTGGATGCGATGATCACGAAAGGCTTTTCTGGAACGTTGACCGATCTTCATCATTGGAGCTTTCACCCCAATCATCGAACGACACTCAGCCATTTTTTCACGAAAAGCCCTTGGGATGAAGAGACGCTGCTTCGCAAACTCCAGCAATGGATGCTTCATCGTGTCGAACGGATCGCCAAACAGAAAAATCAACCCCTTTTTGTTTCGATCGATGATACGATTTGCCAAAAAATCAAGCCTTCGTCACGGGCAACGCACGCCATTCAAGGGTGTGATTGGCACTATTCTCACACAGAGAAAAAGTCGATCTGGGGACATTCTCTTGTTTGGCTCATGGTTCATACGATGACCCAGGCTTTTCCCTTTGCGTTCCGCCTCTACGACAAGGCGGATGGGAAAAGCAAGGGTCAATGGGCCATCGAGATGCTTTCTTCTTTGGATGTGCACGGTTCTGTTTATGTGCTGATGGATTCTTGGTACCCATCGAAAACACTCGTGGAAGCCTGCCTGAAAAAAGGATTCCACGTCATTGCGATGCTCAAGACGAATCGGGTTCTTTATCCAAAAGGCATCGCCATCCAAGCCAAACAGTTTGCCCGCTATATCGAACCGAACGACACCCATCTCGTCACGGTGGGAGAAGAGCGTTATCGCGTGTATCGCTACGAGGGATCGCTGAAAGGTCTCGATGATGCCGTTGTGTTGTTGGCTTGGAAAGCCGATCAGCCGATGACACCCGAACATCTTCACTGCGTCTTGAGCACCGACCGGGAGCTAAGCGATGAAGAGATCTTGCGCTACTATGCCCAACGTTGGTCGATCGAATGCTTTTTTCGACAAGCGAAAGACCAGCTGAAGCTCGATGGGTACCGCGTTCGTCAACGTCGGGCGGTGAAACGGTATTGGATCTTGGTGCAACTCGCTTATGTGTACAGTATGGTCGAGTCCAACCGGGATTTCTCTACTGGGCTTGATCTTCTCCGAACGAAGAAAGGGCATAGTCTCGTCGAGTTCATTTACCATGCAGCGAAGCAAGATATTCCCATTGATGTTGTCAAAAAACAGCTCCATGTGGCATAAGGGGTACTCCGTTTGTCTCTTTTTACATGGTAATTATTGTAATGAAAATTGCTCATCTACAGTTAACTATAAGGAATTGAAACAAAGGAAGAATCAAAATGGATTCATTTGCCGAAGCCGTTTTTATCTTAACTATAAGGAATTGAAACTCTGAACTTTGACCGACTAGCAACCGCTAGTCTTTGTTTTTATCTTAACTATAAGGAATTGAAACAAGTAATGTTCAACGAAAACCGGAATAGGGAGCGTATGGTTTTTATCTTAACTATAAGGAATTGAAACTCCGATAATGGGGAATAGTCAATACGAGAGAAAAACGTTTTTATCTTAACTATAAGGAATTGAAACACGAATGTACACCGGTTTTTTCGGCGTACCGTCGGCGTTTTTATCTTAACTATGAAGAAAAATTTTAACCAAAAAAGCACGGCCTATGCGGTCGTGCTTCATCATTTTTATAATCGGGGAAACGGATATAAGTTAAGTTCGGAACATCAATGAGCCAGCCGATGTTTTTTGTGAAAGTGATGTCGGAGCGTGGGTGCATGGAACATCAAAATAAACGAGAGAATATTTTATGGTTCTCGTCAGATTAGGCAGTGCTTATTTCATAAGGTCAACTGCTTCGAAATAGTTGAATTTATTTGAGCTTCTTCAAATTTCAAAAGCAAACTCATTCTCCGGTCAATCGCAATTCTTTTTTGGCTTCTTTGTCGACTACAATTTTCTCATGGATATATCCGAATTTGCCTTTTGAAGTTCCGCAAACAGGACATTTTTGAAGTGAAAGAGGTAATTCCAAGCCACAGCTATTCAGCAGATCTTCATTGGATAAAATGTCCACTGCGGTTCCATCTGCAGCTATTTCTCCTTTTTTTATCACAATAATCCTTTTACAGGTTTCAAGTACCATGTCCAAATCGTGGCTGGTAATTATTTTTGTATGTTCAAAGCTTTTTAACAAATCAATTACTCTCCGTCTTGATTTTGGATCCAGGCCAGAAGTTGGCTCATCCATGATCAATACATCAGGTTGCATGGATAAAACGGATGCAATTGCGGCAGACCGCTTTTCTCCTCCTGATAGTTTATAGGGGGCCCTGTCTTTCAAATGAGGTATTCCAACCTTCTCCAGTGCCTGCATCACCCGTCTCTCCACGTCTTCCTCTTCCAGCTTATAATTTCGTGGTCCAAAGGCAACGTCATCATAAACAGAAGTCATGAACAATTGGTCGTCAGGGTCCTGAAAAACCATTCCCAATCTTTGGCGAATCATCGGTAATGTCTTTTTGGTTACACGCACATCTCCTACCAGCACTTCTCCGCCATCCGGAAAATAAACTCCCATCAACAGCATTAGCAGCGTAGACTTCCCAGCACCATTTGCACCAATGATTCCGACTGATTCACCATGATAAATGGAAAAAGACATATTTTTAATTGCTTCATGTCCATCCGGATACGAAAAATGCAGATTCCTCACTTCAATTTTATGATGACTCATCCTATCAAATCACTCCTGTAAACAATGACCCTATCAATACAGGTATGTTGTAAATTCTTGCAATAATAAAAAATAGACTCCATGCGGCAAAATAGGCAAGATCTTTAAAGCTAAGTTTTGCAATATCTCCTGTATAATACTCTCCTGTAGAGCCTCTTAAATTCATTGCTTGATATACCCGCTCTGCTCTTTCAAAAGTCCTGAGCAATATTTGTCCGGCAAAAGAGCCCCAAGCGCTCCACTTTAATCCCTTTTGTCCTGGCGCCCTAAGTGAATACGCCCTTATCATCCTAGAAACCTCTTCGATCAGCACCGATATATATCGATATGTTAATAGAAGCTGTAAGACAAAAATCTTAGGGATTTTGACCATCCGCAAAGCTGCAGCAAACCGATCCATCCCTGTTGTTGCAATGAGTAAAATGCTGGCTGTCACTGTTAAACTGCATTTTATTAAAATAGATAAAAAAGTAACCCAACCTTTTGAAATGGCAATTCCACCAAACAGCACTTTAGATTGATCAAACAATGGATTTAATATTCCAATTCCGATAATGAAAGGTTCAATAAGCAATATCATTTTTAAAATTGGTGCAACTGGTAGCTCTGCAAAAGCAAAAATTAGTATAGGATAAAAAATAAAAGGCAAAAGACCAATTATTTCATACCTTTCAAATGATACAACCACAGTCAAATAGACGACTGTGGTTAACAGCTTTATTAGTGGATGAATTCTGTGTATAAAGGTCTCTTTTCGCGCCAGATCATCCAGAAGCCTCATATTAGACAGCGAATTTATCATGTTCGACATTTACATCCATTCCTATTATATATTTTAATAAACTAAAGGGAGGGCCCCACCATAAAAATGATCAAGCGGTCGTTTTTATTTTTTTCCTTTTAATCAACATGATGACCCACCCTGTAAATACGGCTAATGCAAGAGTCAATGCTCCTCCTACTATACCCGAAACGCTTGTCCCGGCATTAACAGCAGGCCACGCATTTTCAGCTTGTCCAGCTGTTTTTTCATTTTCACTTGCTTTAAAATCATAATCAGGCAATAATGCTGTTTTGCTTTGAATTTCAGAGAGTGTTTCATGAATGCCGTCAGGAGCTTCCAATTCTGCCGTACCTGCTGTTTTTTCGATAGACCATTCCAGTCCGTCAGGATTAGCGGATGCAAACCAAGAAAACAAACCGCCAACCACAACTACAGCGATTGAAAGGGCTGTCAATACTTTCTTCATAGATATATTGCCAAAGGCTTCCTCGTTTGCTGCTTTTTCCAAAATGTCAGGTCTAGCTCTCCATACGAAGGTAATGATTGCTGCGGTTACCAGCCCTTCAACTATCCCGATCGCAAGGTGTATCGGCTGCATTAACAATACGAATTTCTCAAAAGGCAATTCGGTTTTTCTCGATAAAAGAGTCTCAAGGACAACGCTAAAAGCACCCAATTGGAGAGCAACCAGCGCTGAAGCCATCGAACCAGCAAAAATTCTTTTGGAAGTAACCCCTTTACGTGTAATCCACTTATATATGAATGGATACGCTATAAAGCACGTATAAAAACCAAGGTTAAATACGTTGCAGCCATAAGCAAGCAATCCGCCGTCACCAAAGAACAATGCCTGTATCAACAAAATCGAAGCCATCGTTAAAAATCCCGCATAAGGACCTAATAATATTGCCAGCAGCATTCCTCCTCCGAGGTGTCCGCTTGAACCAGTGCCTGGTATTGAAAAATTAATCATTTGTGCTGCAAAAACAAATGCTCCCATCACTCCCATTAAAGGAATTTTCTTTTCATCCAGCTCATTCTGGAGTTTTTTGATTGAATAAGCTGCAACTCCAGCAGTAGTTGCCAGCATGGTTCCACCAACAGCTGGTGAAATCAAGGCATCCGCCATGTGCATCATATTCACCCCTTTGTAACATTATTTTTAGAATTTTTAAAATAATTTGTAAGTCGAGCGTATCACGGTTTGACAAGAATGGTCAAGAGAATGTTAAGTTACACGACTTTCAATGGTCAGAAATGTTCAGCTTTGTTGAACGCGATTTGTTTTTGTCCAGCAATTACAATCTTTTGCTATCCAGCCATTTCTCACTATCCGGTTTCTGGATTTGAAACGGGGGAGGGGATGGATTTTTACTGGTACTCATGTTGTTTTCGGCTCATCGTTAAGGGTCAACTAGTATCGCAGATTTTTTTGCCGGGTCATAGATGTCGAAAATTACATTTTTATGATCGCTGTTGCGCACAGCCGGTAATTCCGTCAATGTTTTGCGAAGATTTTTTCTTATCGGCGATTAATGAATCTATCCATATAAACGGGCAGTTTTTTTAAAATTGGATTTGTCCGCATTTAACTGGTTCACAAAAATATCAATTTATTTACAACGTTTGGCAGCCAGATATGTTGATTTTTAAAGAAAAAATTTTAACAAAATAATTGTAAAACGATTTCATTTTGTTTTATAATTTTACTAAACCGGTTTATGAAAACGCTTATAAATACTAAATCGATTTAGTAATGAAAGAGGGATCCCTTTGAAGAAAGTTACGATGGCTGACGTCGCAAAGTTGGCGGATGTCTCGAAAAGCACGGTGTCGCAATATTTAAATAAACGTTATGAATATATGAGCGAGGAAACGAGAAAACGAATTGCCATGGCGATTAAGGAATTGGGATATCAACCGAATATTATCGCCCGCAGCTTAAAACAGAAAACAACGATGACAATCGGAGTGGTCGTCTTCAACATTATGCATATGCTTACGACGCAAGTGCTGCATGCGATTGAGGAAGAGTGCCAAGAGCGGGGTTTCCATGTTATCGTCTCTAATTCCGATGATGATCCGGAGAAAGAAAAGAAATATATTGAGATGCTGCGGGCAAAACAAGTCGATGGTTTGATTATTTTTCCAACAGGAAAAAACGCTGATATATATCAAAAATTACTTGAAGAACGGTTTCCGCTTGTGTTTGTCGATCGGATGGTTCCGGAGGTCAAAGCGGACGCAGTTCTGCTTGATAATCAAAAGGCTGCTGAATTGGCGGTCGAATATTTTGCTGAGCGTGGTTACGAACACATCGGAATTGTCACTCCGCCGCTTGTTTCCCATATCGTTCCGAGGATGGAGCGCATTGAAGGATTTCGGCAAGCGTTAGTAAAAAAGGGACTTCCAGTTGTTGACGATTATTTTATCACAACGGAGATCCCGCGTATTCAAAAAGAATTGACAAGGTTGTATGAATCCGGCCGCTTGCCGGAAGCATTGTTTGCGATCAATGATTTAACATTGATGGAAGTTTTGTATTTTATTAAAGGAAATCATATTAATACTCCTGACGAATTGGCAATCATCAGCATTGACGATGTGCCGTTTGCCCATGTTTATACGCCGACGTTGACGACGATCTCGCAGCCGACGTTTGCCATGGGGAAAAAAGCGGCAGAACGGCTTTTTTTGCAAATCGCCAAAAAAAGCGAGCATCAACCGCAAGTTTTTCGTTTTTCGCCTACGTTTATCGAACGAGGATCGGTAAAAGAAAAAACATCATAGAAAGAGGGAGCAGACATGGAAGCAAAACAGCCAGTTGTAATTGGTGTCGATATCGGAACGACGAGCACAAAAGCGGTGGCGTTTGGCGAACAGGGGCGGACGCTAGCCTCCCACGCAATTGATTATCCAATAATACAGCAGCATCCAGGCTGGGCGGAGCAGGATCCGGAGGAGATTTTCGCAGCTGTTGTGAAAACTGTAAACGCTGTTATTTCTAAGTTAAAAATTCCTTCTAGCCAAGTGAAGGCGATCGGATTCAGCGCGGCGATGCATTCATTAATGGCGCTTGATGTATCAGGACGCCCGCTTACCCGCTGCATTATTTGGGCCGATAACCGCAGTGTCGGACAAGCGGAGCGGCTTTTGGATGAATTAAGCGGCATAAGCATTTACAAACGGACTGGAACCCCGATTCATCCGATGTCCCCGCTTCCGAAATTGCTTTGGATGAAAGAGGAACAGCCTGATTTATTCCGTCAGACGCACAAATTTGTATCGATGAAAGAATATGTGCTGTATCAATTATATGGCCAATATGTTGTCGACTATTCGATCGCTTCAGCAACGGGTCTGTTCCGCTTAGATACGCTTGATTGGGATGAGGATGTTCTTAAACTTCTCGGAATGACAAGAGCGCAGTTATCGAGCTTGGTGCCAACGACGCACATATTGCGGGGGATGAGGAAAGAATGGGCTGAGCAAATGGGCTTGGATCCGAACGTCCCTGTCGTTGTCGGAGCTAGTGACGGGGTGCTCGCTAATGTCGGCGTCGGAGCGATTTTGCCCGGGGAGGCGGCGATTACAATTGGAACAAGCGGTGCGGTGCGGACGATTTCCCCAATTCAAAAAACAGATGAAAAAGGGCGGACGTTTTGTTATGCGCTTACACCAAATCATTGGGTCGTTGGCGGGCCGACGAACAATGGCGGTATTTTGCTGCGTTGGCTGCGTGACGAATTTGGCAGCCCAGAGCGCGAAGTGGCGAAAAGGCTCGGCATTGATCCATATGAACTGCTGACAAAGTACGCTGAAAGAGTTCCAGCAGGTTCAGAAGGATTGCTGTTTCTTCCGTTTTTGTCTGGCGAACGTGCACCGTACTGGAATGCGAACGCAAGAGGGACTTTTTTCGGCATCAGCCTCCGTCATAAGCGGGAGCATTTTATTCGCTCGGTGATGGAAGGGGTATGTATGAGCGTCTTTTCTGTCGCTCTGGCGATTCGCGATGTCACTGGGCCGCTTTCGGAAATCCGCGTATCTGGCGGTTTTGCGAAATCTCCGTTTTGGCGGCAAATGCTTGCCGATATGATGGGAAAAGAGCTGTTAGTACCGGAAACGCACGAGGCGTCTGCGCTAGGCGCTGCAGCATTGGCATTGTATGCGCTTGGCGATATTCCATCGCTTGATACGGTGAAAACGTGGATTCATATTTTATCACGCCATGTGCCAAATGAAGAAAATACGCTTATTTATTCCGAACTATTTGATATATATACACGATTATATGATCGCTTAAAGGATGAGTTTGATGTGATTGCTTCTTTCCAGCGTAGAAATGGATAGCTACTAAATCGGTTTAGTTTGCATCAAACAGAAAAGAGGAGGAAGGGAAATGGGAATCGCGATTGTTATTGCTGCGATTGTTGTGTTATTGCTG
The DNA here is from genome assembly GCF_038000355.1 of Aeribacillus sp. FSL M8-0235. Lineage (NCBI taxonomy): Bacteria > Bacillati > Bacillota > Bacilli > Caryophanales > Bacillaceae > Aeribacillus > Aeribacillus sp. FSL M8-0235. Next base: position 2,057,822 of record NZ_JBBOBW010000001.1, on the reverse strand, counting down.
CTCATCACGGTTGCGAAAATGCATCCGTTTGTCGCTTTGATTTTGACATCCGTTGGCGTAGGGCTGGCAATGGGAATGCCGCTGATCGCACCGTCGCCGGAAACGCCGGGAATTATTGATTCGATTAAAGCAGGTCTTGGCAATACGCTTGGCTTTTTAGCGATCGTATTGGCGCTTGGAACGATGCTTGGAAAAATGATGGCGGAGTCCGGAGGCGCTGAACGCATTGCGAAAACATTGATTGACCGTTTTGGCCAAAAACGCGTCCATTGGGCAATGATGGTCGTCGCATTTTTAGTGGGGATCCCAGTATTTTTCTAAGTAGGATTCGTGCTATTAATTCCGCTTGTGTTTACAATTGCAATGGAAACAGGAATTTCACTTGTGACAATTGGTATTCCGCTAGTTGCCGGATTATCTGTCGTGCATGGACTTGTTCCGCCGCATCCGGCTGCGATGGCTGCCGTCGGCATTTTTAAAGCCGATGTCGGGACAACAATTCTTTATTCGCTTATTGTCGGGCTGCCGACAGCCATTATCGCCGGCCCGTTGTTTGGAAAATGGATCGGGTCGCGTATGTATAAACAAGTGCCTGGTGAAATCGCTGAGCAGCTTGTACAGCATAAAGAAAAGAAAGACCTCCCTGGCTTTGGCAACACGTTATTTACGATTCTGCTTCCGGTTATTTTAATGCTGGTTGCTTCCATAGCTAATGTTACGCTGGATCAAGCGTCGGAAGCATCGAAAGTGCTGCGCTTTATCGGAGATCCGATCATCGCGCTTTTGATCGCGACGATTTATTCGTTCTTTAGCCTTGGCTACGCTCGAGGATTCAATCGCGATAAAGTATTAAAATTTGCCAATGACTGCCTTGGTCCTGTCGCCAATATTTTGCTTGTCATCGGCGCTGGCGGGGCGTTCAATAAGGTGTTGCTTGATTCTGGCATTGGCGACCAAATCGCAGACTGGGCTACACATTCGCAAATGTCTCCGCTGCTGTTAGGTTGGGGAATTGCCGCGCTCATTCGGATTGCGACAGGTTCTGCGACGGTATCGATGATGACAGCGGCAGGCATTGTTGCCCCAATTGCCGCCAGCATTCCTGGCACGAACGCTGAATTGCTTGTATTAGCGACAGGAGCGGGATCACTCATTTTATCGCACGTCAACGACTCCGGCTTCTGGATGATCAAAGAGTATTTCGGCATGACCGTCAAAGAAACGTTGATGACATGGACCGCAATGGAGACAATTATTTCTGTCGTCGCTTTTGCGCTGATTGCGTTGCTGGATTTATTAGTGTAAGATATAAAAAATGTCAGGCGCTTTCACAAAACCCTGTTAAGTGGGCATTTCCGACTTAGATCGAACAACAATGCTGTAATAGTCACTTGCACATAACTCTGTCAAGCAGATATTAGAAAAAGAGTATATGAAGCTGCGGCCTTTTCTCGATACTCAACCGGGGAAAGGCCGTTATTTTTCTTGGAAACGACTGTGATGGTAAAAAATGAATATATTCTTCAATCGCAATTACAAGCCTTAAAGAATCACACATTTATTTTTTTTGATCATCAAACTAACCCAGCAGGAAATTGCGTAAGGACTTCTAAAAGCGTGAGACTAATCGCTCGCTGAATCGTATAAAAAAGGAGATGCCGTCAAAACTATGTGTTTTTTGTTCATCTAAATGTAAAAAGCAGGTGAATATGCGAAATTAGAAGAACGGAACATTCGTTAAAAGTTCGCCCAACGACATAAAATTTAGAAGTTGTATTGATAGAGCATTTTTATTTAGGTTCAAAAGAAAAATCCTTGGGCTATTGTTTATTGTTATTATATTTTCGAATAAATTCGTCCACAGAATAATAGAACACTGCACGAATAACTGCATAAATCAGTAATTCAGGAGGAGACTGTAATGCAAATATAGATATAGAAAGACAGTATATAATTGCTTTGACTAATAGTCGATTTTCTTTTTTCATAATACTTTTACTTAAAATTTCAGAGAGGATTGATGCGGATACCCCATACAACAAAACAATGAAAGATACATAGAAGCCAGCAGATAAAAATATAGGAAATATTTCATCAGGAGTTTCCATCCTGAATCTAGGGATTAGACAGATCGTTATCAGTACTGATACCAACCAATATGTTGTGAGATTTCTAAATAAAAATGCTTTCATTCATACTACACGACCTTTTTTATGTTTATCCATCGGTTTTAATACAATGTAAATTAGCAGTAAATGACAGTTTCATAGAGATTTTATGTTAAGCAGCGATGGATAAATGAATGCGGAGTTGAAAAATATTAAAATATATAGTCCTGTTTGTTTGGACAACTCTTTTTTTGTATGTATACGATATGATTATGCCGAAAAATTTTTTATACATCTTGATAGGAATACCTGTTTTATTAGTAAGTTCATTTTTTCTTTTGAAAATTTTTAATGAGAATCGAGCAAACGATTGAGTTTTAAATATCGACATTTGAAATTCAAAGGATAAGAATGTAATTTAATTACGGTTCTATGTCAATTGTTTTGGCGATCATTATTGGACGAAAAGAAGCCGGACGTAAAACTCCTGCCTTCTTGACCACAAGGCGACTACAAACATTTAATGACATTCGATCGTGTGAGTAAAATGTTTGTGGGAGAAATTCTTAGAATTCCCCGATGAGGGGGTTGGGAACGTAGGTTCGCAATCCCCCTCATCGGGGCCACCAAGCGAAGCGCGGTAGGATCCCAAGCAGGAAACATGAAAAAGGACTCTCTCCCTGGTAAGATGATCATTGTCCACACCATCAAACAGGAGGAGAGAGTCCCATGAATATTCAACAACATCTTACCACAAATTCGTTGACATGGAAAGAGATCGAACTTGATTTGTTTCGAGCCCTGCAAAACGCCTTCGCTGAGCTGTTTACGGCTCTGTTGGAGGACATCGACCGACAATTGGCGGAAACCCGTGACAAGCGCCGGTACCACTTGAAAGACAAACGACGCACCACGATTCAAACCCTGTTTGGCGAAGTTACCTTTGAGCGAAACTACTATTTAGACCGAGAACAAAACCGTTACACGTTTTTGCTTGACTCCTTTTTAGCGTTTGATGGATCACAGTCAATCAGCCCTTGTCTAGAAGAAACAGCGGTGGGATTGGCTGTGGAGTGCTCTTCCTATCGCAAAGCGGCTCATACGCTTGCCCAGATGGTCGGGTATCCGGTGATGAGCCATGAGGCGATCCGCCAGTTGGTGCTCGAGGCTGAAGTTCCGCTGCACTGCCCGGTTGACCAGCGATATGGACGGGTGCTGTTTGTGGAGGCCGATGGACTGTTTGTCTCTCGCCAAGGGAAGGGAAAACGGGCCAAGGAAGACAAAATCCTGACCGTTCACGAAGGGTGGAAGCGCAACGGCTCACGGATCGAATTCGTGAATCAGCGCCATTACGTCCATGAGGGCAAGGGGGAGGTGTGGGAAGGCTTCGAGGAATTTTTGATGAACGAATATGCCTATGATCCGTGTCGGGATCTTCTTGTCATCAACGGGGACGGCGCTCCATGGATTACCGCGTGCCGGGAGTATTTCAAGGGACGGGTCTGCTTCCAATTGGATCGATTCCACGTGGCGCGTGAGTTGCGTCAATGCCTCTCGGGCCATCCACGGTGGCAGGCGATTCGGCAAAAGCTGGCGAAGCAGGATGAAGAGAAGCTGCTTGTGGAACTGAACAGCGCCCTCGGCACGCTGGGGGACGAAGCGAAAGAACAACAGCTGGCTGCCTTGATCCACCGGATCGAATCGATGCCGGGATGCATCCGTGATTACCGGGAATGGCTGAAGGAGCAAGGAGTGGACACAACGGGCATGTATCCGATGGGGAGGGCTGAAAGCGTGATGAGCCAGCTGGCGTATCGGGTGAAATACCGCCGCAGTTGGACAGACAAGGGACTCGGGGCGTTTTTCAAGGCAATGATTGCCCGGATGGATGGGATTCGTCTTTTCGGACGTCGTTTAGGAGAAGAATCGTCGCATCCGGCGGAGGAAACGGCATCTACCAAACAGACGATCGTGAACAAGGCGAAACAACGCGTCCGCCGTCTTCTTCCGGAGGTAACGCGGAAACAAGCCATATTTACAGCAATCGTCCGGGACTCCGATCTATCATGCCCTGTCTGAACTCAAAGGATGGTAAAAAAAGGTATACATATCGGTCTGTCATGGCAAGGGATGAGAGTCCGAAAGCGCTTACGGATGAAATTCAAAAAAATGGTTCGCTAACCTATGACTTACATCTGTTTTCAGGAATCAAAAAAGTTCCCACAAAGTCTTGACTGACTCCATTCGATCTATTAAGAACGATACAAAGTGGCTACGGCTAACGATCACAAGCGCAATTATTGTGTCAGTGATCGGAGGAGTCGTAGCTATTATTTTTGCTGCATTGAAGTAAGTGTTCAGTGACGGAAAAAACCGTGCGGTAGACAAGTAACTCATTTGTTGAATTGCTATGCTTCTGCTGTTTCTCTTGCCCTAGGTCTTGAATACACTAATGTTGGAGCAATGACAATTAGAAAGGAGATGTTCAAATGGAAGCTATTCTATCAATTGAGTTCACTGCATATGTGGCATTAGCCGTTTTGCTGTACGCAATCCGTCAAGCAACCAATCTTTCGAATCGCTACATTCCGATTGTCGCAGTTGTACTTGGCGTTGCTTTCTCTATTTTTGAAGCCAGCGCTTTCTCGTTTGAGGTTTTAGTAAACGGATTAAAATATGCCTTGTATGGGATCGGATCCGTCGCTGCAATCAAATATGCTCTTGAAAAGACAACGGAGAAATAATGGCAGACATAAATCCGGGGCGATAGCTGGTTGGAAAAGTATAAAGTGTTTCCTTTCTTGACAGCTGCATAAGCGTACTTGAATCAGCTAGAGGAACAAGCGGTTTGGCCGGAAATGGTAACAACCAGATGGTTCGTTTTTCGGGCAACACCATCACAATGCCAACCAAAGAATATAAAGGTTTTGTTGTCAATGTGAAGTTAAAAAGTACGAAATCTGGGCAGGAAGCGTCGAACATCTAGACGCTTTTTTGTTGATAATAAACGTTGCAAAGCTGAACTTGGTGAAAAAGATTATGTTTAAACCGTAAAGAAGTTAACGCTGCCGGCTATGTATGCGCCGGAGCGGACGAGTTGACCCAAAAATGCTTGAGAAATATTGTTCATATAATTTTTGGATTTCACAATCAATTCTTGTATAAATTTACATCTGGTGTATAATCAATTTGAGATTCAAAGGCAATCACCATATTACAAAATCAATAGATGAAAATGTTCCAAAGAAAGAAGAGATCGAAAAAAAAGCTGGTGGAATATTGTCTATGATACAGAAGCAGCAGTAAAAAGCATTCTGGAAAAAACACGGATTTAAACAAAATTGAATTGTCGATCTGCAAACAAACGTTATGTTTTAAAAATAATGAAATTTGTCGTCGACCTCCAATCGTGCAAAAAACCTGGGGGATCGACGACTCTTTCAAATCTCCATTGAGCCCGCACAAATTAAAGGATTGATAAAATATAACTCCTTCGTTAAAATGAAAATAACCAATCAACCATTTAAAACGAAATGCTTATTTAACAACATTTTCTGGGGTTTTTATCTTAACTATGAGGAATTGAAACATTTCATTTCGGATTTCAAAAGAAACGTCTTTTGTGTTTTTATCTTAACTAAGAGGAATTGAAACTCTGTAGTTTTATCATGGTCCCCTTTAATTGATAGTTCGACTATCTTTAGAGCGCTCCTCCGTCAAAGTTAATTTGACCCATTCAGCTTTCATAAGTCGGCATCTTGCCAATTAATGAGCAGGAACGATTGTTTAGAGAGGAAGTGGCAGGAAATGAGGAGTGATTACCGAACTTACCAATGACATTTTAGAGACATCTCAAAGAATGAATCAATTACTCGTTAACTTTTTAAAACTTTCGAAAGGTGAGGAAGATAACATCAAAGAAACGATAAACGTTATTGCTGTCATAGATGAGTTATTATCTCACTTAAGAAAAAAAATGAAAGATCAAGGGATTCAGGTCATCAAACAATCTGCAGAGAAAAAAGTATATGTCCTTGCCAACCAAAACGGATTAGCACAAGTGTTTCTAAATATTTTGATAAACAGTATGCAAGCTATGGAACAAGGAGGAACTTTGCTGATTAAAGTCGAAAAATTCGAAAAAATAGCATGGTTGAATGATTTGTTTTAGACTGACCGGTTCATAGAGGAAGCAAGCAGGAACAAAAAGTAGCATAAAAAAGAGTTCAAAACCGGAAATAAAAATGAAAACAATAGTTGAACTGTCTTCATTCCAGTAATTTTTATTAATGAGAAGAATAAAGAGAATGAGAAGTACAAAGAGATTACTCTCTAAAAAAAAGGCAGCTCCTCTTTTAATAGAGAAATTATTATTTTTCTTTTTTGTTAATGGAAATGAGCGATCTGGTTGTTTCAAATTAGAGTTTGGCAATAATTCTTTCATTATATTAGAATCTCCTTTGTTAAAGTAATTTGAATTGGACCGTATCTTTTTCTCAATTTCTATTGCACTAATTAAAAAAAATTCGCAATATACTTTTCCGCGGTTGTTAAAGAATCATTGACCATTTCTGTAACGGTTTCAATACCTTCTTCAATTTCTTTTCCGACCTTTTCCACTCCTTCCTTTATTTCCTGAACACCTTCTTCAATTTCGCGTCCCACTTTTTCGCCAAAGTCTTTCACGGTATCCTCTATCAACCATGACCCGACAATACCAACTCCAGCGCCAATAGCCCCGCCAATAATAGTTCCTACACCTGGTGCTATGAATGAACCTATAATTGCTCCCGTAGACGTTGTCGCAGCAACACCAATATCAAGGCCTATACCTGCCGAAAATCTCCCGAATTTTTCAAACCAAGATTTATATTGGTTGTTGTTATGCCAAAATTCACCTATATTTGTCCCGATTGAGAACGCTATTCCTACATATGGCAACCTTTTCATAAGTTTTGAAAAGGATTTAACATCTGTAAATTGCCGACTAGTGCTGTTAATATCAACTTTTGCAACGTATTGTTTTAATAAGCTTTTATCTCTACTGTTGTCGGAACTGCCATTTTGAATGCGATCTTTGCGGAAGCTATCGTCTTAATGGCGGAAAAAGGGTTTGAACCACCTATTTTTTTAAGTGGAAACATTGAAGGAGCCGATGACCATAACAACAAAATAATAGAAAAATATAATGATAGGATTCCTATTTTGATAGGTGAAGGTTAATATAGTGCCTGCCAACACCCGGGTTTTGTTGAAATCTTTTAAAACATTCGGGGGATGGCAGGTATTTTTCTTTGGTTAAATAGGCGAAAAATAATATATTGATTGGTTAAACATTGAGCAAGAAGACATAAATTGACATCCAATTTTAGACAAAGGGTGCACTTTTATGTCATATTTTAGAAAATAAGATAATAAATGGTAGAAAAATTTATTTCAGAATATTATAATGATTATGTATTTGATATTTACATTAGGTTTTTTGTAAGGAGGGCATAAAATGGTTATTTGTGAAGATTATGAAATTAGTCAAACAACCATAGCACTTCTGCATAATCACCATGAAAAATGTCAAACGAAAATTTTAGATTTGGAAGGTGAATTTTATTCTTCCAAACCAATTTTGAAACTATTAGAGTAAGCTTGTTTAAACAATTGTTCCACTTATGAAGGAAGGCGCCAAGCTGTTATCCATTTTACTAATTACACCCAAAGAATCCCCATTCTGATTAATCAATTTGAGAAAATTATTGCCTTTCCCACACACTCCCCGAACAAACTCGGTGCATATGGATATTTTTCCATCAAATTTTGGAAATCTCACCTATTAACAAAACACAATCACTCATTACTTTTAAAAATTATAAACAATTGAAGTTAAATATATCATTTCATACACTTCATGAACAATGCAAGAAATCAGCAATGTGTATTACACGTTTTTGTTACCCGTCACAATTTTCTTTTTGGCTGAATCCTAAACAAAAAAAATAAAAGGTAAAAAATAATGATATTAATTAATTTTTAGTGTATTTGAGGTGATACACCATCAATAAATCGCTTTCTCCAAGAAGTTGGCCAAAGAAACATATGGAACGATGAAACTAGAAGAAGTATTTCTGAGAGCGTTGGAAAAATATTTTTGGAAGAGATAAAAATTGAAATGTTAAGAACAATTTAGTAGAAGTCCTCTTTTCTTGCTTATTAAGAAAGGAGGATTTTTTATTGACCTTAAAAGTGTAACAAGATTTAATAGGAAATCAAAATCAGCATTAAAAAAAATTATGTAAATGTATAACATTAAATGCTACTTTTCACATCAATTAATATTTTGTAATATTTAATTATTAGAAAAAAATGGTGTTTTTTAAACAGCATCTGGAGGGAAGGAATGTCAACAACTACGCCTCTATTTGAATCGGATATGATATTGGACATTTTCGTGGAAGACACTCATTTTCGCGGTTTTTCAGTAGGATATGAATTAGGCGAATTTAGATATGATGAAATGGTCGACTTGATTTTTTCTGCATTAGCAGATTTTGCATTAACTGAAAAAGAAAAGGCTACAATGAATCCGTTTAATTCCAATAGAAAACTAAAAAAGGCTGCGAAAATTGTGTATGCAACTGATAAGTATAAATCGAGAGGGGAATATGGCGAAATACTACTGCATTTAATAATGAGGGACTATTTTAATTCAATCCCTGCTATTTCAAAATTATATTATAAAGATGGAGCAAATGAAACGGTCAAAGGTTTTGATGCAGTACATATTGTTCCAATAGAGGGTGAACTGGAGTTGTGGCTTGGGGAAGTGAAATTTTATAACGATATTTACAGAGCTATTAGAGATGTTGTTAAAGAGCTACAAGACCACACTGATAAGGATTATTTGCGTAATGAGTTCTTATTCATATCAAACAAAATTGATGATACTTGGGAGTACGCAGATAAATTAAAAAAGTTAATCGATGAAAGGACAAGCTTAGATAAAATCTTTACTAGAATTAAAATTCCAGTCCTTTTGACATATGATAGCGATGTTGTGAAAAGTTATAGAGTGGTATGTGATGATTATAAAAAGGCCTTGATTGAAGAATTAAATAAACATCATACAAATTTTAGGAGTAAAAATCTTCCAACCAACGTAGATATTATATTAATACTAATTCCTTTAGAGCATAAAGAGATATTAGTAGATAAATTACACGATAAATTAAGGATTTGGCAACAGATATGAGGGTAGATATGAATTATCAAAATGTAAAAAGGTTAATTGATGAAGAACAATTATCAGTGGAACAATATTTTGATATTTTTGCTTGGATTAATCGGGTAACTAAAGATGAAAGTACTGAACATGAAGGAAGGGACGTTTTATTACGATTGTTGGATAAACGAAACAAACTTCCATCACAAATTCAACCTATATTGAATGATTTTCTTGATAAATTAGGATATTTTCCGTATTTATCTTTTGAAAATGAAGAAAAAGTTTCAACTAGGGAGTTATTGCATTATGAGTTCTATCGTTCGGAAAATATTCCAAATATTGTGATGCATCAAAAGCAGGCGGAGGTTTATGATGCAATAACTTGTTATCAAAGTATCATTTTAAGTGCTCCAACTAGTTTTGGGAAAAGTTTACTTATTGAAGAAATTGTAGCATCGAAGCAGTACCAAAATATTGTTATAATACTTCCAACATTAGCTTTAATTGATGAATTTAGACTGAAGTTGAATAAATATAAATCTCATTACAAACTCATCTTTACTTCCAAACAAACGATAGGTGACAGAAATATATTTATCTTAACACCTGAGAGATTTTTAGAAATCGAAGGAATACCCAAAATTGATTTTTTTGTAATTGATGAGTTTTATAAACTTGATGGTACAAGAAGTGAAGATGAGCGAGTCAATGTATTAAACCATGCTTTTTATAAGTTAATTAAAATGACGAAACAATTTTATCTTTTAGGTCCTAATATTGCTTCTATTCCACATGGGTTTGAACAAAGTTATAATTGTAGGTTTATTTCGTCGGATTTTACAACTGTCTCATGTGATGAATTTTTTATTGAACGCAAAAGAAATAAAGAATTAGACCAACTTCTTCAATTGTTAGAACAGTTGGATGAGCCAACTATGATTTACTGTAAATCTCCAACTAGTGCTGAAAAATATGTTAGAGAAATCTTGGAGAAAATACAGAATAATTGGGAGCAGAGTGGTAATCATCAAGATGCTATTCATTGGATACAAAACAACATACATTCACAATGGACACTCAATAAAGCACTACCTTATGGTATCGCCTTTCATCATGGCTCTATGCCTAGGCATCTAGGAAAATATATTGTGGAAGAGTTTAATAGAGGTACAATAAAATATCTATTCTGTACAAGCACGTTGATTGAAGGGATTAACACAACAGCTAAAAATGTTATTATTTTTGATAATAAGAAAGGAAACGATAATATCACATTTTTTGATTATAGAAACATTAGGGGCCGAGCTGGTAGAATGACCAAACATTTTGTTGGTAGGGTGTACTCGTTTTACGAACCACCGAATGATACAGATATTTCTGTTGATATTCCATGGTATACTCAAGAGAATGCTACAGATGAAATTCTTATTCAGGTAGAAGAAGAAGACTTAAAGCCCTTTGCAAAAGAAAAAATTCAACAATATAAGGAACAAGAGGTATTAGACGTTGAAGTGATTAAGCGAAATAATAATATTTCTGTAAAGGGACAATTGGCGGTAGCAGAGCTTATTCAGAGAAATTTAGACTATTATCATTCTGTACTATATTGGACTAGGTATCCTACTTATGAACAATTAAAGGTGAGCTGTAATTTAATTTATGACTATCTTAGATTTTCAAGAAACCGTGATGAAGTGTTCAGTGGTGACCAACTTGCTTTTTACGTGTATAACTACGTGAGAGTAAAGTCAAATATGGCTAGGTTTATTCGTTTTCTAGAAAAGAATGATAGAAGAGTCCGAAGTGTTGACCAAGCTGTCCAAAAAGCTACTAAATTAGGAAGAAGTTGGTTTGAGTTTCGATTTCCTAAATTATTGTTGGGACTACAGAAAATACAAGAATCTGTCTTTAAATCTAATGGATTATCGTACGGGGATTATAAATTTTATGCTTCATTAATTGAATCAGGTTTTTGTAATCCTGCTGTTGCTGCTCTACAAGAATTTGGTATGCCTTTATCCTTGTTAAGGAAATTAGAGACAATAATTGATATTAACAAAGATGAGGAAGTAGATGTTGATAACGTAATTGAGCTAATAAATGCACTTAATGTTGATTCGTTGCAATTAGACCCATTTGAAAAGAAATTACTAATCGAATTTATAAATAACTAATTTCAAAAATTATTTTTTTGCTTTATACCTTTCATTCAAAGGAATCATGTAAACATGTCGAAAGAAGGTTAGATTTATGGATTATATAAAACTTTAGAAAATCTCTTTAAAAGACCACCCTCAAATAAATGAAAAATGGGTACAAAAAAAATTGTTGATGCCCCATCCATACTCCGTTTGGGCGAAATTGAATTGTAAAACATAGAGCGAAAACAGCCAAGGGAAGAGCGACTGAATTTTTTGTTTCAAGATGATAATAATCGTCGCTATGAAGCATCCAATTACATTAAAGGATCAAGCTTTTTCTGCGAAATATTTGCATTTAAAAGATGTTTATCAGGAGTATCCACATATCGTTGAGCAAGCAACGAATGAGCTTGTACAAGTGAATCAGTACTTGCAGCCACTTGGGGCTCATGTTGGTTACCGTGTGCGGGACGAAATTTGTTTTTACCTTGCCTATGCTGAAGAAGGAAATTTGATGACATATAAAAATGCGTTTGATCACTGTCTTCTTCAAAAAGTCTTACCGAGAATTTCTGGAAGTGATACGAGGGTACAACGGGCATTGGAACAGCTGTATATGTTTTGTACAGGTGCTGAATTACATGAGAATTACGAAGATCTAGCCAATTTTTCCTATGCCAAATATCCGAAAAGTGCAGCTAAAATTCTAGAAATGTTAAGGAGGTTAACGGACGATGGCTTTACGTCCTTCTGGATTAGCTCATGAGGATGTAGAGCTAGTCCATATTGAAACTGAACTATTAACACTCGTCATGAAAGGGAAGCCTTATCATGAGCGATATCAAGGTTTGAAGCAATATCGAAACATGGATGTTCACGAACAAATGGAATTTTCGGTCGATGGGGAAGGCATTCAAGAGATAAAAGTATTTGATGTAGATCAACAAACATTAGTCGACTGGTCGTATCATCGTCCAATCTTTTTTGAAAACGGAATTTACCAAGTCATCGTCTCTCCGAAAGTCGATACAGAATTATCTTTTTATCATGAACACCCTTCATTAAGAAGAGCGGTAGACAAAGTAAAGATCGGACAATCTTATGTGTTAATGGGGAATCTCCAGTTTCAAAATGAAGTGGGGCTTTCAACCTTTGAAATTAGAAATGAAAACAAAACTGTGTTAGAGGTCACAATTGAAATTTTTCCAACGAAATTAAATTACAAAGAAGATTATCACAAACTATTACAAGAAGTAAACGATGAAATTTATAATCTTGCCTTCCACTTTATCAAAAAAACGTATCAGCGGGCCAAAGTAAAGCTAGAGGGAACCCCATCTAGAAGTGAATTTTTTCGCTTAATGGACGTTCATTTTCACTCTTTTATTCAAGCGATCAAACGAATCGAACAGCAGCCTCACCACCAGCTTGTAAAAACTCATGTCAAGGCGAGAGGGGATCAATTAGGACGTCTCGATCAAAAAGGAAGACATTATTTGCGAAAACGTTCGCAGCTTTTTCGAGATGTGCCCAATGGTATTGCGATCCATGACCGTCTCGTCATGCCTGTTTCCGGATTAAAAATCAAAAAAGATCTCACGTTTGATACGTTGGAAAATCGTTTTGTCAAATGGATGATGAACCGATTAATCGATAAATTAGCGGATTTACTAGAAAAAATACATTCAAAAAACAAGCGCTATGAGGTTGAGCCTGATCAGGATCTAATCGAAAAGCTTTCAAACATGAAAAGAGAATTAGAAAAGAAAGTAAATAGTTTCTTTTGGAAAACGATCGGGATACTCGATCGCTCTGTCATGAGCCTTGTATTGCAAATGGCTCCTGGCTATCGCGATGCCTTTCAAATTTATTTATTAGTGACAAGAGGTCTTGCACTGCATGGAAAACTGTATCAAATGTCCGTCAAAGATGTCGCGACCCTTTACGAATATTGGACGTTTTTGAAATTAGGGCAAATCTTAGATAAAAAATACAAGTTAGTGAGTCAGGATATTATTCGTGTCAATCGAAACGGTTTATTTGTCAACCTGGAGAAAAATGCTTCAGCTACACGAATATATAAACATCCGTACACGAGTGAAAAAATTATTTTAACGTATCAAAAATACGAAGGGAAATTACCAACCATCCCGCAAATCCCGGATACAATGCTATTGATCGAAAAGAAGGGAAAGGATTACACATACAATTATATATTTGATGCAAAATACCGTATCGATTTTGCGATGGAAGGGAGCAGCTATCATCGAAACTATCAGCTTCCAGGACCAACAGAAGAAGATATAAATACGATGCACCGTTATCGAGATTCACTAGTTGTCCGCCACCAAGGACCATACGAACGAACCGCTTTTGGCGCTTACGTTTTATTTCCTTGGTGGGATGAAGACAGCTATCAAGAGCACAAGCTTTATAAAAGCATCAATGAAGTCAATATCGGCGGCTTGCCGTTTTTACCAAATGCCACACGCTTAGTAGAACAACTGATCGAACGACTAATTGAAAAAAATCCTGAAGAATTACAAAAGGAAGGAATCCTCCCAAGAGGAACGATCGAGGAATGGCAATCTTCTCTTGAGGAAAAGGTCCTTGTCGGTATGGTCCCAAGAGAAGAAAACTATCGGGCGAATCTTCAGCATCGATTTTACCACATCCCTGTCAAACGTCTTAATAAAGGCTGGCAAGAAGCTAAATATGTTGCCCTTTATCCGAAAAAAGGAGCTGCACCGACAAACGGTGTGACGTGCTACGGAAAAATAACCGACGTCCAATTTGTGAAAAGATATGAAATCACCGAATTACCGAAAAACAGTGCAGAAGAATATGTCAAATTCGAAATCGAGAGCTGGCATTTTCTCAAAGAAATTATTAAACCTGTTGGCTATGGAATTTCTGTCTACACGATGACAACCTTAAATACCTTAAAAGATGCGAAAGAATTGCCAGAACTTTTCATGAAATCAAAAGAAGAAGTCACCTTGTGGAGAATGCTGCGACGACTATCGGATCGAATCCGGTTTGATTTGGATGACAGGTACTTGGACAAAGCTTCGAAAATAAAAGCGTATCGAATCAAAGACATCGTGCTAAATCTTGACTACGATCAAAATTTCTTGGCTATCGCGAAAGAGAATGTAAGAAAAGTTGTAAAGCTTGAGGAACTGCGTAAACAGCCATCGAAAGTGTTTAAGGAAATTTGGAAGATGATGGGGGAGGGCTAGTTTTTTTGGAGGAAGCTAGGTCCTTTTAATGATTCCTTTGCTGCCTTTGTTAAAGGCACTTTTCTTACTTGTGGAACAAAAAGGTTCTGCAACAAGCCTTTGTTCAATAAAACTACTAGGATCATTTACATCTTTTTCAAAAAAAATGAAAATTTGTCGTCGACCTCCAATCGTGCAAAAATCCTAGGGGGATCGACGACTCTTTCAAATCTTCGTTGAACCTTGACAAATCAAAGGATTGATTAAATGTAACACCTTCGCTAAAATGAAAATAACCAATAAACTATTTTAAGCCAAATACTTATCTAACAACAATTTGTAGGGTTTTTATCTTAACTACGAGGAATTGAAACAAAATCTTTCGAAAGAAAAAGCTATTCATGTCGCACGTTTTTATCTTAACTACGAGGAATTGAAACCATCGAACGAATTATTGATGTGAAAAACGGAAAATTGGAAGTTTTTATCTTAACTACGAGGAATTGAAACTTTTTTTGTAACAACCAAATGTTACGCCTTCCCACCAGTTTTTATCTTAACTACGAGGAATTGAAACACTTCAATCCCAACAAACACCCCATCCACGCATGCAATGGTTTTTATCTTAACTAAGAGGAATTGAAACCTTCATTATAATGCTCCCATAAGGTGAGACACATGAGCGTGATAAATAAGTTATAATGATACCATGAAAAAAAGAAACCGATATACCGCAGAATTTAAAGCTAAGGTGGTTCTTGAGGTGTTGCGTGAAGAGCAAACCGTCAATGAAATAGCCGCCAAATATGAATTAAGCCCAGTCATGGTCAGTCGTTGGAAAGCAGAATTTCTAGAACGATCCTCGATGGTCTTTGAAAAAGGCTCAAGCGAAGTGGATAAAATCCGTAAAGAATATGAGGCCAAACAAGAAAATTTAGAGAAATTGGTAGGTCAGTTAACGGTTGAAGTTGACTGGCTGAAAAAAAAATCTGGGCTCAAATAAGTCTGTTGACGAACGAAAGGCTATGTATAATGCTCCCATAAGGTGAGACACATTTTGTCGAATTGAGTAGACCAAAAGGAAGTTGGTTTAAAATGAAAAAGTTTTTTCAATGTGCCAAAGATCAAGCAATCTGGATTTATTCAGGTATAGCCTGTGCTGTGTTGATCTTATTTCTAAAATAGAATTTAAAACAATAGTATCCTTCGGGGTGCCTTTTTATTTGGAGGAATGACGAACTGTATATATTTGTATCCTTCGTAGGAAGTATCATTAAGATTTTGAGAGTTATTGGATTAGCTTTCACAAATTGTATTTTTTGTATTCCTTGAAAGATGGAACGGAACGTTTTAACGATTATATTGAGAGCTTGTTGAAGAAAGAGATGGACAGAGACTAGTCAATGCATACGGAAGATTGGCTTTATCTAGCTAGTATTATGTTTGTTTTCAAGGAAAATAGTCGGCTGGCAAATAGACTGTTCCATGAAAAAGGAGCTACAGATTAACTAAATTTGTGATTTAACATTATATCTTATTCAATTAACGTGGCGGGATAGTTTAAGAGCTAACATTAAAAATACGAAGAAAGACAGGATGAGCTGTAAATGAAGAAAGTAATAAAGGTAATTTTTAGTATTAGTTTCATATTTTATTTATTAGCACTGGTAATGCTGTTGTTTGTAGGAGTTATGTTTGTGGGAATTAGAGGTCATATATGGACAGACTTATCGTTAATAGAATATTTAAGGAGTTCTTCAAATTTCGTTCCATTTAAAACTATTAGTACATATATTACGGCAATGTTTGACGGAAGTTTGAATATAAGTATACCTATAAAAAACCTCTTTGGTAACTTAATTATGTTTTTACCAATGGGAATTTACCTACCTTACTATATTAAAAAGATAAACAAGGTAGGTGGATTTACGTTCTCAATGATTATATTGTTATTTGTTATTGAAGTAACACAATTAGTTACAAGAAGAGGAAGTTTTGATATTGATGATTTTATACTTAATATGGTAGGTGCTTTGATAGGTTTTGGTATTTGGAAAACAAAAATAGTTCAGAGGTTACTTAAATAGATGTCTCTTACTCTTCAACTAAAGGGGGCTTTAGGTGAATAAGACTAAACTACGATATATAACTTCCAGATAATTGGAAGTTCTACTTTTTTATATAAAATCAACATTAAACTTTAACATAGCCATTTTTAAAAGGCCACCAAGTGATAGCGTGGTAGCTGCGAAAAAAATTTATAAATTTTTGTGTCTACTTTATTGACCTAATATCAAATCTCCAGTGAATAGTTGTAAAAGTATATAAAGAAAAAACGCCTCTCTCATCATTTTTCCAGCACCTCGTATCAAATGTAATTATCTCAATTTTTTACTATAAATTTAGAAAGCCGTTTTGCGCCAACATATACTGCGTGAATACATAAATACCCGAAAAACAAAAATAGGGAAACATAAAGACGACCTTTTTCTGTCATTACAATTTCATTAGATAGAAGAGAATAAAAGAACACATACAAATAGAAAAAGGCGAGCATGAGAAGAGCTTCGGAAATATAACCAAGAATTCCTTTTGCACGGTTTAACACGGCGGAAAATATCATATCCATGATCACTGTAATAAAGAGAGTAGTTACAAAAAATTTGAGAACAATTTTTATAGAAGATAGGGTTCCCGATGCATGAATATGAACATCGTTTGTCCATGAAATAAGATGCATTACAAAATAAAAAACAAGAAAAGGAAAAGAAATAATGGCTAAGCACATGAAAGATACAACTGTTTTAGCAAAGATGTGATCTGCCAAAGAATATTTGCTTCTATCTTTCTTTTTCATAATATGAAAAATTCCTCTCTAATTTATTTATTAGAAACGGGAATCGATTTTCCAGATGTTGATTTAACAAAATTAGAAGAAAGTTCGCAAATGCCTCCGTATCAAAACTGGAGGAAATATTAAATTCTTCATAATTAGGACGTTCTACTTGAAGGGTTCAGTTGCTGCTGCAATTAGAGAGTGGCTAAGAGCACTATAGTTGCAAAACAGCATGTAACGAAAGTATGAAAAGCTGTAAAAAGGTATAAAATTATGAAAAAAATATTGGTACTAAGACAACGATTTTTGTTTTAAATTATAAAGAAGGAAATAAGCGGACAACTAAAATAAAATTAGAAAGCATCATATTAATCCCAAATGGGGAGACAAAAAATAGAGGTGCTTGCTTATGATACAATATAAATTTGACATTGAGAAAAACCGTTCGAAAGAGATATTGGAAAATATTATAAATCAATTGTTTCCTCAAAAAAGAATAATCTATGCAATGATTCCTGATTACTACGATGACTTCCTTTTAGAGCTTTCTCCAAAGTTTGTAACAATCAAAAACATTTTGGATGAAAAATATTCCTTTCCGAAAACAGAATACATATTAGGTTATGCAGAGGCTGAAGACTTGTCCTTAGTTTATGAATTTTATGAGCGAGCCAGCGTTATTCCATTTGTTGTTGCAAGTCAAGATATTCCATTCTCCGCTGGCAGAGAAATTGTTGATTTCGAAAAATTTTATGATTACTTTAAAACGAATCTTATTTCTCACTTGACGATAGGTTATGATCAAAAGTTTTTAACCTTTTACAAAAATGAACCTTTACAGCATTAAAATTTTATCTAGCTTTAAAAGCACACTAATCCAAGATGAACTGCTTCCTTTCAAGCAGAACGTGGAAACAATCAGCGGTCTCGATCCTAAACTTCGAATGACTAAGACCATAAAGGGATCGACTGCATTAAGATTGGAGTCGCTAGTCTTGATCCGCAGGACTAAGGCCGTTTAATCATTTTTGATAACGGTGGTTATGGTAAATTTGATTTATTCGTCAACTAAATTTTTTCACATTTGATGTTAGTCAAAAAATGTAAATGGAAACAGAGATTCGAGGTGTCCGAATCGGCTAACAAGCAGCCGATATAAATTATCAGACTGGATCTTTATTTCTTTTGCCATTTACAAACGCCCAAACTGAACCAGAAACAATAGACAGAATTCCAATAAATAAAGAACATTTCTGAAGAATATCGTTACTCTGTTCCGTTGTCAGACATATTAGAAGCAAAGAAAAACCTATAAGAAATTGAGAAATCACCATATTATCTATTTTCAAATGAAACACCTCCCAAGAAAATAATACCATATTTTATGGTGTTTTAGTGCATACGTGAAAAAGTGATTTGAAGAATTTGCGAAACAAAATTGTGTTAAATGAAAAGTATTTAAAAATGCTTTTTTCCATTTTAGAAACGAGTTAAAAGTAATTGCTTACTTTATTAAGGAGTTTGGATTCTTAAAATAAATCGAATTGTAAATATGGCTATTGTAAAAATTGATCGTGAATTATCAGCTTTCTTCCATGGAGAAATCAAGTTTTTCTTGAAAGCATATGAAGAGTAGTAGCACAGACTCCGGCCAATGTCTGTGTTACTTTAGTAGATTTGGAGAAAAGGTCTTAACAGTCCTAAAACATGAGTTCTTACAAAAAGCTGGCTTCCTTCATTGTCCTTACCAGAACCAGTTTCAAAATGTTGGACCCGGCTGATGCTTGCTGTTTTCAGGATGTAGTAATGTCACAATTCCCAATTCAACATGTCCTTATCGAGTTCCGCAAAGAAAATCTGCAAAACGACGATTGCCCTTGATTTTAGCTAGTCGTTTTTGTTTTAGTATTTTTTAAGCGTAGCCTTCTTTTTATTTGGTCAAAGAAATCAATCGTCTTGTTCTTTTATTTTTTTGCGACTTGCCTGTCTCTAGATGTTGTTCAGCTTCTTTTTCAGTTGTGTTGATTCCTGATGATGTTGCAGCGTTTCATATGATTCAACATCATCACATCAAATATAAAATGAAGGGTATCTTTGCAAGTCATCACCAAAGAGACAGGACATACCTTTCAAACGCTTAAAACATACCGATAAAAGAGATGGACATCAACTATCCCAGTTAAGAAGCATCCTTTGAATAGAACCGCTATCCAACTAATGATTCTAGAAAGGATTGGAGACATTTTGAACGTTACGAGTTAAGCCGAATTTTCTCGCAAACTTTCTTGAATTCTTTTGCCCTTTGCTCAATCGTTCGCAATAGTTTTGCATCATTTGGATATATCAATTCAATAGCAGCAATAATATGACCGCTTGTGTTTTTCAAAGGAGCGGCGACAGTGATGAAATCTTGATAATGTTCATCCGCTGAAATTGCATATCCATTAGTTTTTACATGTTTGAGTTCATCTAAAAAGTCCTCAATATTTGAAAAAGCGGTAGCAGTTAAAAGATATTGTTCGGAATAATGGATAATTTCCTCTTCAGATAGTTGCGACAATAAAATTTTTCCAGCACTTGTATAGTGTAAAGGTACCTTTCTTTCTATGTACGTCACATACCCCATGATAAGATGTTCGTAGTCTGTTTTATTAATATAGTAAACGTGTTCGCGGTGCATCACGCCAATTTGAACCGTTGCTTTGAATTGAGAAGATAATTTCTTAAGTAAATAGGTAGAATTGCTGATAAGTTTTGTGTGGGCTGTCACAACAGAACTTAAGGAAAGAATGGACACACTTAATCGGTAGCTGTTCAATATGGAATCTTTCACAATAAAGCCTTCGTCTTCAAGATTTTTTACTAGCCGATGAGCAGTGCTGTAGGCGATTCCAAGTTGATCTGAAATTTCTCTAATGGAGTATTCACTTTTTTCCATGGTAAATAAATCGAGAATTCTTAAGGCATTTTCTAAAGAAGAGTAAGTTTTCTTTTTCATGTAATTTAGCAACTCCCGCCTAAAGATTAATTAAAATATCCGAGCATTTTCGAAAGCTTTTTGGCGGCTCGGATGACTTCTTGGGTAAAATAGGGAATATCCTCTTTGGTAATCCGATTACTTCTTCCTGTAACACTAATCGCTGCGATGACTTCATTTGTATAATCATAAACAGGAGCACCGATGCTAATCCCCTGGTAAAATTCATCAATGCAAATAGCAAAACCTTGTTTTTGAATTTCCTTTAATTGAGTGATCAGTTCGTGAGCAGATGTAACGGTATTTTGTCCATAACGTACAATCCCGTTTTCTTCAATTTTTTTCACTAACTTTTCTCTTTTCTCCTCTTTTTGATAAGCTAACATGATTTTTCCGCAGGCTGTACAATAGGATGGATTTCTTTTCCCGATGTGTGAATTTAACCGGATCGGATGTTTGCTCTCAATTTTGTCTAAGTATGCGATATCAGTTCCTTCCAGGACTCCTAGATGAACGGCTTCATCCAATTTTTGAACGAGTTCTTCTAAAACGGGTCTGGCTTCTTTTCGAATTTCCATTGTTGTTGTAATGATTTCAGATAAATGGAGAAACATATAGCCTAGCCTATATCGTTTTGATTGAGAATCTCGCAAGATGTAGCCATAATCTTCAAGGGTCACCAATAACCTTTTGGTCGTGCTAATGTTTAAATGAAGCTGTTTCGAAATCTCTGATAGTTTCCATTCAGGATTCTCCTTCGTAAATAGTTTCAGAATGTTCATGGCATTTTTGATTGTGTGAATCGAATAGGTTTCATTCATACGCTTCCTCCAAAACTTTTGAAATTATCATATAGCGAGAATCTATATTTTTATACAACTATTTTTTTGATAAATGTCATATAGCGGGAATGTATACTTTTATTTAACTGTTTTTTATTATAACATCAAATCGAAAAATTCAATAAAAACAAAATATTTATAATTTAGGGAGGATAAAAATGATTCTGAAATTTGAAAACGCATTCAACGAACCTTATGTGGAATTGAAGGATTTTCAAGAAATAAAACTGAGGAAACAAATAAAGTATGTGTATGAAAATTCCCCATTTTATAGAGAAAAATTTAGACAAGCGGGAATTTCGCCTGATGATATTCAAACGATCGGGGATTTAGAGAAAGTACCTTTTACAACAAAGGATGAGATAAGGGAGAGCCAAAAAATTCAACCGCCTCTAGGGTTGCACGCGGCCGCTTCTTTAGAAGATGTCATTCGGGTGCATTCTTCATCAGGAACAACAGGCAAGCCAACATATGTTGGGATCACAAGGCATGATTGGGATATATGGACAGAAATTCTTGCAAGGGTATTGACGACCCACGGGATTGGAAGAGACAGTCGAATCGTTTTTGCCATGGGACTTACTTTTTTCGTTGGAAGTTCAATGAAAGACGGCATTGAACGATTAGGTGCAACATTTATTCCTATTGGTACCGGCGCTTCTGAACGTGTAGTTCAAAGCATTCAAGATTTTCAGGCGGATGTTCTATTTTGCACCCCTTCCTATGCAAGCTATTTAGCAGAATATGTACGGGACCATTTTCATATGGAGCCAAAAGATCTTGGCATAAAAATTATGTCTGTAGGAGGCGAACCGGGAGGTGGTCTGCCGGAAGTAAGAAGAAAAATAGAGCAAGACTGGGGATGTAAAGTTTTAGAGGCAATGGGAAATGCAGATATGGCTCCTGTCTTGTTTAGCGAGTGTCCGGAACAGGATGGAATGCATTTTATAGGCTCAGACTTTGTCATTTGCGAAATCATTGACCCGAAAACGGGTAAAACGATTCCAATAGCTGATGGAGTAGAGGGGGAACTCGTTTATACAGCGATCGATCGCGAATGCTGTCCGCTCGTTCGCTTCCGCACGAGAGATTTAATTCGGGTTAAAACAGGTGAATGTAAATGCGGCAGAAAAAGTTTTCGAATCAGATGCATCGGACGAACTGATGACATGCTTATTGTAAGAGGTGTCAATGTATTTCCATCTGCCATTAAAGATGTGGTCAGCAGCTTCCGTCCACAAGTAACGGGAGAAATTCGAATCTTGTTAAAACAAAAACCGCCGTTAGTACATCCTCCTTTACCCATTCAAGTAGAGGTTGAAGACGGGTTAACCGAAAGTGAGCAATCGGCATTGAAAAAAGAGATAGAGAGTACTCTTCGTTCGAAACTGATTTTTACCTCTGATGTTCAACTTGTTCCAAAAGGAACATTACCAAGGTTTGAAATGAAAGCGAAATTAGTTCAAGAAATAAATGTGTAAAAAATTTTTCTATATTAATACTGACTATTTGTTAATAAGATTCATAGTATTTTCATATAGCGAGAAATGTTACTTTTATAAGAAATTCTAGAAATTTTTTGGAGGGATAAAATGAATTTGCAATTTGTTGATACAACGTTTCGCGATGGATCCCAAAGTTTGTGGGCAGCCGGAATGCGAACAGGAATGATGGAAGCGGTTGCAGAAGACATTGGAAATGCTGGCTTTCGCGTTGTTGAAGTACCCGTTATGCCGATTAATTTCAAAAAGATGATAAGAGATTTAAAAGAAGATCCTTGGAAATTGGTTTGTATGTTGGCGGAAAAAATGCCAAATGTAACAAAAGGTACTATGGGGGAACCGGCCATTTTTCCCTTTGAGATTATAAACGCCCCTGTTGAAGTTGTGAAACTGTTTTATAAGCGGATTGTGGAAACGGGAGTATTAAACAGGGTACAAATTATGGCAAATATTTTCGGGAATGTAGATAAACTTTATCCATGGTATCTTCCGTTTTTAAGAAGTTTAAACTTAGAAGTTGTTCTAGCTCTTTCTTATACTGTTTCACCACGGCATACGGATGAGTATTATGCCGAGAAAACCCGTGAGTTAGCTGCAATGAAACCGGATGTTATTTATTTAAAAGACCAAGGAGGTCTTTTAACACCAGATAGAATCAAAACGTTGATGCCGGTGATTTTGGAAAACGCGGGCGGCATTCCTGTTGAACTCCATTCCCATTGTACAACGGGATTAGCCGAAGCGGTGTATATGGAAGCGGTTAAACTTGGCGTTCGGACCCTTCATACTGCCATTCCGCCGTTAGCGGACGGATCTTCTCAGCCATCCGTTTTCAATACAGTAAAAAATGCCGGATATTTAGGCCATCAAACAAGCTTAGATTTAGAAAGAATCCAGCGGGCTTCAGATAAATTAATGCAAATCGCGAAAGAAGAAAATCTGCCTATCGGACAACCGCTCTATTACGATTATTCCCAATATGTTTACCAAATTCCGGGCGGAGTGATATCAAACTTAAAACACCAATTAAAAGAATTAAAACTTGAAAACCGATTAGATGAAGTATTGGAAGAAACGGTGCGTGTTCGTGAAGATTTAGGCTATCCGGTGATGATTACTCCGTATTCTCAATTTGTTGTCAGTCAAGCTGCGATCAATGTTGCTACAGGCGAGCGCTACAAAGTAGTAATTGATGAAATTATTCAATTCGCTCAAGGAATATTTAGTGAAGACTCTGGTTACACTTGGATGGATCAAAATTTACGGGATAAGATTTTATCTTTGCCGAGAGCAAAGCAGTTGTCAAAACCATCAGATCGAGATGTACCTCTTCATAAAATAAGAGAGCAATTCGGCGGTCCTGATTTATCGGATGAAGAGTTTTTGCTTCGCTATATTATGAAAGGAACAAAAGAAATTGAAGAGATGCGTAAAGCAGGGCCTCATAAGACCTATTTTTCAGCGTCAACTCCATTAGTACAACTGCTAGATAAACTTAGTAAGCAGCAAGATATCACACATGTGCAAATACAAGGTTTTAACAGCTCTTTAGTTTTAACAAAATAAAAAAAGTTTCGGATAGAACGCGGGTTTGTCAAAGAAAACGTAGGAGGGGAAAATATGAAGAAAAAGGGATTGGAAATTTTAAGTGAAATGGATGTACAAAACCTCACGGCTCTTATTGAAAAATTAGAGGCTTCTTCTTTTAACTTTTTAAAGCTTGAAAATGAAGATTATAAAATTGTAATCGGTAAAAATGGTGTGATCGAATCAAGTGAGACTGAAAAACAAACTGTCCAAGTCGCTGCTGAAACTCCTGTAGAATCAAAAACACAAGAAATTCAGTACCAAGAGGCAGCTGCAACGGAAGAACAAGCTGTGATTGAGGAAGCACCTTCAAACACTTTAAAAGAAATACCTGCCATACAAGAAGGGATTGAAATTATTAAAGCGCCAATGGCCGGTTTGTTTTATGCTCAATCTGAACCAGGTGCTCCTCCGTATGTAAAAGTTGGCGACCAAGTTGAAGAAAAGACAACAGTTGGATTAATCGAAGTCATGAAGGTATACAGTGCAATTCATGCGGGAGTAAAAGGAGAAATTGTCGACATTCATGTTGAGGATGCACAACTAGTAGAATACGGCCAACCGTTATTTTCAGTTAAAGTCAAATAGACGTAAGCACCTCTTATCATATTGGAAAAATATAAAATGGGTATCGCTTTTTAAGCTCAGAAATTAGAGGGATCGGTTTTATACCGATTTCTTCTCTTTACGTTGCTCTTTTTATGATAGGAAAAACTTAATTTCTATTAAATGAAAGATAGAGGGTGCAGGTCAAATGAATATTAAAAAAATTTTCATCGTCAATAGAGGCGAGATAGCAGTTCGAATTATTAGATCTTGCAAAGTTTTAGGAATCGAAACAGTTCTTGCTGTTTCTGAAGCTGATATAGACAGTCTGCCAGCTCGATTAGCCGACAAAACCGTTTGCATCGGACCAGCTAATTCAACCAAAAGTTATTTAAACATTCCCGTGATCATTACAGCAGCGAAATCAGTTGGGGCAGATGCAATACATCCAGGGTATGGATTTTTATCGGAAGTAGCCGAACTTGCACAAAACTGTCAAGATCATGGTCTCATATTTATCGGTCCAAAACCGGAGCACATTTCGAAAATGGGAAACAAGCTTGTCGCTAGATCAATCGCACAGCAATGCGGCGTCCCTGTTTTGCCCGGTTCCGAAAAAGTGGCATCCTTTGAGGAAGTAATTCAAACCATTGAAAAAATAGGTTTACCCATTATGTTAAAGGCTGCAGCTGGCGGAGGGGGCCGCGGTATGAAAATTATTACCGAATATGCCAATATTAAAACGGTTTTTGAATCAGCCTCAGCTGAAGCGAAAGCAGCTTTTGGTGATGGAACTATGTACGTTGAAAAATATATCCCTAACGCCCGGCATATTGAAGTGCAAATCCTTGGCGATCAACACGGAAATGTTATTCATCTTGGTGAAAGGGATTGTTCAACACAACGCCGGCATCAAAAATTAATTGAAGAAGCGCCCGCACCTAATATTTCTGAAAAGCTTCGCCAAGAGATCCGTGAAGCAGCAGTGAAGCTAGCCAAAAACATTTCCTATGAAAATGCAGGGACGGTTGAATTCATTGTGGATCAAGATGAACAAAAGTTTTATTTCCTTGAAATGAACACAAGAATTCAAGTTGAACACCCAGTGACTGAAGCTATTACAGGTGTTGATTTAGTGCAGGAACAAATAAATATAGCACATGGTGAAAAACTTCGCTTTACCCAATCAGATATTCGGTTTACTGGTCATGCAGTCGAATGCCGAATCAATGCGGAAGCACCGGAAGAAGGATTTCGACCAAGTCCAGGATTAATTTCAAAATGGGAAATGCCGCAAGGACCTGGAGTGCGGATTGATACCCATTGTTACCAAGGCTATTCAGTGTCTTTGTTTTATGATTCCATGATCGCCAAAGTTATCGTCCATGGTTATGATCGAACACATGCCATGAAACGAATGCTTGTCGCATTAGATGAATTTACAGTTGAAGGGATTAAAACAACAATCCCATTTTTAAAAGAAGTTTTACAGGACGAAGAATTTGTTAGCGGAAATGTCAATACCCGTTTGCTTGAAAAAGTTATGAAGTAAACAATGCAAGCAGAAATAGACAGGGCTGTTCAAAAATCGATGAAAGAGCAGTCCTGATTTTTTTTAACATAAGCAAATTGTCTATTTTACTTTTAAATAATAAATGATGAAGGATTTAGATTTACTTAGAATGTCTAGCAAAACATAACTTTATTTAACTTTCAAAAGAAGGTTATCGCAAAACTGTCGATTACCTCTTTTTTGTCTTAATTTTATCGATCTGGTTATAAAAAGTCTCACAAACAGATTCCTATCTTCTTTATTCGCATATTTTTTAACTGTTTTAAAACTATGTCCCGTCTCTTTGGCGTTGGTCTCAGAGACATCCCTTAATACAAATAGTTGATATGATGTTGTTGAATTATTGCAAGCATTTTTCTCTACTAACTGCCTTTTTTGTCCAATTAGAAGGCGACGGAAGAGGGGGGGATGACAATGATTTTTTATTTTGCAAGCTGCTAAATTTTTATTTTGTACTCAACTTTCGCAGCTCAATTTTGGTAAATAAGCCTTGATATAATTAGGCAAAACTACAATCCATTTACGTAATTGACTTTCGATGAATTTTTTAATCTTTTGATTTACATTTTGAAGTGCATCTTCAAGAATTTCAATGAGTAGTTGAAGTGCAAAGGCCCAATCTAGTTCATCGATTTCATCACAAAGTTCATAAAAAATGCCGCCTAATGTTCGATAATCTGTACTTACTCGGTTTTGCCAAGACAAAACAATGTACCTTGTAAACACAATAGTGGTATGGCTGATCATGGAATCATAAGATCTTCCTTGGAACTCTTTTTGGAGTTTCAATAAGGATTTGACTGTTTTGAAGAATACTTCAATATCCCAACGTATCCCATAAATACGAATGATTTCTTGATCCGATAAAGTACAGTCTGTACTCAAAATAGCTAGCCACTGTCTCTTTTTATTACGATTACGGACAAATACCACTTTAACAGGTACGCCATTTGCCATCGTTGTGTGAATAGAGCGCAAAATACCCTTTTGATGTTGTGATGGTTTAGCTGTTTGGTATAGTTTTTTTAGGCTCACCCATTCACCGTTCACTTGATATCTTTGTTTTGTATCCTTCACCATTCCAATAACATCCAACCCTTGATCCACAATGGACTTGATCAAAGGCTGTTGGGTAAACCATGTATCCATTAAAACGTATGAGGCATCGATTCCTTGAGAAAGTGCCCGTTTAATCATATTGGGAATAACTTCCGGCGCTTTTTGTAAAGCTTCGACACGCCGCTTATAACCGGATGTACGCTTATCGATTCGGTTATCAATCCCATTGATTTGGGAATTCGTAGAGCTTAATAAAGCAAAATCAATAGGCAAAAATGTAGCACCATCTGACCAGCCGAGTGTAAGCATACGAAATCCTTTGTAATAACGCATTTTTTGAGAAGAATGATCGAAACAGCGAGCAAGCAGTTCAACCTTTTTACTGCGATTTCGTTCATAAGATGAGTCGTCCACGATCAGCACTTTCGGACGGTCGTGTCTCGTTAAACTACTTACCTTCATAATGGTGAAAGTACTCAAAACAAGTAAAAACCTGCGCCAATTGTATTGAGGGTTATTTAAGAAGCGATAAATAGCGTTTTTTTCCGGCAAATCTTTAGCTTTTTTACTGTAGTTGAGCAATTTTCATTACAATAATTACCATGTAAAAAGAGACAAACGGAGTACCCCTTATGCCACATGAAGCTGTTTTTTAACGACATCAATGGGAATATCTTGTTTCGCTGCATCGTAAATAAACTCCACGAGGCTATGTCCTTTCTTCTTTCGAAGGAAGTCAAGCCCGGTAGAGAAATCGCTGTTGGATTCGACCATACTGTACACATAAGCGAGTTGCACCAAGATCCAATACCGTTTCACCGCACGACGTTGACGAACGCGGTACCCATCGAGCTTCAGCTGGTCTTTCGCTTGTCGAAAAAAGCATTCGATCGACCAACGCTGGGCATAGTAGCGCAAGATCTCTTCATCGCTTAGCTCCCGGTCGGTGCTCAAGACGCAGTGAAGATGTTCAGGTGTCATCGGCTGATCGGCTTTCCAAGCCAACAACACAACGGCATCATCGAGACCTTTCAGCGCTCCCTCGTAGCGATACACGCGATAACGCTCTTCTCCCACCGTGACGAGATGGGTGTCGTTCGGTTCGATATAGCGGGCAAACTGTTTGGCTTGGATGGCGATGCCTTTTGGATAAAGAACCCGATTCGTCTTGAGCATCGCAATGACGTGGAATCCTTTTTTCAGGCAGGCTTCCACGAGTGTTTTCGATGGGTACCAAGAATCCATCAGCACATAAACAGAACCGTGCACATCCAAAGAAGAAAGCATCTCGATGGCCCATTGACCCTTGCTTTTCCCATCCGCCTTGTCGTAGAGGCGAAACGCAAAGGGAAAGGCTTGCGTCATCGTATGAACCATGAGCCAGACGAGAGAGTGTCCCCAAATCGACTTTTTGTCCGCGTGAGAATAATGCCAATTACACCCTTCAATAGCGTGTTTCGCCTGTGACGAAGGCTTCGTTTTTCGGCAGATCGTATCATCGATCGAAACAAAAATGGGGTGATTCTTTCGCTTGGCCGTTCGTTCCACATGACGAAGCATCCACTGCTGGAGTTTGCGAAGCAAGATTTCTTCATCCCAAGGGCTTTTCGTGAAAAAATGGCTCAGTGTCGTTCGATGGTTGGGATGAAAGCTCTCATGATGCAGATCGGTCAAGGTTCCCACAAATCCTTTCGTTGTCAGCGCATCGATAATATGAACGAGATGCTTCATGACCGGCTTAGAGAAATAAAGGGCCAGCCCCAACATTGCGAAAAACTTGTCGATTCCTTGGTGATGTGGTAGTCTATTCATGAGACATGAACCTCCTTGAGAATGGTTTGGTGACACATCTATTCTAATCAAGGAATCGGGTTCATGTCTCCTTTTTTGTTCGGATGTAAATTTATGTTAGTGAATTTGCTCATCTACAGTTAGTGATTGTCGAAGCAACGAAAAACATTCCAAATGAAATCCGAGAAGCACACCCGCATATCGAATGGAGAAAGATGGCTGGCATGAGAGATATGATAATTCACGGCTATTTCTCCATTAATTATCGAATTGTCTGGGATGTTGTTCAGAATAAGATTCCTAAGTTAAAACTACATGTTGAGCAGTTACTAATTGAAAATTAGAGTGGATATTTTTAAAGACCAAATCTTTTTGAGTTAGCATAGAAGATGATAATCGATAATAATTTACTGTCGTTAAAAATCCATACTATCTATTTTCAACCGGCGTTCTCTTAAAATCTCTAGTTGCTCATCAAATGTAGTTGGACGTTTAACATTTGCTGTATTTTCTAACCCCCATAAATAAAAAAGCCCCACCTTGGTACACATTGTAAGAGTCGAGGTGGGTTCTGCTAATTTAATCGTAATCTTGTGTAAGTGAAGTGAAATGAAACATACACACATTTCTATAACTAAGATTAAAACAACTTCATCTGTTCGTTGTACAAAGTGTTTTTTTCATCTAACACATAGCCCATGGCGCGGTATCCCGCCAATCTTTTTTCAAACATCTTTTGCATCATCGGGATGTTTTTATCCACGTAGTCATATACACGTACTTCTTGTTTATTTGCATGAATTCGATGCAAGCGTCCGACATATTGTTGCAGGGTGCCTTTCCATGAAATCGGCATGGCTAAAAATAGAGTATCTAACCTCGCATCGTCAAATCCTTCACCGATATATTTTCCTGTTGCAATCACTAATCTTTCCATGTCATCAGGAATGGAAGAAAGTCGATGCAATTGTTCCATCCGTTCTTTTTTCGTCATATTCCCGGAGAGTACAATAATATTTTTAGCAAATCCTTTAAATAATTGCTTTAAAATTTCAACATGTTCAATTCGTTCTGTTAAGATTAGCGGACAACGGCCTTCTTCAAGCGCAGACAACACATCATCAAATAATTGCTGATTTCTCTGTTCATTGAGTGCTGTTTCTTTATAAAGTTGCTGAATGTCGTTGTGTGAGGACGTAAAGTTCGTATACCTCGGAATTAAACGATGAATAAATGGCCTTACTTTTGCTTGGGTTTTCCCGTCAATTTTATAACGAATAGGACCACATTGCATGTGAATAATAGGGTGTAAACCATCTTTACGAATCGGTGTAGCCGTTAGCCCATACACATACTTGGCGCGAACTTGTTTTAACACTTTCTCAAAGCTAAAGGCAGAAATATGATGGCATTCATCGACAATGATTTGGCCATATTGGGTAATAAATGACTTCAACTGACCTTTGTAATTTAAGCTTTGAATGGTTGCTATATCAATTTTTCCTGTTATTTTGTTTTTTCCGCCGCCAATTTGTCCGATTTCTTTTGATGAAATATTAAGAAACGTTGATAATTGCTCCAACCACTGTTGCATCAACTGTGTCCGATGAACAATGACTAGCGTATTAACTTTTCGTTCCGCAATAAGAGCGGCCGCTATAACTGTTTTACCAAAACCAGTGGTTGCTGAAAGAACACCTGTATTGTGTTTCAATAATTGCAATATGGCATCGTGTTGCTGAGAAGTTAACTCACCTTGAAATTCCACCTCAATCGTCTGGCCATCGAATTGATCATCAATGATTTCAGTTTGAATGGATAATGACGATAAAAGGTTAATAACCTCCTCCAAACAGCCGCGCGGTAAGACTAAATATCCTTCCTCATCCCAAGAGCAATTAATCACTCGTGGTATTCCGTATGTAGACATGCGATTTTTCTGAGCTTTATAAAATTCAGGATTCGCTAATGTTGCTAGTTTCGTCAACTTAGTTAAAAGAGAAGAGGGGACTCTATCATTTGGAATGTATAAACCATTCTTTAATTCAATAGTAATTTTCTCTGGATAAACTTCGTTTACAGTAATAGATTTATTTTCGTAAAGCTGTACCACATCTTGTACTTCTTTTTTTGTCATCGTTTGAACAGAAGATAGATACAGCCATTGGTCTGGATAAGGAGTAAAGGATTCATCGACAAATACACTATTGCCGTTTATCCTTGGCTTTCGCTGAAGCGGCAATGCGATTAAATTTCCGAATCCGCCTTTTGGAAGCGTATCTTGATTCGGGAATAATCGATCATAGGAGTCTAAACCTATTTCATATCGTTTTTCCATTGTTTTAGTGAGCAATGTCATTCCCATTTTGCGAGCTAATGAAGCAGGAATCTCTTCGGAGAAGAAAATCCATACGTGTGCACCATTCCCAGATCTTGATCGTTCAATGCTATACGGTACGGAAAACTCTTTACATACACAAACAAACGCCAACACATCTTCTTGCCAATTCTTTTTGTCAAAATCAATCGCCAAAAAGAAACACGTTTCATCTTTTTGCATCGGATAAATTCCAACCGTATGCTTTCCGCTTAAATGATCGTACAGTACTTGATCATTTAGCGGTAGCAATGTTCGATGCGGACACTCACTGCATTTGATCTCCGGTTTTCGACAAAGAGGTGGTTGCCACTCATAGGCACAGGCAGGTGTATATCCCGCACGGCCGTTTTTTGACTCCCAGCGAACCGCATATACATCAGTCCGTCCTCGAAAAAGCCGCTTGAATAATCGTATCTTTTCTTCAGGGGACGATTGGTTGTTGACTATAGAACTAGCCGTAGTTACAGAATTACTTTTTTCTTTCTTTTGCATCATCGTTGAAAGAATGTGTTTTAAATATTCATTTTCTTTCCTTAAACGTTCGCATTCCGCAAGAGCTTCTTGCAACTGAATCCGGATATCCATGACTTTACCTCGTTCGTTAAGTACCTTTGTAATTTTAGGACTACCATATAGGCCTCTTGATTCTAAATGTGCACGTTTAATCTTAGCTGTTAGCTTTTCTTTTCGTTTCTTTTGTTGACTCTTTTCACGCTTTTTCCAAGCATAATATCCACTTTTTGCAACACCTAATACTTGGCACATCTTCGCTACACGAAACTCGTGTTGGTGTTTTTCAATGAAGTCATATATTACTTCTGGTTTTTGGCGAAGATGCCCATAGCCTTTTTTAAGATTGCGTTCTCTTCCTCCAAATCCTTTATACGCTTATTTAATTCACGCATAGCTGCATCCTCAGGTTTTAAGTTGCCACTCCCAACAAAACTATTTACTGGATCCTTTTTATAATCACTCACCCATCTATGCAAGGTTTTTGGTGAAATATCTAGTTGTCTAACCGTTGCTGTAATTTGTTTTCCACCTTCTAAAACTAATTTTACTGCTCCTTCTTTAAACTGGCAATTTTAGTGATATAGAAAGCACTTACGAAACCTTTCAGTGTCAAGTGAATATGAGATACCCAAAGAAACCTATCAAATCAAGGATTATTCATAAATTTTTCACTGCGAAAGTTGAGTAATTTATTTTGTGTAAAAGTGTTCTAAAATATATTGAAGAGCTTTTGAATCCAGATAAAAACTCCCTACAATTAACCCTGTCAAATAAACAATGAAAAAAGAGCATTTCTGTTATATATAAATGTAACTGTAATTCAATATTTCGACTTCTCAAGAAACGTCTTAAGCGTTGTAGAACTTCTTCCAGACGATGTTCAATGTACTCTAAAAAACCGTT
This sequence comes from Aeribacillus sp. FSL M8-0235, assembly GCF_038000355.1. Classification (NCBI taxonomy): domain Bacteria; kingdom Bacillati; phylum Bacillota; class Bacilli; order Caryophanales; family Bacillaceae; genus Aeribacillus; species Aeribacillus sp. FSL M8-0235. Next base: position 2,024,627 of record NZ_JBBOBW010000001.1, on the reverse strand, counting down.
CACTCACATTTCGTAATCTTTGATTCCGAAAAAGTAGGATTTTTTTGAACGATGCCGAATGAGTAAGTATAAGTAGGAGAAAAACAAAGAAGTCGCAAAGAATGAAAATTCATATTCGCGTCATTTTTTACCAAGCTACGTATCTCAACATGCTCAGTGAATTTTTCGAGGATGAAATATATGTCAATTTCAACTTTTTGAAAAAATGCTTTAAAGGCTAGGAGGAGGCTTTTTTTCTTAATTATGTTTTCGAGATTGATACTCATGACGCAAAAAATGCATCATTATTACAAGAGTGAAAATCTATTTTGTCGAATGTTTTAAATTTATACATTTTGGAATTTGAGTATGTCCATGGAAGATGTATTCATTATATTAGCAACCATATCAAGTTGTTGAACTTATGTCTTGTTTGTTTGGAAGTCATCAGAAGAAGCCATACATAGTTTTAGCCTTTTTGTGTTATTATGTAAGAGAAAGGCGGTAGATTGGGAATGGACGATTTGTTTGACAAATACAAAGAATCGATCATGTTGTCGTATCAATATGCATTTCGTTTATTGTTGCACTTAAAAAATGTGATTTCAGCATCGCAACAAATAACAAATGAAGACGAATTGATGAAAGAAGTGTATAGAGATTCGATTGTGAAAAAATATGAGATTTTAGAAGATCAACTTTGGAAGCTTTTATCAAAAATTTTTAAGTCATCCGGGCTTGAACTAAACAGTCCGCGGGCATGTTATCGTCAAGCTTTTAAGGAAGGATGGATTGAAAATATTGATGTATGGAACGATATACTGAGTTCGCGAAACGCAACTGCCCATGTGTATAACGAAGAAGATTATGAGCGAATAAAAAATAAAATCGTAAATGAATATGTTCACCAAATCGAAGCGTTGCTTCAAAAAATAAAAGAAGAAGTGATTGATAGCGATGTATGGAATTAATAAAAATGTATTTGAGCGGTTGCTTACGTATTTTGAAGGTGACAAAGAGATTCAAAAAGTTATTTTGTTTGGATCACGCGCAAAAAACACGGCACGCTATAATTCTGATATTGATTTGTGTCTTGATTATACCGGAAATAAAAAGGGGAAAATAATGGACGACATTGACGAGATTGTCGGCATTTATTCGTGTGATGTGCTGTTTTTTGACTCGCTGAATGAGGAAATAAAACGGCAAATTATGCGTGATGGAAAGGTCATTTATGCAAAGCCTCTGTCGTGAGCTCAGTGTTCGAGAGTATGTGTCGAACATGATGGGACCCAAAAGTGTTCGCTAGGCGTTCTCTTTTCGGGTGCCCTCCCTTTTTCCGCAAAAAACATCCATGAGTAAATTTTACTCCCCACCCATACATGAAAATCAACTACTCCTTCCCATAATGGATGATGAACGCAAACAGTTTTGAAAGACGTTCTTGGCGAACAGTGACAGGCATTGTTTGTCAATATTGTAAAAAAGCTGCAGAAAGAGAATCCTTCCTCTGGAAGTTTTGTATGATTAGTGAAGTATGCTGAGGAGCGTCCGCATGAGGTTGCTATGTTGTTAAATCAGTTCATTTATTCATCTTTATTTCCTGCCTCAAACTTTGCGTAAAACTATAGTTTAATGAAAAATTCTCCTCAAGTTTTTTAGTTTAAAAGTGAAAGCAGCTTAGCCCGGTGTTTCATCATCTTCCCTTGTTTTGCAATCCCCCTCAAGTTTGGGAACAATCATTCATACCCTCTTCTCTTGTTTTCTTATATAATAAGAGAAAATCCAGTTTGTAGGAGTGGAGCGAGATTGGAACCAATTGAAAGATTGCTAGCCGTTTTTCCGAAGCGGACGATTTCGTTAGGGGAGCTGGAACAGCTCATTCAGCCTTTTGTACGTAAGCGTCAAATCTTGCACACCTTCTTGATGTGCTAATTTCATGAGATAATCTCCTCAAGATGAAATTGAAGGAGGTTTTTTTATGCCTAAGAATCCTGAATTACGAAAGGTTTGGGAACAACGAATCGCTGACTATCGTAAAAGCGGTCAAACTCAAGTAAACTGGTGCAAGGAAAATCAATGGAGTATTCACCAGTTTAAATACTGGTTAAGAAAAATTGAAAATCCAATAAAAAATCAAGGAAAGTCTACAAAATGGGCATCCGTTACCCTAGAAGATCATTCACAAACAGTTGAAAATTCATTACGGATTGAAATTAGTGGGATTTCAATTGAAGTAAAACCTGGTTTCGATCCGGCCTTTCTTTCAGAAGTGGTTAGGACGTTGAAATCAACATGTTAGCTGGTACAAGAGTTGAACGAGTTTACTTGGCAAAAGGAAGTACTGATTTGAGAAAATCCATTGATGGATTACCATTCTCATTATTGATGAAATGGGGTACTTAAAATTGGACCCAAACAGCGCTCATTACTTATTTCAGGTCATCGCCCGTCGGTATGAACATGCCCCGATTATCCTCACCTCCAACAAAAGCTTTGGGGAATGGGGAGAAGTTGTGGGAGACTCGGTATTGGCGACCGCGATGTTAGATCGATTATTGCATCATTCCATCATTTTCAACCTAAAGGGGGAAAGCTATCGATTACGGGAAAAGAGGCTCCAACAAGAAAAACAGAAGGATCAATAAGGTCCTTCTGGGGAATTTTAAACCGGCGATTTTGGGGAAAAAATAATCGGCCTTGACACTCAGATCAGGAAATTCATTTTATTTCCAAAATTAATTGTGTGCATACCACAAAAAATACTAAAATAGAAAAAAATAATCATTATAAAAAAATAATGTAAAAATACTACAAATTACCTAAAAATGTGATAAAATGATAATTGAGGTAAAAAATGGCTCTTCACCACAAAATGTACTTGACAATCAGGTTGTTTTCTGATCAAGGGTACAAAAAATGCGAAATTTCCTGTATGGTAAAGGTGACCAAACCATCAACCATGGAGGAAATTTCGCATGCAATCTCAGTTTATCAAAGATTTGATCACTTTACCAGGCTTTCTTATTCATGGAGAACGAAAAGAGGGAGAACGATGGATTTTTGAACTTTCCCTCCCTCCTCATTGTCCGATCTGCCCGACTTGCTTCGGACGGACAACCAAAATATCATCGAAACGAAAACAATGGATTCATGGCTATACCAATACGGTCGGTTTATTTTGGATTGAACTTCCCATAGAAAAACGGCGTTGCCAAGCCTGTTTTCTGACATTCACCGTTTCTTATCCGGGACTTCCGTCTCACAGTATCGCGACGGAATCGTTTCAACATTGGGTCGCCCAGTTATGCATCGGAAAAACGATTCAAGAAGTCGCTCGCTTGTTACAACTCGCCTATACGACAGTAGAACGCTGGTTTTATCAATATGCCCCGGCTCTTTTACCAACATCGAATCCTACAGTAGTATGTGTGGATGAATTCGCTTTCCGAAAGGGACATGATTACGGAGTAGCGGTGATGGACACACAGACTCGGAATGTCCTTTCCATTGCTTCTGGAAAAAATGAAGAAGCCATTGTGGAGGCGCTTCAACCCGTCGCCTCCAAAGTGAAGTATGTTGTCAGCGACTTGGCTCCTGCCATGAGAAAAGCCATTGAAAAGGTATGTCCAAAAGCCATCCATGTTCTTGACCACTTCCATGTGATTCAGTTATTCACCGATGCACTGGAACGTTGTCGCAAATACCTTGCCAAAGGCGGAACCAAACATGGAAGCGTTCGCCGCGTGTGCCGATTGTTAAGCCAACGTCCAGAAAAATTAACAGAAGAAGAGAGACAGGAAGTTCGACAATGGTGCCAAGAAAGTGCTTATTTACGTGATGTCTATCAAGCACTTCAACATTTCCGTTACGTATCCAAAAGCCAAACAAGAAAGCAAGCCGAAACTCGTTTGACCCAATGGTTTGACCGGTACCTTTTTAGCGACTGTGCCGCCGTACGCAGTATTGCCAAGGCACTCATCACCCGAAGAGACGCAGTGCTTTCTTGCATCGTTTTTTCTTACTCAAATGGTCCAATGGAAGGAATCAACAACAAAATAAAATTGATCAAAAGGCGAGGATATGGGTATCGAAATATCCAGCGTTTTACTTTGCGTGTCCGTCTAGAGACCTCTATCACATTTTAACGTAAAAATCAAGTACATCTTTTGGTGATGAACCTAAAAAGTGTATAATATTCAATTATTTAGGTGAAAAATGCTTGCTTTATCTTTTTCTATATTACTATGTTTTATTTTTACATTTTCACAATCTGCTGATGCTTATCGAGCCAGCAAAACTGTAAATCGCCGCCCTGTTCTTTTCTAACCAAAGCGTTAATCCCGATAACAATGTAACAGCGAAAGCCGATTTGCCTTATTTGTCTGACTGGAAAGGTTGCGGAAAATATAAAGCATTAAGTTCTACTACTAGAACCGGGTTTAAGAAGTTAACTCATCAAGTTTCGTTTTATACAGTTGGAGGAAGTGTTTCTTTTAGTGGAGCCGGAGCAAGTGGTAGTGGATCTAGTCCGGGTTATTCAAGAAGCACAACTACAAAATCTTATAGCAGCTCTGGAAATGTTTGTGGAAGCGGTTTAACAATATATCTTGGCAGTACACTACTACTATAGTTGATTATAGTAATAGAACATACACAGCTACTGCAAAAATCTAATATTTAGAGCAGAATATCTACACTTTTTACCTCATTTCCAATATAAACGCTAATAGGTTAGGAGATATGTTAAAAATAAGGAATAAAAAACTTTGAGGCGGTCATATGATACATTTGAGATATAAAAATATTGTGTCGATATGATGTTCAAAACAGTAAAATTGATGCAGGTGTTTGCTTATGAAATATGATCAAGGTGTTTCCTTGTCTTCTAGATACAGGCATGGCATCACGATCCCCATAATTGTAGATGTAAATCCTGCTGGGAAGTTTGAAAATTGGTCATTTCCTTCATGATTAGGCGGATGACCCCCATTCCAATGATGAAGGAGCTGTTTAAGGCGCAACACCCTGTTCCAGTGAAAGAGGATGACGGTACGGTTGCCGCTTTGACAGAAAAAGATTGTTCAAAAGAATGCTACTGGATGTACTTGTTAGCCAATGGCGATTCAGCTCCAACCTTCTTGTTCTGGCCTCTCTAGATGAAAAAGCTCATTTCATCCATCCTGCTGAGAGCTTTGTGGTGTGCATTTCATTTGTGAAACGATTTCATTGAATGGTGACCCATATTTTTTTGAAGCTTTTATTCGCCTTTTTCCTGCAAAAAATTTGTTAATCCTTATTGTTTAAAGAAGGAAAAATTACCCCTTTGTCGAATGGAGTAAAAGAAGAGAGGTAAATGCCGAAACTTAAGCAAATTTGTTGCGTTTACGATTCAACACTTATGAAAAACCGAATCAACAGCAGGTTAGAAATTGTCGTGCCTCATTCCCAAATGTAAACGGTGAAGGAAAATATTTTCAGCATTATGAGTGGCAACAAGGCTGTTCAAAAACTAAGCTATATAGGGGAGGTGTTGAAAGTCGAAAAAGATGAAAAATATTTAAGGGCGAAAAAAAGAGTGGAAAATTTGAAAGCCTTTTATTTGCATTTCATTTCTTATGTTTTAGTGAATTCTATGCTTTTTGTTTTTAATTTAATTTCGGATCCCGGTAATTGGTGGTTTCAATATCCGCTTTTTGGCTGGGGGATTGGACTTTTAGTACACGGCGCCTCAACGTTTGCATTTGGCATATTCGGGGAAGAATGGGAAGAAAAAAAGATACCTGAATCCGTGATGAATTGAAATCGACTTTGATTTTGTTGTAATTTTGATGGATTGATAATCCATAAAACCCCTTTTATGCTTATGACCTATGTCATCTCTATTTCCGAAAATGGAACAAATCTCTTTTTTAGGTATACGAACCAAAAAAATAGACAAAAAAGCACAGGGAGTGACGTTGGACATCAGTGCCCGAACATTCGTTCGTTATCTTGCCTCTCTCCATTTCTGATAGACGTTCAGTAGGGGCTCGCTATAGCCACTCCTTCGCGTCAGTTTCATCCAGATCTGTCGTGATCGACGGACGAGTCGCCCTGCCATCGTGATCACCGTCTGAATAATCGTCTTGATGCGGCGGCGTTTCACTTTGTGGTGCAACGGATGTCTCGGATCGCTTAATAGATCTTGTCCAATCAGACGAAGAAGATTGTAAACGAAGGCTCCCATGACCAACACGAGCGCATTCGTTTTCATCTTCCCAGATGGAAGCCGCTCTAAATCTAAGTCGCTCTTCAGTTCGCTATGAAACTGTTCGCATGTCGCATGGTCATGATACAACGCGAGCACATCGCTCATTCGAACATGCTCGTATCCTTTGAGCCGCACCCAATAGCTTTCCACTTCATAATCAGGAACGAGCATCAGCTGTCCATTGCGTTCCATCGTCCGTTCCGTCACTTGGGTGACTTGAACGTACGTATACGTGTTTCCATCGATCGCTGCCTTCTGTGGAAGGCATAGCTCATAGGTTTGTACTCCTTCGCTTTGTCCATCATCGACACGTTTGCCCTTTTGCGAAGCGATCTGGAACCAAAGCGCTGTCGATTCTCGGCGTAAGTTTCGCTTGATGACAAAGTCCACGTCTTCCTTTAGGCATACGTGCACATTCGCTTCTGCATCGTTTCCTGCATCCATGCGAACAAGCAGACGAGATGAAGTCAGTTGACGAGCTCGACGGATAGCGGTGACTAAAAACGAGGGCATGTTGTCTTGCACATGTTGTTTCCCTGGACGCAACTCGGCATGAACGAGATACCCTTCCTTCCCTGCATACGCAAACAACGGTGTAAAACCGTCAAATCCTTTATACGTTCGACTGACTCCTTCTTTTTTCGTATCGGAGTTGTCAAATGGGGAACCATCTATATCAAGGGGAAGCCATGTCGTCTTTCCTTTGGTCCAACAAGGGGACAAAGTGGCATGTCGTTGAATCAACAGACGTATGGACTCCTCCCAAAGAATCGTTTCGGTCATCGGAAGACAAGCGAGCTGATCGAGTCGTTGTCGCAAGGTTGGAGAGGAAGGCACGTGCTGAATCCCCATCGATGCCGAAAAGATATCGTCCTGACGATACGCTTCGATATGATCGAAATCCGTTTTTCCTGTGGCAAGCAAGCCAATCATCGAGCGAATGACATCGCTATGGGAAATGTGCACTTCTCGACGAACCGTTGGAAGCCGAAGTGCGTTTACCCGTTTATCCAGTTTCGTTCGATGGAGTAAGTAGCCAACGAGAGCAAGCCCAGCACTTGGGGTAATCGCTTCATCTGTCAATACAAACCGAATCGGGAAATCTTTCATCACATCACCTACTTGATGAAGAATCGTCAACGTCGTTTTCCCTTATCGTATCAACGGTTTGCGACCATTGTAAAGATGTTTTGTCACGGATTCAGGAAGATAAAAAAATATATGGAAAAAGACAGGTAGAACATTTTAAAAGCGTTCGGAATCGAACGTTTTTTTGTGGAGAGTATTAAAATGGAACATCTAAAAGCTGCACCCTGTGAGATGCATTTCAAACATTACAGTATGGAGAGTTGAATTATGTTTCGTCTATTTCATAAGCGGTGCTTTTTGTGTAAGCGAAAAACAAAAACTTACTATCATTATGTAGACCATAACGGAAAGAGTATGAAAGTTTGTCCGGAATGTGCAGTATATGCGGAAAGAAGGGCATTTAGAAAAAAAGTGTAGGCACCTTTTGGAAGGTGCTTTTTCTTTTCCTTAAAAACTCAACTTCAAAGGAGGGAGCTCTTTGTTAAATACTGCATAAGCAACGGGTAAGAGCAAGAGCTAAAAGCGCTGCTAAAATCGATTGGAAACCGCTGCAGAATCAATGTTGAAGCGAACAGCAGCTGATAAATTAGCCAAGATTAAGTTTAGTAACCCATAAAATAATTATGTAAACTAATATAAAAAAGAGTCGACTCATTCATCGTATGGATATAAATGGATGTATTGCAACTGATGGAGATTAACTCAAAGTATGGATATTGTTGGGGAAACAGGTTGGAATGGGTTGATAAAAAGAAAGCTGTCTGATCTTGAAGGATGGCCGCAGAGACATCCGAGAGGATGGCGAATCAGAGGACGAAAAATTCCTTTTGTATACATTGAAACATCCAGAGGGCACAAAAATCCTTTGTTCACAATAAACGCATCGGCATTTTGCAAAGGAATAGTTGCTTGGTCTGTATCGGCTTAATTTATGGTGTCTCCAATGAAAATCTGAACATTAGTGTACTTTTGAAATGCGAAATAATGATGGAACCTCTTGAGGTTATGGCGTTAAGGGAATTTAAACAAAACAACGCCCCCCTTAATAAAAGAGGGCGCATTGTGTAATGTCATTTAGCAGCACTTAGAAGGGTATCCTGGATCAACAATTACGTTTCTTGTAATTGGTCTATAAATATGTCTAGGAACATTGACAATATTGAAACGATTAATCCTTACAATTGGATGAATATAAGGAACTACACGTGGAATGAAACGGTCGCAAACCACATGTTTAGGCGGACAGATAATGGGTCTAGTATGACCAAACATTGGAAACTCACCTCCTAGAATATCTATATACATTAAATGTATTAGCAGGGCTTTTTGAAACGGACAAATATCACAAGTTATATAAAAAATTCATCTAATTGTAAAATATTGTAATATTTGGTATCGGAAGAGCATTCATAGTACGCATTTGAAGAGAAATTTTTGTTCGATGTGTTGACGTTAAAAGACGTCCAGATATCCCGCTTTATGTAGAAAGCTAAATTTGGAATGATCGGGATCAAATCCATTTGCCAGCTGCTGGAACAAAAAAGAGTTCAGCAACAGAAGAGAAAATGAACTGTTATTATGTTTACTAGGGACAGGAGAAACTCATTAAGTGAGGGGCTATAAGTTTTCGTGTAACCGATTTATCAGCTCCATCAGAGCGGGGTATTATGATTTAAACAAATGTGAACGGCTCATTTCTTTGTTCTACAAAAGCACAGATCCAACGCTTTTATGCCATATTATGCAAAAAATTGCTATGGAGACTTCCCAACTTTTTAACAGCAGCATTGGAATTCCACTTCTTTCAAATAATTGCTTAGAGAAAAAAGCTATCGTCTAAAACGGCATTTCTTCTGTTAAGAAAAACGGTAAGCTGCTTTATTTTTAGCCTGCCGAAACAACCTATACAAGTTGTGAAATAGGGGTTTTAACATGTTACTGTACATTCGTCAGGATGGCAACCCTGAACCCTTCACATTTTAACATGTTACTGCACATTCAAAAGGGACTGTTTCCCGGGGTGGATCGGGACTGTATAATTGAAATCAATATGTACTTTGGCATTAACAAATCAACGACCGGTGAGGGAGAATTTTTTTGCCTAAATTCATAAAAACATAAATTTCTACTTGACAGGTAGGATTAATATGTTTTAATATAATGTTAAATTTACTGGAAAATTAAAAACGCCGACTGGTTCACTAGAGGCTCCATTCAAGATGGATTTTCTTGATTTGGGAGCCTCTTAGTTTTTAAATTCGCAGCAGGAATATAAATGATCCGTATAAGGCACAGATGATGAAATAGTCTTAACAAGATCAGACTTGCACTAAGAAAGCTGGTGCAGCGAAATCGGATAACCATTTAAAAAAACGTAAAAATTTTATGATAAGGAGAGGATCACATGAGTAACCTTCTTCGTCAGGCTGTAGAAATCAGAAGAAAAAAATTGATCAACAAACTGATTGTCTTAAATGCATTTAAGAATGAGGAGCAGCTTTGCAAATTAACGTTATCAGAATTAGAATATGAATATAAAAAAACCCAAAGGGATTCCCATCCGCATAGTGAAACAGGGTTGATTCGTTGGACGAGCAAAAAATTATAATTTTCATCAAAAAATACGCATGATTCTTTTAAACCCGTACATTGGAAAGGGAAGGACAGTGAATTCTCATCAAAGCATGGGTAAGTGAACTGAATTTTCCAAAAGGTCTTCAACCCTTCTCAATTATTCTGCTAGTGATTAGCAGATCAAAACGCTATGGCAAATTCCAAAAATTTTGAATGAGGATTTATCGAAAACGAAATTTTACGCAATGGCTTTTAGTAAAAATTTCTATCTGCTTTTGCACTCTGAAATACTACTATATAGATAGTATTAGTATGATTTAATAAACTACCAGCTGAATTATTTGAGGCTCTTGATTCGAGATAGGAGGAAATCTTGATTTAAGAGCCTCTTAGCTTTTCATTTTAGTGTAAGGATTATAGATGCCGATTGAAACAGCGTTCTTCATTTTCGCTAAATCCGCCTTTAAATATTTAACATATATATAGATGCCGATTGTGCCATAGGAAAAATAGAAAATATGTACATATGGAGCTCGGTTATGCAGAAGGGGGGGGAATAAGGCTTCAAAGGCTATTGCAAAGCACAAAATAGCGTCCTCAAACGGTTTAAAGATTTTGTACAACTGAGAGGGGAAGCCGTTTTCATCATCGGCAGCCTGAAACAAATGCAGATCAGCTTGAGTTTGAAAATGAACATTAAAAAATCGCAAACGCGCGTTATTACATAGAAAATAACAAACAAGAACTTTCAACGACTAATGTCATGAAGTGTCAACCATTACATGAAAAATAGGGGAATTTTCCGGCAAAAACCATGAATTTCAACCTTACAGTTTTGGCTTTTATTGGCCAGACATTGAGAAAAGGATAAACTTGTGATCAATCAAGTTCGGTTTTTGCTTCGTTTTCAGATCAGCACACTGAGATGTGATCTATCTAGTCCGGTTTTGACAGAAAATAGAAAAACAAAAAACAAAGTTCATTTGATCTTCTAGCAGCTGTATGGCCTGCTGTTTATATGAATTAGACGTTTAAATTCTGACAACATTGAAGTTTGTGACAGCTCGCCATTACGGAAAGGCGTAACGGAAAAAACCGCTCAGTTGAAATTTCCAACAAAAAAAGGCATCCGTGATGGATACCCTTTTTCATTATTTTTGTACTAAGGAATCTAGAATATCATCGATGATTTGCGAATTGGCAATAGAGCCTGTGTACAACCAGCTTTTTTCAGGTGAAAATTCAAAAACGTTGCCTGCTTTTACAGCCGGAATGCTTTTCCATAGAGCATCACTTAAAGGTGCTGCATTGGAACCGTCACTATTAATTAAGAACAAATAGTCAGCATCCAATTCTACTAATTTCTCTAAAGAGATAGAGCTCCAGTTATCTGCTGAGTTTGCTGAAATTTCTTTTACAACTTTTGGCACTTTTAATCCTAAGTCTCCGTACATGACGGCACCGCTTGAAAGTTTTTCATTTACGATAAAGAATTGTCCGCCTACTAACCAGACTGCTGCGACAGAAGGATTTCCTACTTTTTCTTTAATTGTCTCTTTCGCTTCGGCTACTTTGGCGTCATATTCTTCTAGAGCTTTTTCCGCTTCTTTTTCCTTTCCTAATACTTCGCCAATAAGCTTCAATTCTTTGCGCCAATCGCTGTTATCTTCTTCACCAATAACAAAAGTAGGGGCGATTTGATTATATTGTTCATATTTTCCGCCTTCTACCATGCTAGCGGAGTCCATTATAATTAAGTCCGGATTCATTTTTTGAACTGCTTCAAACGGAAGATCATGAGGAATGGTTGGAATTCCTTTCAGCTCATCTTGCAGATAATCTTGTACGGTTTTCCCGTCGTTTACACTCCATTGTGCGACAGGTTTTACGCCAAGGGCAACAAGATGATCTTCAAGATAGCTGGCAATAATTCTTTTTGGATTAGCAGGAACTTCCACTTTATTTCCCATTCCATCTGTTAATGTTCTTGTTTCTGACTTTTCATTCTCATTTGAAGCTTGATCCGATCCGGAAGAGGAGTCGGTTCCTTGTCCGCCGCAAGCGGTTAATGATAGAGCTAATAGCGCAGCTCCTATTAGAGAAAATAACTTTTTCTGAAATACCATTTCTAAACCTCCAACTCATATGATAAAATAAATTTTTGGGAAGCAATAATGATAACCATTTTCAATTAAAATATATCTCTGCCACTTTGTCAATCTTAATTTTTATCATATGGAGGAAAAATGGTTTATGGATTCAACGATACATACGAAACCTGCTTCAGAATCTTTACATAAAAGCAAAAATAGATGGATTGCTCTTATCGTTCTTTTCATAGGCACCATTGGCCTATTTCTGTCAGTTGTCATTTCGATTCGTTTTGGTGCTGCGGATTTGAGTTATCGGGATGTTCTTGGTGCGTTTTTTGCCTTTGAAGAGGACAATCAAGCTCATGTCATTGTCAGGGAATTGCGTTTGCCCCGTGCAGTCGCAGCCATTCTCGTCGGTTCTGCCTTGGCTGTTTCCGGTGCTATTATGCAAGGAATGACTAGGAATCCATTAGCCTCTCCTTCTATTATGGGTGTAACGGCAGGATCGTCCTTTCTCATTGCCATTGCGCTGGCATTTTTACCGGGAATCTCTTATTTCGGTCTATCTATCTTTTCTTTTATAGGTTCAGGTCTTGGCGCTGGTCTTGTGTTCGGCATTAGCTCCCTTTCCCGCGGAGGGATGACGCCTGTGAAGCTGGCTTTGGCCGGGTCAGCGATTACATCACTCCTAACCTCCTTATCGACTGCGATAGGAATTAAATTTAATATTGCAAAGGATATCAGCTATTTTTTTGCGGGAGGAGTTTCAGCTGTCCAACCAACCCAAGTCCATTTTCTTTTGCCGTTCGTCATTTCCGGTCTTTTGCTGGCCGTCTTACTGTCGCGCTCTATTACCGTCCTTAACTTGGGCGAAGAAGCTGCCAAAAGTCTCGGGCAAAATACAAATGTGGTAAAATTTTTAGGAGCGGTCACGGTGCTGCTTTTAACAGGGGCAGCTGTTTCAATTGCTGGAGTGATTGGCTTTGTCGGACTCATCGTTCCTCATATTACACGGTTTTTAGTCGGAACGGATTACCGTTGGATTATTCCTTGTTCTGCCGTTTTAGGCGGGATTTTATTAATTGCGGCTGATATTGTCGGACGCATGGTGAATGCTCCGTTTGAAACTCCTGTTGGAGCGATAACTGCCGTTGTAGGGGTTCCCTTCTTCCTCTATTTAGCCCGTAAAGAGGGGAGGGTGTAACATGTCAAAAAGATTAATAAACTTCAAAACATTGTTTTTTTCAACTATTTTTTTCATCGTTATAACCGCAATCATAAGCATTAATGCCGGCTATATACAAATACCTCTTCATGAGGTCATTGCCGCCTTATTAGGAAATGGAACAGATCAAAATGAATTGACCATATTCCAATTCCGTTTGCCTAGAATATTCATGGCATTGCTCGTAGGGATGGGAATCTCCCTTTCAGGGGCTATCCTCCAAGGGGTTACGCAAAATCCGTTAGCGGATCCGGGAATATTGGGGATTAATTCAGGAGCAGGGTTTGCCGTTGTATTATATATGTTCTTTTTCCAAGGAGCTTCCTTTTTGAACGGCTGGGCTTCCGTGTATGTTTTGCCCATAACGGCTTTAGCAGGCGCTTTTCTTACCGCCGTCTTAATCTATTTTTTATCTCGAAAAAATGGACATATTACACCGATAAGACTTTTATTAATGGGAATAGGGATGAATGGGGCATTCAATGCCGGCATCCTCATCTTCCAAATGAAAATGGAACCGAATGATTTTACAAGAGCACTTACTTGGCTGTCGGGAGCCATCTGGGGTGCGAACTGGAACTATGTGTGGGCGCTGTTACCATGGTTATTGATCCTTATTCCGATCGCGATTTATAAATCAAAGGTTCTCGATATATTGCTTTTAGGTGATTCAACAGCAACAGGGGTAGGAATAAACGTTGCAAGAGAACGCAAGATTTTATTAATCATTGCCGTTACACTGGCAGGAGTTTGTGTAGCGGTTGGCGGAGGGATTACGTTCCTTGGCTTGCTTGCCCCTCATATTACAAGGCAACTAGTCGGGCCAAAGCATTCGAAATGCTTGCCCCTGACTGCAGCTTTAGGAAGCTTCATTCTTTTGGCTGCAGATACATTAGGACGGGTTGTCATGGCTCCTTCAGAGCTGCCTGTCGGGATCGTTGTTTCCATTTTGGGGGCGCCTTATTTTATATATTTGCTAATAAAATCAATTTGACGCTATATACAGCAAGATTTCATTGCACCGCTTCGTCTCAAAAAAAACTATACGAATTTGTCTAAAAGCGGCCCGGTTAAATGAGGGAAGGGACAAACACCTCCAGTGTCGAATGCATCAAATAAATTCGATGAATGGAGGTGTTTGTTTTATCCAAAAGATCAAGCGGTCAACGTTTTTTCATTATTGCAGCTTGAAGCTGCGCTTGTTCGTTATAAAAAACTGTTTTCTGCCGGTGAAAGGATGATCGTTTGCCATGCTATCCCGCAATTAATACAAAAGCAAGCCAGGCGAGCCCAGGTCCAAGCGCTACGACTACAACAGCAGAAAGTAAAAGCTGTTTAAAAAATACATTCTCTTTTACCCCTTGTACGTTTGCGAGCAGCAATGCACCGTTAGTGGAGAAGGGGCTTATATCGACGATGCTTGAAGAAATGGCAATGGCTGAAACGACACCGATGGAAGAAATGGTCGGGTCCTGTAAAATGGGTGCTGCCAGCGGGATGATAGCTGCCAGAAACCCTGTTGTCGAGGCAAAAGCTGAAACGATCCCTCCTACGTATGACGATGCAAGGGCTGCGATTACCGGATTTCCTACTTTTGCGATTAAGTCAGTCATGTAATCAATCGTTCCAATTGTTTCTAAAACGCCTACGTATGTGACAATACCAGTTATTAAGAGAATCACAGACCAAGGCATCCGTGATAGAACGCCCTTTTGCTGCTTTGGAGCAATTAATGCTAGCACTAATCCTACTCCAAGCGCTGCAAAGCCGATATCGATATCGAACATAAGAGCGAGGACGACGAGTGTGATGATCCCTAAAAGTGTGATGCCTCTGTAAAAAGTTAATCCATTTTCTTGTGATTTATTGTTCTCATTTGCGGAGGACCCTTCAGCTCTAGACGCTGCATCTTCTTCGGCAGCAGTTCGTTTTTTTAGCAGCCGAAGTCCTCCCAAAACGATGAACACAATCACAGAAGCAAATACACTGAAGATAAAAGCGTTTATGAAAAGCAACCCCGGCGAATGAGGAAGATCTCTTGCCTGCATAACGCCGTTAACAATCACTCCATAAGGATTAAGCAGTGAGAAGGATCCCGCTGTGGAACCAATCACTAACAATAACCCCATCAAGAGAGGATTAATGTTGTATCGTGCTGCAAAACGCAGCGCAATCGGCGCTAGGATCGCAATAGCAGCAGGTCCCAAAGTGCCGACGCTAGTTAAAATAGCGCAAAGCAAAAACATTATCCATGGCACGAGACCTAGATTACCTCTGACTAGGCGAAGACCCCATCCGGTAATCAAATCAACTGTCCCGTTTTTCTCAACAATTGAAAACAGATAAGTCACTCCAGCAAGAGTGACGAACAATTCAGCCGGAAAACCGCTGTAAATGTCGTCAATATT
Organism: Aeribacillus sp. FSL M8-0235; assembly: GCF_038000355.1. Lineage (NCBI taxonomy): Bacteria > Bacillati > Bacillota > Bacilli > Caryophanales > Bacillaceae > Aeribacillus > Aeribacillus sp. FSL M8-0235. Next base: position 2,009,006 of record NZ_JBBOBW010000001.1, on the reverse strand, counting down.
TAATCCGCTGAATACAACTCCGACGATAAAAGCAGCTACGAACCCTAAAACACCGAGGTTAATTGGCAAAACTGAACCTACAATAAACATCAACAGAAGCACAATAATTCCAATGAGCTCAATACTCATATTGATTTTTCCTCCTAAGCTTTGGAATGAAAATAGAAAATCCCAAAAATTTGAAACCGCTTTCTAAAAAACCCAGCTTACAAAATCGACGATCGACAATGCATTATAAGAATATGAATGACTAGAAAAAAGGTGACTTTTTATTTGAATATTCTGAAAAATATAATTTCAAATCATAAATCGTCACCTCTCGAAAAAATAATTGAAATGTATGCTTTTATTTTGAATGACATACCTGAACATTTCGGCGACTTCACAAGGAAATCGGCTGCTTATCCTATTTGTTAGAAGGCGGTCCAAGGGCAAAATAAAGAGAGAAACAGCATTTATAAGATTAAGATAAAGTGTTTTTCGCACATTCCCTCCTTTTCTCCGTTTTTCATTCATCACAGATTGTTTACAGCTATTTATTCATTTACAAAAATGTTTACGAAAGCAAAATGCAAAATATGCATCTTTGTCAATTGTCGACAGGATGTACGAAGCGATGAAATATTCGTAATAAAAATTTGAATATTCTTATTTATGAAGTCATTTATAATGAAAGGGATCACATTAATTTTTATATATGGAGGAAGGAGAACTTCTATAAATTTCGAATAAATTAGAACAGTGCAGCAAACGAAAGATTTGCGGAAAATCTTCCAATACAATGCCGACTTTACAGAATTTTTCGATTTGTATTTATAAACAAGTTATAATAGGATTATAAAAAATAGACAGTCGACATTATAGAGAGGAAGAGCGGGAATGAAAAATAATCAATTATTTTACAATCATTCGTTGTCCCACAAAATAGCGGAAAAAATAACAAACCAAATTATGGCGGGGGAGCTGAAGCCCGGACAAAAAATTATTGAGTCCACTTACGCAGAAGAGTTTGGAACGAGCCGGGCGCCTATTCGAGAGTCGCTCTATTTGCTGGAAAATGAAGGGCTAATAGAGCGAATTCCTAGAAAAGGCGCTGTTGTGAAAGGCTATACGGAAGATGAAGTTTATGATCTTCTTGAAATGAGAATCGTATTGGAAAGCCTTGCGATGAAAAGAATTAAAGTCCGCGGGATAAATGAAGAAATTCTTAAGAAAATGGAGCAATTGGTACAAAAGATGTCAGAGGTTGATGACGAAAAACAGTATGCCAATCTGAACCAAGAGTTTCATATGCTCATCATTGAAATGAGCAAAAGCGAAATTATTAAAGAAATGTATTGGAGATTAGGACGTCCTTTGCTTGTACTTCAAAGAATATCGTTTCTTGAAGAGGAGCATATAAAAAAGTCTTTGAAGGAACACCGCATTATTTTAGATTTGTTAAAGGAAAACCTGATCGATGAAGCGCTTGTTTTGCTTGAAAATCATAATCATAGCGTAATTAAAAGGGTCGAAAACAAAACGAAAAATAAACAATCGTACTAGCAGCAAAAAAGGGAAAACAACGAGCGCTGTAAATGTCTTGAAACGAACAACATATACATGATTTTAGGGAGTTCATATGAAGGAGTGAAGCCCTTTTCATATAAGCTCCTTTTTTTATTTTTCAGCTTATTGACTGGGTCATAATCAAAACATGACATAAGTAGGTTTTCCTCAGCAAATACAAAATGAAAATTTAAAATTTTTAGAATTTTTATTGACTTTTATAACATGAGGGGATATCATGGTTGTAACAAGATGATTGTCGACAGTCGTCCATCTTCTAGGAAGAGCATTTTTTGAATCCTGATGGTTTTGTTAAAAAATATAAAGACAAGAGATAGGTGATTTTTAATGAGGGTAACGATTAGTCAGGTCGAGGCGGATGGGAAAATTATACTTCAGGAAAGTGCCGGGCTTGCCATTGTAACGATCCAACGTCCACGCCTAAAAAATGCTATAACATCGGGGATGTGGAGGGAGCTGGCGGAAATCGGAAGGCTGATTCCTGAAAACCCGAAAACACGAGTGGTGATCCTGCGCGGAAGCAAGGATCAATTTTGTTCAGGTTCTGATTTGAAAGAATTTAACCAAATGTCGATTAACGAAGCGCACGAAGCTTTCCGCTTAATGGAACAAGCCATTTCGACGTTTGAAAAACTTCCGTTGCCAACCATTGCCGCTATAAATGGTCCGGCATTAGGTGCAGGATTTGTTCTATCTTTAGCATGTGATCTTCGGGTTGGGACCTCTAAAGCTAAAATGGGAATCCCAGTCGGACGGCTGGGAATTACGTTAAACCAAATGTTTGTAAAACGAATTGCAGATCTGATCGGAGGGAGCCGGACGATGGATTTAGTTTATACAGGTCGACTGCTAGACGCTTCAGAATGCTGTCAATTGGGATTAGTTAATTACATGGTTCCGGATGATGAGGATGTGGATCATTTTACAATACGTTTGGCGAAAAAAGTTATGGAGCAGTCACCGGCATCTCTTCTTGCTGTTAAAAGATCTGTCGCCTACAATAAGCCGGCACTTTCATTTCCGTGGGATACAGGTACGGCGTCCAGTATTGACGCAAATGATTTTCCTGAAGGTGTTCGTTCCTTTGTAGAAAAAAGAAAACCGAATTTTAAAGGGAGAGGTTGACATGCTGCCACTTGCAGGAATTAAAATTATTGACTTAACGAGAATATTGAGCGGCCCTTTTTGCACAATGACATTAGCTGATTTAGGCGCCGAGGTGATAAAAATTGAAAGTCCACAAGGGGATGATACAAGGCAATGGGGTCCTCCGTTCATTAAAAATGAAAGTGCGTACTTTCTAAGTGTCAACCGCAATAAGAAAAGTGTTGTTTTAAATTTAAAAGATCCAAAAGGAAAAGAAATTTTACTGAAAATGGTAGAAGAAGCGGATGTTGTTGTTGAAAACTTTCGACCCGGCACATTAAAAAAGCTCGGAATTGATTATGACATCTTAAAGCAGCATAACCGCGGAGTCATTCTTGCTTCGATTTCCGGCTTCGGTCAAACAGGACCGTATTCAAAAAAGCCTGGCTATGATGTCCTGGCTCAAGGAATGGGCGGGTTAATGTCCGTTACAGGCGAACCAGACGGTACACCAGTTAAAGCTGGATATTCTTTGGCAGACATCGGAGCAGGAATGTGGGCAACAATCGGCATTCTGTCAGCACTTTGGGAAAGAGAGCGTTCAGGTCAAGGACAATGGATCGATGTCTCCTTGCTCGACACGATGGTTTCTTGGCAAACGTACCTTGCCGGCAACTATTTTGCGACAAACAATGATCCAAAGCCGCTGGGAGGAGCCCATCCGAATATTGTGCCTTACCAGGTTTTTGAAGCTTCGGACGGCCACTTTATTCTTGCAGTAGGAAATGACAGCCTTTGGAATTCGCTGGTTGACGTATTGGATGTGGAAGCTCTTAGAGACCGGAAATTTAAAACGAATCCGGACCGGGTTCAAAATAGAGATGAACTGATTTCCATACTTGAAGAAATATTTAAAAGAAAAACGAGAGATGAATGGGTTGACATGTTGGAATCTGCGAAAATTCCATGCGGACCGGTTAATAAGCTTTCGGACATTTTAAATGATACCCATATCAAGGAAAGGGAAATGGTCGTTGAAATGGAGCATCCTTCCCTCGGAATCTTAAAAATGCTTGGTGTACCTGTAAAATTATCGCGCACACCGGGCAGGATCAAAACGGTCCCTCCAGCTCAGGGGGAGCATAGTGAAACCGTTCTAAAGCAAATGGGTTATAGTAAAGAAGAGATAGAAACATTTATAAAAGAGGGGATTATTATCCCTCAACAAAAATGTGTATAATTCGATAAAATTCAGTCGACAATCGACTAAAAATATTTTAATAATTTGCTAGTTTTTTCAAGTAAAAAAACTTCCTCTGTTTTATTGTGTATGATGCTCGATCCAAAGCCTATTTTTTTGAAATTCATGAATATTAATATCCCTCATAACAATCGGAGTCCCGAAACAAACATTTGCTATCATACGAACTGAATTTTCCTGTAAATAGACAGAATAGAGTTTCCGGTTTGCCGGATCCGGTCCGCCTTTAAGTTTTACGGGCATTTTCCTTCAGGTTGAAAGATTTTTAAGAAAGGGGTATTCACCCAATGCGCGTATTCGCTCTTGTTGGCCGCAGCGGCACGGGAAAAAGCACCAGCGCACTTTCTTTTGCACATAGTAAAAACATACCGGCTATGATTGATGATGGATTGTTAATTTATAAAGGGCGAAAAGCTGCAGGGAGTTCAGCGAAATATGAAAAGAACTATATAACCGCTATTAAACGGGCTGTCTTTTTTTATGAGGATCACCGAAAAGAAGTCCAAAATGCTATTAAAGCACTTGATATTCATTCGCTTCTTATTATTGGTACGTCTACAAAAATGGTTGATCAAATTGCGGAAACATTGCAATTAGGAAAAATCACCAAATATTACAAAATTGAAGAAATTAGATCGTCAAAGGAAATCAACATGGCATTATATGTGAGAAAAACAGAGGGGAAACATATTATTCCGATTCCATATGTACAAGTCGAACAAAATATTTTAAAGAAGATCATTATGAAGGGAAAGAAAATTTTTTCTACCCAAAAAGAAGAGATTGGTGAAACAACGATTATCAGACCACGGTTTCATCAAGGAACCATCCACATTTCTGAACACGTTTTAAAACAAATCATTTCCCATGCCTGCACTTCGGTAGAAGCAGTGAAAAAATGCCATCGGATAGATATTGCATTAAACGAGCTGCCGAATATAAAAATCACCCTCACCATATTTTATCCATTAGATGAAGCATTACCCGTCATCGCAGAAAAGATTCAACAAAAAGTTGCTGAAGATTTTTTAAAGTTTTTAAATATAGAGTTAAATAGCATTACTATTCATATCAGTAAATTGTCGATGGAACACTCTTATACTGCATCAATGATCCGGACTGCGCGTATATGATTTGGGCTGATAAGTTATGCAAAATTAGGTAATCGTAGCTGAGCAAAGGGGTGCCATATGATCAAAAAGTCAGTCATTATTATAAAAATGGCAAATGTAAAAGAACGGATTATACAGTAAAAGGCATATTGAAAAAATAAATTCATATAGAGCAAGTATTATATTTTTAATGCTGACAGCACAAATGCAAATGCTCCAGATAAACCTAGCATTATTTTGAATTCAGGATGCTCCTGAAGCTTCTTTTTAATAGAAAGTAAGCCTATAATTAAAGAAGGTAAAGTAACCCCCCACCAAAATAAAGCCCATTCAATCGGCAGAAAACCTTCCATAATATGCATGGCGATGGCCTGTTCCGGGATAAAAACGAATAGAAATGATTGGGAGCTTCCTTTTCGGCCCAACAGCGATGAGTGTTGTTGGATTTATTGTTCTCTTTTTCCAATCATTATTTACACAAATTTATCTCTTGTTAATCCGCCATTTTCAAACATTTTTAGCTGATTGAAAACGCCAGTTTATTCATCGTGAAGAATACTCAAAGTTTTCAATAAATAGGGAAATATACAATTAACAACAGATGATGTGTCTAGTACGATTCTTGGTTTTGCACTTTTTGTTATTTTGGAAAATGAAAAAAATTGACTTTGTCCTCAGGGATAGAAAGAATATAAAACGCCTCAAACTAATTCGTGGGCACAAATAAATCTTTGAGTATCTTCGGGACAGATAGAATATAAAACTCCTCAAACAGCAGGAAGCTAAATGGAAGCGATCTTTCACACTTACCATATGAAGCTGTTTATTTACTTTAAAAAGATTAGGAAAACCGGGCGTTCAATTTTTACGCCCGGTTTTCCTTAATGCCCACCATGCCCGTGTCCGTCTTCCTGAGCAATTTCAAGCTTGTCATCTAGAATTCCTTGTGTTTGAAAGGAAATTTGTTTTTGATCTCCGATGATAAAACCATGATTGTAAGGACCTGTTGTCGGGTCATCTTGAAAGGTTGGCTTGATGCTTGCCAAGAAATCATATGTTTCTTGTTGAAGCTGTCCTTTGTTTAACCAAATCATCGGTGCATGTTTGCCGAGATGTGAAAACGGCGCGGCAGCTAAAGCAAGCTCTGGTGAATCTGTTGAAATAAAAGAAACACCATGGCCCGGTTCCGTTATACCCCATCCGAATTGAGTGTCTTTATCTTTAAATTTGGCAAATTCAATCGAAGTGGTTACAGGGTCATTTCCAGCTATTCGATGAACAGTCCCGTATTCTTTCAATTGATTTTCTACATCTTTAGAAATAACCTTCTCTGGTCCTAAAATATAAATGTTTGCTTTCTTGTTCCGTTTCTTAAGCGCATCTTTCGTTTCTTTAGGAAGCTCGTGTTCAGATGCAAACAGTATAGGCTCAGGCATATGGGAAATCCAATTAACGGCTGGTATGGAATATAGTTTATGTTGATCCTCTGAAGAAACGATGATCACGCTTTCTGGATAGCCTTCGGATACTTCTGCATAAGCTTGATCGACATTCCTTGCGAATTCTGCGGGATTTTTTCCTTTGATCTGTTCTATTTTATAACCTGACAACTGGTTGATGACATTGTTTGAAACATCTCCTAACACAACAATTTGAGTGCCGTTCCGGTTCCCAGTTGGATTTAACCGTTTGATTTCACTCAACACTTTATCGGGAATGTTATCTTGATGAATCAGTAAGATCGGGCCGTTATTTGGATGATGGATTAAGTCAGCTCCGGCTAATGTTGTTTGCCATTGACCAACAGGAGACAGAATAGCGGCTCCGGGTTGATTTTCTTTATGTGTGGCAGGCCAAATGGTTTGGGATACGTAAATGGATGCACGAATTGGATCGGCAACAGGAATTCTCGTTATATTTTTCGTGTTTTGAACAATTAAGCTTTCCTCAGCATTTGGATTGAATTGTGCAGGCGCTTTGGAAAAGGCTTGATTTTTTGTGCTCTGAGTGTCTTTTCCGTTATGTTTGGCATGATCATTCATATTTTTGTGGTCCATTTTTTCATGATTCATGCCTTCTGTATGTTCTCCTGTATGGTCGTTGCTGCTTCCGTTGGAACATGATGCAGAAAAGAGCATGAAAGCTGTTAAAACGGTAAGAAAAATCAGCAGCTTACTATTTTTTTTCATTCTGATTCCTCCTCCTAACATTTTCTTTGCATCTGTTTTATCAAAAAAATGTGCAAAAATGATGGAGACGGTCCCTTTTTGATCCTGTAAATTTTTTTATGCGAAAATTATTTACTCGCCAAAAGGTGTGCCCGCATTTGGCATCCGCTCGCTGTTTTAAAGTTCGGACGGGGGAGAACAGATAAGCGTTGGATGAAAATGATATAATGAAAAAATGAGAACAGAACGTTCGGTTAAAGGCGGCGAAGAGCTTTCCTTTTTGAAGAGGAAGCTAGTTGGCTGATAAGGAAGGGACAAAAAGTGAAAAAAATTTCGTTTAAATTAGGACTGCTATTTTTCGTGTTTGTTTTGGGAGTCGAAATCATTTTATTTGTCTCATTGTACATAACTTTGGTCAATTCAAGAATTGAGGAGGAGTTTGAGCATCTATTGGCGAGAGGGAATAACCATCGCGATGTGCTGGAAAAAAACTTTGACCATTCCACGCTGGAGCATGTGACGATGATGGAATCGGAAGCGGTGACGGATGTAGTGATTACAAATGAGAAAGGCGATATATTGTATTATTCCGATGACATATTGCCTTTTGCCAAAAAAATTGTAAATACAATGGACAGAACGATTCCGCATGACGGAATAATCGTGCAAAGAAATTGGCAAAAAGAGTCGCATATAGCGACAGTAAGCCCGATACGTATTGACGGCAAGATCAAAGGGTATGTCTATATGTTTCAAAATACCGATGCTATTCAAAAAATGATCTATAAGTTAAAGCATCATTTCGTTTTGGTTGGATTTCTTTCGGTATTTTTAACCATTTTGACGATCGCTTTTTTATCAAAAGTGATAACAAATCCTCTTATTCGTATGAAACAGGCAACCGAAAAATTGAGCAAAGGCGATTTTTCTGTTCGCTTGCAAGTGAAAGGTGAGGACGAATTGGCGGAGCTGGGGGAAGCGATTCAAACATTGGCGAGAGATTTGGAATATTTAAAAAAAGAAAGAAAAGAATTTCTTGCCAGCATTTCTCATGAGCTCCGAACCCCTCTTACATATGTAAAAGGGTATGCAGATATCGCAAGAAGGCCAAATCTAAAAGAAGAGGAGAGAAACCGCTATTTGTCCATTATTTATGAAGAAGCGGAGAATATGCAAAAGCTTGTAAAGGAACTGTTTGAATTAGCAAAGATGGATCAACATTCATTTCAAATCCATAAGGAACCGACCAACTTGTGTGATTTCTTAAAGAAATTACATGACAAAATGCTACCTGCGTTTCATGAGAAAACCATGTCACTTATCTATAAATGTGAAAAAAACATTACCGTCCAAATTGACCAAAAGCGATTTGAGCAGGTGATGATCAATTTGTTGGACAATGCTTTAAAATATTCCGATGAAGGCTCAGTTGTATCGATTGAAGCAAGAGCGGAGAAAAACAGCATAGTGATCATTGTTTCAGACGATGGAATCGGAATTCCAGAGGAAGATTTGCATCATATTTTTGAACGATTTTACCGAGTGGATAAATCAAGATCAAGAACAAGCGGCGGTACTGGTCTCGGATTGGCCATTGTTAAGGAGATCGTCGAAGCGCACGGAGGAACGGTTTACGCCGCCAGTGAATACGGAAAAGGAACAAACGTTGTTATCACGCTGCCGGAGGTATAAGGATGTACACGATTTTGCTCGTTGATGATGAAAGAAAAATGTTGGACTTGCTGGAGCTTTATCTTTCCCCTCAAGGATATCATTGCGTCAAGTGCGAATCAGGATTATCAGCCATCCGATATTTAGAAAACAACAAAGCTGAACTTGTCCTTCTCGATATTATGATGGCGGAAATGGATGGCTGGGAAACCTGCCGGAAAATAAGAGAATTTTCAAACGTTCCTATTATAATGGTAACAGCAAGAGACCAAACATTCGACATTGTTAAAGGCCTCAAACTCGGTGCGGACGACTATATAACAAAACCGTTTGACGAAGCTGAACTGCTTGCTCGCATCGAAGCGGTGCTGCGTCGTTCCGCAGGAAAGCGTTCAATTATTGATGTTCAAGGATTGGTGTGGGATCAAGAAGAACATAAAGTCCATTTTCAAAACGAAGACATATTATTAACGCCGAAAGAATTCGATATTTTAGGGCTGCTTTTAAAGCACCCGAACAGAGCGTTCAGCAGGGAAGAAATCATTTTATCCTTATGGGGATACGATGCTGAAACTGAGGAGCGCACCATCGACTCTCATGTAAAAAATATCCGCGAAAAACTGAGACAAGCCGGTTTTCCGATCGATCAATTCCTTCGCACTGTTTGGGGAGTAGGGTATAGATGGGGAAAATAGCTGTATTGCCGGATTAGCTTTTTTTAATGCTGATACGGCAAGAGTGCATACATCTTTTATATTTGTTAATAGGCAGATGAGAGCCAGCTTATGTCTGGCTCTTTTTTATGTTTTGGAACCAATTTACAGATCATCTGTCATTTGCTTTCCGACCTTTAGCAAGAATAATTTTGTTCGAACTGTAAAAAACTACCCACAAATAAATGAATTAAAAAAGGGGTAAGTTATATGGAGCGCTTTGAGGAATTGAACAAAAATTATATAAATGGTGAATGGGTCGAAGGATTAAGTGAAAGAAAATATGAAAATTTGAATCCATATGATGGAACTGTCATTCAAACGATTCAACTGGCGACTTCACAACAACTTGAACAGGCATTTTTAAACGCAAAGGAAGCTCAAAAAGAATGGGGAAAAACATCGTCAGAAGAACGAGAAGAAGTGCTGCGGAAAACCGCGGAATTTTTTAAAAAAAATCGTGACGAAATCATAAAAGTGATCTCTCGTGAAACAGGCGGAAGCTTCATAAAGGCTAACGTTGAACTTGACTTGACGGTAGGGCTTGTGGAAGAAGCTGTGAAAATGGCCAAGAAATTAGATGAAGTGAGGGAAATTGAAGCCGATATAAAGGGGAAAGTGAATCGTGTTTATCGTCTTCCTTTAGGAGTTATAACATCCATCTCGCCTTTTAATTTTCCGATGAATTTATCCATTCGGACAATTGCTCCTGCTATTGCACTTGGAAACAGTGTCGTTCATAAACCTGATATTCAAACAGCCTTGACAGGAGGATCAATCATTGCGAGGGCATTTGAATATGCAGGACTGCCAAAAGGTGTTTTTCAATGTATTTTAACGGATATTGATGAAATTGGCGATGACATGCTCACTTCTCCGCATTCACAGCTTATTAGCTTTACTGGTTCAACGCCAGTTGGCAAGCATATCGGAAAAATTGCCGGCAGCATGCTGAAAAGGGTTGCCCTTGAACTAGGCGGAAATAACCCGTTCATTGTTCTGGCAGATGCAAATGTAGACCGTGCTGTTGATGCAGCTATTTTTGGAAAGTTTATACATCAAGGTCAAATTTGTATGATTGTAAACAGAATTATTGTCCATAAAAATAAATATGATGAATTTGTACAAAAATTTGTGGAAAAAGCCAAATCGTTGCCTTACGGAGACCCGTCTGACCCGAAAACAATTATTGGACCGCTTATAAACGAAACACAAATTGAAAAAGCTTTAAATATTATAAATGAAGCAAAAAAAGAAGGAGCAAAAATTGCGTTGGAAGGGAAGCGTATCGGAAATATTTTAACTCCGACTGTATTTGTGGATGTTGATAACAACAGCAAGCTTGCTCAAACTGAGTTATTTTCACCAATTGCTACGATCATGAAAGCGGAATCAGACGATCATGCCATTGAAATGGCGAATAATACAGAATATGGTTTAAGCTCTGCGATTTTTACAGAGGATTTAAGTGAAGGTGAACAACTAGGACTTCAAATTGAAAGCGGAATGACTCATATCAATGATCAAACAGTCAACGACAGCCCGACAATTCCGTTTGGCGGAACAAAGTCGAGCGGAATGGGTAGATTCGGAAATCCTTGGGTAGTAGAAGAATTTACGATGACAAAATGGATTTCGATTCAAAAAGAATATCGAAAATATCCTTTTTAACAACATCCCGACCTGCCAAACAATAAGGGATTTTTGAACGAACAGTTAATGGTTAACTGAAAATGAATTTGTGTATCATTTTTGCTTGGCAAATAATCATGACGTTTCCAAACTCTTTCCCGCGATTTTTGGGAAAGTTTTTTTATGTTGTGCATTTTTAAAAATCTAGAAATGAGCAGGATGATCTTTTCTAATCTCGTGATATGAGCATAGATAGTTTTACTGTCACTATTTCTGCATCTTTTTAATATTCAATCCGGCTTCAAAAAACGATGAAGCGTGTGTCTCGTTATCTTAGGCAGCGATGGATTACGACTCAAGAAGCTTTCCAGCTTGTCGTTAAATATTTTCATTTATACTCTATTGGATAATAACGGGTGAATACTAGCTGCTTATTATCCGATTTCACTTTCAATCCGGCTTTAGCGTATTGTTCCAATTATTTTAATTATCATTGTTTAGAAATCTCTAATGTTCCAGTACCAACAAAAAAATGTTATTATTGGGTAAAAAGGAGAAACATGTATGTCAAAAGAATCTGTTTCAGCTTTAGGGTATATACTTATTTCTATTGTTTTGATAATTTCAATTTATTTGTTAATTGAACCCAATTCACTAGTGCCTGAAGCATATAAGCTGGCTGTTGATGGTTATGTAATTGCTAGAACTTTAGTAATTCTTTTTATCTTGTATTTAGTGTCAAAACTAGGATTTTTATTTATAAATAAAAAAAATTAACTTCAAACTGTGAAATAATTAAAAAGTAAAGTGAATGGCTCTGTCGGTATCATAAAGCTGCCATTATAGACAGCAGCATCTAAATAATAACGCTGTTCGTCCATTCCTATATTTTAATTTTTCGGAATGAAACTTCCTAAGTTTTGGCTAAAATGATTCTTTTGTTAATCCATATGAATCGATATAATGATTCCATATCATGTATTGAACAGGAGAGGGAAAAAATCGTTTATGAAAAGGTACATTCATACGAAATCAAAATAGGCGAAAAAATAGAAAGAAGGATGAAGGTGCATGAACGTTTTTGAAGCTATACAGAAAAGACGTGAAATGACAAAGTTTCTAGATCAGCCTATACCAAATGAACGGTTGGAGCAAATTTTAGAAGCAGCTTATTTAGCCCCTTCTGGGAACAATCTGCCTTCCAGGGAGTTTATACTTATAACAAATCGTGAAAAGCTTGATGAATTGGCAAACGCCACGCCTTTTGTTTCTTGGTTGAAAGAGGCGAAAGCGGCCATAGCCGTTACAGGCTGCCCGGAAGTGAGCAAATATTGGCTGCAGGACGCCTCGATCGCATGCGGTTTTATATGGCTGACTGCAACTGAATTAGGTTTAGGGGCTGCTTTTGGTGCGATATATCACTCACAGGATCAAGCAGAATCAAAAAAACGGGAAGACTTTGTCCGGACAGCCTTAAACATTCCATCAGACCGCCGCGTAGTTGCAATATTAGGTTTAGGTTATCCTGAAAAGGAACCGCCCGCAAAAGAAATGGTTCGGAAGGAATCTATTATTCATTATGAACGGTTTCAAACGTAATTACGTTTGCGGAAATTTTGAAAAACCTTTTTCCAAGCAACATATGTAAGGAAAAAGGTTATACGAGTGTCATAGCATTTTATGGAATTTTTTGAAAATCGAGCTTTTCCATAAACTCGACAAACGCTTTCACAAATTTCAGTTGGATCGATTCCTTGTGATAAAACATCCAAGTTTTTCTTAAAATGGGCTTCCCATTTTTCGATTTCAGATCGATTTTATAAATATCGTCGGCATCATCTAAAATCAAGCTTGGCAAAATAGCGTAACCTAATCCGTTCAACACCATTTTTTTGCACGTATCTGCTTTATCGACTTCGATGCTGATCAATGGTGGTTGGGAGTAATTCTCAAACCACCAATTGTCCACTGCCGTTTTTAGCAAGGGATCCATCCGGTAATCAATTCTCGGCAAATTTGGAAGCTCCCGGAGATCTATTTTGTCTTTAGAAGCAATACAAATGGATTCCTCAAATAGTAATCGTTTTTGATCGTTCCAGCTGTAAGCTCCTTTTACGAAAGCGACATGGACTTCGTGGCTGTGGATCAAATGGGCTATCTCGCTGCTCGAGCCTGTCAGGACCTTAAATTCAATGTCGGGATACTCGTTTTTAAAAAGCTTTAAAAGACCGGGAAGTTTATAATCTGTAAAGTAATTGGAAACCCCTAATCTTAATGTGCCGGTTACTCGGTTCTCCATGTTCACAACATTTTCTTTTATTTTTTGTATTTTCAGCAGCATTTGATTCGCACATTTCGCTAAATATTCTCCTTGCGGGGTAAATTCAACTCCCCGCCTTCCTCGATGAACAATCTGTACACCGAATTCCTTTTCAATTTGCTGAAGCCGGTTTGTTAAAGCTGGTTGAGAAATATATAAATTTTTTGCAGCTTTTGTAATGTTTTTTTCGTTGTAGAGAACTTTCAAAATAAGCCAGTCTCGATCATCCATCGTCATCACCTCTCTTTTTCCATCAATAATTTTTATAATCATGCATAGATTATTGATATTTTATTTATATCTAAAAAAAGTATACAATATGTTTGTAGCAAGTTCGAATGCCGCAAGATATTTTGTTTAGAAAGAAGGATTGAAATGATACGAACGAAAGGTTTCTTGCGCAATGTTTCGTTTATTTTATTCAGCAGTATTGGAGGATTGCTTTTATCTCTAACAGGCCTTTCCATCGGCTGGATGCTCGGAACATTGGTGATGGCAGGGGCTTTTTCATTTTGGAGCCATACCAATTCAACATCGTCCGATGACAAGTATGTTTTGCCCCGATTTTGGATGAATGCTGGGCAATTTATTTTGGCGATTGAATTAGGGCAAAAAATCAATTTAACGGTTATAGATATTTTTAGAGATCATTGGATGTCCATCATGACAATGCTTCTCTTGTCCATTGTTTTCTCGCTGCTGTCTGGACTCGTTTTGTGGAAGTTCAGTCATACAGATTTATTGACTAGTTTGTTCGGAACGGTGCCCGGGGGCTTGTCTGTTATACCAGGCATAGCAGAAGAAGTCGGGGGCAACATTGGTGTCGTCAGCATTATACAAACGATGCGGGTATTTTTAGTAGTGCTTGTGATCCCGTTTCTTGTTTCTTCATTTGCGGTCCATTCTGAGAAGCTTGAAGTTTCGAACAACCAATCAGCGTTCATTTTTCCTAGCTTGGAAATGGACGAAATGATTTGGACGGCAGTATTGGCACTAGGGGCATTGGCAGGGTATTACATTGGAAAGCGGCTGAAGTTCCCTGCACCTTGGCTCGTTGGCGGAATGCTTGGTGCTGCTAGTATTCAAGCAGCCGGCTCATCATTTGCAGGCCACAACTTGACTCCATGGTGGCCGAACATTTTGATCATAGCGGCGCAAGTTTTCATCGCTGCAAGCATCGGCTCGAAATTTCATAAAAAGATGTTTACAGGGCTAGGGAAAACAATGGCGGTTGCTTTATTCAGCACGATTGGTTTAATTCTTTCCTTGTTTATTTGCGCTTTTATTGTTTCAAAGCTGACTGGAATAACCTTTGTCACAGCAGTTCTTGCATTTGCGCCGGGCGGTATTACGGAGATGGCTACAACAGCCGCTGTACTTCATGAAGATTCAACATTTGTTGTGGTCGTTCAAGTACTGCGCATTGTGTTAGTATGCATCGCAGTACCTCCATTGATCAAACTGCTCCATCAAAGAAGATTGCGCAATAGAGCACATTCGCATGCAGCAAGAAATATTTGATTGACATTAGGAACTTAAGACATGAAGCTTTTCAAGACTGACAGCTTCAAGTAAAATGGTAAGCGATGAATCTAATAGAAAGAGTGGTTGAGATGAAATATTTTGTCGTATTATTGCCGATGAAAGATGAAGAAAAAAGCAAAGCGTTTCGGAATGATCACTTGAATTATTTAGAGCAGAAAGGAAAAGAAGGAAAAATATTTGCAAAAGGCAGATTTACCGACGGCACAGGCGGTATGGTGATTTATCGCGCCGGCTCTTTTGAAGAGGCCGAAAAGCTTGCGAAAGAAGATCCATATGTTGTGACTGGCGCTAGAGGGTATGAGATTCACGAATGGGAAATGGTCAGCGACGCAGTGCTCCCAAATTAAGATTTTGATAGGAAAGCCGTTGTAGAATGATAGAACATTTGCATCGGTGCTGTCCGTTAGTCTCTAAAATAAAGCCCTTAGAGAAAAAGAGCTGTTTTTCTCTAAGGGCTTTTGTATGTTTACGATTTTTCTCAAAAAAACAGTTCGCAGATGCCGACTGCTTTCAATATGCTGTGGGCTGAAGGCACAATTCTGATAACATTTATATGCAAAAAACAATCATCAGAATTTTCTTGACTTATTTGTTATTATTATCGATAATGATAATAATAACATAAATAAAGGAGAAATTAACATGATTGAACAATTTGTCAGCTTTCAAAGCTGCGGATATGAGTTAAAAGGAACATTATCCATGTTACAAAACAGCCAAAAGCCGGCTATTCTCATTCTTTCCGGTTCTGGTCCGTTGAATCGCGACGGCAATGATGCAAAAGGAAAATTCCAGTTGAATATATATAAGCAATTGGCATCATTTCTTACTTCTTTAGGATTTATCGTGTTGCGATATGATAAAAGGGGAGTTGGTGAAAGCGGCGGCGATTATTTATCTGCAGGAATGTGGGATTTCGTCCGGGATGCAGCTAGCGCTGTACAATTTTTAAAACAACATCCGCTTGTTGATGAAAATCGGATCATTGCCTTGGGGCACAGTGAAGGAACAACATTGGCAGTTGCTTTAAACACCTTGGAGAAAATGGATGGGCTCATTCTTCTCTCAGGGGCAGGGGAGAGGCTGGAAGAAGCTTTAACGAGACAGAGAAAGCTTGTGTATGAAGCTTTAAACAATGTAACAGGTTTAAAAGGAAAAATGATCCGCATGTTTAACATCGAGCAAAAAAACGAAAAAAAGTCGAATGCCCTTTTTGAAAAAATCATGCAATCTGATCAAGATGTGATCAAAGTTGGTTTTCAAAAAATAAATGCTAAATGGTTTCGGGAGCATTTGCAATACGATGTGCTCGAAGATTTGAAAAAAATAGAATGCCCTGTTTTGGCCATTACCGGTGACAAGGACGTTCAAGCTGATCCGGAAAAGCTCAACCGCCTCCCCGCTATAGTGAAAGGGGAGTTGGAATATTATATGATTCAAAATATGGATCATTTATTGAAAAAACAAGAAGATGAGATTAATATGTTGAAAATGAAAAAGAATTATATCAAAAATGCGGATCAACCGCTTCACGAAGAGCTTTGCGACCATTTGAAAAATTGGTTGAACAAACGGTACAATGAGGTGTTTTCATGATTGAATCAAAAGCTGCTTTAATCTTGCATCCGGTACGGATTCGGATCATTCAAACATTGATCGGAAAACGCTTGACTGTGCAGGAAATAATGGAGTTTCTGCCGGAAGTTCCGCAAGCATCCTTGTACAGACATTTAAAAAAACTTGAAGAAGCAAAGCTGATTGAAATCGTTGAGAAAAGAAAGATAAGGGGAACAATAGAAAAAGTTTATGCCTTGCCGGATGAAACGATTGGGCTCGAAGACAGCGATTTGCAGCATATAAGCAGAGATGAACATTTGAACATATTTATGAGATTTATCGCCAATATTTTAGCGGATTATGAGAGATATTTACGACAAGAACAAATCGATCTCCTAAAAGATGGGGTGGGATTTCGGCAGGTTCGCTTTTATGCAAGCGACGAAGAGTTTTTTCAATTTGCTGAAACTATCAACCGGGCGATGAAAAAGCTAATGGAAAACCAGCCTGCTCCTAACCGAAAAAAAAGAATTTTTACATCTATCATCATGCCGGAAGCAGAAGAAAAATTAAAATAGTGCAGTTTTTTTTATCCGCTTTGATTGGAAATGAAAAGCTAATCAATATGGATCAAAACAGGAGGATTATGTTCTGAACGAGCTATAACTAGAAAAATTGGGGAAGCGATCTGATTGTTGCTTCGGAATTGTCATGGGGCTGTCCAGAAAGTCAAAATCCACTGAAAACGAAACATCATAAGCATTGATATATCAACGGATCAACGTTTCTAAAACATTAAAGGGGCGTCTATAAGCCGGAAAATCGACTTATTAGACTGCCCCATAAAGTTTCAAAATTAATGCATGTGGAGGAATTTATGTGGCGAGCTGGAAGAAAGTTCGGCTTGGTGAGATTGTTCAAATAAATCCTGAATCATTAACGAAACAATTTCCCTTTCAAATGATCGATTACATCGATATTTCGTCTGTTGGAACAGGCGAACTGAGGGAGACATCGCAATATTTGATTCATGAAGCGCCCAGCAGAGCAAAAAGGCTGGTTCGAGCAGGCGATACAATTCTTTCGACCGTCCGTCCGAATCGAAGATCCTTTTTGTTTTTAAAAAATCCGAAAGAAAATCAAGTTGTATCGACCGGTTTTGCGGTTCTTCGGCCTACGGAGCATATTCATCCGAGGTATGTGTATTACCTTATTTCCAATCAATCTTTTACAGATTATTTAGTTTCTCAGGAACAGGGAGCTGCGTATCCGGCTGTCAGCATGGATTCTATTAAAAATGCGCTCGTATTGCTGCCGGACATGCGGACGCAAGAGAAGATTGCGGACATATTAGGAACAATTGATGATAAAATTGAACTGAATATCAAGATAAATAAAACGATCGATGAAACGATCATGACACTTTACAAATACTGGTTCATAGAGTTTGGGCCTTTTAAAGATAGAGGGTTCGAAATTTCTGAATTGGGAATGATTCCGAAAGGATGGAAGGCAGGAACATTAGGTGAAGTTATAGAATTACAAAATGGATATGCTTTTAAAAGCAAGGAATGGAAATGTGAAGGCATACCTGTAATAAAAATAAAAAATATTGTCCCGCCTTTCATCAACAAAGAAGATGCAGCATATGTAGATCCATCTTTATTCCATCGATTAGATCGTTTCAAAATTACACAAGGAGATCTGCTCATTGGGCTAACAGGCGCTGAAATCGGGAAATGCGGCATTTACTATTTTGAAGAACCCGCATTATTAAATCAACGTGTCGGCAAATTTTATTCTAGCGTGCACGAAATGAATACATTGCCATTTGTCTATGCCATAACTAAATTGCCGGATTTCCGCCAAAAAATTTTAGATCGGTCTACTGGATCTGCACAGCCGAATGTCAGCGCGGATGAGATAAAAAAAATGAAAATTGTGCTTCCGCCGGATGATATTTTAAAAAAATTTATACGTTTCACCAGCAATTATTATGCGATGATGATACAAAATGCCAATGAAAATGACCGGCTCAAAAAATTGCAAAACGCTTTGCTGCCCCGGCTTTTATCAGGGGAGATGGATGTATTAGATGCTGAAAAGCATGTTGCTAACATGCTGTAAAATGATAAATAAGTTCCAAAAGAGGGGGATTGTTCCCCCTTTTTGGAATACTGCTACTTATCTTTCCAGTTCAATAGGAGATCCAGCATGTTTAGTATGAATTTTTGATCTTCAACCGGCCTTGCCTGAAGTTTTGTAATAATTTGCGACAAAGTATAATCTGGTTTTTTTGAATTTGGTTGAATAGATTTAAATAATTCCTCTAAAGAAACCTCAAGCGCCGTTGCGATTTTGTTAATACTTTCCAATGTTGCGTTTTTTTCACCTCTTTCTAATTGTCCAATATAAGTAGCATGTAGATTTGCTATATCTGCTAATTCTTCTTGACTCCACCCTTTCTGCTTGCGAAAATTTCGGATTCTTTCTCCGATTATTTGCTGTATTTTAGTCATGAACCGTCACTCCTTGGGGATAATAGTGATTCCTTTTTACAATCTACTATGAGAGTTAAGCCCCCAAGAGACTATTGATATTAAAAGCATTAAAATATATACTAAAAATATGAAATATAACATTAGACATTATCCGAAATAGGTCTATAGATAGACGTCTAGGAGGTTCTTCCATTGGTTAAATGGGAAATTAGAAGGATAAAAGAAATTATAGATAACAAATCATTTTGTCATTTTTTTCAACCTATTTATGAATTAAAAGAATCAAAAATATATGGATACGAAGCTTTGCTTCGCTGCAAATATTTTTCCGATCCGGAAATTTTGTTTCAAATCGCCCGTGAATGCGGTTTTTTATATGAACTGGATACTTGCTCCATTCACAATGCAATAACATCGATGGGAGACCTGCAGCAAAAGCTGTTTATTAACGTATTTCCATCGACGATTGTTCATCATTCTTTTACCCAATTTATAAAAAAAATAAACCTTTTTTTTCAGTCGACCGAAAAAGTAGTTTTTGAAATAAATGAAAGTGAAAAAATCGAAAATATTGAATTGTTGAAAAAAAATATTCAATTTTTAAAAGATGAAGGGTATAAAGTTGCCGTTGATGATTTCGGAAAAGGTGAAATATCGTTAGAAACCATTGTCGATTTAAACCCGCATTATATTAAAGTCGATCGTTCTTTAGGCCAAAATTTATATAATTCGGGCAAAAATCAAGATGTTATTAAAAAGCTTTTATTTCTTTGCGAACGTACCAATATGAAACTAGTTTTAGAAGGAATTGAGAAAAAAGAAGATTTAGACATGGCTAAAGCATTGGGGGTTCATTACGCTCAAGGATATTTATTAGGCGAGCCGAAGCCGATGAGGGAAAATACAAAAAAATAATTGCTGCTTATTCATAGTAAATGAATTAGAAAAATAAATTTTATCGGATCGAACATATAGACT
This sequence comes from Aeribacillus sp. FSL M8-0235, assembly GCF_038000355.1. NCBI lineage: Bacteria > Bacillati > Bacillota > Bacilli > Caryophanales > Bacillaceae > Aeribacillus > Aeribacillus sp. FSL M8-0235. The sequence continues at coordinate 1,988,893 of NZ_JBBOBW010000001.1, read as the reverse complement.
ATTTTCAGATTATTTTTACTTCATTGACGTAAAAGAACCGCAATAAATGGACGATATTTTTAATAAAAACGCTTAAATATCGGGTTATCGGTTGATCATATTTTTTGATCATATACGTTCATACGAAAGCAAAAAAAATACAATTTTAACAATAAATGATTAATTAACTAAAAAAAGTATGTTTTTAGACCGATAATTAAAATGTCAAGCAGCCAATTTCGGATTTGAGGGAGTGAAATGGATGGACAATGAGTTCCGTAACGTTTTTCTAAGAGGGAAGATCGAATTCTTTAAAAAATTTATGGTATAACAAAGGGGTAATGTTTATGAAAAAAAATTTTCAATTCACGATACGTTTGAAGCTAATGACCATTTCATTTCTTTTATTAACGATTCCGTTAGTCATTTTAGGTTTATTAAGCTATCAGAAAACGACTTCCAGTTTAAACAAGCTGGGGGAAACGAACTTAAAAAACAGCGTTGAAATGACCATTGAGTTAATCGATGCGTTAAATAAAGAGGTCGAAAAGGGTACACTGTCTTTAGAAGAAGCGCAGGAACAGGTAAAAGTTGCGATATTGGGGGAAAAGAATGCTGACGGCAAACGGCCAATTAATAAAAATTTTGATTTAGGCGAAAACGGCTACATTTCTATTATCAATCAAGAAGGAACTTTAATTGGACACCCAGCCGTAGAAGGCAGAGAAAGCTGGAATGATGAAGATTCTAAAGGCGTAAAATTCATTCAAAAAATGATCAAAACCGGAAATGAAGGCGGCGGTTTAACTTATTACGAATGGGCGCTGCCTGATAACGAAAATAGAATTGAAAAAAAAGTCGCCTATTCCAAAACCGATCCTCATTGGGGATGGGTTGTATGTGCGAGCACGTATTTAATGGATTTCAATCAGCCGGCTAAAGATCTTCTCGTTTTTTTAATGATTGTCATTGGCGCAACGGTCGTGATTGGATTTTTCATCGTATGGCTGTTTTCGAACAGCATTTCCAAACCAATACATGCCGTATCAGAGCGCATGCATTTGTTGGCTAACGGAGATTTAACACAAGGTGAAATAAAAATCAGTTCGAAAGATGAAACACAAAACCTGGCACATGCCATAAATCAGCTGCAAAAGAAACTGAAAGAAATGATTACAAACATTTCGAATGCTTCTGAAGTACTGACAAGCCACAGCGAGGAGATGACCCACTCTGCAAATGAAGTGAAGGCCGGATCAGAGCAGGTTTCAACCACCATGCAGGAATTGGCATCAGGCGCTGAAACGCAAGCAAGCAGCGCGAGCGACATGGCAGCAAAGATGGAGGTATTTGTCGAAAAAGTTCAAGATGCCAGCGAAAAAGGGGAGCATATTGAATCAGTCTCCAGAGAGGTGCTTGACATTGCCGGCAAAGGAAATAAACTAATGATGTCTTCTACCGAACAAATGTCGAAAATTGACGAAATTTTTCAACAATCTGTTGATAAAGTGCTCGGTTTAAACGGACATTTGCAAAAAATTACAAAACTCGTATCCGTCATACAAGGAATTGCGGACCAAACGAATCTTCTAGCATTAAACGCAGCGATTGAAGCGGCAAGAGCAGGCGAAAACGGAAAAGGCTTTGCAGTAGTTGCAGATGAAGTAAGAAAGCTCGCTGAACAAGTTTCCGTCTCAATCTCAGACATAACAAGCATTGTCGACAATATCCAAAATGAATCAAAGAATGTAGTTGATGCTTTAAAGAGCGGCTATCAGGAGGTTGAACAAGGAACAGAGCAAATTAAAAATACAGGCGCAACATTTCAAACGATCAACAAAGCTGTTACGGACATGGTTCATCATATTCAAACAATTGCGAACAACTTGACGGAAATCGCTTCCAACAGCCGGGAAATGAACCGTTCCATCGAGGAAATAGCCTCGATCTCCGAGCAATCAGCAGCAGGTATTGAGCAAACCTCTGCGGCAGCCGAACAAACAAGCAGTTCTATGGAAGAAGTGGCGAACAGCTCCGAACAACTAGCGAAGCTAGCCGAAGAGCTGAATGAATTTGTACGGCAATTTAAGCTTTAGAAAATAGAAGAATGTGTTTGATTTTTTTGATATCAGAAGATGTATTTGGGTGGGGATAAATGTCCTCACCTTAAACTTTTGAGCGATACATAGACCAGCTCCCTGCAAAAAGGGGGATAAATGTTCAGTATTGCTGGCATTTAGAGGGGGAAGACAACTTGCATAAATGTCAGATCAAATACAGACCTTTCTTTATTAGAAAGGAGATCAGTCGTAAAAGCATACATTTGATTAGAGATTAGTTCTTAGTGTGCACGAATTGCACAGTCTTTTTGAAAAAACTTTTGTCTTATTGCTCAAATTCCCAATATTCCACATCACATTTTCTCCATTTAAACCGCCTTTTTGCTGCGTGAACGATAAATCTATTATAATCATATGTAGAAGTGGAAATAAAGAGAGAAGATTCTCCTCATACAAGCTCATGCAAACTTTCAAGCAAGGCAAATCGTTTTATTGAAACATCTTTTGGTTTGACAGCAAAAAAACTTCTAAAAGTTTTGCGCAAGTTTAAGAAATGGTTCATTGAGAAAACGATTGTTTTAACACGAGTTAGTTTTGAGGTATTTTAAATAAGTTCAAATCTTTTCGAGAAAACGATCACTTTAACTTGAATTAGCTTGCTGATGAGGAGGTTTTTTCAATCAGCTTGTTTCATGCGAAAATGGTTCACTAAGGAAGGATGATTTCATGATCATAGATGATTTTGACGTGTTTTTATTTGACCTAGACGGAGTGATTTACATAGGAGAAAATCCGCTTCCTGGGGCAGTTGAATCTTTGCGGCGCTTGCGTCAAGAAAAGAAAATGATTCGGTTTCTTACAAATGATCCTTGTACTACGAGAGAAAAAATTGCCGGACGGCTCAAGCGAATGGAGATTACAGCAAGTCCAGAGGAAATCATTACATCCGCTTGGTTGACAGCTCAATATTTGCGAAAACAAAATATTCGCAGTGCCTACGTGCTGGGGGACGATCATTTACAGCACGAGTGCAGTCAAGCAGGAGTAATGGTTGTAAAGGGTGAAGAGGAGGCAGAAGCCGTTGTTGTCGGCTGGAGCGGAAATGTATCTTTGTACGATATTCAGGAAGCGGTAAAACAAATACATAATGGTGCGAAGTTTATTGCAACGAATGCCGATATGAGTTTCCCTACTTCGAAAGGTCCTTTGCCTGCAACAGGAGCTGTTGCTGAAATGATACGAGCATCAACCGGGAAAAAACCGTACATTGTCGGCAAACCGAATCCATTTATGTTCCAGAAAGCGATTGAATCGATTTCGTCTAAAGCAAAAGTGGTTATGATCGGCGATAACCCGTTAACTGATATATTAGGTGCTCATCAAGCAGGGATTCAAGCGATTTTAATTTCCAACGGGAAGAATGCACCGTTTCCATCTCCCGGGGATTACCGCAATCCGGATGCGGTGATCGGAAATTTGCAGTCTTTATTTGATGATCGTGTCAAAATTAAACAATGGAATACGCGTGATTTTGCATGGCCGGAGCGGATCGAAGCAGGAGTGGCGGGAATTATTTTTAACGAACAGCAGCAAGTTCTCCTATTAAAACGGTCGGATAACGGACTATGGGGCATTCCATCAGGGCATGTAGAGCCGGGAGAAAAGGTGGAAGAAGCAATTATAAGAGAAATTTATGAAGAAACAGGTCTTGAAGTGGAGGTAACCCGGTTGATCGGCATTTACTCAGATCCGGATTCACAAATTTTTTTATACCCAAATGGCGAAATCAGCCACTTTATTACAACCTGCTTTGAGTGCAAAATCATTGGAGGGACGCTGCGTCAAAAAACAGATGAAACGCTTGATGCACGATTTTTCGCTCCAAACGATCTGCCGGAAAACCTTTTAACGATGCATCCGAGATGGCTGCAGGATGCATTGGAAAAAGAGCATGCTCCATATATACGATAAAAGCCGGAATACTGTTGGGGGAAAAATTACGTCTTTTTCAAGTTTCGAGCAGAAGAACCTTATTATGAATTTCATTTTACACTGTTCCTAAAGCTAGAAACAAAAGGCTTATTAGATGTGCTATCTGCAAGGAAAGGCTGCTATTTTTCGGCAGCCTAGATAGTCATGCTAGGACTTTTGTTCATCTATTGTTTTTTTAAGAGAAAACTAGTTTTTGGCGGAAAACGAATAGGAGGATTTCTGATTTCTTTTACCGATTATTTCGATTTCCGCCATCGTTTCGCTTGAGATTTTTGAATTATTTTTAGCCGATTTTATCAAGCGTTCACATGTTTATATTTGCTTTTGTCGACGAATATGCATTCATTTGGGAGATGAATAACATCGCTTACGTATGTGATCTTCTATTAGGATGGGAAAACTAGCAATTTTTTTGTTTTGATTATATGTAAAATGATAAATAAATTTCGAATGAAATTTCCTGTATTTGTGCTTCGGTGAAAAACCATTCCACTTTCTCTTTTCTTCGCTTATTGCCAATTTTACTTGATTAGCGAATGCTTGAACGCATAAATGACGGCTTGGGTGCGGTCTTGAACGCCCAGTTTGCTTAAAATGTTGCTGACGTGAACTTTGACGGTTTTTAATGAAATGAACAACTCATCTGCAATTTCTTGATTTGATTTCCCTTGAGCCATTAAAAGCAGCACTTCCATTTCTCGGTTTGTTAATTCTTCATGAGGATGGCGGTTTTGTTTTTTATTCATTCTTGCCATCATTTTCGTTGTCACTTCAGGCTCTAAGACAGATTGTCCCTGATATGTTGAACGGATCGCATCGGCGATTTCGTCTGCTTTTGAAGTTTTTAACATATAGCTGACAGCACCGGCTTCAAGGGCAGGGTAGACTTTTTCATCATCGAGAAAGCTTGTGACAATAATGATTTTTGCCTCTGGCCATTGATGAAGTATTTCTTTTGTCGCTTCAATCCCGTCCATTTCCGGCATGACGAGGTCCATTAAAATAATATCAGGCTTTAATTGTAAAGCTAGTTCAATGCATTTTTTGCCATTATCAGCCTCGCCGACGATTTCTATGTCAGGCTGGGACGATAAAAAAGCCGAAACGCCGATTCTTACCATTTCATGATCATCAACTAGTAATACTTTAATCATTTTTATCACCTTCATCTGTTAACAACGGTACTTTTATTTCCAATCTAGTTCCTTCATGAGGGACACTGACAATTTGCAATGTTCCGCCGATTTCGGCTGCACGTTCATACATGTTTTGCAAACCATATGCTCCTGATTTTGCCGATTGAACGTCAAATCCTACACCATCGTCGACAATCCGTAAAATGGCCATATTTTTCCGTTTGATCAGCAATACTTCAAGTGTATTCGCTTTGGCGTGGCGAAGAGTGTTTGACACCGATTCTTGCAAAATGCGGAATAAATGGTCTTCAATCCCTTTATCTAGAGGAAATTGCTCTGTCTTCCATTGGATGTTCATCGGCACCTTTTGCCGCAGCTCTGTGAGCAGTTCTTCAATTCCAGTTTGCAAAGATTTACCTTTTAAAGGGACAGGCCGCAAATGCAAAAGAAGAGCGCGCATTTCAAGCTGGGACTGCTGAATAATTTCTTCAACTAAATGGATTTGTTTGCTCGTTCCTTCATCGATTTTTTCCTTGTTTCCTTTAACAGCAGAAATGAGCATCGAGGCCGCAAACAAGTTTTGACTGACAGAGTCATGCAGCTCGCGTGCCAGCCTTTGCCTTTCTTGTGAAATGATTTCTTCCAATCTTTTTTCTTGTTCTTTTGCGTTTTCACCTGCAAGTTTTTGCGTTAATTTCGTCTGTTCAATGAGATGATGCTGCACTTGGTCAATTCGAAGGTTGATTTCATCTAATTCTTTAATGTTTATATGTTCATTTTGTTCAACCGTTTCTCCTTTTGTTATTTTTTTTAGTTTGTCTTCAATCTTGTGTAGTTTATCTTTAAAAGGAAGTCCGAATAGAATGCCGAAAAGCAAGCCGATGGCGCTGCTGATTACGAACGTGAAGAGGATAAACGGAATATCAAGAATTTTTTGTTTCCATAGTAATGTCCAATTAGGAAACAGGAACGTAAGCAAAAGCGAAACAGTGAAAAATAAAAAAGTGACTACTGATGTTACTAAGCAGATAATAATTTGTCTTTGCAATACATTCATGTTCTTTTCACCTCTATTCTGCCAAAGGTTATAGAGGTGATGATTTTCACTTTTTGGGCAGATTCATGATAGTTTTTGGACTCATATCGAATTGTTTCGTTCCATACATTCGGTTCACTATAATCAAAAATGGAGTAGGAGCCGATGAAACCGGAATGGTGGACGGACACTTCCAGCTCGTAAGGAACAATTATTTCGATATTGCCGATAAGCTTTCGGATGACAATCACCGCTTCACCTTTCGGAAGAATCGTATAGTTTAAATCTATTACTGTATCGCCGATGCCTGTTTGAATGTTGACATCGTTCCATCTGTATATTTGTTCTTCGGTTCGCTGCGTTCCGAACAATCTGTTTTGAAAAAGAGGCGTTTTGGAAAATGTCTCTTCTTGCGAGAGGATTGGATCTGCTTCTTCAATTTTAGGAGACTTTTTAGCAGCTACCTGCTTGTTTTGAACATAGTGAAAAATAAAGTAAATGAAAACAGCAAATAGAAGCAGTCGGAATGTAAACATATTGAAAAAAGATAGAACGCCGCCGATTATTCCGATCCAAAATAACAATAATCCTGATTTTTTCGGCATTCTTTTTCTTCCAATATATACGCAAAAAATCATCATCATTAGGAAGAAAAGGGCCTCACCATTGAAAAATAAAAGCTCTGCGATGAATAAGATGATGCCAATGACGAAAATCCATTTTGTAAAATCTATTTTCGATTGATGAAACACGAGGCTCCTCTCCTTCCTATTAGTGTGAACATAAATATGGAAAGGCGTAGAGAACTACGCCCTTATAGCATAACAATTTACGTTAAGAATTTGAATCCGTTTCTTGATTTTTTAATTCTTTTTCAAGCTTTGCGATTCTTGCATCAAATGTTAATGTATCGTATCTGTTGTTGATTCGATTTTCCAGTTCATCAAGGTAATTCTCTATTTCAGCAAAGCGAACAAAATGGTTCTTTTCGGAATTATGCTGCTCAAGAACTTGGTTGATCCGGGAGTAGGCGCGTGCAATATTTTCTCGTCCCATCAGCTCCATGCGCTTTATATGCATATCTTTTAATTTATGTTTCATTTCTTCATATTTATGTTCTAAGTCAATGAGCTGTTTCGTTGCTTGTTCAAGCGCTTGTTTTAATTTTGATGCACGCTCCTCATACTGCTGCTGCTCGTTGATGGCAAATTGATGCAATTCTTCTTCTTGCGCTTTCAACGCAATTTCGGCTTGATATTTTCTTTTTTCTTTTAAGTGTTCAGCATGGTTGTATTCTCTTAACAGCTCTTGTTTTAATAATCGTTGGCGTTCGATTAATTTTTGAACCTTTTCAACTTCCTTTTCACATTGGCGCAAATATTCATTTAATAGCGCAATTGGATTCCTTTGTTCCTGTTCATTCAATAAATCATGTAAATCGGCCATAATCACATTTTTTAATCTCGTAAATATGCTCATTTTTTTCCCCTCCATTTATTGTCGTTTTAGTGATTCCCATTGTTTTTCAAAATTGGTGAATGGATCGTCTGACACATACGGATCATTCGATTTTTTCCAATTATTAAAAATGAGATAAAGCACATATGCGGCGATTAAACCGAGAATAGCTGGGACATTTGCAGCTGAAACAGATAGTGCAATCAGCCCGACAATCCCCCAAAACCATTTTTTTGATTTTTTGTCGGATTTCACAAATTGTTTAAACGAAAAGTATAGAACAAGCAAACTGATAAGAAGTCCGACGATTGAGCCGAGATTGGCGATTAAAACTATTGCGGCTATTGCACCTGCGATGAACAAACCGATTTTTTTCATAATTTGAATGACCTCCTTTCAATTTTCATCTTACCTTTTGTGGTCGCTGCTCATAACGAACCTGAGGCATATTTTGAACTACGACTTGAGGCGTATTTCGATTTCCTTTCAATGATTTTGTTCTGCTTCGGATCATGGTTAGAAGGGAGGACGGGGCATGGGAAACATTGATCAATCTGTATAAAAAGCACGCCATTATTGATTTAATGCGATATTACACCGTGATGAATTTGTTAATGATCTTGTTGTTTTTCTTCCGTAATCTAGCGGATGTGCCTTGGCATTTAATTTTATTCGCCTTGCTGCTCGGGTTGAATTTTTTGCTGATTGGTGCGTTATTGATTTTATTGGTCAAAAATGTAGAAATGGCGTTCGGATTCATTGCCATTTATACGGTTGTCGAATACGTGACAAACGGCGAACTTATACCATGGCCGCACTTTTTTTACAAATTCAACTCGATGGCTGACGGAAATGAAGCGTTTGTTTATGCAGCAAATATTTTGAGCATCGTGATCGCAAGCTTGCTGATAAGAAGAAAATTAACGGAGTAGGAAAATTGTTTTAAAAAGCGGTTTGGGGAAATAACGCTCCAATTTTAAGGATTTTCATTGCTATGCAATTGAAAACATCTGTAAGGCCATTTGTGATTGACGTACACTTTGCTGTCGGCCAAAAAGGGGAGTAAGTATGCAGACAAGCTGTTAACCAGCTTTGAGTAGTAATCGATGAATTTCACACTGAACGTCAAAAGAAAACGGAATATGGAAAAAGACGCATGCAAATCGTCAAAATGATTACAAAATCAAATGAAAAATCCTGCCAAGCTGCTTCGGTTTTTGCAGATGATCGTTTGGCAGGAATGATTTGAACTCTAAAGAGGGGGCATCCTTCTTCATGGGTTACACAGTTTTCCGCTCAATTAACCGAAAGGGGAGAGTCATCTTCTTATTTGTTTGCTCCCGTTTTTCTTTACAATGAATAATCGATTGCACCGCAAGCTTCCCCATTTTTCTTATTGGGATTTCAATAGTAGTGATTCCCATGATGTCGGCAATAGGCTGATTATCAAAGCTTAAGATGGCAATGTCTTGAGGAATCTTTATTTTATATTGTTCAGCACTTAATAAGATACCTGCTGCCACTTGATCGTTTGTAACAAAAAAGGCAGTCGGTTTTTTCTCTAAATGCTGAAGCTTTTCCATAAGCTGTTTGCCGTCAGTGATCGATAGGCATTTGTCGAAGATCCACTCGCTTCGAATCGGTTCGCCTAATTCCTTCATTTTTGTTTTATAGGCTTTTCTTCTTTTTTTACTGTTTGGCCCTTCCATTCGTCCTAAAGTAAATGCAATTTTCGTATGACCTTTCGAAATTAAATAGTCCAAACCAAACTGAAATGCCTGTTCATGCGGAATGCTCAAAGAAGGGAAATGGCTTTGGTCTGAATCTTCGCAAAGAACGATCGGTCCAGCATTTTTATATTCTTTCAATACATCAAAGGAAATGGCTCTTGAACAAAAAATGACACCATCCAATAAGGTTCCCCGCAACAATTCCAATGCTTCAAGCTCTTTTGCTGGTTCATAATTCGTTTGAAAGAGAACAAGCTGCAAATGATGCTTGATCGCTTCCTCCGAAATCCCTTCCACAATGCTGCTAAAATAAGGATGATCGATTTTAGGCAGGACGACGCCGATCAAATTTGAAAAGCCTCTAGACAAGTGGACTGCATGAATGTTCCGTTTATAGTTGATTTCTTCTATCACTTTTAAAACCGCTTCTTTTTTTTCGTCACTGACATATGGATGATTATTTAAAACTCTCGAAACCGTTGTAACAGAAACACCTGCAAGCTTTGCAATATCACGAATCGTTGCCATGAAATATCCCTTTCTTTTAAAAATCCTTGACCTGAAACGCGTTTCATACATTATGTTGATGTTGACAAAGAGATGAGTTTGAGGGGGGGAGGAATATGATGAAAGGATTACTTATTTTAATTGGCTTATGTCTTCTCGAAATCATCTTAGCAAAATTGGCGTTAAAAGACAAAGATGCTTCGCTGATGGATTTTGCTGAGTTCTTTGAATTAGATGATAAAAAAGAAGATCAGAAATGATACCTGTCCGGTTACGGTATTCAACTTCATTTGTCTACATTTGCTAAAGCCATACGGATTTACTAATATTAAATTGCAACGGTCATTCCGATCAGTCTGCAAAAAGCAATTTGCTTTTGCATGTTTTCGGTTTATCTGAAAGCAGCTGGCGGATGCCGGCTACTTTCAGGATGTTGCGTGTTCATCACCAATCTTAAATTCGACTGTGTTTGCCGAGCCATCACAAAAAAATTTATGGAACGGCCAATTGCCCTTGCTGCGGCCAGAACAACAATTTCTGTAACGATTTTGCGCGCAAGAGGAGAGGGAGGTTTCTCTTCGCATTCAAACGCTGCTCTTGCGATTGCTTTCATTTTGGTAAGGATGGTATTTTAGTGAATACGGAACGAAAAGAGATGAAAAATTCAACAGATCAGCTTTTTGACAATAAATGAAAGATTTGATAAAATTATTTCGAATTAAAAATAATTTAATTCGAGATATTTTAATTCGAAATAACGACCCGTTAAAATAATTGATTTACAAAAATGAATCGCGTAAAGAAAATAATAAAGGAGAATCAAAGATGAAAAAGAAAACAGCTGGAATTCATCATATTACTGCTATTGTCGGCCATCCGCAGGAAAATATTGATTTTTATGCTGGAGTTTTAGGGCTGAGGTTAGTTAAAAAAACTGTGAATTTCGATGATCCCGGCACGTACCATTTTTATTTCGGGGATAAAGAAGGAAAGCCAGGGACACTGATTACTTTCTTTCCTTGGCCTGATGCGTATCAAGGAAAAATCGGCAATGGTCAGGTGGGTGTAACTTCTTATGTGATACCAGAAGGTTCCATGAGCTTTTGGCAAGAAAGACTAGATAAATTTAGAATTCCGTTTACAATGACAGAACGGTTTGGTGAGTCACTGCTTGTATTTCAAGACCCGCACGGTTTGAACATTGAGCTAGTGGAACGAAAAGAAGGAGAATTAAATCAATGGGAATTTGGCCATGTCACCTCTGATGTTGCCATTAAAGGATTTGGCGGCGCCGTATTATATTCATCATTTCCTGAAAAAACGTCAGAGTTGTTGGAGAATATTTTTGGACTTCAACGAATTGGAAGGGAAGGAGATTTTATTCGTTTTCAGTCTCCAAGTGAAATCGGCAATGTCGTTGATGTAAAAATTACTTCTTCCGGACGCGGCATCATGGGGGTTGGAACAGTCCATCATATCGCGCTTCGGGCAAAAGACGACAACGATCAATTAGAATGGAAAACATCTTTAGAATCAAATGGATACAGGGTAACGCCAGTTCAGGATCGAAAGTATTTTCATTCTATTTATTTTAGAGAGCATGGTGAAATTTTGTTCGAAATTGCAACAGATCCTCCGGGTTTTGCAATTGATGAATCTTTAGATGCACTTGGAAAAGAATTAAAGCTTCCGGAGCGTTACGAAAAGTATCGGGAACGGTTGGAAAATAAGTTGATGCCAGTGGAAGTCCGAAACCTTGACGAATAAGAAAAGTAATGCTTAATAAACGCTGAGAAGGAGAAAAAACGATGAAACATATTTTTCAAAAAGGAAGCAATCCGGCAAAACCGACTCTCCTATTGCTGCATGGAACCGGCGGAAATGAGTTTGATCTTCTTCCCATTGCAGAAATTATTGATCCAGAAGCATCGATTTTAGCTGTGCGCGGAAATGTAATTGAAAATGGAATGCCGCGTTTTTTTAAAAGACTTGCCGAAGGAGTTTTTGATGAAGAAGATCTTGTTTTCCGTACAAAGGAATTAAACTCTTTTTTAGATGAAGCAGCACAAACATATCGATTTGATCGAAATTCTGTAATCGCAATCGGTTATTCCAACGGAGCAAATATAGCAGCCAGCCTTTTATTCCATTTTCGGGATGCGCTAAATGGAGCCATCTTGCATCACCCGATGGTGCCGAGAAGAGGGATGGATCTGCCGGATCTTTCAGGAAAAAACGTTTTTATTGCAGCTGGAAAGCGTGATCAAATTTGCTCTCCTGAAGAATCAATAGAGCTTAAAACATTTTTAGAAAATAACAACGCAAATGTGCACTTGCATTGGGAAAACGGAGGACATGAGCTGACTTTATCAGAAGTTCAGGCAGCATCCAATTGGTACCGGCAGCTTTATCAAAAATAAGCTGTGAAAGATACCAATAAAAGCAAGTAAATTGGATCAAAATGTTGCCAGCAATCAATTGGCCGTCATTCCAAAATGTTTATAACAAAATGCGGAAGGAAATTGGGCGTGCTCTTCCATTTGTAAATGTTTGTCATTCTCAAGGCTCGTACATCATATATCAAAAGAGCTGCTTAATTCCACGCAAAGCGGATCAAAAATGATCCGTAATGCAAAAAGTTTCGTCAAAGTGCGGGAGTTCTTATATTTGAAAAAATGTTTATCAACTTTGAACCTTGTGCATCAAATATATTAACAGAGCTGCCGAATTCCACAAGATTTACAATAGAAAATCGTGAGCGTTCGGTGGATTTTATGAAATCAAGATAAGTATTCGCAAAATAAATGTTTTGACAGAGGCATTAATTTGCAATTTTTCAGTAATGCTTTATTCTGTTTTAATTAATTGATATAATTGCCGAAAAAAAGAATATCGTTCTAAATAAAAAGATTGAAAGTAAAGGACGGAATTGCTTTCAAGCAAACAGTGGGGCTGTCCGACGAGTTGCTAAAATGAAAGATTTTGAGAAATACAACTGTGAAGGACAAACATAATGAAATAAAATTTATAAATGTTCTTTATAGAGGCAATGAAGTCCAACAAGAAGCGATTGTATGTGCTGAATGTCCGTCATAAAACTTTTGAAGAACCTAATGAAGAAAGAGAGCAAAAGAAAAGTCCTTCATAAGACTTCTGAAGGATATAAAAAAGATTGAAAAAATTGTATGTCCGATAAGTCTAAAAAATAATGCTCCCAAAAGTCAGTTAACCCTACTTTTGGGAGCCTCTTTATTTTGTTATTGCAGCAGGCAGCAATCTCTTAAGATATTTTTATGGTGCTTTAGACAACTTCAAGAATTTGAACATAATGGAACAAACAATAAACAGTCGAGCAACTGCTGCTTGAAAATGAATAAAAGAATCCTTTCATAATTTCATTTATAAAGCCATAATAATATTTAATAGCTTATTAGTTAAAAAACTGATTTTTCTGATAGAATTTGTTATAATGTTAATGAAAGGAGTTGAAATATTGTGACAAAAAAGACTAGATTAGGCAAGACCGATATATATGTGAACCCAATCGGGCTTGGAACAAATGCTGTTGGCGGGCACAACATTTTTCCAAACCTTGACGATGAAACTGGGAAAGAAATCGTTCGTACAGCTTTGGATCATGGAATAAATTTTTTGGATACGGCATTTTATTACGGTCCTGAGCGTTCGGAAGAAATTATCGGTGAAGTCGTCAAGGAGTTTGGCCGTCGTGATGAAGTAGTCATTGCTACTAAAGGTGCTCACAAATTTGTAGACGGAAAAGTTGTTCTTGATAACTCTCCCGATTTCCTTCGCGAGTCGGTCGAGGGCAGCCTGAAACGCTTAAAAACGGATTACATAGATTTATATTACATTCATTTTCCGGACGAAACGACACCGAAGGATGAAGCTGTCGGTGAATTGAAGAAGCTTAAGGATGAAGGGAAAATTCGTGCGATCGGTGTATCGAATTTCTCGCTCGAACAATTAAAAGAAGCGAACAAAGATGGGTATGTCGATGTAATTCAGTCCGAATATAACTTATTTAAACGACAAGCAGAAAAAGATTTGCTTCCTTACACGGCGGAAAATGGAATATCGTTTATACCATATTTTCCACTTGCCTCAGGTCTATTAAGCGGAAAATATTCGAAAGATGAGAAGTTCAATGATTCACGTGCACAAAATCCTTTGTTTCAAGGGGAAGCATTTGCGCGTAATCTCGAAAAAGTCGAGCAATTGCGTCCAATCGCAGAAGCGAAAAATGCTGAAATTGCTCACGTTGTGCTAGCATGGTATTTAACGGTCGATTCCATCGATGCGATCATCCCTGGTGCGAAGAAGCCGGAACAGGTACTTGACAATTTAAAAACGTTAGATGTCCAGTTAACAAAGGAAGAAATAGAGAAAATCAGTCAGATTTTTCAATAATTTTGTAAAAAAGCTGTGATGGAAATATCCCATTCACAGCTTTTAATAGGACTTTCTCATTCGTCAGAACGTTTAGAGAAGAAGCAGGAGTGGTAATATGAGACGTGTTTGTGTTTTTGCAGGATCGAATCCGGGAACAAATCCTAAGTATAAAGAAGCAGCTATCAAACTGGGAGAAGAATTGGTAAAAAACAGGCTTGAGCTCGTATATGGAGGCTCCAGCATTGGTCTGATGGGAGTGATTGCAAACACCGTATTAGAGTTAGGAGGCACCGTATTGGGCGTTATGCCGACGAATTTATTTCAAGGAGAGGTTGTCCACAAGCATCTCACTCAGCTTTATGAAGTCAATGATATGCATGAGCGGAAAGCAAAAATGGGAGAGCTTTCAGATGCGTTCATTGCTCTTCCCGGAGGCTATGGTACTTTTGAGGAAATATTTGAAGCGGTTAGCTGGGGGCAGCTTGGGATTCATGAAAAGCCTGTGGCGTTGTTAAATATCGATGACTATTACACGCCGGTAAAACAGATGATTGAGAATGCGGTAGAGGGAGGCTTCATGCCTGAAACGCATAAACAGTTTATGATTTTTGCAGACAATCCCTCTATATTAATAGATAAACTTCGTGCGTACAAACCGCCTTTGAAGACAAATAAGTGGATCGAACTAGATCGATAAATGAAAATATCAGAACTTTACTTCGCCTTTAGCTTTCTGATCAGTTTGTCTAAAAATGACAAGCTGATCAGAAACGTCAATGTTTAGTCGTTTATGCTTTTTTCAAGAGCTTTCAGCTTATGTTCAAGCTGTTGAAGCGCATCATCAATTTGATTTGCATTTTTCTCTAAATAGATTGGTTCGCCAAATGCAACGACAGCTTTTTTCCCGGCAAAAAAATCTTTTAAACTTTTTGGACCATGATAGGTTGCAGGCAATATGGGAACGCCGGCTTTCATCGCAATTGTAACCGCGCCTCTTTTTAAAGGAACTTCCTCGTCTGTTCTTGTGCCGCTCGGGAAAATTCCAACAACTTTATTTTCTTTTAACAGTTTCAAAGGAATTTTTAGTGCGCTCGGTCCAGGATTTTCACGATTAACTGGAAAAGCATGCATCTTTTTCAAAAACCAACCTATGAGCGTGTTCTGAAACAATTCTTTTTTGGCCATATAATGGACATGAATTGGAAAAAGTGCTGCGGCGAGCAAGACTACATCTACCCAGCTGCGATGAGAGCATGTAACAATAAAACGATGGTCTGCCGGAATATGCTGCTTGCCTTTGACTTCTAGCAAACTAAAAATTTTAATGATCAATATTGCAAGTTTTCCTGCTAAATGATAAATCATTTTGTTCCCCCCCCGAATGACTTCCAGAAATATGTTTGCGTTGCAAAAGATCTGTATTTTCGGTTAGGGCGCATGTCGATTTTGTCTGCGTTCAGTTTAGCATTTTTACGTGATGCATGTAAAGTCGGTAGTACATCGTCAACGAATCGTCTTATCCAAAGTCAGTCAGTGAAAATACCGCCGTTTCATTGGAGGATGGGCAGCCGTATTCGGTGTTTTTTAGATGAACAAGTATTTGTGCTGAAGGTTATTGGCACTGGATAGAAGGAGCAACCATATCAATAATAAAATGCTTTAATTGGAAAAATCAATTTTAATAGCAGTTACTTTGTTTCTATAAATTTTATACTTGATGATACAAAATATTGAGAGTAAAGAAGAGAAGAAGCAGAAAAACAAACATCAGTGCAATCTGTCTTTTTTATTTAAAAAGCAAGAGAGATAATCAATCCAGGCATCAGCGTAAAAAAATATGTAAGATAATCTGACATAAAACTTCAATTCTCTCATTGAATGGGATACACTGATAGGGAAAAATTTGATCCAATCGTGGAAATAAAGAAGAGTGAATTTGGATCGGTGTGATGTCAATTTCTATTCACTCAAGTTAAGATGGGGTATTATAGTGAGCATGATGAATCGCCAAAGCAGGGTAGGTAAAGCTTTAGCGATTATCATATATGTTTACTCACTATAAAGAATAAATGATGGAAATGACCATTTTTCTATCTTTTAAATGACTCCTTGTTCTACCATTGCATCAGCGACTTTTTTAAATCCTGCAATGTTAGCGCCGACGACAAGATTTCCGGAGCAGCCGTATTCATTTGCAGCGTTGACGCAATTTCGGTAAATGTTCTTCATGATATCACGTAATTTTGCGTCGACATCTTCAAAGCTCCAAGATAATCTTGCGCTGTTTTGAGCCATTTCTAATGCTGAAACAGCAACTCCGCCTGCGTTAGCAGCTTTTGCAGGTCCAAAAAGAATATTGTTTGATAAAAACACGTCGATCGCTTCTAATGTAGACGGCATGTTGGCGCCTTCTCCAACAGCTTTGAGTCCGTTGGAAACAAGGAGTTCAGCTGCTTTTTTATCGATTTCATTTTGAGTAGCGCATGGGAGGGCAATATCGCACGGAATGGACCAAATTCCGGAACAGCCTTCATAATATTCTGCATGAGGATGTTCATTTACATATTCTTTAATTCTTTTTCTTTCAACTTCTTTTAACCTTCTAACCGTTTCAAGATTAATTCCATTTTTATCAAAAATGTAGCCATCAGAGTCGCTGCATGCGACAACTTTTGCACCTAATTGTGTTGCTTTTTCAATCGCATATATGGCAACGTTCCCAGAACCAGAGACAACAACTGTGCTTCCTTTGAAGCTTAATCCATGGTCTTTAAGCATTTCTTCAACAAAATAAACAGTTCCATACCCTGTCGCTTCGGTTCTCGCTAGGCTTCCGCCGTAACCAATGCCTTTTCCGGTTAACACCCCAGCTTCAAATCCGCCGCGTATTCTTTTATATTGGCCAAACAAGTATCCGATCTCTCTTGCGCCAACTCCAATATCACCGGCAGGAACGTCAATATCTGGTCCAATATGTTTGTAAAGCTCTGTCATAAAGCTTTGTGTAAATCTCATAATTTCCCCATCTGATTTACCTTTCGGATCAAAATCAGATCCGCCTTTTCCTCCGCCGATCGGCTGCCCAGTCAATGAATTTTTGAAGATTTGTTCAAATCCTAAAAATTTAATAATGCTGGCGTTGACGGTCGGGTGAAAGCGCAAGCCTCCTTTATATGGCCCAATTGCACTATTATATTGCACTCTAAATCCGCGGTTTACACGCACTTTTCCTTCGTCATCCACCCATGGAACGCGAAAAATGATCAATCTTTCCGGCTCAACAATTCTTTCAAGTATTCCGTGTTTTATATATGTAGGATGTTGAGCAAATACAGGCACAAGCGAGTCAAATATTTCTTTTACAGCTTGAAGAAACTCAGGCTCATTCGGATTTTTTTCTTGCACGGATTGAAATACTTCATTGACATATTGCTTTGCATTTTCCAGTTCACTTTGTTTCATAAGTAATTGATTCATAGCACCTCTCCTATACCTAAAATTTAAGCAGTTAGAAGAATTCAAACAATTCAGTAAATCATCCCGGCACTGACTAAGGAAGCGAAATCTACAATAAAAAATTCTACAACAAAATAAATCAAAAAACAATGACTGTTGAGAATTGTTGCATAATAGCTTTGCATGCAGGCGCGGAGAAGGCGCCTGAAATTTGTTTCATTGAATCTAGCTTGTCTGCATACATATTGATTAGAAAACATTTTTAAAAATTTAACATCGCTAAGAGAGGGAATGTTGAAAATTTTATAAAAAGAAAAAGGATGCCTCACCTGTTTTGAGACATCGAATATTCAGTGTATGGAACGGTATAGCCCGATCACTTTTCCGAGTATTGTCACATTTTTTAAAATAATCGGTTCCATTGTTGGGTTTTCCGGCTGAAGCCGTATAAAGTCTTTTTCTTTGAAAAACCTTTTTACGGTCGCTTCATTGTCGTCTGTGAGCGCGACAACGATGTCGCCGTTATTGGCTGTTTGCTGCTGTCTGACAATAACTAAATCTCCGTCCAGAATGCCTGCTTCGATCATGCTTTCTCCGACTACTTCAAGCATGAAAAGTTGATCATCACCTGACGCAATATGATTCGGAAGCGGAAAATATTCTTCGATGTTTTCAACGGCAGTGATCGGAATACCAGCCGTCACTTTTCCGATGACCGGCACGTTGATCACATTGTTTGTTAGAAGGTGGTTGCCATCATCGTCCAAAATTTCAATGGCTCTCGGCTTTGTGGGGTCTCTTCTAATCAGTCCTTTGCTCTCAAGCTTTGCTAAATGCCCGTGAACAGTTGAACTGGAGGCAAGACCGACCGCTTCGCCGATTTCTCTTACAGAGGGAGGGTATCCTTTCTTTTTTACTTCCTCCTTAATGAAGTTCAAAATATCTTGTTGTCTCTTAGATAATTTTGTTGACATGTCAAGCACCTCAGTCATATCAATTTGTGTCGATTATAGCATGATTTTTCCAAAAAAGCAAACGTAAGTTCGAATATTTGCTTGACAGAAACATGTGTTCCCTTTTATACTTAAAAACAAAAAACCGAACAAATATTCTGTTTCAGGGGGCGGTTCTAAATGGATAAATTATCATGGTCTTACATCGTTTCTTTTTTCCTTGTCATCATGGCGGCAGTTTTGGCGATTTCGTATACTGGAGAAAGGGAAGAGCTCGATCATTATATGGAGGTTCAAGTGAAGGAAGGGGACAGTTTGTGGAAAATCGCTGATGAATATAAAGAATATGACAATATGTCTCATTCAGAGTTTGTAAAATGGGTTCAGGAGCGAAACAATCTCCAAAGCCTTGTTGTAAAACCGGGGGAAACAATCGTCATTCCGATTGAAAAAAATAAATACTACAATGCTGAATATTTGGCAAACAAAGAATAACCGCAAGGAGCATTTAACATGAGAGCAGTCGTTTATGCAAGAGTCAGCACTGAAAAGGCAGAGCAGGAAACATCTTTGAAAAGACAAAAAGACGAGCTGTTAAAGCTCGCAGCTGAAAACGGTATGGAAGTTGTTGAAGTGATAGAAGAAAAAGCGAGCGGGTATGATGTTGATCGTGAAGGGGTTTTTCAACTGCTGGAATTGATTGAGGAGAAAGAAATTGAAGCGGTATTAATACAGGATGAAACAAGAATTGGCAGAGGAAATGCCAAAATCGCCATTGTCCATTCCATTTTGAAACAAGGCGTGAAAATTTTCACCGCTGCCCATCGCGGGGAGATGGAACTGTCTGAATCAGACACGATGGTGCTTGAAATTATAGGAATTGTGGAAGAATATCAACGAAAAATTCATAATTTGAAAATAAAGCGGGGAATGTTGAGAGCTATACAAAATGGGTACAGGCCTGAAAAAAATTTAAAGAATAGAAATTCTTCCTATAAAAGAGAGCGAAAAGAAGTTCCGATCGAGGAGATTGACCGATTGCGGAAAAACGGCCTGACATTTTCAGAAATAGCGGCAACATTAAGAGGATTCGGCTATGATGTTTCAAAAGCTACTGTTCATCGCAGATATCAACAATTTTTGTCAGAAAAAGGCGAATCATAGCAATAATTGTTGTCATTAGTGGTTGCATTTAGTATGATAAAAGAGCGCGGCAAAAATATACAAGGGGTTCAGCTTATGATTTCAAAAGAAAAACTTAACCGTATTAATGAACTATCTAAAAAGTCTAAGTCAGAAGGATTGACGCAAGTGGAAAAGCTAGTGCAGCAGCAATTAAGGCAGGAATATTTAGAGTCGTTTCGTCGGGATTTTCAAAACACCTTAAAAAATGTTACAGTGATTGATCCGAAAGGTAATGATGTTACACCGGAAAAATTGAAAAAATTTAAAAATAAAAGGCTGCATTAACGGATGGGTGTTGCCTTATTGCAACAATAAAGATAAGATTATAAACTGAAAATACAGATGAGAGGATGATAATGGTGACTCATTCCATTCAAGATTTATCCATCATGACGATTCGAACATTATCCATTGACGCGATTGAAAAGGCGAATTCCGGACATCCTGGAATGCCAATGGGCGCCGCACCAATGGCTTATGCGCTGTGGACGAAATTTATGAACATTAACCCTGAAAACCCTAATTGGTTTAATCGAGATCGCTTTGTTTTATCTGCCGGACATGGGTCGATGCTGCTTTACAGCTTGCTTCATTTATCGGGTTATGATCTTTCCATGGATGATATTAAGTCGTTTCGTCAATGGGGAAGCAAAACACCTGGACATCCTGAATACGGACATACACCTGGCGTTGACGCAACAACTGGACCATTAGGCCAAGGAATAGCAATGGCCGTTGGAATGGCGATGGCAGAACGTCATTTAGCAGCTACATACAATAAAGAAGGATACAATATTGTTGATCATTACACATACGTCATATGCGGTGACGGTGACTTAATGGAAGGGATTTCCTCTGAAGCAGCTTCCTTAGCTGGTCACTTGAAGCTTGGACGATTAATTGTTCTTTATGATTCGAATGATATTTCCCTAGATGGGGATTTAAATAAATCATTCTCAGAAAATGTAGAAGAGCGCTTTAAATCTATGGGCTGGCAAGTGCTGCGCGTTGAGGACGGCAACAACATTGAAGAGATTTCGAAAGCCATTGAAGAAGCCAAATTGGATGAACAACGACCGACATTAATTGAAGTAAAAACAACAATCGGATATGGTTCGCCGAATAAAGCAGGCACTTCTTCCGTTCATGGTTCGCCGTTAGGTCCAGAAGAGACAAAATTGACAAAAGAAGCCTATGCATGGACATTTGAAGAAGATTTCTATGTTCCAGCAGAAGTTTATGAGCATTTTGAGAAAAATGTAAAAGAACGTGGAAAGCAGAAAGAAATTGAATGGAATAATTTGTTTGAAAAGTATGAGAAAGAATATCCTGAACTTGCAAAAGAGTTAAAGGCAGCAATCAATGGTGAATTGCCAGAAAATTGGGATCAATCTTTACCTTTTTATGAAGAAGGAAAAAGCGTTGCAACCCGTTCTTCTTCTGGAGAAGTATTAAATGCAATAGCTGAAAAAGTTCCTTATTTCTTTGGGGGATCTGCAGACTTAGCTGGATCAAACAAAACGACAATAAAAGGTTCAGGAGACTTTTCTGCGGAAGATTACAGCGGACGAAACATTTGGTTTGGTGTCAGAGAGTTTGCCATGGGAGCAGCATTGAACGGTATGGCTCTGCATGGAGGTTTACGTGTTTTTGGCGGAACGTTCTTTGTTTTCTCTGACTATTTGCGGCCAGCGATTCGTTTAGCAGCATTAATGAATCTCCCTGTAACTTACGTGTTCACTCATGACAGCATAGCGGTTGGAGAAGACGGACCAACACATGAGCCGATTGAACAATTAGCTTCTTTGAGAGCAATGCCGAATCTTTCTGTCATTCGTCCAGCTGATGGAAATGAAACAAGAGCTGCGTGGAAGGCTGCGCTGGAATCTAAATCAACACCGACTGCATTAGTATTAACGCGCCAAAATTTAGAAACTATTAAAGGTACGAAAGAAAATGCTGAAGAAGGTGTTGCAAAAGGCGCTTATGTCATTTCACCGGCGAAATCGGATCAACCGGATGCTCTTCTACTTGCATCAGGTTCAGAAGTAGCATTAGCTATTAAAGCTCAACAAATTCTTGCATCTGATGGAATTGATGTGCAAGTCGTCAGCATGCCGTCATGGGACCGTTTTGAAAAGCAATCAAAAGATTATAAAGAATCAGTTCTTCCTAGCAGCGTAACGAAGCGTCTTGCGATCGAAATGGCATCTTCGCTTGGCTGGGAGCGCTATGTCGGATCTGAAGGTGAAATCTTAGCTATCGACAAGTTTGGAGCATCTGCACCTGGGGAAAAAATTATAAGCGAGTACGGTTTTACTGTTGAAAATGTTGTCGAAAAAGTAAAAGAATTAGTTCGGAAATAATCGCCAAAATTAGTGCCTCTATCCGCCACCATAAGACAAACCTTTTACATTCCTTGCTTTATAATAGCAAAAAAGGAATGTAACAATGAGGTGAGCGCATGAGGCACTTTTATTTGTATTTGATAAAAAAGGAATTTGCTGAGCATTTTTATCATAGGGAATCGAAAATTTTTCAGTTATATCAAGAATTTTTTTGGACAAGGAAAACGCATCCTATTTTTGAACAATTGGAAAGGCAAGTCAATTATATTTCAAGAGCCATTCCCATTTCAGAAATAGATTTGCTGCTTCAGTCATTCTTGTCTCACCGAAACCATTATCAAAAGGTATCATCGATTCACGCCATCCAAATGGAAAATCAAAAAGGACAAGCTACTATGGTTTTAAAGGAACGGTATATTGAAATGATTTGTACCGGCAGCTTTGACGGTGAGTTATTGTTTTTTGATATATTGGGAAAATTTGATCCTTATTTTTTTGCCATGGATTTTACAAATGAACGATACGGGTGGCTGAGTCCAATTAAAGAAAGAAAATTTGTCTAAAGTTGAGGAAATTTGCTAATGAAATATTGTATAATGTCATATGGTTTAGTACACTGTATGATAGACAACATGAAGGAGGAAATAAGATGGAACTTTGGCTGGCGATATTAATCGCTGTTCTGGCATTACTTGCCGGCGTAGCGCTAGGCTTTTTTATCGCTCGAAAGTATATGATGAATTATTTGAAGAAAAATCCACCTATTAACGAACAAATGTTGAAAATGATGATGATGCAAATGGGAATGAAACCGTCCCAGAAGAAAATCAATCAAATGATGAAAGCGATGCAAAATCAATTAAAATAATTTCGTTTCAGGCATTATTGAATGATTTTTCATTAAATTAGTTCATGATGACCAATCATATTTTTTGACATCATGTAATTTTTATCTATACTATTTAATATATGCGTTGTTTTATAACGGAATTGTGAAGTAAGAATTAGTCTTTCCTTTCTCAAGGTAAGATTAATTCTTTTTTCGTTGTAAGAAGTTGTAAAAATAGTCATTCATGGCGGGAGAAGGTTCATTGTAATAATGTGCGGAAAATGTCAAACGTTCTTTTAAACATTTATTCAATGATCTGTTAGAATGGATGGAGGTAAATCTTTTGGAAGGAGCAGCAAAATGTCGGAAATTAATGTGTTTTTAGCATTTGGAGCAGGTTTTTTATCGTTTATTTCTCCGTGCAGCTTGCCTTTATATCCTGCTTTTTTATCGTATATAACTGGGGTATCGGTTAATGAGTTGAAAACTGAAAACGCTATGCTGCAAAAAAGAAGCTTATTACATACTTTCTTTTTTTTAGTTGGTTTTTCTGCCATTTTTATCGCAATGGGATTCGGCACATCCTTGATTGGAAACTTTTTCTTGAACTATCAAGATCTGATAAGACAAATAGGAGCGATCCTCATTATCTTTTTTGGACTCGTTATTCTCGGTGTTTTTCAACCTGATGTTTTAATGAAGGAAAGAAGGATTGAATTCAAAAATCGTCCAGCCGGATTTCTTGGATCTGTTCTGATTGGTATGGCGTTTGCAGCTGGATGGACTCCCTGTACGGGCCCAATTCTTATGGTAGTAATCGGTTTAGCGGCAACCAATCCTAGTTCTGGAGTTCTGTATATGACAGCATATGTGCTAGGCTTTGCAGTACCGTTCTTTATTTTATCATTCTTCATCGGGCGGATGAATTGGATCAAAAAACATAATGTGAAAATCATGAAAATTGGAGGCATATTCATGATTTTCATGGGAATTCTGCTGTTTTTTGATTGGATGACTAAAATTATTAATTGGATGAACAAAATTCTTATATTTTTACCAACCGGGTTTTAATTTTTAGTCATTTAAGAGAAAAACGAGATTTTTGACAATATTTTAAACCTCTCGGTACTTTTTTGTGACAGAAAGTAGTATAATATCAAAGGATTTAGTTTGCGAGGATAATTGAGGTGGAATTAATTTGAAAGCATTGATCGTTGACGATGCGAAATTTTTAAGGGAAACATTAAAGGACATTTTGAAAAAGCATAGTATTGAGGTTGTTGCAGAAGGGGAAAACGGCATCGAAGCGGTACAATTATACAAACAATTACAACCAGATGTATTAATCACAGATATCACAATGCCGAAAATGAACGGCATTGAGGCTATTACAAAAATTAAACAGGAATTTCCGGATGCGAAAATCATTATATGTTCGGCAATGGGACAGCAAAAAATGGTTATCGAAGCGATAGAAGCAGGAGCACTCGATTTTATTACAAAGCCTTTTGATGAAGATCGTGTGATGGAAGCCATCAAAAGAGTTATGAATTAGCCTTTTCATTTTGCTTTTTTTTCTATAATATTATTAAAGAAAGAAGCTGAAAATAAAAGGATGGTTCTGCATGGTCATTTGGTCTTCTATTACGGCTGTATTAATGGGCATTGTCGTAATTATGATCAGAACAAAGGCTGCTAAAAAGCCGGCGACAGCGAAAAAAATTATTTTGCCTCCGATCTTTATGAGCACTGGAGCCCTTATGTATTTATTTCCGCAATTCCGCATAACGCCGATGGAAATTTTGGAGGCGTTGACAGTCGGGCTGATTTTTTCGATTTTTTTAATAAAAACCTCTACTTTTGAAGTTCGGGGAGAAGAAATCTATTTAAAAAGGTCAAAAGCTTTTGTTTACATTTTGATTGGTCTGTTAGTTGTACGAATTCTGCTAAAATCTTATTTAAGCGCGTCTATCGATGTTGGCGAATTAAGCGGTATGTTCTGGCTGCTGGCTTTTGGAATGATTGTTCCTTGGAGAATTGCGATGTTCATTTCGTATAAAAAACTGAAAAATCAACTGAACGGAACGTAAAAAAATACATATAGCTGCCGGCTGTTTAAAGCAGGTTACCGTTTATTCTATATAAATAAGCCTTTCGGGACAAATCCCCGAAAGGCTTATGTTTTTGTTTAAAAGAGTGCTTCATATTTGGAATAGTCGATATTTTTTTCTTTTAGTCTTTTAATTAAAAATTTATGGTCCCGTTTTGGAGTTGCGATAATATAGCCTCGAATGACTAAATCTTGCGTAATAGATGGAGCTTTTTCTTCTAATGCCAGTTGACCGATTTTTGCTGCGATTTTTTGTCTGGCAACATCGCGGAAAAGCTCTGGAACCGGTGCAACCAATTCTTCTAACAACGCCTTTTGTTCCTCTGACCATAAATGCCGAGTCTGTTGAATATAATACTCTTCCCAATCAAGTTCAGATTTTCCGTCTTCTTTCGGCAGCCGTTTCAAAAATTTGCGAAACATGAAGAAGCCGCCAATCGATAACATAGTTATAAGAAACACAACCCATATGAGAATAAACCATAAAAACCAGCCTTCAAGCATGAAATCACCCCCATCGCCTTAACATTTCCATTAATTCGTGCACTTCGGCGAAGTTGATGAAAACCGTTAAGGATTAATCGACTCATATGCATCTATCAATTCTTTTACAGCACGTCTCACAGCTTCTAATTTCTTTTTATGACGGCCGACAGAAAAGCAGTCATTAATTTCCGCGAAAACTTGGTATTCAACTGCATCACGGTAAATACTGATTTTAATATCGCCTGATTTGGAAGGATAAATTAACATTTCATATAAACGCCCGTTCATGACAGCCTCCAGACTTAAAAATTTTATATTATCAATATCTGTCATTTGCTGAAAAAAAGCTTCCATTTTCACCTTACTATATTTTATGATAGATTCCACTTTCATTTCAATCATTTGTCATCAACTTTTTATTATTAACAAAAACATTGTTCTAAATGAAAAATAGATATAACTTAAAAATTCGTCGTTAAAGAAAAACCATAAACGAAGGATTTCCGCAAGACATAATATGTAGAAAAGACGTGTATAAATTCAAAACTGCGGCTGTCCAGAAAGTCAAATTCTCATTGAAAACATAAACATCATTTCAACATTTCTATAAGATGAAAGGGGACGTCTATAAGCTGAAGAAAGACTTATGATATGCTTAAAAGCCATAGTATGACAAGAGTTGGACGTTGCATTGATAACGGCCCAATGGAATCTTTTTGGCGAACCTTATAATGTGAAAGAGGGATATGAAACGTTTGAAGCGTTACAACAGACCATTAAGGAATATTCAGTTTTATAATAACGAACGTTATCAAAAAAATTAAACGGCTTAAGCCCATTAGAATGTAGAGCTCAAGCCGCTTAAAGCATTTTTATTATTTCCGCTGTCTACTTGGGGACATTTCAATTAAACATCCCCATTTTTTTATAAATCATGCTCCGAGTTATGTTTTTGGCGGCTATGATTTCGATTTTTTATTTTTTTCGATCCAGATAACGGCTCTGGCTGTCCCTTCCGATTTTGAACGTTTTGTTTTTGATCATTTTGTACTTGATCTTTTGCCATATACATCGCTCCTTAATATTTAATAGTAAAGAATAGCATTGTTATCTTTCGTCGTTTAGTTTGAATGATTTTGAAATCATTCATTCATTTTAGAATAAATTGATTTCTTGAAAAAAACACTATAGAAGATAAAAAAACGAAAGGAGTGCTATATTTGCCGTACCATAAAAATAAAAAACAAGCATTTGATGCAGTGCAACAAGGAATGGTGGAAGTTCATAAAGTACATGTCAATCTAACGAAAAACAGTTCTGATTATGGACATCAGCTAAAGCATCTTCGCCAGGAAATTAATGAGGCGTATGAACAAATTCAAAATGCATTGGAAGTTGCATCGGAAACGCAGAGAAAGCATTTAGAACAGTACAAGCGCGATTTAGATCGAATTGTGCAGGAAGTGAATTTGGATGAGACTTGAAAGCGGCGGAGCTTCCGTCGTTTTTCACTATTTTTTCTCTTATACGAACGTTTTCATTAGCAAGAAAAATTATACTGAAAATATTTAAATTTTTTAGTGAAATAAGCATTTCTTATAATAATTGATAACATCATTGATATTTACTTATCATAAAAAGTATATTAAGATTTAAATGTGTGATGTTTAAAGTGGGGAGATATTCGGCATTTTTGTCGAAATTACGTTTAAAGGGGGATAAAATGACATGTCACAGCAACAGTTAGAGAAAAATGACGTTTTCCGTGCAAGAAAAAGCTTTTCAATTAACGGAAAAACGTACAACTACTATTCATTAAAAGCGCTAGAAGATGCAGGAATTGGTCAAGTTTCCCGTTTGCCTTATTCAATCAAAGTTCTTTTGGAATCAGTCCTGCGCCAAGTGGATGGACGAGTTATTACAAAAGAACATGTTGAAAACCTTGCGAAATGGGGAACAGATGAAATTAAAAATTTGGATGTTCCATTTAAACCATCTCGTGTCATTTTGCAAGACTTCACCGGCGTTCCTGCTGTCGTTGATTTAGCTTCATTAAGAAAAGCGATGGCTGACATGGGCGGAGATCCACAAAAAATCAATCCGGAAAAGCCTGTTGATCTTGTTATCGACCATTCTGTTCAAGTGGATCGTGCCGGAACAGATGATGCGCTGCAATATAACATGAATCTTGAATTCGAACGAAATGCTGAAAGATATAAATTTTTAAATTGGGCTCAAAAAGCATTTGACAACTACCGTGCTGTTCCGCCAGCAACAGGTATTGTCCACCAAGTAAACTTGGAATATTTAGCAAGCGTTGTCCATGCGGTTGAAGGTGAAAATGGAGAATACGAAACATATCCTGATACGTTAGTTGGAACAGACTCCCATACAACCATGATTAACGGACTCGGTGTTTTAGGTTGGGGTGTCGGCGGAATCGAAGCTGAAGCTGGAATGCTTGGACAGCCTTCCTATTTCCCTGTACCTGAAGTCATCGGAGTAAGACTTGTTGGCGAGCTGCCTAACGGAACAACAGCAACAGATTTAGCCCTTAAAGTAACTCAAGTACTGCGTCAAAAAGGCGTGGTAGGAAAATTTGTGGAGTTTTTCGGCCCTGGTGTTGCAAAGCTTCCGCTTGCTGACCGTGCTACTATTGCGAATATGGCGCCTGAATACGGAGCAACATGCGGATTTTTCCCTGTTGATAATGAATCGCTTGAATATTTGCGTTTAACTGGTCGCGATGAAGAGCATGTAAAAGTAGTGGAAACATATTGTAAAGAAAACGGTTTATTCTTCACGCCTGAAGCAGAGGATCCTATTTTTACGGATGTAGTTGAAATCGATCTTTCTCAAATTGAAGCAAATCTTTCCGGTCCGAAGCGTCCTCAAGATTTAATTCCTCTTTCAAAAATGAAAGAAGAATTTCATAGAGCTCTTACAGCTCCGCAAGGAAACCAAGGATTTGGCTTGCAGCCGGAAGAACTTAATAAGGAAGTAACGGTTGAATTTGCGAATGGCGAAAAAACAACAATGAAAACGGGTGCAGTCGTTATTGCGGCGATTACAAGCTGTACGAATACGTCAAACCCATATGTTTTAGTAGGCGCTGGTCTCGTTGCAAAAAAAGCTGTTGAAAAAGGATTGACTGTTCCGAAATATGTAAAAACATCATTGGCACCTGGTTCAAAAGTTGTAACCGGTTATCTTCAAAATTCTGGCTTAATGCCTTATCTTGAAAAATTAGGGTTTAACCTTGTCGGTTACGGATGTACAACTTGTATCGGGAACTCTGGACCGCTTGCAGATGAAATTGAAAAAGCGATCGCTGAAAATGATTTGCTCGTCACATCTGTTCTTTCCGGAAACCGGAACTTTGAAGGCCGTATTCATCCGCTCGTGAAAGGTAACTATTTAGCTTCACCGCCTCTAGTTGTTGCTTATGCATTAGCAGGGACTGTTGACATTGATTTACTGAATGATCCAATCGGAAAGGATCAAAACGGAAGCGATGTTTACTTTAAAGATATTTGGCCTTCAATGGAAGAAATTAATGAAGTTGTGAAACAAACTGTTACACCAGAATTATTCCGTAAAGAATATGAACGTGTATTTGATGATAACGAACGCTGGAATGCCATTGAAACAACAGATGAGCCATTATATCAATGGGACGAAGAGTCTACTTATATCCAAAATCCGCCATTCTTTGAAGGATTGTCTCCTGAGCCTGGTAAAGTAGAACCGTTGAAAGGGCTTCGCGTTGTTGGAAAATTCGGTGATTCTGTCACAACAGACCACATTTCTCCAGCAGGTGCGATTGGCAAAGATACTCCTGCAGGCCAATACTTGCTGTCTAAAGGTGTATCGCCAAGAGATTTCAACTCTTACGGTTCAAGACGCGGAAACCACGAAGTAATGATGAGAGGTACGTTTGCAAACATCCGCATTCGCAACCAAATTGCACCGGGAACTGAAGGCGGATATACAACGTACTGGCCGACAGGCGAAGTAATGTCTATTTATGACGCTTGCATGAAATATAAACAGGACGGAACAGGACTTGTTGTACTGGCAGGAAAAGATTACGGAATGGGAAGCTCTCGCGACTGGGCTGCTAAAGGAACGAACTTATTGGGAATCAAAACGGTTATCGCTGAAAGCTTCGAACGTATTCACCGTTCTAATCTTGTTCTTATGGGTGTTCTTCCGCTTCAGTTTAAAGAAGGCGAAAATGCGGAAACACTTGGTTTAACCGGTAAAGAAGTATTGGATGTTCACATTGATGAATCGGTAAAACCGCGCGATTACATCAAAGTAACGGCAACTGATGAGAACGGAAACAAAAAAGAGTTTGAAGTATTAGTTCGCTTTGACAGTGAAGTTGAAATTGATTACTACCGACATGGCGGAATTTTACAAATGGTATTAAGAGAAAGATTAAAAGGATAATAATTGAAAAAAAGCGGGAACTGTTCATAGTTCCCGTTATTTTTTGGCTAAAATTAGACAATTGATATGAAATACTGTTTTTTTCACAAAAATAATATATGATGAAATTGGGCATCATTTCGAAATGCTATCGTATTGAATCAGAGGTGTTATGGTTTATGAAACAAAAGCTTGCTGTTTTTTTATTAATCGTATTAGCAGCGATTGCAGTATGGCAATGGATCAATTCTCAGAAGGAAACAGTCGGTTTAGAAATAGGAAACAAAGCTCCGAATTTTGAAGTGACGACTTTGGATGGAGAAAAGAAATCGCTTTCCTATTTTTATGGAAAAAAAGTACTTTTAAACTTTTGGGCCACTTGGTGTCCACCATGTAAAAAAGAAATGCCGATCATGCAAAAAATATATGAAAAGCATCAAGATGAAGTAACGATTGTCGCGGTTAACTTTACTGCCAGTGAGAAAAGTGCAAAAGATGTTGAAAATTTTGTTCAACAGGCTGGATTTACGTTTCCGATATTACTTGATCCAAAAAATAAAATGAACAGTGGATATAAAATTCTTACATATCCGACGTCATTTTTTCTTGATGAAAATGGAGTCATACAAGATAAAGTAGTGGGAGAATTAAATGAAAAAACGATAAAAGAAAAACTAAACCTGAAATAAAAAGACGCTGATTTCCTTTCGGGAATCAAAAAGAATCGGCTGACTTTGCCGATTTTTTCTTTTTGCAAAAGAAGAGTTTTTTTGAAACGTATGAAATTTTGCATTATTGGTTATATTGTCATTAAACATTCAAATTTTCAACGGGAAAGTGTCGGAATATTTTGTACAATAAAAGTAACAGAGAAAAGAAGTGAGGGATAAAAAATGAAAAAAACGAAAATTTCGTTTAAACAGCTTGTGTTGGAAAATAAGCAAAACTTGCTAAAAGACCGTGAAGCATTGAATGAAATTGAAGAAAGACTTGAAAAAAGGCTGGAAAAACGGCAATTGGAAAAATCGAGCTGATAGCAAACAGTCGTGTTTGACAGCATGTTTTCTGCTTTATTGGTAAACAATAAAAGCAGGAGGCGATTGTTTGATGACAAATTCAAATGATATCCAGTCTCATTTTAATCCGAATCATATCGGAACAAAACCGAGAGGATTCGGTGGAAACAAAGGGAAAAAAATGCAAAATAAGACGAATGAGCATCCTCAAGTGATTCAGACAAAAGGCGAGTAGGACATATGTCCACCGCCTTTTAATTTACATAATATAATTATGGTTCCATCATTTTTCTCCTTTTCATTGAGGAAACAGGTTCGTTTCATAATTTAACATCAAATGCACAAACTATATTTGAAATGGCGATAAAACAATTTTTCCCAGAAAGGAGAATATTTGATGCAAAATCGAACAAATCGTGATGACCGTTCCGACAATGTTGAAAAATTGCAGGAAATGGTACAAAATACGATTGAAAACATCGAAAGAGCAGAAGAAACATTAGAGTTTGCCAACGACAGAGAGCGTGAACAGATTGAGGCAAAAAATCGCCGCAGAGAAGAAAGCATTGAGGCGATGCGACAAGAAATTAAAGATGAAGCCCGTGAACGAAACTCCTAGCTTTCAATTTAGGTTGATAATTCCATTTTAGTTTTCGATTGCAAATGGAAATGTTATAATAAAATTGTTCATTGAAAATTTTTGTCTTCTAAATTCATTTGATGAACGGCCAACAATGGGACAAACTTTGTTTGACCGGCTTGAATAAAAAACAGACTCCGCAAAAAAATTTAAGTAAGAAAGTTGAAAAGGCCTAAAATAGAAAGCCTGTATCACAGA
Source organism: Aeribacillus sp. FSL M8-0235 (assembly GCF_038000355.1). Classification (NCBI taxonomy): domain Bacteria; kingdom Bacillati; phylum Bacillota; class Bacilli; order Caryophanales; family Bacillaceae; genus Aeribacillus; species Aeribacillus sp. FSL M8-0235. The sequence goes on along the minus strand of NZ_JBBOBW010000001.1, from coordinate 1,956,930 downwards.
CGCTGATGCAGGCTTTTTCGATCGATTTCATTTTTTGCAAGGGAGAGAAGCTTATGTTTGTTTCATCAAAAGAAATAGAAGTTCGTTATGCGGAAACCGATCAAATGGGTGTCGTGTACCATGCCAATTATATTATATGGATGGAAGTTGGACGGACGAAGCTGATCCAAGATCTTGGCTTTTCGTATGCAGCGATGGAGAAAGACGGAATAATTTCCCCTGTCGTGGATATTCAAATCGAATATAAAAAACCGATTACATACGGTGAAAAGGCAATAATACATACGTGGATTGAGAAATATAACGGAATTAAAACAGTATATGGATACGAAATTTTTAATTCTCATGGCGAATTGGCAGCAAAAGGTTTTTCCAGCCATGTTTGCGTAAAAAAAGAAACGTTTCGCCCAGTTGTATTTAAGAAATTATATCCTGAATGGCACGAAGCATATGTAAAAGCGATGAAAGAGGAGAGATAAAGATTGGCCTTTGGAATCAAGAAAGAGGAGCTTGCTGAGTGGAAGAAAAAAGTGCGGAAAGGGGAAATCGCCTTTTTAACGCATTATTGGTATGATGAACGGTTTCCGGATTATCATTCTGTAACAAAGGTCGGATGCAGCAATATAAAGCATTTAATAGAATGGGGAAACGAAAACGGTTTGAAAATGGAGTGGATTCATCATCATAAAGATTTTCCGCATTTTGACCTGCTGGGGGAAAAACAAGTAGAAATCCTGCAAAAATATCAGCTAACCGATCATTTAAGAAGATTTAAATTGCTGAAAAAATAAAAGATTTGACGGGCATCATGTGGAAGTCAGATTTGAGTAAAAAATGATGAGATGAAACAAGAAACCCAATCGGCAAATTAAATTTGCGGTTGGGTTTCTTTTACTGACTATAGCATGCTTCGGCTACTAGAACAGCTCTTTGACAAAGACTTGTTTTTCGACCTATAGCATGCTTTCAATCGATTTGCTAATTTATAAGACGAACAACAGGTTCATGAATTTTTTCATCCAATTGAATGGTCACGTCATGATTGTCGAAATACCATAAATCATCATGTTCAACATAAAATGTGACCCCTAGTTTTTCGGCTTTTATTCCGATTTGATTTGGTGCTTCTTTTGCAATTCCAAGGGAAAATCCGCTTTGCACATGACCGCATCCGCCATATCGGACAAAGAAACGGACTGCATCTCCCTCGTTTAACTCCAATTCTTCCTTGTACCATTTTGCTGCATCATCGGTAATATTCAGTTTCATTTTTGTCACTCCTAATATCAGCTTCCTGTTTACATTATATTACATGAAAAGCTTTCTTTCCATGAATAAACTCTACTGGATAGAGTTCGTCACTTCTTTCGTTTCCAACCATTGATGCATATGCTTCATCACTTTTTCATAGGCGTTTTTGTCGATGCGGTCCAGCAATTCAACATAGTAATGATGATTTTTATTTTTGGTAACGTAGGTAGGGAGTAAACGCGGATTTTTCAAAGTCAGTGTCGTACCGTTAGCATCAGTCCGCTTAATTACATCAATCGAAAAAATCCCTCCGATGTCTTTTCCATCTCCCTTTTGGCCAGACAAGAAGTTGCCTAACGAATACACAACGATACTCTTGTTTCCATTTTTTCCTTCCAGCCATTCGATCGGCTGCAATACATGAGGATGGTGACCGATGATAATGTCTGCACCATGATCGACTAGCAGCTGCGCCCACTGTTTTTGAGCGTCGCTTGGAAAGGATTGATATTCTTCTCCCCAGTGCATGTTAACAATAGTTACATCAACTTGTCCATTTAGTGTGTCTAAATCCCTTTTCATTTTTTCTTCATCAATAAGGTTTACTAAATAGGGTTTATTTTTCGGAACTGGAATACCGTTTGTCCCATATGTATACGAAAGAAAGCCGATTTTCACCCCGTTGACCTGTTGAATTCTCCATGTATTGGCGTCCGCTTCGTTTTTAAAGCTCCCTACATACGGTAGCCCGATTTGTTCATAATGCTGAATCGCATTTAAAATACCTTTTTCTCCTTTATCTAAACTATGATTGTTTGCCGTTGAGACGATATCAATGCCAGCATCTTTTAGCGCATCTGCCACTTCGAATGGGCTATTAAACAACGGATAACTGGAGATTCCAAGTTCTGTTCCCCCAATGATCGATTCTTGGTTGGCGATGGCTAAGTCGCTTTTCGAGAGCAAAGGTTTTACTGTTGCAAACATTGGCTTAAAATTGTATGATTCGCTCCCGGTCCTCGCATCTTTAAAAAGCTGGCTATGTATGAGAACATCACCTATTGCAGAAACAGTGACGAGCGATTCGGTCGGCTCCACTTTTTTGGGAGCAGCTTGTATAGATTGTGGCGAATCATCCACATTTTCTTTTTTGACCGTGTTTTGCTCATTTGCCTGACCTTTGCTGTCGCATCCTGAAAAAAGCATCAAACAAATAATTGCGAATATTAAGAAAACCTTTCTCATAAAACCCTCCTTAAATACTGTTTTTATTATCATAAACGTTTTGTCGGAAAAAATAAACTATTGTCTAATTTTGTTTTTATGTTAGATTTCCTAACATACTTTTTCGAAAAATTATGGAAAATGAATTGACATTAAAATAAAACAGGTGTAAAAATAGAGATATACTTCTTATGTTATTTTTTATAACATTATTAAGAAGAAATAATTACATGGGAGGTTGTGCTATGGACTCATTAACGTTAATGAACAGTTTATGGGTGATGCTGGGAGCTATTTTGGTCATCTTTATGCAAGCAGGATTTATATTGCTCGAAGCGGGTTCTACACGAATGAAAAATGCCGGACATATTGCCGGAAAAACTGTTTTTACATTCGGAATTGCCTCCATTGTTTTCTGGGCAGTCGGCTATGGATTTATTTTTGGGAAGAACGGCAACTTTTTTGTAGGAATGTCTGACTTTTTTTATTCAGGATATGAAATAGATGGATTATCTCTTTCAACATCCGTCTTTTTTGTATTCCAGTTAGCCTTTGCCGGAGTTTCTCTAGCCATTGCTTTTGCTGGATTTGCGGAACGGGCGAAACTTTCAGTTTATTTAATTTTTTCTGTATTGTTTACCGCACTTGTTTATCCAGTTGTTGCTCATTGGATTTGGGGCGGAGGATGGCTGTCAGAACATGGAAAACAAGATTTTGCAGGTTCTACCGTTGTTCATTTGACAGGTGCAATGGCAGCTTTGGCTGCAACGATCTTGTTGAAACCTCGGATCGGTAAATATAACAAAGATGGTTCTGTTAATAATATTTATGGACATAACCAAGTTTATACAGCTCTAGGCGTACTTATTTTATGGGTTGGTTGGTTCGGTTTCAATGCAGGAAGCACGATTACAGTTGAGGATGGATTTTTTGGATTTGTTGCTTTGAACACGAATTTAGCTGCCGGAGCAGGAGCCGTAAGCGCCTTGATCATTTCATGGATCGCTGGCGGAAAAGCTGATATACCGACAATGTTAAACGGAGCGCTTGCAGGATTGGTCGCCATTACCGCATCTTGTGCATTTGTCGACACATGGGCTGCTGTCGTAATCGGGCTAATAGCTGGAATTCTCGTATATTTTAGTATGAAGTTTTTTGATAAAGTTAAAATTGATGATCCGATTTATTGTTTGTCTGTTCACGGAGTAGCTGGTGTTTGGGGCACTTTATCAACTGGATTTTTTGCAACCCCTGAATTAGCAACTATTGGTAACCCTGGATTGTTTTACGGCGGAGGCCTTACTCAGCTCGGCATTCAAGCATTGGGAGTGTTTACTTCAGGTTTATACGCTTTTGTTGTTTCATTCGTCATCTTAGCTGTGATGAAAAAATTGCTCAATGGCTTGCGGGTGACAGAAGAAGAAGAAATGATCGGTTTGGACTTAAGCGAGCACGGAGTTTATGGGTATCCGGAAGCATTTGAATCCAATGAACAAAAGCTTGGAAGCTAACCGCAAGAGCGTATGGATGATGTATCATCTGTACGCTTATTTATAAAAAAGGGGATTTTTATACACATGGGGAATCCTTACAAACAATTGAAGGAATGGCGCAACAGCCATTTGCAAAAAGCGAAAACAGTGACGGAATTAAACAGTATACACGATCAGGTTATGAAACAATCCTTCCATCTTTCTTTCGAGATTGTAAAAAAGAAATACGGCCCTGCGCCTTGTGAATTTACTTGGTTTTTAGTCGGAAGCGGCGGAAGAGGCGAGCAGGCGAAAATAAGCGATCAAGACCACGGACTCATTTTTCATTCCAATGAGAAAGAAGCTCTCGACTACTTTTTGCTGCTTGGAAAAGAAGTTTCATTCGGCTTGAACGTCATCGGTTATCCTTACTGCGAAGGAAATGTCATGTGTTCAACTTCTTTATGGTGCCGATCGGAACAAAGCTGGAGCAAGCAGATCAATAAATGGCTGCAGGATGAAACATTTGATTCTATCCGCTATTTATTAATCTTTTTTGATGCGCGTATGATCATCGGACAATCCGAATCGATTCATCGACTGAAAAACCAAATTTTCCAATATATTCAATATAATCCTGATTTTCTCGGTCGATTGTTAAACAACACAATGCATGTCAAAAAAGGGGTGGGTATTTTTCATCAGCTGCTTCCTGAAACATACGGCCCTCATTCAGGCGCTATTGATTTAAAACAGGCCGGGTTATTGCCTTACATTAATTCTGTCCGCTTATTGGCGATCAAAGAACGATTGTTGGATACGTCTACGCTGTCGAGGTTTCAGCTTCTGATGAAGCAGGAGTATTTTCGTCATGTATTATCTCCATATCACACATATTTTCAAGAATTAGTAACGATTCATTTTAAAAATTCATTAAAAGCGAACACATATGATGAAGTTCATTACCTCTCTTTAAAGGATTTATCAAAAGAAGAAAAAGGAAGGCTAAAAAAAATCATTTTAGGCGGAAAAAAATTGATGAATGAAACGAAATCCATCATTGAAAAGGGCGTTAATCCATGAAACTTCCATCTTTTTTTCACTTGATGAAGCAATTTCAGGGGAAAATGCAATCTTCAGCATTTACAGGTCTTGAAACAAATCTTCAGCATGCAGCGTTTTTGCGGAAAATGGAACAAGACTTAAAGCGGGAGGAAAGCTTGTCAACTCCTCTTCAGGAGCTGGACGTTGTTGTGCTTGATTTGGAAACAACAGGTTTTTTTCCGGAAAAAGGGGATCAAATTCTTTCGATTGGAGCAGTTAAAGTTCACGGCATGCAGATTGAAGAAAAGCATACATTTTACTCTTTTGTTCAGTATGAAGGGGAAATTCCCGTTGATGTAAAAAAATTGACAGGAATTGTTGAAGAAGACGTAAGAGCTGCTCCCCCTATATCGGAAGTATTGATTCGTTTCTATCAATTTGCAGAAAATCGGACGCTTGTCGCCCATCATGCCAATCATGAAAAAAATTTTCTTACAGAAGCTAATAAGGAGCATTTCCGCATTCCATTTAAACATCGGATTGTGGATACAGCCATGCTGTTCCAGCTCGTTCAGCGAGAACAAATTGCCGTAAGTTTAGATGAATGCTGCCGGTTTTTTTCCATCCCGGTCCAAAAGCGTCATCACGCCTTAGAAGATGCAAAAATGACAGCCGCGATCTGGTGTGAATATGTAAAAATGTTTGTTGAATCAGGCTATAAAACGTTGATGGATGTGTTTATCAAACTATCACAATTAAAACAAGGAGCGAGAAGATGAGTTCCCGCTCCTTTCTATTTTACAGCCATTTCACTTTTGGCTCTGTTTTATTTAAGATCCTTTTAATATTGGCTCTGTGCCGATAGAAAACAAAGATTGCGAGGATCGCGACAATGATCATTAAAGCCGCATCACCGGTAAAAATGGTATAAACTAACGTATACAGTGCTGTAACCATAGAGGATAAAGAAACATATTTTGATACATATAAAACAAGAAAAAATACAGCAAGCATAGATAAAAAGAGTAATGGGCTATAAAAAAGCAGCACCCCTCCGCTTGTCGCCACGGCTTTTCCGCCCCGAAAGCCTGCGAAAATTGGATACATATGTCCTACAGCAGCCACCATTCCTGCAATGAGCGTCCATGCTTGGTGAAGGTCGCCACTAAGCAATACGGGGAGGCTAGCTGCGAGAGTTCCTTTTAAAATGTCTGCAACCGTAACAAACAGCCCGGCTTTTTTTCCAAGCACTCGAAAAGTGTTGGTTGCACCTAAATTTCCGCTTCCATGTTCACGAATATCAATGCCGTATCCAATTTTGCCAACGATAAGTCCAAAGGGGATGGAACCAATTAAATAAGCTAAGATAAGGACTAAGATTAATAGAAAAGACATAATGAAACTCCTTTATATTCATGATTCTATTATTATTGTACACAATTGATTCGATCAGGACTATATTTTGTTGATAAAAGCCATTTTAAAACTTTGGTGTTCGACGCTTTTACAGTTATAATAAAAGAAACATTGGAAGGAGTGAACAAATTTTCATGCAAAATCCAAGTCTGGACGAAATCCGTGATATTTTAAAAAAAAGCAAACGAATCGCTGTTGTCGGCTTGTCCAACAATCCTGAAAGAGAATCTTACCAAGTTTCACAAGCGATGCAAAATGCGGGGTATGAGATTATTCCTGTCAATCCAATGATCGATGAAGCCTTGGGTGTCAAAGCGGTCTCATCCTTAAAAGAAATTGAAGGCCATGTGGATATTGTAAACGTTTTTAGACGTTCCGAGCATTTATTAGATGTTGCGAAAGAATTTTTAGAAATTGATGCCGATGTTTTTTGGGCTCAATTAGGCTGCGTTAACGAGGAAGCATATCAATTATTAAAAGAAAAAGGTTATCCCGTTATCATGGATATGTGTATAAAAGTAGCGCATGCGTTAACAAAATAACAAATGTTTCCCCCATCATCTTGATGGGTTCTTTTTTTGAAGAAAGGTTTGAAACATACAACATTTGAGTAATACAATAATATACGTTGCCGTGTAAGATTGCCAAACGCAGGGAAACCATGTAAAATACAGTTTACAAACATCTGTTCTTGTTTTTTGAAAGGAGTTATTTGTTTGTGGGAAAAGCAAAGATAATGGAATACAATGACGATGCGATTCAAGTATTGGAAGGATTGGAAGCAGTAAGGAAACGGCCGGGGATGTATATCGGCAGCACGGATGCTAGAGGATTGCATCATCTTGTATATGAAATTGTTGACAATTCTGTAGATGAAGCATTAGCAGGCTTCGGAGACCATATCATTGTCAAAATACATAAAGATGAAAGCATTTCTGTTGCTGATAAAGGAAGAGGAATGCCGACTGGCATGCATAAGCTTGGTAAGCCGACTCCGGAAGTAATTTTAACCGTGCTTCATGCAGGAGGAAAATTCGGGCAAGGCGGTTACAAAACAAGCGGCGGCTTGCACGGAGTAGGCGCTTCAGTCGTCAATGCTTTATCTGAGTGGCTTGAAGTGACGATTAAACGGGACGGATTTATTTACAAGCAAAGGTTCGAAAAGGGCGGGAAACCCGTTACGACATTAGAAAAGATAGGAGAAACAAAAGAAACCGGTACGACAGTCCATTTTAAACCAGATCCTCTCATCTTCAGCACTACGACTTTTCAATTTGACATATTGAGTGAACGATTGCGGGAGTCTGCATTCCTCCTAAAAGGATTAACAATTGATTTGATTGATGAACGGAACAATGTTCAAGAATCTTATTGTTATGAAAATGGGATCGAATCATTTGTCGCATATTTAAATGAAGGAAAAGAAACTCTTCATCCTGTTGTCTTTTTCGAAGGTGAGCAGCAAGGAATTGAAGTCGAATTTTCTTTCCAATTTAATGACGGCTACAGCGAAAACATTTTGTCGTTTGTCAACCATGTGAGAACAAAAGACGGCGGCACACATGAAGCAGGCGCCAAAACTGCCATGACAAGAGTGTTTAATGAATACGCACGAAAGACCGGTTTATTAAAAGAGAAAGACAAAAACTTGGAAGGAACAGATATTCGTGAAGGGCTATCGGCAATTATCTCCGTCCGAATCCCTGAAGGACTTTTGCAGTTTGAAGGGCAAACGAAAGGAAAACTCGGTACAACAGAGGCGAGATCTGCTGTTGACACAGTCATTTCGGAAAAATTATCTTATTTTTTAGAAGAGAATGCGGAGATCAGCACCCTCCTGATTAAAAAGGCGATAAAAGCGCAAGAAGCAAGAGAGGCGGCAAGAAAAGCGCGCGAAGAAGCAAGATCAGGAAAAAAACGAAAAAAATCTGAAATGTCTTTAAGCGGAAAGCTTACGCCTGCTCAATCACGGAATCCAAAGAAAAATGAATTGTTTCTTGTGGAGGGGGATTCTGCGGGAGGATCAGCGAAACAAGGTCGGGATAGAAGATTTCAGGCTGTTCTGCCTCTGCGCGGAAAAGTGATCAATACGGAGAAGGCGAAGCTGCAGGATATTTTTAAAAACGAAGAAATCAATACAATTATTCATGCAATCGGAGCTGGCGTCGGTGCTGATTTTAACATTGAAGATTGCAACTACGACAAAGTGATCATTATGACGGATGCTGATACGGATGGCGCCCACATCCAAGTGCTTTTATTGACTTTCTTCTATCGATATATGAAGCCGCTCATTCAGGCAGGGAAAGTCTATATTGCGCTTCCGCCTTTATATAAAGTAAGCAAAGGCAGCGGCAAATCCGAAGTCATCGAATACGCATGGAATGAGAAGGAGCTGTCCGCTGCCATTAAGAAGGTCGGCAAAGGCTACACAATCCAACGATACAAAGGGCTTGGAGAAATGAATGCGCCGCAGCTATGGGAGACGACGATGAATCCTGAAACACGCACTCTCATCCGCGTCCGGATTGATGATGCAGCAAGAGCGGAAAGAAGAGTGACAACCTTAATGGGTGACAAGGTTGAACCGCGTCGACAATGGATCGAAAAAAATGTGTCTTTTGGTATTGACGAAAATGACAACATGTTCGAAATTTAAAACAATGTGCTAGAGGAGGAGCAACATGGAAGCTCAACAACGTTATGTCGATTTACCCCTTGAAGATGTGCTGGGCGACCGTTTTGGACGGTACAGCAAATACATTATTCAAGACCGCGCGCTTCCGGATGTTCGCGACGGGCTGAAGCCGGTGCAGCGGAGAATTTTATACGCGATGCTGATGGACGGAAATACGCATGATAAAGGATTTCGAAAAGCGGCCAAAACAGTCGGGAATGTTATCGGGAACTTCCATCCGCATGGAGATTCTTCTGTATATGAAGCGATGGTTCGGATGAGCCAGGAGTGGAAGGTTCGCAATGTTTTAGTGGAAATGCACGGAAACAACGGAAGCCTTGATGGCGATCCTCCTGCCGCCATGCGTTATACGGAAGCACGGCTGTCCAAACTTGCTTCCGAGCTTTTAAAAGATATTGAAAAAAATACAGTTGAGTTTGTACCGAATTTTGATGATACAACGAAAGAACCCGTCGTTCTCCCCGCGATGTTCCCAAACTTGCTTGTCAATGGTTCAACAGGGATTTCGGCCGGCTATGCAACTGATATTCCTCCGCATAATCTCGGCGAAGTCATTGATGCTGTGATTATGCGAATGAATCATCCGGATTGCACAGTTGAGGAATTAATGGAAGTGTTAAAAGGCCCTGATTTCCCGACTGGAGGAATCATTCAAGGAATCGACGAGATTAAAAAAGCATATAAAACAGGAAAAGGAAAAATTGTTGTTCGCGGCAAAGCGGAAATTGAAAAAATCCGAGGCGGAAAAGAGCAAATTGTCATTACAGAAATTCCGTATGAGGTCAATAAAGCAAATTTAGTAAAAAAAATAGATGACCTTAAGTACGAAAGAAAAGTGGACGGAATCGCCGAGGTGCGCGATGAAACGGACCGGACAGGTCTTCGCATCGTCATCGAACTGAAAAAAGATGCCGATGCTGAAGGAGTTTTAAATTACTTATATAAAAACACAGATTTGCAAGTTCCATATAACTTTAATATGGTTGCAATTCACCGTCGGCATCCGAAATTATTAAGCCTGCCTGAATTGTTGGATGCTTACATCGAACACCGAAAGGAAGTCGTGATTAACCGATCGACTTTTGAGCTCCAAAAAGCTCAAGAAAGGGAGCATGTCGTAAAGGGATTAATCAAAGCTCTATCCATCTTGGATGAAGTGATCGCTGTTATTCGTGCTTCAAAAGATAAACGGGATGCGAAAGATAATTTAATTAGTGAATTTGCATTTACTGAACCGCAGGCAGAGGCGATTGTCTCGTTGCAGCTGTACCGTCTGACAAACACTGATATTACAGCGTTGAAAGCGGAAGAAGAAGAGCTTGAGAAAAAAATCAAGGGGTTAACAAGCATTTTGGAGGATGAAAAAAAGCTTTCCAAAGTCATTCAATCCGAATTAAAACAATTGAAAAAAACATTTGCCGATGAGCGGCGGACGAAGATTGAGGCGGAAATTGAATCCATTACTATCAATATGGAATCCCTCATCGCAAGCGAGGATACAATTGTTACTGTGACAAAAGACGGCTATGTGAAACGTACGAGCTTGCGGTCGTATACAGCATCAAACGGAAAAGATTTCGGCATGAAGGATTCGGATCGACTGTTATGCCAGTATGAAATGAACACAACAGATGTTCTTCTCTTATTCACAAACAAAGGAAATTATTTATATTGTCCTGTTCACGAGCTTCCGGATATTCGCTGGAAGGATATTGGACAGCATATTTCAAGGACCATTCCGATTGATCAAGATGAACGGATTGTACAAGGCATTCCTTTAAAAAGTTTTGACGACGAGAAATTTTTCTTGTTTGTTACGAAAAAAGGCATGGTGAAGAAAACGGAAATTCGCCAATATAAAGCTCAGCGATACTCCAAGCCGCTTGTTGCGATCAATTTAAAAGACGACGATGAAGTGGTTGCGGTTCATATAACTGATGGAACAGGATTGATTTTGTTATCCACCCGTTTTGGATACGGTCTTTTATTTCACGAAGAAGAAGTGAATATTGTCGGCTCCCGTGCAGCAGGAGTCAAAGGCATCCAATTAAAGGAAGGAGATGCAGTCGTTTCTGGACTTGTGTTTGCTGAGAAACATGTTAATGATCAAAAGCTCGCCATTGTCACGCACAGAGGCGCTGTGAAAATGATCAATATCGGGGAAATCGAACGAACACAACGAGCCAGAAGAGGATCAATGCTGTACAGAGAGCTGAAAACAAACCCGCATCGGACAGCGGCCGTCTTACTCGTCAACGGAAATGAGAATTTGGTATTGGAAACGGAGAAAGGCATCAGGGAAATAGTGCCTCTTTCCAATGTGAAGGTGACTGATCGATACAGCAACGGTTCCTTTTACATAGATAAAGAGGAGGCTGGAGAAGTCACTGATAGCTGGCTGGAAACGGAAGCATAAAAAATGATCACCCCTATCCGGATTTAGTGAGGATAGGGGTTTTTCACTCTAATACAGTGATATTTTGCTTCATTGGCGGTTTAGGAGCAAGTTCTGAAAGAAAACCGCTTGGTCTCGATCAGACATATTATTCGAACACATTTCTAAACGTTGTTTGAAATTGCATATCATTTTGTTTTTTAAAAACGATTGCCAGAGCTCTCTCATCTTTGTACAGAATCTAGATGGCGGATCGTTCAAGAGAGGATCAAGGAGAACTGGCACACTATGATTTGAAAGCGAGTGAGATGCTTTGGCCATTTCCCCAATGTCAAAAAAGGCTTTATGAAGAAAATAAAAGAAAACAGACTTGTTGGTACACTCTAGGCTTTGCAATCTAAATGCCATTTATTTGCGCTTTCAATGGGATGGATGAGAAAAATCCGAATTTTCATTCTCTTCTAAGCATGAAAAACAAAACAACGACCCATTTTTTTCGTCAATAGCCCCATTCAAAAAACCGTTTAGACAATGAATAGGTTTGCTGCACCTGATACAAAATCCTACAAATTCCTCCAATTTCCCTTCACTTCCTTTGTGATCGTAGTGGTGTAGTTGAAAAAAGTTGGATATAACTTATTATACTTATTATATCAGAAGAAAGATGTTTAAGTTATTCTTCTTTTGTGCCAAACAAGCAGAATATCAAAACAAGAAAAAGAGCGCTTCCAAAAAGAAAGAAACCATATCGAAAGCCGCTTATTCAGCAACATCAGCGAAAATGACGTCACACACCGAGGCGCTTTTCGTTTTTAGCTTTCTATTCTCTGAAAAAAACTCTATTACGACGGCATGCCATGAAACTTTGCTTGTCAATAGCCTTTAGCTTCGTCCTTGATAAAACGTTTTAAGTTTTAATGGTTAGATCAAGGTCTGAACAGTCCGTTTCCGTGATGTTGAAATGGTGAAGAAAGAGGCGGGGGATCGCCGCCTCTTCCACCCGAAATTATTGAAGAATGCGTGGGAATAATACGTTATTTTCCAAATGAATATGTTCAAATAAGTCTGATTCCAAAGCTTCTAAACGATTGTAAACGAGTTGATATGTTCGGCAAGCCCCGTTCGGAAGGGTATAATCATTTGTGACCCGCCTAATTTCTTTTATGATATCCCCTGTTTTATCATGTTCATTCGTAAGATCGACAATCATTTTTTTCATTTTTTGCTCGTTTTCGCTTGTCGGGTGCTTCTCGTATTGGTTAATAAGCGGAAATACTTCAGACTCTTCTTTCCATAAATGTTGTTCTAGTTCCGTTTTTAATTCATTAAACAATCTATGAATCTTTATTAGATGTGGATGATTTCCGCCGTGGACTTGCATAACTTTTGTCACATAGGGACTAAGGTTTGGCAGTTCTTCCAACAAATAACGATGATGTTTATTTATGATATGGTCAATAAGTTCTGAGTATGTTGCTGTCAACCAATTTTTCTCTGTTTTTTCATCAATTGCAGCATACAGATCCTGCAATTGACTCATTAATTCCTCAATCGCCACTCCCCGTTTATCGGCTGCTTCTTTTAAAGAGCGATCACCGCCGCAACAAAAATCAATTTTATTTTTTTTAAAAATATCGCTCGCTTTCGGAAGCATTGCGACAATTTCTCCAACTGTCGTATTTTCCGTAAATATTGTTTTCATTATTTTGCCCTCCCAATTTCATTGTTAAAAAGATAATATCGCAACTCGTTCTTTTCAATAGTGACAGGTGTCACTTTCCCGTTTAGTGTTGTGGCTATTTTGTGACAAAACAAAGAGGTATGCAACAAATCACAACGTAGCTAGTTTTTTTCACTATAATGGAATTTAGAAGAAATTGTTGATGAAAGGTGGATACATGATGGCAACCGTCAAGAAATTAGTGATTCCAAAACAGCATGGAGCCTGGGCAATGCTTGTTATACCATTTCTATTGGGGGCTTATATAGGAGGGTTCTCTTGGATTCATATTCCATTATTTATCGGCTGGTTATGTTTATATTTAGCAACCTATCCGTTACTGATGGCTATGAAAAATAAGCGCAAGCCATTTTATATAAAGTGGTTTGCTCTTTATTTTGCCGCTGCTGCCGTTATACTGCTCTTTCCATTAATTTATAGATGGGAAATAATATATTTCGGAATGGCGATGACACCGTTTTTTTTAATAAATATTTATTATGGGAAAAAGAAAAAAGATCGTGCTTTTTTCAATGATCTAGCAGCAATCGCTGTTTTTTGCATTGGAGGTCTTGCCAGTTCTTTTATTGTAAGCGGAGAAATAACAAAAGAAGCTTTCATCACCATAATGCTTTGTTTTTTATTTTTTGTGGGCAGCACTTTTTATGTCAAAACAATGATTCGGGAAAAAAACAATCCGAACTATAAATGGTTGTCATGGGGTTTTCATGTTTTCTTAATGATCGGCTTGGTCGCTACCGAGTATGCCGTTTTTATAATAGCTTATATTCCGAGTGTTATTCGAGCTGTTTATTTTTACGGAAAAAAAATGCCGATTTTAAAAATCGGTTTAATTGAAGTGGGCAATGCCGTATATTTTTGTTTTGCAATGTTTATGATCATCAATCTGTTCATGCTGCCGTAAGCGCATTTTCCCTTTGCAGAAGGTTGATTGCCCAATGATCATTCGATTTTTTTGGGGAAGTAATGCCGATATATTTTTTTAAACGCTGTCAAGACAAAATTGGCCATGAAATTCCCCCGCATTCATCATGATGATTGCAGGGGGTACAGGCATTTTCACTTAAATTTTTAATATCAGGAAAAAAAGGCATTATCATTCTTTTTCAGTCTTCAACGGGATGTTGTTGCCGTCAACATCCTCTATCATTCCATCAATTGTGCCCTCCGTATATGTATCTCTTATTTGTTCCTGCGTTATGGCCAAACCTTGTTTTAGGTCGGATTCGCTGCCGCTCTTTACAGGTTCATCATATGCTCCGAAGGTTGGGTTATTTTTCATTTTCTTGTCTTGACGTTTTGTGGACATTTCGTTTCCTCCATGAAAATTCGTTTTCCTTTATTATGATTCTTAATCGCTTCAAACATTCATCAAAAAACAGTTTTCTTTTTGGCGGCCGCTACATAAAGATTTCTTTCTCCAATTGTTCAGCATCAACCAAATAATATCCGTCGTCATCAACAAGAATAAGACCCTTCCGCTTCATCTGGTTAAGCGTTCTGCTTACGGTTTCACGGGAAGTTCCGATCATATTTGCCAATTCCCGATTCGTTAAATGGGTTGTCAAACGATAAAGTTTTCCTTGCGGCAGTGCATTCGTTTTGGTAAGCCGCAACAGCAACAATACGATTTGTTCATATGTATTATGAAGAATTTGCTCTTCTAACCGATTTTGCAAATCTATAATTTTTTCACTCATCACACGAAACAATTTGATGGACAATACCGGAAAGAGCATAAGCGTTTCCTCAAAATCTTTGATGGGAATGACAATTAATGTAGATTCTTCCATAACTTCTGCATGAGCAGGGTAAGATCCTTTGCGAAAAAATCCGGTATGGGGAAACATTTCTCCATTCTGCAAGATGGAAACGATTTGTTCTTTTCCATTTCTGTCCGTTTTATATATTTTAATAGTTCCTGAATGGATGAAATATACGTTTTCCAGCATGTCGCCTTGCATGAATACATATGATTTTGGTTGATAGGTACGTACTTGAGAGATAGCAACTATGGAAGTCAATTCTTCATCAGACAGTTCACGGAAAAGGGGAACGCTTCTTAATCTTTCAAACACCCAGCTATTTGTCATGGTATCACACCTTTATTTCAACTTTGATTTTCGTTTCATATTATAGCGTTTCTTTACAAATGAGTCGTGTGATGTAAATCATAGTTACCAATAAAAATTAGGTGTCTAACATACTTAAGGTTTAGGGCAGACCACCTCATCCATTTGCGAATTACCGAAGCAATCACGGGGAAGATCCGCAGCAGCTGAACATTTGTCAAAAGAATGACTTTATCGTAAAAATCATTTCTTCCCTTTTACCGAAAAGTGTGATGGCTTTCACTTCGAAAATTTCACCTTTTTATATGATGAGAAGAAGCAGAGATATTTTTCATTTTAAAGAAAGGAGTTTGTATGTGATGATGGATTATGACCAAAACCCTTTTATTGTCATTTGGGAGTTGACGAGAGCATGTCAATTAAATTGTTTGCATTGCCGAGCCGAGGCGCAATATCATCGTGATCCCCATGAGTTGACTTTTCAGGAAGGAAAAAAATTAATTGATGATATTTTTGCGATGAACCAGCCGCTATTAGTATTTACCGGCGGTGATCCATTAATGCGGCCGGATTTATTCGCTCTTGCCGAATATGCTATTGAAAAGGGATTGCGTGTTTCAATCACGCCGAGTGCAACTCCAAATGTAACAAAAGAAGTGATGCAGAGGGCAAAAGATATCGGGCTTTCCCGTTGGGCATTTAGTTTGGACGGCCCGAATGCGGAAATTCATGATCATTTTCGCGGCACAAAAGGTTCTTTCGATTTAACGATGCAAGGAATCAAATATTTGCATGAATTTAAGATTCCTGTTCAAATTAATACGGTTGTATCACGCTACAATGTTCATGTTCTTGAAGAAATGGCGGATTTTGTTAAAAAACTTGATTGCGTTCTTTGGAGCGTTTTTTTCCTCGTACCAACTGGAAGAGGAAAACAATCGGATATGATTTCTCCTGCCCAACATGAACAAGTTTTTCGTTGGTTATATGAAAAGAGCAAACGTGTACCATTTGATATTAAAACGACTGCCGGACAACATTACCGTCGTGTCGTCTTGCAAGCCAAAATGCGCGAACAGCAAATAGATGGAAAAGAAATCCATTATGAAGATATTTTGTTTAAAGGGGCTACAGGGGAAGTGGACGGACTCGGCCGTGCTCCGAAGGGAGTAAATGATGGCAACGGTTTTGTGTTTATTTCCCATATTGGCGATGTTTACCCGAGCGGATTGCTTCCAATCAAAGCGGGAAATGTGAGACAAGCATCACTGGCCGATATTTACAGAACTTCACCAATATTTCAAAAATTACGCAATCCAAATCTTTATAAAGGAAAATGCGGTGTTTGCGAATTTCGTTTTGTTTGCGGAGGCTCACGCTCAAGAGCGTATGCTGTGACAGGCGACTATTTGGAAAGTGAGCCTTATTGTGTATACATTCCTAAAGCGCTTCGCCAAAAACGGGAAGTTTAAACCGTTGGAAACGCAAGCGGCTTTTCAATTTGATTGAATGGGCAAAAATCAGAAAAACATTTTTGTTGAGGTGAAATTTTAACAATTATTTGGCAATCAATAATTATATGATAAAGTTCACAAACATTCCCCGCCTATTTTTATGGTACAGATGATGGCACCATTCATCTGTTTAGGAGGGGATTTTGGTGAAACAAAAAGCATTACTGCCAGTCACCACTTTAGCCATGACATTTGCATTTGCCGTATGGCGAATTTTATCTCCGTTAGCAAGTACGTTCCAAGATATTTATAACCTGACATCAACATAAAAAAGCATCTAAGTTGCCAACCCGTCTGCTAGGTTCTGTCATGCGAATTCCACTCGGAATTTGGACTGACCGGTATGGCCGACGGTAAATGTATTCTTTGCTTTTATTATTTTTAATTGTCTCATTAGTTGGCATCAGTTTTGCCAATTCTTACGGAATGACGATATTTTGGGCTTTTTCATTGGAATGGCAGAAACGTCATTTGCGATTTCAGTTACATTTTTTTCCTGGTTGACACCTCCGGAAAAACAAGGAGCAGCTATTATCCCCTGCAGGAAGACAGCATTTGTAAAAAATTTTCCTGGAAGGGGATTTTTTTGGCTGGGAAACGATTAAACGAAAATTTTAAATGTGATGCCGTTTGTTTGGGAGCTGGAAGAAGAGCCAAAAACACCAAAATAATTGGGACTTCTTTCATAAAAAAAGCTGTCCCTTTCAGGAAAGGAACAGTCTTTGAAAAACGTTTAGGAAAGGAACCCTAGCTGCCTTAATGCTTTTTCGCTCATTCTATCAGGGGACCAAGGCGGATTCCAAGTGATTTGGACATTTACGTCTTGAATGCCTTCAATATCACGCAACGCGCGTTTCACACCGCCTGCTATTGAGTCGTGCAACGGACAGCCGGGTGTAGTCAATGTCATTAAAATGAATGCAGTTCCGTCTTTTACTTCAATCTTATAGATCAGTCCTAAATCAACAACATTAATTCCCAATTCAGGATCTAAAACGTTTTGCAGTTTTTCCAAGATCTTTGCTTTTATTTCCATTGTAACATCACCCTTTATATTTCAGTAAATCGTTCCCTCATTTTTTATTTCAGCAATACGGAGCCAATCGTACAGGCAAATAATCCAGAAAACAGCACCATTCCTCCTTGAGCAAGATAAAATAGACCAGTGCTTGAAGAGGCAAGAGCAGCGATCATGCCGATAAGACTCGCAACAAATAAACAGCATTCCATCACAATCCATTTTTCATTTATCATTTGTTTCAAAGTCGGCACCGCTTCTTTGCCGATTTTTTTGCTATACCGGTGTGTCCACCATAGAAAAGGAACAATTTTATATAAATAGCCAATGATGCTTAATACAATCCAGCCGAACAGATAACAGTAGATGATGATGGAAAAGATGCGGGAATGGATTTCACTTTGAAAAGAAAAACCGGCCGCCGCTATATGCAGGATGACTCCAAAAACAATGGCCAAAAGAGCAAACAGAAAAGGTTTATCCAGTTTTTTCTTCATCCTTTTCTTTAAAATGGCAAACATATGGTATGCAAACAACCCATATCCGACAGCCATCAATTGAAGCCCTGCTGATAACAACCGGTCATTTGCCGTTATAAAACTGATGAAAGTTAACACAAGACCGCTTATATAAAAAATGTAGACATATCGGGCCGTGTTCATTGAAAAATGATGCGCCAATGAAAACATCGGAACCATTTTGTAAGAAAATCCGAAGATAAGAAGTGTAAACCAGCCGGAAAATCCCAGCAATATATGTGCTTTGAAAATCAAATCATGATCGATTAATTGTCTGCCGCTCCAAAAATGATAGGCAAGCGTCAATCCGAGCCCGATCGTTAGGAGCAAACAAATGGGGGCGGTACCAACAAATAAAGTGATGACCGTTCTTTTCTTCTGTTTTTTTAATGTCATGAACATCTGCCATAAAAACATTACAATCCCGCAAGTAAGAAGCAAGCCTGAAAATATAGCCATTTGAATATTAAAGGCCAGGCTGATGCTAAAAGATAGTATTCCTAATGACGTGACGACCATTTGGATAAAAGCAAATGATTCATTCCATATCGGGGTTAAAAACACGACTGGAACAAGCTGATACATGGCCCCCATGGCTGTCATTAAAGCAAAGCCAATCACTAATAAATGGACAGCTGACAATACGACAGGAAGGCGCATTTCTCCGGTTGAAAGCTGACGAGTTGACAGAAATAAAAGAATTTGAGAAAGGAAAAACGCCAGCAAGCCAAAAATAATAAACGAAAAAGGGATTCGAATATTCGTTTCATAAGTATGATTAGCCGTCATCATCGTCATCCTTCTTTTCAATCGTTATTTCATAGCTTCCATCACTGCGCTTTTGCGTTTGATAGGTATAACCGAGATCGTCAAGCTCTTCAAATAAAAACATCGGGCGGCGGTCATTAATAATTTTCAACGTTTCTCCTTTTTTTTAATTTTGCTAATGCCGTTAAAGTCCGCATCATCGGTTGTGGGGGCTCTAAGCCGCGATTATCCAGTATCATTTTTTCATTCCTCCGTTTTAACAAAGGTAATTTTCCAATGTTTATCCTCTATTTTTTCCGCTTGATAAGAAAACCCTTTTTTCTTCATGATAGGAAAAAGCGGAACGGGTTTAAACGGAGCGTGTAAAATAAATACATCTCCTTGTGCAAGAGGCTGAATGGCCGCCATGATTTTTTGAAACGCCTCTAATTTCTTCTTTAAATCTTCGCGAACATCTAATTCAACAGTTTTTCCCATCCATATTCTCCTTTCCATCTTTTTTATCAATGTTCATCATAGTAAAAACAATTCCCGCAATTTGTGATTTGCTTCACTTCATCGGCATCACTTTTGAAAAGTTTATGAATAATTGATTCGTGATGCCGTATTGGCATATATCCTTCCAATTGAGGGAAGGGAAGATGTTGCAACATCATTAGAAAATGTTTCAGTTTTCAATGAAAGATCGGTACCATTTCGCTAAGGATATTGTTTTGCTTGAAATAGAAAGGAGAGTGTGTGTTTTTAAAGCGGAAACAGCTGATGGCATGTAGGGAAATTTATTTCTTTGCTAATATGGTCAGCGGCCATTGTGCGAAAAATACGTCTAACCCGGACAAAGCGCTATTGCAAAAAGATCATTCTAACATTGAAAGTATGTCATTGACATCAAAAAGATGGTTGCCTGAAAAGTGTGCTAGAAGAAAAAAGCGGGGCGTAAACCAAGTTAATGCCATTCTCGAAAACGATTGAGAAGTTGTTCATCTATTTAGGTAGCTGGTATTTTTTCATCTTATTGTAAAGTGTAACTTGTGAAATCTCTAATTCTCAGGAAGCTTCGGATTTGTTGCCGGCGGTTTTCTTTAATGATTTTTCTATCAGTTGTTTTTCGATAGTATCTTTTTTTCAATCAACTTTGAGTTTTTTCGAGTCTGGACGGATTCTCGACAGGTGACCCGAAATGGAAAAAGCTAAGAAGATCCTGTTGATGGATGAACGGTTTTCTAATATAATAACCATTCTTTCCATCAAGTCGCCAAGCATTGGTACATTGTCCATAATGAAAACTGCTGATTCTATTATGAAAGCCTCCGTTTGCCGAAATCGTAAAATATTTTTGTGTATCTATTTTGCTTTCTCAATTCATTATATAGAGCCCCATCATGTTAGCCATAAAAAAAATGATAAATTGGTAAAATGTATTCCAAATAGGTTTCTTTTTCAGAAAATTTTTTTTACAATTAATTTAACCTTTTATGATCATTCGAATTTATGGGACAGAGATCTCATTCTATTGTTTATCTTGTCTGTAACATATGAAGAATGAATGTATAAGGAGAGGAAGATGTTGCGAGATCAATTAACCGCCCTTTATTGAATTTGCGCATTTCGGTGACAGACCGATGTAATTTTCGTTGTGTATACTGTATGCTGAAATGGAAGGAAGACAGTATTCTTTTATAAAACGGGAATAACTAATGACGTTTCAAGAAATATATCGTTTGGCCAGCCTCTTTACGTTTAGGCATTCGAAAAATTCGTCTGACCGGGGGGACGAAAGGACATTGATGTACTAATATCGATGTTAAAAAATATTTCAAGATCTTCAAGACGTTTCATTGACCATTAACGGATATTTTTAATATCATATGCCAAGCGTTTAAAAAAAGCGGGCATGAACCGGATCAATGTCAGTTTAGATGCTTTAAATAACGAAATTTTTTCTAAAATGAACGGAGGTAAAGCAAAGTCTGAGGAAATTGTTAGAGGAATTGAAGAAGCGGTTGCACAAGGTCTGGCGGTAAAGGTGAACATGGTTGTAAAAGGAATAAATGAGAGCGAAATTTTACCGATGGCTCGTTTTTTTGAAGAAAAAGGAATGACGATCCGCTTCATCGAATATATGGATGTCGAAACCTTAAACGGTTGGAAAATGGACGAAGTTTTGACGAGCAAAGAAGTTCATGATATGATTCACCAAGAAATACCTCTTAAACCAGTTCAGTCAACGTTTTTGGCGGTTACCACAAGGTATCGATACCGAGGTACGGATGTGGAAGGCGGTTTTATTTCTTCCTTATCAGGAGCTTTTTGTTCTGATTGCACGCGAATGCGCCTATCAGCTGACGGTAAAAAGTATACATGCTATTTGCCTCAAACGGCGTTGATTTATTAGTTAAAATGCGAAAGGGAGCAAGCGGTGAAGAAATATTGGATGAGATCACCCGTGTTTGGCAGGCTCGGGACGATCGTTATTCCGAAGAAAGAGGAAGGATCAATGCTCTTTCTGCAAAAAGACGTGTGGAAATGTCTTATATTGGCGGGTGAGGTGTGATTGATGAGTGTATCTGAACATCGCAGCAAGGCAAATGACCCTGTTCGCTGCAAAGTGATCACCGTTTCTGATACGAGAACGAAGGATACGGATAAAAGCGGTGCATTAATCATCGAATTATTAACGAGAGAACAAATGGAAATAATAGATTACGAGATTGTGAAAGATGAACGGGAAGCCATTCAATCTGCTGTGAAAGAGGCTTCTGACGAAATTGATGTTTTTTTATTGAACGGCGGGACTGGTTTTACAAAACGGGATGTGACGGTAGAAGCGGTAAAAGAATTGCTTGACAAAGAAATGGTTGGTTTTGGGGAATTGTTTCGTTATTTAAGCTATAAAGAAATTGGAAGCGCATCCATGCTTAGTCGAGCACTTGCCGGTTCAATTGGACAAAAAGTCATTTTTTGCATGCCGGGATCTACAAATGCGGTTCGTCTTGCCATGGAAAAGCTGATTTTGCCGGAACTTCGCCATCTTGTTTGGGAGATGAATCGTCAGTGAACAAGATGATCGGGATTGTGCTGGCAGGAGGACAGTCGAAACGGTTTGGGCAACCGAAAGCATTTGCGAAAAGAAATGGAAAGGAATTTATTTTATATAGCATCGAAGCGCTGCAATGTATCACAAAAGACGTGGTTGTTGTCATACATCCTGAAATAGATACGAAATGGCTGCAAAGGAACCAGCTGACATATATTCAAGATCTCGAATTGTATCGAGGAAAAGGACCTCTTGCCGGCATTTATTCCGTTATGTCCCAATTCAAATCCGAATGGTATATCGTTTTACCTTGTGATACTCCTTTTATCAATGCGCATTTGTTGAAAAAATTACAATTATACAGAAATGACGGTTGTGAAGCGATTGTTCCTAGCGTTCACGGAAATATTCAGCCATTGATCGCCATGTACCATCATCGAGTGAAGGAAAAAATACGATGGCACCTTGAACAAAATAAGTTAAGCCTGAAGCATTTTCTTCCAAATATTCATACTAGATATGTTGAGATCAATGATGACGATGCTTTCATCAATATTAATACAAAGGATGAATATGACCAGTATATTGTTCATAATAACCTTTTTCCTCAAGCCTCCTTTTCCAAAACAAAATAAATGTTCCTTGGTAGTATCGGGTGGGGGCAAGAAGGGTGGAAAGGAATGGGAGCGTTGCGAAAGCCAATTCAAGTAGAGGAAGCAATCGACCGGGTGTTGGAAAAAAGCTATGAAGGTGAAATAGAGTATGTATCAATCGAAAACAGCTTTCATCGTGTGCTTGGTCAAGATATAACTGCTACAACGGATGTGCCTGGATTTGATCGATCCCCTTATGACGGCTATGCTGTTTGGGCAGCATCGACCGAGGCCGCTTCAGCTTCCAATCCAGCAGTTTTGGAAGTCGTCGGGACTCAAGGAGCAGATTCTGTTTGGAAAGAATCTTTAAAACCTTTTCAAGCCGTTAAAATTATGACTGGCGCTGCCATTCCAGAAGGTGCAAATGCCGTCATCATGAAGGAATTAACACAGGAATTCAGAAAAGACGGAAAGACATATGTGCAAATAAAAAGAAAAGTTGAGGCAGGAGAAAACATCTCCCGCATCGGAGAAGATATGAAAAAGGGCAGTTTGCTTATCGAAAAAGGAACCGTGATCACTCCGGGAATATCCGCTGTTCTGGCAACGTTCGGGTATCATTACGTTCCGGTTATGAAGAGCCCAAAGGTTGTCGTCATAGCAACCGGGAGCGAATTGCTTGAAGTGTATAAACCGCTGGAAAAAGGAAAAATTCACAACAGCAATACTTATATGCTGCAGGCACAAATTTTCAGAGCTCACGGTGAACCGATTTTATACGGAATTGTGAAAGACACATTTCAAAATGTATTTCAAGCTGTTACAAAAGCAATGCAAATGGCCGACATTATCATCACAACAGGCGGAGTGTCAGTGGGCGATTTTGATTATATCCCAAAGGTGTACGAGCATCTTCAAGCCCAAGTTTTATTCAATAAAATCGGCATGCGTCCAGGGAGTGTTACCTCTGCAGCAGTTGTCGGCAACAAAATTTTGTTCGGCCTCTCAGGCAACCCTTCCGCTTGTTATGTCGGTTTTGAGCTGTTTGTCCGTCCGTATATAAGGGCGATGCTCGGACAAAAAAATTGTTATTTAAAACGAGCCCGGGCGATTTTAACGAAAGATTTTTTAAAGCCGAATCCGTTCACGCGCTTTGTGAGAGCAAAATTGTCCTTTCATGATGGAAAGCTAGTAGCTGATCCGATTGGAAGGGACAAATCAAATATTGTTTCATCCTTAATTCATACTAATAGTTTAATTGTTTTGCCTGGCGGAAGCAGAGGATTTCAAGCAGGCAGTGAAGTTAACGTGCTGTTAATCGAAGATGAAGAAGGAGCCTCCAGTTGGCTATGATGATTTTACAAGTGGTAGGGCATCAAAACAGCGGAAAAACTACGCTAATTGAAAAATGCATCAAAGAGCTGACCAATCATGGGATAAAAGTCGGTACTTTTAAACATCACGGTCATGGTGGAAAACCGGATATTCCAAAAAAAGATACGTATCGGCATTGGGAAGCTGGTGCTGTTGTTTCAGCGGTTCTAGGGGAAGAAACTTTGCTGTTGCAAGCTGAAATAAAAGCGAATGAACATTTTTCGAACATTATGGAACTTTACCGGCATTTTTCAATTGATGTATTGATTATCGAAGGATTGAAAAAAGCTCCATACCCGAAAATTGTCTGTATCCGTGATGAGAAAGATCTTCATCTGCTTGATTTATCAAATGTGATCGCATCGATTAGCTCGATCCCTTTGAAAGAAAAACATTCATTTTTTATTAAAGATGAAGATTTGTATATCAGCTGGATCGTGAACTATGTAAAGGAGAAGCTGTTGGAAATGAGACAATAATTCCATTTTATATTATATTTGGAGGGATAATTATGTTTCAAATTGTGAAAGAACCGATAGATGTTTCACGTGTCATCGAAGCTGTTGTGGATCGAAATGCCGGAGCTATCGTTACATTTATCGGAACTGTAAGGGAATTGACAAAAGGAAAAAAAACATTGTATTTAGAATATGAAGCATATGAATCGATGGCTCAAAAAAAACTGGAACAAATCGGAGCTGAAATTAAACAGCAGTTTCCGAATGCTAAGGTTGCCATTGTCCATCGTATCGGACGATTAGAAATTACGGATGCCGCGGTCGTCATCGCCGTATCTACTCCTCACCGCGCTGATGCTTATGAAGCAAACCGTTATGCCATCGAGCGGATTAAAGAAATGGTACCGATATGGAAGAAAGAGCATTGGGAGGATGGCTCATTGTGGATCGGCAATCAGCAAGAAACGATTTCTTATGAAAAAGGCATTCCAAAGGAGATGAAGTCATGATCCGAATTTTATTTTTCGCCCAACTAAAAGAGCAGCTGAATAAAAAGGAGATGACATTGCCATATCAAGAAATAACTGTTAAACAACTCCGCGAACGGTTGGAAAAAGAATATTCACTGCCCGCCCTATCCTCCGTCCTTTTTGCCATCAATGAAGAATTTGCTGCAGAAGATGACATCATTCGGGATGGGGATGTTGTCGCCCTTATTCCGCCGATGAGTGGAGGTTAAAAACATGAAGAAGCTGACTCACTTAAATGAGCAAGGAAGGGCAAAAATGGTAGATATTTCAGAGAAAGAGGAAACAGTCCGTACTGCACATGCCATCTCAAGTATTCTTGTTTCAAAAGAAGTGTATGAAAAAATCACAAGCTCACGGGTCAAAAAAGGAGATGTTCTGTCAGTAGCGCAAGTAGCTGGAATTATGGCCGCCAAACGCACGGCTGACATCATTCCAATGTGCCATCCGATTGCTTTAAAAGCGGTGGATATTCAATTTGAATGGAAATGCGACGAAAACAAATATGAATTAATGATCCATTCATTTGTGAAAACAAAAGGAAGCACAGGGGTTGAAATGGAAGCATTAACTGCTGCGAGCGTCTGCGCCTTAACCGTGTATGATATGTGCAAAGCAATCGATAAAGGAATGGTCATCGGCCAAACATATTTAATGGAGAAAACAGGCGGCAAAAGCGGTGACTTCCGCCGTGAACTATAACTTTTATAGGTAATTGATCATTATAGAAAAGAATTTTTAGCTGCAGAAAGAAACTAGTTACCATGAAACCAATCAACTTACAATAAAAGGACGCCAAAATGCAAATAATTGATTTCTGCTGCTGAAAACTACAAGGAAAGAGACACTTTTGAAAAAAGCATGATCATATCAAATGTTTCGCAATCCGGGCTCTTGGAACTGGAAAAATTTCTAAGGAGCCCTGTACATATTTTTCATTCGGCATATAAGAGCTTCTTCATTATCATCGATGAAGGGCTGCATAAGCGTTGTGGACAACGAGCTTGTCGGGGTGTTCTCGTGCCGTCCTATAACCGCCTCGTTGCCGTCTGTTTTGATTTATGTAATTCTTTCTGAACGATTCAATCAGCTCTATTTCACAAGTTATTCTATTGTTTTAAAGAAAAAATTTTATCATATCGAGTTGAAGGCTTTTGCATCCCGTTTTGCAAAAAAAGGCCAGGGGCTTATGAAGTGTCTAGAGCCCCAAAATTGTTGGATTGCTGAGGCAGATGGATAAAACGAAAGGTTAAGGACAAATTTTTTTTAAGCTCCTCTGATCATTTCTCCAAAGCAGGGAAGAAAACTGCTTCAAGACGCAAAATGTCGATCTTCATTAAGCCCTCATGATCAAAAGGCGTTTTCCTTTCAATAACATTGATTTTCCGCTTCGCAAAAAATTTTACAAAATGCTCCAAATACGTTAAAATTTCATTCAAAAAGCTTTTTTTATTTAAAACAAGAGGTATAAAATTCAAATTTTTTATCTTTTTTCCATTCCTTTGTTCCGACATTAAATGAAATAAAAAATTTTCAGTGGTTTGCTGCACGAAATAAAATAAATAAGAGTGCCAAGCTTTTTATAAAGAGAGAAGTGTTTAATAAGTATAATGGTTTGAATCATTTGCAACTTTATTCATAATCAAAACAGGGGATTTCGCTTTTTATGAAGAAAGGGCTGTTTTACATGTTTCACATCAAAAATTTACGATACAAAGATATTCTATACATTGACGAGTTGAAAATTGAAGAAAAACAAGTAACGTGCATCATTGGCCAAAGCGGGGGAGGAAAGACAACACTTTTAAAAATGCTCAATCACATGCTGTCGCCAGATCAAGGAGAAATTGTTTATAAAGGCCGGTCATTGTTTGAATGGAATCCAATCGCTTTAAGACGGGAAGTTGTGATGCTTTCACAGCAGCCAGTAATGTTTGAAGGAAATATTCGAGAGAATTTGAATTTCGGCAGAATTTTATCTGAAAAAGAGCCTCTTGACGATGAAAAGTTGAAAGAAGCACTAAAATTTGTGTGCTTGCAAAAAAAATTAGAGGATGACGTAGAACAATTGTCCGGCGGAGAAAAACAAAGACTTGCACTAGCCAGAATTTTTCTAATGGATCCAGAAGTTTTTTTATTAGACGAGCCAACCTCTGCGCTAGATAAAGGAACTGAAGAGAAAATCATGGATGCATTCATTCGTTATTCAAAGGAAAAAGAAAAAACGGTTATTATGGTAACACACTCAGATACAATACCAAAAACATATGCAGATAAAGTTATTACGATAAATAAACCAACAGGTGATAATCAATGAAGCAAGAAGTTATCAACATCGAATTTTGGAGGCTCTCGGCAGCATATTTATTTGTTCTTATTTTAATATTGCTTGTAAAAAAACGAGAAATTAAACGTGAAAAATTAATTGTCCTTTCAACTGCCAGGATGACGATTCAACTTGTGCTAGTCGGATACATATTGATGTATATTTTTAAAAATCCTTCACCTTGGATTGTCTTATTGGTGCTTTGTTTCATGGAATCGTTTGCCGTTTATAATATATTTAAACAGCTTCATAAGCCTTTATCGAAAAAATTGAAGCTGGTCATTGTGCTGTCAATGGTTATCGGCTCTCTCGTCAGCCTGTTGTATTTTAATCTAATCGTCATTCATTTTAAGCCTTGGTATGAACCTCAATACTTTATCCCGATTGCCGGAATGTTTATTGGAAATTCAATGATCGGTATAACGCTAGGCATGAAAGAAATGATCGAAAATTTTGCTACCCAAAAGAATCTGATTGAAGGGGCGCTCATGTTAGGTGCTAAACCCGATGCAGCAACAAAACCAATCGTAAACTCTGCATTTGATTCAGCTATTTTGCCGACTATCAATAACATGGTCGGTATGGGGATAGTGTTTTTGCCGGGAATGATGACAGGTCAAATCCTCGCAGGTACAAGCCCTTTAGTTGCAATCGAATATCAAATTGTGATTTTGATCGGCATTGCCGGAAGTGTAGGGATTTCATCTTTTTTATCACTGCAATTCGGCTACAAAACATTTTTTAATGATCGCTTCCAATTTATACCACAAAATGGAAAAGAGAAGTAAAAGAGCGGCAAAGAGCGGCAATAATTCATTGATTTTGCCGCTCAAATCATGAGGATGAGGGTATGAGTGGAGTTTTTTTAAAACATAAATATATTATGTAAACTTAGAAGGAGATGAATGAACGGACTTCGGGATATAGAACAAACAAAAATGAAGCGTTAATAAAAATAAATAAATCATAATCCTAAATTAATCATGGAATGAATTTAAACACGCAGCAAATCATAACGATTTTTTAAGATCAATTTTTAAAGATCAATTAATTAAATTGCAATGTAAATTTACAATTTAAAAAGAAATTCATTAAATGCAATTAAAATACAATTTGTTTCATTTTTTTATTTCGTCTCATCACAACAAGTAATCTCTTTAGTGAAACAAGATCCATTTATAACTTCCTATAATATATATTATGTAAACTAAAATCTAAAAAATATAAAGCAGCTATTGACTACTTAACTGCCCTTTCGTTAATTTTATAAAATTCTTCGTTAAATGATTTGTCACGTTTTAACAACCATGTATAATACGTTCCTAATGTAATTCAAGCAGTTTCACATGCTCGATGAATGCAATAATTTTTTTTCGATATTCATCGATAAAAGCTTTTTTTCTTTCTGCAACAGCTTGTTTTATTCTTTTTCATTTCGCATTTTGCAATATTTCTGTATCCAAATTTTGATCCGGAAACACTTCAAATTTGCGTTTTAAGTACAATCCTTTGTCATGATAAATCCAGTCGTAAAATTCCTTAATGGTTTTACGACCGCTCATATATAAACGAATATGATTTTCTTTTTTACTTAGTTAACTTCAAATCCACGTGGTTTTAAATGATTCTCCAATGCAGTTACAATAACTTTTCTATAAATCTCTATCACCAATCAAAATTCATATCCGGATTCAGTTGCAACAAGCATTTCAAAGGAAGTTGATGTATACACAATATTTATTTAATTATCTGGTTAAGAAAGTGAACATCGTTAAAAAGCAGTTAATTTAACAAACCGATCGACTTGATTTTCTTAGATTTCATGCATTAATATTCAACCCGCAAATTAAAACACCGCGTTTTCCTGTAAGAAAATCCGATTAGATGAATTATTATTCTAAATCATCGTAATCATGAGGAGTACTTACAGCTAATTTATAACGATAATTTAAATTTCGTGGTTCTTTTTGATACAGTTCTTCATATAAGCGCAATGCTTCCACGTACTTTTTCATGGCTAAGAAAATTCTTACTTTTTTACTGCTGTTGCAAAGCTTTCATGGTGTGTATCCTTAATGGTTACTCCTTCAAATTCGAGAATTTCTTCAGGGGGTTCATTTGTGTCGTGAATTTATGAAGTTAGAATCTATTTGATTAATGCAATATTGTTGTCTTAACCTTTTTTTCTTTTATTCGCAGGATGGTTGAGGTTCTTAACGAAAATTCCTTTCTGCATCTGCTTAGATAATTTATCTAACTTCTCCAACTTTTCGAATACAGACATGTCCCCTCCAATTGCTTTTCCAAACAACTCTTTTATGATATCCGTTTGGGCATTCTTTTCATAAAGTTCTGCTGACCTTCTTCTTGAATACTTTGGTGATAGATGGGCTTCTACTGCTATCTTGAAAATATTGAAATTGTAGAACGTGCAAACTTGAAACATTCGAAGAAATGGATTTTACTCCTTCTATCAGTAGAGCATTTTTTACATCATGAGCGTTTATTTTGAATGACGAAATGAACTTTTTATTTGGGAAAGTTTATTTTGTAAGTTTGCGTGATCACGTTTCATTTGACTAAGACGATTCGTTACAACTTTTTTTCCATATCCATGTGGTGCGGAGGCGATTAATATTACATTTTCTTTATAATTGTTCATTTGAGAGACCTCCTAACAGCATTTTGATAAAGTAACAATAAGAATATCCTTTTGATTCAAGTATAGCATTAAATATATTCTCTTGGTAAGCCTTCAGTTTATAATAATCCCACTCTCCTAGCAGGGGCAGATGAAAGCAAAATACGTAAGTCTTTACCTTAAACAAGAAATAACATATTCTTTTTTCCAGTGAATAGTATAGCTTTTCATTATGATTATGATCATTATATGTTTGCACAACGTAAGAAGAAGTATCATCTAATGAAAAGTTCTCAGGAGTTGTTAATCCATCATATTCTTTGCAAATCATCTGGTTATCTCTTTTTTCGTAAAGAGTTACGGCTTTACAGTCCATTAATGCTCCTATAGCTTCTTGTTGGTACTTTGTATTTGTAGAGTAAATATTGCAGCCGACCATCTTAGATCGTAAAAGCGCTAATAGCCTTCTCCAATTTGTAATTTGCCCATTCCGCAATAAACTTATGAATTCAAGTGATAGTTCATAAAAATCCCCGTATAATTCTACATGTTCTAAGCTCCGTTCTATTTCAGAACGAATATTTAAGTATTGAAGGCTTTCTTTGAAAAGAGCTGAAAGATAGCTTTTTATGTTTGAAAGAATTTCGACACCTAATGAGCATTTTTCGAAATATATCCCTTTTTGTTCTGCATCATAAAGAAAGTACCATACGTAATTTTCGGCAACATGAGGCTGCTCTTTAATGTTTTCGCTTATAAATTTCAACATTGAATCCGGTTCTTTACCGTATTCGCTTAAATACTGTACTAATGATTGTTTTATTTGAGGTCTGATCGTCTGAAAATAGGTATCAAGAACTATATCGTGAACATACACGATAAGACGTTTATTTTCGTGATATGCACGTAAAAATTCAAGGTGAGTAACAGTTTTCCCTTCATCCTCTAAGAATGTTCCTGCTTTATCCGCGATAAATAGTAGAAAGATATCACTTCTTGATACGTATTCCAAACAAGTTCGGATGGCATCTTGGTGAATATATCGCATACTATCTTCAAAACGAATAGGTTCATGCCCCATATTTTTTAATTCCTCAAATACAGCGTTTCGTATAGAGGAAAGAGCATCTTGTGCAACAGAACTTATAAAAATAGTAGTTCTATCCATATTACAAAACCACCTTACTTTTTAAACAACCTCCCGTGAATCTATTTGATTAATAGAACATTGTTGTCTTAACCTTTTTTCTTTTATTCGCAGGATGGTTGATGTTCTTAACAAAGATTCCTTTCTGCATTTAGCTTAAATTTAATTTAAAAACGTTCATTAGAGATTAAATTCGACAAAAACTGCTAAATTCCTTCGCTTCCAATGATAAGTCTTTCTTCCTTACAGTGGTTTAAATGAATTAAGTAGTTTAATTAAATACTAGCATGAAGAGTTGCTTAATTTACACATCTAACTCAATACTTTACAATATCATTACAGTTAAATAAATGTTTTAGAGGTAAAGTCATGGATATCCGGATTCAGTTGCAACAAGCACTTGCAGAATGCAAACGTTTAAGAAAAGAAAACGAATATTTAAAACACATCCTTTCAACGATGATGCAAAAGAAAGAAAAAAGTAATTCTGTAACTACGGCTAGTTCTATAGTCAACAACCAATCGTCCCCTGAAGAAAAAATACGATTATTCAAGCGGCTTTTTCGAGGACGAACAGATGTATATGCGGTTCGCTGGGAGTCAAAAAACGGCCGTGCGGGATATACACCTGCTTGTTCCTATGAGTGGCAACCACCTCTTTGTCGAAAACCGGAGATCAAATGCAGTGAGTGTCCGCATCGAACATTGCTACCGCTAAATGATCAAGTACTTTACGATCATTTAAGTGGGAAGCATACTGTTGGAATTTATCCGATGCAAAAAGATGAAACGTGTTTCTTTTTGGCGATTGATTTTGACAAAAAGAATTGGCAAGAGGATGTGTTGGCGTTTGTTCGTGTATGTAAAGAGTTTTCCGTACCGTATAGCATTGAACGCTCAAGATCTGGGAATGGTGCACACGTATGGATTTTCTTCTCCGAAGCGATTCCTGCTTCATTAGCTCGCAAAATGGGAATGACATTGCTCACTAAAACAATGGAAAAACGATATGAAATAGGTTTAGACTCCTATGATCGATTATTCCCGAATCAAGATACGCTTCCAAAAGGCGGATTCGGAAATTTAATCGCATTGCCGCTTCAGCGAAAGCCAAGGATAAACGGCAATAGTGTATTTGTCGATGAATCCTTTACTCCTTATCCAGACCAATGGCTGTATCTATCTTCTGTTCAAACGATGACAAAAAAAGAAGTACAAGATGTGGTACAGCTTTACGAAAATAAATCTATTACTGTAAACGAAGTTTATCCAGAGAAAATTACTATTGAATTAAAGAATGGTCTATACATTCCAAATGATAGAGTCCCCTCTTCTCTTTTAACTAAGTTGACGAAACTAGCAACATTAGCGAATCCTGAATTTTATAAAGCTCAGAAAAATCGCATGTCTACATACGGAATACCACGAGTGATTAATTGCTCTTGGGATGAGGAAGGATATTTAGTCTTACCGCGCGGCTGTTTGGAGGAGGTTATTAACCTTTTATCGTCATTATCCATTCAAACTGAAATCATTGATGATCAATTCGATGGACAGACGATTGAGGTGGAATTTCAAGGTGAGTTAACTTCTCAGCAACACGATGCCATATTGCAATTATTGAAACACAATACAGGTGTTCTTTCAGCAACCACTGGTTTTGGTAAAACAGTTATAGCGGCCGCTCTTATTGCGGAACGAAAAGTTAATACGCTAGTCATTGTTCATCGGACACAGTTGATGCAACAGTGGTTGGAGCAATTATCAACGTTTCTTAATATTTCATCAAAAGAAATCGGACAAATTGTCGGCGGAAAAAACAAAATAACAGGAAAAATTGATATAGCAACCATTCAAAGCTTAAATTACAAGGGTCAGTTGAAGTCATTTATTACTCAATATGGCCAAATCATTGTCGATGAATGCCATCATATTTCTGCCTTTAGCTTTGAACAAGTGTTAAAACAAGTTCGCTCCAAGTATGTGTATGGTCTAACGGCTACACCGATTCGTAAAGATGGTTTACACCCTGTTATTCACATGCAATGTGGTCCTATTCGTTATAAAATTGACGGGAAAACCCAAGCAAAAGTAAGGCCATTTGTTCATCGTTTAATTCCAAGGTACACGAACTTTACGTCCTCACACAACGATATTCAGCAACTTTATAAAGAAACAGCACTCAATGAACAGCGAAATCAGCAATTATTTGATGATGTGTTGTCTGCGCTTGAAGAAGGCCGTTGTCCGCTAATCTTAACAGAACGAATTGAACATGTTGAAATTTTAAAGCAATTATTTAAAGGATTTGCTAAAAATATTATTGTACTCTCCGGGAATATGACGAAAAAAGAACGGATGGAACAATTGCATCGACTTTCTTCCATTCCTGATGACATGGAAAGATTAGTGATTGCAACAGGAAAATATATCGGTGAAGGATTTGACGATGCGAGGTTAGATACTCTATTTTTAGCCATGCCGATTTCATGGAAAGGCACCCTGCAACAATATGTTGGACGCTTGCATCGAATTCATGCGAATAAACAAGAAGTACGTGTATATGACTACGTGGATAAAAACATCCCGATGATGCAAAAGATGTTTGAAAAAAGATTGGCGGGATACCGCGCCATGGGCTATGTGTTAGATGAAAAAAACAGTTTGTATGAGGAACAGATGAAGTTGTTTTAATTCATTATCAAGGACAAATATAGAGAGTGGGCATAATGTTTCACTTTGTTTTTGTTTACATATCGACTGTTTGACAAAATTAAATACCATGAGTAACAAACCCCGCCTCTTAATAACTCGTACCAAGGCGGGGATATTTTGTCTATATGGGGATTTTTTATGGGATTAGAAGAAACTCCAAATGTTAAAGCCCCAACTACATTCGATGAATAACTAGAGATTTTACGACAACGCCGGTTGAAAATACGAATGTAGCAAGGGCGATTTTGACGAGAGTAAATTATTATCGATTATCATCCTCTACGTTCTATGTTAACTTGAAAAAATTTGGTCTTTATTAAAAATCACTTAGTAATTGTTCAACATGTTGTTTTAACTTAGGAATCTTATTCTGAACAACATCCCAGACAATTCGATAATTAATGGAGAAATAGCCGTGAATCATCATATCTCTCATGCCAGCCATCTTTCTCCATTCGATATGCGGGTGTGCTTGTCGGATTTCGTCTGGAATGTTTTTCGTTGCTTCACCAATCACTAATATATTTTTAATTACCGCGTCCGACACTAAGTCATTGTTTAGAAAATCATCATAAGATAAGCCCTTGGTGTATTTTTCAACTTTTTCTGCAGCCGCAAGAATATCTTGTAAAAAGACTTTAGGCTCTCTCCGCATACTTAGCACTCCTTAAAATACTCGACTTTAATGATGGCTTGATATCATCTAAAATGACTAAATCTACCGGCTTTTGAAAATGATCTTCCAGATTGAATTTTAACTCCATATAATTATCGAATGTCATGGCATGATCCATAAATTCTACTAACACATCAATGTCACTGGACTCCTTTTGTTCTCCCCGGCTATACGAACCAAACAAACCTATCCGTTTTACACCATATTTTTCCTTCCATATATCTAAGTTTCTGGACATTTCGTTAAGTATTTCTTGCTGTGATAACAAATTTATC
Source organism: Aeribacillus sp. FSL M8-0235 (assembly GCF_038000355.1). NCBI lineage: Bacteria > Bacillati > Bacillota > Bacilli > Caryophanales > Bacillaceae > Aeribacillus > Aeribacillus sp. FSL M8-0235. The sequence continues at coordinate 1,922,030 of NZ_JBBOBW010000001.1, read as the reverse complement.
ACCACCGTTTTCTTAATACTCTATATCCTCATTATAGCATCCCTCATTTTAATTATTCTTCATCAAATTGTTAACTGCTACTTTTTTGCTATTTCTTTAGGATAGCTTTTTGTAGGCTTTATGAATACTTAAAACAAGTTCTCTCAGCTATGATGCAAAAGAAAGAAAATAATCAGTCTGTCACTTCGACTAGCTCGATAGTTACTAACCAATCGTCCCCTGAAGAAAAAATACGCTTGTTCAAGCGGCTTTTTCGAGGACGAACAGATTGTATATGCGGTTCGCTGGGAGTCAAAAAACGGCCGCGCGGGATATACTCCTGCTTGTTCTTTGTCGATTAGAGAATCTCTCAATAATTTGACAATCAAAACAGGGAATCTTTTTTTACTCCTGAATCCGTGACAAAACATCTTTACAATGGTCGCAAACCGTTGATACGATAAGGGAAAACGACGTTGACGATTCTTCATCAAGTAGGTGATGTGATGAAAGATTTCCCGATTCGGTTTGTATTGACAGATGAAGCGATTACCCCAAGTGCTGGGCTTGCTCTCGTTGGCTACTTACTCCATCGAACGAAACTGGATAAACGGGTAAACGCACTTCGGCTTCCAACGGTTCGTCGAGAAGTGCACATTTCCCATAGCGATGTCATTCGCTCGATGATTGGCTTGCTTGCCACAGGAAAAACGGATTTCGATCATATCGAAGCGTATCGTCAGGACGATATCTTTTCGGCATCGATGGGGATTCAGCACGTGCCTTCCTCTCCAACCTTGCGACAACGACTCGATCAGCTCGCTTGTCTTCCGATGACCGAAACGATTCTTTGGGAGGAGTCCATACGTCTGTTGATTCAACGACATGCCACTTTGTCCCCTTGTTGGACCAAAGGAAAGACGACATGGCTTCCCCTTGATATAGATGGTTCCCCATTTGACAACTCCGATACGAAAAAAGAAGGAGTCAGTCGAACGTATAAAGGATTTGACGGTTTTACACCGTTGTTTGCGTATGCAGGGAAGGAAGGGTATCTCGTTCATGCCGAGTTGCGTCCAGGGAAACAACATGTGCAAGACAACATGCCCTCGTTTTTAGTCACCGCTATCCGTCGAGCTCGTCAACTGACTTCATCTCGTCTGCTTGTTCGCATGGATGCAGGAAACGATGCAGAAGCGAATGGGCACGTATGCCTAAAGGAAGACGTGGACTTTGTCATCAAGCGAAACTTACGCCGAGAATCGACAGCGCTTTGGTTCCAGATCGCTTCGCAAAAGGGCAAACGTGTCGATGATGGACAAAGCGAAGGAGTACAAACCTATGAGCTATGCCTTCCACAGAAGGCAGCGATCGATGGAAACACGTATACGTACGTTCAAGTCACCCAAGTGACGGAACGGACGATGGAACGCAATGGACAGCTGATGCTCGTTCCTGATTATGAAGTGGAAAGCTATTGGGTGCGGCTCAAAGGATACGAGCATGTTCGAATGAGCGATGTGCTCGCGTTGTATCATGACCATGCGACATGCGAACAGTTTCATAGCGAACTGAAGAGCGACTTAGATTTAGAGCGGCTTCCATCTGGGAAGATGAAAACGAATGCGCTCGTGTTGGTCATGGGAGCCTTCGTTTACAATCTTCTTCGTCTGATTGGACAAGATCTATTAAGCGATCCGAGACATCCGTTGCACCACAAAGTGAAACGCCGCCGCATCAAGACGATTATTCAGACGGTGATCACGATGGCAGGGCGACTCGTCCGTCGATCACGACAGATCTGGATGAAACTGACGCGAAGGAGTGGCTATAGCGAGCCCCTACTGAACGTCTATCAGAAATGGAGAGAGGCAAGATAACGAACGAATGTTCGGGCACTGATGTCCAACGTCACTCCCTGTGCTTTTTTGTCTATTTTTTTGGTTCGTATACCTAAAAAAGAGATTTGTTCCATTTTCGGAAATAGAGATGACATAGGTCATAAGCATAAAAAGGGTTTTATGGATTATCAATCCATCAAAATTACAACAAAATCAAAGTCGATTTCAATTCATCACGGATTCAGGTAAGAATAATGAATTCCAGATATTATCATAATTAGCATCTGTATATGTCTTCTCAAAGTCATTCCAAATTTCAGGCTCCAAGAACTTTTTTAAGCGTCTTCCTCCCTCTATAAATGTTGATATATCAATGGTTGTAGCCATTTCAGGGGTGTCAAAAAAATTTTTTTCGACACGTTTTCTAACTTTGTTTCTCAAATCTGTATATATATGACATTGGATGGGTGCGCTTCGCTGCCACTACTGGTTTAATTTGGTTGTAATGGTGGTAAATGTATGTGATGCACCTTGGATCTCTGCATCGCTGATGATGACGAACCCTCCCATGTCTCTGGGCATCCTTGTGCCTACATTCCTTCGTTCGGTCTAGTCATCAGGCAGAGGCCGGCTAAGCTCCTTTAGGGTCTCAAGGTCGAATGGATGATATCGTGCCAGCTTCTCCGTGTCATCCTTGTTGTCTAAGGAATCACAAGGCATGCAGGCATCAAGCCGCCGTTTCGAGACCAAAGATGTCCTGCATCATTCGCTTCGCATCGAACGCCTGGTGCTTCGTACACACAGCGTGCAGTACCTTCAGTAATTTCCCGCATAACACCACAATGGATTGCTTCTTGCGCAACGGATTATCGGGCCGTGTCGTGTAATATTCATGTAACTGTCGAAACGCTTCGTTGTGGCGGATCATCGGCATCATCACGCGGAAGAGGAGGGCGCGCAACCGCCTTCTTCCACGCTTCGAGATCCGTTTTTGCCCTTTGTGTTGGCCGGAGGAATGCTCCCGCAGTGTCAGGCCCGCAAGTTTCAATAATTGGCGCGGATCCTGATAGTGGGAAAAACTCCCGATTTCCGATAACAGTTCCACGATAGTCGCATCCCCTAAGCCCGGAACCGTTTTGAGCCATTCGTATTCCACGGATGTTTGCACAAGTTCCGTTAGTTGCTGGGTCAGTGCCTCGATTTCTTCCTCCAATTGGCGGTACCGGCGGACAAGTGTGGCGATTTCGATACGGGCCATCTGTTGTCCTTCCGTTACGCCAATGGAGTGTTGGGCCAGTTCCATCAGCTTCTTCGCTTTCGGCTTTTGTGGCGATTGTAATCCCTCGCTTTGCCGGTAAAGGGTGAGAACCTCTTCGATCTCTTTCCCTGCTAAATCCGACGGAAACGGCGTCTGTTCCAGCACAGCGAGCGCCATTTTCCCAAACGACGGAAAGACTTGCGTAAATTCCGGAAAATACCGATCGAGCCAGCGAATCATCTGATTTCGAACCGCCCCCTGCTCTTCCACGAGTTTGGATCGAAACGTCGCCCCTGCGCGCAGTTCGGCCTCCATCCCTTTCAGAATACGCGGATAGCTGAATCGGCCGTCTTTCACTAACCGGGCAATGACGAGCGCGTCTTTCGCATCATGCTTGGTTGGAAGATTGTCGTCTAGCTCTTTGGAGCGCTTCACGTGCATCGGGTTTGTCATCACGAGAGAGATGCCCTTCTCGTCAAGAAAGTAAGCGAGATTGAGCCAATAATGTCCCGTTGGCTCGATGCCAACGATCACTTCCGTTTTTTCAAATTCCTCCATCGCTTTCACGATGCACTGGTACAACCATTCCAACCCTTCTCTGGATTGCGGAACGGGAAACGATTTTTTTAGCACCCTCCCTCGCTCATCCACAAAGCAGGCATAATGCTTCTTTTTCGCGATATCCATGCCAACGACGAGCGTTTGATCGGTGACTTGATTAATCTTCTTGTTTGAGATAGAATTCATGTATAGTCCTCCTTGGTATCCAAATTAGGGGTCAATTCATCCGATTGACACCCCCGAATCATACCAAGAGGGCTTTTTTTATTCAAGTCCCCGAAAAAACTTCTAACAGGAATGCTCCTTTCTAAAAAGAACTATTTTCCACACCGATAATTTCTACAAATTAAAATCAAATCCTTTTTCAACTAACTGAAGTTTGCCATCACTTATGACACGGTTCTCCGTATTTCATTTCGTTATGTTGGATAAGAACACTAAATATCAAATTTACGGTTACAGAGCCATTTCACAATTTCAGGATCATTATGTGAAAAAAACAAGCTCTTTTTCGTATCTAACGTAGCAATCATCTTCATATCCTCCTGGCTTAATTCAAAGTCAAAGATATTGAAGTTTTCGATGATTCTTTCTTTATGAACAGACTTTGGAATCGCAACGATTCCTCTTTGCGTCAACCAACGTAAAATCACCTGAGCAACGGATTTATTATACTTTTGAGCTATTGATACTAAAACTTCATTTTGGAAGATGTTATTTCTTCCTTCAGCAAAAGGCGCCCAAGACTCTATCTGAACATTGTACTCTTTCATAAGTTTCGCGCTTTCTATTTGCTGGCAGAAAGGATGTGTTTCAATTTGGTTTACAGCAGGAACTACTTCATTATGAATAATCAAATCTACCAGGCGGTCCATCTGGAAGTTACTAACTCCAATTGCCCTAATCTTTCCCTCGCGATACAATTCCTCCATAGCGCGCCAAGAGCCATATACATCACCAAATGGCTGATGAATTAAATACAAATCCAAATAATCCAATTGCAATCTTTCCAGTGATTTTGCGAATGCTTTCTTTGTGCTCTCATAACCGGCATCCTGAATCCAAAGTTTTGTGGTAACAAATATTTCCTCTCTTGGCACGCCACTCCGTTTGATTGCTCTGCCAACCGCTTCTTCATTTTGATAAGCGGCGGCCGTATCAATGAGGCGATAGCCGGTCATCAAGGCGTCATATACACATTGCTCACATACATCTAGATCGGTAATCTGGTAAACGCCAAAGCCTAAGATCGGCATCTTGACGCCATTGTTCAACGTAACTGTTTGCATATATATACCTCCTCTATTTCTCATGGAAAACCTCTTTGCATCTTTCATTATGCCGCAACTACAAAAGAGACCGGTATCACAATCATCGCAAATCATTGCCTAATCCTCTCACAACCACTTATGCAGCCGATGAATATGTATTAGAATGAAACTAGCAAGAATAAAAGCGAAGGAGGATTTTATGTCTGAACAAATTTATCAACAACAAAACGAACTGGCCAAACTCGTTGAGCGCCATACAGGGCAAGATGGGGTTCACGCAACAGCGATTCCTGCTTTATTTTTGTTCCGCCAATCGGGGGTGACGGCTCCGAGTCACGGCGTTCAACGCCCTTCTTTATGCCTTGTTGTCCAAGGGAAAAAAGACGTCTGGCTGGCACAGGAACGTTTTACTTACAGTCCTACCCATTATCTTGTGGCATCCGTTGACTTGCCGGTTATTGCCCAAGTAGTAGAAGCAACTGAAGATGTGCCGTATTTGGCGTTGAAAATTGAATTGACGCCTGGGGAAATTTTAGGCATTTTAAGGGATGAGGAAATTGGAACCGGCCTGAACGGACAAGCTAAGCGGGCGATGTTTGTCAGCCTGATTGAGCTCCCTTTGCTCGATGCGGTAATAAGACTCGTTCGTTTGCTTGACACTCCGAAAGATATTGACGTCCTAGCTCCTATTTATACGAAGGAAATCTTGTATCGCGTTTTGCAAGGGCCGCATGGAGATGTGCTGAAACAAATCGCAATCGAAGGGAGCTCTGTTTATCGAATTAGAGACGTGATCGAATATATTAAACAAAACTATAATCGACCTATTCGAATTGAAGAGTTGGCAGACATTGCCCACATGAGTGTTTCTTTTCTTCATAGACACTTTAAAGAGGTAACAGCGATGAGCCCAATTCAGTTTCAAAAACAACTGCGGCTCCAAGAAGCCCGGTGCTTGTTATTAACTGAATCGACCGATGCCGCCGATGTCGCCTTTCAAGTCGGCTATGAAAGCCCCTCGCAATTTAGCCGCGAATATTCCCGCATGTTTGGGCTGCCTCCAAAAGAGGATGTCAAGCGTCTAAGAGGGGATTGTACGAAAAGGGCTAATGCATAGAAAAAGAGAAGCTAGCCGAAACATCTTCTGTTCTCTCAAGGCTAGCCTCTCCGCTTTTCATTTGCCAAAATGATACATGGTCATCCAATCCCATTTCGCTCCCCGAATCCTTAACAGACTCACTTCACCTCTGGCTGATTATGCCTCCTCGTGCGCCAGAGAAGTCGACAAGTCACAGTATGCGTTGATCTGTTCTTGGAACTCGGCGGTCTTCCGCTCAGCTTCGGCGATGGCGTCAGTACCGGCGATAAAACGGCGTGGCGGTTCCTCTTGGCTAGCAATAGCCACTAACGCCTTGGCCAGTTTAGCAGGATCACCAGGCTGTTTCCCATTCATCGACTCCCACCAAGGCCGCAGCTCGGCATTGCGTTCGGTGTAGTCCTCGATGCGCAGCGCTGCCCAAGTCGTCGATTCCGGCCGCAAAAGCTCAGTGCGGAAAAAGCCCGGATTGACGATGGTCGTCTTGATGCCGAACGGTTCGACTTCGAAACGCAGTGACTCCATCCACCCCTCGAGGCCAAATTTCGAGGCAGCATAAGCGGAACAATACTCGTAGCCGACAAAGCCCGCGGTCGATGAAATGGAGATGATGTGCCCCGAACGTTGCTTACGCATCACCGGCAGCACAGCGCGGGTGACGTTCATCGGGCCGATGAGGTTGGTGGAGAGTTGATGCCCAATCTGCTCCGGTGTCAGTTCCTCGAAGAAGCCCCCATAAAAGTTAGCGGCGTTGTTAACAAGCACATCGATCGTTCCAAATCGGTCAACCGCTGCATTGACGGCGGCCTCAGCATCTGCAGGATTCGTAACATCTAGCTTCGCAACGAGCAGATTTCCGGTCTCGCCGATAGCCTTAGCCACCTTTTCGGGATTGCGGCCGGTAGCAACGACGTTGTAGCCAGCGTCTAGGGCGGCTTTGGCGATCTCGACGCCCATGCCGCGCCCGGCACCAGTAACAAACCAGACTTTCTTGTTAGACATATTTCATTCCTTCCTTTCGAAATAATGATGTATCAAGGCTTTGCGTCCTCTCAGAGGTGCACTCCTTTTTTACGGATACGTTTACGCTATTTCATTAATTATGCGCTCTCAAAAATCAATATTGATTGAATAAACAACATCTGTTTATAATTATAAAAAGAAATCGAATGCGTTCAAATCGTTAAATGAATGGAATTCGTTGATTATTCAACAAATCAATGAAAGTTATTGATTATCTTTAGGAGAGGTTGGTGATTTCAACATGGCCAAAGTCGACCGCAGAATCATCAAAAGCCAAGAAGCCATTAAAAAAGCCGTTATCGAACTGATGGCGGAAAAACCGTTTGACGACATTACGATCCAAGAGATTGCCGACCGGGCCAATGTGAACCGGGGAACGATTTATCTCCATTACACAGACAAATACGATTTATTGGATCAACTGATTGAAGAACATATGGACAATTTACGGAAGCTTTGCCGCGAGGCTTCCGATCTGACGTTTGAGGAAGGAAACTATATCTGGTACGAGTACTTTGAACGCCATCGTCTATTTTTCTCGACGATGTTATCCAGCAAAGGGGCACCACATTTCCGCAATCGGTTTTTACAGCTGGTCATCGAAGAATTCAAGCCGGAAGTCGATGTATCTGGCGGGAAAAATCAAGGATTGCACGAAGAGGTGGTGTTGCAATTTTTCGCTTCCGCCGTCGTCGGGATTGTGGAATGGTGGTTCAAAAATGGGATGCCGCTCCCAGCACGCGTCATCGCCGAACAAACGGGACGGTTATTGGATCGGAATTTAGGTTAATCTTGGAATAACGGATCGATGCGGACATTTCCGGTAAAATACTCTTCTTGTCCTTTAGAGGACGGCTGTGCGCCGTTACGGATAATCTCGATGTTTTCCATTTTTTCTCTCCTTTCCGACGGATGCGTATTTCGCCATCACGATAATGTCGACATGTCGATGACAAAGCGGTAACGGACATCGCTGCGGAGGACACGTTCATACGCTTCGTCCACTTGGTCAGCGCGAATCACTTCAATTTTTTGCACAATGCCGTGCTCAGCGGCGAAATCAAGCATCTCTTGCGTTTCCCGAAGGCCGCCGACAAGGGAACCAGCGATGCTGCGGCGGTGCATAATTAAGGAAAACACATTGTACGTATCCGGGTTAGCTGGCGCACCGGGTTAAGTCCAAGATTTTGTGTAAAAAGAAACGGCAAAAAGTAGTTTGATTTTTCCAAGACCTAAATTTGCTAGACCGAAAGCGAATTTTTACACAATAATCAGGAGTTGATCGTCTCAAAAGGTTGTTGATCCTAACAAAAACACAACATATTGTCACTAAATGATTACTTAATATGCGTATACATTAGGAAGAAGAAAAGGTGTCCTCCCTTGTGGAACACCTTCCGTTTCACCCTTTTCAGCCTGCTCATTCTTCGTTCAGAAGGGAACGCAAACATTCCGAAATAATCTGCAAAGCCAAAATCAATCTGTTTGGTATCTATCGGTTAACTATATATATGCTCATTGAAAAGTTAACCTGCGCATAAGCGGCGCCCACTCCGGTTATACTGCTTCTAAGGAAAACCATAGAAAACATCCATGAGCAACTTTTGCTCTCCACCTAGGCATGAAAATCTCCCTCTCCTTCCCATAATGAAGGATAGGCGCAAACAGTTGAACAGAACGTTGTGCTTAACAGTGGCCTGGACCCTGTGTAGAAAACTGTCTTGAATCCACTGGGTGCCCCACCCATTGTCCGCCCTTTCCCCATGAAGTCGGAAAGGTGACGACGCATAGAAAAATGCCGCATGTCTCCCGTGGATTCGCTGTTTGCGCACTCAATCATCGAAAAAGCCGATTCCGTTGAGCATCACGTCATCAATATCTACTTTTCTCCCGCTTCCTTGAAACATATCTTCCATGATGTTCCAGTCATTATGCGTCTTGCCTCCTTATTGAAAGAGATCGATCCACAGAAAACATCATCAATTTGTTCCTTTTCTTACAAAAACATTAGATTGAGGCATTAATATAAAAAATAGCACGAAGACAGCATGCTATGTTTGTCCTTATTCCAGCCAGAAGCAACATCACGATAAAATTTTTCATTATGAAAGGAGCATGAACATGGGAGAGTATATGTTGGAAACCCATCATTTAAGCAAAGCGTTCGGCAAACAACTAGCGGTAGACAATGTATCGATAAAGGTCAAAAGAAATACCATTTATGGATTGCTTGGACCGAATGGAGCCGGAAAATCCACTGTTTTAAAAATGCTGACAGGACTTCTGCGTCCTACAAAAGGGGAAATTATGATAAATAGCCATCCTTGGAGCAGAAAAGACCTTAAAGATATCGGTGCGCTTATCGAATCACCGGCTCTTTACGGCAATTTAACGGCCTATGAGAATTTACTTGTTCATGCAAAATTACTGAATTTGCCTGACTCAAGAATAAAAGAAGTGTTGAAAATTGTTGGTTTGGAAAATACAGAAAAAAAGAAAGTGTCTCAGTTTTCCTTTGGTATGAAGCAGAGATTGGGTATTGCCAAAGCACTTTTAAATCATCCCAAACTTCTTATTCTCGACGAACCGACAAACGGACTTGATCCGCTGGGTATACAAGAATTGCGGAAACTTATCAGATCTTTCCCAGAACAAAGAATAACTGTAATCTTATCAAGCCATATTTTGACGGAAGTAAAACAATTGGCGGATTATATCGGCATTATTCAAAACGGAAAACTTAAATATCAAGGAGAAATAGATGAAGACCAAGATCTAGAAAAACTCTTTATAGATGTGGTCAACGGATTATGAAGGAGGCTGAGAATAATGCTGAATATGATACAGTCTGAACGTTTAAAATATAAGCGGACTTTTGCCAAAAAACTCGTATATATTGCTCCTTTTTTCTTTGTACTGTACGCCATTATTACCATGCCTACGATTAATTCAGAATATAATTATTTCGAATACACCGTATTTAATTGGTGGCCGTTAATATTTGCTCCGTTAGGAACGTCATTGATCGCATCGCTTTCAGCAATGAGAGAAAAAAAGTCGGGGAACTATAGATCCTTACGTTGCTATGATATTAGTATTATACGCATATGGTTCAGCAAAATCATTGTAATTGCCTATTATACATTGCTCTCAACAATTGAATTCATTCTATTGCTAATCATATTAAAATTCATTTTGCCCAACAGTATTTCATCAGCAACTGTCGTCATATTGGCCAGCCTTACCATTTGGATCACATCTTTAGCATACATTCCTATAGGGTTGTTTTTTGCAGAACGATTCGGAATAGTGATTTCCATTATTGTAAGTGTGATAGGGATTGTATTAGGAGTAGTAATGGCTTCAGAATCGTACTGGATGTATATTCCATGGAGCTGGGGAATGAGACTGATGTGCCCAATTGTGGGGGTTCATCCGAACGGAGTTCCTTTGGAAAAAGGAAGCCCTTTATTGGATCCTTCCGTTATTCCAATGGGAATTGCCATCTCCATTGTCATTTTTCTTTTATTGTCTTTTGCTACAGCATTTTGGTTTTCGAGAAAAGAGGTGAACTGAAATGTCTTTTCTGCAGGTTCTGTCTTCCGAATGGTTAAAGACAAGGCGTACAACAATCAGACTGATCGTGTTTGTAACGCCGGTCATTTATCCAATCTTTATGTTATGGTATTTTTCCAGATACAATGATCCTTCTTCTTGGCAAGTTAAAATATACGGAGGCTTTTTTGAGGTATTGACTGTCTCTTTACCTATTATTATCTCGCTGCTTACCGGTTTGATCTCATACCAGGAAGAAAAATCGGGAAGTTTTATGAACTTGTTGACCGGTCCTGTTTCAAGAGCGAAATTTTACTTAGGCAAACTTTTTCTGCTGATTTTTGCAGCAATTGCGGACATATTCTTGGCAACTTTCCTTATGTTGTTAGGGATGAGATATATATTGAACATAGACAATATCCATTATGATTTGTTTTTGCAAGGAGCGCTGTTGTCTGTTGTTGGCTCACTAATTCTTTTTTCCATGCATATGCTTATCAGCTTTGCATTCGGTATGGGTGCATCTATAGCGATCGGAGGCGGAGGATTCCTTATTTCGGCTATCATCGGGGCAACTGTCTTAGGAGATTATATATGGAATTATATTCCATGGGCTTGGGCCGTTCGCCTTTCGCAAGCCCCCATGTTATTGATGCCCGAGGTAAAACAGGCCTTGGGAATGCAGTTGTCAAATTCCTATTTTCAAGAGTTGTTAAAAGGGATTGTGCCTGCGATCACATGCTTCATGGTTGTAACGATCATCGGTTCCATCTGGTTTCATCGTTGGGAAGGAAATAAACCGCATGAATGAAGATTCACCTTCCATCCAGGCATGATGTTGAAAAAAGGAGGTCTCAGAGCAGATATGAAAAATTCCATCTTATTCCTGATGCTGATTGGAACCATATTCTTAGGAGGTTGTTCGCTTTTCAGCGACCTGAAAAAAACGGCATCACACAATATGGCGATCGATCGAACATTGCCAAAATACGAACTGAACAAGAAAAATTTAAAAGAAATTAGCTATCAAGGCCGAACCTATGTCATTCAAGCGTCAAAAGTAGATCGACGTCAATTGAACAAACCGATTGGGAAAGTAACAGAAACGATTACCATTAATGAGCATCATCAAATCCTAAGCAAAAAAGAGCTGAGAAAGATCGAAATTGTTCCTGATAAAAAAGATGAAAAAAGAACTCACTTGAACTTTGGTTGGGTATACAGCATAAAAGGCGTAAGCCCGGAAGAAGAAGTGGCCGTAACAATCAACAATCAATTTCTAATTGCGAAAAGAAAATGAATCTCAACGTTGCGATAAGAAATAGAGCTTATAACAACCCGTATAATCTCAAATAAGTAGACAGCAGCTAGAGAAAGATGGGGATATGCAACCCTTTCTCTAGCCTTTCTTCCGCCGCCAACGCCCATCTTCATTTACTAGGGTTGTTGGAAGGTTGTGAAATTTGGGGATAGTTTGATATCTCCTTAATATAAAACTCAACGGTTGCTCCGCCGTTTTCATTGTTGTAAGCCCAAATCTCCCCATCATAATTGTTTACAATTTTTTTTGCGATATAAAGGCCTAAACCAAAATGATTTTTATATTGTTCATTCTGATAAAATGCCTTGAACAACAGAGACGTATCTTTTTCCTTAAATCCTGTCCCTGTGTCTGAACATTTAAAATAGATTTTGGTGTCGTGTCCGTCTGCTTCATCACGCACTTCAAGTTTAATTTCCCCGCTCGTTGTAAATCTCAGGCTGTTATATAAAATATTATCCAAAACCCTCATTAACATGGCTTCGTCAAGAAAATAAAATTGTTTCCTTAAATTCACATCAAAATAAATGTTTACGGATTTTTTATTATAGACCATTGTTGATATTTCTTGCTTTTTCTCATTAAGCATTTTGTTTAAATCAATTCTTTTAATATTCAATAAGAAGTGTGCTTTTTCCACTTTATATAGCAACGACAAATTGTCTGTAAGCATGCTCATTTTGCTGCAATTCTTGCGGATAATATCCAAATGGGGAGTAATATCAAAATGATCTTGGTTCTTCAGATCATTAATTAAATCGATTTGTCCTCGGATTACGGTTAATGGAGTTCTTATATCGTGGGCAATCGATGACACCATGATTTTCCGTTCATCATCGATCTTTGATAAACTTTCAATCATCTCTTTAAGGGCGCTGATCATTGTATTAAACGAATCCTGTATCCTTATAAACTCTTTTCTTTTCAGCCCCGAGACTTTAAAATCAAAATCACCGTTCGAAATTTTATCGGCAGCCTGAAGCAACACTTTAATATTATTAAACAATGATTTATACAGCCTGGATGTAAATAAAATTAAATATATAATAAAAAATATCAACGGAGAAATCAACAATACAACATAAATAAACACTATTCCGAGGCGATCATTATTATTAATGATGAATCCGAAAGGGGCTTTCAGCACATACACCGCTTGAATAGAGTTATCATGTTTAATAGGTATAAATCTGTAAACATAACTTCCTTTTACAATCTCATGATTTATAACTTCACCAACATCTATTTTGTCCCCAGCAACTCCCTTATCACCATACATATGATTACCGTTGATGTCCAAAACTTCCCCTTGAATCTTTTCGTTATAGGACTTTGTATCAATTAATCGCCCCATTAAAATTGATGCTGAGTTTTCTTCAATCTTTTTTTCAATTAAATCGAGATATTTAACAAAATAATTCGTCGGCTTAATAGTATTATTATTTGTAAACATAAATATGAATAATAATAAACATAAATAAGTAATAAGTGAGGATACAATGGTTGACAAGAAGATCTTAACAACCAATAAATAAAAATCTCTTTTTATTGTTTTATCTTTTTTCATATGTAACATCCCATTTATAACCTAATCCATATAATGTTTTAATATAGGAAGTTTCTTTATCTAAAGCTCTTATTTTCTTCCTAATATTTTTAATGCTCTCTGTAACCGTTTCTAACTGACTTTCTGAATCCAATCCCCATACACGTTCAAAAATTCTTTCTTTGGAAAAAACCACATTTTTATTCAACATTAACAATTTAATAATCTCATATTCTTTTTTTGTTAAGTGCAATTTAACTCCTTTGCAAAAGACCTCATTGGCCAAAAGATCAATGGTAATATTTTTAGAACTTAAAAGATATCTCTCATTCGAACGGATCCGCTCTTCCCTTCTTAAGTGGGAATCGATTCTTGCTTTTAACTCCTTTAAACCAAAGGGTTTGGTTATGTAGTCATCCCCACCGATAGACAAAGCTTGAACCTTATCTTCCTCCAGCGTTTTTGCACTGACAAATATAATGGGGCAATCCACTCTATCACGGATAATACTACACAATTCCATTCCGTCAATGCCTTCCATCATAATATCCAATATAATCAAATCAAAATCGCCGCTGATCATTTTCAACGCCTCCGTGCCGCTGTGTGCAATTTCAACCATATAATTATAAAGCTCCAAATATTGTTTGATCGTAAGACAAATATCTTCATTATCGTCAACTACCAATATTTTTCTTTTACTCACTTTTTTATATCCCACCTTACAGCTAACAGCATTTTAACATATTCCATATCTATGCAGATAGGGAACCTCTTAACCTCATAAGAGAATACCTTGTTTTTTCCTAGCCTAATAAATAAAATTTGATTCATCACCACATTTTGTGATTTAACCCAAAAAATAAGGAAAACACTCACGAATTCCTGGCAATAATGTTAGCGTCACTTAACATAACAGGAGGTTCTAAAGTGTTTTCCGTATCACTAGATTTGCCAGAATTTGAAGTTGTTAAACAAGTGTTTCTTGAAGATTGCAATTTGTTACATGTTGAGAAAAATACTACAGAAGAACGCTGTTCTTACTGCGGTTTTTTTTCTAGTCATGTCCATGACTGGCGGACAAGAAAGGTTCGTGACTTGTCCGTATTAGGTAAGCCCCTTTTCTTATTTGTCAGAGTGTATAGATACCGTTGTCACAACTGTAATGAGGTATTTTCACAAACATTTGAATCTATCAGTCCTAATAAGCATCAGACCAATCGGTACAGAGAATATCTGTACGAAATGTGCATTGGCTCTACTATCCAAGAAGTGAGTCGAAAGGAAAAAATACCTTATACAACCGTTGAAAGAATATTTTATTCCGTTGCTAAAGAAAAAGAGAAGGAGCATTTAGAAACTCTTGAAAGTGTTTTAGAAAACTATGAAATGTTTATCATTTTTTTAAAGCAACGATTAATCTATACCCACAATTTTGCTGCGGCGTTCAAGGAATACAACATCACGCCATACGCCATTTAACTTTCCTAAACGTTGTCGTATACCAACTTCACGAAATCCAACACTTTGATGTAAACGTAAGCTTGGTATGTTTTCAGGGAAAATCCCTGCATTTAATGTCCAAAATCCTTTTGCTTCCGATTCTTTGATCATGGCTTGTAGAAGTTGTTTTCCAACACCATTTCCTCGGCTCACATCTCGAACATACACACTCACCTCTCCTACTCCTGCATATACGCAGCGATCTGATACTTTACTGATCTTACACCAGCCTTGAATACCTTTTTCATCTTCAGCAACCAGACACAAGTTTTCCGCAATTGTCGACTCCCATTTTTCGAATGATGGCACTGTCGTTTCAAACGTTGCTTGTCCTGTCGCAATTCCTTGCTCGTAAATTTCCTTCACTTGCAGCCAATCCTCTTTGTAAAAGCTGCGAATGTTCATATTTAATCTCTCCTTATTTTTTATATAGAAAAGGCACTAGGAATCGCCCTACTGCCTTTTCTATGTCACAAAAACAACACTTACGATTAAATGTAGAAGGGCAACATCCATAACGGTACGGTTTCTGATCTGTTACACCGCGTTTTTTAAGGTTTCATTGCTTTTATGACCGCAGAAACTATGTAATCTTCGAAGTTCGCTCCAGGCACCCAGTCTTTGATAAACTCCTTCGATTCATCTTTCGGTTCAATGGTGATATGTGTGAATCCACTCTGTTGCAACAATGATTCCAGTTCTCTAATTGATGCTGCTCCTGATACGCAGCTCGAATACAAGACATCCATATTGTTTTTGATTTCCGATGGAAGCTCTGCTGTCGCTACAACGTCGGAAATGACGAGGCGACCACCTGGTTTCAGCACACGATAGGCTTCCTTGAACACTTGGGGCTTATCTGGAGAAAGATTAATGACACAATTGGAAATAATAACATCAACCGTACCATCTGCAACCGGTAAATGTTCAATCTCTCCTAATCGAAATTCGGTGTTGGTATAACCATTCTTGGCAGCATTATTCCGAGCTTTGCTGATCATTTCTGGCGTCATATCTACACCAATGATGCGGCCGGTTTCTCCAACCTGTTGTGCCGCCAGAAAGCAATCAAATCCAGCACCGCTACCAAGATCCAACGCTACTTCTCCAGGTTTCAATTCCGTAATTGCCAGCGGGTTGCCGCAGCCAAGTCCAAGATTGGCTCCTTCTGGTACGGCAGATAATTCCTCATCCGAATAACCTAGTTTTGCCGATACCTCCTTAGGTGTACCACAACCTCCGGAACTGACTGAACAACACCCCCCAGAATTCACTTCCTGCATCGCAATTTTCTTATAGCGGTTTCGGACATTTTGCCGGATTTGATCGTTATTCATGTGATTCATAAGTGATCACTCCTTAAATAAGATAGAATAAAAATCCTAATAACCCTGCCATCGTCATGACAGAGCCTACAAACGCAAAGACTAGTTTTTTTTTAAAGATACTGTGCAATATTGATATCCCGGTAAGCTTGCAGCTTCTCAGTTAATCATCAATGCAATGTCATGCTCATTGTAATCAACATTGGCGAGATAGGAATCACGAAAAGACGGACATTCCAAGGATTTTCGATGATTGCAGCAATACACCCCCATTTAGATTGAAATTCATTCTGTCGGTACAGCGCCATGAATAACGGCTCCAACGCCTGAACCCAAAAGCAAATAGTAAAAGGTGTCCTGTAAATCTTCTCTCATGTTTCCTTTTTAATCTTTATCTCTCCTTTCGCCATTACTTTGCATAGCTTGACTTTCAATCCGTATTTTTCAAGCCTGAATATATCTATCTAAAAAGTGAATAACAATCAAAATACTAAAAATAAAAGAGTTCATTCCAACGAAACAGAAAGAAATTTTCGAATAATCTTATCTCTTTTATTTTATTTGAAAAATGCAAATATAAGTTTAACGAATTGGCAAGCCAAGATAGCTTGCCTTAAAATAATGGTTTGCAACATACGCTCGATTTTCCCATGCACTCATTCAACAATTTAATCGAACGAATTACTGTTTCTTTCTCAAATTCCGTCATGTGTGAAAATACCTCTTCTAAATATTGTCTGATTTCTCGATCGATAGTTGTTGCTATAAATTTTCCCTCGTTGGTTAGAGATAACGTGTATACTCTTCGATCTTCAGGGAGCGGCGTTTTTTTTACTAAACCCTTTTTGACCAAATTTTGAATCTGTCTGCTGAATGTCGTAATATCCATTCCCAATACTTCGGCCACTTGTTGCATAGAAGGGTATTCTCTTTTATCAATTTCATATAGAATATGGCTTTGAACGAGAGAAATATCAACACCATCAATAGAACAGCAATTTTTATTCAGCAATCCAAAACGACGTGTCATCACTTGAAAAAGCTCTCTAACGTTTTCCATTTTTTCACCTCTATATTTATTTATACTATATTATTTGCGATTTGCAAATAATCATTTTTAATAATAAACTGAAGCTCCATCAGATCGTTGAATGGAGCCGAAAAAAACTGTTAAGACATTAGTTATGAAACTAGCTGAATTTTGCACTATAAAGTTAAAAATAGACTATTCACACAAATCTTTTGTCCGCTTTAAACCACTCATATATTGTTATTGGAACCATGCAAAAGTTTCGAGTCTTTCAGTACCTAGACCTGTGCTGCTTATTTATTCGCTGTTAAAACAGTTGTTAGCTCGTCAATTGCTTGCCGAATATCATCCTGCGTATTGTAAAAATGAGGAGCGATTCGGATGACGTCGTTTCTAGCAGAAACAATGATATTTCTCTCTTTCAAGATCGATTCTATTTGCCCAGCATTTTTTACATAAAAAGCAGTTATGCCGCCTCTTTTGTGAGCCGATAAAGGAGTAACAGTGTGTAATCCTTTTTCTTGTCCATAATCTAATGCGAATTGAGCTAATAGGTTTAAATAAGAAGATATATTCTCCACTCCTATTTCAAGAAGTAAACGAATAGCGGCAGCTGCTGCATAAGCGCTTATAAAAGAAGGCGTTCCAGTCTCAAAACGACGTGTTCCAGCTGCTGGTATAATTTGATGAACATTGAATTTCGAATGATCCTCCTGACCAAACCATCCTGTGACGCGCGGCTTCCATTTCTCTGCCAATTCAGCTTTTATGTATAGGAAGGATATTCCCGTAATACCTAACAAGTATTTCCTTGTTCCTGCTGCCAATATGTCGATATCCATTTTCTTTACATCAATAGGCACCTGTCCAGCAGATTGATATGCATCAACAAAAAGAAGTGAACCTTTACGATGAACAATGTCTGCAATCGCTTTGAGATCTTGTTTAAAACCGTTGTAATAACAGACATGGGAAATGGATGTGACAAGTGTGTCAGACGTTACATAACGTTCATAATATTCTAAAGGAATGACTCCTTGTTGAGAAGGAATAAATCTGACCTTTGCTCCAAATTTCTCCTGAGCGAGCCATACATGACCGGCGGTTGGAAAGTCCATATCTGTCGTCACAATGATATTTTTCCCTTTTTCAAAAGAAAGTGAAGAGGCGATAGCAGAAAAAATGTCAGAGACCGAGCATAATACAGCAATTTCATTAGGTTCAGCACCGATTAATTTTGCAAAACGGTATTTTGCCTGTTCAACTACTTTTATTGCTTGATTCCAATTAACCCCCGTCGTTAGCAAACTATTCATATACGCTTCAATCGATTCGGACACAGTTTTTGAAATGGCTCCTTGCGAACAGCTCGCCAGATGGATTTTCGATGCTAAAACAGGAAATAAAGAACGATAATGAGCATACGGGTGTTTCAATCCTATCTCCTCCCTTCAACTCCGCAAAAAAATTTTCTCCTAGTTATTGGTCTCCCGATTATTATAGTAATCAGCAACTGGGTTTTTTCTTTTAGTTTATTATCCTGTTTCATAGACTTACAAGAGTTTACTATTTGGAGTAATGAAACCTCTACTGTAAACTCCTGTTTTTATTTTGCCAGTGTGAATCCAATATAAATCGCTGCTCCCCACATGACGAGCGCGGAAATTTTGTTGAAAGCACTCATCAAACGTCCAGATTGATCTAGATCCCCTATTCTCCGCCCTGCCAAAGCCAGCCCCGCAAACCAGATCCAGGAAACTAGAATACAGGCAAGTGCAAAAGCTGCTTTTTCCCCTTCATTGTATTGAAGTGAACTCGTTCCGATCACGCCAATCGTATCCATGATCGCATGTGGATTGAGCAGCGAGACCGATGCTGAAAACACAACTTGTTTGAATGGTGTAAAAGTTTCCTTAGCTGTTTTTCCGTTATTCTCTTTAACAGCAGAAGGGGTACTTTTCCAAGTGCTCCATCCCATGTATAACAAAAATAAAATCCCTAAGCACAGCATAATCGTTTTGATCAAAAAAGAACCCAAGACCATAATAGATACTCCGAAAACAGCAAGGATGATTAAAAGTGTATCACATAGTGATGCAGTTAAAACGGCTGGGAGCGCATGAATGAAGTGTTTCTGAAGAGCTCCTTGATGAAAAATAAAAACGTTTTGGACGCCAAGAGGAAGAATAAGTCCAAATGCAAGAATAAGTCCGTGAATAAAGGCTTCCGCCATTCCAATCCCTCCTATTGTATAGCATATGAATACAATTTTACTCGGAAATCGATTATTGTCTCCAACCAATTGGATGGATTCAATACCAACCAAGTTGTATAATCGACTCATATGATTGTAAAGGGAGAGTATTTTTTCATGAATGAATTAGATTGGAAGCCGGACAAATCGATTCCAGTTCCCCTTTATATCCAGATCAAAGAATATATTAAAGAAAAGATTGAAACAGGAGAATGGACTTTAGGGACAAAAATCCCTCCTCAACGCACATTGGCCAAAGTATTCGGAGTGAACCGCAGTACGGTCGTGGCGGCTATGGAAGAATTGATTGCTGATGGATTGCTGGAAGGAAAAAGAGGGAGCGGTACCAAGATTATTAACAATTCGTGGTCTTTGATGACCTCTACCCCTCCCCCAGACTGGAATTCCTATGTGCAAGCGGGGAGTTATTATCCTAATTTGCCTACGATACAGGAAATCAATAAAGCAGAGTTTGATTCAAATATCATCCGGCTAGGAACAGGAGAGCTTTCTCCAGATTTATTTCCACGTGAGATGATGAAACAAGTATTTGAAAAGCTGACGGGGCACATTGATTCACTTGGCTACGAGGAACCGAAAGGGCTGCTTTTTCTCAGGGAACAGCTCAGTAGATATTTGAAAACCATCGGGATTGAAGCTTCCCCTTCTTCCATTTTGATTGTGTCAGGAGCTCTGCAGGCATTGCAATTGATATCAATAGGTCTATTGCGGCGAGGTGCTACGATCTTTCTGGAAAAACCATCGTACCTGTATTCCCTGCATGTATTTCAATCTGTCGAAATGCGATTATTTGGACTTCCTTTAGATGAGCATGGAATTCAAGCAAATAAGATTTCGGAACAAAAAAAGCGGCAAAATGCTTCATTGCTTTATACAATTCCGTCCTTTCATAATCCAACAGGAATTTTGATGTCCGAAGAAAGACGGAGAAAACTGATCGATGTATGCGAAAAGGAGCGGCTGCCGATTATTGAAGATGACGTATACCGAGAACTCTGGCTCGATTCACCGCCTCCCCCACCATTGAAAGCCATCGATAAAAATGGGCTTGTTTTATATCTTGGGAGCATGTCGAAAACATTGAGTCCCGGTCTGAGAATCGGCTGGATAGTCGGACCGAAGCCTGTTATTGAGCGATTGGCGGATATTAAAATGCAAACCGATTACGGATCCAGTTCCTTGTCTCAATGGGCAGTTGCGGAATGGCTAGCAAGCGGGCTCTATCATCAACATTTGGAAGAGGTCAGAAAAGAATTGAAGGTTCGAAGAGAGATCATGATTGATTTATTACAGAGGTATTTTTCCGATATTGCGACCTGGACTGTTCCTAGAGGTGGTTTTTATATATGGCTGCGCATATTGCCTTCAATCTCCATACGGGAACTTTTTGAAAAATCATTAGAGCATGGAATTCTATTAAATCCAGGAAATGTCTATGATAAGCATGCAGCCCAGTACCTTCGCCTTTCTTATTCCTACGCTTCTTTAGCTGACCTGGAGAAAGGAATGTTCCGTCTTTCGAAAGTCATCCGACAACTAATCACCTAACTCTTTAACGTGCGTTCCATAGCGGTAGTTGAATCCATCGCATACATCAACATCTCGTATAAAACAGCCAATATCGAAACTTGAATAGGTCCCACATTCAGGCGATTGTGAATCGACGCTTGTATCGGAAGCTTTCTCGATTTTATTCTTTCAAGCCCCACTTAAACTACACATAACCAAAATAAAATAATGTTAGAAATCGGGCGGTGTTTCAAAAATGTAATAATTGAAGCCTCAAATCGTACTATAAATCCCTTAAAACTTTTACCTAAATTAAATATCTATTTTTCTCCCTAAAATCTGCCCCATTGCAGCAAATCTATTAATCTTAATGTTGATATTGTCTTGCAACAGCCAATGCTATATGACTTTTTCGTTAATTGTCTAATTCTTCTCCTAAAAAACACGAAGAGCCCGAGAAAGTTCTCCAGGCTCTTTTTGTTATTGATATGGAGGGACTGAAGGAAGTTATTCACCAGTCTCAGCAAAACGTTTAATTCTTTCACCAATCTCATCGCGAACACGCATGAAAACAGCCCATTTTTCTTCTTCTGTCCCCTCTGCCTTCGCAGGATCATCGAATCCCCAATGTACGCGTTTCACGTGCGGAGGTGTTACCGGGCAATGGTCTGCGGCGTGACCGCATAATGTTACGACCAAATCCGCTTTATTTAAAATTTCCGGATCAATGATATCCGATGTTTGGTTCGAAATATCAATTCCTACTTCTTTCATGACTTTTACCGCGTTTGGATTTAATCCGCGAGCTTCGATACCGGCGCTGTACACTTCCCACTCGTCGCCAAGATATTTTTTTGCCCATCCTTCTGCCATTTGGCTGCGGCAAGAGTTGCCAGTGCATAAGAAGTAAATGATCTTTTTGTTTTTCATGTTTTATTGCACCTCTGTTGTTAGTATGATACTGATTCGGTTTTAAAGTATTTTCGCTGAAACCATAATGCTACGTTGACCAATGCAATCATGACAGGCACTTCCACAAGTGGTCCAATGACAGCTGCAAATGCTGCACCAGAATGGATCCCAAACACGCCAACAGCTACAGCAATCGCTAACTCAAAGTTATTGCTGCCGGCTGTAAAGGCAAGTGTGGTGGTGACAGGGTAGCTCGCTCCAAATTTCTTCCCCAAGAAGAAGGAAACGAAAAACATCAATACAAAGTAAATGAACAATGGAATGGCGACTCTCACTACATCCAACGGCAAACTTACGATAGCGTCTCCTTTTAAAGAGAACATGACGATAATCGTAAACAATAAAGAAATCAATGTAATCGGGCTGATTTTTGGAATGAATACTTTTTCATACCATTGTCTGCCCTTTGCTTTTACCAACAAAAAGCGCGTCACCATTCCGCCAAGAAACGGAATTCCTAAGTAAATGAACACCGACTTGGCGACTTCCGTCATTGTAATATGAACGACAGCACCTTCTAGTCCTAACCATTCTGGAATGATTGTTACAAACACATACGCATAAACAGAGTAAAATAGCACTTGGAATACAGAGTTAAACGCTACAAGCCCAGCTGCGTACTCTCTGTCTCCTTTCGCTAAATCATTCCAGACGATCACCATCGCAATACAACGTGCCAGACCGATTAGGATGAGTCCGACCATGTATTCCGGCTTATCCGGCAAAAATACAATCGCCAATACAAACATCAATATTGGTCCAATAATCCAATTTTGTACAAGGGACAAAACCAATACTTTTATGTCTTTAAAGACGCGTCCCATCTCCTCGTAGCGAACTTTTGCTAACGGAGGATACATCATGAAAATTAAACCAATGGCAATTGGAATCGATGTGGTTCCTGCCTGTAAACTGTTTATTGCGTCTACAAAGCCCGGAAAGACAGATCCAAAGCCAATTCCTGCTGCCATAGCTAGGAAAATCCAAAGCGTTAGATATCGATCCAAGAACGATAGGCGTTTTTTCCCCGTGTTATTCATTTTCCCTCCCAATTAAATTAAAATTAATAGGTTAACAACCACAACGGAGTGTAGGGTTGGTTTCCTCAATCTTACGAATATTCTCTGTTTGATCTGGAATGTGCTGCAGAATTTCTTGAATGAAATCATATAACTCATTTTCTAGATTGAGAGAATAATAAATCCATTGCCCCCTTCTATCTTCTTTTACTAATCCTGCATCTTTTAACTTGCGTAAATGCTGACTAATAGCCGGCTGACTCATATCAAATACTTCTAGAAGCTCACAGACGCAACACTCGCGTTTCTTTAAAATGGCCATAATCGTTAAACGTGTTTTATCACCGAGTAGCTTTAAAACGTGTGCTGCTTTTTCTATTTCCACCACTGCTTTTTGCATTTGGAACACCCCCTATACATATAGTTATATAAATATTTACTTATATAACGATCTACTTTATGGTTCATCGCACACTAAAAAATGTCTTTTCATATCCACGACATGAATACTGTTTAGTATTATCATTTCCTTATCTTCAATAAACATATAACAATATACTTATATAAATCAACGGAAAATACGATTTTTAACATAATTTTTATAATTGACCCGAAAGTATGAAAGAAATTTTTAAAGTCAGTGCAAATAACTTACACAATTGATTATGAGGAAAAAAATAAAACGTTAAAATTCCCTACTTTTTTAAGAAGCCAATACTATGTTTAAAACAAGAAGCTGTTGAACAATAACCCATGTCAACAGCTTCCTTCATCTATATAAAATTAAAAGAGGGGGAACAATTGTTAATCGCATTTTCTTATGCGAGACTGGATTTTACTAAAACTTTATAGAAGATCTCGATTCAAGCAATGCTTTGAAACGAATCATCATTTTGTTAAGACACTATGTTCAAAAATCCCGCAATAAATGCCTCCGTTTAGCTTATCGTTTATCCAAAAAACTGGCTAAACGGCTGCCGCTAATTTGAATAATGGAAACTAAAATGATCATGATAACAACTGTAGCAAGCATAATATCCGGTTGATAACGATAATAGCCATTTCGAACGGCAAAATCTCCGAGACCGCCTGCGCCAACAACACCCGCTATGGTAGAATAAGATATTAAAAGAATAATAATATTAGATAAGCTGACTACCATTCCTGCTCTCGCTTCAACAAACATTACTTTCCATATAATTTGAAATATATTAGCTCCCATTGAAATAGCTGCTTCGATGACCCCTTTATTTACTTCCACTAAAGATTGTTCTATTAGTCTGGCGAAATAAGGAATAATAGCGATCGAAAGCGGTACAGAGGCAGGAACCGTTCCAACGGATGTTCCTACCAACAGCCGAGTAAACGGAATGACAGCTACGATTAAAATTAATAATGGAAATGCGTTAATTAAATTCACTAATGAATTTAAAATATTGAAAATATGCGGCTGTTCTAATAATTGCCCTTTTCTTGTTAAAAACAGAATCGTTCCTAAAGGAATTCCAAATAGTATGCCAGCTGTTACTGAAATACCTACCATAATGGCTGTTTGCTTAGTGGCTTCTATTATATCAGGAATTTGTTGAATGATGTTTTCAAACATTTAGGATCATCCTTTTGTCCTTATTAAATATTAATTTAGCAATATCAGACTTAGGATTATATTGATTGTCTGATAACGAAAATTCCTCTAAAATACTTCCTTTTTCCATTACGGCTACTTTATTGCAAATTTTTCTCACTACATCCATTTCATGTGTAACAATAACCATCGTTATATTTAGCTCTTGATTAATTTTCTTTAAAAAGGATAGAATATTATCCGTTGTTTGTGGATCTAAAGCTGATGTAGGCTCATCACATAACAAAATTTTCGGGTTCGTTGCCAAAGCTCTTGCGATGGCAACTCTTTGTTTTTGTCCCCCGCTTAAATTAGAGGGGTATTGATTTGCTTTATCTTCTAATTGAACTATGGAAAGACATTCTTCTATTATACTTTTACGTTTAACGGATGGTATTCCGGCAATTTCTAATGGAAAAGATACATTGTCATAAACCGTTTTATTATGAATCAAGTTAAAATGTTGAAATATCATGGAAATCGATTGTCTCATATGCCGCAGCTCTTTCTTCTTTAAAGCCATTATATTTCTTCCTTCAATAAGAACCTCCCCTTCATCAGGCTTTTCAAGGAGATTGATTGTACGAAGCAGAGTTGACTTTCCTGCTCCGCTAAATCCGATAATCCCATAGATATCCCCTTTTTCCACTTTTAATGATACGGATTTAATTGCTTCCAATTTCTCATCTTTTTTAATTTGATAAGTTTTCTTTATATTTTTTCAGTAGCGTTGCATAAAAAAATTTAATGTTTGTCAAGCTCAATAAAAATTCCAGTTATTTCATGTAACTGAATATTCAGACATACAATCTTTCTAAGCAAGCTTAAAAGGACAATGACGTCTTAATCGGCAGTCCATTTCCACAATTTGGTAATATATTACAGAAACATTGGATCATAAACTAAATCGTCTAGGTGTTCCACCTCCCCTTCTTCAAATTGGTACACGATGGTTTCAAAATCTTTTTCCCAATGGTATTTTTTCCGACCGTTGGACGTTCGAATTGGCTTTTTAAAAAGGGAGCGAACAAAACAGTCAAAACCTTTAAAAAGCAGATTCTGTAAAGTTCGCTTGATCTCTAATAAAGGACCATCGTGATTCACTTTTAATTGGAGCATGGCCTGTAAGCAATAGGTGATTAGGGCGATCCAAATTTGATTGTAAACGGCATTTTGACTTTTTCCATAAAATCTTTTTATCTTAAGGTGCTGTTTCATCCATTTAAAGAAGGTCTCTATCTTCCAGCGATATCGGTATAAATCTGCAATCTCTTCCGCAGAAAGATCAAAGCAATTGGTTATGATGATCACGGGATTCCCTTCGCTGTCGACCGTTTCGATCAATCGGAGAGGATGAGTCATTTTGGTATGATTACGGTCATTTCCTAAAATGACAATCTGATCCCTATAAATCAAACGTTCTGGATTGGGAATCCGTTCCGATAAAACTTCAATCTCTGCGTTCTTTTTAAGCCGGGTAATGAATCGCACCCCTTCTCGGCATAAGCGGTCGAACTGTTTGTAATCGACATACCCTCGATCAAACAAGTAAATCGCATTTGGATCGATTTCAATGAGTTCGTCCATCTGTGTGCGATCGGCATGTTTCGCGGGTAAGATAATCCCTTGATCCGGAACAGTGATATCCTTCGTTACAACAACCTTTAAATGGAGTCGAACACCAGCCTTTGTCTTACGAAAAGTTGCCCATGGATATTGGCTCAAACTCATGCTCATCGTGGTAGAATCAATGACCAGAAGACGACCAATGTTTCGGATGATCGGGGCATTTTTCATTTGCCCTTGGATCTTTAAGACCAGATATTTAAATACTTTTTCAAACAGTTGAGGGGATAATTGGCCTAATTTGCGAGAAAGTTGCGAAGTACTAATTGCATCAAATTCCAGATATGTCTGCAACTCTTCCTTGTCTTTCAAATGTTTGGCCAATTTTGTTAAGCTTTCCAATTCGTTTAACTGAGCGATGATACAAAGTTGTAAAAACTTATACGCCGTTAATTTTTTAATGTATTTGTCAACGTCAATCACATTAATTAGTTTTGAAAAAGTTATTGGATCGATCTCTTTAAATAGTTCATTTATTGTGGATTCTGTGGTATTCTTATCCATAATGGTTTCTCCTTATTCTTAGGATTTGGATAGGACTGCCAATCCTAATTATAAGGAGTTTTTTTATATCCAAAAAGATGAAATTTAACATAAAATTGGGCTTGACAAATTAAAATTAACTTAATGCAATGCTACTGATATTTTTTAAATGTATCATTTGTGACAGCCCCCATTATTCAAATACTGGGATTATGTCCCCATGGAATGTTTCCTCAATGAATTTTTTAACCTCCGGTGTATGCAAAACCTTTTTTAATTTTTGGATTTTTTCGTCATTTTGGTTGTCTGGTCTAGTCGTGATAACGCCTATAAATTCAGAGCTAGAGTCTTCCGCAAGCAGCGCATCTTTTAAGTGAAGACCAACTGCTGTTTGATATCCTCCTAAAATAAAAGCTAAATCTACATCATCAAGAGATTTTGCTGACATTCCTTGATCTAATTCGATAATTTTGAAATTTCTTTTGTTTTCAATGATATCTTTTTTAGTTGCTTGTACTCCTACCCCTTCTTTCAATTTAATGAATCCATGTTTTGCTAAGAAATCAAGCGCTCTTCCGTTATTGGAAGGATCCTGCGGTATACTGATGGTTGCCCCGTCAGGAACGTCTTTTATGTCTTTATAACGCTTTGAATAAAGTCCGGAAGGCCAAGCAAGTACTTTAATCGCTGCAACTAAATTAGTTCCATGCTGCTTGTTGTAAGCTTCCATATAAGGAATATGTTGAAAAGCGTTCGCATCAACACTTTTGTCATGAACGAGCTCATTAGGCTGAATAATGTCATTTACATATTCAATTTTTAAATCTATACCTTCCTCTTTCAACTTAGGTTTTATAAATTCAAGTATTTCTGGAAAACCATTAAACGAAGGATTCGTTGCTATTACTAATGTATCTTTATCTTCACTGGCATTAGTAGCTTTTCCACAACCGCTTATTAGTACCATTAAGCAAATTATGTAAAACAAATAAGAAAGTCTTTTCATTTTGTCTTCTCCCCCAAAATCATTTATTATTGTTATTTCTTTTATTTTTTCTGGATGATGCATCTTTTTAGTTTATCCCTAATCCAACAAATTTTTCCCGATCATTTCTCGCGCGATATGATTGATGGTCCCATGGCGATGCCTGCTCGGGCATCTCGATATAATCTTTCCAAAGTTCCTTCACGGTAACCGAATCCGCCGCTGATATCAAGTCCTATTTGTGCTACTTTATTCGCTGCATCAGAAGCGTGTACTCCTGCAAGTTTTTATTACCTACAGGTGAAATCTGACAAAAATGAATTTATACATAATTTGTTTGGAATTACATAATAATTTTCATTGAAAAGTCCATGCCGACTCTGTGACTCTATCAAATAGTTTTACGCTAGGTACTAAATCTTTTTTTTGAGACAATGGCGTCTATTAGAAGTATAAGAAAGATTAAAAGCCCTCTTGCAACGCCTTGCCAGTAAAAATTAATTCCTATCAAGCTAAGGCCGTTAGCTACAATACCAAAGAAGAGAACTCCAATTAATGTTCCAGGTATGTTCGCATGGCCGTGACGACTTAAGGTACTTCCTATAAAAACAGCACCTATCGCATCCATTAGGTAATAACGGCCGCTCAAAGGTGTATAGGCTGTTAGCACAGAGGAACCAATTATTCCTGCTAATGCGCAGATAACACCACTTAATAAAAAAGCATAGATTGTATATCTTCCAATTGGTATCCCTGAAAGAGCAGCCGCTTCCTTTTTGGCCCCTAAAGCATATAAGTGACGTCCAAAAATAGTTCGTTTAAGGACAAAATGTGCGATGAAAGCTGTTAAGAGAGCGAGAAGAATAGAAAACTTAAAATCGATCCGGCTTCCTTCTTCCGCCTCTAGAACGAATAAGCTGCCGCGCCCTAAAAACTTGAATATTTCATTCATTCCCGGCAGATAAATTGGCTCGCCACCTTTAGTTACAATTTTTTCTATGCTTTCACCGATAAAAAGAGTCCCCAATGTTACTAGAAAAGGCGAAATGTTGATTTTGACGACAAAAAAACTATTAAAAAGGCCTACTACAGCTCCTGCAGCTAATCCCAAAAGAATAGCTGGTAACCAATCAAACCCTTCCTGTAGCATCATGACTGCAACCATAGCTCCAATATCAAATGATACGGCTACTGAAAGATCTATTCCGCCGCTAGCGACTACAAAGCATAATCCAATAGACACCAAAGCTAATATTGAAGATTGACTTAAAATATTTGCAAAATTGCTCATACTCAGAAATGAAGGGGTGGTAATGGAAAAGAGTAAAATGACCCCAATCAAGGCAATAAGAGTACTAAAGTGTGTTAAGCTTTTTTCAATTTTTAGAGTATCACCTGAATAAAAGCCTTTTTTAACAGTAAGTTTAGACATTTCTACTCATTCTCCTTTGCTGTGTCGTCGTAATCGAAACAGCCATCAGTATTAATCCCCCCTTAATTGCATAAACCCAGTATGCTGGAACGTTTATTAAAGTAAATCCATTAGATAACATCCCTACAAAAACCGCGCTAATGATTGCTCCAGGAATATTAGGTATAGAAAGACGTGTAAAAATAGCACTCATAAAACCCGCTAATATAATATCTAATAACATAATGTCTCCTATTCCTGGTGAACTGCCTGATAAACGGGCAGTTACTAGCAAACTTGCAATTGCAGCAGTTATCGCTGCAATTATATAAGTCATAGCCAATACAATATGAATATTAACTCCGGCTGTTCTCGCAGCTTGTGGATTGCCACCAACCGCATATACCCAATTGCCGAATACTGTTTTATGATGCAAAACATATAAGACGAAACCTACGATAGCGAATATCCACACGGGAAATGGCAACCCCAAAAAGCGAGTATTGGCTAGAGAAATTAAAGTAGGATCAGCCACGCTTACAACGGCATTGTTCGTTACAAGCATGATCACACCTTGAAGCAAATACATCATAGATAAAGTTCCTAATAAAGGAATGACTTTTAGTTTTACAACCGCAAATGCATTAATGATTCCAATGCATATACTGCATAAAACTGCCACTCCATAAGCTGCAAAAAAGGGGTACCCATTATGAATTAACACTGCTGTGACTGCGACATTTAGAGCAAGATTATTTGCTAACGAAAGTTCATTTCCGCCTCTGATCACATGATTACCGCCGCCGATCAATACAGAAGCCATTCCGCATGAAACAATGCCTAATGCACTTGACTGAACTAAAATATTAATCAAATTTTCCGGAGTTAAAAAAACCGGTGAACGAAGCGAGAAATATACGGCTACAATGAAAAATGCTGCATATCCACTATATCTTAGTAAATGATTGATATTGATAAAAGATTTACTCGTTGTTGCCTGAGTCATTTAGGCCCCCTCCCATCATACAAACCATCACCTTGTCCGTTGTAAGTTGATCTCCAGCCAGTTCCTGTATAATTTCACCGCGATACATGACTAAAATTCGATCACATAGACCGACCAATTCCTGAAGGTCTTGGGAAATTAAAAGCACTCCAGCTCCTTGTTCCACTATTTGATTAATAAGAGTATAAATCTCTGCTTTAGCCCCTACGTCCACAGCAGCAGTGGGTTGATTCAAAATATATAACTTTGCCCCACTGCTTAACCACTTAGCTATGACCACTTTTTGCTGGTTCCCGCCACTCAGGTAATTTACTGCTTCCTCTTGGCTTGGAGTGCGAATTTCTAACTTTTCTATCAATTCAGCCGTTTTTTGAGATTCCCTGGCAGTGTTAATGACTCCCACTTTGCTTACTTCCTTTAGACTTGCGAGTGTGATATTTTCTCGAACAGACATATTCTGAATGATCCCAAGATTTCGTCGATCCTCATGTACATATCCCATCCCTAAAGACACCGCTCTCTCGGGATTAATACGCAAGAGACGTTTTCCCTCGAATTCTATGCTTCCATAAGTGATGCCGGAATGATCATATATTGCCATGCCAAGTTCAGTATGACCTGACCCCATTAATCCAGTAACACCAACTATCTCACCGCTGCGGATTTGAAAACTTACATTCCGAAATAATGTTGTATGGGTTAAGTCCTTAACATCCAATAACGTTTTTCCTATAGTCCTATTTTTTGAAGGAAACTGATCACCTATATGACGACCAGTCATCATATATACAATATCTTCAATCGTTAACCCTTTGGTTTCTGTCGTATTAACCTTGCCCCCGTTGCGTAATACTGTAATGCGGTCACAAATATCAAGGATTTCACCCAAATAATGTGATATATAAATAATTCCAATTTTCTTTTTACGTAGTTCTCTAATAATCTTGAATAATTGATCCGCTTCACGTTTAGCAAGAACGGCTG
Organism: Aeribacillus sp. FSL M8-0235; assembly: GCF_038000355.1. NCBI lineage: Bacteria > Bacillati > Bacillota > Bacilli > Caryophanales > Bacillaceae > Aeribacillus > Aeribacillus sp. FSL M8-0235. The sequence continues at coordinate 1,890,827 of NZ_JBBOBW010000001.1, read as the reverse complement.
TAGGCTCATCAAACACGATCACTTTTGGTTGTTGAAGCAATGCTCGACAAATCTGCAGTAATTGCTGTTCTCCCACAGTTAAATCTCTTACTAGTTTGTTACCAGGTAAGGGAATTCCCACTGTTTCCCTTAAAACTTTTTCTGCCTCCCTTTCCATGGATCTCCGTTTTATCAATTTTAAGGGTGTATAAGCAGGCTCAATGCCTAAAAATAATGATTCAGCTACAGTGAGATAAGGTACAACATACCTTTCTTGATGTATAAAGTGAATTCCGAGCTTTTTTACGAATCTCGGTGTCAAATGGTCTAGAATCTGACCCTGAAAACGAATTTCTCCTCTATCTTGACTATAAATTCCAGCTAGTATCTTCATTAGTGTCGATTTTCCGGCACCATTTTCTCCAATGAGGCCGTGAATCTCACCGTCACGGAGCTGGAAATTGACATTTTGAAGAGCCTTTACTCCGGGAAACTCCTTACTGATATTGATCATTTCCAATATGTAGTCTTCACTCATAAACCAACCTTCACTCCTCTCAAAACCTGTACCAAGTCAAGGAAGACTTCATAAACTATTTCTTGAATAAAATCTTCTTAGCTTCTTCTGCATTGTCTTTTGTTACAAGGAGTGGATCGACATAAACTGATTTTGGCACCTTTTGACCAGCCAAATAACGAGCGACTGTATCGACAGCTGACTGACCAATTTTATATGGCAATTGTGCCATATCAGCTGCAAAGGAACTGTTAGGATCTGCAACCATATCAATGGCAGCCGGATCTCCGTCTACACCATAAACCTTGATATCTGAGCGTCCCGCAGCATCGACAGCCTGAGCTGCCCCAATACTGGGTATGTCCCAAGCCGCCCAAATCGCCTTCAGTTCTCCTTTTTTAGGATATTTAATAAGTAAATCCTGAACCTTCTTTCTAGCATCCTCTATTGTTCCAGGAATAACGTCCTGTAATTCCGGTTCAATAAATTCAATTTTGGGATAATCTTTTGCCACATATTTCATCATGTCATAGCGAATGGCGCAAACACGTACCCCGCTAAATCCATTGAAAACAGCGATTTTTCCTTCTCCTCCGATATCTTCAAACATTTTACGCGCTAACGCCTCACCAATGTAATAATTATCAGACATATGATTGGTGATACTATACTCACTTGGATGATCAACAGTAAATAAAGGAATTTTTGCATCATGTACTTTTTTTAGAACTGGAGCAAATACTTTTGTATCACCAAGCTGCTTGATGATTGCATCAGGCTTCTGAGAAATTAAGTTTTCAATATCCGCAATGTGCTTTTGGTCATTACGTTCACCATCAACTGCAATCGGGATACCTCCCAATTCTTTTATACGGTCAATCTGTCCCTGAAAAGCTTGCCGATCCCAGTTATGGTATGTTCCAATAACCGCTACACCTATCTTCTTACCTTCAAGGGAAGGGACAGGCTTCCCATCAACAACGCCCTTAACACCAGAATCTTTATTATTTTTCGAATTACTTTCCTCACTGGAGTTGTCATTTACAATGGTATTAGCTTCTTTCAGCTCAGTATTGTTTGCCGTATCTTTAGAGCAAGCAGAAATAATAAAAATACTCAAAATTAACAATAACGTAAAACAAACTCTGTTAATCTTGCTTATTGTCGGCATATCTTTCCCCTCCTAAAAAACTCATAAAACCTTGTCTGAATATAATGAAGTAATTCATTACTGCCAATCTTTGGTATTAATTACTCGTATAATAACCAATGTCTTCAAGTAACTTGACAAATTGATTTGTAAAGAAGAATTTCCTCATTGTTTTATGAGTTGAAATTCTTTCTAATTAAAAGGGTGATGAAATTGTAAAGCTTCTAAAGTTATAAGGATTATGTGTCTGTGTCATTGTGAAATTCCTTTATATTTTACTTAACATTCCACAGATCATCCTTAATCCCAACAAGTTGTTTCCCGATCATTTCTCGCGCGATATGATTTGATGGTCCCATGGCGATGCCTGCTCGGGCATCTCGATATAATCTTTCCAAAGTTCCTTCACGGTAACCGAATCCGCCGCTGATATCAAGTCCTATTTGTGCAATCTCATTGGCTGCATCGGAAGCTAGGACTTTGAATTCAAGTAAAGAATTTTTCAGCTCTTCTGGAGCGTATTTTTCTCCGCTTTCTAACCATTCATCCAATTGAGAAGCTAAATCCTTCTGCCAGGCTTGCAGGCTGTCCGTTAAAATTTTCGCTTTTGCTAGCTGGCTGCGAATAACTTGATAATCGCTTAATGCCTTATTGACATCCTGATGAACTTTCCGCTTAGCATATGCAAGTGTTTCATCCAAAATCCCGATAGCGGTTCCTGTCCATGTTGCCCCTAGACCAATCAGGTAAGCGATACCGTTTTGAACAATTTCTTTTCCCTCACCTTCTTCACCTAAACGATCCTTTTTATCTACAAAAACATTACGAAGGGTAAGCGAAGAGCTGTGATTTCCACGCACTCCCAGCGCTGCCCATTCTCCAGCTTCTATCCCTTCTTGATGACCGTCCACAATAAAATAAGTAATGTCATCTGGTGATTTAGCATTTGGTGTTTTTGTTTGGAATACATAAAAATCCGCAAATCCACTGCTCGTGGTGAAAGATTTTTGAGCATTAATAATGTACCCGTCATCCGTTCTTACAGCTTCACTTATGTTGTACCAGTAATGTCCTCCTGTTGCTCCTTCGCTGGTTGAAGTTGTACCAAACTTTCCACTGCGAATCGGTTTCAACCACCGTTCCCATTGATCTTCATTTCCATGAGAGTATATCGTGCGGGCTGCCTCTACATGCATAGTGTAAATAAGTGCAGTGGAGGGACATGCCTTCGCTATTTCCTGAACAACAATTGCAAAGGCAGAATAGTTCAATCCCAATCCCTCTAATTTTTCTGGAAGTAAAATACTGTTAAACCCCTCTTTTGCAAGAACGGCGATATTTTCACTTGGAAATTCTTTGCTTCGATCAATACGATCTGCATTGGGACGGATAACTTTATCCACAATTTCACGAATTTTTTCACGTACTTGACCGAGTGTTAACGTGATAGGATTTTCATTTTCAGAAATAATTCTTGACATAAGCTTTCATCCTCCCTATATAAATGATGGTTTTTCCAGCCCATCCTCACTTTTTCTCGAGGAAAGGTGAAAACTACAGCATTTGCTCAAGTTTTTAGGCGTTCAGGGCCTTCAGATTATCCCTTAATGTTCCGTTTTCAACATATTCTGTCCTTACCAAACCGCGTTTTTGTAAAATTGGCACCACCAACTCAACAAACTCTTCCAGTGAGCCGGGCAAATAAGCTGGACTTAACAGAAAGCCGTCTCCTCCTACTTCCTTCATTGTCTCTTCCATCCAATCGGCTACTTGCTCTGGCGAACCTACTAACTGTGGAGTCATGACGCCGCGACCATGTAACATCCCAGCCTCACGAATGGTTATATTTTTAGAACTACTATGTTTATAAGCGTCAATCATTCCTTGAATACCAGGCACTTTTAAATCAGCAATTAATTCGTCCAGTCCGTGTTTGGATAAATCGTAGCCCAAGTGACCGGACAAGATCGTTACCCCTGCTTCAGCCGGAACGAGAGAATTGTGGAGTGCAGCTTTCGCACGGGCAATTTCCTCTGTTTCTCCAACAAATACTTGCAATCCAAAACAGACTCTGACATCATCCGGATCGCGCCCAGCTTTCACTGCTCCTTCTTTCAAACGATTGTAATAAACCTTCATTGCTTCGCGATCAGGCTGAAGAGTAAAAATAAGTTCGGCATGTTTAGCGGCAAATTGGATTCCGCGTGATGATTGTCCAGCCTGAAGGATAACCGGGCGCCCTTGCGGGGAACGATCGATATTCAATGGGCCTTTGCACTTGAACCATTTTCCTTCGTGATTGATCGGATGCACTTTTTCCGGATCGGCAAATATGTTATTTTCTGCATCCATAACGATTGCATCCGGCTCCCAGCTGTCCCATAATTTGTAGCAAACCTCCATATACTCTTCCAGCCGATCATAGCGCTGATCGTGGGATAAATGATACTGTTCAACACTCAACCCAAGGTTTTCAGATGCATTCTTATGAAAAGCAGTGACAACATTCCAGCCGACACGTCCACGTGACAGGTGATCCAAGGTGGCCAGTTTGCGTGCTAAAATGTATGGTGGATAACCTGCCACCGAAAACGTCATGGTCAGGCCAATATGCTTTGTTACCGCACCCATAAATGCCATTAAAACTGACGGTTCATAACAAGGCACTTGCGAGGCATAGCGAACGGCACTTTTGTAGCTGTTCTCATACTCGGAATAGATGCCTTCCGTATCGGCAAAAAATACTGCATCAAGTTTGCCTCTTTCGGCGATTTGGGCAACCTCTTGCCAAATCTCCGGACGATTCCATTGAAAAGCATTCGTCATCGTCATATTCCGCGGATGCTTCCATGTCGCGCTGCTGTGATGAGTTACAGGCGGACTCATATATTGAAGCAAATGCATTTTCTTCTTTTTCATGAGCTGTTTCCTCCCTACAATTCATTCCAATCATATTGCGTTCTGGCCAAAATTTTTATTGCCATGACCACCTGTACCGATAACAAGGAAGTTCTTTATTCGGTAAAGCGTGAATATTGTATTAAATAATTTCTGTACTATTTTGAAAAGAAAAAAGATTTTGATATTATCATCCGGAATTTTTCAGCACCTCCTCGTTCAAGACCTACCCGCCCATAAGTAAGGCTGATTTGCTCTCTTTTTTATGGAGTTCGCTCATACAACTCTCCTTATGAATCCATGCGAAAAAAATTTGTGATGTTTTTTTCCTCAACATGCCGAATTAACTCAACTGTCTCCATACCATTCAGTTGCTTTGCTCTCTAAGATAATGGGTACATCGAATTGTAAATCTCATTTTTTCAGACAGCTTTTGCTTTTAGCTGCAATCAAGGCGGCTTTCCCTACGTTAAGTAAATATTCATGTTCAGATGCTACATTTATAGCAGCCATACCTGATCCACCGAAATAAGCGTTGGCTAAAGAGTTAGGACAGCCATTAATTGGACGACTTCTTCTTCAACACACTGGTGAACTTTATGATCAGGCAAAATATTTCGATAACATTATTGAAAAATCATCCGTTAGCTTAAATCGTGCGTTGTGATCAAGAAATAAACCATCCCCGCTAAGCTGCGGGCTCTCGTCCTATTCAACCATCTGATGTTGCGAAACGGTCAATCGTCACTACCATTCATGCAGCTATGGTAGAAGATCAAGCCCCGGCCGAACTGTAACAAGAAATTTCAGTTTTTCCATAAATTAAAGGCAAAAATCCTCGCATCTTCACTTGATTTCCCATTGGGATTAAGCCCCCAATATAGTCAAACTCATTTTGTGGTCGGAACGATTTATTTTAAATATGTAATTTAATTTGCGAATCAAACAGTGTATGCTCCATAGATCATGTCTAGAGCACCAAGCATCGGAAAAACGAAAAGAGGCTCTCAACTCAAATGAATATTTTCATTGAATTGAGAGCCTCTAGTAATCCAGTCGGCATGTTTATTTTTGAAATAAAGGAAACTATTTATATATTTCGAAAAATCTTTAGTAAATATATTAAATAAATTAAACATATGTGTCAAGTTGGATTTTTATTTTTTCTTCCTCGATTATCCCCCTCACATAATATAGTTTCACAAAGCTTTTTCAAATGCGCTTCAAACTGTTTTACCTTTTCTTGATGTCTCTTTGAAATTCCTCATGCTCGACATGTCTAGATATTCGATTGACTTAAAATTTAAGTTATCATATAGTTCGTAAACTGGGCGCTTGAGAGAAAAGTAATTAACAATACCACTTTTGCTTCTCCGGTTGTTTCATCATCTGTATCGTTTGCAACATGATTTCCTTTCTTGCAAAGGGTAATAAACATTTCATGAGTTAATAATCAAGCAGTCTTTGTAATGAATGTATTGATTGGTTTCTCTAGTATTTCCAAGAGCCAAAATAATTTTGCAAACATATTTCCGAACGAGTGGAACATTATTAAAATTGAATGGAGTCTTTTGTTACGTTCTTCCGTATTCTTTACATAGATTGACTAATATGTCTCATAAATATCAACGCTTATTGTATACTATCATTATTCATTTATTGTAATCGTAGTTTTAGATGCACAATAAAAGAAGGAGTAGTTTCATGGGTGATATTAAATTATTTCGTATAAATGGAGAACATGTAAGTGAATTGGAAGGCACATCTCTGACAATTGAAAAATCGCTGCAAACCCTTATTGAGCGTAATCTTGAAACATTTTTAGGTGTACGGTTTTTAGCATCAGAATATTCTACTGGTAAGACACATGGCGGCAGAATCGATACATTAGGTATTGATGAAAATAACTCTCCAGTTATTATCGAATATAAACGAGCTGTCAATGAAAATGTCATTAACCAAGGATTATATTATCTGGACTGGCTGTTGGATCATAAAGCAGAATTCACTCTTATGGTAATGCGCAAATACGGTAATGACTTGGCTGACGCAATTGATTGGACGAATCCGCGCTTATTATGTATTGCGGGTGGATTCACAAAATATGACGAACATGCTGTTCAACAAATTAATCGGAACATTGAGTTGTACCAGTATAAGTTTTATAAAGATGGATTTCTTTTGCTCGATTTAGTAAATACAACAACTGCACAACCATTACTGGAAGTTGAAAACCATATTAACTCATCGAAGCCCGGATATAAGACAGTCTCCGAATATCTGGAACAATCCAGTACAGAATTAAAAGACCGGTTTGAAGCAATAAAAGCATATATTATGGCACTAGGCGATGATGTACAAATGGCTGTATTAAAATACTACATAGCCTTTAAGCGCATTAAAAATTTTGTCTGCTTAGAAGTGCATCCTCAGACAGAAAAAATCGTCTTATTTTTAAAAGTGAATCCAGATGAAATTGAACTCGAGCCAGGATTTAGCCGTGATGTACGAAATATCGGTCATATCGGAACAGGGGATTTAGAAGTCAGTATTTATAATGATGAAGATTTTGAAAAGGCAAAGCGACTTATTCATATGAGCTATGATAGAAGTTAGAAATCGCCGGTAATTATTATACTTGGCGATTTTTAATAATTAAATATTTTTAACCAATCCTCTGTAAAGAAGGCAGGATTTATTTTATCTCATTATTTCCATGATACAATTCCAATAAAAAGTGTTTATTAAGAAGAGACAGGAATTGTCAAAACATATAGGTGGAGCAGATTTTTGAAGGAATTTGCGGACGAAAGCAGTGATGATGCTCTACATATATTTGACAAAAAGGCAGTGTTAGAATATGAATAGCTGGAGGGAATCTTGTGAATCAAACTTTAAAGAAACAACCTGTTGCGTTTGTTACAGGAGCTTCAAGCGGCTTTGGATTGCTAACAAGTGTAGCGCTTGCCCGCGAAGGCTACCGCGTGCTGGCTTCAATGAGAGATTTGGATAAGAGAGGACGATTGAAAGCGGCGGCCAAAGAAGCAGGTGTCACAGACCGGATTGAGATTATCCAACTAGATGTAAACGATTTTTCCGCAGCGGAAACTGTGATTCAGAATGTGATTGAAGAATACGGCCAAATTGATCTGTTGGTAAACAACGCGGGGTATGCAGCGGGAGGATTTACGGAGGAGCTTGCTGTTGAAGAATGGCGTCGGCAATTTGAAACGAATTTTTTCGGTTTGGTGGCAGTAACAAAAGCTGTTTTGCCGTCGATGAGGGCACGCAGAAGCGGCAAGGTTGTGAATATAAGCAGTATCAGCGGACGAATCGGATTCCCTTCTATGGGACCTTACGTGGCATCAAAGTTTGCGGTGGAAGGATTCAGCGAGTCTTTGCGTTTAGAGATGCTGCCGTACGGTGTTCATGTCGTTTTAATTGAACCGGGATCCTATAAAACGGAAATCTGGTCAAAAGGGCTGGATGCGGTATCGGTCAATCCGGATTCTCCTTATGTTAAAGAGATGGAGAAAATTTTGAAATATGTCAACCATGTTGCTGACACGGCACCCTCTCCGTATGAAGTGATCCAACAGATTGTACACGTGGCAAAGTCTCCTTATCCGAAATTGCGGTATCCGGTTGGCAAAGGCGTGAAATTAGGAATTGTCTTGAAAAATATATTGCCGTGGAAGTGGTGGGAGCGGATGGTGATGAAGCGGCTGTGGGAGAGTTTAGAATCGTGATGCTGGGACATTAGTTCAAAAATATAGAGGTGAAGAGTCAGAGTTTACGGTTCAGTAAAATTATAGTTTGATGATATTTTTTGTCACTTCACTAATGGAAAGGGATTGAATTTGTTGAACAGTTTAAGATTAATTAAAGGTGAACCGTATCACAAGTGGAAATAGTTGTAGATAAAAAATTGCTAGGGAAGCTTATATGAATGACATGACTTTTAGATTTATCATTTATGGTGAGAAGACTGCTTACTCAAGGGGAATGAGGATGACACATTCCCCTTGAGTAAGGAGGGAATTCACCGTTTAAGGGCTTAGTTCAGTTTTATTTCAGACCATTGTAGGGATCAGGATCATAACTTATCAAGAGCTTCGTTAAATGTTCTGCATGGAATTTCTCATCACGGCTAATGACAGAGAAAACATGACTAACATCCGGGATAGAGATTTCAGCTGCATATTGATCATAAAGTACGGCTGTCTCTAGTTCTCCTTTAAGATCACTTCTGACAAGATTTAATATCAATTGTTTATCATAATTGGGTCTATAGGTCTGCATTGGTTCCTTTACATCCAAATGAGTGTTTTGATAGTAGAGATAGGTTTGATATTGTACAGGATCGTATTTGCGCAAGAGGGTTAGAAACATTCCGTAATGTTTTTTTTCATCCAGCATGATCATTCTCCAAACCCTATTGACTTCTTCCATGTTGGAATTTGCAATATGGTAATTATAATCATTAATTGCGGTTAACTCAGCGACCATCGCTTCCCTGATTTTACTTGTGATAAAGATGGGCTTCCCCTGCGGTTGACCTCCCGGAAATGTATAACTCAATATAGATTCCTCCCGATTATCCATTAGAATGATAATATACTTTATGGGCTGCTTTCATGAGTTGTGCATGGTTATTTTTTTGAAAGTCGATTAGCAGGGGCCCTTTACTAAAAGTTTTTGACAAACCATAATCAATTACCTAATAACGATGTAAGGTCTTATCATCTCATAGTCCTCGTGCTCCAAAATATGACAGTGTTGTTCTTGAGGAGCTTTGGGGGTGTCTTATAAGTCGTTTATACGGCTTATTGACGCCCCCATTAATGTTTTAGAAACGTTGATATATCGATGTTTATGATTTTTTGTTTTTAAAGTAATGAAGCCCGCTTATTTCAAAATCTTAAATCCGAATTTTTCAAAAATTTGAAACGAATCTTCTGTCTGTAGGTACTGATAGAAATCGGAAGCCTCTTTTTTATGCTTTGTGTCCTTAATGATACCAACTGGATAAATAATAGGATCATGCATATTTGCGTCTGCAATGTCGACAATTTTTACCTTATCAGATATTTGGGCATCAGTTTTGAATACAATTCCTGCGTCCACTGTATTTGCTTCTACATATGATAATACTTGGCGTACATCCTTTGTGTATACGACTTTCTCTTTTACTTTTGGCCAAAGATTTAGCTTGGTCAGAGTTTGTTGCCCGTATTGACCTGCTGGAGTAGTTTCAGGATTTCCTAATGCAAATTGCTTAATACCGCTGTCTGCCAAAGACTGAAATCCTTTTACTGTGTCTGCTTTATCTTTCGGAACGATTAAAACGATTTCATTTTCTAACAAGTTTTTACTCTCTTCTTTGTTAATCAATCCTTTGTCTACGAGTGGACGAAACTTATTTTCAGCAGCCGAGAAAAATAGGTCTACCGGCGCTCCTTGTTCGATTTGCTGTTGCAATGCACCAGAACTTCCAAAGTTAAATGTAATTTTTATATTTTCATGTTCTTTTTCATACTTTTTCTGAATTTCCGTTAAGGCATCTTGTAAGCTTGCGGCTGCTGAGATGGTTAATTTTACTGTCTGTTTATCCTCTGTATTCTTTGATTCCTGTTTTTCTCCCTCGTTTGTACAACCAAAAATAAAAAAGATTGAAGCACACAAAAACATGATCATGATCATGCGAATAGAATGCTTCATGCTTTCTCTCCCCCTTCTACTTTTAATCTAATATAAAACTTATTATAATTTCTTATAACTATTTTGTATAGTATATAATTAATTTATATAAAATATAATTATATAGAATAGTAAAGTGTCTCCGTTCACGGATAGAAAAAACACATTTGTTCAGTGCAATGAAAAAAACCATAAGGTGCTTTTTTAATCGGCCTTGCCAATAACGCCTTTTCAATAAATGCTTTTATCAGCTTTTACTTTATCTACGTTTTCGATTCTTTTTTCAAACCATCCAATCTTAGATGTTTCTATTGCATCAAACATCGGAACGTAAGGCTTTATATCGAGTAGAGGTGTTTCGTTCAATACATCGACATCTAGGACATGGATATGATTCCCCTCAATACTTTTCAATCGAACGACTGAAAAGCCGATTGGGTTCGGTCTTTTCGGGAATCTTGTTGCAAAAATACCATGGGGTTGATCATCTAAGAAAGGAACTACCTGCAATGAATATTCATGAACCTTATGAAAATAATAAATAAGAATAAGATGTGAAAAGCCGTCCAGATCTTTCATCCCTTCTACATACAATGGGTTAAGCTCTATTGTTCCTTCTACATTTTTCGCCGCCGCCGATTGAATCGGCATTCCTTCCAAGGTGTTAAAAGGGGTTAGAATTTTTCCTATCGCTTTAAAATGAATGTTCATCTTTACAACATCCTATTTTCTTTTATTTATAATTAATTATATTTAATTATAAATAAATATAATAGAAAAAGATATACTTATGTTTCTCTTTTTGGTTTTTCATTTCCAGTGCTCACGAATCAAGAAAACCAGATATTCCAGTGCCAAAAAGTGATAAAACAAAGCCAGAGGTTTTTAAGAGAACCCCTGGCTTTTAGCTGGATCCATTTCAGCTTTCATAAACGACTTGTCCGGTTTGTGACAAATCATAGCCTCCTAGTGCTTTTAAATCGTTTTGAAAGTGAACCGATCTTAAAATTTGCAGGACTTGACTAATTAACTCTCTATTCTCATCGTTCTTTAAAATAACCAAATCGTACTTTTCATTAACTAACGGAATGAAATCGACATCTTTAACTAGGTTAGCCCCTCTTTCAATTCCTACCCCGACATCTGCATCCCCTTTAGCGACAGCACTTGCGACACTTACGTGATTAGTTACCTCATTGTCATAGCCGTTAATTTCAGAAACAGGTATGCGATACTTTCTCAAACATTCATCTAGTAAAACACGAGCACCCGCACCTTTTTCCCGGTTCACAATTTTTATATTTTTTCTTCTTAAATCTTCCCAATGCTTAATATTCAACGGGTTTCCCTTTTTGACGTAAAAGCCTGCCTTCCTTGTTAGTAAATGAATCACGATATACTGAAAATTCACTAGTATCTTATTGATATACGGAACATTATATTCACCTGAAATTCCTTCGATTAAGTGTGTACTGACAATGTCTGAATATCCTTGATACATTGAAATTAGGCTTTCTAAGCTTCCAACATAAGAACGAAGTGGCCGAAACCTTTTCGAGGATTTTTCTAAGTAGTTCGCCAAAATATCTAAGCTCATATCCTGGCCGCTTATAATTAATTGTCTAGGTTGCAAATACCCTTGAGTTTCAATCGATGTTTCTTTTTTTGATGACTGTACGGAGCTTGGCTGCAGTTCTTCTTTTGACTTTTTTATATACTCTTCTAGATCGGAAGGATCAATTCGCATTTGTCGTCCGACACGATAAGCAGGTAATAACCCTTTTTTCACTAAATCATATACGGTTAATTTTGAAACCTTTAATATGGTTGCCACTTCCTCGGTTGTATAAGAAAGATTTTTTTTCATACCTACTTGCTCCTTCATAAAAAAATTCGTTATAAGTAATTAAATGTAATTTGATATATTATATTGATAACTTCTGTATCAATGATTTATATTTAAATATAAATAAAATTAATTATTTTCTTAACAAGAAGATGGCTATGTAGTTTATATCTAATCTTGATTATATCATGTTTTGTTTCGCTCTTTTTCAATGGAAATGACTCAACTTCTTGTTTTACCATTTCCTTTACTCCAAAGTTCAAAATAATTATAACCATTTATAACGAAAAATGATGAAACTTTATGAAAAGGTGAACGACAAATATGAATTACTCGCCACTTATACTCTCTTTAAAAACGGCAACAATCGCCACGTTTATCGTATTTGTTACTGGGGTTGTGTTGGCACGATTGATTAGTCGTAACTCCTTTCGAGGGAAAAGTATTATAGAAGCGATTATTTTGCTGCCACTCGTGCTTCCGCCTACAGTTGTAGGCTTTGGTTTATTATATATATTTGGTAAAAACGGTTTTATTGGTCGATTACTGCTTGATTGGTTTGATTTCCAAATTGTTTTCACCTGGTATGCTGTTGTGATCGCAGCAGTCGTTGTGTCTTTTCCTTTAATGTATCAAAGTGCATCTGCAGCGTTTCGGCAGTATGACCCAAATATTGAAAATGCTGCATATACAATGGGGGCATCTAAATGGAGAGTGTTTTGGACGATATCTTTTCCACTGGCATGGCCAGGACTGTTAGCTGGCTTAGTTTTATCCTTTGCACGAGCGTTAGGAGAATTTGGTGCCACTCTTATGCTCGCCGGCTACATTCCGAATGTCACCGACACTATTCCTCTAGCCATTTATTTTGCTGTGGAGTCAGGTAATTTGGAAGCGGCAAAATTTTGGGTAATCATTATCGTTGCCCTCGGCTTTAGCGCTATTTTATGGCTTAATTGGTGGAGCAAAAGAAATATGATGAGACATGTACAAAAATAGTAAGTTCAAATTGTCGCTTACTTAAAGGAGTTTTTTCTTATGCTTATCGTTGAAATCCAAAAAAGACTATCCCATTTTGAATTAGATGTAAAATTTTCAGTGGCCAATGAGATTGTTGTCCTTTTTGGCCCCTCTGGCTCCGGAAAAACGACAATCTTAAATTGTATTGCTGGGATAAGCAAACCTGCTGCTGGCATCATCCGATTAAACGACACCATTTTATTTGAAAATAAGAAAGTATTTGTTCCTATTCAAAAAAGAAACATCGGCTATGTATTTCAAGATTATGCGCTTTTTCCCCATATGACTGTTTGGAAAAACATTGCTTATGGCATGCAAAATGAAAGCTTTGTCAAAAATTTAATGAAAGAGCTGCGAATTGAACACCTTAGAGATAAATATCCGTCTGAAATTTCAGGCGGCGAAAAACAACGGGTCGCCATTGCACGAGCCATTGCAATCGAGCCGGATGCCTTGCTTTTAGATGAACCTTTTTCTGCATTAGATAATCAAACACGTGTAAAAGGTCATGAAGAGCTATTACGTATCCATAAGCTTTGGCGCATTCCCATTATATTAGTCACCCATCATCTTGAGGAAGCAAAAAAATTGGGGAATCGAATTTTATATTTACACGAAGGAAAAATTCGTGACAGTGAAATGAACGCGAATCTTATTCAGAGTTAATTGACAGACTTACTCTTTAAGCTAACATCAATTATAGCAAATTATGAGGAAAAAGGGGGTTTATAGCATTCCCCTTTTTCAGATTTTGTGTTTACTTCCTTAAAAACAGTAAATTAAATTTATTTTTATATTGTTCATTTAGCACATAGTTCTATTTTTTTTTACTGGATACGTCTCTCGCTTGTAACATTGTGCCTCTGCAAAACGGCATAATACTTGGTCGTGAAATTTATAAAATTTTCCCTTATGATGCTTTTTGATAAAATCTATTAATTTTTAATGCAAAAGGATCAATGACGGACAGTTGAACAAAGAATTCTGGGGACAAATTACAGCGCTCGTCTCTTTCATTTGTCGCCGGCAGTGGTTGCATTGGACTCGGCTTATGGTGCATTAGAATTAAGCTCAGACGTTTCCGGAAAAGACTGGCTTTCAGGTTGAGAGCTTGGCACAGGGGGAAAAATTATTCTGCAGCGCCCTCGACCCATTGGATATCGTCACTGGCGTTAGTTCGCTTTCTAAATTCAGCAGCGCGGACCGGTTACGCCCTCTTCGAAAAGCAATAGATCCAAAGCTATATAAGCTGGATTGAACCAAAAATCACAACATGCCTGCGACATGGTTGTCCGTATAGAAGAAAGGCGTATCTTCCCTCATCAAATGCGACAAGACAAAGGAAGTGATCAACAATTTAACGGAGGTATGAAAGCGAAATGCCTATGGATATAAGAATTTTACCCGTTTTCGTTCAAAAATACTATTATTCCACAAGTATAAAAGAATTGAGGGACATATAGGCTAGCGCTACCTTTTCTTCTAGAAAGGGAGGTACCCCTTTTTTAGAAGAAAAGGCCACCAAGCGAAGCGCGGCAGCCTGAACCCCAATATTTGACAAAGAACCTTTTTTATTACACCGGATATACTCCATGCTTTCTTTCCGAAAAGACGATATATTTCGACATATAGGCATCAAAGCGACGAATCAATTCTTCGCGAAGCTGGTTTGGAGCGATAATTCCATCTATCACCATCTCTGAGGCTAAACGATAAATATCAATATCGCGGCGATACTCCTCCCGTTTTTGTTCAATAAAGGCTGCCTGTTCTTCTTTAGGAAGCTCAGCAATTTTATTGGCATAGACTGCATTAACCGCTGCTTCTGGTCCCATCACGGCAATTTGCGCATTAGGAAACGCTAAGCAGCAATCCGGTTCAAAGGCCGGGCCAGCCATCGCATAAAGACCTGCCCCATACGCTTTTCGCACGATAATAGAAATTTTCGGAACCGTTGCTTCTGACATCGCTGAAATCATTTTCGCTCCATGGCGGATAATTCCTGCCCTTTCCACTTTTGTGCCGATCATAAATCCTGGAATATCGGCTAAAAATAAAAGCGGAATATGGAAGGCATCACATAAAGTAATAAATTTGGCTGCTTTATCAGCCGAATCATGGAATAGAACACCGCCTTTGATGCGCGGCTGGTTAGCGAGTATACCGATTGGCTGTCCATTCAAGCGAGCAAGTCCTGTAATCAATTCAGGTGCAAACAGCTTTTTGATTTCGCAAAAAGAGCCTTCATCAATAAAACGCTCGATCAAGTCATACATATTAAACGGCGCATTTTGATTCAGGGGTAAAATGTCCTCAATCGTTTTTTCAAAGCTCTTCGCTGGCTTTGCTTCGACAATTGGCGGTTTTTCAGCGAAATTGGCTGGAAAATAAGATAAGTACTTGCGAGCAAACTGAATGGCTTCTTCTTCTGTTTTCACAAGTACATCTCCACATCCAGAGACACTGCAATGCATTCGCGCTCCACCCATCTCTTCAAGCGTCACTTTTTCGCCAATCACCATCTCCGCCATTCGCGGCGATCCTAAATACATCGAAGCGTTTCCTTCGACCATAATGACGATATCGCAAAAAGCTGGAATATAAGCACCGCCGGCCGCCGATGGTCCAAATAATAAGCATATTTGCGGCACTTTTCCAGAAAGCTTTACTTGATTGTAAAAAATGCGCCCTGCCCCGCGGCGACCAGGAAACATTTCGACTTGATCCGTAATCCGCGCCCCAGCCGAGTCTACTAAATAAAGCATCGGGCACCGAAGCTTTTCTGCGGTTTCTTGGATACGAATGATTTTTTCTACGGTTCGTGATCCCCACGATCCCGCCTTTACCGTTGAATCATTGGCCATTACACATACGGTTTGCCCGTTGATTTTTCCGATCCCTGTTACCACGCCATCAGCTGGCAGACCGTCAGCAAGACAATTGGCAAATAAAGCATCCTCAAATTGCATTCCCTCATCAAATAACAGCTTTAGACGATCTCGTACGAATAGCTTGCCTTTCTCCGCATTTTTTTGATGGTACTTTAATGCGCCGCCTTGTTCAATTTTTTCGACTTGTTCCGCCAATTTCTCGGTCAATGTTTTTGCTTGCTCGTTGATCACTTGCACTTCCTCCTTTACTCTCCTTTATAAACAGGCTTCCGCTACACGTTGCTTTATCCCACATATGGAGAAGCTAGCCTCCAGTTCATTACCGATGCCCAAAACGGTCATTGCGGATGCAGGCTATGGTAGTGAAGAAAACTATGTATATGCAGTTGGTGATGAGAAAGAGCCCCGTTTTGAGTTTCTAATTCCTTATGGGAGCTATGTAAAAGAACAAACACGTACATACAAAAAAGACATTAAAAATGCCAAAAACTGGACCTATTGTGAAGAGGATGATTGTTTTATTTGCCCGAATGGAAGGAGAGTAACGTTTAAAAAATACCAAAACAAAAAGAATCCATCTGGCTATGAACAAAGCTTCAAAATATACGAATGTGAAGATTGTACCGATTGCCCATTGAAAGCGAAATGCACAAAAGCGAAGGGAAATCGTCAAGTTCACTGGAATCCCATCTTCGAAGAAATGAAAGCAAAGGCCAAAACAGCCCTTGAATGTGAAGAGAAAGCCGCCATCTACGCTCGACGCAAAGTCGAGGCAGAAAGTGTGTTCGGTCACATCAAGGGCAATCGGTCGTTCCGCAGATTTTCTTTGCGGGGCCTCGACAAGGTACATGTTGAGTTTGGGATTGTGGCATTAGCCCACAACATACTGAAAGTAGCCGGCATCCGCCAGCTACTTTCAGATAAAAATCGAAAAAATATAAAAGCAAGTGGAGAGAAACGAATTGTTTTTCTCCACTTGCTTCATTTTAGGGACTTATCGGACAGCCCCATCTATCTCGTTCCAATAGCGTATCGTTATTCCTATTCATGATAAACAGAAAGAAAAAGACGGGATCTTTTTTGTAAATATTATACAAAATTCATGCTTAAAAAATAGAAGACTGTTGTTCTTGAATCGAACATACTATTCTTTCATTTTGCTCACTTACCGCAAACCATTCCGTTGTTCTTCCTGGAAATATAGGTAGGATTTAACAAACAAATATACAACCCCGATCAATGTAACGGCTAAAAACAAGATAAAACCCCATATTCCTTCAATAAATACCGTCAACATTAATGCTAATCCCATGAACACAAACACTTTTCCGCCTATACGATGCGTCTTGTTCCAAACTGTTTCATTCGCTATCGTCCAAGGTGTACGAATCCCAACGAAGTAGTTATGTTTGAGTTTAGGCATGTAGTTTCCTAATACAATGAATAAAACTCCGATTCCGATTGGCACAAATAAATCCACATCTACAGGAAACCCTAGGTTATAGGCTAATGTCACGATATGAAGAGCGATAAAAAAGATCACTAATACGTTGATTATTATGTTATAGCTCCCTTTAAATTTTTCATAGTTTGCTTTTTTCGGATCCATTTTTGGTAAAAGTGTCATTAACAATACGATTGAAGTAATAATGAAAGGGAGACTAAACGCCCCAAACCATTTGCTACTGTACCCATCCGCTTCACCAGCCGTATTCCAATGAGTAGCCACTTCATCAGGTAGATATGGGATCGCAATCAAACTTAACAAATAACTAAAAACCGTCAACATGACCACGAAGCGATTTGTTCTCATCATTTATCCCCTTCCTTTTGTAAAAAATCATAAAACCAACTCATTAAATCTTGAAAGACGGTTGTGTTTAACGAATAATAAATATGCTGTCCGACGCGTTGATCTTGAATCAAATCCGCTTGCTTTAAAATTTTTAAATGATGCGACACGCTCGGTTTCTGCATATCAAAATGGGAAGCAATTTCACCAGCGGTTAAATCCCCACTTTTCAGCAAGGAAAGAATCTTTCTTCTAGTGGGATCAGCAATGGCTTTAAACGCTTCGTTAAATAACAAAGAACGCACCACCTTTTAAAAAAAATAAGTAATATTCTATTTAGATATTTAGAAAATCATCTAATTACGAAACAAAAAAAAAATTAGATATTTAGATATTTTTCTAATTATAGAATATTCTATTTGCAGATAATTGTCAATGAGTTCGTAAAACAGGTTAAGTAACTCGAACCGTCTGATTTTTTCCTACACTCTATACCATAATAAACCACACCATTCATATTTTCATTTCTCCAGTTCAATTTGTTTTTTCTTCTTCTGGGAAAAAAAAAGCCGCTGCGGCGGCTTTTCTATATAAGCAATTCATATTTTTAGCGGGTTGCAGCCGCTACTTCCTCTAATTTTTTGGTGGAATTTGTCATGTTATTCAACAAATCCCTCAATCTCTTCAACGCTCCCGTCACCTCTTCCACCATGGCCAGCAGCTGCTCGCTGTTTGCGGCATTGGATTGAATGTTGCCGTGCATATTCTCAAATACATCAATCACGCATTGGCCGTTTTGAAACATAGTTTCAACCGAATCTCCCAGCTGGGCAATCTTTCGTGACGACTCTTTCGTAGCATCAATCAAATGCTGAATAGAATCGTTCGCATGCTGAATTCCCTGTCTGCTGCTTATAATAACTGACAATTGATTGTCATTTCCTTCTTTCGTACTGGCAATTTCTCGCTGAATATCCAATAAGATTTGAGCAATCTTATCAGTTGCCCTTCTGCTTTCCTCCGCCAGTTTTCGGACTTCTTCAGCCACGACAGCGAATCCTTTCCCCTGTTCTCCAGCTCGAGCGGCTTCAATGGCTGCGTTCAACGCCAGCAAGTTTGTCTGTTCCGCAATACCTTTAATTAGTGAAATAATTCCTCCAATTTCCTCTGAACTTTTGGCTAGCTTTTCGATTCGGCTGCCGCTTTCTTCTACTCCTTTGTAGATATTTTCTATTACATTCGTAATATTTTCCAACCCCCGAATACTGCTTTCCGCTAGACCCTTGGCATTGTTTGAGAAGTCTTCGAGCTCGGATGTCATGCTGGAAACATTCGTCAAGGTACGGGACATATTTTCCACGATTTCCCCGGCTTCATTCAGCTGCTCAGCTTGCTGTTGATTGTTGTGTGCATTATCTGTCAATGCCTTGGTAACCTGTTCCAATGTCTCCAGCGTTGTATCCATCTCTGAACGATATTCCTTCTGGGTCTTTGTGACAGCAACTAAATTGCCTTGGATTGCCGACAGCATTTCCCGGTACTTTTGTACCACTTCTGTAATTGCTTCTTGAATCTCTTTTAACTCTTTCGCTTTTACTTGCTCCCATTTTACTTCCTGCCCGTCCCCTGCTTCCCGCAGGACTCTAGAGAAAAATTTCAACGGCTTTAACACCGAGCGGATCACACCAAAAAGGACAAAGAGGAACAACAGTGAAAAGATAAAAATCGCCAGCATGATTTTATATCCAACCCCATTAATCAACTGCTGAAACTCCTGCAATACTTGGTTAGTGGATTCGGCATGCTGGAAATACGGGGCAGCATCTAACAAGGTATATAATACATAACGCACATTTCCATCCGCTTTTACCGGAACATAAGCCTCCACATGATTGTCCTTCAGGAAAATCCGAGTTTTTCCGGAAGAAAAGACTGACTGAACATTTTCGTTTTTTGCAGCCTTTCCTTTTTCCCACAGCGATCGCTGTTCTTTCTTTAATGTTTCCATCAATACGACTTGTTTGGGATCAAACAAATAAATTGCTTTCACTTCTTCCTTCTCTTGGATGTGACGGGCGAGCGACGATTCAAAATTGCTTACATCTAACGCCGATTCGACAATTCCCTTTCCATCAGCGCGGGGAATGGCCATAAACTTGAAAATCTCTCCGGTCTCTGCTTTGATAGTCAAGGTTGAAGGCAGCATCTGCTCTTCACCCGTCAGCAATTTGCGATATCCGTCCCAAATATCAAATAAATTACTCCCTAGTGCCGCTTTCTCTGTAGATGCGACAAAAATTCCATCTCGATTTGTCAGATAAAAATCTGTCATCCCTGTTTGCTCTGCCAAACGCTTCAAATCTTCGTTATGTAACGTTCTCCCCCGATCCTGCTCCTGCAATAAATAGGCTGCATTCAGCATATTTTTCTCCATCGACTGCTCAAGTTCAACTAAATTTCTGGAAATTTGATTCGCAAACGCCTCCACTTCCACCTCTAATTTTGTTTCCGTTTCCTTCCATACTTCATCAGTTATTTCATTCCCTTTTTTCTCTAAAGTGTTTCTTTCCAACCATAATACTAGAAACGTGCTGGACAATAACAAAAAAAAACAAAACCTGCCATTAAAGCAAAAAGCTTAGCTTTCATAGTCATTCCGTCATATCCCCCTTTTAAATCGACAAATGTAAAAAAACGGCTGTAGGTTTGTTTTTTAGGAAAATTTAAATCTCATATCTAGTTTTTTATTTATTATCATCAGTGGAAAATAAATCCAACGGCTCATCTTGCCGTATCTAATTCCTTTTCGATAATTCCGAATTTTCTCACTTTATATCAGTAAAGCGGTTACAACCTGACCGATTGCCTATCGTTCAACTGCACGATCTCCCCTCGCTTTCGTTTTTAATAAACGGACATTTATTTAGATTTTTTAAATAACTTTCAAATTAAGGTATTATTTTACATATGTTTCAAAAAATGTTTCAGGAAAATGATGGATACATTTTTATTAAAGCGAAATGAGGAGGAGAAATCAAGATGATAAATAGAAAATTCCGACAAAAAAACAGAAAAAGGTACAAATATTTTTTTGAAGTATGAGCAGCTCTCTTCTCTGACAAATAAACATAGGATTGGAAAAAAAGAGTTTTTTTAGAATTAAAATAACATATTATTCCAAACATTTTTTTAAACTTCCATTTAAGACCATTCAAATGTTGATTTTAAAAGGTTTAATGTGATCTACGTTAAAATTTCTGGAGCATGTTACGATGAATATAAAAGAAAAGGCACATCTATGTCCAAAATGAGTGGAAATGATTTTGTAAGCAATAAAGGGGTTTTATTTATATCTTTATTTAGTAATATATTTAAATCACCTTAATGCTACTTTACGGTTACATACTGCAACTATAAGATTCTTTAAAAATACTTAAAACATTTTTAAAATATTTTAACAAGGAGTGTAATAACAATGGATTTTCATAAAATACTAAAAAAGAAAAGAATAGAAGCCCATTTATCACAAGAAGAATTAGCAGAACAATTAAACATAAGCCGACAATCAATTTCGAAATGGGAAAATGGGAAAGGATATCCAAATATTGAAACGCTCCTAAAAATAAGTGAAATATTCAACGTCACAGTAGATGAGCTTTTAAAAGGAGATGATTACTTGAAAAATAAAATAATTCAAGACAGTAAAAAGTTAAAATACCCAAAATGGAAATCTTTCTTCGATATTTTAACTGTCATAGGTTTGATATTCATAATTGCAAAAATAATTGTATTTATAATTACTAAAGTAACTGGCAACGAAATTGGTTTCTTATCAGGATCCATAATTTATTCATTCCTACCGCTACTTTTAATGATTATTGGAGCTATTGGTACTGATATATTAAGCAAAAAATATAAATGATGCTTTATTCCAATTGCTTTATTGACGTTGAGCCTCGGAACCCTTAACAATCCCAAAACTTGTCGAATGGTCGGCTTAATAGCTCACGCTATGCCGACATTCGTCTACAAGTTTAGTTAAGGGTTCTTCTCAACATCAATAAATTTTCTCGGCATAAATGCGTTTATTTGCTTTGTCTACTCAGTAGACCTAGTAGACCCGACATAAATAAATTTCAACATCCAAGAGCGCACTTACATACCAAAAATGGTATCGTGCTAAAACCAAAATTTACGTGTGATAATCTAATAGCCTTATTTTACATTTTAAAAGGCTATTTAAAGCAAACTTTAAAGATATATAGTTTATTACCTATATAATTATATATGAGCCAAATAAGAGGTGTTTTTATGACGATAAACTTTGTATTCACTTTTTCTGTATTTGATAAAACATCAAACGAAATTGCTGAGCTATGTAATATCCCTAACGACCAAAGAATTCAAAAAACAATTAAAATCATGAAAGACCAAAACATATCAGATATCGATTTTGAATTTCTTAAAATTTATGATTCTTATTTTGCAGATAATCCAGATGTAAGCGTAAAATAGTCCACACCTACCTTTAGATGTGGACTATTGTTATGATTTATTTAGCTTTATTAGGAACACGACATTCTTCTGGAATTGTTGTGGACCAAGGAAGGAGTTGATCTAATTTTTCTTTGTCAGTCAGATTAATATTTGGAAGCTGTTCAAATAAATATTTAAGATAATTGAATGGGTTTAATCCGTTTTCCTTCGCAGTCTCCACAATGCTATAAATGATTGCGCTGGATTTAGCTCCCTTTATGGTATTGCTAAACAGCCAGTTTTTCCTCCCGATTACAAACGGTTTAATGGATCGTTCTGCGCGGTTGTTATCAATCTCTAAACGACCATCCTCTAAAAAAGCTACTAAACGGTCCCATTGATTACGACAATATTTAATGGCTTGCCCAAGTGCACTTTTTGGCAACACTCTTGGGGCTTGTTCATGAAGCCATGCCAAAAAAGCCTCCAATACCGGTTGGCTGCGTTCTAAACGTTTCTTATAACGTTCTTCAGGACTAACATCCTTTAAATCCCGTTCTATCGAGAAAAGTTGGTTACAGAATGCAAGACCTTCTTTGGCTTTTACGTGAGTAGTTTTAGCCGATTCAGGAAGAGCCTGCAAAGCTTCTGTGAATTTACGTCTGGCATGAGCCCAACAACCGACCAGACTGACATCAGGGATTCCGT
The DNA here is from genome assembly GCF_038000355.1 of Aeribacillus sp. FSL M8-0235. NCBI lineage: Bacteria > Bacillati > Bacillota > Bacilli > Caryophanales > Bacillaceae > Aeribacillus > Aeribacillus sp. FSL M8-0235. Next base: position 1,867,850 of record NZ_JBBOBW010000001.1, on the reverse strand, counting down.
TATAACCGGCATACCCGTCCACATGTAAATATCCACGGAAACCTTCCAAAAATCGTAAAGGATGCTTGGATGCACGGGTTCGCTGGTAGTCATACAAAACAATTGGAGGCCCCATTCGTCCTGTCCGATAAAGCCACATAAATGATTTGGAAGTCGCTCGTCGGTCAGGTTCTGAAAGAACCTGTAAGGTGGTCTCATCCGCATGGAGGATATCCTGATTCAATAGATGGTTACGCATTTGGTCGTAAACAGGACTCAACCAGGTGTCGGCTCCATACAAAATCCAATTGGATAAAGTTTGCCTGGAAATGAATATGCCAAATCGCTCCAGATGTTTTTCCTGGCGATACAAAGGCATACTTTCAACGTATTTCTGCGTCATCGTATAAGCCATTGACGATGGAGATGCCAGACTTCCCGGAAAAACAGGAGCCGGCATTTTCGCCGTGACAATAGGCGTTTCTATTTCATGGCGTTCACAATGACGACAACTATAAACATATTGGACATGCTTTTTCACTTTTACTTGTGCTGGAATAACTTCTATTTCTCTGCGTACTTGCGTACTCATTTCGTGTAGAGGTCCAGCGCAACACGAACAAACCTGTTCCTCAGCTGGCAAACGGTATTCCACCGTTTCAGTAGGCAGGTTTTCTAGTTTTTCATCTCGACGATTTCGCTTCTTCTTGCGTGTATATGTAATGGTTTCAATCGTCGGTTCTTCATCATCAGGATTTGCGGTAGCTTCAGCTTCATTGAAAAGGGACAGTTGGTCTGAATTGGTCTTCTCACTGGAAGAACCAAAACGACGTTGTTGACTTAACCGAAATTGCTCCTCATACCATTTTAGCTTCGCTTCCAAAGCTTCCTTTTCTATTTCAAGCTTTTCGTTACGCGCTTTATAGTATTCAATTGTTTCTTGAGTTTTCATGTCCATGTTTTTCATAGTTCCAGTATACGCAAAAGAATCCGGCTTGACCAGTCGGATTCTCAAGTTTTTTAATTTCATAGAATCGTGCGTGCTTTCACTGTGGGATGGGCTTGTTTTTGTTCGATGGATAAGCCATCTAATAACCAGCGTAGCTGACGAGGACTGATATCCATCGGCACTCCTTCTTGTTCAGATGGCCAGTTGAAAGTTCCTCTTTCTAATCTTCTATAATGGAGCCAAAACCCATTATTATCCCACTGTAGAATTTTAAGTTTATCCCTTTTCCGATTACAGAAAACAAATAAACAAGGGGAAAATGGATCCAAATCGAAGCATTCTTTGACGATGACTGCGAGACCATCAATCGATTTCCGGAGATCGGTGCTTCCACGTGCAAGGTACACTCGTTCAAAATTTGCGTTAGATATCATCGATTTTGAATCACACGCACTACATCGGAAAGTAGATTCAAATCGGTGCCTGGACGTACTTCGATGGACAGTGCACCGTAATGAATAAGGACAGATTCCTGACCCGTATGATGGGAGGAGATTTCTTGGACATCCACCGTCAACCATTTTGATTGATGCTCGTTCGTAGAAATTTCTTCCTCTCGAAACTTTCGAATCCAGTAGTACATCTGATGTATATTTACATCATTGATGCGAGACCACTCAGAAGCACTCAATCCACTTGTTTTCCAAGCATCATACCTGGATTTCCATTCTATTCTTTTGTCAGCATCATTCATAGCATAACCTCCAGCATTTTTTCTATGGAGATTATCTCATGTAACATTCACAACTAGAAGGTGCTGAGTATTTGACGCTTACGTTTCAAAAGAAAGGGGTGCCCGATATTCAACTTTTGGGGCACCCTCTTTACTTTTACCGTTATTTAGCTTGAATGACTTCATTTTTCTTATATCCATAAATTGAGCCATCTTTAATTTTTATGTCGTCTTCCCATGGCAACTTATATTTGCCTTCAGCCAAGTCTTTGATAAATGTATAAGGATTTTCTTTAACACCTCCTGGAACAGCTACATAACCTCTCGTTCCCAAATTAAATATATTGTTTTCAAGCCCCCAATTCAAACGTGCTTGATCTGCCAGTTTCGGATATATTTCAGCCGTAACGATTTCCCAAGGATTTCTGTGTCCTTGAACCAATGTCGTTCCATCAAAATTACAAATTTGGCCTTCTCCGAAATAATAAAATACCCCATCGTAACCGGCTAGATTTACCGATAATGTATACATTAAATTATGCCATGCATTTGAACGATTTGTTAAAATCCATTGTTCATTTACTTGTGTACTGTATCCCGAAATTCTAATTAAAACATTAGCTCCTTTATAAGCAGCTTCTCGAGCAATTTCAGGGAACATGCCATCATGACAAATGCATACTGCCAATTTGCTTCCGCCTGGTCCATCACAAACTGGCATACCTAAATCCCCTGGCTGCCATGGTTCAATAGGAACCCAAGGATTTAATTTACGATACTTAAGAATAATCTCGCCTTGCGGATCGATGATAATGGCTGTATTGTATGGCAGTCCTCCATCTGGATTTTTTTCCATAATTGAAAATACCCCATATACTTGAGCTTCTTTACATGCTTGCGCAAACGCATCTGTTTCTGGACCAGGTATTGTACATAAAAATTCATCAGTAGTCCATTTTTTTGTGTTTAAACCTTGTGTACTATATTCAGGGAATACGATTAACTCTAATCCGGGATATCCCGCTTTTGTGGAATGAACTGTTCGAACAATTTGTTCAATTTGTTTTTCAATATCTTTTCTGGATTCCACTACTGGAACCGGATATTGAATTAAAGCTGCTAAAAACCCTTCTGGTGGCTTCGTCATACTTCCAATACTTCCCATTATCAGACTCCTCCTGTTCTTTTAATTCAATTTATTATTTTAAATAGGAAATGACTCATAAAGATTCATTCCTATATTTACTAACTCTAATTAGAAATTTTTCCATGCAGATAAATCACTATTGCCGTCAAAATAATGCTGTTTATATTTTATTAGTCTGCTTTTTAAAGCTGGGAAATGACTAAGAGTACGATCTAATTTTAATTTGTTATAAATAATTTCATTTAAATGTAATTAAAAATAACATAACATAATTATAACATTATTTTTGAGTTTTTTAAACGTTTGAAAACAATGAATTTTAGCTAGAAAACAAATTTCATGTTAATTTTTATTACATAAAAATGCGTACACCTTTCTGTCTTGAATGATTGATCATTCTTTTTGGGGATTTTTTCTATGAAAATACAGCGTATTTACTTTTGTAATAGTGAAAAAAAAGAAAATCAAAAGAGATCCGATTTAATTACGGGCTTTTTTTTTCTGAAAAGGATGCGAAACAACTATTATTGCTCCTTTGAACGTTTTTTTCGGATGTTCCATTTATTCATTTTTCGATATAACGTGCTTCTCGTAATGCCAAGAATTTGTGCTGCTTCCGTCATATTTTTTGTTTCTTGGAGAACTTGCTCGATCATTTGTTTTTCCAAAGACTTTAGATTGCCAACTACATGAGATTGTTTTATTGTACTGGAGCTTTGGAAGTCTTCAGGCAAGTGCATAGGACAGATTTTCGTCTCATGAATTGCTAAAAGAAATGCCCTTTCCATCACGTTTTTCAGTTCACGAATGTTTCCTGGCCAATAATAGGACTGAAGCATTTGCAATGCGGAATCAGATAACTCTAGTGGTCCTTTTCCATAATACTGATGAAACTGGCGCAAAAATTGTGCAGATAAATAAGGGATATCTTCTAATCGGTGTCTAAGCGGAGGAATCTGAATAGTAAATACATTTAATCGATAATACAGGTCGGAACGGAAAGAACCTTGGTAAGCAATCTCCTCTTTTAGATTGCGGTTTGTTGCAGCAATGACCCTTACATTAACTGGACGTTCTTTATAGTCACCTATGCGAACGACTTTTCGCTCCTCCAACACTCTAAGAAGGCTTACTTGCAATTCTAATGGCATCTCTCCAATTTCATCAAGAAACAATGTGCCCCCGTTGGCAGCTTCAAACTTCCCAACGCTTCCACCCTTTTTTGAACCAGTAAATGCTCCTTCCACATATCCAAATAACTCACTGGCAATCAGTTCTCTTGGAATAGCACCGGCATTCAAAGCAATAAACGGTCCATTTCGGCGAGGGCTTTGCTCATGAATCGTTCTTGCCAAAACTTCTTTACCAGTTCCTGTTTCCCCAAATATCAATACATTGGCGTCAAATTGTGAGGAGATCGAAGCAATGCGGAGCTCTTTTTGAAAGGCCGGATTGTAAGTTGCTATTTTTCCAAAATGGTATTTTTCATTTGACTGCTGAATAGCTTGTCCTGATCTTTTCTTTATAAAAATCAAAAAAGCGTTGTACGGCATTCTCATTTTCCTTTTCATTACTTCATAACCAATATCCAATAGGTTCGCTTCATCGAAAAGATCACCGGATTTAGCTTTCGTTATTTCAAAAGCATGGGGATTCACGTATAGTATCTTATCACTTTGGTCAACGGCGATAATTCCATCAGATACCTCTTTCCCTATTTCTTCGACTAAACCTTTCCATATATCTTCTTCATCTACAGAATCAAAAAGCGTATTTGTTAAAAGCGGTCTAGCAAAAATTTGTTTTTCCGAGCTCCAAACAATCTCAAACTGTCCATTTTCCTTTGCTTTTCCAATCCTCATTTCTCTTGACACATGATGATTAGATTCTATTTTAATTTTTCCACTCGGTGATGAAAACTCTTTCTCATATAAATATTTTGTGATTTTTTTTCTTTCTGTAGATTGTAAATGACATATCGCGTCTAATACTATTTGAACCCCTATATAAGTACTGCACATAACCGAGGAAATAACAGTATCCAAACCATATTTTTCTTTCATGCCTTTTACAAGTAAATCGTTTTCAGGAATATCTAATGACTGGAAATAACTAAAACAACTGTAATGACCAGCTGCATATTTTGGCTCCATTGCTTGTATCTCCAGCTCTGTTGTAATTGGGCTGATAATAGGCATTTCCTCAGGATTGAATCCTAATTCATAATACATTTTATAAAAAGGTAATATACTTTCCCCGACAAGCGTAGACAATATTGCATTGGAAGAAGAATGTTTAATCTCTTCCAAATAAGTCGAGAACTCTTTATGCCCTAATGGAACATATTTTTCCCCAATCACTTTCCCGTCCAATTCATATAACATCTCTCTAATTTGTTGATTCGTATATCTAGGGTAAACATAATCGTTTCCAATTAGGTAAACTTTTTTGCCAAATTGTTCAATCGTAAATTTAAGCAGTGAAGTGATTTGTTGATTGGGAATTTCTCCAACATAGAAAACATTTGGATGAATCTCCTGTCCTTCATAAAGCGCCGGATATATTAAAAGGCAATCGTATTGTTCAAGAACAGGTAAAATAGCTTTCCGGCATGCGGACGTATAGCATCCTACAAAAACTTTTATCCCTGAACACGCCATATCTAATGCTTGTCTATAGCTTTCAATTGGATCGGAACGAATGTCTCTTGCTTCAAAGGTAAAGGTAATATTTGATTTACTGTTGTCTTTTTGGAATTTTTCAAGAGCATACACAGCTGCTCGATATTGACCAATTTCTGTCAAGGAAGTGATGCCCGTTAATGAAAATAAAAAGCCGATGCAAATATTCATATAAATCCCTCTTTTGTATCAATTTGCGACAATGTATAAAAATTAAACATGCCTATTTCACTTTAATCTTATTATAAAATTCATAACATTTCAAATATTTCATCAATAATAATGTCGCAAAAGTGAAATCCTCCCTTTCCCTCCTATACTAAAAATAAAGCATTTATAAATTTGGCATATTTCTTGCAGTAGATATAAGCGAGAAAGCAGGAAACAAAACAATAGGCTACGTTTCCAGCTTTACATTCAATTATAGAAAGGAGTAATGAAAAATGAGACATGGGGATATCTCAAGCAGCCATGACACAGTTGGTATAGCAGTGGTCAATTACAAAATGCCTCGTCTTCACACAAAGAATGAGGTATTAGATAACTGTCGCAAAATAGCAGACATGATTGTAGGAATCAAAAAGGGACTTCCTGGTATGGACTTAATCGTTTTTCCAGAGTACAGCACTCATGGAATTATGTATGATGAACAAGAAATGTACGATACTGCCTCTTCCATTCCTGGAGAAGAGACTGCAATATTTGCCCAAGCATGTCGTGCTGCTAACACTTGGGGGGTATTTTCTTTAACAGGTGAAAGACATGAAGATCATCCCAATAAAGCTCCTTATAACACCTTGATTTTAATGAACAATAAAGGAGAAATTGTACAAAAATATCGAAAAATTATTCCTTGGTGTCCAATTGAAGCGTGGTATCCAGGAGACACAACATATGTAGTAGAAGGACCAAAAGGAATAAAAATAAGCTTAATTGTCTGCGACGATGGGAACTATCCGGAAATTTGGCGTGATTGCGCCATGAAAGGCGCTGAACTTATTGTGAGATGCCAAGGCTATATGTATCCTTCAAAAGAACAGCAAATCATTATGGCAAAGGCTATGGCATGGGCAAATAATACGTATGTAGCTGTTGCGAATGCATCTGGATTCGACGGCGTCTATTCTTACTTTGGCCATTCAGCTATTGTTGGTTTTGATGGCCGTACATTAGGGGAATGCGGAACAGAAGAAAACGGAATCCAATACGCGGAACTGTCGATTTCGCAAATCCGTGATTTCCGCAAAAATTCGCAATCACAAAACCACTTATTTAAACTGCTTCACCGTGGGTATACCGGTTTAATTCAATCGGGAGATGACAGCCGCGGTTTAGCAGAGTGTCCATTTGATTTTTACCGCACCTGGGTGCTTGATGCAGAGAAGGCTCGTGAAAATGTAGAAAAGATTACACGCTCTACAGTGGGAACTGTGGAATGTCCGATAGAAGGAATCCCTCATGAAGAAATTGAGAAAACAACTGGAAAATGATCTTGATAAGAAGAAGAGGTCAGGTTCTAGGACTTGACCTCCTGATCGCTAATCAGGAGATGATGCTATGACATTTATAACATCTAAATTAAAGGATTTAAATGAGAATCGCCAGCAAAATTCTATATCATCTGATAACCATTCAGAAACTTTTAATTCTTCTTCTCCCTTAGTGACCCGATTTCGTTTTGAAGTCAACGAAGTAATTCAACACATACGTTCAAAAATTTGGGGACAAGATGAAGTGTTAGAAGGTATAGAAGAAATGTTAAATATAATTTGGACGGATATTACAGAAGAAAACCGCCCTTTGTATGTAGCCTTACTTCTTGGGCCTACAGGGGTTGGAAAAACAGAAATCGTTCGCGTACTTAGTGAAGCTATTTACGGAAATGCGGAGGCTTTTTGCCGTATTGACATGAATACACTAACCCAGGAACACTATGCTGCGGCACTAACCGGTGCACCTCCAGGATATGTAGGAAGCAAAGAGGGGAACTCCTTATTTCAAAAGGAAAAAATTGAAGGATCCTACAGTAAACCTGGAATTGTTCTTTTTGACGAACTGGAGAAAGCAAATGACCAAGTGATTTATTCCCTGCTTAATGTAATGGATAACGGCATACTCGTTATGACATCTGGAGAGAAGGTTATTCATTTTCGTAATGCCATGATCTTTATGACAAGCAATATTGGGGCAAAAGAAATTATTAGTTATGCAAATAAAAGTTTAAAATATAGATTACGTAAACTGCTTTGGTTTTTAAGCCCTTCCAATTTTGGAAAAACAGAACAAGATTTTCTCCGCTCGATAGTTTTTTCCCAATTAGAAAAACGATTTAGTCCTGAGTTTATCAACAGATTCGATGATATTTTTGTCTTTCAGTGGCTAAAACAAGATGCGCTGGAACATATTCTTGATCTTAACATTCAAGCTATTAACCGAAGAATAAAAAAATACAACTGCACACTTCAGCTCGAAGGATCTGCTCGTAAATTTTTGATTAAAAAAGGATTTGATCAGCGATATGGCGCGAGATTTTTAAAACGCGCTATTCGAAAATATATAGAAGTTCCTTTAGCTGCAAAAATCAGCAAGAGATTACATCAAGATCACCCAACCAAATTTATTGCAAAAATTAAGGACGGCAATCTCATCCTCTTTGAAACAGCACAAGAAAAGTGATAATTATTTCACTGTTTAGGGGGAAGAGCATGGATAAAGTCGGTCTAATGTTTGTTGGTGCAGCATTATTTATAAATGGTTTAATGCTATTGGGAAAAGTCGATGAAAAAAGTGCGAGAGTGTTTAACTTATTTATTGGATCAATGAAGGTTATCACACCATTTTATCTCATTTTTACATCTACAGAAGATTCATGGAGAATCTTTAACGAAATCCGGCATATTTCTTTTTGATTTAACTTATTTATATGTAGGAATTTCTAATCTATAAACTTCAACTCTTCAGTCTTAGGTTGGGACTCTCTATAGGTAGCAATTCTTGCTTTAGGATACAGCTATATAAACTTTATTAAACTGCAAGATATAAAATTCGGTATTATTTGGCTTATGTGCTCCATTCTATGGACATTATTTTACTTGCTGCTTGCACAAAAAAAGAACATTGCTATCTTTACTGGGTGGGTCGCGTTTATTCAAGCATGGATTACAGCAACTATTCCCCCCTTTCTTCTTCTCATTAATCAATGGGAGTTCGTAGGATAAAAAACTGCTTTCGTAGTAGCTATTTTAACAATTCTAGCTTTTATCGCTATCTATATATTCACAAAACCTTCTTCTGCCAAAAAAAAGCATTTCAGCCCTATAGTTGTTTAGCATTTGATTGTTTTCATTTGTAATAAAATAAATCAATAAGACTAATGAAACAGCATGAAGACGAATATTTAATTGGCTTGAACAATCATTGTGTTCTTGTGTTGGGGTTGTCCAGAAAGTCAAAATCCATTGAAAACGAAACATCATAAGCATTGATATATCAACGTTTCTAAAACATTAAAGGGGCGTCTATAAGCCGGAAAATCGACTTATTAGACAGCCCCAACACAAAGGGTTTATTTCGATGATGATGAAAAATTTAGATTCCTGATTTTGAAAAGCAATTTTATGCTTATTTAATACTTTTGTATTGTTCTACATAAAAATACCTTAATTCTCACAATTATCTTATTCTTTAATATTTCGAACACACAATGAATGATAAAACGGAAACATAATTTCAACACGTTTACCAGCTTTTTTACGTATGAATCCCTTCTACACTATCCATCGTCACATAGTCATGCCGACTAAAAGATGCAGATTTTATTAATGCTCGGGCATTTTTGATACTGCATTTAATCAATTCAAGGCACCCAATCCGTACTTGTCAGAACCATTTCATTCGAATAAAATTGAGAAAAGGAGATTTTTAAAAGGAGTCAAAAAATGGAACAAAAACTCGACTTAATTTTAGAAAAAGTGATGTCTATTGACAATGATCTTAAAAATGTGCATGATCGACTAGATTATATCGGGACGCGATTGGACCAGGTGGATGATCGATTAAATCGGGTCGAAAATCGGTTGGATCGAGTAGAAGAGAGATTAGATCAAGTAGAAACACGCTTAAATCATGTTGAAGAGCGATTGAATCGGGTCGAAAATCGGTTGGATCGAGTAGGAGAGCGATTAGATCAAGTAGAAACACGCTTAAATTATGTTGAAGAGCGATTGAATCGGATTGAACAGGAACAAAAATCAATTAAACAAGCTGTAATGGAAACAAACAAAGAAATGAAAAACCTCCAAGAAAGCTTCAAATCTGTTTACGAAATTATTGGCGAACATGACGTTTCCATCCGTACGTTACGAAAAAAAATTATGTAACCTACAACCACCTCAAAAAGTGATAACCTCACTTCTTTTTTTAACCCTGTGCTATTTCCTGGAAATACCATACAAAAAGCAAAAATTTTTCCCCATTTTATTCAAAGAACCTGTATTTAAACTTTTATTCTGACCTTTGAAAATAAATAAAAAAACGTGCCCAATCATACAGTTCTCTATTTGGCATATTGTGCTAATGAATAACTTAGGATTGCTATGGCTGGTGAGCACGAGCACATTCAAAGCCGCCTCATCTTGATGTCTTCTCCATTTTTTTTACTAAAAGGATGTAAAAAATATTGAATACAATAAACTACTAATCTAAACTGATAGTTGATGAGGTAGAAAGACTTCCCTATGTTTCACTGGAGTTGATTTGATGATTGCTACTATGTATAAACGGAGAATGAAAGCAGCATTTGCTCTATCTTCTATAGTTATGCTCATTGGTATTTCTGTTTTTTTCATCGATCGACCAGATTCTTTACAAAATTGGTTAAATCTTTCTTCAATAGGTATTGTCGGTCTTTTTTTGTTTTTTACCGGAGTTTCAAACCAGATGAAATATAACAAGGTGAAAGATATTCAAATTCATGAGTCAAAAGCTTCCCTCCTTGAGTTGGATCATCTAGTTTTAAAAAAAGATCTTGGTTTTTTTCCTCGTCTCCTACTGTTTGAAAAAAGCGGCCATTTTGTTGGAACGATTAAGCCAATCCGTATTCCTTTTATTTTTTACCCAATGAGCCTGCTGCTTCGTGATTCATTGATCATGACGCTTCCGATTACATATGGTGTTTTTTCGAATAAAGGAAATGTGCTGTTTACCTTTAAGAGAAAAGGAATGAAAAAGTCGATTGTAACTGTGAAGGATGTACATGGCCGAAAACTGGGAGAGTATGTACAAGAGGATTGGAAAAGTCTAGTCAACATAAAAGGTGAGCTGAGAGATGCTGATGATAAGCTGATTCTCCATGTTAAGGTTAAAGCCTTTTCTGGCGATTTTACGTTAACTGATTCTGAAGGTCGGCAGTGGGCCCGTTTTTACAATGGATATTTTCCTCATGAATATACGAATATTTTTCGTGATGTGTACAATGATATCGTTGAGCTCTCTGACAACTTGTCGAAACATCATAAAATGCTTTTAATGGCAATGATTGGCTTTTTATTTTTGCAGCGCAAACAATAATCTAGTGTTGTTTTGGAAGTTTTCCCGCTACCACTTTACGATTTCTAAATTAACAATAAACTTTTTAAAATAGATCCAGTGAACTGCACGAGCTTACTAGTTGATGTGTGTAATAATAAATCCATGCAGGAAAAGATGCTCCTGCATGGATTTTTGTACTGAATATCGTCCTTACAACGAAATTTTTTTAGGGGGGTAAACGCATTATCACTTCCGGAGTGTCGAATTTATTATTTTAGCTGTATCAAAGAACATGGCAGATGTTTGATACAGTCTTTTAATCTATCAAAAGAGTTTTTATGGACAGTCAAGTTATTTCGTTAATGCAGGTTCATTTTGTGCACTTTCCTCTTTTTTTGGCATTTGGCGGACTCCAAATGCAACACGTTTAATGTTAAACAAGTGATTGACTGTAACATTGTCAGATGTAACGTTGTTGCCAATAGCACCGCAGCCAAGAGTCAAGGACGGTTTTACGTTCACTGTAGCGCCAATAGCGCCAAATGTTGTACCGGCATTTACAATGATACGTCCTGCTGGTTTATCGATTGTGTAAGCTTCGATTACTTTTTCGTCTTCAGCGTGAATTCCGACTGTGTGACCAAGTCCGCCTGCATCAAGAAGTTTTTGGGCAAGCTCGCTTGCTGCTTGCATATCTTTCACTGTATAAAATGCTAGCGTTGGAGATAGTTTTTCAATTGAGAATGGATATTCTTTCCCAACTCCTGTTTCTTCTGCAACGATCACTTTCGCCTCGGACGGAACTTCAATACCTGCCATTTCACCAATCACTTGAGGTGACTTTCCTACAATTTTTGCATTCAGTCCACCGTTTACGAGAATGATGGATTCTACTTTTCGTTTTTCTTCTTCATTCAAGAAATAAGCGCCTTGTTTTGTCATCTCTGCAACAACTTTCTCTTTAATCGACTCATCCACTAAAAGAGCTTGTTCAGAAGCACAAATTGTTCCGTAGTCAAAAGTTTTGCTTTCAATAATAAGTTCAACAGCTTTTTCGATATTGGCACTTTCATGAATGTATACAGGTACGTTTCCAGGACCTACTCCGTATGCTGGTTTTCCGGAGCTGTAAGCAGCTCTTACCAATCCAGGACCGCCTGTGGCAAGGATGACATCAGTTAATTTATGCTTCATCAGCTCGTTTGTTGCTGCCAATGTTGGTTGGGTAATGCACAAAATCAAACCTTTTGGTGCTCCGGCACGCTCTGCTGCTTCTTGCATAATTCTTGCCGCTTCCGTTGTACATTTTGCAGCAGCTGGGTGAGGGCTGAAAATAATCGCATTTCCTGCTTTAACTGCGATCAATGATTTAAAAATGACTGTTGAGGTAGGATTTGTAGATGGAACAATTCCTGCAACGATCCCTACAGGTTGAGCAACTTCCCATACGCGGTTTTCTTCATCGCGACGAATAATCCCGACTGTTTTCACATCCTTGATAGAATTGTAAACATCATTCGCTGCGAACAGATTTTTTACTGTTTTATCAGGAACATTCCCGAAGCCAGTCTCTTCTACTGCCATAGCAGCCAATCGCTCAGCTTCTTCCCTTGCCGCTTTAACCATGCTTTCAACAATATGATCAATCTCGCTCTGAGTCATCTTTGCCATTATTTTTTGAGCTGTTTTCGCTTCCTCAAGGTAATTTCTTACTTCTTGGATAGATTGTAAATCAATATCTCGCAACATCTTTGCTTCGCTCCCTTTCATAGTTTTCATTTAACTAGCAGATTCATATTGTCATGATCTCAAATGACACTATTTCAATTTTGTTCGCTTGAACAAGCATCATTTTTTGTGTTTCTGCCCTCACCTCCTCAAATGCTAGCAGTTTGACATCACTGATTCTTGTCATGACCACTTTATCGAACGACGATCTAATCTGATGTCGTCACCAATATGCAAAACTCCTTCTTCCAATACTTTCGCTTTTTGACAAAGAAGAAGCATTTCAACCGCCCAAAAATTGATAACGATTACAAAAAAAGCGGTTTCATAAAACCCGAAAATTTGTAGAAGTATATTTTTTATTTATTTAAATATCTAGAATCATCGATATAAATAATAATAAATCGATAATTCTCGATATCTGAATCTATAAATATAATAAAACAAAATAAAAAGGGATTCAAGCCAAAAGCAACAATTAAAAAATTAGGCCTATAAATCCCTTGATAATAATTCATTCAATTTTTTGATGTTCTCTTCATCCCTTTTATAATAAGTCCATTGCCCAACACGTTTTGCCTTTATTAATCCGGCATTTTGCAGCATCGATAAATAATGGGATACAGTAGATTGTGACAGTCCAACTTTTTTATGGATATCGCTCACACATACACCATCTTCGTGTATATCACCGTGCTGCGGTTTTGGAAAGTGAGCTTCTGGATTTTTGAGCCATTGTACGATTTGCAGCCTCGTTTCATTTGACAAGGCTTTAAACACTTCTATAAGTTCCATTGCTACCTCCAATTGACAATACTTATATTTCAAAACAACAGTTGCGGAATAAAATTTGCATTAACAGACAATAAAAACACGAACAACGACAATCCTAAAACGGAGGTTGATCGCTCTTGCATGGATAGATTAGCATATAACCAACAAATCTACAATACCTTGACGACTAGCTCTAATTGTTGACAGCGTGGCAGTGATCATTAGCCCCTAAAACGTAATTAATAATTTTATTATTAATTCAATAATACACGAAGCCCAACCATAAAAGCAAAATCTAAGTCTTTTAGCAATAAACTGCTTTATTTTCTGCAAAGCCCTGATAATAAAATTACATACAATTATAATCAACTTGATTCTTGAACAGTCAATCAGCCTCCTCAGCGCTTCAGTTCAAACACAACCTTATAAACATGTTTTCAGAGCAGCCAATCAAAGATGAACTGTTGAATCTTTGATCCGGATGATCGTAAAAACAAATTCATTGTTCCTTCTATAAGCGAAAGACAGCTATATTGAATGCGGGCAAAATCCTTTTCAGACACACTTGCAGAGCGAAATGGTTTTTAGATTGTGGTGAAAGCGCGCTGAACACCATTGCATGATCAGGCGAATCATTGCATATAGTTCATGTTTGTTTTCATCATACACTTGATCACTATAGCATCCTTATCATCCAAGTAAGAGCTCCAAATATTCTCTCTTTGTTTTCCTAACTTTAAAACCAATAAATGATACGCCATAATTATTATACATCTTGATTCGTTTTTTCGAATCACACATGGAAGTTTTTTCACTGACGGCTTAAAAAATATCGATCCAAATTTTCGCTGCCGTCGCTAAAATTAAGACAGCTAAAATTACGCGGAGTACTTTTGTGCTCATTTTTTGCTGCTTTTGCACCTAAAGGAGATGCAATCAAACTTGCAATGACCATAATTATCGCAGGAATGAATTCAACTTGGCCCGTTGTGATTTTTGCAAATGTCGATCCGATTGAGGAAATAAACGTGATCGCTAATGAGGAGGCAATCGTCATTTTCGTTGGAATTTTTAGAACAGAAAGCATAATCGGCACTAATAGAAAAGCTCCTGCCGCCCCGACGATTCCAGATCCAATTCCGATCAAAAATGAAAGCGAAACTGCCAGGCATTTATTGAAGCTCACCATGTCTAATGGAATATCATCCATCCCTTTATTTGCTACGAACATCATCAAAATAGCAAATGCTGCTAAAATGCCGTATACAAGATTAATGCTTCCTTCACTCATTATCCTAGAAACATATCCGCCAATGAAACTTCCAATTAAAATACTGCTCCCCATATAAAAAATTAACGACTTATTTAAGTATCCACCTTTCCGATAGACTAAAACACCGCCAATCGTCGTAAAAAATACTTGGACGGCACTAATTCCCGATACTTCATGGGCGCTGAACTCGGCAAGCCCAAAAAGCGGGGGCAGGTAAAGAAGCATCGGATATTTAATAATGGAACCGCCAATCCCAACCATACCGGAAAGGAAGGAACCGATAAAGCCAATAAGAAACATTACGATAATAAAATTGAACGTTATTTCCATTGATATACTACTCCTTTGATGTTGTTAAAATCGGGGGGCCGTATATGCACCCCGCTAGTAAGTGAATTATCCTTTTTAATTCGACAATGATCGATCATGTTCTTCTTTTTCATCATCGTATGTCTATTGCTTGATGCCCAAGGCGATAAATGAATTTTCGTCCCATAATGCAATCAACCATCGATTAATTCACAATAAGGAACAATTCAATATTGAGAAATTTCGCCTTTCATTTTCCAATTGCAAAATAGTTCGCATGTATACTACAAAAATGTTTTTTGTTGTTTAAAGATTTTTTGTACCTTTATCATATATTTGTATATTGATAACCAACTGTTCAATCATTGTTCAAGCGATCCATTCCATTCTGACATACCGGGGACAATATTCCATACGTTTGAAAACCCTTTTTCTGCTAATTTCTGGGCTGCCAAACTACTGCGCGTTCCCGTGCGGCAGACGACATAAATGGTCTTATCTTGCGGGAGTTCCTTGATCCGTTCCTCCAATTCTCCAAGAGGAATTGACACGGCACCAGGAATATGCCCAAATGCAAACTCTGCCGGTTCACGGACATCTAAAATGATAATTGACGGATCATGTATTTTGTCTGCTAATTCTTCATTGCGAATAACATGGGGGAATTTCGCTTCATTCTTTGCCTCGCTCTCACTTGCTCTACGAATATAGTGCTTTAATATCCTCTCTTCTTCAATTGTACCGAGATAGTGATGTCCAGTGCTTTCTGCCCATGCTTTCATATCCGCTTTCGATCCTTTGTCTGTTGCTTGTACCTCCAGTACTTGTCCAGGCTGCAACTTATGAATCGCTTTTTTCGCTTTGACAATCGGCAGCGGACAAGACAACCCTTTAGCGTCTATTGTCATATCTACTTGAATCATGACTTTCTCCTCCTTAAATAATGGGAACTATTCTACAGGATCTTCTTATTTATGCATCAATTTCTGCAACTTTCCGATAGTTTTCGGCTCGTCTGCTTTTTCCTTCATACAGCAGGCGAGAGTAGTTTCTTTTTCTGTATCTAGTTCATTCTCCGAAACTTGAATAGTCAGGGCGTAATATTTATGGAACTAGAAATTTTCCTGAATCGACTTCTTCTAGTTCATGAACATCAATAACATTGAATGTTTTCCTTTTATGGAACAACGCCTCAAATTTCTTTAGCAGAATAGTTGTTTCATAGCAACCTTTATGACCAAGAGTTCATGCCGCCTTTTACATTGGTTACACGCTGAAATCCTAATTTCTTTAATAATTTGCTTGCTTTGGCGCTTTTCATTCCACTTTGACAAATCACAATGACTTCTTTATCTTTTGATAGTTCATGAACTCGTTTTGGAAGCTCGTGAAGCGGAATATTTTTAAAACCAGGAATATGGTTCGTATGAAACTCAATAGGTGTGCGTACGTCAATGTAATGAACATCTTTTTTTCGTAATTCCTTCTTTAATTGCACTACTGATATGATTCGCACTCCTCGTATACTAAGTTTCAGAAAGTTTTTTTATCGAATTTCCAGTCCGATACGCTCCTTGACAATCGCATATCTTGGGTGGTTGCCTTTGTGGGAGGGGCGCGCCCCTCCCACAAAGGGTTGAGCGTACCGGGGTTGGACTTTTCGCAATGTTCCTGGATAATGGTCTTAGGATCATCGGGGATACTCTTCTCACTCCTGTAGCTTTGACTACTTGTAAAGTCTGTCTCCTCGGCCCCTGTTTGGACGTCTAACCCGCAGGCTGTTCCCGTTGGTTTTCCCCATGCTGGAAGGAGCAGCTTCCAGGGCAGCCCATGGTCCAACGTGAGTTCTCATATGCGAGGGTGACTGGTCAACAGGCGCGATCCGGGGGCATCCCGAAGAGTCCTACCCCTCGATCCTACAACAATAGGAGGTGATCTCATGAAACTCTACGTCGGGATCGACGTGAGCTCACGCGACTTAGCCACCTGCATTATGGATCATGAAGGAAATACGTGCGCACGCTTCAAAGTGGATAATCATCTTCTGGGCGCCACCTTCCTTCGGGATCAAATCCTCCTGTGGGCTAACAAGCGAAAGCCAACCGAAATTCTGATCGGGATGGAAGCCACCTCGGTCTACAGTTGGCATCCAGCTATGTTTTTCCACCAGCAGGAGGCCTTGCAGGCTTGGAACGTCAAGGTGTTTACGATCAATCCAAAGCTCATTCGCAAGTTTAAAGAAGCCTATGTCGACTTGGAGAAAACGGATGACATCGATGCTTGGATCATTGCGGATCGGCTTCGCTTCGGCCGTCTGAAGATGACGGCTGTCCTCAAGGAGCAGTTTCTCGCGCTTCAGCGACTGACACGCATGCGATATCATCTCGTCCACCAGTTAACCCGTGAGAAACAGTATTTTCTCCAGCACTTGTTTTACAAATGCAGTTCCTTTACCCAAGAGGTGGACAGTTCGATCTTCGGACATGCCATTCTCGAACTGCTGCTTGAGTCGTGGAGCCTCGATGACATCTGCCAAATGGATGTCAAGCAGTTGGCCGACTTCCTGCGCCAAAAAGGGCGCAATCGCTTTGCCGATCCGGAATGCATCGCCAAGTCGATTCAAAAGGCGGCCCGTTCGTCGTATCGGTTGTCCAAGTGTGTCGAGGATTCCATCGACTTGCTGTTAGGGCTGTCGATTCAATCAATCCGCAGCCTGCAATCGCAGCTCAAAGAGCTCGATAAAGCCATTACCCGCCATCTTGAAGGCATTCCGAACACACTGCAAACCATCCCAGGCATCGGACCGGTTTATACCGCAGGCATCCTGGCCGAAATCGGGCAAATCGAGCGGTTTCACAACCAGGCCGCCTTGGCAAAATATGCCGGCTTGACATGGTCCAAGCACCAATCGGGCCGTTTTCAAGCCGAGGACACCTCCCTCATTCGTTCCGGCAATCGCTATCTCCGTTACTACCTAGTGGAGGCTGCCAACTCGGTGCAACGGCATGATGCGACGTTTCGTGCGTACTACCGGAAGAAGTATGAGGAAGTGCCCAAACACCAACATAAACGAGCCCTCGTCCTCACCGCTAGAAAACTCGTGCGTGTGATCGATGCGCTGCTACGCAACGGTCAAATCTACACGCCAAGAAAGGGGGAAGATCGATAAGAGGATCGATCTGGTATACCAATATCAACCTTTAGACCCAGTTTATTACATGTACCAATACTGGGTTTCTTCAGTATTGCCTTTTTTCGGATCATCGGACAAGGGAATTTCCAATTTCTATGATTTTTCACCTTGACATATTACCGCAGGACTTTTATGGGCAGAAACCGATTGACAACGAACCATATCACCAATAGAACTAGACCAATATTAATAATGGTTTGAACCATAAGCCCCACCTTAAATAAACAAATTGACATTTCCTTCAGAAGCATCTGCTAAATACGCAGCAACCCCTGCAAATTCGATGCCGTCTATTAATTCATCCTGTTGGAGTCCTAAAAGATCGACTGTCATTTGGCAAGCAACCAGCTTTATTCCTTGTTCCTTTGCCATATCGATTAATTGCGGCAGCGGCACAGCATTATGTTTTTTTATCACCCGCTTAATTAACTTCGCTCCTATTCCGCCAAAGTTCATCCGCGACAGTCCCATGCGGTCAGCACCACGCGGCATCATTTTCGCAAACATTTTTTCTAATAATCCTTTTTTCACCGGAACTGTCGAATCTTTACGCAATGCGTTAAGCCCCCAGAACGTATGAAAAATTGTAACCTCATGGTCATAGGCAGCAGCGCCGTTCGCGATAATATACGCTGCCATCGCCTTATCATAGTCACCGCTAAACAAGATGATCGTTGTTTTTTTCTTTTGCTCCGACACTTTGTTTCCACCTTCTTCCCAAAATACTCATAGGGGTATAAAGATAGCAAAAATTATCCCTTTTTGATCCAAAACGTAAAAACGCCATTTTCTTCTTTCATATTAACAACCGTATGTCCACTTGCCTTTGCCCAAGCGGTCAAATCGTTTTTGGAACCTTTATCCGTTGTATGCACCTCTAAAACTTGACCAGCTTCTAACTCATCAATTGCTTTTTTTGCTCTTACGACTGGCATTGGGCATGCAAAACCCTTTGCATCTAATACTTTATCTGCATTCATTGTCAATGACCTCCTTTAATATTACCATTACCCCTATATGTATATTAATAGTGATAAAAAAATTTGTCAACTTTTCAAAGAAAAGTTGACAAATTTTTAACGACTTTTTACCAACAGCTCTACAGCTTCTTTTACTAGGTGTTCCGTTTTTTCCCCATTTTCTAAGCTTTCACGGATACATTGCTCTAAATTGGAACTTACAATAACGGCAATAGTGCGATCAATAGCGTTTCGTGCAGCAGAAAGTTGAGAAATCACGCTTTTGCAGTCCTTTTCTTGTTCCATCATACCAATAATCCCTTTTACTTGTCCTTCAATTCGTTTTAGGCGGTTTTTGATTTCTTTGCTGTATTCCATTTGGCATTTCTCCTTTCTTTGCAAGGACAATCGGCCATTGAATAGCTCTTCACTTTAAAACCGCGGCTGCGCAAAAAGCGAATGCCTAAATTTTTTCCTACTTCATCACTTGCAATCACATGGATTGGTTTATCAGGAATTTCATAAACATGCCGTTTTAAATAAGCAAACGGTATGTGAAAGGAATTCGCAATGGGATAATGATTTGTTTTTTCGTTGTAATCACGAAGATCTAAAATCGTTAAAGAATTTATACTTTCATCGCGGTAGTCAACACACGGAACTCCTCTTACTGGATAATACCGCCGATAGACAGATATTGATAACAAAATAAATAAAGCCAAAAGCAGTATTCCTTCCAATTCTTCTTTCCACCTCATTCATTGTTTTTATTTATGAACAATTATATACATGTATAAGTATATAATCAACCGATTTATTTTTCTAAACAAATTTTTGGAACAGAGGCATTGTCTTTACTTGTTAGTTATCAATATAGCTTTCCCTTTACTTAATTTAAAAAATATTTGCGGAGGGAGAAAAAGGAGACTCGGCATGAATGACTCAAGTCTCCCTTTTTAATCATTATCGGACTGCGCAACGGTTTGGACCGATTTCCATCTCGCGTTGCTGCTCTTCATCTGGATGAAGCTTTCCCATATTTGTTTGCCGAATTTCCTGATAAGCATTCGGCTGCGGAGGCAAGTTTTCCGTCACCGTTTTTCGAAACTCTTCTTCGCTCGCGATATTGAGACCATGATTTTTTGCGTACAACATACCTAATGTAGTACCAACACTACCATCGTCATTCATTTCACCCGGTACCATAAAATGTGCAGGCAAAACCAACAGGTCATCTGCTAATTGTTTATAGCGCTCATATAATGTCTTGCGCAAATCCCCCACCCAATCCTGCGCTTTTCCAGCCAAATCCGGACGACCGATCGAATCGATAAATAAAACATCTCCCGTTAGTAAATATTGGTCATCTATAATAAACGAAGTGCTGCCAATTGTATGTCCCGGTGAGTAAACAGCTTCGATCACTGCATGACCGACCTGAATGCGATCCTCATCTTGAATCGGTGCATAGGAAAAGGTCACTTCTGTCGCATCTTTTGGAGGCAAATAGTACGTCGCTCCCAATTGTTCAGCCAACTTGCGGCCGCCGGAAATATGGTCTGCGTGCAAATGGGTATCAATGACATATTTAATAGAAATCTCGCGTTCCTTCGCAAACTCAACGTATACATCTGTCATGCGATTTGTATCAATAAGCGCACCTTCTCCGTTTGATTCGATCAAATAGGACAGGCAGCCTTTCCCGAGACGGACAAATTGATAAATCGCACCGCCGTTTTTCAGCTCAGCGATTTTGACCGGTTGTAAATGCTCGCTCCACGCTTTCATACCGCCTTCAATGGAATAGACATGTGAAAAACCTGCTTGTTCAAGCTGTTCGGCAACAAATAGCGATGATCCTCCTTTGGCACAGACCACATAAATTTCGTTTTCTTTCTCTTTAGGCAATTGCTCAAGAAATGGATCCACACCGTCAAGAACTTCAAAATAAGGAATATTTACAACTTGTACGTTCTTTCCTTCTATTCTCCAATCAGCATACTCCTCTTGATTGCGTACATCGACTATAAACAAGTCTTCCCCGCGGATGATTTTGTTTGCAATTTCTTTTACAGTCATAGTTTTTACAGACATATTCCCTTCTTCCTCCTATCTAATGTTGTAAATTTGGTTTAAACTAATCATTTTACACATACATGTATAGGTATTTATGGACTTAATATTACAAAACAATGCTCTAAAAGTCAACGCTTTTTATTTTTAGATGCAATTACTTCCTTCAGTTCGCCGTATTGTTCTATAAACGATAATGGAGGGATTGAAGATGTTTGCTTAAAATAAACGTATGATTCGAACGAGATTGGGAAGGTCGGAAAATTGAAACGATCAATGAAGAAGACACCGATTTTACATATTCGTAATAGAATTCAAGCTTATCCCTTTTTTAAATAGGAGAATTAGGTTTTGTCGCTATGATAGGGATTATCTCGTTTCCACCGCCATCGATGCAGCATCGTTTTGCCATAATGGCGAACGGACGAGTTGCAGCAATCATCAGCGTAACTTTTTTAACAAGTATTTCCAGCTTGGGACTCTATACTTATATTTCAACCATTTTGGATAACTTAAAAGCACCCTCACGCTTGCATCTTATTGGTGGGCATGGGGCATTGGGGGGTGTCATCGGGAGCTTTTCCGTTGGATATTTCATTGACCGGACGGCACAACCGAAAATGCTTATGGCCGGAATTATAGCCATAATGGCTTTAGCTATGATCTGCATACCATTTGCACTCTCTTTCCCGATGCGATCCTTTTTACCTTTTATTCTATAGGGGCAATGGGCTGGCCTTCGCAAGCCCCGCAACAACATGAACGGCTTCGTTACCAGCCTGAGCATGACGCTGCTGTTGTAGCTTTAAACAGTTCCGCTAATTATTTAGGAAGTGCAGCAGGTTCTTCTCTTGGAGGGATTGTATTGCTTGCAGGATTGGCGCCTTCCTCCCTTCCGTTTGCTGCCAGTTGTCTAGTTTTGGCGGCTTTACTAGTACAATGTTTGATTATGTTCAGTAAAAAAAAGTAAGCGCATATCAGAACTTAAGAAATAAACTTATCTATAAAAAACAATTCTTTAATTCGTATACCGAGAAGCATGACGCACACAGGCTCTCACAAAGCGATTGTTTGGCCCGCGATGCTTGAAAACTCATAAATGGTATAACGAGAATCATATAATTATCATTTTCTCTAGAAAAATATAAATTCAAACAAACAGGGTGCCGCTATCGGCTTAACCAGAATAAATATGATACGTGAATTTATTGGCAGGCGGAACCTGAATCTCATCGTTCCACGAAATATATTGAGGAACTTATCGTGTTTTTGGGAAAGGTATTAATAACTGTTCATTTTGTTCGCCTGCAAGATTTCGGTTCCGTCTCTTATGATGTTTTGATTTAGTTGCGAAAAAACAATTTTTCTTATGTCTATTTAAACCATCCCCTTTCTTTAGATTGTTTAATCGCTTCGATCCGGTTCGTTACCTCAAGCTTATCCAAAATCGTTGAAATATAGTTTCGGACCGTTCCGGTTTTTAGTTTCAGTTCGTCCGCGATTTTTTTTGTGTTTTTCCCATCGGCAACGAGTTCTAATATTTCCTTCTCCCTTTCCGTGAGAGGATTTTCTTCACTGTAAACATCATCCATCAGCTCGGGTGCATAGATTCGCCGGCCTGCCATGATGCTGCGGATCGAGCTTGCCAGCTCCTCGCTGGGGCTGTCTTTCAATAAATAGCCGCTGACACGAGCTTTTAAAGCCCGTTGGAAATAACCAGTACGGGCAAACGTTGTTAAAATGATCACTTTACATTCCAGGTCTTTCAGCTCTTCAGCTGCCTCGAGGCCACTTTTTTTGGGCATTTCGATATCCATGATGCAAACATCAGGCTGATATTGCTTCACAAGTGAAACAGCTTCTTCTCCGTTGCTCGCCTTCCCCACCACTTCCATATCCTCTTCCAAATTAAGCAAAGTCCCTAAAGCGCCCAGCATCATACGCTGGTCTTCAGCTATGACGATTCGAATCATGATTTGAGTCCCTCCTTAACGGTCTGTTTTACTACATTAGGTATTTTCATGATTAATGTAGTCCCTTTTTCCGAGCAAATTTCCAGACTGCCGTTCACAAACTCCAGACGTTCTTTAATTCCGATCAGTCCGTTTCCTTTCGCAAGATCCCGTTCCTCCTCCATGCCGATTCCGTCGTCTTGCACCGTCATACATATTTCGTTCCAAGATTGCTGAATGGCAATCCGGCAAGTGAAAGCTTTGCTATGCTTGACGACATTTGTTACTGCTTCTTTCAAACACATACTTAAAATGTTCTCAATAAACGGGGATACGTTTGATAGTGTGAATTCTTCTTCATTACTGACTAACATGATTTCAGCTGCTTGGAGTAGTTGTTTTATATGTATGATTTCCTCTTTCAATCGAACCCCGCGCATTTGTGAAACTATTTTCCTTACTTCATTCAATGCAGTTCTGGCCGTTTGCTGAACGTCTTTTAATTCGCTGCGGGCTTGTTCAGGGTCTTTGTAAATTAATTTTCTAGCCAAATCGCTTTTTAGACCGATAAGGGACAGCTTCTGGCCTAACGCATCATGAAGGTCGCGGGCAATTCGCTGGCGCTCCTCCTGTTTCACGAGCTCGGAAATTCTTTTGTTGGCATCTTGGAGCTGTTCTTCGAGCTGCCCTTGCTTTTTTCGATTATAAATGTTGAATGGAAGAAGGATGACGCTAATCCAAATGATGATGACAAATGGCAATTGTTTTAAGAATAACTTTTCCTGTAGAACCACGTTATAGTTGATCGAGATGGTCGTTGCAGCTAAGTGAATGATGTACAATATTAAAAAAGCAATGCGGTTTTTGATATGACCGTTATAGTAAGCAATATAAAAAGCAAAATAGATAAATTGGAAAAGGATCGTCATCGTGATAGAAATCCCAATTAAAATTGATGTCCACAAGTAGACAGGCCACTTTTTTGAAATAAAAGCTAAACGATATACAAAGAAAAATATAAGTGTCAGCACGATCCCTGCAATGATTTCCTTAGTGGAGGAAGATTGAAAAATAAAATAAAACGGCAATATGATAAAAACGCTCCATATATAAGGAGTAATTCCCGAGAATTTCTCTAAAATCATATACTTTTTTTGCATGGTCAAATCCTCTAAAAATTTGTTTTACATGTTATCTTATCATAAAAAGGTACACTGCGTCTTAAAAACTTTGCCCAATTTTCTAAAGATTTTACAATTCAGATTCAATATGGACTTTCGAGTTTTTTTCCTTCTTTTTCGATAAGTCTTTAAACCCGACAAACTTTTTCGCTTGCTCATCCCATAAGCGGAATTGGAGAGATTTTAAGCTTGTCGCTAGAGTGATGGTTGGTACATTCTGTAAAAGATACGTTTGATTGTGTGCCTCTTCCAGCTTATAATTAGGTATCCTTGGGCTCAAATGATGGACGTGGTGAAAACCGATATTTCCAGTAAGCCATTGCAGCGGTTTTGGAAGCTTATAGTATGAACTCCCTTCAACAGCTGCTTTCACATACTCCCAGTTTTCATCTTCTTCAAAATAAGAATCTTCAAATGTGTGCTGTACGTAAAAAAGCCAAATGCCTAAAGAGCCTGAAATGAAAAAGATTGTGCCTTGAATGATAAGAAACGGCTCCCATCCGATCGTCCAACCAAGCAGTCCAACTAAGGCAACGATTGATATGTTTGTTATATATGTGTTGATGCGTTCCTTTAACCTCGCATTTTTTCTGTTAAACCGATTTTTAATAAGGAAAACGTAAATCGGTCCTAGCCCAAACATCACGAACGGATTTCGATACACCCTGTAGGCGAATTTAGTTAAAGGCGGTGCTGACAAATATTCATCAACTGTCAAAACCCATATATCCCCTGTTCCGCGCTTATCTAAATTTGAGCTGGTTGCGTGGTGGACTGAATGGTTGTGCTGCCATTTGCTGTACGGAAACAACGTTAAAATACCAGCTATTGTTCCAAAAATTTTATTGGCAAGGCGGTTTTTAAAAAAGGAATAGTGACAGCAATCATGGAAAATGATGAAAAGTCGAACTAAAAATCCAGCTGCGATCATGCAAATAGCGAAAGTAAGAACATAAGAAATGGATAAGCTTTGATAAGCTAAAAACCATAACAGAAAAAACAGCACAGTCGTATTGATCAACTGCCAAACACTATTCAGCGTGTTAGGTTTTTCATAAGGAGCCATTTGCCTTCTTAATTTTTTTTGCATTTGTTTCATCATGTTTCGATTCCCTTCTTTATTTGATATTTCTAATCATAAATGAGGGAAATCGATCTGTGTAGTCATATATGTCATATTCAAAATATGATAAATGTCATATATCGTTTTCTATCATATTCGCTTTTGCTGACGGACATGCACACTTGGGAATGAATATTTCTTAACAAAATGCATATTTTCTCAAAGCTTAATGCAGTGAGGGAGACAACGTGCAAAAGATGAAAAGAAAAAGATAACGGCATTTGCGGAATTTTGTGGATCATCAAAAAATATACTCTGGGGAGATTTTTTCATTTAGTATTGAATTTGGATGAAGGTGTGGAGTTTTCTTGTATTTTTTCGATATTACTCTGTTAGCTTACTGGCGATTTTTTTCGTAGCTCTCACCACCAAACTCATCCATTCATTTCTTTGCAGTTTTAGTGTCTTTTTCCCTTTTATTAAGAATGAGAACGTTTTCAAATCGCAAAAAAACTGGAACTTGAGCTTGGCCTCTTTGTTAGACTTCTCCATACGCAAACGGCAAAATCAACCTGTATGATGATATTCGAACAAAATTCTCATCTGCTTCCCTGTTTCTTTTCGTCTATTTAACCCCTGTATAATTTTGCTTCGTTTATAACGATTTTTTTAAAGGCTGTCACAAACGACAGCCTTGTCCATTTTTTATTTTGCTATTTTTTGAGGATGATCTGGCAATTCATTGACTGAAACAACTTGGTCTGTTTTCTTTTTTGGTTTTTTCCAATACTTTTCGTTGCCAGGCAGATCATCAAACCATGTTGCATCATCAGGGCAATCAAGCACCATAAATTGTCCATAATTGCCATCTCTAGATTGGTGATATTTCAAATACGCTTTTCCGTTTTCGATAGCTAAAATCTCGATTTTCCCAGAGGTATGGCTCATTGACAGGCGGACGCGCTTGCCTAGACCTGACGTTCTTGCTTTTGCTTGTTCAACGATATCGTAAACTTCTTTCAATGTTAATACAAAGTCACTGTTGCCAGCAACAGGTCGATTCACAAAGAAATAATAAGGTGTTACTCCCGCCCATGATAACTTATCTAATAATTCGCCTAAAACAACAGGATCGTCATTAATTCCTTTTAATACTGGAGTTTGGTTGACCACTATTGCTCCGGCATCATGGAGCGCTTCAAAAGCTTTTTTTGCTTCTTTCGTAATTTCTCTCGGATGGTTGACGTGAGCCATAATGTAGATTCGTTTTTCAGGAGATGAAAACTCTCTAATGAGTTGGAGTAAAGATTCATCTTCATAAATTCTCATAGGGTTAAAGACAGGCATTTTGGAGCCGATGCGGATAATTTTTACATGCTCGATTTCTCGTAAGCTTTCAATGATCATGCGCAATTTTTTCGTAGCAAGGATTAAAGGATCCCCTCCAGTTAGAAGAACATTGTTGATTTCAGGAGTTTTGCGAATATAGTCAATACCAGGCTGTACGTCTGCCATCGCTTCTTTTACATCACTTCTAAATAATCTTTTTCGAAAGCAATAGCGGCAATATGCTCCGCAAACCTCAGAAACTAGCAGCAATGCTGTTGTTTTGTACTTATGCTGGCAGCCAGGAACGACATAGTTTGTATCTTCATCTGATGCGTCCCACCTCCCATACTCTCGCATTTCTCCTTCATTTGGAATAACTAATTTTCTGATAGGGTCGTTCGGATCATTCCAGTCGATCAAGCTTAAATAATAATCATTGACCCGAAACACATATTTTTCTGTGATCGGCTTCAGCTTTTCCCGTTCCTCTTTTGGGATTTGTTCAATTTTGTCGATGTTTGTTATATATTTTGGCATCGCCACATGTATCACTCCCCCATCATTTGTTAACAGTTCTATGATAACATATAGTAACAAATTATTTAGCAATATGTCCAAAACGTTCATTATTTTTTTGCAAATTTCGATAATATTTTTCAAAAAAATTTGCCTTCCAGCAAGGAAAACTATTAAGCTAGTTTTCCAATGCGGACTTTTCTCTAATACAAGTCAAAATAGAAGGCAGATTCCACTACATTTGCTAAAACAAGGAATAAATATCTGACATATCTTGATAAGCTTTCACTAAATTTAGAATCCTTTTTTGCGAGTCTTTATCCCCGCTCAAACAATATATTGACTTAAGCCAAAAATGGAAAAAAAATCGTTTTCTATATTTTATATAAATAAGTAAAATAAGCGGCTTCCTGCTTTACATGAATTCTTTCGGGCAGCATGAAGCATTGCTTAAACTGATACAGCCTTCAACAGTTCTTTTACCGCATAGGCAAAGCCGTTCTCATCGTTCGTTTTCGTGACAAAATCGGCTTTTTCTTTCACTTCCTTTGGAGCATTTCCCATTGCAACCGATGTGGTCGCGATCTCGAATTGGGAAATGTCGTTGCCTCCGTCGCCAAACGCATAAATTTCTTCAAATGTCAGCTGCTTCATTTTTTGATAGCGTAAAATCGCTTTTCCTTTATGTGCTTCGCTGGAGGTAATTTCAATATTATTCGGAAATGATGAGGCAATGGATAGGTCGCTTCTTTCGCTTAAAGCTTCCTTCACTCGATCGATTTTTTCCGTTTCATCATGATTCACTAATCCAATCAGCTTATAGATTTTTACATTTTCCAGCTTGAAAATAGAGTCATAATCAAATTGGCGAAACATCTCTTCGATCTCTTTCCAGCTCAGCTTATGCAAAGGCGGTAAAGTGGATGGAAAGCCACCCTGATTGGTGTAAACGAGAATTCCGACATCCAGAGCATTTACTGCTGCAAAAATTTCTTTAAACGTTTTTTCATCTATTGTTGCTTCATACATCAGCTCTCTTTTATCGGAATATAATACAGCCCCATTAACACAAAAAATCGGCACTTGGAGCTCTTCAACCGCTTTAATCTTGATGACGTCCGGAAATGCACGTCCCGTATTTAAAATGACTTCATGTCCTTGCTTTTTCAATTCATGTAAAACTGATAAATTTTCATGTGAAATTTCATGCTGCGAATTTAATAGTGTGCCATCTAAATCAATTGAAAAACATTTCATATCCTCATCCCAATTCCTTTCTTTTTTTAAAATAATAAAGAAACTTCTTATTTTTCTCTTACCTATTTTATCAAAATCGTCCTGATCGCTGTAAAGATTTCCTGTTTACAAGAAAATCACTGCATTATCGGTCAAAGAGCTTGATTTGCCAGAAAGTCACTTTCCGCTCGGTTGATGGCAGCCCAAAAGATTGAAGAGGTTTAGAAAATTTAAAAGAAAGCTTCAGTACAAAATGGACAGTGACATCTATGCAAAAATAGCTGGATTCGAAGCATCGGCTGGGCATACAACAAATGACAAGAAGATGGCAAATAGATAGATACACGTACAATAGGCTATAGATGCAAATTGTCTGGCTTTTTTACCTTCAACTGGAAAAATTTTTTCATAGTGATTCACTCTTCAATGTTATAAGTTTTTATTAGGGAGTGAATATCAAATGATCTATCGAAGTGTCAAACAACTGGAAAAAGAATATAAACTAAAAGAAGCCCTTCGTTCTGTCAGAGATTTATGGTATCAACTAACGGAAGGGTATGTAACGATCCCTGAATCGACTGAAAAGCTTCAATCTTTCATTGAATATTTTGAAGGAGAATTGCCTGCAGGATGGATCCTCACAATGGATGAACAAGGAACGATACAAGCACGTACAAATTATTCTAATAGATTTAGTCAGATGCTAGTATGTAAAAGCTTTTCTGGAAAAGAGCGTGTAAAAATAATTTCTTAAAAGTTTTCCCTCAGTATCGCAGACTGAGGGGTTTTTTGTATAAAATGAAAAATTTCAAACATAATACTAACTGTTAAAAAATTACTTAGGAGGGATTGAAGGTATGAATCAATTAGGTGCTCATGAATTAATGGAAGTACATGAAGTTTTAACAAACACAATTGATGGAATTAACCAATTTCAACTTTATCAGCCCCATTGCAAAGATCCAGAGCTGCAAAACATTTTGCAAAATCAAATCATTTTTATGACAAATGAATACAATTCAATCGTTCAAATAGTAAGAAACAAGAGCAGTCAGCAAAATTTCAGCACTTACCGCCCATTGAAAAATGCAAGCCCTTCCTTTGGCACCTCAGGCGGAACACCGGAAGCTCCCAACAGCTCAATAAACGAGATGAACGACCATGATGTTGCGTCAGGAATGTTAGGATGTTTAAAAGCGTCAGCAGCATTAAGGATGCATGCTGCATTGGAATGCTCAGATCCGGAATTAAGAAATGTCGTGCTCCAAGGGGCGAAAAATTGCGCAGAGCAAGCTTATGAAGTTTGGCAATATATGAACCAAAAAGGTTATTATCAAGTGCCGGTCTTTCAGCAAAATACTGCTCAAGCGATCATCAATCATTATCAACCGGCTGGCAATCAAATGAACAATCAGCAGACATAAAACGATAAAGCAGCAGGGCTTACCCTGCTTCTGCTTTATTTTTTAGCTATTGCCAAGAAAAAAATTAGCTTTCGCTCACAATTTGCTTGTTTTCTTTTTCCTTTAGACTTTCGTCTTTTGCCGCTTGCGAATTTTTCATAAAAAACGATAAGATGAGAGCGATCGCAGAGAATATACCTGCCACTACAAAAGATATATTTACTCCATGTATCATTCCTTCAATACCTTTTTCAGGCAACGCTGTATTTGTCATGACTGTCACAAGCAAAGCTGTTCCAACTGCACCAGCTACTTGCCGCATTGTGTTGTTCATCGCAGTTCCGTGTGAAATTAAATATGTAGGCAGTTGATTTAAACCAGCGGTTGTCACCGGCATCATGACCATCGCAACACCGACCATCCTGAAAGCATTTACTGCCGCTAAATAGGTAAACGTTGTATGTAAGGTGAGGTGTGACAGCATAAACGTCGTGATCGTTAAGGTAAAAAATCCAATAATCGCCAGCCATTTGGCACCGAATTTATCAAATAATCTGCCTGTTATCGGGTTGGCCACCCCTTGGACAAGTGCGCCTGGCAAGAGCGCCAGTCCGGACTCAAATGCTGAAAATCCCAGCATATTTTGCATAAACATCGGCAAAATAACTGCTCCGCCAATCATAGACAGAAACACAATCATGCCTAAAACAGTTGTGATCGAAAATGTCTTGCTTTTAAATACTTTGAATTCCAAGATCGGCTCATCCAATTGCAGCTGTCTAATTATAAACCAAGTAAGAGTGATCAAACCGATGAAGAGCGATAAAATAACTTGACCGCTCCCCCAGCCGCTGCTTCCAGCTGCGCTGAATCCATACAATAAACCGCCGAAGCCTAACGTTGAAAGGATGATGGATAAAATATCGATTTTTGGGTAAGTTTGCCGCGTAACGTTTTTTAGGATGAAAAAAGCTAAGATAAGATCAATGACTACAATAGGTAAGAGCACATAAAACAAGCTTCTCCATGCAAAATGCTCTACAAGGTAACCGGATAAAGTCGGACCAATTGCCGGCGCAAATGCAATAACGAGTCCAAACATCCCCATTGCCGTTCCTCTTTTTTCAACGGGAAAAATTAAAAACAAGATTGTCTGCATCAGCGGCATGATAATTCCGGCACCAGCAGCCTGCGCCACTCTCCCTGCCATTAAAACAGAAAAATTGGGAGCAATTGCACAAATTGCAGTTCCAACAGCAAAAATTCCGATGGCTGTAAGAAACAGTCCTCTTGTCGTAAAACGACCAATCAAAAACGCGGTGATCGGTATCATAATCCCATTAACAAGCATAAAAATCGATTGCAGCCATTGAACTGTATTGGCATCAACTTTGAAATCCATCATTAAATGCGGCAAAGCAGTTCCAAGCAACGTTTGGTTTAAAATGGCAACAAAAGCACCGGACATTAACACAATCATGAGCGGCACTTTATTAAAGGTTTCCTGTGCTAGGTCTCGTTCTTCTCCCATATAAATCCTTCTTTCTAACAATTTTTCTATATTATTTAGCGATACAAATAGACTGCTTAATACATGTTATTGTAATATTTTTTCTTTGTAAATAGGAAGAATATATACTTGATGGGGATGAAACTTGAAGAGCGTTTTCCATAAATGAAGCAATTGTTGTCTTTATATTTATATTAGCGTACATTACCATAGTGAAGGAAGATGAAGAAAAAAGCAATTGTTTCGCTCACCTTTATTTTCTTTTTTGATAATAAGTAGGAAACGTTTGAAAAAATTTTTACATCATAAGTGTCAAAAAAAAATATCACTCCTTCCAATATAAAAAAGAACAGCCGTTTTTTCTCTTTCGGTTTGAATTGTTTCAAATGCAAAACCCCTTTTCAGCTTTACTTTTTAAAAAGGGGTGACAACAATTTGAAAACAAAAGCATCTTATTTAAATATTTTCAATCGCTCTTCTATTGGTTTTTTTTCTTTATCACCGGGCTCAGCTGTCGGTTTTCCGAACGGCATTTGAGCAATTAGTTTCCATTCATTTGGTATATTCCATTCTTTCTTCACTTCATCATCGATGAGCGGATTATAGTGCTGCAGCGAGGCGCCCAATCCTTCAATTTCCAACGAAGTCCAAATCACAAATTGCAGCATTCCAGAAGACTGTTGTGACCAAATCGGGAAATTGTCCGCATATAATGGGAATTGTTCCTGCAACCCTTGAACAACGCGGTCATCTTCAAAGAACAATACAGTACCGTATCCATTTCGGAATGAATTTATTTTTTCATCTGTTGAAGCAAATTGATCCGCTGGAACAATTTTTCGCAACGTTTCTTTCGTTATATCCCACAATTTGTTATGATGCTCGCCAAGCAAAAGAACGACTCGGGCGCTTTGGGAATTAAAAGCGGATGGTGTATATAGAACTGCGTGGCTGATCACTTCTTGAATACGCTCATCAGAAACAGTTGATTCTTTACTGATTCCGTAATAAGTGCGTCGATGTTTGACTGCTGAATAAAAGTCATTTGACACGTTCATCTCTCCTTTCTGAATTTCAATCTTTTTATATCATTCCTTTTAAACGCTTTGCCTATTACACTTCTTAGTAACGTTTTGAATAAAATTTTTTCTTGTAAGAGCCGTATTTTGAGGGATATAATTTACATGAAATCAATAATATTAGAAAAGGCGGTAAAAACTTGAAACAGCGGAACTTATTTTTCTACATTTTGATTTTTGCCATGATGTTTCTGTTCGGATGTACATCAAAAGAATATAAATCCAACATGGAATCTGGTATTGAAGCGCTAAAAAAAGAACAATACAGCGACGCCATCTCGTTTTTTAACAAAGCTCTTCATGAAAAAAACACTGAAGAAGTTCAATTGGCGCTGGATTTGTCAAAACAAATTAAAGACAGCGTTGCTGCCCTTGAAAAAGGAGAATTTGAAACCGCCATATCATTGGCAGAAAAAATCAAAAATTCAAATGAAACCTCCAAGGTTCTTGATATTCTCAAACCGAAAGCTGAAAAAATAATCGAAGAGGCGGAAAAAACGAGCGCCGCTTTAAAAGAAATGGAATCTGAACTTGAGTCAGGGAAAGCATTGTTGGAAGAAAACAAGTTTGACGAAGCATTCGCCATATTTAAGAAAATTGCGGAAACAACATCAAATAACGAGAAGATCGTCAGCGTTACCAAAAATGCAGAACAATTCATGAATCAAGCGGCTGCGGCGAAAAATCAATACTTGCAGGAGCAGGAGAAAAAACTTCAAGAAGAGCGGCAAAAAGCTGAAGAAGAAGCAAAAAAGAGAAAGGAAGAGCAAAAAAAGGCTGAGGAATCAAAGAAAAGCCGTCCTATAAGCCATACAGAAGCTGAACAGCTAGTTCGGGAGTATTTAAAAATTGAAAATACTTCTAACGTTTACGTTGAATATGATCATGATAATGAAAAAGGCGAATATATTATTCACGTTTATGAAATCGTGATCAGTGATCCGGAGACAAAAGAGGGACATACATCTACATGGGGCTGGTATGCAGTCGACCCGGTCAAAAAAGTTGTGCGTGATGCGTTTGAATAACAAATTTTAAGGATTTTCCGGTGGATACATTCGGAAAATCCTTTTTCTTTAGCTATTTAATCAGAATGATATTAATTCAACTGATAAGGCTTACAAAATTGCCTTGCTCATTAAACAGCTACTAAGTATTGTTCAAGGATCGAACGCATTTCAGGAGTTAAAGGCTCAGAACGCTGCAACTTAAAATTGTAATGAACGATAACTCCTTCCCCTTTTGCGATCAATTTCCCCGTTTCTGCATTTTTTATTTCATGCTCCATCGAAAAGCTTTTCGTTCCAATCCGCGTAATTTTTGAAGTTACCGTTAATGTATCATGGGCATACGCTTGGGCAAGGTAATCACATTTTGTGGATGCTAAAATAAATTTCCAGTCTTGGTTCCCTACTTGTTTTGATATGTGTTTTAAAAATTTAGTCCGAGCTTCCTCCATATACAAATAATAGCTTGTATTGTTAACATGGCCTGACGCATCCGTTTCGCAATATCTTACATAAATTTCTGTATCTGGAATGGTCTTCATGCTAAATCGTCCTTTCTTTTATGTCTTATTTTTCTGTTTTTATCAATCGATCGATATTTATGTATGAATGGAATTGAATCCTACATGTGTATAGGAATTGTCCATCGGATCATCGATGTGTTTCAAGAAAAAGCAAATTGCTGTACAACGTTTGAAGAACAGGCGTTTCAACACCAATCTGCCGCCCCTTTTTCACGATAAACCCGCACAATGATTCGATTTCCATCCTTTTTCCTTTCAATCGATCTTGCAGCATGGACGGCTTATGCTTCAGAGCTGCTCCTGAATTGGCAAAAGTGCGATGAAACATTTCTTCATCTAATGGAATCCCGATTTTATTGGCTACTCGCATCACTTCTCGGCAAGCATTTTCAGCTGTTTTCCTCAATTCTTTATGCTCCATAATTTCACCGACAGTCGCTTTGGATAAAGCAGCAAGCGGATTGAAGGTTGCATTCCACAACAGCTTTTTCCACTTATCCAGCATGATATCATCTGTTGTTTTTACAAAAATTTCAGCTTGACGAAAAAGATCTGCCACTTTATCGCGGAACGAAATGAGAGATTCATCCAGAGCACCGATTACTAGTTTTGCTCTTCCGCTATGCTTTATGACCCCAGGCTCTTCCACATGTGACGACAGATAGGTTGCAGCTGACAAGAGCCTTTTTCCACCTAAAATTTGAGCGAGCTTTTCTTCATTGTCGACTCCATTTTGCAGCGTCAAAACAACTGCGCGATCATTCTGCAAAGAGGCAATCTGTTCTGCTGTACTTTCCGTGTCTGTTGATTTCACACAAAACAGTATCAGCTCACAATCAGCAAAATCCTCTATTTTATCTGTAAAAACACCGTCTATTGTGAGGAGTTGATCATTCGTTTTAACCACTAAACCTGATTTTTTCATTGCCTCTAAATGCTTGCCCCTTGCAAGAAAAACAACATCATGTCCGGCTTTCTTTAACAAAGCTCCAAAATAGCCGCCGACCGCGCCAGCTCCAGCAACAGCGATTTTCATAACATTCCCCCTTCAATTGAATCAAAAAGCTTATGAATGACAGAATAAACAGAAAATAATGAAATGCAAGTTTTGCACCTCAATTATTAACCTAATCTTTTCATTAATCAAGTGAAAGCATTCGGGACTGAAAAGTCTTGAGTGTTTAAAACCAATAGTAAAAACGAGCCTCCAAAACAGATAATAATCTTGAAATCAATATCAGACTCTAGACTATTATGATTTATTCTATGTTCCATGAGGATTCGCAAAGCGCGCAGATCACAAACACTCATAACTTAAAATGACGGCAATGCTATAAAAAAAGAAGCAGAAGTTGAAAAAAGCCTTTCCAAAATGAACGAACTCCGTGAAATAGCTTCTCTCCCCCACCGAATCGTTGACTTAGCTTTCGAATAAAATACGCCTAATTTATTTTCAAGTCTTGTAAACATACAGCAGCTGGCACGTTTTTGCTTTCTTAAATTTTACAGTTTATATGAAAAATGAACAGATAGGTTTAAGCATCCATCCAACACACATAACCCCGTTCTAAGTTTAGGACGGGGTTACAATAAAATGGTTTACTTTTTAAGAACAATGCTTCACTTACATCAAGATTTTTAAAGGTTAATCATTGGATAAAATGACTTTCATCGCTTTTTCTTTAGCCGCATTGCGAAATACTTCGTATGCCTGCAAAATCTGGTCCAGCGAAAAACGATGAGTGACTAACTGTTCCGGTTTAATTTTTCCTGACTGCACCGTCTTTAGCAGCAACTGAAAAATTCTTTTTATATATTACTGCCATTAAAAGCGGAACAACGATTGCCAAGTCTATTAAAGTGCCAAGGATGACCCATCCCATTTCCTCAGGCAATACCATAATCGACAAAGGCGACCTATATATTAGAAAATTGGAACAAAGTACCAGCACCAATAAGGACAACCATATATACCTTTTTTTATCAAATTGCCAAGCTTCCACAAATCCACCCCTTTTTACCTATATTGTAACAGATTTTAAAATATTTCGTTTTTTATTTTTGTTAATTTTCAAAATTGCCAGCTTTCTCCTTGTCTCTGCTGATTTTAAGAAACGAACATGTTCCTAAATGGATTGTGATTGATTTCTTGAGGTAATACGAAAGAACTAAATTTGAACATGCATCCTCTGTATGTGAACAGTCAATCATCCCATAGTACAACCTTTACAAGAATTCATTGCCTTAAGAGATATAAAACTGAAACATATTATGCTTTTTCATTCAACTAATGCAAACCTCCCTCCATTCCGTTATACTTAAAACGTTGTTGATTGAAAGAAAGGAGCATTATATGAAATCTCTCGTTTTAGCTGAAAAGCCGAGCGTTGCACGTGAGATAGCCCGTGTGCTTGGCTGCAAAAAAGAGCATAAATTTCACTTTGAAGGAAGCAAGTATATCGTAACGTGGGCGCTCGGTCATTTAATTGAATTGAAGATGCCGGAACATTACGATCCAAAATATAAAACATGGCGGCTGGAAGATTTGCCAATTATCCCAGAAAAAATGGGGTTAAAAGTAATTAGACAAACGAGCCGGCATTATAAAGGCATAGAACTGTTGGCGAAACGAACGGACATTAAAGATTGCATTATCGCAACAGACGCCGGACGTGAAGGCGAACTTGTTGCAAGATGGATTTTAAAAAAGCTGAACTGGAAAAAGCCGATTTTGCGCCTATGGATTTCATCTCAGACCGATAAAGCCATTCGTGACGGTTTCAAGCATTTAAAACCTGGGAAACAATTTGAAGCATTATATCAGTCTGCTGTTTGCCGTGCTGAGGCAGATTGGCTCATCGGCTTAAATGTGACAAGAGCTTTGACGACGAAATATAATGACCCGCTTTCGGCAGGGCGCGTGCAGACCCCAACCCTTGCCATGATCATGAAAAGGGAAACAGAAATTCAAAAATTTGTACCGAAGCCGTATTGGACGATTCATGCAAAAATCGGTTCCATTCATACCATCTGGGAGCGAAACGGCGAAAAAAGAATTTTTTCCAAAGAAACGGCTGAACATCTATTGGCAAACCTGAATGGTAAAAAAGGTACAGTCATCAAAGTGGAGCGCAAGCAAAAGAAAGAACATCAGCCGCTGCCATACGACCTAACCGAGCTGCAGCGGGATGCCAACAAGCGTTTCGGCTTTTCCGCAAAGAAAACGTTAACGATACTGCAAAAGCTTTATGAGCATTATAAGCTTGTCACATACCCGCGGACAGACTCCCGTTATTTAACTGCGGATATGGAATCGACAATGTTTGACAGGCTTCAGGCAATGGCTTCCGGCTATAAAGACGAAATCCGCCCTCTCCTTTCCAACAAAGGAAAAATTTTATTAAAACGGGTGTTCAATAATGAAAAAGTGACCGATCATCATGCCATTATCCCGACGGAGGAACCGCTAAATATGAGCCAGCTTTCCAATGATGAAAGGAAGCTGTATGATTTGATTGCCCGCCGGTTTTTGGCGCTGTTTTATCCTGCTTACGAATATGAAACCGTCCATGCGGTTTTTGATGTGAACGGAGAAACACTCACTGCAAAAGAGACAATTGTATTGAATAATGGATTTAAAGCCGTTTTAGGGAAGCAGCAGGATGAGCCGGAAAACAGAAACATCCCTGCTTTGGTTAAAGGACAATCTTTTGCTGTTCATCAAGTAGAAATAGAAGAAAAATTGGAACAACCTCCTCTTCGCTATTCAGAGGCGGACATTCTTACGCAGATGGAAAAGTTCGGACTCGGCACTCCTGCAACTAGGGCGGATATTATTGAAAGACTTATCGAAACAGAAGCGGTTGAGCGAAAAAACGGAAGGTTCTACCCAACGAAAAAAGGTAAACAACTGATTGAACTTGTCAATGATGAACTAAAAT
Source organism: Aeribacillus sp. FSL M8-0235 (assembly GCF_038000355.1). Taxonomy (NCBI): domain Bacteria; kingdom Bacillati; phylum Bacillota; class Bacilli; order Caryophanales; family Bacillaceae; genus Aeribacillus; species Aeribacillus sp. FSL M8-0235. Next base: position 1,829,782 of record NZ_JBBOBW010000001.1, on the reverse strand, counting down.
CACCTGAACTGACAGCGCGCTGGGAAAAAGAGCTTGAAGCGATCGCACGGGGAAAAGGAAATCCTGAATTTTTCCTAAACAACATTCGCAAGCAAACGAAACGGCTCGTTAATGAAATAAAAAATAGCGATAGAAGCTACAAAGCACACAATTTAACCGGCTCCATGTGCCCGGAATGCGGCTCCTTTTTAAAAATACGTTCTACAAAAGAAGGACGTTTATTAACATGTTCGAACATGGAATGCCGCTATAGCAAACGAAAAGATCCGAAGCTGTCCAACCGCCGCTGTCCACAATGCAAAAAACGAATGGAAATCCATAACGGCAAAGCCGGTGTTTACTTCCAATGCCGCCGCTGCAATGTGGTTGAAAAAGCGGAAGAAAAGAAAACAGCAGTCAATAACCGCAAAGATCGGGCTTTAATTCAAAAATACAGCCCGAAAAGCGATTCTTTTGGCACAAGTTTAGGTGATTTGTTAAAACAGGTGTTGGAAGAAAAACAGCAATAAATAAAAAAGCTTCCGGATGCTGCGTTTACGACAAAAAGTTAGCTTGTTTCTATTTAAAAAACGGTGTCACGACGAATCTGGAATGGTATGCAGTTTGTTTCAAATTTTAAAAGGGATTTGTCAAATAAGTCATTTTTTCGGCTTATAGACAAACCCCTTTAATATTTAGAAACGTTCATATCGATGTTTATGATTATAATGGACTCCACTTTCTGGACAGCTCCTTATCATTCGTTAACTACACGCGAATTAAAACGTTATGTACTATTTGTTCCCCCCTGCATTTCTAAAAAGCTCAAAACAGTCAACCACATATATTCGAAAATGGTCTCCCCTCTTTCGACCTCCCCAATATATTTAAAAATCAAGAATGTTTATACACATGCTGCAGGGTCTTTATCGAACAGTAATCCTCAAGTCGAGATGTTTATAAATTTCTAAAAAAAAGCGGCACCTAAATAAGGCGCCACTTTGAAAGGATTAGTTTTTTTGTACGTTTGCCGCTTGAGGTCCGCGTTGGCCTTCGACAATTTCAAATTTAACAGTTTGCCCTTCTTCTAACGTTTTAAAACCATCGCCTTGAATCGCCGAAAAATGAACAAACACATCGTCTCCACCATCGACTTCAATAAATCCAAACCCTTTTTCACTGTTAAACCATTTTACCTTACCTGTGTTCATGCTTTTTCCTCCAAAAAAAAGATTTTACCATTCATTGTTTGTTTTTCATAAGAAAAAAAAGCCGCACACTCATGAGAAATGCAGACCATATAAGATCGCCTGCATTTCAATATGAGGTACGACTTATAATGGATCCATGATAAAACGAACTAAATGGCTAATTCATTATAACCAATCAAACATAAAGAGTCAAGAAAATGTAAGAATGTTCTTGACTCTTTAAGGGTGATACTTTATGTTATGCGCTGCTTTCCCCTAAAAACAAATCTCATTCACTGCCGCGGTAAAGAAAGAACAGAGCTGTCAGCATTAGCCCGATCCCAATCAGGCGGTTTATGTCTATTCGATTTTTCGGCATTCCAAATAATCCAAAATGATCAATGATGACGCTGATGGCCATTTGACCGACGATTCCTGCAAGGAGCGTTACGGCCACCCCAACCTTCGGAACAGAAATAATGGTAAACGTGACGAACATCGCGCCTAAAAATCCCCCAAGCAAATTCCATTTTGGAACTTGAAACAAATTGGTAATGTGGCCCTTTCCAAAAAATAAAACAAGGAACGCTAAAACCATTGTTCCAACAAAAAAAGAGACAAATGCTCCTTCAACAGCACCGATTTTTTTGCCTAGACTTCCGTTAATCGGCGACTGTATTCCTATCATCATCCCTCCCAGTATCGCTAAAAAAATGTAAATCCATTTCATCCTGAACCCTCCCCAGAAATATAATTTCTCTTCTAGCCGCTTGAACTCCTTTACGTAAAAACGTTCTTAAGTAAAAAAGTTGATTTTCTAAAATTTTCATTTTGTAAAAAAAGAAGAGACTTAAAAAAACGGCGCTTTTGTAAAAGCTCTTAAAATGATGAAAGACAACAGAATTTATCAATAAATTTTTGTTGTCTGAAAGTGCAAACCTGCCGTTCAGATGAGAATCAAACCCGTTAAATAATTTTCTAGCACCCCCACAGAAAATGATGCTGTAAAGGAGGAGATGAAGACCGATCTATTTGTTTGATGAAGAGCACAACGTTTACAAGTATATTCGGCCTGATGATTAGTTCAATTATCCATTAACGACAATTTACTACACTTGTTATATGTAAAGACCTTAAAAAAATTATATTCAGCAAACTATTTTCTCTCATGTCATTTTCTAGATCAACCATTTTCAACATATATATAAACAAAAAAAGGAGGCACTTATGATCATTCATATTATACAAAGAGAGAGACTTTATGGAACATAGCTGAACGCTACGGTATCAGTCTTTCTGAAATTATTGCTGCAAACAGTCTGCCCGATCCTAATCGATTACTGATTGGCCAATCACTTGTGATTCCCATTGCTTTTCGTCAACATATCGTCCGAGCAGGGGAAACATTATGGCAAATTGCCCAAAAATATGGAGTTGCCGTCGGGTCTATTGTTCAGGCTAACCATATTAGTGATCCTTCAAAAATTAATCCGGGAATAATTTTAAACATTCCGCCTCGCATCCATACTGTGAAGCCTGGAGAGAATTTATCGCAAATTTCTCAAATTTACCGTATATCCGTACAGGAAATTGCCAAAGCCAATCGAATTCAAAATCCCGACCTTCTTTATCCGGGGACAAGATTAACGATTCCTTTTGTAAAACCAGTCATTGACGTAAATGCATATACGATCCATGCAGGTGAAGAAGGAGGCAAAGAAGTTCGAGAAGCTGGCAGCTTTTTAACATACGTTTCTCCATTTGCCTACATCATCCGGGAAGACGGCGGACTCGATGCAATAAACGACACAGCGATTCTTCAAGCTGCTTTAACAGAACAAGTGATACCAATGATGAGCATAACAAATTTTACGTTCAGGGACCCCGGGTCACGGCTGGCTCATGCCATCCTTTCAAATACGGAACTGCAAGATCGATTATTGACCACCATTATAAACACTATGAAAGAAAAAGGTTATCGTGGATTAAATATTGATTTTGAAAATGTATTTCCTGACGATCGTGAGTTATATAATCAATTTTTACAGCGCGCCGTTGACCGATTGCACAAAGAAGGATATTTTGTTTCGACCGCGCTCGCCCCTAAAACGAGCCCAGAACAAAAAGGAATATTATATGAGGCACACGACTATGCCGCACACGGCAGGATTGCAGATTTCGTTATTTTAATGACATACGAATGGGGTTATAGGCTTGGACCTCCTCAGGCGATCTCTCCGCTTAATCAAATCAAACAAGTGCTAGATTATGCTGTAACCGTCATTCCAAGAAATAAAATCTTTATGGGCTTCCAAGTATATGCTCGTGACTGGCTCCTTCCCCATGTTCAAGGTCAGGAAGCAGAAACATTCGATATGCAAGAAGCGATTCGTCGAGCAGTTCAACATGGTGCTGTGATACAGTATGATCGAACATCTCAATCTCCGTTTTATCGGTATGTGGATGAACAAGGCCGTACGCATGAGGTCTGGTTTGAAGACGCGCGCAGCACCCGGGCAAAATTTGATGCGGTAAAGGATTACGGTTTACGGGGATTTAGTTATTGGGTACTTGGCTATCCGTTCCCGCAAAATTGGGTATTACTTGAAGACAATTTTCAAGTGCGGAAATTCCGTTCAATTCATTGATAGCAGAAGTCTCTCATAGCACAAATGAAAATAAGGGAACCTACGCACAAAGCGTATGTTCCCTTCTCGCTTATTCCTCTTTCATAAACGGCCACCAGTTCGCTTTACCAAACATTTTGACCATTACCGGTACAAATAGCGGCAGTACAACAAGAGCATATAAAAATAATCCTGTTAAAACAATTGTGGCAATTTCGAGCAGCGACAGCACACCGGACGGAAGCATCGCCGCAAATGTTCCGCCTAAAATGACCGCGGCGGAAATAATGACCGTTCCCATATGACTCATAGCTGAAAGCATCGCTTCTGTGACAGGCAAATCTCTGTATTCGTTGAAGCGGTTCATAAGGAAGATGCTGTAATCTATGCCAAGCGCAATTAAAATGACAAATGAGAAAAATGGAACTGCCCAGTTCAAACCGTCGTATCCAAGAAGGCGAACGAAAATGGCTTCTGACACTGCCATTGATGTGTAATACGTTAGAATAAGCGATAAAATTAAATAAATCGGCATGACAAACGAGCGCAGCAATGCAATTAATATAAGAGCAATCCCTATCAGCATCAATACAACTGTGCGGGAGTAGTCGTTTGCTGAAATCTCGTTCAAGTCGGAGTAAATGCTAGTAACCCCGTCATAGGCAATTTTCGCATTTTCAAGCTTCGTGTCTTTTACGGCAAACTCCACCGCTTGTTTGACCTCAGTAAGCTGATCCATCGCTGAAGTTGAATATGGATTTTTCTCGAAAACAACATCAATGGTTGTCACTTTGCCGTCATTCGATAAGTAAGCTTCTTTCGCATCCGCAAATTCTTTGCTTTCAAGCACTTCCTTCGGCATGTACCAGCCTGCCATTTCCTGATTTGAAGAAGAAAGACCCGATAAGTAATTTTCAGCAGAACCGAGACCATCGGCTACTTGATTTAGACCATCCACGCTTTTGTCAAGGCCTGAAATCAGCTGATTCATTTGTCCATCCAGTTGAGAAAAACCTTGCAGCAATTCCTCCTGTCCATTGTTGACTTGGCTTAAGCCGTTAGACAGCTCCGGCAATTTTGAAATGATGGTTTGCTGTCCAACCGCTGCCTTATCCAACCCTTTTTGCAGCTGATCAAGCCCGTTGATGAGCTCTCCCATTCCATTAACAAGCGCTTTTTGACCTGAAAGTAATTCAGAATATGAACGGTTCGCCTGCTCTATTCCATTTGTCACTCGCTGAAGCGCTCCGTTAATTTGCTGAAATCCGCTTCTCATTTGTTTTGCTTGTTCACTAAGCTGGGAAGCTGCCATTTTCACCTGTTGATACTCAGCATCCTGCTGAAGCTGCTGATGTCGTTGTTCGATGCGGTTTAAAGAATCACTCATACCGGATAAATGTGTTGACAATTGACCGAGATGTGATTCCATCTGTTGATATTGTTTCAGCAATGAATATAGACTGCTTCCGGCTGTTTCATATCCTTTCAAAAGCTGTTCTGCGCCGGATTGCAGCTTTTTCGCATTGTTTTGAACGGTCTCAAGCCCTTTCTTTATGTCACCGGCCCCCATCGATCCGCTCTCGATCCCCTGTTTAACTTGCGAAAGCCCTTTTTCAAGATCACCGACGCCGGCTTTTAATTCATTTGTTCCGGAAACGAGCGCTTCAATACCGTCTGTTGCTTGTTTTAATTTCGGAGATGATGCAGAAAGCTCTTTGCTCGCTTCATTCAAACCGGAGCTGATTTGTTCAAGCCCTTCATTTCCCTGAACAATTCCGTCTTTCAGCGTTTTCGCCTGTTCTGTCACAAATAATTGGTCGATCTGTTCGCCTGTCGGTCTCGTTACTGAGCGGACCGTCTCGACACCTTCAACTTTTTCGATGCTTCTGCTTATTTTTTCAATTAAAGCAAAGTATTCCGTCCTATTCATGTTGTCATCATTTTTGATCACAATTTTTGTCGGCATCGCTTCGCCTGGGTTGAAGCTTTTCGAAATAATATTAAAAGCCTTGACAGAGTCGTAATCATCCCCGATTTCTTGAAGGGAATTAAACGACAGCTTGCCGTCATAGGAAAGTAGCACTGGGAGGGTAATGATTCCTACGATGATTAAAGAAACAAGCGGTCTGGTGAACGAAAAACGTCCTGCAAAGTCCCATAGCTTGCTCTGTTTATGTTCCAGATTTCCTTTAACTGGCCAAAACAACACCGGGCCAAGCACAGCCATGAAAAACGGAACAAGCGTCATAAGTGCTACCAGCAGGATGGCGACTCCGACAGCGACTGCCGCAGCCGATTGATAAAGCTTAAATGATGACAATCCGATCGCCGCAAAGCCGATCATAACGGCTAAACCGCTGAAAAACACTGTTTTTCCTGCCGTGCGATAGGTTGTTACAATCGCTTCAGTTCGGCTTTCTTGTTTGCCAAGCTCCTCTTTAAAGCGGCTTAACAGTAAAATGCAATAGTCTGTACCGATCCCGAACAAAATGGCGACCAAAAATATTTGCGTAAAAGTGGACAATGGAAAATTCACCATTTCAACTAAAAAGGCGACAATTGACTGTGATGCCAAATATGTCATGCCGACTGTCAAGAGCGGCACAAATGGCGCTATAAGCGAGCGGAAAACGATCAGCAAGACAATCAAAATAAACACGACTGTTATGCCCTCTGTTTTTTTCACTCCTTCCTGCGAGCTGACAATAACGTCTTCATCGATGATCCAGCTGCCGGTATAATAATGCTCTAATGAAATATTATCGATCACTTTATAAAGAGCGGATGTCATTTCTTTTGCCGTTCTTCCGTCTCTTTCCATTTGTATTGACGTCAAGATGGTGGTTTTATCTTTTGAAACAAGCTGATCCTTTAACTCCTCTTGATGAAAAGGCGAAACAATTTCTGTAATCCGTAAATTCTCGCTGTGTTGTTCAAGCTGTTTTACAGCTTGTTCCGCTTCTTTCCAATCTTCCTTTGTCAGCCCGTCCTCATTATGCAGCACAAGGGCGACTGATATTAGATCTCCTGAATGCTCTTTGCTCTGAATTTCTTTTAAAATGTCATTCGCGATCGAAGAGGAATAACCTTCTGGAACCGTAATTTGCCCTTTTTCGCGCACAAGCTCCTCCATGTTTGGCGATGTAAAGAGCAAACCAATAACAGCGACAAGCCATAAAATGAGTACAAACCATTTTCCTTTCAGGATTGCCCTCATGACTCAACCTCCAGTTCAAGCAATACGTTTGCCAATTTTTCATAGGTTTGAATAAATGATTCGATCTCGTCCTCCGAAAATTTTGTTATGAACGATCCTACAACTTTATGAACTCTCTCTTCTGTACTTGCAAACAAATTGCTCCCTTTTTCAGTCAAAGCCAAATAAATGACCCTCCTGTCTTTTTCATCGCGAATTCGCTGAACAAATCCTTTCTCAACAAGCCGATTAATCATCGCTGTGATCGCGCTTTTGTTCACTCGAAAAACATTAGCTAGTTCTGTTGAAGTGCACCTTTCCTTTTGATGGATATAGCGCAAAAGATAGTGTTGTTCGTTTGTGATATCTGGATCAATTTCACATTTCACAAGTTCCTCCGCTCTTTTCGTCACAATGAACGAAACCTTAATATACCGTTCGATCAATTCATCTATTTTTTTTCGATCCATTGTCTGCCCCCTATTTTAAATAGTTCAACTATTTAACTATTAAATCATTTAACTATCAACCTGTCAATCAATTTGTATGAAAATTGGCAAACTTCCTCTTCTTCAAACGCGTGAAAGGTGCATTCCAATAAATGAAGGCTTCTCTAACGTGCTGAACGCTAGTTTCCATTCTCTAAAATATGTTCTTCGCATAGAAAAATGTTGTGTGAGCTAAGCTTTTATACTGTAAAAGATCCGGGTCACATAAGAGCAGATTCGACGAGTTAGCAGGCAGGACTGTCCGTTGCACTCTCAATGCTTTCGTTATAGAACTGAGAAGCTCCTGTTTCAAGTGTCAGTTAAACGGCGAGCAATTCATGGAAAAAGGGATCAACCTGCAAAGATGATCCCATCCATCGGTTCACAAAATCATCCAAACCGAAACAGCTAGCGAAACAACAATTGGAATAACCTGAATACATACCATCCCTTTAAAGGTGATTCGTTCTTCAGGAATCGGAAATGAAGCCTTTTCACACAGCCAATTAGCAAGCTTCTCCATTTTTGACTTTTTCATTGGAAAATCCGGTACTTCCACTGTATATTTTTTTAATAATTTATCAATTTCACGATCCTTTTCCATCAGATTCGATCCCCCATTCTTTCCTCATTTTTTGAACCGCTTGATGCAGCCTTGATTTCACCGTGCCCAAAGGTATGTTTAAGATGCGCGCAATATCCTTTTGTGACAGATCATGATAATAAAACAATACGATAACGGCCCGCTGTTCGTTTGAAAGCGATTGAAGCATCCGCTCGACCTCCATTTTTTCATCGGAACGGGATATGGTGACAGGCTCTTTATATAAAAACGGAAGAAGACGGTGCCACCTTGCTCTCATTTTTATTTTGCTGATCATCGTATGATAAGCAATTTGAAAAAGATATGTCTTCAGCCTCCCTTTTTCAGGGGAAAAGTAATGCTTTTTTTGCTGCAGCTTCAAAAATGCATCTTGAACGACATCCATGCTAAGCTGGTCGTCCCGTGTACAACGGTAAATAAAGCGGAAAAGCGGTGCTCGATATCGTTCATAAAGCTCGTTCAAAGCTTCCGTATCACCGTTTTGAAATTTTTCCATGAGCTTTTCATCTGTTAAATTCATCTGACCACCGCTCTTTAATTCCTTTGAACACATACAGGATTCTTCCGATGAACCAAAGAAACGTCATTAAAGTAAACATAAACGATTGATGAAGGAAAAATTGAATGACAGGACTGTTAATGTTATCTCCCCTTATTAGAAAGATAAAGAGTCCTGTGAGGCAGCAAAATGAATAAATTGCGGATATAACCGTAATCGTATCCCAACGGGTCCAATAGAAATAAAGATCGGTTTTTTTAAAATCAATGTTTCCCCATCGATCCCGAACGACCTTTTTATTTAAAGAAGCGATCGAAACACCGAAAATCGTTCCGATGATTCCGCCTACAATTGAACTGATTACCCAGCCGGTTACAGGCATAATTGTCATCTCCTTTCCCATCATTCATCTGTTTATACAAATCGTGAAAGGAAAAAGTTCATTTTTTTCCGTAATTTTTTAATAAAAAGGCTTCAGGTTGATTTCATCTGTAATATTAACAAAATCGCTGTTAGTTTTAATGTTTCGCTGGCCGTTTTACATGAAACGCTCCGATTCCATTCCGTTGATCAACATTTTACATCTTCTTGCAGATAAATCTCACGCTTTTTTCGCAAACGTCATAGGTCCGAAACAGATTCAATCATTTAAATGTTTTATGAAAAATGAAGTTTTCCTGTTTCTTTCTGTCAAGTCGAAAAAGTTGAAGTTGTTTCTTTTCATTCGATACAATGGATGTGCGATTGATTCATAAAAGAAGGTGAAAACATGAAAATTGAAATATGGTCTGATTATGTTTGCCCATTTTGCTATATCGGAAAGCGGCGGATGGAAAAAGCGCTTGAGCTGTTTCCGCACAAAGAGCAAGCGGAAATAGTGTTCCGCAGCTTTGAGCTTGATCCAACCGCCAAAAAGGAATACGATCTTTCCATCCATGAAATCATTGCTCAAAAATACGGCATTTCCGTTGAGGAAGCGAAGCGGGCAAATAACGATGTTGCCAAACAGGCAGAGTCCGTCGGATTGACATTTCGCTTCGAGGAAATGAAGCCAACAAATACGTTCGATGCCCATCGATTAGCGAAATATGCGGATAAAAAAGGGAAAGGAAGAGAAATGCACGAACGGCTCTTTTATGCTTATTTCACTGAATCGAAATTAATCAGTGACCATCAAGTTTTAGTTGAACTCGCAGAAGAAATCGGCTTGGATGGCGACGAAGTCAAGCAAGTGCTTTCAAGCGGTCAATTGGAAGAGGAAGTTAGAAAAGATGAACAGGAAGCCTCACGTCTCGGTGTCAGAGGTGTGCCGTTTTTCGTCATCAACCGCAAATATGCCATTTCTGGGGCGCAGCCAACAGAAGTATTTTTGAAAAGCTTTCAAAAAATATGGGATGAAGAAAACTCTTCTTCGCCGCTCAAACCACTGGCAGCTGATGGCGGAGGACTATGCAACGATCAGAGCTGTGAAATGTAATTCGTTTTGACCGCAGATGGACAGGAGGAACAACGGTCATCAATAACGACGTGTCCTCCTTTTGCATTTCTTTCAGTTCATGACGATCTGTCAATGGCTCACATCGCAAAGTTTGTTTAATTTATTTACTTAATTTCGTTTGTTAACACATATAAAAGAACCGAATCGTCAGGTTATCAATGTTTACATCCTTTGTTACATTGACTAACCTTCCCAAGTTTTCTTTAGAGGAACAATTCTTACTTTACTCCTCAAACTATGAAATTTAGGCGGTGCGGCCGCTCATTATGTCTTCATAACGGTGATGAATCGTTTAACTATTTTTCTTGTTGATCTGCTATTCCTTTTTTCTTGAATGATGCAAAGACCTTTCCATTTTATTACACTTGCACCCGAAATAAAAAATCCACGTCAAAGTCCCAGAGGTAAAATACTGGGATTTTGACGTGGATCTCCATTTTCCCTTCAAATTTATGAATTTTTCATCCATCGCAACATTGTAAATGATTTCAAAGAACGGACTTTTTTCCATTTAATGTTTGATTATCCATTTCTTCATAAATTAAATTCTCGCTTCAAAAATGACCGCCTCTTGATCAAATTTCATATCCAATAGACCCTCTGTTTTATTTATAAAAGAGTTCCAATTGTTGATAAGATTATTGTAAGTAAATGGATAATACGCATGATGCGCCGACCAATCATTTTGAAAAAACATGTCCCAGTCGTTTTTTGAGGAATGATAACGGACAAGATCATTCCAATTCGCATCATTTGTTTTTTGTTCATATGAAACGTAAGCAGACGGTATAATATGCAAAAAGACATGATCTATATTTTTTTCTTTTGCGTGCCTTCTCATACTTGAAATAATGTCATCGATGATTTTCGAATCAAGTATGGAATAAGCCCTTTTGCTCCGTCCATATGCTTCTTCCCTCTTTTCCTCCTGGAAGCGGTTGTATGATTCAATCGTTTTTTGGATATATGAATGGTATACATGCTCAAGGTTGCCACGCATTTTTTCAGACAATGGTGTATGAAGCAATGCTTCCAGCTTCATCCCTAATAATCCGAGTTCAATCCCGATTTGTTCTTCGCTTTTTGCAGCCGTATAGCCATGTTCTGTTCGGACCGCTTCTTGATAAAAGGACCCAGCCGCTTCAAAATCATATATTGTATAATGATCGCCGGTTTCTAAAGCGCTTTCCTTCTGTAAAAATTGTTGGCGGAGCGCCTCCAACTTAAAAGTATGGTTTCCCCTTAACAGCTGTTCACCATCCGTTCTGTCGATTGGGGCATAATCCTCATGCTTGCGTAAAAAAGATGTATATTGTTCGATGCGCTGTTCATAAGCTTTTAAAATATCGTTATACATCTCCTCTTTCACGTCTGGGAGACCATGCTTCACAAAAAAGCCGCCAACTGATTTTGAAAAAGAATCAGCTAACTGTTGGATGCTTTGTTGAAAAAAATGATCGAGTTTGTCGAGCCGCTCTTTTCGTTGTTCACCAAAAAAATTTTCTTCAATCCAGTTTTTTAAATAAACATATTCTGAAGCTAGATCATCAATTTTTTCACCGAGGCGGTCAAAACGCCCAAATCCTGCCCGCCCCCTTGCTTTCGCGTAGAACTTAGTTGATTTCCAAGGAACGATTAGAGCGTTTGACTTCCCCCTTTTTAACGTGATTGTTTTCAGAACAGATCCGTGTGCCAGCGCTTCCTTCTTCAAATCTTTTATGTTGTCCTTTTCTGATTGGGCCCCAAGATTGGATTCATATATTTTTTCAACAATAGACTGTTTTTTCTCATGTTCTTTCAATGATTGCTGCAGAGCAACAATAGGTGCAAAACTGAATTGATCTGTGTAATAAAGCTGAACCATTTTCCCACCTCCTTTTATATCAGAAGCTAGAAAGGATTCCTAAACTTTCATTTTTTTGCGGATGTGAATTTGTTTGATTTATATTCTTAGTTTCGACGGAAACCATTATAAAACCTCTTGTTTGCACAAAGATTTTAAGTGACTGTCCAAAATGGATTCGATCATCTCATTAGATAAATATTCCGGATGCATTAATCCATGAATGGCCAAGCCATCGATCAGTGCATACAGACGGTCCACCTCCAGCTCTACATTGATATTCGGCCGCGCAAGATCAAGTTTGACTAAAGTCTTGATGACCTGTTCAAATCCATAACGCATTTTAAGATATACTTCTTTGCTTAAAGACTGAAGTTCCGGCTCCGAAAGAGCTTTCTGGGTAAAAGCAAACCATACCTCCATTTCTTTCTTTGTATCATCTTCAAGCGGCAAAACCTCCCGGATCATCCTTTTCATTGCATCAAGCGGCGGCATAGAAAAATCAATTTCGTTAATTCGTTGACTCACCCTTTCCGACACCAATTTCATTGCAAATGACAGCAATTCTGCTTGAGTTGAAAAATAATGTCTTAATGAACCAACGGAAACTCCTGCTTCTCTCGCAATATTGCGAACGGTTGCTTTTTCCATCCCGCCTTTCGCAATGACATTCCATGTCGCTACAGCAATTTTTTCTCTTTGTTTTACGTGATCCACTTTTTTCGGCATATTTTTATTATATCATGGTTGTTTTTTTAATACACTTGTGTTAAATTTTTATTTAATACGTGTGTTTTAAAAAGGAGTGGAATCATGATCGGTTGGCTCATTGTCATATGCGAAATTTTGTTTTGGATATTTGTCGGCGCCGGATTATTCGCCAGATATATTCTAGGCTGGAAAAAAATCGGGTCGCTCCTTCTATTGTGTACGCCTCTTATCGATCTTGTTTTAATCATCGCAACGGTTTTCGATTTGAAAGACGGCGCAACAGCTCATTTTGTACACGGATTGTCTGCTGTATATATTGGGGTTTCGGTTGCATTTGGCAAACGGATGATTCAATGGGCGGATGAACAGTTTGCTTACCGATTTGCTGGAGGAAAGCGGCCAAATAAACGGCCTCAATTCGGAAAACAGCATGCTGCTTACGAACGGCAAGGCTGGTACCGCCACCTTCTAGCATGGATTATTGGGAATGCACTTCTCCTGTTCATGGTTCTTTTCGTCAACGATTTCCAGAAAACAGAAGCACTTTTATCATTTTCGGCAAAATGGACGTTCATCCTGTTTATCGATTTTTTATGGAGCTTCAGCTATACAATATGGCCGAAAAAAGAGGCGAAAGGGCATTATGAAAGTTAATCCTAGAATTTGACCATTTTCCCCTAGATTAGCGCTACAGAGCTTGTAGAGAAGGACAATATTTTTCTCTACAAGTTTTATTTACAGCTTTTTATACCATGTTTGTAAACTCTTTACGTTAGTACCATCCCATCATAAACACTCCGAAACATGCTGTATTCACTAAAAACGTAATCCCAGCTGCGATCAGTATTCCTTGAGCAATCGCTGTTTTTCTTTTCATTAAGGCGATCACGACTGCTGGAATGATATAAATCACCTGAACAAAACCGATAAAAAAGATCGTAATCGGAAAAATCAACAATAGCCCATGTAAAAGAAGCACAATACCGATGCCTTTCCAAATGTCTTTTGTATGCTCATTCATGCACAGTCATCGCCATTTCTGTTTGAATTTCTTTCAGCCGGTTTTCAAGGCTGTCCCTGTAAAACAAGTTATACGTGTCAAACGGAATGATGCGGCCGTCGTGATGTACAATATGAACACAGGATTTTTTAACTGAACGAACATCAAAGTTGTAAGCATCTAAAAATTGCATAATAATTACACGAAACACATTGTTATAGCTAATATTTTCCGGTATCGCTACTTTCGGCAGACAGCATAATAAATCTTTTAGTGACATCGCGGAAGAGCCGGGAGAATGATTTAAACTGAATAGCTCAAAAACTTTATGTTTCAATTGTTCATCTTGTTCAAATACGATCGTATTTTGATCTCCTTCAAGGAGAATATGTGGATCGATCATACCCGTCAGAGGCTTCACTTCCCCGTTTAACTTCAGCGCATACCCCATAGCCAAACAGTCAGGATGGCAAGGGACAGGAATAATATCGTCTGCTTGAAAAACCTCCGATTGCTCGATAATCATGCTGCGAACTTCGCTCAACGTTAATCGGTCAGTTGCAGGGTTAAAATTTTTTGTTCTTCCGGCAATTTGCACCGGCTGAAAGGTGACTCCCCTGACTGCCTGCTGCGAAAGACCGTATTTAATGATTTTTCCGACCTCCTGATCGTTTACACCTTTTTTTAACGTGACAACTAATGTTGTGGAAATGTTGTATTCATTTAAATGTTCTATTGCCTTCTCTCGAACTGCACGCAAATCTACTCCGCGCAGATCGATTAACGCCTCTTTTTCAAAACTGTCAAACTGCAAATAAATTTCAAATCCGGGCATGTAGCGAGCCAGCTTTTCAGCAAATTTTTTGTCCTGGGCAATTTTAATTCCGTTTGTATTCACCATTATATGCTTAATTGGCTTCGATTTCGCCATTTCTAATATCTCGAAAAACTGTGGATGGATCGTTGGTTCACCGCCGCTGATTTGAACGATATCCGGTTCCCGCTCATTTTTCACAATCGCATCAAACATCTTCTCAATTTCCTCTAGTGAGCGCCATTTCTGTTTTTTCGGGGAAGACTCCGCATAACAGATCGGGCATTGCAAATTGCACTGATCCGTAACTTCCACCAATGCCAAGCAGCTGTGCTGCTCGTGATCCGGACATAAGCCGCAATCATATGGGCACCCGTATTGAATGGAGGTATTCCAGCGATACGGCATTTCTGCACGCTTCAAAAATTCACGGCATTTTTTGTAATATTCGATATCGGTTGAGATCAATACTTTTTCTCTTCCATGATGACGGCAATGTTTTACTAAAAAAACTTGATCATTCTCAAATATGACTTTTGCTTCCGTTTTCCGCAAACATTTTGAACAAATGCTGTTCGTTAATTCATAGAAAATGTATGGTCTATTTGGCATACTGAAATTTCTCCCTTCTTTTTTTTCTTATAAGGAACAAATAGTACATCAATCCGACGAAAGCTGCTAACTGAATGTTGTTTAACCCAAAATACGGGTGAGGTGTCGGCTTGATAAAATCAATAAAAAAGCGAAACAGCAAATAGGAAACCATAAAAAACTGGAACAGAAACCCTTCCCACGGAGCTGTTTTCTTTTTTCTTATGTATAGAACGAAAAAACCGATCAGCCATAAATAGACAATTTCATATATTTGAGTTGGATGTCTCAGCACGCCGTCTCCAAAATCAACACCCGTCACCCAAGTCGTTGGGGTGCCGTGCGTATGGTCTGAGAGGCCGGTGAAAAAACAGCCTATCCTGCCAATGCTCATGCCAATATTAAGCGGTAAGACAAAATCATCGCCTGTCGATCGCTTCCAGCCGATTAGCTTTTTTGCGGTTTCAACTCCGATCAATCCTCCCAGCAATCCACCGACGATCGTTTTCCCGGCCATTAAATAGTTGAGATTCGTCACATTTTTCAGCGTTTCAACAGGATTTTCAAGCCAATACAGGAGCTTTGATCCTAACGCAGCCCCGGCTATCGCACCGATCACGACCCATATCGCCTTATCAAGCGGAATTCTTTCTTTATTTCTCGTATGCAAGTAAACTCTGAAACCAACAAAATAAGCCAAAGTCTCAAAAAATAAATGCGGATGAATCGAAACAGGACCCAAATGTATATAAACAGGAAAATCCATTTTACACCTCTTTTTGAAAACCTTACTTTCATCATATCAAAAAATATGAATTGATTGTTTTAATATTTTAAACATTACAAAAAATTTTGTTGCAGCAGTTATATTTTTCCCCGTCTCAACTAAACTAATGAAAGCGCCGGCAAATATTTTCGAAAGCTGATTTTTGTTCAACAAGCTTAGCATCAATAAGTGATTCCAAACTGTCCGCATCAGCCCATTTACAGAAAAGCTATATTTTCTAATGTTTATAATCAAGGCAGATTGGATTTTTCCAGAAGCAAATCCCGAATTTCCTTTGAATCATGATGGCAATCGCTTTTGCATACAAATAAATAATCTGTAGATGAGCAATTTTCATAACAATAATTACCATACCAAAAGAGACAAACAGGGTACCCCTTATGCCACATGGAGCTGTTTTTTGACAACATCAATGGGAATATCTTGCTTCGCTGCATGGTAAATGAACTCGACGAGACTATGCCCTTTCTTCGTTCGGAGAAGATCAAGCCCAGTAGAGAAATCCCGGTTGGACTCGACCATACTGTACACATAAGCGAGTTGCACCAAGATCCAATACCGTTTCACCGCCCGACGTTGACGAACGCGGTACCCATCGAGCTTCAGCTGGTCTTTCGCTTGTCGAAAAAAGCATTCGATCGACCAACGTTGGGCATAGTAGCGCAAGATCTCTTCATCGCTTAGCTCCCGGTCGGTGCTCAAGACGCAGTGAAGATGTTCGGGTGTCATCGGCTGATCGGCTTTCCAAGCCAACAACACAACGGCATCATCGAGACCTTTCAGCGATCCCTCGTAGCGATACACGCGATAACGCTCTTCTCCCACCGTGACGAGATGGGTGTCGTTCGGTTCGATATAGCGGGCAAACTGTTTGGCTTGGATGGCGATGCCTTTCGGATAGAGAATCCGGTTCGTTTTGAGCATCGCGATGACGTGAAATCCTTTTTTCAGACAGGCTTCCACGAGCGCTTGCGATGGATACCACGAATCCATCAGCACATAAACGGGACGGCGTACATCCAAAGAAGAAAGCATCTCGATCGCGAGTTCCCCCTTGCTTTTCCCAGCCGCCTTGTCGTAGAGGCGGAACGCAAAGGGAAAAGCCTGGGTCATCGTATGAACCATGAGCCAAACAAGAGAATGTCCCCAGATCGACTTTTTCTCTGTGTGAGAATAGTGCCAATCACACCCTTGAATGGCGTGCGTTGCCCGTGACGAAGGCTTGATTTTTTGGCAAATCGTATCATCGATCGAAACAAAAAGGGGTTGATTTTTCTGTTTGGCGATCCGTTCGACACGATGAAGCATCCATTGCTGGAGTTTGCGAAGCAGCGTCTCTTCATCCCAAGGGCTTTTCGTGAAAAAATGGCTGAGTGTCGTTCGATGATTGGGGTGAAAGCTCCAATGATGAAGATCGGTCAACGTTCCAGAAAAGCCTTTCGTGATCATCGCATCCACGATATGAACGAGATGCTTCATGACAGGTTTTGAAAAATAAAGTGCCAACCCCAACATCGTGAAAAACTTGTGGATTCCTTGATGATGTGCTAATCTATTCATGAGACATGAACCTCCTTGTGTGAATGGTTTGTTGGCACATCTATTCTAACCAAGGAATCGGGTTCATGTCTCCTTTTTTGTTTCGATGTAAATTTATGTTAGTGATTTTGCTCATCTACTGTAAATAATTAAAAGTTATTTGTTAGGAATCGTTGTTTGAGCAGGTTTCCTAGATTTGATTCAACGATCATCCTGTCATTTCCTTGCTCTCATTCACGCAAATCTTTCAAACTTTTTTTACACTTGACAGAATCGGTTTTGAAAAATATACATCCTACTAATTGTGCAATTCAAAATTTACGAGACTATATTTTCGTTTATAATGAAGTTGTCAAATTCCATAACGTAAAGGGGGAAAACACCATGTCTGGCAAGATGAAGACTTACCGAGTGGGGATCGCAGGTGCGGGCGCTTTTGCCACTTTTTTGTCCGGTGCGCTTGCACGGCTGCCTGAATTTCAATTGACAGCTGTCGCAGGAAGGACGGATACAAAACGGGAGAGCGTGATGGCTGCTTTTCAAAAACAGAGACATAATGCGATAACGCCAAAAGAATATTATGAGGCAGCCGACCTTATAGCCGATCCTGAAATCGATATTGTCATTTTAGCAACACCGCCTCATCTTCACTCCTCACTTAGCCGACTGGCTTTAACACACGGAAAGCATGTCTTGTTAGAAAAACCTGGTGCCCTTTATGCCAAGGAACTTTTGGAAAATGCGAACTATGCAAAAAAACAAAAGCGTGCATTCGCCGTGAACCTTGTATTGCGTTACAATCCGCTAGTAGAAGCTGTTGAATGGATCGTCCGCCATCGGCTGCTTGGATTCGTGCATCATGCAAGTCTCACCAACTCGGCTCATCACGTCGCCAATGGCCATTGGTTTTGGAATGATCAACTAAGCGGAGGCATTTTTATTGAACATGGAGTTCATTTTTTTGAGGTCGGTCGCCACATACTCGGAGAAGCGGTCGATGCGAACGGTTTTGCTCTGACGGAGGAAAACGGTGAAAAACAGCGTGTTTGGGCAAGCGTTCTTCATAAACCAGTTTATCAACAAGACGAAAAAAGTTCGGAAAACAACATATATTCTTTAGTTCCTGTTCAATATTACCACGGCTTTACGATGGATCCTGACGCACCGGAATCGACAAAATGGGAAATTCATTGCACTCATGGACGGATTGTACTTGAAGGATGGATTCCCCAAAAATTATTTTTAGAGGGCAAAATCTCAAAAGAACAGGGCGAGCTGATCGATCAAATACTAGACAGCATACCGAAAAAACCGGTAGAAAACGCTGTTGAAAAAGTACGCTCTTCAGCCTTTCATTGTTTCAAAAATAAATCGTTCCCGCTTGAAGCACTATCCAGCATTTCATACGAACGGACAATCAAATTGGAGCAGCGGCAATTGTGGTATGAGGCAATGGTCCAAGACCGTTTCCTTGATTTTTGCCGAATCATTGAAGAAGAAGGATGGGAAGGATTTGTTACAGCTGAAGACGCCGTGAAAGACTTAGAACTGGCAAATCGTGTAACGTTTAATAAAACGGAGCAGCCGCTAACCGAATAAATTGGTTAGCGGTTTTAAATAGCATTTTATCCAATGGAAAACGACTGATCTAATCTCGTTTTTTTATTTCGCATATACACTAATGCGAAATGATGTTAACGTCATTCCAGCACCTTTCATGTTCCTCCTTTTAATTTTTATTCAAAATCCCCTCTAAGAACAAAAGGGACACTTGGTCCGCAAGTTCATTTTCTGTTTTTTCTCCTGTCATTACATATCGTTCAATAATGTGCTCGATCACTGAGAGAAATGCTTCACCGGCAAATTGAGTGTCAATTTCCGTTTTAACAATTCCAAGTCTTTGATTGTTGCTCATATTTGCTGCTATTTTTTCAACAATGATGCTTCGTAAACGATCATCTTTGTTCTCCCTGAGTGCAACTTTCGTTAAGTGAGGATTTTTTCCGAGAAACTTCAGAATGTCAGCGATTGTCTCACGGACATGGTCTTTCACTTGCTCCGGTTGTATATCAGCCACTTTTTTTCCTGCATCACTAAAATGAATTAACTGCTTTTCAAAATCTTCAAGCATTTGTTCGAAAATTTCTTCCTTGCTGTTGAAATAAAGATAAAAAGCTGCCTGCGTGAGCCCTGCTTTTGCCACAATATCGCTGATCTTTGTAGCATGAAAACCTTTATGAGCGAACAGCTCCGCAGCAGCTTGAAATATTTTCTTTTTGCTCTCTTCTCCTTTATTTCTCGCCATAAAAATCACCCTTTTTTATACAACTAACTAATTAGTTAGTTGTTATTGTACATGATATTGCTTTTACGATCCATTACTTCCATTAAGTTTTTTTGCCATCGTTTGATCATTTCTCCTCCTCTGTCGCCACCGCTGTTGTGATGCTTAAACAAATAAAGAGCGGCATCAACAAATGAGCCGCCCAATTACCCTTGTGTCAGGCTGATTTAGCCTCCATTTGAAAGCCCGGATCATTCCATATTTCAATCCATTTTTTCAATGCCGTTGCCAAGATGACAATACCAAGAACGAGCATAATGATGGATAAAATTCCGTTTAATACGTTGTAGCCTGCAGCTTCCGGATTCAAATAAACATTTACGGTCATCCAGTAGCCAGCATAGTTTACTGTAGCAAATAAATAAGCTAACGGAATGAGGCAAGTAAGCATATATCTTCGTTTATCGGCAATTTTTAAAATAACTGTCGCACCGACAATCAGTCCGATGGATGCCATCAGCTGGTTCGATACGCCAAACAATGCCCAAACCGATCCAATATCTCCTGAGTAAAGCAGGTACCCCCACATAAAACAGGCTAAAGCGCTTGCAAATACGGAAGCCGGAACGGAGTCTACCTTTTTCAATGGTTTATACACTTCACCGAAGAAATCTTGAATTAAATAACGTGCTACACGTGTTCCTGCATCAATCGCAGTTAAAATGAAAACAGCCTCAAACATTATAACAAATTGGAAAAAATACGAAGCCAAATTCTCAAACCATGGAATCGCAGTAAAAATATAAGTCATTCCAACTGCAAGTGTAACCGCTCCACCTGTTCTTCCTTCCAAATTTAAACCTATTTCCTGGCTTAAAGCTGGTAAATTAATAACATCCATTCCAAGTGTCCGGAATACTTCCGGCGCGGAATTGATCGCAAAATAATCTGCCGGATGAAGAGCTGTTGCAGCGATCAGCGCCATGATGCCGACCAAACATTCCACCAACATGGCTCCAAAGCCGACAACTTTTATATCGCTCCACTTATTAAGCATTTTCGGCGTTGTACCCGATCCGACAAAAGCGTGAAATCCTGAAATCGCACCGCATGCAATTGTAATCGATATAAACGGCCAAACAGGTCCAGCTAAAATCGGCCCTCCGCCGTGGATAAATTCTGTAAAGGCCGGCATTTCAATAGAAGGATTAATGATAAAAACACCAATGATCAGCGCAATGAACACACCGATTTTCATAAAGCTGCTCAAATAATCACGAGGAGCAAGCAGCAGCCAAACCGGCAAAGCCGCAGCAAAAAATGCATAGATTGGTAAAATAAGCGCCAAAGTTTTAGTATCGAATGTCAACCAATCCCCAAGAGCTGTTTCTTGTATGGAAGGTCCTGCGAAAACACCTATCATTAATAAAATAAAGCCAACTGTTGAAGCTAATTTTAAATTGCCTGTTTTCTTATAGAAAATTCCGACTCCCATTGCAATAGGAATGGTGATTCCGACTGCAAACGTGCCCCAAGGGTTTTTTTCCAATGCATGAAGAACAACCATGGAAAGACCAGCCATTGTTATGGTAATAATAAACAGCATGGCAAGTCCTGTGCAAAAGCCGGCTACCGGACCTAATTCTTCTTTTGCTACTTCCGATAATGATTTCCCTTTTTGCCGCATGGAAGCAAATAAAACGACTGCATCATGGACGGCTCCCCCAATTACGGCACCAATCAAAAGCCACAGTAGACTGGGCAAATATCCAAATTGTGCGGCCAGGATCGGTCCGACGAGCGGTCCTGCTGCAGCAATAGCGGCAAAGTGATGCCCGAAGCTTACCCATTTATTCGTCGGAACATAATCCTTTCCATCATTTAATTCGTGAGCTGGTGTCGGTTTTGAATCATCCAGCTTCAACACTTTTACAGCCATAAATGTTCCGTAAAGACGGTAGGCGATCATTAAAATACACATTGAGGCAATCACGATTGTAATCGCATTCATTTTTTTGTAACCTCCCCTTTGTTCTTGCTTTTTACATCATTGTATTAAATAAACATCTTCATGATCGGTTTTCAAAACAAAATGCAAGAATCCGGGGATAAATCGTCAATTTCTTAAATTGAATTGCAACAATTTTGTCACAAATATTGCTTAAAGCTTTCAGCTTTTTTTAAATGCCCAATCGCTTTTTCAGTTCCTTCGTATAAGTTCTGCTGACCGGGATCGATTCGCCATTTTTCATGATTACATGATACGTGGAGTTGAACCACGGCTGAATTTCAACTATTTCATTCAAGTTGACTAAATAAGCTCTATGAACACGCATGATGTGCGTTTGCTGCAGCTTTCTTTCAAAAGTGACAAGCGATTCTTTAACTTCATATTTTTGATCGCGGCAAGTGATAATGGTTTTTCCGTCATTAAACTCAATATAAAGAATATCTTTCACGTTAATAAGCAGAATGCGGTCGTCTAATGACACAGGAATCTTTTCATCCTGCATTTGAAAATATTGCGGTCTTTTTTCTTGGCGAGCTTCCAGCCGCTTTGAAATTTTTTCAATTGTATGAAATATCCTTTCTTCATCAAACGGCTTCAAAATGTAATCAACCGCATTCAGCTCAAATGCTTTTAAAGCGTACTCATCATAAGCGGTTGCAAAAACAATCTCAGGTCTATGATCAATCTCCATTAGCTTTTCAGCAAGTCTAATCCCTTGTTCATGAGATGACAGCTGTATATCGAGAAAGATCACATCCATGTCGGTCTGGCGGATTTTTTCAATCGCTTCATCCATTTGTTCCGCTTCCCCAACAATCTCTACCTGCTTGCTCCTTTTAAGCAAGTAAATAAGTTCGTCTCTTGCCAACGGTTCATCCTCCACGATAAAAGCCTTGATCATACGGCTACTTCTCCTTTCATTTCTAATGGAAACTTAATCGTCACTTTCGTTCCATTTTCATCACTTTTAATATGGAAGGCTCCGGCGGAATCATAAATTTCTTCTATTCGTTTTTTTATATTCCAAAGAGCTGTTCCTGTTCCATCATTCGATTGAACGGTCTGATTTCCCAATTGGCGCAATAAATGATCAGGAATGCCGCTGCCATTATCTTCGGTGATTAAGATCATTTGATCATTTTCTGCATACGCCCGAATGGACACTTTCCCATGCTCCTTATTGGCAAAAGCGTGCTTGATAGCGTTTTCGACGAGAGGCTGAAGCGTAAACGGCGGAACCATTACTTTCTTTAAGCTTTGGTCAATATCAAAACTTACATGATATTTATCAGGAAATCTTGTCTGCTCAATAGATAAGTACGCTTCAACATGCTCAAGCTCTTTTTCAAGCGGAATGACAAATTGTCTAGCTCCCTGTAAATTACTTCGGAAGAACACGCTTAATTTTAAAAGAAGCTTTCTAGCTTTATCCGCATCAGTTCTGATCAAGCTGGAAATCGTGTTTAACGAATTGAACAGGAAATGCGGATTAATTTGCGCCTGCAAAGCTTTAATTTCTGCATCTTTCAGCAGTTTTCTCTGCAGTTCTGCATCAGCAAGCTCCAATTGGGTAGAAAACAGCTTGCTAAGTCCTTCCGCCAGCTCTTGCTCCACTTTATCCATAAGACTCGGGTCTAAAAAATAAAGCTTTAACGTGCCAACCGTTTGGTTGTGTACTTGAAGCGGCATAACAATCGCTGACTGAAGCGGACAATCAGAATTTGGGCATTGGATTTCCTCCTTCGATTTTGCTTTAATGATTTTCCCCCGCTCTAAAACCTTTTTTGTCAGCTTTGTTACTAAAGTTTGCCCTTGCTTATGATGATCAGAACCGGCACCGATATGAGCGAGGACAATTTCCCGATTAGTAATGGAAATGGCATCTGCTTTCGTCCATTTTAAAATAATTTCCGCCACTTTTTTACACGAATGCTCATTTAAGCCTTTTCGGAAAAATGGCAAGGTCTGCTGTGCGATGTAAAAAGATTTATGTGTTTGAAGAGCCTTCGTCCGCTCTTCCTCCACTAGAATCGAATGAATAATTAAAATAAAAATAAGAGTCCCAAATCCGTTAATCGTAATCATCGGAAGAGCGATTAATTCTACAAGCTTAACTGCGGATTCAAACGGGCGGGCAAGTAAGAGAATAAGTCCCATTTGAGTACATTCCATAAAAATTCCGGTCAAAACAGCTTTCCAAGGTGAAAAATTGTCTTTTATTCTAAAACGCTTCCAAAGGAAACCGGTCACGAATCCAGCCAAAATAGTAGATGCTCCGCAAGCAAACGCGGTAAATCCTCCTAATGTCATCCGATGCAGTCCTGCTACTAGACCAGTGCCGATGCCGACGAATGGACCGCCAAGCAATCCCCCAATCACTACTCCCATAATTCTTGTATTGGCAATTGCGGCATCTCCATCCACTTCTATTTGCCATGTTTGTGAGCTGATATTGCCTTGAGCAATTTCGACACCAGTATAATTACTAATAATGCCAAAAGATCCAAATACGGCAATCAGCATTAGCTTTTCGCTTAATCCATGCTCATGATGAATCATTCGCCGAAATGCCTTCATCCTTGATAACAAAAAAGCTAAAATGACTAAAATTCCCACTCGCTCCAGCATTAAAGGCATTAAATCAAACAAGACAGACACACTCCTTTACACCGATATTCCAGCTTTTGTTCGCTCGCGGTGTCAATATTCATTGTACCTATTAAAGGGTGCTGAATAAAGTTTAATGTTCACAATGGTTATCATTACTATTACATTTTAAGCTTCTCAAAATGGATTTTTAGGCAGTACTCATTATAATATGGGTGTTATAGTGAAAGTCGCACAGTTGCTTAGAGCGGGTGGAGATGCGGTATTTGATGCGGCAAGACATTTTAACATAATAGACGCAGCTACTGCCAGAACGTTTAAAAATAATAGTAAAAAATCGGAAATTGGTTAACGCAATTTGAAAATGCTGGTTCAGATGCAGCTGCTATGGTTAGAACAAGACTTCCAGTTTACTTAAAAAAGAATACTAGAATGAGTAAAACTACCGCTGAGAACATTGCAATAGCTGTAAGCTGAGCTATTCGTATGGCAGATGTCTTATTTTTTTAGGAGTGATACTTGTGGGGATTTTAGCTGTAAGTGAATGGATGAAAAAATGGTTTATATGAAGATGATATACATTTTATCGAAACAATTTTGACTTTTGCTTCAACATTATAAAACCCAGTGGCTGAGAGTGAAGAATCAATAACAAAGTCAATAATAAAATAAATAGCCTTTTCCCTGAAACAAAGGTGAAAATTAATAGAAAGGGCACTTATCAAGATTTTAAAAATATATTAAATGAAAATCAGTAGCATTGCATTAAGTTAATTTTAATTTGTCAAGCCCAATTTTATGTTAAATTTCATCTTTTTGGATATAAAAAAACTCCTTATAATTAGGATTGGCAGTCCTATCCAAATCCTAAGAATAAGGAGAAACCATTATGGATAAGAATACCACAGAATCCACAATAAATGAACTATTTAAAGAGATCGATCCAATAACTTTTTCAAAACTAATTAATGTGATTGACGTTGACAAATACATTAAAAAATTAACGGCGTATAAGTTTTTACAACTTTGTATCATCGCTCAGTTAAACGAATTGGAAAGCTTAACAAAATTGGCCAAACATTTGAAAGACAAGGAAGAGTTGCAGACATATCTGGAATTTGATGCAATTAGTACTTCGCAACTTTCTCGCAAATTAGGCCAATTATCCCCTCAACTGTTTGAAAAAGTATTTAAATATCTGGTCTTAAAGATCCAAGGGCAAATGAAAAATGCCCCGATCATCCGAAACATTGGTCGTCTTCTGGTCATTGATTCTACCACGATGAGCATGAGTTTGAGCCAATATCCATGGGCAACTTTTCGTAAGACAAAGGCTGGTGTTCGACTCCATTTAAAGGTTGTTGTAACGAAGGATATCACTGTTCCGGATCAAGGGATTATCTTACCCGCGAAACATGCCGATCGCACACAGATGGACGAACTCATTGAAATCGATCCAAATGCGATTTACTTGTTTGATCGAGGGTATGTCGATTACAAACAGTTCGACCGCTTATGCCGAGAAGGGGTGCGATTCATTACCCGGCTTAAAAAGAACGCAGAGATTGAAGTTTTATCGGAACGGATTCCCAATCCAGAACGTTTGATTTATAGGGATCAGATTGTCATTTTAGGAAATGACCGTAATCATACCAAAATGACTCATCCTCTCCGATTGATCGAAACGGTCGACAGCGAAGGGAATCCCGTGATCATCATAACCAATTGCTTTGATCTTTCTGCGGAAGAGATTGCAGATTTATACCGATATCGCTGGAAGATA
The DNA here is from genome assembly GCF_038000355.1 of Aeribacillus sp. FSL M8-0235. NCBI lineage: Bacteria > Bacillati > Bacillota > Bacilli > Caryophanales > Bacillaceae > Aeribacillus > Aeribacillus sp. FSL M8-0235. The sequence continues at coordinate 1,803,731 of NZ_JBBOBW010000001.1, read as the reverse complement.
GAGACCTTCTTTAAATGGATGAAACAGCACCTTAAGATAAAAAGATTTTATGGAAAAAGTCAAAATGCCGTTTACAATCAAATTTGGATCGCCCTAATCACCTATTGCTTACAGGCCATGCTCCAATTAAAAGTGAATCACGATGGTCCTTTATTAGAGATCAAGCGAACTTTACAGAATCTGCTTTTTAAAGGTTTTGACTGTTTTGTTCGCTCCCTTTTTAAAAAGCCAATTCGAACGTCCAACGGTCGGAAAAAATACCATTGGGAAAAAGATTTTGAAACCATCGTGTACCAATTTGAAGAAGGGGAGGTGGAACACCTAGACGATTTAGTTTATGATCCAATGTTTCTGTAATATATTACCAAATTGTGGAAATGGACTGCCGATTAAGACGTCATTGTCCTTTTAAGCTTGCTTAGAAAGATTGTATGTCTGAATATTCAGTTACATGAAATAACTGGAATTTTTATTGAGCTTGACAAACATTAAATTTTTTTATGCAACGCTACTGAATGAAAATAAAATATTCATAAACCTAAGTGAATTATTGAGTAGATACCATTCTCAAGGAATTTGCAAGGATTTATGTGAAAAATTACTTAAAGAATACAATGATAATAAAAATGTGTCATTTTAGTTATTTCGGTTGTAGTCATATAATAACTATTCGAGTGCTCTTCGTAAAGAAACTTATGCTTTAATGTTTGTCCATTATAATTTATATTGTCTAATTAAGGAAAAAGCCTAATTTCTCATCATTTAAAATGAGAGAATTAGGCTTTTTATTTCGGAATTTACTTAGTGTTCTCAATCTGCATTTTCCTACAGCAACCCTAAGTAGAAGCAAGGAATGATTGGAATCAGCAAAAAACTTATTTCTTTGAAACGTAGCAGCATATCTTAATTGAAATAAAAAGGTCGCTCAAAATTATCAGATGCACATAACAACCCAAATATTAGGAAAAGATAAAAGCATCATCAGATCTAATAGGAGGAACTTTTTTATGAAAGAAGCCGTTAGTAAAAATGAACTTCCTAAGCTTTCGAAACCGTTTTGGCCAGATTCTGTTCAGCTGCCCTCCTTCAACAAGCTTGACAAAGATATTTTTGTTGATGTAGCGATTGTTGGCGGCGGGATCGCAGGCATCACAAGCGCCTATCTGCTTGCGAAAGAAGGAATCAAAACCGCGCTGATCGAATCGGATCGTATTTTAAATGGTACGACCGGACATACAACCGCAAAAGTCACCGCACAACACGGGCTGATTTATGATGAATTTATACAGCACTTTGGGGATAGCAATGCAAAGCTATATTATGAAGCAGCCAGCGATGCGATGGAGTTTATCAAACAAACGATACAGGAGCACAACATCGAATGCGATTGGAAAGAAGAGGATGCATATGTTTATACGAATTCAGAGCATTACATAAAAAAAATCGAAAACGAATATAAAGCATATGAAAAGCTTGGAATTCAAGGAGAGCTTGTGGAAAATATCCCTGTTCCCGTACAGGCAAAAACAGCAGTTGTGATGAAAAATCAAGCCCAATTTCATCCGTTAAAATATTTGCAAAAGCTTGTGGAAAACGCGTCGGAAAAAGGGATAGACATCTATGAGAATACAACAGCTGTCGATATAAAACATGGCCCACACCCGAAAATTTTGACAAAAGACGGTTATCACATTTTGTGCAACTATGTATTCATTTGTTCGCATTTTCCTTTCTATGATGCCGCCTTTTATTTTTCAAGAATGTATGCGGAAAGATCGTATATTATTGCTGTCAAAACAAAAATTGAGTATCCCGGCGGCATGTACATCAGCGCCGAAAATCCGGTTCGGTCGCTTCGGTCCGTCACGATCAATGGAGAAAAGCTTGTGCTGATCGCAGGTGAAAATCATAAAACTGGACAAGGAATCCCGATGATTCAGCATTACGAGTCCCTTCAAGCTTTTGGCGATCAAGCATTCGGCATACAAAAAATTCCTTACCGATGGTCTACTCAAGACTTAACAACGTTGGATAAAATTCCTTATATTGGACATATAAACGAACAGAAAGCAAATATCCTGTTTGCGACAGGGTTTCGAAAATGGGGAATGACAAACGGCACAGCCGCCGCACGACTGCTTGTCGATATAATTAAAGGGAAGGAAAACCGATATCGCGAGCTTTTTACCCCAGCAAGATTTCAAGCAGATCCAAGCGTGAAGCAGTTTATTTCAACAAATACAGATGTTGCAAAGCATTTGATTGAAGGAAAGCTTGAGTTTGCTCTAAGAAAGCCGGAAGATTTAGCCCCTGATGAAGGAGCAGTCGTTTCCTATAACGGAAAAAGAGCCGGTGCCTACAAAGATGAAAATGGCAGCCTCCACATCGTAGATACTACCTGCACCCATTTAGGCTGTGAATTAGAATGGAACAGCGGCGAGAAAACATGGGATTGTCCATGCCATGGTTCGAGATTTTCAATAGACGGCGATGTTGTAGAAGGTCCGGCACTCAAATCAATTAAGAAATTAAAGGGGTGACTGCATCGCTTCCAAGTCCAAAAAATGAAAAATAAAAGGGAGAAAGACTTGTTGAACAAAAACAATCCTTTCTCCCCTTTTTTATTGAAACGTCTGTTCTTCAATCAAAATTCTGCCATAAGGAGAACTACGACAGGATTTGCTCAATTTCCTCGAGCACATCTTCCGTTAATTCCACATCAATTGCTTTGACGTTTTCTTCGACTTGCTCCGGCTTGGTGGATCCGATCAGAGCGCTGGCAACATTCGGCTGCCGCAATACCCAAGCAATCGCCAATTGGGAAAGTTTAATTCCTAATTTATCCGCCACTTTTCCTAATTTTTCTACCTTCAATAAATTTTCATCTGTCAGCAAATCATTGATATATTTATTTGCTTTTGGATCACTCGCACGGCTTCCTTCCGGGATGTCTCCATTGCGCTTATATTTCCCCGTCAGAACACCTTGTGCAAGCGGCGAAAAAACAATTTGGCTAATACCGTTATGTTCGCAGACTGGAATAATCTCCTTCTCAATATAACGGTTCAGCATATTATATTGCGGCTGGTTGACCACGATGCGGTCCAGCAAATATCGATCTGCTGTGCCAAGAGCTTCTTGTATTTGCTGAGCAGTCCATTCACTGACGCCGACATATAACACTTTTCCTTGCCGGACAAGATCATCAATTGTGCGCAACGTTTCATCGACCGGTGTTTCCGGATCATAGCGGTGGCAGTAATAAATGTCAACGTAATCTAATTGAAGGCGTTTTAAACTGGCATGGAGCTGTTCAAACACATGCTTCCGCGATAAGCCTTTGTCATTGGGGCCATCTCCCATCGGCCAAAATACTTTCGTTGCCAAAACATATGATTCACGCGGATATTTCCGCAATGCTTCACCGACAACCTTTTCCGCTTCCCCAGTTGCATAAACGTTCGCTGTATCAAATGAATTGATGCCTAGCTCATACGCTTTGTCAATCGTCCGAATGGCCGTTTCTTTTTCGATGGAGTTTCCGTATGTAAGCCAGCTTCCCAAGCTGATTTCGCTAACCTTTAGCCCCGTTCTTCCCAATTTGCGATATTTCATTTATTCATCCCCTTTTTTCAAAAAATAGCAAAAAATTCATTCAAGACTCATTATAATACTAAACATTTCGAATCTGAAAGCAATTTGTTTGAAGGGGACAAAAATCTATCATTTTTCCGCATGTGAAAAAGTTCTCTAGTTTTCATAAAACTTGCGCTGCCGATCAGTCAGCGTCATGGTAGCGAACCACTTCTTCATAAAAAATTTTTTGCGAGTTAATGACTGGCTCGTTTTCCGACCGTTCAACATAATGATAATCGCCGTTTGCATCCTGAAAACGCGCTTTGACGTTGTCCTTTAGTTGTATGTCCAAGATGTTTTTCAAACGCTCTTTTAAACGGACATCATAAATCGGAAAAAGAATTTCAACACGTTTAATCATGTTTCTTGTCATCCAGTCAGCAGAGGATAAGAAAATTTTCTCCTCCCCAAAATGGTGAAAGTAAAAAATACGGCTATGCTCCAAAAAGCGGCCGACGATGCTTCGCACTTGAATGTTTTCGCTCACGCCTTTTATTTGCGGTCGCAAACAGCAAATTCCCCTTACGATCAAGTCAATTTTGACTCCAGCCTGCGAAGCTTCATAAAGCTTCATGATGATCGTTTTATCTGTTAAAGAATTCATTTTGGCAATAATCCGGCCTTTGCCGCTTTTCTGGTGCCATTCGATTTCTTGATTGATGAGTTTGATAAAGGTCTCCCGCATATCATATGGCGATACAGAAAAATGATTCCAATCCGGTTTTTCCGCATAACCGCTCAAATAATTAAAAAAGTTGGTTGCATCGATCCCAAATGTTTCTTCGCTTGTAAAAAAGCCGATATCCGTATACAGTTTCGCCGTGACGTCATTGTAATTTCCCGTGCTCAGATGAACGAAGCGTTGAATTTTACCCGTTCCTTCTTCCTGCCGGACGACAAGGGTAATTTTGCTGTGCGTTTTTAAATGGTGAAAGCCGTAAATAACGTGAACTCCGTGCTGTTCAAGCATTTTTGCCCAATGGATGTTGTTCTCTTCATCAAATCTTGCCTTTAATTCAACTAAAACCGTCACCTGCTTCCCGTTTTCCGCAGCTTTTGCCAATGCTTGAACGATCGGCGAATTTCCGCTTACACGATACAGCGTCTGCTTGATTGCCAACACTTGAGGGTCATCCGCTGCACTTTCAATAAATTCAACAACAGGCTGAAAGGATTCGTACGGATGGTGTAATAATAAGTCCCGTTTTATATAGCTTCGAACAAATTTCCGTTCGGCAAGTCGAGCGGGGGTGGTGGAATGAACGAATCATGAACAAGGTGCTCAAAATCGGTCAGCAAATGGGTATAAAATGGAAATAAAAACGTTAAATCGATCGGGCCGTCCACTTCATAAACATCCATTTTTTGAATTTCCAGCACATCCATTAAATAATTTAAAACACGTTCATCTATCGTTCCTTTTTGAATTTCAAGCCTGACCGCCGCACCCCACTTCCGCTTTTTCAGCTCCTTCTCAATCACTTCCAGCAAATCCCGCGCCCCTTCTTCATCAATGGTCAAATCTGCATTCCTCGTAATGCGAAACGGTGAGACCGAAATGATGTTGTAACCGAGAAACAGTTTGTAAATAAAACTGCTGATCAAATCCTCAAGAAATACAAACTGCCTCTTTCCATCTTGATTCGGCACTTCAATGAATCGAGGCAAAACAGCAGGAACTTGAACGATCGCAAAAAAAGGGTTTTTCCGCTCTTTTTTCTTATATTGAAGCAATACGGCCAAGTTCAACGATTTATTTAAAAGCATTGGAAACGGTCTGTACGCATCGATCGCAAGAGGCGTCAAAACCGGGAAAATTTGCTCATCAAACTTTTGTTCCAAAAAGCGGAATTGTTCGCCAGTTAATTCATTAAGCTTGAGAAATTCAATCCCTTCCTCTTTTAATTCCCCCTGTACATATTCATTAAATATTGCATATTGGCGTTTGACCAATGTGTGGCATTTCGCCGAAATGGCGTTAAGCTGCTGCTTTGGCGTCATGCCGGCTTTATTTTCCGGTAAATTAAAACCAGCTTTTTCTTGATCTTTTAAACCAGCAACCCTCACCATGAAGAACTCATCTAAGTTCGAGCTGAATATAGCTAAAAACTTCATCCGCTCAAGCAAAGGATTTTCAAAGTCAATGGCCTCTTGCATGACACGCTCATTAAATGCAAGCCAGCTTAATTCCCGGTTATTATAAAATTCTGGACGGCTTATATCTGGAATCAATTGTTCTTTCTTATCTTGCATAATTTCGCCCACCTTTTACCTTTCGTAAGTCCATTAGACGAGTGTAAATGATAATTCGACTTGGCAGTTAAAAGCGCGTTCCATATGCTTTTTTTGCTTATTTGCTTCCTGCTCTTCAAAAGTATAATCACTGTTGCTGGCTAAAGATATTTCCATCTTTTCCCCCTCCTTTTTGTTCACCTCCAGCTCGGAAATGATGCAACGGTGTGTCGTGTTGAGGGAATAAAGGAATTTCAAAATCGCGCCTAATCGCTCCAGCGATAAAATTTCTTCTTCCGTTAATAATGATTTGTAAGGAGAGATATATTTCATCAAAGTTTTTTTGGACTTAAAGGAAGCGACGCATGCGAGTTTCAACCGCATTTTATGACTGATTCCGTCAAGCGATCGATTTGTCAAAATATAAAACGTATGCTGACTGCTTGAATGATGATCGATAAATTCCCCGAATTGAACCAGCTTTGTGCTTTTAAACAAAATTTCTTTTTCCTCTTGAGTAAAAGATATAATTTTCTTTGCCTCACATTCACTGACAAATACGTAAGCAAGACGAAGGAGAAATGATGTATTCTTCAAGTTGATTTTATAATCACTTGCCAGCTTGGAAAATGTTTCGTCCGCTACTTGAGAAAAAGACCGGACGTTTAAGTTGGAAAACACCTCCTCAAAAAAGACCCCTTCCCTTAAGCCTTTGCTGCTCATTGTAAAAAATGGAGCTGATACGATTTCCGTCAGCGTATAAATTGCTTCAATTGCAGGAATGATGATATCCGCGCGTTCCTTCGACAGTCCATCTAATTTTTGACGCTCCGAGACAGTCATTCCGATCAGCCATTGATTTATTTTTTTAATTTCATTCGGTTCCATTTCATATTGATGAATACCAAATAACGGGTAATTGGTTTTATTTTGATGAAGCCGTATTAGATTTCTGGCGCTGCCGCCTATCCCGATTACCGGAACATTTTTGTTTTTAAGCCATTTTTGCGAAGAAAATTCATTTCGCAAAAACACTGTCAGCTCTTTCATTTCCGATTCTTTCGGTTCGCTGTTGGCAATAAACCTTTTCTTTAATGTGAGGGCCCCAAACGGAAAACTGTATGAATGGACGAGCTCCCGATTTTTAAAATACGCAACTTCCGTGCTTGCTCCGCCTATATCAATGGTTATGCCTTCAGTTAAATATACGGAATGTATAACAGCTAAGTAGCCGTAATAGGCTTCTTCTTGGCCGGAAAGGACGCGAAAATCGAAATTCGTCTCTCTTTTTATAGCCTCTAAGACCATTTTCCGGTTTTTGGCAGATCTAATAGCTGCCGTTGCAACCCCTTTCGTTTCTGCCACTTGATGAAATTGAACGATTGGAACAAATTTTTTTAAAGAATCGATGACAACCTCGATCCCCTCGTTGGACAAATTTCCTTCGGCGTCAATATACGTAGCTAAACGGGCATTGATCTTAAAATTGTAAAGCTCTTTATATTGTCCATTTTGATCAATATGAAAAATAACGAGGCGAATGGAGTTCGATCCTAAATCTATTATGCCGATTTTTTTCTCTGTCATTTTTCCCATCCTTTTATGAAATCCAATGAAGAAAGTATGTTATTTTTACTTATATCGTACTATTTTTCCAGTCTATTTAAAAGATTTGAATAGAATATAAATAAGCAGTCAACATCCAAAAGACATTAAAACCGCAAAGCCTCCGATTGCTGGAAGCTGGCTTCCATTTTTAAAGTCAGTTCTTCAAATGAATTTTGTGAAAGCTGTCGTTTTACAAAAACGAAAATTCCGAAGATTCATTTTCTTTTTTTTAAAAATGTGCTATATTTGTTCCAGAAGTAAAAAAATGGTTTCCTAACCATTTAAGCTTCGACAAGTAGAGGCGGTCAATTATAGCAAGATCGCTTTGAGATTTGGGAGAAATGAATAGGCTTTAAGAAATGAACAATGTTATTGTCTCAGCAATTGCCCAATAACAAAATTTGTGAAAGCGATCGATCATCCCGATATTCATTTTTCCCTGTTTGCATCAAAAGTAAAGCGTTTTCGAAAACTTTTGAAGGAGGTATATTTGATGGAGTTTAGACCAGGATTAGAAAACGTAGTGGCAGCTGAGACAACGATTTCGTTTCTCGATGTAGAAAATGAAGAAATTGTCATTCGAGGATACGATTTAATTGAACTTGCCGAAACAAAATCATATGTCGAGGTTGCGTTTTTGCTGCTTGAAGGCAAGCTTCCGTCTGAACAAGAAAGAGCTAGATTTGAAAACGAGCTTCTAGCGAAAAGAGAGCTTCCAGACGTGCTTTACGACGTATTTTCCAAACTGCCGAAGACAACTCATCCAATGGACGCCCTGAGAACAGGCATTTCCATTTTAGCAGGATTTGACCCGCTCATTGATGACAGATCTGAACAGGCCAATAAAACGAAATCTATCAATCTTCTAGGACAGATGCCATCCATTCTTGCCAGCAGTTATCATCTACTCAATCAACAAGAAGTCATTCCACCAGATGAAAATCTCTCCTACAGTGCAAATTTTTTATATATGATTACAGGAAAAAAACCGACTGAACTTGAAACGAAAATATTCGACCGCTCGCTCATCGCTTATATCGAACATGAAATGCCAAACTCTACATTTGCCGCCCGCGTCATATCGTCTACACATGCAGATTTGTATGGCGCTCTCGCCGGTGCGGTTTCCTCTTTGAAAGGACACCTGCATGGCGGAGCCAATGAAGCGGTGATGTATTTAATTGAAGAAGCAGGTACAAAGGAAAATTTTGAACGATTGATTAAACAAAAATTAGCAAATAAAGAGCGGATCATGGGATTTGGCCATCGCGTCTATATGAAAAAAATGGATCCAAGAGCATTGCTTATGAAAAAAGCATTGCAGCAGCTGTCCGAACAACGGGGCGATTTTCGATTGCTTGAAATATGCGAAGCCGGGGAAACCATTATGAGAGAGGAAAAAGGATTGTATCCGAACCTCGATTATTATGCGGCTCCTGTCTATTACATGCTTGGCATTCCGATTGATTTATATACTCCTATTTTCTTCAGCGCTCGAACAGCAGGCCTGTGCGCCCATGTGATCGAACAGCATAATAACAACCGTTTGTTCCGTCCGCGCGTGAAATATACAGGAAAACGCTCTTTGAAAGTACAACAGTAATGGATAGCTTAGGAGGTTGTAAAAATGGCAGAAGTACTAGTAAAAAATAATGAAAATCGACAAACAGACAAGCTGCTTGAAGAAATTGCCGATTATGTTCTAAATAAAGAAATTCAAAGTAAAGAAGCGTTTGAAACCGCCCGCTATGTGTTGTTAGACACGCTGGGCTGCGGCATACTTGCTCTTCGCTACCCTGAATGCACAAAGCTTTTAGGCCCGATCGTTCCGGGGACGGTTGTTCCAAACGGGTGCCGCGTCCCTGGCACTTCATATGTATTAGACCCCGTGCACGGTGCATTTAACATCGGCTGCATGATTCGCTGGCTCGATTATAATGACACTTGGCTTGCAGCGGAATGGGGTCACCCTTCTGATAACTTGGGGGGAATTTTAGCTGCGGCCGACTACATAAGCCGAACGAATGTGGCAGAAGGGAAAAAGCCGCTCAATATGAGGACAGTTCTTGAAGCGATCATAAAAGCCCACGAAATTCAAGGGGTGCTGGCACTTGAAAACAGCCTGAACAGAGTCGGGCTTGACCACGTGCTGTTCGTAAAGGTTGCTTCAACTGCTGTCGTTACGAAGCTTCTTGGCGGCGGAAAAGATGAAATCATCAACGCCCTTTCCAATGCCTGGATTGACAATTCAAGTCTTCGGACATATCGACATGCTCCAAATACTGGTTCTCGCAAGTCGTGGGCGGCTGGCGATGCAACAAGCCGCGCTGTACGTCTTGCATTTATGGCCATAAAAGGTGAAATGGGATATCCTTCTGCCCTATCGGCTCCGAACTGGGGATTTGAAGACGTGCTGTTCCGAGGACAGAAACTGAAGCTCGCCCGTCCTTTGGAATCATATGTAATCGAGAATATTTTATTTAAAATATCATATCCAGCAGAGTTTCATGGGCAAACAGCTGCTGAATGCGCCATTGAGCTTCATCCTGAAGTAAAAGATCGCCTTGATGAGATCGAAGAAATCACGATCACGACGCATGAATCAGCCATTCGCATCATCGACAAAACGGGACCTCTTCTCAACCCGGCTGATCGTGATCATTGCCTTCAATATATTACTGCCATCGGTCTTATTTATGGCGATTTAACAGCGGATCATTACGAAGATGAAATCGCACAAGACCCGAGAATCGATGCGCTTCGTGAAAAAATGACAGTTGTGGAAAATAAACAGTTCAGCAAAGATTATCTCGATCCGGACAAACGGTCAATTGCCAACGCAGTTCAAATACGGTTTAAAGACGGAACGGAAACGCGCCAAGTTGTGCGGGAATATCCAATCGGCCACAGATTCCGCCGTCAAGAAGGTCTGCCTAAGCTGATCCAAAAATATGAAAACAATTTGGCAACACGGTTCCCAAACAAGCAGCTCAAGCAAATCTTAGACGTTTCGCTTGACCAGAACGTGCTGGAAGAGACGTTTGTACATGAGTTTGTAAACTTATTTGTTATATAAATCCGGGGCAGATCACACGTTGTTTTGCATCAGATGCATGTTACTTTGGCGCAATTTCATTGTTTGGCAAGAAAAAACATGTTATAAACCTTGTAAGAACATTTGAGATAACTATATCGAGCTGGTGTGGCAATCGGCCACACCGAAAAATGTTCTGTAAAGCGAAAATTTTTTGGGCAGTCAAAAAGAACGAAAGAATCGATTTTGTACCAAATGACGGAAGTTAACAGACAAAAGATCAGGGTACAAAACAGACCGTAAGCGAAGCGTGGATACAGGGCGGCACCCTCGAGTAGACTTGACGAGGGCAGCGCTCGTTTAATGAAAAACGCGGCTTGCCTCTAGAAACGTAATTAATGGTTCTGTAAAGCTAAGATGAAATGACAGAAAAGAAGGTGATTCCATGGTTTGGATCGTTGAAAAAGAATCGACACAAGAGGAGTTGGCCGATCGGTTTCGAACGTTAATGAACGCACCGGAAATCCTTCAAATTCCTGGAGCCCATGATGGAATGGCTGCACTTATAGCGAGAAAAGCAGGATTTCAAGCGCTTTATTTGTCAGGCGCCGCCTATACCGCGAGCCAAGGGCTTCCTGACTTGGGCATCGTCTCGTCAGAAGAGGTTGCCCGCCGGGCGCGGGAAATCGTGCGGGCGGCTGATCTGCCGCTTCTCGTTGACATTGATACCGGTTTCGGCGGTGTTTTGAATGCCGCCCGAACAGCTAAAGAAATGGCAGAAGCACGAGTAGCTGCTGTCCAAATCGAAGATCAAGATCTTCCGAAAAAATGCGGACATTTAAACGGCAAAAAGCTTGTGTCTGTAGAGGAGATGATGCAAAAAATTAAAGCTATTAAACAGGCAGCGCCGACTCTTGTCGTTGTTGCCAGAACGGATGCCTATGCAGTTGAAGGAATTGAAAGCGCCATTGAACGCGCCAAAAGATATGTTGAAGCGGGAGCAGACGCTATTTTTCCTGAGGCTCTTTCAACAAAAGAAGACTTTTTAAAGGTGAGCCGGGCAATTTCAGCTCCTCTTCTCGCAAACATGACAGAGTTTGGAAAAACTCCTTACTATACAGCAGAAGAATTTTCGGAACTCGGCTATTCAATGGTGATTTATCCTGTTTCATCTCTTCGCGCCGCCGCTAAAGCGTATGAACGCCTATTCCAAACCATTAAATCGTCTGGAACTCAAAAAAGCGAGCTCGAGAATATGCAAACTCGCAAGGAACTTTATGAAGTGATTCATTACGATGATTTCGAAGCGCTCGACCAAACGATTGCAAAAACAGTATTGCCTGAAGATTAACCATCCACGGGGTTTGCCCCGTGGATGAAAAAGTATTTACCGGAAAAAATAGTAGCTGCTCACATTTCTGATTCATAAAACTTTTTAATCCCACAATCCTTTTTTCGTGTCCTTCCATTCCCATTGCTCCAAAATCGTTGTTGTTCTTGAACCCCATCCTTCCAATGCTTCATTAGCAAACTCTCTCTGTATATAAAAGTACTGTCTGTTATGCTCGCTTAAATAAATCTCGCCCGTTCTCGTCTGCTCTACATTTTCATAATGAAAGGAACGGAGAGACCAATCAGGTATATTTCTTTTCTCTTCTTCTTCCGCTGATAAAACTTTATAAGAAACATTTCCCAGCAATTCATCTGTAATGTAATTTTCCGCCTCTCCTAAAGATGTCCCTTTTGGAAAAAACATGACATCAACTTCCCCATATTTTTCATTCACCGCTATCAGCTTTGCTCCGATCAAATTTTTTTCTTCAATATATTCTGCCTGCCAACGATCCGGAATATATGTGGTAAAAGGTAGTTGCTTTATGTTTACGAGGTGATACAGCTCCTTTTCTTCCATTCCTTCCAATGAAATTGTCATTTCGATCGATTCAGGTCGGTTGATATCTCCTTTTTCTTCTTCCTTTTCTGCATTTTGAGATTGTTGGGGAGACATTAGTATGCTTTGTTGATCTGAATGCTGGCCGCCTTCTTTCGTCTCATTTGTTTGAAAAGGAGGAAAAATCATTAGAAGGATGCATACAGCTGCTGCGGCCGCAAATGAGAATACAAGCTGAAGCTTGCTAGCGGCTTTTTTCCTTCTCTCTTTATTTCTAGCTAATTCAATTCCGGCTAAAGCTTTTTGAAAACTTTTTTCTTTAAATTCATCTGTCGGTTCTATATAAAAGTGATGAAAAAGCTGTTTTATTGACTCTTCACGCTTTTCGCTATTCGGCGGTACGAGTTGTTTTTTCATGATCATTCACCTCGCTTTTTAAATGGGCTGACAATTTCTTTTTAGCCCTTGTTTGCAGCGATTTAACCGCCATAACCGTTTTCGACATTACCTTGGCTGTTTCTTTTATAGACATTCCTTCAAAAAATCTTAAATAAAGGACCGTCTTTTCATCCGGGGACAATTTTTCCATACTGGCCATGATCTGTTCTCTGAGCGAATATTCCAGAATATTTTGTTCTACTAAATGTTTATCCTGTTTATGCCCTAAGTCCTCGGGGCTTAAATAGACTGTGTTATTTTCTTTTTTATACTTGCGATGGTAATCGATAACAACCCGCCTTCCAATTGTAAACAGCCAAGTTTTAAAGCTTGATCTTCCTTGAAAGTTCGCTAAATGAACCGCCATTTTATACATGACATCTTGAGCAATTTCTTCTGACCGATGATAATCCCCCGTCTGCATATATGCATAGCGGAGCACTTGGCCAATGTAGCGGTCATGAAGCTCACGGAAGGCTGAATCGTCCCCCTCTAAAGCCTTTTGAACCAAATCTTCATCTCGCATGCCGAGGTGCACCTCTCTTTCTCGTACAATCAATTAGACGAAATGCTGGAGAAAAAGTATCGAATCATCAGATTCTAGTTGCAGAAATAGATTGGAGGAATTCCCATTTTCTCACAAAAAGCAAGAACTCAAATTTTGGAGCTTTTTAGATGGCAAAGTTTTGTAAAATAAGCCAACGATCTGCCCTGCATCAGTGGATCGTTGGCTTATTATATGGGAAGTAGCTGAAATGTAAGACGCTTTCTCCACAGAAGCTCAACCTTTGAAAATAGTAATCTAAAAACAACGATCATTGAAATTTTAATGATCTCTCTTGCATTTCTAATTTATATACAAGCCGATTTTCCAACCCCTTCTTTTGGTAGATGTTCCTAAATGGATTGTAAGCGTTTCATCAATGAATCCCGAAAGCTTTCCGATAGTTCGTCCACACGAAGAATTTGTTCAATTCCTTCTTTATTTGTTTTATCATGAAACATGATTTGATTCGCAAAAGAAACCGTTATGTTTAGCGGATGTTTTTCAATGAGCTGCAAGCTTGATTGTGTCTCCACCCAGCCTTCTTTCAGCACCCGAAAATAAAAACCGGTATAACCAGTATTTTGAACACGAAGCGGCAAGTCATTCACCCTGTGCTTTTTGGCAATCTTATGGCATGGCTGCCGAGGCTGGCTAACTTGCACAACCGCTTCACCTAATTGGAACGTATCCCCGATGCAAACTTCTGTTTCCAACAAGCCTTTTACTGTCAAATTTTCACCAAATGCCACCACATCCAGCTTTCTTTCAAGCTCATGCTCCCAATAGGCATAATGATCATACGGATAAACGCATACCGCTTTATCTCTACCGCCATGATGAACAAGATCTGCCTGACCATCGCCTGAAAAATTAAGAAATGACAAAAAAACCGGTCCATCAACAGGCTGCTTTTGAATTCCAGTGACGAATTCTTTGCCGTTATATATGAAATTTTTCGGTTTTCCTACATTTATAGAAATAATTTCATAAGTTTTTGCTTCCATTTTGATCAACTCCATTAATTCTTTAAGATCTTCCAACTTCGTTTGGGAGCAGCAATAGATTATCGTTAAGCGGCAAGTCTGCAGTTTGTATGATTTTCAAAAAATCATACAGGATAAAAAAATCTATTCCAGTGCTGTAACCTCCTAAAATGGTTAAAAAGCTGAATTGGGAACAACCAAATAAAAACTAGCATAGTTTATAGTGAGCTTTTTTATTGTCTACTAGATAGATGCGCTCTTTTTGAAGAAACTTCCATTTTGTCTATTTTTTATTCATAATAAACTCGTTAATGAGACGCTTCACTTTTTCAGCAGATTGTTGAAATAACTCTTTTTCCTTTTGTTCGATTTCCCATTCAAGGATGCTTTGGATGCCTGTATGATTCACTGTTAGAGGTACACCTAAACTAATGCCAGAAACGTCATATTCTCCGTTTAATACCGCAGAACCGATTGCTGTCGACGTTTTTGGTTGAAGCAGCTGATCAATCAGCCTTTCCATACCGACGGCAGACGTCCACCCGGTTGTTCGGTTTATGCCTAGGTCATTGAAGTTTCGAAACCAATTTGTCAGCTTTTCTTTAACTTGAATTTTCTGATCTTCTGATAAAAGCAGCGGCTTATAGTTTACTTTGACTTGGCTGAAAAGCGGAACTTGTGTTTCTCCGTGCTCACCTATAACAGGGCTTGATACTTTATCATTCTCGTGTAGCTTTAGAACTCGGCGAAGCGCCCATTCAAACCTGTAGGAGTCATTCATGGTGTATCCGATTAATTTTTTCTTATCAAATTGAAACGTATGAACTAAATAGTAATTCAGAACATCGACTGGATTGGAAGCGGTGATAATCAAAGCGTTTGGGGCATGTTTTGCGACGGCTTCTCCGATTTGACGAAACAATTGCAAGTTTCCTTCTAAAAACTCATCTCTAGAAGAAATATCGGTTCGGTTTGGGATGCCTGCCGTAATGATGACGATATTAGAGTGCTTTAAATCGTGAAAAGTCCCTTTATAAATCGTTTTGGACGGATAAGCATTTTCCATATCCATTAAATGATTGAGCAGCAGCTTTTCATTTTGATCGATGAGACAAATTTCATCGATCGCTTTTTTCCCTGCTAATTTGAAAGCGATGGCGGCTCCAAGAGTTCCTGCTCCGCCAATGATCGTAATTTTGCACATTTTCTTTTCCCCCTTTGCAGCCGTTAAGATTCTACTCCACGTCAAACAGGCAGCATGACCCGTTTTGACATTGAATACACAAATTTCCCCGTCTTGTCAATGGATCATCTCTGAAAAAGTGCACCGTTTTAAAACAAGCTCGTCTCTTTTTGACTAAAATCACAAAGTCAGGCACTACTGATTTTGAAGACCACGGACGATATTATGGTATTTTCCGCAAAAGTCGAATTAAATCTTGAATTTCTTCTTCTGTAAATGCGTTGAATTTGGAACGCATATATTGAATCAAGTCCTGTTGAACCGCTATGATGGTTTCTTCTCCTTTTTTTGTTAAAGAGATATGGACAATTCGGCGGTCCTTCTTTGATCTATTCCGTTCGATGTAGCCTTTTTCGATTAGCTGATCAGTAATACCTGTGAGGAAACTGGGAGATATATCAGATTCTTGGGAAATGGTAGATAGTTTTTGAGGGCCGTTTTTCAGCAAAAACTTCATAATAAAAAATTCATTTCTTGACAAGCCATATTTTTTCCCCATTGTATAAAAATTTCGCAAATCACGAAAAATCCTTATAAATTCGTTCTCTAATTCCGTCATGGAGGAGGATGTCGGATTCATAATATTACTTTCCCTTCCTTTCACATATATAAAGGGTGTCCTCTGCCGGACATCCCCGTTTCATTCATTATATCTTTGTTTATAACTCTTGGGAAGATGCTTCTGTTTTAACTTTTGCTGCTTCGAACGAGCTTTCCTGGAGCGTTTTCTTTGGTGTTTTTAAGAAAAAGGAAAGAACTAGCGCGATGAATGCCAAAACGGTCGCAATGTAAAATGCATCGTTGATCCCTTCGATGGTTGATTGCTGCAATGCCTGCCCTAAAAGTGCCTGAGCACCAATAGTTTGACCAGCATGTGCAGAAAGTCCGGCTGATTGAGCCATACTGCTGCCAAGTGCTTGCAGCTGATTCATCAACATTGGATCAGTTTTTGACACAAGATTCGTATAATCTGATAAATGATTTGTTGATTGCTGTGTCATAACCGTTACTAATAATGCGGTTCCAATAGATCCAGCCACTTGGCGTATCGTATTCGACATGGCTGTTCCGTGGGAAATCATCTTTAATGGCAGCTGATTCATACCGGCAGTCATGATTGGCATCATGATCAATGACATTCCGAAAGACCGCAGCATATATATTCCTAATAAGGTTGTGTAGGGCGTATCGGCCGTCAGCTGCGTGAATTCATATGTTCCATATGTTGTAATGGCCAAACCGACAATTGCTAATCCTCTTACACCATATCGATCGAAAATTTTTCCTGCTATCGGCCCCATTAATCCCATGATCATTGCTCCTGGAAGCAATAATAAACCCGATTCAATCGGTGTAAAACCGCGAATATTTTGTAAATAAATCGGGAGAAGCAGCATTCCTCCAAATAATGCCATAGTAACAATCGAGTTGATAATTAATGTGAACGTAAAGAGGTTGTACTTAAATACTCTTAGTTCAAGCAGAGGTTTTTCCACATTCAATTGTCTTACGGCAAAGAAAATTAAAAAAACAACTCCGACCATTAAGCTGATGATAACTTCCGCGCTTGACCATCCTTTGCTTCCAGCCTCGCTAAACCCGTATAAAATGCCGCCGAATCCAATACTTGAATAAACAATCCCTTGGATATCAAACGTCGGGCGAGTTAATTCTTTTTCTAAACGGAACCAAATAAAGGCGAAAAAGATATCAATTAAACCGATCAAAGCCATCGCGTAGAACAAAAAATGCCAATCATAATTTTGCACAACCCATCCTGAGAGTGTCGGACCAATTGCAGGAGCCAGAATCATGGCAATCCCCATCGTCCCCATGGCTGTTCCTCTTTTTTCAGGAGGAAAAACAGTCAAAAAAATGTTCATGCCAAGCGGCATTAAAATTCCTGCACCAATCGCCTGAATAATTCTGCCAATCATCACCAATGGAAATGTTGTTGATACGGCACAAACGAGCGATCCAATTGTAAACGAGATCATCGCTGTAATAAACAGCTTGCGAAAACCGAAATTTTCAACTAAAAATGCGCTGATCGGTATTAAAATTCCGTTTGCAAGCATAAAGCCTGTCATCAGCCATTGTGCTGTTGTCGCATTGACATTTAAATCCGTCATCATGACCGGAAGCGCTACATTTAAAATTGTTTGGTTCAAAATCGCAATGAACATTCCAAACATTAAAACGAACAGCACTTTTCCAACCGGCACTTCCTTATCAAGTGCTTCCTCTTTTTTTGTATGCCAGTTTTTCTTTCTGACAAGGAAAACATTCATGACGATCAGCACAATCAGAGTGAAAAACGTATAACTGATGATAAACGGCATGCTTCCACCTCCTTCAGTTTATATGGTTAAATCATTTATTTATGGATGCGTACTTTTGCATTCATTCCCGGCATAATTCCTAGCCCTTTTGCATCCGCAATAGATATTTTCACAGGAATCACCTGTGTTACTTTCGTATAGTTTGCGTCCGCATTTTCACTTGGAAGCAATGAGAAGACGCTAGCTGTTGCTTTTCCGATTTGCTCTACTTTTCCCGAAAGTTTAGACTCGCTGTACCCGTCGATGTAAATATCAACATCTTGACCAACTTTTACATCCCCAATAATGGTTTCTTTAATATTGGCAGTGATCCATAAATGATCGAAATCATATGCATATGCCAAAGGGGTACCAGCTGCCACAAATGAATTTTCTACCGCATTTGTTTGGACAATCGTTCCGGACTGGGGCATTTGAATGCTGACAGGTTCATCCTCCCCAGGTACGGCTAATTTTCCAATGACTTTATCTTTCTGAAATTGTGCTCCAACCTTTCCATCAAATTTTGTCAAGACTCCGGAAGCAGGGGCGGCGATCACTAATTGCTGTCCGTCCACTTTTGCGTAATCTGTTTTAATATAGTTGACCGACTCATTGTAATAATAGAATCCGGCAAAACCTCCTAAAACCAAAACAACGAGAACAACAATATTTAATATGACCAACTTTTTCACATTCATTTTTTATCCCCCTTACAAAAAAAATATTCATTAAATAAATATTTCATTTTGTGAAATATTTATAAACTGCATTATTTATCATATGACAATCGTTTATCCGAGTCAATGTTTTTCGTGTACCGAAATATATATATAAAAATGACCCAGACAGTACAATGGACTGTTTGGGTCATTTTGTCCAAAAAGCATAATCATGTTCCATTCGATTTTTGATAAAAAGCTGCTGAAAACATTCATGAAAGTCCAAGACAAACGAACGAAATCTCAAAAAGAAAACGGTTTAAATAAATCACATTGTAAAAATGCTGCATGAATAGGAAAAGAGCAGCTATGATAAAAGCGATTCCCAGCCCAAGATTTATTTTTCCAACTAGTGTAAAATTTTTTATTTCAATTCCTCCAAACAATCACGTTTTCAAATAAACGTTACATGACAGGCGAATTTAAACTTGAAATATCGACTTTTTGTTTCCCTACTTTTAAGAATACCATAGTCATATCATCTTTTTGCGGAACGCCTTCTGTAAATTTATGAATCGATTCCAGCACTTTTTTTTCAATCTCCCCAGCATTTTTATCCTGATTTTGTTTTAACGTTTCGATCAGCCGTGCCAATGTAAATTGCTCGCCGCGTTTATTCTGCGCCTCAATGATTCCGTCTGTATAAAAGAAAATTGAATCATGTTCAAATAATTGGATCGATTCTTCATGGTAAATTTGATTAGGAAGACCGCCAATCATAATCCCTTTCACTTTTGGAAGCTCATGTACCCGCCTCTTATAAACAGCGGAAGATGATGGCCGGCATTTGCATATGTAAACGTTCCCGACAGCGGATCCCAATCGGCACAGAAAACGGTAACAAAAGATTTTAACTTTCTCAAATCATTGTATAACGCTTTGTTCATTGCAGTCAGCGTCTTTCCGGGGCTTTGCGTGCTTTCAGCGGCTGTCCGAAAGGCGCCGCGCGTTAAGATCATGAGCATCGCAGCAGGAATCCCTTTTCCCATCACATCCCCAATAACGATGCGCACTTTTCCGTTGACAAGCGGATAAAAGTCGTAATAATCCCCGCCAATTAATCGGGCAGGTATAGAATAGCCAAATACCTCTCCCCCTTCGATCGATGGAGCATGCCCGTTCAACAACGTTGTTTGTATCGTCCGTGCCAAGTTTATTTCCCTTTGCAGCATTTGTTCCTTTCTCTTAACATCTTCTATCGTATAGGAAGATTGCTGATACGTTAAAAAGTCTCTTTGCATCAAACAACCTCCCCTTGAATCGATTTTAAAATTTCGTATAATCCAACTGTTTCAAATAAATGGTTTGTGAAATCATTCATACCTTTAAAAACTAATTTAATGTTTTTTTCTTGAGATAAATAAATTAAATCGATGATTTCACCAATTCCGGATGAATCAATGAATTCCAAATAGCTAAAATCAATCGTCAATACTTGAAAATTGCCGATTTCATTAAAATGAGCATGAAACACATGAGCCGTTGAAATATCTAAAACTCCTTTAATGTATAATGTGAGGCTTTGATCTTGAATTTCCTTTTGAACCGTAAGACCCATACATACCCTCCTTAGCAGAAAAACTGAGCAATCATTTTCACCTTTATGTGTTTCATGATTCTTGAACTTTAAATTTATTTATTTTATTTTCTAAATCCTTTGAAAGGTTGTCTAATTGAATAATAATTTCATTCAATTGCTGTATCGCATCAAAAGAAGATAAATTCATTTCCGTAACTTTTTTGACATTTTGTTTCATCAAATCATTCAATCTTATGAGTTGATGACTTGATTGAATAATAAAATTAGAGACATGATGGAATTCAAAATGATTCGCTTCTTTTAGTTTTTCCAGTTGTTGATTGATATTTTCATAGTTTTGTCGTATTTCTTTCACTTCTAATTCTATTTCGTGAAAAATTTCCCGCGATTCCTTCGTCATGGTTGTTGAAACTTCGTCCATGACATGAAAGTAAGAGTGTACTGTCTCTGATAAAACGTTTGAAACGAGCCTTAATGTTTCAAAATCGTTTTTAATATCGACAATTAATTGGCTGATGCTGTCAGTCATTTCATTTAAATGGGCAGCAATATCACCGAATTCATTTTTCTGATCGACATGAATTTCTTCGGTCAAATCGCCTGCTGCAATTTTATTAATATAACGGTGAATAGTAGGGATCGGTGTTAAATATTTTTTCATAATGACCTGCAAAACGAAAAATATAATGACAAAGGCAGCAACAAATGACAGGACAAACAAAAAAATGATATTATGAAAAAACTTTGTGCCAGCGCTTAAGTCGGTGACAATCGTAATAACCCTGTCATTTGGAATTGGCAGATAATATTTCCGATAGTTTTCCCCCAGTTTCACTGACTCCATTTGATTTTCTTTCAGAACTTTTTGAATATAAAAATGATCTTTTTCATGCTTATATGAATTTTTCCCATATAATATCGGCGCATCTCTTTCCGGTTCAATAATATCTCGATTTTCGCTCCGAAGCAGTACATTGGCATTTATAACCGCAATTTCTTCGATTTCACTTTCTTTAAATTTTTGAATTGAATGAATAAGAGCTTGAGGATCCGAATGTTTTGTTGCTTTATAAATTTCAGAATCGAGAATATACGGATTGATCATAAAATCGGTCGTTCCATCATAATAATAGGCATATTTAAAATATTTGTTTTCCCAGTCTGATTTGGAGATCGGACCAACCCAATAATGTTCTTGATAATAACCTTTCCCTACTGTTACAGGCTTACCTGACATCAGTTGTTGAAAAGCATCATACCAATACCCCCACTCTTTTGTGCTTAAACCAATTTCATTGGGGTCTGAAGATTGGGCAATGATTATATCATCATTTCTTCTTACCAATAAAGAAATATTGTACACATCATATTTATTGCGCAATGCAATTAAATCTTGCTGAGTCACTTCCTCGATCGTTTTCCCGCGCAATTCTTTTGCAATCTCTTTTGAAATTAAGTGCAGCTTTTCGTCAATTAAACGTTCAACCGTTTTTTTGGAATTTTCGCTGATTTCTATCGCGCTTTTTAAAATGCTTGCTGTTCGTAACACATCATTTCTATGAAAATGATCAAATTCTTTCTCCATCTGCCTGACAAAAATAAAGATGAAAATAGAACAAATAATAATCGGAATAAGCGCAATCATCGTAATAATTTGACCAATGATCGTTTTATTCTTTAAGAAATTCATCCGCATTCACTCCGAACGAAAGGATCAAGTACTTGATGCAAAATGATCTTTATCATAATGGAATGTTTTTTCTTCTCTCTATGAGTCGATCCTTTAAATCTACTTCTAAAACAATCGTCGTTCCTTCTGTACTTGTATATATTGAAATTTTATCCATCATTTTTAACATAATGCTGAAACCGTGCCCAAATGACCGTTTGCTGGAATAACCTTCTAGCAATATGGATTTCGGCAGTTCGCTTAATTTGATGCCATTTCCTTTATCTTCTACAATCACTTTTAACCAATCATGGTTCAAATAAACTTTCATTTTTCCTTCAACCGCATGCTTTAATACATTTGTTACAGCTTCAGAAATAGATAAGAGCACATTATATCTTTTCTTTTCTGAAATATGCCGATCTTTTAACAACTGGTCAATAAATGTTCTACATGCCGCAACATCATTTTTTTCAGAAACAGGAAATTCTGCAATTTTCTCACCTTGATTAAAGCTTTTTAATTCTTCCCGTTCAATCAGAGTCAATTTTCCTTGTGTGACGGCGTATAAACAATCACGGTAAATTGTACGTATCCTCAATTCTTGTTTTCTCTCATATTCTCGTAAATGACTTACATCAAACAATAGACATAATATTTTCTTTTCCAAACAGATCCAATGAACGTTATACATTTTCCGACTTGGAACATCTTCAATAAATTCATGTGCATATCCATTTTGAATAGGATGATTCGTAATCAGGCTTTTGATTTGTTGTTCACAAGGAATCTGAACTTTTTCGCCATTTATATGATAGAAGCTGCCATTTTGATAAAATACAGCTTGTACAACAGCAAAATCTTTCAGAAGCTTCGAGCCTTTATATTTTATATCGTGAAAGTGCTGCTGATTTTGAGCCTGAATCAATCCCGGATGATGATCTTTGCCTGCCTTTTTGAAATCAGCTATTTTTAAAACAATTTCTACTAATTTTGGATCAAGTTTTGTATTCTTTAAATTTAGAAAAGCTTTCTTTTGATTGATAATTCCAGAAGAATGCATCAATTTGTCATACTCATTTGCCGCAGCAATAATGCGGGCTCCCAATGGAATTTCTTCTCCTTTTTTTCCATCCGGATAGCCTTTTCCATCCCATTGTTCGTGATGAAAACGGACATACTGGGCAGCTTTTTCGATTCCCGATATTGCTGAAACCATCTTTGCCCCTAACTCGGAATGTTGTTTATAAAGCTTTTCTTCTTCAAGCGTAAGAGCCCCTCGCTTCTGAAAAATTTCATGCTCCATTTGTATTTTTCCAATATCATGCAACAAGGCAGCGTAATGAACAGCATCAACATGTTTGGGGCTTAACTTTAACTCTTCTGCGATGCGGCGTGCTAAATCTCCTACCCTTTTAGAATGCCCCTTCGGCAAATGAACTTTTTGTTCCATATACTGTGTAATATTTTCTAAGGTCGTCAAATGGTTTTTTCTATGACGAACTAGTACTTGAGCAATGGATCGAGCGAATAGAAAAACAGCGACGGCAAAGATCGTTTCAAACCAAAATGGAAAAGGCTGTTGATCGTAATCAATAGCAGCAAGCCGAAATCCTAAAATAAATGTCACAGCAAATGCTAGCAATGTATCATTCATCTCTGTTTTCAAAACATCCGAAAAATTTTGAGAGAAAACGAGACTCTTATAGCTCATTGTAATGGCAAAAAAGATGAAAAAATATATAAACGTTGTGCATGCAAATGCGAAAACGGAGGTTATATATGTAAAAACGCCGAGTTTGCCAAAAAAATACTCAAATACAAATCCTGCTAAAAAAACAGCAACCGCACATTGACTAGCCTGAAATAACCAAGAAATAAAGCTTAATTTGCTATTGTAAAATAAGAATAAAGAAGCGATGAAAACAACAATCACAGCTTCCGGAATTCCCATTTGAACAAGAACCACAATGTTAAAAATGCTTGAACAAGAAAGCTTCTTACCATTGCGGAGTTCGATAGGAAATATTTCTAATATCCCTGCAAGAATCGCTATTAAAATGGCAAATGGCATATGTGTTTTCTCTAAACTCCATAATTGTATTAGAATAATGGGCAGGCCAAAGCCGATGACAATAAGCATGAACCCTTTCTCTTTCAACAAGATCGGCATGTATGATACACCTTTCTTTTAAAAACTCGGGTCAGACATATTTTACGAATTGAATGAAAAATCCCCGAATAATTTTTAAAGCTTTTTCAATATAAAAAAGAAAAAATCCATTTTAAAACTTCTCCCTTGCAAATATCATGCCCTTAACAATCCGTGCACCTCTTGTATTTTCAATTTCGAAATGTAGGCAACTTTATCGCTTCCAGAAAAATGGGCGGCATACGTTTCGCCTTGTGGTTCAATTTTTATGATCTTTTTCAAATTAACAATATAGGAACGATGAGTTTTATAGAAATTACAAGGCAATTTCCCTTCTATTTCTTGCAGGGATTCGTTTGTTTCGTGTTGATGTTCTGCAGTATGAAACACCGTTTTTCTTCCGTTCTTCTCAATAAAAAGAATGTCGTCTGATGAGATGTAATGAAAGGTTTGATTCGATTTAATCGAAAGCTTTTTAATCTCTTTAAATGGATGCTTGTTTAATAATTTTTTCTCTATTTCAATCGCTTTTTTCGCCTTTTCAAGCGCCGTAAATAATCGAGTCCGTTCAATTGGCTTTACGATATAATCTGTAGCAGACAGATTAAATGCCTCAACAGCAAATTCATCATACCCAGTTGTAAAGATGACTTGCAAGGACGGATGGATTTCTTTACATATTTTCATAGCTTCCATTCCGTTAATTTTCGGCATATCGACATCAACTAAAACAATATCAGGAATTTTCTTCATAAATCGTTGAATTAATTCTTCTCCGTCAGCTGCCTCACAGACGATTTCATATTGGGGGAACAATTGAATAAAATGGGATAAAATCAGTCTTGAAGGGTGATCATCATCTGCAATAATCAGTTTGTATTTCTCCATAAATCTCCACCTCGTTGCTCTAGTTTGCGTGCCGTCTTTTTGAGTTTATTGTGTATTCTGCATGGATGATGATGTTCCTTTTCAAAAGGAAAGCATGAATTGCGGATGAAACCGGCATCTTTCCTTGTTGGATGTCTCCATGATGCAGACAGCGTCTTCGATGTTTATCCAAGTACATAAAATGCTGAAAAGCCGTTTTGCTTTATGAATTTCACATAAATATTTTCATAAAATAAGTTTTTCATTATAATCAAATTTTGTCGCCGAAAAGATGCTTGCAAGCTGCGAAAAAGTTGAAATGCGTCGATTTCTTGCAAGGATCGTTCTGCAATTCAAATCTTTTCCCGATATAAAACCGCCGGGATGCCAATTTGAAATAAAAATTATTTTAACAGAAACATTATAGAAAAAATTTGATTTTTCCCCGGGCTCACAACTCAGTCTTCAACAATCTGTAAAATACATAAAATGCCAATATTAGTATTTTTTTACATATCAAAAGGTAGAAATCGGCTGTTTTGCTGATTTCTACCAATACTGCATCGTCTACATGTTGTTTTCTGCTTCTAAAATAGCACTCATCCCACTTCATTATCGTAATACCTATACAAATACATTTTCTCCTAAAATTTTATCTAATTGGAGCATATCAAATACATCTTTCACTAAAGGTTGAACGTTTTTTATTTTCACTTGAACATCCAACCCATTCTTTTTGACTGTCTCGATTAAATTTAATAGCAGTCCAATCCCGGTGGAATCAACGAAAGGAACTTCTTGAAAATCAAACTCAATATTTGTATAGGTTTGCAGAGCCGGAATAATTTCTGTTTCCATTAATTCCGCGACTTCAATATCTAAATCTCCGACAAACCGGACGTATGCTTTTTCGTTCAATTGATCGAGGCTATAAGAAAACATACAAAAATTCTTCCTTTCTAAATCATGCCTGTTCGTTTTGCTGAAAAATCTTTTTATAAACGGCACGTCCTTTTTCAAACGTCAACTGTTTTTATGTCGCTAAAATACAAGATTTCCATTTTTATCTAATTTCGCTATTATGTTTCTTTTCCCTTCATGAAACACATGCTTCATTTTTCCTATTTCGATGATTGTCCCTTCATTGGCATGATCAATGATAATTTTTCCATTGCTTGGCACGCTGATTTTTGTCATAACCCCGCTTTCCGAACCGCTCTCTCTCACCATGACCTCTTTTTCGGAAAATATTTCCCCGCCTCTGAGGACATTTTTTATGGCGATCGTTCCACCAGCATACACTTTGCTGTTAAAACAGCCTTGTCCAGTTATAAAAATGTCCCCTCGGGAATAAATGGTGCTATTTTGAGCATACTTTAGTTTGACAAAACAGTGATCATCCTGTTCATTTTTTTTCCGCTCTAACAGTTCAGTTATTTTTTGCATGAGCTGATTGATTTTTTCGATCGTATGGTATTCATTTACAGCAGGTGAAAGGAAACATAGTCTTAACTGTTCGCTAATTGTTAGCCATTCCAGCTCTAAAATATGACTCCCATTATTGCAGGTCGCAATATATTGCTTTACAAGCGTAAGCAAATTATTGAACTTTTTTTCAAGCAAAATTTTTATTAACGGCTGTAATCCTTTTGATGAATAGTCTGACATTTTATATGCAGGGAGCTTAATGACTTGATAAATGGATTTGATCAATTGATCCATTTGTTCTTGAATGCTTGTTAATAATCGAATGAGCTCGGATGAATAAATATTTTGTTTTCCTGCTGAGATTGTGCTTTTAATAAAGCTTCCATGAACGGCAATGGCATTTTTCGATGAAATTGTAGCTCCATATACATTTTTTTGAATCAAAATATTTCCATCCGCCTCTACAACCATTCCCTCTTCCACATTGCCAAGAACGTCCAGATCACCCTTAAAACGAATGTTTCCTGATAATAAATTCACATCATGAGAATGTACAAGTTTTGGCAATATAGATACTCTGACGATTAATCCCCTTTGTTCAATGAGAGGACGCCCCGTTTCTGTAGCTAAAATTTTTTTACCTTGCTCGATAAGAGCGATTCCCTTTCCCGGCTGAATCGTAAGCGGATATGTCGGTTTAGGTGGTAAAGGTTCGTTCGTAACCGTAATTCCAGGTATTCCAGGGACAGGAGGATGTACAATAGCAATGACCTGTCCTTTTTCAACTGAAGGGAACTCCTGTTTTTCACGAAAATCGACGGTTCCGTCTTCTTTTTCTTTCACTTTTGCTCCTTTATTTAAATCAACGAGAAGCTCGATTTTTCCATTTTCCCCTTCTTTCGGTTTCATGCCAGATGCAATTGTAAATTTTCCTGGCCGGTCCGTATGAATTGCTTTAATAATCTCGTTA
The DNA here is from genome assembly GCF_038000355.1 of Aeribacillus sp. FSL M8-0235. Classification (NCBI taxonomy): domain Bacteria; kingdom Bacillati; phylum Bacillota; class Bacilli; order Caryophanales; family Bacillaceae; genus Aeribacillus; species Aeribacillus sp. FSL M8-0235. The sequence continues at coordinate 1,776,450 of NZ_JBBOBW010000001.1, read as the reverse complement.
TGGTTAAATCCATGAATAACTCGCAGCTCTTCTAGTTTTTTTAAAATTTGATTGTAATCAACTGCTGGAATCGTTTCAACAATTTCTTCTCCTTCTAATACAATATGCTCACTAGGTTCGATATCTTTCACTTTATACGTTTTTCGATACCCTGGTTCTATTTGCAGTAAAACATGCAGCTTGTCAGAGTCGAGTATAATATCCCATTTACCTTCCGTTACAACTTCATCCGTTTGAATTTTATACTCATCCATTTCAGTTACGATGGTTGTTCCGGTAATGAGTTGACCATTTTTATACAACTTTATTCCTTTTCCAACAGTAACGGTCGGGTATTTATTTGAAGCTGGCTGGCAATATAATTTTCCATCTTTTATCCACACTTTACCTTCTAATGAATTTTCTTTTATTGGTTCAGAACTTGCAAATGATTCGATTTCTAACGAATCAATTATCTGTTCTAAGGGATCCTGTTTTATAGAGCTTTGCTTAGAAGATGTTTCCTGATCATCCAGCTTTGTTAGTCTGACGATCGCCTGTTTAGAACCAATTTTCCAAAATCCTTTGCCGCCTTTTTCGATGATTTCAATCGAAACTTTCTCCTTATCAGTTCCTAAAATACTCAAACCTAGTTCGATCGCTTCCTGTATGTTTTTTCCTTTCGCTAAAACTGACTGATTCATTTCCATCTACCTCTCCATATAAAATTCAGGAGAAACATGTTCATTCATCTGTCGGAGTGCTTATCGAAAAATATCTTCAATGGTGTGGACGGCTGATTTTTCTGGTTTTCCTAATAAATTTCCTTGGCCAACAGGAACTTTTAACAATTTTGCCTTAGCTAAGTCCATCTCCTTTTCGATTCCTTCCAAGATAATAGTGATTTGTTGTTTTGCATATTGCACTAAAAGCGAGACAATGTGCTGTTTTTCTTTAGAACGATATAATTCTTTAGTAAAATGCCGATCAAGTTTAATATAGCTTGCTGAAAAATCAACAATTTGTTGTAAAACAGCCGTTCCATTTCCAACGCCATATAATGCTACATCAAAACCGTTTTTCTTTAACATGTTTATTTTATCTTTTAAATCTGGCAAGTCCCATATATGCTTTTCACTTGGTGTATGATTTATTTGAAATACAACTTTTTCTTGTATTTGAGGATATTGTTTCAATAACCGCTCGACAAATTTTTCGAATTGATGATGAATGAGTGTGGAAGGGAAAAGATTGACGAATATTAATGAATCATCCAAACGTTCAATCGGAAAACACGTAATCGCATTTAATATCGCCTTTATGTTCAGTTCATAAAGACATCCTTTTCCCCGTGCCAGTTCATATATTTTTTCTATGTCCATTTGGCCATCTGGAAAGGTTAAAAATGCCTCATATCCAAATACATTCCAATTATTTAAATCCCAAATCGGTTGATAAACTGATTCCATTTTATTGGCTGCACTGTTTCTCATCTTTTCCCTCCCTTGCCATGTTTTATGATATTTTTGTTCTATGTTCAATGTAACTGTATTCCAACTTATTGTCTAACCAGCCTCCAGCATGAGAGGAACGTATTTTGACTTAAGAAAAATGATAGAGGACAGAATATGTCAAAAATCCGACATTTTACGACTTTTTTATTCAAACTTACAAATATTGTCCGAATAGTTCTTTTGAACTAAAAACAATAGCAAAAAAGACCTATGACTAAATAATCATACTAAAATTATTTCATTTTTTTTAGCAGAAGTTTGAATCCAGAAAGAAAAGCTTCAGAATCGTCATTGTCTTGTATTCATGATTTTGTAACTAGGAAATTGTATTTATGAAAAAAAAGAAGCTGCTGTGATTAGCAAGCCTCCTGTTCAAGTATGAAATTCTTCTGCTTTTACCGATATTGCCGGCAAGTTTGACGTGTTCGTCTAATAAAGTTTTTTATAATTCTCATTTCCTGTATTTCCACAAGATGGTATCTTTTGCTTAAGAAAAGGTTTTCATTATCACTGGAATGAAAAAAGCTTTGATTTTCATCAAACCTTTTACTTTTGCATATTGAATATTGCAAAACACATTGTAACAAGGCAACTGAACGGTCAGTCATTAAATTCCAACATTAAACGGAACTCTTTTAACCTATTTGAACAAAATAACATTTTTCCCATAACTCATGCGGCATTTTCCGTAAACATAGAAAACAGTTTATATATATATTAATGGTGCTGCCTGTGTTCTAGATCTTTCTTAACAGCCTGATTCGTTTCTCGATTCAACATAGGCAGTTTAATCCAAAAGTCACTTCCTTCTCCTATTTTGCTAACAACCCCAAATTCCCCGTTCATCAGCTCTATCAGTTGTTTTACAAGTGAAAGTCCGAGACCGGTTCCTTCAACTTGCACATGTTGAATACGATAAAAAGGTTCATATATTTTTTTCAATTCTTCTTCGCATATCCCGATTCCGGTATCAATTATGTGAATAACTAGAAATCCGTTTTGACATTTACAGGTTATATGGATCTGTCCACCTTCAACATTATATTTAATCGCGTTATCTAACAAATTTAAAATGACTTGTTTTAATCTTAACGAGTCAATGTGGATCATTTGATCCACACACTGATCAATGCTTTTGATGATTTTGATCCTTTTTTTGTTTGCCGCAGGCTTCATCAATGCTATACATTCACATATGACCGAATCAATTTGTACTTCGTCATTTGAAATTTTTATTTTTCCTGTTTCAATTCTGGAAAGATCTAAAATTTCATTAATCAAATTTAATAAATGGCGGCCTCCTTTTAAAATTTCTTCCACAAATGCTTGCTGCTGCTCCGTTAACGTTTTATCTAGTTCCAACAAATGAGAAAAACCAAGGATTCCATTTAACGGCGTTCTTAATTCATGACTCATTTTCGATAAAAATTCCGATTTCGCCATATTGGCTTTGACGGCTTCTTCTTTCGCCTGAATAATGCTGTTTTCCATCTTCTTTTGTTCTGTTATATCTTCAAACGTCCATAAATGGCCTTTCAGTTTCCCATCCATATAAAAAGGAAAATAACTTCTTTTCAAGATTTTACTATTTTTGATGTTCACTTCATCAGAGAAATGCTTATAGGGCGTGAAAATCTTTGACACTTCCCCTGTGTTCTCTTCGACCTTTCGGCCAACGGCTGGAAAATAATTTGTGATGCTTTTCCCAATCAGCTGTTTTATTGGCTCATTGATTTGAAAAATTTTCAATATCGTCTTATTTAAGGCGATAATCTTCATTTCATGATCAATCACAACAATTCCGATTGGCAGATTGTCAATAATCGTCCGTCTTAGTGCATTCGACTCATTTAATTTCATTTCCTGCTCTTTTCTGACGGTTATGTCTACACAAGAACCGATGACTTCAACAACTTTTCCATTTTCTATAACCGGACTTAACACAGCCAAGTAATCATATCCGTTCAGCTTTCCCTCAAAATGGACAATCTCGCCATTCCAGGCTTTCTGATAAGCTCGAAGCTGCCCTTCAGCGACTTCTTTCGGCAAAAAATCCCGCAAATCCTTTCCAATAATCTCATGGGGAGAATAGCCAAGTTTATAGAGCAATTCCCCTGCACATAACGTATGGATAAACTGATCGTTTATTTTGACGAACTTAAATGTCATTCCTTGCTGGCGTTCTAATGTATTCATTAAATCTTTCTGCATTTTTCGAAGTCGTTTTTGATATTGTTTTAATTCTTTCATATCTTTGGCGATGACGAAAAAACCTTCATTTTTTCCTTCAACGATCATAGGGACAAACGTTAAAAGTAAAGGAATCCATTCACCTTTACTATTTTTAAACGAAACTTCCATTTCATTTTCGTTATGCTCCAACAAACGATTCATTTTCTGTTTTACCCTTTCGGCATCGTCTTGAGGCAAAAACGAAAAAATCGATTGATGAATCATTTGTTCTTTTTTTGCTTTTAAGATTTCTAATCCTTTAGGATTTATATTCGTAATCATTCCGTCGATATTAATGATGAAAACGATATACGGATTATACGAAATCAATGACTCGTAATATAGATTTGTTGTTTCAAACTTTCTTTCTAGCTTGTTTTTTTCTTTTTGAACAAATGCAAAAATCATAAAAATCAAGATGATTGAAAGGAGGAGTTGATTTGCCAGCAATGTAGAAACCGAATAAATCTGCTCATATATGAATAATCCAGCTTTTTTTATTTCATTCATTACCGTATATTGAAAAATGAAAATACCCAATCCCAAAACAATTGAAGGTATTATGATCGCTTTCATTTGAAGCTTTTGAGATCGCTTATTGTGATGGAAAAAGGCAATCACTGCTCCCGCTAAAACAAAAGCGATTAAGTTAGAAAGAACGGAATAAAATCCGTCATATTCATTCCCTTTCAATGATTTTATACCAATATAATATATTACAAAAATACTTAAACCCACTACAATCGAAATCGCCGCTGCATTAGAAACATTTATTTGTTTATCTTTCATGGAAAAAACAGCGAATGATGCAATGATCCCTAGCAAAAAAGATAATAACGTATAGACGGTGTAATACGTTGCAATCAAATATAAATCATCACCGAGCATGTCAAAAAATTGCATCGACCAAATTCCTAACCCTACCCATATCGTTCCTAACATTATGTATAACCACTTATCCTTTTCAGTAGACACCTGTATGTTCTGAATCATGTGAACAGAAAAAAAAGAAGCAATGATTGCCATGACGACAGATGAAATCACTAACTCCCAATTAAACAAAGCTTCCATGTTTCACACACCTTATCTTATTTGCTTACATCATAAACAAATAAAGAAGGTTAGACAATTATTTTTACTCTGTGGAACCATTTTGAACAGAACGGAACAGTTTTTTTAGTAAAATATTAAAACTGTTTTTTGAAGACGGTGGAGTAATATGCCAAAGAACTTTGCAGATAAGCGGGATACTTTTTTTAAAAAGCGGAATTTAAAGCGTCATCCTAGTATTGAAAAAACAAAAAAAGCACCGAGATTTAAGAAATTTTATAGGTGCTATTGCTCTCAAACAATCATTCTATATGAAAAATTTCATAGAAGCAATTTTAAATGTTCTTAACAATCTTTGCATTTTATTGCACCTATTGATTCAAAAATCTCTTAGTGCAGCATTGTAAATGTTATATTTATTTATTTTTGTAAAATATAAAAATTCTTTTGATTTAAAGAGTACAACTACAGAATATGACTTGCAATGATTCGATCAAGCTTCCGAATATTCACTTTTTTATTTAATAATAATTTGAATTTCCCTGCCCTAGTCCATAGTTCGAGTTCTGCATTAAGGTCAATCTTTCCTCCATTTTCAGAAGAATACATGACAATCGATTTAAATGGAATGGTGTAGATTTCCACTTTTTTACCTGTAATTCCTTGACGATCGGCAATGATTATTCTTTTGTTCGTCACGACCGCAACATCTCGAACCGTTTTATACGCAGCTTCCGCAGTTTCCCCTTCAATTAAAATTTCCTCCACTTCTTTTGGAACATCTGTCTCTTCATAAAACGTCCAAGTCATAATAGAACCTACATTTGCCATACCTAATTTCCTCCCCTATTTGCTTCATTTATGAACAATAAACATAATTTTGGCAAACTGTCTTGGAGCTTATCTTACAAATGTGATAAAATCAACGTTCACTGGTTCATGCCGTTCAGATCGCAGTCTCAAGTTGATCTGTCCTCGATGGTAATGTCCGTGCAAAGCGACATGAGTTAAAATTTCCCTTAATGTATTTTGAAACTCGATTCCTTTACTGTTTTTGTAAGTGACAATGTTGTCTAAATCACGATTCGTCAAATTTTTCAAAAACGATGTAATGCTCTGTTCATTTTGTTTTGCAAGTTCTGCACAGGCATCTATATGTACATCCTCCCAAATCGCAATGTGTGAGCTGTCCAATCCTTGTAATCTTGTAAACCATAGTTTTTCAGTTAAAAGAATATGCGAAAACAAGCGCAGCGCCCCATTATTTTCCCCTTCAATCTTTTGCAAAGTGTCTAATATACGCTCGTTCGCCCAATGCAAGTGCTCAAACATCTTTTGAATCGTTTCCAATAAAAATCCTCCTTCTTTACTTTACTATGTATACAGCAAATGCTGTTCCTTTGAGTTAACTGACAATGATTAGGTTTTATCGTGCAAAAGTTCGTCAAATACACGGTGTATTTTCCGAATATTCTAATAATTTATTGTTGACAAGCTCCTGATTATGAATTCCTGTTTTTGACTGTTTTATCAAATAGGGAATATCCAACCTTTTAAAACTTTTTGGGAAAGCCACTCCAAAGATTGTTCAGAGTTTTGCATTCTGCCTCGCAAAATGACAAGTGTTGAAACAATTATAACATGAGTTCGCTTAAAAATTTAAACATTTTTTCGGTCTGCGAGCATAATTAAGCTCTCTATTATTAATCCAACTTCTGTCAAATATTATGCAAAATTACATATTCAATATACCTGCTTGACAGCCAATTTTCTCGTTGATTCGTTCAATCATTTCGCAAACTTTAAAAGTCGGATAGATCATATGCTTGCTGGACAGATCAAGCAATCAATAGTTTACTTGCTATCAGTTAGTATTTAATAATAGAAGAAGGAAAGGGGCATGCTGACATCAAACGACAAATAGTTAGTATTTATATCTATAGAAGGAAAGAGGTTGTAATAGCCTGACTCTTCTATTCAACCTTTTGAGGCATTGAAGCTCTTCATATAGAACTAGCAAAAGGAAAACCATCCCCTTTTAGGAGAGGATGGTTACTTGACATCGTAGCCTTGATCTTCAATGGCGTTTTTCATTTTTTCAACTGTTACTTTTTTGTCGTCATATTCTACCTCAACAGTTCCTTTTTCAAGTGATACTTCGACCTTTTCGACACCGTCCAGCTCTTTTAGAGCGTTTGTAACAGCCATTTTGCAGTGATTGCAAGACATTCCTTCTACTTGAAATGTAAGATTCATTTTCATTTCCTCCTTAGTATGATTTTAAGATATTCAGATTAAATCGTTGCAAATACTTTACAATTTTATTCGTTTTAAACGCAGAGCGTTTGTGACAACGGAAACTGAACTGAGTGCCATCGCTGCTCCGGCGATCCAAGGCTCCAAGAGGCCAAGGGCGGCAACTGGTATGCCGATTGAATTGTAGAAAAGAGCCCAAAATAAGTTTTGCCGAATGTTTTTCATCGTTTTTTGGCTCAAGGAAATCGCTTTTGGAATGTGTGTTAAATCGCCTCCGACCAAGGTGACGTCAGCCGTTTCGATGGCGACATCTGTCCCGGTTCCGATCGCCATGCCGATGTCGGCAACTGCTAGAGCGGGTGCGTCATTCATTCCGTCTCCAACCATCGCTACACGATATCCTTGCTTTTGTAGATCCTCCACGATTTTCGCTTTTTCCTCCGGAAGCACTTCAGCATATACTTGCCCGATCCCCGCTTCCTTCGCTACTGTTTCCGCTGTTCTTTTATTGTCTCCCGTTGCCATAAATATGTTGATTCCCATTTCCTTCAATGTTTGAATGGCTTTTTTTGAGCTTTCTTTAATAGTATCAGCGACAGCGATGATGCCGGAAAGCTCCCCATCAATTGCAACTAGCATAGCTGTTTTTCCTTCTGATTCAAGCTTCACCATTTTCTCCTCATGGGCTGAAGTTGCAATCGACCGTTCTTTCATCAGCTTTCTTGTGCCAACAAGTATATGTTTTCCATCTACTTTGGCTTCGATGCCATGTCCAGTCACGGCTTTAAAATGCTCCGGCTTTTGTATGTTGATGGAACGTGCTTTACCGAATTCTACAATTGCTTGGGCAAGCGGATGTTCAGAAGCGCTCTCAGCAGAAGCGGCATAATAAAGCATGCCTGTTTTTAATTCAATACAATCGGTCACTTCCGGTTTTCCTTTTGTTACCGTTCCCGTTTTGTCAAGGAGGACCGCATTGATTTTATGTGTTTCTTCTAGATGCTCTCCCCCTTTAAATAAAATCCCGTTTTCTGCCCCTTTTCCTGATCCGACCATGATCGATGTCGGCGTCGCCAATCCGAGTGCACAAGGACAGGCGATGACAAGAATAGAAATCGCTACTTCTAACGCTCTTGCCATATCATATGGCGTTATGAACAAATACCAAACAGCAAACATCACGATCGCAACGCCTACAACAATAGGAACGAATATACCGGATATGACATCGGCCATTCGCTGTATTGGCGCTTTCGATCCTTGCGCTTCTTCAACAATTTTAATGATGTTGGCAAGAGCGGTATCCTTCCCAACCTTTTCTGCCCGTATTGTTAAAAGGCCGTTTGTATTGATTGTGGAGCCAATTACTGCATCCCCTACTTTTTTCTCAACCGGGATAGATTCACCTGTGATCATCGATTCATCGACAGAAGACATTCCAGAAATGACCGTTCCGTCGACTGGAATTTTTTCTCCGGGCTTTACGATTATCTCATCCCCTACTTTTACTTGCTCCAGCGGGATCCATTCTTCCTTCCCGTCGCGGATGACCAGCGCGTCCTTCGCTTGCAGGCTTAATAGCTTGGAAATAGCTTCTGTCGTTCTACCTTTTGCAATCGCTTCAAAATATTTTCCAACGAGCACTAGGGTGATCAAGATTGCGCTCGTTTCAAAATATAGATGCGGCATATGATCGGAACGGCCGATTGATTTGATCGCTTCGTACAAACTATAAAAGTAGGCTGCTGATGTGCCGAGCGCCACGAGCACGTCCATGTTTGCGCTTTTGTTTCTTAAAGCCCGGTAAGCTCCTGTGTAAAATGAGCCGCCGATATAAAATTGAACAGGTGTTGCCAGCAACAGCTGAAACCACGGATTCATAAACAGATCCGGCACCGCAAGCCCCGTTTCAAACGGTAAATGGGCGATCATTGTATACAATAAAGGAAGCGATAATAAAATAGAAACAATAAGCTTTCTTCTTTTATGATGCAATTGTTCTTTTTTTCGATCCGATTGATGGGTAGTCTCGTCCCGAACTTGTCCTTTATAACCAAGCTTTTTTATTTTCTCTAAAAGATCTTCAACCGAAACAACGCCTTCCCTATATTCCACAACAGCGCTGTTTGTCGCTAAATTGACAGTCGCATTTACAACGCCTTCCGTTCTTTTCAGCCCTTTTTCAATACGTGCGCTGCATGCGGCACACGTCATGCCTTCAATATCCAATGTTACTTTTTCCGATTCGACGCCGTAACCTAACTGTTCAATTTTCCGCTGGATGTCTAAAAGATTTTGTTTCGAAGGGTTATAATGAATAGTTGCTTTTTCCATCGCTAAATTGACAGTTGCCTCTACCCCGTCCATTTTATTCAGCACTTTCTCAATGCGCGCGGAACATGCAGCACATGTCATGCCGGTAATGTTTAATGTGACAAGCTTCTGTTCGCTCATTTGTTCCACCTCTTATTTAGAAAACTGTTTGATCACATCCATCAGCTCGCGAATCGACTCATCACCGCTTCCTTCTTTGATCGCTTTCGCAACACAATGGCTGGCATGCCGCTCCAACAGGTTGAAACCTACTTTTTGCAGCGCAGCTTGAATGGCTGAAATTTGGACTAAAATATCAATGCAATAACGATTGTCCTCAATCATTTTTTGTACCCCACGAACCTGCCCTTCAATCCGTTTCAGCCTCTTTAAAAGCTTGTCTATTTCATCAGAAGTTCTAGGAACCATTATTTTCTCGTGATCATGTTTTTCATTTTCTGTCACTGACACCCCTCCCCTCTTTCGTTTGTATACATTATACCCGTTACAGGTATAAAAAGCAAATGATTCATCTTTCTAGTTTTTTTACAAAGATTCAACTCTATCAAGTCGTGAAACACAATTTTCTTCAAAAGCTGACCGCATACTTAAGAGTGGACAATAAAATTCAAAAATTGGTAAGATTCGTTTTAATAAAAAATCAGATAGCATGAGAGGTGCCTTCATGAAATTGTTTTCGTTTATAAAGAGGATGTATTTTTATATTTTTCTCTCGAACTATCGCTTATTCCCCCAAAAGGAATTTCCTCGTCCAAAATTCCTCTTACAATAAATCACTCCCTACACAATGTATAGGGAGTTGTCGTCATTAAAACGGAAATTGACGCTCTTTTTCTTGAACTGAAACCCATTTTGTCACGGTAAATTCGTCGACAACCCATGGATTTCCGAAACGTCCTAAACCGCTTCCTTTGTTTCCGCCGAATGGAATATTTGGAGCATCATTGACTGTTTGGTCATTGATATGGGTCATGCCTGAATCAATGGACAACGCAAGCTGTTCCCCTCTATTCAAGTCGCTGGTGAAGATAGAAGAACTTAAACCATATTCGGTGTCATTTGCCATTTCAATCGCTTCTTCATCTGATTCAGCCTTAATGATTGTCGCGATGGGCGCAAAAACTTCTGTTTGCGCGAGCTTGCTTGAATTTTTGACATTCGTAAAGACAAATGGAGTGAGGACGTTTCCTTCTCTTTTCCCTTCTAAGACAAGTGTTGCGCCTTCCTTCTTAGCTTCTTCAATGTAGCTTAAAGCTTTTTTCAGCTGCGTTTCATTGATTAATGGTCCAATGACCGTATTGGGATCGGAAGGGTTCCCATAAGGAAGAGATTTTGCTCTGGAAACAAATTTTTCCACAAATTCATCGTAATGATCTTTATGAACGATAAAGCGATTGACGATCATACAAATTTGTCCTTGGTGGATAAACTTGCCGAAAACAGCGGCGTTCACTGCCTGGTCTACGTTGGCATCCGACAGCACGACAAACGGACTGTTGCCTCCAAGCTCCAGCGCAACCCGTTTCAAATTGCGGCCAGCAATTTCACCGATATGTCTGCCAACGGCGGTGGAGCCGGTAAAACTAATTAAGCGCGGAATCGGATTTGTCAGCATTTCATCACCGATTTCAGGAATATCGGTTAAAATCATGTTGAAGACTCCTTTTGGAAGTCCGGCATATTCAAATGCTTTCGCAATGATCGAGCCTCCAACAAGACCTACCTGTATATCCGGTTTATGGACAACGCTGTTTCCTAATGCAATCGCAGGAGCGATTGTTCTCATCGATAAATTCATCGGGAAATTGAACGGTGATATTGATGAAATCACTCCGAGCGGAAGACGGTAAATTTTGTTCACTTTCCCTTCAATTGCACTTGGGACTTCCCTGACTTCATGTATGGCTCCTGCATAGTTCAAGGCTTCTTCGAGAACCTCCAGCGTCAAGTGCAATTCTACATTCGCCTTTAAAACTGTTCCGCCTGTCTCACGAGTGATAACGCTTACAATTTCATCCTGATGAGACTTTAAATATTCTGCTGCTTTTCGAATAACTTCCTTTCTTTCTTCAACAGACGATTTCGCCCATTTTTTTTGTGCCTGTTGAGCGATTTCAAATGCTTCTTGCACTTGTTCTCTTGTTGCTAAACGCACTTTTGTGATGAGGGAATTATCGTAAGGATTAACATCTTCAAATATGCTTTCGCTTTTTCCTTCAACCCATTGTCCGTTAATATAGCTTTTATTGTAGTTCTCAAATTTCTCCATTTGGTCCCCTCCTAAAAATTCCGAATTTTCAATCCAATTTTATTAGTTTATGGCGCGGCTGTCAATCATTAAGCATCATTTCATATTTTTCGTCCTGCTGTCATTGTATCAATTTGCTTGGCCCGCCATGAAATTGGCGAGCTTCTAAAAAACCTTTCATTGAGAACTGTAAGATTTTCTAGGAAGCTGCATCAACATAGCAGTTATGCTCCGTTTTATAGATAAATATGTTTCGCTGCCGACTTCCATTCCAACTCAAATCCCAAATATTTCTCGCTTTATTACGACAATGTTTAAATGATTTTCGAGTCATTTTTATTGAAATGGTTCAGAAGTTCCATTTGATTGTGCTTTTGAAAAGTGGATCAACTGTATATAGTTTTGTTCAAACATACTTTTTGGCTTCTTACATTCTAGCAAAATATTTTAAGCCGATGCATCAGCATGTTCCATTTTTACTGTGCATATGATACGGCAGTTACTTGCCTGGATCTAAAAAGCGGTGATTCAACTCTCCATAAAAATAAAATAATAAAGAGAATTCTCACCGCTTCCAAAAACTATCAAAACATGGTAAAATAAAAAGGAACATTTGTTCGTTTATTTTCGGTCTGCCTTTCGTCACGAATTCATGAAGGGATCAAGGGATGGAGGGTTATTTTTGAAAAGAAGATAAAAAAACATACAATGCTTTCTTTTGCTCATCATTTAAAGTAGAAAGAATATGTTCTACTTGATCATCAACAAGGGATATGTCCTCGTTATCGATCATTTTAAAAAAGCTTCCCATCGGTATATTAAATCTTTGGCAAAATTTTTGAATGAGGCTAATAGGAATTTCTTGTTCACCATTTTCGATTCTAGAAAGCCTTGGCTGAGAAATTTCCAAATCCTCGGCCAGTTGAACCATCGATATATTATACTTTTTTCGCACTTCTCTTATTTGTTCTCCGATTTTTTTATTGATTTCCATCTGTTACATTCCTTCTTTGCTACTTCATCTATAATATAGTTTAACGTTTTCCTATTTTACTTTCAATTCGTTTTGTATTACTATAAAAATGAATATTTTTTATTCATTTTTATCTTCAAAGGGTTGGGTGAGCATAGATGAACTTTGAGCAAGCTTTCAATGAATTCGCTTATAATCGAATTGAGCAAGCTTTGTTAAATCGACAAAACCGTGAGCTCAAAGCTCTATACAACGAGCTTGAAGAAAAGCTTAAAAAGCTGGGCATAGCCAAAAACGATTGCGATGATTTAAAAGGAACCATCTATTGTTTGATGGATACTCAAAATTTGCTAGTTTATAGGCAAGCACTTGCAGATGTCATTTCCTTTCTTATCAAACTGGAAGAAACAAAAGCGGGCACCGGCCAAAAATAAACAATTCTACGAAAATATTTCCCGTTCATGCTGATCAAAAGGGTTTTTGGGGGTCAAGATGTTGACAAATGAATTAAATCCTTCTTTCTATGAACATCGTAACGCACAATATTTTTCACTGCCTCTCTACATATTTAATAATGAGTATAAAAAAGACCATCATGAATCAATTATTGAACAGCATCTACATAAAAATGTAAAAAATAGGTATTTTCAAGTCCCGGAATTCGTTTTTAAAGAATTTGCCAAAGGAAATTTGTCTGAAGTGTGTGTCTGGATTTTATTGACTTGTTTTTATTTGCTCCATATAAACAAGAGAAACGGCTTTAGCGAAGGGGAAATTTTGCGGCTCGTAATGGAAGCGAGGAAAAAGACATGTTCTTATCCATCATTAAAAAAATGCTTTAAGCATTGTGTTGCGGAGTTAAAGAGAAGCGGATGGATCGAGCAGAAAAACAGGCTAATCTTTCTGAAAATTTTTTGAGTATTCATTCTCTTTTTTTTTAATTTTCTTGTTTGAGAGAAAAGAAAAACGCGGTTGTGAAACCGCATTTTTAAATAAAAGGGCGAAAATTATATCGTTTCAAAAAGGATTAAAACCATCTGCTTATTTTACTATTAAATCGACACCGATAACCCCGACGATGTCTCCGTTCTTATGAATGGGGAAGGAAATGGTGATGCACGGTTTTTTTGTAACAGCAGATGTATAGATGCTTGATATAAAGATTTTATTTTTACTAGCTTCGATAAACCAAGGACGGGCTTTTGCATTTATTAAGCCTGCAGGAGGGTTGGAATAAACGAATGTACCGTCCAGTCGATTCGACCAAATAGCTTCGATATGCTCGTTCTCCTCAAAAAATTGATCCAATGCTTTTTTATGAACATCCGCATCTAGTTCATACAGTGGAAATTGTGTTAAAAGATTCATCACTTTTTCTTTCATTTCGTTGATTTTTGCCAAATCTATTTCTGTAATTTGTTGAAGCTGATCCCTTTTGACTAACGTTTGCAGCTCTTTAGAGGTTTGATCCAATGTCTCGCTGATGGCAATCATCTCTTCAATATGCTGGTGCTGCTTATCCATATCTTCTGAAACTCTCAGTGCATAAGTTTTATTTTCATGAGCCATATCTGATATTTGCTTGAGCACCGTAGTAATTTCCTGTACATGATCACACTGCAATTCGACAGCGTCTTTCGAATCCGATACCATTGATGTGATTTTGCCCAACGATGTTTGAAAGGAATGGATAACATCAATTAAAGATAGTAATTCAGCCACATTCTTTTTCATCTGATCGTTTTCCGATTTTACCATTTTGGTCGAAAACTCAATTTCTGATTGAATCGAAGAAAGAATTTGATGTGTTTCTTCAACCGCATCATGCGTTTGGTTTGCTAAATTTCCAATTTCATTTGCAACGACCGAGAAGCTTTTCCCATGTATTCCGGCTCTTGCCGATTCGATATTTGCATTTAATGCAAGTATTTTTGTTTTTTGGGAAATCGCTCCAATCGAAGAAAGAATGTGATCCATTTGTTTGGAAAAAGAAACGAGCCGATCCATTTGATCAAGAATTTTCAAATGATTTTGCCGCAGCTGTTCCGTTTCTTCTTGTATTTTTTGCAGCTGCGTTTTCGATTTTACGAGCTGTTCATAAAATAATATGCTTGAGGAATGTATCTCTTGAGAAGATGCTGTGATTTTCACAGCTGCCTCTTCAATTTTACGCATCTTTTCTGAAACGTTATTTGTGTCTTGCGCGGTCTGCTCAATATGCTCTAATAGCTGAAACGTGCTTTTTTTACTCGAGGAAGATCGTTCATCAAGGGAAACAGCGGTTAATTTCATTTGCTCAATGACGCCTTTTAATTGATCCGCAGCAACTTCCACCTGTGCCGCAAACGAATCCTCCATCTGTTTTTTTTGTCTATCTTCTTCATGATCCGCTGCTCGATTCCATTTTTTTAAAAACAGCATATTTATCACCTACTGTCTCCACTAATTTACTCTTTATTGTAACAAGCCGAACGAGAAC
Organism: Aeribacillus sp. FSL M8-0235; assembly: GCF_038000355.1. Lineage (NCBI taxonomy): Bacteria > Bacillati > Bacillota > Bacilli > Caryophanales > Bacillaceae > Aeribacillus > Aeribacillus sp. FSL M8-0235. The sequence continues at coordinate 1,761,385 of NZ_JBBOBW010000001.1, read as the reverse complement.
GAAACATGATTTATGTCACATAATCTGACACAAAACATTTCAATATACAACCATTCGACAGATGCTACCTTTTTTCTCGTTTTTTCTTTATCATTGTTGAATTTTGCGCTTTCCCGAGAAATAATTTTTATTTACAAAATAAATACTCTCCTTCCGTGCAAAAAAGGAGGAGAGTTTATCAAACTGTTATTCTCTTTCATTCAAACTTTCCTGTTTGATAGTCGACGATTGCTTGCCGTATTTCTTCTTTCGTGTTCATAACAAACGGACCGTAAGCTGTGACAGGTTCATGGAGAGGTTCTCCCGCATATAGAAGCAGCCGGAGTTTGTCTGTCGCTGTGACAGTTATGTAGCTTTCCTCTCCCTCAGCACCCTTTGTTAAAAACAGCACTTGCCCTTTTACCCCTTTTGTTTTGGACGCACCAAACAAGCCTTTTCCTTCCAAAATATAAAGAAAACCATTATAGCTTCCCGGAAGATCTTGATGTACGGACGCACCAGGTTCCAGAATCATTTCCACCATCGTGACAGGAACGTAATTTTTTAGTCGGCGCTTGAATACCTTTTGACGAACCAGAAAAAATCCGAATTAACGCTCCTTTTTCTTTTCTAACTGGCATGTCAGCACTTTTCAAATTTTGATAGCGGGGAGCTGTCAGTTTTTTTGAACTCGGCAAATTAACCCACAGCTCTAGACTGTGAACGGTAGATCCAGGTGCAGGATCTTCTTGATGAATTACTCCTCTTCCAGCAGTCATCCATTGAACATCCCCGGCTTTGCTTGCCATATCCATTTTTGTTATCAAAATGCTCCAAAATCCCGTCAATTACATATGTGACAGTTTCGATTCCCCGATGGGGATGAAGGTCAAACGTCCCTTGCTGAAAAATATCCTCCGCAAGCATTAAAATCGATCATATTCCTCCCAATTACCAGGTTCTAACATAAACCCATCGGATTATTCGTTTGGAACGCAACATTTTTAATTTTGCGTATATCTCTTTCCATACAAGCCTCCTTATCTATTTTCTGCTTTTTGCAAGTAATCAATAATCCCTTGCGCACAAATGCCCATATCGATTTTTAAATACTCGTGCACTTGATGATCTTCGGAAATATGTTTTTTCTTTAAGTAATCTTGCAACGTGCTGTACAATCTATCAGATAGAAGCTTTGATTTTTCTTCAAACGGCAAGCTTCCATGCTCTTTTACAACCGCTTTGCCTTGATCTACAAAAATGTCCAGCCAATATTTTAGCTGTTTATAAACTTCCTCTGGATGCTCGCTCATGCCAAAATGACCGAAAAATATTTTCGAAACGTTTAATGCTTCGATTCTTTCGCATGATTCAAGCATTTTATCCGGATCGAACTGGTTAGGAGAAGTAGACGGCAAATAAAACTCTAAGTCTGAATCTAAGAGCATTGAATAAAAAACCCCGATCGTGTCGCCGGTAAAGATGCCGTTGCTTTTGGAATCATGTATACAAAAATGGTGATTCGCATGACCTGGTGTGTGATAAAATGTCAGCACGCGATCATCGCCTACTTGAAGCGTTTCCAAATCTTCTTTTACAACTAGCTGGTCTTCTGGCACGGGCAAAATCGGGTCAAACAATTTTTGAAATTGCTCCTCTCCATACACCGTTTTGGCGCTGGCAATTAATCTGGATGGATCTTGCAAATGACGTTTCCCGCGGGGGTGGACGAACACTTTTGCTTTTGGGCAATGTTCAAGAAAAAGCCCGACACCTCCCGAATGATCTAAATGAATGTGCGTAACAATGATGTTGTTAACATCCTTCGGATCAATTCCTAAACTTTCAAGACCTTTTAATAAATATGGGACAGACGGGCTCGCGCTTGTTTCGATGATGGTCAGCTCTTTTTCGTGAAGAACGTAAGCCCCTGTTCTGTTTTCTAATCCTAAGTCAAAAAGATCAATTAATGTGATGTCATCGCCAATGTTTTGTACCTTCAATGTTATGTGACTCCTTTCTTTTATTTGCCTACTACATAATTCAACAAAAAAAGATTAATTTCCTTTTCCAAACTTTTTGTTGATTGGTTAAAATTTTTTGATGACAAATTTTTTATTTTAATATACAATATCAATGCTGACGTTTTTCGGGAAGTAGCTCAGCTTGGCAGAGCACCACGTTCGGGACGTGGGGGTCGCAGGTTCAAATCCTGTCTTCCCGACCATGGAGAAGTACCCAAGTGGTTGAAGGGGACGCACTCGAAATGCGTTAGGGCGGGCAACCGCCGCGTGAGTTCGAATCTCACCTTCTCCGTTTAAAAAACGCGCTAAAAAGCGCGTTTTTTTATTGCCGGAATTTGAATAATTGACCCTTTTAAAAATTTTTCAAAACAATTGATATTCTTATTTTCATAAAAACTGTTTCAGCAAGTTATGCAAAAAACCTGAAAAGCCTATTTAGTGCTTTTCAGGTTTTTTGCTTATCATTCCTCGATTGGAGCTTTTCTTCTAAATTTGCTTAATACTTCATAGACGATTGGAACAATGATGAGAGTCAGCAAAGTCGAGCTGGTCAATCCGCCGATGACGGTTAAACCAAGTCCTCTCGAGATCATGCCTCCATCTCCTTCATAACCTAATGCGAGAGGAAGCAATGCTCCAACTGTTGCCAGCGCAGTCATTAAAATCGGTCTTAGACGAGTTGCCCCTGCTTCAATGAGCGCATCTCTTGTAGAAAGTCCTTCACGCTCTTTATGAATGACACGGTCAATTAACACAATCGCATTCGTCACAACAATACCGATTAACATGAGCGCACCGATCAAAGCTGAAACGCTCAATGTTTCTCCCCCAAGCCATAGCGCTACAAATCCGCCGATGACGGTAAATGGAAGTGAAAATAGAATGGCAAAAGGCGCAAGTCCTTGACTAAACGTAACCACCAGCACAAAGTAGACAACAGCGATGGCAGCGAGCATAGCCAATCCTAATTGTGAAAACGACTCATTGATCTGTTCGGACACTCCACCTGTTTCAATGTTCACACCAGGCGGCAATTCTAAACCATCTATTTTCTTTTGAATGTTTGCATTTACTTGGCTAACGTCATTAGTAGTAATCTCTCCGCTGACTGATACTGCAAATTTTCCGTCGCGTCTAGTAATCGTATTGGATGTTTCGCCTTCTTTTACTTTCGCTACATCTCCAATTTTCACATTCATGCCAAGTGGGGACTGAATGGTTTTCTTTTTCATCTCATCAATCGAATCAAATGTTTGCTCTTCCCCTTCAATATAAACTTCAATGTCTTGACCTTCTTTTTGGATTGTTGTTAAAACCGGCCGTTCATGCTGTTGGCTTAATGCCATCGCAATTTGCCCAGCGGTCAATCCTAGCTTGCTCATCTTTTCTTGATCAACAACAAACGTGAACTCATCATAAGTTTTCGATAAACCTGATTCGACATTTTTCAAGTTTTTTTCATCTTCCAAGATTTTTTGCACTTTTTGGGCGACAGGCTCAATATCTTCCATCGAATCGCCAAACACATACAATGTGTACTCATTGCTTGCCATCATCATGTCAATGGTGCCCCAATCGCCTTTTTCGTTCGTTAATTCATTTAAGTCTTTAACAATTTTCTCCTTTTCTTTTTCAAAATTCGGTGTGTCATCTTCATACATAATAAAGAAAATGGCCTGATTTCGATTTCCAGGATTCATCGGATTTTCGCTTCCGACAGACAATTGAATCGTTTTTACATGATCACGGTCGACAAGGAAATCTTCTGCCTTCAATGCGATATCTTCTACTTCTTCCAGCGTTTGCCCTGGATCCGGATCATACGTTAAGATAACTTGCTTTTCTTGTTCATTCGGCAAAAAGCTTACACCGATGACAGGAATTAAAAACAGACTGGAGACAAGAAGCAGAATCGCAATCAATGATGTTATCCATTTATGGTTCAAAGACCAATTTAATATTTTTTTATAGTTAGTAACCAAAAAGCCAGCTTCCTTTTCTTTTTCGCCTTTCCGTTTTACTCCTTTTTTAAATAAAACGTGAGCAAGTGCCGGCACAATAGTAATCGCCACTAAAAGGGACGCTAAAAGCGAGAATACAATCGTAAGGGCAAACGGCATAAATAGCTGTCCGACCATCCCTTCGACAAATGCGAGCGGCAAGAAAACCGCTATCGTCACAATGGTTGAGGACATAATAGGAATAAACATTTCTTTTGTCGCTGCAATAATCAGCTCTTTCCCTTTTAACGGCTCCCCTTTTAATGTCATCCGTCTGTAAATATTTTCAATGACGACAATCGAATCGTCAATGACGCGGCCGATCGCCATTGTGATAGCTCCAAGCGTCATCATGTTCAACGTGATGTCCATTTCACGCAAAATGATTAATGCAATTAATATGGAAAGCGGAATTGACACCACGGAAATCAACGTTGAACGAATGTTGCGCAAAAACAGCAAAATGACAATAACTGCAAAAATCGAACCGAACAGAGCTTTATTCAGCATTGTTTCAACAGATTTTTCAATCGGTTCTGCTTGGTCCAGCGTTGAAACGACTCCGAGGCCTTTATATTCGTCTTTTAATTCATCCAATTTTTCTTTTACTTTATTTACGACTTCAACTGTATTCGCATCAGTAGCTTTTACAATTTGCAGTCCGATTGCTTCTTTTCCGTTCGTTCTTGATACGGATTCAGCTTTTCCGACGATTTCGATATCGGCAATTTCTCCTAATTCGACTGTTGGCAATTCAATGCTTTGCTGCTGGATCGCCTGATTTGGCGCTGCACCATTTGCTCCAGACAAACCGTTTGGCACTTGGCTCATTTGCGCCTCTCCGGCTTGCTGCCCTTGTGCTGATCCTGTGACTGGGATTTTAAGCTTTTTCAAATCGTCAATTGTCGTAATATTTCCGTCAACGACAACAGACTTTTCCGTGTCTTTAAATGTATAAAGACCTAATGGCGCACGGAGATCCGCACCTTGAATATAATTTTTTATTGTTTCCTCATTTAGCCCGAGCTCTTTTAATTTGTCTTGATGAAAAACAAGCCGCCCCTCTTCTACCTGCTGTCCAGAAGTTACAATGCTTTCTACTCCATCAATTCCTTTCAATTCAGGAACAATGATGTCTTCAACCAGTTCAGTTAATTCAGGAAGTGTTTTTCCTTCATCAAAAAAGCTCACTGTATAAACAGGGAAAGCGTTCATGCTAAATCTTGCAATTTTAGGCTCTCCTGCTCCATCAGGAAGTTCGACTTGTTCGATTGCCTTTTCAGCTTCCTCTTCTGCTCGTTCCATATCTTTTTCAAATTTGTATTCGATTTGAATAGAAGATGCATTTTCAAACGAATTAGAGCTGACGATTTCCACCCCGTTCAAATTGCGAACAGCTTCTTCAATAGGAACCGTCACTTTCTCTTGTACTTCTTCAGGGGTTGCACCTGGATATGTAGTCGTAACACTTATGATGGGAGTGTTTATGTCCGGGATCGTCTCCAGCTTCATATTAAATCCAGAAAATAGTCCCGCAAAAATTGCAATGATAGTTAAAATCCAAATAGCCAGTTTATTACGGAGCGAAAATTTAATAATGTTCTCCACCAAGTCCCATTCCTTTCATGAAGATTTGACAATTCTCCTTTTTTTATACATACTTATAGTAAGTTGACTATATAGTCATTATAATTGACCGGTTAACTAGTAGTCAACTAAACTAATAAAATTTTTTCCGACAATAAGGGGATGTTCATGTGAAAGAAAAAGAACGTTTAATCATTGAAGCTGCGATGAAGCTGTTTGCTCGAAAAGGCGTTTCTTCCACCTCCATCCAAGAAATTACCAATGCATGTGGCATTCCGAAAGGTTCGTTTTATTTTTATTTCAAGTCAAAAGACGAGCTGTTAATTAAATTATTGGAGCAGTTTTTTAGTCAGTTAAAGAAAAAAACGGAGCAAATCGGGGCAAATTACGAAGATCCAAAAGAGCGGTTTATTAAACAATTGTCTGTTCAATTAAAAGAATTTTTGGCGCATAAAGAAATATTTATTACGCAGATGCATGAAAATTTAAAAGAAAATAATGAAAAAATTGATTCGTTGTTACAAAACCTAAGAAACGATTTTTTTCATTTTTTAACAAACAATCTGAAAAACATTTACGGCAAGTCAATTGATAAGTATATAGCAGATGTAAACATTATCGTTCAAGGAATCTTTTTTTCATTCATTCAGTTCCTCATATTTGAAAATAGGGTGAGAGTAGATGAGGAAAAATTGGCAAAATACATTTTGCAAACAGCAGATGATTTAGTTAAAGGAATGCTGGCAAAACAAAATGACCCCATCATTCCAGCTGAGATCATGACCAAAATGTTCAATCATTCTCAATCCCCCAGCCATCCGTTGAACATTTTAAATGAGATAAAAGAAATGAGCCGTTCTATAATCGATGATGGACAGTTAAACATTACGATTGAAGTGTTAGAAGCTGAAATAACGGCTGAAAAGCCAAGAATTCCGGTCATTAAAGGAATGTTGTCAAATCTCCATGAATATCCTGAACTACGCTACTTGGCCAATCAACTAGCTGATTATTTTCAAATTAAATGAGCCTCTAAAGGGTTAATTCCTTTAGAGGCTGTATTTTTACTCCAGCTCCAACGCTTTTGTTTCTTGTCCAAACAATAGAACAGCTAGTGCTCCAATAATAATGGCAGCGCAAAAAATTGAAAAAATGGCTACCATGGAAACTTTGAGAGCGGCTAAATAACCAACTAATAAAGGTCCGAAAATGCCACCAATTCTTCCGAACGATGCGGCCATTCCAGCACCTGTCCCGCGAATTTCTGTTGGATAAAGCTCAGGTGTATAAGCATAAAGCGCTCCCCAAGCCCCTAAGTTAAAAAATGATAAAAAGATTCCAGATATTAAAAGCTCTGCCGTTGTATCGGAAAATCCGAAAAAGAATGCGCTCAGTGCAGTGCCAAATAAATAAAGAGAAAGAACAAATTTTCTACCAATTCGTTCAATGAGCCACGCCGCACTAAAGTATCCCGGAAGCTGTGCAATAGTCATAATAAGAACATACTCAAAGCTTTGCACTAAACTGTAGCCTTTCATCATCACAACGCTTGGAAGCCATAAAAACATCCCGTAATAAGAAAAAACAACAGAAAACCACAACACCCAAAGTACAGCTGTTTGTTTCACATATTTTTTTGACCAGACAGCTGCGATATTTTTCCATACATTTGATTTTGTTTGTATCGATTTGAATTTTTTTGAATCCGGAAGCTTCATGCGCAAATAAATCGCATAAAAAGCCGGAAGAGCTGTTAAAATAAGGGCGAGACGCCAGCCAAATTGAGGGATAACAAAATAAGATATAATTGCCGCGATCAACCATCCTGCAGCCCAAAAACTTTCAAGCAGCACGACCATTCTTCCCCGATCCTTTGTCGGCGAGCTTTCTGATACTAGCGTTGATGCTACTGGCAATTCACCCCCCAGCCCCATGCCGATAAAAAATCTTAACAGCAAAAATACTGCTAATGTGGTTGTAAAAGCCGACAGGCCGCTGCCGATCGAAAATAACAATAATGTGATAATAAAGACAGTTTTTCTGCCAATTTTGTCTGACAAGAGACCGAAGAAAAATGCCCCTACAGCCATGCCGATCGAGTTGATGCTCCCGATCCAGCTCATTTGTTCTGCCGTCAAATTCCAATCTTCTTTTAACGCGGCAATGATAAAAGATAAAATGCCGACATCCATTGCATCAAAAAGCCATGCGAGTCCCGCAATGCCTAATAGCTTTTTCGTTGACATCTCTTTCATCTTGTCAACTTCACCTCTTTCTGATGTCTTTACATATGTTTTGTTATATGTAAACTATATCATATTTTACATAATTGTCATGTTTTTTGTTTTATAAACGAAACATAATATTGTGCCACCGGCATATGAATCCTATAATCGCAATTTCAGACCATCTTTGCAGCGTTTCATTTATTGCAAAAGGTACAATTCCTTGAAATTTCTACTTTCAGAAAAATCCTTAACAACTAAAAAAGATCCACAGAAATCATTTATATATTCTGTAGATCTTCGCCATTTAAAAAGGAATAGGAGACAGCATTTTGTCTATAAAATTTTTATTTTTTGTTTTTTGTCCCATCTTCTACGTTATAGGCTTGACCATATGCTTCACGGGACGGTTCATATAAGTCATGTACATCCGTTCTTCTTTCGAGTTCCGTTTGTTCATGTGTACGTTTTTTGTTTTTAAACCACTTCATTTTTGCTCACCTCTCATATATATCATCATCTTCTTATTTATTGTTGCGAAATTTTTTACGTTTATTCGAAAATATGCATGCCATTCGCCAACCAGTTCTTTTTTTCATTTATAATGAAATTAATCGATTATGTTAGATTGAAGGTGACAGTATGGAGATCGAAGATATTATAAAGAAGGTTAAAAATCATACTCCGACGATAATTGGGATGAATCGTTTAGTAAAATTTGCGGTATTGCTTCCGTTTATGCGAATAAATGATGAAGTTCATTTGTTGTTTGAAGTACGCGCCAAAAAATTAAAAAGGCAGCCCGGCGAGATTTGTTTTCCAGGTGGGAAAGTTGAGCCGACCGATCACGATGCAAAACATACAGCTATTCGCGAAACATCAGAAGAGCTAGGTATTTCAGCCGATATGATTCAGCATGTATATCCGCTTGATTATGTGATGACTGCCTACGGAACGGTTGTTTATCCTTTTGTTGGCATGATCGACCCTGACGCTTCGTTAGAGCCAAACAAAGACGAAGTCGGCGAAGTATTTACAGTTCCTTTTCAATTCTTTTTAGAAACGAAGCCAGAAATTTATGAAGTTCATTTTCGGGCAGAACCTGAAGAAAATTTTCCTTATGAAAGCATCATCGGGGGAAAAAAATATAAATGGAATTCACCGAAAATAGAAGAACATTTTTATTATTATAAAGATAAAGTGATTTGGGGGCTGACAGCCCGGATGATCTACTATTTTATCGATATGCTGGAGAGCGAGCCATCCCTAAAATAGCTTTATGGGATGGCTGTTTATTTAAGCTGTACCGTGAAACAATTCTTTTTTCCTCCACCCGCCGAGCCTAAAATATAAAAAGGCGAATAAGCTGGAAATAACAAAGCTGACGCCCATTCCGACACCGATGCCGTCTTCGCCGATCCAATTGGAAAAAAGGTATGTGAGCGGGTAACGCAGCACCCAAAACGAGATGATGTTTAAAATTAAGACTTGCATCATCGCACCAGATCCACGAACAACACCGTTTAACACAAAATTGATGCCAAGAAACGGATAGAAGAAAGCGACGATTTTTAAATAATTCACACCAAATTGCACCGCTTCTTCCTCCTGGATAAATAATTCCACACCAAAACGGGCGAAAAAGAGAATTAGCAATGATATCAAAACCATAATAGCTAAATTATACATCAATCCATATTGAGCAATTTTATAAACTCGATCCCATCGATTTGCACCAATGTTTATGCCTGCCAAGCTGTTGACAGCAGTTCCGAGGGCCATTGCGGGAAGCAAGATAATATTATCGAGCCTCTGAGCAGCGCCGAATCCGGCCAGCGCGTCTTCGCCAAAACTAGCTACAACGCTCATGATCGCCGTCACTCCAGCGGAAATGACCATCATTTGCATGCCGGACGGAACCCCGATTTTTAAAATAAGAGAAACTTCTTCTTTTTTCGGCATACGCGGCCATGTAAAAGGAACTAATTTGTAATGAATCGCCAAATATATTCCGAATAAAAAGGCGATCCCTTGGGAAATCACTGTTGCATAAGCCGCTCCGGCTATGCCGAATTGAAATCCAGAAATAAATAATGGATCTAAAGCGGCATTTAAAAGAACAGCCAAAACAACAAAATAAACCGGGGCTTTGCTTTCTCCAAGTGCACGCATCAATGTCGCCACAAAATTGTAGCCGAATAAGAAAATAATTCCAAGAAAATTAATTCGCAAGTATAAGGATGCATCTGCAACTAAACTGTCAGGTGTTCCAAGCAAAAATAAAATCCGTTCGGCAAAAATAAATCCAAAAACTCCAATCAAAATCGATAATATAAACAGCGTGACAACAAAGGCATTCACATACCGTTTCAACCCTTGTTCATCGCGTTTTCCTTTTAATTGGGACAAAATCGTTAATGTTGCTTGGTTGATCCCGATAATGAAAGAAAGAATTGTGAAAATGACAGTTCCTGAGAGAGACACTACCCCTAATGCACGAGCCCCCAGCAAGTTTCCAACCCATAAACTGTCAATTATTTGATACGAAACTTGAAGCAAGTTCGTTAATAAAATAGGCGAGGAAAAAGTGATGAGCTGCTTTAAAATATTTCCTTCTGAGTAATCCGTCTGTTTCATCCAAGAATCACCTTTTTCTTTCATCTTACATTGACGCAGCCTTCGAATAAGCAAAGTGCCGCTCGGTGAAGGATTTACGACCACGTCCTGCTGAGAGCTTTTTTTGAACGAATGGGGCTCTCTTGCTTCCTTACCTTTTATCAAGATTTATTCTTCATATATCATTTTTTTCGTCATGCCGCCGTCAATAATAATATTTTCTCCCGTAATAAAATCGTTGTCGGGATGAGTTAAAAACAAACACGCTCTGGCAATATCATCCGGTTTTCCGACTCGCTTTGCAGGATGCTGTAGATGATCACGCTCAGTAAGCAGTTCATAGTTGTTCGTTTCAATCCAGCCGGGGCTTATACAATTGACTCTGATTTTGTCTTCCCCCAATGAAATAGCTAAAGCGTGTGTTAAAGCAACGATGCCGCCTTTAGATGCAGCGTACGCTTCCGAATCTTTTTCAGACATGAACGCTCTTGTTGAAGCAATATTAATGATCGAACCTCCCCTTTCATTTTCTCGCATATATTTTGCCGATTCCTTTGCAAATAAAAATACGCTGCGAAGATTTGTTTGTAATATGTCATCCCATTCTTCAACCGTTAGCTCATAAAGAGATTTAAATCTTGAAACACCTGCATTGTTAATCACAATATCGATTCTTCCCGTTGTATGTTTGACCGTTTCTATTAATTTGATGACGTCCTTATGATTTTTGACATCCGTTTTGATAAACATCGCTCCATATTCCTCAGCTGTTTCCTTTCCTTTTTGTTCATTCACATCCGCTATCACAACTGTTGCTCCTTCTTTTGCATAGGCGGAAACGATCGCTTTCCCGATCCCTTGTGCACCGCCGGTTATAATGACTGTTTTTCCTGCAAAGACCATGTCGATTCCTCCTCTTATCGTTTTTTTAAATCCTGCTCTTGTTTTCGATTACTTCCGTTGGAAATAACAGGGTCAGCCCCACAATATTGAAAATTTTCATTTAAAGATAGACTTTTTTCGTTGAACGCAGAAACCGTCTAAAGATCTTTTATGCAAGCTTTTTCCCTCCTTTTAGCTTCGGCTACTTAAAAGGTTGGTTTCACCATCTTGTGTTCGAGCTACTAGTTCAATCTGGCTGCAAATCTGGAAGCTTGCAACCTTCCCCTCCCCTAAATCGAAAAAAGAGTCCCCCTTGAAAAAGATTGACTGTTAGCTCAGAAGACACGCAGCCTGATATAAAAAGATCCACTCTACTCGCCTAAACGGAAGCGAATTAATTTTTTTGTATTGCCTTTTTTCGGCTACAGATTTTACATTTCTTCAATTTAGTCGCTTTTAGATAGCTCACTCATTTATTATATCATTTATAAACTTAATCAATTGACAACAACGTGCAGCATACATAAAATACAATTAAACAGATCGGAATAAAAGTCAGAAAGGAGATACCTTTGGCAATTAAATTGACAACTGTTTTCATCTTTGTTTCCATGATTATCTCATGGCTGTTTGGCATCTATTCGCTGTCAAAGTTTTACACACCAACAATCATCATCCCGATTTTTAACAATTATTATTGGTCTACTCCATTTGTCGGAATGTTAGGTTTAACTGTTTTCTTTTCCATCGTATCAGTAGCGGCATTTTTTATCTTGAAATATAAAAATTTTAGAAAACGAACCGCGATCTATTCTATAGCCTCCATTTTATGGATAGCTATTATCGCTGGGCAATTTAAAATTTTACTGTTTAATCTCGGGATTTGCCATTAACTTTATGATATTATTAAACTTTAACTCATTCTAACTGGACCAGGAGTGAAGAAATTGGAGAAGAAGCTAGAGAAAGCAACATTCGCCGGAGGCTGTTTTTGGTGCATGGTAAAACCTTTTGACCAGTGGGACGGCATTGAGAAAGTCATTTCTGGTTATACGGGCGGGCATGTTGAAAATCCTACTTATGAACAGGTCAAAACAGGGACAACTGGGCATTATGAAGCGGTACAAATCGAATTTGACCCAACGGTGTTCCCATATGAGAAGCTCCTTGAAATTTATTGGCAGCAAATCGATCCGACCGATGACGGCGGACAATTCCACGACAGAGGCAGTCAGTACAGGACAGCCATTTTCTATCATTCAAATGAGCAAAAAACGCTGGCAGAACAATCTAAACTCGCCTTAGCCAAAAGCGGAAAATTCAATAAACCGATCGTAACCAAAATTTTACCGGTTGCGCCATTTTACCCAGCAGAAGAATATCATCAAAATTTTTATCAAAAAAATCCAGAAGCATACAAAAAAGATCGGGAAATCTCCGGACGGGATGAATTTTTGCGAAAGCATTGGAAATAAAAATGATCGAAACAGTAAAATCTTACAATAGATTTTACTGTTTTTTTGAATGGCCATCACTGATTATGCATTCATTCAGCTTCCTGATTTCCGGACATCCAAACGCATTTGTGTAAACGATTCCATTTTGTGTGTCAATGCAGCCTCTCACTTCCAAAATGTTACAAACGAAATTTTGAAAACGTTTTACAAAAATGATTGACTATTTTTTTAGCATAACTTATTATTGTAATTGACAAAAAATTACGAATATTACCAAAGAAAGGGGATGGTACAATGGAAACATTCGGAAAGGAAAAAGAACAGGGGGAGCGCATTCTCGATTATGAGAAAATTGTTGCAACGAGCAAATTTCAACAGTTGATTCAAAAAAAGCGGAATTTTATTGTACCCATTATAATCGTTTTTCTCATCACTTACTTTTTATTGCCGATTCTCACGGGTTATACATCCATCTTGGAGCATAAAGCAATCGGATGGATTACATGGACGTGGCTCTATTCGCTTGGTCTTTTTGTCATGGTTTGGGTGTTCGCTACGATGTATGTAAAAAAAGCGGAAACATTTGACCAATTGGCGGAAGAAATTATTGAAGAAAATATAAAATAAAATAAGGGGGCTGCACTTTCATGAGTGTACCAGCATTTATTCTGTTTTTAATCATCCTTTTAGTCACGTTATATATCACGTATTGGGCTGCAAAAAGAACAAAAACCGCAAACGAATTTTATACAGCCGGCGGAGGCTTGACTGGGTGGCAAAATGGACTTGCGATAGCTGGAGACTATTTATCAGCCGCATCATTTCTTGGTATCGCAGGCGCCATCGCATTGAATGGATTTGATGGTTTCTACTACAGCATCGGCTATTTAACCGCATATCTCTTCGTTCTATTCATCGTTGCAGAGCCTCTCAGAAATTTAGGAAAATATACACTCGCAGATATGATCAACTCAAGATTCAGTGAAAGAAAAGTCCGTGCAACAGCTGCTCTTAGTTCCATCACAATTGTTATATTTTATATGATCGCACAGCTTGTTGGTGCAGGTGCACTCATTAAATTGTTATTGGGGATTGAGTATTGGATCGCCGTATTGATCGTTGGAGTCATGATGACCATTTACGTATTATTTGGTGGAATGACTGCAACTAGCTGGGTGCAAATCATAAAGGCTGTATTGCTTATGGCAGGAACGGTCATTATTTCATTCCTAGTTTTATTGAAATTTAACTTTAATATCGTTGGCATGTTTAACGAGATGTCACAAGCGACTCCACACGGCGAAAACTATTTACATTCAGGAATTGTATTTAAAAATCCGCTCGATTTACTTTCCATGATGCTGGCCTTAGTGTTGGGAACGGCAGGGCTTCCTCACATATTAATGCGCTTTTTTACCGTTAAAGATGCACAAGCTGCACGTGCGTCAGTAGTTAATGCAACTTGGGTTGTCGGAATCTTTTATGTCATGACAATCTTCTTAGGATTCGGTGCAGCCAAATTTGTCGGTTCAGAAACGATTATAGCCGAAAATCCTGCTGGAAATATGGCGGCGCCGCTGCTTGCGAAAGCACTTGGAGGAGATTTCTTAATGTCCTTTGTTTCTGCAGTAGCTTTTGCAACAATATTAGCTGTTGTTGCAGGTTTAGTTTTGTCTGGTGCGTCCGCATTCGCGCACGACATTTATGGACAGATCATTAAAAAAGGAAAAGCTACGGAAAGACAGCAAGTGTTAGCTGCAAGATGGGCTTCTGTAGGCGTTGCCGCATTTTCAATCCTGCTAGCCCTTGGCGCTCAATCATTAAATGTTGCATTTCTTGTGTCTCTTGCGTTTTGTGTAGCGGCAAGCGCTAATTTGCCCGTCATTGTTTATACGATTTATTGGAAAAAATTTAACACTGCCGGAGCGGTCACTGCCATGCTGGCTGGTTTAATTACAGCGATTGTATTAGTGTCAATCAGCCCAAATGTCATTCATCCTGAAGCTGGAAAAGCCTTTTTTGTCGGCGATCCTATTTTCCCGCTGACAAACCCAGCGCTCATATCAGTACCAGCAGGTTTTATCGGTGGTTTGATTGGTACGCTTGTTTCCGCCAAGCGGGATGAGAAAAAATATGCTGAAGTGACGTTTAAAGCCAATACTGGATATAAAGAAGCCGAAATGTAAGCGCTTGAAAAATAGATGAAGGGGGTGTCTGATAAGTCGTTTTTACGGCTTATTGACGCCCCCATTAATGTTTTAGAAACGTTGATATATCGGTGTTGTTTTCAATGGCGATTTGACTTTCTGGACAGCCCCCTTCAACTTTAAAACATGAAAAAGCCCATTTGAAATCATTAAAAAATGGGCTTTCATAATTTCCTAATGAAAAAAACAATCCGTTCTCGTGCTTCTTCTGAATCCTTTCTCTGTTTTATATGCGTCAAAACGAGATGAGCAGATCTTTGTTTCACACTTTCTGTATGTTGCTTCCCCTCATCTTTCCAGCAGTATTGGATCAGAAAAATTCGCCAAATCAAGTGAGATCATCTGAAAAATGCTAGAAAGACGCGGCAGTCGCTTCTTTCTAGAAATATGTGCAGCTATGAATAATATAGGAAAATCTGTCCAATTTTTAATTTTTTGAAAAAGGGGGCAGTTAGTGACGTCAAATTTTCATAATGCCGCCTGTGCTAGCAGATGTAACCAGTTTGGAATAGCGAGCTAAGTAACCGGTTTTCACTTTTGGCTCAAAGCCTTTCCATTCCGTTTTTCGTTTGTTCCATTCCTCTTCTTTAACATGCACATCAATCGTCCGTTTTTCAATATCGATCACAATACGGTCTCCTTCTTTTACAAAGGCAATCGGTCCGCCTTCCGCAGCTTCAGGTGATACGTGACCAATCGATAAACCGCGGGATGCACCGGAGAAACGTCCATCCGTGATGAGAGCAACTTTCGGTCCAAGACCCATCCCAACAATTTGTGATGTCGGCGCAAGCATTTCAGGCATTCCCGGGCCTCCTTTAGGACCTTCGTAGCGAATGATGACAACATCCCCTTCTTTTACTTTTCCTTTCGCAATTCCTTCAAGCGCTTCCTCTTGAGAATCAAAAATTACGGCAGGGCCGTCAAAATGAGTGATTCCTCCTTGAACGCCGCCTGTTTTAATGATAGCGCCATCTGGAGCTAGGCTTCCAAATAATACGGCAAGTCCGCCTTTTTCAGAAAACGGATTATCAATTGGGCGAATAACGTTGTAATCTTTTACTTCGCATCCGGCAATATTTTCACCGAGCGTTTTTCCTGTTACCGTCATGCAGTCTAAATGAAGAGTTCCTTCTTTTTTCGTCAACTCATTTAATACGGCGGAAACTCCCCCAGCTGCATGTAAATCTTCAATATGAACATCAGATGCCGGCGCAAGCTTTGCTAAATGAGGCACTCTTTCCGCCACTTCATTGATCCGTTCAAGCGGATAATCAACGCCTGCTTCATTGGCAAGGGCTAAAGTATGCAAGACCGTGTTGGTCGAACCACCTAACGCCATATCTAAAGCAAATGCGTTATCAATTGCTTTTTCCGTCACAATATCACGAGGTTTTAAATCCATTTCGATCAATTTCATTAATTGTTTTGCCGTTTGTTTGACAAGTTCTTTCCGTTCAGGCGAAACAGCTAAAATCGTTCCGTTCCCTGGCAGGGCCAAACCTAATGCTTCAGACAAACAGTTCATTGAGTTTGCTGTAAACATGCCTGAACAAGATCCGCAAGTCGGACAGCCGTACATTTCAAGTTCTTTTAATCCGTTTTCATCTATTTTTCCTGATTGATAAGCTCCTACTCCTTCAAAAACTGAAGATAGGGAAATTTTCCGGCCGTCGCTTGTTCTTCCGGCAGCCATCGGCCCTCCGCTGACAAAAATCGTCGGAATGTTAATCCTCATAGCTGCCATCAACATACCAGGCGTAATTTTGTCGCAGTTCGGAATGCAGACCATGCCGTCAAACCAGTGTGCATTGACGACTGTTTCAACAGAATCAGCAATAATTTCTCGGCTTGGCAGTGAATAGCGCATGCCGATATGCCCCATTGCAATTCCGTCATCGACACCGATCGTATTAAATTCAAATGGCACGCCGCCAGCTTCGCGAATCGCTTCTTTTACAAGCTTTCCAAATTCTTGTAAGTGAACATGGCCTGGAATAATGTCCACATATGAATTAACAACCGCAATAAACGGTTTATCAAAATCTTCTTCTTTTACACCAGCTGCGCGCAACAAGCTTCGATGCGGTGCACGGTCAAACCCTTTCTTGATCATGTTGCTGCGTAATTGCGCCAAAATAAATCCCCCCGCTTTTAATTCCTTTTTTAATTTTCAATTAATTTTAATATTTAAATATTATACTACTATTTTATTTTTTTCACAAAGGTTTTTATTATGGCCTTTTTCATTAAAAAAAAGAGGAATCGTATGCGCCGCTTCCTCTTGTCATTGCAAATAATCAATCTCCATCAAACAAATCCCCAATTCCGCCTAAAATGCTGCCTTCATCTTTGCCTCCACTTTGCGCGGCCAAAACTCTGTCAGCTAAACGGCTGAAGGGCAATGATTGCACCCAAACAGAACCCGGTCCACGTACGGTTGCGAAAAACAGACCTTCGCCGCCAAAGAATGCCGTTTTCACTTTGCCGACAAATTCGATATTGTAATCAACATCTTTTGTCATTGCTACTAAACAGCCTGTATCAATTTTAAGTTTTTCTCCTGGGAGCAAATCCTTCTGGATAATCGTTCCGCCTGCATGAAGAAAAGCTAATCCATCTCCCTCAAGCTTCTGCATAATAAACCCTTCACCGCCGAAAAATCCTGTCCCTAATTTCCGTTGAAATTCAACTCCGACGGAAACCCCTTTTGCAGCGCAAAGAAATGAATCCTTTTGACAAATGACCTTCCCGCCGAATTCCTTTAAATCAAGCGGAATAATTTTTCCGGGATACGGAGCGGCAAAGGAAACATGTTTTTTTTCCATCTGATGATTTGTAAACACTGTCATAAATAAGCTTTCTCCAGTAATCAAACGCTTCCCTGCGCCAACCAGTTTACCTAATAAACCTTTTGATTGATTACTTCCGTCACCAAAAACTGTTTCCATTTCAATACCATCGTCCATCATCATCATGGCGCCGGCTTCTGCTATGGCGCTTTCGCCAGGATCAAGTTCAATTTCGACAAATTGCATATCGTCTCCATGAAGTTTGTATTCAATTTCATGAGCGACCATAGTTTCACCCCAATAATTGTAATTTTTTGAATATGTAATATACTCATCATAGCTCTTTTTCATCCATATTGCCATAATTTTTTTAAGAATCTCTATGACCATAGAACCAGTGCATAATACCACTTTGAGCAATCCGTTCGATTTCTTTTTTCAATCGGGCTTCGGTGCAATATGAATGTTTTGTCCTAGGCAAGGAAAAAGAATTGCTTGCAGCAAAAAAGCCAAAGGATTAACGGCTGCTCAGTTAAACGATATATCTACTTCATTTGCAAAATGCAGATGTAAAATAAAGTTTGATAAATAATCGTCTTATATAAAATTGAAAGTTTGATCAAAAATCCTGTTTATTTAGAATTTATCCTTTAAAAAAGCAAAACAGAATTTGATCGAATTTAATCGATTTAGGAGCGAGAAAATCAGCCTCTAAATCCGAAAAAACTAATGAGGTATTGGTACAGCTCGAACAGTTAATACAGGGCTGACCAGTTTATAAAGATAATATAAAAAGTTAATTGATGAAATTATCTGAGTAATAGATTTTCGAATAAACTAACATCACTGGATATGGAATATTCGTTCTGGATCGCTGCTGAAATAATTTCGCAGAAGCAATTTGAGAAATTATAGATAATACCTTTTATTAGGTGTATTTTTATTTTTACTTCAACAAAGGAAAGCAGCTGCAAATGAATCTTATCGTGCAAATAATATAGAATGATTTCTTGTCTTTGATAAAAATTCCTATGTAAAGCTGGAGAATAGTATGTGAAACATACACTTCAACAATTCGGGGCTTTAGTTGAAAACATCTGAGCCTTCATCGTAAAAAAATTAAAGATTGAAGAGAGCTTTTTCGCCAAAAACAAATGCTCAATCCCTATCATGTGCAGAACTTCCATTTTCGGATTCTCACTTATTTGATCACATTTACTTTCTCTGTAGCCGTGAAAGGCTGTAATCATAAATATCTTCATGTCAACACAAAGGAGGGCATCGAAACTTCCAGCGCTCAAAACAATTGATGTCCTCCCCCTCCTAGCTTTATGTTCAGTCAACTTTTTCCAATTCTAATTCAAGACAAATCCGAGCATTCGCTCCTAAATTGCTCGTCATTCTTTGTCGATAACTTTTACGGTCGTAAAATCGGCAATATAAAGGAGCCCTGAACAGCTCGGAATTTTCAGATCTATCAATCAACATCAAGTCCGTTGTTCCTCTAAAAGCCGTTTATGAATCCAAATCGCTGCTTGGATTCCATCCCCCATTGCGATTGCAGCTTGTTCCGAGTGAGCCGCAACGTCTCCGGCTGCCCAAACATTTTGGACGCTCGTTTCTTTCGTCCGTGCATGGATGACTAGATGCTTATTTTCTAATCGCTCGGCGCCGAGCTGAGCGGCAAGATCTGAATGAACGCGATTGCCGCCAAATCCGAGGAAGCCTCTATCCGCGAAAAGGCGTCTTCCGCTTTCCAATTCAACTCCCTTAAACCATTCACCGTCTCTCATCACTTTCGTTAACCGTTCTTTTATGTATTCGATATTTTTATTAGAAAGTTCATTTTTTAATGCAGCATTAATTTCTTCTCCATCATGATTCACGTACTGAATGTCTTTCGTCCAGTACGTTAGTGAGAGAGCCAGCTTCGCTCCTGCTTTTCCTGCCCCCATTACAATGACCGATTTCCCATCTACTTCATATCCATCGCAATCAGGGCAAACATATACCGAAATGCCTAAACAATGCTTTATTTCTGACAGCACTTCTGGTATGCGGTCGGTAACCCCTGTTGCAATCAGCAATTTTTTTGTTTTGTATATGCTGCGATCGTCCGTTTCGATAAGGAAATCTTTTCCTTGCTTTTCGACTTTTGCTGCCAGCTTTTTCAAAAATTTTACTCCGTATTTTTCTGCATGTTCTCTTCCAAGAGTACGCAGTGTCTGTCCGCTTACCCCGTCAGGCCACCCTAACAAATTATGATAGCTTCTGCATAGCGTCGATCTTCCGTTCATCTTGTCGATGACTAAAACATTATGTTTATACCTTCCAAGCATAATGGCCGCAGATAAACCGGCGATCCCGCCGCCAACAATGATGCAATCGTATGTTTTCACTTTTCCACCCTTTCAGTCAACCTTGCAAAAAAGGCGTTAATGTTTTGATCATTTCAGCTATTTTTTTTCTATTTTTTATATACATGTTTTTCGCTTCCGTATTTTCAGTTTGCAGAGCGTATAATTCAAAATCTGCCTCCACTTTTTTAAGGGATGAAAGAAGAAGCTGTTTTTCAACAGGTTCAGGCACTTTTACTTTATCATCATATAAATCAACAGTGAGTTGTCCATATGAATCGACTTGGGCTAAAAAAACATTCTCGACGGCGACTCCTAATTGATCGAGTTTTTCTTTCAGCCATCTTCGATTCAAACCGGTCGTTGAAAGAGCTTCGTCCATAATTTTTCCGTCCATTATGACGGTTTGCGGTTCTTTAACAGGGGCAACGTTCGTTTTGATATCTCCTACCGTTATAGGCTGTTTTTCTTTTTTTAGCAAAATACTCAGTTCACCAGTAGTTTCCAAAATAGCAAATTCCACATCACTGGCATGATGGACATTATTTTTCCTCAATTGTTCCAACAAAGCGGCCAAAGGATATTTTTCTTTCTTTAAATTTTCCTCCATGATTTTTCCGTTTTTAATAAAAACGGTCGGTTTTCCTTCAATAAATTGCTGAAACGACGGACTTTTCATGGAAATGAATGAAATAATAACCGGAATCATCACCCATATGGCAATGCTGATAATACCGTTTGTTAAATTTAAATTCGTATCCATTGACAGTGTCCCGGCAATGTCACCAATGGTAATGCCGACGACGTATTCAAAAAAGGAAAGCTTGGAAAGCTGTTTTTTTCCCAATAGTTTGGAAATGAAAAATAATCCAGCTATTATGGCAAGTGAACGAATAATGACTTCAACCCACTCTGGCATGTTCATCCCTCTTTTCAAAAGCCTTTATACTCAGGTTCCTCAAACTCCAGCTCTCCAATTCGAGACTTTACATCATTGATAATTTCTTCAGATATTAACATGTTTTCGTGAAAAACTCGTTTCGTTTCTTCATCAGTTGACGTAATGGCCAAGTTTTGCAATCCCGCATGAATGCTTTTTAAACTGGCCAGCGTTTGCTTGACCTGTGATGCTACTGTCAATCCAATCACCCCTTCGGTTTAAATAAAAGCGCTCCGATAAAACCAAAAATAATAGCTGCTGAAATACCGGAGCTAGTCACTTCAAACATACCTGTTAAAACGCCGATCAATCCATGTTTTTCTGCTTCTTGCAACGCTCCATGAACGAGAGAATTTCCGAAGCTTGTAATCGGAATGGTTGCACCTGCACCCGCAAAATCGATAAATGGTTCATAAAGCCCGAAACCGTCCAAGATGGCTCCAATCACGACAAACGTACTTAATGTATGAGCAGGTGTTAAATGAAACACATCAAACATGATCTGTCCAATTACACAAATTAATCCGCCTATGACAAACGCCCAAAAAAATGACGCAACCAAATGTTTCACCCCCTGAATTCAATGGACACAGCGTGTGCAATGCACGGAATGGTTTCATTTTGCTGGAACGTTAGCGGAGAAAGCAGCGCCCCAGTTGCGACAGCGAGAATTCGCTTCAGCTCGCCTTTTTTCATCCGATTTAATAAATGGCCGTATACGACAATTGCCGAGCAGCCCGCCCCGCTTGCACCGGATAAAACTGGTTGTCCTTCCCGATAAATCATTAAACCGCAATCCTGAAATTTTTCCTCATCCATTTGAACTCCATTTTTTTCAAATAATTCAAGAGCGACGTTGCGTCCGATTTTTCCTAAGTCGCCTGTTACAATTAAATCATAGTAGTCCGCATCAATATTTAAATCGCGGAAATGCGCTTCTATCGTATCAACTGCTGCCGGCGCCATCGCACCGCCCATATTAAACGGATCAGACATGCCTAAATCGACCACTCTGCCAATCGTTGCCGAGGTCACGGCAGGTCCTTTCCCTTCATTGCTTAACAAAGCAGCTCCTGCACCCGTGACTGTCCACTGTGCAGTCGGTGGCTTTTGCCCACCGTACTCGGTCGGATAGCGAAATTGTTTTTCGATTGCCGTATTATGGCTGGCCGCACCAGTCAGTAAATATTTTGCTCCGCCGTAATTGACGATAAATGCGCTTAATGCCAGCCCTTCCATCGACGTAGAACAAGCGCCGAAAATGCCGAGATAAGGAACGCCGAACGTTCTTGCTGCAAAGCTGGACGGGGTGATTTGATTCACTAAATCTCCGGAAATAATAAATTCCACCTGTTCTTTTTCAATGTTTCCTTTTTCAATTGCTTTGTAAAACGCTTCTTCAAAAAGCACTTTATGAGCTTTTTCATAAGAGTCCTCACCCAACCACAAATCTTCGTGAAGAAGATCAAAATCGTCGGCTAGTCTGCCATTTGCTTCAAACGGCCCGCCAACGGTAGCGGTTGAAATGATCACGGGTTGATTATGAAATACCCAAGTGCGATGTCCTTTCAGCATTTCAAAAACCACCCCATTTAATTAAAATCGTTTTGATTAAAGCAACTACAAATGCAGAAAATGTTCCAAATAAAATAACAGATCCGGCCAATTTAAACATGTTCCCGCCTACACCGAGGACAAATCCTTCTGTTCGGTGCTCAATCGCTGCAGAAATAACAGCATTTCCGAACCCTGTGACTGGTACAGCGCTTCCGGCACCGCCAAATTGAGCAATCCGGTCGTAAACACCAAATCCGGTCAAAAGCATAGATAAAAAAATCATCGTGGCAACAGTCGGATTTCCAGCGGTTTGTTGAGTAAAATGAAAAAAGTACATGTAAAAAAACTGTATCGCTTGTCCGATGGAGCAAATAATTCCACCGACTAAAAAGGCTCGTAAACAGTTTTGGACAACAGGTCTTTTCGTTTCATTTTTTTTCTCCAATTGATAGTATTCCTGCATGATTTTCGTTTGAAGTTTTCTTTGCTCATTCGCCATCGAAAACACCTTCTTATGTTTCTTCTCTGCTCAATTGAATAATGTTTTCCACTTTCTTGTTCATTTCACGCTTGTCCAGATTTTCCAGTTTGTTAATTAATTTTTCTGTTTCCCAATAAATTTTCATGTCGCTTGAAACGGTGACATCATAATCTCGGAAAGATTTTTTTAATTTTTTTTCAATTGTTTTTTCCTTTTGTTTTAATTGAAACCGTTTCATATGATCTAATTGAAAAGCAAGCAATAGCTTGCGGTCTGTATTGACGCTTATGGCTTTGGGAACTCCATCATAGCTTTCCGCTATTTCCTCCGCCTTTTTCGCGACCTTTTGATTAAAAGGAGCGTTCTTCGTCGAATAATTGATTTTTGTCGGTTGTTCTAAAGTCGGATCGACCATATCGTTCTGTTGGCATGCTGAGAAAACAAAAAGGAAAGTGAAAAAGAATATAAAATGTTTCATCCTGACCAGCTCACTCTTATTTGTGATGTGTTGAAAAGGTTGGTAAATACCAACCTTTACTGTTGTTTATATTGAGGCTCTTCATTCTGGATTTGCTGCAAGCGGGTATTAATCAAATCAACAATTGACTGTGTTTGCTGCGCAGCCTGTTGATAAATCTGTTTTGCTTGCTTGTTTTCCGTTTGCAGTGCAAACGTTTCAAAGCTTGCTTGAGCACTTTTTAATCCTGCTAATGTTTGTTGAACTTGAGTTGAAACTGTCAATGTCAATTCCTCCTTTTTGTTGTTACAAGTTTAATATTTCCTAAATGCCCAAAAGTAAAAAAGGGATGTTCTTCCCTTATATCCATTTTATTCCGTATTATTATTTTGATTTTTCAGGCATAATGACAGCAGGTGCCGAACCAGTCCCGCCGCTGTTGTAAAACTGCGGAACTTTTCCTTCAATAAATAAATCACCAATTTTCACTGAATTTTCTATTTCCATATCTTTTGAAATCGAAGGAATAATGACGTTAATTTTAACTAAAATGTCCATATAAATTTCTAAATAAGCGTTATTAATGCCAATTTCCTTATATTTTGTGCTAATTTCTGAATTAACTGAACCAATAAGTTCAAAGCGTACGGGAACTTCAGGACCTAAATGGGAGATGAGCGCATTGTTTGTTATTAATCCGAGTGGAATATGATAAACCAGGCCTTTTCCATCTGGGTTTTGATTGACGGGGATGCCGTCTTCCGATTCAACCTCCACATTCCCATCCAAATATTGCTGAATATAAACGGTCGCATCTGAAATAAGACGGTTATAAATTTGGGAATTAAAGCTGTAAGTCGCCGTTTCGTCTGATTTCTTTTCATGAATAATGATCAATTCCTTCATATCAAGTTTTTCTGCTATTTTTTTCGAAACAGCATCATGAATTGCATGTTCGGCAATTTGCCTCGTCTTTGTTTCCGCTATTCTGACCAATGTCGGTTCAATAATGGCATTGATCAGCCATAAGCTGTATGCTGTCAAAACATTGAAAATGACAAATGTAATTAAAAAAACATATTTAGCCGGCAGAGGGCCGCGTCTTCGTCGTCTTCTGAATTTTCGGTACAAAAGAATTTCCCTCCCTTTGTACCAATATATGTAGAAAAGAAAGCTGATTAGAAGCTAAAATAAAATTGGAATCAACTGTAACTAATAAAGAATCGTGAAAAAACAATACTATAACTGTTGGAAGATGTTCTTCCAAACACAACTTAGGAAGAGGTGCTTTTATAATGAGAAAAATGGGGTCCCTCTTCAAAATGGGAAAAAAAGGCTCCATGTTTCCTAAGAACCGGCAAAGAAACAGCATGATGTGGATTTCTTTAGTCGGTTTGGGGGCTGCAGCATTATACGGATTTGGCAGACGACAAAACTTATTCGCTAACATCATCAAACCGCTGCAACAAAAATTTGCAAACAGTCAAATTCAACAAATCATGCCAAACCGATAAAAGAAAACGGCCGATTTTCTTTCTCATGTTTGAAAGAAAATCGGCTTTTTTTTGTAATATGTTTCAGTTGAAACTTTTTCACCCCATCGCTGTTCTAGATTTTCCATCGATTTGTGAATTTTCTTCTCCAGCTTCTAATAAAAAGAAAAGGCAACCAATCCATTGAGTTCCTTTGAAAAATTTGTATAATAGAGTAGTTGGTAATTGTTCGAGTATCTAAATATTTTTGTTTTTACGATGCAGGAGGTGCCATCAAATCCATGAAGGATTCTGCCGTTCATACCGCCAAGCCGCCGCTTTGGACAAAATCATTCATTTTGTTAATTATCGGAAATTTATTTATTTTTATGAGCTTTCAAATGCTTTTGCCTACTTTGCCGCCGCAAGCGAAAGCAATTGGAGCATCGGACATTGAAATCGGGCTTGTTACAACCCTTTTTTCCATCGCTGCTGTTGTCATTCGACCGCTCATTGGTTTTCTTCTTGAATCAGCGAAACGAAAATGGCTCGTTATAACTGGAGCTGTAGGCTTACTCTTTTTAACCCTTTCATACTCGCTTACATCGATTGTTTTTTTATTTTTAATTGTCCGCCTCCTTCACGGTTTTGCCTGGGGCTGGTCAACAACAGCAAATGGAACGGCAGCTGTTGAATTGGTTCCAACGAAACGCCTCGGAGAAGGAATGGGCTATTATGGTTTATCTATCACCATTGGGATGATCATCGCTCCTAGTTTTGGCATTTTGCTTTTTCAACATTTAGGATTCCAGCCGCTCATCATCGGTTCCGCCATTTTCGGTGTCATATCGATTATCGCCCTTTCATTAGTTCAATACAAAATGCCAAAGTCTGTTTTAGAAAAATCAATGCATGTAAAGGATTTTTCTTTTTTTCGCTCACTCATTGATAAACATGGGGCGTTTCCTGCACTGATTACATTATTATCAGCTTTCGGTTATGGGGGAATTGTCACGTTTATCGTCATATTCGGCCAAGAAAGAGGGATCGATCAAATCTTCTTATACTACTTATGTAATGCGTTGGCGGCAACTGCTGTACGACCAATTTCAGGAAGGTGGTTTGATCGAAGCGGTCCTTGGCTTCTTGCCATTGTTTGCTCATTCTTAACATTTATCGCCTTTTGGGTTTTATCTTTCACATACTCAGTCGGAATGCTTGTTTTAGCTGGTATTTTATTTGGCGCCGGTTTTGGGTCACTGCTTCCTGTTTTGCAATCATGGGTGCTTTCTAAAACACCTGCCGATCGGAGAGGAGTCGCAAACGGAATGTATTATTCAGCATTGGATGGAGGAATAGGAATAAGTGCGGTTTTTCTAGGCTTCTTATCATCCTATGTTGATTTAGGAACGATTTTTCAATTATCAAGCATTTGTTTTTTCATTGTTATTCTGCTAGTTTTAATTGATTATTTAAAAGAGAAAAAGAAAACGGAAAAGCGGGAAAACCAGCAAGTTCATGCCAAATCGTTTTCGTAACGAGCATTGACAGATTCAAAGCTTGCGACTCCCGCGCCCGTTTCGCGCCGGCAAGCTTGCGGTCGAGGCCGTCTAAGCAAAAGAAATTCTCGGAGTCTCTCGCTTTCTTTGCGCTGTCAAAATTGGGGCACCCGTCAGTTCGTTGATGATGATAGAAAAATTTTTTATGGAAGAAAGTCTTTTCTTCATTCCCGAATTTTTAACGCCCTAATCCGATTCAAGGCTGCCGCTAATTCAAATCTTCTTACATACGACAATTCACCTTGATGACCATGATGGGCCGAAAAACTTTGGAGACCATCCTGATTGATCTTATTTTCTACGAAATCAAGCAATTGTGATACTGTTAAGCGTCTGTCAAAAAGGTTTGTCCGTTCGATATACGATAATATTTCTCCAATCATTCTTGTCTGGCTTTCGTCGACCAGCTGTTCTACATAAGATAAATCAATTTTTTCTAGTCCATATTGAATTTCAGAAAGCCGGCAAGCAATTTTAGATTTTTTCCCTTTTCTGCTGTTCAAGCTGCCTGATTCCGGAATACGAAGCTTCCATTCTCCAAATTTCTCCCCTCCTTCATGCTTTCTTCCGGTTTTAATTTGACAGGCAATCTGTTTTGCTTCATGTGTGACGTCATAAGGCTTATAATGATCCATTTTAATTACGCGATCCGCAACGGAAAAGTAATCTCCCGATCCGCCCATAACTAAAATTGTTGAGACATCAAAATCCTGCTTCAATTGTAAAACTTTATCGATAAATGGAGTAATGGGCTCATGCTCTTTATGAATTAATGCTTGCATTCTGGCGTCCCGAATCATAAAGTTTGTTGCACTTGTATCCTCGTCGATCAATAATGTTTTTGCTCCTGCTTCTAGCATTTCCATTATATTGGCTGCCTGCGATGTACTGCCGCTTGCATTTTCCGTAGAGAAGGATTTTGTGCTTTTTTGAAACGGCAGATTGTTAATAAAAGCGGAAATATCCACCTTCTTTATACTGCGGCCATCTTCGGCACGTATTTTGCATGCTGAACGGTCCGTCAAAACAAATTCACGGCCGTCCCCTTCAATATGGTCATAAACACCATGCTCGAGCGCCTTTAATAAAGTGCTTTTTCCATGATAACCTCCTCCAACGATCAAGGTGATGCCTTTGTATATAGCCATGCCCTTCAACGGTTCTTGCCGATGCGGAACAGGAATTGAGACTTCCATTTCCTTTGGACTTTGAAAAGGAACAGCGCCCTTCAACGGCTGATCACTTACGCCGCTTGCACGCGGCAAAATTGAATTATTTGCAATAAACGCTATTATTCCTCTCTCTTTCATATAGGAGCGGATCGCCATTTGCTGATCGCAAAGCTGAATCGCGCTCTCAATATCTTTCCCCTTCACAGAAAAGACAGAATGCCGCAAAATTTCGGGAAGTAGTTGAAAAAATATTTTTTTGGCTTCCTTGCCTAATATTGTTCTCCCTTTAGCCGGAAGACCGATTGAAAGACAAACTGTAATATCGTTTTCTCCTATCTGAACAGCTGTCCGTTCTAACACCTTCTGCCCCGGTTTGTCAATCATGATCAGCCCGCTTTTTCCAGAGCCGCGTACGTTATTTTTCAAATTAGAAATAGCTTGAAATACTTCGCGGACAATCATATCTTCACATCTTATCTTTCTTTGCCGGCTGTTTGTCCATTTTTGTAAAAAAGCCGTTTTGCTTCTAGCGATCAATATTCTGATTTTCGAAGGACTCGCAAACGGATCGCCCTGTACATAATCGATCAACAATTCAAAATCAGGAAACTTGTACGAGCCTTGAATCTGTTTGTACGCTTTATATCCTTTGCCATCGATTTGTTCCAGCTTTTTTGCAAGATTGATCATAATACTCCTCCATATTTATGCAAAATTGTCTCGTATAGCTTTTTCAATAATTGCTTTTGAGCGGTCCAGCTCTGCTTTTAGTTGTCTTTTATATTGTTTTGCTTTTTCATAATCGACAAACTGATAATAGACAACCTCTTGAAACTCGGCTCCTTCTTTTTTTCGTTTAATTTGTTTTAAAATGCCGTCTTTTATTAAATCATGAAGCGCTTTGTACAGCTCAGAATGATTCGGACGGTAGCCATACGGGCGAAACTCTTCCCGCAGTTCATCCAATATTTTAAAACCATACAGCCGCTTCTTTTCCGTCATCGTGATTAAATATAATTTTAAAAAAGCGCGCTGCTTCAATAAAAAGCCGCTAGGTTTTCTTTTTTCCGTCATCTCTCCATCCATCTCCTTTTTACAATAATATAATTATGTAAACTTATAGTTTTCCGATCCTTTTATTTTAATCATAATATAAGTTCATATAAAAATATATCTTTTTTTCATTTAGAACATTGTTTGCAAAATGAATTGTCACACAATATGACAAGACCTCCATGCTATTTGTTAAAATATTTGTTTAAGCATAAAGTGGAATGGCATTCGGCTGTTGGTTAATTCGAAAGTCTTTTCCTCTACCACCGAATCTTGACCTTTTTAAAATTTAGATTGCATCTCGGAAGCATCGGGCATGAACATTTTTTATTCACGCAATAATGAGTGTTACAAACAAGATGATTCTGTCTGAAAAAACGTAGATTAATGGGATGGATTACTTAAAATCATTATTCCTAACATGCCACCTTTTGAAAACCATTAGAAAAATTTAGGAGCAGCTTGACCAAGGGATCCAACCTTCATTATAATATTTCTATAAATTGCCAAAATCCTCATTCGGAAATACTAGTTTAAAAGAAATTACATGACTTTGTTTTCGGGTTTCATCACATAAGAATTCACGGGCTGCTTAGCTATGCAAGTTCGGTTGATTACAATTTGGCTTCCCGCTTTAGTACAATTGCATGATTTGTTGTTTATAGTCTACTTGAACTAAAAATTTTTGACCAACTAAGTACAGCCCATTCAGTTGCAATTTTAAACGAGGAAAGAATATTATTTGTGTGAAATTAAAGCAATTTTGAGAGGATAAGTTATGAATTTAATCTGACTGCTGCCGGAATTATTCTTGATGGTCTCAATGAAATTTCTTATGTTTCATGGTGATTGACTCTAACTGTAATAGCCTTTAGCCTCCTGCTGTTTTAATTTTTGTAATAAGGCGGGACACCTTTTCTTATAAAGGGGATAAATATGCTCAAATTAAAAAATGAAAGAATAATAAATTTACTTTCTTTTTGCCTGTTAGTGCTAGCAGTTGTGGCGAATTCATTTTTTTCCATTAAACAGTTTCAAGTGATTGAGCAATTTGATAAACTGCAAGCGAGCTTTCCATTGTTTGCACATTCGTTTGTTGCTGCTTTGTTAATTTTAATACAATTGATTGCGGGAATTACCGTGATCATAATCGAAACAATATTTGTTACTTATATTACAAATGTCATGACGAATAAAAAGTTTACATTTAGTAACTTTTTATCAGCCATCATTTTTGCGAATCTTGTTTCCATTTTATTAAATATGACGATCATTTCACTGGCTGGCTTTAATCAACTGCAAGATATTCAATGGCTGGGCTGGTTTCCAGGTTCGCAAATCCTATTGGTTGTTTTTTTCTACTTATATTTATCATATTTAGACAGTTCCACTTCCATCAGCCTAAAAATAAGACTGTGTACAATAATATTTTCGACCACTTATGGTTTGACGCTTATCATTCAAACGTTCATGACTGTTGTGCAATTTCAATGATCTTAGGAAGGTGCATAATATGGAAAAAAAATTTAAGGCTAAAATGAGAATATTGTTCGTAATCTCGATAATCGTTTTTTTAGTAGGAATTTTTAATCTGGTAAAAATTGTTACGAAAATGTTGGGGAATTGAAGAAGATGAAATACTTCAAATACAAGCGGTTAATGAAAAAAAGAAAAGCATTAGCAAATTTCGAGATTTTATTTGGGAATTTTCTAAATAAGTTTGCTGGCGGCGATAAAAAATTGCTGCTGGTCTTTCTCTATAACGTAAATGCAGTCATTACTTTCGCTTCGATGTTAGCACCGATTTTTGTCTATTTGCTCATTTATTTTTTTCATTCCTTTATAAATATAAATCCTTTTTATATCGCCACTATCTATTTTTTTATAACGCTTTTGTTCACTGATATTAATAATGATGATTACGATCATGTGGAACTGGAGAATATTTCTCAATGGATGTATAAAGCTCACAAAATTAAATTTCAATTACTGATTATTAAAAAATTGCTGTTAACATTTGGAACAAACATTTTGTCTTATTGTTTTTTTATGTTGATTTTTATGAGAGAATTTCATTTTAGTTACATAACCATCCTTTTATACGAGATTTTCGTCTTAATAGCTGTTTTTTTTACTATTATTGTAAAATTTTTATGGAGCAATCCTCAGATTGTCTTTTTATTTATTCACGGGCCGAACGCTACGAAAAAGAAAGAACATTTCATCCGGTATAAAAATGACCTGCATTTAGATCAGTATCAAGCGGCTTTATCCCGATCTTGTCAAAATAGAACTTACTACTTATATATATTGTATACTTATTTGTTTGCAGCTGCTTCTTTAGTTCTGATATGTATGATTCATTTTTATTTTAATATTCATAAATTGATTATCATTTCGGTTTATTTAGGAATTGAAAGCGCAATGATTAGTATGATATCTCAAGGAATCATAAATAGCTCAAAACTGTTAAACGACTGTAATTTAAGCGATTTTTATTATATAAAGAAGTTTGATCAAAAAACTTATTATGAGAATTCGCTTTCTAAATTTCTGTCAAGAAGGCTCATCGTAATCCTAATCAGTTATTATGCTGGTGTATTCCTCCTTTATGGATTTTCATTATTTTCAGCTGTCACTGTTTTATGTTCAACAATCATTTACTTCTACACAATAAAAATCATTTCAAAAAGAGTCTATCGCTTTCAAAAATTATCAATAGAAGATATTAAAAACAATTTTTTTGTATATTTTTTTAATCCTTTAGAAGATTTATTCGTTTTAGGGTTGCCTTCTATTACATGCAGCGTTGTAGCTTTTTATTCAATGAAATTCGGCAGTATATATCCTATACTCTTTTTCTTTATTGTTTATTCACATTTTTTATTATTATATAATTTTCTGACAAAAGAGAGGTAAAACATGCTTGAATTGATCAATATAAAAAAAAGATATGGTGAATCAGCCTACATTTTTGACGGTATTAACTTAAAAATAGATAACATGAGCATTGTTGAATTACTTGGTGAAAATGGAATTGGCAAATCAACGTTGTTGAATATCATCGGTGGAATGACAACATTCGATGGGGACATCAAGTTAAACAATATTTCATTAAAGGACGATTTTCAAAAGTATATAAAAGGAGTCTCCTTAATTGGCAATACACCATTTTTATACGATTATTTAACAACGGCTGAAACAATTGATATGATCTTATCCTTCCTGAATGGGGAAAGATTAGATTCGTCTCTAGAAGGTCTTATAGAAAAAATTGGACTCTACAAATATAAAAATACCCTTACACGCGAACTGTCTTTAGGAACGAAACAAAAACTATCTTTAATTTTAGCACTTCTATCTTCGCCTAATTTGATTCTCCTTGATGAACCTTTTGTCAATTTCGATATTAGGTCAAGAAAAGTTATTCTCGATTATTTGAAAAATTACGTCATGCAAAACAAGGCAATTTTAATTTATGCCACTCATTCAACGGATGCTGATTTAACTGATTTTTCAAATCAAAAGATCATTTTAAAAAGGAATGAACAACTGAATACAGTAGTTTTAGAGTGTGGCAGCCGTGAAGCATAAATTTTGTATGCTCGGTTACAGGAAGTTCATTTTTCTTTTGGGCTTTCTAAGGAACAGTTTCACCTTGCTTTTTCCGCTATTTTACTAACGTACCAATACTGTTTGAATCATTCTTTCATATAGCAGAATGAAAAACAAAAAAATTCCTAAAAAAACAGCATTTACGAGGATAGCTCGAGTAAATAGTAGTCAAAGCCTGATGAAACAGTTCATAAAGGAGTCCAAAAAGCTATTCAAAACCAATCAATCTCTATAAAAATTGACCCTGCTAGAACAGTCGCTAATGTTAATGGAGATTTTCAAACTCAAGGGGCAGTGTCTTGGACTTATAAAGCCTTGGTTGGAAGATTGTTGTCTAGCTCTTTGGAGCGCTTCACGTGCATCGGGTTTGTCATCACGAGAGGAATGCCCTTCTCGTCAAGAAAGTAAGCGAGATTGAGCCAATAATGTCCCGTTGGCTCGATGCCAACGATCACTTCCGTTTTTTCAACTTCCTCCATCGCTTTCACGATGCACTGGTACAACCATTCCAATCCTTCTTTCGATTGCAGAACGGGAAACGGCTTTTTTAACACCCTCCCTCGCTCATCCACAAAGCAGGCATAATGCTTCTTTTTCGCGATACCCATGCCAACGATGAGCGTTTGATCGGTGACTTGATTAATCTTCTTGTTTGAGATAGAACTCATGTATAGTCCTCCTTGGTATCCAAATTAGGGGGCAATTAATCCGATTGACACCCCCGAATCATACCAAGAGGGCTTTTTTATTCAAGTCCCCGAAAAAACTTCTAACAGGAATGTTCCTTATAGGCTTTTGTTTATTCTTTGCTATGGCTGTTCCTAGCCTAATCATTTACTTTGTTTCTTTAGGAGTTAATCATTTCTTAGGAGACTATGTAAATTATAGCTCTCGGTCAGACTTATACATTTTTCTTTATTGGTAAGTGCAGTAGCACTCGTTTATATGCTCAGATTTATGGTAATTATTAAAGGACTCGCAGCATCGCTCATAATACCTAACTGGATCACTTACATTTTTGAGTTTTCTTTTGCATAGATAGCTGTGTATTTTCCATACAGTATGTTATAAATAACCATTTAAGTAATGTGTCCATTTTTCAAGGAGGAGAGTTACTTTTATCCTTTTTTGTTGCATTTTTATTTTTAGGGTGTGCCATTCTTTTCTAACCTAGATGATATATCAAGGATAAAATTGGGATAGACATAGTAGAAGTAGAAAATACTATGTCTTCATAAATATTAAGGAGGAGGATATGATTTTGAATTTTATTCATGGGCTAAAGAAAATGGATTAAGTAATGCAAAATACACTATTTTTGTACGTGAACAGCTTCAATTGATCGATTGTACAGCTGCTTGTATTATTTTAAAAGAAAGAGAGTAAAAAAATTCGATCAATGCTGTCAATCTTGGATATTACCAACAATGTTCTGCCTGAAACATAAAAGGAGCATCCAATAGATGAAAGTACGTCTGATTGGATGCTCCTTGAACTTCTTAAAAAAACTTTTTACGATCACGTTCTTCTTTTAAAATTTCCACCGCCTCCCGAAAACGTTGCGAATGAACAATTTCTCTTTGGCGCAAAAATCTTAATCCGTCATTTAAGTCTGGATCATCTGACATATCGATAATCCATTGATAAGTAGCTCTTGCTTTTTCCTCGGCAGCTATATCCTCATACAAATCAGCTATCGGATCCCCTTTTGCTTGAATATAAGTCGCAGTCCACGGAGTTCCAGCAGCGTTGTTATAAAACAAGGCGCTGTCAT
The DNA here is from genome assembly GCF_038000355.1 of Aeribacillus sp. FSL M8-0235. NCBI lineage: Bacteria > Bacillati > Bacillota > Bacilli > Caryophanales > Bacillaceae > Aeribacillus > Aeribacillus sp. FSL M8-0235. Next base: position 1,727,179 of record NZ_JBBOBW010000001.1, on the reverse strand, counting down.
GATTGACATAATGCTCGCCTAGTCCTGCTTCCTTTAATTGTTCCGGTGTCGCATCTTTCGTCAATTTATACACCATTGTTGCGATCATCTCCAAATGAGCAAATTCTTCTGTTCCAATATCCGTTAAAAGTCCTACTACTTTGTCGGGGATCGTGTATCTTTGATTCAAATAGCGAAGGGCGGCAGCAAGTTCTCCATCTGCTCCGCCGTATTGTTCAATTAAATATTTTGCCAGTTTTGGGTTGCACGTACTCACCCTGACAGGATATTGTAGTTTTTTTTCATAAAACCACATGTTCTTTCTCCTTTCATCGTATGAGTATAGTTAAACGAATTAAAGCTATACTTGCCATGGCCACGGCATCGTTCCCCAGCTCCAGTTCGCGTCTGAAAAGCTGTTTCCAAATTGCTGCAGCGCACCGAATTTTGATTCAAACATTTGCTTCAATTGTTTTGAGTATTGGGCATATTGGTTAAATTGCTGGATTGCTTCTATATCATTTGGATGAGTGTCTAGATAAAGCGATAATTCAACAAGCACGAAATCAGCCGCTTGAATTTCTTCAAGGAGCTGATAGTACTCTTGAGGAAGCTCCTTCATTTTGGCTACCTCCCTTTTTTCTCATACGGATTTTCGTAATAGTCATAAAAAAATCGCCAAAGAGTCCCTTTTTTTAATGCTTCTTTTGCGGAAAATTGCTGCAAGTTCGGCGGCTGAAAACCGAGGAAAAGGTTTGGCGGTGTGGAATAGTATTTGACACCGATTGGTTTACATGGATCATATCTGCTATGAAAAGGACGATATGATTTTACGGTCGTAAAAGATTTTTGATGCTTCTCATTCATAGTCATCACCTCTTTGAAGTTCATTTCTCTTTATACGATTATTCTTAAATAGTTTGTCTTGATGACTGAAATAAAGTTGTTTTCTTAAGTTTTCTGCGGCCATCCAGCAGTTGTTGGTCAGGAGATTTTTGGTAATTTTTAAAAAATAGGTTGAAATATTCTGAATTTTCCTTTATTATAAAACTGTATTTCGTTCATCCAGAGTTTACACAACGAAAAAAAAAATTAGGAGGATGATCGATGAGTCAATTAATCGCTAATGTTGAAGGGAAAGTAGCGGAGTTTCTAAAAGGGAAAAAAAAGTTGTACATTAATGGTGAATTTGTCGAAAGCGTTTCCGGCAAAACGTTCGACACTCCTAATCCAGCAACTGGAGAAACTCTTGCAACGGTTTATGAAGCGGACAAAGAAGATATTGACCGTGCTGTCCGTGCGGCAAGAGCTGCTTTTGACAGCGGGCCATGGTCCAAAATATCAGCTGCTGAACGAAGCCGATTATTGTACAAACTGGCGGATTTGCTGGAAGAAAACAAAGAAGAACTAGCTCAGCTGGAAACGCTGGATAACGGAAAACCGATCCGGGAAACTAGAAATGCAGATATTCCATTAGCCATTGAACACTTGCGTTACTATGCCGGATGGTCTACAAAAATAGTCGGGCAGACCATTCCTGTCAACGGACCATTTTTCAATTATACAAGACATGAACCTGTTGGTGTTGTCGGCCAGATTATTCCATGGAACTTCCCGCTTCTAATGGCAATGTGGAAACTTGGTGCCGCTCTTGCAACTGGTTGTACAGTCGTTTTGAAGCCTGCAGAACAAACTCCACTTTCAGCCCTTTATTTAGCAGAGCTTATTGAAGAAGCAGGTTTCCCACCTGGGGTTATCAACATAGTACCGGGCTTTGGGGAAACAGCTGGGCAAGCGATTGTTGATCATCCTCTGGTAGATAAAATTGCTTTTACCGGATCGACGGAAGTCGGCAAGCTGATAATGAAAAATGCCGCACGTTCACTGAAGCGAGTTACGCTGGAATTAGGAGGCAAATCGCCGAATATTATTTTGCCGGATGCTGATCTGTCAAAAGCGATTCCAGGTGCATTAAACGGTGTAATGTTTAATCAAGGTCAAGTATGCTGTGCAGGTTCTCGTGTGTTTATTCAGAAAAAACATTACGATAATGTATTAGCAGATATGGCCTCCCATGCCAAAAATATCCGCCAAGGCTTTGGCCTGAATCCGGAAACGGAAATGGGGCCGCTCGTATCTGAAGAGCAGCAGTCAAGAGTGTTGAATTATATTGAAAAAGGAATTGAAGAAGGCGCAGAAGTTGTGACCGGCGGATCTACGCCATCTGAAAAAGGCTATTTTGTCACTCCTACAATTTTTGCTGATGTTGAAGATAAAATGACAATTGCCAAAGAGGAAATATTCGGTCCGGTCATTGCTGCATTGCCTTTTGAAGATTTAGATGAAGTTATTGATCGGGCAAACAACAGCGAATACGGCTTAGCTGCCGGTTTATGGACGAGAGATGTGGCCAACGCTCACTATGTCGCCAATCGCTTGAGAGCAGGAACTGTTTGGGTCAACTGTTATAATGTATTTGACGCAGCTTCTCCGTTTGGCGGATACAAACAATCAGGTATCGGTCGCGAAATGGGTTCATATGCTTTGAACAACTATACAGAAGTAAAAAGCGTGTGGATTAGCTTAAATTAAAATATATAATTCAGAATAGCGCCTGTCTAAAAAACAATATCTATGGGGCTGTCCGATAAGTCCCTAAAATGAAGCAAGTGGAGAAAAACAATTCGTTTCTCTCCACTTGCTTTTATATTTTTTCGATTTTTATCTGAAAGTAGCTGGCGGATACCGGCTACTTTCAGTATGTTGTGGGCTAATGCCACAATCCCAAACTCAACATGTACCTTGTCGAGGCCCCGCAAAGAAAATCTGCGGAACGACCGATTGCCCTTGATGTGACCGAACACACTTTCTGCCTCGACTTTGCGTCGAGCGTAGATGGCGGCTTTCTCTTCACATTCAAGGGCTGTTTTGGCCTTTGCTTTCATTTCTTCGAAGATGGGATTCCAGTGAACTTGACGATTTCCCTTCGCTTTTGTGCATTTCGCTTTCAATGGGCAATCGGTACAATCTTCACATTCGTATATTTTGAAGCTTTGTTCATAGCCAGATGGATTCTTTTTGTTTTGGTATTTTTTAAACGTTACTCTCCTTCCATTCGGGCAAATAAAACAATCATCCTCTTCACAATAGGTCCAGTTTTTGGCATTTTTAATGTCTTTTTTGTATGTACGTGTTTGTTCTTTTACATAGCTCCCATAAGGAATTAGAAACTCAAAACGGGGCTCTTTCTCATCACCAACTGCATATACATAGTTTTCTTCACTACCATAGCCTGCATCCGCAATGACCGTTTTGGGCATCGGTAATGAACTGGAGGCTAGCTTCTCCATATGTGGGATAAAGCAACGTGTATCGGTCGGTCGTTGATGAATGGTATAAAACAAGATAAACTGATTCTCTGTCCCCATTTGCACGTTGTATCCGGGCTTGAGCTGACCGTTTTTCATATGGTCTTCTTTCATGCGCATGAAGGTTGCGTCTTTGTCTGTTTTCGAGTAGCTGTTACGGTCACCGAACATTTCCTTTTGTTCCTTGTATCTTGCCATTCGGGGCAGGAAATCTTCCCGAATTTGTTTCACCGATTTCTTTAATTGACTGCGTTTTTTTCGCTTCTCTTTCCGAATGGATGTATCGGTCTCCTTTTCGATTTCTTCCGTTAGCGTTTCAACTTTTTCTTCTATTTCTTTTGCGATTTCCTCCAGGTTTTGTTCGGTGATCTCTGTATGTTGATCGCTTTCCTTTTGCCCTGTTCCGGCTTCTAATTGGGTTAATTCATGAATGTGCTTTAGTGTTTCTTGGATTTTTTCTTTTAATTTCTCTTCGAATTTCAAAGTGGATTTTTTCCACACAAAAGAATACTTATTGGCATTGGCTTCGATCTTAGTGCCATCCAAAAAGTAGTTTTCCATCGTGATGTAATGTTCTTTTATCAATTTGAGAATCATGACTTCAAAGAGCTCATCCATGAAAGCTTTCATCCGTTCCCCTCGGAACTCATTAATGGTGCGAAAATCTGGTTGTTGCATCGCTGAAAGCCACATGGCAGGAATATTTTCTTTAACGAGTTTTTCGATTCCTCGGCAGGAATAAACCTTTTGAGAATAAGCATACAGAATGATTTTCAGCATCATTTTGGGATGATAGGAACTTCTGCCGCCGCCTTTATAATGAGAAAACAATTGTTTATCTGGTATCGCCTCCACCATTTCGTCCACGACACGTGCCACGTGATGTTCGGGTATAAGAGATTCAATATCATAAATCATTTGAACTTGACGGTTGTCATATGGTTTGAAAGTAGGGGCTAAATTTCTTTTGGCAGGAGTTTTTTCTTCTTTTCCATCTAGAGGAAGTGTCATTTGTGTGTTATAATTTTCACGAGTAATCATTTGATTGCTCATAAAAAATCGTCCTTTCTGTAATGTTGTGTGGTAACTTCATTTTACTAGAAAGGACGATTTTTTTGTGCATTTTTTTTAAAAAGTGAAAAAATGAGGGGCTCCAAAAAGTCAGTTACCCTGACTTTTTGGACAGCCCCTTTCCAGTTGTCGAGAACTTCTCCTAAAAGGTTGAGTTCCGCCTGCTTTAGTACTTTCTGCATTGAGAAAAGCTCGGGCATTTCCTCTGTGAAAAACAACAGAAACAGTAATTGTCCATAATACAGCAGAACACCCCTTCCCTGTTCGGCTTTAAATTGAAAAAAGCGTTGTCTTCTCTGCTTTTTACAAATTAAAGGACGCACAGCATCAAAAAGGAATTACAGGGAAAATCGCGATATAAAATGAACATTGTTTCTAAAAATCTTTCAAAAACAGAAATGAAGAAGATTATGAAATCTTTAAAGGAAAACCAAGTAACGGGATAAATCAAGTAATTTTATATATGAAATCTGTACAAATAGTAAACAAAATGAATTTAAAGGGTGTATAGACAGATGAAGCTATTATTTGAGATTGAAGAATATGAGGATACAAAAGATGCTCCTTTTGAGCTATCCTTTTATTTCTACCAAAGATTATATATGTATATTGTTGAAAAGGGACAAAAACAACATTCCGTGATGGTCTTTTATTAGATATCGGAGATTACTTGATCAAATTCAGTAATGAAAAATAGTTCAAGGGACCGTAGAAGCTATGAGAATGCTTTAAAATATTACATTAAAAAAATCCCAAAATCGTCTGTTTATTGATTGTTGTATTATGATTCAAGCAAACAAAAAGTACTGGATTGTCATTTCACGGACTTTGTTAAAGCTTTTATAAAGGAATACCAAGATATATAGACGACATTTTAAAGCAGGATGAAAATGCGTATGATGATAAAATTTTTGTTATGATGGCAGATCTAATCAAGAAGTTACATAGTATTTGTTGTTAAAATGAAATTTGAATGTACTTACTTCTGTCATAAAATAGAGTTTGTCTATTAGTTCCCAAAAAAGCTAAAGAAGCTGACGTGCTTATTTTAAAAGATGAAAAGTATACTGTTCAATGAACGATGTTTGGGCAGATTGACTTAAGGGGCTGTCCAATAGTTGATTTCACGGTATTGGATCCCCCTTTTCATGTTCAGTAATGCTGATATATCAGCATTTCTTGATTATTGAATTCCAATGGATGTATCCTTTTGGGACAATCCCCTGATCTTATTTTGCATTGATATGCATGGCATTTTTCATACATAATTCAGGCAGCTGCTCTTTTTTCATAACAAGACCGAGTATTTACAAACATATTTCTTCCCATCCAGCCTCTCCTCTCACAAAAAAAATGCACGTCTTCAAAAAATCATCCGTTTTTAATTGGTGAAAAACCGCTTTAAGGAGCTCCCCTCTTCCATCTAAAAAAAGACGCGCTTCTTTTAGTTCACCCTTTTTCAAATTGCTTCATATAGTATTCTGGACGATTGAATGAAAAGGAGGATTTTGTTGTCTTGAGTGAATCGTATATTAATGAATTAAAAAAATGGTGTGATGATCTTTATGGAAACATCATTTCAGAACACCCTTTTGCAAGCGAATTCGAGGAAAAAATAATCCGTTTCAAAACAGAGCTGGACAAAGCCGAGTCCGTTTCAGAAAGCGAACTTTATGAACAGGCGAATCAATTGTATGATGAATTCAGATTATTTATTGAAGGTGAAGATGACCGGTCTTTGGCTGTGCCGATAGGACAACATAAGCTCCCTCCTCTTCCCTATCGATACAATGCGCTTGAGCCGTATATTTCAGAAGAAATCATGAGGCTTCACCATTTGAAACACCATCAAAGCTATGTAGACGGTTTAAACAAGGCGGAAATCGAAATGGAAAAAGCACGGAGAACAGGAGATTTTTCATTGATTAAACATTGGGAACGGGAAGCAGCTTTCAATGGGGCAGGCCACTATTTGCATACAATTTTTTGGAATGTCATGAATCCAAAAGGCGGGGGCGAGCCAAAAGGTGAATTAAAGGAAGCGATCAAAAATTCATTTGGAAGCTTTCAAGCATTTAAAAAGCATTTCAGCGAAGCTGCAAAAGCAGTCGAAGGCGGAGGCTGGGCGATATTAGTATGGTCCCCCCGTTCAAGAAGATTGGAAATATTGCAGGCGGAAAAGCATCAAAACTTAAGCCAATGGGATGTCATTCCTCTTCTTGTATTAGATGTTTGGGAGCATGCATACTACTTGCAATATAAAAACGATCGGCAAAAATATATCGATAATTTTTGGAAAATCGTCAACTGGCCAGAAGTGGAACAAAGATTTCAAACTGCAAAAAAAGTCATTTGGAAGCCATATTGATAAGGCTATTCGAATCGTTTCATCACTTCCGGCAAAATGTCTGGAATATCGCCCGCAAGCATTGATCTTACACCTTTCGTTTTTACAAACAGATCTGCACATAAACCGTGTAAATAGACTGCATTTGCCACAGCTGCTTTTTTGTTCTCATAATAGGACAAAAAAGCAGCGATGATTCCCGTTAATGCATCTCCGCTCCCGCCTTTGCCCAAAGCAATGTTTCCAGTTGGATTGATCATTCCTGTTCCATCCGGAAATGCAATCACTGTATATTGGCCTTTTAAAACAACAATGACATTTTCTTCAACGGCAAATTTAGAAGCAGCTTCGATTCTGTTCTTTTGTATATAGCTGATCGGCTGATCGATTAAACGGCTAAATTCACCCGGATGCGGTGTTAACACAATAGGATGTTGTCTATTTTTCGGATATGTGCGTTTATGTAACGCACCGGCATCCAGCACAACAGGCCAATCGTTTTGTAAGATGGATTGAATGGCTTTTTCGGTCTCTTCTCCAGGAACGATACCTGGTCCAATTGCACATACTGACAGCTTTTCCGGGAATTCACCATCTCCTGCTTTTATAAGACCTTCAAAAAAATAAGTTGCTTCAGGAATTTGCCCGGCGATGGCACCGGCTACAAATGGTGTTGTGCCGATCACAAGCTTGCCAATTCCTGCCCTCATAGCTCCCTTCGCAGCAAGAAGCACACTTCCCGGCATTTCGTCGGAGCCAGCAATTAAATAGCCTGTTCCAAAAGTGCCTTTATGGGAAAAAGACGGATGGTTCGGCCATGTTTGCTTCACATCTTTTTCTGTCCAGACCTTCCATTTCCCTTCTTCCTTCAGGCCGATGGACACAACTTCCTTTTTTCCGTAAAAAGATGAAGAAGGCAGCAAAAAGGCTGATCGCTTATATCCGTGGATGCTGATGGTGACGTTTGCTTTAACCGCTATTGGCGCTTCTCCGGAGTCGGATAAAACTCCTGAAGGAACATCAACGGAAACGACAAAAGCGTTTTGTCCATTAATCCATTCAATGATGTTTTTCACATCATCTCTTAGCGGATGCCTTGCACCGACCCCCAGCAAAGCGTCAACGATGACTTGGTAATGATTTTGTTCATATTCGGCTGTTTCGAGAAAACCGCTGTTTTTATAAAAAGCGAAATGATGCTTCGCTGCTTCACTTTTCGGTGCCCCAAGCGGAAAAGAAAGTTCGGCATGGTAGCCGTTTTGTTTTAAATATCTGGCCAAAACAATTCCATCTCCGCCGTTGTTGCCTTTACCGGACAATATTAAAATGCGATCATCTTTTTTTACGTACGAAACAAGCTTTTGAAATAAAGAGCGCCCGGCGTTTTCCATCAACACAATAGAAGAAAGGCCATTTTTTTCTGCCAGATTGTCAATGTTGCGAATATCCTCTTCAGTATAAACGAACACGAACAACACCTCCTCTCAAAAAGGAAAGAAAAAATAAAGGGATGATTAGCTATTTTGCTTCTTCAAAATATTCTTTGTAAAACCCGCCTACTTTTCCGGAATTGTCGATAATAAAATAATACTCTTCCGTTTCGTTCAAGACATCATAAGTTTGTCCAGGTGTCAATACATTATTTACCATATACTTTTTTGCATTTGTATGTAAACACACAACTTTTTTATTCGCTTTTTTGTTTTTCCATGATAGATGATTCATGTTTGCCACTCCTTCATTCGTTCGTTTTCATATGAAAAGAAGAACGCGGAATGCGTTCTTCCTTCATTAGTGATTTACCCTTCCAGCAAGAGCTGCTCTGGATCCTCCAACAGCTTTTTGACAGTTGCCAAGAAGCTGACAGCTTCTTTTCCGTCAATAATACGGTGGTCATATGATAAAGCAATATACATCATCGGACGGTTTTCAATGCGCTCTTCGTCAATCGCAACTGGGCGAAGCTGGATTTTATGCATCCCTAAAATACCGACTTGAGGTCCATTTAAAATCGGTGTTGACAATAAAGATCCGAAAATACCGCCGTTTGTTATCGTAAATGTTCCTCCTTGCAGATCCGAAAGCGCAAGTTTATTTGCTCTCGCTTTTGCTGCAAGATCGGCAATTTCTTGCTCGATTTGAGCAAATGTTAAGCGATCTGCATCTCTTACAACAGGAACAACCAAACCTTCATCTGTAGAAACAGCTACTCCAATATCATAATATTTTTTCAACACAATTTCATCGCCTTGAATTTCCGCATTCAGTAGAGGGAATTTTTTCAAGGCTGCGACAACTGCTTTTGTAAAGAAGGACATAAAGCCTAAACGAACATCATGCTCCTCAAAAAATTGATCTTTTCTCCGTTTGCGGATGTTCATAACTGCTGTCATATCCACTTCATTAAAGGTTGTCAGCATAGCTGCTGTATTTTGAACTTCTTTTAGACGTTTGGCAATGGTTTGTCTTCTGCGGGACATTCTGATCCGTTCCACAGGCTTCTGATCTGCAACCGTTGCCTTTTGTGTTTCTTGCGGTTCTGGTTTTGGTTTATTAGGGGCTTTTTCTTCCGCTTTTGGCGCTTCATAATATGCAATATCTTGTTTGCGAACACGACCGAGCGGATCAGCCGTCGGCACGGCCGATAAGTCGATTCCTTTTTCACGTGCAAGCTTTCTTGCTGCAGGCGTTGCGATTGGGCGCGGTTTGCCTGCAGACTGTTCTTCCGATTCCACTTGAACTGTTTGCTCCTCTCGATTTTGCTCTGGAGCGGCTTCTACTTTTTGTTCTGGCTGAGGGCTGCTTGCCTGTGGAGCTTCACTTGCGCCTTCATCGATGATTCCGATGACTTCGCCAACTTCGACAACATCGCCCTCATTTTTAAATACTTCTTTTAAAACACCAGCATGTTCAGCAGTAATTTCAACATTGACCTTATCGGTTTCCAGCTCAAGAATGTATTCGCCTTTTTCAATTTTATCGCCAGGTTTTTTCAACCATTGAGAAATTGTACCTTCTAAAATGGATTCTGCTAGTTCTGGAACTTTAATTTCAGCCATTTTTTAAATTTCCTCCTCATTCATTCCATGTAAGCGCTTCTGTTATGATTCGGCTCTGCTCTTTTTTGTGAATTGTCGGGTCTCCTTCTGCAGGGCTTGACCGTCTTGGACGTCCAATATATTTAACAGCGAGCTTATCACCCACAATAGATTTTAATTGCGGATATGTGAAAATCCACGATCCCATATTCTTCGGCTCTTCTTGCACCCAGACGATTTCCTGCAAGTTAGGGTATCTTTCTATAATCTCTTTAATTTCTTCTTCAGGGAACGGATAAATTTCCTCCACCCGTACAATATGAAGAAAATCTTTTTGATCTAATTTTTGCAGACCATTCGCCAATTCTATCGATATTTTGCCAGTGCACAAAATTAAACGTTTTACTTTTTCTTTATTTTGACCTAAACCAGGCTGTTCAATAACCGGTTGAAATTGACCTTCAGTCAGCTCTGTAACGTCGGAAACCGTATTTGGATTACGCAGCAAGCTTTTTGGCGTCATAATGATGAGCGGACGCACTTCTTCTTTTGTTAAAATCGCTGCTTGTCTTCTTAGCAAATGAAAATATTGAGCAGCAGTCGTTACATTTGCCACCGTCCAATTGTTTTCTGCAGCAAGGGTCAAGTACCGTTCCAAACGCCCGCTGGAATGTTCCGGTCCCTGGCCTTCATATCCATGCGGCAGCAACATGACGAGTCCAGATTTTTGTCCCCATTTTGCCCTGCCGGCTGAAATAAATTGATCGAATATGACTTGTGCAACGTTTGCAAAATCACCGAATTGTGCTTCCCAAATAACAAGCGTTTCCGGAGAAAATACGTTATATCCGTATTCAAATCCCAATACAGAAACTTCAGACAACGGGCTGTTATGAATCGCAAACGATGCTTGAACATCCGACAAACGATGCAGTGGCGAGAAGGTTTTGCCTGTTTTCACATCGTGCAAGACTAAATGTCTATGAGCAAAAGTTCCGCGTTCCGAATCTTGTCCAGTAATTCTAAGCGGAGTTCCATCTCTCAAGATTGTCGCAAAAGCGAACGCTTCTGCAAGCGACCAATCTACTTTTCTTTCTTCTTCATATACTTTTGCCCTGCGTTCTAGAATTTTTTGCAATTTATTAAAAACGGTGAATCCTTCTGGGAAAGTAATTAATTCCTTGTTAATTTTGTCAAGGACATCCACCGGCACAGTCGTGTCGATTTTGGGCAGACCATGGCTGACCGTTTCTGGAATATGAATTTCCTCTTCTTGGTGTTCGTTTTTTGGAACTTTATCGTATGCTTTTTTCAGCCGATCCTGCACTTCTTGTTCAAACTTTCTTGCGTCTTCTAAAGAAATAATTCCATCGCTTTCAAGCTGTTTAGCATATAATTTGCAAATTGTTTCATGTTTCTTAATTTTTTCATAAAGCAACGGATTTGTCGCCATCGGCTCATCCATTTCGTTATGCCCGTAACGGCGGTATCCGATTAAATCAATTAAGAAATCTTTATGGAATTTATTGCGATACAAAATGGCAATATAAACAGCTGCCAAACATGCTTCTGGATCATCCGCATTCACATGAACGATCGGAATTTCGAAGCCCTTGGCTAGGTCGCTGGCATATTTTGTTGATCGAGAATCATGGCTTTCCGTCGTAAATCCAATCATATTATTGGCGATAATGTGGATTGTTCCTCCGGTTTTGTAACCGTTTAACTGACTAAGGTTAAGAGTCTCTGCCACGACTCCCTCGCCAGGGAATGCTGCATCGCCGTGAATCAGCACAGCCATGGATTTGTGAATATCTTGTTCAGGATATCCGCGCACATTACGATTATCTTGGGCTGCACGTGTATACCCTTCCACAATCGGATCCACAAACTCTAGATGGCTAGGGTTGTTCGCTAGCGTGAGCCGTGCACGAACAACATTATGATCTTTAATTTTTCTGTCCGCACCTAAATGATATTTCACATCTCCGGTCCAGCCGTAGTTGATTCCGATTGAACCTTCAGACGGAACCAATTCTTTGTTCGGTGCATGCTGGAACTCAGAGAAAATAAGCTCAAATGGCTTTCCTAACACATGAGCCAACACGCTTAGTCGGCCCCGATGCGCCATTCCGATGTTTATATTTGTCGTTCCGCTTTTCACAGCTTCAGAAATCAGCTCATCAAGCATCGGAACGAGCATATCAACACCTTCAATGGAGAATCTCTTTTGGCCGACAAATGTTTTATGGAGAAAAGATTCAAATCCTTCAACTTCTGTTAATCGCTTCAAAAGAGAAATGCGTTTCTCTTTTGAAAGTGTTTTGAAAATTTTCCCAGATTCCACCATTTCGTTTAGCCATTCATGCTCTTCAAAATTGTGGACATGCTGAAATTCAAATGCAATCGATTTTGAATAAACATCTTTTAAATATTGGATCGCTTCGTACCCGTTGTGTACATGATCAGGAGTATACGGACTCAACAATTTGGCCGGTATTTCAATTAAGTCCTCTTTCGTCAGACCGTATCTTGATTCATTCAAAACATCTTCTTCGTTATGTTTTATCCCCATAGGATAAATAGAAGCATCCAAATGTCCAAATGTCCGAATATCCTCTGCAAACCTTACAGCAGCTGCTACTTTTTGCAGCTTTTCAAACGTATAAGACAAATTTCTGCTTACAGTGGATGAGGAGTTTACATAAGATTGTTCAGTTAGAGCCTCAGGAGCCCCCCAAGCATCAAACATGTTTCTTAATTCTTCATCAACAGAATTCGGATCTTCTAAATATTGTTCATATAAGTCCATGACATACCCTAAATTAGGTCCGTGAAAATCACGCCATGCGATTTTTAAATTTGACGAAGTTTCTTCCATTTTCTTAAAAACCCCCAATGATCACTAATCATTAGAATTCTTCTGCTTTGTTTCCCCACAAAAAATTTTTTTAAATTCTCATCACCATCCCACAAGAAGCAAGCTATATTTTTTTAAATAACCGCTTCCACCGCTATTTTAACACTATTCATCAGATTGACCAATAGTATTTACTTAAAAATTAGCATCTTTATATAATAATTTTCTTGATTTTTTGAATACATGTTGTATTCTGCCATGTTTTGGCGGTTTATTCGATTGTTTTTTGCAGCAATTTTTTCAAAAGCGGGAACAAGACGTCCGGGAGTTCTGTGATATTTTGCACCATGATGCTGTGTTTTCCATAAATCGTTTTCATTACCTTTCTTTTGCTTTCTTCAACTGCTCCGGCGGATAAAAATATGTTCAGCACCTCTATACCGTGCTTTCGAGCATTCATTACGGCTTCATGTGTATCGACAATTCCGTTTTGATCATATCCGTAGGCAGCAGGCTCACCGTCTGAAAAAACAAGAAGAAATTTTTGCTTCTCTTTTCTTGCAAGCAGTTCGTTTGTCATATGCCGGATCGCAAAACCGTCGCGGTTATCTTCTTCAGGCAAAAGCTGCATGATTTCTGGTCCTGAGCTGGAGCTAAGTGAAGTTTCGAAGTTGATTACTTTTTTGAAATAGTTCGGCTGGTTGTTTTCTGTACTGTTTGCCGAGTCTTCCCAAAAACCGACAATTTGATGTGGAACCCGAACGGACTTTAACGTTTCATGAAACAAAATGATGCCTCGTTTTGTTTCTTCCATTTTGTCGTGCATGGATGCAGAGCAGTCGACGAGCAGTGTAAACACCCCGTCAAGATCATTCGCAGGATTCCTTTTTTTGAAAAAAAGCTTCGGGTTTTCATCCGTCCATAGACGCAACAGCTTTTTATTCAATCTGCCGAAATGTTCATCTTGTTTTGGATATGTCTTTTTATGTTCAAGCGTTTTTTGAATGATTCGCTGCAAACGTTTTTTGTACACGATCAATTGCTGCAATTCCTTTTCATACGCAGATTTTTCTGCTTCCTTTGGCATGTTTGCCGTCAGGAAATATGCTTTTGCATGCTTGTTTTCCTTCCCGAGTTGTTGTTGTATTTCTTGCTCTGCTTCTTTTTGCAGCTTTTCATCAGCATTTACTTCGTCATAATAATTGTTTTGAGTCTGTCTAGCTGAACCTTCCACAATCACAAGCGCCTGATCTCCCGTCTCAGTTTGCCTTGCATGTTCATCTATTAAATTCGTTTGCGTTCCTTGTTCTAAATCAAATTGCAAAAAGCTTTTCGTCGGTGTGGATGTTTCACGATGCCATATGGCCATTTTTTCATCATGAAGATCTTCATCGCCCTTTTTTACATTATCCAGTGCATCCTGATTTTGAAGCCGGTCTTTTCGTTTCATGTCGTCAAAAGTCAAGGTATGGAGATCTTTTTCCGATAAATCAGGCAAAATGAAATAAGTATGGATCAAATCTTTTTTCAACACTTCATCCAACAGCCCCATCGTCTTCAGGACAATATCGGAAACTTCTTTCGTGCTATTTGCATCGTATACGTTCATCACTTGTTCCTTCACGAAAGGCAGCAGTTCATCTATTTGGACGCTTATTTCTGGTACATTCAAAACAGGTGATGTGGCCGTAGCCATTTCATACAGGGCCGCAAAGAGCGCATCGGTTGCAAATCCCCGATCAAGGCTTGCTTTCAGCTGATCACGGTAATATTTTTTATAAATATTCAGCCGCTTGCGGAAATAGCGCTTTGTCCCGGGACGATCGCGTTTAACCAGTTCTTCAATCCGGACATCTTCAAGCAGCATCAACAGCTGTTTTGCAAATTTTTGATGATGTAATATCCGAACGAGATCATGAAATGCAGCAATTTGATGAAAATCCGTATAATAATAGCTGCCAATTGCGCGCAAATAAATGTCTGATTTAAATCCTGCAAGCTTGTCTTCTTCCGCACGATCGTTCCAAAAATGGCTGATATAAATTTTTTGTTCTGCTGGATGAAAGTAAGACTGAACGGCAAAAGCGATATCGATATCTCTTCGTTTTGTCAATGTTTGCGCTAAATCGGACAGCTCCATCATTAACATTGAATCTATGATTTCATCATTAAATTTTATATAATGCATCGGATTTCCCTCACTCAAAAACGGTTTCTGCAATGTTCATGATCGCTCTTTTTTCCAGCTCATCATCCAATTTTGCTGCAATGGCCCGTTCAATCGCTCTTAAAGGGGGCAAATAAACCGACAAATCGCAGGCATCGATCAAAGCCCGGATGGAAGCTGCTTCTTCCGAAACCTTCCCGATTTTTACTTGTGTAATAATGTCGCTGGATAATGTGAGAAACTTTTCTATCAGCTTTTCATCTTTTAAAGAAGACTGCTCAGTGAGCACTTGTTTTAACTTTTCATTTTGTACATATGGAACATCAATCACGACGAATCGGTTTTTCAACGCTTCGTTTAACGGAACCGTCCCTACATACCCTTCGTTAATAGCTGCGATGACACCAAATCCCTCTTTCGCCGCCACAACCTCTTGTGTAAATGGATTCGTGATCCGCCTCCGGTAATCTAGCACCCCATTTAAAATTGGCAATGTCTCAGGTTTCGCCATATTGATTTCATCTATATATAAAAAATGCCCTTTTTTCATCGCCTGAATAACAGGTCCTTCGACAAACTCAATGGCTGTTTGATTGCTGGAATTGACAATCGTTTTATATCCAAGCAATGCTTCGGCATCAAGATCAACTGAACAGTTAATGCTGTGCATCGGCTGAGAAAAAAATGATGACAGCGTTTCAGCAAGTTTCGTTTTCCCAGCACCGGTCGGTCCTTTTAACAAAACATTTTTTCCAAGGGCCAATGCCACCAGCGCATCATACAAAATGACTGGATCGTCAGACAAAAAACCGCCTTGTCCAATTAATCTTTGATCTTGATCAGAATGCACCCGCTTTTTGCGAGATTCAATTACATTTATTATTTCTTTTGGCAAATGAAGCTCTAAAGACATCATAAAAATTTCCTTTCTAATCATCACGTTCTTTTTTATATTGTTTCACTACATAACTATATCATATCCTTTTTTAACACATTAATTTTTAAGATTCTTTTGAATTTAAAATATTATAATTTTTACAGACAGCACAAACCATAGACGTGGTTTGTACTACTGGGATTGTCCAGAAAGTCAAAATCCATCAAATCATAAGCATGAATATATCAACGTTTTAAAAAAAGTTAAAGGGGCGTCTATAAGCCCAAAAATCGACTTATTAGACAGCCCCTATAAATCAATAAATTACTGTAGTTGAGCAATTTTCATTACAATAATTACCATGTAAAAAGAGACAAACGGAGTACCCCTTATGCCACATGAAGCTGTTTTTTAACGACATCAATGGGAATATCTTGTTTCGCTGCATCGTAAATAAACTCCACGAGGCTATGTCCTTTCTTCTTTCGAAGGAAGTCAAGCCCGGTAGAGAAATCGCTGTTGGATTCGACCATACTGTACACATAAGCGAGTTGCACCAAGATCCAATACCGTTTCACCGCCCGACGTTGACGAACGCGGTACCCATCGAGCTTCAGCTGGTCTTTCGCTTGTCGAAAAAAGCATTCGATCGACCAACGCTGGGCATAGTAGCGCAAGATCTCTTCATCGCTTAGCTCCCGGTCGGTGCTCAAGACGCAGTGAAGATGTTCAGGTGTCATCGGCTGATCGGCTTTCCAAGCCAACAACACAACGGCATCATCGAGACCTTTCAGCGCTCCCTCGTAGCGATACACGCGATAACGCTCTTCTCCCACCGTGACGAGATGGGTGTCGTTCGGTTCGATATAGCGGGCAAACTGTTTGGCTTGGATGGCGATGCCTTTTGGATAAAGAACCCGATTCGTCTTGAGCATCGCAATGACGTGGAATCCTTTTTTCAGGCAGGCTTCCACGAGTGTTTTCGATGGGTACCAAGAATCCATCAGCACATAAACAGAACCGTGCACATCCAAAGAAGAAAGCATCTCGATGGCCCATTGACCCTTGCTTTTCCCATCCGCCTTGTCGTAGAGGCGAAACGCAAAGGGAAAGGCTTGCGTCATCGTATGAACCATGAGCCAGACGAGAGAGTGTCCCCAAATCGACTTTTTGTCCGCGTGAGAATAATGCCAATTACACCCTTCAATAGCGTGTTTCGCCTGTGACGAAGGCTTCGTTTTTCGGCAGATCGTATCATCGATCGAAACAAAAATGGGGTGATTCTTTCGCTTGGCCGTTCGTTCCACATGACGAAGCATCCACTGCTGGAGTTTGCGAAGCAAGATTTCTTCATCCCAAGGGCTTTTCGTGAAAAAATGGCTCAGTGTCGTTCGATGGTTGGGATGAAAGCTCTCATGATGCAGATCGGTCAAGGTTCCCACAAATCCTTTCGTTGTCAGCGCATCGATAATATGAACGAGATGCTTCATGACCGGCTTAGAGAAATAAAGGGCCAGCCCCAACATTGCGAAAAACTTGTCGATTCCTTGGTGATGTGGTAGTCTATTCATGAGACATGAACCTCCTTGAGAATGGTTTGGTGACACATCTATTCTAATCAAGGAATCGGGTTCATGTCTCCTTTTTTGTTCGGATGTAAATTTATGTTAGTGAATTTGCTCATCTACAGTAAATTATATAGAAATTTATTTATATTGAACTCAACTTTCGCATACTAGTAGCTTAGTTAAAATTTTATATATATAGATCTTGTAATTCAAATGTATCATTTAACATTTTGGCAACATTAAGAAAGACACCTATTTTCAGACCGTCGAAAAACGGTCCAAGCTACATATCCATGCAGATGTTAACATGTCAAGTTACATCTATATAGGGAGGAATGGATTCAATCCAATCGTTTTCTATCTTACCAAATGAAAGGAAGATGATGGACGCCTTTCCGCCATTCCCCCATCTCTGGATGTTGGGAGCTCTGAACAGACAATCTTAATTATCGGAATAAAAAGAACAAATCATTTGATGGAAAAGATGAAGCTTTCCCTTTAACTGATGAACGCCGCTCCGTATCAAGAAAGAGCGGCTTTTCTGATTGGACCATCATTCGTTTACACTTGTCCTGCACCATACGAGCGTTTTCGTCGTTGTGATGGCATACAAAATCCGTTGAACACCGAACGTGCAGATTTTGGATACTAATGCGTCTTTTCAAGCGGCTTTTTAGTCTAATTCACATTCATCGAGAGGAACGACCTTTGTCTTTTTCACGATTTTATAGCCAAACCAAACTGCTAAAAACAATGGCAATCCAATGTAAGAAACGAGAATACCGTACCAGTCGATTGATTCTCCCATGAAGGCCCTGTAGTTCTGTCCCAAAATGACGACCGCGCAAAGTACCAGAGCAAACAGCGGTCCGAATGGAAACCATTTTGCTTTGTAAGGAAGATCACGGAGATCTCTCCCTTGCGCAACATACGCTTTGCGGAAACGATAGTGACTGATTGCAATGCCAAGCCATGCAATGAACCCCGACATACCAGAAGCATTTAATAACCATACATAGACGATCCCATCCCCAAAAAACGAAGCCAAGAAAGCAAGCGTTCCTAATGAAGCAGTAACCAGTAATGCATTAACAGGGACTCCCCGGCGATTCAACTTAGCCAAAAATTTTGGCGCTTTCCCCTCTTTTGCTAGCCCCCAAAGCATCCGAGTAGACGCATACATACCAGAGTTTCCAGCTGATAAAACCGCTGTTAAAATGACAGCATTCATAACGGATGCAGCGAACGCAATGCCAGCTTTGTCAAAAACGAGAGTAAACGGGCTGACCGTAACATCGCTATTCGCTAGATTTTCATTCGTATATGGAATAAGAAGTCCGATTGCTAAAATAGCCAATATATAAAATAGCAAAATGCGCCAAAATACTTGCCGAATGGCGCGAGGAATGTTACGCTTCGGATCCTCGCTTTCACCTGCTGCAACTCCAAGCAGCTCTGTTCCTTGGAAAGAAAAACCCGCCGCCATAAAAATGCCGAGAGTCGCCATGAAACCACCATGGAATGGAGCGTCGCCGATGGTGAAGTTTTTAAATCCAACCGCTTCACCACCCATAATACCTACAATTATTAAAAAGCTGACAATAAGAAAAATAATGACTGTTATTACTTTAATGAGCGAAAACCAATATTCTGCTTCGCCAAATCCTTTTACGGATAAATAATTAAGCAGAAACATAATTACTAAGCATAAAGCGCTCCATAAAAGTGAAGGACTATCAGGAAACCAAAATTTCATAATTATAGTCACAGCAGAGAGCTCTGCGGCAATCGTAATGGCCCAGTTGTACCAGTAATTCCATCCTAGAGCAAATCCGAGCGCAGGATCGACAAACTTAGTTGCATACGTACTAAACGTTCCAGTAACTGGCATATAAGCTGCCATTTCTGCAAGACTGGTCATCAAAAAATACACCATTATACCAATTGCAATATACGCTACCAGCGCTCCGCCCGGCCCAGCAGTATGAATTGCTCCACCGCTGGCTAAAAACAATCCAGTGCCAATCGTCCCACCAAGAGAAATCATCGTTAAATGCCTTGTTTTTAGCTTGCGTCGAAGCTGGTTAGGCGAAGAATGGGCGGTCGTAGCTGTTTCCTTCTTTTTAATAACGCTTTCCATTGTTTTCATCGCTCCTTTTTTCTTTGTCATGGAAAGGAGCCGGGTGATAATCGAGTAGGAGTGGGTGACTAACCCCCGACCTCTCACACCACCGTACGTACCATTCAGTATACGGCGGTTCAATTAAGATGACGCAGAAATTGATATCTTTCGAATAGACTTCTTAACCTTTGTCGACTCCAGTAGGAGTTGTCGAGGGTTTTGTGTAGAATGGGACTGCAGGCAATCCGACAGTATTTCTTGCGTATTACCCCACTCGAATGGCTTATGCGTTGGAACACTTAATCCTCTGAGTTTCCGAATTTTTGTTTTCGGCGTTTTCCACTCTTTCCATAAACACATTCGAAGTCTTCGTCTGATCCATTCGCCAAATTCTTTGAACTTACTTGGCGTATCTGCCAAGGCAAAATAGCCGCACCATCCCCTTGCGTTAAGCTAACTGCTCTTCTGCCTTTGCAGCTCGGGACTTTCACCCTAGAGATTACACCCATGCTGGGCGCACCAAAAAAGCCGCCGAAGGTGATTCGGCGGCAATACAAACATTACCCGTATCAACCCTTCCGTGAAGATAGCGCTCCACGGCTGCTTTTCTTCAGGCAAACCGTGACAGTGCTGCCCCTGTTCGGTGGCAACCCCAGTCCGCACATCCAGAGAAATGTGCGAACTTCGGCGGCTTTCCCTTTCCAGCGAAGTCTTCAATGTTCTCTGCATCTCGTTCGCAGTACTCATAAAAGCCGCAACCTCTACCTCATCGGGTGAATGAGGATGCTATTTATTTAATTCCATAATGATTATAAAACAATTTTTGTGCAAAAACAATATCTATTTGCACCTCGATTGAGACAAGATTTTTTCGTATAGAATTTTTTAAAATCCAACCATTGCTTTCAAGGGATGATCAATCGGTCTACCAGATGATTGTTGTAGATAGAAGACATGGTTTCTCGTGATGACTTCGATCTTTTGTTTAGAAATGATTTTAAATATGGTTCTTACGAAATTTTTTATGAAAACGAGTAAGGGTTGAAAACAAGTTTATATTTGTTATTTCGCAATAGTTATCACAATCGATAAAGTACCTGTTTCTCTAACAAAAATAATCCAGTTCGTCCGCAAGTCACTCGTTTTATTATTTGTAAGCGATTGATTTGACCCTCAAGCAGACCGATGTTTTAGGGGGAAGTAAAGCATTCCTTACAGCTTGGATATCACTTCTCAGCCTAAAAGCATAATAATAAAATGGTGTTGGGATCATTTCACCCTCCCTCTATAAACTTTAATTTTCTTCAAAATTCTCACGTTTTCTTTAAATTTCACTAACTTCCAATAGCTTCTTCACCTCATGTTAGTAGATATTAATTGAATATATTTACATGGTAGGGTCCGTCCCACCTAACAGATTTACAATATCTGTAATATCCTGTATGACCGTGCTCCTAATCAATACCTATAGCACCTCCTTCAGATCAACAGAGTATGACTTATTTTCTAAAAATTATTCCATATCATTTGCTGAATTCGTTGCAAAATATAAATTTTTATATACAATTGTATTTCTTGTCAATAATGTCGAAACATTTTCAGCTATGAGGAGTAAATTTATCAATTTTCGGTAGTATTATGCAATTACGACTTATCCACAGTTGGTAAAATTTTCCAGTTAAATTTATTTACAAAAAGGGTCAAAAAGAACCAATTTTGCTTATTTTTTTAAAAAATGTGGATAACTTATTTTTGTTTGTTGTGGATAACTTTTTTTCTTTGCCAAACATCACATCCTTTGGTACAATTAATTCGCTAGGTAAACCTAATTTGCATAGGTTTTCCCAGTTGTGCGATATCCTCGTCTGTTAGTGTTTGCCCACGGAAGGCTTCTAACAATCGCGAGGATATTTCTTTTATCGTTTTCTTCATGCTTCTCAATATTTTTGACCCATGCTCATGTAACACCATGATAATCTCTGTAATTTGGGTTAATAGGTAGTGATTTTTCATGGCATTGTAATCTTGGCTGCTTGCGTGTTCAATGTGGTAGCGCAGGTTTTTTTGTCTGTTAAACCCCTCATTCTCTATTCTCCAGCGGCTTCTGCCAGCGTTCATCAGTTTCTTTGCATTGTTTTTTGTGATTTTTATATCTGTGATAAAGGTAAATTTTTGTTTTCTTTTTTCATCTTCTAATTCGCATTCGAAAACATTCACCCCAAAGCCTCTGTAATCAATATCGTTCACCCAGGTGATTTCCCCTCGCTGTTCGCTTTCACGTATCTTTACCACATTGGCTTTCTTGCCTTCCTCCTCTTCCATATTTTTTAACGCTTGAAACTCATCGGTGATGCTTTTAATACGATCTTCCTTAAAACGGAATAAGTAGTTCCAATTATTCGCCTTGCATTGTTTAAATACATTTTCGCAGGCATAAAGACTATCGGCAATCAGACAGATAGGCAGTTTTTTAAAGGTGTCTTTCAGTCTAGCAGTCAGTCGATAAAAAGCATTCAACTCACAATCTTGCTTTTCCACGTCCTCTGATTCATTTTCAATAAACTCGGAGGCCACACTTAGTACCATATTTCCCACAATTAACTTGGCTTCCAAGACATGATGCATGTAGATGGTCTTTATTTTTTCTTCACCCGTTTCCTTGTCTATGTATTTGCGCTCCCGTTTCAGGCAGTGTTCACAATGTTTTTTGTCAAAAGTAAAAATACCGGTCCCATCTATGGCAATACCCCAGTATTTCCCATTGATACGATAGGATTCAAAACACCTCTTTTTGAATAATTTCTTGATCATATCGATTCGGATCCTTTCAAGTTCTGCCGGGTTCACTCGTGCCAAAAAATCATTGATTGTGTCATAATGGGGCAGTTCTTCCAAATCTTCATTCCCCAACAATTTCCCCAAATTTTTAATGCACTCTTCCTTATTAAATTCGTTTGTCATTTCGCGCATACTTTTTAAGTTGCATGCATTTTTCAAAATAACCATCATCAAAAGGACTTCCGTGTCATAGGTAATATAGCTTTGGTGCCTTGGATCATCAATAGTTTTGAGCAATTTGTTTAAATTTTTAAAAAAGTGATTTTGTGTTTTTAGCAACTCGAATAAATAATTTACCTCTTTTTCCTTTTCACGCTTTTCCTTCCTCGTTACCATAAAAAAATCCCCCCCAAATGCCAATATATTAGGTTTTTTACATACCCTTATTATCACATATTTGGCAAAGTTTGGGTGGAATTATCTCGAAGAATTTTTACTCTTCAGGGCTGAAACATTTTTAACAACCCTAAATTTCATACATATACAAAATCTCCAGTAAGATGGATGTATCGGCAAATTAGACGATTCTATCATTCTTCCGATTAAAAAAGCAATCAGCCAACAAACGGCTGATTGCTTCATGTTTCTCATTCTCGCAAAATATAATTTTAAAAATAAGATCTGGCTCCTAAATATCGATCGTTCCAATATTTTTGGTTTAAATTCGATATTTGCACGCCACTTGATCCGGCATGAATGAAATCCCCATTTCCAAGATAGATTCCCATGTGGGAAGGACCTTCTTTATATGTTGAAAAATATACAAAGTCTCCGACATCTGGTGAACTTACTGGTTTCATCATGTTCCAATAACCGGCTGTACTTAACCGAGAAACGGATGTCACTTTGTTTAATACATAGTAAACAAATCCGCTGCAGTCAAAACCAGATGGCGTATTTCCGCCCCATCTGTACGGAACTCCAACTAATTTTTTGGCTTCTCGAATCATTACTAAAACTTTGCCGTTTTGAGTAGATGAATCAGAATTCGTTTTTGTACCGGAATTCACTTGACGTGCACTATCGGCTGAAGAGCCTGACAGCTTCAATACTTGGCCGGGGTAAATAACGTCAGATGAAAGGTTATTCGCAGCTTTTAATTGATTGACGGTTAATTTAAATTTTACAGCAATTTTCCATAGAGAGTCGCCTTTTTGGACGGTATATGTATTTTGTGAACTTGCTTTATTTGAAGTTTGTGAGGTTTGTTTGGGCGCCTGCACCTGTTCTTTGGCGCTAACCTTTTCGCTAGATACAGCTTGGCTGGATCCAGATAGTTTTAACACTTGGCCAGGATAAATTAAATCGCTGGTTAATCCGTTCAGCCTTTTTAATTCGCTGACAGACGTTCCGTTGTTTTTGGCAATGCCCCATAACGTATCACCTTTTTTCACTGTGTATGTCGAACCAGTTTGTTTAGGAGCCGCCTCTGTTTGATTATTAGTAGTTACTTTCGCTTTCGGAGAAGACGATGCTTCTGAAGGAATATTTAAAACCTGACCTATGTATATTGTATCGCTTGTAAGTCTATTTGCTTCTTTTAACTTTACAACAGTAGTATTATATCTTTGCGAGATTCCCCAAAGAGTATCCCCGGCTTCTACTCGAATCGTTTCAGCGGAAGCGACTCCTGCGAAAACCGAAGATCCAAGAACCGCGGATGTCGTTAATCCCAACACTTTTTTCTTCATACAGCCTTTCCTCCTCATATGAGACATCCTATGTTCGTTTATCGTACAATAAAATTTCTTACTTATTATATCGACAACTTTCTTCATATTTTACTATATTATAAGATAAAATTCATCATTTTTTCAAAAAAGAGGATGATAGACCTGTATTGTAAATATTTTCAAAGCAGCCTATTCGATCGTTTATTTTTCATCATCAAATGGGTAAATCCAGAACGTTTCTTTATGAAAAAATTGTTGAAATTGAGGGAGGTCTTTTCCTCCTTCTTCTATTTTTTCTACGATGGAATAAGTTTGCGATCGATGAGCCTTCAATGCCTGTATTTTTATATCTGCAACTTCAGATATATCGATTTCTACATCCGGCTCGCCTATATGTTCAAATCGATCGTTTGAAAAAGCTATGCAATAAACGGTTGGACGCTCCTCCCTTTTCAAGCGTTTCACCGCACGAATAACCGCCTCGCCACAAGCGTTGTGATCTGGATGAACAGCATAACCAGGATAAAACGTGACAAGAAGGGTCGGTTTGACTTCCCGGATGATCTGTTCAAAGTGGTCTGCCAATTTTTCTTCATCTTCAAATTCCAATGTTTTATCCCGATAGCCGAGCATTCGTAAATCGTTTATATTTAAAATTTTTGCGACCTGCTCCAATTCTTTTTTTCGAATATCTTTTAATGTCTCCCTATTGGCGATTAAAGGCTTTCCCATGCTGCGGCCCATTTCGCCTAAAGTGCAGCAAGCATACGTGACAGGTACGTTTGCTTTCCGTTTTAAAGCGATCAGTCCTGCTGCTCCGAACGATTCATCGTCGGGATGAGGCAGGATCACTAATAACCTCTCTTCCATTTATTCCTCTCTCCTTTTTAAGAAAATGGAGTTTCACTAATTTGTAATGCAATGGCAAGCTTTCCATCTCGATCGTGGCCGGCCATGAGAAGGCGATTTTGTTCATCAACGGTATAATCGGTAAGACCTTCAGCATACACCCAGCCTTCCTCTGTTTTTAATCCGACACGGTATGGTCCTGTTCCTTTTATTTTACCTTGTGAAAATGTAATTTTTGCATTTCGGACAAACGCGACAATAGTCATGCTGTTTTGATTGTGGTGTGAAGTATAAGCACCGGTTGTCGTTTCAAGATGAATATACACCTCTTTATGTAAAAAAGAATCAATGATTTTTTGAACCCTTATCGGATCAATCGGTTTCAAAGCTTCCACCTTCTTTATTTTGTTAAGATTTTCTCATACATCTCCATATGCTTGCTGATTAATTCAAGCTTCTCTTCCGGTGAAATGTCGGCTGCTATAATGCGTTTCAGCGCATCTAGTAATTTTTTATCTGGACTTTTTCTTACACTAGGGTGAGTCATTTCATCGAGGAGTTCTTTTTTAATCGCCTCTTCCAACGTTTTTTTCTCATCTGACCCTACTGAAAGAGTTCGGTTTGACCAAAGTTTTCTGTATGCATGAAGAAGTTCGTTATCATTCACATTTATTCACCTCGAGGAACCTGCTTGCATGAGGTTACTTTGAGAGTCTAGTCTTCCATATCGTTTTGAAAGAAGGTTCACTCATTGTAAAAATGATGATGCCTGTCCAAATGCAAACAAAGGTGATCAATTCTACAACAGTAAACGGCTCGTGGTAAAGAAAAACGCCGAGAAAAAAAGTGATCGTTGGCGCAATATATTGCAAGACTCCGAGAAAATACATCGGAATTTTAGGCGTACCTTTCGCAAACAGCAATAAAGGGATCGCCGTAATGACGCCTGTTCCCATTAGAAGAAAGTTGGTCGATGCATCCCATTCAAAAAAAACACTGCTTCCTAACGATTCTAAGTATAGCACATAAATGATTCCAATTGGAAACACAACAAACGTTTCAAGCGCCAGACCAAAAGCAGAATCTAATTTTATCACTTTTTTAGCCAGTCCATAAAACCCGAATGTACTCGCAAGAATAAGCGATGTCCACGGGACATGGCCATAATGGACAGTTGATATGAGCACTCCGAAAGCCGCAAACAAAAACGCGGTCTGCTGCCCTTTGTTTAATTTTTCATGCAAAAAGATCATTCCTAATAGTACGCTCACCAATGGATTTATGTAATAACCAAGACTTGTCTCAAGTACACGGTCATGATTCACCGCCCAAATATAAACAAACCAATTGGCGCTGATTAAGAAGGATGAAAGAGCCAACGTTAACAAAATCTTGGGTGATTTAACGATTTTTGTGCACTCATATAAAAAATCAGCAAATCGTTTTTGGAACAAAAGCAACAGCAACACAAAAACAAAAGACCATATGATTCGATGAGCCAAAATTTCCTCAGATGACACATGGTCTAATACTTTCCAATAAATAGGGAATATCCCCCATAAAATATAAGATAGACTAATATACATGATTCCTGATCTCATGCTAGATCATCTTCCTTCCCATATCACACATTATATTCTGTTTCGATCGCTTTTTCCAAGAAATTGTTTTGAACGATCTTTCCGCAGCAGTCATATATTACAATGTAACAATTAGGGTCGAAGAGGGATGTGTGAGCAATGAATCTTTGGAAAAACATGAATGCCGGACATGTTGAACAATATATTCAGGAAGTAATGAAGCAAGCGTTTGGTTCACACTATACGGAGCAATTCCCATTCACCAGTCCTTTTCCTATTATGAATCATAAAGAAGCTCCTCCTTCACCTGAATTTTATGAGACAGATGAATTTATCTATATTAAACTTCCGATGAATGATGATTTAAAAAAAATGATAAAAATCCAACATAACCAACACCATTTGCATCTTATGAATTATCCGGAAAAAAATCAACAAAAAAAATTTGTATTTCCTGCACCTGTGAAAAGAAAAGGGACAAAAGCCGTTTTTTCTGACGGAATTCTTGAAATTAAATTCGTGAAATTAAAAGATCATCATTATACGGAAATTGATCTTTTCCCATCTGAGTAAAATGAGGCCGGTTTTGTTAACCAGCCTCCACTCATCCAATTTTCGTATGGATAAACTCCGCACTGCCAAAAGGGATCTTCAACATATTCCTGAAACTGAAGATGAAATGCAGATAAATCCGATTCCGCATTTTACTTTAATCCCTTTTCTTAACACCAATTCAAAAATATCGAAGCGAACGTTCGCCGCATTATATGAAAGCTCAACAAAAATGAAATGAAAATGGCAGAACGATAGGGAGGTCTATGATTATTAAATTTTTTAAAATGAAATGAAAAGTGGAGAAGGTAGGCAAGAATTTAAAAGCAAAATATTTGTCACTTGCCCTTTTTTATTTGCGATCACTTTACATATATTTGGATGCCTTAGTTGTATTAGCAATCATTCCCTCTTGCTTTATCGTATAGAAAAAATCAGTTAAGTAAAGCTTTTGCAACAGGACTTTCCTTAAATAAAGTCCTTTCAATGTCAACAATATGCTTGAACAAATCTGAAAATAAAGAAGGCGGCCGGAAGACCAAGCCGCTGCTGTCAATTTTATTCCATCTTCGATTTCAATACTTCAATTGCTTTTTTCATTTGGGTATCATTTTTTTCAATTTTTTCTCTTACTAAATCCATCAGTTTGATTGTCGTATCTTGTGAGATTTTCCCCGTTTGTTTTAATTGATGGTCTCTTTGGAAAGCAACAACAGTATTTTTTAATGCTTTATCAAAATATCCGTCCACATCTGTTTTATAGCCTAAAGCTTGAAGCATTTTCTCAGCTGTTTTCACTTCTGTTGAAACGTCGCCTTCCTGCAACGTTTTTTCCGGATTTAAATATGGTAAATGAGCATATTCAGGCAAAGTCACTTTATATTGAGGTTCTATTCCTTTTTCGTGAATCCATTTGCCTGAAGGTGTCAGCCATTTGGCAATCGTATATTTCATCGACGAACCGTCTTCAAACGTTTTAGCGCTTTGAACGGTTCCTTTTCCGAACGTTTTTTCTCCTACAATCGGAATTCCCTCCGATTCGTTCAAAGCCGCGGCCATAATTTCGGCTGCGCTGGCTGTTCCATTATCTGTGATGACTACGACCGGAACATCAACGATGGGTTGATTTTCCGCTTTATAAATATCCTTTGATCCGTCTTTTGCTTCAACTTGCAAAATCTTTTTGCCTTTGTCTACAAACATATTTGACATCGTTATGGCTTGGTCCATCAGTCCCCCAGGATTTTGTCTTAAATCGAGGACAATTCCTTTTACTTTTTTCTCCTTCAGCTCTGTCAATGCATCTGCCAATTCTTTTCCAGTGTTCTCGGAAAATTTTGTGATTTGTATTTTTCCAATTTTATTTTCTACTACTTCACTATAAACTGTTTCAATCGGAATCGTATCTCTTGTAATCGTAAAGGTCAGCGTGCCGACGTCATCCCGTTCAATTTCAAGGCTTACTTTCGTTCCTTTTTCGCCACGAATAAGAGATACCGCTTCATTCACAGACATTCCTTCAACACTTTTATTGTCAACTTTTAAAATTTTATCTCTCGGCTTCAACCCTGCTTTCTCGGCAGGCGAGCCTTTTATCGGTGAGACGATCATGATATAACCGTTCGTCTCTGTTACTTCTGCACCGATTCCTTCAAAGCTTGAAGATATATTTTCTTCAAATCCTTCTGATTCTTTCAAATCCATATATGACGTATACGGGTCGTCGAGAGATTCTACCATCCCTTTGACAGCACCTTCTACCAATTTTTCATCATCTATTTTTTTATAATATTCTTGCTTTAACGTATCATATGCTGAATAAAGCTTCTCAAAACTATCATTTTCTTTTTCAGATGCTGACGTAAAGTTGAGTAATGTGAGCGTAAAACCGCAAGTTATTATGACCGTCAGTACAATAGCGATGAAAAAATTTCGTTTTTTAATATACAACACAACTCCCCCTTTAATCCATCCATTTCATTATGTCCGACAATTACAATATCGTCAAACGATCTATGTGTTTCTGTCGGCAAAGAAATGGCAAGTCAAAACGTTAAATCAACGCTCTTTCATCCTTCATCTCTTGTTTATGAAAAAATCAATCCCGCTTCAGCGGGAGAGCTTCGGTTAAATTTTCTTTACTTTTTGGAAATATTCTTCAAGTGTTAAATTATTTTCATATATGACTTTTGCAGCTTTCTTTCCGACGTAGCGAATATGCCAAGGCTCATACTTATATTTTGTGATCGCTTCTTTCCCTTTCGGATAGCGGATAATATAGCCAAATTTATGGGCGTTTTGTTGAAGCCATTTTCCTTCCTTCGTTTCCCCAAATTTTTCAGTAATTTGAAAATCTACACTTTCACTCGTCACATCAATAGATAACCCTGTCTGATGCTCACTTTGACCAGGTTTTGCTACTGCTTGAACTGCTTTTTGCTCCCCTTTTTGTTTTTTTTCTGCTTCAAACAGCTCAACCTGCCGATCGTACGAACGAAAGCCTGAGGCTCCGAAAAGAATCACGCCGTCTTTTTTCGCAGCTAGAAAAAGCTGTTCAAGTGCCGCAGCTGCTTCCTTGCGCAAATAACGCTTCGGAACATCCGCGTCCCCGAATGAAAACTGTATGTTTGGCACTGTCAAATCATTTGGTTTATAGTCGACAGGAAGGAAAAAATCTTTATTGACAAGAACTAAAATATTGTCAGGATTTTGAATAACGGGTTGACCGTTAACCGTTTGTACGACATTAAAATATTGCTCCTCAAGCAAAAATTCCGGATCAATTTGTTCTGTTTGGACGGTTTTTTCCGTTGTTTGGACTAGTTCTTTGTTTTCTACTGTTTTTGCTTGCGGTTCATTCTCTTCAACATAGTCGCTTCCATGAAAAAAGGGAAGCTTATCAAATGGCATTGAGCATCCGGCAAGCATCAAAGCTGCAAGAATCGTGACTGCGATGATTTTATGCATAAAAATTCCCACCTTGTATAATCTCTCACTCCTATTTTAACACTTGTCCAAACAGAAGAAAAACGGTTCTTACATTATAACTTATCATAACGTTCAATAAAAGAAAGGAGCAGATGACGATCTTTCAAAAACTAAAACAAGAGAGTGGATGTAATAAATGGAGCTAAGCCGTTTCCTTCAATTTTTGTGAACATGTTTTAAAAAATAAAAAGCGGCATGACGCCGCACATGCCGTTTTATTCCTGTATAGCAGCTTCAAGAGCGATTTCAACCATTTCGTTAAAGGTCGATTCCCTTTCGGCAGCAGATGTTTCTTCCCCAGTCAGGACATGGTCGCTGACCGTTAAAACAGATAATGCTCTTCTGCCGAATTTCGCAGCAAGTGTATAAAGAGCAGCCGTTTCCATTTCAAGTGCCAAAATTCCGTATTCAGCCCATTTTTCGTGCTCCGCTTGATCATTATAGAATAAATCCGTCGTGAACACGCTTCCGACTTTGACGTCGATTCCTTTTGATACTGCAGCATCATAAGCTTTTTTCAACAAATCAAAATTAGCGGTAGGCGCATAATCAACAGAGCCAAACGTTATGCGGTTCATTTGGGAATTCGTTGATGCGCTCATAGCTAAAATGCAGTCTCTGATGTGGACGTCTTTTTGAATGGAACCGCAGGAGCCAACGCGAATAAGCGTTTGCACATCGTACTCTTGCATGAGTTCATGAATGTAAATCGAAATCGATGGAACCCCCATTCCTGTTCCTTGGACAGAGATGCGCTTTCCTTTGTAAGTTCCGGTAAAACCGTACATTCCTCGAACTTTGTTGTAGCATACAGCATTTTCTAAAAAAGTTTCCGCAATATATTTGGCCCGAAGGGGATCACCGGGAAGCAATATTTTGTCAGCAATCTCGTCTTTTTTCGCACCAATATGAATGCTCATGTTATCAAGCCCCTTCATTTAAAAATAATTGAAGTAATATTATCATAACATAGCAGATTTTTCATGAGAATCCGTGCAGCATATTTTGCATCCTCCAATCACCGGACGTGAATGCGGTGAATTTTTTCCCACCCACCGGTCACTAATTTATAATACTTTGTTCCATTTTTTCCTTCATCAATAAAAACAATGTCTCCTGTCCAAATATAACGTCCGTTATAATCCGGAGGGATCGCTTCCGAAATATTAAATTTCCGAAAAATTTTTTTGAGCACTTCCTGATGATTTTTTGCACGGACAGTTAAGCGGTATACGGGTCGATACCCTTTTTTCTCCCCGATGTTTGGTGTTTGAAAGATCGTCACATCATAATCGGTCGATGGATTAGACAATTTAAGAAGATTCAGTGCCAACCTTGTCCCCTCCAAATACAATTTTCCAAACTTATTTGCTGTCAATGGAGGGAATTCCTGCTGCGAATGTCAACTACTTTTGTCGAACCTTTTCTGATATTGTCAAGATAAACATAAGCCAGCACAATCCAACCGCAAATCCCGCCAAAACATCTGTTAAATAGTGAACTCCCAAATAAATTCTGCTTAATCCAATCAACAGACATAAAATACTGGAAACAGCAAAAACGACCCGCTTTCCTTTTTTTATGCGGGTGCTGATTAAATAAGCGATCAAACCGTAGACAGCTGTTGAATTCATCGTATGACCGCTTGGAAAACTGTAGCCGGAAATATCGGTCAGTCGATCAAAATCAGGGCGCTCTCTTTTCACTATTTCTTTTATCATTTCATTCATCCAACGAACTCCGTATAAATTTATGTAAAGAATAATGAACGTGATCCATTTTTTTCGAAATATATAATAAATACTTATGAAAATAGTGACAGGGAGAAGAATATGATATGAACCAATTTCTGTAAAAAAGAACATAACGGAAGTGAATGGATCATTTCGAACCCCTTCGATTGATTGAACAATTGTATCGTCAACATGGCGAACTGTCTCATTTTTAATCGCAAAGGAACTCGTTATCAAATAAAAAAGCAGGATGAAAAATATATATGTTTTATTCATCTAAGGCAGCGAAGATATGCCACTTTTTAGCGAAAGTGGGAAAGGTAATCGCTTTTTCCTCCCTTCGTTTCGTTGTATTTCTTAGTATAGTAAAAAATAGGAAAAACGCAAATCGTTTAAAACGTCTTATTCTTTTTATCGCTGATATTCGAAACAATTTTTGCTGAAACCTATGATAGAATGATAGTTGGGGAGGTGGTGGAAAACAGTGGATAAAAAATACATCCATTCATACTATTAAATTTGTTGATCAATTCGATCGTGTTGAGGATGTTTGCTTATGACAATTACAGCGAACATAATATAGGTTATAGCATCACTTTTACAGTCTTATGTATATTTTTTGTTTTCTTAACTATTTATGGGTTCATGAACAATAGTAAAATTAACCGAGCAAAGCAATAAAAGAATGATGCTTCTTTTTGATGTTAAATAGTAGTGATGGCCGCCTTTTAATAAGGTGGAGGAGAATTTCCTTTGCGTGCTGCTGGTATTTTCTTATTCAAGTTAAGAAGTTTACTGTTGCCGCGCATTGATAAATCCGTTCATTCATCTTTTCAAGAGAGTGTGTGAACTGGATACATTTCCTTCCGTCTTTATATACATAGAGAGCTTTGATTTTTAAGTCCTTCATCGCCATAAATTTTTGATAGCTGGCTTCTATTTCTGAGCAGCAAAAGCAGAGGGGTGACGATATGTGCTGCCCAACACCCCTTCCATTTTCGCAGCCTTAATGCGCCCTCTTCCTCCCATTTTGGGTTGGTCCGATTTTATCGCGGCCACAATAAATTTAGCTAGTTAAAAATGCCGCGTAATTTGACTGCACAGCTACTTTAACAACTTTTCTAAACGGAATAGGCTTCTCCATTGTCACTAATATGAGAGCTTTGTTATACACTGACTTACGCCATAACCGACTGATTCTATTCCCGTCGGATTTTATGACAACACCCTTTGAAATTGGACATGATTGTAAATTTTCATACAAAAAACTAGGCTTTCCTTGTTTATCAGCTATATTGGCGAATGATATTGATAAGCTTGCTATCAAGATTCGGCACGTCCTGCCTGCTTACACGAACTCGAACGTAGCTTTCATCCAAATCTAGCGCTTCGGCGAGAAACCCGGAAAGTCCTCTTGCTCTTCGATCAATTTCCATAATCATTTCAATATCGTGTTCGGCTATCGAATAGAAAACAATTTCAAGCTCCTTTAAACGGCCTCTAAAAGGACCGGAAGTCGGATAAAATTCAAACTCTTGAATGAACGGTAGCCTTTTTCTTAAACGATATGGCGCTGCTTCATTTTCAACTTGAAGGAGCTTAAATCCGATTCGGTTTATACTGTTTAATACTTCCTTCATTAAACCGCCGGGAACAACGTCGATATAGTCCGTATCTTTCGGATCGATCGCTCCTTTAATATCCAATCCGGTATGAATCCATACTTTGGATGCTCCGATAGTAATTGGAGTATCAAGCGGAAGCTGAAATGAAAACGGAATTTCTTTCGTTTCATTCGGCAGTATGACGAAAGGTTTATTGATTTGTATTTTAGCGATTTCTGCTTGCCTCTTCTCTCTACGATCATCTACTTCTTTTATATAATGCGTAAGAACGGACAAGTAAATTTCGTCAATTTTTTGTTCAACGTTTCCTCCATTAATGACAACAATGCCTTTCACCTCTTCGCCAGGATAGAACGTTGAGGAGGTAAGCTTCGTATCTACTTTTGCCGCTCCAATCCCAATGCCCGCGAAAATTTTATTAAATAGAGACATTTATTCTCCCCCTATTTCGGAATTTTTCTGAATATCCTCTAGAATCTCCTCTGCTGATCTATATGAACCATCCATTCCAAACAGCTTTTTTATAATATTCTTTGATTCTACGGAAATATCTAGCTCCTCTTCCCAACTTTTTTCTTTTTTTCCCTTTTGATCAAATGATGAATAAAGCAAAAACAATACGAAATGCCCCAGCGCATAAAAATCCGTCTGAAAGCTAATTTTACGCATCCTTTGCTTTTCCGGCTCCCATTTATGAAAACTCTCCTCTTCTTCATCTGTAATCAAACGGGACAAGCCAAAATCAATGATGGAAATACTGTCGTTGTAAAGAAGAATGTTCGGTATTCTTAAATCACGGTGGACAACGTTTTGATCATGTATATACTGGACAACTTCGAGAATTTTTGTTAAATAATGAAAAGCATCTTTTTCGGAATATTTTTTTCCAAATTGAAAGATTAATTGCTCAAATGTTAGCCCTTCTTTGTATTCCATGACAAGATATTGATGGCTACCATCATTGATTTCAGCGTATAAAGCTGGAACGGCAGGATGACTTAATTTTTGCAATATTTCCCTTTCTTTTTGAAAAGGCCGTTCACCCGTTGTTTTTCTTCGCTTTCGGAGCTGCTTCAAAACGACTTTTTGATGTGTGGACAAATCTTCTGCAAGATACGTGATTCCGTAGCTCCCTACTCCTAAAAATTTTTGGACTACGTATCGTTCGATAACAGATCCTGGTTTATGTAGCCGCTCACCCCAAAGCGGAAACGGCTTCCAAAACTTTTTCCATACTTCCATCATCAGCTGCTATACGAACCGGAAAAGAATCCAAACCCAGAGCGATGTTTTCTTTTATAATAATGATGGCCGTAAGAAGTTGGATCATGTTTGTATTTTGACTTAGGATAATGCTTTTTGTGGTAGTGGCTGCTGCTGGAATAATGGTAAGGGCGATGGCCTAAAAACGATTTGATGAATTTTTTCAACATACACCTTTTCCCTCCTTCTTGTATTACTTGTTTTTACGAAAAAAATCTGTATTGGTTTCAGTTTAAAAAATTTTTTGAATAAAAAGATTGGAAGACCTGGTAATCTTCCATTCCTCTATTTCTATTACTTGTCATCCATTGCAGTTTTTTCATTAGAAAATTTTTCAAA
The DNA here is from genome assembly GCF_038000355.1 of Aeribacillus sp. FSL M8-0235. NCBI lineage: Bacteria > Bacillati > Bacillota > Bacilli > Caryophanales > Bacillaceae > Aeribacillus > Aeribacillus sp. FSL M8-0235. The sequence goes on along the minus strand of NZ_JBBOBW010000001.1, from coordinate 1,692,342 downwards.
AAAAGATCATGGTAAGCGGCTCATTTTTTTCAAATATTGAATGACAACGTCCATCATTTCCTTATATTTTTTATCCCCAAATAAATCGTAAAGACCTTTGTAATCATTATACAGATCAAGGAGGGAATCAATGATTTCCTGCTGCATAGGCTTTGTTTTCTTTTCGTTTTTTTGGCTGTTCATCGGAGCAGAAGCATTTTTCTGTGCGCCCATCCCAGCAATATGTTGGATAATATGAATATTTTGCAAATGTTGATCTGCTTCTTTTTTCGAAACGGCCAGCTTTAATTCATCCGCAGATGATTCCATCCATTCCCCGTCGCGCACCCGCACTAATTCATAAATCACTTCCTCCCACGCATCGTCTTTATATCTCCACAATTCCGTCCGGTACCCGACAATTTTGAAAATTTCATCACCATAGCCTTTCACATAAACAAGGTCGCCAATTCCAAACATCAGTTCCACTTCAACCGTTTCTGACTCAAACACAGTCCCATCATATTCTGATAAAAACTGTAATGAATGTTCAAAATATAAAATTTCACTGTAATTGATTTCATATAAAAACTCTTCGTCCATCGTATGGATGTTTGTAATCGTCCCCAAAGTACCGTACAAAGTAATAACGACTTGATCGCCAATATTGAACTTCGGTTTTTTTCTTTTCAGTATGAAGGCACCCCCTTTAATGCCATCACTCTTTCGATTATCACATTATATGCATCATCAACTTGTTTGAGTTGGGCGGACTATCTTGAAGGCTCAGTCAATGTTTTTGTTCAATCAATTGAACCTGAATCCGTGACAAAACATCTTTACAATGGTCGCAAACCGTTGATACGATAAGGGAAAACGACGTTGACGATTCTTCATCAAGTAGGTGATGTGATGAAAGATTTCCCGATTCGGTTTGTATTGACAGATGAAGCGATTACCCCAAGTGCTGGGCTTGCTCTCGTTGGCTACTTACTCCATCGAACGAAACTGGATAAACGGGTAAACGCACTTCGGCTTCCAACGGTTCGTCGAGAAGTGCACATTTCCCATAGCGATGTCATTCGCTCGATGATTGGCTTGCTTGCCACAGGAAAAACGGATTTCGATCATATCGAAGCGTATCGTCAGGACGATATCTTTTCGGCATCGATGGGGATTCAGCACGTGCCTTCCTCTCCAACCTTGCGACAACGACTCGATCAGCTCGCTTGTCTTCCGATGACCGAAACGATTCTTTGGGAGGAGTCCATACGTCTGTTGATTCAACGACATGCCACTTTGTCCCCTTGTTGGACCAAAGGAAAGACGACATGGCTTCCCCTTGATATAGATGGTTCCCCATTTGACAACTCCGATACGAAAAAAGAAGGAGTCAGTCGAACGTATAAAGGATTTGACGGTTTTACACCGTTGTTTGCGTATGCAGGGAAGGAAGGGTATCTCGTTCATGCCGAGTTGCGTCCAGGGAAACAACATGTGCAAGACAACATGCCCTCGTTTTTAGTCACCGCTATCCGTCGAGCTCGTCAACTGACTTCATCTCGTCTGCTTGTTCGCATGGATGCAGGAAACGATGCAGAAGCGAATGGGCACGTATGCCTAAAGGAAGACGTGGACTTTGTCATCAAGCGAAACTTACGCCGAGAATCGACAGCGCTTTGGTTCCAGATCGCTTCGCAAAAGGGCAAACGTGTCGATGATGGACAAAGCGAAGGAGTACAAACCTATGAGCTATGCCTTCCACAGAAGGCAGCGATCGATGGAAACACGTATACGTACGTTCAAGTCACCCAAGTGACGGAACGGACGATGGAACGCAATGGACAGCTGATGCTCGTTCCTGATTATGAAGTGGAAAGCTATTGGGTGCGGCTCAAAGGATACGAGCATGTTCGAATGAGCGATGTGCTCGCGTTGTATCATGACCATGCGACATGCGAACAGTTTCATAGCGAACTGAAGAGCGACTTAGATTTAGAGCGGCTTCCATCTGGGAAGATGAAAACGAATGCGCTCGTGTTGGTCATGGGAGCCTTCGTTTACAATCTTCTTCGTCTGATTGGACAAGATCTATTAAGCGATCCGAGACATCCGTTGCACCACAAAGTGAAACGCCGCCGCATCAAGACGATTATTCAGACGGTGATCACGATGGCAGGGCGACTCGTCCGTCGATCACGACAGATCTGGATGAAACTGACGCGAAGGAGTGGCTATAGCGAGCCCCTACTGAACGTCTATCAGAAATGGAGAGAGGCAAGATAACGAACGAATGTTCGGGCACTGATGTCCAACGTCACTCCCTGTGCTTTTTTGTCTATTTTTTTGGTTCGTATACCTAAAAAAGAGATTTGTTCCATTTTCGGAAATAGAGATGACATAGGTCATAAGCATAAAAGGGGTTTTATGGATTATCAATCCATCAAAATTACAACAAAATCAAAGTCGATTTCAATTCATCACGGATTCAGGTTGAACATATTTTTCCCAAGCTTCATCAAAAACAGACATGTTTTCCAAATATGATCCATTTAATTCCAAGTAAGTGCTGAGTTCATCATAATCAGTTGAATTTTTCGGAAAGCTGTGGTCAAGATAAGCATCGTTTGCAAACTTGCTGATTTTGTCCTTCGGTTTAGGATGTCTGAACGTCATCAAATAATGATAAAAAGAACTCATATTTCCACCTTCCTAAAAAATTTGCTTGTTTCATTATAACGTTTTGATAAATTTTCGAAAATAAAAAAACCGCCTTTTTATGGAGCGGTTTTAAAGAGAAAAATGCTCTTTCTTCAGCTGCAGCTGGAAAAAGATTTTTTATTGTTTTATAGAATGGACCATATTTATTCTCCACTGATTAAAAAACAACGATCCATTATGCCAAGACACCGTTTCCTTATTGAACGGTTTCTGGAAGCGGATTTAAGTCAATCTCAAAGCCTAAATCTTTTAACATTTCGTGATCTTTTGACATTTCCTGTCCTTCAGTTGTTAAATAGTCTCCGATAAAAATAGAATTAGCCGCATATAACCCAAAAGGCTGCAGCGAGCGCAAGTTTACTTCCCTTCCTCCGGAAATGCGTATTTCTTTTGTCGGCAGCATGTAGCGGAATAAGGCAAGCACCTTTAAACAATATCGAGGATTAAGATTATTTTCTCCTTGCAACGGAGTTCCTTCAATAGGATGAAGAAAATTAACCGGAATAGAATCTGCGTCGATCTTCTTTAAAGCAGCAGCCATTTCAATAACATCTTGTTTCGATTCACCCATCCCGATAATCACACCGGAGCAAGGAGAAATCCCTGCACGTTTGACTTTGTCAACTGTGTTTACGCGATCTTCATATGTATGACTAGTGACTATATGTTCATGATATCTTTCTGATGTGTTCAAGTTATGATTGTATCGATTGACACCAGCTTCCTTCAATCGTTCCGCCTGTTCGTCTTTTAAAATTCCTAAACATGCGCAAACCGTCAAGTTGTATGTATCTTTTATTTCGCGTACAGATTCGCATATTTTTTCTACCTCATGGTTTGTAGGCCCTCTTCCGCTTGCAACGATGCAGAAAGTTCCAGCTTTCAACTCTTGTGCCCGTTTGGCCCCCTCTAAAATGGCTTCTTTTGAAAGCAGCGGGTATTTGTCGATCGGAGCCGTTGATACGGAAGATTGGGAACAGTAGGAACAGTTTTCAGGACAATATCCTGATTTTACATTCATGATCATATTTAACTTCACTTTATTCCCGTAAAATGCTTTTCGAATCTTGTAAGCACCATGCAGAAGAAGCAGCAATTCTTCATCAGGACAGTCCAAAATTGCAGCAGCTTCCTCATAAGTTATTTTATGTCCAAATAGTACGTTTTCGGCTAATTCAACCCAATCGATTCTCATTTCGTAATCCCCCTTTTCTGTAATACTTAAATGGTAAAAAAAGAAAGGATATATGTCAACTATTTTTTGAATTAAGTTTACATAAAATGCAGATAAAAGGGGCTGTCCGATAAGTCCCTAAAATGAAGCAAGTGGAGAAAAACAATTCGTTTCTCTCCACTTGCTTTTATATTTTTTCGATTTTTATCTGAAAGTAGCTGGCGGATGCCGGCTACTTTCAGGAAGTTGTGGGCTAATGCCACAATCCCAAACTCAACATGTACCTTGTCGAGGCCCCGCAAAGAAAATCTGCGGAACGACCGATTGCCCTTGATGTGACCGAACACACTTTCTGCCTCGACTTTGCGTCGAGCGTAGATGCCGGCTTTCTCTTCACATTCAAGGGCTGTTTTGGCCTTTGCTTTCATTTCTTCGAAGATGGGATTCCAGTGAACTTGACGATTTCCCTTCGCTTTTGTGCATTTCGCTTTCAATGGGCAATCGGTACAATCTTCACATTCGTATATTTTGAAGCTTTGTTCATAGCCAGATGGATTCTTTTTGTTTTGGTATTTTTTAAACGTTACTCTCCTTCCATTCGGGCAAATAAAACAATCATCCTCTTCACAATAGGTCCAGTTTTTGGCATTTTTAATGTCTTTTTTGTATGTACGTGTTTGTTCTTTTACATAGCTCCCATAAGGAATTAGAAACTCAAAACGGGGCTCTTTCTCATCACCAACTGCATATACATAGTTTTCTTCACTACCATAGCCTGCATCCGCAATGACCGTTTTGGGCATCGGTAATGAACTGGAGGCTAGCTTCTCCATATGTGGGATAAAGCAACGTGTATCGGTCGGTCGTTGATGAATGGTATAAAACAAGATAAACTGATTCTCTGTCCCCATTTGCACGTTGTATCCGGGCTTGAGCTGACCGTTTTTCATATGGTCTTCTTTCATGCGCATGAAGGTTGCGTCTTTGTCTGTTTTCGAGTAGCTGTTACGGTCACCGAACATTTCCTTTTGTTCCTTGTATCTTGCCATTCGGGGCAGGAAATCTTCACGAATTTGTTTCACCGATTTCTTTAATTGACTGCGTTTTTTTCGCTTCTCTTTCCGAATGGATGTATCGGTCTCCTTTTCGATTTCTTCCGTTAGCGTTTCAACTTTTTCTTCTATTTCTTTTGCGATTTCCTCCAGGTTTTGTTCGGTGATCTCTGTATGTTGATCGCTTTCCTTTTGCCCTGTTCCGGCTTCTAATTGGGTTAATTCATGAATGTGCTTTAGTGTTTCTTGGATTTTTTCTTTTAATTTCTCTTCGAATTTCAAAGTGGATTTTTTCCACACAAAAGAATACTTATTGGCATTGGCTTCGATCTTAGTGCCATCCAAAAAGTAGTTTTCCATCGTGATGTAATGTTCTTTTATCAATTTGAGAATCATGACTTCAAAGAGCTCATCCATGAAAGCTTTCATCCGTTCCCCTCGGAACTCATTAATGGTGCGAAAATCTGGTTGTTGCATCGCTGAAAGCCACATGGCAGGAATATTTTCTTTAACGAGTTTTTCGATTCCTCGGCAGGAATAAACCTTTTGAGAATAAGCATACAGAATGATTTTCAGCATCATTTTGGGATGATAGGAACTTCTGCCGCCGCCTTTATAATGAGAAAACAATTGTTTATCTGGTATCGCCTCCACCATTTCGTCCACGACACGTGCCACGTGATGTTCGGGTATAAGAGATTCAATATCATAAATCATTTGAACTTGACGGTTGTCATATGGTTTGAAAGTAGGGGCTAAATTTCTTTTGGCAGGAGTTTTTTCTTCTTTTCCATCTAGAGGAAGTGTCATTTGTGTGTTATAATTTTCACGAGTAATCATATGATTGCTCATAAAAAATCGTCCTTTCTGTAATGTTGTGTCGTAACTTCATTTTACTAGAAAGGACGATTTTTTTGTGCATTTTTTTAAAAGTGAAAAAATGAGGGGCTCCAAAAAGTCAGTTACCCTGACTTTTTGGACAGCCCCTTTTTTATTTTACATAAGCGCAGCCGACAATGATCAAAAGTATAAATAATACTACGATCAAAACGAATGAAGATCCGCAGCCATATCCGGCACCATGTACCGGATAACCGTATCCATGTCCACAATGGTGAAAATCGTGATGGTGAAAATGCATTTGCCCCACTCCTCATTTTTTAATCTAGGTTTCAGTTTACATTATGTTTTTTTGGACTTTCAGGTATGTGCACATGCCTATTTTTCCAAATTCTTTGGAACAAACGCCCTGCAGTTGGAAATTGGAAACACCAGTTGTGCAAGCGGGCAGATGATATCGTCCTATAAGAAACATGAGGAGGAACTTCATCTGCGACCGCATTTTGATTGTCTTAAAAAATCAATTTTACAAATTTTAGATTGTTTGAGATTACTGTATAGACATGGCAGCGGTCAACGAAAGAAAAGGAGTGGGCAAATTCGTCTTTTTCCGACATAAGCTGCTAGTATTAGTTCAGAGTCATCTGACCAGTTATGGTTGTACAAGTTTAAAAATATCTTTTTTTCCAAAAAATATAAGCTGTTAAGCTTGACATGAGCAATGAAATGGAAATGGGAATAAAAAACGCAAAATGATGATTTTGAAACGGTATCGGCACATTCATTCCATACAAGCTCGCTACTAATGTCGGAATAGAGATGACGATCGTAATTGCCGTCAAAAATTTCATGACAATATTGACATTGTTGGAAATGACTGATGCAAATGCGTCCATCATTCCGCTTAAAATACTTAAATATACCTCTGTCATTTCAATTGCTTGTTTGTTTTCGATAATGACATCTTGCAAAAGATCTTGATCTTCCTCATACATTTTCAAGTAATTTAATCGCAGCAGCCTTTCCATGACAATATTATTGGATTTCAGCGATGTCGTAAAATAAACTAAGCTTTTTTCCAGACTGAGCAATGAAAAAAATTCTTTATTTTTCATCGATTGATGAAGCTCTTTTTCTACTTCGCTCGTTTTGCGATTAATTTGTTTCAGATATCGCAAATAATATGTTGAAGTTAAATATAAAATTTGAAAAGCAAATCGCGTTTTCATAAACGTATAAAAACCTTTAACTTTGTTTCTGGCAAACTGTTCAAAGATTGGGTTTCCTTGCAAACATACTGTAATAAAACAACTGTCAGTAATGATCATTCCGATCGGGATCGTTTCATAAAACGTTTGCCCGATGTCATCTACCGTGATAACCGGAATGTCAACAATAATCAACACATTGTGGTCCTCTTTTTCAATCCGGGATCTTTCCTCATCATCCAGTGCATCTTTAAAAAAGTCTATTGGAATTTGCAGCCGTTCTGACACGAAATGAACTTCTTCCTCAGTCGGTGCCACCATGTTGATCCAACAACCGTTTTGAATATCTTCAATTTCCTTCAATTGGCCGTTCGCGCTTGACATATAAATGTTCAGCATGCTTTAACCTCCTTTGCTAGAGGCAGTCTGCACGCGCAAGAGTGTCATCGCTTACGAACAGCGCCTCTTTCCGCATACATACTGCCTTACCTATCTCGGGTCCGTCCGGATCTAAAAAAGAACCGCTATTCATAAACGATTTTCACCCTCCTTCATCCATAAAAATTCAACCTAATATATGATACTAATTTTGTTTTACGATGTATATAGGTTTTAACGGAATTTTACATAAATTTGAACATTTAATAAAAAAAGGGCACATGTTTTTGTGCCCATTCATTTTCATATAATCTTTACTCTGTTTGATCGTCTTCAAACAGTTTTTTATATTCACCATAGCCTTCTTGTTCGAGCTGATCTTTCGGGATAAAGCGAAGCGCAGCCGAGTTAATGCAGTAGCGAAGGCCTGTCGGTTCTGGACCGTCAGGGAAAACATGTCCAAGGTGCGAATCCGCCGTTTTGCTTCTAACCTCTGTACGGATCATGCCGTAAGATGTATCTAATTTTTCGACGATCTCATGCTGATGAAGCGGTTTTGTAAAACTTGGCCATCCGCAGCCTGAATCAAATTTATCGAGCGAGCTGAAAAGCGGTTTTCCCGAGACGATGTCGACATAAATCCCTTCTTCTTTATGATCCCAATATTCATTTTGAAATGGAGGCTCCGTCCCGTTGTTTTGCGTCACCTCATATTGCATCGGAGTCAATCGTTTCTTCAGCTCTTCTTTATCCCAGTCGCTCCAATGCTTGCGTATAAATTCATCCCGTCCAGACGCTTGACGATACCGTTTGTAGTGAAAAGGATTTTTTTTGTAGTAATCTTGATGATAGTCTTCGGCTGGGTAAAAAGGTTTTGCCGGCAATATTTCGGTCGCAATCGGTTTTTCAAAACGTCCGCTTTTTTCTAAAAGCTCTTTCGATTGTTCCGCGAGCTCGCGCTGTTCCTCCGAATGATAAAAAATAGCCGTTTTGTAAGATTCTCCCCTGTCATAAAATTGTCCGCCCGGATCAGTCGGATCAATTTGCTGCCAAAATATATCCAGAAGCTTTTTATATGGAAACACGTTCGGATCAAAGGTAATTTGCACGGCTTCCACATGACCCGTCGTGTGCGAGCACACTTCTTCATATGTCGGATTTTCCTTATGTCCTCCCGTATATCCGGAAACAACCTTAATAATTCCCGGAAGCTCATCAAAAGGCTGGACCATGCACCAGAAGCAGCCACCCGCAAAAGTAGCCAATTCATATTTTTCATTGCTCATCATTTTTCCCTCCCTTTAGCTAATTTTCCTGCCTGCTCATTCTCATCGCAAAAGTAAAGATCAACTTGTTCTTCCTACAATACATTATAAAACGATTAAAAAGAACAAAACAATTGATTTGCAACTCAAGCATAGCGAAGTGCAAAAACTAGTATATTCGTTCCATTAAGAATTTTTCCTTTTTTGCTCCATGTTATCACGAAATGGCCATAACGCTGCCATCATGAAGGCTAAAAGCAAAACGATGGAAGCTAAAACGTATGGAAAATCGACGTCGATATCAAACAAAATTCCTGCAATCGCAGGACCGACAATGTTTCCTAAACTTGTATAAGTAGAGTTCATGCCGGCAATAAACCCTTGTTCATCTCCTGCCATATTGGATAATAGAGTGGTGACAGCTGGTCGAAGAAGATCGCATGCTAAAAATACAGCAAACGTTACAGCCATAATGAAAAAGTAGCCGTCAACTAAGGTTGACAGAAAAATAAAGACGGAAGCGCCTAATAAACAAATTTCAATCAACCTTTTCTCGCCAAGATACTTCACTAGCTTGTCAAAGAAAACGATTTGGGCGATGAGTCCAAAAATCGTTCCTGTTGTTATGACGATGGAAATATCTTTCGGCGAAAAACCGAATTTTTTATCGACAAACAAACCGAACATCGTTTCATATGCGGAAAGACCAAATGCTAAAACAAACACGATCAATAGCGGTACAACATACGGAGGTTTGATCGATTTGCTTAATTCGCTGAAAAATTGAAGACGAGTTTGTTTTTCATCTAATTGTTGAATGTTATCATTTGGAAGCGGTTCTTTTAAAAGGAGAATGGAAAAAACGGCTGCGACAAGCGCAATAAATGCCGCAAGAAAAAACGGCACCCGAATGCCGAATTCTGCTGCAAATCCTCCGATGCCGGGCCCGATAATAAAACCTGCGTTAATGCTGGCAGACAAATATCCAAGCGCTTTCGGCCTGTCCTCTAAAATGGTGATATCTGTAATAAACGCAGTAACAGCGGGCATAATACATGCCGCGCTGATTCCGCCAATTATTCTTGAAATCAAAAGCAAGAAGAACGCAGAACCTATTGCAAATAAAAATTCGGATACAGCAAACAAAACTAAACCGATGACAATCATAATCTTTCTGCCAAAACGGTCAGTAAAAATCCCCGTGACCGGCGAGGAAAACAACTGGGCAGTTGAAAATGCTGCTATGAGATATCCCATATAAACGCCCGATAAATTTAGTTCATTCATATAAGCAGGCAAAACCGGAACAACGAGTCCGATTCCTAAAAAAGCGATAAAAACATTGCAAAGCAGTAATATGAGGGAGATATTTTGTTTATTTGAACGTAACATGATAACTTCACCTGCATATCTTTGACTTTAAATTTTTATGTATCAAGAATCAACTACGATGTAAAATTTTTACTTTTACAGGAAAGAAAGAAGGCGATCCATCAAAGGACGTTTTTCATCCTTCTGGATCCCCTTTCTATCTCGCTTTTCTTTAACTTTTATGCTCGCGCAAATGAAGTACATATACAGCAATGCTTAAAAACAAGGCGCAGTAACCGACATTTATGTAAACTTTGTCTAAATTGTAATCTAAGTTTCCAGCAAGGTATTGTTTATATGCCATACCGCCAAAATAAACAGCAAGGAGGAACATGACGATGCTAGCAATTAAATATATTTTTTTCAAATACATCACCCCTACACCAAATTCCCTTGCTTTTCTTTTTCTATAAAAATGTTTCATCTCTAACAATTTATTTTCTCTTATCTTCACCTCTCCGTCAAGAATTCGCCAGAAAGAATTTTCGCCATTATGTTTCATATTCCGCTATAATATTTTAGGAAAGGAGATCTGAAATATGGCATTACCTGATGATTTTTGCCGGAAAATGAAACAATTGTTAAAAAATGAAGCAGATGATTTTTTTTCTGCTTTGCGAGATGAACCGATCAAGGGACTGCGCTTCAATCGTCTAAAAATAGAAAAAGAAACGTTCATTCGGAAAATACCTTTTTCTCTTTCTTCAGTTCCCTTTTGTGAAGACGGATTTTATTACGATGAAAAACAAGACGAGCCCGGAAAACACCCTTTTCATGCAGCTGGGCTCTATTATATACAAGAACCGAGTGCTATGGTTCCTGCTGAAGTGCTTCAGGCAAAACCCGGAGAAAAAATATTAGATTTGTGCGCTGCGCCAGGAGGAAAATCGACGCAAATTGCCGCGGCGATGGAAAATGAAGGAATTCTTATCTCAAATGAAATTCATTTCAAACGAGCGAAAGCACTATCGGAAAATATTGAACGTTTCGGAATTCAAAACGCTATTGTGATAAATGAACGGCCCGAAAAACTGGTTCAACACTTTCCGAATTATTTCGACAAAATTTTAGTTGATGCCCCGTGCTCTGGAGAGGGAATGTTTCGAAAAGATGATAACGCCATCGAATTTTGGAGCGAGGATCTTGTTGAAAAATGCTCGTACACGCAAAAAAAGCTGTTATCTTTAGCGTTTCAAATGTTAAAACCCGGCGGAACTCTCGTCTATTCCACCTGCACGTTTTCTCCTGAAGAAAATGAACAGGTTATTGAGGCATTTGTAAGCATGCATCCAGAAATGTCTCTTGTTGAAATTCCTAAACGTGAAGGTTTTGATCGAGGAAGAGTGGAATGGACAAAAACGAATTTTGAAGAAATTTCAAAATGCATCCGCCTTTGGCCGCATAAAATCAAAGGTGAAGGGCATTTCGTTGCGAAATTAATCAAAAATGGCGAAAACAATACGAGAAGCAGCGTTTCATATTTAAAATCAAATGTCAAAAAACAGCAATTAGCTGAGTTTCAGCAATTCGAACATTCTTTTTTAAAGAAAAGAATAACCGGGGCATTTTTCTTAAAAAAACAACAGCTGTATGTATTACCTGAAAAATGCCCAGATATTACTTCGTTGAACGTTTTGCGGGCGGGTCTCCATCTTGGAGAAATCAAAAAGAAACGATTTGAACCGAATCATCATCTTGCCCTGTCACTCACACCAAATGATGTGAAATACAGTTATTCCTTCTCAACGAACGAAAAAGATTGGCAAGCTTATTTAACGGGAGAAACGATTTCATCTCCATTGGGTGTAGACAGGGGATGGATATTAATGACAATAGACGGCGAATCGATCGGTTGGGGAAAAGAAACGAAAGGAACCATTAAAAACTTTTATCCAAAAGGTCTTCGTGTTCAATTTTGACAATCGAGTAGGAGGGAGCGATTAACTCCCGTCCTCTCACACCACCGTACGTACGGTTCCGTATACGGCGGTTCAATTAAGATAATTGACGCAAGTTTTCATAACTTCCGTGAATAGCTGTTCTCTTTATGCCAGTGGTCACTCCACCCTCCAAGAGGTCTCCCACGGGATTCACCGCTTCCTCCCTCAAGTGAGGTACTACGTTTTCTGTGTTCATCATGACTCACTGAATGCCAAGGGCTATTCTCTCTTAATTGTTCGGTCCTTCTTAGTTGTTCTAGACCAACTAATACTATGACCTCTGCTGACTTCTGACGGTTCAGCTACTTATCACTAAGTAGGTTATGAAGCGTACTTCACATATCCACCAGACCTCCCCGGGTAAGTACATGCACTTTCACACCATCTATCCGCCTCATTTACTCGATATGACCTTCGACAGAAAGAGCTTTGTTTTGTTTTGCAAACTCACTCAATCATACCTAGCCTTATATGAGGTTCGTGTTCCTCGGACCGGTGTTTTGCCTCCAGCTTCCTTCAGATTCCGCGTCACCACGGACACCCTTGCTCTTGGCTAACCTCTACTTCTGTCTTCGGGGTTCGGGACTTACACCCTATAGTTCATATACATGCCGGGCGCACAAACAAAAGCGGGTTTTGATACCCGCTTACTTATTTGAGAGGGAGCGGAACATACAAATTTGCTGAAATTACCCCTTCCTCCAAATCAATTTTTTCAGCTTGAATTTTAGACCCGTTTTCCAATGCCAGCTGATCAAGAAAGACTACAATCTGGCGATTTTTTGCATCAATCTGCACTTCTTTTGGAAAGTGGTATTGGGAATCAATATATTTCAACACATAAGAAACCGGAACGGAAAGTCTCCCAACCGATAAGCTTTTCACCTTTAAAATGACGTTTCCCTGCTGTACACTCGGTTCAAAAGACATGACCATGTCCAAATCTCGGCCGAAAGCGAGAAGGCTGCCGTACAGTTTAATATCATCCGTAATTTCAACCCAGTATGTGAGAGGCTGATGAACGGCTTCCTTTTTTAAATAATCATTGATGACCTTAGTTACTGTCTGTTTATCTGTTTCCACTTTAAAGACAGCAAAATCTTTACTACCTTCCGCTTCCTTTTTCAGAGGCGGTTTTTCCCCAGGCATAAGCAGAAGACCAGAGGAGATGAGAATAATCAAAAAATTGGAAAACAACAAGATAAAAAATGCAAGCTTCCATTTATTCATTTACTTCAATCCTTTTTTGTTCCATTTTCCAATGTTTCCATAACCCTTGCCGCAATCAATACATATCCGTTCTCGTTCGGATGGAATTCATCTGTATATAAGAGGTTTTTGTCCTCTCCTTCTTGAAAAATATCCTGAATTGAAACGAATACCGCACGTCCATCTCCGAGCAAAATTTGTTTCGTCCGCTCGTTCCATTCCGAAATAATCATATCAATTTCCGGAAATTCTGCCAATTTCCACGCAAACGGATTATAAAGCCCAATAAACGCAATCACTGCCTGTTCATTTGTCGACCGGATCTTGTTCATAATGTCTCTTAAACGTTGTTCATAAAGAAGGCGTTCTTCTTGAAAAAGTTCAACTGTTAATTCAAAAATATTTTCCCGCACGACTTTCATTAAATCATTTGCACCAATCGTCATGAAAATGAGATCGGCATCTTCCAATTCCTTTTTTACTTGATCTTCATCAAGCTTTTTTAACAAATTTTCCGTTGAATGCCCCATCGCTGCAAAATTGACTGTTGAAACAGATGAAATGTCTTCCTTTTTTTCTAATTCATCTGAAACGAGACCAACATAGCCTTCTTTTGTTCGGTCGCCCACTCCTTTTGTCAGGGAGTCGCCAAGTGCAACAATTTTGATATCTCCTTGCAATTGAAAAGAGCTGGACCTACTTTCATTCCCCGCGACAGCGATTTCAGTTTCAATCGGTTTGCTCTCTTCCTCTTCCGCCTTCGCTTGATTTGAAGGAGAAGCAGTGGATTTTTGGACACATCCGGTTAATAAGAAAAAAGTCATAATAAGAAGAGAAAATTTTTTCGACAGCATTCCTATCACCTTGTGACGATCTCTTTCTTTTTATTATATCATACGAAAAAAAGTTTAAAATTGACCCAAAGGCATCATGTACAGAGGGTCCTTTCCCCCTGCTGTCAGACGCTTTAGGCCAACTTTAAACTTTATTGAACAGCTTTTATATCGTTGATGATTTCGTCATACGGCGTATTTTCAACACCGTTGTAGCTTTTTAAAACAACTCCGTTTTGATCCACTAAATAAAAGCTCGTTCCATGAATGACCTGATCATCGCTTTCCGGTTTTTGAACGATCGTTTTAAAACTGTTTTTTGCAAAGTTTTCAATTGTCTCTTGGCTGTATCCGGTTAAAAAATGCCAGTTGTCAAGAGAATCGGAAAATTGATTTGCAAATTGTTTCAGTTTCTCTGGTGTATCTACTTCCGGATCAACGCTGAATGATACAAACTCGACTTCAACACCTTCTTTTTCCGCTTTTTCCTGCAATTGAGCCATATGGGCTGTCATCGGCGGACAAACGGTTTCACAGCTTGTAAAAACAAAATCAGCTACCCAAACCTTCCCTTTTAAATCTGCTAAAGCAAAGGGCTGTCCGTTTTGATCCGTAAATTCAAAATTTTCCACTTTATAATTCAACGGATCTTTTATTTTATTTCCGCTGCAAGCCGTTAAAAAGATCAATAACAGAAAACAGGAAATGAACATTTTCTTCTTCATCGATCATTCACCTTTCACCTATTCTCATCGAAAGTGTATCAAATTTTCATTCAAGTGAAAACAAATTCCAAAATGATTCATAAAAGATTCAAAAAACTAGCTTTTACTTATGGCTTCACATAGTAAGAAACTCCTAAAGCTCCTTTGCCGGTATGAATGGAAATGATTGGTGTCGTTGTGCAAATATCAATTTTATCGGCGGTTGTGATCTTCAACAATTCCTCTTTTAAGCGCAGCGCCAAATCTAATGCATTGGCATGCGCCACCCCAATCCTCAGCAAATCGCGATCTTTTATATCTTGAATCAATTGCTTCATAAAAAATTTAACAACTTGCGAATGGCTTCTAACTTTTGTGATTGGCGTAAAGATCCCGTCTTGTAAAGAAGCGATCGGTTTAATATTCAATAACGATCCTAATAGAGCCTTTCCCTTTCCAATCCGTCCCCCTTTTTCCAAATGCTCGAGAGTGTCTACTGATACATAAAGAAAAGTGTTTTTTCGTACTTGTTCTATATGAGAGATTATTTTGTCTAACATTGCTCCCTTTTTTGCCATTTTTGCCGCTTCAATCACTTGAAAACCTAAAGCGCTAGATATATAGTTGGAATCTATGACCGTAACTTCTCCCTCGGTCAGGCTTGCCCCCTGCTGTGCGGCGCGCACTGTTCCGCTCAGTTTACCGGACATATGAATGGATAGCACTTGAAAACCTTCTGCATGAAGGCGATCATACACTTCCTTAAAATGGATCGGAGAAGGCTGAGAACTTTTCGGTATTTCTGCTGATTCCATCATTTTTTCAATAAATTCCGCTGGTTCAAAATCAATGCCGTCCGTATAAGATACACCATTCAATGTATAGGTTAACGGAACAACTTCAATATTGTATTCCTCCAAAATATTTTTATCTAAATCTGCTGTTGAATCGGTAACGATCCTTACCTTTTGTGTCAATATATTCACTTCCTATCAAACAATAATATTTCAACCTTATCACGTTTCTGATCAAAAGAAAAGAAACAGTCTCTAATCTTTACCCGTCCTAACATATTTTGAAACTTAAAAATTCAAAAACGGTCAATTTCGCAGATCTCTCCTTCTTCTCCAAAACGCTTAAAAAAAATAAAAAGCCCTTGCCGATAATCAAATATCTGCAAGGGATATTTCTTTAAGCGTTATGTTTTAATCGGTTGTCTTGAAAAATTGATTCATAATCTTTCCACTTTAAAGCATGCTTCAAATAGCTTCGAAAATTATAAAGGCTTTTTGGCTTTGATTCTTTGCAAATGTTCGCTATAAAAAGCTGCAAATGAATATTTAACATGAAACGGTAAGAGTTATCCTCCTCCAATACTGGGATTTCAACAATCTTCACCTTCTGTCCATTTTCAAGTTTGAACTCTAGGCTTTTAAATAGCAAAGTATCAATCCTCTTTTTACCCGTTTCTTCTATTATACAACAAAATAGGAGCGAATTTTGCAAAAATTTGTCATATACAAAAATATTTTAAATTAACAAATTGAATAAGTTGCTGTCCTTGTTAACCTCTGTAAAAGGAAAACCTTTCTTTTTCATTCTTTCAACTAATCCGCGATAATCTTCCCGATGCTTGACTTCGATGCCGACAAGCGCAGGACCGCTGTCTTTATTATTTTTCTTCGTGTATTCAAAGCGAGTGATATCATCCGTCGGACCTAATACCTCATCTAAAAATTCACGTAAAGCACCCGCACGCTGCGGAAAATTAACGATAAAATAATGCTGCAAGCCTTCATAAATTAAGGATCTCTCCTTAATTTCCTGCATGCGCTCAATATCGTTATTGCCTCCGCTAAGAATACAAACGACATTTTTTCCTTTTATTTGATCTTTGTAAAAATCAAGCGCTGCGATTGGAAGCGCACCTGCTGGTTCTGCTACAATTGCATTTTCATTATATAAGTTCAAGATCGTTGTACAAATTTTTCCTTCCGGCACAAGTAAAAGATCGTCCAAAATTGTCCGGCAAATGGAAAATGTCTGATTTCCTACCCGCTGGACCGCCGCTCCATCCACAAATTTTTCAATTTCATCCAGTTCGACTACTTCGCCTTTTTCGAGTGATTTCGCCATAGCTGGTGCTCCGGAAGGTTCCGTGCCGATTAATTTTGTTTCCGGCGATACGCTTTGAAAGTATGTGCCGATGCCAGACATTAACCCTCCGCCGCCGATAGCAGCAAACAAAAAATCAATTGGCT
The DNA here is from genome assembly GCF_038000355.1 of Aeribacillus sp. FSL M8-0235. Lineage (NCBI taxonomy): Bacteria > Bacillati > Bacillota > Bacilli > Caryophanales > Bacillaceae > Aeribacillus > Aeribacillus sp. FSL M8-0235. The sequence continues at coordinate 1,675,407 of NZ_JBBOBW010000001.1, read as the reverse complement.
CATCGCTGTCATTTAAAATTTCAACAGCAATGGTGCCTTGGCCCGCAATGACATCTTTATCGTCAAACGGATGGATGAACGTACGGTTTTCTTTTTCGGCGCATTCAAGCGCTTTTTTATACGCATCATCAAATGTATCGCCTGTCAACACAATTTCAATGTACTCTCTTCCGTGCAATTCCACCTGAGATATTTTTTGTTTAGGAGTTGTGGAAGGCATAAAAATTTTTCCATGCACTTTTAACGCTCTGCACGAAAATGCGACTCCTTGCGCATGATTTCCAGCACTTGCACAGACAACTCCATTTTTCGTTTCCTCAGGAGTCAAATGTTTCATTTTGTTGTAAGCTCCTCTTATTTTAAAAGAGCGTACAACTTGCAAATCTTCCCTTTTCAAGTATACCCGGCAACCATATTTTTCAGATAATCTTTGGTTAAATTCCAATGGAGTATGTGTCACAACATCCTTTAATGATTGATGCGCTTTTAATATATCTTCTACTTGGACGAATGCTTCAACTTTTGTCAAATTCGTCATCGTACATCCCTGCCCTTAAACAATTTCTTAATTTTTAAATTATAACACGATTCAAATAAAAATAAAATTACATCTATTGTTTTTATTTAGAAATCGGCTTTTTTGACCGATTGAATCCAATTTTACATGTGAATTTATATGATTCTTATATGTATTACTTGCAAGATATGGCACAACTAAAAAAGACGCTTGAGCGCCTTTTTTAATGTCCTATAGAAACCGGCAAAAGAAGCAATGCTTCCTTGACTTCAAATTGACTCAGACCGTTCTTATTTTATTTCGCTCGTACACAAGGAAGCGGTGCGGATAAACATTTTTTTCATCAACTACTCCATCTTTTTGGGAAATAAGCTTCCATTCAGAAAAATCAATTTTTGGAAAATATGTGTCGCCTTCAAACTCCCCCTCAATTTCTGTTACATAGAGCCGATCGGCAAATGGAAGCAGCGCTTCAAAAATCTTCGCTCCGCCAATTACAAAAATTTCTTCTTCCTTATTGTTTTGGGCAAATTGCAAAAATTCATTTATCGAATGAAAAACGAGACAGCCTTCGCAAGAAAACTTTTCATTCTTTGTTAACACAATCGTTTCTCTTCCGGGAAGGGGCCGTCCAATCGATTCAAAGGTTTTACGGCCCATGACGATCTTTTTGTTCATCGTTGTTTCTTTAAAATATTTTAAATCATTCGGAAGATGCCAAGGAAGCTTATTGTCCTTTCCGATCAGCCAGTTTTTATCCATCGCAAACAAAAAGGAAATCATACACTCACCTCACCTTTAATGTGAGGATGAGGATCATACCCTTCCAGCGTGAAATCTTCATAAGTAAAATCAAAAATGGATTTTACCTCTTTATTCAATTTCATTGTCGGAAGAGGCCGCGGCTCCCTCGTCAGCTGCAATTTTACTTGCTCAATATGGTTGTTATAAATATGAACATCGCCGAATGTATGGATAAACTCCCCGGGCTCCAAGTCGCAAACTTGAGCAATCATCATCGTTAAAAGCGCATAGGAAGCAATATTGAACGGTACACCTAAAAAAAGGTCTGCTGATCGTTGATAAAGCTGACACGAAAGCTTTCCTTCCGCAACATAAAATTGGAAAAACGCATGACACGGCGGGAGGGCCATTTTATCTAAATCAGCGACGTTCCAAGCACTTACAATCAATCGCCGTGAATGTGGATTCGTTTTAATTTGTTCAATTACATTTGAGATTTGGTCGATGGTATTTCCGTCTGCACCTGTCCACGAACGCCATTGGTAGCCGTAAATGGGGCCCAAGTCGCCGTTCTCATCTGCCCATTCGTTCCAAATTCGGACGCCGTGTTCTTGTAAATATTTTACGTTTGTATCACCTTTTAAAAACCATAACAGCTCATAAATGACCGATTTTAGATGAATTTTTTTCGTCGTAACAAGAGGAAACCCTTTAGCCAAATCAAAACGCATTTGATATCCAAATGTGCTGATGGTTCCTGTCCCCGTCCGATCCTGTTTTTTAACCCCGTGCTCAAGCACATGTCTGCATAAATTTAAGTATTGTTCCATTGATGACACATCCTTTAGTTGAAATGTTACTTTAGTTTACAATCGGCTCGTTCTCTCATTGCTATTAAACCGTTTGTCAAACGAAAAAATTTTTTCAAAATCCGGATCGAAAAAGCCGTCTCATGCAGCTTATTTTTGCAATCTCCATCTTTAAAAATGGAAAAATTGGCGAATCGCCAATTATTTCCCGCTGCACACTTTCTGAAATTATTTTATCTCTTCCAGCTTATCATTTACATCTTCGTTATTATGAGCAATGCGGCTAGCTGCACTTGCAGCAATGGCTGCCACGATATCGTCTAAAAATGTATTGACTTTCCCGTCATGGCTATTGTTCAGCTCTTTGATGATTCCAAATTTTTCTTTGTCTAAATAGCCATAATTCGTAAATCCAATTGACCCATAAACATTTACAATCGATAACGATAAAATTTCATCAATTCCATATAGCGGTTCATCTGATTCGATAATTTGCTGAAGCGGTTCAGGAAGCAATTTTTGTTCCGCAAGCTTGTCTAAAGCAATTCCTGTCAAGACAGCATGAATGATTTCTCGTTTTCTTAAAATCTTTTCAACATGGTATGTGCATTCTTCAAGAGACAGATCGGGAATGTATTTTTTTTGCAGCTCCAACACGATTTGTCCAATGTCTTTTAATGTTACTCCCCGATCTTCCAACAATTCAATCGCTTTTTTTTGGAGCTTTTCAAGTGAATACGCCATATTCAATCACTTCCTTTACTGCATCCAATTTGGAGGTGTGTTTGTGTCCCAATAAATTTTCCCCAATGCATAATGGGTTTGAAAGTGGTCATGGTATGTATGGTAATGAAAATCAAACCAATAGCCCTGTTTTGGCGGATGATCGACGCGAACATGAAATCGTATCAAGTCTTTTCCGCTCGTACGATCATAAATGTGAAAAATTTTTTCTCCTTTTCCATTCGCAGGTTTTTGGGATATAGCCAAATCTGCAAATTTTTCCTTCTCCGTTGCCAAGAAGGTTTTGATCACTTCTTCCATTTGCGGCAAAACTAAGTTGCGAAACTCATCTTCTATCACACCGCTGATTTTTTTGCCGAATTTTTCAAATGATTGTTTTTCCGCTTCAAACAAAAATTGATCGACAATGTTTGGCTGTTCTATTGCTGACTGATCTTGTGAATCACGATGCAGTAATAGTTTTTTCTCTTCGGCCTCCGGTGCATAGTTTGCGTCAGGAGCCTGTTTATTGACGGTTAAGGCGGACGGAGGCGCTACAAGCCCGAATGTTGCGAGTGTAAATAAAACGACAAGCGATTTTCGAATCCAATTTTTCAAGTTCCCAACATCCTTTCCGCCAAATGAACAAACGATACTATCATTCTATCATATTTTAATCAAAATAGATATTTGATAGAGTTTTTTGACTGAAAAGAAATGGGTTCAAAAAAACGAGAAAAAAGGGTAAAATAAAAATCAGAAGTTGGAGGCAGCAGATCGGAAGCCGACAATTTGGGAAACCGGCAGAAAATGACCGTTCAACTCATCCTGCAAAATTTTTTCTAGTTGATTGGAGGAAAGTACATATGTATGATGCAATGTTCATAATAGGTAGCTTTATTACACTTGCATATTTAATTGTAATGGAACTTACAGACTAAAAGCTCATGGAAGACCATGAGCTCTTTTACTTTTAAGAAGCTGAATATCATTAGCAATGCTTTTCAAATGCTTGAAGAAGATTTTCCATAACTCCTTCCAGCGTATTGCCTTCAATGTCATGTCTTGGGATAAAATGGACAACTTCTTTTCCTTTTAAAAGAGCCATTGACGGCGACGACGGTTCATAACCGATAAAATACTCCCTCATTTTTGCCGTCGCTTCCCGATCTTGACCCGCAAAAACTGTTACGAGATGGTCAGGAGTTTTTTCGCTTCTTACTAAAGCTTGTGTTGCCGCTGGTCTTGCAAGTCCCGCTGCGCAGCCGCAAACGGAATTCACAAAGACGAGCGTTGTCCCTTCCGCTGATTCCATAAATTGATCCACCTCTTCAGGTGTAACTAATTCGCGGAATCCGGCATTTGTCAACTCATCTCTCATCGGTTGAACGAGCTGACGCATATACTCTTCATAAGCCATTGACATTTTCAATCCCCCTAATTTTTACTATATTTAACATTATTCGTTTATGAAACAGAAATATGCTACTTTTGCCGGCTTTCGGTCATTTGCTTCCAAACGGATCCTTTTGCTTCTTCTCCTTTTTCGATCCTTTCTATTGCCATTTTTATTTGCATTTTCACTTCAAATTCTGGATCGTCTTCCGCTTCCTTCAGTTCCTTTAAAACAGATTCATCTCCTACTTCGTACAAAAACATGGCTGCTCGCCAACGAACAAGTTTACTTTTGTCCTTCAATGCTTTCGCCATTTCAGGAATAGCCGCTTTGTCCCCGATGTCAGATAGCGCATCACCTGCTGTTCTTCTAACAGTAACGCTTTTATCTTTTAACGCTTTATAGAGCAAAGGAAGGACAGCCGGATCTTCGAGCATTCCTAAATAGACCGTTGCAAGTCTTCGTATCGATGCTTTCTCATCATTCAACGCTTTTTCCAGCACATCTAAATCTTCAAGCGTTGGATCCATTTGCTCCAAATGGGCAAATCGCTTTTGCCAATCAGGATCATCAAGCATGTCAACCGTTACTTTGTAGCTGAATCGCTTAAACGTTTCCTTTTCATCCTTTTGATGAATGATTCTATTTTTTATGCGTTCCAGCCTGTCATCCGGATAGGCTGCTGATATTTCATCGACAACCTCCTGGCCGATTGCATCCAAATCTCCGTAGCGGACGCCATGCTCCTTCCATTCCCTTTCTAAAACAACGTTGTTCGCATGCTTTTGAACTTCCATGATCATGTTTCGGAAGCGTTCAGGCAGCCCGTAGCGGCGCTCCTCATGTCCGTCTGTCAGCTTTACTTGCATCGGCAGGCCGTGAAACATTTGAATAAACACTTTTACTTCGCCATATCCTTCTTCAGGAGAATAGGCGTCCTGGCTGTTATCTTCAACCTGCTCGCCGAAAATGCTTCTTACTTCTGATAAAATATCCTGCCAATGATATTTGCTGTTTCGTTCAATGGCCATAAAATCTGCAACATGATAAACCCCTTTCACCCCTTCAATTGCTAAAATGGATTGGATTTCCTTTGGTGCTTCATGAGCATTTTCTTTTTTATAATTGTTCCTTTTACCTGCCGGAAGCTCTTGGTCGAGAATTACTTTCATCGTATTAGGGCTTGGGGTAGGTTCAATCGACTTAATGTTCACAAGATGTCACTCCCTACTTCCTCTTAGCTAGTTCCATTTTAACATGCCAGTCTGCAAAATTCTTTCCAAAAGCACTTGCAGTGAAATAATGGAGAATTTACAAAAGCTTTTCGATATAAGGAGCGATGTCTTTCGGATTTGTTTGCGGAACAAATCGCTCTACCGGATTTCCGTCGCGGTCGATCAAAAATTTTGTAAAATTCCATTTAATCATCTTTGTTCCAAACACGCCTGGAATTTGTTCGGTCAAGTACACAAATAAAGGATGGGCATTCGGGCCTCTCACATCAATTTTTGAAAAGACGGGAAATGTCACACCATAATTTTCACAAAATGTTTGGATTTCTTCGTCCGTTCCCGGCTCCTGATTGCCAAACTGATTACACGGAAACGCCAGTACGACAAATCCTTTTTCTTTGTATGTTTCATATAAATTTTGCAAATCTTTGTATTGCTCCGTAAAGCCGCAATAACTTGCAGTATTGACAATGAGCATGACATTTCCTTTATACTGTAATAGTGATATTGTTTGCCCATCTGCGGTTTTTACATCAAAGTCATAAACAGTCATCACGCCTCCCCCTCCATTTACGTTGATTTTACATTACAGTCATAATAATAACAAATCTAAAATTGAAATATCATTTTAAACTATCTATAATATTAGCAAAACTTAGTCTGATCATGTTCTGTTTCGCTCTGCACATGATTCATTTTTTTGTTTTTCGATTACATTCCGGAGGTGCACATACATGCCAATTAATATACCAGCAAATTTGCCGGCAAAAGAAATATTGGAGAAGGAAAACATTTTCGTGATGGATGAAAAAAGGGCTTACACTCAGGATATCCGCCCATTAAATATTGCCATTTTAAATTTAATGCCAGAAAAAGAAAAAACGGAGACCCAGCTTCTCAGACTTTTAGGAAATTCTCCGCTTCAAGTTAATATCACGTTTTTGCGTCCGAAAACCCATACGCCAAAAACAACGGCAAAGCAGCATTTAGAACAATTTTATACAACGTTTGATCAAGTCAAGCATCGAAAATTCGACGGGTTGATTGTAACAGGGGCTCCTGTTGAAAAAATGCCTTTTAATGCTGTTAATTATTGGGAAGAGTTGACAAACATTTTTGAATGGACGAAAGAAAATGTGACATCTACTTTGCATATTTGTTGGGGTGCTCAAGCAGGCCTATTCTATCATTACGGCATCGATAAATATATGCTGCCGAAAAAATGCTTCGGCGTTTTTGAACATAAAATATCAGATCCTTCCGTCAAGCTGTTAAGAGGTTTCGATGAAATCTATTACGTTCCTCATTCTCGCCATACGGACATCGATGTGGAAGAAGTGAAAAAACAAAAAGATTTAGAGATTTTGTCTTATTCGGATGAAGCGGGTGTATGTCTTATTTCTTCGAAAGACGGGAGATTTATTTTTTTAACCGGACATCCTGAATATGATGCAACAACATTAAGAGATGAATATGAACGAGATTTGGCGAGAGGACTTGACATCGAAATCCCAAAAAATTATTTCCCTAATGACGACCCGACGAAATCGCCTTACAATCGCTGGCGGTCACATGCGAATTTGCTGTTTGTCAACTGGCTTAACTATTATGTATATCAAGAAACTCCTTATATTTGGGAATAATAATAGCAACCTGGTCGGATTAAAATACGACGTTCTGAAATTGAGGTGATGAAATCGTTTATGAATAAGCAGAAAATTTTGATCTTGACAGCAAAGTACGGAAACGGGCATATTCAAGTGGCAAAGACGCTGGAAAAGCGATGTATGGAACGGGGTATGGACGTCATCGTTTGCGATCTATATCAAGAGTCTCATCCACTCATTACTGAATTCACAAAATACCTGTATTTAAAGAGCTTTTCGTTTGGAAAACAGTTTTACCGTTTGTTTTATTATGGTGTAGATAAAATGTACAATAAACGAGTCATGAATGTTTATTACACAATGGGCAGAAAAAAACTCGAACAAGTGATTGCTGCTGAAAAACCCGATATCATCATCAATACGTTTCCAATGATCGTCGTACCCGAATACCGGAGACGCACCGGTCACGTGATTCCGACCTTTAATGTCATGACAGATTTTTGTTTACATAAAATTTGGGTGCATCAAAACATAGATAAATATTATGTAGCATGTGAAGATGTAAAAGAAAAACTTCTCAGCTTAGGGATCGACGAAAAAGACGTAAAAGTTACCGGAATTCCTATACGCAGCCGATTTGAAGAAAATATTGAGATAGAACCGTTGTACCGCAAATATGGATTAAGTGAGAACAAACATATTTTGCTTATTATGGCAGGTGCTCACGGCGTCTTAAAAAATGTGAAAGAAATTTGCGAAGCGATGCGCTATTCAGAAAACGTCCAAACCGTTGTTGTATGCGGAAACAATCATGCGCTCAAAGACCGCTTAGCCCCTCTTGCTAAAGCAAGCAGAGATCAATTGAAAGTTTTGGGTTACGTCGAAAGAGTGGACGAGCTGTTTCGAATTGCTTCCTTGTTGATTACAAAACCCGGAGGAATTACGTTAACAGAAGCTTCTTCCCTTTCGGTTCCTCTCGTTTTATACAACCCGGTTCCTGGGCAGGAAAAAGAAAACGCGGAATTCTTTGCAAAACACGGCGCTGCGGTCATCGTCAACAATGTATCTGATATGATTGATGAGGTGAACAAATTATTGCATTCACCTGATAAATTAAAACGGATGCGTAAAAATATTTTTCAACTGTACCATCCAAACGCTGTGGACACCATTTTAGACGACATAAAGTTAGAAAGTGAACGAATGTCTAAATATATTCATGAACATATTTCATAAACGAGTGTCAATAAGACATTCGTTTTTTTATAAAATGATGTCGCTTTATCGTATTAACTTCCTCGTATTACCTGGAAAATGCTTTTTTTTTTTGCGAGAAAACAGCACCGATTTTCACGGTGAAAGCATCCTTGTCATGTAGCCGGCAATTAAGCTGATTTATTCCCAATCAATTTCCATCTTAGCGTTTTGACAAAAATTCGAATGATTGGAATAAACTTGACTTTCAATAATTGGTTAGTGTATAGTAGATATATCATTTAGCTGAATATAGGCAGCCTAAGGTTTTGAGACCTTGCTTGTTGCATTATATTCCTGTTAAATGATAAAAAATTTTTTAAGCACGGCTTTGTGCGGAAAGTATTAGGAGGAAATCGAAATATGCAACAAAATGGTAAAGTAAAATGGTTTAACAATGAAAAAGGTTATGGTTTTATTGAAGTTGAAGGCGGAGACGATGTTTTTGTCCACTTCACTGCAATTCAAGGCGAAGGTTTCAAAACCTTAGAAGAAGGTCAAGCGGTATCTTTTGAAATTGTCCAAGGAAATCGTGGACCACAAGCAGCGAACGTTGTAAAATTATAATCGATGATCATTTGATCTTCAAATATAAAAAGAGGCTTTTGCCTCTTTTTATTTTTTATTTTCGGAATTTTTATTTATTACTGAATTTTCGATCGCCGCGCTTGCGTGTCCCCCTCAAATTTTTCCCCAGCTCTTTAATTTGCTGTCCCACCGTGCATTTATTAATACAAAATGAATGGGCATATGTTTTTCCATATTCTTTTCGAAAATGAGCTTTTAAAAAACAATTTACGCAATATTCATCCATTAATTCAGTCACTTTTTCAAATATAGCCGCACGATCTTTCATCATTCCATCTCCACTGTTTTTTATTTATCATTATGCTGTTTCACAAAAAGAGATTGTACTTTCTCGAAAATGTATCTTTCGCATTCTCAATTGAAGAGACTAATTTTTTATACCATATTTTGTTCAACCTTGCAACCGATTCACTCAAAAGGGTTTTTACAGACATTGATCGAATTGTATGGTATAATCACATCGATTTTTTTGAAAAGAAAAAGGCAGTCAAATAGATGTTTTACTTAATAAGATCAAAAGCTCCTCACATCTATTTTAAGCTTTTTTCATCCTTATCATGATCTTGATGACATGTTATATTCTTCATTTTTAAAAAAATTCCTCTAAGGGAGTGAAATTGATTGGTAGAAGTCTACATAGATGGTGCGGCAAAAGGAAATCCCGGACTTTCCGGCGCCGGTATTTATATAAAAGGAACGAACATTCAAGAAAAATATTTTTTCCCCCTTGGCGTCATGGATAATCATGAAGCTGAATTTGCTGCATTAGTCAAAGGACTTATGATCTGCCTTGAAAAAGGATATAAGATCGTCTCTTTCAGAACCGATTCACAGGCAGTGGAGCAAGCAGTGCTTAAACGTTATGCAAAAAATCAACGCTATAACAGCCATCTTCAAGAAGCGTTAAAGCTCATCGATCAATTGGATTTGTTTTTTATTAAATGGATTCCCGAAAAGCAAAACAAAACGGCTGATGAATTAGCCAAAAAAGCATTGCAGCTTCAAAAAGGGATTGATCATGAAGGAACAACAAGCGGCTGATTTTAAGTTTTTTCGTGTTGCTTATATTTGGAAACAGCATTTTTTATCGTTCGGAGGGCTTTATGTGTTAACTCATTTTATTGAAGAAGAACTAACAACGTTCTGGTCTTTCATTGGAACCCTTTATTGTATTAGCACGCAATAAACTAACAACGTTCGGAGCGTTCAGCGGGACCTTTAATGTATTAGAACACGATAAACTAACAACGTTCGGAGCGTTCAGCGGGACCTTAATGTATTAGCGCGATAAACTAACAACGTTTGTGAACATTCACCGGGACCTTTAATGTATTAGAACACAATAAACTAACAACGTTTATGAGCGTTCCATCAAGAGCGGGGCCCCATGAGATCATCCGCTTTTTGATCAGAGGGATGAGCTTTGTTTTTGCGGCTTCTCCCGGCAAAAAACATTTCCACAAACCATTTTGCACGTTCTGTTAGCATCCAGAAAATAAAGACTCTTCCATGAATTTTATGAGGAACTGGGTCATCCAGTTCCTTTCAGCTTTGCTTCCGACTTACATATTCTTTTACCATTTCTTCCGTTACGTATTTTCGCTGCGGAACGATTCCGGTGGTTCTGGCCAGCTCATTCATTTCTTTTGTAATTTCGTTAATCGTTTGCACGGAAAAATGAAGCCCCTTTTCGCAAAGCATTACAGCTTCATCGATTGCCTGCTCCCGTTTTTCTTCTAGATGCAAAAACCTTTTCACGATCTCGTGCTGGCGGTTTGAATGCTTTGTTATCTCTTTATGTACTTCTGCCATCTTTTTTCCCCCTAATTTTTAAGTTCGAGCACTTTCAAAGGAAGAGAGGAGCTTCTGCCCCTCTTTATGAAAGCGATGTTAATTCATTGAATTTTTCTTTCATCCATTGTACATCATTTGGTGCTGTCAACGTTTTTAATCTAGCTTGAATAAATTGTTTTCCTTCCTGAATCATTTTTTCCTTCAGCTGTTCGATTTCCTTTTTCAATAATGCTTCGTAATGGCGAGCCAGATGCTCTTCAAAAGCTCTCACCGACATGTCAATCGTATCTTTCAAATTCTGTTCTAGAATATCAAACAGCTTTTGCTTTTCGTTCTGCTCGAAAAATGATTTCGTATTTCGGAACACTTTATGTGCTTTTGAAACATCAAATTGAATGTAAGGGAAAACGGAAACTTGGATCCGGATTTCTTCCCATTGAACCTCTTCTATATTTGAAAACGGAACTGCTTCACATTGTTTAGCAACCATGTCGGACAGGTTCTGATTGATTTTTTGCAATATTCCGTTTAAATAATTTTCAATACGAAGTGTTGTAGCGTTCATTTCCTGCTGGAGCTGAATATTCAGTCCTTCTATCATTTCGTTAAAACAATCCATTAAAATGGCTGCTTCTCCCTTTGTGTTGTTTGTAAATTTGCCAGGATGATACGCCTCTTTAAACAGCTCCGGAAGTTTATGAAGAAGCCGCTGTTTTACGTAATAGTTCAATTCTTCCGTTTCCTGTTGGAATGTTATAACGTATTCGTCAACTGATTGCGTACGAATTAATTCCTGCATGCGATTGAGCTGATCCTTCAATTCGCGAATTTTCTGATCGCGTTCGCTTTCATCAAGCTCCAAAAGCTTGATCATATCTGAAAGTTCTGAGACCGCCTGTTGAAATTCATGTTCAGCCGCTTGAATTAAAACGGTCATCAATTCATGATGGATAAAATGTTCAAACGACTTGAGAAAATGCGGAAACTCGTCTCGAACCTTTGAAATCTTTTTCTTTTCCAATGCCTGTAAGCTTGAAACTTGAAAAAGCTTCGGCTCTCGGATTGAATGGGACAATAACATTTGCTCGACATAATTTCGAACATCTTCTGCATCTTGATCATGTTCCGCCAAATCAATTGCATTGATGATAAAAAACATTTTATCTAACGTAAAGGCGTCCTTTACAAGACCAAGCTGATCCAAAAACTGCTGATCTCCTTTTGAAAATGGATGGTTGTAGTAAGTTAAAAAGATAATGGCATCCGCATGTTTTATATATTGGAAAGCAAGTTCTGTATGCCGGCCGTGAAATGAACTCGCACCTGGAGTATCAACAAGAGTAATCCCTTTTCTAGTCAGATCACAATCATAATAAATCGTTACATCCTGAATCATACATGACCGTTCTTCTTTTGCAACAAATGACTCAAGCTCATCTGCCTTGATCCATTTCACTTTTTGATCTTCTTTTTCATAAAATGAGATTCCTTCTAAAAAGGTGTTCAGCCTTCGTTGAACCATTTCATCTTCCGTTCGTTTCATTGCTTGAAGCATCGCTTCGCGCAAACCGGAAAATCGCTCCGCCTTAAGAGAAAGCGGTGCTAGCAATTCATTAATTTCTTCTAAAATTTGCTGCTCATTTTTAAAGACTACTTCCACATCCCCGTGTTTTTTGCCATCTTTAACACCGGTTAATTTATTGATAACAGCGGTTGTTGGAGTTGGCGAGGAAGGGAAAATTTTTTCACCAATCAAGGCATTTAAAAAGCTCGATTTTCCTGCACTAAACGCGCCAAAAATTGCAATTTGAAAGGAGCGGTTCTCAATTTGAGAAAGTTTTTCTTTTAAGCGGTTGGCTGAATGCTCCAGCCCAGTCTCATTTAAAATTTCAATCCCTTTTTGCAGCTTATTTGTCATTTGATCTTTCTTCGCCGCTTCATGTTTTCGTTCGGTTTCTTTTTTCTCTATTTTTTTATCTTTTCTTTGCTTTCCATTCGAAATAAGGAATTGAAGAGAATTCCATTCCATGATTTGTTTTTGCAGATGTTCGGCTTTCCATCGCTCGATATCGATATTGTCAACAGTTCCTTGACCATTTAATATGTCGGAAAGCTGTTTAAACTCATTCATAAATTGTTCTTTCTCATCAATCGCTTTAGACATTTGCATCAGTTTGACTGTAAGCTGTTCCCGCTCCTGCTTCATCCGTTCTCTTTCTGTTTGATTCATCTTGTGTAACGCTTTGATCATGTGATCGCGCAAGCTTTGAGCTTCTCGTTTGCACAATTGCTGTACAGCATTTGAAACATCTTTCCCATACTGGAGCACATATTGACCGTTTAATTCAGCCCCTGGTTTGATCACGTCAAGCAGCATATTTTCATCAAATTCGATCGAAAAGCTTAGTATTTGCTGTAAAAGAGAAGGTTGGTCGATATGATGCTTTTCGTAATATTTTTTCGCCATATTGATGATGTGCCATACAATTTGCGATTCCACATTTTTGGCCAGCTCTTCATAAAATTGAATAAGTGCATTTCGTTTTGCCTCTTCTGTTTTCTTTTTTGAGAAAAACAAACCAACTTTAAAATCTTTTTTCTGGGTTTCAATTAATTTTGCCGCTTTTTCCCTTGTATCATAAGGCATAAGATTGGCGTTTCTCAACAAACCATCAAGTTCTTGATCAAATGCTGCTTCAAACTGTTTAATGTCTTCATCTATCAGTTTGAGCTTCTGTTCTATTTCCGACAATTTTTGCTGGCTGTTTTGAAGCAGCTGATCAAGCTGATTCCATTCATCCAATGAGAGATGAAGGCTCTCCGCTTTCTCTTTAGACAAATCCTCCTTCATTTGTTGAAGCAAAATTTTTGCCTGCTCCAATACATTTTTTCGCACTAAATGCTTTTTATTATCGACTAGCCCATTTAACCGCTCCTCTAACTGCTTAAATTCGTTTAAAGGATGCTCAGGCGATTTCGTTGTCGTATAATAAATATTTTCCTTTTCAATTCCGATAGCTGTCAGCGAGGCTTCAATGTTTGTTTTAAACGTTGAAAAAGGTATTTCATCTTCTTGATGCTTATCAATTTGGTTGATGATGACGATGATCGGTTTATTCATCCCCCTCAGCTTTGACAAGAAAGAAAAATTCAGCTCCGACTGAACGTGATGATAATCCGTCACATATACGATGTAATCCGCTAAATGGAGCGCCGATTCTGTTCTTTTGCGATGATCGTCATCCGTCGAATCAATTCCCGGCGAATCTGTTAAAATCAGATGTTCACGAATCGTAAAATAAGGCCGTTGAATAAATACTTTTTCAATTTCATTTTCTTGTTTGCACAGCTTGCTGATCAGCTCATTATCCAAATCGTCTTTCGATTCATACATTTTGCCATTAAACAGATGCACACGGGTCAAACGTTCGCCTTTCGCCAGCATGACGATATTGGAGCTGGTCGGAAGCGGACTCGAAGGCAAAATGGTTCCGTTTGCAAGCTTGTTTAACAGCGATGATTTTCCTGCCGAAAAATGGCCCATAAATGCAATTTGGATTTGATCCTGCATTTCTTTTTCAATTAATTCTTTCCATTTTTGTTTATAGGAAGCTTTGACTTCTTTAGGAAGCTTTTCAAATATTTGAATCAAGCTGCTGATTCGTTCTTGCTCAACTACATTTCCCATACCTCAGGCTCCTTTTCGTCAATTCCTCATGTTGATTTTACCATATTGCCCGTAAATGAAGGCAAAAAAATTATTTTCAGGAGCCTGGACAAGAAAAAACCCGCTTCGCTTCCTCCCAAGCGACTGTTAAAAAGCTCAGTTTTCCCATAAAAAAGAGATTGACTGTTTTTTGCCAATCCCCGCTATGTAATATATGAAAAATTTATTTATGAATTTGAATCGACTCGCTTCAAAACATATCCGATTAAAATGCTATAAATCAAAACCGTACTACCGACAAAAAGCATTGTCATGTCGTCACAGCCTTTCTTGAGAATGATTTTCATCATTAATTAAAGAATAACATGAGTGAAAATCATTTTCAATAGTTTTTTCGAAACGAAGTTTTAAATTTTAAAATTTTACATAAAAAAACCAGCCAAAAATGGCTGGCACAAAATTTATTATTTAGTGATTTCGATTAACAAATCACCTGTTTGAATAGCTTCTCCGCTCTTCACATAAATATCTTTAATAACACCTGCAAACGGAGCTTGAACAGTCGTTTCCATTTTCATTGATTCAGTGATCATTAAATGATCGCCTTTATTTACTTTTTCGCCTTTTTCTACCAAGACTTTAATTACTGTTCCAGGCATAGATGCTCCAATATGTTCAGGGTTTTGCGGATCTGCTTTGACTCTTTGCTGAACAGTTGATTTGATGCTCTCGTCTTTAATGACAACCTCACGCGGCTGGCCGTTTAATTCAAAGTACACGATCCGCGTTCCATCAGGCTGCGGTTGGCCAATGGAAACTAGCTTCACAATCAGCGTTTTTCCTTTTTCAATTTCCACTTCAATTTCTTCGCCTAAACGCATTCCGTAGAAGAATGTCGGTGTATCTAAAACAGAAATGTTTCCATATTGTTCATATGTTTTCAAATATTCCGTGAACACTTTTGGATACAGTGCATAAGCGATCGTCTCGTAAGGCGTCGGCTCACGATGGAGCAGCTGCTCCAGCTCTTCTTTTAATGCTTGGAAATTAACCGGCTCCAATAGCTCACCAGGTCTAACTGTAATCGGCTCACGGCCTTTTAAAATCACGCGCTGGAGCTCTTTCGGAAAGCCTCCGTACGGCTGGCCGAGATATCCGGCAAAAAATTCAATGACTGAATCTGGGAAGTCAAGCGATTCTCCACGCTCATATACGTCTTCTTCCGTTAAATTGTTCTGAACCATAAAGAGCGCCATGTCACCAACAACTTTTGATGACGGAGTTACTTTGACAATATCACCAAACATTTGGTTGACGCGGCTGTACATTTCTTTCACTTCCTCCCAGCGGTCACCCAAACCTACAGCCTTCGCCTGCTGCTGCAAATTGCTGTATTGTCCGCCAGGCATTTCATGTACATAAACTTCTGAATGAGGAGCTTTCATGCCGCTCTCAAAGTCTTGATAATATTTGCGCACTTCTTCCCAATATTGAGACAGCTTTTCCAATGATTGAATGTTAACATTCGGTCTTCTTTCCGAACCTTCAAGCGCATAATATAAAGAATTGGCACTTGGCTGAGAAGTTAAACCGGCCATTGAGCTCAACGCCGTATCTATAATATCGACCCCTGCTTCGATCGCTTTGGCATATGTGTAAATGCCGTTTCCGCTCGTATCATGTGTATGCAAATGAATTGGCAGATCGACCGTTTCTTTTAACACTGAAATAAGCTCATATGCCGCCTGTGGCTTCAACAATCCTGCCATATCTTTAATGCCTAAAATTTGTGCGCCTGATGCTTCCAATTCTTTTGCCATCTGTTTGTAATAATTCAAATCATATTTTCTTCTTGTTGGATCGAGAATATCCCCTGTATAACAGATGGCTGCTTCGGCAATTTTTCCGGTTTTTCGGACAGCATCGATGGCAAGGGTCATCCCTTTTACCCAGTTTAAGCTGTCAAAGATTCTGAACACATCAATGCCTGCTTCCGCTGATCTTTCGACAAATTCTTTAATTACATTATCTGGATAGTTTTTATATCCGACAGCATTCGATGCGCGCAAAAGCATTTGCAGAAGCAAGTTTGGCACATGCTTTCTGACAATTTGAAGTCTTTCCCACGGATCTTCTTTTAAAAAGCGATAGGCAACATCAAACGTTGCTCCTCCCCACATCTCAAGCGAAAACAGGTTTGGAAGCAATCTCGCAGTAGGTTCAGCAATCTTTTTAATATCATTTGTACGCACGCGAGTTGCCAACAATGATTGATGAGCATCTCGGAAAGTCGTATCCGTCAACAGCACTTGTTTTTGTTCTTTTACCCATTTAACAAGGCCGTCGACTCCTTCTTTCTCTAAAATTTGTTTCGTTCCTTCTGGAATAGGCTCCGATAATTTTACGTGCGGAATTGGTGGCTCATCAAATACTGGTTTTTTCTTTTTCCCGATGCCTGGAAAACCGTTCACCGTCACATTCCCAATATATGTGAGCATTTTTGTTCCCCGATCTCGTTGTTTCGGGAAAACGAACAGCTCAGGTGATGAATCAATAAAGGACGTATCATATTCTCCAGATAAAAATTTCTCATGTTTAATGACATTTTCCAAAAAAGGAATATTTGTTTTTATTCCGCGAACTCGAAATTCTCTTAAATTTCGAATCATTTTTCTGGCAGCTTGCTCAAACGATAGCGCCCATGTCGATACTTTTACAAGCAATGAATCATAATAAGGTGTAATAACAGCGCCTTGGAAGCTGTTTCCGGTATCCAATCGAACGCCAAAGCCGCCTCCGGAACGATACGCCATAATTTTTCCAGTGTCCGGCATGAAATTGTTCAGCGGATCTTCCGTCGTCACCCTTGCTTGAATAGCATATCCCCATGTTTTAATGTCTTCCTGTCTTGGAATTCCAACTTCCGGGCTGTGAATTGAGTGGCCTTCTGCCACAAGAATTTGTGTTTGAACGATATCTATCCCTGTAATCATTTCAGTAATCGTATGTTCTACTTGAACACGCGGATTTACTTCGATGAAATAAAAGTCATCTCCGGAAACTAAAAATTCCACCGTACCTGCATTGACATAGTTGACATTTTTCATTAACCGTACAGCCGCTTCGCAAATTTTATCCCTTAATTCCTGCTTTAAAGAAACGCTTGGAGCAACTTCCACGACTTTTTGATGACGACGTTGGACAGAACAGTCCCTCTCATAAAGATGAACAATGTTTCCATCGTGGTCACCAATGATTTGCACTTCAATATGCTTCGGATTTTCGATCAGCTTTTCTACATACACTTCGTCGCTGCCGAATGCAGCTTTTGCTTCCGATTTAGCTCGTTCATAAGAATCCTTTACTCCAGCCTTTGAACGGACTATGCGCATACCCCGGCCTCCGCCGCCAAGAGCAGCTTTAATGATAAACGGATACCCGTATTCTTCACCAAACTGAATCACTTCATCCAAGCTTTTGACTGGACCGTTGCTGCCTGGAATGACTGGAATTCCGGCCTTTTCCGCCTGATGTCTAGCTTTCACTTTATCGCCAAACATATCTAAGTGCTCTGTTCTAGGGCCGATAAAAATGATTCCGGCTTCTTCGCATTTTCTAGCAAATTCGATATTTTCAGATAAAAAACCGTATCCGGGATGAATAGCATCCACGTCATGAGCTTTTGCAATTTCAATGATACCGTCAATATCGAGATATGCTTCGATCGGTTTTTTTCCTTCGCCAACTAAATAAGCTTCATCTGCTTTATATCGATGATAAGAACCTGAATCTTCCCTGGAATAAATTGCAACAGTTCGGATATTCAATTCATTGCAAGCTCGAAATACCCGAATCGCGATTTCTCCACGGTTTGCTACTAAGATTTTTTCAATTTTTCTGTTCGTCATATAAATCCCCCTTGCAGTGTATATTAGATTTTCAAGAAAATAAAATTAGAGCAGCATATGGCGGAACGATTACATGCTTGCAATTTCTTTTTCTTTTTTATATTGCTCCCGGTAATTGACAAACATTGAAACATTCACTAACAATCCCATCGATATTAAAAGTACTAATAACGATGAGCCTCCATAGCTGACAAACGGCAATGTAACACCAGTGATCGGGATCAGTCCTGTCACTCCTCCCAAGTTGACGGCCGTTTGAATAGCGATCATGCTTGAAACTCCTACAGCAATCAATGTACCAAACGGGTCGGTGCATTTTCTTGCAATATAGAGGCCTTTTAAAACGATAAACGCCAAAAGCGTAAGAACAAATAATACACCGAAAATACCTAGCTCTTCCGCTACAACGGCCATAATAAAATCAGTGTGCGCTTCCGGCAAATATCCGTATTTTTGCACGCTTTCCCCCAGCCCCAGTCCAGTAAGACCTCCGGATCCGATCGCAATATATGAATTGACGAGCTGATAACCTGCTCCGTCTTCATGTTCAAATGGATCCGTATACCCTGTAAAGCGGGAAAGACGTTCTTTACTAAAAATATCATCGGCCTTAAATAAAATGAGCGGACTTAGCAGCAATAAGAAAAATAAAGCAAGCAATACTAACTTTAACATGTTTTTGATGCCCATACCTGAACATAAAATAATAGACAAGGCAATCATTCCAATAATGAATGATGTCCCAATGTCAGGCTGAAGCATAACAAAAACGCAAATCAATACGGTAAAGATTACCGGAGGCAATGCTCCCTTTCCGAAGTGCCATATGTACGATTGCTTTTTTTCGTATACAGCTGATAAATAAATAATGGCGGAAAGCTTGACAAATTCTCCCGGCTGAATGGCTCTTCCGGCAACTTTAAACCAGCTTTGCGCACCGCCGGCAACATGTCCAAAAATAAATAACAGCCCGAGAATAGCAATCGATCCAAAAAACAAAATTCTTATAAATTTTCCGTTCAGCAGAGCGCGGTACGGAAAAAACATCATTACTAGAAAAGCTATCGTTGCAAGCAGGAGCGAGGACAATTGCTTGCGAAAAAAATAATCGCTTTCCGTATAATACCTCGTGACTGCCATGATCATACTTGAACTGTACACCATGACCAAGCCGAAACCGCATAATAAGAAAACTGCTAAAATAAGCGAATAATCATATGATTTTAAAATTCGTTTCAACATGTTCATCTTCCTTACGACTTGCTGCTCTTCTTGTTGCAAAATAAATACACAGTCATTGTTTTCATAAGTGTAAAGAAAATTTATTTTCTATTATACTTTGAACAATTCATTTTCTCAATGGCAAAATAAAAATTGCGAAGGAACACCTATTGTGGAAGGTCGATATGAGAAATGGAAAAGATAAAATAAAAGCCCAAACCTTTTTTTTACCGGTTTGAGCAAGCTTTTTATTTTCGTACAAATGCCTCGTGCAGAGCTGACAGCTCACGCTCAAGCTCATCAAGCAGAGCTTTTCCCTCGCGTTCTTCAATCAGGCCTAGTCTGACAGCAAAGTCAATTTCCCGAGATAATCCGAACATTTGCGTATCTAAAACCTCTTCATAAAGAGGACATTGAGGCATTGTCAAATTGTCCATTTGTACTTTAATCAATTTCATGATTTTATCTGCATCCGCCTTTAAAAGCGAAAGAGCCTTTTCCCGGTGACTAAGAACCATTTCAAATGATGCCATCTGAATCCCTCCGTTCCCCATTAAGGAATCCCTATTCTATCTATTAATATTAAATGTTATAAAGGAAAATTGCAAGGAAACACGCACCCTCCTTCCCTAATAATTTTAAAGTTGTTCATATATATGTATGAACCTTCCAAAAAAATGCTAGAAGAATTCGTCTGATTGATTTGCCGCGTCTGGACTCAGCCGCCTGACTGTCGCCTTTTTGAACTGAAATGGGCAACGGAATGTGACAAAATCCATAAAAGCGCTTATACTTTAACGTGGAGGGATGCTCATGAGCGATATTATTCAAATAAAAGGGAATGTAAAATTTCCAATTACTTTGGACCCAGGTGTTTGGATCTTTGATGACCGCCGCATTGATTTAAATACATATTTTGATCAAGGCCGCAAAGAGGAAAACATAGAAGAGGACTATGTGCAAAAAACAGCAAATCAATGGCAACGGGAGATTCAGGAGGGAGCTGTATTTCCGCCTACTTTAAAAACGGAACAAAAATTTGAAAAAGAAAAGGTGCTTACCGGGACTTTCGGCATGCCGCTTAAACCGTTTTTATCAAATGCTGAACCGTTAACGAACGCCAAAACGGTCGTTTTTGAAACCGAAAACGGCGAAGTCGAAATGCCGATTGAAAAAGCAGAAGAATGCATTTTGGCATTCAGCAAGGAAGGAAAACCGCTAAAAGAAGACGGCCCTGTCCACATCATTTACGGAGATGGCTCGAACCGCAATGATCCAATTAAAAAGGTGAGAGCAATAATCGTAAAATAATTTTTGGGGGTGTCTAATAAGTCGTTTTACGGCTTATTGACGCCCCCATTAATGTTTTAGAAACGTTGATATATCGGTGTTTATTACCAATGGCGATTTGACTTTCTGGACAATCCCTTTTTTTCCATTGCTCACAATTTGAGTAGAATCGCAAATGTTAGCGCAAAAAATCTTTTTGGATGCTGCAAAGAGCTTAAGATAAATCAGCTTCTGCAAAGCTCACACTTTTATCTCTGACCCCTGAGGCTTTTAAAAACTACAACATCTCACTTTTTCATAACAAATCTGCTGCTATTTGCGCCAATTGGGATCGTTCGCCTTTCAGTAATTTTACATGCCCGGCAATTGCTTGATCTTTAAATTTTTCCACTACATAGGTCAACCCATTGTTATATTCATCTAAATAAGGATGATCAATTTGTCCTGGATCCCCCATCAACACAATTTTGCTTTTTTCGCCAACTCTTGTTAAAATCGTCTTCACTTCATGTTTCGTCAAATTTTGCGCTTCATCGATGATGATAAATTGTTCCGGGATGCTCCTGCCGCGAATATAAGTCAGCGCCTCCACCTCGATCGAATTCATACCTGCTAAAATCGCATCAAGCTCGCCAGCTTTTTTCGTATTAAATAAATATTCTAAATTATCCCATATCGGCTGCATCCAAGGCCTCAGTTTTTCTTCTTTTTCTCCCGGCAAAAAACCGATATCTTTTCCCATTGGAACAATTGGTCTGGCGACAAGAAGCTTTTTATATGATTCCATGTCTTCTGTTTGCATCAGCCCGGCCGCTAAAGCCAAAAGCGTTTTTCCTGTACCTGCTTTGCCGATCAAAGTCACGAGCTGAATATCGTGTCTCATTAATAGTTCGAATGCCATCGTTTGTTGAACATTTCTCGGCTGAATTCCCCAAACATGGTCATGCTGAAAAACAATCTTTTTCAATCTTTTCCCTGTTTTATCGACAATCCCAATGGCAGATGATTTGCCTCCTAAAGCATCCTTCAGCAAAATAAATTGATTCGGATAAAAAGGATGATTGGTTATTTCCGACAGCAGCAGCTCATTTTTCTCATAAAATCGGTTTAAGTTTTCCATACTTATGTAAAGGTCAAGAAACCCTGTATAGATATGGTCAATTTCTACTACACGATCGCTCAGAAAATCTTCAGTATGAAGTCCAATCGCATCTGCCTTCACTCTCACTAAAGCATCTTTGCTGACTAAAATTACCGATTTTCCATCTTTCTTTGATTGCTCTTCCAATGATAAATTTTTGGCTACTGCCAAAATTCGGTTATCATTTGTTTTTTCCACGAAAATCTCCTGCAGATCATGAAACGAACGATGATTTAATTCAATTCTTAAAGATCCGCCGTTTGGCAGAGGAATTTTTTCGTGCAATTTCCCTTGTTCCCTCAACTGATCAATGATTTTTGAAACTTGGCGCGCATTTCGTCCAACTTCATCCATATATCTTTTTTTGGAATCCACCTCTTCAAGAACAACGGCAGGTATTACAACTTCGTGCTCATCAAAGGAAAAAATGGAATTCGGATCCTGCAACAAAACATTCGTATCCAGCACATATATCTTGCCCAATCTTTCTTCCTCCCTCATCCGAAATTATTGGAGGCTTCCTTAGCTAAAATATATGTCTTTATGAATAAAGATAGAAGGTTTATT
Source organism: Aeribacillus sp. FSL M8-0235 (assembly GCF_038000355.1). Taxonomy (NCBI): domain Bacteria; kingdom Bacillati; phylum Bacillota; class Bacilli; order Caryophanales; family Bacillaceae; genus Aeribacillus; species Aeribacillus sp. FSL M8-0235. Next base: position 1,652,949 of record NZ_JBBOBW010000001.1, on the reverse strand, counting down.
AAACAATAAATAAAGAAAGATGCTGCCTAAGCCGATGTCTTCTACAATCCAGTCGGGAGTAAACTCCGAAAGATTCAGGCTTCTTTATAAGTTTTGTAACTAGAACCAATGTTATTCGTCAAAGACGGAAGCACTAAATAAGCAATGGATTACTTTACACCTTACTTGTAAGAAAAGGAGTGATAGCATGCGCAGCTTTTTGATGTTTATTTTGCTTGTCGGCTTTATTTTAAACGGTTGTTCCACAAACGAAAATGCACGAGAGGAAAATCGTGGTGAAAACTATTCAAGAACAATTACTGTCAAAGATTCCGTGCGGGAAAATGTTGATCGCAAATCCGGCCAGGAAATCGCCCGCCGCTTGGCAAAAATAGCCGAAAATGTTCCAGATGTAAATGATGCAACTGCAGTTGTTCTTGGAAATTATGCAGTCGTCGGAATTGATGTCGACAAAAAGCTGGATCGTTCAAAAGTTGAATCGATTAAGTATTCCGTTGCAGAATCATTAAAAAACGATCCTTACGGGGCTTATGCTGTAGTTATTGCCGATCCAGACACAAATGAACGAATCCGCCAAATTGGAGAGGAAATTCAAAACGGCCGGCCCATTGGCGGCATTCTAGATGAGCTCGCTCAAATCGTCGGAAGATTGATGCCGGATCTTCCTGGTGACGCGACAGACAATCAACAAAAGCAGCCGATGAATGAAAAAGATCAGCTTCCGAAGTCAAAAAATCAAGAGCTGAATAAAGAACAGCGTGATCAATCAAACCAAAAACAACAATAAAGACATTAAAACGCTTAAGTCCGAAGCTTAAGCGTTTTTCATTGCTTTCAACACCTTTTAGTCAAAATCCGATGATATTTTGTCATATTTAATAAAATAACAACTCATAAAACATTGTTTCACTATCGACCTGCGCGGCTGAAGATCAGTATGTCTATTCATTTTAATAGCTTGACTATCGCCGGATGATTCACGATCCCAAGTCGGAACGGAAATGCAAATGGCTCTGGTTTGGATAAAGAGTATTGACCTGTCTCACAATGTTTTTTGCAATACTCGAAAGTGGCTCAATAGCTTATTTTTCTGTCTTTTCTTATAGAAATTGTATTGTGTGTAAGTCGTATAAAGCCGCTGCTGGCTTGATTCTTTTGCAAAGTTGCAAAAGAAATTGTGTGAGCGGAAGCAAAACGTGATATACTATGCGAGAGGCGAGTGAGTATAGAGGCGTGTTGTCTGAAAGCAATCCAAACTATCATCGAAGCCTTTTGATGCTGAGACGAACAACGTTGTACAAAGCTTAAAAATTTGATTAGAAAGTGTGAGAAGCAAGATGAAAGTCAAATGTGTTTTATGCGATAAAATCGAAACAATTGATGACGAATCATTGAAGGCAAAACAGCTGAGGAATAGACCGATTCATACATATATGTGCAATACTTGCTATAATCGAATTACGGAAAAAACAAACAAAAGACTATCAACTGGAAAATTCCGTTTGTACCGCGAAAGAAAAAGGAATGAGCTTTTTTGAGAACAGAAAAATACTCAGAAAAAAAGTTAAACAGATGAAGGTGGTGCGCGCTGGCACATACCGACATCTGTTTTTATTTTCTTTAAAGCTATGTGTTGTTTTCATTTTTTTTCGAATAGTAAAGCCGAATTTTATATATGCTTAAAATAAGGACAGCGACTACCAATCCTTCTGCAATCGGCAGAAAAATTGCCAAAAACGTCAGCACCGTACAGCCCAAAGCGAGAAATAAATAGATTATAGCAGACTTTAAAATCGGGAGCTTCTTAGCAAATCCTAGTTTATATACAATAATTGATAAAATCAGAATGGTAATATACAAATACCACATTCCGACATCATGCTGCTCATGAACACGGAAAAGACGTGCAAAAAAAGACAGCCTTTCAATTACTTGTTCTTCTGTCACTACGTCCCTCCCCCTTTCACTCATTAGCTTTGACTTGACAGTTTTTTCTTTTTCGCTGCTTTTTCCCTCTCGTTTTTATCCAAGATTTTCTTTCTTAAACGAATCGATTGAGGCGTGACTTCACAATATTCATCATCATTTAAATATTCAAGTGCTTCTTCCAACGACATGATCCGAGCTTTTTTCATTCCGACCGTTTGTTCTTTCGTCGAAGAACGGATATTTGTTTGTTGTTTTACTTTACATATATTCACAACAAGGTCATTTTCACGATTATGTTCACCGACAATCATCCCAGCGTACACGTCTGTTCCGGGTTCAACGAAAATCGTTCCGCGATCTTCGACCTGTTGAATGCCATAAGAGGTAGCTTTTCCAGTTTCCATTGAAACAAGAACCCCTTGACGCCTTCCGCCAACTTGTCCTTTTTGCATAGGCTGATACGAGTCAAACGAATGGTTTATGATGCCGTATCCTCTTGTTAAAGACATAAATTCGGTCGTGTAGCCGATTAATCCGCGCGATGGCACCATAAAAATCAAGCGGACTTGTCCATTTCCGTTATTGATCATGTCGACCATTTCCCCTTTGCGCGCGCCCAATGATTCCATGACAGGACCTGTGTATTCCTCTGGAACGTCCACCTGCACCCGTTCAACCGGTTCGCAAAGTACTCCATCGATTTCTTTTACAATTACTTCAGGCTTCGAAACTTGCAGCTCATACCCTTCCCTGCGCATGTTTTCAATTAAAATGGATAAATGAAGCTCGCCTCGCCCTGATACTATCCATTTATCCGGGGAATCCGTCGGCTCCACTCTTAGCGAAACATCTGTTTGCAGTTGTTCATGCAGCCTTTCTTCGATTTTTCTCGCCGTCACATATTTTCCTTCTCTGCCTGCGAAAGGGCTGTTGTTAACTAAAAACGTCATTTGCAGCGTCGGTTCATCAATCCGAAGAACAGGTAGCGCCTCTTGATGATCAACTGGACAAACCGTTTCCCCGACATTAATGTCTTCCATTCCAGAAACAGCGACAAGATCACCAGCTTTTGCCTGTTCAATTTCCAATCGTTTTAATCCTTTAAATCCAAACATTTTCGTAACACGGAAATGCTTCACACTTCCGTCAAGCTTCATTAATGCGACTTGTTGTCCGACTTTCATCTCTCCGCGAAAAATGCGGCCGATGCCGATCCGCCCAACATAGTCGTTGTAATCCAGCAGCGCCACCTGGAATTGAAGGGGTTCTGAGCTGTTATCAACAGGTGCAGGAATATGTTCGATAATCGCATCAAATAGAGCTTCCATATTTTCATCCTGTTTAGTTGGATCTGTGCTTGCCGTTCCGTTGATGGCCGAAGCATAAATAACCGGAAATTCTAATTGATCATCGTTTGCATCAAGCTCAATAAACAGCTCAAGCACTTCATCGACAACTTCTTCAGGCCGGGCAAACTCTCTGTCAATTTTGTTCACGACGACAATCGGTGTTAAGTTTTGTTCCAACGCTTTCTTCAAAACAAATCTTGTCTGCGGCATGCAGCCCTCATAGGCGTCGACAACTAGCAGCACGCCATCGACCATTTTCATAATTCGTTCTACTTCTCCGCCAAAGTCGGCATGACCAGGCGTATCTAAAATATTAATGGTCGTTCCTTTATATTCAATCGCCGTATTTTTGGCTAAGATGGTGATTCCGCGCTCGCGCTCCAAGTCATTGGAATCTAATGCGCGCTCCGCCACTTGTTCATTTTCCCTGAACGTTCCTGATTGGCGAAGCAATTGGTCAACCAATGTTGTTTTCCCATGGTCTACGTGCGCGATAATAGCAATATTGCGTAAGTCGTTTCTAACTTTCACACTGTCATCTCCTATTTGCTAAACTGAACCTAGGCTATTATACCATAAATACTGTGGAAACGTTGAACGTTTTTCGATAAACTAAAGATGGAAAGAGGCTTAAAGGCTATTAATGGTTTTCGTCTTGGATTGATGAAAGGAGGATGGGAATGGGCAACGGAAAATGGATATTTTGGGTTCTCGCCACCATTGCGGCGCTGCTTATTGTGTCGGTCGGCTTTGCAATAGGGGCTGGCAGCCTGTTGGGAGTAGTTGTTAGCATCATTGGAATTATTATTGTATTTGGACTCGGCTTTACCCAGAAAAAGAAAATGCGAGAGAGAGGATTATTATAAAGAATTTACATCTTGGCATCGGCCATTTTATACTTTCAAACGGTTTATGATACATAGATCGTCCCCTCTACTGATAGAGGGGCTTTATTACATGGCATTAGTTTCTTTCAAACCTACAAAGACCCATCTTTTGTTTCACAATATGTTCGGTTTTAGCTAAAATTCATTTACAATAGCCTTTTTCAAAAGACCAGCCAGAAATGGAATGGATACAAAAAAGTTCCATTTTATGTAAATTTTTAAACAACCCGATTTTTAGCCCTATTTACAAAACGTTGATTGCTACAACATTTCATTGCTCCACACTTGTTCCATTTTTCTCGCCTGCCATCACGATGTGAAGTTTGCCGAACGATACCAATTCTTTCATATTTTTATAAGAGACTTTTTATACTGCTTTCTTCATGCTTGTTTTTTAGCAAGCTATGATGATCTATAAGCTGTCAACAGCATTTGCAGCTTTATATTTTCCCTTTAATATACTCCTCGATAATTTGTTGATGAATGGTTTGGTTAGCGGTGAAAATGCTTTGCTTTTTAAGCAAATCGACTGGTTTTCCGTCAAGCGTTGTCGTAACCCCGCCTACTTCGTCGACAAGGATTAAACCTGCCGCAAAATCCCAAGGAGCAAGTCTCATTGTAATATAGCCGTCCAGCTTGCCTGCAGCTACATAGGCAAATTCAAGAGCGGCTGAACCAAATGATCTCGTTCCTCTTAAACGTTTGACAAGCGGACTTAATATTGCTGGATCAATTCGTCTGTTTTCCACCAGCCATGATGCATTCAAGCCGATGATGGATTCTTCTATTGTTTTCTTTTGTAACGGCGGAAGCTCCGTTTTGTTTAAATAGGCGCCGTTCCCCCTTATCGCATGGTACATTTCATCTCTGACGACATCATAAATCAGTCCTATTTGACCGACACCATCCGCAAAAACAGCAACCGAAATGCAGAAATTCCGCTTTTGATGTACAAAATTCATTGTGCCGTCAATCGGATCAATTATCCAAACGATACCGTCCAATGATTTCAATTCATGACCGGAACCTTCTTCTCCTAAAATGCTGTGTTCCGGAAACGTTTTGCGAATATTTTCCCAAAAGAAATGCTCTACTTCCCGGTCAATATTCGTCACTAAATCGTTTGGACCTGATTTCGCTTCAACGACCAGCTTTTGTTGAAATGATTGGCGAATTCTTTCACCAGCCTCATAAATCCATTGCTTTGCTTTTTGATCTATTTCATGCCAGTTCATCTATCTTACCCACTTTCTATTCAATCACCTTTTTTAGCATACTGTAAAGAAATGGAGAAAATCAAGTTTTTCACCTTTTTCATTGCAATATTTCACCCACATTATTTTTCTTTCTCTGTCGGTTTGTGCTACAATGTGGACAAACAACACAAGGAGGATTTTTATGGATTTTGTGCCATTTGTGAAGGAAGATTTTGAAGTTTTTCAAATAGACGGTTTAGAAGCGAGAATGGACGAGCTAAAAAAACGGGTGCGCCCAAAACTTGAAGCGCTGGGACAGCATTTTGCACCTACTTTGTCTGCTTTGACGGGAGATGAAATATTTTATCATGTAGCAAAACATGCCCGCCGTACCGTTCATCCTCCCAATGACACATGGGTTGCATTTGCAAACAGTAAACGGGGTTATAAGAAGCTCCCTCATTTTCAAATCGGATTATGGAGCACACACGTCTTTGTTTGGTTTGCCATTATTTATGAATCCCCTGTGAAAGAAGAAATCGGAAAACAATTTCTACAGAATTGGCGGCAAATTCGAAAGCAAATTCCTGAAGATTATTTCTGGTCAGCCGATCATACAAAACCGGATGCGGAAAAACAAAAAAATTTATCTGACGAAGATTTTCAACGAATTTTTCAACGTCTGCAATCGGTGAAAAAAGCAGAAATGTTATGCGGCATCAACCTTCCAAAAAATGAAGTTCTCTCTATGAGCAGGGAGCAATTTTTGGAAAAGGTTGACGAGACGTTTAAAACGTTAATGCCGCTTTATCAAATCACACAAAAAAGCACTGTTTAAAAATGGTCAGGATGCACTGCATCGCTGACCATTATTTCTTTTGAAAAACAATTAAGCAATGCTAGACCATTTCCGCCTTATCTCTTTCGCCTGTTCAATGATTTCGTCAAACAGTTCCGCAACGGACGGAATATTTTTTACCAGCCCTATAGATTGACCGGCCCATGCGTATCCTTCCTCGATTTTGCCTTCATAAATATATTTTTTGTTCGCTTCTCCACTAATGAAATCTTTTAGCGACTCATAATCTCCTCTTTCTCTTTCAATTTCCAAAATTTTTTCGGTCCAATTATTTCGAAGCGCCCGACCTGGTGCCCCTAACGACCTTTTAATAATGACGGTATCAAGTTCAGTACCGTTGACAATTGCTTCTTTATATAACGGGTGTGCATGAACGCATTCCTTCGTTGCAATAAAACGAGTTCCCATTTCAATCCCTTCAGCTCCAAGAGCCAATGCTGCCATTAGTCCCCTCCCGTCCGCAATGCCTCCAGAAGCAATCACCGGAATGGAGACAGCTTCCACTACTTGTGGAATTAATACGAAATTGCCGATATCGTCTTTTCCTAAATGACCTCCGCCTTCCTGTCCGACGACCATCACTGCATCTGCTCCAAGCTCTTCCGCTTTCTCCGCTTGTCTTCTTGCCGCAACGAGAACTAGTTTTTTTACATCGACACCTTTTAATTGGTCAAAAAGCGGAGCCGGGTTCCCGCCAGTGATGGAAATGACCGGCACTTTTTCTTCAATCGCCACATCAAGCATATCGGAAAATGGACGGCCATGCTGACCGATGGCGAAGTTCACTCCAAACGGCTTATCCGTTTTTTGTTTCACCTTCCGTATTTCCTCTCGAAGCGCAGCTGGATTCGGAAGAGACATAGCCGTGATTTGACCGAGCCCTCCTGCATTGCTTACTGCACTTGCTAATTCTGAATACGCTAAATAAGCAAGTCCCCCTTGAATGATCGGATATTTAATCCCTAGCAATTCGGTAATTTTTGTTGAAAATACCATGTTTCCCCCTCCCCATTTCGTATTATTCTTTTTCCACGCATTAAATTCCTTCTTTATAAAAACGTAGCTCAAAACAAAGAGAAGCACAAAGATTTTCAAAACCATATTCAGTGCCTTTTGCAGGTTTTATAGGAAAGTGCTATAATTTCATTTGTTTTTAATTTTGGGGAACCTTTAAAAAGTAGGTGAAAAGGAAAATTGTCACAGCATGATACACCATTGTTTACAGGTCTTTTAGAACATATTCAAAAAAATCCAATTCAATTTCACATTCCCGGCCATAAAAAAGGAGCCGGAATGGAGCCAAAATTCCGAGAATTTATCGGACATAATGCTCTCGCGATGGACTTAATTAATATCGGTCCTTTGGATGATCTTCATTCGCCAAAAGGAATTATTAAAGAAGCACAAAAATTGGCTGCTGAAGCTTTCGGGGCCGATCACACCTTTTTCTCGGTACAAGGTACGAGCGGAGCCATTATGACAATGGTCCTGTCGGTTTGCGGACCTGGAGATAAAATTATTGTTCCAAGAAATGTTCATAAATCGGTCATGTCAGCAATAATTTTTTCAGGGGCTTCCCCCGTTTTTATACATCCTGAAGTGGATAAAAACCTCGGCATTTCTCACGGAATAACGACAGAATCAGTTGAAAAAGCTCTTCAGCAATATCCTGATGCAAAAGGGCTTTTAGTCATTAATCCAACGTATTTCGGAATCTCAGCTGATTTAAAACAAATCGTAAATATTGCTCATTCATATAATGTCCCTGTTCTTGTAGATGAAGCGCACGGCGTCCACATTCATTTTCATGACAAGCTGCCATTATCCGCCATGCAGGCAGGGGCAGATATGGCGGCAACTAGCGTTCATAAGCTGGGAGGATCGATGACGCAAAGCTCTATTTTAAATGTTCGGGAAGGTCTTGTGTCTCCTGATCGTGTTCAATCGATTTTAAGCATGCTGACTACGACATCGACATCCTATTTGCTTCTTGCATCACTGGATGCAGCTCGAAAGCAGCTGGCAACGAAGGGCTATGAATTATTAGAGCAAACGATTCAATTGGCGAATCAGACAAGATACGAAATTAACAAAATTGATCATCTATATTGTGTAGGAGAAGAAATTTTGGGAACGAATGCAACGTATGATTATGATCCGACAAAATTAATTATTTCTGTGAAGGAACTAGGCATAACGGGATATGATGCAGAGCTGTGGTTAAGAGAACATTACAACATTGAAGTGGAGCTTTCCGATCTGTACAATCTGCTCTGTCTGATCACGCCCGGTGATACAGAATATGAAACATCACTTTTAATAAAAGCGCTTCGTGCTTTGTCAAAAGAATTTTCCCATCAGGCAAACAAGCAAGCGGAAGTCTCTGTCCTTCTGCCCGATATTCCTGTTTTGGCGCTGACACCTAGAGATGCTTTTTATGCAGAGACGGAAATGGTGCCTTTTGAACAATCTGTCGGACGCATTATTGCAGAATTTGTCATGGTGTACCCACCGGGCATACCGATTTTCATACCAGGAGAAATCATCACTAAAGAAAATTTACATTACATCCGAAAAAATTTAGATGCCGGCCTGCCTGTTCAAGGTACAGAAGATCCAACTCTTTCGTACATTCGCGTTATTAAAGAGCATAAACCGATTAAATGAGAAATCGATGAAGAAGCTTTATAAATCCATACATTCGAGGACAAGTCGAAAAACGGATGAAACCAAATTTTGCTGAAGATCGATCATAAAATAATTTTGCTGCGGTAATGGCTAAAACCATTACCGTATTTAATTTATAATAATATTCAATTCTTTTAAAAGTCCTGCGGTAATATGTCAAGGTGAAAAATCATAGAAATTGGAAATTCCCTTGTCCGATGATCCGAAAAAAGGCAATACTGAAGAAACCCAGTATTGGTACATGTAATAAACTGGGTCTAAAGGTTGATATTGGTATACCAGATCGATCCTCTTATCGATCTTCCCCCTTTCTTGGCGTGTAGATTTGACCGTTGCGTAGCAGCGCATCGATCACACGCACGAGTTTTCTAGCGGTGAGGACGAGGGCTCGTTTATGTTGGTGTTTGGGCACTTCCTCATACTTCTTCCGGTAGTACGCACGAAACGTCGCATCATGCCGTTGCACCGAGTTGGCAGCCTCCACTAGGTAGTAACGGAGATAGCGATTGCCGGAACGAATGAGGGAGGTGTCCTCGGCTTGAAAACGGCCCGATTGGTGCTTGGACCATGTCAAGCCGGCATATTTTGCCAAGGCGGCCTGGTTGTGAAACCGCTCGATTTGCCCGATTTCGGCCAGGATGCCTGCGGTATAAACCGGTCCGATGCCTGGGATGGTTTGCAGTGTGTTCGGAATGCCTTCAAGATGGCGGGTAATGGCTTTATCGAGCTCTTTGAGCTGCGATTGCAGGCTGCGGATTGATTGAATCGACAGCCCTAACAGCAAGTCGATGGAATCCTCGACACACTTGGACAACCGATACGACGAACGGGCCGCCTTTTGAATCGACTTGGCGATGCATTCCGGATCGGCAAAGCGATTGCGCCCTTTTTGGCGCAGGAAGTCGGCCAACTGCTTGACATCCATTTGGCAGATGTCATCGAGGCTCCACGACTCAAGCAGCAGTTCGAGAATGGCATGTCCGAAGATCGAACTGTCCACCTCTTGGGTAAAGGAACTGCATTTGTAAAACAAGTGCTGGAGAAAATACTGTTTCTCACGGGTTAACTGGTGGACGAGATGATATCGCATGCGTGTCAGTCGCTGAAGCGCGAGAAACTGCTCCTTGAGGACAGCCGTCATCTTCAGACGGCCGAAGCGAAGCCGATCCGCAATGATCCAAGCATCGATGTCATCCGTTTTCTCCAAGTCGACATAGGCTTCTTTAAACTTGCGAATGAGCTTTGGATTGATCGTAAACACCTTGACGTTCCAAGCCTGCAAGGCCTCCTGCTGGTGGAAAAACATAGCTGGATGCCAACTGTAGACCGAGGTGGCTTCCATCCCGATCAGAATTTCGGTTGGCTTTCGCTTGTTAGCCCACAGGAGGATTTGATCCCGAAGGAAGGTGGCGCCCAGAAGATGATTATCCACTTTGAAGCGTGCGCACGTATTTCCTTCATGATCCATAATGCAGGTGGCTAAGTCGCGTGAGCTCACGTCGATCCCGACGTAGAGTTTCATGAGATCACCTCCTATTGTTGTAGGATCGAGGGGTAGGACTCTTCGGGATGCCCCCGGATCGCGCCTGTTGACCAGTCACCCTCGCATATGAGAACTCACGTTGGACCATGGGCTGCCCTGGAAGCTGCTCCTTCCAGCATGGGGAAAACCAACGGGAACAGCCTGCGGGTTAGACGTCCAAACAGGGGCCGAGGAGACAGACTTTACAAGTAGTCAAAGCTACAGGAGTGAGAAGAGTATCCCCGATGATCCTAAGACCATTATCCAGGAACATTGCGAAAAGTCCAACCCCGGTACGCTCAACCCTTTGTGGGAGGGGCGCGCCCCTCCCACAAAGGCAACCACCCAAGATATGCGATTGTCAAGGAGCGTATCGGACTGGAAATTCGATAAAAAAACTTTCTGAAACTTAGTATACGAGGAGCGACAACAATGAAAGAATATCAATTTCCCGTTCCACCTATTTTTATTTTACTAATTGGTGTTATTTCTATTTCATTTTCTTCTATTTTTGTTAAATGGTCTGATGCGCCTGCATCTATATTAGGAATGTATAGACTGCTTTTTACGGTGATCGTTATGCTGCCGTTTCTCCCTTGGAAGAAAATCAAAACAGGAGCTATTAACATTCAATGGAAGGATTGGATTCAACTATTTTTATCTGGAATCTTCCTAGGTTTTCATTTCTTATTTTGGATGGATTCCCTTAGATATACAACAGTAGCAAGTTCAATGATTATAACTACGTTAGAGCCTGTATTTGTTATGATCGGAGCGTATTTTATTTTTAAAGAGAGAACAAACCTTATTGGGATTGTGAGTATTATTATAGCTGTTAGCGGTTCAATCATTATTGCATGGGGAGATATTAATCTTTCTACAAAAGCATTATATGGAGATTTCCTTTCATTAGCAGGAACGTTAGCAGTAGCCATTCATATGCTTTTTGGACAAGTATTATGCAAAAAAATTCCAACATCAATATATAGTTTTTGCGTGTTTTTTATAGGTGGATTTGTATTATTGATTTACAATCTTAGTTACGAGATCCCGCTGATTCATTATTCAGTTCATGATTGGGGCATATTTGTACTTCTAGCACTAGTCCCCAATATTTTTGGTCACGCATTATTTAATTGGCTTTTAAAATATTTGGATGCTACGACGATTTCAATGAGTATTTTAGGTGAACCAATAGGGGCAATTATATTAGCATACTTATTTTTAGGAGAAGCTACATCTATTTCCCAAATGATTGGCGGAGCGCTATCTTTAATTGGAGTCAGTATGTTTTTGAAAAATAAAGGACTTTCAAATAAGGAATTGACTACGAATGCTTCTGTAAAAAGTGCTAATACATAACTAAAATATGGACGACGGCCTTCCTGCTTCGTAGGGAAGGTCTTTCATTAAAAAAACAGTTAATAGATGTAATGAAATATTTTTTGATAAACAAACGGTAAAACGGAAGCAATAATTAAACCTGTAACAATTGAAGATATGGTGAAGATGATGAACTCCCGAAGCGTTATTTCTTTCCTCTTAAAAGCGATGATGAATACCCTTATCATAGAAAAGACAGTAATAAATATAATAATTGCCGAAAAGACGCTTGCTGCCATTACCTCCATTGTAAAGCTCCTTTCACAAAAGTCCTTTAGCTACATTTTACCGCCTAATGAATGGAATAGACACCACTTTTTATACTTTTATTGAAAAGACATCGATAACAAACTTCGCTATATCGAATTGCTGCCAGTTCCAATATTGGCTGCGAAATTTGTCGTAACTCCAATAAATTTTTCATCCAACCTTTTATGCACAAGTGACATTTGGTATATGTTTCATCAATCTTTACAAACCGCACCGCTGTCGTTTTAACACTTAAAAACCGCAATGACCGTACTTACTGAAAAAGACAAAGGTGAATTGATAAAAAATGAATTCAAACGATGTTTTTCTGTCTTAGCTCTCAATCACAATCCTGCAAGCATCCATTCCATTAAGATCACCAGCATTTGCTTTACATAAAAAAAAGCTGCCTTAAAGACAGCCCATTTATCTTAAACCCCTTTGTTACACGTGTTATTCAATATGTTATTGATGATTGCTTTTTATACGATTCTTTTCTGTACAGCAATTGTTGCATTTACCATACAATACCGTAACTTTTTCATCATCATAGAAATGAATTGTTGAATTGCAGTCTTGACAGACAATTGTTCCCATCCTGTATTCCCCTTTTCCATATAGCGTCATAAAGAATAAAGTGGAGACAAAATGACCTGATAGTTATATATTAATATGTCACATTATATTCGTCAAGTAGAAAATTGTATAACACATTTATTTTTTTATGCATTAAAAAATATGTAAATTGATTTTATCCGTTACAATTAAAGTTTTGTACATTTTATATGGGGATGGGGACATTTTTTTGGTTCAAAGTAGCTTTCAAATGACCTTTATCTTTATGATCATTAGCATTACATGATGCTGAGTATGATCCATTACGTGCATCTAAAGTCTACAACCCAACAACTCAAACATTCGCTCTAGATATCATACTTCTCGTACACGATTTGAAATTTTTTAATTTGTTTAAATAATATTTTATTTTTGTAACATTTGCATAACATTCAAAAGTGACGGAATTAAATATGTTAAAATGGCGTTAAGAAAAAATGAACACATTTTACCAGTTTTCTTTAAACGAAAGAGGTAGGACAATGGTGAAATTTATTGCATATACCTATACCGTTGCCGTACTGCTTCTATTGTCATCTTGTATTGCTGATCCGAAAGACGATCACTCGATTTCAAGCTCCGACAAAAAACAAATTCTTTTTTTTACCGACCAAAAAATGATGGAAAAAGAATCAATTTACTACGATGCTTTATTAGATTTAAAAAAACAATTTCCAGAGGAAATGGACAATATGATGATCTACCAAGCTGATAACCCTGAATCTAAGCGGTTTAATATTAAAACATATCCTTCCATTATCGTGATGGATCATGACGGCATCATTTTGCATATTAAAGGATCAGTTTCAACAAAAGATGAAATTGTAGAGCCGGTCTCAGAAGTGCTTTCCGAATAATGAGAATGTCGGTTTGAGGTAATTAAGCGCTGAGAAGATTCTTTAGTTAAATAGGATTTGTGCTCAAAATCTCTGCACAACATATTTTTGTGAAAAAACTTTCACAACAGTGAGAGAATTGTTCCATCATTTATTTTTCATCATAAAAAACATACTAACATTAGTAGTACAGACCTAGGCCAAGGTTTGTGCTACTATTTTTTTATAGTAGAAGTGAAGGAAGGTCGAACATCCCCTGGGACCAAATAGAGTCCGTATTAAAAACAGACCAACTTCACATCCTTATTTGAATCAGTTTAGTATGTTGGGTCCGAAGAGACCGTGTATAAGAAAATGGAATCAATAAGGCAATGTGAAGAACTTCTATGTTTGGCTAAAAAGGAGAGGCAGAAAATATGAAACACGTAGTGGCATTTGATGTCAGTATGGGGAAAAGTACAATGGTCATTTATGACCGTTATCGTCAATGCGAATATGAGGGTGAAATAACCCATAACCGCTACTCTTTCGAGAAATTAAACGAAACCCTTATATCTTTAACACAAAAAGATGCACAGGCACCTGATATTGTCTTTGAAGCAACAGGCGTATATTCAAAACCACTAGAACGATTCTTAGGTGATCAAGGTTATATGTATTATCGAGTTAACCCACTCGAAGCGAATATTCAAATGGCTTCAATGAGGAGACAAAAAACAGATAAAAGCGACGCTCATGAACTTGCGAAAACTCACTTTAGAGTTGAACGTGAACAAACTTATCAAGAAGGGGAATATTATAAACAAATGCGTGCAATGACGAGATATTATGATGAATTAAGTAGTGAAATGACGCATTTATATAGTCGTTTACATGCGATTCTACAATTGAGTTTTCCCGAGTTAGAAAAGCTATTCAGTAAACGTTCTGCTTTATTTTTGAATGTCGTTCAATTATACCCTCATCCGGATCATGTGTTAGTTTGTTCAAAAACAGTGATTCGTAATCGTTTAAAAGCCAACACAAGAAAAAACTTATCATTGGCACGTGCTGAAGAAAAAGGGATCGCTTTAATCGAAGCAGCAAAAGAAGCGTATCCAGCAATTTCAAAAGATGATATTCGCTGTGAACAAGTGCGGGATTATGCCAAACGGATTGCAGACTTGAAGGAGAAAAGAGATCAACTTGTCCAAAAGATGGTTAAATTATCGAAAGATAAACAAGAGTATCAGATTTTAATTTCATTTCCAGGAATCGGAGAAACGACTGCAGTTCGTTTAATTGGAGAATTAGGAGATATTCGACGATTCAAAAACCATAAACAACTGAATGCTTACGTCGGTATTGATATTATGAGATATCAATCTGGGAATACCTTTTATAAAGACAAGATTAATAAAAGAGGAAATAACAAACTTAGAAAGATTCTATTTTACATGATCCAGACCATGATCCAACTACGGAAAAACACACAAAATCATATTGTAGATTATTATGATAAATTAAAAACGCAACCCCAGAGGAAACCTCATAAAGTTGCGTCCATAGCATGCGTGAATAAGTTCTTGAAATCGGCTTATCACCTTATCACACATAATCTGAAATACGATTACGAAAAGGCAACAATGCATCAGTAATCGTAAGTAAGATTATATCACAAAGACCTGACGAAAAAAATGGAAATCGTGAGGTCTATTTGTCATGCGAAAATTTATTTTGGAAGGAAGGGGTCCCCCTTCCTTCCAAAATAAAATCTATATTAACCAAATTATTTAATAAAAAATACTTGACTAGAGGTAAGAAAGGGGTTGTCCAAAAAGTCAAATCCCCATTGAAAACAAATAATCATAAACACCGATATATCAACGTTTCTATAACATTAAAAGGGGCAGTCAATAAGCCGAAAAAACGACTTATTAGACTGCCCCCTTTGGGCTGCATTACTTATTTATAATATGAATCGGTGTTCCAAGTGCAAGTTCGGCAGCTTCCATTGCAATTTCTCCTAATGTCGGGTGGCCATGAATTGTCAAGGCAATATCTTCTGCCGTCATGCCTGCTTCGATCGCAAGTCCAAGTTCAGCAATCATATCTGATGCGCTGACACCTGCGATTTGAGCCCCAATAACAAGGCCGTCTTCTTTTCGTGTAATCAATTTTACAAATCCATCGGTTGCATTTAATGACAATGCGCGGCCGTTTGCTGCAAATGGAAACTTAGCTGCCACGATGTCAATTCCTTCGTCTTTAGCCTGTTGTTCCGTATATCCGACAGAAGCCAACTCAGGTTCTGAGAAGACAATGACAGGAATTCCGTTATAATCGATTTCAGAAGGTTTTCCAGAAATCGCTTCTGCAGCAATTTTCCCTTCATATGAAGCTTTATGAGCAAGTGAAGGTCCTGGAACGATGTCGCCGATAGCATAAATATTTGAAATATTTGTCCGGCACTGTTTGTCAATTTTAATGTAGCCTTTTTCATCGATTTCTACTCCGACTTGTTCGAGACCAAGTTCATCAGTGTTTGGTTTGCGTCCTACTGTAACTAAGCAATAGTCCGCTTCCACTACTTGCTCTTTTCCTTTCGCTTCAAATGTCACTTTTACTCCGTCTTTTGTTTCTTCAACACCTTTTGCAAGTGCGCTAGTATGAATTTCGACATTTCCTTTTTTCTTCAACGCTCTTTTTACAAGAGCTGTCATTTGTTTTTCAAATCCTGGAAGAATTTCTTTGTCTCCTTCAATAATCACAATTTCAGTGCCGAAATTCGCATAAGCAGTTCCAAGCTCTATGCCAATGACTCCCCCGCCAATGATAACCATTTTTTTCGGAACTTCTTGCAGGGACAACGCTCCTGTTGAGTCAATGACTCGCTCAGAAAATTTAATGCTTGGAATTTCAATTGGACGGGAGCCAGTTGCAATGATTGCATTTTTAAATTTATACGTTTGAGCTGAATTCTCGTTTATGATTCTGACGGTGTTGCGATCAACAAAATATGCTTCGCCTTTTACAATTTCAACTTTATTCCCTTTTAAAAGGCCTTCAACACCGCCTGTAAGTTTTTTGACGACACTTTCTTTCCAAGCTTGCACTTTAGAAAAGTCTAGTGTTACATTTTCAGCTTTTATTCCTATATCTTCTGATTCTTTAGCCTCTACATAACGGTGTCCTGCACTAATTAATGCTTTAGAAGGAATACATCCAACATTGAGGCAGACGCCGCCAAGAGATCCTTTTTCAACGATCGTAACTTTTTGCCCTAATTGCGCAGCTCTTATTGCAGCCACATAGCCGCCGGGACCAGCTCCTATGACGAGAGTGTCAGTTTCAATCGGGAAATCTCCTACTACCATTTATTACGCCTCCATTAGTAATAATTGGGGATCATGCAATAAACGCTTAATATGGTTAAGCGCATTTTGTGCAGTTGCACCGTCGATCATTCGATGGTCAAAGCTTAAAGACAGCGCTAAAACAGGGGCTGCAACGATTTCTCCGTTTTTCACAACCGGTTTTTCAGAAATGCGTCCGAGACCTAGAATGGCTACTTCTGGATGATTAATGACAGGAGTAAACCATTGGCCGCCAGCGGAACCGATATTGGTTATCGTGCATGATGCGCCTTTCATTTCATTTGGAGTAAGTTTGCCCTCACGCGCTTTTGTTGCCAATTCATTAATTTCTGCAGAGATTTCAAAAATCGATTTTCGATCTGCATGTTTGACAACAGGAACTAAAAGTCCTTTTTCCGTATCAGCTGCAATTCCGATATTGTAATAGTGCTTATGAATAACTTCTTCTGTTTCATCATCAAACGACGTGTTTAATACTGGATATTTTTTCAGTGCCGATGTTAAAGCTTTGACAACATAAGGCAAATATGTAAGCTTAATGCCTTGTTCTGCCGCAATAGCTTTAAATTTCTTCCGATGTGCAACAAGCTCTGTTACATCGACTTCATCCATTAATGTTACATGTGGCGCAGTTTGCTTCGATTTAACCATCGCTTTTGCAATTGCTTTTCGAATACCGCTGATTTTCTCGCGGGTTTCTGGGAATTCTCCTTCAAGGACAACCGGAGCCGGCGCTGCTTTTTCTCCTGCCGATACGCCTGTTGCAGCTTCTTTTTCCACGTTTTCAACAGGTTTTGCTTCTTCTTGTCCACCTTTCAGATAAGCATCAATATCTTCCTTCAATATGCGCCCGCCGTTTCCTGAGCCTTGTACCAATCGAATATCAACGCCTTTTTCACGCGCATATTTTCGGACGGATGGCATTGCAATAACGCGTCGGTTAACATCTACGTCTTCTGAAGCAGACTGTGAAGCGTTGCTTTCCACTTTTTGCTCTTCTGTGGAAGGCTTTTCTTCTTTTGCTGCTTCACCGCTTTCATCGCCTTTTGATTGATTTTCATAACCTGGAGCATCAATTGTGACTAATACTTGACCGACAGTTGCAACTTCCCCTTCATTCACTTTTAATTCTAATACTTTTCCTTTTACAGGGGAAGGGATTTCAACTACTGCTTTGTCATTTTGCACTTCACAAAGAACATCATCTTCATTGATTTCATCACCAGGTTTGATAAACCATTTTACTATTTCACCTTCATGAATGCCTTCACCGATATCCGGCATTATAAATTCAAAAGCCACAGATTTCAACCTCCTAAATAATTTTCAGTTGATGGCCGAAAAGAAGAAAAGATGATGCTCCTCTTTTTAGCCAATTAGAAATTCAATGCTTTTTTAGCCGTTTCAACGATATCTTTGTAGTTTGGAAGCCATACATCTTCCGCTTGTGAGAATGGATAGACAGTGTCCGGAGCTGCCACGCGGAAAACTGGAGCTTCCAAGCTAAGAATCGCTCTTTCATTAATTTCTGCAACAACATTAGCAGCAATTCCTGCTTGTTTTTGGGCTTCCTGCACGACAATCGCGCGGTTTGTTTTCTCTACTGAAGCAATAATCGTTTCTATATCCAGCGGACTTACTGTTCGTAAATCGATCAATTCTGCTGAAAAGCCCTCTTTTTCAAGTTCGTCAGCAGCTTTTAAAGATTCATGCACCATTGCCCCGTAAGTGATGATCGAAATATCTTTCCCTTCACGTTTTATATCCGCTTTGCCGATCGGAATTGTATATTCTTCTTCCGGAACTTCATCACGGAAGGAACGATAAAGCTTCATATGCTCCAAGAAAATGACCGGATCATTATCCCGAATTGCTGAAATAAGCAACCCTTTTGCATCATAAGGGGTGGAAGGAATAACGACTTTTAAACCAGGCTGCTGCGCCATCAAGCCTTCCAAGCTGTCCCCGTGAAGCTCAGGGGTATGAACGCCGCCGCCGAAAGGAGAACGAATGGTGATCGGAGCATGCCAGCGGCCCCCGGAGCGATAACGCAAACGCGCCATTTGTCCAGAAATGGAATCCATAACCTCATAAACAAAACCGAAGAATTGAATTTCAGCTACCGGACGAAAGCCTTGTGTGCTTAAACCGATTGCCAAGCCGCCAATTCCTGATTCTGCCAGAGGCGTATCAAAAACTCGGTCTGGGCCGAATTCTTTTTGAAGTCCTTCTGTTGCACGGAACACACCGCCGTTTACACCAACATCTTCCCCAAATACTAACACATTTTCGTCGTTTTTCAGTTCCGTACGCAACGCATCAGTGATTGCTTGAATCATTGTCATTTGCGCCATGCTCACTTCGACTCCTTCTCTTTATAAATTTCATATTGTTCTTTTAGGTTATAAGGCCAGCTTCCTTCTTCAAACATAATGTTGATTAAGTCTGTCACTTTTTGTTTTGGAGTTTCATCCGCTTTTTTGATTGCTTCTTTTATATCTTCTTTCGCCTTTTCGATAACTTCGTTTTCTTCTTCCTCGCTCCACAATCCTTTTGCTTGAAGGAAGTTTCTGAAACGAACAAGCGGATCTTTTGCCTCCCACTCGTCATCAAGCTCTTTTGCCCGATATCTCGTTGGATCGTCTCCTGCCATTGTATGCGGACCGTAGCGGTAGCATAATGTTTCAATTAATGTCGGACCTTCACCGTTTATTGCCCGTTCACGCGCTTCCTTCACAGCTGCATAAACAGCAAGCGGATCCATTCCATCTACTTGTATACCAGGGATTCCAGCTGCAACAGCTTTTTGTGCAAGTGTTTCAGCTGAAGTTTGCACCTCTACAGGTGTTGAAATTGCAAACCGGTTGTTTTGAACGATGAAAATAGCAGGTGCTTTAAATGCCCCAGCAAAGTTTATTCCTTCGTAAAAGTCGCCTTGAGACGTTCCTCCATCACCTGTATACGTAACAGCAACTGCTTTTTTGCCGCGTTTTTTCAAGCCTAATGCTACCCCTGCAGCTTGCACATATTGGGCGCCGATAATAATTTGCGGTGAAAAAGCGTTTACGTCTTCAGGCATTTGGTTTCCATGAAAATGCCCGCGGGAATATAAAAATGCTTGATACAAAGGCAATCCATGCCAAACTAACTGCGGTATATCACGATAGCCCGGGAGAATGAAGTCCTCTTTTTCCAAGGCAAAATGAGAAGCAATTTGTGATGCTTCTTGTCCGGCAGTCGGTGCGTAAAAACCTAAACGACCTTGACGATTTAAAGAAATTGAACGCTGATCCAACACTCTGGTAAATACCATTCGTCTCATTAATTCCTTTAATTCTTCATCAGAAAGGGAAGGCATCGCATCTTCATTCACGACTTCGCCTTTTTCGTTTAAAATTTGGAACGTTTGGAATTCCTTGCGAATCGCATCAAATTGCTTTTCGCTGTCAACGACAACATTTTTCGCCTTTTTTGCCATTCAACACACCTCTTCGTTTCATTTTCTCAGCCTTTAAATTCATCCATAAAACTAGATTACCCCAAATTGTTCATGGAGACACACATTGCGGATCTTTAATTGCCAAAATCGTCAAGTACATTGCAAGATCGCTTTACAAACTGTATTAATTTTTTTATTCAAAATAGTAATACACATCGATTTCACTTCATAGTGTACACCCTTTTTTCACATGCGTCAATTAATTTGTTTATTTTTAAAACAATATATAAAACGCTTTCAAGATAATTGGAAATATTTTTACTTTTAAATCTGTACTAATACAACAGATAATTCTGTATCACTATTACAGATACAGACGGAAGCGAATCATTTATCTGGAGAGCGTGTTGCTTCTCTATATAAATTACAGAAGAATTTATATAAATAAGGAAGGCTTCTAGGCAAACGTCTATACCTTTATTTTGCTTCATCATACGATGATATAGACATTTGACCTAAATAAGGCGATATGGAGTCCTTATGTGGAGGTGAAAGAGATGCATTATTATTACAATCCGTCTTATCATTACCCATCATACGGATATTTTCCAGTTTCAAACTGGACATTTGTATTGATCGCTGTGCTTTTTATTTTGCTCATTATTGTTGGCGCTGCCTGCTTAAACTATTAATTGATGATTGTCCGATTTTCGGGCAATTCTTTTTTTGTTTCTTTTAAAAGATTTATGTATAATGAAATTTGTTGATATAGGTTCAGGAGTGATTAGCAATGATTACAATGGAAGATATTATTAAGGAAGGACATCCAACTCTTCGTCAAGTTGCCAAGGAAGTGGAATTGCCCGCTTCTGAAGAGGAGAAAAAAATTTTAGCGGAGATGCTTCAATACTTAAAAAACAGTCAAGATCCAGAGATTGCAGAAAAATATGGATTGCGGCCTGGGATCGGTCTTGCCGCCCCGCAAATTAATGTATCAAAACGAATGATTGCCGTTCATGTGACGGATGAAAAAGGAAAATTATATTCGTACGGCCTGTTCAATCCAAAAATTGTAAGCCATTCAGTGGAACAAAGTTATTTAACAAGCGGTGAAGGATGCCTTTCCGTTGACAGAGAGGTTCCAGGATATGTTCCGCGTTATGCACGCATCCGCGTCAAAGGGGTTGACCTTGAAGGCAATGAAGTCGACCTTCGTTTAAAAGGTCTTGTCGCTATTGTGTTTCAGCATGAAATAGATCATTTAAACGGCATTATGTTTTATGATCGGATCAATAAAGAGAATCCTTTTAAAGAACCGGAAAATGCAACTCCAATTGACAGATGAAGCCAGAAGTTAGCGCCCGGCATCCAAGCCTCGGAATATTTCAAGCAAAACGAAAATCCATGCAAAAAATCCCGAATAGTTCTTTCGGGATTTTTTGTTCATAAAGAGAAATTTTTTGTGCACACTACCATTTGAAATCGCCTTTGCAAGGCATTTTTTTAAGTTTAGCTTCGGATTTATATCAACTGCAATTGCTTTGCAGCATAAAATATTCCATCTTCATCAACAGGCTTTGTAACAAAATCAGCTACTTTTTTCACATGCGAAACAGCATTACCCATAGCAACGCCTGTTCCAGCAAACGAGATCATTTCTATATCATTCAAACCGTCTCCAAAAGCAACCACATCTTGACGGCTAACGCCAAGCATATCCATTATCTTTTTGATCCCTTCTGCTTTCGATCCTTTTTTTGGAACAACATCAGTTGAAAGCTGGTGCCAGCGGACAAATTTTATCTCTTCAGAAATATTGAACTGTTCTTCTTCTCCTTCTTTGCAAAACAAAAGCGCTTGGTAAATAGGTTTTTCTTGAAAATAATCAGGTCTGTACTCAGGATGCGAGAGGTGCAAAGATTTCAAACTTTCATGAATAAACGGATGATCTTCCACATTTGCTTTCATATCTTCTTCACTCAAAAATACAAGCGGGTAATCAGTATTTTCAGTCGCTTCGATTAATTGCTCCAACGCATCGACCTTCAAAGGATTTTCATAAATAACTTCTCCTTCATGCACAACATACTGTCCGTTATAGCTGACATAAGAATGGATTTCGAGCTCTTCTCTTAGCTTTTTAAACATAAAAGGGCCGCGGCCGGTTGAGATGGCGACGTGATGTCCGGCTTTTTTCAAACGGGTGACCGCGTCAAGAGTAGATTCCGGCAAACGTTTATCATGATCCAATAAAGTACCGTCTATATCAAAAAAAATAAATTTTTTCCCCATGTTCAATCTCCTTTTCTCTTTCGTGAAAACCTTATTTACACTAAACAAAACGGTATAGTATGCAAACGCTTTATGTCAATAGAGCTTTTCCACGTTTAGCCATAAAAAAAATAAAAAAATAGCATATAATATAAGTAAATACAATCGGACTCGACTTTGACATCTTAATGAAGGAGGAGTTGATATGTTAAAACGTTTAAAGAAAAAAATTAAAAAACAGTGGAAGCAATTGCTTCGCAGAAAATCGATTGCTTAAAGAAACCGGGCGGCTTTAGCCCGGTTTTCGTTATTTTCAATGAAGGTTGGATTTGCCATCAGAATCGACTATAATAATAAAAGCTAGTTTAACATGGAAAGTAAGGAGAGATTACGCAAATGATGTTTAAAGTTTTTTATCAGGAAAACCCGAATGAACCGCCTGTTCGGGAAAGAACGAAAACATTTTTCGTTGAAGCGGAATCAGAAAGAGAAGTTCGTGAAAAATTAAAAGGCCGCTCCATAAACATAGAATATATTCAACCGATCAGCGGTCCGTTTTATGAATTTGAAAAACAAAGCGAAAATTTTTCTGTATTGGAGAAATGATAGTATATGAAATTTGTAAAAAGAGACCAAGTAGCAGCATTCGCCCTCGGCGGATTGGGCGAAATCGGAAAAAATACGTACGGTGTGCAATTTCAAGATGAAATCATTTTAATTGATGCTGGAATTAAGTTTCCAGAAGACGAACTTCTAGGGATTGACTATGTGATTCCGGACTATACGTACTTAGTAAAAAACCAAGAAAAAATTAAAGGCTTGTTCATCACACATGGTCATGAAGATCATATAGGCGGTATACCTTATTTGCTGCGGGAAATTAATGTACCAATCTACGGCGGTAAACTGGCGATCGGACTGATTCGCAATAAGCTTGAAGAGCATGGACTTTTAAGACAAGCTAAACTAAACATCATCCAGGAGGATGATGTGATTCGGTTCAGAAAAACTGCCGTAACTTTTTTCCGTACAACTCACAGCATTCCAGATTCATATGGAATTGTTGTCAAAACTCCCGCAGGAAATATCGTTCATACAGGAGATTTTAAGTTTGATTTTACTCCAGTCGGGGAACCTGCAAATTTAACTAAAATGGCGGAAATCGGCAAAGAAGGTGTGCTCTGTCTTTTATCGGACAGCACAAACAGCGAAATTCCTGAATTTACAATGTCTGAAAGACGGGTCGGCGAAAGCATTCACGACATTTTCCGAAAAGTAAGCGGCCGCATCATTTTTGCAACATTTGCATCCAATATTCATCGACTTCAGCAAGTAACAGAAGCAGCTGTTAAAAACAATCGAAAAATAGCTGTTTTTGGAAGAAGTATGGAAGCAGCTATCCAAATTGGTCAAGAACTCGGGTATATTCGCTGCCCGAAAGATACGTTTGTTGATGCAAATGAAATAAACCGTCTGCCCGCTCATCGGGTCGTGATTTTATGTACAGGAAGCCAAGGCGAACCAATGGCCGCTCTATCCCGAATTGCAAATGGAACTCATCGGCAAATCCAAATTATTCCCGGCGATACTGTCGTTTTCTCATCATCGCCCATCCCAGGGAACACTTTATCGGTTTCAAGAACGATCAATCTGCTTTTCCGCGCCGGTGCGGAAGTAATTCACGGGTCGTTAAATGACATCCACACATCTGGCCACGGCGGACAGGAAGAGCAAAAATTAATGCTGCGGCTAATGAAGCCAAAATATTTTATGCCGATTCATGGAGAATATAGAATGCAGATCATGCATATGAAACTAGCTGTCGATTGCGGAGTTCCAAAGGAAAACTGTTTTATTATGGATAACGGAGATGTGCTGGCGATGAACGACCGCGAAGCATCCATTGCCGGTAAAATTCCATCCGGATCCGTTTATATTGACGGAAGCGGAATTGGCGACATTGGAAACATTGTGTTAAGAGACCGAAAAATTTTATCTGAAGAAGGACTCGTAATCGTTGTCGTCAGCATCAATATGAAAGAGTTCAAAATTGCTGCAGGACCTGACATTATATCGCGCGGCTTCGTTTATATGAGAGAATCCGGAGATTTAATTAAAGATGCCCAAGAACTGATTACTAAGCACTTAAATAAAGTATTGGAAAGAAGAACTACGCAGTGGTCGGAAATCAAAAATGAAATCGCCGATACACTCGCTCCGTTTTTATATGAAAAAACGAAACGCCGACCGATGATCTTGCCAATTATAATGGAAATTTAAGTAATAACTTGTGATCGATCCCTCTTGTGTTGACAGTGGAACGTACTGTTTAACATAAGAGGGATTTATTTTGCAAAAATGTCCAGTTGTTATTTTGTCGGCTCATAACACGCAGCATCCGGCCGCTCTTGCTTTTTTAGGTAGATGGTTTTAAAGCGGGCAGCCGTCAGCTAAAAGTTCTTATAAAAAAACGAAAAAGTGAGTGCTTGCAGAGAAGAAAGACGGAGATCAAAACATGTAAATGAAAAATACCGAAAAGTTTTATGGTTAATTTTTTCGATATACAAGTGTTTAATAGAAGAGCAGAAAGACATTTTATGTACGTTTGTGCCATCATATAAATTTATACGCAATCATTTGAAAAACATTTGATGAAAAAATTCGACTTGGATAATGTCATAATCAGAATTTTTCAGGAGCAGGTGCTGCAAGTGGCAGCAGTAAAGGGAGATAATAAAGAAATCAATTTGTAGTTAAAGAAGACATGTATTCGATTGCCAGAAAAAACAACGACATTCTTGCAATAAGCAAGGATTTTGAGCCGGCAAACAAAAAAAGAATGAGAAGAACTGTCTTTGGGCATTCTAGACAGCTGCTTCTCATTCAATTACCATGTAAGCTTCAAATGATTGTTTTTACTTGACTGGATAAGTTCAGTTCATTCTTCAGTAGATTTTGATTTTGCCCATGCGGATGAAACATTTAAAGCTCCGAAAGAATGTATATAAGTTTTCATTATTCTCCTAGCACTTTCTTTTCAAACCGATCAATATCGACATCAGCTCCGATGACAATTAAAATATCTCCTGCCTTGATTACTTCTGTAGCTTGCGGCGATACGATAATTTCGTTATTTCGTTTAATCGCAACAATATTGATTCCGTATTTCGCACGAATATCGAGCTCGATGAGAGAATGACCGGCAATGTTGCGGTTAGCAGCAATTTCAACAATGCTGTGCTCTTCCGACAGCTCAAGATAGTCCAACACATTGTTCGAAAGAAGATTATGGGCAAGCCGCCGCCCCATATCCCGTTCAGGGTGAACAACTGTATCTGCTCCTATTTTTGACAAAACCTTTTCATGATAGTCGTTTTGAGCCTTCACCGTTATATGCTTAACTCCTAGTTCTTTCAACATAATGGTTGTCAAAATGCTCGCTTGAATATTGTCGCCGATGGCTACGATCACATGATCAAAATTTCTGATTCCCAAGCTTTTTAATACGGCTTCATCCGTTGTATCCGCTACAACAGCATGTGAAACAATATTGGCAAATTCGTTTACTCGATCCTCATCCACATCAATGGCAAGCACCTCTGCTCCTTCTTCCGATAACGTTCGGCAAATGCTTCCGCCGAACCGCCCCAACCCGATTACGGCAAACTCCTTTTTCATCAATACTCCCCCATTACAACTTGAATGACATTATTCTTGTATTTCTTGGCCAAAATCAATCGCTTGTTTCAACTTTTGCTGCATAAACCCTATTCCTTTGCAATCGGAAAGAGGATAATGAAAAGCTGTCTTATTTGTAAACACTTGTTCTATATATGGACGGAATTTCTTTCCTCCCAAAAGAACAATATCATCTACATCTAACAAATTTTTTTCAACCGCTTGTTCCTTCAATTGGTTGATTGTAATTAATTCAGGATGCTTTTTCATGCTAAAGGAAACATTGTAAGGACCAGGCACAAAATCATTTGGCCGCAAAAAGCCATGCTTGGCAGACAAAATCACCCATTCATCGAAAAATTTTTTAGCATACGCCTGGCAAAGGCGGTGAAAAACTCCTATATACGCTTTTTCTGCGGAAACAGCACCTGCACTGGGCTCTTTATCCCATACTTTTTTTGTTCCGCAAGGTATGACACAAATCCTTCTCATTTAACATTTCACCTGTTCAATCGATTATTCAATTCATTCAAAAATTGTATAATATCGTTATGAAAAACAAAATCAGCCCATTCATCGAAGTCTGTTTGTTCTTGGTTGACAATCACTAATACCGCTCCCATCCTTTTTGCCAAGAACGGTATTTCGTTCGCTGGCCGAACTGTTAAAGATGAACCAAGCACGATCATAATGTCTGCTTTTTCACATTCAAGCTCCGCATCTCTAAAAGCATCTTCCGAAAGCAGCTCTCCGAACAGTGTAATGGAAGGACGAATAAAGCCCCCGCAGCCGCAATAATATTGATTTTTCAAGTATACATCATTTAGAAAGCGTTGGCCGCAATTGTGGCAGTGAAACGTTTGAAGTGTTCCATGAAGTTCAATTACGTTTTTGCTTCCTGCTAAGAGATGGAACCCATCAATGTTTTGAGTAATAATCGATTGAATCTTCCCTTCCTTTTCCCATTTTGCCAGCAAGTAGTGTCCTTCATTCGGAGATTTGCTTTTATATAATTGAAGGCGTTCTTTATAAAATTGAATAAATTCATCACGGTTTGTCTCCATCGCTTCAATGCTTGCCAATTTACTCGGATCCTTTTTGCGCCACAAACCAGTTTTTGAACGATAATCCGGAATTCCGCTGGCAGTGGACATCCCTGCGCCAGTAAATACAACAGCATGTTTAGATTGTTGCAAAAGATCAGCGATTTCGGATATCAAAGCCATCTTTTTTCATCCTTTTTTATTAATTGTGAAAACAATTATTTTAACCTGAACTTACCATTTTTTTATAAATGAAATCAATAAATTCGTCAACAATTTCTTTGCGGAACCGTTCAGTCCGAGACAATATCGATAAATGCCGTTTAATTTCCACATCTTTTATTTTCAATTCATGTAAGTAGCCATATTTCAGCTCTCTTGACACCGTAATCCTCGGCAAAAAGCCGATTCCCAGCCCGGATTCTATAGCAGCTTTTACAGCCTGCGTGCTTCCTAGCTCCATATAATAATTTATTTTATCTAACACCCCATATTTTTTTAATGTATTTTCGATAATGAGACGGGTTCCTGAATTTTTTTCTCTCCAGATCATTTTTTCTTTTGCCAGCTCTTCAATGTCAATTTGTTTTTTCTCCTTCAAAGGATGCTCTCTTCCGCATACTAAAATAAGCTCGTCATCGACAAGCTTTTTTACATGAAAAATGCTGTTTTCTACAACTCCTTCTACAAATCCGATATCAATTTTGCGGTCAACAAGCCGATCAATAATGCCCGGAGTATTAGAAATCGCTAATGAAAGCTTTACATCTGGCACTTCTTTTTTAAATTTTCCGAGCAGACTAGGCAAAAGATATTCCCCAATTGTCAACGTCGCTCCGACACTTAGTGTAAAATCTTTGTGTCCGGTTATTTCCTTTACTGCTTCTTTTGATTGTTGAATTTCTTCCACAATATTTTTGGCAATCGGATATAACATTTTGCCGGCTTTTGTCAAAGTCATTTTTCCGTTCGAACGGTCAAACAATGGGGTTCCATAATAATCCTCTAGTTGATGGATTTTTCTCGTAACAGCCGGCTGGGACACATAGACAAGCTTTGCAGCACGGCTGATGCTCCCTTCCTCAACAACAAGACAAAACATTTTTAAACTTTCCAAATCCAATTCGGAATCACTTCCTTACAATTTAAACACTTAAAAACAACTTCATGCTAACACCTATCAGCAAAAAAGACAACATTTGCAAAATCCATTTTCCAGGCACTTTTGTTGATAAGATAGCTCCCAGTTGAGAGCCGATCATCACTCCTATACCGCCCCACAAGCAGGCCGTCCAATTAACATTCCCTAATGCAATTTGATTCAGCGCACCAACAAGTGAATAGATCGATAATGCAAAAAGAGAAATCGCAGTTGCGTCGTGAGGACGAATCTTCAATAAATAAATTAAAATGGGAACGAGCAACCATCCGCCGCCAATTCCAAAAAAATTCGATAAAGTTCCCAACAAAAGTCCGATGATGAATAAAAAAACAGCTTTTAAACGGTTTCTGCCCTCATTGAAAAAACCTGCTTTCATACTATGTTCCGGCTCTTCCGGAGCTTTTTTTAAAAGCAAAAACATCCCGAGCATGAATAAAGCAGCGGCAAATATCCAATAAAAAAAGTCGGGTGAAATAATTCCCAACAGCCAAGTGCCGATAAACGTTCCCGGGATGGAGCCGAAGATGATCGGCCAACCGATAGAAAAATGAACACGCTTTTGCCGTATATAATTCATCGACCCTGATATAGAATTGAGAAAAACCACAACAAGACCAGTACCAGCTGCAATTTCAGGAGGCAATTTCAACAGCAATAAGAGAGCAGGAACAAACACAAATCCTCCCCCTGCTCCCACCATTACCCCATAAGCGCCTGACAAAAGTCCAAGAGCGAGCAGCAAAACCATTTCCACCATTCAAGTTCACCTCTTTAATATCCTAATTAAAGGGTACCAGTGAGAAGGATTGGTGTGAAATGCTTATTCAACATGGGGTATAACAAAATGTTATAGTTTGTGATATTTTTGTTTTTAGTGCTTCTAGCCTTGCCCATTTAGAAAATGTTATATATAATTAAATCGAAATCATTACGATTTAACACAGCGGGGTACACATATATTTTGAAAGGAGTTCAAATCGATGAAAAAAGTCTTTTTTGCATTTTTAATGGCAATGCTTGCAATCTTTCCTATCGGCTGCGGCCAAAATAACAACAATGCTTCCGAAACGAACAATAATAATGAGGACAAAAACAATCAAAAAGAAATTGAAATTTATACAACAATCTATCCACTGACAGATTTCACTAAAAAAATCGGCGGTAAATACGTTCACGTCGAAAGTGTTTACCCGCCGAATGTAGAAGCCCACACGTATGAACCTACATTAAAAACTTTGGAAGCAATTGCGAAAGCGGATTTATTTATCTATACTGGAGCTGGTATAGAAGGATTTGCCGATAAGGCAGAAAAAACGCTGAAAGACGGCAATGTCAAAATTGTAAAAGCAGCTGAAGGAATTCCATTATTAAGTGCGTCCGAAGATGAACATGACCATGAAAGTGGAGAAGAAGAGCATTCACATCATGAAGAAGATTCAGATCATGAAGAAGAACATGTGAACCAAAACGAAGAGGAACACGATCATGCACATGGAGATGTTGACCCTCATGTATGGCTTGATCCAAATAGGGCCATTACTCTTGCGGAAAACATCAAGAACGCTTTAACGGAAGCGGCTCCTGATCAAAAAGAATATTTTGAACAAAATTTCGCTCAACTTAAACAAGATCTTGAAGAACTGGATCAATCATTTCAAGAAACAATTAAAAAATCGAAAACAAAATATATTCTTGTGGCTCATGCTGCTTATGGTTATTGGGAAGACCGCTACGATATTGAACAAATTCCAATATCGGGATTATCTCCAACAGATGAGCCTAGTCAAAAGCAGCTTGTCAAAATCATTGAACTATCGAAAAAACATCATTTAAAACATGTGATCTTTGAACAAAATGTATCTGAAAAGGTAGCAAAAATCATCCAACAAGAAATTGGTGCCAAATCATTAACGCTACATAATTTAGAAAGTGTTTCGGAAACAGATTTAAAAAACAACGAAGACTACTTCAGCATTATGAAACGCAATCTTGAAACGTTATCTGAAGCTTTAAATTAAATACTATTTGCACGCTTTTAGGGGGCTGTCCAATGAGTCTTTTTTGGCTTATGGATGCCCCCTTTAATGCTTTAGAAAACGTTGCTATATCGATGTTTATGATTTTTTTGTTTTCAATGGAAATTTGACTTTCTAGACAGACCTTTATATATACTAAGTTGACATAATAAAACTACTGTAAATCGTTAAACTTTTTTATTTCATATTTTTGTAAAATCAAGTAAAATATTTAGACATACGAATAAATAAGAGAGGAGAAACCAAAATGGAAGCAGCTGTTCAAAAACAGAATATGGGTCAAATTACATTATACAGAATATTATTTATTATCGGATTTGTTCATCTTCTAAACGATTCGATTCAAGCTGTTATTCCAGCAGTTTTCCCTATATTGGAAAAATCAATGAATCTTACATATATGCAGCTTGGATTCATTACATTCAGCCTTCAGCTAACGGCATCTTTGCTTCAGCCTGCTGTCGGGTTTTATACAGATAAAAAGCCGATGCCTTATTTGCTGCCCATCGGGCTTACGTGTACGTTTTTCGGCATGCTGGGACTTGCTTTTGCACCTAATTATTGGATTGTTTTAGTTTCGGTATTTTTCGTCGGAATCGGTTCAGCCGTTTTCCATCCGGAAGGTTCAAGAGTGGTGCATTTAGCAGCGGGAGAACGAAAAGGGCTCGCCCAATCCATTTTTCAAGTTGGAGGTAATGCCGGACAATCTCTTGCTCCCATTATGACAGCTCTTATTTTCGTCCCTATGGGACAATTTGGCGCGATTTGGTTTACTTTAATTGCCGGCATGGCCGTCATCGTCCTTCTATACATTGCAAATTGGTATAAGGAAAAGCTCGACAGCCGAAAAAAAACAAGCGCAAAAAAAGCCGTTGTGCAAGTTCCTGCCGCTCGAAAAAAGCAAGTGAAAATTGGACTTATGCTGCTCATCTTCTTAGTTTTTGCTCGTTCATGGTATCATGCAGCAATCACTAATTTTTACCCTTTTTATTTAATTCATGAACATGGACTTTCCATCAGCAAAACACAGCTATATATTTTTATATTTTTAGCAGCAGGTGCAATCGGAACATTTTTAGGAGGGCCGCTTTCAGATCGTTTCGGAAGACGGAATATCATTGCTTTCTCAATGCTCGGATCAGCTCCGCTGGCGGTCATTTTGCCTTATGTGAATGAATTTTGGGCAATTCCAATAATGCTCATTAACGGCTTTATTATTTTGTCAAGCTTTTCTGTAGTTGTCGTATACGCACAAGAGCTAATGCCTGGAAAAATCGGAACTGCATCAGGCTTAATGGTCGGTCTTGCCTTCGGTTTAGGCGCTTTAGGATCAGTCGTGCTCGGTGCTCTCGCGGACTTATTCGGCTTAAAGCCAGTTATGATCGCGTGCGGCTTTCTTCCATTTATCGGCATGCTCTCCATGCTTTTACCTTCCGATCAAAAGCTGAAAGAATGGACATCTTAACATTTTTACAAGACAGCAGCTACTTTTCAATTGATGTGAAACAAAAGACAAAGTTGTTTTGACAATAAAAAAAGATTGAATGAAGTTAAAACCAATGAACAATTTTTTGTTCAAATGTAATAAATGAAAGCTTTTATTTGTACTAAGGAACGAATGAACACAGAAATAATAAAAGGCGTTTTTCGGCTGTCCATCAACTTTTCAGCCTGAGAAAACGCCTTTTGTGTTCTTTTATTCTTGAAAAGCACGGTCACCGAAAATTTTTAACGTTATATCATCTGCTGGAGGATTATGAAGACCGCATCTGACATCCCGATAGTAGCGCTCCAATGGGTATTCTTTTCTTAAGCTTTGTCCGCCTGCAATTCGCATGGCTAGGTCAACGACTTTGATCGCACTGTTTGTGGCAACATATTTTACGGCAGCCAGCTCATGCCCCATTTGTTCGTGTAAATGCGGCTGTTCATCCCATTTTTTCGCCACACTGTACATAAAATGCCGTGCGCTTGTAAGCTCCAGATCCATTTCAGCTGTTTTTCGCCGCACTTCCGAAAGTTCTGAAATTGGATGAGAAAGACTGGCAGGTTGATACTCTTTTGCATATTTGACAGCAAAGTTTCTTGCGGCGATAGCGATCCCGAGGTAGCAGGCAGGAATATGTAAAAGCCATCCTTTCGGAGTGGAAGGACTGAATGTAGCTTGTCTAATCGAAACGAGAGCGTCTTTTTCGACCTTTACGTTGTGCAGTAATAAATCGTCGCTTCTTGTCGCGCGCATGCCGATTGTATCCCATGTTTCTTTTATGGAAAGCCCCTCTGCTCCTTTTGGGACTAAATATTCGCCAACCTCACCTGTTTCTTCAATTGTTGCGGTTACAATAAAATAATCTAGAATCGGGGCCAGTGATGTGAACGATTTATGGCCATTAATAATCCAGCTGCTTCCTTCTTTTCTTGCCGTTGTTTTTGGTTTTCCGCCTCTTGCAGGACTTCCGGCAGCCGGTTCTGATGCACAGCTATTGATTAATTTTCCTTCAGCGACAATTTCTTCGCAAATGCGCTCAAACGTGCGTTCATCCCATTTTTTTGATTCGGATAAATCCATTACGATTCCATTATGCCACCCTAACGATAAACCTGTCGCTCCATCTCCTTCTGCAATTTTTTCTTGCACAAGCAGAAATTCATATAAAGAAATTTCATTTCCTCCATATTTTTTTGGCACTGTTAATTTCAGAAATCCTTCCGTTTTTAAATCTGAAAAGTTTTCAAATGGAAACGAAGATTCCTGATCATTTTTCGCGGCTCGCTCCGCGAACTTCTCCGCAAGTTTTTCGGCTTTTTCTCTTAATTCTCGATGCGATTTGTTGACAATAACCATTTCATCTAAAAAATTCATATTCTTCACACACCTGTTTCTTTTTCTTTCTTTTCTATCTCTATTGTAGCTCTATTATTCATTTTCGTTAAGCAATCCAATTGGTTTTATTTTAATTTTTTTGGTAAAATACAGAAAAAAATATGTAGGAAATAAAGGAGAATGATGATGACAACTTTCAAACAGCAGCTTGAAAAATATGCAGAACTTGCCGTCAAGGTCGGAGTCAATGTTCAAAAAGGACAAGAATTGTTCATTTCTGCAAGCATAGATGCAAAAGAACTCGTCCGATTTATTGCGGAAAAAGCTTATGAGGTTGGTGCAAGGAATATTCATATCGACTGGCAAGATGATGTTTTAACAAGATTAAAATATGAAAAGGCTCCTGATGACGTGTTTTTAGAATATCCTGAATGGAAGTCTCTCGAAAGAACTGCCCTAGCAGAAAGAAATGCAGCTTTTATTTCTATTGTGTCCCAAAGCCCTGATTTATTAAAAGGCATTCAGCCTGAGAGAATCGCTAATTTCCAGAAAGCGTCTGGAACAGCTTTAAATACGTTTCGCAGATACATACAATCGGATAAAGTCAGCTGGACGGTTATCGCTGCCGCAAGCGAAGAATGGGCGGAGAAAGTTTTTCCAAATGAAGAAAAATCGCTTCGAGTTGAAAAATTATGGAATGCTATTTTTCAAGCAACACGCATTAATGAGGAAGATCCGGTTTCTGCATGGAAAAAACATAATGAAAACCTTCATCAAAAAGTCGATTATTTAAATGCGAAAAAATATAGAAAACTCCATTATCAAGCTCCTGGAACGGATTTAACTATTGAACTGCCTGAAAAGCATCTATGGGTGGGAGCAGGAAGCGTTAATGAAAAAGGCGTTTCTTTCATGGCAAACATGCCTACAGAAGAAGTGTTCACAGCTCCGAAAAAAGATGGGGTAAATGGTTATGTGACTAGCACAAAACCGTTAAGCTACGGCGGAAATTTAATCGAAAATTTTGTAATCACATTTGAACGAGGACGCATTACAAATGTAACAGCCGAAAAAGGCGAAGAAATTTTGAAGCAATTAGTCGAAACAGATGAAGGCTCTCATTATTTAGGTGAAATTGCTTTAGTACCTCATAACTCACCGATCTCAAAGTCAAATCTTTTATTTTATAACACGTTGTTTGACGAAAATGCTTCAAACCATTTAGCGATCGGCAGTGCCTATGCGTTTTGCTTAGAAGGCGGAAAAACGATGACAGAGGATGAATTGAAACAGCATGGTCTCAACACAAGCATTACACATGTTGATTTTATGATCGGAAGTGCAGAAATGGACATCGACGGCATTCTTCCGGACGGCACACGTGAACCAATCTTCCGAAAAGGAAATTGGGCGTTTTAAAAAAGGGCCGGCTGATCGTTTCTCATGAAAGCCTTGCTTAAATATTGCACAACACTTATCTGAAACTGTACCGTACATCCTTGACGTTTGTTTCAGGCAAGTCAGTAAAAGCTCTATATTTCTCGTTTTGCTTATTTGCTGCATCAACATCATCATAGTATTTGTCTTCTTTGAATCGAATCGTACTTTATCATGCTAATGGGCGGTCATTTGACTTTGCCCTTTTCATTCTTATTCAAAGAAAAAAACAGCCAAACTTTATAATGATCCACTATGCGAAAAGGAGAACGTAAAAAATGGAATTGTCCATCATTTTAAGTTTTCTTGCAGCTTCTATTTTATTAACCGTTGCACCAGGACCCGATAATTTATTTGTCATTGCACAAAGCATGTCTTACGGCTTTCGAGCGGGGTTCATCACTTCTCTCGGACTTTGCACCGGACTTATCGGACATACTTTAATCGCATCACTCGGACTGTCAGCCATACTCTATCAATCTACTGTTATTTTTACAGCTATTAAATCTGTCGGTGCGATCTATCTGTTATATTTAGCATGGGAATCTTATAAGGAAGGGAAATCAGCAGTTTCCGGTAAAATAGCAAATGTAAAAAGTCTTTCACTCTTTTCTTTATATAAAAGAGGCATCTTGATGAACCTGTTAAATCCGAAGGTGTCATTGTTCTTTTTAGCTTTCTTGCCGCAGTTTGTATCAACAAACAGCGGCCATGTTAAGCTCGACATGTTTGTACTAGGTCTTATTTTCATTGTACAAGCATTGGTATTGTTTTCCTTATTTTCAGCATTAGCCGGCAAAATAAAAATTCTGTTTCAATCTAAAAAAACAGTTTCTGCTATTCATTACGGCAAATCTATTTTATTTGCAGTTCTTGGTGGAAAGCTGCTTTTTACAAAAATTTAGTAGATACAATGAGGGGAAACGTCAGGAGCGAAATTTTTTTCGCTCCAGTTTATTTACTCTCTGCCCCCTACTTCATTTGTTTAGAAGATGAATGTCCGAATCAACATCATTACTTTCCCGCACATATTTTTTCTTAAGGCAGTAAGATCAATTTTTTCAACATGTTTTAAAGCCGTCCAAACTCATTCTTTTTACAGCTTCTTTTGTCTGCTATAATTCTACGTTTATTAATCTATTTGTCCTCCTAAATAAATGAATTCTTCCTATCATCCTTATCCCAAAAACAAAATCGTCAAGCTGAATAATCATCATTCCAATAAATTGAAGGTGTTTATTCATTTTAACCTTCTAATTCGCATATATTTGTACAAATGAGAGGTGAACATGGTGAACGCAGAAAAAACTAAGCCGGCTCTACAAATAAAAACATTTTTTGAACATCGTTTGCAGCGGTTTCTTAAGCATCTTTTTTTATCGATCATTTGCGGATATATTTTATACTACTTAGTTAATTAAATGCAGAATAAACGCAGCGAATTCATAACAAAGAGACTTCACATTTTTAGTACGTGAAGTCCGAAACTGCCCATAATAAACAAACGATGACGAAAGCAAAAGCGCTGCAATCGGTATTTCCAGGGCTTTCCGGAAAGCCAAATCCTCATTGAAAACATAAATATCAATATATCAACGTTTCTAAAACAATAATGAGGGCTTCTATTATGCGAAAAAACGAATTAAAGATACCCCTAAAAAAACATGCCTTGGCTCGCAAGCTTCTTTGAAGACGGAGTTAAAAAATTCAAATTGAAAAAGACCGCACAATTTCATTAATAAATTGTGCGGTCTTCATCATTTTAACAGCTCGATCCATAAGTAAAAAAGATTACTCAGTCTTCTCCTGTTTCTTTTTAAATGTTCGATAGACGAAGAAAAATATAATAAGCGCCAATAAAACAATTGGTAAATTCCCTACAACGAGCACAACAATCCAAGATGCCGCCTGAACAATCCAATGAATGCTTGTCAAAAATTGTTCTTTCGTTTTTTCCCACGTATTAAAATCCTTTGAAAAATTTTCATGAGATTTTATTTCTGTTAATTGCAGTTCAACTGTTGCATAGTCTGTTCTATTTTCAATATATTTTATTCTGCCCTTTAATTGTTCGATTTCTTCTTGGACAGCTGCCAAATCTTCCGAAATTTTCAACAAGTCTTCTGTTTTCTCAGCCGACTCCATAAATTTAAGGAGCCGAGCTTCAACCGCTTGCTTCGATTTCAATCGAGAGTTTAAATCGACATATTCTTCTGTTTGATCTTCACCAGTCATTTGCTCCGATTTGACTGATTTGCTTGCCTTTTTCACTTCCTCTATAAATCGTTGAAGTTCATTTTGAGGAATGCGGAACGTTACATATGCCTCGATCTTTCCATCCTGTTCCACTGCATTTGATTGAATGATATAGCCCCCTCTGCTTTCGGCCTTCTTTGTTAAGTTTGCAATCGTTTCATCATAGCTTACCACTTCTGCCGTTATATTCGCAGTGTACATAACTTTTCGTTCGTTTGAGTATGTGCTGGCAGCTGATTTCGCTTCAACTGTTTCCATTTCTCCTTTTTTTTCAATTTTTTTCTCTATCATTGTCTGATCCATTTTAGCACTTTCTACGGACGATTTTTGTTCTGAATTGCTGCAGGCGGCCAAGAAGAGCAGCAACAAACCAATCAAGACTTTCTTCATTTTCATCATCTCCAGTTAATGACAGTTTATGGATTAGACGAAATAATGAAGCAAAGGTATCTTAAATAGATGAATAAAATGTGTGCAAACAAATGAAAGTGTGCTACTATAATAAACGTACTTGCGCTTGAAACCTTTCGCTTTTACCATTCGTCTAACATAAGGAAATTCTACTCTTCTAAAAAAATCATTTTCATAAAGTTGGTGGGCTTCATGGATTCTAACAAAAAGGCGCAATCGCGGTTTGATTATCAATTAGCATTTATTATATTTCTACTATTTTGCGCGAGCTGCGTGGCCATTTACGGAGCGCAAATGACTTCAGGGCAATATGCGGTAAACTTTATTTTTAAGCAAATTGCCTTCTATGCAGCCAGCTGTCTTATTGCCGGAGTTGTCATGCTGTTCGATTCAGAACAAATTCAAAAAATGACATGGTATTTATACGGTTTTGGGATATTTCTTCTATTTTTGTTAATGATTTCACCAGAAAAAATTGCCAAAGAAATAAATGGCGCTAAAGCATGGTTTACTCTTCCCGGTTTTTCGTTTCAGCCTTCAGAAATCATGAAAGTTTTCTTAATCATTGCTTTGAGCCATATTATTTGCAAGCATCATCAAAAGTATTTGCATCGAACCATTCAAACCGATCTCATTTTGTTATGTAAAATGGGTGTGACGACAGCAGTACCGGTATTGTTCGTTATACTGCAGCCTGACTTTGGGACTGCGCTTGTCATGTTTGCCATTTTAGCCGGCCTTATTCTTGTTTCAGGCATATCTTGGCGGATTCTTACATTAGGGTTTCTCATCGTAACCCTCTTTGCTGCAACAATTTTTTATCTTGTATTGCGAATGCCTGAATTTCTTGCCAAATATTTAGGTGTCAAGCAATATCAGTTCGGCCGGATTTATGCATGGTTAAATCCCGAAGGATATAAAAGCGCTGAAGGCTATCATTTGCTCAATTCTCTAAAAGCTATCGGATCTGGACAAATTTTCGGAAAAGGGGTTGGGCATGGACAAGTATATATCCCTGAAAACCACACCGACTTTATATTCAGTGTGATTGGGGAGCAATTTGGATTTATCGGCACTAGTATTGTCATTAGTTTATTTTTCTTATTAATCTATCACATCATTAAAGTGTCAATTGAAACAACTGAACCGTTTAACAGCTATCTTTGTACTGGCGTCATCAGCTTGTTTGTCTTCCATGTATTTCAAAATGTCGGCATGACGATTGGCCTTCTGCCGATCACAGGTATACCGCTTCCTTTTATCAGCTATGGAGGAAGCTCCCTTATTGGCAGCATGATGGCGATCGGATTGATTTTCAGTATCCGATGGCACCATCGTGTATCTATGTTTTCAAAAGAATAGGTGTCCAATAAAGTTGGACACCTTTTTTGTTTTGTTTAAAAAACAGATTGTATTAGCATGAATTTTTCTCGCCTATGGAAGGCAGAGCCAGCAGCTTTCTGTATCACTCATATCTTAACGATTCGATTGGATCCAATCTTGCCGCCTTGTTTGCCGGCAATAGTCCAAAGAGAATCCCAATAAACATTGAGAATAAAAGTCCGCCGACGACAACCTGCCATGATACTAATGATGGCCAACCGGCAAAAATGGAAATGATGGATGCAATTCCTGCACCTAATAAAATCCCTAAAGTTCCCCCAATTAATGTTAATGTCATCGATTCAATTAAAAATTGCAGCAAAATTTGTCTCCTTGTTGCACCAAGAGCTTTGCGGATGCCGATTTCTCTCGTTCTCTCGGTGACGGAGACGAGCATGATGTTCATGACACCGATGCCGCCAACTACGAGGGAAATTCCGGCTATGCTTCCGATAATCATGGTCATAATACGGGTAATTTGGCCGATGGATTCTGCAATTTCTTCAAAATTCACCACTTGATACGAATCTTCTGTTTGATGCATGTCGTTTAGCAATTGCTCAGCTTTTTCCCCTGCAGCTTTGATTTCGTCTGCACTAACTGCTTCAAGCGTTACTTGCGTATAATTCGTTTGACCGAAAGCATTTCGATAAGCCGTCCATGGAGTGTAAATTTCCGACATGCCAAAGGCAAAAATTCCTGTCGGTTTTTCAAGTATGCCGATAATTTCGAACGGCTGATTCGATACCCAAACGACCTCGCCAATCGGATTATGTTTTTTAAATAAATCTTCTGCTAATTGGTCGCTAATAATCGCAACACGTCTGCCGCCTAAAAAATCCGCTTCCGTAAACAGTCGGCCTTTATGAATGTTTAATTGATTGACATCCATATATGCAGCATTGATCCCATAGACCGTGGCATCGATTGTTTCTTCTTTAAACCTTATTTGATAAGAACTTGTCGTGGAAGCAACAACCTGTTTAACTTCAGGGATCCCTTTCAACGCTTCAACATCTTCTTGGGTAAACGGATCCACTAACATTGCGTTCGGATTTGCTTTCAACTCTTCTTCACTTGGTTGATAATACACTTCTATCGTATTGCTGCTGCCTGCAATTTGGGCTTTTAAGGCTTGTTCGCCCCCTTGGCCGATTGCTACAACTAAAATAACAGATCCGACTCCGATAATTATTCCTAGCATTGTCAAAATTGAACGGAGCTTATGGGCAAGAATGGAGGAAAACGCCATCCGAAAATTTTCCATCAAATTCATAATGTGCTCCCCCGTCCCAAATCTTCTTGTAAAATTTCTCCATCTCTTACTACAATCGTACGCTTAGCAAATTGAGCCACTTCATGTTCATGCGTTACGACAATGATGGTTGTCCCTTCTTTATTTAGCATTGTAAATTGTTCCATAATTGCTTCGCTTGTTTTCGTATCCAATGCACCAGTCGGTTCATCTGCCAAAATGAGCTTTGGATTATTCACAATGGCTCGAGCTATTGCCACCCGTTGTTTTTGGCCTCCCGATAATTCGTTTGGCATATGCTGAATTCTATCGCCGAGACCAACCTTTATTAAAGCCTGCTTAGCGAGTTCATCCCGCTGTTTTTTCCCAATGCCGGCGTAAATCATTGGCAGCTCTACATTTTTTAAGGCGCTCAACCGCGGCAGAAGATGAAACTGCTGAAAAACAAAACCGATTTTCTTGTTGCGTATTTTGGCCAATTCTTGATCATCAAGGGACGATATATCCTTCCCTTCAAAATAGTAAGCACCTGATGTCGGGCGGTCCAAACAGCCAATAATATTCATGAGAGTTGATTTGCCGGAACCGGACGGCCCCATAATGGCCACAAAATCCCCCTGCCGGATTTCTAAATTGATTTTTTTGAGCACATCCATTGTTTCTTTACCGTTTCTATAAGATTTCGTCACATCTTCCAGCTTGATCATTTGATTGTCACTTCCACGCCTGCTTTGATTTCATCAGATGGTTCACGAACAATTTCATCATCTTTTGTTAAACCGCTCGTCACCTCAATATATTCATCGGTTGAAGTACCGGTTTTAATTTCTTTTCTTGTTATTTTTCCGTTTTTCACTACATAAACATATTGTTGATCATCATCTTGTTGAACAGCAGTAAGAGGAATAACATTCGCTTTTTTTCTTTCCGTTTCAATTTCCATAATCAATTTAAAGCCTGGCTTCACCGGAATGTTCTGATCTTGGACAAGAACTTCCACTGGATACTGGACAGCCTCGTTTCCTGTTTCCGCCGCCATCTCACTGCCTTGTTGAGGCAAAATGCCAATTTTCAATACTTTTCCTTTCCATTTTGCATCAGGCACCACATCAGATTTTAAAACTACAGGCTGACCTTCTTTAATTTTTAAAGAATCGTATTCAGAAATGACCCCTTCCACTTTCATTTTGTTCAAACTGCCAATATGTATGAGCGGCTTCACATTTTCGCCCATTGCTACAGCTGCGTCTTCATCTACGGTAATCACAATTCCATCAACTTCGCTTTTCACTTCAAGTTCTAAAATCTTCTTTTCCACTGTTTCCAGTTGAATCTTCTGTTGTTTAAGCTCAAGATTCGTCATTTTCTTATCCATTTGCAGTTGATTTTTTTCATTTTCTATTTGCTTTTCTGCTTCTTCTTTACCGACTTGTTTCTTCAATTCTTCTTCTTTTTTCTTCAGATCATCCAACTGCTCATTGATTTGATCTAGTTTGATATAGCTTTGTTCAATCGAAAGCTTGGCCTGTTCCTTTTCAAGCTCTAATTGTTCGTTTTCATAAATGACGAGAGGTGCTCCTTTTTTTATTTTGTCCCCTTCTTTGACAAGGATTTTTTTGATCTTTCCTCTTTCAGCATCATAATAAATTTTTTGTTCATTCATTAATTGAAGAGTACCGGGAATCATAACATTCCCGGTAATTTCTTTTTGCTCCAATTTGACTGTTTCTACAGTCGGATTTTCCTTCGATGCAGCACGAAAAATACTGATCCCAACAAATAAAGCGATGATAACTGCTACTCCTACACCGATCAAAACTTTCTTTCTCATACTATAACTATGCCCCCACTAATGATTGTGTTGCTCCAGATAATGTCAATAGCAGACTGCCAAGAATGAATAAAACGATTGAAATAGTCCAAGATGCACCTTTTGACAGTTGACCTACATGATGAAGCCCAAAAGCGGTCAATATTGTTCCCCAAATTCCAAAAATTTCGATAGATGACAAAAATGATCCAAGCGCCCCTTCAGCTCCTACAATACTGTTTAAACTAGTAAATACTTGATTAGTGATGTCTCCTCCACCGACAAAATATAAAATAATCGCATTTAACAGTGTTCCTATTGATGTAACAAGAGAAATAAAAACGGTCATTGAAAACATTTGTTTAAAACGAATTTGTTTTCCGGCAATTTTTACAATGGCAAAAAGAATGAGTGCCGAAATCAATAGTGTAATAAGTCCGCCAATGATACCAGACACAAGTGCACCGACTGTTGTAAATGCGCCGACGTAAGCTGCTCCTTCTGCACCTAATTCCTCTTCCACGATGCTATAGTCGACTGATAACACTGAAAGGTAAGCTGCCAAAGATGAAATAATAATGACAACAATTAATGGAAGCAATACTTTTGGCTGTTGTTTGATCCGCTCAAGCGTCTCAATCGGACTTGTCACAATCCCTAACAACGACGGTTTATCCACTTTTTCATTTGAATGCTGAATGTTCAGTTGCTCACTCATTAAAGTCATCTCCTCCATTATAATGATTATTTTCAATTTATTTTACGAGATTGATAAGAATGAAGTTTCACATTTTTTGAATTTCTTACAAATATTTTGAAAAACTTCCCTTAACATGATGAAAAGACCGCAGAAATACATTCTACGGTCTTTTACAGGTTATTAACTCTTTGGTTATCATTTTGTCCGCATGTTGTTTAGCTCTAATTTGCTCCTGCTTTTCGCGTTTTTTTAAAACGGAGTTTGGGTTTGCTGCGCTGATTGCTGGTTTTGCTGGCGCACTTCATTGACGTTTGTTTGGCTCGCTTGTCCGCTTAACGGATTGAAGCTGAAGCCGGATGATTGCTGCGATTGATACTGGTTCGGTATTTGCTGCGCTGATTGCTGATTTTGCTGACGCACTTCATTGACGTTCGTTTGGCTTGCTTGTCCGCTTAACGGATTGAAGCTGAAGCCGGATGATTGCTGCGATTGATACTGATTCGGTATTTGCTGTGCTGATTGCTGGTTTTGCTGGCGCACTTCATTGATGTTCGTTTGGCTCGCTTGTCCGCTTAACGGATTAAAGCTGAAGCCGGATGCTTGCTGCGATTGATACTGATTCGGTATTTGCTGTGCTGATTGCTGATTTTGCTGGCGCACTTCATTGATGTTCGTTTGGCTCGCTTGTCCGCTTAACGGATTAAAGCTGAAGCCGGATGCTTGCTGCGATTGATACTGGTTCGGTATTTGCTGTGCTGATTGCTGATTTTGCTGGCGCACTTCATTAACGTTTGTTTGGCTCGCTTGTCCGCTTAACGGATTGAAGCTGAAGCCGGATGATTGCTGCGATTGATACTGGTTCGGTATTTGCTGCGCTGATTGCTGATTTTGCTGACGCACTTCATTAACGTTTGTTTGGTTCGCTTGTCCGCTTAACGGATTGATGCTGAAGCCTGATGATTGACTTTGATATTGATTTTGCGGTT
This sequence comes from Aeribacillus sp. FSL M8-0235, assembly GCF_038000355.1. Taxonomy (NCBI): domain Bacteria; kingdom Bacillati; phylum Bacillota; class Bacilli; order Caryophanales; family Bacillaceae; genus Aeribacillus; species Aeribacillus sp. FSL M8-0235. The sequence continues at coordinate 1,609,389 of NZ_JBBOBW010000001.1, read as the reverse complement.
GTTGAGCTTGGTATACTGCTTGATACTGGTTTTTCGGTTGATAATTTTGCAGCTGCTGTGCTTGACTATGAAGCGACTGAGCCAAATTTTCAATTTGCTGCAAATTTTGCACCGCATTTTGTTCCTTTTGTCCAAATGCTTGTGTCTGTTGTGCTGTAAATTGATTTGAGCTAAATGCTTGATTAGCGTTTTGCTGTTCTTGCTGTTTCAGTACTTTGGCAATTTGTTGAATCTGCTGCAATGCTTGCTGCGCTTGATTTACATACGATTGAATGCGTTGCGGCACTCTTTTTCCCTCCTTATCATTTAAATTCATTTTATTTTTTTGTAATCACCTAATTTTTATTCATAAAAAAATGTGCTTTACATCACAATTCACCATTTTTTCACAATCAAGATTCCTAGGTTCTGGTAAAATATTGGTATATAGATGGTTTCCTTCTTGAAAGGAGGTTTTATAATGGTCAAACAAGTGGCGGATCCATTCTTAACCGATCCATTGAGTGCTTTGCATGAATATTTCGACGGAATCATAAACGTGAGGGAAGGGACATATCTTTTTCAAGAAGGCATGGAGGTTCATGAATTATATTGCATCCAATCCGGCTTGGTGCAAATAAGCAAAACAACTTCAGATGGAAGAGAATTGGCGCTAAAGATCTGCAAAAAAGGCGACCTTATTGGTGAATTTTCTTTTTTTTCAAATGATCCGAAGCACATATTTAACGCAAAAGTTTTGGAAAACAGTTCTATTTATTTCATAAAAAAAGAACGATTAGAATGCAAACTGTTTGAAAATCCGAATCTTAGTCTTTCGTTCCTAAAATGGATGAGCGAGCAATATCAAATTACTCAAACAAAATTCCGCGATTTGATTTTAAACGGGAAGAAAGGTGCCTTATACTCCACACTCATACGAATGGCGAACACCTATGGAGTAGAAACTGAAAATGGCATTCTCATCAATATCGACATGACCAATCAGGAGCTTGCGAATTTTTGCGGAGCGACTAGAGAAAGCATCAATCGAATGTTGAGCAAGTTGAGGAAAAAAGGCGTGATTTCTTTTCAAAACAAAAAAATCACCATTCACGATCTTCAATTTTTAAAAGATGAAATCAATTGTGAAAATTGCCCCGTTTCCTACTGCCGAATTGATTAAATTGGAAAACCATCTTACATGCTCCTTGTCTTTCAGAGATGGAGGCGGAACTTTAAACTGGCAAATCGCCAGTTTCTTTGTTTAGTTTTCATTTAACAAAGATCTTGTCGTGCATATATTCTGTCAAGTAAAACAATGAAAATAGGGAATACTATGCCGGGACAATGATTCGATCGCAGGACAGGCATTTTTTTAAAGCGGCTAAGGCAAAAAAATGAGAACCTGTTCGATCGTTTCGGGGTGTGCTTCATATAAGTGTCTTTAATCTTTTCCTTCAAATGAAAGGTTCCTGATTTGAGGTTTTGTTTTTTCTTTGCCATTAAAAACCCCCATCCCAGGCAGACTCTTTACACATCATATGAAATGCATCTGTTTTTTTTGTCTACCTGAGTAGGGGATACCAAATGGAATTTAACTCAAAATTTGCACTTGATTCCTGCAAATTTTAGAATTTCCATATGAAACTTTTATTATGAATACAAATCACAACCGGTGCCATTCCCATGCAGGAAAATGTCCGTACCTTTAGTGCCTTCATTATTTAATGCCGATATCGATCTCTCCAATCATCATTAATGACTGGATCGATAAAAGAAGTTGATGATGAATTATAGGATTTCGCAGTTCCTGCTGAATAATGCTTTCGATTTTGCTTACCCTGTAACGCAATCCGCTGATGGATAACGCCAAATCTGCCGCTGTCTGTTCCAAGTTACCGCCATTGACTAGAAAGATGTACAATGTTCGCAGAAACTCGATATTTTTTGGATCATCCAGTTTTAAGTTTCCAAGGCAAGCTTTGGCCATTTTTTTTACCTCTTGTTCATTCTTTTCATTAATCAGCACACCAACAACTCCTAACGATTCAAACGAAATGATTTGTTGGTGTTTCGATGACACCCTGACCGCTGTAAGTGCTTCTTTATATGCTTCCCCGGCATTTGACACATTGTTTGCTTTGGAACTGATTCCCCCGTAAAATTTAATAGTAGAGAATTGTGAAGATAGTAAATCAACGATTTTTGACAACCATGTTTGTATACCTGTTTTGGCAACTTGATCTTCTGTTACCAGCAAAATAAGATGTTTAGCACGCTGGCCAATCAACATGTTTTGTTTTTGATCTTTGCCGTAAGCGGAAAGAAAACTTAAAACTTCTTTTTGCATTTTCAGCTCTTTCGATAAATCATCTTCTTGAAACCGGCAATCCAGCACACAGATATAAAAAGGCTTGGATAAATCCACTCCTATTAAACTAGCTTTCATGATTAAGTCGTGATCATTGCTTTGTTGTCCCGCATTAATGATTTCCTCTAAAAAAAATCCTTTAATCCGTTCATACGATTCTAGCTTTGCTTTTTCATTGAGCAAGCATACCGAGCTGACAGAGGCCAGCCGCTCTAAAATCATAGGAGAAATTGAGGCGTTATATTGATGCAAATCGCGATAAACAAACGAACAATATCCTACAATTTTGTTTTGCAAAAATATTGGTGTCATCAGGCGATCATGATGGCGCAAATGAAGAAGTTGTGTTGATGTGACGATGGCTTGAGGCTGGCAAAAAGGATTTTTTCCTACATAGTCAATAAGTTCGTTTTTATATTGTTCTAATTCATTGGAAGTAATCCCAGCATAGGCCATCGGATGAAGGTGCAGGTTCTCAATTAAAACTGGGATATTCGTCGATTGAAACACTTGACGAACTACGGAGTCTAAATTGTTTCCTTTAATGATTTCCTCAGTGAGCTTCTTATGAACATCCGTCACAAATTTTAAATTATTCCGTTCTTCTAAAAGTTTTTCGTATGTTGCCGCCAGCTCTTCTACGATTGGGGACTCTTCAAGATAGCACAGCTCTTGTTCCGCTTCTTCTCCCTATCGATCCACCGTTTGGCCGATCCAATGGCATTCTTCTTTTCCCATACCTTGACAAGCAATTTCTTTGAAAATCGTCTTTTCTCCGACAATTTCTGAAACGAAACCGCTGGCATAACCAGAAAGGGTAAAGCAAACTGGGATGGATGATGTCTCAAAATGGCGCACATGTTCTTCTGCTTCATAGGAATGACACCAATATCCTTCCATTCTGACTTGATATTTTCCATTTTCCCTTCTGACTTCTAAAAAAGTACATCTCGCTTTCACATGACCTTTCATCGTATGCAGCTTTGGGCCATCTTGAATGTACTCCTCTACTGTACAGTTTGCATGATTCATCAATTCTTTCGCGTCTTGTCTACCTAGATTCCATCCATACCGAAACAAAAAACCTTTCATCCGTTCAAATCCCATGTCGCGAATTAAATCTCTGCGCAATAATCCGAGCGCATTTGTCGCCACAATCATCGAGCGGGACTTCCCCATATAAATGTAACCGTTATCAAAATTTAATTCCAGCTGATCTAATGCCGATCTTTTTTTGTTCATATGTTACCACCTTAGCTTTATTCAACAAGATCACCAATCAAGTGGCTGAGCGGATACGTTTTGCAAGCCAATACATAACCTTGCTGCCGCTCCTCATCCGAAAGAGCTCCTTTCGAACACAATCCAATTTTGTATTCTCCCTTTTGGATTTTGACTTTGCACATTCCGCATCCTCCATTTGCACATCCATAAGGAATTTTTACTTGATGAGATCTCGCAGCTTTTAATAAATCAACGCTCTCTCCGCAAGAAAAAATTTCTCCGCCTATATGAATTTGATATACCATTATTATCTCCCTCCCAACATGATAATTTTTTCTATTATTCAAGCATGCTCTACAGCATAACGTTATGCGCCATTTTGCACCTGCTTTTACTAGCGCTGGCGAAAAGAAACAAAAATGCATAGCATTGATCGCATCGTTGATGAACATAACATCATGGCTATCCGACACCTATAAGCATAATAAATATTTTTGCTTAAGGTATGTTTTCTTCTTCACGACCAATGCCGCAGTTCTTGAAAGCGTCGAACGGAGTTCTTAATCACGCAACATGTTCCCCATTCATAAACAATTAACTTTCTACTTTTGTATCTGCCGATTTCATCCCTCTTTTTCATGCTCTCTTCGTTTTTTCACAGATTCTCCAGCAATTCCCCAATGTTCTAGAGGCATTTCTTGAATCATGATGCGGACATTTTCTTTCGGCGCATCCAATACTTTGCACACCGTCTCCGTTAATTCATAGATAAGTGTCTCCTTTTTTTCCGGAGAACGACCTTCTAACAAGTGAACTTGAATGAAAGGCATACGTTTTGACTCTCCTTTCCAAAGATAAAAAGGCTTCAACCGAACGAAAGAAGTTCAGGCTTATGGAGAAAACGTTTTGCTATTGCATCGGCTAACTCTCGCTTAGACGATTTCTACCATTGCACTGATTCCTGGTCACGAGAAAGTTTGTTATTGTTCAAATAATGGACCCTGACACTCTAGCACCGCAACCGTCGAAATAATGGCACCATTCCTTTAAAAAACTATAAAGATGAAGCATACATCTGATCCAACATTTTTCGTAAATCGTTCTTTTAACATGATGCGGGAAGACAGCCGCTAAAGTAAGAAAATGCGATGCCGGCTGCAAAAAATTTCAAATCGCTTTTAGTGCAGGCTGTCTTTCTAGGTAAAGCGTCAATGATTGAAATGTACAACAACCGTAACTGTTGTGTTGTACTAGGCATATTCGCAATGCTGTCTGGCTTTCAAAAAAGCGAATCATAACCTTGTTTTTTGATAAAAACATAAAAATATTCTTATATTTCATTGTGAAAAAAATGCAAAAGCAAAGAATGAAAGCTGTCTCGATATTCCACTTGCGTCCAATGGCTGCATTGTCCGTAAATCATCATTTTTACCCGCGGAAGATGTTTGGCAAAATAATAATTTGTCTCGACAGGAACGATCGGATCATTCAGCCCGTGAACGAGTAAAACTTGTTGTTGTATGCGGCGCAAAGTGGCGCTTGGCAAAACAAGATCATCTACTATCTGCTGGCGAAGCGGAGGAAACATTGCTTCATAGGAACGGCGCACGGCAGGATTCATTGCGGCCTCAAAGCGCATTTTACTAATGCTGTCAAGATTGTCTTTAATAAAGCTTTCATCATAAGCAAACCAGCGAATGATTTGCGCCATTGCCTCTGCGGATGGATCCTCATAAAACCCCCAAACGCGGTCAAGTTCTGGAGTCAATCGAAACGGAGCACCCGCCGAGCCCATTAACACAACGCGATCAATTCGTTCAGGCGCCTCGGCCAATAAATGAAGAGCAACAGCCCCGCCTAAAGAATTTCCCACTAAATGAACGTTTTTCACCTCCAATTCATCCAAAAGGTCTTTAAGCTGATCCACCCATAACCTCATCCAAGTACGGATGCCTTTCGGAGGCGAAGGCGGATGTTCCGACATTCCAAAACCGATTAAGTCTGGCGCGATACAATCAAATCCCTTTTCCTTGAAAAAAGGGAGCGCATATTGCCAATTAGACCAAGCAGTTGCTCCAGGACCGGACCCATGGATAAAAAGAATCGCTTCATTATTTCCGATGCCGGTGCGGTAAAAATAAGTTTCATAGTCTCCGGTTTTGACACTGGTACTTGTCGCTTCTTGCAAACCAATTCCTCCCCTCTGGCACTGCTTTCGAATCATTTTCCAACACGTACTCCTGACACGAAATTAATTGACACAATTTTTAGAAAATACTAATTATCCCAATCGTAAACGGTATTTATTGTTTATACAACTCCATTGTTTCATAATAAGAAACAAAAGGAAAAAATAACAAATTTTTTCATACGTTTGTATTTCTAAAAACATGTTCCTTTAGATGTATCAAAATGAAACGTACTATTAAAGAAATCTCTGAAAAAAATTGGGCATGGAAACCGCATCAAAAGAACAATCCGTAAATTATGAATTCGCATGTCCGTATAAAAAGAAGCTGACCCCAAACATCGACTTCAAGCGATTTTCGGTCAGCCATCTGAAACATTTCTTTTTTAAGAATGCAAAATAAATAGCGAAGGGGCTGCAAACATCTCCTTACGTGTTTCCCGAATCAGAAGAGATGATCGAACCCCTTTAACAAGAATATTCTTGATCTTTGTATTTTTATGTTAGTGCTTTAGAGAATGATTCAATGAGTTCTCTTCGATGATAGAAAATACCTGTTCCAATTTTATCTTCCGTCCAAGTAATGGTCGGAAAGTCTGCATAGCTCATATAACCGCTTGTGTATGCTTCATTTCTATTGCCGGATGGATCAAAAAAGTAAACGGTAAGGCCTCGTGTAATGCCGTGTCTTGTTGGCGTCACTTCTGCTTGAACATTATTTTTGGTTAAAATATCTGCTGCCTTTAATACTTCATACCAGTTATCGACATAAAATCCTGCATGATGAAATTTCGCATCCGGTCCTTTCACGAATGCAAGATCGTGACCTTTGTTCGTCACTGACATAAAGCTTCCGACTAAATCTTCTCCATCTACCGTAACGATTTTCTCGGTTTGTCTAAAACCGAGCACTTCTGTAAAGAAGCGGGTTGCTGTTTTTAAATCATCGCCTGTTAAAAGAGCGTGATCCAATCGATGCGGAGCAATTCCTTTTAGTCCATCCGGCCATGGATCTGGGTTTAGATTCCCAGTTTTTGTCCCTACTTGTTCTATTTCCGTATACAGCTCCATATGATGGCCTGTTGGAAGCTGAAAACGAACCGCTTCTCCTTCTGCTAATCTAGTACCTTTGGAAATTCGGGAAAGTTTGCAGCCAAATTGCTCAATTTTATATTCTAATTTTTCCAGCTCGTAAATATCTTTTACCTTAAATGCCATATGATCCATTCCAGCTGTATCGGATTTTTGCAAAATGATGCTGTGATGGTCATATTCGTCCCAAGCTTTTAAATATACTCGATTTTCCTCGCGTCCTGTCACTTCAAGCCCAATGACATTTGTGTAATATTTTACAGATTCTTCTAAATCCAACACCCGAAGCTCCAATCGCCCTAATCTTAAAATTTCGCTCATTTGAATCCTCCCTTTCATTGAAAAATCTTATTTTAATGAATTTGATCATCAGCTCTTTCCATTAAACCGTTTCCAATAAAGATAACGCAGCCTCGCAGCACAATCTGTCTTCTTCTTCTGAGCCGCCGCTGACCCCGATTCCTCCAGCTAAATCGTTTCCGTCATAAATCGGGTACCCTCCTCCAAAAACGACAAGCTTTTCTGTATGGACAATCCCAAGGCGCAAGCTCGGCTCATCTTTGATCATGTCATACCATTGATGGGTCGGAATCCCGAAAGCCGCTGCCGTATAGGCTTTATTTTGAGCAATTTGTATGCTTAAAAGAGGCGCCTCGTCCATCCGGAAAAACGATTTCAAATTTCCGCCTTGATCCACAATAGCAATGTTCACTTTCACTCCAAGTTCTTCAGCCTTTTGTACCGCTTTGTCAATCATTTTTTTCGCCAAGTCACTGCTGATGCTTTTTTGCTGTAAAAACGCCAACATTTCTTCCCCCTTTCCTAAAGTCAACACCGCTATCCTTTTGTAAATACTAGATTTTTCTCTTCCTTTTCTTCGATCTCTAATGTGAAATCGAAACTTCTGGCAATCCATTTTACTTTGACTCGAGAAATACTCCACACAGAAGATATGGATGGACCAAGCCAATAGATTTTTTTCTGCTTAGTAACAAGCACGCGTCCCTCAAACCACCCTTTTCCTATATCAATTGCCACGTCGTAGCATCCTTTTGGAGGAAGCATATAGTACCGATCCAAAATCAATTCATCTTTTGCATCAGTATGGATCATTTTTCCTTTTGTTTCGTAAAATTCTCCCAAGTAATCAGGAAGTTCTTCCATCAATCCTGATTGAATCTTATTTCGAATCAACGTAGAACTAATTTTTTCATCGTTTCGTTTGACATTTTCTACTTTCGTGACAGTGATTGAGTATCCGCTGTCTTCCTCCATCGTATCTAAACTTCCTTTTCCTTTTCGGCCGTACGTGAAGTCATATCCAGCTACTACATGCTTGATTTGCAGCGGAACTAAATATTTCTGGACAAATTCCTTCGGCTCAAGTCTTGCAAATTCCGATGTAAATCGTATTAAATAAAAGTAATCAATCTCTAAATGGGAAAACTTTTTTGCTTTTTCGGCAGGCGGGAGCAAATATTGGACACGTTTTCCCGTTTTGCCGATTATGTCTTTAGGGTGCGGAAAAAAGCTGATAACCGCTGTTTTTACCCCCATTTTTTCCGCCAAGTTTTTAGCGGTCTGAATGACTTTTTGATGTCCGAGATGAACGCCGTCAAAAAACCCTAGTGCAGCAACGACAGGACAAGAGGCAATAAGATCTAGATCATTTTGATGATCAATGATGATTGTTTTCAATGAAATGCCCCCTTTTTTTAGCTCGACGCCGTCGCTTGTTCGCTTTGAGCAAGCTGATGGTATTTTCCGCTGAAAAACAGAAGCGGATCTTGCTCTGTCATGTTTATATCCGTCACTTTCCCGATGAAAAGGACATGATCACCTGCTTGAACCTCATTAACAACTTGGCAGGAAATTTGCGCAAGAGCATCTTTAATGACCGGCAGTCCCCCCAGCTGTTCAAATTGTACATCGACTGGTTTTTCCAGCTGCCCGGCAAAATTCATCGAAAGCACTTGTTGATCGTGCGACAAGATGTTAACGGCATATTTTTTTGATTGTTGAATTTTTTCCAGCATTTTCGCTTTTTCTCCAATGGAAATTAATACAAGCTTCGGATTTAAGGAAATGGACATAAAGGCATTTGCTGTCATTCCATGAATATCTCCGTTATGCTCCGTTGAAATGACCGTCACCCCTGTAGCAAATTTCCCCATCGCATTGCGAAACAAGCGATCGTCCATATCCACCACCTCCTTTCTTTTTATTTCTGAACAAGTTCTTTTTGTGGAGATACCCAAGTATCATTGAGCCAACCGTTTAGATCGTAATCATCCAAAGCGGAATCGACAAACTCTTTAAATCGGTCGGAATCTCCAGTTGCATCAGCAATTTTTAACGTCTCTAGACGAATGTTCTCATGGTTGCCCGCATAGTTGATTTCATAAAGCTCATGACGTCCGCCAAATTCCGTTCCGATCGCATCCCAAATCATTTTCATCAATTTCACCCGCTCTTTTGCATCAATGCCTGAACCGCGATAATAACGATCGAGATACGGTCGCAGCTCCGGATTTAAAAAGTCGCTGGCACTGGAAGGCAATTGAATGAGGCCCCCCGCAACGATTTGTTCAAAAATTTGTTTGACGCGCGGCCATACCATTGGAGCGAGCACACGGTAAGCAGCGCCGTACTGAAGGTTCGGAAGTGCAACGCCATTTTTCGTTTCACAATTGGCTGCCATTGCGGTAGAAAGAGCCCAAAACATATTGCGAAGGGCAATAACCTCACCGATATTTGCCTGAACCCCACGAAACTGCTTCGTACCTGCCGCCTCTGTCGCTTTCATTAATAAGCCGACCATAAAGTCAAGCTTGACGGCAAAACGCGTACAACCTTGGAATGTAAAGCGGTTTACAAATCCCGTTTCAACAAAAAACCCGTTTACTACGTTTACATTTTTGTAGGCAAGTACGTTCTCCCAAGGAATAAATACATTATCTAATACAATGACTGCATCGTTTTCATCAAAACGGCTGGAAAGCGGATAATCAAACGGAGAACCTAATGTTTTTGCGATTTGTTCATACGATTGACGGCTGATCATTTTTACGCCAGGCGCATTCATCGGTACAAAGAAGACGAGTGCATGGCTTTGATCACCATCTCCTAAATCTTGAGCTCCATAGTTAGAGACGAAGTTATAATGAGTTAGTGCAGCTGCCGTTCCCACCATTTTGGCACCGTTTACAATAATACCGTCATCCCGCTCTTTTACAGCGCGAACATAAACATCTTTATTTTCATGAAGAGGTTTTGAACGGTCGACCTGCGGATTAATAATCGTATGGTTAATAAACGGAACTTCTTTTGTTGTTTTTTTGTACCAATTTCGCGCATTGTCCTCAAAACCTTCGTAATAATCCGCAAACGCTTTCAAATGTGCTGTGAAAGAAGCTTTATAATCAGGGGTGCGCCCCATAAAGCCATAGCTCAGCTTGGCCCATTGTGCAATCGCATCTCTTGCTTCTAAAAGATCTTGAGCATTTTTTGGTTCTTTAAAAAATTTGTGAGTTTGATAGCCTTCTTCAGTAGTCGTCGTTAAAATTTTTCCCATCTGTTCATCATGAAGAGCATCATACATTCTTGCTATGGAGCGAGCAGAGTTTTCGTAGGCAGAATGTGTTGTAACATCATCAATCTTTTCTCCATTTAAATAAACAACCCTGTTATCTCTTAAACTTTCTAAATATTCCTTACCATTCATCATCTTTTATCACCTTCCTAAATGAAAATATAATGAACTGGTATTTCCTCTACGGTTCTATCATATAATTGATTTGAATTTTCAGACAATGACAGCGTTTGTTTAAAAATCATTGAAAACTAAACAATTGTTGTTGAAAATACACAAAAAAGACTACCTCATTGCCAAACACCAGCATTGCGTCAAAATGGCAACAAGCTGGCGATTTGAGCGTGAGACAGTCTTCTCAAATAATATTCATACATATCTTGGCTTCGATTGCTTCCAGTGAATAGTCTCCAGGCGTTTTTTATCATATAATGCTCATACATATCCCTGTCTAATGTACTGAAATGTTGTAATCACATTTCCCGCTGATCTTTCAATGACCTAGCAATGTGAACTTTCTTAATCCCTTGTGCTATCTGGGCATTGCTCTTTATTCCAATATGTTTGCGGCACCGCCGATAAGATCAGCGTTTCTTCTGCGCTGTCAGAAGCCGAATCGTCAGCAATCGGATCAAGTCACCGATCAGAAAGTGCTCTTTAAACTGCAAACGAACGACTCCCCGTTTTCAGGATTGTCCTTTCACATAAAAACCCCAGTCCGAGGCAGACTTTCAGAACATCGTATTAAATGCATCGTTTTTTACTGTCTGCCTGTCGGGGATAATAGTATCGTACATTTTCATTATAAGTTCAATGTATTTATAACTTCCTCTACATCTGTTGTCGGCTGTTGGCAGGCAAAGTTTTCACATATATAAATAGTTGTTTCATTATTGATCATGCGATAATTTTTCGCAAATTCCGCAATTTGTGCAAATTGATTTGGATCTTCAGCAACTAACACTGAAAGTTCCATTGTATACGCCTGTTGAATACGATTCAATAATCTTTTCCTTTTGCTGCAATCTTTCGGACCAATAATGACAACCTCTTTTTGCGGCAGCTGTTCCATCAAAAGGCTTTGCAAGAAAAACGTATGACCGCTTGGGTATTTCTCCACTTCCTCTTTAAAAATAGAATACATTTGCTGAACGCTTTCGTGTAAATCCAAATTGCCGGTCAGCCTGCTCAATTTCAAAAGCGCGAAGGCCGCAACGCTGTTTCCTGAAGGGAGCGCACCATCATAAATTTCCTTCTCCTTGACAAGCATTGCTTCACTGTCATGACCTGTGAAGAAAAATCCGCCATTTTCTTGATCCCAAAAAAGATCAATCATTTTATCAGCAAGCTGTTTACCTTTATGCAAATAAGTTAAATTAAATGTCGCTTCATACATTTCGATATAGGCCCAAAGAAGGTATGCATAATCATCAATGAACGCCTGTTGTTTTACTTCGCCATCGCGATAGCGCACCATAACTCTTCCGTCTACAATTAAATGATTTTCAATAAAATCCAGCGCCTTTTTTGCCATTTTGATATATGCTTCCTGATCAAAAACAGCTCCTGCTTTTGCTAGTGCAGCAATCATGAGAGCATTCCACGCGGTCAGCACTTTATCATCAACATGTGGAAACGGTCTTTCAATTCGTTTTTCAAAAAGCTTTTGTCTCGCCTGCTCCAATTGCTCTTTCAGCTCTTCCAGCCCCATTTGATAGGTAATTGCCGCTTTTTCTTCATTCGTATGAATGAGATTCGGGATATTTTTTCCTTCAAAGTTCCCTTCTTCAGTTATATCGTAAATATGACAAAACTGTTCGCCTAGTTCCTGCCCGAGAATCTCTACCACTTCCTGTTTTGTCCATACGTAAAATTTCCCTTCCTCCCCCTCAGAATCTGCATCAATGGCAGAATAAAAAGACCCTGATTCATTCCTCATGTCCCGTCGGACAAATTCAATAATTTGTTCTGCAATTGTTTTAAATTGAGGGTTTTGGGTCACTTGATAGGCCTCGGAGAATGTATAAAGCAAAAGGGCATTATCGTACAGCATTTTTTCAAAATGCGGAACGAGCCACATGGCATCTGTCGAATATCTGGCAAATCCGAAGCCGATATGATCCCAAATCCCTCCCTTTGCCATTTGCACAAGCGTTTTATTCACAAAATAAAGAGCATTTTCATGTTTAGTCCATTCGTGATATTTCATTAAAAACATGAGCATGTGAGGAATGGGGAACTTCGGTGCCTGACCAAACCCTCCATAAATTGTGTCAAAATTGCTTGAAAGCTGATGAAACGTTTCATGAAGAACGCTTTGCTTCAGCTCACCTTTCTTATTTCGACTGGCATTTTTATTTAAAACTTCCGTTATGCGTGCTGCTGTCTTTTCAATTTTTTCATGCTCTTTTTGATAAATTTCCGAAAGCTGCTGCAACACATCGATAAATCCCGGACGTCCAAAACGGCTTTGCTTAGGAAAATAAGTGCCTGCATAAAAAGGTTTTTGATCCGGTGTGATAAATACATTGAGCGGCCATCCGCCTTGCCCCGTGAGAATCTGGCATACCCTCATATATATGGAATCAATATCTGGTCGCTCCTCACGATCTACTTTTATAGCGACAAACCGTTCATTTAATATCTTTGCAACTTCTTCATCTTCAAAGCTTTCATGAGCCATGACATGACACCAGTGACAAGTAAACTTTATATCCACCTTTTAATTAATATATTAGCCCCATTACAGGGCTAGGAATAGCCGATAGACACAAGTACAGGCTTTCCTTCTCTTTTTGCTTTTTGGAAAGCTTCAGGTGACCATTCCAACCAATTCACAGGATTTGTTTCATGTTGCTTCAAGTAAGGACTTTTTGACAAGACTAACCAATTGTATTTTTCGTTATAACGTTCACGTTCGAGATATTCCTTCATTAATGTAACACTTCCTTTTATCAAATATTAGAACGCTTCTTCCATCTTCGCATGAACGGTTGTCCATAAGACCGTATAAAAGTATTTGCTAGAAAGAAACGTCCATCTATATTTTACCAGTTATTTTCCGCAAAATATACTTAACAAAGTAACTTCAGGTAAATAAAATTATACATTCATTTCTTCATCATAAGTCAATTCAACAAATGTTAGTTAACCCCTGTTGGCAACATATACATAGAATGTTTGAAGAACGTTATTGTTAACTAAATATTGTAAATAAATAAAATAAGTGGATTCTCCCTTTCCACACAGGAGACTAAATATTCAGTCTCCTGTGTGGAGGAAATATACCTCTCTATTCTAAATCCATTTCAGAGATACCCTATCTATCTTACATTACACAAAATTCTTGACGGTACCATATTATTTTTATGGATATTTTATTAGCAAATATAAAATCATTCACTTAATGTCCTTAAATTAGTGATTATAAAATCACCAACAGTTATATTCATTTGAACCAATATATTTTTAGCAACGTTTCATCACAATATCATCCAACAAAAAAGCCAGCGTTTACTGCTGACTTCATATGTTTTATTAAACTATAGCACTTTTGTGCACAATTATGCAGGGTGGGGATATGATCATGTGCATTTTTGCGCAACCTGCTCAGTTTATGAATAAAAACGGTTTTATGATGGAACAGTTGAAATAGATCAGGTAAATAATGAAAGCAATATGTTTGTTTGGTATTTGGTGAAATGATCATTATCATAAATAAGCAAAAAAACGGCTCAATTTTCATAAACGGTTTCCGAACAAGTCCCTAAAATAAATCAAGTAGAGAAAAACGAGCTGTTTTTCTCTACTGATTTTGTATGCCTTCGATTTTGATCTGCAAACAGTTGACGCCTTCTTCTTTCAGAATGTTGCGGGCTAATGCCATTTTTCTCCGCTTAGTGTCTTTGAATGATAAACTCCTCTTCAAGCAAAGTCCAATTTTGAGGGAAAGGTTCGCCAAGCACCCAATATGCCACTCCATTCAGTCCGTATTCTTTTACGAGATTAAACTTTGCCTGCATGCTTTGTTCATTTTCAAACCAGACCTCATGTGTTTTGTTTTGATCATCGGTGTAGCGAAACCAAGGTGCCTGCGCCTCGTTGTCATACTGAATTTCAACTCCTTCTTTCGCCGCTAGGTCTGCTGCTTCCGCCGGAGCGATTCGTTTGGCAAATTTTCCGCCTTTTTTGTATGGTAAAGTCCAATCGTACCCATACAAAGGGGCGCCCATCACAATTTTGTTTCGCGGAATGACGGAAACGGCATAATCCAGTACTTTGCGAACTTGCGGAATCGGTGACACCGCCATTGGCGGACCGCCGGACCATCCCCATTCATACGTCATCAAAATAACAAAATCTGCTAACTCTCCATGTCTCTTATAATCATGGGCTCCGTGCCATGGTCCTCTTTGTTCATCACTCGTTTTTGGGGCCAATGCAGTTGAAACCGTAAAGCCGGCTTTGCGAACCTGCGGCAAAATCGTTTCGAGAAAGCCGTTATACAGCTCACGATCCTTTTCCCGAATATGTTCAAAGTCGATATTTAAAGCTTTATATCCTTTTGCTTTCATCGTCTGAATAACGCCATTGATCAAACTTTTAGAGGCTGTTTTATCTGTAAAGATCCGATGAGCAATATCCGGTGAAAAATTTCCTTCTGTAAAATTGGTGATGACCATCATCGGAATCGCACCGGATTTTTTAGCAGCTGCGAGTGCTTCACTGTCTTCAATTGGAACAAGACTTCCATCGGCGTTCACTCGGTAACTGAAAAAAGCTACATATGATAAATGCTGGCTGACACCTTTTAAGTCAGAAACGGATTGCTGCGGAGTGATCGGCTCAAGAAATCCAATTGAGTTAATAGGTCTTTTGTCGCGGGCCGTCTGATCAGGCTTTACCTTTTGTATTCGTTTTGCTGGAGATTGGCTATGCTGTATCCTAATGAGCGAGCTATCTCCTTCATTTTGAGTTGTCGTTCCTTGCTGTTGATCATAAGAAGCGCCCTGCTTTTTATCATTTCCATTTCCGCATCCAGAAAGAGCGAGCGAAAGGCAGAGCAAAATGACAAATTTTCTCATCACAACATCTCCTCTTGTTTTTTCTTATACTTCCTAAACAAGAGGATGAATATTCCCGAGTTTTTCACTTCTGTCCATAGATTCAGCAAACATGCGCTAGAAAAAGTATTTAAAAAAAGACTGTCGCAAAATACATAGAAATTTTTCATCTGCTGTTGACCTTTTTTACAGTTCCATTTTGCTGCGTGTTTTTCCGTACATTTTTTTATCAGCTGCTTCGAATTTTTTTATTTACATCCTGAGCTCCAGAAGTTGCAATTTTTTTGCAATCCTTCTACATACCGTTCTTCGTTTGTCGATATTAGAGGAATGGCCATGGGCGGAAATTGTCATATCACTTGCAATCTTAATAATAAGTGTTTGGATCTTTATGAAACTAGCTGGAAAAATATTCAAAATCGACATCTTAATGTACGGAAAAAATGCCACGCCAAAAGAAATATGGACTTGGATCAGACAATGATCAAAATAAAAAAATCGGCTAAACGCCGATTTTTTTATGGTTTGGTGAAGATGAATAACATTTGCAAGCTGCGTAGTTATGATCGGTCTTTATTCCCAAAATACCGGTTCGCCTTCGATATGGCAAGGCTTGGGCTGATAGATGTCTTCTTTTGTTTTAAGATAGTGATGAATTCTTTCTTCATTGGCTGTAAAAGCATTGTTTGCGATATCGCATCCTAAAAAGCGGCAGTTGTTTTTTATGGCTGCAATAGCTGACGATCCGCTCCCTAAAAACGGGTCGCAAACCGTAAATCCCTCTTCGGCACTTGCATAAATCATCGCTTGGAACAGCTCAACCGGTTTTTGCGTCGGATATTTCGAATGGTGAATTCGTTTAAACCGCCATACATCCGGAAAAGACCGGTTTCTAATTTTGCGGTTGTTTCCGTTCGTAGCAAAAATAATATATTCGTGCCTTCTTCTAAAATAATGCCCCATTCCCATATTGATTTTATCCCAAGTGATGATGTTTTTTACGTCAAAGTACTCTCTCATTAAATGCCCTAAGCTTAATAAAGAAAAAGAATCAAACATGATGTAAATGTGCCCTGTATCTTTTTTCAGCACCCTCTTGCACTCTTGTAAAAAAAGATGATAGTTTTCTTCACTGTCTTCAAATTCCGCAAACCATTTCCCATTTTCCGTTCCCTTTTGCTTATATTCACCGACGATTCTGCCCTTCCCGAGCTTCAGCTTGTTATTCATTCCAGAATAAGCAGGGTCTGTTACAATCAAGTCGATGCTTTCATCTTTTAAAGACTTTAAAAAGGATATGCAATCATTTAGTTCAATTTTTACTTCGAGATTGTTTCCATATTTAAACGTTCTCACAGATGCAGTTTCTGTGTCCATATCCAAACACCCTTTTAAAAATAAACGAGATAACTATTTTATCATACTATAGAAGAACGTATATTCTCAACCGATTTAGCTCGTATCTAGCATTTGGCGCAGCGACTTTCAGTGGATTGTTGTCTTGCCTATTTATTTTAATTTTCGTATTTGGGCATTATCGCGTGCAGATTATCTGATTATGCTTATGACCTTCTCCGCATAATCCTCTGGGGACGTTATTTCCTTCTTGATCTCTGTCCAGTTTGCTCGTCCAATCAAAGTTTTCCATACTACAGCCAAGGTATTTATCATGCACTCCAAAGCTCTCCGGTTTTTTTGAAACATTTTCAGCACTCACTTTCAGATGTATGTTGCTCAATTGGCTACAGTCCTAAACTGAAGAATAACTTTCCCGATGTTTCATTCTGTTTCATGAGGATTCAACCATTAAGCCCCTATTTATTCCATATTTAATGACTTCGTCAACGAAGAAAAAAAATAACGGAAATAGCTAAAGAAAAAACTGCAAAAACCATAATACAATAGCAGGCAATATGTAATGCACCCCTTTGTCAAGACACAAATTGATAATATTTAAGTTATCCATTCTCTCCTTTCGCTATGAATGTGGTGCGTGTGCAAAAAAGGCTTGACATGGAGCCTCTACGGGCACGATTTTTTGCGCTGGAGCGATGGACAGATAACATCGCATGGCTAAAACAGCCTATCATGCCCGTCTCTCCATATAAAGCCTCTCATCACGTTCGATGGTTAGGATGCTTGAGCCATCTTAGGTTGCTTGTACACTGTTGCTGGCGTCAAATAGTCCAAGGATTGGTGAGGTCGGTCTGTATTATAGAACGTAACATAGCGTCGAATGCCTTTTCGCAACTCTTTAGGATTCTCGAATTCATTGAGATAGATACATTCATACTTTAAAGCTCTAAAGAATCGTTCCGTACGACTATTGTCTGTTGCTCGTCCTTTGCCATCCATTGATACCTGGATGCCATACTCTTTCAACAGCCCGAGATAGTCAGCGTTTGTAAAATGGCTGCCCTGGTCACTATTGATGATGGCCGGCTTACCATGACGCAATGCCCGCTTCAGACAGTCGATGACAAATCCTTTCTCCAGCGTACTAGATAACTCGTAATCGATCACTTTGCGGCTGAACCAGTCGATGATGGTAAACAGGTACATAAAGCCCCGTCCCATACGAAGGTAGGTGATATCCACTCCCCATACATGGTTCGGACGGGTGATCTCCAATCCACGGAGCAGGTAAGGCCGGCAGTACTTGGCATGTAGCCTCTTACTAAGGTTGGGTTTAGGGTAAATAGCTTGTATACCCATAAGGCGCATGAGACGGCGTACGCGTTTATGATTCACATCAAATCCTTTCTCACGAAGTTTCGCAGTCATGCGCCTGTAGCCAAAGTAGGGATGAGCTGTATAAAGCATATCCATTTCATGCATGAGCATGATGTTTTCTGAGCTTTCTGTTTGCCCCTTTGATTGGCGATACACGCTAGTACGATGAATACCTAATAACTGTGCCTGACGCTTGATGCTGATCGATGGGTGATTGAATTCGACCATAGCCTTTCGTTCGTCAACAGACTTATTTGAGTCCAGATTTTTTTTTCAGCCAGTCAACTTCAACCGTTAACTGACCTACCAATTTCTCTAAATTTTCTTGTTTGGCCTCATATTCTTTACGGATTTTATCCACTTCGCTTGAGCCTTTTTCAAAGACCATCGAGGATCGTTCTAGAAATTCTGCTTTCCAACGACTGACCATGACTGGGCTTAATTCATATTTGGCGGCTATTTCATTGACGGTTTGCTCTTCACGCAACACCTCAAGAACCACCTTAGCTTTAAATTCTGCGGTATATCGGTTTCTTTTTTTCATGGTATCATTATAACTTATTTATCACGCTCATGTGTCTCACCTTATGGGAGCATTATAATATTCCGAAGATTATATGTAAAGCAAATGCGAAAAACCTTTTGGTAATGAAAGCAATTGCTATCGATATGGGTAGTCCATAAAAGAACACCCCAAAGCTTACAGATGAGATATCATGAGAAGATTGTGAAAAGAAGATCCTGTTTGTTGGTCAGAAAGACATGCTACTGGCGAAATAAAATCGCTATGATAAAAGTAGAAATAACAAACGTAATGAGCGCTGTTAAAAATTTTCTTTTTATATATTAGTTATACCCCTTATTATTACTTGTAAATAATCAAATACAAATTTGATAAGTAAAAATACATAAAAAATGTTCTAATATGATTGCCTGTGTAGATGGTGAAGGAGATTAAAATGGTCATCATGGCATTTTTGGCTATTTGTTAGCAATTATATGGACCAGTATTGCGGAATATAAAATTTCATTTTGCTGTTTGTTTTTGACGAAAAGCAGCAGCTGGAAATCAATGTAAGTTTTGTTAAGGAGGTTTGATGAAAGATTTAGTCCGCGAAACCGCTTGTTGCAATCGTTGGTGTTTTCGCTTCCCTATATATTTCTACTAAAACCTTTCTTTTGGCTGTAACTTCTCCTAATTTATTTCCAGGGTTGAATATACCGATGTGAGAACCTCTTCAAATGATAAAAGCCTGTAGAATTCCAATAATGAATTCTGCAGGCTTTGCCCTAGCTGGATACTTTCCGTAAACCCTTCTCCAATATATTTAAATATGAAACAACGGATAGCATAAATCCCCGCTTTTTATGAATTCGTCGTTACCAACCGATTGCCGCACCGTCTCCTCTTGGATCAACCCCGCCATGTAAAAAGCTTTGTTCATCAATTAATATGGCGTTGGCATGCCCCATTATTTTATCAATAGGTTCAACAACTTTCACAAGATGGCCAGCTTTGATCATCGATTCGATCACTTCTTTTGAGATGCGGCCTTCCATCTTCAATTCTTCCGTCTCTTCTCCCCACGTTCTTCCCCACACAAACCTTGGCTCATATATTGCTTCTGCAGGGCTCATTCGATAATCAATCATTCTTGTAATGATAGCTGTTTGTGTTTGCGGCTGCCCTTCTCCTCCTTGTGTTCCGTATAAAATATACGGCTTTCCATCTTTAAAAGCCATTGCAGGCATCAGCGTGTGGAACGTTCTTTTTCTCGGCGCCAAGCAATTGACATGCGAACGATCAAGAGAAAAGAACGATCCTCTGTTTTGCATTAAAATCCCTGTGTCACCAGCAACAACACATGAACCGAATTCAAAATAAAGACTTTGTATAAAGGAAACCGCATTCCCCTCTTCATCCACGACAGCCGCATGGGCAGTGTCGTTTCCGACAGGCTGAGTCTTCACTTCGCTTGCTTTTGTCAGACTGATCGATTCGGCCAGCTTTTTCGCATATGTTTTGCTTAACAATTTATCAAGCGGAATCTGGTAGAATTCGGGATCTGTCAATACTTTGTTTCGGTCTTGAAAGCTTTTTTTCAATGATTCTGTCAAAAGGTGATAATACTGAAAAGAACCGTGCGGAATCGTTTTAAAATCAAAGTTTTCTAAAATATTTAGCGCCATTAGCCCGGCAAAGCCTTGTGAATTGGGCGGAACCTGATACATGGTATAACCGCGGTAAGTTCCGCTCAGCGGTTCGACCCAATCTCCGTGATGATCCGCAAAATCATCCTCTATTAAAATCCCGCCTTTTTCTCGAAGGCTTGATACAATGCGTTTTGTTAAACTGCCTTTGTAAAAATGATCTCTTCCTTTGTTCGCTAACTCTTTCAATGTATCCGCCAATTGCTTCTGAATAAATTTTTCATTTATGCTCGGAATTCGATGATGAGGCAGGAAAATCGATGATGTTTCCGGAAATTCTCGCAGAATTTGAACATTTTTTTGCGTGTTGACATATTGATCCTTTGAAAAAGGGAATCCATTTTCCGCATATTCGATAGCAGGCTCTAAAACCTCCGCCAATGAAAGTCTTCCGTATTCTTTTATGATGGCATCCCAACTGTCAACCATTCCCGGCACGGTGATAACACTTTGAATGCCTCGATACGGAATGGCGGGTAAACCTTCGTATTTTTCAGGCGTGGCGTTATAGCCTGACCGGCCGCTGCCGTTATACGCACGAACTGCTTGATCCTTTTTACTGTAAAACAGCCAAAAAGAATCTCCCCCGATCCCTGTCATGTGCGGATAAACGACCGCTAAGCAGGCGCTGACCGCTACCGCTGCATCGAAAGCATTTCCCCCTTTTTGCAGTATGCGGCAGCCAGCTGCCGATGCTAAATAATGCGGACTGACAACCATACTTTTCGTTCCGATCATTGATTGGCTCATATTGCTTGTTCCTCCCTCGGTTTATTGTTTTGAACGAAATCGGACATGCGATTTGAACCTTCCGTAAATAGAAATAAAACAGCGCCGATGATTAGCAAAACACCTGACAAATAAAAACCGATTTCAAGCTTGCCGGTTATATCGGCAAAATAGCCTGTAATATAAGGGGCAAAAATGGAAGAAAGCATTCCGCTGAAATTGAAAAAACCATACACTTTGGAGTACATGGAAGACGGCGTAATTTCAGCCATATAAGATATTAATACGGGATCGAGTGCCAGTTTTCCTAGCAGTCCGTAAAAAACTAATCCTGCTAGCAGCAAAGAATAATTTTCCGCATAAGGGATGACAAATTGGCAAACAGCTCCAGCAACAGCTAAAAAAATGATCAACGGCTTTTTATTTTTTACTTTATCTGAAACATATCCAAAGAAAATAGCCCCCGGAATCGAAGCCCACGGCACCAAAGAAGAAATGATCCCTGTTTGCGAACCGTCTACCCCTTTTACCGTCTGCAAATAATAAGGCAACCAAGTCAGCATTCCGAAGAATCCATATAAAGAGCAGAAGATGAGAATGTAAACGAAAAGATGATTTTTTGTAAACAACCGTTTTAAGTTTTGGCTATCTTTCATATGAGGAACTTCTTGTTTTTTTTCATGGCTGGATTGATCTCGTACACATATTCCTATCAAAATGGCAACAATAATAGTTGGAATGGCAAATAGATAAAATGAAAATTGCCATCCTTTGTTTAAGGTATATGTGAAATAGCTAGCAGCAATAAAACCAAGAGAAATGCCGAAAGCCATTCCGCTATTGATCACTGCAGAAACGATCCCTCTGTATTTTTTAGGGGTAATGTTGGAAGAAATTCCGTATTGCGAACCGTAATAAGTGCCTTCTCCAATACCTGTTAAAGCGCGCATCAGCAAAAACAATGCAAATGAAGATGCCAATCCGCTCAAAAAAGTGGTAATGCCAAATAATATATAACCAATTACTAAAACTTTCACCCTTCCAAACCGATCAGCCAAAAATCCTGTTGGAATTTGCATGATCGAATAGGCAATAAAAAATACAGTGGACATCAAACCTAATTGACTATTGTTTAAATTCCACTGCTCTCCTATTTCTCCCATCACTGGCGACAAAATATTTCGATCCGCATACATAAATACCCATCCTAGAAAAAACAAGAAAATAGCGATGGCTGGATGTGTACGTTTCATTTTCTTCACCCCTCTCAACTTTTTTAAAAAATTTGATTTCATTATAGAAAGCTGCTGAGGAAAGTTCCTTGAATTTGTAAATTTTTTTAACAAAGTTTTTTTCGTTTCGTAAACAAATAAATATTTTTATTTTTTTATAGAAATCATAAAACATATTTTGTATACTAAAGGAAATTATAATTAGAAAATTAACTACATAACGAAATAAAGGGTGGTATGAATGGCATTCGAATACAACATTCCGAATTTAGACATAGACCATATTGATAAACAAATTTTAGAGAAGCTGCATGAAAACAGCCGGATATCGTATACCGATCTCGGAAAAGAAATCGGTTTGTCTCGAGTTGCCGTTCAGGCGAGAATAAACAACTTAATTGAAAAAGGAATTATCGAGAAATTTACGACGGTTATCAATCCGACGAAAATCGGCATTCATGTTTCCGCCTTTTTCAACGTTGAAGTGGAACCGCAATATTTAGAGGAAGTGGCAGAACAATTGGCGGAGGAGCATGCCGTTACAAGCTTGTACCATATGACTGGACCAAGCAAGCTCCATATGCATGGAATCTTTAAAAATAATCAAGAAATGGAAAATTTTTTAACAAAAAAATTGTATCCGATGCGCGGTGTCGTCAGCGTTGACTGTCAAATTCTCATTAAACGATACAAGAGCCGCATGGGCATGAAATTATAAAGGATGAGGGGGAGGAACATGCAAACATCTTATAAAAATCTTATCATGGCTATGCTGAGAACCGGAATTTTTGGATTCGGAGGCGGTCCTTCCGTCATACCGCTGTTCCGTTATGAAGCAGTTTCCAGATACCGTTGGGTAAAAGATGAAGAATTTGCTGAAATATTGGCCATTGCCAATACCTTGCCCGGACCGATCGCGACAAAAATGGCCGCTTACTTAGGATATAAACAAAAAGGGGCATTAGGCGCTTTTATTTGCGTTGCGGCACATATTTTGCCTACTTGTTTAGCCATGATTTTATTGTTCAAAATGGTCACGGCTTTAAGCGGTTCACCTGTTATCCACGGTATGATTTCTGCTGTTATGCCGGTGATTGCCGCCATGCTCGGGCAGATGGCTTACGAATTTTCTTCAAAGGCCGTGAAAGGATTGGGAAAATGGCTTGGCGTCCTCTTGATGATTGTCTCGTTTTGTCTGCTGCAGGTGATTTCGATTCATCCAGCTATTGTAATTCTAATGTTTTTAACATATGGAGCTTTCCATTTAAAACGGAAGCGCCAAAGCAAGGAGATGTCGGCATGAAAATTTGGATCAGCTTATTCATCGGTTTCTTTTTGGCCAACATCCTCGGTTATGGAGGAGGACCCGCTTCCATTCCGCTCATGTATGAGGAGATTGTCAATCATTACAAATGGCTGACAAATGCTGAATTTTCCAATATGCTCGCACTGGGAAATGCTTTGCCGGGGCCAATTGCAACGAAGATTGCGGCATACGTCGGTTATGATGTGTACGGCTGGTGGGGGGCTTTCATCGCCTTGTTTGCAACTGTATTTCCGTCAGCTTTCGCTTTGATTCTGTTGTTAAAACTGATTCAGCGCCACCGGGAATCTTTAGTTGTGAAAGGAATGACCTTGCTTGTCCAGCCTGTTATTGCTGTCATGATGCTGCTTTTAACTTGGGAAATGATAGAAGACTCTGTCCATTCGCTCGGAATTATCCAATCGCTCATCATTGCTGCTGTATCGTACTTTGCCTTAGAAAAATGGAAGGTTCACCCTGCCATTCTCATTATGATTTCCTTTGTTTATGGAGGAGTTGTTCTGCCCAATTTTTAAAACCGGTCTGTTTGGAGCACCAGAGAAACTGTGATTCTCAGCTTTTCGCAATACCTGAGAAAATTTTTCTGTCAAGAAATGCGCCAACTATCTTGCTTTGTTTCAATTAGAGTCGTATAATCTCTTTTTAAAAATACGAATGATTTTCTCGTATAAGTTTGGAAATACGGTCCAAACGTTTCTACCAAACTACCGTAAATAGTTTGACTACGAGAGACGATACACAACTCTCCCTGTCAAACTCAACGCGCGAGTTTACTACAGAAGGGAAAAGTGAGAATGGACAAAAACATTTTAAAGAAAAGAATCCAAGTGGCTAGCAAACAAATTCCGGCAGACATTGTGATTAAAAACGGAAAAATTGCCGATGTTTTCAATTTAGAAATTTTGCATGGAGACATCGCCATTGCGGACGGAGTGATTGCTGGAATCGGAGAATATGATGGGGTAAACATCATTGATGCCGAGAATCAGTTCATCGTACCAGGTTTCATCGACTCTCATGTCCATATTGAATCTTCGATGGTGACACCGAAGGAGTTCTCCAAAGCAGTTCTGCCCCACGGTGTGACAACCGTTATTATAGATCCGCATGAAATTGCGAATGTCGCCGGGACGAAAGGTATATCTTTTATGCTGGAGGATTCAGAAGGCTTAGATTTAGATGTGTATTGCATGCTGCCTTCCTGCGTTCCGGCGACTTCGTTTGAAAATGCCGGCGCTGTGTTAAATGATGATGAACTTGCACCTTTTTACAAGCATCCTCGGGTGCTCGGGCTTGCGGAAGTGATGGATTTCCCAGGTGTTCAAAATTTAGATGACCGCATCATTGACAAGCTTTTAACGGCATCAGCATATAAGATCGACGGACACGGCGCAGGTCTTGGCATTGAAGGAGTCAATGTTTACAGAGCGGCCGGCATTCAAACAGATCATGAATGTGTGACAAAAGAGCAAGCAAAAGACCGCCTTGCTCGCGGAATGTACGTCATGATCCGTCAAGGATCTGCTGCAAAAAATTTGCCAGAACTAATCGGCGTGGTCAATGAAAAAAATAGCCACCGCTGTCTATTTTGTACGGATGACAAGCATTTAGACGACTTAATTGCCGAGGGAAGCATTGACTACAATATTCGTCTTGCCGTCGAGCATGGACTTGATCCTCTCATAGCGATTCAAATGGCGACGATTAATGCCGCCCAATGTTTCGGACTATCGCAAAAAGGAGCGATCGCACCTGGATATAGAGCAGATCTTGTCATAGTAGATAACTTCAAAGCTTTTACGATTGAAAAAGTTTTGAAAGCCGGAAAAGTGATAGCGGAAAACGGTCAATATATAGGATCTATAGATCAACCAAAACCTTCCGTTTTATCAAGAAATTCTGTCAATCTAAACATAAACGAGGTTACAAAAGAACGGTTGGCCATTCACGTAAAAAATAACCAAAAAGCGCATGTAATAGAAATTATTCCGAATCAAATTGAAACGGTTAAAAGAATGATGGAAGTTCCGAGCGACGGTGTTTGCTTCATCCCTTCCATTGAAAAAGATTTGGCAAAACTGGCTGTACTCGAACGCCATAAAAATACTGGAAACATTGGCCTTGCCATTGTAAAAGGATTAGGCTTAATCGGCGGTGCAGTCGCCACAACCGTCGCCCACGATTCCCATAATGTGATCGTTGCCGGCACAAACGATGAGGATATGATCTGCTCCATTCAAGAGATAAAGAGAATCGGCGGTGGGCTAGTAGTTGTGAATGATGGAAAAACGCTCGCCTCTTTGCCGCTTGTGATCGGCGGATTGATGTCAGATCAAGCATATCCAATCGTCGCCCATCAACTCGATGAATTGAACAGCAGCCTGCACAAAGTGAGCAAACATCGGCATTTCAATCTCTTCCTCACGCTCTCTTTTTTAAGTTTGCCTGTCATTCCAGAGCTCAAAATTACAGATTTAGGATTATTTGACGTCACAACGTTTCAGCACATAGAAGTTGCAGCCGAGCACGGCGTTTAAATATCGTGCAAAAAATGATTGTATGGGCAGCAAAACACATAAAAAAAGAAAACTCCGGCAAGGGAGATTGGCTCATCTGCCGGAGTTTCATTTGCCTTTTTTCGCTTAGAGTTTAAATTCTTTAAGCCTGCTAAAGCTTTCCAATACGTGTCAGAAATGATTCATTCATAAATTCGCAGGAGATGTTTTTTACACGCTTGCCCGATAGCTTAACCGTTTTTTCCGCCGGACTTTATCCCGTTCCAAAATCCTTTGCTCGATCAATAGAATTCACCTTTTTGCCAGCTCGCTTTGGTCAAAATCAAACAAATTATACAGCTTGTATGCCATCATGAGCTCAAAGCGCATATCTGCATGATTTAAATCAACATTGAGTATTTCTTCAACACGTTCAATGCGATATTCAAGTGTGCTGCGGTGTATAAATAATTCTTTCGAAGCTTCGCGGTAAATCAAAAGGATTTTTGCAGCGCTTCGGTCATGGTCATACGATTAAATTCGGCAGGTTGTTTTCCTTCAACATTGTCAATGATATCTTGAATGGTGCTATGACATGATCCGATCACTTAAAAATTTTCCTTCAACAACATCAACTAACATCCTTGTTGCCTGCTTTGTGTGTGCAAAATTTCGTCATGTTTTTTTATCCATAAATGCAGATTTTCCCCAAAAAGACCATATACACGCTTCTTGCAGCTCCGCATCATTTCAGCTGCCCATCTATTCGAGAAAAACAGGATGCCTTTTAAATCGCATCATTTTTTTGAAAACCGCTCTCCTTCTCAAGAGGAAAGAAGTCCCTTATATCATAACTTATGGTGCGGCGGAAAATGCGGCTTTCTTCACGTCATCTGCTTCACATATAATCCACTTTTTTCGTTCTTACCCTGCTTTTATTTTTTCATAAGCTTCATCATATTTTTTCGCCAGTTCGAAATCAAGCTTTGTGAGTCCTTTCGCTCTCTGAGACGAAATTTTTACCGTGATGAACTTATAGTCAATAGAAATGAAGGGATGATGGTTTACTTCTTCAGAAATGTCCGAAATTTGCCGCACGAATTCTATTTCTTGCAAATCGTCTTGAAAGAGGTACTTTCTTGCAATCCATCGCTCTTCAAGAAGCTTCCAATCTTCCATCTCTTGTAAAAGAGATTGCACTTCTTCATCTGTTAACCGCATGACCGTTTCCTCCCGGATTTTTATAAAAAAACAGACAGCTAAAATCACAGTGCAAAAAAGATTTCCATATAAATGTAAAGAGGCGAACAAACATATCAGATTTCCGTTTATTTTCTTAGAAAAAAGATTTGCTTTGAAACCGTTCCATTTCCCGATAAATAAACTCGATGTCTACATGCTTCCGGAGACAATCGGCAAGCCGGTCAAATGCTTCTTCACGAATGTTTTTCATTGATGGCCGCTCATAAATCGCCGGAAGACCTTTTCTTTTTCTTATCAAATTCAAAAATGCCGTTCGAAACTCATCGTTATGAAATATGCCATGAAAATACGTTCCAATTAGGAGGCTGTCTTGGCTTATGCAGCCGTCAACTCCTTCTTCGGTCGTAATAAATGGCGATACGTCCCCTTCATAAGAAGTTGTTCCCATATGAATTTCATAGCCTTCCACCGGCATATTACAATCAGCCAAGTGGGCCATCCCTGTTGTAAGAGTCGTCCTTTTCTCTTTCATCATGGCGGTGCGAATCGGGAAAAAACCGAATCCGTTTGCGCTCCCTATCGTTGTTTCTACGTGATGCGGGTCTGAAATCTCCCTTCCGAGCATTTGATAACCGCCGCATATGCCGACAATGACTGATTTTTTCGCACGATAAAGCTTTTCTATCGCATCCTCAAAGCCGGATTTTCGCAAAAGCAATAAGTCCTCAATTGTATTTTTCGTTCCCGGCAAAATGACAACATCCGGTTCTCTGAGTTCATTTGCCTCCTTTACATAGCGAACATGGCAATCCTTTTCATATAGAAACGGGTCAACATCGGTAAAGTTCGAAATGTGAGGAACATGAATAACAGCAATATCAATCTCGCTAGTTTTCTCATTTGTACGTGGAAACGTATCTAATATGACGGCGTCTTCCGCCTCAATGTTTAAATTAGAAATATATGGTACGACCCCTAAAACCGGTTTGCCTGTATACTCTTCAAACCAGCGAATTCCCGGCTCCAGCAAGGAAATATCCCCGCGAAACTTGTTAATCACTACCCCAATTACGCGATCGCGATCTTCAGGCTCAAGCAGCTGCAATGTTCCTACTAAACTCGCAAATACACCGCCTCTATCAATGTCGCCGACAAGAATGACAGGAGCGTTTGTTAACCGGGCAATGCGCATATTGACAAGCTCGCGATCATTTAAGTTAATTTCCGCAGGGCTCCCCGCTCCTTCTATAACGATTCGCTCATATGTACTTGCCAAATGATGATACGCTTCTTTAATCACCTGCAAACCAAGTTCAAAAAATTCCTGCCGATACGCTGCTGCCTTATAATTTTGATACGGCTTACCGTTCACAACAATTTGTGAAGTGTGATCGCTCACAGGCTTGATCAAAATCGGGTTCATATCCGCAGTTGCGACCGTTCTTGCCGCCTCCGCCTGCACTCCTTGGGCGCGGCCGATTTCCTTGCCGTCAACGGTAATATACGAATTGAGTGACATATTTTGTGATTTAAACGGCGCCGTTCGATATCCGTCCTGCGCAAAAATTCGGCAAAAACCTGTCGCAATCACGCTTTTTCCCGCATCGGAATGCGTACCTTGAATCATGATGGGCAATGCTTTATTCATCTGTTTTTCTCCTCTCACAATCATTCACAAATGTTTCGCAAATTCCGAGTATGAAGCACCGCCGTATGAAAAGGCGGGCCAATAAATCAGGACTGCATGTAAATCCTTTATCTTCGAAAAAAAACACGGTGGCTATTTTTTTCATTGATCACGCCGATCAATTCAGGCAAATTTTTGGCAGCAGATCTTTGACGAATCATCACGTACATTCCACGGGAAAGTCGGTCTCTTGCTTGCTTTTTTGTCGCACATTTTTAACTCGCCCACATGATGCCAATTCCCCGACATTGCTTGCCGTTTCCAACAAAGATGATTCTTTTCCAACATTTTTACACGGAAATCTTTTTGGTTGGATTCTACTGTTTCAACAACGATGATTTATTTCCAACTCATTCATGCTCCCTTTTCAAAAATTGATAATGACTGAAGTATTATAACATCCTTCATTTTCCGCTAGTATCATGATGCACGAGATGATCAAAAATAATTGCTATGTTTCTTTGCTAAATGAAAAATTCCGCATATACAGTGATCGTGATCTGTAAGTTAAGGCATATCTTTATGTGTCCAATCGTTTGATAGACTCAGCACTTAAGATCACCGGCACCTCATTTTTTGAATAAAGTTCTGTTTAATGCTGGAACATACATAGCTAAAAACACAGACCGACCGAGGCTGAAAACAATAAAAGCAAGCCACAAACCGTGGTTATAATACATCGGAATCAAAATGAAAAGACAAACAATATATACTGCAAGAGAAATCAGCATGGAATTGCGAATCGGATTGGTCATGGTCGCTCCTGTAAAAACACCGTAGAGAATTAAACCGAAGCTTGCCGCAAGTGGAAATATCGTGACCCAAATACTGTAGGAGCTGGCCAGTTCGATCACGTTCTGATTTTTCGTAAAAACAGGAATGATCGAATCTTTAAACAGTATATAAATAAGCATCATAAACAAGGGGGAAATTATCGCCCATTGCCCTGTCAACGATAAAGTGCGTTTATACAAAGCTTCATCCTTTGCACCGACAGCTTTTCCGACGAGAATACTGCTGGCATTGGCAAATCCGTCTAAAAAGTACGCCATGATATAATGAATTTGAATGAGAACGGCATTGGCTGCCAGTATTTCGGTACCAAAAGAGGCACCTCTCGCTGTAAAAAGATTAAACACGGTTAACAAACAAATCGTGCGAATAAGCAAATCCCGATTGACCGCCATCATCTTCTTAAATTCTCCTGCATTCCACAGCTCGCTGCTAGGAATGGAGAAAAGGCGAAGATCGGAAGACTTTAACACGATATACATTCCAATGAGAAATGCAGCCACTTCTGAAATCAATGTAGCGGCGGCTACACCATTCACATCTTGATGAAAAACGTTCACAAACAACAAATCAAGTACAACATTTAATAGATTCATAAATACTTGTAAAAATAGCGAAATTTTAACACGAGACATTCCCATGAGCCATCCTAGAATGACGTAATTCGCCAGCGTAAACGGGGCTCCCCAAATGCGGATCGAAAAATATTCGTCCGTGAAAGTCATGACTTTCTCATCCGGATGAATAAGCGTTAATGCGATATGCTTCATCGGCCATTGAACGAGGATAAATAGAATGCCGACGGCTAACGCAATGAGGAACGGTCTTACGAAATATAAAAAACATTGCTTGGCATCTTGCGCACCATAAGCTTGTGCGGCAAAGCCGGACGTACTGACCCGCAAAAAGCCAAACAACCAATACATCGTATTAAAAATCATCGTCCCTACAGCTACGCCGCCAATATACGCTGGATCAGGAAGCTGTCCCACTACTGCCGTATCGACAGCTCCTAATAACGGGGTGGTGATCGTTGAAATGATAAGCGGAATCGCCAAAGATAGATAAGTTCGGTGAGTCATTATTATCCCCCTTAACCTTCAAACAAGTTAATGAGCATTTTTGTATATGGGTGGCGGGCTTGAGAGAATATATCATTCTTTTGAAAGCAGTCAATAAAAGCCCCATCTTTCATTACCAAAATGCGCTCGCTTAAAAAATGAACCGACGGGAGATCATGGGAAATAAATAGATAGGATAATTCCAATTGTTTTTGCAGCTCCTTTAAAAGAGTTAATATTTGCCCTTGTGTATAGACATCTAAGCTTGCTGTCGGTTCATCTAAAATGATCAAAGACGGCTGGATGCTAATCGCACGAGCAATGGCAACACGTTGTTTTTGCCCTCCGCTTAACTCGTGGGGATAGCGATAAAGATAGCGGTCCGCCATCCCAACCATCTCTAGCAGCCGCTTTGCGCATAATTCACGGTGCTCTCTTACATCTTGCAAATAAATGGGGTAGATATTACGATGTGTATCTAATGCCTCCATGACAGAATCGATGATCTTTCGTTTTGGATTTAAAGCCGCTGCCGGATTTTGAAACACCGCTTGCATACAATGGCGAATTTTTCGAATTTCTCTTTTAGTCATTTTATGCAATGGTTGGTCATGTAAAAAAATTTCGCCTTCGCTTATTTTTTCTAACATAAGCAAGCAGCGCGCCAATGTACTTTTCCCGCTGCCGCTTTCACCGACAAGCCCGACGCATTCGCCTTTTTGTATCGATATCGACACCCCGTTGACTGCTTGATGACCTGAAGCATAAATTTTTTTGATATTTTTGGCCAATAATAGATCTGCCATTATGACATATTCCTTTCCATTGCAAAATCCAGTTTAACAGGCGAGACAATACGCCTAATCGCTGATACAACGCTGAATGACCGCTCGGCCTTCACGTGATCACTTTATGCATTTTATTCGGCAAGGTTGGAGCGGCACTCAATAATTGCTTGGTATAAGGATGACGAGGATGGTGAATAACATTTGTTTTCGTCCCTGTTTCGACAATCTCCCCTTTCTTCATTACTGCAACAGTATCGGAATATTTCCTAGCAAGCCTCAAATCATGTGTAATAAATAATATTGCACAATTGATTTTCTCTTTGATATTCGCGATGACCTCTAACACATGTGCTGCTGTCATACTGTCAAGCGCAGTGGTAGGCTCATCAGCAATAAGCAATTTCGGATTCAGCATAATGGCCATAGCAATGGATGCACGCTGCAGCTGTCCGCCACTTAATTGAAAAGGGTAACTATTGTAGACGCGTTTTGCAGGGAGTTGTACGTCTTCCAATGCTTGAAAAGCGATTTCTTTTCTTTCGTTTTTAGTTAAAGAACCATGAGCTTGGATCATTTCATCCATTTGCTTACCGATTTTTATAAAAGGAGTAAACGAGCTTTGATAGTCTTGGAAAACATAAGATATTTCTTTTCCCCGTAAATTCTGAAATTCTTTATTCGATAAATGAGTCATATCCTTGTTGTCAAACTGAATATGCCCGGAGGCTATCCACATTTCTTTCGGCAGAAGCCCTCCAATCGCAGAAGCTGTGATGCTTTTGCCGCTGCCGCTTTCGCCAATTAATGTAAACCATTCTCCTTTTCTGGCAGTTATATTCACATTTTCAACAATCGGCTTATTTCGAAAATTAATTTGCATTTGATCAATAGTTAATAATGACATACCATCTCCCCTTTATCCTTTTACATCAAAACGGTCTCGCAATACATCACCAGCTAAATTAGAAACTAGAACAGTAAACATAATGGCAATTCCAGGAATAAACATTAAATATGGCGAGGTGTGAAAATATGGTGTACTTTCGTTCAACATCGCCCCCCATTCAGGAGTTGGCGGCTGCGCTCCTAAGCCGATGTAAGATAAGGAAGCGATCAACAAAATAATTTTTCCGAGATCCAACGTCGCTAAAACGAACACATTTCCCACGACATGGGGCAGCAAATGTTTACGAATAATTTGAAATGTGCTTAAGCCATTGACAACCGCCATTAAAATGTAATCTTTTTCTTTCTCAGATAACACCGTGCTGCGGACAAGCCGCACATAGCTTCCCCATTTCGCTACAACGATTGCAAAAATTAAATTTAACATACCGGGGCCTAAAATACCGCTCAGTACAATTGCGACAATAAAATCAGGGAAAGCTAGAAAAGCGTCTATGATTCTCATCAAATAACGATCGAAACGGCCTCCGACAAATCCTGAAAACATGCCTAACGGAACGCCGATCAACAAAACAATGCCCAATACGAGAATACTCGTTCCGACCGTTACTTGCCCTCCCGCTAGGATGCGAGAAAATAAGTCTCGCCCCAAATAATCCGTTCCGAAAAAATGCTCCGCACTTGGTTTCAGCAGACGTTCATTCATATTGATTTGCAACGGATCATATGGAGCAAGCAGCGGAGCTGTCAAGATGACAAGAAAAAAGGCAAATAGTATAAAAAGAAGCGTTCGTGAGTGCGTCCAATACATTTGTCTAAACATTTTCAACGTCTCTCTACTCCTTTTAAACGTATCTCAGGGTTTAAATAACGGCAGCAAATATCAACGAATATATTAATCAAGACAATCAAAATCGTAATAAACAATACATACCCTTGAATGACCGGGTAATCCCGGCGAATAATCGCATCTACCACCATTTTTCCAATTCCCGGGTATGCAAACAGTACTTCAATGACAACTGTGCCGCTTATTAAACTCCCAAGACTCATACCAAAAATCGTTATGACAGGAATTAAAGAACGGCGGAAAACGTGGAATAAAAATATCCGTTTTTCACTAATCCCTCTTGCCCTTGCCGCTTTCACATAGTCCTCATTCAAGCTTTCTAGTAAACTGGAACGCAGCAATCTGACATAAACAGCTGACATCGCGATTCCTAACGTAAGGGATGGCAGGATGACGTGTTGAATCGTTCCCTTTCCCATGCTTGGCAATATCCCTAATTGAACGGCAAATAATTCAATGAAAAGGAGCCCCAGCCAAAAGCTGGGGATGGATGAACCGACTAGTGCAAACAAACGGCATATATGGTCCACCCATTTATTTTTATAGAGTGCAGATAGAGTGCCTAAAGGAATAGAAATCAGAATCATTACGATTAAAGAAGTGCATGTGAGCGTAATGGTCGCAGGAAACCTTGATAACAACTCAGAAACTACCGGCTGCTTTGTTATATAGGAATGGCCTAAATCAAACTCGAAAAATCGTTTCAACCAATACCAATATTGAACGTATATAGGTTCATGTAACTTCAGTTCTTCTCTTAGCGCTTCAATTTGTTCTTTCGTAACGGACACTTCATCTACTTGAAGCATCTGTTTGACAGGATCGCCAGGTGCTAGTTTTATAAATATAAAACTAATGAAAGACAGCAGAAGTAAAAATATGATGAACTCTATGAATCGTTTCGCTACTTGAATCATTTACCCTTCCACATCCAAATCTTTTGTTAACATATAATACTCGCTTTTACTAGTTACCCAATTTTTTACTCCGTCACGATAGGCAACAATAATATTTGGATGTACGATAAAGGAATGGAGAGTCTTCTGATCAATGATTTTTAATGCTTTCTTCGCCAAATTGTTCCGTTCGTTCACGTCTACCGTTTGGTTCAATTGTTGAATGCTAGCTGTTAATTCTGGATGGTTAATACTCGCGTAGTTCAGCGCTCCGTTCGGCATGTATGTCGCATTCAAAAAGTATGCCGCATCTCCGCGCGGAGCCGTCACACTGCTGTATGTAGCAAAATCCCAATCATCATTGGCCGCTAAATACTCATCAATATTTTCCACTTGCTGAATCGACATCTCTATGCCAAGTTCCTTCGCCTTTGATTGGAGAATTTGTACAATTAAAGGAAGTTCAGGACGCGATGCGTATGTTAGCACTTTAAGCCGAACGGCCTTTCCGTCTTTCGTAACTTTTCCGTCTTCTACTTGAAAGCCTGCGTTACTAAAATACTGTTTCGTCACCTCTATTCCGCTTTCCTTTTCTTCATAGGATGGCGCAAACGGAGAACCAGCCAAAAAAGGACCTTTCGCTTCAACGGCATGTCCATTTAAAATATGTTCAACAATTTCCTTCCGATCTATTAAAGCATCCATCGCCTTGCGCACATTTTCATCTTTCATATAGGAGCTCTTCATATTATAAAACAGCTGATGTGTACGCAAACTTGGAACTGATTCTATTTTTACATTTTCTTCTTTTAATTTTTCAAGATTTTCTACCGGCGGTCTAAAAATAATGTCCGCATCTCCTGATTGAAGCGCCATTTTCCGTGCATTGGCATCCTCATTGAAAGCAAATGTTGCTTTTTCAAGCTTTGCTTTGCCATCCCAATACTTTTCAAATCGTTCGACCTTCAGCTCTACCCCAGGCTCAAAAGAAGAAATTTTAAATGGCCCCGTACCGATTGGCCTTTTATCAATATCTTTTTCATCAACATCGACGATCGCTGTATTTGGATGTACGAGTTCTGAAGGAAATTGCGGGAATACTTCTTCCGTTTGAATCGTTAACAATTGACCATCGGCTTTCATTTTGCTGATTTTTAATGCCGCTTGAACAGATGGACTATCGTTGATTGCTCTTTCTAACGAGGCCTTCACCGCTTGAGCATCAACTTTTTTCCCATTATGGAATGTAACACCTTCTCTAATTTTAAACGTCCAGTTTTTCCCATCTTTACTTTTCCATTCTTCTGCAAGCCAAGGTTCAATTTTTTGCTGTTCACTAATTTTGACAAGCGTCTCTCCTACTCCCGCACGAACTATCGTATAGTTCGTGTCTAAATGCGGATCGAGTGTGTTGGTTGGAAAGTTAAAAAGCAATGTTAATTCTTTGCTGCTCTTCTCCTTTTCTTTTGAGGAAGACTGTGAGCATCCGACAAGCAAAAAAATTGTTGTTAAAAGTATTAATATGCTTTTAAAATATCGAAACATTTTCTCACCTTCCTAAATCGTAATAGTTACTATTTTTATTTTCCTATCATACATATATTCGCTATTTTTGTAAATATTATTTCGAACAAAAATAATTCAAAATCACATATTTTTGAAATGTCCATTTATTTCTCGACATTCCCACTTCAAAAAATTGATGAGTTTCTTCCAAAAATTCCATGCTGAATCACATATAAGGCAAAATTAAAAGGCATGAGTCCGGTGTAATACCGAATTCATGCCCAAACAGTTGCCTAAATTTCCGTGTCTAACTTTTTGGGTTCAGTTCAAATTTTTGAAAAAAGTTCGCTCTCTTTATTAAGCATGATAAGAGCCTTGACAGATTATGTGCCCTGCTTTTCGCTTAGTGCAAACCTCACAGCACGGTTAATCAACGCCGGCAGCACGGACACATGGCCTTCATCCTCAAATTCTTTAAATTCCACGTGAAAATTGTTTTGATCAAGTCGTAATAGTCGTTCTGCAAGCTCTTTAGCGTTCGCATTCATGCCGCTTTTATGGAATTTTTCCAATTCTCCTACAGTGATTAATAATCGTATATGATGCTTATCATTTTCTAGACTAGAGATAAATTTTTGCTCTGCATCAAGTAGAAGCGATTTATTCCAATGAATGGACGGGCTGCCTGCGATATACGTATTGAAGGCGTACGGCTTTGTAAACAATGTTTGTAATACGAAGAGGCCGCCGAGTGAATGACCAAAAATCGCTTGTCTGTCTTTATCAATTTTGAACCTGCTTTCGATCAGCGGTTTAAGCTCCCCATCAATAAATTGCAAAAACTGTTCCGCTCCGCCATATTCTGGTCTGTCTGTCCCCTCTCGTCTCGAATACAATTCCGAAGCTGGCGGAGTCAGTGTAAAATCATAGTGGCGTTCAGGAGAAAACGGTTTTTCGATATGGTAACCGATGCCGACTACTAGTGCTGGAACGATTCCTGTCCTTTCGGGCCGCCTTGATTGGATACGGACTGCCTCAAACATTGTTCCGAATATAGCATTAGCATCCAAGAAATAAATAACTGGAAAGCCTGAAGGAGGAGGAGGCACATCAGGTATACCAAGCAAAATTTTGTATTGCCGATTTTCTTTTGAACGTATTAAAAATTGTTCAGTACTCGGAATGCTAACTTCTCGGCCAGCAGTATCTTTGTCCATCACATCAGCTTGTTTATCTTTTTTCCTATGCATGGTTAAACGCCTCCATATCATTGATTGATATCATCGGGGCAAAAATTACAACCCTCCAAATGAACATTTCAATCTCTTTTCCAAAGCCGACAAACATATGTATTCGCAACTGGTACTCTATTCTCTGACGGGCAAAACGGGCTCTTCCTTCATTAAAACAACCTGATGGGTAGCCGATTTTTTGAATGGATCACCTTCTATGGTTCATAAGACTTTACCTAGTATTTAAGACATCGCTTAGTAATGCCAAAATGGTGCCGAACGATGATTCTCATCTATATGAAAATAATTAGGTCAGATGATGCGGGATGACCTTTGAACTTATGAATCATTTACACAATTCCACGTTTCATTTTTTACTATCTTTAAATAATAAATAAATGAAATAAGGAACACCGATGATGGAAATGACAATCCCGACTGGCAATTCAGCTGGAGAAAAAACAGTTCTGGCAATATAATCGGAGACAATGACCATAAGCATGCCGACCGTTCCGCTGACGGGAATTAGCCAAAAATGATGGATTGCGACCAAACGCTTGGCGATGTGCGGTGCTATCAAACCGACAAATACAATGTTTCCAGCCACAGAGACACAAGCGCTCACAATTCCGATACTGCATAAAAGGAACACATTTTTTTCTTTTTCCGTACGAATTCCCAGTCCTATTGCTCTATCTTCTCCTAATTGAAGCAAGTCGAGTATATACGATTTTTTTATAATAATAGGAACTAATATGACGAGCCAAGGCAAAATAGAGACAATGTATTTCCAATTAGCATTCCATATACTTCCATTCAACCAAACTGTCGCCATTTCAAAATCCTGAGGGTTCATTTTCAAGGATAAAAACATAGACAAGGCCCCAAACCCAAATCCTATTGCAATTCCAACCAAAATCGCACGTTCGGAATCTAGTTTTCCATTTCGCCATGAGAATAAATAAATCAATAGTGCTGAAGCCAGTCCGCCTATCCAACCAAACAGCGGCATTGCCAAAGTTGACAGCCATCCGCTTCCCGTTATTTGCCCTTCAAAAAAGAGCATAAAAATAACGATAGCGGCTCCTGCCCCTGAATTGATTCCTAAAACGCCAGGGTCTGCAAGTCCATTTCTGCTAATCCCCTGTAAGGTTGCACCCGCCACTGCAAAACCAAATCCAATCAATGAAGCTATTAAAATACGGGGCAAGCGAAATTCAAATATGACCAAATCATGCTCAGAATTAGGATCAACCCGCAGCAAAGTCTTTACTATATCGATAACTTTAATATCAAATTCACCGTTTGTTAAGCTGACATATATTGCAGCAAAAATAAAGACTATACTGATCAGCATCACTGTCCAAAATCGTCTCGCCATTTGTTTATGCATATGTTCCTCCTCCTCTCTTGTAAATTAAATAGAGGAAGAAAGGAACTCCGATTAGGGAAGTGACAACTCCAATAGGAGTCTCAAACGGGTAATTCAAAAATCTGCTTAAAATATCGGACAGTGCTAAAAAAATACCTCCAAGTACTCCGGCGCAAGGAATAACCCACCTATAATCGATTCCAATTAAAAATCGGGTTATGTGCGGAATGATTAAACCAACAAATCCAATATTTCCTGCCAAGGCAACAGAAATACCAGTCAAAATGACGGTGCTGGCCATTGCTAACGCTTTGACCAACACCGTTTTCTGTCCTAAACTCACGGATACTTCTTCACCTAAAGAAAGAATTGTGAGCGATTTGGAAATATAAAGAGCCATTATGATCCCGGCAATTGCAAAAGGAATCGCAAGTTTTATTAGAAAGGGATCCATCTGATGCAGCCGGGCATTATACCAAAAACTGATGTTTTGCGATACTTGAAAATACGTTGACAAGGCAGCGGAAATACTGCTGAGAAACGTTCCAATAATAGTTCCGATGATCGCCATTCGAACGGGTGACATTCCGTTTGGCATAAGCGACGCCACGCCGAAGACGAAGCCAACAGCAATGGCTGAACCGAGTAGTGAAAATATTATCATGCTCAAAGATGATGCATCCGGCATGAAAATCATGCAAAGTGTAATAGCGAAAACCGATCCGTCAGAAACTCCCAAAATCGAAGGGGAAGCAAGATAGTTCCTCGTCATTCCCTGCATGATCGATCCAGATATGGCCAAGAAAATTCCGATTAAAAGTGCTCCAATCGCTCTTGGCAAACGGGAATGTATTACAATTTGGTGATTTACATTTTCCGGATCAAAATGAAAGAACGCCTCCCAAACCGTTTCGAAATTTATATCTTTCGCTCCATAAAGTATAGATAATAGAACTATGAGCACAAACGCAATAGGTGAAGAACATAAAATGAGAATGGATATAGGAATCTTTAAGCGCATATTATGATTCCCGCCCTGCATCATTCATTTGCCAATTTTTCAGTCGCTGCTTTTAAGAATTGAATTTTACTCCATGCTGTACCGCCTTGTGCCAACGGATCCACAACGTTTACGAATACTTTGTCGTTTTTAACTGCATTAATGCTTTTCCAGATCGGATTCTTTTGCAATTCCTCTAGTGCTTTTGGATTCTCTTGGTTCTCATCCTCTGAAAATTGGACAAAGAGATAATCGAGTCAGTCAAGACTTTGTGGGAACTTTTTTGATTCCTGAAAACAGATGTAAGTCATAGGTTAGCGAACCATTTTTTTGAATTTCATCCGTAAGCGCTTTCGGACTCTCATCCCTTGCCATGACAGACGAATATGTATACCTTTTTTTACCATCCCTTGAATTCAGACAGGGCATGATAGATCGGAGTCCCGGACGATTGCTGTAAATATGGCTTGTTTCCGCGTTACCTCCGGAAGAAGACGGCGGATGCGTTGTTTCGCCTTGTTCACGATCGTCTGTTTGGTAGATGCCGTTTCCTCCGCCGGATGCGACGATTCTTCTCCTAAACGATGTCCGAAAAGACGAATCCCATCCATCCGGGCAATCATTGCCTTGAAAAACGCCCTGAGTCCCTTGTCTGTCCAACTGCGGCGGTATTTCACCCGATACGCCAGCTGGCTCATCACGCTTTCAGCCCTCCCCATCGGATACATGCCCGTTGTGTCCACTCCTTGCTCCTTCAGCCATTCCCGGTAATCACGGATGCATCCCGGCATCGATTCGATCCGGTGGATCAAGGCAGCCAGCTGTTGTTCTTTCGCTTCGTCCCCCAGCGTGCCGAGGGCGCTGTTCAGTTCCACAAGCAGCTTCTCTTCATCCTGCTTCGCCAGCTTTTGCCGAATCGCCTGCCACCGTGGATGGCCCGAGAGGCATTGGCGCAACTCACGCGCCACGTGGAATCGATCCAATTGGAAGCAGACCCGTCCTTTGAAATACTCCCGGCACGCGGTAATCCATGGAGCGCCGTCCCCGTTGATGACAAGAAGATCCCGGCAAGGATCGTAGGCATATTCGTTCATCAAAAATTCCTCGAGGCCTTCCCACACCTCCCCCTTGCCCTCATGGACGTAATGGCGCTGATTCACGAATTCGATCCGTGAGCCGTTGCGCTTCCACCCTTCGTGAACGGTCAGGATTTTGTCTTCCTTGGCCCGTTTTCCCTTCCCTTGGCGAGAGACAAACAGTCCATCGGCCTCCACAAACAGCACCCGTCCATATCGCTGGTCAACCGGGCAGTGCAGCGGAACTTCAGCCTCGAGCACCAACTGGCGGATCGTCTCATGGCTCATCACCGGATACCCGACCATCTGGGCAAGCGTATGAGCCGCTTTGCGATAGGAAGAGCACTCCACAGCCAATCCCACCGCCGTTTCTTCTAGACAAGGGCTGATTGACTGTGATCCATCAAACGCTAAAAAGGAGTCAAGCAAAAACGTGTAACGGTTTTGTTCTCGGTCTAAATAGTAGTTTCGCTCAAAGGTAACTTCGCCAAACAGGGTTTGAATCGTGGTGCGTCGTTTGTCTTTCAAGTGGTACCGGCGCTTGTCCCGGGTTTCCGCCAATTGTCGGTCGATGTCCTCCAACAAAGCCGTAAACAGCTCGGTGAAGGCGTTTTGCAAGGCTCGAAACAAATCAAGTTCGATCTCTTTCCATGTCAACGAATTTGTGGTAAGATGTTGTTGAATATTCATGGGACTCTCTCCTCCTGTTTGTGGTGTGGTCAATGAACATCTTACCAGGGAGAGAGTCCTTTTTTCATGTTTCCTGCTTGGGATCCTACCGCGCTTTGCTTGGTGGCCCCGATGAGGGGGATTGCGAACCTACGTTCCCAACCCCCTCATCGAGGAATTCTAAGAATTTTTCCCACAAACATTTTACTCACACTTTACATTTTTCTACAAATTGTCCCTATCCATCTATTTCTTACTACTTATAAAGATACTTTCTATTTTCATGTTCTTTCACCCAAACATTTTCCATCTCGTTGAACGATTCCGCCTGTTTGCCGCAATCGAGTAGGAGGGGGTGACTAACCCCCGACCTCTCACACCACCGTACGTACCGTTCGGTATACGGCGGTTCAATTAAGTATGACGTAGTGCTTGATATCTTTCGAATAGACTTCTTAACCCTCGACGCTTCCAATAGGAGTTGTCGAGGGTTTTGTGTAGAATGGGACTGCAGGCAATCCGCCAATATTTCTTGCGTGTATTGCCCCATTCGAATGCTTTATGGCTTGGAACCCCTAATCCTCTGAGTTTCCGAATTCTTGTTTTCGGGGTTTTCCATTCTTTCCACAAACACATTCGAAGCCTTCGTCTAATCCATTCATCAAATTCTTTGAACTTACTTGGTGTTTCTGCCAAGGCAAAATATCCGCACCATCCCATTAAATACTTGTTCAGTTTCTCAATCCTTTTCTCCATTGGATACGGTTTCGACCTTGATGTAATTTCACGGATCTTGTTCTTCAAACGTTTCACACTTTCGTTCGCAATTCGTACCTTTGGAGTCTTATTGAGTGTGAAGCTGAAACCGAGAAACTTCCGTTTCCAAGGACGGTCTACCGCCGATTTCTCTTTATTTACCTTGAGCTTTAACTCCTTCTCGATAAAGTTCGTAATGGAATTCATGACACGAATTCCTGCTTTCTTTGTTTTCACATAGATGTTACAGTCATCCGCATACCGAACAAACTTATGTCCACGTTTCTCAAGCTCCTTATCCAATTCATGAAGCATGACGTTTGATAAAAGTGGACTAAGCGGGCCGCCTTGAGGCGTTCCCATGTCCGTTTCCATTACCACTCCATTGATCATCACGCCTGATTGAAGATACCGGCGAATTACCTTCAGTAGAATTTGATCTTTGATCGTTTTCGCCAAGATCCCCATCAGTTTGTCGTGATTCACCTTGTCAAAGAATTTCTCTAGGTCTATATCGACTACCCAACGATGTCCTTCTTTGATATAACCCTTTGCTTCCCTAACCGCATCATGTCCCCTTCTGCCTGGGCGAAAACCATAGCTATGGTTCGAGAAGGTCGGATCAAAAATTTTCGTCAACACTTGGGCAATCGCTTGTTGGATGAAACGATCCGTCACGGTAGGGATCCCTAGAAGCCTTACTCCACCGTTCGGTTTCGGGATTTCGACTCGACGGACGGGTAAGGGCTTGTAGGTTCCTTCTCTCAACGACTGTCGAATGGAGTCCCAATTTTCGTAGAGGTGTTTTCGTAGGTCTTTTACGGACATGCCATCTACTCCGTGACTTCCTTTATTCTGTTCGACTCGTTTCAGTGCCGCCAGGAGATTTTCCCGTGACAAAATCATTTCCATCAACATTGATATCCTCTCCACGTGAACGAATTCTTCTATTTGTGCCATCTTCTGCTCCACCCTCTTGAAGTCCCCCGTGGGATTCACCACTTCCTCCTTCAAGTAAGTCCTATCGGATTGTCTGCTTCCACACAGAAGATGAACGCCTAGCGATTCGTTCTCCTTAATTGTTCAGTCCTTCCTCTTCCATCTCGAGCTTGAAAGAGTACTATGACTTCTGCTGACTTCTGACTGTTCAGCTATCTATCACTAGATAGGTTACCAAGGTTACTTGGCGTGCCAGCCAGACCTCCCCGGGTAAGAGT
The DNA here is from genome assembly GCF_038000355.1 of Aeribacillus sp. FSL M8-0235. Taxonomy (NCBI): domain Bacteria; kingdom Bacillati; phylum Bacillota; class Bacilli; order Caryophanales; family Bacillaceae; genus Aeribacillus; species Aeribacillus sp. FSL M8-0235. The sequence goes on along the minus strand of NZ_JBBOBW010000001.1, from coordinate 1,566,145 downwards.
GTAATCTTTCCTTCCATCCATCTGCTTCATTTACTCTGTATCACCTTCGGCAGAAAGGGCTTTGTTTTGTTGTGCAAACTCACCCAGTGATACCTAGCCTCATATGAAGTTCGTGTTCCTCAGACCGGAAGTTTGCCGCTCGCTTCCTTCAGATTCCGCGTCGCCACGGACACCCTTGCGTTAAGCTAACTGCTACTTCTGCCTTCGCAGCTCGGGACTTTCACCCTATAGATTACACCCATGCCGGGCGCACCCAATCGAGTAGGAGGGAGCGATTAACTCCCGTCCTCTCACACCACCGTACGTACGGTTCCGTATACGGCGGTTCAATTAAGATAATTGACGCAAGTTTTCATAACTTCCGTGAATAGCTGTTCTCTTTATGCCAGTGGTCACTCCACCCTCCAAGAGGTCTCCCACGGGATTCACCGCTTCCTCCCTCAAGTGAGGTACTACGTTTTCTGTGTTCATCATGACTCACTGAATGCCAAGGGCTATTCTCTCTTAATTGTTCGGTCCTTCTTAGTTGTTCTAGACCAACTAATACTATGACCTCTGCTGACTTCTGACGGTTCAGCTACTTATCACTAAGTAGGTTATGAAGCGTACTTCACATATCCACCAGACCTCCCCGGGTAAGTACATGCACTTTCACACCATCTATCCGCCTCATTTACTCGATATGACCTTCGACAGAAAGAGCTTTGTTTTGTTTTGCAAACTCACTCAATCATACCTAGCCTTATATGAGGTTCGTGTTCCTCGGACCGGTGTTTTGCCTCCAGCTTCCTTCAGATTCCGCGTCACCACGGACACCCTTGCTCTTGGCTAACCTCTACTTCTGTCTTCGGGGTTCGGGACTTACACCCTATAGTTCATATACATGCCGGGCGCACAAAAAAGACCAAGCCTTTTGCGCATCACAGGCTTGGTCTTTTGTTTGATCGATTATTCTGTTTCCATCCTCTGAACGAGGCATTCTTTGAAACAGGATCTAGAAAATGATAACGTTGAAATTTTTGTCAAAAAGTTTTAATCCTCTGAACGAGGCATTCTTTCAAACAGGGAAGAAGCCAAATCTTCCCGCGACAAAGATAGAGAAATGTTTCAATCCTCTAAACGAGGCCACCTCTCAAAAAGAGCACCTTCATTTTACCATTGATTTTCTAGGGCAGCAAGGGGCGTTTTTGCACACCCCTGCAAACCTCGCAAAAAATAAATTGTTGTTATGTAAACTAGACGGTTTGACCAAAATCGTCAAACGTCCAAACCGTTGATATATCAACATCGCACTTTAGTGCATGAAAGCAAAATCTTCATGTACACCTCCCCCCATTTTTGGCCGTTTTTAGACCGTGCATCGGCAATGGGACGGGGGAAGAGTGATGCCCATCGTCACTGTTTTCGCTTGACGATCAGTTCTTCCAATACGATCGCTACGCCGTCTTCTTCATGTGAGGCGGTGACGATGTCACTGACTTCTTTTAATTCGGGAGCGGCATTTCCCATCGCGACGCGATAACCGGCAACGGCGAACATTGATAAATCGTTATGGCTGTCACCGAAAACAACCGTATCTTTCAGATCGATGCCGTAATGGGCGGACAGTTTCATGAGCGCTTGTCCTTTCGTCGCCTGTTCATGGTTAATTTCGATGTTGTTTGGATGCGACGAGGTGACGGTAATGCCGGAGATGGCGGCAAACTGGGCGGCCGCTTCTTGTAAACGTTCTTGATGGAGAGAAAAAATGAGCACCTTATAAAACACGGTTTGCCGCTCCTCCCAGATGGCGCGGATGTCATCGACATACGTCACGCGCGCCTGCTGGAACTGCTTTTCGACGATGCGCTTTAATTCAGGCGCGATATCGCTTGCCTTTTCTGCCATCGCCTCAAGATGCGCGCGGTTATGGAGCCCGACATAGACGGCATCGCCCGTATAAATTTCGCAATATAAATCAGGCTGCGCGCGCACCCATTCGAGCGCCGGAATCAACTTTTCCTTGTCAAGCGGCACATCGCCAAGCACCGTCCCATCTTCTAATGTCATCACCGCGCCATTTAAACTCATAATCGGGCAAACAAGCCCCGCATCCCGAAGCGGCGCGCGCGCGTCTTTATACGCCCTGCCCGTCACGATCGCCACGATATGGCCCTTGCTTTTGCGCTGTCACAATGGCCTCTTTATTTCTTCTACTTACCTGTCCATTCGAATTGAGCAGCGTCCCGTCCATATCCAATGCGATTAACACTATTGCATCCCTCTTTCTCATTATGTACGTTTGTAAATCACTACTCCATCGCGGTCAATTTGCCGTTTTATTTAATAAATCGGCAAACAGTACATCATAGGAATAAATTCCGACAATGTCATCGATATCTTGAACAATTTTTCCTTTCTGTTCTCCTTCATAATCAATACACAAATCAATATCCGAATTATAACGCGCCGTATCCCTGGCCCTTGAACCAAATAAAATCACTTTCCGAATGCCACGTTCGCGTTGAAAGTAGTCCAATAATTTTCGATATACATCTTCATGAATTCCATACATCGCAATCAATCACTTCTTTTTTTATATTTTCAAGCAGCTTTTCGATTTCCCCCACATATTGTGCTATTATCTTGTTTTTAATTTTTTCATAATCATCCTCATTATAGACATGAACCGTCGCATTACGCGAACTTACAATGTCGTTCCACGTATCAATATTTTCAATCCATCCTTCTTTGAATGCTTGCCTGTAACAAGCACGCGGATTGCTTAATTCGAGTCCCCAAGACTTAAAAACCTTCGATAATAATTTCCACAATTGATCCTCTAAAATTTCGTACTTTTTGACAATCGAATCACGGTACACTTCTTTGGTGATGTCATCTGGATTTTTGATTTGCTGGAAGACATGGATAATATTTTTTAAATGCGTCAATAATCGGTACACATACTGATACGACAATATAATAATGGATTCTTTATATTTGTCATCCAAAATATAATGATGGATTCTTTATATTTGCCATCCAAATCTAGACTCCTCCTTGAATCTCATCCTAAAACATTTCAAAAGTTCTGCGGACATGTTCGGACGCAGGAGTCCGCGGCACTTCCATCGTCCGGATCGGCAGTTTGCGCAGCACCGGGGCGAGCATTTGCTTCGTTTCTTTTTTCATGCGGATTTCCCGCGGTATTTTCCCGAGCCGCAGAAGCATGTCCAAAAAGCTTTTTTGCACGCGCATCGCCACATTCTCGATCGGAAGCAAATCGTTATGGATGATAAACCCAGTGTTCACATCCACCGCCAGTACAAATATCGGAAAATACGGGCGCTCCCCGCGCTTCTCTTGAACCGGCCGGTTGATATACCCCGCGTCAAATTCTATGCTGCCATGGTATACTTGTCCAATATTTTTCACCATTTCAATCAACTTCGGATCGACAAGCAGTTCATACGTCGGCGCTTTTTCCTCGACTTCCAGCTTGGCAAGCGGAATGAGATCATCGCGCCAAACGACATTCCCATCCTTCTTTTCACCGATGCGGGCAAACATCTTTTCATCCTGCGGAAACACTGAAAGCGAAAGTTCTCCTTCCCCAGCGCGCCGCGCGACATCCAACGCCTGATCAAGCGCCACTGTCGCCAACTTCGCCTCCTCTTCAGAAATCGTCCACGGATAGTACCCTGGGTCAAAGCTGCGAAACTGCGGCCACTGCTTTTTGCCGCGGAATGTCATGCCTAGGGAGCGGAGGAGCTCATAGTCTTCCTTGCTTAATTCATTTCGGTCAGCAAAGGAAATGAGCACCGCCCGCTGTGTATAAACAGGATCTTGTTCGGGATATGGCTGTTTGAATAAATGCTGCAGACTTTTGTATCCTTGCTCCCCGATATATACGACCATGCCATGCTCTTGGCCAAGCGCGCCAATGACGGAACAATATAAGCGCTCGTTCGTTTCCGGATCGATGACAAGGAAAATTTCATCATCATCCATCCATTGCCACGGCGCTAACCGGTTAAACGCCACCGCTTTTTCCAACAGTGCCCGCCATACGTTGCCTTGTGTGGCCTGCGCTCCCTTCTCCATCTCTTTTCGCGCTTTCTTTTGGATTTCCTTGCCAACTTTTTTGCTCAGTGGAGCCAGTTTTGCATTGACCATTGCTGTCAATTCCTTTGTCTCGATCGCCTCTGGATTCCACCCTTCGCCCATGCTGTCTTCTTCAGGCGCAACACGCACCGCCTTGAGGCAAACTGGATAGACGAGATCTGGCTGCGGCTTCACTATTTTTTCAAGCACGATCTCATGTTCCCAATCGTCGCCGAAGTCATAAATATACAAGCAGCGGTCTCCCTCCTGCACAAGCCAATCGAAAAGCCGCTCCTTATGCTCTTCATAGTCCGCATTGCTCCATCTATCACCGACATCATTGCCGATTTCGATGCGCAGCTTCGCCGTTCCGCGCGTCTTCGTGATGTAAAACGTATGCAAATGCCGGTCTTCCCAGTCAAACGCTTTTTGCAGCACGCGATGAAGCTCGGCAAACGTCATATCGCCTGGCACCAATAACCGCCGCCATACCGGCGGGCGAATACCTTTTAACTGCACCTTTAGTTGATAAATCAATCTATTTACCTCCATATCATCGAGAAATTTTCCTTCTTTTCATTCTATCATTTATTTATCACCATTGCTAAGAAGATGGCAAAATGCGAGACAAAGGATTACCAAGCTGCTTAAGCAAGTCGTGAAGCAACTTCTCTAAATATTCGTAACTTTTTCTTCCGTTTCCAAAATTCCATACCGTTCTTTTTCAATTCCCGCAATGTTTTTCCTTGCGTATTCGGTGCCAAGGCAATCCCGAACCGAATAATCTTAAGGGTACCAATAATACGGCCAGTATAAATGTAATGGTCGGTCCGATTGACCAAGCGAGTTGGGTTGCTCCCACTCTGAATGCCGGTTTATCCTTTTCAGAAATTCGATCAAAACAGATAAGCAGATGAAAAGAAACTGTCGTTTACTCTTTTTTTCGGGACTTTTCAGACAGCTCTTACTATGTTAGTATGTTTTGGCTTTTATTGACATGGAGTTTTAAGTTAGTTCAAAAAAAAAAGATAATCGAATAAAAAGCTGCTGCAGAACATGTTATAATATGATATTCATGTACAAATATGAACAATAAAGGTGGGATTCGTTATGAGATTTGGTATTATAGGAACAAACTGGATTACCGACCATTTTATAAAAGCTGCAAGCGCACACCCGGAATTTTCCCTCGGCGCTGTTTATTCGAGAACAATGGAAAAAGCAAAAATGTTTGCCGAAAAATATCAAATAAAACACGTGTACACCAACCTTGAAGAAATGTTTCAAAGCGGCAATATTGACGCCGTTTATATTGCATCCCCCAACAAATTCCATGCCGAACAAAGTATTTTGGCCATGAAAAATAGAATTCACGTTCTTTGCGAAAAGCCGGCAGTAACGTCCGTGCAAGAAATGGATGAGGTCATTCAAACAGCCAAAACTTACAATGCCATGTTTATGGAAGCGATGAAATCAACCGTTACACCGACCTTTTTAAATTTAAAAAAACATCTTGACGAAATCGCTCCGATCAGACGATTTGTTTTCCATTACAATCAATATTCTTCACGATATGATAAATATAAAGAAGGAATTATTGAAAACGCCTTTAAACCGGAATTAGGAAACGGTTCGAAAATGGATTTGGGTGTATACTGCTTAGCACCAATTGTTCATCTAGTCGGCGAACCAAAATCCATAGTAAAAAATCACTATTACTTATCCACCGGTGCAGACGGTCAAGGAAGTATGATTTTAAATTATGATAATTTTGAAGCAGTCGTAATGTATTCCAAAATAACAGACTCCTTTTTCCCTAGTGAAATCCAAGGAGAAAAAGGTGTTATTGAAATTGACAAAATCAGTGATCCGAAGAAAGTTGTCATCAAATATCGAAACGGTGAAATAAAAGATTTAACCGTGGAACATAAATTTGAAACGATGTATTATGAAGTAGAAGAATTTATAAACTGCGTGAAAAACGGCAAAATTGAATCCGATATAAATAGTCATGAACGGACAAAACAAGTTGTGAAGCTGTTGACGATGTAGTGAAATTCCTAACGCCAGTGGAAAAATGCTAATGAAATGAATCGCAATCGACTTAGACGGCACACTTTTAACAACTGATCATATGATTAGCGAACGAAACCGTGAAGCAATTGTAAATGCACAAACAAAGACAAAGCCTCTTTACCCATTTAAAGGCAGAAGAGGCTTTCTGTTTTTCTCTCCGCTATTTTCTTTTCCGCACGTTCAATCATTGTTGGCACGGCTCCTTTTGAAACATAAATAATTGGCAATTTGGCTGTATGATAAATAATGGCCTCCAGACGTCAAACAAACTTCTCTCTTTCGATTTGCTTGCAATTCCTCATAGTGAAGATAAAAACCCCAAAAAAGTGTTATATACGCATTTCATTTTTAATGCTTGATTGATTATTTTTAGGAAAACTTTGCCAATCCTTTGATTTGCATCGGTTGAACAGAGATTTTTGCACGATTGGGGGCGACGACAATTGGCTTATTCAAATCACTGAGACCTTCTTCTGTAAAATAACCACCATCTCGGAATATGAACTGATTTTTGTCGCGATTGACGGAGAAAAATATTGGAAAAAATGGCTTGACTTAAACATCCAATTCGGTAAAATAGAAAAAATATTGAATCTTTAAAATTTTGAAGTTAGGAGACTAAACTAAAATGATGTTACGATTTCACTATGCTTGGGTTATTTTATTTGTCACGTTTTTATCTCTTTTAGCTGTTCAAGGTGTTCGTCTTTCTTTCGGGGCTTTTGTTGAACCTTGGGAAAGGGAATTTTCAATGGACAGAGGGACGGTATCGCTAATTTCGACATTAAGCTTTATCGTTTATGGACTTTCCCAACCATTTATAGGAAGGTTAGTTGATAAATTTGGGCCTCGTATAATCCTTTCTGTCAGTACTTTTTTGGTGGCAGTTAGTATTCTATTAACAGCTTTTGTCCATCATCCATGGCAATTGTTTATTCTATATGCCATATTTGTATCACTTGGGGTTGGCGGAGCGTCAAACGTGGCTGCAACAGTAGTCGTTACAAACTGGTTTAATGAAAGACGAGGATTTGCTTTAGGGATTGTCGAAGCAGGGTTTGGAGCCGGACAAATGCTGTTGGTACCAGGATCTCTATTATTAATTCAATGGTTGAATTGGAAAGCAACGGTCATCATCTTGGGATGTTTTTTAATGATTGTTGTGTTTCCAATTGTCCTGTTAATTTTACGAAACCATCCTAATGAAAAAGGTATGTTGCCAATTGGCGGAATGGATCAAGAAGAAAGCACAACTGAACAGCCAAGTAAATTCAATGATTTTTCAATTTGGGATGCTTTTCGTAAAAAACAATTTTGGTTCTTGATTTTACCATTTAGCGTTTGCGGTTTTACCACTACAGGTTTAATGGATACACATCTTATCCCTTATGCCCAGTTGTGTGGAGTTCCAACAAGTGCGACTAGTGCAGCAGTAACTATATTGGCTGCTTTTAATATTGTAGGAATACTATTTTCTGGTGTGTTAGCAGATCGCTGGAGTAGTCGAAAAATGCTCATCTGTCTATATGTTATACGGGCATTATCGTTGTTTATTCTATTCTATAGCTATAACCCTCTGCTATTAATTATTTTCGCTATCGTTTTTGGATTGGTTGATTTTTCCACTGTTGCTCCTACACAATTGTTGGTCACGCAATACTTTAAACAACACTCTGTTGGTTTTATCATTGGTTGGCTATCTTTCAGCCACCAAATTGGATCAGCACTAGGAGCCTATGTGCCGGGTTTACTATACAGTTACCACGGGAATTATAATGTTGCTTTTTATTTTTCAATAATCATATTAGTCATTTCAGCAATCCTCACCTTCTTTCTTCCTGAATTTTCTAAAGAAAAGGTAACGATTTAGGAGAAGGCACCTATGCGATTTTTTGGAGACCTCGAACCTGTTGTCACTCGGCAAAAAAGCTGAACAAATTCGTAAGACTGACCTATTCATTTATTTATTGGGCCAACCTCAATATTCGCAGATCCCCTGTTCACATTTTTATTTGCCTAACCAAACTTCCTGTTTCGGTTTTCCGACAAGTCCTTTAAGGCTGCAGATAACGTGCTAAAAATTTTTTTGAAAACTTTTCACGGAACATGATTGCAAAATGGAGGATACGGAAAACGTTCAAAAAAAAGCTGTCCAGAAAGTCAAAATCCATTGAAAACGAAACATTATAAACATTGATATATCAACGTTTCTAAAACATTAAAGGGGCGTTTATAAGCCGGAAAATCGACTTATTAGACAGCCCCCTTACCCTTTCCATCATAACTTCAGCCATTGGCCAAGAGGCTTGGAAGCCCGTATGCGCCCGTTGTCAAATACCAATTTCCCCCGTTGAAATGTCGCAAGGATTTTGCAAGGAAATGTATGATTGACATATAAACTATGCTTGTGTTTTTGAAGCAAACTGTTTTTCTCGACTGTGAAGGAGTCTTTTAAACTTATAATCACAAAATCTGCGTCTTTTCCTTTTGCAATTTCCCCTTTTTTCCCGTCCAATCCAAATCGTTTGGCGGGTCTAGCAGATGTCCAATGAATCAGCTTCGGAAAAGGAATGCGATAGCGAACCGCTAGTTCGATCATCGCCATCAATGTAAATTGTCCCCCGCTGATTCCTCCCCAAACATTGAAAAAATTCGTTTCATCTTCTTTCAAGCTCCATGGCGACGGGGAATGGTCGGATGCGACAAAGTCAATCTGATCTTTTAAAAACAAATCAACCAATTTTTTTTGGTCGCTTAATTCGCGCAATGGGGGAGCGCATTTTGCAACCGCTCCAAGCTTTTTCGTATGTTCATGGTCAAACAAAAGATAATGCGGGCACGTTTCCAATGTGACATCAAGTCCTCTTTTCTTCGCTTGCTGGATTTCTTCAACGGCTTCTGCACTGCTGATATGAACGAAATGCAAAGAACAGCCGGTCTGTTCCGCAAATGTAATGGCTTTTCTGACAGCTAGCCATTCCGCAGCAATCGGTCTTGATTGTAAATAATCGTCCGGACCGAATTTTTCTTGCCGCTCTTTTTCTCTCTGCAAAAATTGCACCATTGCACCGTCTTCTGCATGAAGAGCCAAAATTTTACGCAAGCCGGCGATCGTTTTCATTCCATTCAAGAGCGTATTATCATCAACCGCTGCGAACTCTTTATTGCCGCTCGGAGACATGAAAGCTTTAAATCCGACAACTCCTTTTTCGGCAAGAGGCGCTAAATCATTTTCATTGCCCGGAACAAGCCCGCCCCACAATCCAAAGTCAACGAATGACTTTTCCTCGCCTATTTTTCCTTTTTGTCGAAGAGCTTCAAGATCAGTTGTAGAAGGGACACCGTTCAGCGGCATATCAAAAAACGTTGTACAGCCGCCCGCTGCAAGCATAGATGAACCTGTTGAAAAGCCTTCCCAATCCTCTCTGCCCGGTTCATTGAAATGAACATGGACATCAATCAATCCGGGAAAAACGTATTGGCCTTCCGCATCCCAAACGACATCGGCTTCCCCGTCAATGTCATCGCCAATTTCAACAACAATGCCGTCTTTAACAGCTAAATTTGTTTTTTTCACTTCGTCATGAAACACAACGCTGCCGTTTTTGACTATAAGATCGTAGATCATTTTTATCAAACTCCATTTAAAATAAAAATTTTTCCATCATGCTTTTTTCATGTTATTTGTTATTCATAAGTTCCGGTTCAACTTCTTCTAATAATGAAAAATCAATATAATCTTTCTTATTTGGGATATTTTTGATATTTCCTACACTCAATAAATATTCTCCTACTTCAGAACCATTGCTTTTGTTCATAAAGGAATCGTCGACTTGCATTGTATAAACATTTCTATTCATAATTTCCTTTAACTCGCTTTCTTCTAAATGAAGTTCAGGCGCTAAAATTTTAATTGCTTCTTCTCTATTCTTATTAATGTAATCTGTAGCTTTTATTAAAGCCCTAATGATTGCTTTTACCGTATTCGGATTTTCTTTTAGGAAATCATCCGTTACTTGCAGTGTTGTATGAACACTCATCCAATCAACAGATTTTTCTTTTTCATCAAAATTGTCAACCGTACCGCTAAATAGTAGTTTTCCTCCGCTGTTGATAGCCTTCGTTATAAACGGTTCCCAAGCAGCCATTGCATCAATATCACCTTTTTCAAGAGCAGTTAAAGCATCGCTAGGAGCTAGGTTCACAAAATTTATCTTTTTTATGTCAACATTATAATCGTTGGCCATATTTTGAATTGCAATCATTACATCAGCACCACTAGGAATACCTATTGATTTTCCTTCCAAATCTTTTGGAGAATTAATTTCAGCATGCTTGCCCGCTACAACCGCTTGTGTTCCTGCAATTTGTGCAAGCGGAGCTACGATTTTCACCTTAACGCCTGAGGAAGCTAAAATAATATCCATAAAATTTGTTTGTAAACTAACCGGAGCACTTCCACCAGCAATCATAGGTCCAATATCTGGTCCGCTTTCAATTAATTGGTTTGTTACGTTTAGCCCTTCTTCCTTAAAAAATCCTAACTTATCTGCAATGATTTGTTGTGAAGAAATTTGCGCATCTCTTACCCCTACTAATGTTATATCCTTCACTTCTAGTTCATCACTCGCTTTATTACTATTTTCACTAGTTGTTGTCGAACTGTTTGAACCGCACGCAACGATTGCAAACATTGTCAAAAAAACTAGGCAAAAAAGAAAAATTTTTCTCATTTATAATTCCTCCCTTATTATTTTTCTACAGCATTTTCAAATCCGCCTGTTCTCCATTTCAATAGTTTTTTCTCAATCACTTTTAATAACAAGGAAAAAAGACTATATTCAATACCTATTAAAATAATAGCTACATACATATTTAAAATTTTCATATAGTTTCGAGCGTCCACAATAATATACCCTAAACCACTTTTTGCACCCATCATTTCTGAAACCACTAATGCTGAAAAAGCCAATCCTAAACTTATTTGACATCCAGTAAAAATATTTGGTAATGTTGACGGAATAATAATTTTCTTAAATATTTGTCTATCATTTGCGCCTAAGCTTAATGCAGAACGAATATAAGAAGAATGAACACTTTTAATTCCATCAATTGTATTCGTCATAACTGGAAAAAATGTTGTCCAAGCAATTAATATAATTTTTGGAATTTCGCCAATTCCGAACCAAATAATAAATAAAGGCAGCAACGCTAAAGCTGGAATAGGACCGATCATGTTAAAGACAGGCATAAACCAAAATTCAATCTTCTCTACCCTTCCTATCAATAATGCGGCAATCACCCCGAGAAGAACTCCGATTGCAAAGCCAATTACTATTCGGATCGTACTCGACACAATACTGTCTATAATTAATCCTGAATGAAATAGTTCTACACCATTTAGAAATATAAGTGAAGGCGGTGGAAAAAAAACGGGATTTACTATGGAAAAATTTATATTTAATCTTGTAATGACTTCCCATAAAACAAAAAAAGCAATTATTGGAATAGCATGTAAATATTTTTTATTTCTAACCTTGCCCACTTTTTTCGTATAGACAGAAACTGCTTCTTGTCTGGCCGCCATATTTTTCATAAGCTTCCTCCTAACTAGCTGACAAAATGCTCTTCTAAATTCTCCATCAAAATACTAAATTCAGGATCACGATAATTTCGAGGACGGGGTAAATGAATCTCTAATTCTGTAGCAATCATTCCATTTTTCATGACAATCACTCTATCTGCAAGATAGACAGCTTCAGCTAAATCATGGGTAATAAATATAATAGTAGGCTTTACTTCTTTCCATATACGAATTAGTTCAGTTCTCATATTTTCACGGGTAAACATATCTAACGCTCCAAAAGGCTCGTCCATTAACAAAATTTCAGGTTCTCCGGCTAAAGCTCTTGCAATGCCGACGCGTTGTTTCATACCTCCTGAAAGTTGTTCAGGATAATGGTTTGCATAGTCTGATAAACCAATTAATTCTATATAACGTAATGCTTTTTCCAATGCTTTCTTTTTTGGCATCCCTTGCACGATTGGTCCAAAAGCGATATTTTCTAAAACAGTGAACCAAGGGTATAGTGCATGATCTTGAAAAACGACTCCTCTTTCCTTGGAAGGTTTTGTTACAAAAGATCCGTTTACCTTAATCACTCCTTCATCTGGTTTAATAAATCCCGCAATCAAATTTAATAGAGTTGATTTTCCGCCGCCACTGCTTCCCAATACACAAATAAATTCATGCGGTTGAACAGTAAGGTTTATCCCTTTTAAAACAAGATGATCATTATAAAACTTTTTTACATTTTCAACTATCAATGTCATATTTCTCATCCCTTTATGTAACTTTTATTAACGCAAAATGAAACTATATTGGTATATTATACGTAATTCTTTGATTTATCCACTGTCAAAATAAATAAAAATTAAAAAAGATTTTGTGTAAAATATCAAAAATTAAAAAAATCGAACAACTGTTTTTGGTAACAATTGTTCGATCAACATGTTAAAAAGTATCATAAATATCTAAGATGATACTTTACTTTTTTGTTTCCCATACATATTCAGCGCTGCTTGTGCTCCTTCACCTCTGTTTATGCGAACACCGTGATAGATGAGAACTGCCTCCAATGCTGTCAGCAGCTTGAGAATATTTTCTTTGCGGCAGCTGTAGCCCATTGTACCGATCCTCCAGATTTTTCCGTGGAGCGGGCCAAACGAGCTGGCAATTTCAATCCCGAATTCATCCAGCAGCATGCGGCGCACGGATTCTCCATCGACGCCCTCCGGTATGTTGACGCATGTGACGGTCGGCAGTTTAAAGCGTTTATCGCCGAACAATGTGAGTCCCATTGCTTCCAGCCCGGCCATTAATGCCCGTTCATGGAGGCGGTGGCGTGCAAATCGATTATCCAATCCTTCCTCCATAATAAGCCTCAAGCCTTCACGCAATGCGTAAAGCATTGATGTAGCTTCCGTATGATGATTTAATCGCCGCGGGCTCCAATAATCTTGAAGCTGGCTTAAATCAAAATAGTTGCTAATAATTGTTTGACCTGTGGCCATTTGCTGATCCAATTCCGTCCGAATTCCTCTTTCTACCTTTTTACGCGACAAAACGATTTTTTCAATTCTGTCATTATATGTGATGGGAGCCATCCCTGATGGAACCGATAAGCATTTTTGCGTCCCGCCGATCACGCCGTCAAGCTGCCATTCGTCGACATTCACGTCCGTTCCTCCAATTGTCGCAACCGCATCGACTACAAGAATTACATCCATCTCCCGGCAAGCTTTCCCGATCTCCTCAAGCGGCTGCATGCACCCCGTTGAGGTTTCCCCATGGACGATCGCGACTATTTTCGGCTGAACCTTCTTTATTTCTCTAATTACATCCTCCGGGTCAAACACCGTTCCCCATTCACGCTCAATTGTAGTGACATCAGCCCCGTAGCGTTCGCATATTTCGGTTAATAAATAGCCGAACCGGCCATATATTGGGATCAGCACTTTGTCGCCCTGTTCGATAATGCTCGCCAGCATCGCTTCAATGCCCGATCTGGAGGTTCCATCGATAGGGAACGCCCATTTGTTGTCCGTACGAAATAAATAGCGAAGCATTTCCATTACTTCATTCATGATCGAAGTAAATGCAGGATCAAATTGGCCTAAAATCGGCGTACTCATCGCTTGTAAAACTCTCGGATCGACTTCAACAGGCCCCGGTGTCATGATCGTTCTATTAGGTGTCTGTAGAGGCAGAAATTTCATTTCGTCCACAATCCTTTCTTTTAATATGCCAATCTATATAAATAATGGATTAAAAACTTAACGCCGCTTTCTAAATGAGCAGCTGCGGTATATTCCTTCGGCGAGTGGCTGATTCCGTTATGACTCGGGACAAAAAAAAGCGCAGTCGGACAATAGGTTCCAAACATTTGCGAATCATGTCCCGCCCCGCTAACCAAGATTTCATGAGACAGATTTTGCTCTTCTGCAATTTCTTTTGACAGCCTCAGCAATTGTTGATCCATTTTGACCGGCTTGACGTTCAGCCATTCATTTATCAAAATATCGACATTGTATTGTGCGCTCACATTTTTAAAATGACGTGAAAATGTTGCACAAAATTTCTCCAGCAGTTCTTCCTCGTGATGACGGATATCGATCGTAAAAACGACTTCACCTGCAATCACATTCGGAACGTTAGGTTCAACCTTTATTTTGCCGACGGTCACTCTTAGTTGGTCGCACACCTGTTTGGCTTGTTTCATTAAATAGGTAATCAGTTCAGAGGCAATGGCCACCGCATCTTTCCGGCAGGGCATCGGGGTTGTTCCTGCGTGGTTGCTTTCACCGACAACCTTTACTTGATAGCGGCGCTGTCCAACAATGTCGCTGACAATGCCCAACGATTTTTTCTTTTTTTCTAACACAGAGCCCTGTTCGATGTGCAGCTCAATAAAGCATTGAATATCGTTTCGAAATGGCTGGCGAAATCTTTCCTGTCCAAAACCGCATTCATTCATTGCTTGCACAAACGAAATCCCTTTAGAATCAACAATTTTTTGTATATGTTTAAAAGAGCGCCTCCCCGTTACAGAGCCTGACCCCCAAAATGTAAGTGGAAACCGACTGCCTTCCTCTTCACATAAAGATACGACCTCAATCGTTTTTTTTGGTGTTCCAAAACGCTTTAATAAATAATGAGTCGCCAACAAGCCGGCAATAATGCCGTATGCGCCGTCATATTTTCCTCCTTCAATAACCGTATCAATATGCGAACCAGTTAAGATTGTTTTGGAGGATGGAGATAATCCTTCTGCTCGGCCGAACAAGTTGCCGACGTCATCAAAATATGGAGCTAATCCGCATTCCTCCATTTTCTCCTTCAACGCTTCCTGCGCTGACAGCCATTGTTCACTATATAACAGCCGGGTAACTCCGCCTTTTTCCGTTTTACCGAATGTTGCAAGCCATTCGATCAGCCTTTCAACTTCCTCTTCAAGCTGAATGGGCCCAAGTAAATGAACGGTCATATCTCTTCCCTCTTTTCTATTCAAAATAAGCAAATATCCTTGTTACATTTTGTTCCATAAAATGTGAATTTACTTTATTTTATCGTTATTCTTTTTCATATACATTGGCAATTTTGATATAAATTTCACCATCTTTTGTGCATGTTCACTAAAATTTGAAGACAAAGGGGCTGAAAAAATGAAAATTTCCGAAATATTAAAAATTCCCGTTATGAAAAATGCCAAGCTCATCGCCGGCCATAACGGAAAAGATCGAGAAGTTTTCAGCGTCAATATGATGGATGCACCGGATATCATCGATTTCCTGAAACCGAATGAACTGCTTGTAACAACTGCCTTTCATTTAAAAGACAATCCGAATGATCTGCTCGCACTCATCAAAAATATGGCGGATCAGCAATGTGCAGGGTTGGCAATTAAAATGAAGCGATTTTTGGAAGAAATTCCGGAGGCTTGCCTGAAGTATGCAAATGAAAAAAATTTCCCAATTATTGAATTGCCGATCGAGGTTACGTTAGGAGAGGTTGTGAACCAGACATTAAGCTATATATTGGACAAACGGACAAACGAATTGCTCAATGCGATTGAAATCCATCAGCAATTTACAAACCATATTTTAAGAGGAAAAGGGCTCGTCTCATTACTGGAAAATTTGGCAAACTTGATCGGCTGTCCAATTTTACTGTTGGATCAGCACTTTCAAATGATTGCTTCTTCATCTTCCGTTACATCGAGTCTGCCGGAAATCGAGGAAATGTACACAGACGGATTTCGTTTTTTCTTACAGCCAAGCTCTTACACTTGTTTTTCCATTATTTCTAGTAAACGAACTGTTTCCGTTTTTCCCATTTACACTCATGAAAGCAACAGCGGATGTTTAATTGTTTTTGATGCCATTCCTTTTCACAGTCCTTCGCTTGTGTTGACGATTGAACAAGCGACAAATGTCATTTCATTTGAATTGATGAAAAAAAATGCTCTTAAACAACATAAACGAAAAGTTCAAAATGAATTTTTTATCAATTTTACAGATGGCGCCTTTCAATCAAAAGAAGAGATTGTCATTAAAGCAAAAGAATTTAAAATTCGCAATGATCAATCGTATTTTTGTGCAGCAGGAAAATTGGATGAAAGAAAAAAATCTTTAACGTTTACACAATTCCATAAAGAAAATGAACGGATTTTTGAATTTATGGAAAAAGAAACTGATGCGTTCCCAAATCCTGTTCATTTTTTTGTGAAGGGGAACGTAGGCATTTTGCTCTTCCCGATTCAAAAATCATGGCTGGAGCTTCATTCTTCCATCATGCCGTTTTTAAAGGAATTGCAAGCGAAAATTAGAAGCAGGTTCCAACGGACTGTCTCATTCGGCATCGGCAGTCTTTGCCAACAATTTTTAGATGTAAAAAAAGGCTATAAAGAAGCGTTGGAAGTGCTGGAAGAAGAACAGTATTCCGGAAATCAAGAATTCATTCAAATTCATAAGAAAAAAGATATTTATACGCTATTGAAAATGATTCCAAAAGAAGAGCTGATTGATTTTTACGAACAGATTTTGACAAACCTTTCAGACCCGGCAGACACTGAAAAACAGGCTCTGCTGCAAACGTTGTTTTTATTTTTGGAAAATCATTGTCAAATTTCTGAAACAGCCAAAAAGCTTTTCGTTCATCGCAATACGGTGATCTATCGATTAGAAAAATGCGAGGAGCTCATCGGAAAAAGCTTAAAGGATCCAGAAGCCACTATTAGCCTCCGCTTGGCATTCCGCATAAAAAATTTGCTTCAATTATAAAAAAATTGAGGCAAGAGCTTTAGTAAATGAAAATGTAATTTGTCTATAAAGCTTTAGATACATTAACTAAATTTTGCAAAAACGATTATGTAATTCAACCAATGACTTCACTACATCGTTCTTTTATTATGAAAAACAAATAACATCTAATGTTAGATTTTTTTACATAAGAGGAGGAGAGGTCACTTGACAAATAAAAATGGAGGAATTCATCTTTTTTCACTTGGTTTGCAGCATGTACTGGCGATGTATGCAGGCGCCATTGTTGTTCCTCTTGTTGTCGGAGGAGCGTTAAACCTTTCGACGCAGGAGCTGTCATATCTAGTTGCGATTGATTTATTGACATGCGGAATCGCCACCCTGCTGCAGGCGTTCAAAACAAAATATTTCGGCATTGGTTTACCTGCCATATTAGGTGCTTCATTTGTTGCTGTTACACCGATGATCGGGATCGGAAAAGAGTACGGCATCAATGCAATCTATGGATCGATCATTGCCGCAGGAATATTCATTATTCTTTTTGCTCCGCTCTTTGGCAAAATAACAAGATTATTGTTCCCGCCGGTCGTGACAGGTACAGTTGTCACCCTTATAGGACTGTCCTTAATACCGGTCGGGATTAAAAACATGGCGGGCGGTGCAGGAAGTCCGAAATTTGGCGATCCGGAAAATTTGCTCCTTTCATTTGGGGTTTTTCTTTTGATTTTGTTTATGAATCGATTTTTCACAGGCTTTTTTCGGGCAATCTCTGTGCTTATCGGGATTATCGCGGGTACGATCGCCGCGGCTTTTATGGGAGGGGTTGATGTGAAAGAAGTAATGCAAGCTTCATGGATTCATTCTCCGAAATTTTTGTATTTCGGTACACCTACTTTTGAGCTTGTGCCGATCTTAACAATGACATTAGTGGGCATTGTCATCATGATTGAATCGACTGGCGCTTTTTTAGCCCTAAGCAAAATTTGCGGAAAAGATCTTAGCGACCAAGATCTTGCGCGCGGATATCGTGCCGAAGGATTGGCTTTCATCATCGGCGGTTGTTTGAACGCTTTCCCGTACAACACGTTCGCTCAAAACGTCGGACTTGTGCAGCTGACAAATATAAAAACGAGAAGCGTTGCGATCGTTGCCGGCTTTATACTTGTCACCCTTGGATTTATTCCGAAAATTGCTGCTTTTGCTACGATGATCCCAACATCTGTATTAGGGGGAGCAATGGTGATCATGTTTGGCATGGTCGTTTCTTCAGGCATTAAAATGTTAAGCACTGTTGATTTTCAACAGCAAAGCAATTTGTTAGTAATTGCCTGCTCCATTTCCCTCGGATTGGGTTCCACAGTTGTTCCTGATTTGTTTGCACAGCTGCCGCCTATGCTGCGAATTCTTTTTAGTGATGGGATTATAACAGGCAGTCTAACAGCCATCTTTTTAAACTTATTTTTTCACCATTTCTCACTGAAAAAATCTTCTGCTGCCGAACAGTTAAAACCGACAACGATCAAATTTTAAAAACGAAAGGAGAAAGCCGAATGGACATAGAACAAGTTAACCAACTCAGTGCGGCTGAATTTATTGAGAAGCTAGGCGGGATATTTGAAGATTCAACATGGGTGGCAGAAAAAGCAGAAAAATTCCGCCCGTTTTCTTCCGTGCAATCGCTTTTTTCCAAAATGGCTGAGATCGTGGATCAAGCTGACGAACACGAAAAATTGGCGCTTATTCGCAATCACCCTGCTTTAGGCGCAAGAACAAAAATGACCCGATTTTCGCAAACAGAACAACAAAAAGCGGGGCTGCAAAAACTGACAGATGAAGAATTCGATCGATTGTTAAAATTAAACGAAACGTATATGGAAAAATTTCAATTCCCGTTTATTTTGGCTGTGCGCGGCAAAACAAAGCAGGAAATATTTGCATCGATTGAACAGCGAATCAAAAACAATGCGGAAGCAGAGATAGAGCAAGCAATAGCAGAAATTAAAAAAATTGCCTATTTTCGACTGAAGGATATAGTGAAAGAAGAGAGAAACCTATGCTGACACGTACATTCCATTTTGATAGAACAAATTGACTTTCGTTATTTTTGATCTTTTGCACAGTACGAAGCCATATTCTTTTTAAGCGCCATAAATGGCGGTACAACTGAATCTGCTGAGAAATAATAACCAAAGAAATTACACGCTTGTTAAATAGTGAAAGAAAGCCGTGATTCAAATGCCATGCCCCGTCAGACAAGCGCTTCCAAAGTAACAAAACGGGCTTCCAAAATGAAAAACGAGGCAAATAAAAAGGTCAATAAGGAGATGGAATATGAAAGGATTAACAACACATATTTTAGATTTAACTCACGGTACGCCTGCACAAAACGTCAAAATCGAGCTGTTTTCTGTTACAGATCAAAACGAAACGGAAAAACAGCTGCTCAAAACCGCATTCACAAACGAAAACGGTCGGGTTGACGAACCGCTCATCACTGAGCAGCAATTAACACCGGGAACTTATGAACTTCTGTTTTACATTGGAGATTATTTTAAAAACAAAGGTTTATCCTTGAAGGAACCGCTGTTTCTTAATCACGTCGTCGTCCGCTTCGGCATTTCTGATGCAAATACCCATTATCATGTTCCATTGCTTATTTCACCGTGGGGGTATCAAGTGTATCGGGGAAGTTAATCGGATACAAATACTTTCTTCAACAACGTCATGAAAAAACGGGGCCTTCCAAAAGTCAGCGTTACTGACTTTTGGGAGGCTCCCTTTATTTAAAAAACAAAAAAAATCGTCTAGTTGGTAGAATGGAATCCGTCAAGGAAAGCACTTGACCGCTTCCATCTACCAACTTAGTGGTCTGCAAGCTGACGAAGGAGCTACTTTAGATTGAGTATCAATCTCGCTAACTTATTTCCGGAATTGTGTGAACATCACAGAATATGGTGATGAGACATTAAAAAGAAAATAACTTTCTTAAAGGGATTGTCCAAAAGTTGAACTGTCCCCTGTCAAGCAGACAGTGGACATCATAAAATTGCTTTAAACGGCTTGAGCTCTAAATTCTAATGGGCTTAAGCCGTTTAATTTTTCTTGATCGCGTTTGTTATTATAAAACTCTTAATCGCTTGTTGTAACGCTTTAAACGTTTCATATCGTTTCAGATCATACCTTTCACACGTTCAGGTTGCCCAAAAAGATTCCATTGGGTCGTTTTCCATGCAGCGTCCCACTCTTGACATACTATGTGTTCGCTTTGCTTCGATTATTCGCTTCTCAAGCCCATGAGATGTACTATAAATCAAAAGTTGTTTATGTTCTTTTAAACTTGTGATAGATTAAGCCCTGAATGTTGTGTAAAAAAAAAGCGGTGATTTGCCAGGAATCTAGGTTCTGGGCAGGGAGTGTGATGTTTTACACATCATTTGGACTTGACCCTTGCGATAGCGTGATCAACTGTTTGAAACACAAGTTGATGATTGTTCGAATGCCCTAATACATAACTATACAGATCTAGAATTGCACTCAAATACGCTTTTTTACCGTTTCCTATCTTGAATTCCGTGACATCCGCCAGCCATTTTTCTTTTGGCTTACTTGCTGAAAAATTTGCGATTTAATACATTCTCAGCCACATGCACCGCTGATGATGAAACGTAACGGTTCTTTTTACAACGAATCACAGATTGAATACCGTCTGTTTTCATCAGGCATATATTCGTTTATGGGTCACTTATTTTCGATGTATGACGAATTTCATTCGGCGATAGCCATAAATTTTTAACGCTGCAGACAAGGAAACAAGCCGAAAAACGCTAAAATCTAATTTCTTTCAACTGATCATGTTAAAAAAATCGCCGAACTGCTCCGCCTTCTTAACATTTGCTGTCTAAGCGAGATGTTTCTTTTTCAGCAAGCTTTTGAACTGCTCTAATAATACCGGAGTAGCCTGTGCATCGGCAAAGATTTCCTGATAAACCGTCAACTATTTGCTGACTAGTTGGATTCGGATATTGATCCAAAATCGCTTTGACAGCCATAATCATTCCTGGGGTGCAATATCCGCATTGGAAACCTCCCTCTTCCAAAAACGCCTGCTGAATCGGATGAAGCCCTTTTTCCGCAAGTCCTTCAATTGTAACAATTTCTTTTTCATTTGCTTGATAAGCTCTAACTAAACAGGCATTCACTAGCCTGCCGTTCATGATGACAGAGCAGGCGCCGCAGCGGCCAATTCCGCAGGAAATCTTTGTGCCAGTCAGATGCAGCTGCTCTCTTAAAATGTCAACTAGCCGAGCGGCCGGATGAATCTCAAGCTCTTTCTTTTTGCCATTCACAAAAATCGACATGCGCATTCGTTCTTCAGACGGTAATTTTATGCTTGCGCTCATTTGCTTGTCAGCCATTTGCTCATCTCCGTTTCCATCATCTTATTGACGATTTCTTCCCTTGATACCGGCAGCCTATTCACCCAGATGCCAGTCGCATCATAAATGGCCATTGCGATGGCAGGGGCAACAGCAACCGTGCCAATTTCCCCGACGCCTCTTGGCCCATAATCATCCTCTTCGCACAGTTCCTCGATTGCGGTGATGTCAATCGAAAGGGGGACATCTTTTATCGTCGGAATTAAATACGTATCAAAGTTTTCCGTTACATATGTTCCTTTTTCTATCAGCGCTTCTTCCGTTAATGTATAGCCTAACGCCATCACGGATCCGCCTTCAATTTGTCCCAAATATCCTTGCGGAAAAATAACAGGACCAGCGGCAATGGCTTGCTCTAATTGTTTTACACGAACAAATCCAGTTGCCAGATCCACTTCCACCTTAACGGCACAAGCTGCAAACGAATATAAAAAATGTCCGCCTGGTATGGAGCAAGGGGTTGCAGGAAAGTCAAATCGAGTTTCAATGATCAGCGGCTTGTCTATCGTTTGTTTTGCCAGTTCTTTGTATGAAATCAGCAGCTCATCTTGGTGCCAAACACCTTTTTCGCCTATTTTTAATTGACTGACGGGCACATCCGTACATTGTGTGGCTCTTTCCAACAGGCTGTTTTGAAACGGAGCTTTCATCCGTTGAATGGCTTGCCAAACCATGCTCGTACCCCTTGAAGCAGTTGATGATCCTGAACGCGGGACTTTGTCCGTATCGCCGATGACAATGTGTAAATCCTCTCGGGAGCAGCCTATTGCTTGAATGGCAATTTGTTCAATCACTGCGAGCAAGCCTTGGCCAAATTCTTCAAACCCAAAAGCAATTTCGATTTTTCCTTCCTCGTTCAATGAAATTCTCCCGCCAGCCGGATCTAAACGTCCATAGCCCAGCCCTCCGCCGTGCATGGTGATTGCCACCCCGACGCCTGTCTTAATCAAGCCGTTATGATCTTGTTTTCGGCGGCTGTTTAATAGTTTCGATTGGCTGATCTGTTTTAAAACTTGTTGAGCGCCGTCAGTTGGGGCGATTTTTTGCCCGACAGGCCCGGGATCATGTGCCTTGCGCAGATTTTTTTGTCTGAGTTCAAGCGGACTCATTCCAAGCGTGACCGCCAAGCGATCGATTTGCCCTTCCAATGCGAAGGTTACTTGGTTTCCACCAAAGCCTCTAAATTCACCGGCAACACCGTTATTCGTAAAAACCGAATAGCCTTCAACTTGAATATTCGGGATCATGTATGGGCCTATCGCATGTTCAACCGCAAAATCCAATACTGCGGGGCCTAACGTTGCATATGCGCCGGTATCCGCTATAATTCGCACTTGATGGGCGATGATTTTGCCGTTTTTTTTCGCACCTGTTTTCATTTTAATTTTCATCGGATGCCTTTTGATACCTGACCGCACCGATTCCCTTCTCGTTTGATGAATTTTTACAGGAAATCCCGTTTTCAGCGCCAATAAGGCTCCGTACGGCTGGATGTTTAATTCGTCTTTTCCGCCAAAAGAGCCGCCAAGCGGGCTTGAGACGACGCGGATGTCTTCTTCCGGCATATTTAAAATGCGGGCTAATTGATATCGGTCTTTATATCCATGCTGAGTGCCGGCATACACCGTCAAAGTGCCGTCTTTTTCCGGAACAAACACCCCGCCCTCTGTTTCCATGTACGCATGCATTTGCCTTGGAAGTTGATACGTTTCCTCTACAATACAGTCGCATGATTGAAATGCTTCTTCCACATTGCCGCTTTGATAAGATGCTTGGTGTAGGATATTCCCGTTCGGATGGAGCTGCGGAGAAGAAGGGAGCATAGCCTGTTCCGGATCATCAACAACCGGCAGCGGCTCATATTCCACTTCGATCAGCTGAAGCGCCGCTTCGGCGATTTCCTCTGTTTCCGCAGCAACAGCCGCGACAGCATCGCCGACAAAACGAACTTTATCTTTGCATAAAACAGGCTGATCAGGAAAGATTAAGCCAAACCCGTTTAAACCTAAAACATCCTTGCTTGTAATGACAGCCCGAACTCCCGGCAATTCCTCCGCTTTTTCCGTTGAGATCGAAACGATATTGGCATGCGGATATTCGCTTCGCAAAATTTTTGCAAACAGCATATTCGGAAACGAAAGATCTGTTAAAAACTTTAAATGTCCAGTTACTTTTTCTACTCCGTCCGGTCTGATGCACACTTGTTTCAATCTCAATCCCTTCCCTTCTTCATAATCCAAATTGAAAAAGCTCGTATTTGAATATATTAATCTTTCTCCTCTAATTTTTTTAGCTCTGCTATGACTATGTTGGCGGCGACCCGCCTGCGGTAATCCGCTGAAAAAAAAGCATCGCCGACAGGTTGAAATTCAGAAAAGACCGCCTCATGCACCTTTTTTAGTAAAGCGGACTCAACCTTGCGTCCGGCCAGCAATTGCTCCGTTATTCTTAATCGCCTTGGACGATTCTCGCCTCCGCCTGCTGCCAACCGCGCAAAGTCAATTGTTCCGTTGTCATTTTGGCCGATTATCCCTGCAATGGTGACGACAGAGCCTGAAAACGCCTCTCTCCTCCCAATTTTTTGATAAAAATGGACATATGATGGCGGAGCTGAAATTTCCGGCACCACTATTTCCGTTATAAGATCATCCTTGAATTCTTCATTCAACCAATGATCTAAATCGATTTTTTTTATGTCGTCCCCATCAAAACAACCGATTTTCGCTTCCATCACTAACAGGGCGGGGATGGCATCACCAATTGTTGAGGCGACGTTTCCGCCGATCGTTCCAAGATTGCGCACGGCTGGTGCAGCAATGGTCTTGACAGCTTTGGTCAATAAAGGCCATTTCGCTTTTATAATGGGATGGCGGAGGCAGTCAGCCAATCGGATAAGCGCCCCCAAGTGAAGAAAGTTTTGGCCGCCATCTTCTTTTTCATATATCGCTTCTAAAATTTTTATGTTCTCAAGGCTGATTAAATGAGATGGCTGCGGTGCTCCTTTTTCCCATTTTGTTTGCCATAATGTTCCGCCGGCTATAAAGTGTGATTCTAATTGCAATAGCTGCCGCAATCGCCATGCTTCTCTTAAATCTGTTGGCATCCATATTTTTGAGGACAATGTTTTCAACTTCATCCCCCTTCCTTTGATAGTAAAATAACGTGCTTTTGCAACCATATTGCGATTAGAAACGGAAATGCCTTGTGGACGTCCGCATTTGACCGATTGTGCACCATTATCGCCTGTCCGCTTCCTTAAATAGGGATAACAAAATCGGCGTACTCGGCAAGCGATCCAGCTTGGCAGCATCCTCATCAAACAACTTATTGCTGCGTATCAAGTTTCGTATTGAAAAATGAGATCGTTGATGATTTCCAGTTGAATAAACGGCTGTTTTGTGCAATTGCACCGCTTGCTCTGCTATCGACTTTTCCAAGCCGACTTTAAAAGAACTCTAAAAAGGGGCTTGACAAGTTTAGATACCGCGTCGGTACATAACCATCGGTTCGTCTATTGGTCAAGTGACTTTGGCATTCCGATTAGCGCCTGGCTTTTTGTGAAATGTGATTGCGGCTTCATTATGCACGCACCTTCTGAGGAGATCGAAGCTTTGTCAATTGAATTAATTCTGCTAAAATGCTGATCGCGATTTCTTCAGGGCCTTCTGCCCCAATAGACAAGCCGACAGGTGAATGAACGTGCGGGGGAATTTCCTGGTCTCCCAGCAAGCGTTTTGTCCGTTCTTTTGAACCGATGACCCCGATATATCGCAGGTTTTGCTGCAACAACAGCTTTAAAAGCTCTTGATCCTGTTGAAATTGGTGTGTCAGCAACACAACAAAATCGCGGGGGGAAAAATATATTTTCGTTGCCGCTTCCCGCGGGAAAGCGATGATAAGCTGATCGGCATCAGGAAAACGCCATCTATTGCACAACGCTTCTCTCCAATCACTAACGATAACCGAAAAACCGGTCCGCGAAGCGAAATGCGACAGTGGTACAGCATCCGAACCGGCACCGAAAATAATCAATCTCGGTTTAGGCTCAAATCGCTGAACATATACATATGAGGACAGTTCATTGACCCAAACTAATCCGCTTTTCTCTTGCGCAGCTATGGCATCGATTTGTTTCGGCACCGCACCAGCCCATTCCCCGAACGTTTCCGTGTCTTCTGTAAAAAATAAATAATTGCTTACGGAAAAATTTTTGCCGAGTTGTTTTAGGATGAAAACGTCCTTGCCGTTTTGAAGCAAATCATGCAGCCGGGATAAATGCTTTCGCAAACGGTCATCGATGCACTCCAACAGGATGCGTATGACGCCGTTGCAGCCGGCGCCTTTTCCCCACGACAAGTCATCTTCGCTTTTCAAGTCATATACGATACATTGCGACTCGCCCTCAAGCAAAAGCTTCGCCCTTTCTTGCAGGTCATTTTCAAGGCAACCGCCGCTTATTACGCCGATTGTTTCCCCATCCTCCTGAATCAGCATTGCTGCTCCTTCTTTTCGGTAAGCGGAGCCTTCCACATCAATAATAGTGGCAAGCACAGCTTTTTTTGGCTCAGTTGTTGCAATCTTTAAAATTTCATGGATATAGTCCATAACAATTCCCCTCTTATGAAAGAAAAGTAATGAGAATGATTGTTTTGTTCAAACGCAATCATCAACTGTTTCTTTCTCTTTGCATACACAATGCGTTGGCAATATACGCCACGTTTCTCCCCAGGCGACCGGCCATTTTTAATTCTTCATCAGACGGCTTTCGCGAACCATCAGGGCCGGCTAAAACTGTTGGTCCATACGGAGTTCCGCCAATGGGGGCGTCCGTTAAATATTCCGGATTTTGAGTATAAGGTAATCCGATAATGATCATTCCGAAATGGAGAAGCGGTACGATGGATGTTAAGATGGCCGCTTCATGCCCGGAATGAATGGAACCAGCGCTTGTAAAGATGCCCGCGGGCTTTCCCTCCAGTACGCCTTCCACACAAAGGTCGCCGATAGTTTCTAAAAAATATTTAACTTGGGACGGCATCGATCCAAAATACGTCGGAAATCCCCATATCACTCCATCTGCCCAGTGGAAATCTTCTATTTCCGCTGTTTTAAATATTTTCTGCTTTTCGCTTTCACGCTCATAATTTTCTTTTCTTTTTCCAATTTGAAATGTTGCGGAAATTCCTTTTTTATCAATCATCAACGGATTTTCTCTAATAGCCGGAATTAAACGATCAGTAAATTCGGGAATTTTTACACATCGTACATCTGTTTTCTCAATCGCCTTTGCTCCTTCGCAAACTGATTGCGCCATTTGTCTTATATGTCCGAAAGCACTATAAAAAACAACTAAAATATTTGCCATAAAGCTTTCTGCTCCTAACCTTTTAAAATTACAAATAAAAACCGATTTGAATATTTCTATATCAGTATTGGGACAGAATCAAAGCCTTTTAAATTACATATAAAAAACGGTTTCCATCGGATTGGTGTGAAGCAAAACTCTGCCCTTCTTTATCACATAGCGGCAATGGGGCTGAAGGCGAATCAAATCTATAGCATGATCAACCGGGAACGTAATGATATTTGCTTCATTTCCTACCTTTATTCCGTAATCGTTAATTTGCAGAGCTTTGGCTCCGTTTATCGATATCATGTTAATCAATTCCTCCAATTCCTTCATTCCCGTTAAATGACCTGCATGAGCAGCCATATGTGCAGCCTGCAATATATTCCCGTTACCTAACGGATAAAACGGGGTCATGATATCGTCATGGGCGATGCAAACATTGATATTTTTTTGCAGCATCTCTTTTATTCTCGTAATCCCTCGCCCTTTAGGATAGGAATCATATCTTCCTTGCATTGCCGTGTTGATCAGAGGACAAGCTACAATATGAATTTTGGAACTCGCGATCAAATCTAATAATTTGGCAGCATAATTATCCGGATAATAGGCCATTGCACACGCATGACTTGCAGTCACTTTGTCTTCCAGTCCTGATGAAATCGCCAATGATGCAACTGTTTCAATAAACCTCGATTGCGGATCATCGATTTCGTCACAAAAGAAATGAAGAAATAGGCCGTATTTTTCAGCCAAAGAAAAGCAGAATTGAATGGATTCGATCCCTTCCTCCCTCGTTCTTTCCAAGTGAGGAACAGCACTGACCCCGTCAGCGCCCAGCTTGATTGCTTCAAGCATCCGTTCCTGATTTTCCGGACAAGAGAGTAAACCATTTTGAGGAAAAGCAATGATTTGCAAATGGATGATGTCCTGCAAGTCTGATTTCAGCTTCAGCAATGTTTTTAAAGCAACGAGGCGTTCATCGGAAATATCCGCGATCGCTCTTACATATAAAACACCGAATTTCATCAATTGATTCAGCGCCTTCCTGGCTCGCTCGTAGACATCTTCCATCGTCAAAGTTTGCTTCCGTTCGTTCCATAATAAAATTCCTTCTAATATCGAGCCGCTTTGATTCCAGCTCGGCTCTCCGGCAGTAAATGCCGTATCAAGATGAATATGTGTTTCGACAAATGGCGGCATGGCTAAATCTCCACAGCCGTCTATCACTGCTTTTCCTTGCAGGGGATAAGGGGAAATTTCAGCAATGATCCCGTTTTGAATCCCGATAAAATGATGCCTTTCTTGATTGGGCAGTCTGATATTTTCTAATACAAGGTCATACATATTGTAAATTCCTTTCAAATTTTACATATTGGCTTTCCGTCTCGTGCTGATACATCAACAACTGGCGATCGTTCCAATGTTCAGCTTTTTTAGATTGATAGAGCAGTTTTCCGTTTCGGAACACATATCTTTCAACAGGCAGATTCGTAAAGATGTCTTCTACTGATCTAGCTTTTAATAGAACGAAGCTTGCCTTCGCTCCGCATCTTACACCGTAATTATTTAAATTTAATAATTTGGCCGGATATTCGGTAATCATCCGAATAATTTGTTTTAGGCCTTCACCGCTTCCTAAATGGGCAACATATGCAGTTAGCAAACCGATTTGCAGCAAATCCGCCTTCCCGAATGGATGAAATGGATCATGAACATTATCGGAAGCAGTTGCAAGCGTCGCCCCGCTTTGCAAAATTTCATGAATTCTTGTGACGCCGCGGCGGACAATCCCTTGATCAAATCGACCTTGCAAGTACATATTGGCACCCGGCAGCGTCACCGCTCCAATTTGTGCCGCCGCCATCCGTTTAATTAAAGAAAGAGCTTTTTCTTGTTCCATTGGCGCCAAAGAGCAAAGGTGGCCGGCTACAACGCGATTGTGATATTGCCGCTCCATTGTTTTTTGGATAATATAATCCAGTGTGCATACGTTCGGATCATCACTTTCATCTACATGCAAATCAATCGGTTTGTCGTACTTTTCCGCCAATGAAAATAAACCGTCAATTTGCTTCTCAGGGTTTTCAGCTAAATGAGGAGCTCCGCCAATTCCATCAGCCCCCATTTTGATCGCTTGTTCAATCCATTCCAGCTCTCGTTTCGAATCGTCGTCAGGCAGTAAAAACATTGGAATGACTTGAATCGTAATGTATTGTTTTAATTTTTCTTTTACGTTTAAAACAGCTGTCAACGCCCGGAACACGACGTCTTCCCCTAAAGGCAATTCAAAATTGACATGTGTGCGAATGGCTGTTGTACCATGGCTTAGTGCATTCAGTGCAGTTTTCATCGCCCGATACTCAATTTCTTCCACCGTGAAATGGGGAGATTGCTTCCGGTAATTTATTACTGCTTCTTGAAGCGTCCCGCTTGCGTTCGGAACTTTCCTGAGAGAATAGGCTTTATCTAAATGCATATGAGCATCAACAAAGCCGGGCAGCAACACATATCCTTGACAATCAATGAATGAATCGGAGGATGAGTTAAGGGCCTCTAAAGTTTTAAAGTCTTCGCGCTGAAGATAAGAAGGCTGCTTTGTGATTTTTTCATATCGATCATCGTTAATGATGATTTCAAAGAGAGAACCAGGATCTTCAAGCGGCAGACAAACATTCAGCAAATGCAGTTGACTCATAGCTTTCTCCCCTTTTTGTCCAACTTGCTCCGAGGCGCATTTTTAATTTTTCGCCAAAAACTCGTTTGTGTAGGCATTGGCGATATCTTCTTTCTTTTTAATTAAACCTAGTTCATAGAGTTGATTTTGCAAGGTGTTCCACCGTTCTTGAGACATATAGCCGAAGCCGTGGTCTTTCGCATCGTGCCCGAAAATTAAGTTCAGCTGCTGTTCAGCCCCATATTCGAGCGCCTCCATTGATAAATCAGGATTATATTCATGTATAAATGGATTTACTTCATCCGAATGATCTTTATAATACTCCCACCCTTTCGTTGTCGCTTCCATAAACCGTTTGACGAGTTCAGGTTTTTCTTTGACCATTTTTTCGGTTGTAAATATTACATTGCCATAAGGCTGGTAGCCGGAATCGTGAATCAGTAAATATTTCGTTTCGATTCCTTGCTGCTTTAAAGCGAAAGGCTCCGCCGTAATGTAGCATTGGGTAACTGACTCTTTATTCTCTATAAATGGGGTCAACTGTCCGCTATATGCCATTTCTTTCGCATTGTCGAGCTGATAAGCCTTTTTTATATATGCCCAGTACCCTGTTCCAGGTGCCGTGTACACCGTTCGCCCATTCAAATCGGAAAAATCTTTAATATTTTGATCAGCATGGTACAACAACGCCTGCGGATTCACTTGAAAAATGGCTCCGATCGCCACAATGGGTATTCCTTTATCGCGAGCTAATAAAATATCGTCAGCTTGAGTGATTCCAAAATCGGCTTCCCCAGATGCCACTATTTGAATGGGGGAAACTTGCGGCCCGCCTGGCTCTATTGTCATATCAATGCCTGCTTCTTTATAAAAGCCTTTCATCAAAGCTGCATAGTTGCCTCCATGTTCCGGTTCGGCAAACCAGTTCGTGACTTGCTTCACTTTTTCCAATTTTTCTGAGTCCTCTTTGACTTCTTCGTTATTAGTTGAAGCTGATTGGCTGCCGCATCCAGCTAAAAGAACGAGTAGAAATAAAATGAAGATTTTTGTATATCCCTTCCCTTTTGCCTGCATACGAATCCTCCTACTATTTTTGATATTTTTCTAGTTACATTTCTGCTTCATGCCAAGAACCTAGTGCCGATAATAAGAACTTTTTTCGGTATATTTCAGCCGTTTCAATTCATTTTCCCATCGTTACACTTGTGCATAAGAGGTGACGTCCGCTATTTTTCCTGGATTCAGCAAATGAAACGGATCATTTTTTTGCTTGATTTTTATGATTTCATCCATTCGTAAACTCCAACCGCCGAATCCCAACAAATAAGTATGCGGATCATGCACTTTAGCTCCTATATTCAGGAAAAATTGTATGATTTCATACAGCCGTTTCTCGCTTGTAAAGCGAACGACCGGCAAGGCCGTTGGAATAATTGCTCCGTTTCTTTTTATAAATTCAAAATGAAGAAGGACTTCTCCGCCAAATTCCTTTTTTAACAAATGGACTTGATGATAAAGGTGTTGAATATCAAACTCAACTTGCAAGTAAGTAATATTGTCTTCATTTTTGCAGGCCCACAGCGTGGAGTGGTTCCAAGTAAAATCCGAAAGGCGGACCCCTTTTCGATACTGCTTGGCAGGAATGGTATGTGCCAATATTCCTTTATGTTCGGCAACGAGTTCGACAAATTCACTTTTTGCTTTTTCATCGACCTCAATCATCGTTAACGTTTTTTCAGGCAAAATATATTGTTTTAAAGGAGCGAAATGCTTTGTCAAAGCTCCTTCACATACTGATAAGAGCCTTTTTTTCATAGTTTCTATGCCCGAAAATTGATGGGCGAAATTTATCGCTTCATCTAAATGGTCATGAAAAACCATTGCTTGCATCCATTCTGTTTTCTCCTCGATCGGCAATTGCAGCTCTGTCATGACACCTAAAGTTCCGTAATTGTGAATATATTGCTCGAGTTTATCGCCTGAAACAACAATTTTTCTCGGCTTTTCCTCAATTGTGTAAACCGAAGCGCTGTGCACATTGCCGTCCCACAGATTGCCCCATGTAATGGAGCCGATTCCTCCCGATCCTCCCGCCACAAAACC
Source organism: Aeribacillus sp. FSL M8-0235 (assembly GCF_038000355.1). Lineage (NCBI taxonomy): Bacteria > Bacillati > Bacillota > Bacilli > Caryophanales > Bacillaceae > Aeribacillus > Aeribacillus sp. FSL M8-0235. The sequence continues at coordinate 1,534,602 of NZ_JBBOBW010000001.1, read as the reverse complement.
GCCAATCGTTGCTTGAATATATGTGCTCGGCATAATTCGCAGCTCTTTTCCGCTTCGCTCTAATATCCGTTCAAGCTTGCCGATTCTTATTCCCGCCTGTACCGTTACAGTGTTTTCGCCGATTTCAAGTACTTGATGAAACCTCGTCATGTCGATCACAATACCGCCTTGAAGAGGTACGGCCTGACCATAATTTCCTGTTCCAGCACCTCTGACCGTAATCGGAATTTTTCTTTTTACGGCGAATGATATTAACGAAACTAATTCCTCTTCTGACTCCGGAAAGGCGATGCAATCGGCCAGTTTATCCTTTAGCTTTTGTGTGAGAATGGGTGAATACCAATAATAATCTTTAGAAAATTTTCCTCTTGAAGCTGCATCGAACAGAACTTTTTCCTTCCCTAAAAGCTGCTGTATTTCTTTTTTCCAACCCATGCTTCCACACCTCCAAAGTTTTCTTTATGTTTGAAACAATTGATCATCCTTTCTATGTCAAAGGACTGTACTGCTTTTCGGTAGAAATGTTGATGAGATCATCCATTTCGAATTCCGCCATTTCCCGCAAAACAACCGCCAACTTTTCACCCAAACGGTTGGCGATGATTTCGCCCGTTTCTTTTGAAGCTTTTTTTGCATTTCCTAAAACCCCGGATTTCGAAATATCCTCCATCCTCCAAGCAACATAATGGCTGCCTTTTAATTGAAGATGCTTTGCGCTTTCCGGAAACTGGATGAACTCATCGGGACAAAGCTCTTTTTTCACCCAATCGGTTTTGAAGGAAAGAATGAAGGATGTTTCGATTTCTCCCCCGTGGATTCCGTATGCAGCCTCTTTTTCCTCAATGAGATCCTCTGAGACATTGAAGTCATAGCTGTTCAACCGGAAAGTCATCAAACCTGTTTCAATGCGGATATCGCGGGCAACGGAATTGAGTAAATCATGGTTTCCTCCATGTGAATTAAATAAGACGAATTTTCTAAATCCACTTTTTTTCAGACTTGCGGCAATATCCTTGATCATTGCCTCTAAAGTGCTCCCAGATAATGAGATGGTTCCTGCATATCCGAGATGTTCGATGCTTTTGCTGTACGCAATTGGAGGCAAAATCCAAATATTATCTTCTTCTTTTAAATGTTTGCAAGCTGAATGCAAAATCCCCTCCGCTATTAAAGAATCAGTAAATACCGGTAAATGAGGCCCATGTTGTTCAACTGCACCAACCGGCAAAATGATTAAAGCATTTTGCTTTGGCAATTCAGCAATTTCCTTACTCGTTAATCTTGCAAAAAATTTCTGTTCAAATGCTTCTCCCTGGTAGCGAAATTCCATGCCGTTTCCCCTCCGAACAAATGATTACTTTTGTGAAAAAAGAAAAGCCGCAGGAAAAGAAAAACAATAAGTTTTTTCTTTCCTACGGCTTGTTTCCATCCCGTAAACAGGATCAAAACAATACCGAATGATCTATGGATAGCCTAAAGGACGGAAAACGTCCTTCAAGCTAACTCATTTTTTTTAAGAATAATTGTCATGCATGCTGAGCCAGTGGAAGGATCATAATCTTTTAAAACCGAAAAAACGTTTAGTCCGACAATTGTTTCCATTTTATATTTAAATCGCTTTTTAAATTCATCAATTAATAACGAATCTGCCCACATTGTCAAAGCTCCATCTACTTTTTCAAGAATTTGCAAAGCAGGATCCCGTTTATGCAACCCGAAAATTAAAATTTTTTCATCCGTTACTTCAACTCGCAGTTGAATCACACCTGTTTGAAAAATTTCTTTATTTACTTCGTTGTAAATTCTCGCAATATCTTTTTTTAATGATTGCCTCTGTTCTGTCAAAAGGCTTTTGTCTTTCAAAAAACCACCTCTTTTCTTAAAAATGATTTTACAATTTTTCAAAATGTTTGATTATTTCTTTGTTAAGTTTTTTTCCACATTTTTTTATTTTTGTCATAAATTCTTACACTTTTATTGAATTTATCTGCATACATTCTTAGAATGAATTTCAATACTTATAGCAAGGAGAAAGGAATATGAAGAGCCTGTTGATAAAAAACGCACAAATTATTACGATGAATCATGCGGATGAAATTTTCACGGGAGATATTTTCATCGAAAATGGCATCATAAGCAACATAGGGAAAAATCTTGCATGTGACGCCGATCAAATCATCAATGCAGAAAATCGGACCGTCATTCCGGGCTTCATTCAAACCCATGTTCACCTATGTCAGACACTTTTCCGCTCACGGGCGGATGACTTAGAATTGTTAGATTGGCTGAAAAAACGAATTTGGCCATTGGAAGCAGCACATGATGAGGAATCGATCTATTATTCCGCATTGCTCGGCATTGGAGAATTGATTGAAAGCGGGACCACAACGATTGTCGATATGGAAACCGTTCACCATACAGAAGCAGCGTTTCAAGCGATTGCAGGAAGCGGAATCAGAGCTTTATCAGGCAAGGTGATGATGGATCGTGGCGACGATGTGCCAATGGAGCTTCGCGAAAAAACAGCTGATTCTCTCCAAGAAAGCGTTGATTTGCTTGAAAAATGGCATATGTTTGCAAACGGAAGAATTCAATATGCCTTTTCTCCCCGATTTGTCCTTTCATGTACAGAAGAACTGTTAAAAGAAGTTCAACGGCTTTCTGAAATATATCAAGTAAAAGTTCATACTCATGCAGCGGAAAATCAGGAAGAAATCATGCTGGTTGAACAGCAGACAGGGATGCGAAATATCGAATATCTTGACTATCTTGGACTTGCCAATAAACGATTGATTTTGGCGCACTGCATCTGGCTGGATGAAAAAGAAAAGAAAATCATTAAAGACAGAGGAGTAAATGTTAGCCATTGCCCCGGGTCTAATCTAAAATTAGCTTCAGGAATTGCGGATATTCCCGGGCTGATGGAAATGGGAGTTTCGTTAAGCTTAGGCGCAGACGGAGCGCCTTGCAACAATAATTTAAATATGTTTCAGGAAATGAAGCTTGCAGCCCTCATCCAAAAGCCGAAGCACGGCCCTTCCGCAATGAAAGCAAAAGAGGTATTTAAAATGGCGACCATCGGCGGGGCAAAAGCGGTCGGATTGGAAAAAGAGATTGGCAGTATTGAAATCGGCAAAAAAGCAGATTTAGTGATTCTAAATTTACATCATTTTCATACTTTCCCTTCCTTTGAAGCTGATCCGATTTCGCGGATCGTTTATTCTGCTTCAAGGGATAATGTAGAAACAACCATTATAAATGGGGAGATTGTAATGGAAAACAAAAAAATAAAAACACTCGACAAGGAAATTGTTTTAAGAGAAGCAGACCGCTCGATCAAAAGAATGCTCAAAAAAGAAAAAGCAGTTTTCCACTGAAATCCGAAAAAGGGTGTCTTAGAAAGTCAAAATCCATTGAAAACGAAACATCATAAACATTGATATATCAACATTTCTAAACCATTAAAGGGGCGTCTATAAGCCGGAAAATCGACTTATTAGACAGCCCCACTCTCCCTATGACAATCTATTATGATTGTTTTGCAAAAGCTTCGCATAATATCGGCCATGAAAATTTTCCACCACGATGCCTGCTTCAAAAAAATCTGACAATCGTTCACTTGAAAGCAGCTCTTCTGTTCTTCCCTCAGCAAAAACCTTTCCTTCCTTTAATAACAGGGAATTGGTGAAGCAAGGCAAAATTTCTTCAACATGATGCGTCACGTACAGGATCGTTGGCGCATTTGGCCTTTTGGCAATTGTTTCAATCAGCCCTAAAAGTTCTTCTCTCGCCAATATATCAAGACCATTGCACGGCTCATCTAAAATAAGGAGCTTCGGCTGAGGCATAAGCGCCCGCAAAATCAGCACTTTTTGCTTTTCACCTTGGGAAAGGCTGTCATATGTACGCCCGCTTAGTTTTTCCACCCCGAATAGCGTCATCAATGACCCCATCTCTTCTAAATCGTGTTCATCCGGTGTTTCATATAAGCCGATTGACGCGAATTTTCCGCTCAAAATAACTTCTTCAACAAGATCATGTCCGTAAATTTTTTCTTGGAGCGATGAGCTGACAAGGCCGATTTTTTTTCGAACCTCGCGAAAATCTGCCTTTCCAAAAGTAAATCCAATGACGGAAACCGTTCCTTTTGAAGGAAACAAATAGCCGTTTAACAAATTGAGCAATGCTGTTTTCCCCGCTCCATTTCTTCCTAAAATACACCAATGCTCGCCTTCATCAACATTCCAATTTATATTCTCCAAAATATATTTTTTGTTGCGAATGAGCGAAACATTTTCAAGTGCAATCACCATACGCTTGCTCCTCTCCATACGTTACATTATAATTATTATTCCAAAAATTTCTGTTGAAGGGAAGAGAGGATCATTGAAAAATCTGATTTTTCCATCAAAAGTGTTTTCTTCTTTCTTCAGATTGGTTTAGTTCCATTAGGTATTTATGCGAGTGAAACATTTGTAAGATAAAACCGTAGAAATAATCAAAATGTTTTGTAAAGCGTAAGGGGGAACCATTGTGTCAACAGATACGATCGTTTTTTTAATCACTATGGGGTTCACACTTATCATACACGGGGGCCTGACGTATTTAGTCGTAAAGAAGCAAGATTACAGCTTAATATCGGGCTTCTACAACAGACCAGAAGAAGAACAGCAGCAATTAATTGAAAATGGTTATCCGCAGGCAATTGGTAGATTGCTGTTTTATACGTTCATCATTTTGTTCATTTCGGTCATTTTAGCACTTTTTCAAATCCCATATGGATTTGAAATAGGCATGCTGCTGTTTCTCATCGTACTGCTCGGCGGTTCGATCTATGTACAAAAATATGAACTAAAGCATAAACGGAAAAAATATTATTGGATTACCGGAATTGTTGCGGCTATTGTGATCACATTCGTTATCGTTTTAGGCTATTTGGGACTTAAGGAGCATGATGTGATCATAAATGACCGACAGTTGAAGGTAACGGGTTTATATGGGGTGGAATGGCCGATTGATGAGATTGACCGTGTGAAGCTGTTGGATGAACTTCCCGAGGTCGTTGCCAAAAGTAATGGCTTTGCGGCTTTTGATCGTTTGAAAGGATCTTTTCGGCTAAAAGAGCCATACGGTGGAGGAGGAAAATTGTTTGTTTACAAAGGGCGTGCACCGTATGTATATATCGAAAAAGATGATGATTATATCATTTTGAATCAAAAAGACAGGGACGAAACGCAAAAGCTGTATGACCAATTACTGGAAAAGATAAGCGAATGATAATAGTGCACATGGAACCCTGATCTATAAATATATAACTGGAAACTTTACAGCAATTCTCTTTTTCATGCCCGATATCCGAATATTCATTAACAGTGCATTGGAACATGTATTTAGAGGCTCCCCATTCAGGAAGCCTCTTAAATTTTCAATCATTGCTCAATCCTATCGGAAAACCTATTAATCTACTACTTTTAAAACAATTTGACCATCCTCTACTACCGCGATTTTTCGTTTCACTTCCAATCTTCCGTCATCACCGATTGATGGAATCTCGTATACGCGTTTGTCTTTTGGCAGATTATCCAGTCCATCTTGCATATGTTTGCGAATAGCTTCCGCATCGTCAACAGTTTTTGCCGCTTTCATCGCTTCAACGAAAATATACGTAGCGATATAGTTGAGCCCTGATTCAGAGCTAGGTTCATCTTTAAACTTTGCTCGATAGTTTTCGGCAAATGCCGGCGCTCCCGGATCATTAGATTTTACGAGCGGCAGCACTCCAACAGAACCTTCTAATACGTCATAGGAACCTGTTATTTTTTCCATAAAATCCAGTTTTGCCTGATCCATGATAATGAATCCGCCTTTAAATCCTAGCTCTCTAGCTTGCTTTGCCACTTTTGCGGTAGGTTCTGAAGCTCCGCCTATAAATAGAACATCCGTTTTTTCTTTAAGAGCATTTGTGACAATGGTGAAAAAGTCGGTTTCCTTTGAAAAATCAATGGATGAATGATATACAACCTTTCCGCCCTTCTTTTCCCATTGTGGAAGCAAAGTTTTTGCCCAGTCTTTCCCATATTGTGTAGACGGCGGAAGAGCGGCTAATTTTTTGCCAAACCGTTTCATAGCATAATCTGTAAAAGGTTCCACGTAGCCGTCATAACGCGGCGGTATGCCGATCGTAAGGGAGTTCCCGGCATCAGTTACATCCGGTTCACTCGTATAGGCACCAATCAAAAACTTTTCAGTCTCATTAAATACTTGAAGCGCCATCACTCCACCGCTGTGCGGCGTAAAAATAATAGGTGTTTTAATAATACTTTAATAATTTTGTAAATAATCCCAATACACATGAAAAAACCCCATTTGGATGGAGTGATCCAAACGAGGTTTTAAGCAATTAATCGATTTATATAAACAATCCGTCTTTAAAGCCGATTTCATAAATATAAAAGATGCCGTATAATATACTAATTGCTCCGGCAAGCGAGCAAATGAACGGAACATATTTTTTCACTTTGCTTCCGAGAATAAACGGCAGGCCGAGAATGGTTGTAAAACAAAACATGCCGATGATCGTCCCGACTCCGAAAATGCAGATGTATAAAAACGCTTGAAAATAGCTTTCAACAGTTGTCATCGTTAACAGCACCATTGCCGCGCTTCCTGCCAAACCGTGAATAAAACCGATGATCAATGATTTAATATTTGTAAATTCCGTTTCATCGTTTCGCGCCAGTTTGTGCCTGCCATCGCGAAGACTTAAAATTCCTAAAATCACTAACATAATCCCGACGAATAATTCCAATGTCAATGAAACCTTCTCCGGAATAGCTGTTTTTAATCCGATCACGATCATCCCGATCAACAAAAGGGTAGCGGTGTGTCCAATTCCCCAATATACTCCTGTTAAACTGGATTTCTTTAAAGTTTTTGTCCTGCTGGCAATTGTGGACACAGCAATCACATGATCCGGTTCAGTTGCATGTTTCATCCCGAGAATCAATCCGAAAAAAAGCACGGATAAAAAATTGACTGACACATTTTTCACCTCTTCTATTTATCTCTTTAATATTTTCGTAATAGGATTGGAGGTTCTTTTAATAGATAAGCTCTCGCCAATCGGTGAACTTCCAAAAACAGCCCCTCAATGTGATCGGTATGGTTTCCTAAAATTCTAATCATAAAGGCAGATGGCAAAAATCTTGAAATGCCGATCCGTCCATCAAACGGTCCTCCCTGCAAATGGCATGAAATCTTTTCCATTAATTTATCATCCACTTCGTCAGAAATAACGAGGAACGAACCGTAATGTGTATAGCCTTCCATATTCAATAATTGATCAATTCCCCGATCCCCTTGTTGATAAAAATGATCGAACAAAATCAATCGATTTTCCTTATAAACTTTTAATTTTAGCCGAATTGCATCGAAACAGAACGGCTGCCCGGTTTCAGACCAGCCCGGCGTAATAATTTCTTTGTACAAAAAGGCTGCACCCTTTTCCATATGGACGATGGTTTCCTGCTCAAAGCGAGCCTGTTCATAAACGATCAACGGATCTGACAAACATTCCAGCACGCTGTCTTTTTGCAATGTAAACAAGAATTTCTGCTTGACAGGTTTTTTCGGTGTTTTATAAATTTTCGTTGAAGATTGTGACGTCACCGCAAGCCTTGCCTTTTCACCTAAGGAAATTTCTTGTGCGTATTCATCCCCGTCTACACATCCGCCGCCGACATGAATCACATAAACGATCGGTATCGACGATTCCGTATAGACCGGCTTTGTCATTTTCAAAGCTCCCTGAAAAAAGTGATCCGTAATTACGGTCCGCTCCCCTTTTTGCTCCGCGCGAATCTGCAAAATTCCTTCCATTTCTACAACCCTGCCAGCAGCGCATTTCGTTTAATCCAATTGATCACATTATCTAAACCAATTTCTTCCTTTAAATTAGTAAAAAAGAACGGTCGCTCCCCCCGCATCATTTTCGTATCTTGTTCCATGATTTCAAGACTTGCACCGACATAAGGAGCGAGGTCGATTTTATTGATGATAAACAAATCAGACTTAATCATCCCTTGTCCCCCTTTTCTTGGGATTTTTTCCCCTTGGGCAACATCAATGATATAAATGGAGAAATCGACTAATTCCGGGCTGAAGGTTGCCGCTAAGTTATCTCCGCCGCTTTCAACAAAAATCATATCTAAATCCTCGTGTCTTTCTTTTAACTCATCAATTGCCGCAAAATTCATCGATGCATCCTCACGAATGGCCGTATGGGGACAGCCGCCTGTTTCGACGCCGATAATCCGATCCTCCGGAAGAACGCTGTTTTTTATTAAAAATAAGGCATCCTCTTTTGTATAAATATCATTAGTGACAACAGCAACACTGAATTCCTTTGACAAATAGCGAGTCAATTTTTCCACTAGCAGCGTTTTGCCGGCTCCTACTGGCCCTCCAATTCCGATTCGTATAGGTTCCATTTTGACTGATTCGGGATTAGCCCCAAATCTTTCCCCCCTTATCTTTTGATCAAGCTTTGCAGTTTTTTTTGAAAAGAAGCAGATCGCTTCTTACGCTTTCCAGCCTTTTCGCTTCAGCCAAGCATGCAGAGAGTTTGTAAAAATAATGAAACTCTGAAAACAGTCTGTTAAGACATAAAAAGTCTTACATGCAATTGCTCATGCCTCATTTGTGCAATTTCAAGGCCAGGTAATTGCGCACCTAAATCGTCGATCGATAGTTTGCCAATTTTTAAAACAGCTCTCCTCACATCCTCCTGCAAATCTTTTAATAGCAGCTGCCCTTCTTTTTGACCGATCGGAATGCCGCGGACTCCGTTTTGTACAAGCGTTTGAATAGTGGAATACAAATACGTTACAAGCGTTGTTTTTTCATCCGCTCCTATTTTTATCCCGACAATGGCAAAAACGAGAGCCGCATGTCCGTAAAGCTTCTTCGCTTTTATTTTTTGAGCATATTGTTGCAGTGTTGGATGAGGGTAAATATTTAAACAAAGCTTCAGCATTTGCTCGCCAATTCTTCGGTTCCCTTCTTTCGTTTCTTTAGCCATTGAGCTGGCGTAAAGAATCTCATCCAGCTTCCAAAGCTCCTCTTGTTTCCCTTCTTTTTCAAATTGATATGCAAGCCGGCAAGCCAGTCCGTCCGTATAGACGAGCTGCTTGTCAATGTACGTTTTTAAAAAACTTTTAAATGTACTTGCATCTTTTATTTTCTGCTCAACAATATATGTTTCGAATCCGAACGAGTGGGAGAAGGCTCCGGAAGGAAAGTTTGAATCGCTTATCTGCAATAAAGGCAGCCAATCAATCATGGTGATGATGTCCGACATATCGAAAAGGTTGTTTTATTTTTCGTTTCTCCCGTTTGCAAGGAATGTTCAGCTCGTTTGCAAGTTGTTCTACAAGATGATCGTATTGCACGATCATTTCATTTCCTTCAAACTGAGCCGGCAAATGTCTGTTGCCGATTTGATGTGCAATTTCTCCCATCTCTTTCAGCGTAGCCGGACAAATGACAAGGACATCTTCAGGCAGGACAGAAATAATGATCATATTGTTTTCATCTTCATATAAAATGTCACCATCTGCCAGCTTCTTTTCCTCCTTTAAACGAATCCCTATTTCGTTCCCGTGGTCTGTTTTCACTCGTTGAATTCTTTTGAGCAGATCATCGCTTCTTAAATAGACGCGCTCCACATGTTTTTCCTTTACTGCTTTTGCATAAATATTTCCAAGTGTTTCTTTAATAATCATCCGTCTTCACCTCAAAACAGAAAATATCTTTGCGCCATCGGAACAACTTCAACCGGCTCACAATTGATCAATTCACCGTCCACCTTTACCTCATACGTTTGTGGATCGACTTCGATAGAAGGAGTTTCACCATTAAAAACCATGTCCTTTTTCGTCAATGTACGAACTCCTTTGACGGGTTTCACAAATTTTTGCAACTTTAACTTTTCGGGAATGCCGGCTTTTATTGCTGCTTTTGACAAAAATGTGATCGATGTTTGTGAGACAGCTTTGCCAAATGATCCGAACATCGGACGGTAATAAACAGGCTGCGGAGTTGGAATGGATGCATTTGGGTCTCCCATCAAACTATAGGCAATCATTCCGCCCTTGATGATCATTTCCGGCTTCACCCCAAAAAAGGCCGGATTCCAAACAACTAAATCCGCCAATTTGCCGACTTCTACAGAGCCGACATATTCAGATATTCCGTGGGCAATCGCAGGATTGATCGTATATTTTGCCACATATCTTTTCACTCTGAAATTGTCATGATCTTGGCCGTCTCCCTTTAAGGAGCCCCGCTGCTTTTTCATTTTATCTGCGGTTTGCCATGTCCGCGTAATCACTTCGCCGACCCTTCCCATCGCTTGCGAGTCGGAACTGATCATGCTGAATACGCCAAGGTCATGAAGAATATCTTCCGCTGCAATCGTTTCTTTGCGAATGCGGGAATCGGCGAAGGCGATATCTTCAGGAATAGCCGGATCCAAATGATGGCAAACCATCAGCATATCTAAATGTTCCTCGAGCGTGTTGACTGTAAACGGTCTTGTCGGATTTGTCGAAGAAGGCAAAACGTTTGGCAGGCTGGCCATTTTCATAATGTCCGGGGCGTGTCCCCCGCCTGCGCCTTCCGTATGGTATGTATGAATGACCCGGTCTTTAATCGCTGCAATGGTGTCTTCTACAAAACCGGCTTCATTTAACGTATCTGTATGGATGGCAACTTGCACATCATACTCGTCAGCTACGGATAAACACTGATCGATCGCCGCCGGTGTTGAACCCCAGTCCTCATGCAGTTTTAAACCAACTGCACCTGCTTTGATTTGCTCCTCTAACGCTTTTTTTCCGGATGAATTTCCTTTCCCTAAAAAGCCGAAATTCATAGGAAAATGTTCAACTGACTCCAGCATTCTATAAATATTCCATTCACCCGGTGTACAAGTCGTTGCATTTGTCCCTGTTGCAGGCCCCGTTCCTCCTCCTATCATTGTTGTAATTCCAGATGTCAAAGCTGTTTCAATTTGCTGAGGGCATATAAAATGAATATGGGTATCGATTCCGCCTGCCGTAACAATCATTCCTTCTGCCGCAACGATTTCGGTTGAAGCTCCGATTACCATTGTGACGCCATCCATTAATAATGGATTTCCCGCCTTTCCGATCGCGGCAATTTTCCCATCCTTTATGCCGATATCCGCTTTATAAATACCTGTATAATCAATAATAATGGCGTTTGTGAGAACAAGATCCATCACGTCTTTCCTTTCGGCAAATGGATGCTGTCCCATTCCGTCGCGAATCACTTTCCCACCGCCGAATTTTACTTCATCTCCGTATACGGTAAAATCTTTTTCGATTTGAATGAAGAGTTCCGTATCAGCCAATCTAATGCTGTCTCCAGTTGTCGGGCCGAACATATCGGCATATTGTTTGCGCGGCATTTGAAAACTCATTTGTCCGCCTCCTTTGTCAACGGTCCGTTCGTCAAATTATTTAAACCGTACACTTCTTTTTTTCCCGAAAATTCAACGAGCTCTACGATTTTCGCATCGCCCGGCTCAAACCTTACCGCCGTTCCGGACGGAATGTTTAAATGCCTGCCGAACGCCAGCTGCCGGTCAAATTCGAGCGCCCTGTTTACTTCAAAAAAATGAAAATGCGAACCGACTTGTACTGGACGGTCCCCTCTATTGACAACATTGAGCTTGATCGCCTCTTTCCCTTTATTGCAAACAATCGGAGCTGATTTTAATCGATATTCCCCTGGAATCATTTTTTCACCTCTTTTACCGGATCGGATCATGGACGGTTACAAGCTTCGTTCCGTCTGGAAATGTTGCCTCCACCTGGATATTTTCGATCATTTCCGGAACGCCTTCCATCACATCATCTCTAGTTAAAATTTTTGTGCCATATTGCATCAACTCCGAAACCGTCCGTCCTTCCCTTGCGCCCTCCATAATCTCATATGTGATGATGGCCACTGCTTCCGCATAGTTCAGCTTCAAGCCTTTTCTCTGCCTTCTGCGCGCTAAATCTGCAGCAACAACGACCATCAATTTTTCCTGCTCTCGGGCTGTCAGCTTCATAACACCCTTCCTTTCTAACAGACAATCAAAAATAACACGATTTTCTTACATTCCATTTCCCTCAATGGGTTGAAGATAAAAGGTGTTTTTATGTTATTTTTTATTACAAATATAATTCACACTATGTGAAACACCAAGTGTTATGTTATATTTTTTAACATGGAAAATTTAAAAAAATTTTTCTAGGGGGAGGAGGAAGTTTTAAATTAAACTACTAAATATTGTTGAATGTCTTCAATATTTGTGTTTTTTACTACACCCTTTGATACAACAGTTCTTTTGTCCAAAATATAGTATTCATCAGAACAGGCAAATGCTGAATCTATGCTGTGCTCAACTAAAACGACGCCAATTCCTTTTTTGGACGCAATTTTTACAATGACCTCCTGTATTTGCTCTACTATAGATGGTTGAATCCCTTCCATCGGTTCGTCCAGCAATAATAGCTCGGGCTGCCCGGCAAGCGCCCTCGCAATGGCCAATTGCTGCTGCTGCCCGCCGCTTAAATCTCCTCCTTTTCTCTTCAACATTTCCTTTAAAACAGGAAAAAGCTCGAAAATTTCCTCTAAAACAAGCGTTTTTTCTATCTTTTTCGAAACAGCTTCAAAGCCTAAAATGAGATTTTCTTCCACAGTCAGCGAAGAGAAAATCTCCCTGCCTTGGGGAACATATCCGATTCCTTTTTTTGCCCTCCTTTCCGGAAGCTCATGTGTAATTTCCTGATCATTCCAATAAATAGTCCCGTCCATCGGCTTTAACAATCCAACAATCGTTTTGATCAATGTTGTTTTTCCCGCCCCGTTTCTTCCCAGAATGGAAACGACCTTTCCTTTTTCAACTTCAAGATGAACATTATTCAACACCATCGTTTCATCATATCCTGCTTTCAAACTAGATATTTTTAGCACACCTTTGCCTCCCTTCCTAAATAAACCTCTGCAACAAGCTCATTTTGCTGCACTTCCTCCATGGAACCTTCACACAAAATTTTCCCTTCATGCATAACTGTTACCTGTTCAGCAAAATTCCGAACAAAATCCATATCATGTTCAACAATCAGCACTGCGCATTTCTCAGCTATTTCTTGAATAAACAAGCCGGTTTTTTCCCTTTCCGCCCCAGTCATGCCGGCAATCGGTTCATCAAGAAGTAAAACTTCCGGTTTTTGCAGCAGCTGCATGCCGATTTCAAGCCATTGTTTCTGGCCGTGGGACAGCAAGCCTGCTGGGTCATAAGCTCGATCTAAAAGATCGGTTCTCTCAAGCATTGCCGTAATTTCGTCTTTTTCATCCGCGGTTAATTTCGCCTTCATAACGGAAAAAAGATTTCTATTTTGTTTGATCGATAACTCCATGTTTTCAAATACGGTTAATTCAGTAAAAACGGACGGATTTTGAAATTTTCTAGCGATTCCATGCCGAACGATTTCGTGCTCTCTCCGCTTTGTCAAATCTACTCCTTGAAACATCACTTTTCCATCTGCTGCTTTTGTTTTGCCGCAGATGACATCAAGAAGAGTCGTTTTGCCCGCACCATTCGGACCAATTAAAAAACGAATTTCTCCGTGATGAACATCTAAATTGACACCTTGAAGCGCTTTAAAGCCGTCAAAATCAACAATAATATCATGACACGACAGAATCGGATTCACCTTTTTTCACACCTTTTTCAAAAAATTTCGCAATACGCTTTGGAAAAGCTTCGAACAACCCGGCAATTCCTTTCGGGAAAAAAACAACGATCAAAATGAATAGAATGCCTAAGCAGAAAAGCCAAACATCCGGATATGTTTCACTGAAAAAGCTTTTGGCTCCGTTTGTTAAAATTGCTCCGATTATGGCGCCGAATAACGAATGACGACCGCCGATGGCTACCCATAAAACCATTTCAATTGAAGGGATAATATCCATCATCGAAGGAGAAATGAGACCGACCTGCAAAACAAACAACGCGCCAGCTATTCCGGCAAACGAAGCCGATAAACTGTAAATAAACACTTTAAAAACAGCCGGATCAAATCCTAAAAACCGAAGGCGGTTTTCGCCGTCCCGAATGGCAATTAATACATGGCCAAGTCTGCTTTTGGTAATCCAAACAGATAACATAAAAATGGCAAACAAAGCGAAAACGGTAATAGCATATAAAACAATTTGTACCATTGGTGAGGATAAAGAAAACCCAAAAACGGTGCTAAAATTGGTTAATCCGTTTGTACCGCCTGTCAAATCCTGTTTGGCAATTAAAAGTGTGACGACGACAACAACGACTGCCTGTGACAAAAGAGAAAAATAGACGCCTTTGATCCGGTTTTTAAACGTAAGCATGCCCAAAACCGCTGCCAGCATAGCTGGTATGAAAATTGCTGCCATTATGGAAAAGAAAGGATTAAAGAAGGGCTTCCAAAACCACGGGAGCTCCTGCACTCCGTTCCATTCCATAAAATCCGGCAACGCTCCTTTTGAAGCCTCCAATTTTAAATACATCGCCATGCAATAAGCTCCAATCCCAAAATACACGCCGTGACCTAAGCTTAATATCCCGGTGTACCCCCAAATAAGACAGATTCCTACTGCAATGATCGCATAGCAAAGAAATTTTCCGAGCAACGCTAAGCGGAATTCGGTTAAATAAAACGGGGCCAGAAGTAAAATCAGGAAAAATAACAGATAAATCATTTGTTTTCTGCGCATAATCCGTCCTCCTAATCCAATGCCCTTGTGCGATAAGAGAAAATACCTAACGGTTTCCACTGCAAAAATAAAATGATCACTGCAAATACAATGACTTTTGCCATCGTGGCGCCGAAGGAATATTCAACAACAGTGCTAAGCATTCCAATGCCAAATGCGCCGATAATCGTCCCTTTCAATCCGCCAATTCCTCCTAAAATGACAACCATAAACGCATCGACAATATAGTACGTTCCAATTGTAGGGCCGATCGGTCCTAATAAAGTTAAGCTACAGCCAGCGATTCCGGCTAATCCAGCTCCGAGAGCAAAGCCTAGAGAATCTATTTTTCTTGTAAAAATTCCTAAACAAGAGGCCATATTTCTATTCATCGTGACCGCTCTTATTCTCAAACCGATAGACGTTTTGTTTAAATAATAATAAAGCAAAGCGATACAAACGATTGACAGAGATAAAATCAACAACCTTTTATAAGGCAATGTAATACCAAATATTTGCCAGCCTCCATCCATCCAAGCAGGTGCAACAACCGCAACATTCGGAGCGCCAAATATGGATCTGGCAATCTGCTGCAAAATCAAACTAATTCCCCAAGTGGCCAAAAGACTGTCTGTTGGTCGATTATATAGAAAACGAATGATTCCTTTTTCAAGCAGATAACCGATAAACGAAGCAACGAGAAATGAAATCGGTATAGCAATAAAGTAGTAATAATTAAACAAGCTTTCCGGCAAATATTTAGAAAAAATGAGCTGCATTACATAGGTTGCATACGCACCGACCATAATTAATTCACCGTGGGCCATGTTGATGACATTCATTAAGCCAAACGTTATAGCTAAGCCAAGGGCGATCAATAACATGATCGATCCAAGGCTCAACCCGTTAAACAGTTGACTGATGAAAATTGACAAGCTGTTCACTCCTATCAATTTAGATTATTCATTATTTTTAGATAATTTCTCCGCCCAAGAATAGCTTTTTAAATACGGATCCGGCTTCACCGGCTCACCAGAATTCCAAATTTCTTTAAATTGGCCGTCCGGTTGAATTTCGCCGATTCTTACTGTTTTCCACAGATGCTGATTCTCACCTTCTATTTTTACCGTGCCGCCCGGAGCTTTGTACTCGATTCCCTTCGCAGCTTCCTTGACCTTTTCAACCTCAAAAGATCCCGCTTTTTTTACTGCTTCTGCCCATAAATGAACAGCTATGTAAGCCGCCTCAATCGGATCATCCGTTACACGCTCTTCACCATAAGCTTCTTTATATTTTTCAACAAACGCTTTGTTTTCTGGTGTATCCGTTGTCTGGAAATAATTCCATACCGCTAAGTGGCCGGCTAATACTTCACCGCCGATTCCTCGAATTTCTTCTTCAGCAATGCTGACCGACATCACAGTAACATCCTTCGATGTGATTCCGGCATCCTTCAATTGTTTGAAAAAGGCGACATTGCTGTCTCCATTTAATGTATTAAAGACTACGTCAGGTTTCACTTTTTTCATTTTATTGATGACCGTGCTGTAATCAGTATGTCCTAAAGGTGTATATTCTTCGACAACTACCTCTCCGCCTTCAGCTTTTAATTGTGCTTTAATAATACTGTTTGCCGTGCGCGGAAACACATAATCCGAGCCAATTAAAAAAAACTTCTTCCCTTTATTGTTTAACAGCCAGCTGACAGCAGGCACAATTTGTTGATTGGTGGTCGCCCCCGTATAAAAAATGTTCGGAGAAGATTCCATTCCTTCATATTGAACGGGGTACCAAAGCAAGCCTTTATTTTGTTCGACTACCGGCAGCATGGCCTTTCTGCTTGCGGAAGTCCAGCCGCCAAAAATCGTCGCTACCTTATCCTGTTGCAGTAATTTCTTTGCTTTCTCAGCAAAAGTCGGCCAGTCAGATGCGCCGTCTTCAATAACCGGTTCAATTTTCTTTCCTAAAAGCCCGCCTGAGTTGTTAATTTCTTCAATCGCCATTAATTCTGCGTCCTTTAAAGAAACTTCACTGATCGCCATCGTGCCGCTTAATGAATGGAGAATACCGACTTTCACAACATCCGTTTCATTTTGTTCGCTATTCTGTCCATCGCTTGATTCCTTTTCCTCTAAAGCAGAAGACATGGCACATCCACTTGCGAAAATTACAGAGAAAACCGTTAGAAATAAAAAAATTTTTTTCATTATTGTCCCCCTTTTTAACACTTTATGTAATTTTATATAACAAAAATACCGATTCTCTTTCCTTCATACAACAAGTACGGAAAAAATGTTAACATGATTTTTCAAAAAAAATACCTCTAGGTGTTTCCCCTAGAGGCTCTTTTTAATCAAACAAACTCATTCACTTTTTGCTTCAAAATGGTTTACTTCTTGTTCCTTTTCAGAAAAAATTGTTTGACACTGTCCATCGTTTCGTAAGTTGGGACAATCACTTTACTTGGATGCTTTCGGGACTATTCAATCATTTAAATCTACCATGCAGCGATTATGAAAAAGCATTTTGCAGCCGGCTGCCATTTATTCAATATACCTTACATCTGTAACCGGGAAAAACGGAAGCATCTTAGCTGCATAGTAGCTTAACAAAATAGCGATTATAAAATAAAGGACAAAGCAAAGATCGTATTTGGAAAACCCGATTTCGTAGTAAAACGTTCTTTTTGTGTCATTCGAAAATCTTTTCGCCTCCATCGCTACAGCAATTCTGTGCGCTCTGCGAATGCTTTGCGATAGCAGCGGAATCGAGTATGCTTTCAATTTATGAAAAAAATTCGCTAAGCCTTTTCTTTGTTCAACACCTCTTACAATCATCGCTTGCCGTATTGTTTGAAACTCTTCGATCATAATAGGGATTAAACGAATGCCTGCCATAAAGCTGTAAGCATATTTAGGCTTCAACTTTAATTGCTGCATTAACGAATAAAATAAAAAAACCGGTCTTGTCGTTAACGAAAACATTAACCCAAGCAGAGCGAAGATAAGGGCACGAAATCCTAAATGAAGACCGCGATAAAAGCTTTCTTCTGTAATATGGATCAGCCCCCATTTCCACCATGTTGTCTCACCTTTTCCAAAAAAGATCATGGAGGTAGCAGTCGACACAAAAATAAGCACGAATGGAATCAGCAATAAAAGTATGCGCTTCATCGGATGACCGGTAAAAAAAGCAAATAAAAGAAAGGCGGCAACTGTGTAGTTGATTAAAAAATTAATGTTGTGAATAAACAGAACACTAATAAATAAAACGATCAGAAACAATAGCTTTAAGCTCGGGTTGATTTTATGCAGCCATGTTTCTTTTATGTCAAAATCCATTGTAGATCCCCCTATATCTGAACATACATCTGCTCATCCTCACAAGAATGAATTTCATCCTCTACGAGCTTCCCGCCTTCGATCCGCCAAACTCTTGTCGCCATATGCTTTGCTATTTGTTCATCATGTGTCACCATCAAAATGGTAGACCCTTGTTTGCGATAATGTTCTAAAAGCTCCAAGAGCTGAAACGTATTTGATGAGTCTTGCCCAAAAGTCGGTTCATCTAAAAGCATGATCGGCTGTTTTTTAATGATTAAAGCGGCAACACTCAATCTTCTTTTTTGTCCCATTGAAAGCTGATAAGGGTGTTGATGGCGGTGCTTCTGTAAATGAAATAATTCGAGCATTTCTTCTACTTTTGTTCGAATTTCTTCTTCTTTCATCCGTTCAATCCTCAACGAATAAGCAATTTCATCGTAAACTGAATTGGTGACAAATTGAAATTCCGGATTTTGAAAAACGAACGACAGCATGTTGGAAAGCTTTTTTATTTTCTTTGCTTCTTTTTCTAACAGCAAATAAGTGCCGGTCGTTTGTATAAACTGCATCAATGAATGTAACAAAGTGCTCTTTCCGGCGCCGTTTTTCCCCACTATCGCAATCCATTCACCTGCATGAACCTTTCCATATGGTACATCGATTTTGACTTCCTTCTTTCGATATCCTTTAAATTGCTCAAGCTCAATCACGACCTGTTCTTTTAAAGGGGTTTTTTTGTAATACCCCTGCTTATCACGAAGATAATCCTCCCATACACCGGGATACCAAATGCCGTCTTCGCGAATTTCTTTCCGATACCGAGAAAAAATTTGTTCTTTCGGACCGTCTGCGACGATTTGTCCTTTTTGATTAAATAAAAGTATGCGGTCGACAAAGTCAAGAACATGATCAATTTTATGTTCAACGATGATAACTGTTTTATCTTGAGCTGCTTGTTTCATCGTGTCCCATACCGCTTTTGTCCCTTCCGGATCCAGCATTGCAGTCGGCTCGTCCAAAAATAACACGTCTGGATGCAATGCTAAAACAGTGGCGATCGCCAGCCGTTGCTTCATGCCGCCTGATAATGATTGAATACTGATATGAAGATCATCAAAATGAAGGCCGACCATTTCCAGGTAAACTCGCATTTTTTCATGCATTTGTTCTCTTTGCACTTGCAAATTTTCCAAAACAAAAGCCATTTCTTCATCTACATACGGCATGCAAAATTGCGTGTCAGGATCTTGAAACACATATCCCCAAGATGACGGGGTCAAGATTTTTTCTGCTTTCATCGGCACTTCAATAGATTTTGGAATTAAACCGCTTAACACTTGCAAAAACGTCGATTTCCCACAGCCGGAAGGACCAAGAAGCAAGACTTTTTCTCCCTTATAGAAAGAAGAGGATACATCCTTAAAAAGCAAGGATTCCTCTCCAGGATATTTTAATCGTAAATTTTTCACTTCGCATACTAGATCCATGTTTGCCACCTCTAGTTCAGTGCGTCATAATCTTCATGCGACGCAGGTCTTACTAAATTAGTCACTCCTGTTGCTTCCAAAGATTTCACTAGATAATAGGCAAACGCGCCGGCAATAATGATTGAGCCAATCAATCGAGCTCCAATGAATAATAGCAAGTTCCAAAATACTAAGTCATCTATATAGCCTTTATAAAGATCCATAATTAGCGAACCAGCTGCTGAAGCGGCTGCAGCCAGCATGACAACACCGATATTAAACTTTTTATATCGAAAAATCGCAAAAATGATCTCTGCAAATAGTCCTTGGACGATTCCGTAAAGAAGAACCTCTATGCCGAATTCAGAGCCGGTTATAAATTCTGCAGATGCCGCTGCTGTTTCCGCTATCAGCGCTACTCCAGGCTTGCGAATAATAAGAAAGGCGACCGTCGCAGCAATAAACCACATACCGTATATGAGCTGGTCGACATGCAGCCCGATCGGCTTGACCGCATAGTAAAGCGGTCCCCATAGTTTATAAACAATTCCAAAAACGATCGAAATAACAATTGTTACTAGAATGTCTGTCAGTTTTAATCCTTTCATTATGATCAAACTCCTTTATTGACTGATTTTTGGTTCCACTTCCCATTTTTCTAAACGGTAAGCCATTTCCCAAAACGCTAATTCATATTGACTGCTGATGATAAAATGCTCTTCCATTCTTTTTAGATCGGCTTCTATCGTTTGTTGTGCGATTTCATCCAGCCTGTCAATTTGTTCTTCGACAAGCTGCTTAAACCAATCGCCCCCATAAGCCGCAATCCATTGTTGATAAATCGGTTCTTTTGGCTTCGCATCTTTTAATTTTTCGCCAATTTCGTAATATAGCCAATAGCACGGAAGTATTGCAGCAATAATATCGCCTAAGTGACCGTTGATCGCCGCTCGATATAAATGGGAAGTATAGGCGTACGCCGTTGGGGCCGGCTTAAAATTCGCCTTCTCCTCCTCTGTGATTCCCAGCTGTTTGGCAAATGTTTCATGAAGAGATAATTCCGCTTCAAATGTTCCTTGTGCATGCTGAGCCATTCGCGATGTCGTATATAAATCGTTTGCTTTTGCCGCTCCATACGATTGCACTTTTGCAAAATGGCTTAAATAATACGAATCTTGCAAAACGTAATAACGAAAACATTCAAGCGGCAAACTCCCATCGGCAATACCTTTTACAAATGGATGATCGAAGCTGGCCTGCCATATCGGATCTGCTTTTGTTCGAATTTTTTCAGAAAATTTCATGTTCATTCTCTCCTATATTAAGAATTGATTTCGATTGGCCACATTTCTTTTCGTTCAGACATTTCCCAAAACATATATTCGTATTTGCTCGTTGTGACAAAAATATCTTCCAGCCATTTCAATTCTTCTTCCCGTTTTCCTTCTGCAAGCTCATTCATTAAATCTTTCAGCCATTTTGCCAATTCACCGAATTCTGTTGATGCGTACATTTTTACCCACTCGCCGTAAAACTCATGTTCACTGGCACCAGGAATCTCATGTAAGCGTGTGCCGATTTCATAATAGCTCCATGTACATGGAAGGACTGCGGCAACCAGTTCTGCCAATGATCCTCGCTGCGACACATTTAACATATAGCTCGTATATGCAACGGTTGTAGCAGCAGGCTGAACTTGTTCTAATTTTTCCTTCTCTATTCCTATTCTTTCAGCGTATTGACGATGCAAATCCATTTCCACTTTTAACGTCGAATGTAGAAGATCAGCAAAAACTGTCATTGTTTGAAGATTGTGAGCCTTTAAGCTTCCAAGGGCAAACAGGCGGCAGTATTCGATTAAATAAAGATAATCCTGCTCCATAAAAAAGCGAAATTTGTCGATATCCAGCGTCCCATTGCCGATTCCTTGAACAAACGGATGATGGTAACTCGCTTCCCAAATCGGTTTTGCAGTTTTATACAATCGGTCTGTAAACATTTGAATTACCCCTTTCGCAGCTTTTGTAATTGTCATCGTTTTTTCTGATACCAATCAAATAAAAACGCGATCAGCGATTTTGTAAATGTTTTTAATTGGGGGATGGACAGCTTTTCATTCACCGAGTGTGCATCTTCAAGCGTGCCCGGTCCATATAAAACGACGGGAATTCCCGCTTCACTCAGCCAGCCGCCGTCTGTCACAGTAGGGGACATCGTCAGCTTTGCTTCCTCATTAAATGCCAGTTTATGTGCTTTTTGTAATGTTTTCACTCCGAGTGAATGTTCGTCATATGAAAAAGCTGGGAAAATTTCTCCTCGATCTTCAATCATCGATGTGCCGCCCCATTTAAATTTCGGAGGATATTTCCGAAGCCATGGATCAGCCATTGCAACATGATGGATATGTTCTTCAATTTCCCGGATCACCTCTACATAATGCTCTTCCGGGTAATAGTGAACGGTAATCCAAAGGGAACATTTATCGGCCACAAAAGCGGCGTGCCTTCCACCTTCAATCACTGCAGGATTAATTGTGGCAGAACCAGGCGGAAAGCCTTTGCTCGTTTTCATCACTGCCCAATGCTGTTCAAGCTCTCGCAGTCCTTCAATAATTTTCATCATTTTTTCAATCGCGCTTGCCCCAAAAAGCTTCCCGCCGGCATGAATCATTTGTCTTCTCGTGCCATCGTGAAATGTCTCGGGGCTTTCAATCGTAATCCAGCCCGTGATCACCCCGCCTTGCCCTTGTATTTCACAGTTGCTTGAATCGACAACGATGGCAAAATCAGCTCGATATCCCCGGTCGCAGCACGATTTTGTTCCTGCTTCGCCTACTTCTTCTCCGACGACGGACTGAAAAATGATATCCCCTCCCGGCTCAATGCCGTTTTCTTGCAGCAGCTTTATTGCAAACAGACTGGCAGCCATTCCCCCTTTCATATCCGCTACACCGCGTCCGTATATGTAATCCCCTTTAACCGTTGCCTCAAAAGGAGGCGTTAGCCATTCTTCTCCCTCTTCGATTGAAGCGACATCAATATGCCCGTTAATAATTAAACTGTGGTAATTTTCTGGATCTTTTCCTTTTTTCGTTCCTACTACGACTGGATCTTGTTCATATAAATCCCATTGATCAATGGAAAAGCCGATGTCTTCCAAATATGAGGCGACATACTTTTGAGCCTCTTTTGCATTTCTTGCCGGAGGGCTCGGCGTTTCAAACGATACGAGTGTTTTTAGAAGATTCAGAAGTTCTTCTTCCCTTTCATCAATTTGCTGAAATAGCGTTTGTAACACGTTGTCTCCCCTTTCTTAACATTTGTTTTGAAAAATGGTTTGCCAACCGGCCATGTAATGCAAAAAGCCCGTTCCCAATATAAGGGAACGGGCAAGTATATACAAAACCCATAGACAGGTTTCGATATTACTGCACCACTTCCCTACGCTAGTATGATCTAGATCAGGTTCAAAGGGTCAAGGCACACGCCTTTCTCAGCCTTTCGGCTCCCCTAGTGGTATGTTAATATTATGAAATTTTCATTTAATTTCATTAAATCATAAAATATCAGTAGCGTTGCATAAAAAAATTTAATGTTTGTCAAGCTCAATAAAAATTCCAGTTATTTCATGTAACTGAATATTCAGACATACAATCTTTCTAAGCAAGCTTAAAAGGACAATGACGTCTTAATCGGCAGTCCACTTCCACAATTTGGCAATATATTACAGAAACATTGGATCATAAACTAAATCGTCTAGGTGTTCCACCTCCCCTTCTTCAAATTGGTACACGATGGTTTCAAAATCTTTTTCCCAATCGTATTTTTTCCGACCGTTGGACGTTCGAATTGGCTTTTTAAAAAGGGAGCGAACAAAACAGTCAAAACCTTTAAAAAGCAGATTCTGTAAAGTTCGCTTGATCTCTAATAAAGGACCATCGTGATTCACTTTTAATTGGAGCATGGCCTGTAAGCAATAGGTGATTAGGGCGATCCAAATTTGATTGTAAACGGCATTTTGACTTTTTCCATAAAATCTTTTTATCTTAAGGTGCTGTTTCATCCATTTAAAGAAGGTCTCTATCTTCCAGCGATATCGGTATAAATCTGCAATCTCTTCCGCAGAAAGATCAAAGCAATTGGTTATGATGATCACGGGATTCCCTTCGCTGTCGACCGTTTCGATCAATCGGAGAGGATGAGTCATTTTGGTATGATTACGGTCATTTCCTAAAATGACAATCTGATCCCTATAAATCAAACGTTCTGGATTGGGAATCCGTTCCGATAAAACTTCAATCTCTGCGTTCTTTTTAAGCCGGGTAATGAATCGCACCCCTTCTCGGCATAAGCGGTCGAACTGTTTGTAATCGACATACCCTCGATCAAACAAGTAAATCGCATTTGGATCGATTTCAATGAGTTCGTCCATCTGTGTGCGATCGGCATGTTTCGCGGGTAAGATAATCCCTTGATCCGGAACAGTGATATCCTTCGTTACAACAACCTTTAAATGGAGTCGAACACCAGCCTTTGTCTTACGAAAAGTTGCCCATGGATATTGGCTCAAACTCATGCTCATCGTGGTAGAATCAATGACCAGAAGACGACCAATGTTTCGGATGATCGGGGCATTTTTCATTTGCCCTTGGATCTTTAAGACCAGATATTTAAATACTTTTTCAAACAGTTGAGGGGATAATTGGCCTAATTTGCGAGAAAGTTGCGAAGTACTAATTGCATCAAATTCCAGATATGTCTGCAACTCTTCCTTGTCTTTCAAATGTTTGGCCAATTTTGTTAAGCTTTCCAATTCATTTATCTGAGCGATGATACAAAGTTGTAAAAACTTATACGCTGTTAATTTTTTAATGTATTTGTCAACGTCAATCACATTAATTAGTTTTGAAAAAGTTATTGGATCGATCTCTTTAAATAGTTCATTTATTGTGGATTCTGTGGTATTCTTATCCATAATGGTTTCTCCTTATTCTTAGGATTTGGATAGGACTGCCAATCCTAATTATAAGGAGTTTTTTTATATCCAAAAAGATGAAATTTAACATAAAATTGGGCTTGACAAATTAAAATTAACTTAATGCAATGCTACTGATAAAATATAGAAAAATACAAGCCAACGGTTAATTGATCCTTTTTGCTGTCTTTAATAATTCACGATAACCAATTCGAGTAAATTGCAAATGTTGATCAATATAATTAGCCTTTTTCAAATGCTCGATGGATTGTTCAGAAAAACTGCCGCTAATTTCCTGAAACCTTCGATTAATTTCCACTAACGAATGATTTAATATAAAATCCGCATCAAGCAGCAGGACAATCCGCTCGATCTCAGGATCTCTTTTTAAAATCAAGTTGGCAATCCGGCCTTTCATGAATGCTAGCTCTTGTTGAAGCTTTGAAGCTTCATCCTCTTTTTCTCTAATTTTGGCTCGGTACTTTTGTTTTTCTTCCTCTTCGATACCGGCTTTTGTTAATAGCTCCTCCAACAATTGCGTTTTATCAAGCTCCAGTTTATTTAATTGCTGTTCTTTTCGCGCCATTTCTGTTTCATCAGGCAGCTTTTCGTTTTGAATAGGCTCTTTTCGTTCTTCTTTCATCTTTATCATATAGTCTATTTTCCGATAGACAAGGAAGGCGAGAACAACTAAACATCCATTTAATAGCAGAGATATAAAACGCACGACGACGTCGTTAAATGCAAGCAAATAAAATAGGAAAAGGATAACGATGACAGCCAAAAGCACCTTTAATAGATTCATAATGGAAAAAGTTTGTGATTGTTTTGCCATCCACCTATGCTCCTTTTTGTTCAAACTAGCATCATTTATTATAGCATGTTGTGATTTGGAATGTGAATCATTTCTTTAGGATTGAGAGCTGGAAAAAGGATGTCAGATGAATGGTAAATGGAGATGCTTATCTTTTGAAAGCTTCGAAGCAATAAAAACAAGTCCTTTCAAAGCCGGAAAGGTATTTTTCTAAAATGAAAAACCACCTGCAATGTTTTGCAGATGGTTGAATCATTCAGCGTTTTCTGTTTCCGCTAACACCCGATTAACACGTTTTTCCAGCATTTTCATTCCGCTTCCTCCTGCTTGGAAGTGGCGAAGAATGCCGTTTTTGTCAAAAACATAATATGCAGGTACATATTGATTTTCAAAAGCATCGGTTAATTTATGTTCGTTGTCAACAAAGATCGGTTGCGTAATCCCGTGTTCTTCCGCTACTTTTTTAATATCATCAATATCTAAATCCTTTTCGGAGCGAGGCATATGAACAGCTACTACGTTCAGTTTATCTTTATATTGATCGCGGAACTCATTTACTTTCGGCATTGCTTCTTTACACAAATGGCAGCTGATTGACCAAAAATGGATTAATGTTGGTTTTTCACCGATTAATTGCTCTTTCGTTACTTCGCCATTCAGCCAAGTTGTTGCTCCGACTAATTCAGGCATTGGCTCACGTAATTTCATTTCCGCTTCCTCCTTGAAGAATGAATATCAAAAAAATAATCGTTTGAAAAAAGGCCTAACGTACTGCTAGGCCCTTTGAATGAAAAGCTTCATTATACTTTAAGCGTTTCTTGACCAGGCTTCCAGTTTGCTGGGCAAAGTCCGCCAGTTTGAAGCGCTTGAAGTACACGCAATGTTTCATCAACATCGCGGCCAATGTTGTTATGGAATACTGTTTGATATTGAAGTTCGCCTTCTGGATTGATGATGAACAATCCGCGAAGAGCAACTCCTTCTTCTTCGATTAAAACGCCGTAGTCTCTTGATACTTGATGATTTGTATCTGCTGCAAGCGGATATTTAATATCGCCTAAACCGTTCTCTTCGCGAGGAGTTTTAATCCAAGCTAAGTGTGTGTGAATTGTGTCAGTTGATACACCAATCACTTCTGCATCAAGATCTTCAAATTCTTCATAACGGTCAGAAATAGCTGTGATTTCAGTTGGACAAACGAAAGTGAAGTCCATTGGATAAAAGAAAAGAACTGTCCATTTTCCTTGTTTCATGATTTCTTCCAAGCTTACTTTACCAAACTCTTTGTTTGGCAAAACGGCATCCATTTCAAAACGTGGAGCTTGTTTACCAACCAAACGCTCTGCCATTATGTAACCCTCCATTTTAAAATTTTATTTTAAAGGAAACTTTTTGATCGTTTCCTTCAAAAACAAATGAGAATGAATTGAGTATTTTCTCAATATCCTTCCTCCGATTACTATTATATATAACAACAAAATTTTAGTCAATTTTAAGTAATAATTAATTTAAATAATCTGTTTTACATTTTCATTGCGGTGAAGAGAACAATAATACTATTTCCAATTTTCGCCGCTATCATTAAAAAAATGTAACAATCATTGAAAATTCCTTTTTCTATGCTAAACTTTCAACTGTACATTCAGTTTAACACGATCCCGTCAAATAACCAAATGATTGGCTTGAAAAGAAAGGGGAAATGGTTTTGAACTTTTTTGAATCTATTGATTGGGCTGATCTGGCTTTAAAATCAGGAGAAGTTTTGGCCAAGCTTATTGGAATTTACATTGCATATATTATCGTCAAATCAATCGGCAATAAAATTATTCACAAAATGTTTGAGGGGCTTGAGAATCGGAAGGAAATTTCCACCACGCGGGCTAAAACGCTGCAAACATTAGTTTTGAATTTCTTTCATTATGCCCTGTTTTTCATTTTTATTGTTACCGTTTTTCAAGTGTTTGGCTACAATGTCACAGCGCTTTTAGCCGGGGCTGGGGTTGTTGGTCTTGCGATCGGCTTTGGAGCTCAAGGGCTCGTCAGCGATGTTGTGACAGGATTTTTCCTTCTCCTAGAAAAACAACTTGATGTTGGAGATTATGTCACTACAGGCAATTATTCAGGCATTGTGGAAGCTGTCGGTTTACGAACGACGCAAATCCGAGGCTTTGACGGCACATTGCATTATGTTCCAAACAGGCAGATTGTCGGCCTTTCCAATCATTCAAGAGGAAATATGCAAGCCCTTGTTGATATCAGCATATCGTATAATGAAGACTTAAATCGGGTCATGTCCATTCTTCAAGAAGCTTGCGACCAATTTGCAAAAGAAACTGAAGAAGTTGTGGAAGGTCCGGACGTTTTAGGCGTGCAAAATTTCGGCACGTCTGATGTGATCATCCGCATCATCGCCAAAACGAAAAACATGGAGCAGTGGGCTGTTGAAAGAAAGCTCCGGAAACGGCTAAAAGAAGTGCTTGATGAAAACGGCATCGAAATTCCGTTCCCTCATCAAGTGATGATTCATAAGAACGAGCAGCAAAAGGAAAGAGGATGATCTCTCATCCCCTTTCCTTTTTAATTATGACTTCGTGTTTGTATAGAACGTATTTCTAATTTTTTTCTCTTGCTTTATGCAGGAGGCTATGAATCTTCTATTTATTGCCTTTCCATTCAAAATATTGACAAATAAGATCGACCGCTTTAAAGATTGCTTGTTCATTTGGTGAAAGCTTCGCATGATGAAGTCCGTAAGGAGAATCAACTCCAAGCCAAAACATAAATCCCGGAATTTTCGCCAGCATATAGCCGAAATCTTCCCCAGTCATCGCTTCTTTGCATACGTGGAGTTGAACTTCTGTTTCATTCTGGACAAACTCCATAAATTCTTTTGATAACGCTTCATCATTCCACACTTGATAATACATCGAACCCCAGTCAATTTCTGCTTTGCATTGGTAGCCGATTTCTATACCTTTGACCATGTCTTCAATCCGCTTTTTCACTTTTTCCATCGATTCGACAGAAAATGTGCGAATCGTTCCTTCCAATCTGGCATGATCGGCAATTATATTTTGTATCGTGCCGCTTGCAATTTTTCCAATGGTAATTACAGCACTTTCCAAAGGATCTATATTGCGGCTAACGATGGATTGCAGCTGGGTGACAAGGGCGCAAGCAGCGACGACCATATCATGTGTCGTGTGCGGAAAAGCGGCATGGCCTCCCTTCCCGGTTAAATCGATAAACAACTCGGACGTATTGGCAAAAAGTAGTCCAGGCTTCATTCCGATAGTTCCAACCGGAAGCTCCGGAGCAATATGAAGCGCAGTGATCATATCCGGCATCCATTGTTGCATAATCTCGCTGTTTAGCATCGGCTCTGCACCGCCAGGCCCTTCTTCTGCCGGCTGAAAGATGAATAGCAGATCATCTTGAATCGGATGATAGGCGAAATGAGTTAAAACCCCCAAAGCGATCGTCATATGAAAGTCGTGACCGCAAGCATGCATCAAGCCTGGATGTTCTGATTGAAATGAAAGCCCCGTTTTTTCTTCAATCGGCAATCCGTCAATATCTGTCCGGTAGGCTATCATTTTTCGAGGATTTGTTCCATGGACCTTCACGAAAATACCTGTTCTCCATGTTTTCACTTCAAGCCTTTCGTTCGGCAGCGAATGAATATAATCTAATAAATATTTTTGTGTTTTATGTTCTTGAAATCCGAGTTCAGGTATTTTGTGCAAATCACGGCGAATGGCAATAAGCGCATCCTTATTCATATGAGTCCCCTCCTAAAGGATAAGCGTGGACGCTGTCCACGCTTCGAATTTAGAGCTGCCGCAATTCTTGCTTAATTTCAATTTTCGCTTTCGTTTTTTCGTCAATATCTTTAATTTTTTTCGCAGGAACACCTGCAACAACTGTGTACGGTTCAACATCTTCCACTACAACAGCACCAGCTGCAACAACCGCGCCTTTTCCTACTCTTACACCTTCTAAAATGACGGCGTTTGCTCCGATCAAAACATCATCTTCGATTACGACAGGTTTTGCAGAAGGCGGCTCAATTACACCAGCTAAAACCGCTCCGGCACCAATGTGGCAGTTTTTACCAACCGTTGCACGGCCGCCCAATGTTGCATTCATGTCAATCATCGTTCCTTCACCAATGACGGCGCCGATATTGATCACTGCCCCCATCATGATGACCGCATTATCGCCGATTTCCACTTGATCACGGATGATTGCACCTGGTTCAATTCTCGCTTTTACGCCTTTTAAATCAAGAAGCGGGATCGCTGAGTTCCGGCGGTCATTTTCAACAACATAGTCTTCAATTTTATCTTTGTTTTCTGCTAGTGCTTGTTCAATTTCAGACCATTCTCCAAAGATGATGCCTGTGTTTCCAGTAATAAATGTTTTGGACTGTTCTCCAAAGTTGATTCCTTCTAATTGACCTTTTACATAAACTTTTACAGGAGTCGTTTTTTTACTGTTTTGTATAAATGAAATAATTTCGTTTGCATCCATCATTTTCATCGTAATACTCCTCTCTGTTTTTCTGTACCCCCATTACTGTATCAAAGAAAAGAATCAATTGACAAGCAAATTTATCATTCATTAATAAATTGATGGACGATTTCCATAAACGCCTGCACTTGTTTAAGCTTTAACGATGATTCATGCCCGATCAACCAAGTATCCCTTTTAATCGGCTTTCCTTCATGATCAATGAGCGGCAGTCGAAAGATCGAACCATCCTTTTCATCAATGCTGACAGAAGGCAAAATCGCAAAACCGATACCATGATACGCCATTTGCTTGCACGTCTCGATCTGATCAACGACAATTGTCCTTTTTGGCGGGTTTTTAAATTGCCTGTGCCACCATTCTTGTATTTCTTGATAGTATGTAGAATCACTTTTAAATTGAATAAAAGGCCGCTCTGTGTGTACTAAATCATCGATGCTTTGAATTTCTGTGTCAACTAAATACAAAGTATCTTCCAGCAAATGCTGTTTAAACCCTTTCCAATCAGGGTTTCCGCGTATGATTCCGATATGAATATCATCTTCATATAAACATTTTAATATTTCGCTTGACCACCCGGTTATAAGTGAAATTTCCGCCTGAGGGTATTTTTGTACATATTTTTTCAAAACTTTTGGAAGCCAGTGCTGGCCGATTATAGATGCCACTGCAAGCTTTAACGTCCCGTACACTTCTCCTTCCAAAACAGAGATTTCCTCTCTTACCTTCTCTTCCTTTTCAATCATTTCTTTTGCAAACTGGACAACTTTTTCTCCTGCCGGTGTAAGAGTCAATCCCTTTTGTGAGCGCAAAAAAATTTTAAATCCCCATGCTTTTTCGATCGACTGAAGACGCTGCGACAAAGCAGGCTGGGAAACAAAAAGTCGGTCAGCCGCTTTTCTCATATTTTTTTCTTCAGACAAAGTCACAAGGATTTGCAATTCCGAAATTTGCATCGCTAAACCCTTTCCTTAGTGGATTCAATAGTTCAAAAACATTATAAAATATTTTTGCTTTTCCGTCATAACAAGTTTAGCAAAAAACATTCATTTTAATTCTCTCTTCGGAAGAAAGAAAATAAAAAGAACGCTCAAAATTGCTAATAAAAAGACGACGAAATAAACATGGTGAAGAGCAATGCTCAAACCAGACTCAAGAACCTCTTTTATAGGACCGGAAAGATCTGATTCTGGATTCAATAGGTTGTTGGCCGAATCAATGTTTAAGTTTTTTCCAGCACTATGCTCCTCCAAATATGTTTGCAGCTTGCTGTTTAAAATCCCGCCGAGCAAAGCGGCGCCTACGGTGTTGCCGAGATTTCGCATAAACATATTGGTGGCGGTGGCAATTCCGCGTTCTTTCCAATCAACCGCCGATTGAATCGATACAATGAACGAGGTCGATGTCAGCCCCATTCCGACGCCGAGTAAAAAAGAGCCGATCATAGCGTGAACAGGTCCGTCATCTGCTGAAAGCATAACAAAGACAAGACTGCCGGCCAATAAAAAAATGCCTCCTAAAATTGATGTGGCGCGAAAGCCGGCTTTTAAATAAATTCTCCCCGCTACTGTTGAGGCAATCGGCCATCCGATTGACATCGTTGTCAGCGTGAATCCAGCCACCATTGCCGATTTTCCCATAACACCTTGCACAAATGTCGGCAAAAAGGTGGAAATGCCCATAAGCATCATCCCGGTCGTCAAGGACGTTACATTCGCAAGCAAAATGGAGCGATTTTTCCAAAGCGAAAGCGGCATCATCGGATCATCGGCCCGATTTTCCTGAAAAATAAACAATATAAAGAAGCAGCATGCAACAGCTAATAACGCCGCAACCTCCCAGGAAGTCCAAGACCAGCGGACTCCTCCTTCGACAAGGACGATCATCAACAAGCTGATCGCAATAAGCATGAACATGGCGCCTGCATAATCAATGCTCGACTTTTTCTTATCAATGCGTTCATTCAAAAACAGACCGATTCCTGCCATTGATAAAATGCCTAAAGGAACATTCACCCAAAATACAAACTTCCAGCTTATGTACTCAACGAACAAGCCACCTAAAACGGGACCGATTATTGCAGAAATTCCCCATACACTGGACAAATATCCTTGTATTTTGGCTCTTTCTTCTACTGTATAAATATCGCCGACAATTGTTGTGGCGACTGGCATCACAGCTCCGGCTCCAATCCCTTGTATAAATCGGTATATAATTAAAGTTTCCATCGAATCGGCGAGACCGCAAAGCACAGAGCCAATTAAAAAAATAATGATGCCAAAAGCAAAAATCGGTTTTCTTCCAAACAAATCCGCCAATTTACCATATATTAAAATCGTTACGGAATTCATTAATAAATAGGAAGAAAAAATCCAGCTATATTTTGAAAAACCGCCAATTTCTGCGACAATGGCAGGCATTGCTGTGGAAACGATCGTTGCCTCAACTGCAGCCATAAACATCGCCAGCATGACGGCAGCTAAAACGAACGGACGCTTTGTTTCTTTATGGTCTAGTTTTCCCCTATCTTTTTCAATAAGCGCCTCTTTCATCACGATCACCTCATTTGAAAATCACTTTCAATCGTTTGTAAGCATGAATTCATTTTGCCATAGCATTCGCATTCGTTCAATTGCTTTCCCAAAAAAACAATATCTATATTTTCATTATTTGAAGGTTGGATGGATTCGAAACTATTGAGCCAATATGAAATAAAAACGCCGGCAAGGGCGTTTTTATTTGGGAAACCTGGAATTTAATATCATTAGTTGTTTATAGAGCTTTTTTAAGATGACCCTTCTTGTAAAAATCCCCTCTAAAACACCGTCCTCATTCGTTATACATACAAACGTATGATTAATAACGAGCTTCAGCGCCTTCATCCAATCATCCGATACATTCAATCTGGAAACATCTTTGTTCATTACTTCTTCTACTTTCATATTTTGCAAACGCTCAAATTCGATTCGTTCCAATCCTAAAATTGAATCCATGATCAAATTCGTCGTAATCAGCCCGTGCAAGCGATATTGAGCATCCAAAACCGGAACAGCTGTATAGCCTGTTTTCGTCAACACTAATAATGCATGCTCTAAGTTATTTCCCATTTGGACATGAGCCACTTTATCTGCAGGTATCATCAAATCTTTAATCGAAATATTTGTAAATTCTTCAGAAAAAACTTTTGTCATTCGTTTCTTCCTCTCACTTTGACATTTCATTTTAATCATAACATATGATCTGGAAAATGTGTTCCATTTACCAAAAAGAAACTTCCTATTTTATGATATCATTATGTAAGCGTTTTATCACGCGATAAACTTACATTTCTGCGAAAAGCGATACTCTTGTAAAGAACATCGTTCAGATGCCTCTCACACTCAAAAACTGGTCCTCACAAGGATACAGGTTACGTATGCGAACGGATTTTGTCATATAGCTCCACTAATTTTTTGTATGTACATAAATCAAACTCTTTTTTTCCGCATTCAATATCATTGATTTCGCTCACAACCAATTCAATCGCAAAATGATTGCGAAACAAAATTGCGACAAGCAATTGCTTTTCTTCTAGAGACAATACCGGTTGAACAGCTCGCATCGTTATTCATCCTCCAGTGCCTTCATTTTAAAAAACATCCTAACCATAACATATAATGAGCAGCTTTAAAATTATGTCGAAATTTGCTTACATCATGAAAAATAATATTCCTTTTTTCGCAGCTTTCAATTACAAGAAGCTGGAAATCGAATCAGAAGCCCGAAGCTGGAGCATGTGCAGATTGTTTTTTGTTTAATTAACCAAGTCGATTAAATGACATCACCGTTCGAACCGCTGCATTCAGTTCCTCTGGCTCCGGCAATTGTGTTTATTTACACTGATTCTAAATGATAGATACGTTTCTTCGCCAATAAAGGTTGGAACTGATGCGAGGGCTTCTCCCCTTTGAAACCGTATGCTCTCTCTGTTATATGAAAAGATTTGATTGAAATGAAATAGGAAACATGGACCCATTGCTCAATAAATCGCATGAACTTAAGAGCATCTTTGAGGCGGAAGCGAACAATGAAGCCAGCCAAACTTTCTCAAAAATAGTTGAGCTAGAGCAAAAGATCATGTAGAGCTGTATTTCCGTTCATTCTCTACGTCAGACAGCTCGAATTAGGACAAAGAGTTGAAAGATGCTAATCAATGCGTCATTAGGTGGGAAAAATGTTCAATTTCCAATCATCACAGTTGAAGCTCTTGGAGACAAAAATACTCTTTATGAAAGGCTGCACATAAAACGAAGAAGAAAAAGAAGCTGTCATTACCTTCAGTAAAATGTTCGATCAACTGCCAAACTTCTTGAATTCTGCTAAAAAATGAGCATTTAAAGAGAGTCTATGAGGCAAACTTTTTCACACTGACAAAGGCAGGAACGGCGGAGGGAAATTTCAGCCCTCCTGCCGCCCAATTTTTATTAAATAAGGCATCAATTTGCCTTACTTCCAGCAGATGTATTACGAGTATCATTTAAGCAAATAGATGCCGTCTAGCTAAAAAAGGATGAACAGCCAGCCGACACATAGGAGTAATGGAAGATTTCTAAATAATTACTATCAGCTATTTTATTCCTTTCCTCATTCTTTTCTAAACGAAATGTGCCTCGATTATGATGATTTTTTCAATAAAATATAGATAAAGTAGGGCGCCCCGATTAAAGCTGTCATAATGCCCGCTGGGATGCCGTCCGGAAGTGCGATGTTTCGCCCGATTGTATCGGCTAGTAGTAGAAGCCACCCTCCCAACAAAATCGCAATCGGAAGATAAAGTTGATTGCGGGGACCAATCAGTGACCGTGCTAAATGGGGTGCCAAAAGACCGATAAACGCTACACCTCCCGTTACAGAAACCGCAGCTGCGGCAAGCCCGACAGCAGCCAATAGAAGCGTAATTCGCTCCCTCTCAATCTTCAAGCCAACCCCGACAGCAGAAGAATCGTTTAAACTTAATAAATTTAATTGTTGAGCTCTGAAAGCAATAAACGAAATCAAAATGACAATCCAAGGTAAAATTGCCAAAATAAACGGCCAATCTGCCCCCCAAACGTTCCCTGCCAGCCATTTGGCGATAAAATCAACTTTTTGCCGTTCTGCAGAAGAAATAATGACGATCATGGTTCCTGATAAAGCCATGGCGAAGCCGACACCGATAAGGACTAATCGAACGGGGTTTAAACCGGCATTTCGATCATAAGAAAAAACGTAAATAGCCCCTGCCGTTAAAAGAGCGCCGATAAAAGCTGCGACTGGCAGTAAATACACAAATGAGCCGACATCAATTGGAAAAAATAAAAAGAACACTGCAATAGCTACTCCTGCTCCGGCATTAATCCCAATGATCCCCGGCTCAGCCAAATCGTTTCTAGTAATATCTTGAAAGATCGCCCCGGAAACCGCCAAAGCCATTCCTGCCAATAAGGTCACAATGATCCGCGGCAAGCGGACGGAAAATAAAACGAACTCCTCTTTAAACGTCCCGTGGCCGAGAATAGTTGGAAGCAGACGATTCATCGAGACGGAGGAGGTGCCTAATCCCATTCCGATGATGGCCGTTGCAGCAATTAAAAGAATCAGAACAAGTATGATCAGCCGCTGCTTTTTTACAATTGCCGGATGTATGATCATGTGATAGCTTTCCCCCTTTTTTGCACAATGAACAGGAAGAAAGGCAAACCTAAAAAGGAAACAATGGCCGCCACTGGTGTTTCGTAAGGAGCATTAATCGTTCTGGCAAGCGTATCAGCGATTAATAAAAAGCAGGCGCCGAATATCGCAGAAATTGGGAGAATATAACGATAATCGGCCCCTACGACCGAACGGACGATATGCGGAACCATTAAACCGATAAATGCCATATTCCCAACAAGGGCTACAGATGCACCAGTAAGCAATATAATGATGATAAACAGCACCATTTTTATTTGTGCCGTTTTTTGTCCTAACCCGACTGCCACTTCTTCATTTAAACTTACAATGGTCAGCTGCCTTGAGAAAAAAAGAGAAATGGTGATCCCAACGAGAGCAATCGGTATGAGGATCTTGAGCTGTTTCCATGTTGCACCGACAAGTCCTCCAGCTGTCCACATCGAAACATTTTTGTAAATATTAAAATATAAGCTGATTCCTTCCGCGACGGCAAAAAGAAAAGCAGACACAGCAGCCCCCGCTAAAACGATTTGAAAAGGACCTGAATCCGTGATGAATTGAAATCGACTTTGATTTTGTTGTAATTTTGATGGATTGATAATCCATAAAACCCTTTTTATGCTTATGACCTATGTCATCTCTATTTCCGAAAATGGAACAAATCTCTTTTTTAGGTATACGAACCAAAAAAATAGACAAAAAAGCACAGGGAGTGACGTTGGACATCAGTGCCCGAACATTCGTTCGTTATCTTGCCTCTCTCCATTTCTGATAGACGTTCAGTAGGGGCTCGCTATAGCCACTCCTTCGCGTCAGTTTCATCCAGATCTGTCGTGATCGACGGACGAGTCGCCCTGCCATCGTGATCACCGTCTGAATAATCGTCTTGATGCGGCGGCGTTTCACTTTGTGGTGCAACGGATGTCTCGGATCGCTTAATAGATCTTGTCCAATCAGACGAAGAAGATTGTAAACGAAGGCTCCCATGACCAACACGAGCGCATTCGTTTTCATCTTCCCAGATGGAAGCCGCTCTAAATCTAAGTCGCTCTTCAGTTCGCTATGAAACTGTTCGCATGTCGCATGGTCATGATACAACGCGAGCACATCGCTCATTCGAACATGCTCGTATCCTTTGAGCCGCACCCAATAGCTTTCCACTTCATAATCAGGAACGAGCATCAGCTGTCCATTGCGTTCCATCGTCCGTTCCGTCACTTGGGTGACTTGAACGTACGTATACGTGTTTCCATCGATCGCTGCCTTCTGTGGAAGGCATAGCTCATAGGTTTGTACTCCTTCGCTTTGTCCATCATCGACACGTTTGCCCTTTTGCGAAGCGATCTGGAACCAAAGCGCTGTCGATTCTCGGCGTAAGTTTCGCTTGATGACAAAGTCCACGTCTTCCTTTAGGCATACGTGCACATTCGCTTCTGCATCGTTTCCTGCATCCATGCGAACAAGCAGACGAGATGAAGTCAGTTGACGAGCTCGACGGATAGCGGTGACTAAAAACGAGGGCATGTTGTCTTGCACATGTTGTTTCCCTGGACGCAACTCGGCATGAACGAGATACCCTTCCTTCCCTGCATACGCAAACAACGGTGTAAAACCGTCAAATCCTTTATACGTTCGACTGACTCCTTCTTTTTTCGTATCGGAGTTGTCAAATGGGGAACCATCTATATCAAGGGGAAGCCATGTCGTCTTTCCTTTGGTCCAACAAGGGGACAAAGTGGCATGTCGTTGAATCAACAGACGTATGGACTCCTCCCAAAGAATCGTTTCGGTCATCGGAAGACAAGCGAGCTGATCGAGTCGTTGTCGCAAGGTTGGAGAGGAAGGCACGTGCTGAATCCCCATCGATGCCGAAAAGATATCGTCCTGACGATACGCTTCGATATGATCGAAATCCGTTTTTCCTGTGGCAAGCAAGCCAATCATCGAGCGAATGACATCGCTATGGGAAATGTGCACTTCTCGACGAACCGTTGGAAGCCGAAGTGCGTTTACCCGTTTATCCAGTTTCGTTCGATGGAGTAAGTAGCCAACGAGAGCAAGCCCAGCACTTGGGGTAATCGCTTCATCTGTCAATACAAACCGAATCGGGAAATCTTTCATCACATCACCTACTTGATGAAGAATCGTCAACGTCGTTTTCCCTTATCGTATCAACGGTTTGCGACCATTGTAAAGATGTTTTGTCACGGATTCAGGAAGGAGAAATCCTTCCTTTTTTTACCGCACCGATTCCAAAAACTAAAAAGGCGCCAGCTGCTGCTCCAATAAAACACACAATGGTCATACTAAAGTAATTTGCGTTTGGAAAAAGGGCAATTGTCAAAGCGAGTGCAGCATTTGCTCCGGCTGTCAGCCCTAATAATCCTGGATCTGCTAATGGATTGCGAGTCAATCCTTGCATGATTGCTCCGGCTACTGATAAAGAAGCGCCGACAAAAATAGCACCGACTTCGCGCGGAAGACGAATTTACCGAATCATATCAATCGTCTTACCAGCCGCATCTGTCGTTAGCGCCAGCCAAACATCTTTTACACTAGTGTCTGCCGCTCCAAACACCATCGCTAAAAAAAACGAACCAATCAGCAAAATGACTGCGAATATGAATTTAAAGAAAAATGAAGCGGAATCGTTTTTTAGCATACATCTCATCTCTTCTATTTTTCTATTTTATAGATGGAAAGAAGAGAAATTCATGCCTGCTGAATTTCTCTTCTTCTAATTACTTATTTTTTTCCAAGAAATTTTTCTCGAAAGAATTCAAGCTGATATTCCAATGTCAGTCGATCATTGAAATAAAATTCATTAGCATTTACTTCAAACACGCGATTGTTTTTGACAGCCGGTATGTTTTTATAAGTATCTGTTTCTTGGAAAGAGTTATCAGCATCCGAATACTTACTGACGATCAAATAATCCCCTGCAAAATCCGGAAGCACTTCAGTCGATAAAGCATAATAACCTTGTTTTAAAGCTTTCTCTTCCACTTTTTAGGCATTTTTAGCTTCATGGCTTGGTATAAAATTTCTGTTCCTCTTCCCCAGTTGTTCCCAAACACATATAATTGCTTATCAAAACTTTCAATGACTGAAACAGTTGCATCTTCCCCAATTTTCGCGCGAATTTCTTCTCCTGTTTCTTCAGCTCTTTTTTTGAAATCCTCGACCCACTCTCTTGCTTCTTTTTCCTTATTTAAAAGCTTGCCGATTTCTATATGCTGTGTTAAATAATCGACTTTTCCATAAGTAAACGTAACAGTAGGCGCTATCTTTTTCAGTTTATCTACATTTTTAATCGTCGATAATCCGATGATTAAATCCGGATTTAGTTCAATGATTTTTTCTAAATCTTCATCAGATACTTCTGCAACATCTTTCAATTTGTCTTTCCAGCGCGGATTCATTTTTGACCATGAATCAACACCAACGAGATTTACTCCTAAAGACATCACATCTCCGGCAAATGACGAGAGAACAACGACTCTTTTAGGATTAGCCGGGACTTCAACAGGACCGTTTTCCGATTGATATGTAATCGTTTCAGGTTTTTCTTCTTTCTTTTCAGCGCTGTCTTCCTTTTTATTACCACAAGCGCTAACTATGAGAACCAACAAGAACAGAATTGGAATAAGACGTTTTTTCATGTTTTTCTTCTCCTTTTATTAGATTGTACGTGATGCATATTGGTTTATCTGTTCGGGGATCCCGTCCTATTACAGCATCAATTTGAAATACTTCTTTCAGCACGTTGCAGTCGATTACTTCGTCACTCGTCCCGGCTTTGATAATTTGTCCGTCTTTCAACGCTATAATATAATCGGCAAAACGAGCTGCTTGATTGATATCATGAAGCACCATGACGATTGTCCGCCCCTGCTCTTTGTTTAACTGCTGTAGAAGCTCTAGTACTTCAAGCTGATGCGCCATATCTAAATAAGTGGTCGGTTCATCCAAAAAGATGATGTCCGTTTCTTGAGCAAGCGCCATCGCTATCCAGACACGCTGTCTTTGCCCGCCTGACAGCGCATTGACTGGCTGGTGTTTAAAATCGGCCGTTTTCGTAACTTCTAAAGCCCAGTTTATGACCTCAAGATCTTTTTTTGTTAATCTGCCGAAGCCTTTTTGATATGGGTAGCGGCCGTAAGATACAAGCTCTCCAACGGTAAGGCCGGCTGGACTTTCTGGTGATTGAGGAAGTATGGCCATTTTTTTCGCCAGTTCTTTCGTATCCTGCTTTAAAATACTCTCGCCATCAAGAATAATTCGACCGGATTGGTGCGGAATAATCCGAGTTATCGCTTTCAACAAAGTGGATTTTCCACAGCCGTTGGAACCGATTATCGTTGTAATTTTTTTATCTGGAATTTCAATTTTCATATCTTTCACAATCAGTCGATTGCCATAGGAAATTTGTAAACGATCTGTGTATAGGCGGATCATGGAAAACCTCCAATTTATTCCAAATTGATAATGATTATCATTTTCTTATACAAATATAATATAATACCACCCATTCTCCTTGTCAATTATCATTTTTTTTAGAGAATCGAGTAGGAGGGAGCGATTAACTCCCGTCCTCTCACACCACCGTACGTACGGTTCCGTATACGGCGGTTCAATTAAGATAATTGACGCAAGTCTTTATAACTTCCGTGAATAGCTGTTCTCTTTATGCCAGTGGTCACTCCACCCTCCAAGAGATCTCCCACGGGATTCACCGCTTCCTCCCTCAAGTGAGGTACTACGTTTTCTGTGTTCATCATGACTCACTGAATGCCAAGGGCTATTCTCTCTTAATTGTTCGGTCCTTCTTAGTTGTTCTAGACCAACTAATACTATGACCTCTGCTGACTTCTGACTGTTCAGCTATCTATCACTAGATAGGTTACCAAGGTTACTTGGCGTGCCAGCCAGACCTCCCCGGGTAAGAGTGTAATCTTTCCTTCCATCCATCTGCTTCATTTACTCTGTATCACCTTCGGCAGAAAGGGCTTTGTTTTGTCTTGCAAACTCACCCAGTGATACCTAGCCTCATATGAAGTTCGTGTTCCTCAGACCGGAAGTTTGCCGCTCGCTTCCTTCAGATTCCGCGTCACCACGGACACCCTTGCGTTAAGCTAACTGCTACTTCTGCCTTCGCAGCTCGGGACTTTCACCCTATAGATTACACCCATGCCGGGCGCACAAGAAGAAACCCGGCCTCCAAAGCCGGGTTTCTCGTCCGAATGTGTAACAAAGGGGGAGCGGGGGTTTAGCCGCGATGTTTCACTTCAAGACGTCTGTGAACTACTTCGTCTTACATTTATAATGATAATGATTATCAATATCGATGTCAACACTTTTTATAAAAAAATTTTTCAAAACAAAATTTCCTTTAATAGAAAAAACCATAACGCGAAGTTATGGCTACCAAGTAGTTGAAAAGCTAATATAAAAAATATAAAAAAGCGCGAATGCAATCAGCACGATATAAGCAATAAAAATCGGATTTCGAATATACGGGCGCTTTTCAACTTTTTCGCTTACTTCTGTATCATACTCGCTTTGCCTTTTTTCCATCTGGCTGCCCACTTGTAACGTATAAAACAGGCCGACAAGCAAAACTAACAAAAAAACACCGCCGAAGATCAAATTCGTAAATTGCATAAAAACCCCCCTTTTTCTCTATTATTTGAGAAAAAAGGGGGGTTTATTCAAAGGAGACCGTCTTGTTCATATAAATAAGAATATGGAATATCGATAAACAAATAATGATCGTCATCAAGCGGATAGGAAAACGTGCGGATCGTCTCCCCTGTTTCGATATCACTATACAAATCACTTAAAAACCCTTTTTTGTTGACGCGCATGCGAATAATATTTTCTAAAAAGTACGGGCGCCAGCTCCAATTTTTCATATAATATTCTTTTTGAAAAATCCATCGGTCTTCTTTTCGGAAAATATTTCCTGACTTTTGAAACCCGTTTTCATCACAAATATAAATACGAAAGCTCATGTCGCCAAGCTCTTCTGCTAAATGGGTAATTAATTCGTCAAATTGGCTGATAGCTTTTTTATATTTGTTCACTAGTTGTGACACCCGCTGATGAAACTGGTCGGAATATGAATAAAGTGTTTCAAGCTTTTTCTTTTCAAATTGAATGAAATGGTTGAATTCCTGCTGCAGTCTTTCTTTTAGAACACATCGATCAATAAATTCTCTTTCCGGATAATGAAGATAATATCCTTGATAATATCTTCCGCCATTTTTCCACGCATATTGCAATTGAAAGTTTGCCTCGATGTCTTCATATAAAAGCGTCGCACCGATTTTGCGCGCAAGTAGTGAAATCGAAAATAAAACATCGAAATACGATTGGCTGGGTGAAGCTAATTTTAATGGCTGCAAATCGATTTTCAAAATATCAGGAGATAATAACCCAATGCGGTCCAAATTGCTCGATTCTTTCCCAATATTGTCAATCGCAATTTTGATTCCGTAAGTCCGGTAATAAGTGAGCAAATGATGGAGCTGTTCGATATCTCCTAAATAATTGTGTTCCGTAATTTCCAGAACAATCCGGTTTAAATCAAGCCCTTTCTCTTTTTCTTCCAGCAGCAAATTTAAAAAGCTTTCGCCGTGATCGATCATAAGCAGATTTGGATCCCTGTTTATAAAAATGAGAAGATCATCATCCAGTTCTTTCATTTCCTCCAATGCTTTTTTGACGACTGTATCATCTACTTCCATTCGGTATTCTTCAGGGATCGAATCATCATGGAAAAAAAAGCCTAAGCTTTTGTATTCCCCTTCCATATGAATTCTGCCTAAAATTTCGTAGCCAATCACCTTTTGTTCATCTGCGCTAAAAATCGCCTGATAATAAGGCACAATTTTTTCGGTATTGGTTATGACATCTAGTGGATCCATGGGCATCTCCCCGCTTCTTGTACTCTC
Source organism: Aeribacillus sp. FSL M8-0235 (assembly GCF_038000355.1). Taxonomy (NCBI): domain Bacteria; kingdom Bacillati; phylum Bacillota; class Bacilli; order Caryophanales; family Bacillaceae; genus Aeribacillus; species Aeribacillus sp. FSL M8-0235. The sequence goes on along the minus strand of NZ_JBBOBW010000001.1, from coordinate 1,492,037 downwards.
ATATGATACATGATTATAGCATTATTTGGTACATTAGAAAATGATGAAGAACCGTTTTTGCGCATTTGCTACATTCCCATTTTTACATAATTGGAAAGAGGCCATCCTGGATGCAACGGTTGGCCTCTCAATTGATTTTATGTTTTGCGCCCGCTTCCACAATCAACAAAGTAGTTTGTTTTTTCAATGACCATACAAGCAGAAAACCGAGCAATAAAAGAACAGAGAGCAGAAACATTCCGTTTGCAAATGAAAAATAGCCGAAAATCATCGGACCGAAGGAAAACAAAGTAATTTGAGTGTTCTGGCTAAAATACCGATAGAGATATACAGGAATGAACGAAAAACAATTAACGGCATTAATACCAATAATTTGCAATCTGTTTGAACGAGTTTCATCAAGGCTTCAGCACTGCTGCTCCGATCTACGACTTTGCAAATGAAGTGATTGCTTTCATAAGTATGACGGGTCCAGATAAAAATATTCATCAAAATGACTTTTTTCTACACGGAGAAAATCGTCTAAGCAGAAAATATATTCAAAAAGATGGAGTTTTTCTCTTGCTGATTCGAATAGGGGAGTTTGAGGTGTCCTCTAAAATTATTTGAATTAGTTATTCAACATAAACGAATTTACTTTTTCTTTTTATCAATTTCAAAACTAGACTGTTGATTTTTATTGGTTTTAAATAAATCAGTATCATTCATTTCATTAAAAATCATTGACGCATTATTATTTTCCATATCTTTTTATTCAATAGGTTTTATGAAGATATTTGTCATTACTAATACCTTCTCTTTGCAAATTTTTCATTCTATTTTTGCTCTATCTTTCAAATTTCTGTTATTAATTTTTGCTTTATTAATAAATCTTCTTGCATCATTTCCTCTTACAATAGGTTTTTCCCTTAAAGTGACACCATTTTAATCCTCCTTCCTTAATAGCAATTTTACTAGAAATTTAAATCATTAAATAGCTGCCCTTTATGTTTTATGAAAATTATACCATTCATTTCTCAATTCCTAAAGACTTTCTCGCTCCAGCAGGAGTTAAACCTTTTTCATCATATTTTCCAAATGATTGTTTTAATGTCGTCCATAGATGAAAACAAAGTAGTTAATCAGAAAAAACGTGCATGTGAAGATTTGTCAAAAAACATTAAACAAGATGTTGAAAGTTTTATGTTATAATTTTTTCGATCGCTATAAAAACTGAAATGGTTGGTAAGAATGAATAAGTTGACAAGAAGACAATTTTTAAAGCATTTTTTCTGGACGGCTGCGTACAGTTTATTCGCGAGCAGCGGTTTATACATCTACTCAAGATATATTGAACCGAGAAGACTAGAAATAAAAAAAATAAATGTTTCTCATCCAAAAATACCAAAAGGTTTTGATGGTTTGAAAATTGTTCAATTCAGCGACACACATCTAAATAACGACTTTACAATTGCAAATCTGGAACGGATCGTCAATCAAATCAATCGTCTAAACCCGGATATAATTGTTTTTACTGGTGATTTAATCGATGAGCCGAACAGTTATCCCGCTGTGCATCAGATAGCCCCGATTTTGAAGCGCCTCCGTGCTGACTTCGGTAAATTTGCAATTTATGGAAATCATGATCACGGCGGATACGGCACTGATGTTTATCGCAATATATTACAAAATGCAGAGTTTCATTTACTGCAAAATGAAAAAAAAGAGATACAGCTGATTGACGGAAGCAAATTGATTGTCGCCGGCCTTGATGATGTCATGCTTGGAAGACCTGATTTTCATCAAACAATGGGCAATATTGACAAAAACTATTTTACTATTCTTTTAGTCCATGAACCTGATACAGTGCTTCAGGCAAAAAATTACAATGTTGATCTCCAATTATCTGGACACAGCCATGGAGGACAAGTAAAAATCCCTTTTATAGGTCCGCTTTACACGCCTCCTTATGCAAAATCCTTTTCGGAGGGCTTTTATACTGTTGATCATACGAAGCTTTATGTCAATCGCGGGTTGGGCACAACTAGACTGCCCTTTCGTTTTTTGGCAGTTCCAGAAATCACCTTGTTTACATTATATTCCAAATAATCCTCTCTTTTAACCGGCTTAAAAGTACTTGGCTTTCATTTCTCTAACCAAAATATGAAAAAAAGATGTTCATATTGAATTAGGTAAATTATAATAGCTACTGTAAGTGTCAGTTAAGGGGAGTCGCAATGGATATTTTTAAAAACCGCAATTTTGTCAAATTGTTTTTTGCAGCGCTTGCTTCACAAATGGGTTCAACAGTTGGCAATATGGCGTTTGCTTTTTATTTGTTGGAGCATTTTAGCAGCAAACCTTATTACGCAACTATTGCTGAGCTGATGTATTCTTTGCCGACTGTATTTGTTTTTGTCATTGTCGGTGTAGTAGCAGACCGCTTCGATCGAAAAAAGGTGGCAGAGAACTGCGACTGGATTCGTGCAATTATGACTGCATGTTTGTTTTTCGCCTTATTTACAAATTCGATTCCGCTCATTTTTTTCATCTTGTTTTTGCGGAGTGCTGTCACGAAATTTTTTTATCCAGCCGAATCCAGTTTAGTACAAGCTATTTTGCGAAAAGATCAATATGCGCAAGCTTCAGGTTTGAATCAAATACTTTTCAGCATTTTTTTAGTGTTTGGCGTCGGATTAGGGGCATTGGCTTATCGAACAGTTGGAATTCATGGGGCCGTATTAGTTGATTTAATAAGCTTCGTTCTTTCTGCCTTGCTCATTCGCTCGTGTAAAATCCCTAAATCAGCAAGGCTACCAAACGGTCGAGTGTCATGGAAAGGTTTACATATATCATCCGCTGTTTCCGACTTTTTGGAAGGTATTCGGTACATTTTACATAATCGGCTTTTATCGCTCATTATTTTTGGTTTTTTCATTTTCGGCTTTGTTCAAGGAAGTTTTGCCGTTCTTCCGTTATTTACAATGAAATATGAGCTGGCACCGAATTCTTATGAAATGTATTCATCCTTATTTGCCATTTTTCTCGGTGCGGGTCTTTTAGTCGGCAGCACAGTTTCAACATTTTTTGCTAAAAAAATAAAACCGTTTCCAATGTTTGTTACACCGATATTTTTGACAAGCATTTTTGTTTTTCTCCTTGGTTTTGTGGATGAAGTAGAATTTTACTTGTCGATTATTTTTTTGATCGGCATGTGCATCGGTCCTGTGAACGTAGCAATTGGCGGTTGGATTCCGAATATCGTTCATCCAAAGCTAATGGGACGTGTCAGCGGATGGATCGACCCGTTAATGATGTTTGCGCAGTCTGCTACGCTTTTATGTATTGCACTATTGTTTCCAAACATCATTCGAAACATCGATTTACTTTATTACGGTATGGCTCTTATCATTCTTTTCGTCTTTTTCTTTTATATGATCTTGATGCCGAAATATTTAAACGAAAAACAGCATCGGCTAGGTAAAAACACAATCAAATCGGTTTTATAACAAAAATGTGTTTGACAGTCAGACTTATACTCCCAATCATGTGGATCATAGTGGATGAGAATTCACCCTACAACCGCATTGATTGGGAGTTTTTTTGTGATATTCGTTTGAAGGAAAGTGATAATAATAAACTCTACTGAAAAAATTCATCATTAGTTTTGCTTCTACCCTCAAGAAAACTTCTACTAAACGTATAACAAGCAAAAAAGGGGGTTCTAATAAGTCGTTTTTACGGCTTATTGACGCCCCATTAATGTTTTACGGTGTTTATGATTTTTTGTTTTCAATGGCGATTTGACTTTCTGGACACCCCCTCCCTATCATGCTCCGAAAGAAATTCGAATCTTTTACAGAATGTGAAATAAATAAATGAATGAAATCAGCCCCGCTGCCAATAAATTATAAAAGATGACCCCGGCTCCATACCGAGATCATCTCTTAACCGTTTAGTCCCCTGATCAAACTGCCCACTCGACGCCCATTTTAATTATGCCGAGCATGGTCAATGGTTTGCTCTAATATTTTTTTTACATGCTCATCATCATGTGAATAGTAAACGGTCGTTCCTTCCCTTCTAAATTTGACTAAACGCAAATTTTTGAGAAACCTCAATTGATGGGACACGGTTGATTGCAAAAGCTCAAGCTCGGCAGCTATTTCATTCACAGAACATTCTTGTTTTTCCGCAAGTAAATGTAAAATCCGAATTCTAGTCGGATCCGATAACGCTTTAAACGTTTGCGACACGATAAAAAGCGTTTCTTCGTCTATATCTAGAAATTCCTCTTTTCCGCTCATGACCCACCCTGCTTTCTAAAATATTTCATAATAACTATTATAGGCATAATTAATAGACTGTAAAAACTGGTTGCATTTTCTATTCATGAAAGTATAATGTAAATAAAGATTACGGAAAATAATGAAAAAGGAGAGACATCATGGACGATATCAGTCATTATAAGCTACGGGATGAGACGCCGGAAAATATAGCACGAGCCATCTATGTTGTCAATCGGCATGCGAAAACAGCGCCAAATCCTAAATATTTATATTATTTAAAAAAGAAGGCGCTGCAAAAACTGATCGCTGAAGGAAAAGCAACAAAGAAAGGACTGCATTATTCAAAAAATCCAAAATTAAGCAAACAGCAGTCAGATGTTCTGGTGTCGGCAGGAAATTATTATTTTCATATGCCTCCTACAAAAGAAGACTTCCAAAACCTTCCTCACTTAGGTTCCTTAAATAATTCATACCGAAACCCGAAAACAAATCTATCATTGTCAAAGGCAAAAAATTTATTGGAGTATTATATCGGTATGGATAAAGCGAATCGACCGCTTTCTTCTCCCAAACGGTTCCATCGTCATACATATCAAAAACCGGTGTTTAAACGATTAGGCGAACGGTATGATTGAGTAAAAAGAGAGGCTTATTCAGCCTCGTCTTTTAATTCATCATCTTCTTCATTTTTAAATAACAATTCATCGATTTGCTCAATTAAGTGATGGACCTCAGGTTTGCTAATTTGGGCATTTGCACCTACCTGTTGTCCTTTATGTTTTAAATCATTCGTAATCAATGAGGAAAAAATCACAACCGGAATATGATCCAGCTCTGGATTTTCCTTAATTCGCTTCGTCAAATGCAATCCGTCAAGCTGCGGCATTTCGATGTCCGTAATGACTAAATCAACACGCTCCTTAACCGGTTCGCCTTCATTTACAATATTCTCTAAATAGTCCAGTGCATCCTTGCCGTTTTCAAAAAACTCAATCTGTTGAAATCCCGCCTCCGTCAATGTGTCGTTCAACAATCTGCGCAACAGTGGGGAATCCTCGGCAACGACAATTTTTTTATCAGATCTGTCCCTCTTTTCCAGTTTTTTCGCTTTTTCCTGCTGGATTCCGGACTCAGGATTAATTTCAACAACGATTTTTTCAAAATCAAGCATTAAAATCATTTCGTCTCCCATTTTGACAACGCCGGTAATTTGAGTTTCCAATCCTTGATACATTTCAGAAGGCTTTTCAATTTGCGACCAAGACACACGATGAATTTGGGTTACTTGATGGACGCGAAACACAACTTTTTGTTGGTTAAATTCCGTTACTATCAGCTTATCTTTTTCGCTGGGCTCGCAATTCGGATCGCCGATCGCCTTCGGTACGTTAACTACCGGGAGCACTTCTCCTCTTAATTCAATAATTCCTTCAACGTATGGATGGACATGAGGCACGCTCGTTACAGGAAGAGGCTGAATGATTTCTTTTACTTTCATCACATTTATACCGAATTTATTCGAGCCGACGAGAAACTCTACAAATTCCAACTCGTTCGTACCGCTTTCAAGCAAAATTCCCTTTTCGTTCATATCTTTCTTCCTTCCGTCTAATATTTGCGAACGTTTCTTCTTCACTTTTTTATATCGGTTTTATTCTTTGTTCATTTAATACAAATTGGGAAATAAGTCTGAACAGCGTTACTCACAAAAACGTAAATGATACATTTTATTTCGACAAAGACGACTTGATTTCCTTTTTTTATAAAAAACTTTTATGTAGGTCAAACACCTTAAAAGTGAAGTTGCATATGTTATGGTGAACAACTGAAAAGTGAAAGGAGCATGAACGTGTATCCATTCTATCGACAAATCCTCCCGGGAGTTCAACAGCCAGAATTTTTTCCGGGATTTCCAGGGATGGGTGGAGGATTTCCTTCGTTTCCTCCTACGGGGACTGGTCCCGGTTTCCCTCCATTCGGCCCTCCTGGAATCGGCGGAAGTCCGAGTGACGGTTTTGGACAGCAGCAAGGACCGCCTTCAGGACCGCCTCCAAGTTTTATTCCTCAAGAATCACCCGGAGTCGGAACATTTGCAGTTGATCCCGGAGGCATTAGAAGATGTTTACATCGCTTTACATTTATCCGATTAACAAACGGCAGAAGCTTCTGGTATTTCCCTGTGTTTGTAGGACAAAGGTCCATTGCCGGGTGGCGCTGGAGACCTCGTCAAAATCGATGGGAATATTTCGGCATTGATTTAAACAGAATCTCTTCCTTCTCATGTTTTTAAGATGACACTCGGGGCAGTCTAATAAGTCGTTTTTGGCTTATGGGACTCCCCTTTACTATTTTAGAAACGTTGATATATTGTTTTCAACCGATTGGACTTTTTAAACATCCGCATGCTAGTCACCTATTAAACCGGTATTTTTATCGGGATCAACAGGGTTGTAAATGGATTGAAAAGCAAGATCTACAGCTGATTTAGCCGTTTTAGCGAACTGAATTTCGACTGTTCTCCGCTCATCTAAATAACAGCCTTCAAAGGCGATTTGCTTCACGGTGTTCGACCATCCTCCTGAATTTTCAACGATGATGACACGTTTTTTGTTCATATATGCGGCAGACAATTCTCCAAGCGTTCCATTTCCTCCTCCAATCATAATGATGGCATCTGCGGAATGAACAAGCAAAACGCTTCTGTAATCAAAACCTAATCCAGTATTAATCGGAATATCAATAAATTCGTTTGCTGCCAGTTTGTCGTCTCCAGCCAAAATACCTACGACAAGGCCGTTTGCTTGTTTGGCCCCTCGTGAAACTGCCTCCATCACTCCGCTTCCGCCGCCTGTCAAAAGAACAGCTCCTCTTTTAGCAATTTCTGAACCGATTTCTTCAGCCAGGAGGCGGACATGTTCCGGAATCAAGCCGGATTGACCAATTACTGCAATTCTCTCCATCATAAGCCTCCATTTCAAATTTTTTGCTGTTTTATATTATAGAACGAAGCTTGTGAACAGCTTGTATTGCTGTCACTGTTTAGCCTTTTATAAAAAGAGTTCCTTTTGATTGTTTACCTTACAAAAGAATTTGAGGGGGCGCATACTGAATTTTTTCTTACTCTCGCCTTTGTTTTCCTTTTTATCTTCTATGTATGCTTGTCAAGTCTTTCAAAACCGCTGTATCGATAAATTGAAAGAGCAATTTTCCGCCTTTCATTGTTAAATTTTGCACTCTTCAAGTTTCTTTTTTATAATGTGCAAAAACTTACCCATCCTATTTTTTACGAAGCAGGCCGCATTTTTTGCCCGCTACAATTTTGGACCTTTATGAAACCGGAACCAACCCATTTTATAAAAAATATAAAGCATTCCTGTTCCGATGAGAGCCATGACTCCTAATACAATATAATAGCCATACTTCATTTTCAGCTCGGGCATATATTCAAAATTCATTCCATAAATTCCTGCGATAAACGTAAGAGGCATAAAAATAGACGAAATAACCGTCAATGTCATCATAATCGTATTCATCCGGTTTGAGTTGTAAGATAAATAGCTGTCCCTTATATCAGCCGCAAGCTCCCGATTTGCCTCCGTCATCTCGACAAGCTTGAGTAAATGGTCATAAACATCATAAAAATACAAATCTTCCTCCTTCATTTCGTTCAGCCTGTTGGACGAGATGATCCGGTACATCAAATCCCGCATCGGAATGATTGTTCTTCTTATTTTTGATAATTGAGACCTGATGGAAAAAAGCTCTTTCATTAACTCATTGATCGATTTGTTTTTATTGTTTTCCTCAATTTGATTTAATAAATCTTCCAAATGGTACACGGGCGGAAAAAAATCATCAACGAGCTTATCAGTCAATTGATGCATGATTTTCATAGGCCCTTTTTTTAAAGAATCGTCTTTTTTGATTCTCAGCCAAATGTTGTTTAGATCTCGAATGGCATTTTTGTGAAATGTGACGATTCCTTTTTCGTTTACAAATAAGTCAAGCTCTTCCGGTTCCAGCGTCTGTTGATGAATTCCGTGCAACACAACAAACATATAAGAGTCATAAAAATCTATTTTCGGCCGTTCAACATTTTCGACACAATCCTCAATGGACAAAGGATGAAAATGAAAAAATTTCCCTAGCAATCTAATTTCATTTTCCGTCGCCTTGTAAAAATCGACCCAGTACCAAAGAACTTCCTTTTTTCGAATCTCTTTTAATGCCACATCATATTTAGCTTCCAAATCAGTTGTAATGACTAATGTTCGTATCATAGACATCACACTTTCTAAATTTTTTTGGACATAAATTTAGTTTACCAATAAAAGCTTGGGACAAACATGATAAAATATAAGACGACACTTATTAAAGCAGGTGATTTGTATGGAACATTTGATTAACCAAAATGTAAAAAACATTGCGATTTCCGGCATTCGAGCTTTTTTTAACATCGTTTCCAACTATGACGATGTCGTTTCGCTAACGATTGGCCAGCCTGACTTCCCAACGCCTTCACATATAAAAGAAGCGGCAAAACAGGCAATTGATGACAACTATACAACGTATACGCATAATGCAGGATTGATCGATGTAAGAGAAGCAGCATGCCAATTTGTACATAAAAAATATCATCTCTCCTATGATCCTGGTTCGGAAGTGATTGTTACAATCGGGGCCAGCCAGGCGATTGATATAGCGCTTCGAACGATTTTGGAGCCCGGGACGGAGGTAATGCTGCCAGGTCCTGTTTATCCGGGGTATGAGCCAATTATTCAATTGTGCGGAGCAATACCCGTTTATGTTGATACGACAAAAAACAAATTTAAATTAACTGCGGATTTGATTAAACAAAATATAACAGAAAAAACCCGATGCATAATTTTGCCTTACCCGTCCAATCCGACAGGCGTTACATTCACTGCAGAGGAGCTGATAGAAATTGCCGATGCCGTTCGCGGGAAGGATATTTTTATTTTAGCGGATGAAATTTACAGTGAATTAACGTATGATGCACCTCATACCTCGATCGCTTCTTTTTTGCGGGAGCAGACGATCGTCGTCAATGGACTTTCCAAATCGCATAGCATGACTGGATGGCGGATCGGATTTCTTTTTGCGCCGAAAGATATCACAAAACATATGTTAAAAGTGCATCAATATAATGTTTCATGCGCTTCGTCGATCTCTCAAAAAGCTGCTTACAACGCTTTAACGGAAGGGTTTCATGATGGTCAAATAATGAAAAAAGAATATGAAAAAAGATTGGAGTACGTATACGGTCGTCTCGTTGCAATGGGATTTGAGGTTGTTAAACCAAGCGGAGCCTTTTATTTGTTTCCTTCGATTCAATCATTTGGACAAAGCTCTTTTGATTTTGCTTTGGAGCTGGTTGAGAAGGCTGGTGTAGCGGTCGTCCCGGGGAGCGCTTTTTCCAAATTTGGAGAAGGGTTTATCCGCATCTCTTACGCTTACTCGACAAAAGAGCTGGAAAAAGCTTTGGACAGGCTTGAGCATTTTGTGCAACTGAAAAGAAAATAGAAAAACAGTGCGCTTTTAAAGCACTGTTTTTTGTTTTGGCAACTTAATTGTGAAAACGGTGCCTTTTTCGCTGCTCGACACATCGATCGTGCCTTTATGATTTTCAACAATTTTATATGTGATCATTAATCCTAGACCTGTTCCTTTTTCTTTTGTCGTTAAAAAAGGCTCCCCTAATCTTTCTAGCAGCTCTTTCGGTATCCCCTCTCCTTCATCTTTTATTTCAATCACAATGGAAAAATTTTCCGATTTAGTAGAAATTGTCACTGTTCCTCCATTTGGCATTGCTTCAATTGCATTCTTAATGAGATTAATAAAAACTTGCTTCAATTGGTTTTTATCGCAAACAACTTCTTGATTCTCATCAGAAAATTTTTTCTCAATCACAATATTTCTTAATATTGCTTCCGTTTCCAGCAGTGTAACAACTTCGAGTAAAATCGTTTTGACATTTGCTTTTTCAAAAACCGTTTCTTGCGGTTTCGCAAGCATCAGCAATTCACTCAAAATCATTTCAATTCGATTCAGCTCTGAAAAAATGATTTCAAAATATTGATTATCTTTTTCGATTTCACCATGCATCAGCTGTAAAAAACCTTTTATTGCTGTTAACGGATTGCGTATTTCGTGGGCGATACCTGCTGCCAGCTGCCCTGCAACAGAAAGCTTTTCAGAGCGAATCATCAATTCTTCCGCATGTTTATGTTCAGACAAATCTCGTAAAATTATTTGAACCGCCGGTTCGCCAAAATATGTTGTCGGAATGCAAACCATTTCGGTATGGACAATTTTTTTCGAATATGTATACCAGCTTTGCTTGGTCACGATTGTTTCCGTTCTTCCGTTCGTTATGTCATCTAATTGATCTTTGACATGCTGATGATATTCCGGGTGTAAAAAATGATAGATGCTTTTGCCCAATACGTCCGGATAATCTTGCGCACCGAAAAGCTTGATCCCCGACTCATTCATAAAAACCCATTTATCATTATGAATCACTGCAATTGTATCGATGGAATTTTGAATCAGCCTTTGATACTTTTCACTGCTTTGCTGCAAAATGCTTTGGTATATTTTTTTGGATGAAATATCGGTAATGACAAGCAGTTCTGCTTGTTCGCCTTTATATGATATAAGCACGCTCTTCAACTCAACATAGATCTTGTTCCCGTCCAAAGATGTCCAAATTTGTTCTAAAATTCCGCTATCAATTCCTTTGTGAAGATTTTCAATCGTTTCATGGACAGATTCGTGAAACATTTTGTCAATAAATTGGAAAACCATTTTTCCAACAATATCTTCACTGCTAGTCGCCACAAGCAGCTTAACAGCAGCCGTATTAGCATATTGAACTTTCCCTTTTTTTGAAATTATGAGCGGGCACGGAAGCTCGTGCACAAAATCAAGAGCACCGTCAGCACGTATCGGATTTACTTCTTTGGGAACTTCATCTATCTTGTCATCCGCCGAAGTGACAGCAAACTTTAAGACAAATTCTCTTTGATCCTTGTTCAAATGATTGTATATAACATCAACTGACGTTTTCATCCAAATATAGGATCCATTTTTCTGCAAAAAACGGAAGGAACAAGCATCTCCATGATATAAAAAGCTTTCAAATATATTTATATCTTCTACATGCAAGTATTCTGAAAGATTGGAACCGATTAGTTCTTTTTGTTTATATCCGAGCACTTTCAAACAATTTGAGGAGATGTATTCAAAATAGCCTTCATTAGAAATAACCGAATAAATGATTTCTGTTTGATTGTGCACACCCTTTTGTATTTGTTGACTCATCCCTGGCCCCCCTATTACTACCCTTTCCAGAAAGAAAAAGTCTATCTTGTTCATTGACCTGCTACTTTTTGTCCACCTAAAATTTTAATATAGTTTTACAAATTAAACATCTAAAAATGTGTCAATCTTACTATTTAAAATGTTTTTTCGACTTTTTCCACTGCATTTCCTTCCCTATAAAAAATATGTATGTATCAACATTTTAAAAAATACTGGCCAAAAAAGGGCTAGTTTTTTTTGTCTTATGCGGATTTTTCGGTTATTTTGCGGACTTTGCGCTTTCTTTGGATTTAACAACGCACCGGAGGTATGCAAGAGGTGGTATGAGCTTTACCGATTTTGCGGCCATGCGCGGTTTTTGCGCTTCCTTCTGGTTTCACACCATTCGGAGATATGCAGATAGGACAAAAGTTTGCGGTTTTTGCGGCATGTGCGAATTTCGAACAATTTATCGAAAAATCTTTATGCGAATGCGGCATCGTTCAATTTATATGAATGGTTTTCGATAACTAATAGAAAAGCCATCGCTCATTAAAAAGCAACGGCCCTTCTATATAATTTATTTTTTTATTGCTCGTCATCATTTGATTTTGCATTGGAATTTCCGGCGTATTCTTCCTGTAAATCGATGTATGCTTTTACAATATCTCTCGCTATACGTTTATTCACATCTTCGCTTCCGGTTCTTTTTGTCCAAGGGACGACAACACTGAAAGCAACCTGCGGATCTTTAGCAGGATAATAGCCGATAAATGTTAAATTATAAACGTCTGTCCCCCAGTATTGGCGCTTCGTACCATAATAAGTCGTTTCCGCTGTTCCGGTTTTGCCCGCAACATTTAATCCATGTAACTGAGCGTAAGCTGTTCCGCGTCGAGTATTCGTCACTAGATAAAAGCCTTGTTGGACGCGTTGAATATCCTCTTCCGTATTGTTTATTCGGTTTAACACTTTTACCGGCATTTCTTGAGCAATCGGTCCGAGCCCATCGTCAGTCGGTTCAAGAATTTCTGTTACAAGCCGCGGCTTAACACGGTATCCGCCATTTGCAATCGTTGAAACATATTGGGCCATTTGCAGCGGTGTGTACGTATCAAACTGACCAATGGCAAGGTCAAGCAATTTCCCTCTGTCAATTCCAGGATCAGATTGCTGCCCTGCAGACTCCTGCGGGAGATCAATCCCTGTCGGAACCCCTAAACCAAATTGGGCATAGTAATTCCGCATCTTTTGAAAATCTTCATCTTTAGCTGGAAAACTTCTTCCCGGATAATATTGTATACCAGCAATTTTCATAGCGATATGGAACATATAAACGTTTGAACTTCTTTGCAACGCTGTTAGGTCAGATACAGCCCCCATATTTTGATAAGAAGATTTTTCCGGAGTCCCTTTTAAACGAATTGGTGCGTCATAAAAGACGGTTCCGTGTCTCAGACCAAATTGATATCCTGCTAAAACTGTCGCACCTTTAACGGTAGAACCCATTTCATATTGCGTCCCAAATGCACCGTAATCAAAGTTCAACATCTCTCCTGAATCGTACATTCGTCCGACCATCGCCAAAACGTCTCCTTTATACGGATCCATCATGACAACGAAAGCGCGGTCAACTAAATAATTTCCACGTCCTCTTGCTGCTTTAATCTGCTGATCAACAATTTTTTCAATTCTTTTTTGCAGTTCGATATCGATGGAAAGTTTTAAATCGAATCCTCTTCTGCCGTCATCAATTTCCTTTTGTGAAATCGTATTTCCATCTTTATCAGATATATATTGAACTTTTGCTTTTCTTGGGTTTAGATAATCCTCATATTGCTGCTCCAAATAGCTTTTTCCAACTCGTTCATTTCGGGCATAGCCTCGAGCTACAAAAAATGATTTATTGTCTTCTGGTATCCCTTCTTTTGGAGATGAGATTTTCCCTAAAATCGTTTTAAATACGTCATCATAAGGGTACACCCTTTCCCAATCTGTGATGACATCGACACCCGGAAGATTTTCCAGCTGTTCCGCAACCCTTGAAACTTCTTCTTGGCTTAAGTTCGTTGCGACAATCTGCGGCTCATACGTATATCCGGATGAAAATTTCGTATATAGAGCGGCAAGCTCCAATTCTTTTGGATCCTTCTCGATTTTTTTAATTTCTTCTTCCGGAACCCGTTCAACCTGAAGTGGATATGTTTCCTTAGGTTCTAATTTTTTCTCTTTTTCCGTCAATAAGTTTTCTGCCTTTTTTGGATTTTTGGCTATCCAATAATCCCGCAAATCTCTTTCTCTTAGAAAAGATGTGTCGAGATCAATCAGCTGTGCTAATTTTTTTGCTGTTTCCAGCTTGTCTTTCGTTTTGGTCGTCTTCTCCACCGTATAGGTCACAGCAGGAACATTTTTGTTGTCTACAACGATTCTCCCGTTTCGGTCAAACATTTTTCCTCTTGGTGCAGGATATTGCGCAACATTCACTTCTGTCCGGCTGACTTCTTTCGCATATTCTTCACCCTGAACAATTTGAACGATGCCAAGGCGGACGACAAGTGCGGCAAATAAAAGAAAAACGATAAAAAAGAAAAAATTGATACGAAAAATTCTCGCTTTCCTTTGCCGTTTTGTCTCAGAAGGAGTTGTTTCCGCTTCTTTTTTCACGAAGGAATCTTCCTTTCTTTTCTAATATAAATCATGTTTCAGTCGACTCATGAACTTGTAAATATATTGTAACATACATTACAAAGTTTTGTTTTCTATACAGATTGTCAACCCCTAATTCTTATCAATTTATAGACATTTTGCTTAATTTTGTCACTTCTTGAAGGAAGTATATCATATATTCCCTCGGTTGGAACCCTATAATTTCAACAATTACATGATAATGTTTATAAACTTAAAATCTATTATTTGTCAATGGAAGGAATAGACAAAAATATGACAAAAAACGCATGTTATGATAGTTTCGTAAATTACATGAACAAATTTCAAGGAGGTAGAAAACGCATGAAGAAATCTATTATTGCTTCTATTGCAGCAGCTGCCGCCATTTTCACTGCAGGCGCCGGCACAAATGCCAATGCAGCTGAAATTCAAAACCAACCAGTTCAAATCAAAAGCTACGTACAAACTTTCGGACCTTATCATATAAACGAAGATCAATTGAAACAGCTCATTCAATCAGCTGATTCAAAAGAATTGCAAAATCTATTAAACAACTGTTTACAAAATCCAAGCATAGAAGCAAATAATGCTATAAAAGAAGCAATTAAAAGAAACACAAACCAGCCTGCGAACAAGCAAGCTGTGAAAAAACCAGCCCAAACTACTCAAAAAACAACTCAGCCAGCACCATCTGCCAATGACAAAGCAACCAACAACCAAACACCAAAACAATCACAAACCGCTTCATCCGTAAATGCATTTGAGAAAAAAGTAGTTGAACTAACAAATGCTGAGCGGCAAAAACAAGGTTTAAAGCCTCTTGTTTTAGATGAAGCTTTAAGCAAGGTAGCTCGTGAAAAATCTTTAGATATGCAAAGAAACAAATATTTTTCCCACACAAGCCCGACTTACGGATCTCCATTTGACATGATGAAAAAGTTCGGCATTTCCTTCAGAACAGCAGGGGAAAATATTGCAATGGGGCAGCGTACTCCTGAAGAAGTTGTTAATGCTTGGATGAACAGCTCTGGCCACAGACAAAACATTTTAAATCCTAACTTTACTCATATCGGCGTTGGTTACGTAGAAAATGGAAATTACTGGACACAAATGTTTATTGGAAAATAATAGATTGGACAGTTCACTCATTTCAACTGTTCAAAAGGTGTGGGGGATATGCCCCCACACTTTTTTTGAAAATAAATTGGCTGAAAAAGAAGAAGCTGACTAAAATTGTGTGACTTAAAAGAATGATGTGCGTTTTTATTTTTTCCACAGCTTATATAATGCATGTATTCCGCTATTTTCTTCTCCCATTTCAGCCAGTTTTTCATACAAGCTTCTCGCAAGCTCAAGCCCTGGTACGTCTAATTCCATTCTTCTTGCTTCCTCTAAAGCAATGTCCATATCTTTTATAAAGTGCTTGACATAAAATCCAGGCTCAAATTGATTCGAAAGCATTCTCGGCGCATAGTTCGACAAAGACCAACTTCCAGCAGCCCCGGAGGAAATGCTTTTCAACACCTTATCTGGATCCAGCCCCGCCCGAACAGCGTAGGCAAGCGATTCACAAACACTAATGATGCCGGCAGCAATCGCAATTTGGTTGCACATTTTTGTATGCTGCCCCGCACCGGCTTTTCCTTGATAAACAATATTTTTTCCCATTTTCTCAAAAATTTCAAAACATTCATCGAACGTCTCTTGATCTCCTCCGACCATAATCGATAGCGTTCCATTTTTTGCGCCGACATCTCCTCCTGAAACAGGCGCATCTAAAAAGGAAATGCCTTTTTCCTTTGATTTTTCGTATATTTTTTCGGCAAGCGATGGTTTTGTCGTTGTCATGTCAATACATATAGCTCCTGGATAGGCATTGGCTAAAATTCCATTTTCACTAAAATAAACTTCTTCAACATCTTTCGGGAAACCAACCATCGTGATAATAACATTCGCATCTTTTGCGAGATCTTTGATCGATTCTTTCCAAACAGCACCTTGATTGATCAAATCTTCGGCCTTTTCTTTCGTCCGGGTATAAACCGTAAGCGGATAACCCGCTTCAAGCAAATGACGTGCCATGCTTTTTCCCATTACTCCAAGCCCAATAAAACCGATTGTTTTTTTTGACATATTGTTCACCCTTTCCCCATTTCAGTGTATACGGCTTAGTAATGAAACTGTTCTGCTATGAAACGCTTGCATTTTCAGCTTTCAGTGCACACCCGATTAAATGGACTTTACTAAACCGCCGTCAATCAAAAAGGTTTGTCCAGTCATATATGTATTCAAGTCAGACAGAAGAAACAGCACATAGTTCGCAAATTCATTCGGTTCTCCGTAGCGGTTGAGAGGAATCGCTTCCAAATATTTGTTCTTGATCTCTTCTTTCGGAATACCGAGCTTCGCTGCATTCCATTCTTCCAATTGATCAATCCGTTCTGTTGCAATTCTGCCGGGTGACGCCGTGTTAATTAAAATATCGTACTTTGCAAATTCTGTTGCTAACGTTTTCGTCAGCCCCACAATTCCTAAGCGAAACGTGTTGGATAAAATTAAACCCGGGATCGGCTCCTTCACGGAAGAAGAAGCAATATTTACGATTTTCCCTCCTCTTTGTTTCATATGCGGAAGAATCTCGCGAATGGTACGGATATAGCTGAGCAAGTTTAATTCAAAAGCATTTTGCCAATCTTCATCAGTCATTTGCTCAAATCCTCCTGCAGGGGGACCGCCAGCGTTGTTAACGAGTAAATCAATTTTGCCAAACTCTTTTATTGTCTGATTAACTAGCCTGCTAATTTCCTCTTTTGAAGTAATGTCTGTTTTAATAAAGGCTGCTTTTCCTTTTCCAAGCGCATTTAATTGATTTGCCACGTCTATTAGCTTTTCTTCATTTCGGCTTGTGATCATCACGTCGGCTCCTTCTTCCACAAGCCTTGTTGCAATCGCTTTACCTAATCCTTGACTTGATGCCAAAACAAGTGCTGTTTTACCTTTGAAACCGAAATCCATTGACATTCCATCCTTTCACCTTTTCTTTCATCTTATCATGATCTTATCAAAATGTGGGAAACTTTCGTTTTACTCCCATTCTGAATTTATTAACGACATAGAGCTTCTTTTGTTTGCTCAACACTGTCAAAGGCGGCCTGCGAAGGTGCGTTTAAGCTTGTCCTCTTTCACGCAGTAGTATGTCCAAAATTCAAATTTCAAAGGGAGCTTTAAACCCATGCTTTTTCTTGACATCAACTGTTATGGTTTTCTTACCTGCCTGCTCATCTAGGTGAATTGCATTCAAATCAAAAATAAAGAAAGGGCTGTCCAGAGAAATCCCTTTGAAAACAAAAAATCATAAACACCGATATATCAACGTTTCTAAAACATTAATGGGGGCGTCAATAAGCCGTAAAAACGACTTATTAGACACCCCCTGCATATTTTTTATAACTTAAAGCGTTCTACTAAGCCTTTTAAGCGGTTGCTTTCTTCGCTTAACGATTCCGCTTTTTCCGCAACCATTGAGAATGCTTTGACCTGCTCGTTCGTTGTTGCACTGACTTCTTCCGCAGAGGCAGCTAGCTGCTGGGTTACTGCAGAAATATTTTCAATCGATTCGACGACTGTTTCTTTTTGCTCATTCATCCGATCGATCGCATTTAATGTTGATTTAATGGCATTAAGCAAATCTTCCATTTTAATTGCAATTTCATGAAACGCATTGCCTGTCACTTGAACAGCTTTGTTTTGTTCTTCATGAATTTTTTTCGAACGACTCATTGCATCGTAGGCATTTTTCGTTTCAATTTGGATTCCTTCAATCATATTTTTAATGTTTTCTGTCGCTTTTGCCGATTGTTCAGCAAGGTTTCTTACTTCCTCAGCGACAACGGCAAATCCTTTACCTGATTCACCTGCTCTTGCTGCTTCAATACTTGCATTTAAAGCGAGCAAGTTCGTCTGATCTGAAATTTTGGAAATGGTCGACACGATATCAGAAATTTTTTCAACTCGATCTACAAGATTTTGTAGTACGGATTGGACCATCTCAGATTCTTTGTCAGCCTCATTTGATTTTATTTGAAGCTCATTTAGCTTTTCTAAACCATTATAGCTGGCATTTTGTGATTCGTAAGATAAATTTTCGACATTTTTTACATCATTGTTTACTTGTTGAATACAATCTTCTAATTGTTTGATTTGTCCGTTTATAATTTCCGTACTGTTTGCCTGCTCACCTGAGCCTTTTGCAATTTCCTCAATTGCAACGGAAATTTCCTCACTTGACGCAGTAGCTTCTTCCGAAACCACGTTTAATGTTTGAGCAGATTGCTGCAGCTCCTTCACGGATCCGTCCAGATCGAGGAGAATTTGTCGGATGTTATCGGTCATCTTCGTAAAGCTATTAGCCAATTTCCCGATTTCATCTTTATTTTTCACTGTTAATGTTCCGGATAAATCCCCTTCAGCCATTTTGTCGGCGTTTTTAGCCAAAAGCAAAATCGGCTTTGAAATGCTTCTCGAAACAAAACTAGTGATGAAAAATGCCACAATCAATGCAGCAATAATAATGGAAACGTTAATGCTCCGGATTGTGCGGGCTGTTTGCTCCAGATTTGCATCCGAATAGACTACACCGATTTTCCAATTTAGTTCCGTGATCGTTTCAAAAATAATGGTTGAATCTTTTCCATTTTCTTTTATAGAAGCTATACCACGTTTTTGGTTTTTAATCGCTGCCATAAGACCGTTGTTTTTATATAAATTTTTTCCGGTCATTTTCGGATGAGCGATGGCATCTCCATTTCTATCAAGCAGGAATGTATACCCTCCAAAGCCAGCTTCCACTTGCTTAACAAATTCATTAAACGTTGTTAAATTAATATCAATTCCAATAACGCCAAGCAACACCCCATCCTTTGTAATGGCCTTTGAGGCGGTAACAACATATTCTCCTTTTTCCCCATCACGATAAGGCTCTGACCACGAAACAAAGTTTGGACTTGTTACAGCGCTTTTATACCAAGGTCGTGAATTGATTATCAAATCTTCCTTTAAGTTTAACTCAGGTTCTGCAGCAACAAGAGTCTTAGTGTTGGCTACATAGACAGACCGGACCAATTGATTAGCGCTTAAAAATGATTGAAACGTTTCCTTTACGGACTGTAAAGATTGATCGTCATTTTTTTCAAGCAACTGTGCGATTTCCGGTTCATTGCTGAAAAGCAGCAAAATTCTTTCATATTCCTGCATCTGTAAAAGCAGGTTCTTTTTCGCTTGCTTAACAATCGATTGCCCCGTATGAAACGCATCTGATTTAATGTTCTTTTGAACAAAATAATCAGACGTGAAAAAAACAACCAAAAGTGAAAAAATTAACAATATGGTGATGAGCGCTGTCAATTTCCACTGAAGCTTTTTAAACATTTGTTCCATCTCCTACATAAATCTTTATTTAATAAAAATAATTAAGAAAACTTATACGTTTTCTAATGTATATATCGGCAATCTGATTTATCTTTTTACAAAATGAAACTAATTATCTTTTTCATATTTCCAATTGGCTTTGTTTTTGGGAGCGATCTTGCATAAAAAAAAGCATAGGCTGCATGTGTTTCTTCTAAAAAAAGATACCGCCGTAGCGGTGCCGGCTGTGAAAAAGAAAAAAAGTTTTAGCAAATTGGAGGAAAGTAACAAGAAGAGATTCGGATATCGAGGGCTTCAAATTTTTGCATTTGCAAACTTATCCTAATTTATATCGTGATACCCCGTCGTTTTAGTTGCTCAAACTGCAAAAAGCTTTTTATGAACTGCAGCTGCTGTGTTTTGCTTTCTATCGTTTGCATCAAATTAGCTATACGCTCGCTGCAAATCATTTTTATATTTTGATGGACTTTATCGGGATAATAAAGCGGATGTAAAATCAAAAAATGCTGATGCTCTGCGTTTTTCATACTCCATTTTACTTAGAGCCGAAATTCTTTTATATTCACCTTCCGTAAATAAATCGGCTCTTGCATCAAAAAAAGGAGCCGATTCAGATTAAACTGATCGGCTCCGTACCTTTTATATTTGGAACGTTTTTTTAACAAAAGAAACGACTTCTTCCGTTGTTTGCATAGAAAGAACTTTTTCTTTAAAGCTTTCTGCTTCCTGTTTTGAAAGCTTTTTAATTTGTGAACGCGCAGGCAAAATAGATGTTGCGCTCATGGAAAATTCATCTAATCCAAGTCCAAGCAGAAGCGGTATAGCAATCGGGTCTCCTGCCATTTCTCCGCACATTCCAACCCATTTTCCTTCTTTATGAGCTGCATCGATCACAATGGAAATTAATCGAAGGATGGCCGGATTATACGGTTGATACAAATATGAAACCCGTTCATTCATCCGGTCTGCTGCCATTGTATATTGAATTAAATCATTTGTTCCAATGCTGAAGAAATCAACCACTTTGGCAAATTGATCCGCCATAACAGCAGTTGATGGAATTTCAACCATTATTCCAACTTCGATATCATCAGCTACTTCAATACCTGCTTGAACAAGTTTTTCTTTTTCTTCGAGCAGAATAGCTTTCGCTTGATGGAATTCATCGATTGTCGCAATCATTGGAAACATGATTTTTAAGTTTCCATATTTGCTTGCGCGAAGCAGCGCTTTAAGCTGTGTCCGAAAAATATCTTGCTTTTCTAAACAAAGGCGGATGGCGCGGAATCCAAGAAAAGGATTCAGCTCCTTTGGAAGATTCAAGTAAGGAAGCTCTTTGTCCCCGCCGATATCCAATGTACGGACAACAACAGGTTTTCCTTCCATTCTCTCAAGAACTGTTTTATATGCTTCAAATTGTTCTTCTTCTGTAGGCATTTGGTCTCGTCCCATGTATAAAAATTCCGTACGGTAGAGACCTATTCCTTCACCGCCGTTGTCAAGAACACCTTGTACGTCATTAGGCGTGCCAATATTAGCGGCAAGCTCGACACGATGTCCATCCTTCGACAACGTCGGCTCGTCTTTTAATTTAGCCCATTCCGCTTTTTGCTCTTCATATTTTTCTCTTTTCTTTTCATATTCGGCAATACAATCTTCACTTGGATTTATGATTACTTGTCCTTCAATCCCATCAACAATGACTAAAGCACCGTTTTCAATTTTGGCGGTAGCTTCCTTTGTTCCGACAACAGCAGGGATTTCCATAGAACGAGCCATGATCGCAGAATGGGATGTTCTTCCTCCAATATCAGTTGTAAATGCTTTAACAAAATTTTTGTTTAATTGCGCAGTATCAGAGGGTGTTAAATCTTCTGCAACAATAATGACTTCTTCATTAATTAAACTTGGATTTGGGATTTGAACGCCTAATAAATGGGCTATAACCCTTTTCGTGACATCCCGAATATCCGCTGCTCGCTCGCGCATATACTCATTTTCCATCGCTTCGAACATCGCAATAAATTGATCAGCTGTTTCCCTCATCGCAAATTCAGCGTTTACAGCTTCGTTTTCGATTTTCTCTTTGACTGGATTTAACAGCTCAGGATCGTTCAAAACGAGCAAATGCGCTTCAAAAATCGCTGCTTTATCCGCACCAAGCCTTTCTTCTGTGCTGTTTTTAATTACCTCGAGCTCTGCTTTGGCGCTTTCGACAGATTGTTCAAAACGCTCAATTTCTGCTCGAATATTTTGTATTTCTTTTTTTGATACGGTTAAATCCGGCTCTTCTAGACGGTATGCCTTCGCAATAGCAATACCGTTTGATGCTGCAATCCCAGATAGCTGTATCATTATTCGCCTAACCCTTCTTTTTTGATTGTCTCTTCAATCGCTTGAAGTGCATCATTTTCATCAGCACCTGATGCTGTAACTTTAATGGTTGCTCCTTTTGGAATACCTAATGACATAACTCCCATAATAGATTTTAAGTTTACTGTTTTTCCATTGTATTCCAAATTAATGTCGGCTTCAAATTTGCTTGCCGTTTGCACTAATATAGTCGCAGGTCTTGCGTGAATTCCTGTGTCAGCGGTAATGTTGAATGTTTTTTCAGCCATTTGCATCAAATCCTTTCTGCTATTTTCTTTAAAAATTTTATCAGTGCATGTCGAGTTGTGCAAGCTGATAATCAATTATTTGTGAAACCAGCCTTGTCCGATTTAAACAAGGCCGGTTTACTAACTGCTACCGAATGGCAATAATGTTTTCTTCGCCCTTGTTTACTTTGCCTACTTTTTTCAATTCAATTGCTTCACCTTCTTTTAAATTAGTGAAGACAATCGGCGTCATAATAGAAGGAGAATGATTTTTAACATATTCAAGATCCACTTCAAGAAGTTTGTCACCTAATTTTACAGTATCGCCTTCTGAAACGAAAATGTCAAATCCTTTTCCTTTCAATTTTACTGTATCAATACCAAAATGGATCAATATTTCATGGCCAGAATCAGACTGCAAGCTAATAGCATGTTTCGTTGGAAATACATTTAACACTTTACCGTTAACAGGAGAGACGACGATACCTTCTTCAGGTACAATAGCAATCCCATCTCCCATCATTTTTCCAGAGAATACTTGATCCGGTACTTCTGTAATCGGATGAAGAGTACCTGTCATAGGCGATGAAAATGTTAAGCTTTCGCTTTGTAATTCTTCCGGCATAACATTTTCCACTTGTTCTTTAACTTCCTGCTCTGGAGAATGAACTTTTTCTGCTCTTGGAGTTCTTCCATTCATGATGTCTTGTATTTGAGTTTTTAAATTGTCCGATTTAGGGCCAAAAATTGCCTGGATGTTGTTGCCCACTTCTAAAACACCTGAAGCGCCGAGCTTTTTCAAGCGTTCTTTATCAACTTTCTTTTGATCATGAACAGATACGCGCAGCCTTGTGATACATGCATCAAGGTGCTGAATATTTTCATTTCCGCCAAGCGCCTCTAAAATGTTATATGGAAGATCTCCGGCTTTTTCGCTCTCCTGCTCATCATCAGACGTTTCAACACTTGCATCTTCCCGTCCAGGAGTTTTCAGGTTGAATTTTCGGATGGCAAATCGGAAACCGAAATAGTAAAGGACCGCAAATACAAGCCCAACTGGGATAACGAGCCACCAAGCCGTTCGATTCGGAAGGACGCCAAATAATATAAAGTCGATCACTCCGCCTGAAAAAGTCATTCCAATTTTAACATGTAAAATATGCATGACCATAAAGGATAGTCCTGCAAATATCGCATGAATCGCAAACAAAAGCGGTGCTACAAACAAAAAGCTGAATTCAATCGGTTCTGTAATTCCTGTTAAAAACGATGTCAACGCGGCAGAACCCATAATCCCTGCGACCACTTTTTTATTCTCGGGTTTGGCTTCGTGATAAATAGCGAGTGCTGCGGCAGGGAGACCGAACATCATAAACGGAAATTTACCTGTCATAAACGTTCCAGCTGTCAATTCCACACCGTCCTTGATTTGGGCAAAGAAAATGGCCTGATCGCCGCGAACAACGTGCCCTGCTTCGTTTACATAAGAACCAAATTCATACCAAAAAGGAGCATAGAAAATATGATGTAATCCAAACGGAATCAATGAACGTTCAATCACACCGAAAATAAAAGCGGCGAGCGTTTTGTTCGTCTCAAGTATTCCTTGAGAAAACTGGTTTAATGCCCCTTGGATCGGCGGCCAAATAAAGTACATCGCAATCCCTAATAGAACAGCGGACGCAGCTGTCACAATTGGAACAAACCGCTTTCCGGCAAAAAATCCTAAATATTGCGGAAGCTCAATTTTATAATATTTGTTGTACATATAAGCAGCTATGATACCTACTATGATCCCGCCAAACACACCTGTTTGCAAAGTCTCAATTCCGAGAACGTTTGCAAATGCTGGATCAGAACTAATATCTTTAGGCATTTGACCCAAACCTGTTAAAATACCGTTCATTGTAACATTCATAATTAAGTAGCCGATGACTGCTGCAATCCCTGCAACTCCATCGCCGTTTGCAAGACCGATTGCAACGCCGACTGCAAATAACAACGGCAGGTTGGTGAATACTATTTGCCCAGCTTGCTCCATGACGCTTGCGATAAGCACGATCCAGTCGTTCGTTAAAGCAGGAATTCTATCTGTTAAATCCGGATTTTGCATAGCATTACCAAATGCAAGCAAAATACCTGCTGCAGGAAGAAGCGCTACCGGCAGCATAAGCGCGCGTCCTATTTTTTGTAAAACACCGAAAATTGATTTAAACATAACATGACCTCCTTATAATTATCATTTGACAAATGCAGCAAGAATAATCGATGTATTAGAAAAAACAAAAAAGGCATGGTGAAACAAGGCGTCAACTGTACGAAAACAAATCCCTATACAGTACACCTTGCTCACTCATGCCTGATCGAATCAGTAACACGTGCGCAAAATTTATTCTTTTTTTGCTATTCGATATAAATGCATCGTTAAATAAACAGCTTCTGCTTCATCAATTTGTTTTTTCAATACTTGCTGCATCATTTTAATCATTTTCCATGCAACATTATAGCATAGAGGATATTTTTTTTTCAACAATAAAGCTAATTCTTCTGGTTCTTCCGTTTTTTCCTCTTTGAGAACCCTTTCAATTGTTGCCTGAAGATGCCTTACAAGCCGCAAATAATTAAAGCTTTCTTTATCAAGCTGGATGTTTAAGGAATCTTCTGCAACTTCGATTAACTGAGCAATAAGCTGAGAATGGCGGTTCACTTCAGAAATTGATTTATGCGTTATGGCGCTGTGAATGTGGAGAGCGATGAAACCGATCTCACCTTTGGGCAGCTTGATTTTCAGCTTATCTTCAATAATGGACACCACTTCACTAGCAATATTATATTCTTTCGGATAAAGCACTTCAGTCTCTGATAAAAAAGGGTTTTTGATGTCCATCCCCTGCTCGATCCTCTTAATTGCGAACGTAATATGGTCTGTTAAAGCTATATGAATATGTTCATTCAGAGGAAGTCCGACTTTCTTTGAAATGTGGGCAATACAGTCTGAAACAACTTCTATCATCTTCTCGTTTGTATAAGGAAGAAGTTTTTTATATTGTTCCTGTTCTTGTTCGTTTTTCAGCACAAATATCTTTTCAACTGTTTCGTTGGAAATCAGCTCCCCCCTTTTTTTTCCGAAACCGATTCCTTTTCCAATCAAGACGACTTCCTGAAAGGTGTCGTGGCCAGCTATTAATACATTATTATTCAACACCTTTTTTACTTTAAAGGACCCCATGTTTAAAAAGACGCTCCTTTACCAGAAATCTATATAATCGTACAAAAAAAGAACGGGGAGGTCAATGCATTTTGCACTCAGCAAAAGCAAGAAAAAATTTACAATCGAA
This sequence comes from Aeribacillus sp. FSL M8-0235, assembly GCF_038000355.1. Classification (NCBI taxonomy): domain Bacteria; kingdom Bacillati; phylum Bacillota; class Bacilli; order Caryophanales; family Bacillaceae; genus Aeribacillus; species Aeribacillus sp. FSL M8-0235. The sequence goes on along the minus strand of NZ_JBBOBW010000001.1, from coordinate 1,466,414 downwards.
CACCTAAGACTGGGGGTGAGGCATCTAAAATGGAAATAGAAAATTTAGTTTTTTCACCTTTTTCTCGGCAGTTCATACTTTCCTTTCCAAAAATGAAGAGTCCGTTTTTTTCAACTGTCGCCTTTTAAAGGTTCTATATGCACATGTACGTTCGTAATATTAAATTCTTCCGTCAGCCTTCTTTCCACTTCATCACAAATCGCATGGCTTTCAACGACATTTAAATTAGAATGAACTTTAATGACAACATCAACATATACGGTGCTTCCGACATATCTGGCTTTAATATCTTCAAGCGATTGAACCCCGGGTATATTGTTAATCGTTTCTTTATATTTGTCTAACTCCTTCTCGGAAAATCCGTCCGTTAAGGAATGAACCGCTTCTTTGAAGATATCCCAAGCAGTTTTGCAAATAAGCACTCCGATGATCATCGCAACAACTGTGTCCATCCATGCGATATGAAATTGCGCCGCCAAAATCCCTAGGAATGTTCCGACACTGACATATGCATCGGATCGATTGTCCATAGCTGCTGCCATGAGCGCTTGACTTTTTATTTTTTTCGCAAGTCTTACATTAAATAAATAAACGGAAAACATGACGATTGCTGAGCCGATAGCCGTCCATGCCGCGATCAAATCAGGTGATTCTGTTTTCGGGTTTATGATTGATTTTGCTCCTTCAGTAAGAACTTCAAAACCAACCATGACCATAATCAATGATGCAATTAAAGACGCAATGGTTTCTGCCCGAAAATGTCCATAGTGATGATCTTGGTCAGGAGGACGCTGCGATATTTTTAATCCGACTAAAACCGCGATCGAAGCAATTACATCAGTCCCGTTGTTCAGTCCGTCAGCCATTAAAGCTTCCGAATGAAAAAAATATCCGACCGCTATCTTTACAACGGTCAACAAAATATAGGCTGCAATGCTAATCCATGCTCCCCGTTCACCCTTTTTTAAATTTTGATAAACTTCCACCTTCCACTAACTCCATTCGTTTAGTCTGCCATTTATACTATCAAAAAAACATGTAAAGGTCTATACATACAGATTATTTCCTTGTTACAAAAGGTTTAATATCAAAAGGTTTTTCTGAAATCAAAGCGATCATTCCAATATGGAGATTAGTAAAACAAGGAAAAATATAAATTATTTCATTTTTTTTACATTACATTAAAAAAATATAGCAACCAAACTTTTTACAGTTTGATTGCTATCAATCGAGAGAGATTAATTTTCTTTTTGTGTCAAATAAACCGGGATCATTTGAATCGAATGGTTTAGGTCATCAAGCTTGCCTTCAATCCGGTGAAGCAAATAGAGTGTCACAACAATAGGAAAACCGACATCGCTGATAAACGACAGCCAATCGTGCAAACCAATCCCTCCCTTTATGGCATCTGAAATCCGGCCTGTTCCCGAACCGGAAACAGGCCGCTTCCGTCAGCTCATCGTATATTCTGTCACCGTTTGCTCAATAATTCTGGCTCCTTTTTTTGAAACGAGCGAACCCCCAGAAGAAGTAAAAACATTTGATTGAATGATTGTTTCCATAGCTTGACCAATTTGCTCTGCTGTTAATGAATCCTTAGGTTCATCAACATTAATTCTGACTGTCTTTCCTTCCATATTGGCAAAAAGAAGATCGAGCGATTTAGACATTTTTTCACCCCCAGATTACTTATGCATTAATTTGATGCGTATCGTTTCGTTCCACTTTGGCAAGCGGCATTTTTTGAAGACTGGCAATTGCTTGGGCTGCTCTAAGCAAATCATCTGCACTAGCTGACGTTTTAATATTGCTGTAATTTTTATAGCGATACAGCGGCTTGCCGGAATGATCAAAACCTTCTTCAAAAACAAGACGCAATTGTGATTTGACCGGTTGAACCTCAGCCATTTGCTCGCACCTCCTTTCACCTTCTTTATATAAAGAAATGAAAAAAAAGGGGCAGCAAATATGTAAAAAGGTGAAAAAAGAAATGAAAACGGAGCCCTGTCGCTGCAGACAACGGCTGTTGATGCCGTTTTGACCATTTCCAATAAACGGAATCTCTTTGGTTTCGTCAATATTTTATTTGGATAAAACTAAATTTTAGAGTAATGAATTTCATCAAAATTAAAAAAGCATTTACGAAGTGCTCTCTTTTATTATGAAAGTGGTCAAACCCCATTAAAAAAGGAGACTTCGTAAATGCAAAACTATTGTGTATCACAAAACGGAACGGATGAAAAAATAAAAGAGCGGTGTCCGCTCTTTTTAAATAGAAAGCTGTTTTGACAACGTATATAATTCTCCGATTGGTTCGCTCTTTTCTTTCAATATCTCTTCAATATCATGATCAACGATTTGGTTTTTCTGTATTCCGACTGCTCTTCCGCCTTTTCCTTCTAACAGAAGCTCAACTGCTCTCGCTCCCATTCTGGAAGCAAGAACTCTATCAAATCCAGTTGGAGAGCCGCCGCGCTGAATATGCCCTAATACCGATACTCGCGTCTCAATGCCGTATTTTTCCTTTAAAATATCGGCAAGTTTTGATGCGCTCATAACTCCTTCAGCTAACGCAATAATGGAATGTTTTTTCCCGCGTTCAACACCATGCTCCAACCGCTTGACAATATCATCTAAGTCAAACGATCTTTCAGGGATTAAGATCGTTTCAGCGCCTCCAGCTACTCCTGCCCAAAGCGCTATATCACCAGCATGCCGCCCCATCACTTCGATTATAAAAATCCGCTCATGGGATTGCGCTGTGTCCCTAATTTGGTCCATTGCCCTTACAACCGTATTCAGAGCTGTATCAAATCCGATCGTGAAATCTGTTCCTGGAATATCGTTATCGATCGTTCCAGGCAATCCAATGCAAGGGAAGCCTTTTTCCGTCAGCTTCAAAGCCCCTCGGTATGACCCGTCTCCGCCAATTACAACAAGACCTTCAATTTCAAATGATTTTAATTGTTGAATCGCAAGAAGCTGTCCTTCTTCTGTTTTAAATTGTTCAGAGCGCGACGATTGGAGAATCGTGCCGCCGCGGTGAATAATGTCCCCTACAGAGCCAAGCTCTAATTTTTTTATGTCACCGTTAATTAATCCTTGATATCCATGGTATACTCCATAAACTTCCAACCCATGAAATATCCCTTTTCTTACAACTGCACGTATTGCAGCATTCATCCCCGGAGAATCTCCGCCAGACGTTAATACAGCTATTCGTTTCATTCCATCACCTCATTATGCAGTTCAATAATTGCTGCCATCTCATGTTTTATAAAATGTATTATATCAAAAAACTTTCCCGCTTAAATGATTTTCTCGTTATTCAGCTTTTCGAAATCCGGCTTCTTTTGCTTCCTCCTCTGTACAAAACATCATTTCTGGTTTTGTTATATAATAGTGCCTGCTGCCAGGCATATGGTATATTTTTTCACCTTTTGAATTAATGTTTCCTTTTATGTCGCAGCCCTCTTTTTTGTCGTCTTGTCCAATCTTATCATTAAATCCATCGTTTGTAACATAGTTTTCTATACTCCAGATTCCGATTTCTTTGTGCTGGGCTTTTTTTTGAACATCCAAAAAACGGTCTACATATTTTGTATTTGGCTGATGAACGTATGCGACGCGGGCTAGCCCGTTTTCAAGCAGCATTTCATTAAACATTTGTCCGTTTATATATAAATAAACAAGTAATCTTCCATACTTGTCACGTTCTCTAACGCCAAGCTCTAATTCAACTTTTTTGTCTGACAGCATTTCTTTTGCAAAATTGCTTGCTTCGATTGCAAATGGCTGCACAGGCTTCGTTGGGTGTACAGATTCAGGAGTATCGACAAGAAGAAGTCGGATTGTTTCTTTTTTATTGTTGACGATGACTTTCATCGTATCACCATCGACGACATCAATTACTTTGGCTTCCAACCGATTGTTTACGGCTGAATCATCTTTTTGCCAAAGCTCCCATCCGAAAAATAATGCAAGCAAACCAAAAAATAAAACAATCCATTTTCTCCACATGATGTTCTTCCTCTCTATTGTGTCCATTCAATGAAATATCATTTTAAGCGAAAAGAACATTCATATCAATAAGAAATGTGGAGGATTTTTCACCTTCAAAGTTATTTTAAATGTTGTTTACATTTTTCTCGGAATATTTTATAAATAAAACCATTCTAGTATAATAATAATGGTAAAGCAATCGGGGGAGTTAAGGAGTGTATTTTTTGTGACATTTATCAAAAGAAATATCGTCCCGATCCTCTGCTTGGCGGCATTTTCGTCACCCATAATCGGCATGATGTTAATTGATGTGTATTATTACAGTTCGGTAATCGGGTGGGTGGTTGGATTCATTTTTATTGTAGCTGCATACATAATTGTAACGAAACGACCCGATGACTCTGAACCAAATGACTTTTTAAAAGAAAATAAAAGGCGGATCATATAGCTTAATCCGCCTTGTTATTCTTCTTATTTATGATCTTAATAGCCGCAATCCATTTAAAATGACAAGTATGGTGCTTCCTTCGTGGCCAATGACTCCGAACGGCAAGTCAATGACTTGAAGGAAATTAGCACATATGAGAAGGGCGATGACCGATAGAGAAAAGGCAATATTTTGTTTCACAATTTTGTTCATTTTTTGCGACAATTCGATCGCTTTGATCAATTTCGTTAAATCGTTTTTCATTAATACAACATCTGCTGTTTCCAAAGCAACATCCGTTCCCTCCCCCATTGCTATACCGACAGATGCTGTTTTTAAAGCTGGTGCGTCATTGATACCGTCGCCGATCATCGCCGTTACGCCGAATTGTTTATTCAACTGCTTTATTCGGTCAACTTTGCTTTCAGGCAGACATTCACCGTGAAATTCATCAACGGATGCCTCTTTAGCAATGGCTTCAGCTGACGCTTTCGTATCGCCCGTCAGCATCACCGTATAGATGCCTTTGCTTTTCAATTCATCCATCAAATTTTTCATATCAGGTCTAAGTACATCTTTTAAAGCGATGCTTGCGGCAATTCCTTTTTCGTCTTTAACATAAACAACCGTTTTCCCTTGTTTGTATAATTTCTTGGAAACAGAGTTTTGAAATTGTTCAGCCTCTTCTTTTCCGACAAACGCAGCTTTCCCAACGAATATTTTCTGCCCGTTCCAAGAAGCAGAAACTCCAAACCCTGAATGTTCATCCACTGATACCCATTCATCTTTCAGTCCTTTTACATTTTCCTGAATATAAGCTGTAATAGCTTTGGCAAGAGGATGGGAGGATTGCCGCTCAATATTATAAACTGCTTGTAGCAGCTCTGTTTTTTCGACGTCTGGGCGTACGATTACGTCCGTGACGATCGGCTCGCCTTTTGTCAAAGTTCCCGTTTTATCAAACGCGACCGCCCGAATTTTATTAAGACGCTCTAAATGTACGCCCCCTTTAAACAAAATGCCGTTTCTTGCCCCGTTAGAAATAGCGGATAACGTCGCCGGCATGATCGAGGCGACGAGCGCGCACGGGGAAGCCACTACCATAAACACCATCGATCTGTAAAAAGCTTCCTGAAAGCTCCAGCCTAATAAAAATGGAGGAGCAAACATCAAAACAGCCACTGCAATAAGCACACCTTTTACATACGTTCCTTCAAATTTTTCAATAAATTGCTGGGACGGAGATTTTTCAGATTGGGCGTTTTGCACCAGTTCAATAATTTTTTGAAAAAGCGTTTCCGATGCTTTTTTCGTTACGCGAACGGTGATCGATCCATTTACGTTTACAGTCCCTGCATACACTTCACTTCCAGGCTCTTTCTCAACCGGGATGGATTCGCCCGTTATAGCTGATTCATCCACTGTCGTATGACCATTTATGAGCTGGCCATCCACCGGAATGCGGTCCCCGGGCTTCACAATGATCAAATCTCCAATCGATAAAGTGGAAACATGCACTTTTTCTTCCCGTCCATCTACTAAAAGCAGCGCTTCTTCAGGCTGCAATTCCATCAATGAAGAGATCTCTTTGTTTGTTTTGTTCATTGTATACGTTTCTAATGCGCCGCTTAGGGCAAAAATAAAAATTAAAATCGCTCCTTCAAGCCAATGGCCGATGATTGCCGAACCGATAGCAGCAAAAACCATCAGCAGCTCTACATTCAACTTGCCTTCGCGGATCGTTTCTTCAATTCCCTCTTTAGCTTTGGCAAATCCCCCAATAACGAATGCGAAAATAAATAAAATCGTTGATATGATGTTGAAATCATCTATACTAAGCAGCCAAGCGAAAAAAATGAGAACACCTGACACAATGGCCGCAATCATTTCAACATGCTGTTTCAACCCTTGAAATAATTCCGTATTATGAAACATCTTTGCTTCCATTCTCACTTACAACCTCCTAACTGAGAATAAAATTCAGCTTCACTTCTATTGAATTCCATATGCTATTCTTGGCGACTAGTAAAAAAACTATTAAAATATCAACATCTATATGTATATTATATATCAACAATTATTTTTTTCAAGTAATAATTATATTAATTTTAAATTAATAATTAGTATTAATAATTATTATCATTCTCAATCACGGTTTTTTTACAGATCAAAAACGTAGGTTGGAAAATCGGTCGATTCATATGTTAAGCATTAAAATTCTATTTTTTAAAAAAGAAAAAGCACAGAAGCTTCGCTGTGCTTTACAAATCGGTTAAACGTTTTAATTGTTCGTTTGTTACGGGACCAATGATTTTTTTAAACACCTGTCCTTGTTCATCGATTATAAAAGTAGTGGGAATGACCATAACCTTGTATAATTTCATGACTTCGCCTTTTTCATCAAAAAGCACAGGAAAATCAAATCCGCTCTTTGATAAAAAAGACTTTACTTCTTCTTTTCCCCCTTCTTCTGAAGTAATGTTAATTCCTAAAAACGCGACGTGCTCAGAATCCGCTTGTTCATAAAAACGTTGAAGCTCAGGCAATTCTTCCTTACATGGAGGGCACCACGTCGTCCAAAAATTGATCACGACCTTTTTCCCTTTAAAATCCGAAAGTTTTACCATCTTGCCGTCAGTTGTTGGCAAAACAAAATTGTTAGCGGGCACTTTCGAATTTTCTTTCGTTATTATTTCTTTCATGGTTGTTTTGCTCGGTGCATTTTCTTGTTTCAAATCGCTCTCTTGACATCCAAAAAACACACATGATATAAGCAGAAAATGAAAAAGCAAGGCAGCTGTTTTTTTCAAAACGCTTCCCCCTTCATGAGAGCACTATTTTTTTCCATTCAATGATGGAAAAATGATGACTTTCGCTATTTCATACTTTATTGCTGCGATAGATCACAGTAGAGACACCCGGAAAATCTTAATGAACACGTTTTTCCTTCAGCGACCAATAGCCAATGCCGATTTTTTGGCATATTGTCATATAATGCATTAACAATTGCAGCAATCCTCCTGCATTGAGCCCGATAATAACTCCTGACATTTGCCATTCTGGCTGCGATCCAAGCAAAAAGATGACGACAAACGAGATAAAATGTGCCCAAACCGTATGAAACAAAGCATCCTTTATTAAATTCAGACCGATCAAATACGCTTGCAGCGGAATGATCAAAAAGTGGGTAAAAAAGTACGGCCATAAAAGCTTTAAAAAAAGTGTTGCAGTAGTTCCGTTGACAAACAAACTTGTAAGCGGCTCAGCAAAAGCAAACATAATCACAATCGCAGGTATTCCGTAAAGCATTGTCATTCCGAGCGATTGCTGCAAAAGCTTCTTTAAAAGTTCCTGGTTTCCTTTAGCAAACGCTTCTGATACAGTTGGGATCAAAATCGTTAACAGTGCATGAGCGATAAACGCTGGAAAAAAGCCGATCGTCATCGCAACTCCGGAAAGCAGACCGAACTGTTCTGTCGCTCCAACCTCCGAAACACCTGCTGCCATTAATGCATATTTGATTAAAAACGGCTGAATCGCATGTGTCATAGAATGAAAAATGCGCAAAATTGTCGTTGGAACAGAGACACGAAATAAACTCCGCCGGATCAAAGCTGTTTTGGATGAAGCGAGCGTGCTTTTTTTTAGTTCTTGCGCCTGATAGACATAAACGGTAAGCAAATAAAGAACAATAACGGCTTCGCTTGCAATAAATGAGCTTAACCCTGCAATGACAGACATTTCAGGAGAAAATTCAAACAGGTTGAACAGCAAAATGAGCAGAATAAGCTGAACAAGCTTGCGAAATCCATTTGCAAATGCAATTTTCCCCATTTGCTGCGTGCCCATTAAATAGCCTCTAGCAATAGAGGAAAAAGAAATCATCGGAACAAGCAGTACAAATAAAACCGTAACGGAAGGATGATAGCTTTTTAGCGGCGGAAGAGCAGGAAACAGCAAAAAAACAATTAAGCTGAAGCAAATGCTGATCCACAAAGTTAGGCGAAAAGCATATTTCAACATTGGCCAATGGTACGGCTTTTCAGTTTCCGCCACATATTTTGAAATAGATATCGGCAATTCAAAGCTTGCTAACACGATAATGAAAAACATAATAGGCATGATCGACATATAGTGGCCGATGCCTTCTTCACCAAGTTCCCGCGTCAATACCATGTTAATCATAAAATCAAAGCATTCCCCTAGAAACGAAGCAACGATTAAAAGCAGAGCTCCCTTAAAAAAAGTTTTCATTTTTCCTCCCTCTTTTCTTATTTCATGCATATGAGACAAGTTCAAAAACATGACAGAGGATCGGAAGAGGGAGGAAAATTTTTAGTCAGCCTTTGTTATTTCGGTTTCTCGTTTCATTGGCAAAACGAAGCAATCAAATATTTAGAATTATTGCACCACACCAGTTTCAGTAATTTTTACATCCGCATGCACATCGACTTCCATCTTTGAATAAATATCCCTCCAATTTTTCACTTTTCTTAAACCTCTCGCATGGCTTAAAATTTCTTCTCCTAATCCAACCGGATCAATGTTTTTCTCTTTAAACATATCGATCATCTCCATACTGTTCTTCACAATTTCCTTTTCAAACGCTTTTTCAGCTTTTTTTAAGATTTCCGGACGAACGGTCCCTTCCGAATATTCGCGTAGATACCCTTCAATTTCCAGCTCTATCGTTAAATGGAACGGATTTTTTTCATCGATGTTCGCTCTTCTTTTCGAACGGATGCTTTCTATAGATGCTTTATTTCCATCATCCATTGTGATCGTATGAATTCCTTTAACATATCGATCGGAAAGAAGCTTAAAATAAAAAAGCTGATCATTTTCGATTTCGCCAACCATTTTGTCCTTTTGAAACAAGGCAAGTCCAGTTATTTTGACATGGTCGTTTTTCTTTTCTAATAAAGGCAAAGAAGGGTCTTTTCCTTTCATGCGAAAGTTGCGCAAATATGTGTGTAAATTGATAATCGGCAAATTTTCCCGGTGCATATTATGCTCCACTAAATTGCGAAAGTACGTGGCAGTCCCCTGTTGTCCATATTTTCCTTCCAGCAAATTTTTCGCTTCACCTTTGCAGACCGCTAAAATGACCTTTGAACCGACGCTTGCATCTCGTTCAAGCGAGTCGACATATTTTTCAATTCCCTGTTTTGCTACGTCTTCACTGTAAAGAGCAAATTGCAATTTTCCATAAACTAGAGGGGCTGGCGACTCCTTTTGCAAATCGGAAATCAGATCCCTGCTTAAATCTGATTCGACCGTCATCACCTTGCTGTCGACCGGCTGCTCCTTTTTATATTCAGGAGCAACAATGGTTCCTTTAATTTTATTGCCTTCGCCGACATCGTATCCAATAACCATCACTAAATTGACATCATCAATAATTTCTTTATCCAGACATCCATAAAGCATCAGCATGAACAACATAATGAAGGAGAGAATTTTCCACATGTTTATGTTCTCCTTTTCCATAAATCCCGTACAAACGTAATGAGGTATAAAACCGGAATATAGCAAAATACAACACCAAGAGCATACGTATTGATGATCTTATTTAATAATTGAATATCTTCTTTATCAACAATGACATTGACTATAAAAAACATGACGACCAGAACAGAAATGATTGCCTTCTTTTCTGTTATTCCAAAAATTTCTGTTATACCTCTTTTGGCGCTCCACAACATGACGCAAATATTCGGCAAGATGACGAGAGACCAAGAAGCAATGCCGATATATTCGAATCTTTCAACAAAAGGAAGTTCAACAATTTTCCACATCGCTAGCGTCGCCCATTTATTGCGCAATATTTCTTCTTCCGCAGAATAATAAACGATCGAAACAATCATGATGATGATATAGGAACAGGTTGTAAATAAATTTCCAATATGAGCCCATTTTTGGGATTTGTCAATATTTTTGACAAAGGGGTAATACAAAAAAAGAGTTTCAAACCCAATAACAGTTATGACCATCTGCATCGTTCCCATGAAAATTTCCTGAGGTGAATGATCCATAATTGGCAAGAGGTGCTGAAGATCTGCAAAACGAGTCGGGAAAATTAAAAATGTAAGAAAAATCCAAAGCGGCAGAACCACTCCAAAAAAAGCAAATCCGGTTACTACCCGAAATCCACCGTTAAAAATGTAATAAAGCAATCCCATAAAAATTGCGGTATAAATCCAAATATTTAAATCTTCAAACATCCACACCTTCAAAATTTCAATATATCCTATTAATATGGCGCAGCTTCCAAGAAAAAAATAGATGATCCAAACAATGTTCAATCCATTGCCGACCCATTTTCCAAACAAATCGTGCTGCAGTGTCATTAAGCTTCCGCTTGAACGTTTCAAAATTTGATAGATCATCCAAATGTACAGATGAACAATAAGACCGATCAAAATAACTGAAATCCATGAATCATGTCCCGCATACTTGACGACATTTTTTTGAAAACCTAATACACCGATGCCGAATTGAGTGCTGTGCACTAAATAAAAAACGAGCGGTGCGGAAACTTTATGACGTTCTGCTATTTGCGCCAAGTTGGATTCCTCCTCTTCCGCTGTTATTCATCAATATCTTTATTTTCCCTCGATTTCTCTTCATCCATTCGCTTCGGCTGCTCCGTCCGCAGCTGTTTCGGACGTTCATTCATCATTGAAAACGGCATACGCAGGAATGCATCCTTTAAATCGGAAATTCTCGGAGGATAGATTGGCTCCAAAAAAGGACGTCCGAGAGAAGTTAATCGTAAAAGATGGGTCGCTAAAAAACAAAAGCATAAAACGATTCCTAAAAGACCGTACATTTCGGCAAACATGAGAAAAGGAAAACGCAAAAGCCTGATCGTATTGCCCATTTTATAGACAGGTGTTGTAAATGATGCTAATGCAGCAAGCGCTACAATGATGAGCAAAATATTGCTTGTTAAACCTGCTTCCACACTAGCTGTTCCGATTACAATCCCCCCGACGATGCCGATCGTTTGTCCAACCTTTGTCGGCAGCCGGGCGCCCGCTTCACGCAGCAATTCGATCGTTCCTTCCAAAAACAGCGCCTCTAAAAAAGGCGGAACTGGGACCTCCCTTCTGGATGTGACAAAATTGTTTAGTAAATCAGTTGGAATTAACTCATAATGATAATTTAAAACAGCTACATAAATCGGTGTTGCCAATATGGAAAAGGAGACAGCAAACAGGCGGATAATACGGAAAAAGGAAGACAAAATCCAATTTAAAAAATAATCTTCAAACGATGCGAAAAATTCGACAAGAGTTGTCGGACCGATTAATACATGGGGAGAGCCGTCCACAATGACCGCTATTTTCCCTTCCGCCAAAATGGAAACTACACGGTCCGGTCTTTCCGTATCCAACAGCTGAGGAAAGGGAGAATTATGATTGTCAGAGATCATTTCCGTAATGTACGAACTATCATTCACTTGATCAATTTGGATATTAGAAATTCTTTGCCAAACCGTAAATACATTTTCCTCATCCGCTATGCCTTCTATATAGATGATCGCTAATCTTGTTTGCGTCAGCCTGCCAATTTTTAAAGTCCGAATGCGCAGCTCTTCAATCGGCAATCGTTTTCGAATTAAATTAATATTGGATTCAATGGACTCAATAAACGCCTCTTTCGGACCGATGACCGTAAATTCCACTTCCGGGAGTGTAACTTCTCTAGCTTTGTTTAATTTTGCATTAACGAGCAAGCACGGAGATCCATATTCGCTTAGCGAAATCATAACAAAGCCTTCCAAAAGCTTTTCCTTCATTAAATCCGTATCAATGGTTAAAAAAATATCTTTGACCGGTAAAATGTTTTTTAGTTCTTCTAATGACTGCCAATATTTTGAGTGAATCGGCTTTAAAATGTTTTCATTTAATATATTTACATCCACTAACGTTTCAAAATATGAAATCCAATATTTGATATGGCTTGTATTGACGTCATATTGAATAAAATCAGTAGAACTGCGGAAGACAGCAAACAATTTTTCAATTGAATCTTTTCTTTTCCAATTTTGCTTATACATTCGGCTCATTCATCCCACCTCTTTCCATTATTTTTTCAAGCCATCTTTTTATTTATTCAATTAAATTTCTTCTATAGAAATAATGAGGAAAATGGTGAAAACGGAGGAGGCTGAAACGAAATAATTGCATTTTCCTATATAGAAAATTGAATTTCCCAGACAATTGGACGCGTATCATCTTAATCATGATGATTCGCTCAAATGATTTACACCGTTTACGATTGTATTACCGCGGAAAAAAAAGAGCGCGCTCTTTGAAAGGATGCGCACACGTGGAAAAGAATCAATCATTTGAGGAGATGCTAACTGCTTTTCGCCCTTTAATTTTTCACATTATGAAAACTTTAAATATTTATACAGACCAAGACGAGTTTTTTCAAATAGCAGCGATCGCCCTCTGGAAAGCAAGCATCAATTATGACGAACAGAAAGGACGGTTTGCCACTTATGCTTATGCAACGATAAAAGGCTCGCTCATGACAGAATTAAGGAAAAAACAAACATATAAAGAAAGGCATGTTCTTCATGCGAATGACATAATAGCTGCTAAATTGGAATTTTTTCCATATACAGACATTGAAGCAAGAGATTTATATGAACGGATTGCCCCCGCTTTATCAGATGCTCAACGAATTTGGTTTACCATGTATTTTTTTGAAGGAAAAACTCAGAAGGAAATTGCAGAGGAGCTAAATGTCACAGTCAACAAAGTAAAAAATTGGAGAAAAGGAGCATTAAAAAAATTGAAGAAATATGCCGTAAAGGTACGGGAAGAACAGTGAACAGTCTTTAATAGCAGTTTTTATGAGGAAGATGTGCCAAAAATTAAGAAGCTGACATCGGTCAGCTTCTTGGATCTTTTGTATATCGGTAAACAATGCTGCCACCGCGTTTTGCTGTTCCATGAAAATGTTTAAAATCTTCCCTTTCGATCAGTACTTTGCGAAACGTCATAAAATCTTCCTTTGATACACAATATTCTTCCAGTTCTCCATCACGAAGCTTGTTTAAAATGTCTTGTATCTCTTGATTTGTCAACTCGACCATCTCCTTTTCTATGAAAAACAGTCTACCGAGCAATGGAAACTTTTTACCTATTTTTTTGCGATTGTCCAAAAAAACTTTACAATTCTAAAGAAATCATGCAAAATATTTGAAAATCCATAAAAAAGGAGAGAACAAATGAAAATTGCTGAAGTTGGAGATGTTATTGAATTTAAAGACGGTCTCAAAGGAATTGTCGAAAAAGTAAATGAAAATTCCGTCATCGTCGATCTTACGTACATGGAAAACTTTCGGGAAATGGATCTGGAACAAAAAACAGTAGTTAATCATAAAAACTATAAAATTGTCGGAAAGTAAAACGGAGAATTGAATGCTCCGTTTTACTTTTTCTTATATTAAAGAGTTTAGTGCCATTTCAAGAATTTTTTACAATTAACGCAAGTTTCGGCAGGTTCTTTTATCAAAAAAACGCCTCAAGCGACTTGCTTTATCGGTTGTCCACTTTTTCCGGGTACAAATCATGGTTCATCATACGATACTCCGCCATTTTCTCGTATTTTGTTCCAGGACGTCCCCAATTGACATAAGGATCAATAGAAATACCGCCGCGCGGCGTAAATTTTCCCCATACTTCGATGTAGCGGGGCTCCATGATCTTGATTAAATCATTCATGATAATATTAACACAATCTTCATGGAAATCGCCGTGGTTGCGGAAGCTGAACAAATAAAGCTTCAGCGACTTGCTTTCCACACATTTTTTGTCTGGAATATAGCTGATATAAATGGTCGCGAAGTCCGGTTGTCCGGTGATTGGCCTCTGTTTTTCACAAACAGGTGGACTATATCATATTCTTATTCAACTGCGATATTGAATAAGAACCCTTGCGCTTCCACCAAGATAATATATGCTGTCATCTTGGTGTACTCTACTCTCTTCCTCCAACACTACTCTTACTCGCTTCATGCTGGAGTGATTTCGATAGTCTCTGCACCTTCCTCAAATTTAAGAAGAAGATTCCCTTAAATTTGAGGCTTGGCTCAGGGTTGGAAAGATAATGGGAATAAGAGACAAGAACATGTTTTTCTTTTATTCGATTACAATTGCCATTTTCGCTTTTTACTCCATTATCCTCTTCCCCTGAATTCACAAGGTTTATCCGACAGTGTCGCCACTGAAGTGTGCCCTTATTGACACAAGCTGGTAAACTCCGGACAATTGAACTTCACGAAATAATCGCGGTCTGGATGTTTATTATCGAATACTTCCAACACTTCTGGGCTGTATTCAAATAAATATTTTGTATTTTTGTTGCCTAACAGCGTCAGATCTTTCAATTCATCATCTTTTCTTCCAGCCATCTTTTTTCATCCTTTCCTATTCATTTACACTCCGCGCTTGTTTCCCCAAACAAGTGCATGAAGCTGCGGCAAAACTCGAGCATCGTTCATTTCTTTTGATTGAACAGTCAATTCGATCAGCCATTCTAATTTTTCTAAAAGCTGATTTCTCAGGAGGTGATCATTTTGTTCGTTTACTTGATCATTTCCAGGCTGCAAATAAAATGAAATATTTGGATAGCGAAGGTGGACGTTTTTCGCGTAATCAAAATCTTCCTCATTAAAAACAACAACTTTTAGACTAACATTGTCTTTCCGTCCGCCATCGATCAGCCGCTTCATAATGTCATCAAGCACAGTAAAGTTCGTTTTCATCCCTGAACTAGGAGGCTTGGGAGAAAGAGTTAAATCATCGATTAGTAAAAACCAATCTTGATAACGGCTTCCCTGTGTCTCCAGTGCAGTGCGAAATCCTTGCTCCCTTAAAAGGATAATCAATTCATCCAATCCTCTAATCAATGCCGGATTTCCGCCCGAAATGGTGACGTGATTGAAGCGATCGCCGCCAAGCTCAATAAGATCGTCCAAAATTTCCGCTGCTGTCATTTGTTTAATTTCATCTTTTGCTGAACCGTTCCACGTAAAAGCTGAATCACACCAGCTGCATGAATAGTCGCAACCGGCCGTTCGGACAAACATTGTTTTTTGTCCGATCACCATTCCTTCCCCTTGAATGGTCGGTCCAAAAATCTCGATGACCGGTATTTTTTTCATTATTTCATCTCCCTTTTCGGACGGTACACAACATAGCTTGTCGGCGTTTCTCTGACAAACACCTGCAAGCATTTCGGTTTATTCGGGAGTACATTTAAATGATCCTGGACAATTTCCCAAATTTTCCGCGCAACCACTTCTGTCGTTGGAAAGTCTTCGCTGTTTTGACCATTGAATACATCCGTATGGTCATTGAGCAGCGTATGGTCAAATCGATCATGAACCCATTTTTTTAAATGCTGAAAATTCACAAGGAATCCTGAATCATCAAGCTGATCACCGCAAATAGTGAGATTGACGAAATACGTGTGGCCATGTACACGGGCGCATTTCCCCGCTTTTTCATGCGGGATGTAGTGTGCAGCAGATATTTGCATATCTTTATTCAGCTCATAACTATAATTATGAAAAACTTGCGGATAAAATTGATGAAGCATCACGTATTAGCTCCTTTTTCAGCCAAATATTGTTCCAATCCCCGTTTTCTCAATAAGCAAGCAGGGCATTCGCCGCATCCGTCGCCAATAATGCCGTTATAGCACGTCAACGTTTTTTCGCGAATGATATCGAACACCCCTAACTCATCGGCAAACTTCCACGTTTCCGCTTTATTGATCCACATAAGCGGCGTGTGAATCACAAACTCCTCTTCCATCGCTAAATTAATCGTTACATTGCAGGATTTTACGAACACGTCCCGGCAGTCAGGATAGCCGCTGAAATCCGTTTCACATACACCTGTCACAATATGTTTCGCTCCCAGTTGTTTCGCCAAAATGGCGGCAAATGTCAAAAAAACTAAATTCCTCCCCGGAACAAAAGTGTTGGGAAGCTCTCCTTCCTTTTGTTCAATTTCCATATTTGAACGCGTTAATGCATTCGGCGCCATTTGATTTAATAAGGACATGTCCAGCACATAATGAGGTATGCCAGCTTCGTTCGCAATGTTTTTCGCTGCTTCAATTTCCTGTGCATGCCGCTGATTATAATGAAACGTGACAGCGGTCACCTCATCAAATTGTTTCTTCGCCCAAAACAAACAAGTTGTACTGTCTTGTCCTCCGCTAAACACAACGACCGCTTTCTTATTATCCATTTGAAAACGCTCCTTTCTGAAAAAAGAAAGCCATTCACACTGCCTAGCTTAAACAGAAACTGATGCTTCTATTTCTGCTACAGTGGCGGAAGCAAGTTGTTCAGAAGCCTTTCGAGCTCATCATAAATCTATTCAACTTCTAAACCTTTCGCAAACATTGAAAAAACTATATCCCAAGGATATAGTTTTCCTTAGTTTTTTATAGAGGGTGTGCTAAAACCTCTCCCGTTTTTTCGAAACGGATTTTTATTCAAGTTGTATCTTATTATATCATACAGAATTGTTTATGCAAACGGCATGCTCCGACTGGAGTCACTCAAAACTTTGTGGGCCACTTTTTTAATCGCTATTTTTTGATAGCGAAATCACTTTTTTCAGGGTACTCTCTTGGTAAAAAAATCTTCTTTTTTTAAAAAACAGGATTGAGCCGAGCGTTTGTGGGCAATTTTTTATCCTCTAAATGTAGTCCATGATCATTCTACCAGGAGCAGCCGCACTTTCTCATATTACTGCCACACTTTCCCTTTCATTTAATGAGCAATCAGAATTCTCATTAAATGAAGGCGCTAATTTTTGCCTACAATAATTTTACTTTTATCTCCGCATCATGCCTTTTCCAAGCCTCTATAGCGCGAGGTCGTTAATTCCTGAATATACTCTTTTAGTTCCGGCATTTCTTTTTTTCTAGCTAATTGAATGGCAAGGTCAATATCATATGGAACACGTATGTGCTGAATCGAAAAAGGAGCCCTTTTCTCCGAGTTGAACATGCCTTCCAAAATGCAGTAGGATGCTTCGGGCAGGTCCAGCGGATTACCGACACTGCCTGCATTGAAAAGCGTTTTGCCGGATAAATGCTGTATAAAGGCATTATGAACATCACCGTATCCGACAACATCCGGCTCCTTCGTTCCCAAACCGGTTTCAACGCTGTTTTCAAACATGGACAATCTTTTTTCAATCGAATCCCAAGGCTGTACCCTTATCCAGACGCTGAAAGGGGATGCATGAAAAAGCCGCAGCCGGCGGCCGCTCATATAAAAATCAATGGAAAACGGGAGGCTACGCAAATATTCTATGTCTTCTTGCGACAACTGATTTTGATGCCAGCGAACGACATCGTTTACATCTTCCCTTGTAATCAGCTCGTCCCAGTTTCCTTTTAAAACAAAATCGCAGGAGCTGCGGACGATATCGATCGCTTCTTTTGATTCAGGTCCTTTTCCGACAAGATCTCCTAAACAAAAAATTCGATCTACATTTCGCAAGCTTATATCTTTCAATACAGACGACAACGCTGGAATATTCCCATGTATATCAGAAATGACCGCGATTTTATCCAAATAAACTCCTCCTTCATTTCCCTACTATTTTATCATGATTTGTTATCGTCTGGAATTTTTTTGAACATTAATAATATGAAAAAGGCAATGCTCATATACCCGAACAGCGGATAAAGCGTGGAAATGAGCTTTCCGTATCCTATCAGGCTGACTAAATAACATAATAATAGGATGAAAATGACACCAGCGATTTTTGCCAAAGGCTTTTCCGATGATAATTGACGTTCCAAACCATACAGATTGCCGATCAACGATGAAAATATTTCTCCAAAAATAACAAGGATGTATATGTAATAAAAGCCTGAAAACAGCTGCTTGACAATTTCAGCCATTGGGATTTCAAAAAGCCCGGCGTCCGGCAAATGCAGAAGGGAGAAATAGCTAGAAAATAAAATGAAGCTTAATCCGAGACCGCCTACAACTCCGCCCAATTTAATGGCGCTTTCATCCTTTATTGCGTTTGCGAGCGGAACAAGTACAGCCTGAGCAAGAGAGAGATTAAAAGAAACATATAAAAAGCTTGATTTGACTGGTTGAAACACTCCATCCAACGATAAATCGATAAAATCACCCCTTATGATGGCTTCAATGGAGATGATCAGGCTAAACAAAATAAAAAGCGGAACAACCATTAGATTGACGGAAGACAGCCCTTTGACTCCAAACGAAATCACAGCAATGGAAAGCACAATCGTTAAAAAAATTCCAAATTGCTTTGAAAGCGACAGTTGCTCTTCAAAAATCGCCCCCGCCCCCGACAGCATGACCGATGTGATGCCAATCAGCATCATAAACATCAAGCCGTTGACTACATAAGCTGACAACGTCCCAAACAAAAATTGGTTCAACTGCAAATACGAAGATGCATTAATGCGTCTTCCGATCAACATCATTTTCGTTCCCAGCCAAACAAATAAAACGGCAGAACAAATAATTCCAACAATTCCTCCAGCGCCGTATTTTGAAAAAAACTCAACGATCTCTTTTCCCGTTGCAAACCCTGCACCGATGACAGTGCCGATATAGACAGAAGCTATTTGAAGTGCCAATACCCATTTATTGCTCATGTTTCACCCACCTTACTTTATCAACAATATATGGACAAGAAGGGAAAAAAAGACGAAAAAAATTTGTAAAAAAGACTTGAAAGTCAAAAAAGGTCAAAGTATAATAAAGTCAGAAAAGGTCAAACAGTGAATCTAACTATTGAATGATTGAGATTGTTTCTTTGATTCCAAAAGGTCAAAGAAAGTCAAAGAAGTTTCTTCTTTTGGTCAAAGTTAATCAAAGTCAAAAAGGAGGAATGTTATATGTTGTGTGAAAATTGCCAAGCAAGAAAAGCCAATGTTTTATTAAATGTACAAATCAATCACAACAAACAAGAAATGCGTCTCTGTCAAGAATGCTATCAACAATATAAACAAAAAATCCCAAGTGGTTTTTACGGATTCAGCGGTTTCGATGAATTATTTCAATCATTTATGCCAAACTCTTTTGAGAGCTTTGACCAAGCTGTTCAAGCACAACCGAAATCAGGGGGCGGAAAACAGAACGGCTTCCTCGATCAATTCGGCCGAAATTTAACGGATGCTGCAAAAGCTGGGTTGATTGATCCTGTCATCGGCCGCGATGATGAGGTAAGACGAGTGATTGAAATTTTAAATCGACGCAACAAAAATAACCCGGTTTTAATCGGAGAACCAGGCGTAGGGAAAACAGCTATTGTGGAAGGACTAGCCTTAAAAATTTCTCAAGGAGACGTTCCGCAAAAATTAAAAAATAAAGAAGTTTATTTGCTGGATGTTTCATCACTTGTCGCCAACACGGGAATTCGCGGACAATTTGAACAGCGGATGAAGCAGCTAATTCAAGAATTGCAAGCCCGAAAAAACATCATCCTGTTTATCGATGAAATTCATCTTTTAGTCGGCGCCGGTTCTGCGGAAGGTTCTATGGATGCCGGCAACATATTAAAGCCAGCGCTCGCCCGCGGTGAGCTTCAAGTTGTCGGAGCAACAACTCTAAAAGAATACCGGCAAATCGAAAAAGATGCAGCCCTTGAACGACGCTTCCAGCCGGTTATTGTGAAAGAACCTTCCATTGAAGAAGCGATCAGCATTTTAAAAGGAATTCAAGAAAAATATGAACAATACCATCAAGTCAAATATTCAGAAGATGCGATTAAAGCTTGCGTCACACTATCTCATCGATATATTCAAGACCGCTTTTTGCCTGACAAAGCCATCGATTTAATGGATGAAGCTGGTTCAAGATTAAACTTAAAAGCCGAGCCGGCTAATGAAGCAGACATCCACGAGCGGCTTAAACAAATTGCCCATGAAAAAGAAAAAGCGCTAAAGGAAGAACGATACGAACTTGCAGCTAAGCTTCGCGACGAAGAAGCTGCCCTTGAAAAGCAGCTTGAACAAGGAAAGGACAAACAGCAAGCAATCGTTCAAGTAGAAGACATTCAAAAAATCATCGAAGAAAAAACCGGCATACCAGTCGGCAAGCTGCAAGAGGATGAGCAAGCAAAAATGAAACATTTAGAAGAAAACTTGGCGAAAAAAATTATCGGCCAAGAGGATGCTGTCCGGAAAGTGGCAAAAGCCATTCGCCGCAGCCGCGCTGGATTGAAAGCAAAAAACCGACCGATCGGATCCTTCCTGTTCGTCGGCCCGACTGGCGTTGGAAAAACGGAATTGTCGAAAACATTAGCTTCGGAGCTGTTCGGTTCAAAAGATGCCATGATTCGCTTGGATATGAGTGAATATATGGAAAAACATTCTGTTTCAAAATTAATCGGCTCGCCTCCAGGCTATGTCGGACATGAAGAAGCAGGACAATTAACGGAAAAGGTTCGTCGCAACCCTTACTGCATTATCCTGCTGGATGAAATTGAAAAAGCTCATCCAGATGTACAGCACATTTTCTTGCAAATATTAGAAGACGGACGCTTGACAGACAGCCAAGGCCGCACCGTCAGCTTCAAAGATACGGTCATTATTATGACCTCTAACGCTGGAGCAGGTGCAAAACAAGTTCACGTCGGTTTTAACAGCACGGTGGAAAAAGAATCAAGCATCCTTGAATCTCTCGGTTCATTCTTTAAGCCTGAATTTTTAAACCGTTTCGATGCCATTATCGAATTTAAACCGCTTGATAAAGAAGATTATTTGAAAATAGTTGATTTGATGCTTGAAGAAGTTCGGAACACGTTGAAAGAACAAAACATTTCATTGGACGTAACAGAAAAAGCAAAAGAAAAATTGGTAGAAATCGGCTATCATCCATCGTTCGGCGCTCGTCCGCTTCGCCGCGTCATTCAAGAACATATTGAAGACAAAATTGCAGACATCCTGTTAGACGGTGAAGTGCACAATCATTTAATCGCCGACGTAGAAAATGAAGAAATTGTTATTCGTTCATAACAGCTGCCCTAACAGTCCATTAGGGCAGTTTTTTTATTTGGGAGCAGCATCGCAAAAATCGATTCCGATGAATGTGTCGTTTATTTTTTTTATCAAATATAAAATTTTCGTCTTTCTTTGTCGATATAATAATTGAATATAGAAAGAAGAAGGATTTGATGAACATGGACAAAACATCAATTATCGGCATTTTTTTAGGAATTATGGCAATTATTGTCGGCATGGTTTTAAAAGGTGTCAGTCTTTCCGTCTTAATCAATCCGGCAGCTATCGTCATTATTATCATCGGAACGATTGCTGCGGTCGTTATTGCCTTTCCGACAAATGAAATTAAAAGAGTACCGAAATTATTCCGCGTCTTATTTAAAGACACACAAACTTATACGATTCAAGAGTTGATTGTCCTTTTCTCTGAATGGGCGCAAATCGCAAGGAAAGAAGGATTGTTGGCGCTGGAAGCTAAGCTTCAGGAAATAGATGACCCATTTTTAAAGACCGGTTTAAGCATGGCTGTGGACGGTCAGTCTGCCGAGTTCATCCGAGATGTTATGACAGAAGAAATCAATGCAATGGAAGAGCGGCATGAAGCAGGCGCCGCCATTTTTTCTCAGGCCGGCACGTATGCTCCGACTCTTGGCGTATTAGGAGCTGTATTAGGTTTGATTGCCGCACTAGCCAATTTGGAAAATATTGAGGAGCTCGGACATTCGATCAGCGCCGCGTTCGTTGCTACTTTGCTCGGAATTTTTACAGGATATGTTTTATGGCACCCATTTGCGAACAAACTGAAACGGAAATCTCAGCAGGAGGTGCTCGTCCGCCAGGTGATGATCGAAGGCATTCTTTCCATTTTAGAAGGACAGGCACCGCGGACGATTCAGCAAAAATTGGCATTTTATCTTCCTGAAAAAGAGCGGGCAAAGATTTCTGATGAAGGAAGTGTTGCGTCCGATGCGTAGTAGAAAAAAAAACCGCAATGACCATCATACAGATGAAAGCTGGCTTATTCCCTATGCCGATATTTTAACCCTTTTGCTTGCGCTCTTTATCGTCCTATTTGCTCTCAGTTCGATAGATGCCCAAAAATTTGAGCGTTTGGCAAGAGCTTTCAATTCCAATTTTGACGGAGGCATAAGCGTTTTAGAATATCCGAGCCCTCTACCACAACAAGAAATGGAAAACATCGAAGAAAACAAACAAAATGGAAAAGTGCAAAATGAGCCTCATGACAATGATGAATCGGGAAACAGCGATCAAGAGGAATTAGCGGAAGTTCAAAATCGGTTTAATCAATACATTGAAGAAAACAACTTGAAAAACAATATTAAAACATCACTAAACGAAGAGGGTTTGTTAATCACGATTCGGGACGATATATTGTTTGATTCAGGCAGCGCCAAAGTGAGAAAAAAAGATGAAATTTTGGCTACTGACATTGCCAAAATGCTCGCCATGGGCAGTGCCCGCAACGTGGTTATCAGCGGACATACAGACAATGTACCGATTCATAATTCAAACTTTGATTCAAACTGGCATTTAAGTGTTATGAGAGCCGTAAATGTGATGAAAATTATTTTAGAAAACAAAAATCTCGACCCAAGCAAGTTCAGTGCGAAAGGATACGGCGAATACAAACCCGTTGCTTCCAATGATACAGCAGAAGGAAGACAAAAAAACAGACGGGTGGAAATTCTAATTCTTCCAAACAATAAAAAAGCGGAGCCGAATTAAGCCGGTTCCGCTTTCATTTTTCTTTCGCATGGTACCCTACTTTTTTTAATAGATTAATCGCTGTTTCCTTCTCATCTTCTGTCAAAATATTCACGATCGAATCAATCATCTCTTGATGAGAAGGAAAGATTTCTTCAATCCATTTTCTCCCCTTTTCCGTTATTGCTGCATATGTGACACGGCGGTCTTTTGGGCATGCTTTTCGAACTAACAGCCCTTTTTGCTCTAATTTATCAATAACATACGTAATGCTGCCGCTAGCTAAAAGAATTTTTCCGCCGATTTGTTGAAGTGGCTGATCTCCTTTATGATACAAAAGCTCTAAAACGGCAAATTCCGTTAAGTTTAATCCATATGATTGAATGTGCTTGCTAACTTGATCATTCATTGCGCGATAAGCACGCGAAAGAACGATAAAAAATTTTAGAGATTTTTCAATACTGCTGTTTTCCTTAGCCAACTTTCATCATTCCTTTAGTATTTCAATGTCTTGAATTATAATAGTGAAACTTCTCATTATTGTCAATCACTGCATAGAAAATTTCAGAATAAAAAAACTTTTTTTAACCCGATCTTCTTTCAAAAGATCATGCTATAATAAAAAGGTTGATGAAAAAGAAGGAGTTTAAAGAAATGCTGGACTTAACACATCGCCATAAGGTTTTGCTTTACATTTTGATCGTAATCCTGCCCACTTTTCTGATTTCGTTTATCATATGGGAAAAACAAAAAAATATTCTCTTTTCGAAACATGAAAAAGAAGCCGTATATATGCTAGACATTCATCAAAGTCAAATTGACCGCTTAATCTCGGAAACAAAAACGAGAATGGAAACAATGGCGTTATTCATAGATCAAGAAAATAATCCAAACCAAATTCAAAGAGCTCTAAAAGAAACCCTACAACAAGAACCCCGCTTTACCGGCCTTTATATCGCAAATGCAGACGGGACAATAAAAATCGGCACTCAACCCGTTCCATTACATCATGACATCTCTTCGGAAAAATGTTTTCAATCTGCGCTCGCAACAAAAAAGACTGCTATTTCAGAAGTTCACGATAAAAAGCTTATCACGATCTGCACCCCGATTGTAAATCAGCAAAAGGATGTAAATGGCGTTTTATACGCCACATTAAGCATAAACTATATACAAAATATTATGAACGTACTGAGCCCAGATTTATATATCGTGGTGAGTGACACGAAGAACAACTTTCTTTTCAGTGCAGGCGAAAAAGAAAAGGACGCTTCCGAAAAATCTGTTCAAACTGATATTACCCAGCTTCCATGGGTGCTGAAAGCGTCGGTCGCTCCGGTCAAGCCGTTGGAAATCTCTCAAGTTGTTTTAACTTATGCCGCCATTGTATACATTTTTTTTAATATTATTTTTTTGTTGATCCAATATTATTTGCTGAAACGTAAAGCAAGATTGGAAGAAGAAAAAATTAAAGCGCAAAAGCTTGAACTGGTCGGTACTCTCGCTGCCAGCACAGCGCATGAAATCCGAAATCCTTTAACTGGAATTAGCGGTTTTATTCAACTGTTAAAGAAAAAATATCAGTCAGAAGAAGATCAGCATTATTTTTCCGTCATAGAAAAAGAGATCGACCGAATCAATGAAATTGTGAGCGAATTTCTCGTTCTCGGAAAACCAACCGCTCATAAACACAAACTGTACGACTTAAATCAGATTATCGACGAAGTCATGCCGATCATTAAATCGGAAATCAATCTCCATCGAACAAATTTTCAAGTTCATATGGATCGGCATAATCCTATTCGAATTTATTGTACAAAAGACCATATTAAGCAAGTTCTGTTAAATTTAACGAAAAATGCTTTAGAAGCAATGGACATGAACGGATCATTAGAATTGATTGTCAAAAAAGAAGCAAATCTTGCAGTTATCAAAGTGATCGATACAGGGAAAGGGATTCCTGAAAAAATGATGGAAAAAATTTTTGATCCATTTTTTACGATGAAAGACAGCGGCACCGGACTTGGACTGGCAATATGCAAACGCATTGTCGATATGTATGACGGCACCATTGAGATTGAAAGCAAATTGAATGTCGGCACAACCGTGACGATAAAGCTGCCGCTATCAAATAAAAGCTGAAGCTCGATGTGATTCGTAACTAGGCGAAAAACAGCCTTCTTGTTCTAATGTAAGCCGCATCTAAAAATGCTTGATGATGCATTTGATGCAGGATTGGTAGAAACCGATGAAAGCGACGGTTTCTACCTTCTTTTATCTATTTTTGAATCAAAAACCGATTAGAGGATCGGGGCTAAAAAATACTGAGTCGTACCCAATCATTTTCTTATGATGAATGATATCTTGACATGCGGCTTCCGCTTTTTCCTTTTCTTCCTTTTTGAGAACGTGTTTTTCCCATTATTTTTACTGCACCTTTATAAACGATATAAATGCTCAAAAAAGCGAAGAACAGAGCGAGAAATCCCCATAGTCCTTGCACAATATCTTCAAATTCCATATTTCCTCTATTCGTTATTTTTTGTTGAATCTCAATGGCAAACACTATGACAACTAGTACGGTCATTGTATAAATAAACGATATACATAAAATGCCGAATTTTGCTATATATTTAAATACCACATGTGTAATGAAAAAGATAACCATGCCGAAAATGCCGATGATCCAAAAATGCAGCTGTTTATCTGTTAATTGAAAACCAGCCATTTCTACCAAATGGATAATATTATCATGAAAATCATTAATCAGTTCTACAATAAACAAGAGCGCTTCTTTCATATAAAATCTCCTTCTATTGATAAAATAACAAATCTATTATAAAACATTATTATCAAAATTTATTTTTTCTGAAAAGGGGTACGATTTTATGTACGACGTATATATTGGGAGTTTTTTATCAGCAATGTCTACAGGTTTAGGGGCTGTCCCGATTCTTTTTTTGCAAAAAACGATTAAACATAGAGGAAGAGATTTATTATTAGCATTCAGCGCTGGAATTATGATGGCTGCTTCCATGAGGGGGTTGATACCTGAAGCATTAGCAAACGGAAATATAATGAAAATGTGCATCGGATTAATACTTGGAGTGCTTATATTAACAATTTTAGAGAAAAATATTCCTCACATTGAACTGGAGCATACGAAAGAAGGAATACAATTTGACGAAAAAGCATTGCTCATTATCTCGGCGATCACCTTACATAATCTCCCGGAGGGTCTATCTGTCGGAGTAAGTTATGCCTCAGAGAAACAAGATTTAGGTCATCTAATTGCTCTTGCAATCGGGCTGCAAAATGCACCAGAAGGCTTATTAGTTGCGCTTTTTTTAATCAATCAGAACATTTCCCGCATCAAAGCCTTTTTCATTGCAACGTTGACAGGAGCGATCGAGATTGTCACATCTCTAATAGGGTTTTATTTAACAACATTTGTTGAATCTTTAGTTTCTTACGGTCTTGCTTTTGCTGCAGGAGCAATGCTTTTTATCATTTATAAAGAATTGATTCCGGAAAGCCACGGCGATGGTCATGAATTGACTTCGACATATTCTTTTATTTTCGGAATTTTATTTATGATTGTGCTGACTGAACTTTTTTAAGCTTGTCAAGTATGAGTTTTCTTTATTTTTCAACCGTTGCAACAAAAGGATTTGTTAATGTCCATTTCATAGGGTGGAAAATCGATTGATTTTTCTCATCGCTGCTTACCATTTGCTGGTATTTGTTTAAAAGCTTGTCCAGTTCTTGGCTCAGCTCAATCGTCTCTTTGCTGTTCATACCGTTTATTTGAGCCATTTCAATCATTTTTTGCCTTTTTATTATGATTTCTATGAACAGCTTTTCTTTGCGCAGCTCTTCTTCCGTTGCCATTTCTCATATCCTCCTTCCAAATCTCGCGGTCTAAAGACACGCACTCGGTTATTATTACAGATTCTACTATTTTTGTAAATAGATTCGCAAATTTAGACAATATTTTTACACAAGTATTTGACAATCCTCTTTAATATTTACGTAAGGAGGATTGTCAAAACATTCATACAGTCATAAAAAGCTTATCCAAAAGCCTTTTTAAAAGAAAAAATTCGACTTCTTTTTTACTTGCTGACAGCAGACCAAAGCTTATTGCCTCAATAACCGCTGCCGTTTTATAGGTCGGAGGACAATATTTGAGCAATGATAAGATGCTTGTTTTCTATTTAAAATATTGTCGGAAATTTCTTTCCTTTCATTAAGAAAAGCTGCGCTTATTTCTATCATCACAACGACAAGCCTAAAAAACAGCGCAATTTTATCGGATTTTTACAGCTGTTCCAGTTGCTACAACCATCATCATCCCATCTCGTAATGTTTCAAAGTCAAGATCCACTCCAATCACAGCATTGGCTCCCAGATTTTTAGCTTTCGCTGTCATTTCTTCAATAGCTACTTCCCTTCCTTCTGAAAGCTTGCTTTCATATGCGCCGCTCCTGCCGCCGACAATATCCGTAATGCCTGCCAAAAAATCGCGGACAATGTTTGCCCCAAGAATGGTTGTACCGCTGACAATCCCCAAGTATTCTTCAATTTCCTTTCCTTGCAAAGAATTGGTTGTTGTAATAATCATGGATTTCCCTCCATTATTTATTTTTGTACTTTATTACGTTTGAAAAAACGTTTCGTTCCATTCCGATTCACAAATCATTCTACTTTTTCTCTAAATTGTAGTAAAATTGTAGTAAAAAGCGAAACCTTGCTTTCCGTTTGTTCGTAAATTTATTAAACAATGCTGACAGGGGTAGGATCATGAAATCGATATTCTTGTTTTTCATAAGAAGTTTTATTGCTGTTTGTTCGATGTCTGTTCTTTGGTTTGCCTTGTTTTTAGGATTTGACCAAGCTTTCATTCAATCGTCTTTGTATGCTGTTGCAGGCGGTATTATCGTCTATTATATCACCAAATGGCTGCAAAAAAGAAATTGGCTGAAGCAAAACGGATTGACAGCCAGTGAATACAAATATGTACAGGAAAATTTAAAAGAAGCAAGACAAAAAATTGCCCGACTGCAGCGCACCTTATTTAGAGCCCGATCGCTCGGAACGATTCAGCAGCTAGTCGAAGCAATCAGGCTTTCCAAACGTATATATCATGTCGTTGAAAAGGAGCCGAAACGCTTCTATCAAGGCGAATCATTCTTTTTCTATCATTTAGATTCTTGCGTGGAGCTTGCAGAAAAGTATACGTTTCTTTCCGCCCAGCCGATCCGCGATCAGAACGTTAAATCATCATTGGAAGAAACGAAACAGATGTTGAATCAAATTTGCGAATCATTGGAGAAAGATTTAATCACCGTTTTATCGAATGATATCGAACATCTTCAATTTGAATTAAATGTTGCGAAAAAACAAACAACGAAATGGAAAGATAGGTGATTACGTTGGAAGAAAAGAAAGAGTTGGATCTATTAGATGATCTATTAAAGGACCCATTTGGAGAAAAAGAAGATAAGCCCGCATCACCTTTAGCAGTCGGCGAAGAAGAACAGCCGAAAAAATTTATCGACATGCTCTCACAGGAGCATAAAGCAAAGGCTGCACAGCTGGCAGCTCAAATTGATTACAAAAACCGGCATTCGATCGTCCAATTTGGGGCTTCCGCTCAGCAAAAGCTCTCCAGTTTTTCCCACGAAATGCTGAACTATGTTCAAAAAAAGGATATCGGGCCTATAGGCGATATTTTAAAAGAGCTGATGAGCAAACTCGAACAAGTAAACCCGGAAGAATTAAAACCGGAAAAACGAAACTTCTTCTCTCGTCTTTTCAAGAAAATATCTAGTTCAATCAATGAAATTTTATCCAAATACCAAAAAATCGGGGCACAAATCGAACGCATTACAGTCCGGCTGGAAAATTCAAAAAAAGCGCTGTTGTCCGATATTCAATTGCTCGATCGTTTATATGAGCATAATAAGGAATACTTTCACGCGCTAAACATTTACATCGCTGCTGGTGAATTAAAATTGGAGGAGCTCCATACAAAAGTAATACCGGAATTGCAAAAAAAAGCGGAAACAACTGGAGATCAAATGGCGGTTCAAGAAGTAAACGACATGCTTCAATTTGCTGATCGGTTGGAAAAACGGATCCATGATTTAAAGCTATCTAGGCAAATTACAATCCAAACGGCTCCGCAAATCCGGATGATTCAAAATATGAATCAAACATTAGCGGAAAAAATCCAATCCTCCATTTTGACGTCTATTCCTTTATGGAAAAACCAAATTGCGATCGCTCTCACCTTATATCGGCAAAAAGGAGCACTGGAGGCCCAAAAGCAAGTGACGAAAACGACGAACGAGCTGCTTTTGAAAAATGCAGAAATGCTGAAAGCAAACACAATTGAAACAGCCAAGGAAAATGAACGAGGCATCGTCGATATTGAAACGTTGAAAAAAACACAGGACGACCTAATTTCAACAATCGAAGAAACGCTCAGGATCCAACAGGAAGGACGTCTAAAAAGGCAGCAGGCTGAGCAAGAACTAATGCAGCTCGAGAAAGACTTAAAAACGAGACTATTGCAATTTAAACAAGAATAAAAAAGAAAAACCGGGATGATTTTTATAGAGGAAAGATTTTACACATATACAGCTGTTGAGTGATTCGTCCAAGCTTTTTTAAATGCCGGCACAGCATTTACATCGTAAAAACAGCAAATTTTTTAAAAACTCTGCGCAGGCATCGCAGAGTTTTTCATTTTGAAAGGTTCTATGATGCCCAATTTTTGCACTGCTCTAATTGCAGCAAAAAAGCTTTTTTATCCGTTTGATTGCCTGCATAGCCTACAAGCGCTCCGTTTTTGCCAATCACCCGATGGCAAGGAATTATGATCGGGATAGGATTCGCTTTATTGGCTTGTCCAACTGCCCGAACAGCTTTCGGATTTCCGATCCCATCTGCAACATATTGATAGCTTCTAGCTTCACCGTATGGAATGTTCATCAACTCTTTCCATACTTTTTGCTGAAATGAAGTGCCTTTTGGAAAAATGGGAAGGGAAAATATTTTTCGTCTCCTTTGAAAATATTCCTTAAGCTGTTTCGCTGCCTCTTCCAATAGATCCGTTTTATGTTCCACAACTTTTGAAGATGCCAGAAGCTCTGTAAGCTCCTGCTCATCCATCAACAAAGAGACAATTCGATTTTTTTCCTCTATAATCCCGATCGTACCAATAGGGCTGTTCATTGTATGCAAAAAGTACATCCTACACACCTTCTTGACCATTGATAGGGAGCGAAATATAAAATGTCGTTCCATACCCTACTTTGCTTTTGACATCAATTTTCCCATTGTGCTCTTTAATTATTTTGTAGCTTACCATAAGACCTAGGCCTGTTCCCCGCTCTTTCGTTGTATAAAACGGCTCCCCAAGCCGCTTCAGTTTATTTTTTGGAATGCCTGGCCCTTCATCTTGAATGGAAATTTGAACCCGGTGATCATCTTCTTTTGTGATCGAAACATAAATATTGCCTCCATTTGGCATCACTTCGATTGCATTTTTTAATATGTTAATAAAAACTTGTTTTAATTGATTGGGTTCGCAAAATATTTCCGGCACTTCCCCGTAGTCTAAATGAATTTGCACATTTACTAAAATAGCCTGTGCATTTAATAATTCTATCGTATCTTTCATGATTTTCACAATATTTTTTTGTTCAAATCGAACAGCTTGAGGCTTCGCCAAAATAAGAAATTCATCAATGATTGATTCAATTCGCTTCAGCTCAGAAGTAATGACATTGAAATACATGGAATAATCTTCTTTTATGCTTCCTTGCAGCAGCTGGATAAATCCTTTTAACGCTGTCATTGGATTGCGGATTTCATGGGCTATTCCGGCTGCCAATTCCCCAACAATATTGAGAGTGTCCGATTTTCTCAGCCGCTCTTCGATTTCTTTTCTTTCAGTGATATCGCGAAATATAACTAAATTCATATTTTCAATAATGTGGCGTTTAAATGAACATTCGAGAATTCTTTCCTGCTTATTTTTCACCGTAATCGCAAATTCTTTCGTCAACCCATCCATTTTCCAATCACTTTTAAAATGAATGGGAAAAAATCGGAATATGCAATCACGTCCAATTTGGTCTTGTGTTAATCCTAAAATTTGCATTGCAGCAGGATTGGCATCAACAATCAACCAATCATCATTAAACAGAAGAATGCCGTCCATCGCTCCGTTAAACACATTCCGGAATTTTTGTTCACTTTCACGCAATTCTTTTTCCATTCGTTTCCGGTCGCTGATATTTCGCAATATGGTCATATGGGTTTTTTCCTTCGGGTTGTATTTTGATGTGAATTCGAGCTGCTTCTTTTGTCCGTTCGGCATGTAAAACATTAATTCTTCCCGGATGGCACCGGATTTTAAATATTCATCTTTCACCTGCAAAAACTTTGGATCATTTGCATTGATAAATCGCATTAAATTGCTTTTCAACAGTTCATCAAAGGGGAGTTCAAATATGCGGCAAGCCCATTGATTCGCGCGTATAATATTTCCAAAATGATCCCAAATAAGGATGGCATCAAGAGCATTTTCAAAAATTTCTCTAAACCTTTCTTCACTCTTCAAAATTTGCTGTTCCATAAGCCTCTTCTCTGTAATATCGCGCAATATCGACATGTAAAATCCGTGTAAAATGTTTGACGTGGTCGTAAATTCAAAAATTTTTCGCGTTCCGTCTTTTAATCGGACAGGCATTTCTCCTTTCATTTTTCCTTTTTCAAACAATACTTCATAAAAATATTTTTTCATTTTCTCATCTTCGATAAAATCTGAAAATTTATAGTTTTTGAGTTCATCACTCGGAATGCAAAAGCTTGTACAAAATGATTGATTGGCATCTATAATAAATCCTTCGTAATCAAAAATGACAATGCCGTCAACAGCACGGTCAAATAAATCTGGAAACAGCTGTTCATTGATCGATCGTTCCTGTTCAAGAATTTTTTTCGAAGAAACATCCCGAAAAATAGCAAGATTGTATGTGCCGTAAATGTTCTCAATGATGCTGTATTCAACATATTTGATTCGGCCGTTTTCCAGTTTTAACATGAGTTCCGCATATTGCTGTTTTTCATGATCAGAAAAAATTTTTATAAATTCGTTTCCTGGCAGAGCTGCTACAAAATCATCTATCGACTTCTCTAGTATGACTTCTTTTTCCATTTCAAAAAGGCGGCATGCTGACTGATTTACTTGAAAAAACTTGCCGTGATGATCTAAAAGCACCATAGCATCTACTGATCGATCGAAAATTTCGTAATATTTTTTTAATTTTTCATTTTCTTGTTGCGCTTTTTTTAAACGCTTTGCCAACAAATCTTCTTCAATGGCTGCAATGTTTTGCTTCAAACTTCCCACCTCTCATTTTAACACTCTCAATATATTTACATTTTCTACAAATTACGTTAGAATCCTTCATGCACTGTCAATTTAGTCAATTCGATGTACCTTTCAGTACGACTGTTTACAAAATGTTGAATTTGTCTTATATTTTAAATCGAAACTTTTTTTGAAGGTGATAACATGAATGAGAGGAACAGCTACTTTGATAACGCCAAGTTTATATTAATTCTTCTTGTCGTGTTCGGCCATTTTATTCGATCGATGATTGAAGACAATTACATTATGATGAACATATACAAATTTATTTACACGTTTCATATGCCTGCGTTCATTTTAATTTCCGGCTTTTTTGCCAAAGGGTTTAACAAACAGGGATACGTTAAAAAAATAGCCAAAAAACTCATTTTGCCATATTTCATTTTTCATGGCATCTATACAGTTTATTATGTTTTGATTAAAGGCGACAATCTGCTCCATTCAATTGATCCTTTGAATCCGCACTGGTCCCTCTGGTTTTTAATAAGTTTGTTTTTCTGGAACGTCATGCTGATCCCGTTTTCTAAATTGAATAAATTGGTCGCTTTAGGACTTTCGTTCTTTATCGGTATTGCAGCTGGATATTTTGATTTCATCAGCAACTATTTGAGCTTGTCACGTACACTAGTCTTTTTTCCTATTTTTTTAATAGGTTTTTATTTAAAGAAAGAACATTTTGCCATGATGACGAAGCTGCCTGCAAGATCTTTAGGGGCAAGTGCTCTGTTGCTTACATTTGTGACGTATTTCTATTTGCCTTTTGAGTATGAGTGGCTGTTCGGTTCCATGCCTTATTCAGCTTTTGGCGAAACGGATATCTTTTCAGGGCTGGTGCGGCTCGGATTTTATTTTCTTACTTTGATTACGACGTTCGGATTTTTCTCGTTAATACCGAAAAAGCGTCAATTTTTCACTGAATGGGGCACAAGAACTTTTTACGTTTATTTATTGCACGGTTTTATCATTCAATCGTTCAGAGACAGCGAACTTGAAAGCTGGCTTACAGAAATAGAAAGCATCACGGTATTCGCCATTGTTTCAATTGTCGTTACATTCTTACTGTCGAGCCGCTTTGTCAAAACGATCGCACAGCCAATCATTGAACTTCGAGCGACAATGCTAAAAAAAATAGTAAAAGGCTTATAAGACCGGGGCTGACGCACACAGACAGTCACATCACATAAATAAAACGGCTTCTAATAGCTTTTCAGAAATAGGTCTTTTCTACAGTCCGAGATGCTGAAACAACAATCTAGAGTAGTTAGAGAAATAACTTCAAAGGCGTCGCAGTTCCTAAACTTTCTAACTTTAAAAACAAGTCATAAGTCAGAGGTCCTAGCGGGGTATGGAAAATTCGAACATTTGCCAAAAAAATCTGGCGAGCCCCTCGATGGACTTCGCCAGATGTTCAATTTTTTAGTCAATCCATTCAGCAATCTTCAATAATGAGATAGGCTGTTTTAATTGGCCCATGTACGCCAACCACTAAGTTCATTTCAATATCCGCTGAATTGCTCGGTCCTGTAATAAAATTAATGCAGGAAGAAATCGTTTCGCCTTTTTCCACCATTTGATGAAATTTTCTGGCGGCCTGTGTCATTCTAGGGAGGATCGTGCTTTTCGGAATAATGGAAATATACGTTGTCGGCAAAAGGCTGACCGCCCTTCCTTTTCCTCCCCCATTCAACAAGACAACCGTTCCGGATTCAGCCAGTGTATAATCGCTGAACGTAATTCCGATATTTGCTCTTTCCGCAATTTGAATATTTTCTTTTCCAAGCTCAGGATCCCATATATGCACGTCTGTTCCTTCGTTTGGCAATTCCTCCAATAAAAAAGGCATCAGCCCGAATGCTTCAAACCGATGATCGTCCCACGTCACAATCGGACCGCCTCCATAAAAAGCAATCGCCTCTTTCAGCGTATTTTTCAATGATTTGGAAGTCGTTCTGTATACATCGACATGAACATTTTTACATTGTTTTATAAATGCATCAACCAATTCGTCGGAAGAATAACCAGCAAGTGTTTTTTCTTGAGGGTGAAATGACCAGCTGGGCCGTTCCACTCCTTCCTTCCGGGGATTTCGTCCTAACCTTTGAGCTATCGTCTGCAAAAACGAATCTCGATTTTGAATCGTTCCGTTCATGAACGATCACCACTTTCTTTTTTGCGATTGTGAAACCATTCGCGAAAGCTGTTTTTTTCCGGTGCTGGGAAATCACGTATGGACGTCCAATTTTTCAAAGGACCTGGTCCATTGGAAATTTTCCCGTCTTTCGAAAACGGTTTGAGGGCTGCTGGCGCCAGTTTTGTTCCCCACTGATACAGTTTTTGATTCGATGCTCCTATTCCAAATGCCTTCATCGCCAGCTTCTCGCTTATTGGCGCTCGTCCTTCCCGCTCGACAATTACTTGCCGATGCTTATGGAGAAGTTCATGAAGCGGAATTTTTACGGGGCATGCTTCCGTACAAGCGGCACATAGTGTGGAAGCATAAGGCAATTCCTTAAAATCATCATAACCGCCAAAAAGCGGCGTCAATACAGCGCCAATCGGACCTGGGTAAATCGATCCGTACGAGTGGCCGCCTATATGCCGATATACAGGACAGACGTTAATGCACGCTGCACAACGAATGCATTGAAGAACAGGCTGGAATTCAGTTCCTAAAATTTTGCTTCGTCCGTTATCAACAATCACCAAATGGAATTCTTCCGGTCCGTCAACATCCTCTTTTTGTTTCGGACCAGTTAAAACCGTTATATAGCTCGTTAATTTTTGACCGACTGCACTCCTTGTCAAAAGACTGACAAGCACATCAAGTTCTTCGAATGTTGGAACTATTCTTTCCATCCCCATGACAGTTATTTGTGTTTTCGGAATGGTCGTCACCATGCGGGCATTTCCCTCATTTGTCACTAAACAAAACGATCCAGACTCGGCAATGGCAAAATTGCATCCTGTGATGCCGACATCCGCTGTTAAAAATTCCTCCCTAAGCATTTTTCTCGCATGGAGTGCAAGCTCCTCAGGCTTTTCTGTTTTCTCATACCCAAGTTTTCGCTGAAACACATCTCGAATTTGTTCCTTATTTTTATGCAGGGCTGGGGCTACAATGTGCGAAGGCGGATCATGATCATCAATCTGCAATATATATTCGCCTAGATCCGTTTCAATAACTTCACAGCCCGCTTCCTCCAAACATTGATTCATATGAATTTCTTCCGTCACCATCGATTTCGATTTGACAATTTTGCGAGCCTTTTTTTTCTTGATAACACTTTGGATGTAATCGTTCGCTTCCTCCGCTGTTTGAGCAAAAAAAACATGTCCGCCCCTTTTTGCAACATTTTCGCTTAACTGGTGTAAATAATAGTCCAAATTTTCCAATGTATGCTTTCTGATTTGTTCACCGAGCGATCTCCATTCTTCCCAATTGCCAAGCTCTTCAGCAGCTTCCAGACGTCTTTTTCTCAGCCTTTCTTGAGCATCTTGGACTGCATTTCTCATAAAATCGTTTTCAATATTTTTTTGCACCCTTTGATCAAACGGCTGATCCGAAATTTTCATTGCCATCCTGCTTTCCCCCCTCCATTATTCGATACTGTTTAACACCTCAGCAATGTGCATGACCTTGACTTGTTTATTTTTCCTGCTTATTCTCCCCCCGATATTCATTAAGCAGCCGCAGTCTGCCCCGATTAAATAGTCGGCATCGGTTTCCTCAATATGCCGAACTTTTTCATCAACCATTTGTTCAGATATTTGTTCCATTTTGACGGAAAACGTTCCGCCAAAGCCGCAGCAATCATATGCATTTGGAAGCGGAACCAATTCAAGCCCCTTCACGTTTGCCAGCAATTTAAATGGTGCCTCCTGAACTCCAAGAAGACGGGTCATATGACATGATGTATGATAGGTTGCTTTTCCTTTTAATGTTGCGCCCACATCTTCCAAATTTAAAACATCTACAATAAACTGTGTTAATTCATACGTCTTATTTGCAAGCTTTTGCGCCTTTTCTTTCCAAACCGGATCTTCATCAAAAATGTGCGGATATTCCTTAAACATCGTGGCACATGATCCGGAAGGTGTGACAACATAATCGGCATGTTCAAAGGTGAGAATCATATTTTTCATCGCTTCTTTTGCCGCTTGAACATATCCGCTGTTATAGGCAGGCTGTCCGCAGCAAATTTGGCTTTCCGGAAATTCTACTTCGCATCCAAGTCTTTCTAAAAGCTCAACTGTTGCTTTGCCTACTGAACCGTTAAATACATCCACTAAACATGTGACAAATAATGAAACTTTCAATTTGCTCCCCCCGCCTTGTGAAACAGTTTCAACTAAGATGTAACCCTTTTCTTTTCACTTTATCGCTTTTTTTATCTTTAGTCAACAGGTCATCTGATGACTAGAAAGGAATATGCTTGCTTTATTCATAAAAAAAGCCGCCAACATCTTTGAGATGTCAGCAGCTATCCTTTGTCGAAGCGGGCCAAACGGGTTTCTCCCGAAAAATTTTTTATTGCCGCAAAAAACAATAGTTCTTTTGTCAGTTCAAGTCAGAGACGGCATGTGTAAAAACGCTTGCATCATATGTCAATTCCTAGTTAAAAAGACTCTGTTTTAGCCCCTGTTTTTATATGGGCTTTATGATGTTTTTTCAAAACCTTTTCAACATTTGTCAGGTGTGCGAGCATTAAATGCTGTGCTTCTTCCGCGTTTTGTTGTTCAATTGCTGTAAAGATGGCTTTATGCTCTTGAAAAATTCGTTCTGCGGTTACTTGCTCTGAATAAAGCCAAATTTTTCGTGTTTCCCGCATCGTTTCAACAATCATGTCGGCTACATTGTTCATTAAGCTTAATAAAATGGGGTTTTGCGTAGCGGCTGCGATCGCTTTATGAAACTTCCAATCCGCTTTTTCTCCTAATTCTTCATCGTTTATATGGATAAGCATTTCGTCAAGCGCAGCTTTCATATCATGGAGATTTTGCTCCGTCCGCTTTGCTGCAGCAGTAAATGCAGCACCGACTTCTAATATTTTTCTAACCTCTAATAAATGTTCAATATCTTTCATATTCATTAACGCCGCTGTCGAAAGAGAAAACGTGAATGACATGGGATCAAACTCTTTTACAAACGTTCCTTCCCCTTGTTTCATTTCAACAATCCCCATTGCTCTTAATGCGCTTAATGCTTCACGAATCGCTGCACGGCCGACTTGAAAATTTTCAGCAAGCTGATGAACGGATTCCAATTTTTCTCCAGGTTTTATTTCTCCTTTTTTAATCATATCTAAAAGGGCTTCCGCCACTTCTTCATAAAGCTTTCTCGGTTTGATTTGTTTATATTCCATTTGCTTCACCCCAAAGTTCAACTAAACAAAATGAAGTCCAAAATATCGGTACATTTATTTTACTGGAAAAGACTTATAAAAATCAAAGTGTTGGCGAAAAAATAACAACGTCTAACCATAAACTTTTTCTTTTTTGACAACTTTTTTGGAAGGAATCATAGACCTGTGTCTCCGAAATCGCGCAAATGACTGAATGAAACTTCATCATAAAAAAAGAGAAATTTGTCTAAACTCTTAAACAATGCTTCATCCGTTACGAACGTCTAATATGTAACTCACTTTTACTGTACCAGTTAAAATGACAAAAACACTCGACGAATATGCTTTATAGCTGTAGACTTGTTAAGGTGATTGATAGAAACGGAAAAGAACGCGTACGAAAAACTTATCAAAAGGGTGAATCCCTGCTTCTTCTTATTTGAAAAGAATATGTTACAATAATGTAGAAAATCGCTACTTCTCAATATCCATTATGAAAAAGGTGTGGAAATATGAACATCATTGTCAGTTCATTAAATGCCAAATACATTCATATGAACTTGGCTATACGTTATTTAAAAGCATATGCCGAGCCAGAATTTCAAGTTCAAATGGCAGAATATACGATAAAAGATCCCGCGATGAACATTGTAACAGATTTGTTTCGAAAAAAACCGGACATAATCGGTTTTAGCTGTTACATATGGAACATTGCAGAAACAATCAAAGTGGCGAAAATACTGAAAAAAATAAAGCCGGAAACCATCATTGTCTTTGGTGGGCCTGAAGTATCATATGATACGAAAGAATGGCTTGAAAAAATCCCAGAGATTGATTTTATTATCGTAGGAGAAGGGGAAGAAACGTTTAAGCAGTTTTTGCGGGAAGCACATGGAAACCAAGAATGGGAAAACGTGAGCGGTTTAGCTTTTCGAAAAGACGGAGCAGTCATTGTAAATCCGCAGAGGAACAAAATTGATCTGCGAATGATGCCGTCGCCTTTTCGATTTGAAGAAGATGTGCCACATCTTAGCAAACGGATTGTTTATATTGAAACGAGCCGCGGCTGCCCCTTCAACTGCCAATTTTGCTTATCTTCCATTGAGGTTGGGGTTCGTTATTTTGATCGGGAGAAAATCAAGGAAGATATTCGCTATTTAATGAAAAACGGTGCGAAAACAATTAAATTTGTCGACCGAACGTTTAACATCAGCCGGAAATATGCGATGGACATGTTTCAATTTTTAATTGATGAACATGTTCCGGGCGTCGTGTTCCAGTTCGAAATAACTGGCGACATTATGCGCCCGGAAGTGATTCAGTTTTTAAATGACAACGCACCGAAAGGACTTTTCCGATTCGAGATCGGCGTTCAATCAACAAACGATTTCACAAACGAATTAGTGAAACGTAAGCAAAACTTCGCAAAACTGTCCAGAACGGTGACGATGATCAAACAAGGCGGAAAAATAGATCAGCACCTTGATTTAATTGCCGGGCTTCCTGAAGAAGACTACAACTCTTTTCGAAAAACTTTTAACGATGTGTTTGCATTAAGACCTGAAGAACTGCAGCTTGGTTTTTTAAAAATGCTCAGAGGGACTGGTCTTCGAATTGGAGCTAAACATTTTGGCTACGTGTATATGGATGAACCGCCATACGAAATTTTAAGCAACAACGTTCTCTCTTTTGAAGATATTCTCAAAATTAAACAGGTGGAAGATGTTCTTGAGAAATTTTGGAACGACCATCGAATGGACGCGACAGTAGAATATTTAGTAGAAGAAGTGTTTGAGACGCCTTTTGATTTCTTTCAAGAATTTGGCGCCTACTGGGATGAACGCGGATGGGCAAGAATTGGTCATCAGCTCGAAGATTTGTTTCGAAGATTATTTTCGTTTATTCAAGAACGCAAACGAGAACATTTGCCAATTGTTGAAGGGTTTCTGAAATACGATTATTTGCGCAATCAGAAGCAAAAGCCGCGAAAGCCATGGTGGGATGAAAAGCTTAAAAAACAGGAGCAATCAGCAATCTATCAATTTATCCTGTCCAACCCTGAAATGCTTGGAAAAACCTTTTTAAATCTGTCTCTTTCGGAAAAAGATTTATATAAGCATACGGTTTTAGAAATTCTTCCATTTAATCCTGAGCTGTATTTGCAAAAAAAGATATTAGTAAAAGAGCCGGCAATTTTGTTAGTTTATTACAACTATTGCGATCACCAGCCGCATATGTTTTCTTTTCCGTATACTGCGCTGAAAAAGGTGAGGGAAGCTTAACATCCCTCACCTTTTGTTTTTGTTTTTCTTTTGTTTTCTTCTAAAATATCGTAAATTTTCGCAGCATTAAAATCTCCCAGTTCATTGCCAAATTCCAAATCTTGTTTCACATCTTTTTTGTTCTTTACGTTTTTATTATGATCCATGTGCTTTCCCCTTTTTTGAATTTCGGTTAGCCCCTTTCATCGGGTCTTCATCTGTATAGGATGCTGAAAATTCTTTTTCAGGAAGGCTTTCTGTTGGTGTTTTGCTCGTTTTTTCTGCTTGATTATATGCTTGTTTCCTCTTCAATCTGCATCCTCCTTTCTTTTTTATCTTTTTCAGAAACAAACCATTTATTCAGCTGTTTCTATAAAAGATGGAAAAAGGGATGTGCTTCCATATGGATGCCCGATCGTCAATGCTTAAGTTTTTTCTTGCTCCGCAAGGGTATTTTGTGCTTCTTTTATAACAGGTTAAGCGGCAATTTTGATGCTTTATACTTCAAGCTATTCGGCAATTTTGGACCGTTTTCTGTTTTGCAGCTAAAAAAAGTGATGATTTAGCACTTTGTTTGCATAAAAAAAGAACCGCTCTTATTTGGCGTAATTTCGTAAAACTGCCAAACAATGAAAGAAGCGATTCATGACAACACTGAAATTCGTTTATTCTATTCATCTTCGCAATGGATGGTTGACCTTTTTTACTTTCTAGCTTTGAAAATATTTTTTACTTTCGAAACCACGTAATGGCTTCCTCCGCGATCTTCAACACGTTCAATCATCATCGTTATTAAAAGATCTTTTTTATCCGCATCAACAGCAACAAACCAACCGTTTTCCTGACCTTTTTCTCCTTTTGCCGCTTTCAGCTCTGCCGTTCCTGTTTTTCCAGCCAGCTTCAATCCTGGAGTTCGAGGTTTATACGCCGTTCCGTTCGGATCCTCCACCACTTGAATCAAATCTTGAAAAATCAAATTCGCATGTTCCTTTGAAACAACATGGCTTTTCCAATTGGATGGTGTCTTCTCTTCTTCTTTTATTAATACGGGCTTAATCATGTTTCCGCCATTGATAAATACTGTAAAGGTGTATGATAAATGAAGAGGAGTGATTTGAATTTGTCCCTGTCCATATCCAGAATCGGCTAAAAGCACTTCATTATCCATACCGTTATTTGCAATTTTCGATGTTTCAATAGGAAACGGAAAATCAATTTTTTCATGAAATGCAAAGGACTCTAGTCCTTTTATAAATTTTTCGGCTCCAATATTTAAAGCAGCCTGAGCGAAGTAAATATTATCTGAATAGGCAAGAGCAGCGCGCAAATCAACTTGTGTTGCAGGGGATGGAACCCGCTTAATATAATAATTGCCCCAGCTCCCGTCTTTTTGCCAAGTATCTTTTGGAATGGAAATCTTTTTATTCGGATCAATCGTTCCGGTATTGAGCCCAATCGCTGCTGTGAGCGGCTTTAAAACAGAACCAGGTGTATACAAATTTTTGAACTTAGCCATAAACGGTTTATTCGGATCATCTTTTTTCTTCTTGTATTCCGTCAAAAAATCGTTCGGATCATAGGACGGCGCACTGACCATAGCCAGAGTTTCTCCGGTTTTTGGATTGATTGCGACACTTGCACCGGAATCAGTTGATAATTCTTTGTAAATATTTTGCTGAAGATCAGCATCAATTGTAAGGTAAATATCGTTTCCGTTCTCAGCTTCTTTTTTGGCGATCACTTCATCTGTTCCTTTTACTTTGATGATCCAGCCTGTCGTTCCGTGCAGCTCATCTTCAAAAACTTGCTCCAATCCAGCTGCGCCAATTTGCTCAGAAGAGCTGTACCCTTTTTCCTCATATTTCTCAAGCTCTTCTTTATACATTGACCGCAAATAGCCAGTCAAGTGGGCAGCGCTCTCGCCAAAAGGATACATTCTTCCCGTTACATTTTTTTTCTTAACGGAAGGAATGGCTAAAAGTTTGTTGACAAGCTCTGTGTCAGCCGGATTTACGATTTTCAGCGGGACGAATGAGTCCTCCTTCACCCAGCCTTGGGATAATTTTTTCTCAATTTCCTCCTTGGAAACTTCAAGAAGCTTCGCTGTTTGTTCCAAAATGGTTTCTTTTTGCTCCTTCATTTCTCCCGGTACTACACCGATTTCAAACAACAGGCCATTGATGGCAAGTCCTTTTCCATTTTGGTCAAAAATCTCCCCTCTTTCCGGCGCGATCGGCTGGATGGAAATTTCTTCTCCTTCATCAAGCTGAGGAAAAATAAAGGAAGGATTCCATTCAATTCGCCAATCGTTTCCATTATCTGTTTCTTCTTTTTTTAAAACGGCTTTGTTTTCAAAGCTTATTTTCCCCGCTAATGTTTCCATTGAAACAGCAAATGGGAATGTAATATTTCCGTTTTTATCAGGCTTTATTTCTTCTTTCGGTTTCTTAAAGTCGATTTTCAGCTGTTTCACACCTGAATCTTGATAAATTTTTTCATAGCGGGAAACAAATTCGTCTTTTTTAATATTTTTTTTCACATTGGCAGTCAATTGGTCATACATTTCCGAAAAATTTTGGTCTCTCCAATTGGCAACAAAGTCTGCAAAACGATCCTCCGGCTTTGGATCTTTAGAACATCCCGAAAAAAGCACCAGCACGACAAAAACACTAAAAAAAAGCTTTCGAATCCGCACAAAAATTCCCCCTCTCCCCTATG
This sequence comes from Aeribacillus sp. FSL M8-0235, assembly GCF_038000355.1. Classification (NCBI taxonomy): domain Bacteria; kingdom Bacillati; phylum Bacillota; class Bacilli; order Caryophanales; family Bacillaceae; genus Aeribacillus; species Aeribacillus sp. FSL M8-0235. The sequence continues at coordinate 1,423,451 of NZ_JBBOBW010000001.1, read as the reverse complement.
ATTTTATCACAATTCTTTTTTATCCAATAATTACCCGTTCTTTCGGATAATGATAATTGGCTTCCTTCCTCTGTTTTCCAATTAAAAAGATAAACGATAAAATGCCGATCCGACCAATAAACATCATGATCATGATTATGATTTTTCCGATCGGACTAAGTTCAGGTGTAATGCCAAGCGAAAGCCCTGTTGTTCCAAAGGCTGAACAAACTTCAAAGATAATTTCCATTAACGTAAACCGTTCTGTTGCAGATAATATGACAATCGAAGTTAAGCACAAAATAACAGAAACTGTCATAACGGCAATTGATTTTTTTATATCATCTGGGTGTATTTCCCGTTTAAATACTTTCACCGTGCTGGAACCTTTCGCAAAATGAAAGGCAACTAGCAAAATGACTGCAACGGTAGTCGTTCGAACCCCGCCACCCACAGAGCTTGGCGAAGCACCTATAAACATAAATATGGACATAATCAGCAAAGTCGTCTCGCTGAACATGCTGACATCCATTGTATAAAGCCCTGTGCTCCTTGTGGTAGCTGATTGAAACAGAGCATAGAAGAAAGATTCGAGAAAACTTTTATCAGATAAATAATTGCCTGATTCTATTAGATAGATCAGGATTGTTCCAATAACGACCAATGCGAAAAATGTCACAGTTGTCAATTTTGTGTACAAAGAAAACCGGTATGTCCTTTTTGTTCCAATTGTCAAAATAAAGTTTTTTGTCTCAATCAAAACTGGAAATCCGATAGCTCCCAGCGTCATTAAAATAATATGAACCATTTGGACAAAATAATCATGTGCAAAAGGTACGAGCGACGAACCGCTTATATCAAAGCCGGCATTCGTTGTGGCGCTGATGGCAGAAAACATGCCATGCAAATAAGCTTCCTTCCATTCCGGAAAATATTTTAAATAATATGTGCCTAATATGATGGTTCCGATCAGTTCAATAATCAAAATCATCAACATAATTTGCCTCATTAAATTTACAATGCCGGACAAATTCAATTGATTTTGATCAACCATGATCAACTGACGTTCCCTTAAGCCTATTTTTTTGCCTAAAACGAGCCAAAACAATGTGCCCAACGTCATGATGCCGATGCCGCCAATTTGGAGAACAATCATTAAAATAAAAATCCCCGGAACGGTAAACGTATCAATAATTGAAACAGTTGTCAGCCCTGTTACACTTACTGCACTAACAGCAGTAAACAATGCATCCAAAAACGTCCATTCGGCATCCGGTTTGTGAACAAACGGCAAACTGAGCAAAATGACCGCAACTGTGATAGCTAAAAAATAAAAAATAGCAAGCATCTGAGCTGGTGATAGTGAAACTAATCGATTACGAATATTTACTAGCATCCTTGTTCAATCCTTTTTTTTACTGCTCATACTATCATAAAGAAAGTACAAGTTTTTTTAAAGAGGTTTTTCCAATTTTGATCATCGAAACTGAAAAATTTGTTATTGTGTCAATTTCTACAAATTCATACTCAAGAAAAATTTATCTGAACTTATTAATTCCATATAAAATGCTTGTTTTTTTATATCTTTTTATTAAAAATAAGGGTAGGCTGTTTAATAAAGGGGGATGTTATGGGAAAAATTCAATTGCGCCGTTCCGTTATGGTTCAATTATTACTATCTTTAAAAGGAATACACGAATTATCCCCTGAAGAAGTGATGAAACAACAATTGCCCTCTGATCAAACAAACCAAATACCTGGCTTCATCAAAAAATTGAGCAAACAAAGAGACAAAGGAGAGCTTGGACTGTCAACGAATGAAATCGTCATCTTAGGAAATTTTTGCGAACTAACTTCCTTGAAATCAACTTCCGTTCAAAATTGGGTCAAGCGTGATATAAAAGAAATCATCGGTCCTCCTGAACTTGGAAAAAAATATTCGGTCGAACAAGCTGCTTTATTGTTAATTGTAAAAGATTTAAAAACCATATTCGACTTTGAAACTGTCCGTTCCTTATTGATGAAAGTTTTTAATACGATTTCCGACCGGAATGATGATTTAATCAGTCCGTTAATGTTTTATAAATTATATACAGATGTGTTGGAACAAGTAAAAAATGTCGAGATCGACAACAACCGGCAGTTTGAAAAAAAACTTTTCGTACAAACAAAAAGGCTTCTTCAAAAGCAAACTTCTTTATCGGATGCTCAAATCGACAGCATTTGCCATGTGACGGTTGCTGCGGTATTGGCTGTTTTAACGTATCATTTTCAAACAAGGGCAAAAGCGTTCATTGATAAAGAAAGCGAATCGACAAAAAATAGATAATAACTAACTTTTAGATCGGGAATTGCGGTTGTGCAATTCCCGAAGTTATTTTCGGGCTTGACTACTTTTAGCCGAACCTTTTATGTAAAATTCGAGAGCCCTCATGTCTTCAAGCAATTCCTTTTTCATTCGTTCAAAAGCTGTATAACGTTCGTATGTAAAATCCATTTTTTCTTCCATCATCTTGACCATTTCATGAAAATGGTTTGAAATTCTTTGTAAGCTATTTTCCATCATGTTAAGATAAACATCATTTTTTTGATGATTCAAATAAGTCCCCTCCTTATAGCAGCCAATACCTATATAATAACAAAGAAACGGCAAAGGGCAACATTTTTAAGGGAGCGTGAAATCACATAGAAAAGTTAAGAAATGTGGCGAGAAAGACAAGAAAAGAGGGATTTCTAATTTTACAATTGCAGTTGTCGCAGCACAAGATAGAAATGGCAATATGATTGCTCGAAAAACAGGAACAGGGCGTGTGAAAGCCGAAGAAATTGAACTGTGATAGGTGAGTTTATTCATCCTTCCGCTTTGCTATGCACTGATACAGCAACGAATTATAAGAAGCTTGCCAAATTGAAGGGGGTGTTGGTCAATGAACGCCAAAAGCAACGTGTTAAGGAAGGAATTTATCTTATTCAACACGTTAACAATTTCCACAATCGCTTGAAAGGTTGGGTGGAAAGGTTCTAAAGGGTTGGAACTCGTTATTTGGATCACTGCCTTTATTAGTTCCGTTGATTAATATAGAAAGGATTTAACATTTGATAAACGTGTTATTTCAGCTTGTCAAAAATCAAATGATACAACTAAGAAGTGCATAATAAAAGACCTCAAAGCACTCTCCTTACTTTAAGAATATTGATGCGGCTATAGAACCTATTATGATCGCAAGAATAGGTATTCCAGTACCCTTCCAACCTAAACTACCTACTAAATCAGCAAGGTTTCCAGTTTCAGCTCTATTAAACGCATCGTTTATATTTCCAGTTGGGTTTCGTATTAATTCTTCTCGTCTTAGTCTTTCTCTTCTTCTTCCAGGTGTTTCTTTGTCTTCGCTCATTATCACACCCCCATTTTTGTAATGCTAACATATGTTCTTCATACTCTTTACATAAATCTTACCTTAAGGTTTATAACATAATTTTAACACATTATGGTAATTTGACAAATTTTCATATAAAAAAATCTTTTAGAGAACAGCCTTTACTAAAAATAAACAATGAAATGATCAAAACTAAAGACGCTCCGGACCATGTAAAAATGATAAAAGGGGGTGTCTAATAAGTCGTTTTTACGGCTTATAGACGCCCCCATTAATGTGTTAGAAACGTTGATATATCGGTGTTTATGATTTTTTGTTTTCAATGGAGATTTGACTTTCTGTACAGCCCCTCTTAAAATAGATCATTCCACACCTTTTGTCCATTCTGCCACTTTACCTTGATTTGCTTCGACCCAATCTTCTGCTGCTTTAGCAGGATCACTGCCTTCTGAAATTTCCAACATGACTTGTTCAATATCTTCAGCAGTCCATGAGAATTGATCCAAAATTTTATATGCTTTCGGCATATCTTCTTTTAATCCCTTTCGAACGATTGTGGATATATGTTCTTCTTTCCCAAAGGAGCCTTTCGGATCTTCCAAAAATTTTAAGTCATATGCAGCAAATTTCCAATGCGGGGACCAGCCTGTAACGACAATTGGTTCTTTATTTTTATAAGCTTCCCCTAAAGCCGTTGCCATAGCTCCGCTTGAAGATGTTTGGACTTGCCAGCCTTTTAGGCTTTCATATGTTTTAACAGCGTTTTCCGCTGATTTTACAACGCCCGCTCCAGGTTCAATGCCTGTAATCGTTTTGTTTAATTTGCCAGCATATTGATCGAGCTCTTCAATTGATTGAATGTCCATATATTTCGGAACGACGAGCCCGATTTTCGCACCCTCCAAGTTTGGACCTAAATCCTCCAGCTGATCTTTATATTCTTCATATAAATCTCCGTGAGTAGCCGGCAGCCAGGCGGCAACCATGCCGTCTGCCTCACCTTTTGCAACAGATTCCCACATAACAGCATTATCAACAGGTGTAATGTCCACATCGAATCCTTGATCTTCTAAAACTTTTTTGATGACATGGGCGGAGGCGACTTCCGTATCCCATTCCACGTAAACCAATTTTATTTTTCCTTCATCTGCCGCCCCGCCTTCAGATCCCCCGTTTGATCCGCAGCCAGCCACTAAAAGCGACAAGGAAATTCCGGCAACAAGTCCTAGGCGTTTCCAAATTCGTTTAAACATAAATATCAAAACTCCTTTTTAATTTTTCAATTCGAAAAGAGACCAACTTGCTATACATGATCATGCTTCTTGTTCATGCTTTGAGTGAAGCGGTCGATAATGATGGCTAATATGACAATACCGATACCTGCAACAAATCCGGGACCAATTTGAGCGCGCTGCAAAGCGGATAACACGTTTCTTCCAAGTCCCGGCGCTCCAATCATCGAGGCAATGACAACCATTGATAATGCCAGCATGACGGTTTGATTGATTCCGGCCATAATTGTGGCTCTCGCCATCGGCAGTTCTACTTTAAATAGTTTTTGAACTGCTGTGCTACCGAATGCATCAGAAGCTTCAATCAATTCTTTCGGCACCTGGCGAATTCCTAAATTCGTAAAACGAACGGTAGGAGGTGTCGCGAAAATTAATGATGCAAACACTCCCGGCACCATGCCGATGCCAAAAAAAGCAACGGCAGGTATTAAGTAGACAAATGCAGGCATCGTTTGCATAAAATCCAAGATAGGAGTAATCATTGCTTCCGCTGTTCTGCTTTTAGACATTAAAATACCTATTGGAATACCGATGATGACGGATAATAAACTTGCGATCAAAACTAAAGTAAATGTACTTATTAAATGATCCCAAAGCTCTTGGTTGTAAATAAACCAAAGGCCGACGATGGAAAATGCCGGCAGGCCAAACTTTTTTCCGCTTATAAAAAAGGCAATAACGGCAACGATCAATATGACTAGAACAGGCGGCACAGCCCCCAACAAATCCGCCACATATTCCATTAAATCCTCAAAATATTTTTTTAACGGATCAAACAAGAACGAAAAAGAATTTGTCACCCAGTCCGTAAATTGTTTGATCTTTTCCGCAACTGGAATTTTCGGAACAAAATCCAACACATTATTCAGCACTGTTTGTGCTCACCTCGCTTTCACCTGCAAGAGCCGCGATGACTGACCCGCGAACGATGATCCCTATTAATTTTTCCTTTTCGACTACTGCTACTGGTATCGGCGAGTCGTGGATGACCGTAAAAATATCATACATTGGTGTGTCCTTTTCAACCTTCGGAACATTTGTCCGCAATATTTCTTCAATATCACGAACATCTTTTTTTCTTGCTTCTGATGCATCATCAGCTGTTACATAACCTTTTAGATTCCGTTTGCTGTCAACAACGAAAATGGTGGATATCCCTTCTTCTCTCATTCTTTCCAATGCAACACGCGGTCCATGCTTTTCAATATTGATCGTTTCGGGCCGTTTCATAATATGCTGCGCCGTCAATATTTTCGATCTGTCTACATCTTCAACGAATTTTTCAACATAGTCGTTTGCCGGATTCATTAAAATCTCTTCGGGCGTACCGATTTGCACAATCGATCCGTCTTTCATTAAGGCAATCCGGTCTCCAAGCCGCAAAGCTTCATCTAAATCATGTGTAATAAATATAATGGTTTTCTTCATCGTCCCTTGAAGATCGAGCAATTCATCCTGCATTTCTTTTCGGATAAGCGGATCCAAGGCCGAAAAGGCCTCATCCATTAACAGCACTTCAGGATCATTTGCCAATGCTCTCGCAAGTCCTACGCGCTGCTGCATTCCGCCTGACAGCTGATTAGGCTTTTGCTCCAAATATTGTCCTAATCCGACCATTTCAAGCGCTTTGATTGCCTTCTCCCTTCGTTCTTCTTTTGGGACCTTTTGAATTTCAAGTCCGAATTCTGCATTTTCTAAAACCGTTCGGTGCGGAAATAGGGCAAATCGTTGAAAAACCATGCTGATTTTTTTTCTCCGCACCTCTCGCAATGATTTTTTATCCATTTTTGATAAATTGTCCCCGTCGATAAAAATGCTTCCTTTAGTCGGTTCAATCAACCGGTTGAGCAATCTTATCAATGTGGATTTGCCGCTTCCAGACAACCCCATAATGACGAAAATTTCTCCAGCCTCAACGGAAAAGGAAGCGCGATTCACTCCCACTGTATGTCCGGTTTTTTGTAAAATTTCATGCTTTGAAAATCCTTCATCTAATAGCTTCAATGCTTGAGCGGGGTTTTTACCAAAAATTTTTGTTAAATTTTTCACCTCAATGATCGGCATTTTTTCACCCCTTTTTATAAAATTCAATATTTTCAAAATAATACGCCGATAAAATTGTCATACTAAGCTTTAATAGCTCATAATAAAAATATGTAAACCCGAACGATTCGTTGCTTTATAAGTATAACTAATTTTTCTTGATGGATACAAACGCGGTATATAGCGGATATCTCTTATATTTAATGGTCAGCTTGTACTGAATAGTTTTTTTATATAGTTTTCTTACATTTCCTTTTATATGCTGGTAAATTCATACCAATATCAACATTTTACGGTCAACTACATTGTTTATTTTTAACCAACAAGTTCCACACATCAGATCACTTCTTTTTTGCAAACTATGCGTAAACAGGCAAAAAGGAGTTGAATTCGAATGGCAAGGCGAAATCAATTAATTGTTCCAGGAGTTGAACAAGCTCTTGAACAATTTAAAATGGAAATCGCGCAAGAGTTTGGTGTCCACCTTGGTTCAAATACTACCTCACGCGCAAACGGATCTGTTGGAGGAGAAATGACAAAGCGTTTAATTGCACAAGCTCAGGCTGATTTTAGCGGAAAACAGCCTTAAAATAGACTTTTGTAAATAATACAAACATTTTATCCTTTCCCATGTTCGTCCAAATGCTTCATTTTTCATATTGTTTAGGGTAAAATGATGTTGGATGATGTTTCATAAGTTTTATTTGTTCATGTTCCGATTGCATAACGGCATGAAATGGAACATTTTTTAGGAGGAATAGAACATGGGAATTGGTTGGACAGAATTTATTTTAATCATTTTCGTTGCACTTTTGCTTTTTGGACCGAGCAAGCTTCCGGAGCTTGGAAAAGCAGCAGGAAAAACGCTGCGGGAATTCAAACTGGCTACAAAAGGAATTCTTGACGAAGAAGAAAAAAATGAAAAAAAATAATTGGTTCAACCGTAAAATCGGCAAATTGCCGATTTTTTTCTTTTTTCGAAATTTGTATGAACCGGTTTTCGAGTATGCAACTTACATTTTTTAACACAAATCATTCTGATCCTTTCGCAAAAAATAAAGAGAAAGAAAAGGTAACTTACGGAAAGGCGGAATGAATATGCATACGATGTGGAAAGGTTCCATATCCTTCGGGCTCGTCAACATCCCGGTCAAACTGTTTTCTGCTACAGAAGACAAAGATATGAAATTTCGTCAGCTTCACAAAAAATGCCATACCCCAATTCAATACGCAAAACGTTGTCCAAACTGCGACGAAGAAGTTGGCAACGATGACATTGTGAAAGGGTTCGAATATGTACAAGGCAAATTCATCATTTTAGCAGATGAGGAATTAGCAGCTCTGAAGGAAGAAAATGAAGACAAAACGGTTGAAATCGTCGATTTCGTGAATTTGCCGGAAATTGATCCGATTTATTTTAACCGGTCATATTATATCGGTCCAGGCGAAAACGGACAAAAAGTGTATGCATTGCTTCGTGAAGCATTGAAACAATCAGGGAAGATTGGAATTGGAAAAATTTCAATGCGCTCTAAACAACAATTGGCTGTCATCCGGACATATGAGGACGTCATTTTAATGGAAACGATTCATTATCCAGATGAAGTGCGAAACGCCCGTGACGTTCCCGGGGTTCCTCAAAATACCAATATTGAAAAAAAAGAGCTGGACGCTGCCATGCTGCTTATCGATCAGCTGACAACAACGTTCCAACCGGAGAAATATCAAGATGAATACCGTTTACGGATTCAAGAAAAAATTGAAGAAAAAGTACAGCAAAACGAAACAAAAACGGCTGAACCGTCTCCAAAAAAGAACGTGGTCGATTTAATGAGTGCGCTTGAGGCAAGCATCGAACGCTCAAAATCATTAAATAAAAAGGGAGAAGAAAAAAGCGGAGCAGCAGGTAAAAAAACGAAAACGACCCGCAAAAAAGCTTAGCTTTGCCGGACAATAAAGCGGGCAGCCGACAGCAAATCCGGAAAATGAAAATCAGCTATTTTTTCTTGATGGCGGCTGCCTACTAATATCGTTTTAGCTCCTGCAGCCTTTCCGGCAGCGATATCCACTTCACGATCACCAATCATATAACTGTTCTCTATATTGATGTTATATTTCTTTGCCAAATCAACAATCATCTTCGGCTCCGGCTTACGGCAGGCGCAGCCTTCTTTCGGTGCATGTGGACAATAGGCAACCTCTTTAATCGTTCCGCCTTTTTTTTCAATTTCACGAACCATTTTTTCATGGATTTTGTGGAGCATTTTTTCTGACATGTATCCTAATCCGACTCCGCCCTGATTTGTGACAACGAAAACATCAAAATTGGATCTGTTCAAAAGCGCAACAGCTTCAGCTGCTCCTTTTAACAAATAAAAATCTTCAGGCTTATTTACGAAACGGACACGATTGGTCATCACTTCATTTACAACGCCGTCTCTGTCTAAAAAAACTGCATTTTTCACAAATCTATCCTCCAATCTTTAAGGGTGAACACTATGCAACCGATGATGCCGACATTATCTTTCCATATTCCGGAAGGGGAGCAATGGCTATATGAGCCAAAATATGATGGTTTTCGCACGATATTGCAAGCGGACGAAGACCGTATTTCTCTCATGAGCCGAAATGGAAACGATTTATCCCCATCGTTCCCGGAAATTAAACATTTTATCGAAAGACATATAGAAAAATGGCGTCCTTTTTTTCCGCTTGTTTTGGACGGAGAGCTTGTTATGCTCAAAACAGCTTTTTCCGCTGATATTGCCTCTTTAAAAAGAAAATGGAAAAGAAAAAGCGATGAAACGACCGAAGCATATCAGCTTCTCGTTTTCGATATACTTTTGCTGCAAGGAGAGGATATAACAAAAAAACCCCTTTCCAGCCGAAAAGAACTACTATCCTCCTTATTTCAACAACTCGGTTTACCGCTGCATGTTAGTCCAGAGAATCCGGTCCCGATCCAAATGATTCAAGCATATCATCAGTTTTCCCAATTATGGGAAAAAATTGTCCAGCATGATGGAGAAGGCGTTGTTTGCAAACATATGTTAAGCACATATGAGAACAAGAAAAGAACATCACAATGGCTGAAAATCAAAAACTTTAAAGAAGCGCTCTTTTTTGTCACTGGATTTGATTCAAACAACGGCTACATGCATATTTCTGTTCATCATAAAGGAACAATTGTGCAAGCCGGCGTTTTTTCTCACGGTATGCCTGACAACCAAAAACAAGCGTTGTTGGAGATTATAAAAAAGAAAGGAAAAAAGGAAAACCACCTATATACTATAGAGCCGGCCATTTGCATGAAAGTACGGTTTCTTTCCATTGACAGCGGCAGTTTAAGAGAACCTTCTTTCCATTCCTTTGCATTGGAACATGATTGGACAGACTGCACTTTTTTGCAGCTGAAAATGGCTGCAGCCAATGTCAAAGATGTGGCTGTCACACATATTGAAAAACCTCTTTGGCCGAAACATGATATACAAAAACAAGATTTTTTGCTTTATTTATTGGAAATTTCCGATTACATGCTTCCATTTTTAAAAGACCGCCCCTTAACGGTGATCCGCTATCCGCACGGTTTGTTGGGAGAAGCATTTTTTCAAAAAAATTGTCCTGATTATGCCCCGGAATTTATTCAGACAAAAACAATCGACGGGATTCATTATATCATTTGCAATGACAAAAAAACGCTTATGTGGCTTGGCAACCAGCTCGCAATTGAATTTCATATCCCCTTTAATACGTGGAAGGAGAAACAGCCGGCAGAAATTGTATTTGATTTAGATCCGCCGTCGAAAAACGAATTTCATTTGGCTGTTTATGCTGCAAACAAGCTGAAGGAATGTTTAGATCGGTTTGAGATTGCCTCCTTTCCAAAGCTTTCCGGAAACAAAGGAATTCAAGTTCATATTCCGATCGGCACCAACATTTTCTCATATGAGGAAACGAGGCAGTTTACGTCTTTTTTCGCTAATTATTTAGCCGAACAGCATCCGAACGAATTTACGATTGAACGCTTGAAGAAAAACCGGGGCAGCCGCCTTTATATTGACTTTTTACAGCATGCAGAGGGAAAAACGATCATTTCACCTTATTCCGTCAGAGGAGTCGAAAATGGAACGGTTGCCGCTCCGCTTCATTGGAATGAAGTCAATGAACAGCTTGACGCTGAATCTTTTACAATGGACTACTGCATCAACAGGGTAAAATCAGGTATTTGTCCAATGAAACATTATTTTTCCATCGATCAGCATGAAAAAATTAAGGCCATTGTCGAGCATTTATTATGAAAACCGCCTATACAACTTGAGCTTCTTCAGCATAGTTTATAACTGTAATAAAACATTTCACAGGGAGGTTTTCATATGTCTGGAGTATCTGGAGGATACGGCGGAGGCTTTGCGTTAATCGTCGTTCTGTTCATCCTTCTCATTATTGTTGGTGCATCTTGGTGGGGATGGTAAATATTGCATTTTGACTTTTTCAAAAATGCCAGAGCTTATTCTCTCGTTGAAACCGGCAAAATTGCCGGTTTCACCTGTTAAAAGCAGAATATTTTTTTAAGAGTAATCAATCTAAATCCGACGATCAAGATTTTCAAATGAACAATTGATTTTTCTTTTCAGGCCAATTTTGCAAAAGTTGGAATGCTTCATCAGATGAAACAGGCTTGCTGAAATAAAAACCTTGCATTTGAAAACAATGGTGGCGATTCAGAAAAAATACTTGTTCTTTTTTTTCGACGCCTTCCGCTACGATGGAAAGCTTCAAATTTTGTGCTAGAGCAATGATCGTTTTTACAACGACATTGTGGTCGTGCTCTAAATAAATGTTTTGAATAAAAGAACGGTCAATTTTAATTTTATCCAGCTTCAGCTTCGTTAAATAGCTGAGCGAACTATAGCCTGTTCCGAAATCATCGATGCTCAGACCTATATTTAGTTTCTTTAACTTACGGATGATTTCCAAAAACCATTCAAAATTGTACATTGGGACGGTTTCGGTAAATTCAAGCTCAAAGCATTCAGGCGGAATTTCATACATCGTCAAGTAATCCGTAATCATTTTCACAACATCATGCTGGTAAAATTGTTTAATAGATAAATTGACACTGATTTTCAAGTCACGGAAGCCCTTATCTCTCCATTCCTTTAATTGCTGGCAAGCTTTTTCCATGCTCCATTTGCCGATTTCTACGATAAGCCCTGTATCTTCCGCAATCGGTATAAATTCTGAAGGGGGAATCATCCCAAGCTCTTTATGTTTCCATCTGAGCAGCATTTCAAAGCCGGTAATTTTTTTTTCTTTTGTATCGACGATCGGTTGATAATATAAACATAATTCTCTTTTTTTCACAGCTTTGTAAAGCTCATTTTCTATAAAAATTCTTCGTTCGATCGATTTGCTGTTATGATTATTAAATTGGGCAATGCGCTCGTTTTTTTCTTTCCCCATTTTGATAGCAATTTCACTATTTTTAATTAAAGTTTTCGGCGTTCTTCCATGAATCGGGTAAAACACGATGCCAATGCTGTAGTCGTAATAAATTTCCAAATCGTTGATGACAAGTATATCTTCCAGCTTATTGATACGATGCACAATATCACGAATCATCTCATCTTTATTTACAACATTGTAAACAATAACTAAAAACTCGTCATTTGACAATCGACCTATAAAGTATGTATCGGGAAAAATATTTCTCAACTGCCTTGCAAATGACTTAATCACTTCATTACTAATATCTTTCCCAAAAATTTCGTTTATGTATTTATAGCGGTTAATTTGAAACTTCACAACTGCAGCAGGATTTTTTTCTGTTTGGCATAAATACTCTAAACGGTTGAAAGTAGCTTGTTCATTTGGCAGCTTTGTCAAATCGTCAAATTGCGTTAAATATTGAATCTTTTCATCCGCTTCCTTTACTTTTGAAATATCTCTTATAATCAGCGCATAACCATAAAAAAAATTATTGCTATATAAAGGAAGGCATAAGATGGACGAAGGCGTTTCCTCAACAACTGCCTCAAAAGTTGCAGGTTCGCCGGTTATCCTCACCTGTTCAAAAAGATGCTGAATCTCTTTTCTGGATGAAGAATGAAAAAAATGATAAATCGAACCTTTCTTTTGCAAAAAATGCGCAGCCATTCTGTTGCCTTCCTTGACCAATCCGCTTGGATCACAAAAAACGATCATATCAGGGTGAATTTGAAAAATGAGGTCATAAAATTGTTGAAAAAGGCGATCCATTATTTTAACACTTCCTCAACTATGGGTTCTCATTTTTTATATCGGTATAAACATAGCTTTATTCAATAATTACATAGAATTTCATTCATAAAAATTATCGAAACAGCACACTATTGCTGGAGTCTGCAGCTTTTTTTAACAGTTCAATCAATTGCACTTGTTCTTCTTCGGATAGGCCGGAAAAAACTCTCGCCATCCTTAAGGCGCGGATCGGATATATTTCATCAAAATATTGGCGCCCCTTCTCCGATAAATTTGCATAAACTGACCGTTTATCTTTCGGATTTTTTTCCCGATAAATCCACCCGTTTTTTTCAAGCTTGTCAATAACATAAGTTACATTACCGCTGACAAGCAATAGTTTTGACCCGATTTGCTGAAGTTTTTGCGGACCCTTTATGTACAGAAGCTCCAATACAGCATATTCGGTTGGATTCAAACCATGCTCCTTGCTGTCTCGATTGGCGTGATCCGAAACGTTTTTATACGCTTTTGCAAGCGTATGAAACAAGTTTAAAGCCCTCTCCATTTCTTCTTGAGTATAGGAAAAAAACATTTCCAATCCCCTTTTCCTTTTTTTATTTTATAATGCTCATTTTAATGGAAAAAACAGTTTATGTAAACGCTGTCATTTTAAAAGTGCGCTCTACCAAACAGTCAGTCAAAATCTTTTCTTATCGAAAAATCGAGTAGGAGGGAGCGATTAACTCCCGTCCTCTCACACCACCGTACGTACGGTTCCGTATACGGCGGTTCAATTAAGATAATTGACGCAAGTTTTCATAACTTCCGTGAATAGCTGTTCTCTTTATGCCAGTGGTCACTCCACCCTCCAAGAGGTCTCCCACGGGATTCACCGCTTCCTCCCTCAAGTGAGGTACTACGTTTTCTGTGTTCATCATGACTCACTGAATGCCAAGGGCTATTCTCTCTTAATTGTTCGGTCCTTCTTAGTTGTTCTAGACCAACTAATACTATGACCTCTGCTGACTTCTGACGGTTCAGCTACTTATCACTAAGTAGGTTATGAAGCGTACTTCACATATCCACCAGACCTCCCCGGGTAAGTACATGCACTTTCACACCATCTATCCGCCTCATTTACTCGATATGACCTTCGACAGAAAGAGCTTTGTTTTGTTTTGCAAACTCACTCAATCATACCTAGCCTTATATGAGGTTCGTGTTCCTCGGACCGGTGTTTTGCCTCCAGCTTCCTTCAGATTCCGCGTCACCACGGACACCCTTGCTCTTGGCTAACCTCTACTTCTGTCTTCGGGGTTCGGGACTTACACCCTATAGTTCATATACATGCCGGGCGCACAAATAAAAGCGTGCAGCAAGATGCTTGCACGCTTTACAGTCCATTCATCCTTTTATTTTGTCATACGGTTCGTAAAAATTGATTATTGAACTTGAAACCTTTTCACTAAAGATTGCAAATCTCCAGCCAGATTTGACATGGATTCGGCATGTGAAGCAATAGTTGCCGCTGACTCATTTGCCGTTGCTGCTGAAGCTGATGTTTGTTCAATACCTGCAGCCGCCTCTTCCGAAATCGATGCGATGTTGGAAATCGAATCATTAATCGATTCGCTCGTTGATAACATGTCAGTTAAATCATTTTGAGCATTGTTGATTCTTTCGGAAATTTCTTTAATCGTTTCTTTAATTTGTTGAAATGCGGCACTCGTTTCGTTCATTGAATCCATTTCCGATTCTACTTGTTGAAATCCTAATTCAAAGCTTTTCGTCACTTTATTCGTCTCGCTATGGACTTCTTCCACGATTTTTTGAATATCCACAACGGAACTGGAAACTTGTTCAGCCAATTTTCTGACCTCGTCTGCAACTACTGCAAATCCTTTTCCATGTTCCCCCGCTCGAGCCGCTTCAATCGCTGCATTTAGCGCGAGCAAATTTGTTTGATCAGCTATAGATTGAATAACTTCAACGAGTTTGGAAATTTGTTTTGAGCGTTCATCAAGTTTTTTAATTTTTTTCATATTGCTTTGCATGCCTGTAAACATATAATCAAAAAGTTTTTTCGATTGATTCATCAGCTTGCTGCCATTGTCCGTCAACTCCAGCACTTCTCTCGATTTATCAAACATTTCTTTTCCATTCCTATGTATTTGATAAATCTTATCCATGTACATACCCATTGCTTCAGAAAGCTCTGAGGCAGAATTAGCTTGCGATTCTGCTCCAGCCGACAGCTCTTGCATTGTCGCAGCGATTTGGTTGCTTCCTTCTTTTAGCTCTTTAGAGGAAGAAAGCAAATCGCTGCTTTGTTTTGACATAGTATCTGAAGCATGATGAATGTCTTGCACGATCTTTCGAAGCTGATTCCCCATTTCGTTGACAGCTTCCATCAATTCGCCGATTTCATCCTTCGACTTTATTGATAACGGTTCCAACATTAGATTTCCCTTAGATATTTGCTCCATTTGGCCGGCGATTTTGATCAAAGGATTCGTAATGGAACGAGCCATTTTAAAGGACATGATGAAACCGATTAAAAGTATGGAGGCCAAAACAGCTAATATGATGATGATAGATAGATTGCTAAGTTGAATCATATTATTTCCGCTTTTGATTACATCGTTTTGTCGATCCGACGTCACTTTTTCAAATTCTTGAATAATCGTTTCCCCAAGCGGTTGTACACTTTCTTTCATTTGCTTTAAAGCATCATTCTTTTTCCCCATATCATAGTCAAATAAAACCTCGTGTCGGACAAGCAATTCCCATTGGTGGCATTTCGCAACTAAATCCTTCATTTGCTGTGAAGAATTCAATTTCAATAACTGCTTTTGAATCTCGCTGCTCTGTTTTGCCAATTCTTCGTATTTTTGACGAATGTCTCGGTCCCCATATAGAAGAAACTGGTTTATTAATGAAATGCGTTCTGCAATATTGTATCGCATTTTCTCGTTTTGGATCAGTCCTTCTACAACTTCCTTCATGATGCTTTCCGTATGATTTGTTAAATTTTTTATTACCCCAAAATTAATAACGGCCATTAAACATGTTAGCAGCATTAATATTCCAAAGCTTCTGAGCAGCCTTCTTCTCAATCCGCCTTGCTTTTTGGAAGTAGTGATCCTTGTCACTGTTTTATTCTTTTTCATATGATCTACGATCCCCTTCCCAAACCCCTTTTTTATTTATATCGGTGCAAAATTCATCATTTTTAAAGAATAGTAAAATCGACCCAGTTTCATCATCAATGCTTCAGACGACTAGCTTTTTAAGAGGCATACGACCGTTTACCATAACTTTTTCTGCAAAATCTTTTTTAATCCGCTTGAAATCGCATATGTAAAGTCGCCATATGTTTTTCAATAAATAGACTGCCCTTTTAGAAAGCAAAAAGTAAAATCGCTCGTTTTTGAAATGGAGAATGAACTTGCTATTTTCAAAGAAAAAGCCACTCATTCATCAGAAAAAAAGTCCCGGATCTCCATAAATATCTTATCTGTTCCAACAAAAAAACAGCCTGCAGACAGAAAATACATTTTGTCTGCAGGCGTGGACAATTTTGATTAAGTTATTTAGTCCCAAAAAACTCTTCATATAACGCTTTTACGGCTTTCTTTTCATCCGTTCCTTTTACGCCAAACATCATGCTCACTTCTGATGACCCTTGATTGATCATTTCAAGGTTCACACCGCTGTTTGCAAGCGCTGTTGCAGCTCTGGCCATCGTTCCGACATTTTTCCGCATTCCTTCGCCAACAATCATGATTACCGCTAAATCATAAGCAACTTCTATATTATCGACTTCCAGTTCCTTTTTGATCCGCTCTACAACTTTCCGTTCTGTTTCCGAATCAAACTGGTCCTGGCGCAAAATGACAGAAATGTCATCAATTCCAGAAGGTGTATGTTCATATGACAGCCCAAAATCTTCTAAAATTTGCAACAATCTTCGGCCAAAACCGATTTCTCTGTTCATTAAATATTTATTGACATAAATGCTGCAAAAACCGGTATCACTGGCGATGCCCACGACAGGGCCGTTAGAATCTGTTCGTTCATGTACAATTTTTGTACCAGGAGCCGATGGATTATTGGTGTTTTTAATATTTACCGGGATTCCTGCACGGAATGCCGGAATAAGTGCTTCGTCATGAAATACTGCAAAGCCAGCGTAAGATAACTCACGCATTTCTTTATATGTAAGCTCCCGAATTTCTTTTGGATTTTCAACAAAATTTGGATTTACGGAATAGACCGCATCTACGTCCGTAAAGTTTTCATATATTTCCGCTCCGACCCCGTTGGCCAAAATAGAACCGGTTATATCGGAACCGCCACGTGAAAAGGTGACGAGCTTTCCGTCTTTTGAATAGCCGAAAAATCCAGGAAAAATCAGAATTCCTGAGCGATCACGAAGCTTTTTTAAATTTTCATAGGCTTCCGGCAGCACTTGTGCATTGCCTGGTTCATCGCTCACAATAAGCCCTGCTTCTTTAGGATTCACATAATGGGCTTCAACTCCGCGCGATTGAAAATACGCAGTGATCAGTTTTGCATTATTATCTTCACCGCTGGCCTTCACCGCATCAATAAAACGGGCAGGATTTGATTTGTCCCCATGTAAAATTTCTTGCAAATCAGCAGAAATTCGATCAATAATATCATTAGATAATCCTAATTCTTTAGCAATTTCAACATATCTGTTCACAACAGCTTCATATGTTTCCTTTACGCTGCCATTGTTCAAATATTCTTCCCCGCACTTTATTAATAAGTCGGTCACTTTCACATCTTCTTTAAATCTTTTGCCAGGAGCCGAAACAACGACAATTTTTCTTTTCGGATCAGATGTGACGATATCGAACACTTTTTGAATTTGTTGCCCAGATGCAACGGACGTTCCACCAAACTTTACAACTTTCATATTTACTACATCCCCTACCAATAATTTTAGCAATATTTTATAAAATTCCATATAAATCTTATTATCTCTTTTCATGCTGATTGTTGCAATAGTTTTTTCAGTGCCTAAATGATCATTACAGCTAAACTCTCGGTTTTTAATTAGTTGCGTTCACGGTGCGTTTTCCTCATCAACAACCTTCTTCTATGACTTGAAGAAGAATCAAGTCTTTCATATCTTCTAGTATATCACCCAAGAAGAAAAATTAGATCATGTTTCAATCGTTTCACCAGATCCTTTATGGTTGAAATACGCTGTTTTAGCGCTCAAAGAATACATCTCGCCGTACAGCTTTGTTTGGTTGGAACATTTTCCGATATTTTTTGCAGCGAAAACCTGTATCTTTGTCAATGATAAAACGCTGAACAGGTTACATCTCGGATGTTGAAAATTGTTATCGTTCGATGGTTAATGGCTACTGCTTTTTTCGACAACTGGGGACGCGCTCCCTTTTACGCTCTAGAAACCTTAAAAGATGAGTGACGACTGGGCCTCGGGTAAACGGTGTTCTTATCCATGCTTTACAATCTCTTTTGGATTCCTAAATTGATGATGGAATTGCCATTTCAAAATGATTGATTCAAACAAAGAATGATTTTTTTCTAGCAGCCAAAGCCGATAATGATTATAATAATGATTATTGATCAAAAAAGGGAATACGAATGTATCAGTCGTTTTATCATTTTCGAACTTTAATTCCTTGTCATGTACCTGTTAGAGAGGTGAAACATCATGAATCAATCGAAAGGCAGTATCGAGGCTGAAATCAGCAAAGCATTAACAAAATGGGAAAAAGATTTTCTTGGACGCGGATCTGTGTCCGTCAAAACGGATATTTTGCGGGATATGATTATTGTATCGCTGCAAGGTATTCTAACCCCAGCGGAATATGCCCTCTGTGAGTCTAAAGAAGGGATGTTGTCTGTGAAACAAATCCGCTCCAGTTTAGTCGAATCCGGGGTTGATGAGCTGAAAGAGATGATTTTTCAAATTACAGAAGAGCAAGTAAAAAGTTTCCATACGGACCTTAGTACTCAAACCGGGGAGCGAATTATGGTGTTTAAATTGTTTCAAAATTTGGAAAAGAAACTCCTTAAATAAACGTAAACGCTTTTTCTATAAATCTCTAAAAAAATACGTGCAATCTTGAAAACGATGATGTATAATGAAAACAACTTTTTTTGAAAAAATACGAGAGAATTGCCAAAGTCGGCAGACCTTCAAAAAACCTACGGAATCTATTAGTAGGTTCGTTGAAGGTAAACCGACAATGGGAAAACTGAAACGGGAGATCTAAGCCAATCGAAATTGGTTTAAGGTAAACCGGCTATCGTCATTTTTAGGCAAAAGACAGTCATTTTCTTAAAAAAGGCTGTTTTGCTTAGAATGACATAGCCGGTTTTTTTCTTTCAAAAAGGTCACACCAGAGGAGGAACGAAATTTGCAAGAAATGTTGGTTTTCGGATGGCTGGCAGCATTGATGATTGTGCTCATAAGCGCATTGATTTATCTGCATCCTCGTGTGCCCGACTGGTATGTACATGTTCACGTCGGCCTGCTTCTTTTGCCGATTGCTTCGGCATTCTTCGGGTGGATTTATTCTGGCGCGGAAATAAAAGCCGGACCATGGCGGCTCGACACGATTAGCTGGATGATGGCGGTCTATATTTCAACACTCGGCTTTATCATCCAGCGGTTTTCCATTCGATATTTGCATGGGGATCGAGTCTACCGGCTATATTTTCTATTCTTGACATGGACAACCGGCTCTTCCGCCAGCACTTGGATGACTGATGATCTACGCCTGTTTAGCATTTGCTGGGCGATGCCTCTTTTCGGTCTTGTCTTTTTGACGGCTTTAAAAAAAGAATGGCGGCCGGCAAAAGCTGAAGCGGTGCAAATGGGAACAATGTTTTTTGTTTCTTCCCTTGCGGTATGTGCAGTGTCTGTCTGGCTGTTTCATGCGACTGGGGAGTGGAAGTTATCGGGCGCTTTATCAACGGATAAGTTGTCTCATCTTAAATGGTGGGAGACAGCCGGAATAAGCTTGCTGCTTATTTTGGCGGCCATCATTCCTGCCGGGCAATGGCCTTTCCACCGTTGGCTGCTTGAATCTGCGGTAACGCCGACGCCGGTTTCGGCTGTGATGCACGCCGGTCTTGTCAATGCCGGAGGACTTTTGCTTTGGCATTTCTCACCGTTGTTTACGGACACAGTCACACACGCTCTCCTTCTTCTAATCGCGTTTATTTCCGTCATGATCGGTACCGGCGTCAGTTTCGTTCAAGTAGATTATAAACGGCAACTAGTCGCCTCAACGATGGCACAAATGGGTATGATGCTTATTCAATGTGCATTAGGCGCTTACGAGGCGGCAGTCATTCATCTTATTTTGCACGGCTTATTTAAAGCGACTTTATTTTTACAGTCCGGATCGGCTGTTCCCCGTCCGGGACATTCGGCACGAACATTGGTGCACAAAAAAGGACATAGGTTTGTCGGCACGATGCTTGGCTTGGCACTTGGATTCGGCTTCTGGGCCGTTTCGCCGGAAGAGCCGGCGCGCCTATTGAGCGCTTTGCTCCTTGGTTCGTCCATGACGATTGCATGGAGCAGATTTGCGCTTTTCCGAGAAGGTCGATGGCTTGGGTTGGCACTAGCAGCGATACTGGCATTTATTTCAGAAGAAGTGCGCAGCGGACTAATGGCCATGCTGCATAAAGCAGAGGCTTCTCACTTTGCACCTCCGCTTGTCCTTGAATGGCTTACTTTCATTTTGTTTATTGTTTCCGCATTGGCGTTGGCACAGCTCTTTAAACAACGTTCTTCCGGTATTGCTGCCCGATTTTATATGCGGCTTGTTCATTTTGGCGAGCCCAGTCTGTCTGCGGTTGAACGGCATCCCCTTTATTTGCATGCATATATGAAGGAGGAGATGACCCATGAGTAAAACAGTGATTTCACTTGAACGTCCTGAAGAGCAAAGTAAACGAAATAAGAAAGATGTGTCCCGCTCTATTCTTCAGCTCGTGGAACAGGCATGCGATGCAATTGCTCCCCTTTGGCCGATTTCAACGTTCATTGCACGGTATCCGTGGATGGAACTTGAACATATGCCGTTTACCGAAGTAGCTGAGCATTTGCAACAAACCCAGCATGTTCACCTGTATCCGACAATGGCGGTTGTACGCAAAGCTCTCGCTAGAGGCGAGATCAATCCCTCCTTCGTTGAAAAACAGCTGGAGAACTGGCTTTCCGAGCAGTCTCTACCCTTTCATCGCCACAAAGCGGAACAGTTGTGCCATGCACTTTTGTGGAACGAAACCGTACCACATGAATGGTTAGATTCATCAGAACTGAACGAGCTGGCGGAGGAAATAGCCGAGTGGATCGGTTCCACAAACGCAGCGGTGGTGAAGCCGATTTGTACCCGCATTTACAAGCTAGACGAACGGCTTGATCAACAAATGATCAAATGGTGCAAACTATATTTGGATGATAATCAAGCTGCATGGGCAATGCCCTTCCGGGAACAGGGATTTTATCCTGCTTGGCAAAAACTTATCCAAAACGATCCGGCTCTTTCAAAAAATGAGAGAAAACGCCTAGCTGACTGGCCGGAAGATGCGGAAACAGCACTGTTGTTTTCGCTGTCGCTGCTTGATATAGACGATGAAAAGGCGAAAGACTATTTAGAATCGCATCTTCTTGCATTGCCGGGATGGGCCGGCATGTTAAAGTGGCGTTCTCAGCAAAGTGGAGAAGGCCTCCAACTGTTAGTTGATTATTTGGCCATTCGTCTTTCGTTAGAATGGGCATTTGTCTCCCCTTACTTGCCGCTGGAACAGGAGAAAAAGGCTGACGTTTCAAGTTTACTTCCCCTTTTGGCCGCATGGATCCATTGGGGAGGAATATCTGTGGATGAGTGGAGGCAATTGTCGAAGGATGAAATGACATCCTGTTTATTGTTTGCCGACCGGTTTTGGCGGATCAATCGTTATCACCTTTGGCTCGAGGCGTGGGAAGAGACGTACGAATCCCGGCTGCAAGAAAAAATTGCATCCCGTCCATACATTGGACAAAAAGAGCAGGCCGCCGTCCAGTTTCTTTTCTGCATTGATGTCCGTTCCGAGCCTTTTCGCCGTCATTTAGAGGAATCCGGTCCATTTGAAACGTACGGTTGCGCAGGATTTTTCGGTTTGCCGATCCGAACGCGTGAACTTGACAGCGACCATACCCATCCTTCTTGTCCTGCGATCATTGAGCCGAAGCATGAAATTTACGAATCTGCACAAGATGATGCTGCAAAATACCGTCGCCGGCTCAATGTATTTCAGTTCATCGGGGGCACCTTTAAAAAAATGAAAAAAGATGCATTAGCGAGTTTATTGCTTCCAGAAATGAGCGGCCCATGGCTTGGTTTGCATACAATCGCCAGAAGCATTGCCCCTAGATGGGCGGGCCATTTTCTCCAGCAAGCTGAAAAAACAGCTGAACGGAAGCCGCCGACAAACTTGTCATTGCATCATGAAGTGTCTTGTTCATCATCCGGTTTGCCCATCGGGTTTACAACAGAAGAACAAGTTCAGTACGTAAAACAATTGTTAACAAATATCGGGTTAACATCGTCTTTTGCCCCCCTTGTCGTTGTCTGCGGTCACGAAAGTATGACAACGAATAACCCGTATGCCTCCTCCCTTGATTGCGGGGCGTGCGGCGGAACAGCCGGAGCTTTTAATGCCCGCGTGTTTGCAAGCCTATGTAACTTGCAGGAAGTAAGAGAAGGACTGGTGAAGGAAGGGATCTTCATTCCAGATGAAACCGTATTTGTGGCAGCGGAACATATCACAACGGTCGACGAACTCTACTTACTCGATTTGCCAACCTTATCGAAAAAGGCAGAGCAGTCACTCCGTTTACTAAAAGGAAAGCTAGAAGAAGTGAAACGGAAAGCAAACGCCGAACGGCTGGCGAATCTCCCTTGCACCGGCAAGTCGAAAAATCCGGTGACTGAGGCGAGCCGCCGTTCCGTCGATTGGAGCGAAATCCGTCCTGAATGGGGATTGGCTGGAAACGCAGCCTTTATTATCGGCCGCAGGACGCTTACAAAACATTGCCATTTAGACGGGAAAGTGTTTTTACACAGCTATGACTGGCGAAAAGACCAATCCGGCGAAGCACTTGAAAATATCATCTCCGGTCCTGCTACGGTCGGGCAATGGATCAATTTGCAATATTACGCATCAACCGTTGCACCGCATTATTACGGAAGCGGCAGCAAAACGACGCAGACGGTTACAGGTGGATTCGGGGTGATGCAAGGGAATGGGAGCGACTTGCTTTCCGGTCTTCCGTGGCAGTCGGTTGCTTCTTCCGACGGGGAGCTGTTCCATTCCCCCCTTCGTTTACTCTTGATCATTGAAGCACCGAGTTTTTATATCGAGCGGCTGCTCCGGGACAATCCCTTTTTCCGTCAAAAAGTGAAAAACGGATGGCTCCGTCTTTCTTCCATTGAACCTGAAACAGGGGCTTGGCTGAAATGGAGGTTTGATAGGATTCATGGCGAGTTTTATACCGAGCCAATTTGAAGTGACCCTTGTGAAGTAGCAAGACTAAAAAGCGATTGAAGCGGTATTAAACCGTTGATGGTTGTCAAGTTGACATATTTGTCGTACAGGAACCCTGATCGAAAAAAGTACAGATTGAAACACTTTTCCTTAAATTCTCCGGAGGAGTTTTCCATATTTTTCTAAAATATCTTGGGTTCATTTTGCAGTTATATTGACTTGATGAACCCGTAATCACTATGTAAGAGAAAGCCGTCTACTCTCCATTCTTTTTTGTAAATGTCAAAGCAAAACATGACGTTTTCAAAAAGTTGGTGAAGTGAAAATCAGGCTGTCGGAGTGTTTCCCGACAGCCTTTACCGTTAGTTAGAATCTTTATTTATTCATCGCTTAAGTTGAAGTTGATAACCATGTTAATGACGAATAAAGAACAAATGGCTTGTATGGAAGAGCTTGTTTCTGAAAATCTCTTCTGCAAAAACAAGATTTTCTTTTATATATAAAAGAAAAGTAAAGAATCTCTGCCGCAATGATAGCGGTGGATCTTAAATTGATCTTATTGTTTTTTTATTGTCCTTCAAAAAAGAAAATCTTTAGTAACATCTTCGTTAATTTCATGATTCTCTTTCAGCAATTTCAACCGTTTTGACATGAAACCCGTCCATGTCTAAAATTTTAAACGAATATTGGTCAAAATCAATTTCATCTCCGACTTTCGCATCCATCTTTTGGGTTAAAATCCATCCGCCGATAGTATCAACATCGGACTCTTTAATCTGGAGGCCAAAAATATCATTGACTTCTTCTATCAAAACTTTTCCATCGACAACCGTTTTCGAATCAGTAATTTTCTTAATTTGCGGAGTTTCATCCGCATCGAATTCATCGCGAATTTCCCCGACAATTTCTTCCAAAATATCTTCGACTGTCACTAGACCTGCCGTCCCGCCGTATTCGTCAATTAAAATGGCCATATGAATGCGTTCCATTTGCATCTTAACCAACAGGTCATGGATCGGAATCGTTTCAATGACATGAATGACTGGCCGCACATATTCGCCCACCGTTTTTTCTCCTTGGATTCCTTTGACATAGTCGGTGAGCACCTCCTTCATGTTTACGATTCCGATCATATTATCTTTATCGCCGTTAAATACGGGATAGCGCGTATAATGCTCCTCCATGACAATCTCAATGCAGTCTTTTAATTTCATGTCTTTATCAAAAGCAACAATTTCTGTTCTTGGAACCATGATTTCTTTTGCAATACGGTTGTCAAACTCAAAAATGTTGTTGACATATTTATATTCCGACTGGTTGATTTCCCCGCTTTTATAGCTTTCAGACAAAATAATGCGCAATTCTTCTTCCGAATGGGCAATTTCATGCTCTTGTGCCGGCTTGAGGCCAAACAAACCCGTCAAAAGCCTCGCAGCGCCGTTTAAAATCTTAATAAACGGTTTCATGACTTTGTCGAACAAAATGAGCGGACGGGCAAAAAGTAGCGTGATATGTTCCGCTTTTTGTATGGCGAATGTTTTCGGCGCCAATTCGCCGACAACAACATGCAAAAACGTCACAACGGAAAAGGCGATTACAAAAGATAAAATGGTTGTAACCGAGGCTGGAAGCTGAAAATAAACAAACACAGGGTGCAATAAATGCTCAATCGTAGATTCACCAATCCAGCCCAATCCTAAAGAGGTGATGGTAATTCCAAGCTGACAAGCTGACAAATATTCATCTAAATTGGATATAACCTTCTTGGCTGCAATCGCTTGTTTATTTCCTTCCGAAATAAGCTGATCGATTCTTGAAGTTCGGACTTTGACAATAGCGAATTCCGATGCCACAAAAAAACCTGAGAGGGCGATTAAAAAAGCCACTATAAGCAAATTGAAAATTTCCAAATATCTCCCTTACCGCTTCTAAACAGTAAGGAATACACCTCCTGTAATCTTACTTTTATTTAGTATTTTCTTAAAAGGGAATATGATTAATAATAAGTTGCCAGCAACGCCTTCACCAAATTGGCACTTTGCTTAGACAATTTTTCCATTATGATGGTGCGCTGTTCCCTGTTCATATGATCCATCAATTGCTGCATGTCTTTTATTTCTTTTTCAAGATTTTGCATAAGTTGGGCAATATGGTCGACATGCATTTCCAAGCTTTGATTTGATAGTGTTTTTGATTGCAACATATCAATGATATCTTTAATTTCATAAAGCGGACAGTTCATTTTTTTATACCGCTTCACCAATTCAATCGCTTCAACCGCTTCTTCATCATACAGGCGATAATTGGAATCAGAGCGCCTTGGGTGCAATAAGCCGATCTTCGTATAATAATCGATCGTTCGCTTTGATACGTTCGTTCTCTCGGCTAACTCTCCAATTCTATAATACTTCCCAATACATTCACCCCTGCTTATAGAATTATTTTTAATTTACAAAAAATTAACCGTACAGTCAACGTTTTAGTTTTGGAAAACAAGCAAAAAACTTTTCATTTATGTCTAACTTACTTTCACAGTTTGATTTTTAGTTCAAGGCCTATTTAGGAACTGTTTCAAAAATAAATTTCATTTTGTAAAAAAATTGGTTAGCAAAATGAAAGTCACTTTCTCCTTTTGGCAAAATACAGGAAACAAGTTAATAGTTTGGGCTCATGATTTTCGAACCCTCATTTTGTATTAAGTTGGAAAAAATGCCCGCCTGCCGCTTTGGCAATGTCTTCGGTTCGGTCTGGATGAAACGAGATTAAAAAACATGTGGCAGGTCCGGCCGATTTTGTTATATCAATTTCTGTTGAAGTGATTTGGCAATAATCTAACTTGTTTTCTTCACAAAGCTTTTTCCATTCATATTGAACTCCTTTTGAGCCGATCGGAACGATTTCAAATACATACGGCAATTCCAATAGTTTTTTTATGATTGGCAGAGGCCCGATTTCATGTTTTTTTTCGATTACTTCGCCTCCGCACAGCGGTTTTCCGATGCAGGCAAATTTCGCATGGCTTGGCGTTTTCCGAACCTTGATGTCTGCTCTTCTCACCTTCCCGATGACCATGATCGCAAAAGCGGACTGAACCATCTTGAAATTGCTTTCTGTGCTTCCGGTTATGGGAATCGGTTCGCACTTAAGTTCCGAGAAAAGGGTTTGACAGCCTTTTTGCAAATGAGACCATTCTTCTTCACCGATGAGGTTTTGCATGACGATAGCAAGCGGCTTTGCCCCCACTGTTAAACATTCGGATAAAGCTACTCTTAAACCATAATAAGCGACCGTTTCATAATCAACTTTGACGTAATCGAACAATTTTTGTCCCACACCGCCGGAATTGTCAGCGGCAATCACAAGATCTTCATCATTTGATATCGGAATCATGATAACGTCTCTCATGGCGGTGAACCCCTTTTTGTTTTTCTAAAATAGGAACAAGTTTTATGGTTACGATATGACCAATCATTAAATTGATGGCTGTACCGATGACCAATCCCGGCAGCAACCCGAAATAAAAGCCTTTCCCGATCAGAAAGGAAAAAGGAACGGCAGCTAAAAAACCATTGGCGATAAAAAAGAAAACGGCTGCTGCGTATTTGTTTTTTCTGTAAATCACCCCAAATGCCCAAACGAGCAAAAACATTTCGACTGCAATCATTGCATGAAACGCTCCTAACGGAGAACCAGCGAGATAGCTTGACATGATATGACCAAAGAAAGCCGCAACTGCTCCCGCAACCGGCCCTAATACGACAGCGGCCACAAGGGCTGGAAATGAATCAAGGGCAACACTCGAAATATACGCGGGGATTTTAATAAATGCTCCGACAACGGAAAGTGCAATAAACATTATCAAATACGCATATTGTTTCATTCTGTTCCCTCTTTCTTTTTAATTGCGCAATCTTCCCATTAATATAACGAATGAAAGAAGTTTAACCGTACTTTTATTTTAATCTTTCACTGATTCCATACCAAATGATATCAACGCGTCCTGCTTTCGCAATCAATTGTTGGAGGCAGCTCCCGCATGCATCCCGCCACTTGCGTTCCAATGGGTCAATTGGAACAACGCCTTTTGTAATATCATTGGCAATAATAATGACTGTTCCTCTCTTTTTTACTTCCCACTCATGCCAGTTGAAAATCATCTTTTCCCACTTTTTTTGCCAGTCCGACGATTGATCGATCAGATGAAAAATATATTGTTCAATTCCTTCAATGACCGTTATTTTTTGAAAATGCTCCGTCTCATAAATTTCAGACACTTTGGTTTTCTTTACGTAGCCGCAAAACCATTTGCAAGCGCCGGATTGCAGCCGGTAATGCTCTTTCACCCATTTTCTTTTTCCGTTGAACGCTCCGCCGACAACAACATGCACCGCTTTCCCCTCCTTACATCTGTTCGCTTTCCTGTCAATGAACAATACGCTCCATGATCCAAGCGCCATTGCCAATATGATGATCCTTCGGGTCCATACCGATAAAGGATCTCGCGAATGACGCCGCCATGAGTGATCATTGCAATGTGGGAAATGGTTTCATCAAAAAAATAGGTGACCGTCTTTTCCCAGCCTCTTTTGACCCTTTCTGAAAAGGTTGGATACGATTCTCCGTTTGGCACTTCAAGATGCAGCATATCGCGAAGCCAGCTTTGATAGCGGGCATCTCCTTTCAGTTCGGAATAGGTTTTCTGTTCCCAATCGCCGAAATTCATTTCCCTGAGTTCTTTTAAGGCAACGAATTTTTGTTTTGGGTAAATGATGCCGGCCGTTTCTGCGGCGCGTTGCAAATCGCTTGCTATTATCAGATCAGGAGCTTTTGGATAATGGCTTTTTTCCAAAGCTTTTTTTCCTTCTTCACACAGCGCTTCATCCGTCCAGCCGATATAGCGTTTTTGTCTATTTGCTTCTGTCAACCCATGACGTATAAGAGTAACAACCACGTTACCATCCATAAAACTGTCTCACTCCCTTCAATCACTGCTCCAAAGGAATCTCCTGTTAAGCCGCCGAACGATTGAAGGAAAAACCGGCGGGCGTACAAATAAAGGAAAATAGACGAGAAGGCCATCAAAAGATAAACGGCTGGTAAACCCGGGATCATGGGGACGGCGATGAAAAAACATAACAAATAACCGATCAGAACGGCGAAATCTTTTTTGGCAAGCGTTTTAGCAAACAAGTACCCAAGCCCTTCCCGTTTCGCCATTCCCGGACCATCAATCATTAGAGCGCAAACGATGAGACGGGAAAAAAACGGAATGAACACAGCAAACCAAAAATTGTCGATTGCACCGATGATTTCCGCCATAAACAAAAAGCGAAAAGCTGACAAAAACAGCAGCGCCAACACCCCAAACGTTCCCACTCTGGGATCTTCCATAATCTTCAGCCTTTTTTCCTTGTCGCGATAAGAAAAATAGGCATCCGCTGTATCTGTAAAACCGTCAAGATGAATACCACCCGTTATCGCCACAAAATAGAATAAAAGAAAAAGAGCGCAAGCCCAATTGGACAGCGGTGTCCAAGATTTTGCCATATAGATGATCAAACTCCCTGTCAAACCGATGAAAAACCCGATCATCGGCAAACTTAACACCGCGAATTTGATCCGTTTCTCATCTATTGCAAACTCCTTTTGAACCGGAATGATTGTGAAAAACTGGAGCGCAAGAAAAAAACCCTCCATTATTTGTCTGGCCGTTCTCATTTCATTTCCCCCACGATTGAATGATGTTGAGCAAATCATCCATATGAATATGGTTTTGGACATGTCGGGCAATCTGTTCATACTTTTTTGTTTTTTCCTTTTTCAACCATTTTACTTGCTTTTTTTCAAGTCCTTTCCGTTCTCGAATCCTGTTGAGCCATTCCGTGCGGAATTCGTCATTGAAAAAAATATGGTGGAAATATGTGCCAATAACCCTTCCAGAGTCGATCACCGCACCATCCGTCCCGTCCGAAAGCTTGATAAAAGGCCGCACTGCTTGCGGAACAATCGGTTCGGTTACGCCTAAATGAATTTCATACCCTTCCACGAAAAACTGGGGAAAACCTGATTGCGGATGAATAATTCCTTTGTTCCGCACCGTTTTTTTCTCATGATAAAAGGTTGTGCCCACTGGGAGGATGTTGAATCCTTCTTCATAACGTCCTTTCACCCCTGTATCCGATCCGGCTTTATCATACAAGTATCTTGAAAGCATTTGATAACCGCCGCAAATGCCGATGATCGTTCCGCCCGTTTCGTTGTATGCTTTAATCTTTTGAGCCAAGCCGCTATTTTTCAATTGTTGCAGATCGTGAATCGTGCTTCTCGTTCCCGGAATCAAGAGGGCATCCGGTTCGCCGAATTCATCCGGGCCGTACACAAGTCGAATGGAAACATCTTCTTCAAATAAAAACGGCTCAACGTCCGTATAATTGGATATATAGGGGAGCTTTACCACCGCAATGTCAATTTCTCTCCTGTTTTGGTTGGCAAATCGTTTGGCAAGCGACAAAGAATCTTCGCCTTCGATCATATGTCCTGAAACATAAGGGACCACCCCTAATACTTTGATGCCCGTCCGTTCCTCCAGCCATTGCACACCGGGTTGAAACAAGCTGAGATCTCCTCGGAATTTGTTGATGATAATCCCCTTTACCCGGCTACGTTCTTCTTCGGAAAAAAGTTCAAGCGTCCCGATAATGCTGGCAAACACGCCGCCCCGATCGATATCTGCCACCAGTATCACCGGAACGTCGGCCAGTTCGGCCACTTTCATGTTGACAAGTTCCCTGTCTTTCAAGTTGATTTCAACAGGACTTCCTGCCCCTTCCATCACGAGAAAATCATATTGTTCCGACAGCTTTTCCAGTGAAAGCTGAATCGCTTCCAGCCCTTTTAGATAAAATTTTTCGCGGTAAGCTTGACCGCCTAATGTTTCATAGCTTTTGCCAAGCAAGACGATTTCCGAAGTGCAATCGCTTTTCGGTTTCAATAAAATCGGGTTCATATAGACGGAGGCCGCCGTGCCGGCGGCTTCTGCCTGAATTCCTTGAGCCCTGCCGATCTCCCTTCCATCCAATGTGACATATGAGTTGTTTGACATATTTTGTGATTTAAACGGAGCAACCTTGTAGCCAAGTTTGTGAAAAATAGCACAAAATGCCGTTGCAATGAAACTTTTGCCAACATCAGAAGCCGTTCCCTGAATCATGATCCCTTTCATTGTAGTTCTCCCTTCATAGCAACTGGAATGCCGAATTCCATTCTGACCACCAAATCCGCACGTTCAACGATTTGTTGATGGAGATGGCCGAGAAGGCGAACATATTGGAACACTGCATTTGACCGCGCTGGAAATTCCCAGTTGACCTCATTGGAGACGATGCAAAATAGCTCGCAGCTTTTTTGCAGCTCAGATAGATCACGGATGATTTTTTCCAACACATATTGGCGAAAAGAAGCGGCCTGCCATCGTTCACCATGTTGTTCATGAAAAAAAAGTTCGTTCGTCAACAACGTTGTTAAACAGTCTAGCAGCACAAAATCATTTTTTTGCAGTTTTTTCGATAACTTGCCGACATCATTTGTCTGTTCAATTGCCAGCCATTTTTCTTTGCCTTGGGCTCTTTTTAGCTGGTGTTGCAATATTCGTTTTGTCATTTCTTCGTCTGATGGAAAAGAGGTTGCAATATAAACAAGGCGGTTGGCCTGATTCTTTTTAGCCGTCAAATAATGTTCTGCCCACGAACTTTTCCCGCTTCTCACCCCGCCGGTCACAAAGATTAACACTTGTCCTTCCACTCCTTAAGCGCTGAAAGAAGCCGGTCGTTTTCTTCTTTTCTCTTAACCGCCAAACGAATGTATTTGCCGGACAGCCCGTTGAAATTGTATGTATGTCTAGGTACTATACCTCTTTCCAATAAAAAGCGGATCAAAGGCAGCATATCTTTTTTTGGCTGCTCTCTTAACAAATAAAAATTGACAGAGCTGTCCGCCACCACAAAACCAAGTTCATGGAGATGTTCAAACATTCGCTTCCGTTCTTGAGAGATCATTCTTTTTGTTTTTTTAACATAGTCTTCGTCCTTTAATGCTTCTATTCCCGCCCTCTGTCCAATGGCGTTGACGCTCCAATGCACCTGAAATTTTTTTAGTCTCTGGATGACCGTCTCATCGGCAAACAAAAAGCCGAGTCTTAAACCTGCAATGGCATACATTTTGGTCAAAGAACGCAAAATGATCACATTGGAAAAAGATGATAAACAATTCAGAATTGATACGTTTTCCAAGGCGA
Source organism: Aeribacillus sp. FSL M8-0235 (assembly GCF_038000355.1). Taxonomy (NCBI): domain Bacteria; kingdom Bacillati; phylum Bacillota; class Bacilli; order Caryophanales; family Bacillaceae; genus Aeribacillus; species Aeribacillus sp. FSL M8-0235. The sequence continues at coordinate 1,391,694 of NZ_JBBOBW010000001.1, read as the reverse complement.
AATCATAGAATGCTTCGTCCAGAACCACAAACGCATGCTTCTTTTTGGCATCTTGAATGATTTCCAATAATGCTTCCCGGTTAAATACTTTGCCTGTCGGATTGTTGGGGTGGCAGAGGAAAACCGCTTTTTTCCCGGAAAGAGCCGTTTTTAGCTCCTCAACGTTCAACTCCCAATTCTCTTCCTCTTTTAAAACATAGGATGAAATCCTCTTTGAGAACGGTTCGCATGCTTTTCGGTATTCTGAAAATGCCGGTTCCACGATCAAAACGTCTTCATTTTGCAGCAAGGCGGCTGCAATGATAAAAATAAGTTCTGCGGCACCGTTTCCAATTAATATATTTTCAGGCGAAACATTTTCCTTTCCGGCAATTACCGCTCGCAATTCCCTTATATCAGGGTCTGGATAATCGGAAACAAATGAAAAAAAGCGATGCCAATTTTTGCGGATGCATTCAGGCGGGCCGAAAGGATTGATGTTGACGCTGAAATCGATGATGTTTTCCGGCATCCGGATGTTCAATGATTTATAAAGATAAGATGGATTGGCTCCATGTGATGGCAGCATCGAAGCATACACCTCCGATCATGAAAAATAGCAAGAAAAACCTGTCTGTTTTCTTCATAATATCAATGGCCTCCGGAATATGTTTTGCTTCTAGCGAATAAACCCCGTCTCCCAATTTAGGGCGATTAGAAATTTTCCCTTGATAACGGTTGATTCCCCCTAATGATACACCCAGCAAAGCAGCCATGGCGCTTTCAAGAAATCCGCTGTTGGGGCTGGGGTGTTTGCGCGCATCCCTTTTCAGAATGGAAAAGCATTCCCGCTTTTGAATCCCTTTTGCCGGATGATTGACAAGTACCATGATGAAAGCTGTCAGACGGCTCGGAAGGTAATTCAACAAATCGTCCAGCTTGGCGGAAGCAAACCCGAATTCAGCGAACTTCTCGTTTTGATAGCCTACCATCGAATCCGCAGTATTGACGACCCTGTACAAAACCGCAAAAGGAGCTCCGCCGAACAGCGCCCAAAAAAGCGGTGCGGTAATGCCATCGCTCGTATTTTCCGCTACCGTTTCCACCGTTCCCCGAACGATTTCCGATTCTGGCAAATCTGCCGTATCGCGGCCGACAATCCATGACAGCTTTTCTCTTGCCGAAACGAGATTTTTTTGGCAAAGCGGTTCATAAACTGCCAAAGCTGCTTCCCGCAAACTTTTTTCCGCTATCATAAAAGAAATGATCACCGCTTCCGCAAAAATGCCCGCTGCTGGGTGAAGCCTAGAGAAAAATGACACAATTGAAAAAGCGGCCAGCATAAAAAATAAACCGACCAGCATGATCATCGCCATACCTTTTTCTTTCTTAAAGCGCCCTTTGTTGAGGCGCCGTTCGCAAAACGCAATAGACCAGCCAAACAAGCGGACGGGATGGGGGGCATTTTTCGGATCCCCGATGACTTGATCGATTACAAACGCCAGCATGATCGCAATTACATGTTCTGTCATGTCCTTCCCCTTCTTTTTTTATTTAGCTGAATCGCTTGAATTGTACTCTCATATACCCCCCTGCCGACCAATCTTCCAAGTGTTGTGATCGTGCCAGCGTGCTGATGAAAAATGCCCTTTTGCGTGGCAGCCACCAATATGCTGTCTGTGGAAGTACCTGTTGCAATCGTATTGGAGACAGGATCCAACACTTTTTCATCAGCCAGCGCCTTCGTTTTGGCTTCTGTTGCCGTCATCACACTTTCAATAAATGCTTGATCAGATAACCGTCCGTTTATCAAAATCCATGTATTGATCGTCCCTGAAGCTATGCCATTCCGTTTTATACTATTTGCTGCATCCACTGCATTGGAAAGTCCTGCTGTCACAACAATGACAACGGAGACTCCTTCTGCTTCAAGCTCGCTGACTACCCCATCTTCCAAACAAGCCGCGGTCATCATGGCGACTGTTGCATGTTGATCAAACCCGTTTTTCTGCAGAAAATCGGCCATTTCCGAACGGCTGTCTTGACAATTGTAGCTTTTATCGACATGACGGTTGACAAAAGTGCTGTGCCAGCCAAATCCTCCGCCAATAATGGCAGATGAAAGGGTTTTGAGCGGCGATGCTGCTTTTAAATAGATGAGTTCCTTCGTCTGAACAATGTCCCTTTTTGTCACTTTATATGTTTCTTCCTGTTTCTGTTCGGGTATAAGCAGCATTTGCGGGCGGGCAAGCTCCGGATGTGATTGTTTGACAATCGAAACACCATACACCTGTTCAATCGTTTTTTCGTTCATCACGACAGATGGATTATCAACGGCAACCGCTTTTCCATCTTTTAATAACAGCAGTTTGTCACAATAAAGGCTTGCTAAATTCAAATCATGAAAAATTGAGACAACCGTTAATCCATTTGATTGTGTCCAATTTTTCAACTGATCAAGCATGATTTTTTGATGGGAAATATCAAGATGGTTCGTGGGTTCATCTAATAAAAGCAAAACGGGGTTTTGTGCAAGAGCCTGCGCTAAAAAAACCCTCTGTTTTTCCCCGCCGCTTAATTCATTGATCGCTTTATTTTTTAAGTGGGAAATATTCGTCTGCTCCATGGTCTTTTGGATGATTTGTTCATCTTCTCCCGTCAACCGCTTGAAGAAACCCGTTTGAAAAGGATAACGGCCGAGCGCCACTGTCTCCCAAACGGTATAATCAAACATTTGCGTTGGGATTTGCGGCAATGAAGCGATGTTTTGCGCCAATTTTTTCGGAGAATAAGCAGAAAGAGGTTTGCCGGCAAGCTCGATCGTGCCGCTTTTAACCGGAAGAATCCCGCTGATCATTTTTAATAGTGTCGTCTTTCCACTCCCGTTTGGCCCCAAAATGCCAAATATTTCCCCTTTTTTTACTGAGAAGGAAAGGTTTTCGATAATCTTTCGCTCTTGATAGCCTCCCGAAATGTTCTTGACTTGCAGCATGTTACCCTCTTCTTTCCATTCTTTGTTTCATTAAAATAAAGGCAAAGCTGGGAGCGCCGATTAAAGCCGTGATCACACCGATCGGAAGTTCTGTCGGCGACACGATCGTTCTTGAAACGAGATCCGCCAAAATTAAAAAAGCGGCGCCAAAAATGGCGGACAGAGGGAGAAGATGGCGATAATCACTTCCCCAAAGCAGCCTGTTTACATGCGGGATGACAAGACCGACAAACCCAATCGTTCCGCTGATGGCAACGGCCGCACCGGCTAAACAAGAGGATGATGCTAAAATAAACAGCTTTCTCCTTTTTACATGGACCCCAAGCTGCTTCGCCTTTTCTTCGCCAAAGGACAGAGCGTTTAATTCTGTTCCGTTTACAAAAATCAAAATGGACCCGATTAAAAAAAACGGCAAAAGCATCAATACGTATCCCCAGCCGCGCATCGCAACGCTTCCTAACAACCAGTTGACAATTTGTCGCAATTCTTCGCCTGTCAGGGCAATCATTAATGAAATGAAAGCACTTAAAAAGGAACTTAAAATAATTCCGGTCAGCACAATCGTTTCAATCCTCATCGTTTTTTCAATGAAATTGGCGAACAAAATCACAGCCAAAATCGTTAAAAAACCCGTAAAAATGCTGACAACCGGCAAAGTGAATGAGCCGAAAAAAGGAATTTGAATGCCGAAAAAAAGAACAAGTACAGCACCTAAAGAAGAACCTGATGAAACACCGAGCGTATAAGGATCTGCCAAAGGGTTTTGCAAAAGCCCTTGATAACAAGCCCCCGCCATTGCAAGCGAGGCTCCGACAAGTCCGGCTAAAACGACACGAGGAAGTCGAATATCAAGCACAATGCTTTTCATGCTTTCATCAATGTCCGGCGCCAAACCAGTATGAAACAGTTGATTGAAAATTATTTGGAAAATATCCTTAAACGTGATGTGAAACGTTCCGATAGAAATTCCTAAAAAGACGGAAAAAATAAGAAAACAAGCGGTCGCCGTATAGGCGACCACATGTTTATTTTTTGTAGACATCCGGATAAATTGCTTTCGCAAGTTCTTCTACTCCTTCAACCAATCTTGGGCCTGGGCGGCTCACCAAGTCGGAATGCACATCGTAAACCCGTTTATTTTTCACCGCTGATACATTTTCCCATCCTTTGCGTGCCAACACCTGGTCAACAGCTTTATCGACGTAATAGCCGTATGTCGTCACAATGACGTCTGGGTTCAGTTTTACAACGGCTTCTTCCGTCATTTGCGGCCAGCCTTCTTGATCGCCCGCTGCATTTTTTGCTCCAATGATCGTTAGCATTTCATCCATAAACGTTCCTTTTCCAGTCGTATAGATTTGTGGTGCGGGATTCACTTCGACAAAAACAGACACTTTTTGATCATCCGGAATCGTTTTTCCTTTTTCTTGAATATCCGCCAGTTTCGTTTTCATCTCAGCCACAATATCTTCGGCTTTGTCACTTGTCCCTGTAATTTTGCCGATTGTCTGGATGGAGTCATACACTTTATCAAATGATTGGGCATCTTCGACTACAAAAACATTTATTCCCGCATCTTTCAGCTGCTTCAGCCCTTCCTGCGAGTTATGGGCGCTGGAAGCATGCGCTAAAACAAGATCCGGTTTTAAAGAAATAATTTTTTCAACATTAAATTCCATCCCGCCAACCTTTTCTTTGTTTTGAACATCTTCCGGATAGTTGTCATTATCACTTACACCGACAATTTGTTCACCCAACCCTAAAGCATAGGCAATTTCAGTATTGCTTGGAATTAGCGAAACAATCCGCTCCGGTTTTTCGTTTACCGTCACCTCATTTCCTAAACCGTCCTTGACCTTCACCGGAAATTGTGAAGCCGTCTCTTCCGTCTTTTGATTGCTTTTGTTTTCAGACGGCTCTGATGTATTTTGTTGGCCGCATCCAGCCGCAATTCCAAATAGAAGTAATAAGGCTAAAAATAGTGCAGATAGTTTTTTCATCATTTTCCTCCTCCAATAAAAAAACATCTTCTTTTTTTGATAAGAAGATGTCTGAAAACAAGCATATCGCTTTGTTCTGTTTTCAAACACCTCCCTATCCTCGTAGGGTTTTTAGGCGTGTTCAAACAGGCAGGTCTCCTGGCTCATGGTCATCGCTCCCTGAACCTTCCCGTAGACACAGTGGCATTTTCAGGTTGCTCCCATTCACAGTGGCGGGACCGCGTTGGATTTTCACCAAACTTCCCTTTTAAGCGGACAAAAGTATCCGCACCTGTTTGCTTTTGAATGAAATTGTCGACGAATGTAATTATACATCATTCAAATCCGTTCTGGTAGAAAAAATGTGAAAATGCTATGTCAAGTTTTATATTGGACTTTTTATAAGGTTTTCAATTCAACCGTGTTGATTTGAACCGATTACCGTAAAAATGAATAAAATTTTAATGGATGGGTAATTGATTTTAGGAACGAAGGAGGATCCATAAGTGACAGTCGTTCTTTTAGACCCAGGCCACGGTGGAAGTGATCCTGGTGCAACATTTAGAAGCTATGAAGAAGAAGACTTTACGCTGACTATTGCCTTAATAGCCAGAGACCATTTGCTAGAAAACTTTCAAGTAGATGTCGTGATGACACGAACGAACGATCGCACTGTCAGTTTAGAAGAAAGAACGAGTTTGGCAAACAGACTAAATGTCGATTTTTTCTGCTCCATCCATGTCAATTCAGGGGGCGGAACAGGATTTGAAAGCTATATTTACAACCGCGGTGCATCCAATAAAACGATTCAATACCGTTCCATCATTCATAATCATATTATGAGCGTAATCGGGCCAAAATATAACGTACAGGACCGCGGAAAAAAAAGCGCCAATTTTTTTGTGTTGAGAGAAACGAAAATGCCCGCGGTTCTATTGGAAACATTATTTATCGATAATCCTAACGATATCAAATTGTTAACCTCTTCTGCTTTTATAAGTGATTTTGCCGCCAGTGTGGCGGAAGGGATAGGAAAAGCCCTTAATTTAAAGAGAAAGACAAGCACAACAAAAAAGCCGTCGACAAAACCGTCGGCTCCTGCTTCAAACAACACGCTTTACAAAGTGATTGCCGGTTCCTTCAAAGAGCGTAAAAATGCAGAACAACGCGTAAAGGAACTGAAGGGAAAAAACGTGGACAGTTTTATTTCACCTGCTAATGTTAACGGCACAAGTTTTTACCGTGTTCAAGCAGGGGCTTTTCAACATTTGGAAAATGCGAAGGAGCAACTGGCAAAACTTGTGCAGCTGGGCTATAAAGATGCTTTTATTTTAACTCCCGAAGAGCAGCGAGCAAATCCGCCAAGGCAAAATCAACTAGCCAGCTTGCTGTCTACATCAGAGCCGCAAGCATCCGCTACAGAAGACATTTCTATTTTAGGAGAACCGCTTTTATCAGGAACATTGTTGGATCAGTTCGTAAAAAATACGAATCCAGATGCACCTCAACTGGGTGATTTATATATCCAATTAAGCAAACTATACGGAATACGCGGTGATATCGCTTACGCACAAGCCATTCATGAGACGAACTATTTTCGCTTCACCGGGGTTGTCGACCGCAGCCAAAACAATTTTGCCGGAATTGGAGCGACAGGCCCGAATGTCCGAGGAGCAAGCTTCTCCACATCGAGAGAAGGAGTTCTCGCTCATTTGCAGCACTTGTTTGCTTATGCAACAACAAAGCCTCTTCCAAGTGATGAGCCGCTTGTAGATCCAAGATTTCATTATGTGAAGCGCGGATCAGCTACCACTTGGAAAGAATTAAATGGAAAGTGGGCAGTTCCTGGAGATCGTTACGGAGAAATGATTTTATCGATTTACCGTTCCAACCTTCAATTCGCTGTTCAACAGCTTTCCTCCATGATTGCGGAATTAAACAAACATGTATGATCATTTTTTTAATCTATTTTCCAATAAACGTGAATAAAATTGAAAATCATTATCAATAATAAAAGAGAGCCGAAATGGAATTCGGCCCTCTCCATTATTTAGACAGTTTCCGGTTCAAATGTTTTGCAATCCGTTTCCTTTTGATCTTTGGCGGTTTTCCCCGAATGGCTGACAACATAAATGGAATCAGCTGAACATCTATTTCCATCCGCCCAATATTTGCAGTTGTTTACTTCACATAAAACGTCTTGTGCCATCGCATGTCACCTCCCAATTATAGAATTGCCATCGGAAGGTGTTTTGATACGACACAAATAGTTTTTGACAATGACAATTTTTTAAAAATATGCATCTCATGGCAAAAAAGTATGACGGGATGAAAAATATTTTAATCCATCGTCCTTGCTTGATTCGATTTTTTTCATTAGGAACGATTGTGCTGGAATAATCGAGTAGGAGGGAGCGATTAACTCCCGTCCTCTCACACCACCGTACGTACGGTTCCGTATACGGCGGTTCAATTAAGATAATTGACGCAAGTCTTTATAACTTCCGTGAATAGCTGTTCTCTTTATGCCAGTGGTCACTCCACCCTCCAAGAGATCTCCCACGGGATTCACCGCTTCCTCCCTCAAGTGAGGTACTACGTTTTCTGTGTTCATCATGACTCACTGAATGCCAAGGGCTATTCTCTCTTAATTGTTCGGTCCTTCTTAGTTGTTCTAGACCAACTAATACTATGACCTCTGCTGACTTCTGACTGTTCAGCTATCTATCACTAGATAGGTTACCAAGGTTACTTGGCGTGCCAGCCAGACCTCCCCGGGTAAGAGTGTAATCTTTCCTTCCATCCATCTGCTTCATTTACTCTGTATCACCTTCGGCAGAAAGGGCTTTGTTTTGTCTTGCAAACTCACCCAGTGATACCTAGCCTCATATGAAGTTCGTGTTCCTCAGACCGGAAGTTTGCCGCTCGCTTCCTTCAGATTCCGCGTCACCACGGACACCCTTGCGTTAAGCTAACTGCTACTTCTGCCTTCGCAGCTCGGGACTTTCACCCTATAGATTACACCCATGCCGGGCGCACAAAAATAAGGAAGCTGCTGATAAGCAGCAGCTTCCTTATTTCGCAAAGACGTGATCGCCTATCACAATTGTTGTGTTTTTAGTTCGAACCCATTGGTCGTCCGTCTTTTTCGGATTATAAAAATACAGGGAGCCTTGACCTAAACCGTGGAATGCCAAAGCTTCATTTACTGCTCTTTTGGATTCCTCACTTGCAGGCTTGTTAATCTCTCCATTTGCTACAGGAGTAAATTGGCGATCTTGATAAATAACCTCTGTAATTGTATCAGGATATAAAGGGCTGTCTACGCGATTTAATACAACAGTGGCAACCGCAACTTTTCCTTCGTATGGTTCTCCTTTTGCTTCTGCTTCTACTAATCTAGCCAATAAATCTTTTTCACTTGCTGAGATAGTTGGCGGAATAGTCAACTCTTCTCCAACATATAGTTCATCAGTTGTTTTATTGTTAACGGATTTTAGTTTTTGAACTGAAACCCCGTATTTTAGACCAATTTTCCAGAGTGTATCTCCTTCTTTCACCGAATAGGCAGCGCTTGCCTCACTTCCTTGTCCGGTGAAAACAATGGCAGCAAGAGCAATAAATGAGGAGAAGATGAATTTTTTTATTTTCTTCATAAATCCTACCTCCTTTTTTTCGCTCTCTATTACCCTAACATCTTCTAATCTAGAATTCATTAAAAAATCTTTTCATATTATTCATAAATATTCCAGCAAAGGTTCGGCGTTTACATATGTCTTTTGGAAACATTTTGCTGAATACACTGTACTTTGTTCTTTTAGAACCTCCCTGCACAAGAGATATTTTTCCACAACAATTTCCTATTGGTATAAAGTTTCAACAATTTACAGATTTTGGACTTTCACCTATATTCGAGTTTTGAATCATAAAAAAAGACAAGACAAATGAATGTCCTGTCTTTTTTGAAATTAATTTTTCAATATATCATGATCGACGTACCGTTCGCCATTCAGCTCGCTGATGACATTGATGGCCACTTTTGCACCGTCACCTGCGGTAATGATTGTATGTACACTTACGCCAGCAGCTGTACCTGCTGCCCAAATTCCGTCAATATTTGTTTTTCCATTTGAATCCACATCGAATATTGTTTTGATGCGAGGCTCTGTTCCGTCTTTTGTTTTTAATCCAATTTTCTCGGCTAAATCCGTCAATACTCCTGTCGCTAAAATGACATGCTTCGCTTCATACGAACCGCCATCGGTTTTGACGACGTGTCCATCCTGTTTTGTTTCAATTGTTTCCACTTGCTCGTTTTTTATTTCTGCTCCAAACTTTTCCGCCTGTTTTTTCCCAATATCGATTAAATCAGGACCTGTAATTTCTAAAACACCATAGTGGTTTTCGATCCATGCCCTTTTCGTCATTGATTTATCGTGATCTAAAACTAATGTTTTCTTTCCAGCCTTCGCCGTAAACAACGCAGCACTTGCCCCCGCAGGACCGGCACCAACAATAATCACATCGTACATCTTAACTCCTCCTTTGCAAAAAATGTTTATAATTTCATTGTAAGCACAATCGAAAAAAAATGTAAAGAAACTTGCTTACCAATTCTGAAAATTAAAAAATTCATATATAATCTCCCTTCTCCAGCTGAACATAAAACCTTTTGTAGGCTGGAGTTCCAAAGTAAAAACCGCTTATTCCCAATTGATCTATTTTCAGAATACAGAAAAAAAAGCTATTAAAATTCGCTATGCGGCTTCCGACACCCCAATGTGCAATGTTCCACAAAACTGCTACATAAGTTCGCCGGAGGAAGAAAAACATGAAAGTCAGTATATGACACTCCTTTGGCGATTGACATTACAAACGAAACTAAGTCGTAATCCATATTATGCAAATTCAGGTGAATTTTTTCAGCAGACTGAACCATATATTAAAGAAAGAGCGTCTAAATATATTAGTTGGAAACTTCTAGAATGGAATAAATCATCATTTACTTGAAAAAAATAGGGAAGCTTTCGTTTAGCAACAAATAATTTATTTATGAAATGAACATTACAACGGCTCTGATAGCAGCAACTCGACCATTCAACATCTTGAATATTTGATAAATATTTTACGCATTCTCTCGGCTTCTTTATTCACCGCTAGATCGTCACGAAACAGGTTGAGATAAAGGTTTCGAACGACAACTAACATTTACACTAGATCCATACCTCTTTACGAAGCTTTCAAAAAAGATTGGTGAAGCGCATATCCAAACCGAAGCAAGAATGAAATGACAAGAAGATAAAGAATCATCAAGTATATGAATCAAGCTCAAGAAAACGGACTGAAACAATATATTTATGATGATATTTCGAATTTCACAAGGATCGTAGAAATGGATGGATATAAAGGCCAATTTTAAAAAAAAATTTATTAAAAATGGAAAACGGCTTTGACATCTTTTCATCCTGATAGTACTCTATATTCGTTGACATTTTACATACGGCATTTATTTAAAGAAGGCAGTGAACATTAGTGAAATCGTTTGTATGGAAAATAAGCGGCATCGTTTTCATTTCGATCATTTTCATTTTTTTAATGTCTTTTTATTACAAAACATTAAGGGTACAGTCTGTCCCAGCAAATGGAAGCAAACAAATAGAAAAATCGCAATATGATGGAGTTGACTTAATTTCAGATATTGAGGATAAAAAAGAATTCCATTCCGCCATACACTATCCGAGATTTCAAAGCAGCAAACTGAATGCATCCATCCAGTCTTACGTCAAAGAAGAGAAAAGACGGTTTCACGAACAAATTCAATCCCAAAAATGGCGCTTGTTTAAAGATCCGTCGAATTTTTCTCTGACTTTTCGCCTCTATCCGGTCACAGACAGCGTCTATTCTTTTGTTTTTACTTCGGAAAGCCATTCAGATGGGGAAAAAGAAAGTAAAGACTTTAAAATCTTCATAGTCGATTTGGCAGCAGAACGTTTTATAAACAGCCAAGACATTCTTGAAATCGATGAAAAAACAAAAGAAAAGCTGCATGTTCAATTGACTGACCAGTTTCTTCAATCAAAAAAATATAAAAAAAGCTTTAGCAAAAAGAAGCTTAACAAGTGGCTCAATCACCCATATAACGATTTTTCCAATATTTATTTGACAAACAAATTCATTGTTTTCAAGTTTCATAGCAATGAAGTAACAGAAGGTGCTGAAAGTCCTGAAATTTCCATTCCTTTAACGAAAGGAAAAGAGTTATTGACAGAGGAGTGGCGGAAGCGATTATGGATGGAAGAAAACAAACCAAAAAAAGCAGAACCATTGCCGAAAAAACCTCCCATCCAAAAAGACGAGCCGATCAAAAGCAAAAAAATAGTTGCTCTAACATTTGATGACGGCCCTCACCCAAAATATACAACAGAAATTTTGGATTTATTAAAATCGTATCATGCAAAAGCCACTTTTTTTGTGATTGGTCAAAGAGTTAATTTTTATCCTAATATTGTAAAAAGAATAGGTTCGGAAGGACATGAAATTTGCAACCACAGCTTTAGCCATAAAGATTTTACAACTATAAAAAAAGAGAAAATACTTGAAGAAATAAATATGACCGATCAAGAAATTTTCAAGGCATCGGGCTTAAAAGCGAATTGCGTCCGCCCTCCATATGGGGCTGTTAATCAAAAGGTCAGATCAGCTATTGAAAAGCCTATCATTCTATGGACTGTAGATACATTAGATTGGAAAACGGATGACCCAAAAAAAGTACTTAAAATCGTTCAAGCCAAGACAAAAAACGGTTCCATCATTTTAATGCACGATATTCATTCATCCACAGTAGAGGCATTGAAGCTAATCTTGCCATATTTAAAACAACAAGGTTATGAGTTTGTAACTGTATCAGAGATATCAAAAAAATGAAATCCTCGTCACATGCAGTTGGCGACCGAAATATTAAATGCATACAATGCCTATTCTTATAGTGTTGAATGCGATCCGCTTCCCAAATCTATGGAAACGTTCAACAGAAATTTTGAAAGCTGAAACGTTTGATGCCTATTTTAATGAAAAAAATGATCTGTCCTGCTAAAGAAGCTTTGCAGTGGAAATGTGTGAAAAGGAAAAGGGATTTTAAAGCGATTCCCATAAAAAGATGTTCCAGTATTTTAACGTTTGCACTCATTTTTGGCCATAAAAGCAGGGATCCAAAAAGGTCAGCATTTTGGGTCCCTTTCTTTTGTCAAGTTGTAACAGCTGGTGCCGATTGATGTACACAATAGAGCAATTGATTTGCTTTTCCTTGCAGAAAGTTGATTGCTTATAAACCAGACGTCGTTGCTCTACGTTTTTCATTTAATGCACAAATACGTTTATACTGCTGTTATTCATGGGCAGTGCATGCCGCAAACCGCCTTTCTTGCCACAACAATTGTAAAGTATTCCCAAAACAGCTTCTGCTGTAATTTAAGGCATATTGTTATTCTCTGCAGTGCCCATCCCCTCTTCATTTCATCCTATCCAGTAATGATCAAAAGCTTTGAACAATTTCTCCCTTTCACTTTATAGCAAACAAAAAAAGCCCATTTTAGCTCGTATGTAAACTAAAATGGACAAATTTCTTATTTTTATTTAATGATTAAGACTGGACAGTGAGCCTCTTGAGCTACTTTTCGGCTGACGCTTCCCAACAACGTTGCTTTAAGCGCGCCTTTTCCTGCACTCCCCATTACAATGATGGAATAGTCATGTTCTTTTGCATAATCCGTAATAATTGTTGCTGGCTCTCCTTGGAAAATATGTGTTTCATGCGGGACGTTGCTTTCAGTAAGGAATTCAATCGCTGGTTTTAAAATCGCTTCGTTCTCTTCATCAATTAATTTGGAAATATCAACAAAATAATACTGCTCTGTAAATCTTAAATTATTGACATGCAAAATCGTGATTTTTTCAGACCCAACTGTTTTGGCAAGTTTTACAGCATGCTCAAGCGCGCGTGTAGAATGGGCAGATCCATCCATAGGAACTAATATTTTTTTGTACATCCTCATCCCCTCCAAAAGAACTATTTTTTCTTTATTTCCATTTTATCAAAATTTTTCTAGAATTTAAGTAGAGATTTGTCAAAATTTCGATTTTCACCACTTTGTCACTTTTAAATCCATTTTAAAATGATAAAATATACAATGAGAAAATTTATGTTAGGAGGAAAAAAATGGACTCCATTCAAAACTATGAACAGCCTCACAACAAAAAAAATTACACCGGCATTGTTGTGACACTCTCAGTTATTATAAATGCCGTTATTTTACTGTTATTTTTCTCTCCACTCGGATATCGAGGCGAAGTCCATTTTGATTTGACGATTTTCCCAAGACTTAATGCGATTTTTAACAGCTTTACGTTCGTCTTTCTGCTCGCTGCTCTTTATGCAATTAAAAAGAAAAATATCAAAGTACACCGGAACTTTATCATCGCAGCGTTTACAACGACCACCTTATTTTGTATTTCTTATTTAACCTATCATTTTTTGCAATCTGAACCGACCCGTTATGGCGGTGAAGGATTTATGAAAACATTTTATTTATTTATTCTTACTTCCCATAGTATATTAGCAGCCGTCATTGTTCCGCTTGCATTGTTTGCCTTTTTCTGGGGAATGTCAAGACAGGTAGAAAAACACCGGAAAATTGTTCGCTGGGCGATGCCGATTTGGCTATACGTCTCATTTACTGGTGTTCTTGTATACATCTTGATTTCTCCTTATTATTAAAATCGAGTAGGAGGGAGCGATTAACTCCCGTCCTCTCACACCGCCGTACGTACGGTTCCGTATACGGCAGTTCAATTAAGATAATTGACGCAAGTTTTCATAACTTCCGTGAATAGCTGTTCTCTTTATGCCAGTGGTCACTCCACCCTCCAAGAGGTCTCCCACGGGATTCACCGCTTCCTCCCTCAAGTGAGGTACTACGTTTTCTGTGTTCATCATGACTCACTGAATGCCAAGGGCTATTCTCTCTTAATTGTTCGGTCCTTCTTAGTTGTTCTAGACCAACTAATACTATGACCTCTGCTGACTTCTGACGGTTCAGCTACTTATCACTAAGTAGGTTATGAAGCGTACTTCACATATCCACCAGACCTCCCCGGGTAAGTACATGCACTTTCACACCATCTATCCGCCTCATTTACTCGATATGACCTTCGACAGAAAGAGCTTTGTTTTGTTTTGCAAACTCACTCAATCATACCTAGCCTTATATGAGGTTCGTGTTCCTCGGACCGGTGTTTTGCCTCCAGCTTCCCTCAGATTCCGCGTCACCACGGACACCCTTTCGTTGAGCTAACCTCTACTTCTGTCTTCGGGGTTCGGGACTTACACCCTATAGTTCATATACATGCCGGGCGCACAAAAAGAAGGTTGACCGAGCTGTCCGGTCAACCTTCTTTTTCGTTTAGAAACTCTTTCATTAAATAATCTTTTTTTTTCGATCATCGTTTAACTTTCTTTGCCGTTCAAGCCATTCTCCTGTTTGTTGAAACAATTCGGTTGAATGACAAATAGACGAAAATGTATGGTTTCCGCCGATAATGAGTGATTTTTCAACGCTGTTAGCCCTTTTTTTGAAGCTTTTTTCATACAGGCAAGCATAAGAAGGAGAAATGACTTCATCTTCTGTTCCGTGGGCAACGAATACGTCACCTGTAAACGATTTTGCCTCTTGTAAAGGAGTGTACTGTTCAAGCGAGCGGAAAAATGTTTTCGTTAAGGAATAGCCTTCATAATCAACATATTGGCTTGATTCTGCTTCTTCTAAGCCTTCCTTTCCAACTATGGCCGCTATATCTTCAAATGGCCGACCGACCGCTCCCCAAATCGCCAAATTCTTCACGCGGTCATCCCGTACAGCTGTGAGTGTCGCCACTGCTCCTCCTAAACTATGGCCAAGCAAATATAATTCATGTTTGTCGATGAAAGGAAGCTTTTCAACAAAATCGATAACATGAATCGTTTGTTCAATAAAGCGGTCGAGGCCATAAGTTCCGTAAATACCGCTGCTTTCGCCGCAGCCTTCGTAATCAAACCGCAAAACTGCAAATCCGAGCGAAGCAAAATGGTTGGCTGCTTTGACGAACAATCGGTTGACACCTATTCGGCTTCCTATAAAACCGTGACAAATAACAACAACCGGAAATTTTTCGTTTTTAGCTGGAGCGTTCGGTATATGCAATGTGGCAGCTAACGATGCCTGTTGGCTCGGAATATAGTACATTTTTTCCATAAAATTAACCACCTTTAATCGTTCGTTTTTTTTATTATAATGTTTATAATTCCGATAATTCAAGTATGTTTTTGGGGATTTAAACCCAAAAAAAAAAGCAATCTTAACAGTTTGCTTTTGCACCTATTTCGGTAAATGATTGAGAAAATTTTGATACGCAAATCCTTTCACTTCGTCCTCATTATAATATTTCAGCAGTTCATTGATCAAGTTTTGTGTTTTTGCCGCATCTTCCAATCCTATTACTTTTTGCTCAATTCCGTCAAAATCAGAGCCAAGTCCGATTTGTTTCACTCCACCTAGCATGCAAAAATGGTCGATATGTTTGATTACATCTTTGATTGCTGCCTGATCATTAGTTGTTAAAAATTGGGGCGCGTACACGATGTGAATGGTACCGCCTTTTTGAAACATTGCCCTTGCCTGTTCATCGGTTAAATTGCGCTGATGATCACATAAGGCGCGGGCGTTTGAATGGGTCGCAATCGGATAATCCGCAAGCTCGATTACATCCCAAAACGCACGCTCGCATAAATGGGAGACATCAGTGAAAACGCGATGCTCATTGTTTGCTTTTATGATTTCCTTGCCAAATGCTGTTACACCAGCGCCTCGTTCTTCAAGTGCTCCATCAGCTGCCAGATTGGCATAATTCCATGTCAATCCAACCGATCGAACTCCCAGCTGATAAAGAAGTCGAAGTTTGTAGAGATCTCCGCCAATCGCATCAACACCTTCGAGAGTCAGCATCGCCCCAATTTCATGTTCCTCAAGCTTATAAAAATCAGACCAATCCTTTATTTGTTTCATTTCCGGATTGTTTCCAAGCACTTCTGTAAAAAACAGATCGATTTGTTCAAGCGCCGCTTGGAATTTGTATTCAGTTTTTATTTTTTGATCGATAAAAACGGCAAAGCATTGAACCTTAATTTTACCTTTGATTAATCTTTGTTTATTCGTATCCAAATACGAGGCGTTAGCAAACTTCAGCTTTCCTTTAGCATTCGCCAGCTTCATCAGTGCATCACAATGAAGATCAATAATATTCATGTTTTCCCCCTGTTTTTTATGATAAAAAAAAGCCTGGCAGGAAAGATTTCTTGCAGACTTTTACAATCAATAGGCTCGTTATTCGTTTGCGATTTTTTCTTGGAATTTTTGATAAAGTGTTGTCGCGATCTCACCCGGTTTTCCCGTGCCAATTTTTTGCCCGTCTACGGTCACGATTGGTAAAATTTCAGAAGTTGTGCTCGTAATGAAGACTTCATCGCTTTCAAGTACATCCTCTTTCGTAAACTTTTCTTCTACTAATGTTAAACCTTCTGTTTCAATGATCGATTTTACCGCCATTCTTGTAATTCCTGACAATATATGCTTTGATAGCGGCGTCGTATAAATTGTTCCGTTTTTGACGATGAATACGTTGGAGCTCGACCCTTCCGTCACATATTCATCACGGACTAAAATCGCTTCATAGCTTCCTTTTTCATGGGCGGTTTGTTTAGCTAAAATATTCGGCAATAAGTTAAGCGATTTAATATAGCAATTGGCCCACCGCTCATCGTCATGGAATATAGCAGAAACGCCGTTCTCCCGCAAATGATGGGGCAATTGCTTTGCAGGTCTTACGGTCATCGTTGTTGAAACAGAAACATCTGGAAACAAATGATTTCGAACGGCCACTCCGCGCGTAATTTGCAAATAGACGTCGCAATCTGTTAATGCTGATTTTTCAATTGCTTCTTTTATCAGCTGTTCATATTGCTCCAATGTTTGATCGAGTTTTAATTTAATCGCTTCAGCACTTGTCTGTAACCGCTCTAAATGCTCGCGCAGCATAAACGGCTTTTTGTTATAAACGCGGATCACCTCATACACTCCGTCGCCAAACTGGTGTCCTCTTTCATCAATCGGGATCACCGGTTCATTGAGGTCAACAAAGCGACCATTTACATAACCGATTGACATTTTCATATCCCCCTAATTTCCATAATATCTACCAACCATTGTAACATAATTATATGAATGGAGGCTTGATCAAAATCAAAAAAGATGCAATGCCTGCACATTTATGATATAAATATCATAAAACATATATGGAAAGGTGGGATTTCCATGGACGGCATCCCTCGTCCTCTAGTTAGAACGAATCAATGGACAATTGTTTTGTCTGTTTTGATCACTTGGATCACAAACAAGCCGCTTTTTCTTCTTATTCCGCTTATTGCTGGCTTGATTGGACTCATTTTTGGTGTCAATCCGATTATGGCGGCCGCTAAAACGTTTTTACGAAAACCACATTCATCCTATCATTTAGAAGACAGATCTGATCAGCAATTCAATCAAATCATTGCCTGCACATGCTTGCTGCTAGCTTTTATCGGATTTTCTTTTCATATTGATGTTTTAGGATATATTTTTTCGATTTTAGTTTTTTCAGCGGCTTTCATTGCGATTTTAGGATTTTGCATCGGCTGCTTTATCCGGTTCCAATGGAAGCAGTATCAATATCGAAAAGCGAAAAATTCATAAGCTTCTCCCCTGATTTTAAAAATCTGGGAAAAGACGTAAAAAAGGGGCAAGAGCACCCGAACTTTACATCGCATCTTTCAGCGACACTTTCAGCGTGCGTCTTGCCCTGTGAAGCCTAGTTTTAACTGTTCCTTTCGAAAGCTTTAGCTGTTGAGCTAATTCCTGTTCTTTTAAATCATAATACAATTTCAATTCTAAAATTTCGCGGTATTTCGGTTTTAGTTTCCGAATTTCTTGAGAAATGGTCTCTTTCAGCCATTCATATTCTGCTGTTTGTTCCACATTGCCCCCTTGACTGATAGATAATTCATCAAGGGGGCACGGCGTTTTCTGTTCCTTCCGAAGAAAATCTATCGCAGTTCTCGCTGCTACTGTACCGAGCCAACCAGAGATTTTTTCCATATCCTCAATTTGTTCAGCCTTTTGATAAAATTTCAAAAATGTTTCCTGCAATACATCTTCTGCCAAATGTACATCTTTCGTTATGGAAAAAGCAATCCGGTACACTTTTTTATAAAACATGCAATAGATGTCTTGAAAGCTCTCTTGAGCGGATATTATATCATCCATAATTCTCCAATCCTTTTTTATTTTTTTGCCTGTTTCTTGATCGATTCAGCTATTTCTGGATGAGCAAAGCTGTCAACCTCATAAGTTCCATTTTTATAAACAATGAACATAATATTTTTTCCTGAAGTCGATTCTGTTTCATCTTGCAAGCATTGCTCAATCAACTGTTTATCTACAATTTTGACCGTTTGCGGATCTTGTTCAATTTCTTTCAGCATATTTTTATAATCCAAATCGTGATTGATGTTATTCCCCGTTATGAGTACATATTGGACATCATCAGCTGTCACTCTTGCGTTTTTAACCGTTCCGTTATTCTTCATCCACTCATCGAACTCTTTAAAGCTTTTTTTCCATGGAATGAATAATTGCTTATTATTTTTTAAAATGATTTCAATTTCTCCCCAGTCTTTTCTTTCATCGGTCATATCTTCATATGTAAGATTCTTGATGTCATTTTTTAATGCTTTTAATGCTTTTGCTAGTTGATCAGAATTATTGACAATATCCACTTTTTCAACATAGTAGTTTGGATAGTTAGAATGAAATACTATTTGTTCAACATCTTGATCGTTTACGTCTAGAACTTCATAATTTGCTTTTTTATATTCCTTCGATTCATAGATCTCCTTCAAATATCGTTCGAACGACTTCCGATCAACTTCATATTGGCGGATCGATTTGCTTCCATTTTTTAAATAATAGACGATAAACAACGGTTCAGGTTCGGAAACATCTTTGGATCTATTTTCGGCAACGATTTCTGTATGCAGCTTTTGAATTGCTTCGATTATTTTCGGTTCCTTGTAAATGAATCTATTAGTCATCTTGTCATCGAAGTACCAAAAGTTGCTGAAAAATACCGACTGTATTTCTGCAACTCTCGGAACCTTTTTCTCATATCCTCCCGCACCAGAACCGGTCAAAATGAATACGAGTATCACTGCAATAAAATAAATAAACAATCCTTTTAATTTAGGCTTGATTCGCCACGTCTGCTGCAAGATCATTTCAGCTATAAAGTAACCGATAAGTGCACCTACTACATATCCGGTACAAATCCATAATAAGCTTCCTCTATAGTCAATAATGCCAAAATACATTCCGCCGAGAAGCATCGTACAAAAAGTGGCGCCATATTTAAAAACCGGTTTAAGCTTCCAGTAAATAACAGCTTGTGACACATATTCGACTGGCCGCCGTGTATACAGAAGCAAGGAAATACAGCAAAACAAGGCTGCTAGCAATAAATAAACGGCGATTTCCCACCAAGAGAAAGGCTGGAATTCGAGGGAAATCAGCCTCGTAAGCGGTGAAAAAAATTCGATCCAAAGATTATTATTCAAATAATAGCCGCTCGGAAATCCAAACAAAATGTATTGCAAATTGTACACTATAAGTTGATAAACCCCGAAAGGAAACAATAAAATAATCAATGTCAATATGGCTTGAATCGTGCTAATTCCTGTCAGCATGGCAGAGAAGGTGCCGATAGAAAACAATAATAGCGTATATGCTAAATAAGTACAAAACCATCTAACAAGGTTCAAATCACGAAAATAGCTCGACAAATCAAACACCTGTATAAAAACGGCCAATATTAGAGAAGTAATCATGACAGGTACGATTAAAAACACAACACCCGTCAGCCAATGATGCCAAAAAAGCATTTTCCGATTAATCGGAAGACTATGAAGAAAATCGCTGGATTGCTTTACATGCAGGAACCGAAACAAAAAAATGGACATAAGCACAGGTATCACGATTAACATGAATAATTGAAGTTCTTGTGCAATGGAAAACAAACTTTCATATATGTTCTCTTCATTATAATTCTCTCTCCCGGAAAACAACACCGCAATTTCCATCGGTACTGATAGAATTAGACCGATCAAAAACGCTAGTCCTACCCAACCGACAGAACGGAAATTTTGAATTAACAGCTCTTTTTTAAATAAGGATGTTTTCGATTGCATATCCTTTTTCCCCCATTTCATAAATAAAAATTTCCTCCAATGTAAGCGGGAGCAAATCGAATAAAAGAGGCTTAAAGCTTTTTATATAGCTGGAAAATTCATCAGCATTTCCTTTTACAATGAATAAATGCACGCTGCCTCTTTGTTCCTGATAGACAATTTGAAGCTGCTGCAGCATTTCCGAAGGAACGCTTCCTTGAAAGGCAATTTGCACTTTGTGTATATTCGACTTTAGGTCATCCAAATTCCGTTTTATTAGCAGTTCACCTTTATGCAAAATGCCGATATGGTCGCTTATATCCTCTACTTCCTGCAAGTTGTGGGAAGAGACGATCACAGTCATTTCTCTCGCTGCCACATCTTGGATGATTATATTTTTCATTTTTTTCCTCATGACCGGATCTAAACCGTCAAACGGCTCGTCTAAAATGAGCAGTTCAGGCATTGCGGAAAAAGCGAGCCAAAATGCCACTTGACGCTGAACTCCTTTTGACAGGCGATAAATTTTTTGCTTAAGATCTAGATCAAATACATCCTGCAATGTTTGAAATCGTTCTCTGCTGAAGGATGGATATATGTTTTCATAAAAATTCGCCATCTGTTTGATCGTATAATGAGGGAAAAAATAAGGAATATCTGTAAGGAATATGAATCTTTGCTTAATGTCTTCATTTTCAAATACAGGTTTTTTATCAATTAAAATGTCTCCCCTATCTTGTTTATACAAACCTGCGATCAGCTTCAACAACGTCGTTTTTCCAGCGCCGTTTGAACCTAGAAGCCCGAAGATGGATCCTTTTTCAATTTGTAAATCGATGTTAGATAACACAGTCGCATTTTGAAATGTTTTATATACCTTTTTGACTTCAATCATCTCTTTTTCCCCCTTGATGATCTTTGATAATTTCTTCCATGATCTGCAGGAGCTCATCAGATTGCATCCCTAAAAATAATGCTTGTTGTGCTAATTTTTGCAAATTTTCTTTAACCATTTTCAGCTCTTCCTGATTAGATGCCTCAATCTTCTCCGAAACAAAATTTCCTTTTCCCTGAATCGAGTAAATATATCCGATCCTCTCCAGCTCACGGTAAGCTTTTTGAATTGTATTTGGATTCACCGTCAATTGCTGCGCAAGCACTCTGACGGAGGGAAGTTGTTCTCCCCCTTTCAGCACTCCGCTTACAATCATCTCTTTTATTTGATCGACAAGCTGTTCATAGATCGGTTTTCGGCTTCGAAAATCTATATCAAGCATTTTCCCGCAGCCCCCACATCTGTATTAACTGTATTATAATTCTTAATACAGATAAATCATACTTTATTATGAAAAAAATGACAATACTTTCTGGAAAAATTTTTTTGCGTCAAAAAAGCACAGCTTTTTACGCTGTGAAAGACTGTTGTCCTTTTTCAAAGTTTGATTTATATGATTGTGCTATTTAAAACAGTGAGTACATCTCTTCTAAACTATTTTCTGTCTGTTTGTAACTGGCAGATGTTCAAAACTTTTATTTGTTCGCCAACCAATGGACAGACGATGAGAAGCACCGCCTTCAACCGAAAAATTGGATTATAGTTTTCAAGCTTTTCCCAGGAAATTTTTTCTTTTGAAACGAACCGTAAGATAATGATGAACTGAGTTTTCCGCATCTGCTATTTTTTAAACGATTCTTCCTGCCGATTTTCAAATGTTGGAACAAACGATAAGTACATCTTTTCCAAACTGTACCGACATTCCCAGAATGTTTCTTGTCCATTTTCGTCCATCCAGCCTGCTTCCCGATTGATTAAAGTGCACCAGAAAAGGAGTTTACTATATAAAAAAACAAATAGTAGGAGATTCAGCATGTATTTATCCTTGTTGCTCTCAAATGAGGCTTCAACAATGTGAAACCCGAAAAAAACATATTAAGATTAGTAGCACAGACCACGACCAATGTCTGTGCTGCTATTTTTTTAGTAGAAGTGGAGAAAAGGTCGTGACAGCCTAAAGAACGATAGGTTCGCATTGAAATAACTGGCCTACTTCACGGACCTTATAAGATCAGGTTTAATATGTTGAATCCATGAGATCGTGGATAAGAAAAAGGAATCGTTAACGCCAACGACGCATTGGAAACAATCATTTTGTAGAATATTACGACAAATTAAAAACGCAACCTTATAACAAATGTCATAAAGTTGCGTCCATCGCTTGTGTGAATAAGTTATTGAAGTGTCTCTTCCATCTTAATACACACATTTTAACGTACAATTACGAAATCGCATCAGCAACTTCGCAATTGTTCAGGAAAAATATAACATATTTGATCTAGTGAAAAAAACAAAAATCGTTAGATCTATTAGGCATGCGTAAATTTATTTAGGAGGAAGGGGTACCACTGCCTCCTAAATAAATCCACTGAAACAAATAGTTACGAAAAACTCTTGACTAATTGTAAGAAGGGGCTCTCCGTTGAGTTCCTAAAATGAAGGATTTTGGAGAAATACTGCTGTGAAGGACAAAAATAATCGAATAAAATTTGTAAATGGCCTTCATAGAGGCAATGAGGTCCAACAAGAAGCAATTGTATATGCTGAAAAACTTTTGAAGAACCGAATTCAGAAAGAGAGCATAAGAAAAGTCCTTCATAAGACTTCTGAAGGATATAAACAAGATTGGAAAAATGGCCTGTCCGATAAGTTCCTAAAATGAAGGGGCTTCAAAAAGTCAGTTAACTCTGACTTTTTGGGCTGCCCCCCTGGAGGAAACGGCTCAGCTCTCTTTTTCTAGTTTTACTTCGCGATTTGATCTTTTATTGGTTCCGCTTTAAGCAGCATTTCATTTTTCTTAACATCATACAAACCAAATGGAATAAGACGAAGACCGGGCAAGAAATCACAAGTTAAAAACAATAGCGTATATAAAATGTCATGGAATGGGAATCCTCTTTGCTGCACGGCTGCTAACAGCTCATCATGATATCGAACAGCTTGATCAAATGATGAATCGTCCGTCATCATGCCGGTAAATGGAAGAGGTATTTCAACCACAATGTCCTCGCCATCAACAATGACGATTCCTCCTCCTAGTTCATGCACTCTTTTAGCCGCCTGGGCCATCGCTTTTGGATTTCTTCCGATCACAAGCAATTCTGTTGTAGTATTGTAAGTTGACGCCATCCCATCTAGATGAACGGCAAATCGTTCTAATATCGCTTTCGACACCCACTTTCCGTTCCGGTCAATTAACGATGCATACAATAAGCCTTCTTCACCGGAAATATCTGCGAATCCCTCTGCTTCTGGAAGCTTAACATCTTTTCGCTGCGTAATGACATTGCTTTTAAAATAAGCGACCGGAACAGTTTGTTCAGTACTTGAATATGGGTAACGGTACAAGTTTAAATCGTCCAAAAGTTGCTTCGAAAACGCAAATGGCTCCCGGACAACATATTGATTCCAATTTAGTTTTGGTGTCGACACAAGCAAATTTCCTTGCTCGGCTACGACTTCACCTCTTGAAATGACGATATCCGGCCGAAAATATTTCAAATCTGGAAGAAGTAAAATGTCTGCCAATTTTCCTGGAGCAATCCCGCCGATATAATCATCTAATCGCAAATAAACGGCTGCATTGATCGTAGCCATTTGCAACGCGTTTATGACCGGCACTCCTAATTCTACAGCTCTTCTGATCAATCCATCGACAAAGCCTTCTTTTTCGATAAACCCAGGGTGCGGACCGTCGGTTGTCATCGTAATTCGATGTGTACTGACTTTCCCTTCTGTAATCATTTTTATAACTTCAGGGAAATCAGGGCGAAGCGAGCTGTTGCGTAAAGTCGTCCACATTCCCAACCGCAGCCTGTCCAGCGCCTCTTTTGCCGTTATTGCTTCATGACAAGCGCTGACTCCGCTCGCAGCAATGGAAATCAATTTTTCATATGAACAGCCCGCTGTATGACCGTCCACGACTTTCCCTTTCTGTTTTGCCACTTCAATTGTATCAAGCAAAAAGGAATCAGCCTGATACAAAAGCGGCCATCTTGTGACCTCCGCTGTTCCGACAACTTCTTCTAATTCTAAAAGCTCTTGGACATCCTTTTGATTAAACCATTCCCTTTCTCCTTTGAAATCCGCTTGCGAGACAAGCCGGACAAGCCAAAGAAAATTGCCCGGAAGGTCTTTCAAGTCTTTGACCATTTTTTTAAATCCAGCAGCTCCCATATGCAAATAAAAAAACAAATTGTCATTTACCGTTGTCGTTGTTCCAAGGGGAAGAACTTTCCTAGTCATACTAACAGGATTGTAGATGACCCACGGATGTGCATGCGGTTCAATAAAACCTGGTGAAACATACATCCCTTCTGCATCAATAATTTTTGTATGTTCATCGGAAAGGACATCCCGTTCGCCGACATATGCAATGGAGTCTTGATAAACAGCGACATTTTGCTTTAACAATTCTCCTGAATAGACGTTGATCACCGTACCATTTTTGATAATTAAATCTGCGGGCCTCCGTCCTTGAGCCACTTCAATTAATTCCGATCTTGACGCTTTTTGTCTCAACAGTTTCACTCCTACTCTTTTAAAAAATGTTATGAAGAAGCCATAGGTCATCAATCGGATGTCAAATTTTTCAGAAGGTTGATTAACTTTATGATGAAGGAAGATCAAACATATGTCTACCGTTTGATCTTCCTTGCATGAAATTATCGCAATTCTGTTTGCAAATCTTCTTTTAATTTTTGCTGAAGTTCTACTTTTTTAATTTTTCCGCTCGGCGTCATTGGCAGTTCATCGACAAAAACAACTTTATCCGGTATTTTGTAGTCAGCAATTTTTCCTTTTAAATAATTTTTCATCGATTCTTCCGTTTCCAAAGCTCCGTCTTTTAATTTTACCGCCGCACATGAAATCTCTCCTAAAACAGTGTCAGGCAGCCCGATAATGGCTACTTCTACTACATTCGGATGCTTATAAAGAATTTCTTCAATTTCTCGAGGATAAATGTTGTAGCCGCCGCGGATGATCATTTCCTTCTTCCGTCCAACGATGCGGACATAACCTTGTTCATCAAGCGTCACTAAGTCACCAGTATAAAGCCAGCCATCTTGATCAATGGCTTCTTTCGTTTTTTCAGGCATGTTAAAGTAGCCTTTCATGACATTTAACCCGCGCACAGCAAGTTCGCCAATTTCTCCAGTCGGTACAGTTTGGCGATTCACATCAACAACTTTAATTTCAACTCCTGGAATCGTTCTGCCAACCGTTTCTGAACGAATGATGTCACTGTCTGTAAAGCTTGTAATTGTCACAACTGGAGATGTTTCCGTTTGACCATAGGAAATAGTTATATTGCATCCCATCTCATTTCTAATTTTTTTCACGACTTCGACAGGGCATGGTGCTGCCGCAATAATACCTGTTCTTAACGAAGATAAGTCATAGGATTTGAATTGAGGGTGATTTAATTCCAATATAAACATTGTCGGAACTCCATGGTGTATCGTAATCTTTTCTTGTTCAATCATTTTTAATACAGCTTCCGCTTTAAATTGCTCCATAAACACCATTTTGGCACAGGCAGTCACAGCTGCCAGTATGCTTGGAACCATGCCAAACACGTGAAAGACAGGAACGACCACTAAAAATACGTCATTTTCGTCGCATTGAAGCGCCTCCACTGTACATGCGGCATTATGGACAAAATTTAAATGCGTGAGCATGGCACCTTTCGGAAGTCCTGTTGTTCCTGAAGTATATAAAATGGAAAACACATCTTCTTTCGGATCGATGGACACTTCCGGCGGCAGCTTCGACTGTCCTATTTTCAGCAAATCTTCAAAGGAATGGTGACCATCTTCTTGAAACCGCACCGTAAACACCATTTCTAAAGCGCTTTCATTACTTTCCATTAAAGATTTTACCGTATGGAAATGGCCATGCTCTTCTACCACAAAAATTGCTTTTGCACCAGAATTGGCCACTATATAAGACAATTCTTCAACACGATATCGCGTATTGCATGGAACTAATATGGCGCCTATTTTTGCAATTGCAAAATATATGGCAAGAAACTCATGCCAGTTCGGCAGGCATGCAATGATGCGGTCTCCTTTCCCTATACCGAGCTGGTGGAAAGCGGAGGCGATGGAATCGGACATTTGTTTGATATCTTTGTAAGTTAAACGTTTATAGCCATCGTAAATGAATTCTTTATCAGGATAGCGCTTATATGCTTTTTCAAACACATCATGAATGGATACGTTAAGATCCACGCTACTCTCCTCCATTACATTTTTTCAATGTTCATTTATGCGCTGAGCCATGGATTGATCTGAGCCTGTTCACCAAACCCGTCTTCTTGAAGCAATTTTTTCACCTCTTCAGGTATGGGCACTGCAAATTTTTTTCCGTTTTCTTCTTTCACCCACCCCCTGAGCTCATATCCGTGCCCGGTTCTTGTATCTTCACGATATACTTCATGCTTCAGTTTTATTGTTTTCCGGTTCACTTCCATTACTTCTGTTTTAATAGTGATAATGTCGTCATAATATAACGGCTGCTCAAACGTACAGCGGACATCAAGCAGCGGAAGAATGATGCTGTATTCTTTGATGAGTTTAGCCGGAGCAAGGCCGATACTTCTAAAAAATTGATGCCCTGCAATATCAAACCATTTAAAATAATTCGGATAGTATACAATGCCGGCTGCATCCGTATCTCCAAAGTTCACCCTGAGCTGAAATTCGTTTCTTTTCAAATGTACGTACTCCTTTCAATGCTATGTCTTAAACTATTGAGCTGAATTCGATTTTAATAATTCCCGAAGTTTAAAACGCTGAATTTTTCCTGTTGCTGTTTTCGGAAGTTCGTCAATAAATTCTATAATTCGCGGGTATTTGTAGTGGGCCAGCTGCTGCTTCACGAAGTTTTTTAATTCATCTTCCATTTCTTTGGAGGGCGTTCTATCTTTTAAAACAACATATGCTTTTGGAATGACAAGATTATTTTCATTTTGCACGCTGACAACTGCAGCTTCCAGTACATTTTCATGTTGAAGAAGGCAATTTTCGACTTCTACAGGCGATACCCAAATCCCGCCAACCTTCAGCATATCGTCGGAGCGCCCGCAATACCAAAAATATCCTTCTTCGTCTTTATAATATTTGTCACCTGTATGAAGCCATTCTCCGACAAATTTTTTCTTGTTTTGCTCATGAAGGTTCCAATATCCATGTGCGATGCTGTCTCCGCGAATCAACAAATCTCCCATTTCATTTGGAGGCAATTCTCTGCCCATTTCGTCGACAATTTTTGCTTCATAACCAGGAACGACTTTTCCAGAGCTTCCTGCCTTTACATCTCCAATCCGATTGGATAAAAATATGTGGAGAGCCTCTGTTGAACCAATTCCGTCTAAAATATCGACATTGTACATTTCTTTCCATTTGCGGTAAAATGCTTTCGGAAGCGCTTCTCCAGCTGATACACAAACTCTGAGCGAGCTCAAATCGAATTGTTTTCCCGTTCGCGACACATAATCAATCATCGCTCCATATAAAGTCGGAACCCCAAAGAAAATGGTCGGTTTGTACGTTTCAATCGCCTGAAACATTGCTTCCGGAGTTGCGCGTTCTTTCACTAATACAGTTGAAGCTCCTGCTCCTAATGGAAAGTACATTCCTCCGCCAAGGCCATAGGCGAAAAACAGTTTAGATGCGGACAAGCATCGGTCTTCTTCACTTATATGCAATATTTTTTTCGCATATGTGCTGAAAGCATATTCCATATCATGCTGCAAATGGATGACGCCCTTTGGATTACCGGTGCTTCCGGAGCTGAACAGCCAAAAGGCCTGATCATCCTTGTTCGTCATGGCTGCATCAAGCTTTTTGCTTGCCCTATTCATCAGTTGGAGGAAATTTAAATGTGTGCCTGATTGTTCGCTTTCACTGTCCGGAATGATAATGATATCCTTCAAAAAGCAAAACCGTTCTTTGTAAACTTCAATCTTTTCCCAAATATCTTCATGGATGATTAAGCCCTTTGCCCGGCTGTTGTTTAAAAAATATTCATAATCGGATGGCTTCATCATGGTGTTGACCGGAATGGGGACAGCACCAATTTTTATGGCGCCAAAAAATGAATAAATAAATTCGGGTGTATCGTGGCAAACCATTAAAAGGCGGTCTTCCAATTTATAACCGAGCTCACGGAGCATGTTGCCTGTCTGATTGACTTTCTCCTGCAATTCATTATAGTGTATGCGCTCATCGCGATAACAAATGGCTATTTTATCGCCCAAACCTTTCTCTACACTTTCATCAATGAACCGCACTGCCGCATTGTAAAGCAAACCTAATCCGCGGAGATCCATTTTTTCACCATCCTATATATCAATTTTTTGAATAGATGAAGCGGCATTGAAGCCGCCTGAAGAAGATATATATTCAGGAGGCTTCACAATATATATGAAAAGCTAACGTTTATATCCCTTTCCAATTTGGTTTTCTCTTTTCTAAAAATGCGCTTAATCCTTCTTTTGCATCCTCGGAGCGGAACAACAAGTTTTGCAGCTCTCCTTCGTAGCGGATGGCTACGTTCAATGGCATTTCCTTTCCGTTCATGATCGACAGCTTGATGTTGGAAACCGCATAGCTTGCGCTTTCAGCTATCCTTCTCGCATACTCGAGCGTCCGCTCTCTCGTTTCCGCCTGCGGGAACACTTTGTTGACGAGACCAATGTCCAGCGCTTCCTGCGGTGTCAGCGTTTCCCCAGTTATGTTCATATCCAGCGCTCTCGAATACCCGATCAACCGCGCGAGCCGCTGCGTTCCTCCCGTTCCAGCCAGCACCCCAAGCGATACTTCCGGCAAGCCGATTTTTCCTGCTTCATCTCCCATGAATCGCAGATCGCAGCCTAGCGCCATTTCCAATCCTCCGCCGACTGTATGCCCTTCCAAGCAGGCGATATATACTTGCGGCGAACGGGCGATTTTATCCAGCGTTTCATTACAGAACAGGCAAAACTGTGTTTTATAGCGCGGATCCGCTGCTTTTAAGAAATTGATATCCGCTCCTGCCGAGAAAAATTTCGGCACATCGCTCATCAGCACGACCACTTTTATGTTTGGATCGAAGCGAAGCTCATCGATCGCTGCGTTGAATTCTTGGTAAAACTCCAGTCCATAGGCATTCGTTTTATTGATGTGAAGATGGATTTCCGCCACTCCGCTGTTTTTGACCACCGTTAAATTTTTGTTAGCAGTTGTTTCAACTGTCATCATTATTCTCCTTCCATTGTTCATTTATTATTTGAAAAATCAGGTTTGCGTTTTTCTTGAAAAGCCGCCAATCCTTCTAAACGATCCGGATGATAAATCGTTTTTTGATAACAATCCCATTCCGCTATCAGACCCTTTTCCATTAGTTCTCGAGCAAAACTGTCGACAGCCTGCTTCGCTAAACGGACAGAATGAATTGAATTTTCCGAGATTTTTTTCGCTATGTTAAGCGCTTTCAATTCTGCCTCGCCAGCTTCACAAATATATTCGACAAGTCCTATTTCATACGCTTTTTCGCCATTTATTTTTTCAGCTGTAAAAATAAGCTGCTTGGCCCTGCCGATTCCTACTAATTGCGCCAGCCGTTGAGTGCCGCCGGCTCCCGGGATTATTCCCCAAGAAACTTCCGTCAACCCGATGAGCGCCCCTTTTTCCATGACACGAATGTCACAGGCAAGAGCAAGTTCACATCCCCCTCCAAGAGCCAATCCTTTTACAGCCGCAATCGTCGGCATTGGTAAAGATGCGATATTTGTAAATGTTTTCCTGAGCAATGCGACATATTCTTCCACTTCTCGTTCGCTCATGGACTGCCTTTCTTTTAAATCCGCCCCTGCACAAAACGCTTTGCTTTCACCTCCCGTAAAAATAACTGCGCTTACATTCGAATGATCTTTTATCGTGTTTATCGCATAAGAAAGATCTTTTACTAAAAATTTGCTTAATGCGTTGGCACGTTTTGCGTTATTTAATTGAATGATAGCCACTTTGTTTTGAATTTCTAAAAGAACGCCTGATTCTGACATGAGCATCACTCATTTGCTTGAACAAGCTGTTCCGCATTTAATTGCTGCAGCCGTTTTTCAAATTTTTCCGGGAACGAAGGAGTTTCCGGGAAATAACCTTCCTTTTTCAATTCTTCACTTTTTTCAACTTTTGCAAGCCAAGCCTTTGCTTCCTCTGCAGCCTCCCTTAATGCTTCTTGAAATCTGTAGGGGACAGCTCCTTGATCAAGAAGAAGTTGTTTTGCCCAATTTTCTGCATAGATGATATGATCGTGTTGTTCGCGGACAAGCTTTTGAATCCGTGAAGCAACCTTGGAATGACTTGTTTTTAACACCGTTTGAAAGACGATATCGATTGCGGCATTGATTGCATATAGCGAAGCAATGAGAGAAATCCAGTTTTGAACGTTTACAGCTGTTTGAAAAGCTTTTCCTGTTTGTGCTTGAATGTCAGGCTTCTTGCCTTTTACCCCTTTTAAATCAAAACACCAATTGTACAAAAGTCTTGCATGCCCCAGTTCTCCTTGAGCCATAGCTATAGCAGACAAGGTCGCTTCCAAATTCGGACCGCTTACACCAACTTCCACTAAACGGTCGCCAAGCACATATTTGTTATCCGCTATTGTCTCCAGCAATTCAATCAAAGAATGCGTTCCTTGTTCCATTACGCTCACAATGCTTCAGCTCCTTTCTCTGAAAATAGCCAATCAGGTTTTTTCACCCAATTCAGCTTGTTTCGTTCCACGACAACCATTTCGGTCCAATCCTCTTCGTCGTACGTAAACGTTGCATACACTTTTGCCAGCTCGCTGTTTTCTGCTTCTACCGTGCCTATATGCATTAAGTTGTCTCCCCGATTAATGCGGGCAAAAATATCATAGGTTATTTTTTCTGCGATCATTTTGCACTTACACCCCAATACTTTAATTTTTCCCTTCCCTCTGGGCTAAGACGGTCGACCGTCCATGGAGGATCCCATACGACATTTATGTGTACTTCCTTTACTTCCTCTTCTGCAAGAAGCCGATTTTTTATATCGCTTTCAATCCATTCCATGCAGGCGCAGGAAACGGCTGTGTATGTCATCGTCACATGCACTTCCCCGTCATTCATTTGAATGTCGTAAATGAGCCCCATATCGACAACGCTTATTGGGAATTCAGGATCCATCACCTCTTTCAGCGCCTCCCAATATTTTTTCGTATCCACAGCTTGTTTGTGCATCATACCACCTCTTTTCTCAGCTGTTCTAATTCTTTTGCCCCTTTTTGAATTCTTCCTACAAACCGTTCATTTTGCGGCCCTCTTTGTTTAAATCGTTTAATGACGTTTTCCCATGTGTCCGGCTGGTCGAACAGCCATTTTTTATTGACTGGATCAAATTTACAAGGGAATGGGACATCGAGCACATATTTTCCTTGTTCTTCATCATAATGAGCTGGAACTTTTACTCCAATTGATTCACAGAATGGAACTGCTGTCGACAGCCATTTTTGACGGAGCTCATCGTTTGTTCTTCCTTTTAAGCGGTATTCAAGCTGTGCGGATCTGGATTTTAAACGGTCTTCTACACCAAAAAATTCAAGCGCCATTAAAAACATCCAATCAACCGCTTTTTGAACTTCCTCTTGCAATTTCGGATCATTCATGGCTGTTCTCATAATGATTTCACCATTTCTAAGATGGAACAATTCTTCTTTATCAACTTTCACTAATGCGCGTTTCCATGGCCCGTAAGATGTATGCTCAAACGCATCCCCAAGCAGTGTGTAGCCGGCGCGGTCAAAGAACGCATTAAACACTCCAAGCTCAATCCAATTTGACAGTTCAAAGTCAAAGGCATAAGGGTTTTTCCATTTATTTGGGGCTCGATTGTACAATAATTCGTCTGTATCTTCGCCCAAATCTTTCAGTAGCCTGAAAGCAATATGTGCATGACCGATTTCATCCTGCATAATGGCGAGTGCTGTAATTTTGTTATTTAAAGTGGGCGCTTGATCATAAACAGTAAGGAGCGGCGGCACACTTAACAATTCTGTATCTCCGACAATAATCAACGTCTGTTTTAATGCCTTTAAATATTCCTCATTCATGTCACCGACGCCTTCAACAATAAAACCGTTTTGAATTTTTTCTTTTAAAAGGGCTGCCTGATCCATTTTTCCACCTCTTTTATATTACGTTTTTATTTATTTCGTCTGTTTAACATAATATTATTTTACAACCGCCTCTTTTGTCAAGAAAAAATAGAAAAATCAAATTTTTTTGTTAATTTAAAAAATAAAAGGTTTTTCTCCTTCCTTTCGTTCTTGCCGTTTTTACGACCGCAAAAAAAGCGCATAGCTTTTTGCTATGCACTTATCCATTATTTATTTTGTTTATAAAAGACAATATCGTTACGATTCTCTTTTTTAATTTGCCCTGTGAAAACTAAATACTCCAAGTGCGACAAAGTTTCTGCGATCGCAAACCGCCATTGATGCGAATTCAAGCTTTTGTGCTGAAATAAATCTTGGGCAATATCATAGGCGGTACGGCCATCCTTCGCAAGTCGAAATATTTGATCCAAGCGCTTTTGATGATGATGGATGATTTCTGATATTCTGTCGTCAACTCGTTCGATCAATGCCCCATGGGCAGGAAGCGCCAGGTCTACCTTCAATTGCTGTATTTTTTCAAGCGAAGATATGTAGTTTCCAAGCGGATTTTTGCTTGAACCGGGCCATATGCTAATGTTCGGAGTAATTTTATCCAAAATATGATCGGCTGCAAGCAGCAGTCTTTCTTCTCTTTGATAAAAGCAAATGTGTCCATCGCTGTGACCAGGTGTCGGTATAACTTCCCATTTTCTTTCGCCTAGAATGACCTCGTCATCCTCTAGAATCGTCAATTCCGGAAACGTTACATGCTTTGCCAAACTTCTCATACTTTCTTCAATTTCATCCGCAAGATCTTCCGGTGTACCGTTTTTTCTGCACATTTCACCAATTTGCTCCGCCTGGCTGCTGTTTTTTCCCCAAACACGCTGCGCCATGGCAAAATCTTCTTTGCTTATATAAGCTTTTGCCCCTGTTCTTTCCTGCATCCACCCTGCCAACCCGAAGTGATCAGGATGAAAATGAGTGAAATAAATCGAATGAATCTGTTCATAACGAACATTCATTTGTTTCAATACTTGCTCCCAAGCTTCAATCGCTTCGGTATTATGAAATCCTGCATCAACAAGGCTCCATCCGTCTGCACCGCGCACCATATAACAATAGATGTATTTCATCGGAAAAGGGATTGGAACCGGAATGCGATATATATTTTTCCCGATTTGTTCAATATTGACCACCATTATGCACCTACTTGCTTTTATTTTAAACAATGTCCATAAAAGGGTTGATCGCTCTGTCCCGATTCGCTTCCAATTCACAATCGGGAGCTTTTTCAAATAAAGTTTCAAAATATCGAATAGCAGGTACAGACAAAAGCTGATGTACATTGAAAAATAGCTCTCTAGCTTTTAAGCCGCTCCAGTCAGCAGGCAGCAGGTCGTTCGGAAACCCCGGGTCGATAAAGAAAAAGCTGCGATATTCATGAACAAGCTTCGTTCTCTCAATAAAACATTCTTGATCTGATAATTCATTATTCCAAATGCGTTCCTTAAAATCATCATACTTTTGCCGATATTGATCAATGAATGATTCATACTCTTTGGCAATTTCGTCAAAATTCCATCCTCTATGAATCAACTCATGATTATCATGGGATACTACTGAACTGGAAGTAAATAAAATCACATACGGCTCGAGATGGTAATCTTTTATAAACTCCATCACCCGATCTTCAATAGGGTTTGGACTTGCCCACGTACCGTGCGAAATCAAGCCGAATCCCATGAGGCTCAGCTCTTTTCGAATTTGATTGCGAAGCTCCCTTTTTTCTTCCGGGACCGAATAGGTCAAAATTCTCCAATTCCCATCCCATTTGTAATTTCTCATTGAATAAACGCGGGCAAACCCGTCCATCATCGTTCTCTTCCCTTTATTTGTAAGAGAATAATAGCTTTTATTGCCAATTTTGCGAACTTTAAAAAAGCCTTGCTGAACCATTCTTAACGTGGCTCCCCGTATCGAAGATTCAGAAATGCCGAAATGGGACATCATTTGAATTAAGCTGCCAATCCAAACTTCTGTGCTGTAATGCTGAATGTACTCACCGAATAGTGTAAACATTAATGATCTTGGCTTCATTTTCTTACACCCGTCTTTTTCCTGAATTTTGCTTTTATTTTTATTATGCTGGATGGAATTCCATTTTTACAAGTTTTTTCTTCAAGATAGGGAGCCTTTTAATCTATTTTTTTATAAGTCTGAAGCTGTTTAAATCGACTCTGCCGATCAGAAAAAAAACTGCCTCCTCCTTGAGGAAGGCATATGACTTGTCTTTAAATTTCCGCATTATTTTCTGGATGAAAAAATACCGGCCGTTTATGGCCGATATGCTTCGTCCTTCTTTTTTATATCCCTTTCCAATTTGGTTTTCTCTTTTCTAAAAATGCACTTAATCCTTCTTTTGCATCCTCGGAGCGGAACAACAAGTTTTGCAGCTCTCCTTCGTAGCGGATGGCCACGTTCAATGGCATTTCCTTTCCGTTCATGATCGACAGCTTGATGTTTGAAACCGCATAGCTTGCGCTTTCAGCTATCTTTCTCGCATACTCGAGCGTCCGCTCTCTCGTTTCCGCCTGCGGGAACACTTTGTTGACGAGACCAATGTCCAGCGCTTCCTGCGGTGTCAGCGTTTCCCCAGTTATGTTCATATCCAGCGCTCTCGAATACCCGATCAACCGCGCGAGCCGCTGCGTTCCTCCCGTTCCAGCCAGCACCCCAAGCGATACTTCCGGCAAGCCGATTTTTCCTGCTTCATCTCCCATGAATCGCAGATCGCAGCCTAGCGCCATTTCCAATCCTCCGCCGACTGTATGCCCTTCCAAACAGGCGATATATACTTGCGGCGAACGGGCGATTTTATCCAGCGTTTCATTACAGAACAGGCAAAACTGTGTTTTATAGCGCGGATCCGCTGCTTTTAAGAAGTTGATATCCGCTCCTGCCGAGAAAAATTTCGGCACATCGCTCATCAGCACGACCACTTTTATGTTTGGATCGAAGCGAAGCTCATCGATCGCTGCGTTGAATTCTTGGTAAAACTCCAGCCCATAGGCATTCGTTTTATTGATGTGAAGATGGATTTCCGCCACTCCGCTGTTTTTGACCACCGTTAAATTTTTCTTTTCTATTGCTACTGTATCTGACATTGCAATTCCTCCTTTATTTATACGTTTAATATTTTATCGTTTCATAAACATAATATACTAAATATTCTAATAATTCAATAGAAATTATATTTTTTTTAAACGATCTTTTTTTATACATATAATTAGAGTCCAAAGAGATTTAATGGTTTGCTGCCGATATAAGAAACGACGCTTTTCGTTTCCGTGTACAAATTCAATGTTTCCAATGCCAGCTCCCGGCCAAATCCCGATTGCTTATAGCCTCCAAAAGGTGTTCCAGGAAATGCAGAAATTGGCGAATTCACCATAACAATTCCTGTCTTTATTTGTGCCGCAACACGGTGTGCCTTTCCATGATCGTTCGTCCATATAGCCGAACCTAATCCAAAAATGGAATCATTTGCTTGTCGGATCACATCTTGCTCGTCGCTGAATTTCATAACAACTACGACAGGCCCAAAAATTTCCTCTTGTGCAACTCTCATATCATTTGTGACATCCCCGATAACCGTCGGCAAATACCAATACCCTTTTTCATACTCTCCGCCTTCCGGTATTTTGCCGCCGTATAAAATTTTTCCGCCCTCTTCCACCGCTAATTTCACGTAATGATCAATTGTTTGCTGATGACTTTTGGAAATGACGGCCCCCATATGCACGCCTTCATCAAACGGATTTCCTACTCGTATACGGGAAGCTTTTTCGAGAAATTTTTCCATAAATTCATCATAAATGTTTTCATGAACAAACAAGCGGGATCTTGCTTCACAAGATTGTCCTGTGTTGTAAAAAATTCCATAAAGCGAACCGTTTACGGCTCCTTCCAGATCACAATCGTCAAAGACGATGTTCGGCGATTTTCCTCCTAATTCCAAAGTTACCCGTTTTAACGTTTCAGAAGCGCGCTTCATAATGTCCTTTCCGGTTTCCGTTTCGCCTGTAAACGCAACTTTGTCGATTCCAGGATGCTCCGTCATATATGGTCCGATTTCAGACCCGCTGCCTGTAATAACGTTCAGGACTCCTGCCGGAACACCTGCTTCATGGCATATTTCCGCAAGCATATAGGCTGTAATTGGAGTGTAGCTAGCAGGCTTCAAGACAACAGTGCAGCCGGCAGCCAATGCAGGCGCCACTTTCCAAGCGGCCATCATGAGCGGATAATTCCAAGGAATAATTTGACCGCATACCCCGACCGGCTCTTTAAGAGTATAGTTAAAAAAGCCGTTTGGAACTTGATTGACATCACCTTGGAGAGTTAAGCATGCAGCGGCATAAAATTCAAAATCTTCAATCGCCTGCATAATTTGACCCTTGGCAGCAGCAACGGTCTTTCCGCTGTTTAATACTTCAACGCGAACCAATTCTTCAAATCGCTCTCTCATCATTTCCGCTATACGGTTTAACAGGCGAGCTCTTTTCGCTGCCGTCATTCTCGGCCATTTGCCCGACTCAAATGCAGCACGGGCTGCCTCCACCGCTTTGTCAACGTCCTTCTTTGTTGCTTTGGCTACCGTTGCTATGACTTCGCCGGTTGCAGGATTATGCGTTTCGAATACTTCTCCGTTTGAGCTGTCTACATATTGTCCATTAATAAAAAGCTGATAGTGTTTTTTCATATTTTTCATTCCTTTCTATATTTTTCGACAATCGTGGCGATTCCTTGCCCGACGCCTATGCACATCGTCGCGAGTCCATATCTAACGTCTCTTCTTTTCATTTCATGAACGAGAGTGGTAACAATTCTCGCCCCGCTGCAGCCGAGAGGATGACCTAAAGCAATTGCTCCACCGTTGACATTCACCTTTTCCATATCAAATCCCAGCTCCTTAATGCAGGCAATGGATTGGGATGCGAATGCTTCATTAATCTCGATTAAATCCAGTTGGCTGATAGATAAACCAGTTCTTTGCAGCACTTTTTTCGTTGCTGGAATCGGGCCAATCCCCATATAAGATGGATTCACCCCAGCGACAGCGGAGCCGACAATCCGTGCCAGCGGCTTAAAGCCAAGTCTTTCTGCTATCGATCTCTCCATGATTAAAAGTGCGGAAGCGCCGTCATTGATTCCAGAGGAATTTCCAGCGGTCACTGTTCCGTCTTGAACAAAAGCAGGCTTTAATTTATTCAGCTTTTCCAAAGTCGTATCAGGCCTCGGATGCTCATCTGCATCTACTATCGTTTCTTCCCCTTTTTTCCCTGTTATTGTCACCGGAACAATTTCATCTTGAAAACGCCCTTCTTGTATAGCTTTTCCGGCTTTTTTATGGCTTTCCAACGCAAATTCATCTTGCTCCTGCCTCGAAATTTGATAGCGCGCAGCTACATTTTCAGCCGTCTCGCCAAGACTGATCGGCGGATACATTTCCGCTAATTTATCATTGACAAGCCGCCAGCCGAGAGTTGTATCATAAAAAGTTGGCGTGTCCCTCATTCCAGAAAGCTGCGGCTTCATCATGACATATGGAGCTCTTGTCATGCTTTCGGTTCCGCCTGCAATATAGACGTCTCCCAATCCGCCTTGAATCGCCAGCGCTGCTTGATTAATTGCTTCCAGACCCGATCCGCATAAACGGTTGACGGTCACGCCTGGAACTGTTTCAGGCAAACCCGCAAGAAGCACGGCCATTCTTGCCACATTGCGATTATCTTCTCCGGCTTGATTAGCGCAGCCAAAAATTACATCCTCCACATCGGAAGGATCAATCGGATTTCGCTTGAGCAGCTCTCTTACGACGTGAGCTGCCAAATCGTCCGGGCGGACCTCTCTTAATGCCCCGTTGAACCTGCCGATCGGGGTTCGGACAGCATCAACAATCACAGCTTCTTTCATTTTCTTACCCCCATTTTGACCGTTTTTTCAGGCATTTTCATTCATTTTGAACTTTTCCCGAAGTTACCATCATCAACTGGAATTTTTAATCATATTGATAAAAGCCTCTTCCCGTTTTCTTTCCGAACCATTTGGCATACACCATCTTTTTGATAAATGGAGCAGGCCGGTAGCGGTCCTCCCCTGTTTCTTTAAACAGTCCGGCTAAAACAGCATAAACATCATCAATACCGATATGATCCGCCCAGCGAAGGGGGCCCATCGGGTAATTCGTTCCTTTCATCATTGCTTTGTCTATGTCCTCTGCACTTGCAACACCTTCTGTTAAAGCAAAAGCAGCTTCATTAATAATTAATGATAAAATTCTAGGAAATACTAATCCTACGCCGTCTTCCACTACTTCGACCTCTTTTCCAACTTCTTCAAAAAACTGCTTAGCTTTCTCAACATTTTCTTTTTCGGTTTGCAAAGCCGGTGCAAGTTCGACAAGTTCACAATCTTCCCAAGGGAAAAATGCGGCAAATCCGACTAATCGTTCAGGATGTTGGAGCCAAGAAGCGGTTTCTGTTGCTGTTACACCAAGACATGTAGACAAAATGACCGTTTCCTTTGGCAATGTTTTTTCGATTTCGACCAACAGTTTTTTCTTTTGGTCGATGTCGAGATTTGTCGTTTCGATCACAATATCAAAATTTGAATGAACAGCCGATTGATCTTCGAGCTGATGGCCTGTTTCGCGCAATTGCGCTATGATCGAATCGGCTAAAGAGCCTTCTCCAGCTACTTTTACAGTGAATGATTTAGTTTTCATAGCGATAATATCCTTCACCGGCCTTTCTGCCAAGCTTACCTGACTGAACCATGCGCTGCTGCAAATAATGCGGACGAAATCTTTCCTCTCCGAAAAAACTATTGTAGACGGTTTCCGTTGTGGAAAAATTCACATCAATACCAATTAAATCTTGCAGTTCAAAAGGACCCATTTTAAAACGTCCAGCCTTTTTCATGATCCTGTCAATCTGTTCGGGCTTCGCCAAACGTTCACCTGCAATTTTCAATGCTTCATTGTAAAAAGGACGGGCAATTCTGTTTACAATAAATCCCGGTGTGTCTTCGCAAACAACCGGATCTTTATGAAGAGAAGAGACAAATTGTGCAAGCTTTTTCAACGTGTCCTCAGATGTTTTCACCCCTCTTACGACTTCTACTAAAGGCATTAGCGGAACCGGATTAAAAAAATGAAGACCTGCCACTCTTTCCCCTGTTTTGGTAACGCTTGCAATTTCAGTGACAGAAAACGATGATGTGTTGGTGGTTAAAATGGTTTGTTCTGGACAATGTTCATCCAGCGCTTGGAAAATGTCTTTTTTAATATTGATTTTTTCCGGAACTGCTTCAATCACAAGATCACACGCTTTCATCAGTGATAAATCGGTGCAAGTCTCAATTCGTGATATTGAATCTTGAAACGTTTGTTCCTCCATTTTTCCCTTTTCTACTAATCTGTTAAGGCGTTTTTTAATTTGAGTAAATGCTTTCTGAACGATCGCATCATTTAAATCATAAAGCAATACACGAAATCCATGCTGCACACACGTTTGGGCAATGCCAGAGCCCATCGTTCCGCTTCCTACAACTCCAACCGTTTGGATCGTCAAACAGACTACACCTCCTTGTTCAAATCATTTTGCCATCTTATAAATTCAAAAACGCTTTTACATTGGTTGCAGTAATATTGAGAAACGAGCTGAGCAGTGCCGAAAACAGCTATTTTCTTAACATTTGTAGAATCGCAAAAGGAACAATGCACCACATATTTGTCGGACACCGGTGTCACCTCTCTGTTATATTACGTTTTTTTTACTATCGTTTATTTAACAAAATATTAATAAAAACAACAGGTTCTGTCAACGAAAAAATTAAAATGTTATTTATTTTCTGGAAATTAAAATTAAAACGGTGGTGTCCAGAAAATCAAATCCCCATTAAAAACAAAAAATCATAAACATCGATATATCAACGTTTCTAAAACATTAAAGGGGGCGTCTATAAGGCCGGAAAATCGACTTATTAGACAGCCCCCTAAAATCAACATATGTATCATTTTTACCTATAAATGAAACGAGAGAATTTTACAGCGAGGGTGGTTTTGACGACAGCTAAACCGCGGCAGTTTTCTTTCTAGTTTCATACTGCTATGAGCGCTGGTTTCGAGAATAGTTTCATACTGCTATGAGCGCTGGTTTCGGGAAACGGTAATATGCAGAGTATGTCCATAAGTCCATAAATCGAGTAGGAGGGAGCGATTAACTCCCGTCCTCTCACACCACCGTACGTACGGTTCCGTATACGGCGGTTCAATTAAGATAATTGACGCAAGTCTTTATAACTTCCGTGAATAGCTGTTCTCTTTATGCCAGTGGTCACTCCACCCTCCAAGAGATCTCCCACGGGATTCACCGCTTCCTCCCTCAAGTGAGGTACTACGTTTTCTGTGTTCATCATGACTCACTGAATGCCAAGGGCTATTCTCTCTTAATTGTTCGGTCCTTCTTAGTTGTTCTAGACCAACTAATACTATGACCTCTGCTGACTTCTGACGGTTCAGCTATCTATCACTAGATAGGTTACCAAGGTTACTTGGCGTGCCAGCCAGACCTCCCCGGGTAAGAGTGTAATCTTTCCTTCCATCCATCTGCTTCATTTACTCTGTATCACCTTCGGCAGAAAGGGCTTTGTTTTGTCTTGCAAACTCACCCAGTGATACCTAGCCTCATATGAAGTTCGTGTTCCTCAGACCGGAAGTTTGCCGCTCGCTTCCTTCAGATTCCGCGTCACCACGGACACCCTTGCGTTAAGCTAACTGCTACTTCTGCCTTCGCAGCTCGGGACTTTCACCCTATAGATTACACCCATGCCGGGCGCACAATAAAAGTAGAGAAAAACAGTCGTTTTCCTCTACTTCTTTCGATATGAAAGCAGCTGAAGGTTGCCTGCTGCTTTTCAGTGTGAAGTGGGCTTATGCCGCAATCCCTGCAAAATTTTTAACTGGCGATACGATCTTAAGCTTGGCTTGCTCGAATCGCTTGTTCCAGATCGTAAATAATGTCATCAACCGATTCCGTACCGACTGATAACCGGACAAGACCAGGTGTAACACCTGTTGCCAGCTGCTCTTCGCTCGTTAATTGCTGATGAGTCGTGCTGGCAGGATGAATAATCAACGATTTCGAATCGCCGATGTTGGCAAGGTTTGAAAATAATTGAACCGAATCGATCAGTTTTCTTCCTGCATCAACGCCGCCTTTAATTTCGAATGTCAAAATGGCTCCCTGACCTTTCGGCAAATATTTTTGTGCAAGTTCGAATGAAGGGTGATTTTTCAAGCCTGGATAGCTGACAGATTCGACCGCTTCATGCTCAAGTAAATAATTCGCAACTGCAAGCGCATTTTCACTATGGCGCTGCATTCGCAAATGAAGCGTTTCAAGCCCTTGCAAGAATAAAAATGAATTGAATGGAGAAAGTGAAGCTCCAAGGTCTCTCAACAGCTGAATGCGCGCTTTCGTAATATAAGCAGCTTCACCAATGTCATCAGCATAAACGAGACCATGATAGCTTGGGTCCGGCTCGGTGAACTCAGGGAATTTGCCGCTTCCTTTCCAATCAAACTTGCCGCTGTCGACAATGACGCCTCCGATTGAATTTCCGTGTCCTCCAATAAATTTCGTAGCCGAATGAACAACTATATCTGCGCCGAATTCAATCGGACGGAGCAAGTAAGGGCTT
Source organism: Aeribacillus sp. FSL M8-0235 (assembly GCF_038000355.1). NCBI lineage: Bacteria > Bacillati > Bacillota > Bacilli > Caryophanales > Bacillaceae > Aeribacillus > Aeribacillus sp. FSL M8-0235. The sequence continues at coordinate 1,349,413 of NZ_JBBOBW010000001.1, read as the reverse complement.
GGAATTGTATTGTCAACGATAAGCGGAATTGAATGTTTATGAGCGATTGCTGCCACCGCTTCAATATCAAGCACATCCCCTCTTGGGTTTCCGATCGTCTCGGCAAATATTGCTTTTGTTTTTTCAGTAATCGCTGCTTCAAGATTTTGCGGATCCGTCGTATCGGCAAATTTTACCGTGATGCCAAACTTCGGCAAAGTATGTGTGAACAAATTATAGGTTCCTCCATATAAGCTAAATGAAGAAACAATTTCATCGCCGCTTCCAGCAATATTCAAAATCGAATAAAAAACAGCGGCTTGTCCAGATGAAAGCGCCAGCGCCCCAATTCCGCCTTCAAGCGCAGCTACACGCTTTTCAAATACATCAGTCGTTGGATTCATGATCCTTGTGTAAATATTTCCTTCTTTCTTTAAACTGAATAAATCTGCCCCATGCTGACTGTCTTCAAATACATACGAAGTCGTTTGGTAGATCGGAACAGCTCTCGACAAAGTCGTCGGATCAGGCACCTGTCCTGCATGCACAGCTAGCGTTTCGGGCTGAAGTTTTCTTTCGTTTGACATAGTTTATTTCTCCCTTCAATTCTAAACTTATATATTCGCAAAATTAAACCTACTAAAATAATAGGTTTAATTATATATAAATAAAATGTACTGCTTGTTCAGCCGGATGTCAATTACTTATCAAAACTTTCAAAAATTTTTTAGACTTCTTCAGTATAGCATAAAATCTCAATTGGAAGATAAACTTTTTGGATATCATTTCATGTAATGGAATGCTTTATAAGTAACCTTTCCTCGTATTTTCATTTGATAATAATTTTCCAATCTACTTATTCTTTTTTAAAGGGAATGCAGGATGAGTAAAAGGAATAAAGAATATACTGAGAGCAGTCCGAAAATGAAATTTCTTAAATTGATGCAATAAAAAAACAGTTTGCCATCATTAAGCAAATGGCGAGGAACTTCATTTTTCTCTTCAGACTTTTTTGAGAGGATTTTTCTCGCATCCCGGACAAATTTTTTATCCTTTCACACTTCATCTATTGCTAGTTTATATTTTCATTGACAAAGTCTTAGTAGTTTTTCAGCCCTGAAGAGTAAAAATTCTTCGAGATAATTCCACCCAAACTTTGCCAAATATGTGATAATAAGGGTATGTAAAAAACCTAATATATTGGCATTTGGGGGGGATTTTTTTATGGTAACGAGGAAGGAAAAGCGTGAAAAGGAAAAAGAGGTAAATTATTTATTCGAGTTGCTAAAAACACAAAATCACTTTTTTAAAAATTTAAACAAATTGCTCAAAACTATTGATGATCCAAGGCACCAAAGCTATATTACCTATGACACGGAAGTCCTTTTGATGATGGTTATTTTGAAAAATGCATGCAACTTAAAAAGTATGCGCGAAATGACAAACGAATTTAATAAGGAAGAGTGCATTAAAAATTTGGGGAAATTGTTGGGGAATGAAGATTTGGAAGAACTGCCCCATTATGACACAATCAATGATTTTTTGGCACGAGTGAACCCGGCAGAACTTGAAAGGATCCGAATCGATATGATCAAGAAATTATTCAAAAAGAGGTGTTTTGAATCCTATCGTATCAATGGGAAATACTGGGGTATTGCCATAGATGGGACCGGTATTTTTACTTTTGACAAAAAACATTGTGAACACTGCCTGAAACGGGAGCGCAAATACATAGACAAGGAAACGGGTGAAGAAAAAATAAAGACCATCTACATGCATCATGTCTTGGAAGCCAAGTTAATTGTGGGAAATATGGTACTAAGTGTGGCCTCCGAGTTTATTGAAAATGAATCAGAGGACGTGGAAAAGCAAGATTGTGAGTTGAATGCTTTTTATCGACTGACTGCTAGACTGAAAGACACCTTTAAAAAACTGCCTATCTGTCTGATTGCCGATAGTCTTTATGCCTGCGAAAATGTATTTAAACAATGCAAGGCGAATAATTGGAACTACTTATTCCGTTTTAAGGAAGATCGTATTAAAAGCATCACCGATGAGTTTCAAGCGTTAAAAAATATGGAAGAGGAGGAAGGCAAGAAAGCCAATGTGGTAAAGATACGTGAAAGCGAACAGCGAGGGGAAATCACCTGGGTGAACGATATTGATTACAGAGGCTTTGGGGTGAATGTTTTCGAATGCGAATTAGAAGATGAAAAAAGAAAACAAAAATTTACCTTTATCACAGATATAAAAATCACAAAAAACAATGCAAAGAAACTGATGAACGCTGGCAGAAGCCGCTGGAGAATAGAGAATGAGGGGTTTAACAGACAAAAAAACCTGCGCTACCACATTGAACACGCAAGCAGCCAAGATTACAATGCCATGAAAAATCACTACCTATTAACCCAAATTACAGAGATTATCATGGTGTTACATGAGCATGGGTCAAAAATATTGAGAAGCATGAAGAAAACGATAAAAGAAATATCCTCGCGATTGTTAGAAGCCTTCCGTGGGCAAACACTAACAGACGAGGATATCGCACAACTGGGAAAACCTATGCAAATTAGGTTTACCTAGCGAATTAATTGTACCAAAGGATGTGATGTTTGGCAAAGAAAAAAAGTTATCCACAACAAACAAAAATAAGTTATCCACATTTTTTAAAAAAATAAGCAAAATTGGTTCTTTTTGACCCTTTTTGTAAATAAATTTAACTGGAAAATTTTACCAACTGTGGATAAGTCGTAATTGCATAATACTACCGAAAATTGATAAATTTACTCCTCATAGCTGGTAGTTTTTTGAAAATATAGAAAAAATTTTGTTGAAGTGGTAAAATAAGATGAAGTATGCCTATCAGTTGAAGGATGGTTTTAGCAATGACAGAAAATAAAAAACATGCACAAATTCAGTCTTTGCTTGTAGGATTCTCAATTATTGACCTGATTGCCAAAAACGGCAGTCCGATGAAATTTAACGACATTCATCATTATACTAATATAGCAAAAAGCAATTTATATAAATATTTAAATACCCTTACGAATCTCGGTGTCCTTCATCGGGATAAAGGAAGCGGCTTATACTCTTTAGGGAGCACGCTCATTCAATATGGAATGGCAGCTGTCAATCAAGAGGACCTCATCGGCAAAATCACGCCATTTTTGCATGAAATTAATGCCAAATCGAAAGAAACGACTCTCCTTGCCGTATGGACAACAAACGGCCCAATGATCGTCAAAATGATCCATAGTCATTTAGGGCTTAACTTAGGCGGACAGGTCGGAACAATCCTTCCGATCTCCTCGGCAGCCGGAAAACTTTTTGCGGCATTTAAAAACGATCCAAGTGTAAACGTTTGGAAGGAATCGGAGTTGTCAAAGCTAAGCAAACAGGCGAAAGACGAGCTAATGACAGAGTTTCAGCTTATTGCCGATCAAAAAATATCGTTTGCGCAGGAAGCTTTAGCGCCAAGCATCGCTTCTGCCGCCATTCCGATTTTTAATTTTGAGCGGGAAATTTTAGGGTCTATTATTGTTGTCGGCTTTGAAAAATCGATTCCAGACACTATCGAACATGAGCTAAGCGAATATTTGCTTATAAAAGGAAAAGAAATTTCCGCCGTTTTCGGATGGAAAGAAGAATAAAAAAGAGCTTTTTGCACCCTTTTAAAGTAGAAGTGAGATGGAATTTAAAAAATAGGAATTGATTTTTACTATTTCATATGTTTCAGTAAAAAAGACGGTGTTCGCCTTCTTGTCATTTATAAGGTCAGATGTTATTTTTATCCTTATATGAAAAACCGAGCGTTAAAAAATCAACGCCCGGTTCTTTTGTGTACATACAAAACCCTCTTTTATTGATAACAGAAAATTCTGCTATCATCTTGTCGGTACTATTCTCCCAATAATAATTGATTAATCTCCTCATTTCAGAATCCCACAGCTTTCAAGGCTGTGGCTGACACAAAACTTAATACTCTCTTATTGTTAAATTTAAAATAAAAACATCCATGAGTAATTTTACTCCCCACCCATGCATGAAAATCCATCATTCCTTCCCATAATGGATATGAACGCAAACAGTTTTGAAAGACGTTCTCTTTAATGGTGGTTCGACCCTGTAATAAAAACTGTTTGAGTCCATTTGGTGTTCCACCCATTGTCAGCCCTTTTCGTGTGAAAAGGTGACTACGAACAGAAAAATGCCTAACGTGCAAATGGACTCCCTGTTTGCGAATTTATCGATGGAAGGAGTAAGAATCATGGATGTTCTTTATCATCGTTGTGCAGGATTAGATGTCCATGCCGAAACAATTGTCGTTTGTGCTCTTCTTGGAGAGGAAGAACACGTTCAAAAGGAAGTTGAAACATTTCCTACTTTCACGAAAGACTTGTTTCGTCTTCTGAAATGGTTAGAAGATCGTGGTGTCACTCATATTGCGATGGAGAGTACGGGCGTTTACTGGAAACCTGTGTTCAATATTTTGGAAGATTACTTTGACATTACACTTGCCAACGCTCAGCGAATCAAAAATGTACCGGGGAGAAAAACCGATGTTTCCGATGCAGAATGGATCGCCAAATTGTTGCGTTACGGATTGATCGAGAAGAGTTTCGTACCTCCTGAGAACATTCGAGAATGACGGGATTTAACTCGCTTGCGCAAAAAATGGATCGGGCAGTTAACCGCGGAGAAAAACCGCATTCAAAAAGTGTTGGAATGTTCCAATATCAAGTTAAGTTCCGTGATTTCGGATGTATTTGGTGTATCTGGGCGAAAGCTACTGGAACGTTTAATGAAACAGGGATACATCGAAGAAACCGAAGTCGATGCTTGCATTCACAGGAGTATGAAGAGGAAAAAACAACAAATTCAGGATTCTCTCTTTGGTACATTGACCAACCATCAACTGTTCATGATTCGCCAATCGTGGAAGCACATCGAATCGTTGGAAAGTTTACTTCGAGACATCGAAGAACGAATCGACCAACTCTTACAAGTATACAAACAAGAGATGGAGCTTCTTGTGACCATACCGGGGATCAAGAAGGAAACCGCTGCCGTGATTATCGCTGAAATCGGAGTCGATATGGGACAATTTCCAACGTCTCAACACCTCGCTTCATGGGCGGGAGTCGCGCCGGGAAATCATGAAAGTGCTGGAAAACGAAAAAGTACCCGAACGACGAAGGGGAATCCGCATATCAAATCGGCGTTATGTGAGGCGGCTTGGGCTTTGTCTCGATGTAGGAATCAACGTTTGGCAGCGAAATATTGGTCATTGGCGGCACGCAGGGGAAAGAAAAAAGCACTCGTTGCGATCGCGCACCGAATGCTTACCATCATTTACTGCATCATTTCTCGAAAAGAACCGTTTCGAGAGCAGTAAATAAATTAGTATAACCAAAAAGGTTCAGAAATATACGAGATACCTAAAAATAAGGTAGCTCTGCTTTCCTATTTCCTTTTTTTGGTCGTTAATAGGGTATCCAATTTGATTGTGGGGTATACCGCTTCAGCCATGGTTAATTGATTTTCACAGAAAAAAGAGTTTGAGTATGAAAACTCCTATTTTGATAAATCAGGACAGCAACCTGCTCTTATACTAGTTTACATTTTCCATTAATGGATCTGCGTACGTACCCTCTTTCGGAAAATCCAATTTTTCATCAACTGCTTTCGAAGCTAATAGATTTACTTCCGAAAAAGCTTGATTCTCATGTCGAAACATTGCGTAAATCAACGCAACACAGATGCCGATCGCAGCTATAATCGATAACACAACTCCTATAGAATGCGGGCCAAAGGTAAAATAAGCACCGACATGCTCCCAATTTGTTATTGGACTTGTATTCATTTACTATTCCTCCTTTACATTTTTATCCTTTTATTAACTAGTTTTGCTCTTTGACATGATCATTTTTAATCTTCCATTTTCTTGAGTAGATGGAATTCCTTCCGGAAAAGCTGTTGCAGGTATTTCAGTTAAATCAATACCAAGCATCTCTGCTTGCTTTGGTATTCTCAACATATTAAGCTTTTTCAAAAGCAGTGATGTCCAGTAGCCTGGGAGAAATCCTAGAAGGATCACAACCGCTGCACATACGAGTTGTCCAATAAAAGTGATTTCCGGGCCGTTTATATTGGGATAGCCGGAGGCAAATATCCCGACTGCAAGGACTGACCAGATCCCGATAAATCCGTGGACGGTAATAGCACCTACAGGATCATCAATCCCCTTCCTTTCGAGAAAATTTCCAATGAATGGACACATCAATCCTCCAATGACAGCTATAACAAATGCAAGCGCTGGATGATATAAATCTAAACCCGAACCTACTGAAATAACCCCGGCCAGCCCGCCTGAAGCGACCCAAAACGGTTCCCCTTTTGAACCTAAATATGCCCCTATTAAACCTCCCGCTAATCCCATTAAAGCATTGAATACAAAAGCCGATAAATTGGTGGGAGTACCGTAAATCGTCATCCATTCCCCATTTGTAACAGCGATTATACAGCCTCCGAGGAAGCCGAAAAAACCAACATAAATGAGCATCAGTCCTAATAAAGTGGACGGAAGATTATGCGGCAGAATATTAACAATTTTCCCATCCCCTGTATATTTGCCGATTCTAGGTCCTAAATTGACCACGACTCCTAATGCAAAAAACCCAGCTATTGCATGAATAACGCCTGCAGCGGCAACATCATGATAACCAAATTGCGTTAAAAACCATCCTTCTCCGTGCCAGCCCCAAGAAGCAGCTAAATTCCAAATAACTGATCCAAGAATAGCGGCAAGAATAAGAAATCCACTTAATCGAACCCGTTCGATCAGCACGCCGGATAAGATGGAAGCTGTCGTAGCTGCAAACAGCGCAAAAGCACCCCAGAAAACTCCACTCGCATGATCCGTTATATTCGGACCCATATTTTCACTCCAAGGCAATGCAGCTAATGCCGCTTCACTCATTCTCGGAATCAAACCGTCTGGAAACGCATTGTATATCCACCAGCCAACAAAATAGAAAGCAGGTAACACGACTGCTAACGTCATAATATTTTTCAAAGCCGTTGCCAATACGTTTTTTACACGGGAGATGCCGACTTCAAGAGTCAAAAACCCCGCATGGATCTGCAGCATGATTGCAATGCACCACCAATAGAATACTTCTATTTGGATTGCGGCAAACTGTTCAAATCCCTCCACATGATCATCCCCTTATTCTAAAGATTTCAAAGCCTTTAACCTACCATTTTTCAGGCCCTCCTTCTTCTGTTTCATGAAATTATTTTTAAATAACCTAAATATGCATCATGGAGCCTAGAATAGTGTCTTGAAACCTCTAACGATGCATGACACTTTTCACACGTTACTTGTTTTTGTGCTGTCAGCTTGTTCAGATGATAACACTTTACACAAAATACCCTTTCCTCTTTCTCCCCCCATCCTTGTGCCTGGATCTCATCTTCATTAAAACCAGCCCGCAATGCCAGTTTTTTCAGCTCTTTTAACATTGACCATTGAACTGAAAGAAATAGCTTTGTACCGATAAATTGACTTTCAAATATTTTGTAAATTTCCTCACTGGATGTTGATGAAAGGACAGTCGCTTCATTCGGAAAAAATTCTGTCCCCTTATACGAATGAAGGCTGCTATCATTTTTCTTCAATATATAGATTTGTTTCTTCGTCTGTTCTGGAATTTTTTTAATAAACATCAACGTTGGCAAAATCATCGGTTCATCAATGATAAACAAAAATTGTTTCCCAGTGATGAATTGAAATAGATTGCCAGCTTGCTGATTTTGCGCAAAAAATTCATCTGCTTCAGAAGCGCTTGTTTTCCCATCTGCTGTTTTAGTCATTTTTCAACCTCCTTGTTTGTTTTTCAACATGGTCGAATCGAATAAGCAATTTGTAATTTTCTCAATTCGAATTTTTCGAATATCAGGATATTCTCCAACGATAAGCTGCAGCTAGTTCGAATCAATATTAAGCAAACAAAGCATTGCCGTAACTTGATTTCTATCAAATTACAACATAGAAAGATAACGGCTAGTTGTGAAGCCCGGACCGTTCGAGCGTGTAAGCATATAAAGAGCATCTGTTAAAGGAATCCGGCGATAAGTTTCAATAACACGCCCATTGACAAATAGATTCTCCCGTTTTTGTTTTAATTGGGCAGCCGTTTGTTGAAAAAGTTTCTTAGATCTATTAAACGAGTCAAAAACGAAGCGTTCTGCTGCTGGACAGCTTGCAATACTCACATCGCCGAAATGAACCCGTCCTGACGGTGAATATGCTATCGCACTGACGATTCGTTGCTGCGCACTGCTGATGGTTTCTTGTAAAAAAGTCGCATGAACGGGTTTGATATCTTCCACAATCAGCCGGGTGATGCCCCGATCGTTAATCGCTTCTAAAATTTGTTCAGGGTCATCCTCCACGATAACCTCTTTATGGGGCGGCCATATATCCATCCAATAATGATCTAAGTGCTGTTTTCCGACATGGAAAATGAAATAATCAGGATAAATTCGAAGTCCGCCCTCCTCATCTGTTAAATCCTGACGATAAAAATCATAAAATCTGGTGACAGCTGCCATAAGCAAGGCGCTAGCACCAGCACTTCCTGCCGGTTCCCGTACGACTATTCCTAGTCGATCATATTGATGAAATCCCGGCAGCAACTCCTCAAAAGAACATTTCACGTCGTTTATCTTGAATTCAAAATCATCGATTCCGATAACCTTTGTTGTGTGCACAATTCCATTTGCTCCTTTCTTGTATGCTCTTAAAGATCTAAAACAAGACTGCCGGATTTTGCCCTTGAAACACATGTTAAAATGACATTGCTTTCTTTTTTCTCCATTTCGGTAAGAAAAAAGTCTCGATGGTCAATTTCTCCTTTTAAAACATGCAGCTGACAGCTGCCGCATCCCCCGATTTTACATGAATATGGCACATCAATATGAAGCTGTAATAAAGTGTCCAGCAAGCTTTTCCCTTCAGGCACCTCAATCACTTTGTTGCTTTTATTGAGTTTTACCCGGAATGGCTGCATCGGTCCTGATTTTGGCGGTGTAAAGAGTTCAAAGTGGATGCTTTTTTCAGAATAACCAATGACTTTAGCAGCATCGGCAAATTCTTTGATCATGGCCTCTGGACCGCAGAAATAAACATGGGTTCCTATCGGTTGATTTTCCATTAACTTTGTTGACATTTTCTTGTTTTCCTTTGAAAAATAAAAATGAGTTTCCTCTGAAAAAAAAGTGGAGAGATGGCGATAAAAGGCACATAATTCCTTTGAAGGAGCGGCATAATGTATTTCAAATGGAGCCTTCTTCTTTTTTAATTCCTTCGCCATCGAAAGAAAAGGTGTAATGCCAATCCCAGCTGCAAAAAATAAATGGCGTTTTGCTTGAAAGCTTAGCGGAAAATAATTTTTCGGATAACTAATGGAGATCTTATCCCCTTCTTTCACATGATCGTGCCAATAAATTGATCCTCCATTTGAATCCTCATTGCGGCGAACGGCGATTCGATAGTAGCCTGTATTGTCCGGATCACTTGTAAGAGAATAGTGGCGTTCGATTAAGCCTGTTTCAGTTTGCAAATAAGTCGTAATATGAGAACCCCCACTAAAACGAGGCAATGGCGAACGGTCTGCTGACACTAGCTTAAAACTTTTAATCGCAGCTGTTTCATGCGTAATTTGTTCTACAATCACTTCAAGTGTTCGCGCCATCATGTAATCCTCCTTTCATGTTTTTTAAAAACAGCTTCTTCACACGCTATTTTCTTCCAATTTTCCCAATTTCAATCTGTCAAGCTTTTTTCTAAATAGCGAATGATTTCTCCTTTGTATAAACTAAATCCTTTATATTCAGCCATATAGTCAGGTAAATCCTTTAAAACTCGAAAAAAACGTTTCAACCAATCTTCATTTTTTTTCAGCTCATCAAGTGATATTAAATGAGTATGAATACTAAATAAAATCCCATTGCTTCGCGGCATACGAAATAGCCTTTGATCCTCCACTCTTAAGTGGACAAGCTGACCGGCATTTTCTGAAGTTACCTTTTCCTTTTTTGGACCCCATTCATCAAAATTCTCAGGGAACGTGTCAAGGATTGGCTCCACTGTTAAAGTCCAGTTTAACCGTGTCCACGGTTTCCCTGCCTCGATTCTCAAAAGAAAATTGAGGACTTTTTTCGCTAAACCGCTGTCGAAAAAAACCGGTACAGGAGAATGGAACTCGGTGTAAGTCATGCCAATATCAAAGGCAATCGACCAATTGGCAGGAAAACACAATTGTCCTGCATCCATATATAAATCACCGTCTCTTTGCCCCATAAAAATGAGATCCTCTTGAACGTGTCTGCCGATAAAATCTAAAGGCTCGTAGGGCAATGTCGATAGATCGCCAAAAGTAAATGTATGTTTCTCATCCAAAAGCTTATTTTCAAACGTCCATTCATGACCATTTTTTATAACCGAGAAATACTCAGGGTAAATAATGGCAAGTTCATCTATTAAAAATTCCAGCACTTCCCACTGTCCATCGATTGAATGTTCTAAAGATTGAAAAGCACGTTCATGGTGGTTTAATAGTATTTGACGCTTTTTATCTATTTCTTCAAAATATTCGGGAGTAATATCTGCAAGTTTCCCGGATTCTAGAGGCCTCAAATTATTAGAATACCTGTAAGAGTCCTTTTGAAATGGAAATGGGAACCTTTTAATAAGCGGAATTTCTTTGATCATATGTTGGTTAGTCGTTTTTACACTCACTGCCCTCTCTCCTCCTCACGATCAAAACTGGATGAAAGAACCTCCCCATGAAGCCGCGTTACGACAAGGGGAAATTCTTTCATTTGTTTAATTTAAAAATGTTGGCTCCGGCAATCGATGTGCCGTATAAATCGCATCTCCATCGCTTTCAGCATCAAAGATCACTTTCGTTTCAGGGGTAAAGATAAAAACATCTCCCGCTTCCCCTACATATTTGTTTCCTTGTTCATCTCTGACGATGATCTGCCCCTTTATAATTACCTTTACTTCTAAGTAAGTATACAAAAATTCAAACTCTTCCGACTTTTGCATAGAGAAATATCCAATTGTTAAAGGCTTCTCTAATGGGCTAATCGGAACGTCAATAATTTGACTTTTCAAAGCCGGTATACTCAAAACATTGTTCAACTCAATTTTTTCATACGTTCCAGCTTTTATTAGCTGAATTCCTGGCTTTTGACTTAAAAATTGATGATCCATAGCTGTTACCGCTGATTCACTCATTCTTTCCACTCTCCTTTTTCAATTTTTATAATCAGAGTTATGTTATGTTATGTTTTGTAACAAAAAATGTATTATTTTATAACTCTGATGATCCTATTATAGTAACAACCGTAACGTTCTCACAACCGTTTTTTCTCAAATGGCGGGAATATTCGCAAAAATCTGTAAAATGTTCTGACAATTAGAGCTTTTCCTTTCGGATCATTCAACATGAGCAGGCAATGAAATTTTATTTCTTTGAGAACTTAACATTATTAGCGCCAATAATGAGATCAGCAACGATGTTTTACACGGAAAGGAGACAGGGAGAGTACCGAATCATTGTAAAATGTAATGACAAGGTTTTTGATTTATTCCCACTATTTAGGAAATCTCTGTTTCTTTGAAAGAATCGTCTATGTAAAAATAAAAGTACAATATTCATAATATTGTAATTTTTGTTAACATTCTTAACAGTAACCTTTAAAAAGGAGTGATGTCAATGGTAGTCAATCAGACAGAACTGCAGGAAGAAATTATGCAAATTCCAAAATGGTGGTCTTACCCAGAAGGATTCGAAAAACTAATTGAAAAAGCACATGAATTAGGCAAAAAGGAGCTGCTGCCCCGTGCTTCTATTTCAGACAAGGAGTGCCGTTATCCTCGGGAAAGCTTACAAGCAATTGCGGATGCTGGATTTGGAGCAGTTACAATCCCTGTTGACGACGGAGGCCTTGGCGCTGGACTAACTGGATTTGCTTTGTTAGCCGAAAGTTTTTCTCAATATTGCGCTTCCACTACTATGTGTTGGGTTATGCACACTGCTGCCGTCCAAACGCTTTATACAGCTGGAACTAGAGAGCAGCGGCAGCGTTATATTCCTGGGGTGCTAAAGGGAAAGATTGGCGCATTAGCCTTTAGTGAACCAGCGACTGGAAGCCACTTCTGGAATGTTGTTAGTTCGGCTCCCCGCAAAGGAAACGGATATTTGTTAAATGCGGAAAAATCATTTGTCACCAGTGCGGGCGAGGCGGATTGGTATATTGTTTGCACCAATTATCCAAATAGCATAGAAGACGATCCATTAATGTTTTTAATTGTAGATCATAATCAGAAGGGAATCGAATATTTTCCTTTTTCAGCTATGGGGCTTCGCGGAAATTCAAGCGGACCGATGAAGTTTAAAGATGTCTTTGTCCCTATTGAAAATCGTCTTGGGACTGAAGGCGGAATGAATGTTTATAATGAAAACGTCATTGATCCGCTCTTTTTATTAGGCACAAGTGCTTGCTGGGTTGGTATTGCTCAAGGAGCCTTGAATGCAGCAATTGACCAGGCAAAGAAAAAAGTCCATAAAGATACAGGAAAATCAGTTGCCGGCTACCAAGTCATTCGCCACGAATTGGCAAAAGCGCAAATTTTAATCGATAGTGCAAGAAGCATGCTTTATCGTACAGCTGAAGGGATGGATCAATGTTTAAATAGTGGAAAAGAATTGTCAGAATGCTTATACCCGCTTTGGGAACTCAAAACTCATGCAGCAGATATAGTCATACAAGTTACAAATCAAGCATTACAAGTTTCTGGAGGAAGAGGATATCTAACCGGGCAAGTGGAAAAATTTTTACGTGACGGTCGAGCAGGTGCAGTCATGGGACCCACAAACGAAATATTGCGCGAATGGATTGGCCGCACGTTAATTGGTGTTCCTTGGTTTGAATAATTTGTATCACTTGATCTGAAATATAACTGTTTGTGCCAATAACTTGTTTCTGAAATGCAAAAAAAGAGAATCGTTAGCCGAATAAATCGCCTTACGAGAGGAGGGAGCCCTGCCTTCCGATTAGTCGAAAGATATTTCAGAAACAAGCTCCACACCCTTTTGTATATTTTTTGCTTAAAATAGTTTTAAAGAAATAAGAGAACAAAACGATCACATGACGACAGATTTTTAATCTTTTTCTTTACAGTATAAAAAATTAACAATAATCGGCTGTTTTTCTTTGTCGAAATCTACTTGTTGTGTTTTTACAAATTCATCAAAACAAACATGAATCCTCACACTGTTTATCAGGTGAGGATTCTTTTATGCGTATACAATTGAATTGGTCATAGCTTTGCCGTTTTGACAACCAATGAAAAATACATTGCCATGCTAGGACATTTGAGAAGCAATATCGTTTGATTTACCCTTCTCTTCTATCGACTGATCAACATCTGAATAAGCCGGTTCTTGATGAAAGCTTAAATCAAGGCCAAGCAGCTCGTCTTCTTTTTTCACACGCAACGGTGTAAACAGCGAAACAATTTTCAAAACAATATATGTTCCTACTGCCGCAAGCAAAACAGCCACAATCACTCCTATAACCTGATGGAACAGCTGTTCAGGATTTCCATAAAACAAACCGTTATTCCCTGCCGGATTCACTGACTTAGTAGCAAAAAGTCCTGTTGCAATGGATCCCCATATTCCGCAGATGCCATGTACTCCAAAAGCATCTAACGTATCATCATATTTTAGACGTGCTTTCACAAAATGGATAGCAAAATAGCAGATAGGGGCGGATGCAAGTCCAATAATCAAAGCTGAAGGGATTGTGACAAATCCTGCTGCTGGAGTTATGCCAACAAGACCGCCTATTGCCCCAGTGGCAGTTCCTACTAGCGTCGGGCGCTTGCGAACCATCCATTCTATGATCAGCCATCCCAAGCCCCCGGCTGCTGCGGCAACTTGTGTATTGGCAAAGGCAAGAGCGGTAATACCATTTGCACTAAGTGCACTTCCTGCGTTAAAACCGAACCAGCCAAACCAAAGAGTGGCCGCTCCAATAAGAAATAAAACAATATTATGAGGAGCATCATTTTTCTTCATATGTTCATATCTCGGCCCAATTACGAGTGCAGCTGTTAATGCGCTAACACCGGAAAGTATATGAACAACCGTACCTCCAGCAAAATCAAGTTCGCCCATGGCAAAAAGCCATCCGCCTCCCCATACCCAATGAGCCATTGGTGCATAAACAAAGGTGATCCATAAAACCGAAAACATTACCCATGCAGGAAAAGAAATACGCCCTGCAATTCCTCCGGAAATAATCGCAACCGTTATAGCAGCAAATGCACCTTGAAAAATGGCAAATATATAATGAGGGATGGTTAATGAACCAAAAGCAGCCTCTCCTCCTACTCCGTTAAATGCCAGGTAGTCCAGTTTTCCAATGATTCCCCCTACATCCTGTCCAAAGCTGAGGCTGTATCCCCATAGCACCCAAACAATGGTCACAGTTAAAAGACTGACAAAGCTGTGCATCATCGTTGATACAACATTCCGTTCACTTACAAGCCCTCCATAAAAGAGAGCCAAACCAGGTACATGCATAAAAATAACGATAGCCGCTGCTACGAGCAACCAAGTTGTATCCCCCGTATCAACCACCGGCTCGTTCTCTTGCGCAAAGGCTGAAATCGGAAAAAGGAATAAAAGATAAAGAAGAAAAACGAAAAATATTGAAGCTCTTTTCTTTACGAAACCATCCATAGGAATCCTCCTCCTTACTTTTTTCATTACTCTAGCTTTCGGTAGCGATTTGTTCAAAACGATTTAATCGAAAAAAGGAAATATCATGTTTTGTTTTCCCAAGCGTGACTAAATCTGCTAAAATGCTCCCAACGATGCTGGCAAACTTAAACCCATGTCCGGAAAATCCACCGGCTAACAACACATTGCTGAAGTTTGGATGAAAATCGATAATAAAGTCGCTATCAGGAGTAAGTGAATATAAACAAATTTTACCATCGGTCAGCTCGCCGGCAGCCTGCGGCATATATTTTTCAAGAAAGCTTCGTACATCACGTTCATCTTCACAGTAAGAACCAAATAGTCTGTTCACGGAATCTGGATCACTTTCAATCCCCATGTCATGACGTCCTATTTTTACACCTGTTTTCCGAAAATTCGGAAAACCATAATAATGACCTTCTTTTGTGTCAAAGACAAAAGCAGGAAATTGACCAAAATCATATAGTCCATCCTCCAACGGTGCAAACCATGCAACAGGTTTTCGGATCACTTGGATCGGAAAATCGAGTTCCGGCAATAATTTCGGAATCCATGCACCAGCTGTGATCACTAAATTGGCTGCTTGAAAACGTCCCTTCTCCGTAATGACCTCCGACATATCCGATTGAATGGACAGCTTTAAGACAGGATTGTTTTCCAACAGTTTGGCTCCCAGTTTTAAAGCTTCTTCTTTATAAGTTTGAATACATACTTCACATAACAAAAATCCTGCTTGGGGATCAAAACAGGCAGTAAAATCTTCGGGAATTTGAATGCCTTGCCATTTGTTCATCACCATGCTTGCTGTGAACATTTCAATTGGGAGGTTGTGATGAATAGAGCTTTGAATCGTTTCATTGACAAAAGATGAATCGCGTTCGCCGACAACTAAAGTGCCTGTTTGATAAAATAACGTTTTTCCTGTTTTCTCTTGCAGTTCCATCCATAACCGGTATGCTTCTTTAACTAAATCAACATATTTTTCCCCTTGGCCATAACCAAATCGCAGCATTCTTGTTTCCCCGGCGTGGCTTGCAAAGGAATTTGGAACAGAAAATTGATCAATCATCAACACGCTTTGACCATTTTGGGCTAAATAATAGGCTGCAGCACTTCCTGCAGAACCTGCTCCAATAACAATCACATCGTACATCCCGTCATAATTCATACGAATTCCTCCATATAAATCAATACGATTTGTTTTTAGTAGCCTTTTAAATATTTTTCAACTTCCCATTCGCTGACATAGTCATGATATTCTTTCCATTCAGCCTTTTTTCGTTTAATAAAGGTCTCCATAAATGTTTCCCCTAGTGCCTTGACTAACACTTCATCGCTTTCTAATGCTTCAATCGCTTCATTCAATGTAGAAGGCAATTTGTCAAATTCATTTTCTATCGAATGGAACATGTATAAATTTCCGTTAAATGGATCTCCTGGATCCATCCGCTTTTCGATGCCGTCCAATCCCGCTGCTAAAATCGCAGCAGTCGCCAGGTACGGATTACAGGAACCGTCCATGGCCCGAAACTCAATCCTTCCAGCATCAGGAATGCGAATAAGCTGTGTGCGGTTATTCCCTCCATAAGAAATAAAATTAGGAGCCCATGTAGATCCAGATGAGGAATTTAACGCTCCTAGCCGCTTGTAAGAGTTGACAGTTGGACAGACAATAGCAGCCAAGGCTTTTGCATGATTGAGAATACCTGCAATAAAATGATACGCGACTGCAGACAATCCAAAGCCTTTTGGATCATGAGCATCTTCAAATACATTTCGTTCTTCCCGCTCATCCCATAAGCTTAAGTGCATATGGCAGCCATTCCCGGTCAGATTGGAAAATGGCTTCGGCATAAACGTGGCGATTAGTCCTCGTTCCTCTGCCATGGTTCTAATCATATATTTAAAAAATGTATGCCGATCAGCAGACGTCACCGCATCTGAAAAATCAAAATTGATTTCAAATTGTCCATTGGCATCTTCATGATCTGCTTGTGTGACATTCCATTTCAATTCATTCATATACTCAATCAAAGTGCCTAAAAATTCGATATTTCTCATAAGCGCCTGCTGTTGGTAACATGGTTTCAATTCTTTATCCTGTTCATCAAACGGGGCAATTTTCCCGTCTTCTCCCTGTTTCACAAGGAAAAATTCCGGTTCCACTCCCGTTTTCATCGTATATCCCATGCTTTTTGCTTGCGTCAGCACATTTAACAAAATCGTTCTCGTACAAAACGGCCAAGGAGTTCCATCTTCCGTTAAAGTTCCGGCAAACCAAGCAATCTCTTTATTCCACGGTAATATAGTCATAGAACGCAAATCAGGGATGCACAATATATCGGGATCATGCGGTCCGTGGCCGAGATCGCCTACAGCAAAACCGGCGAATCCAGCCCCTGATTGGCAGACTGACTGTAAACGGGAGGAAGGAATTAATTTCGCACGTAAAGAACCGTTCAAATCCGAAAAGGAGGCTAACGCCAATTTGATCTTTTTACCTTCGATATATTTTAACGTCTCCTCCAACACCTTGTTATTGCTTTCCACTATACCGATCAATGATCATCACCATCCCTTATTTTTTACACTTTTAAAAGATCTTTAAATGAACTCCCATGGTCAAGGCTTGCAAAATACGGTTTTTTGCCCCCTAATCCTACTAGAGGAACTCCTGTAATATAGGAGGTGACTAATGTTAACGAGCGCAAATCGGTAGGATCTAAATCACTGACTCTGCTTTTTCCGCACGATCTTGCAAAAATTTGCATTTCCATCGTGATCGAATTGATATAATTCTCCACTCTTTCAGCGGCAGCTGTAGGATCTAATCTCGCCATTAACTCAGGATCTTGTGTCGCAATACCGACCGGGCATTTACCCGTATGGCAATGATGGCATGCACCAGGTTCTGTCCCTAAGGCATGGTAGTCTTCTATATAAATTGGCCGCTGGCAATTAAGGGCAATTAACATTGCTGAACCCATATAAACGACATCCGCACCTAGTGCGATGGCTTTCGCTGCATCAGCGCCATTGCTGATTCCGCCGCCGATAATTAGCTTTACTTCGTGCTTCATACCGATATCGTAAAGTGCTTGAGCTGCTTCAACTACAGCGGAAATGGTCGGAATCCCTGTATGATCCAATTGGATTTCCGGTGAGGCAGCGGTTCCTCCTTCCATTCCATCAATGACGACTGCTTCCACCCCAACCTTTGCCGCCAGCTTTACATCATCATAAACGCGTCCGGCCCCAATTTTAATAAAGATCGGCACTTCATAATCAGTCGCTTCCCGAATTTGCTCTACTTTTACCCCTAAATCATCTGGCCCCATCCAATCGGGGTGCCGGCACGGGCTTCGTTGATCGACTCCTGCAGGAAGATCCCGCATTTTTGCCACTTCTTCAGAAACTTTATGTCCAAGAAGCGTTCCGCCCGTACCTGGTTTGGCACCTTGGCTCACGACAATTTCTACCGCATCGGCTTTTTTCAAATCATAAGGATTTAAACCGTAGCGGCTCGGAAGCAATTGGTAGACCAATTTCTCCGAATATTCACGTTCTATCGGATGCATGCCCCCATCGCCCGTACATGTACTGATGCCGCATCTAGTCGCTGCAATGCCAAGCGCTTTTTTAGAATGAGCATTAATCGCCCCAAAACTCATCCCTGCAATCATGATCGGTGTTTCGAGTACGAGGGGACGTTTCACCTTTCCTTCTCCTATAACAACTTTTGTATCGCATCGCTCCCGATACCCTTCCAGCGGTACCCTTGACAGTCCTGCCGGAGTAAAGACGAGATCGTCAAAGGAAGGTAAGTCCATTCTTTTTGTAGCTTGGCCGCGGATGCGATATCGTCCAATCTGAGCTTTTTCTTGAATTTCTTCAATTTTTTCCGGACTCCACACCTTGCTTTTTCTTATAAGATTTCTTTCCATACGCGAAACTCCTTTTTATTAAAATGATGAAGCAAGCCGTTAGGAACAATTTTTTGAAAAGAGGGCGGCGGTTCTATTTGATAGAAATCAAGCAAACTCTTTATCTCATCTTTTTCCTCTTCCGACACTTCCTCTACCTTTGTTCCATTCCCCAGCTCCGCAATTTTCCCGCCAACATAGATCACTCCATCATACATGGAATCTCCCAGCGCTTTCCCAGCATCTCCACAAATAATCATTTTTCCTTTTTGCATCATAAAACCGGTCATATATCCGGTATTACCGCCAATAATTAAAGTCCCTCCCTTCATGCTGATTCCCGCCCTGGCGCCTGCCTCTCCTTTGACAACTACGATACCGCCTCTCAGCGAAGCTGCACAGGAAGACGCTGCATTTCCATTTACGACAATTTCTCCGCTCATTAAATTTTCACCAACTGCCCAGCCGCAATTCCCGTTTATGGTCGCTGTCACCTTATCACATAAACTCACTGCATAGTAGCCGACATCTCCGTTATAAATGAGATGAATCGGATCTGTTATGCATACTCCAAGGTTATGGCGTGCGAGAGGGTTTTCGATGATGACCTCCTTTATATTATTTTTCGCAAAATCCCGAATCATTTGGTTGATTGAAGTCACCGTTTCACTCTTGCAATCAATTACTATACTTTCTTTCACAGATTCCATACCAATACCTCCTCTGCCCCTGGTTCTCTTACTGGCAAGCTTTCCCCAAAGCCATTTGTAATTGCTAAGCTTTCAGAAGCAAAAGCGATGAAATCATCAGTTTCCGCAAGCACAATCGGCTTCATACTAAAAGGTTCTTTTGCTAAACCGACTGCTGTCGGCGTAACAGCAATATAGCTAAAAGAGCCGTCTAAATCATGAACAGATGCTGTCATTGCTTCTTTTAAGCTGGCTCCTTTCTTCATTTCATCTACTAAATAAACGGCAATCACTTCCGAATCGTTTCCGGTTATAAATTGATAGCCTTTCTTTTCGTAGTATGCTCTCAATTTAATGTAGTTTGTCACATGGCCATTGTGAATAATCGTTAAATCTTTGAAAGAATTGCAACAGAGCGGCTGCGAATGGGAAATATCGACTTTGCTTTCTGTCGCCATTCTTGTATGGCCTACAGCAACTTGCCCGTCATATACGGAAAGCTTAAATTGCGCATCTAAAAGATGAGCTCCCCCTAAAGATTTCAACACTTCAATCGATTCTCCGATGTTTGCGACTGAAATGTCTTCGTCCAGCTGACTGATTCCTTGAACAATATGTTGGATATCTCCTGAATGGAAAATTTTTGTTCTGACGTAATTGCCATGATCAGATGAATACAGCACATCTGCTTTATCTTTTAAGAAGGAAATGATTTTCTCCCCGTTGCCCCTTGTTTCATAATTCACATCAACATATAAGACGTTCTCTTCCTTTGGATGGAGAATGGCAACTCCTGTTGAATCAGGACCTCTTCGAAACAAACTGTCCAGCATTGCCAATATGACTTCGCCTGTTTTCCTTTTGTGATTTGGATTTTTAAAGATGACACCACTGATCCCGCACATCTTTTTTCCCTCCAGTCGTTGAAAAATTTTTGGAACTTTTTGTGAGAGGTTGTGGTTATATACAATATTCCATAATTTTTTCCCAAAAAAAAGCTCATTTTATCGAATATTGGGAAAATTACAAAAACCATGTTACCTTTTCTTCCATAGGATGGACTTTTTCATCCTTTGGTCATCTGTTTGGTACCCAGCCTAGTTCTTCGGAAATTTCATTTGCGGCTCTGATTGTGGTAGATATTAAACCGGCTAACTCATCTTTCGTAAAACGCGTTTCCGGCCCGGCAACACTTAAAGAGGCGATCACTTTATTTTCCCAAGAGAAAATAGGAGCTGCCACACTGGCGGTTCCTTCTGTTGTTTCCCCGAAAGAAATACAATATCCATGCTTTCGAATTAACATTAAATGTCGGTGAAGATGATCCACGTCTTTTATCCTTCCATTTTTTACAAGATCTTTAATCACTTGGCTTCTTGTTTTCTCTTCCAAGTATGCTAAAATCACTTTTTTCGAAGCACCTACGCATAAAGGAAGACGCATTCCAATCGGTTCGACAATTCTAAGCCAATGCGGCGAATCAACACAATCAATAAACACGCCTTCACATCCTTCCGGTACGGTCAAGTACACACTTTCCTTTGTTTTTTGGGCCAGCTTTTCCATAATTGGTACTGCAGCATTACGAACCGATAGATTGTCTCGTATGGAAAGACCTAATTGAAGCAATGTAAGGCCTAGACGGAATTTTCTCGTTTGTTTGTTTTTATACACAAATCCATACTCTTCTAAACAAGTCAGCAATCGGTGCACCGTTTGAACGGGAATACCGAGCTTTTTACTGATTTCCGTAGTACTCCACTCTTCTTTATTTTCGTTCGGCTGAATAGTTTGCAATAATAAAATCGTTTTCCGAATCACCTCTGACATCTAAACCCCTCCTATGTAAAAAAATTTACATAATGAGAATGGAATGTTTGCTTTTATATTAACGAAATAAAAAATGATACAACGTTGTTTTGTCAGATCGGCCAACATACTTTTTATATTTTTTCTCATATAATGAGATTTTTTACTGGAAGAGGTTGAGGGAGGAATTTAATAAACGAGCAAGTTGAGTTAATTTTTCTCTTCTCCATTTTCTGTGTTCTCTAGAGGCGAACTGGGGATGTGTATATCGGATCATGTAACAATTTGCGAATTTATTATCCAAGCAATATACGACAAAATAATCCGTCATTTGGATGCACTTGTTGAAAAAGCGCAAATTGCAGCTGGTTGACCTTGTATCCTGAAGGTCTCATAAAATGGGGGTGTCTAATAAGTCGTTTTTACGGCTTATTGACGCCCCTTTAATGTTTTAGAAACGTTGATATATCGATGTTTATGATTTTTGTTTTTAATGGGATTTGATTTTCTGGACAGCCCCATGTCTCTCTCGTGTCGTAATGAAAATACCAGCCAAAACGAATAGTACACTAGCCAGGATGCCCTTAATAGTTCTTCTTTAGTTGAATGGTTTTAGTGTACTCGATTACACTTTCGTGAAAGGTTCGTATTGACAACAATTTCCGCTTAGAATAAGGTCAATCCGTTTCGAAATTCACTTACATATTTAAATTGTCGGTTTTAGTATAATATTGTCTTTCAGTTACAAAACGCCTAAATAAATCCAAACCTTCATTATAAAATAAATGCTTTGATAAAAATTGAAACGTTTATCCTTTCTTTGCTTTAAAAAATACCCTCCCATGTAGACGGTTAGGAGCATAAAATCATTACATTTGACTGTCTACCTGTTAAGGGAAAATACGAGACCTGCTCAATTTTTAAAAATGGTAACATACTTACCATTTTGGAATATAAAATTAAGCAAACTTATCATAACGTTTTTCAGATGCGGCAGCCCCCTCGGAAATCGATGTAGATGACATCCCCTTTTTTCGTTTGCCATACCTTTTAGTGATGTCTCTTTTCATTCTGGCAATAGTCATAATTTCAAATTTGTCGCCGTCATCCAATTGACGGAGGATTTCGATTAGTTCCTGCTCTTCTGGAGAAAGTTCGTTTTTGTCATTTTGTTGATCGATCATTTCGTTTTCACTAACTTTTATAGATGGATCGGCAAAAAGAGCAGCTGAGGCTTTAAATAGATTCATTAGTGCTTCAGGATCTAAGCTGACCGAACTGTTTTCGCCTTTCAAGCATTTTATGGTTAAATCCTGAAATCTTTTAAACAATGGAGATTTTTTAATTTTATCGTCTTCAGCTGAAGCACGGTCAGTCATTTCTTGTAAACAAGAATTTGACGTAAATTTATCATTAGTTTCAGAAATCGGAACACTAGTCAAATAAGCCTCGCCGTATAGCAAGAAATCATTACTCACTCCTAAAACTCTGCTTATTAATGATAGATTCTCAGCAGAAACTGAAACTGCTCCTCTTTCAATTTTGCTTAGAGCGCTATTCGTAATACCAGTAGCTTTTGCCATTTCCTCAAGTGTCAAACCTTTTTCTTTACGAATTCGTCTTATCCGACTGCCCAATTCCTTTTTGAAATCGTTCATTTTTTGTCAACCTCTCTATAATCTTCCTAAAAGAAATATTTTTAGTCCTAAAGGAAAATTTTGTTGATTTTCGTCTTATAGGAATATATAATGTAATCAAAAGTGGTAACCGATTACCTTGTCAAACAAAAATAAAGTGTAAATAGATGTGAAAGTTCGACAATCTGCGTAAGTTTCCTAGTCCATTGGTCCAAAAGAACCGTCATAAGTCATATCATGAAGGTTACCGATGGACTATATATCCGTTTAAATAATCAGCGCGCAGCGGTTTATCCTTTATATTAATCATCACAACCGCTTTTGCAGCCTTGAAACTGAACTAGCAGTTGAATCATTGTACAACAATAGCATCGCGATCCAATGATTGGAATATGCAAGCTGTTGTTCCGGTGCAGATGCTTTGAATGAAACAGGTACAGCGTGCTGACTGAAAAATGCAGCATATCAAATGTTCTATATGCCCGGAAAGCCTTCTGATTATTGATCTTAACAATGAAAGAAATAGACGAGCTCAATCAAAGGCTATACCCATTCGAAGCATCAAGCAGAGTTTTGCTATCTAAAATAGTTCTTTGAGCTGTTGTATAAATACTTTCAAATTCATACATAAACTGTTGAATCACTGTCCTTTAAAAATTACCAATTTGAAGCATCGAGAAAACAACTTGTTCCCAACTACATCAATCAGTTGAAGATATACAAATGGAAATGCTTCACTGTTTTTTAATACCATCTGCATTAAATTCTCCGAAATGATAGATAGTCTCTAAATAGAGCTAGTACTGGCATGA
Organism: Aeribacillus sp. FSL M8-0235; assembly: GCF_038000355.1. Taxonomy (NCBI): domain Bacteria; kingdom Bacillati; phylum Bacillota; class Bacilli; order Caryophanales; family Bacillaceae; genus Aeribacillus; species Aeribacillus sp. FSL M8-0235. Next base: position 1,325,718 of record NZ_JBBOBW010000001.1, on the reverse strand, counting down.
ATTGAGAAACTTGGTTCTTTTATTTATCCACAGTTTGGTTTTACAACATGATGAGCAGGCTTAATCTCCTGAACAATCTGGTCGATGTGAAGCTTTAAGGATGATAAAAGCTCCTGCTGCGTTTCTCCGTCCTCGTTATACATGAAAATCTTTCGGAGATAGCACCAGGACATAGTTAATCAGCAATAGATTTTTGAATCAACATCTCATAACGAATTCTAATCCTCAATATAGTTATGACTCCCTTTCATTCTACCAAAATTCGGCATAGGGAAACAGAATGATCATAGAAAGGAGTGATTTAAATGGCGGTTCGCAAACAACGCATCACTCCGTTAGGGTGGAAAATCAAGCGGCGTTTGGCAGAACTTGAAATGACCCATAAGGAGTTTTGCGAGCAGCATAAAATCCCGTTAAGCCGCCTTTCTGAAATTATTTCAGGAACACGTCAAAACCGAAAATATCGCGATAAAATTTTAAGAGAGTTGGAAATCGAAGAGGAGGGTCAACCCCATGCCGAACAAGTGCAGCATGTCGGTTGAAACTGAATAATTTATAACAAATTAAGCAGAAGAAAAAACTCATTTGGTACGATGGTTAAAATTGTGGAAACTATTATTTCTGCTCTAGCCGCTCAATATCGTTTCACTGCCATCCGTACTCGCAGCGTGAATAGGTACATAAAGAAGCTAAATGATATTTAATTGCCTTATACAGCTAGTTAGATAATAGGGTTGGTTATCCAAAATCATCCCAACATTTTTGGAACGGATGATGTAAAATATTTCCAAAAATGTTATGTATTGTTGTATTTTTCGGGATTTATTCGTATTGGCACATGCCTACATGTTGTAACGGGGTGAAATATAGGTGATTTTCAAAAGAACAAAGCAAGAAAATTCGTATTTTAATTTTGATCAAGGGAAAGGCAATATAAGTATCACGAAAGGCAGTGAAATTGAAAAGCAAATCTTAATGATCGACCTAACAGAAAAAGATTTACAGATTATTAATGCTATACAGCCATTCGTAATAGAAAAAATTGATTTAATTGCTGATAGATTTTATAAGAACTTGGAAAAAGAACCATCGCTTTTAAAAATTATTAATGATAACAGTTCGATAGAAAAATTAAAAAAGACGCTTAGACAACATATTGTTGAAATGTTTAACGGAAGAATAGATGCAGCTTTCACTGACAAAAGAATTAAAATTGCACATATGCATGTAAGGATAGGTCTTCAAACGAAATGGTATATGTGTGCATTTCAGGATCTATTTTTAGCACTTATGGATATTATCCAACAAAATATGATGAATAAGGAAGATTGCTTTCTTGCCATAAGAGCGGTCTCTAAAATTATAAACTTAGAACAACAATTGGTATTAGAGGCGTATGATACTGAATCAATAAGATTAAAGGAAGCAATTGCAATAGAGGAACAAAAAAGGTCAGTTCGTAAAAATGTTGCAAAAGCATCTCAAAATCTGGCTGCAATCTCGGAGCAGACAAATGCTTCTTTCCAGCAATTAATCGCGCAATCAAACGAAATCGTTTCCCTTGCAAAAAACGGAACTAGTCTATCTCTAACCGCACAAGAACGTGCCGAAAAAGGAAAAGAACATATGCATCAACAGACATTAAACATGTCGAACATTTATAGTGCCGTTGATAATATATCAAATGATGTCCATTTATTATTGGAAATATCAAATAAAATGCAAGAAATCGTCGGCATTGTTACTGGAATTGCTGACAAAACCAACTTATTATCGCTTAATGCTGCCATAGAAGCTGCAAGAGCAGGTGAATCTGGCCGCGGTTTTGCTGTTGTAGCTGAAGAAGTCCGTAAATTGGCCGAACAAACTAAGAATTCAGTTTCAAAAGTATCTTCTCTCATTCAAAATACCCAAAAACAAGTAGAGGATCTTACAAAGTCGCTTGAAAAAATAAAAACAGAAGTGAATAACGGCCATCAAAACATGCAAGAAACAGAGAAACACTTTGAGCAAATTTTGGACACGATGGCTAAAACAATGGAGCAAAACAATAAAATCGAGACGGAATTGATATCGTTTGTAAATGTGGTAAATGAATTAGGAAAAGCGTTTGAAGAAGTGTCCCACTCTGCAGATCAATTAACGATGATTACAAAAGAAATGAACTAATCTTTCGAAGAGAGAGTTGGAAAATTGCCCAATCGACTACTTAAGAGATGCTGTAATTATACTGTGTCTCCCCCTTTGTAAAAGAGTTCTCACCTGTTGCATCGAAGCATGAGAAGCTGAAAAAAAATGCATACTATACAAGAACCGGGAGATGTTCTGTTGGTACGTGTCTCGGTTCTTTTTTATTTGCAAAATAAGTCTGCTTATGCAGTTAATGAAGCGATTTAAAAGGTCGGAAGCATTCAACTATTCGGATGCGGTCATTCACACATTTTAACAGATGAAGTACTTTAAAGCGTGCGGATCAATCCATATCGAATCACCAATACTTTATGAAGGTGCGCTTCGTTCGCCAACGTTGGATTTAATAGTTGATGTGCGAATTTTTGTAGATCTGTTGCGAAAAACACAGTTTAAAAGCTCTCAAACTCTTGATAACAAGGTTTTAAGATTTTTTCAATATTTCCACAAAAATATATAAAAATCAACGTTTAAATATGGAATTTTTTACACTAATTCCCTTATAATCAAAATGATAGCAGCTACTAAGCAATATGAAAGAATATTAGAACAGCTCCAATTAGACCAAGCTGACAAATATACCATTTTATTTAATGGAGGATTTATGATGTATGGTCAATAAAAAGAAGCTTGCGTTTTTCTCCCTGTTATTTTTTATAGCCTTCACAATTATAGGGGACGCATATATTTATTATTTAGATGGAAAAGTATTTGAAAGTGATTTTAAGTATACAACAGATGTGGAAAGTGAGAAGTTAAATCGAGAGTACATACAAGATTTAGACCGACTGAGCAAAGAACTAAATTTAAAAATATATGTCGTATCATCAACCGTTAATTCTAGTAATTCTGCTACCTATACGATCTATTCTACAGAGGAACATAAAAATTATTTTAAAAAAAGAATATTAGTAAAGAATGATCATTCTATATTTAAATCGTTAATTAGCGGCAAGAGAGAAATTATATTTAAACCCTTTAGCGATATTACTGAGATAAAAAAAGAAGAATACTTTTATGTTTTTGGCACTAAAAAAAGCGTGGAAAAATTGCGTTCTGAAACAATTGATAAATACGGAATGAGCAAACCCGAAGAAAACCGCTATCAAAATGATGCAATATTTATGATTATTTCGGCTTGGACCTTTGTGTTTTTCATTATATTCTTATATACCATGTTTGAGGTTAATAGCCTAAAAAAGGAAGTTTTAATTAAATATTTTAATGGGTCTGATAAGAAAAGTATAATTGTTCCCTTGATGATTACAAATTCAGTAACTATTATTAGCAGTGCTTTTATTGGTATGTTACTAGCGATTTTTATAACTGAATCATCTAAGTTTCTATTAATATCAGTTCTCATGTTGTTTGTTATCGTACTTTCTACAAATATTCTCTATCTTATGCTTCGCAATTTGGATATTAAGAAAACATTTGTAAGAAGCTATTACACATTAGGATATAAAATATTAGCCTTTTTTATATTGTTTATCATAACTGTAACCTTAATCTTAACTTTAACCTTCAATCTGAAGACGATTTACGATGCTATATTAACAATTAACCAGAGGGATCATTGGGAAGAATATTATGATTACGATAATGTCCTCTTTTTATTAAAAAACTATACCGAAACTACGAACTTTGAAACAGAAAGAGAATATGCAGTTAAATTTTATAATGATTATCTCGATAAATACCGAATTCATTTATCATTTGATTTTTCAAACAATGGCGGTATTTCGTCAAGTATGGTGAATGTAAATGAGTCTATAGTGTATTTGAATAAATATGCGAAAAAGGAAATTAAAGATTTAGGAATTGATTTAAATAAACTGAAAGAGGACAGATATTATCTCATTTCTAGATATACAGATGCGGAATTAAAAGAAAAAGGTATATTTGATCCATCAACACCTAATGAAATTACCAACTTGTTACAAAATGATGACGGGATTTTTGAAACAATAACTATTAAAAATCCTTACACATTATTAATACATGATATTAATATGGAAAATTTAGCTGATAATTATAAGAAAAATCCTATCATTATTTTTGATACCCATAGTAAATTACCTAGTAATGAAATGGGTTTCTATGTCTTTAATTCATTAGTTAAATTTAACAATGACAATAATTTTGAAGCTTTTATTAAAAAAATTGGCTATGAAGATGAAATTTTCTATAAAAATAACATAAAAGATTTATATTTAGAAAAACGTGCTGAAAAAATATTAGTTTTATTAATCAATATCATTTTAAGCATTATGTTGTTAATCTTATTTAATATTTCTTTATCTACCATTTTAAAAATGGATTTTAATTCTAGAGCCATTGAAATAGCACTTCATAAAGTATTCGGAAAAACTTTTTTTCAAAGGTATAAAGGTGTATTCAGATTGTTAATTGGTGCCTTCATTTTAGGTGTGGGAATTGCCTTAGCGGGAAAAATTATGTTCTATCATTTCTCTTTCCTTTATATTTTTTTCGCAAGTACAATTGTGCTGATAAATACTATTGTCATTCTTTCACTGTTTATAAATAAATTTGAACAGATAAGCATATCCCGCGTATTAAAAGGGGGTATATAAAATGCTGGAAATCAAAAATATAACAAAAAAATTCGGGAATCGTGTTCTATTCGAGGATTTCTCTTGTTCTATCAAGCAAGGTGAATTTGTCGTATTCAGCGGAAAGAGCGGCAGCGGGAAAACGACGCTTTTAAATATAATAGGAGGGATTGAAAAGGTAGATGCAGGGAAAGTATTTATCGACGGCTTAGATCTTTCGAAAAACGATGATATTCTTAAGGCATATAGAGAGAAGCTCGGATTTCTTTTTCAAAACTTTGCATTAGTAGAAAATAAGACTGTTGAAGAAAACATTCTGATGATCGACAAGAAATATAGAAACAATACCACTGTTTCAGCAGCATTAGAAAAAGTTGGATTGAATGGTTACGAAAAAAGAAAAATATATACTTTGTCCGGTGGAGAACAGCAAAGAGTAGCCATTGCGCGTCTGTTTATGAAAAAATGCAGTATTATATTGGCAGATGAACCGACAGGAAGCTTGGATAAATATAACGCCAATCTAGTGATGGAACATGTAAAAGAACTTAATAGATTAGGAAAGACCATTATATTGGTTACACATGATGAGGAATTAAAAAAAATGGGAGATGTTATCATTGAATTATAAAAAAAATTGTTGTCATATTTTCTTTATATTTCGGCATCCACACTTATGCCAATGGCCAATTGGTGAAAACATATGCGAAAGGATTCGAACAAAACCCATTAGGTGATTATGCGAAAAACGAATCAGATATGGTTCTTATAGTATATGAAGCCCCCCTTTTCCAGATATATACCAATTTATCAGTGCTGGCTCGAGGAAGCGATCATTAACATGTATCAAAGTGGCATGAGTACGCGTGAAATTAGCAAGTTTATTGAACGAATTCTAGGAAATGCCTACTCCCCAACAACGATTAGTCATATCACGGATGTGGTAAAGGAAGACATTGTAAAAAGGTGAAACAAAAATAAGAATAGTGATAGGATATGATGGTAAGATATGGACAGCATTTCCAGTAAAATAACTTTTGAATACAATTTTGTAGTTGATAATGGAATTATTTCAAATAAAGATAAACGTGATGTTCCTACCATATTAGCGGTAGAAGCTACACTTACAATAAAAATCAATAATGAGTTATACTTTGAAACAGAACTTGCTATTTTAGAATTCTATAAAGCATTATACGAATGGAAAAACAGAGTCACAGATGAACATATTCCAGAATTCCATTATTATACGATTGAATATGACGATTATGAAGATGGTGCTATTCTGTCTTTAATTCCATTTTCAAATAAAGCAAGAGTGAAATCTATTTGGGCAGAGCAAGATTTGTACAATGTTTTTGATTTAGACTATATCGTAAGGGAATTTATTCAATTAGAGCAAAATCTAAAACGAGATATAGAAAATTACTTTGGAATCGAATTGAAAAAATTCATAAAACATATCCCTTTGATGAAAGGTCCTTATTCGGATGATTATTAGCAAATAAAAGAGAGACTTGAATTAAACAAGTCTCTCTTTCTCTTTTCAAGAAAATATTAATATTAAAATTAATGAATTTTTCGGTTTGGTTTTTTAACTTTCTTCTGTCATATGTTTTCCTCTCCTTCTACCAAAAAATGTTTCAATGCAAACCGTTTAATATACCGCCCGTCTTTTTCTTTGTAACCAAAGAAGTCATCCACTTCCCTCGCCCAAACTTTATCTGTTGAAGAAAACATTCTATGATCGACAAGAAATATAGAAACAATACCACTGTCTCAGCAGTATTAGAAAAAGTTGGATTGAATGGTTACGAAAAAAGAAAAATATATACTTTGTCCGGTGGAGAACAGCAAAGAGTAGCCATTGCGCGTCTGTTTATGAAAAAATGCAGTATTATATTGGCAGATGAACCGACAGGAAGCTTGGATAAATATAACGCCAATCTAGTGATGGAACATGTAAAAGAACTTAATAGATTAGGAAAGACCATTATATTGGTTACACATGATGAGGAATTAAAAAAGATGGGAGATGTTATCATTGAATTATAAAAAAAATTGTTGTCAAATTTTCTTTATATATCGGCATCCACACTTATGCCAATGGCCAATTGGTGAAAACATATGCGAAAGGATTCGAACAAAACCCATTAGGTGATTATGCGAAAAACGAATCAGATATGGTTCTTACAGTATATGAAGCTCCCCTTTTCCAGACATATACCAATTTATCAATAAGTAATAGCAAAGATAAAGTGGATTTAATTGTTTTGACCCCTCTTTATATGGTCTTATTGTAAAAGATGATGAAAAATATAAACATATTCTTCAAAAAAAGCAAAATGCTATTAACGAAATAAAATCCGTGGCAAAAAAAGAATGGGGTTTAAACTTTTAAAATGAAAAAGAGAACTAGCACACAAAACATGAACTAGCACCCATTAAAAGTAGCCCTTATGCGTTTTTGTTCAGAAAATAAGATCTGCTGGTGCAAACATTGGGGCAGCTTTTTAAAAAAGGTTTCTCAGACTTTTTTATTGATCTTTTGTGAGTTCTGGTCACGTTTGACCAAAGCATGTCGTTTAAAACAGGCAGACAACCTTTGTTCGTTGTCTGCCTTGATACATGCTTAATTTTCAGATAAGGATGCTGCTTCTGCTCTGACAAGCCCTTTTGAAATTTTTCCGGACGGAGTGGTCGGCAGTTCATCTTTAATCACTAAATATTCTGGAAACTTATACTTTGCAAATCCTTTTTCCTGCAAATATTCTTTAATTTCCTCCAGATCAATCGTTTCATTTTCTCGCAAAGAGACGAAGGCGCAGCCCCGTTCGCCTAGACGAGGATCCGGAACACTGACGATTGCCACTTGTTTGATTTTCGGATGCATTTGCAATGCTTCTTCAATTTCTGAAGCATGATATTTTAATCCGCCGCGGTTAATCGTATCTTTCGTCCGTCCGACGAAATGAAGGTATCCTTTTTCATCAAGCCAGCCTTGATCCCCTGTTAAAAAATAGCCATCTTCCGTAAACGACTGGGCGGTTACTTGCGGATTTTTATAATATTCAATAAATAAGCTTTCTCCTTTAAAAGCGATTTCTCCTATTTCGCCCGTCGGAAGCGGTTTGTGCCGTTCATCTACAATGATGACTTCCCCGACCGGAGCCGGTCTGCCAACTGTTTCCCATGTTAACGAAGCTTCATCGCCCGGACGAGTAAAGGTTCCTGCACAAATTTCGCTCATGCCCCACTGAGCAGCAACATCGCAGTTTAATGTAGCCCTAAGATCTTGAACCATTTTCGCCGGTATTTTTGTTCCCCCAGTTAAAATAAGCCGAGGATTTAAACCGCTTACATTTTGCTGTTCGCACTGTCTTAATAAGTCAATTAAATGTGCGGGTGCAGCAGTCAAAAAAGATACTTTTTCTTTTTTCAATAAGTCGATAATTTCATTTGATTTATATTCTGGATAAAGTAAATGCTTCGCTCCATATCGAAGGCTAATGATAATCATCGGCAGTGAAAACATGTGGCATAATGGAGTTAAGCATAAAATGGTATCATTGTCCGTTATTTGATACTCCTTGCCATTTAGCAGATGGCACGGAACAAATGTCCGGAATGTATGAAGAACTCCTTTAGGATTGGACTCTGTACCTGATGTAAATAATATGATGCACGGATCATCAAAAGCCGGTAAGTTTTCATGTATGTCTTGATCAGAAACGGAATCAGGTTCTGATTCAAGCAAAGCTGTGATACTTATGCTGCGGTCATTCTTCTTTTCCCCTGCCACCAAAACATGCTGTAAATGAGGAAGCTGAGCCTTCAATTCATGAGCAAGTTGTTCATGATTGAATCCCTTCCAATTGTCAATTGTGACAAACGCTTTCGCTTCACAATGTGAAAGCATATATTGCAGCTCTTTTTTCCGGTAGTTTGGACTGAGCGGATTAAACACTAACCCAATTCTCGATGCAGCAAGATGTACGACAACAAATTCCCAGCAATTGGGCAGCTGTGCAGAGATGGCATCGCCTTTCTTCAAACCTAGCTGTATAAAATGCCTCGCCAATCTTAATGATAATTGATTCAAATTTTCAAAAGTATAGAAATTGTCCCCTTCTGCAAAAGCAACACGGTCTTTAAATTTTTTTGCCGATTCTTCAATCAATTCATGAATCAGCACATTTTCAGTCATCCGGTTTGCTGCCATTCAAATCCCTCCCATCAAAAGTAGACGGAAAACCGCCTTCTTACATACATGGCGGTTTTCCGATTGAGTTTATCAAAAACAACCTTTGCCTTCAGCTTAAAATTAAGACAAAAGGATGTTTTTGACATGTTCAGGAACAGGCACTGCTTTTGGCCGATCTTCTGCGACAGATGTCCATGCTCTCACTTCATGGCCTTCTGCTACAACTTGATCCCCTTTTTTAAACGTATGCTTGATTTTGAAAACTTTGTTGTTAACTTCTACTACTTCAGAATGGACAGCTACCTCATCATCATAAAGAAGAGGTGATTTAAACTGGCAAAATGCTTCCAAAAGCGGTGTAATGATCTTTTCATCCGATTGCAGCTTCGCCACAGGAAAGCCTGCGGAGCGCAGCAATTCATGCGAGGCTTGATCCATCCATCGGTAAAAATTCGGGTAAAACACGATGCCAGCAGCGTCTGTATCTCCCCACACTACTCTAAACGTATAAATATTTTTCATGTTTATATCCATTCCTTTCGCTTCGCTCAAGGCACAAAACGTAATGAAACAATTGTGCCACCGGCGTTATTTTTATTATTCTAAAGTCATAGGGATAACAGTCAACTACAAATCACGCGGAGGTGAGTGGGCCACTCTGGTTGCAGGGTGACCGCATGTTTATATGTGTAGATTGCCTTTCCAAGCACAAATAAGTGTGACTTCGAGCACGCAGACTTATCTTTGTATAAACAACTACTCGTTTATTGCTGGGCAATCAGTCAATGCTGTCTATCCCTATAATTCTCTGAAAGGATCATTCCCTATGGCCTTAAAAATTGTATACCCTATCTGTTGTGGAATCGATGTCCACAAAACCTTTGTTGTTGCCTGTATTGCCTCAACAATCAAAGGAGTTACAACTTACAAACGCCATCGCTTTTCTACCTATACAAAAGGATTGAATGAGCTGTCACAATGGCTTTGTGAAAATAACTGTAAGGATGTCTGTATGGAATCTACCGGGAAATACTGGATTCCTGTGTTTAATGTACTTGAAGCTTCCTGCAACATCACTCTTGCACACCCTAAGTACGTCAAGGCGATCCGTGGCAAGAAAACAGATAAAAAAGACGCCAAATGGATTGCTGATTTATTTAAGCATGACCTTGTGGCTGGAAGCTTTATGCCACCACTTGAGATTAGACAGCTGCGTGACCTTATGCGCTATCGTTTTAAACTGACTAATTTTATGTCAAGTGAGAAGAACCGTCTTCAAAACAGTTTAACCGTGTCTAACATCCAGCTTGGAAATGTTGTTTCAGATACCTTCGGCAAAAGCTCTATGAACATCATTGAAAAGCTCCTTAAGAACCCTTTAGACACTTCTTTTGATATTGAACCTTTAATCCACGGCTCCATGAAGAGTAAACTGCCTGAATTGGAGTTAGCCATTGACGGATTTATTACACCGGAGCAGGCTGAAAAATTAAAGGTGATGAAACAGCACTATGAAGACCTTCAATCTCGTAAAGCTGACCTTGAAAAAATAATTCTTTCCCTTGCCGCGTCCTACACAGAGGAAATGAACTTGATCTTAACTGTTCCGTCCTTTAAGAACATCTTTTCCGCCATTGCCGTGGTTTCAGAAATAGGTGTCAATATGAACGTGTTTCCGACAGCTAAGCATTTATGTTCCTGGGCAGGACTTACACCCACAAATAACGAGAGTGCCGGCAAGAAAAAGTCAGTAAGAATTTCGAGAGCAGGCTGCTACATCAAGCCTCTTTTGGTACAGTGTGCCACCGCTGTAGTCAAAAGTGAAAAACATCCCGAAATTCGAAACCGCTATTTGAAACTCAAAAAGCGCAGGGGTCACAAACGAGCAATTATTGCCATTGCACGTATGCTTTTAACAGCTATCTACAACATTCTCAAAAAGAAAGAACCATATAATCCGAATTTATATAAAAAAGCTGATGTTCTTCCAGTAAACCGTGAAATCACGGTAGAACAAGCTCTTTTATTAGCTAAATCCCAAGGGTTTCGTATAATTACTGTTGCAACCTAACCTTTATATCCAAATATTTCCATCAAGGTCATCGATCGATGGCTTATTTTACTATGCCCTCTATTTCAGTGGTCGCCCGTAAGAGATATTTCAGACTTCCACCTTCTAATTCTCATCTGCAAATTTTACGTTTACGGAAAATTCCCCCACACTTCCAACTTGAATGCGGACGACATCTCCATCACGGATCGGTCCGACACCTTCAGGAGTTCCGGTTGCGATAATATCCCCAGGGTTTAATGTCGAATAAGTCGATGCGACTTCCAAACATTTGTAGCAATCATAAATTAAATGCTTCGTGCTTCCGTCCTGGCGCAATTCTTCATTGACCCAGAGCTTCAATGAAAGATCATTTGGATTTTCAATCTCATCAGCCGTCACGATCCATGGACCGATCGGTGTGAATGTATCAAAAGATTTTCTCCATGTTCTCTCTTCATTTCCCCGGATGGAAATGTCCAATAAGGCGAAATAGCCGAAAATATAATCTTTTGCATCTTCATATTTAACATTTTTCGCTTTTTTGCCGATGACATATCCGAGTTCTGCTTCATGATCTGTTCTTCTGTCTTTAAATGGAAGCAAAATCGGATCGGACGGACCTGAAACAGATGACGGAGCTTTTAAGAACAGCGCAAGTTCTTCAATCGTTCTCGGAGCGTTGTTAAATTGTTTGTTCATCTCCTCTTGGTGCTTTTTATAGTTAACAGGAGCAGCCCATATTTTGCTTGGTGAAGGGACAGGCGCTCTAAAAACTACTTCTTCAAGATCGTACTGTTTTCCTTCTTGAGCTGCCTTTTCCAGTGTATCTTTCAATGAATCAAAATTTTCCATCAGCCTTACTAATGATTCATGCGGCTTTGTTTGATCCCAGTCAGCGGTAGTTGTTACATCTGAAACTTTTTGGCCTGTTACGATTCCTAATCGATTATCATTAAAAATGGCAATTTTCATAGGCACACTCCTCACTTAAATCGCTTCTGCACAATTTTTAATCTATTTACGGGCCTGGAGTAAATACTTTTTCAATTTTTTGATGCCCTTCCGGATGGGCCTCTTCATATTCTAATCCAAGAATGTCCATAACCGGCTTATCATTGAATGAGAACAAATAGGCGTCCTCCGATCCTTCATTGACATGCTCATGCCAGCTCCACGGCGGCAGAATGAAGAAGTCTCCTCTTTCCCATTCAAATTTTTGTCCGTTAATGACTGTGTATCCTTTTCCTTCAAGAACATGGTAAATGGCGCTGTGCACATGGCGATGCGCTTTCGTATGCTGGTTCGGCAGCAATCTTTGCATCATCGAACCGATTCTTTCATCTGCCGATCCTCCTGTTGTCGGATTGATGTATTCAATCGCATAACCATCATACGGATCTTCGTTTTCCTTTGGCGATTTACTCATTTGCTCTAAAACATATTTGGCGCGCTCCCATTTGTAGCCAATAATAGGAGAAGGATACCCAGGCTTTTCTTTTTTGCCTTTCGGAACGAACGCACCTTTTGCAAATTTTTCAGTTGAATAATTTTCAGGCGGCTGTTCAGGGTAAAATCCATTTTCATAAGGTTCGAAGAAAGAAGCAGCCAAATTTTTCACAAGTCCTACATCCAAACCGTCCAGCCAAATCATCGGTTCAGTTCCTTCATGTTTATGTTCATGCCATGTCCATGCAGGAGTAAGAATCATATCTCCCCGTTCCATGTACACTTTTTCCCCATTCACAGCTGTATAAGCTCCAGAACCTTCAATAATAAAACGGATCGCTCCTTGAGAATGGTGGTGCGAAGGAGCAAATTCCCCCGGCAGCAATAGCTGGATTCCGGCATACAACGTATGTGTCCCATATCCGACTAATCCATGTTTTAATAGATTAGGATTTTGCAAATAAACAACGCGCCGCTCAGCATCTTTTCCAGGTTCTAAAATTTCTCCCGCCTTCATAACATAATCGCGGATCGTTTTCCACTTCCATAAATATGGCTCCACATCATGAACAGGCTCTTTTGTCACCATGTGTCCTAAATCATACCATAGCGGACCTAAATAACTATTTTTCATCCCATCGTAATATTCTTTTAATTCTGTGTCCGTGATGACTTCTTTTTTGCTCATAGGAAACCCTCCCGAAAAATAAAATTGATCCAAAACTAATGATCATGTATGCGTTTCCATCAATCCTAAAAAAAAAATTTTTATTTGTTCCTGATATAGGGAACTTAATTACTTAATTCGATATTAAAAAAGAAAATTAATATTGTCAATAGTCAGAATTTATTTTCTAAAAACCGGGCGGATACCTCACTCAGCAGTGCCTGTGCATTCTTTCCTCATTTCAATTCATCTGCTCAATATTTGTCATCACGCTAAAAAAAGGCTTACAGAAAGTTTCTTTCTATTAAACTTTCATGCAAGCCTCATTTGTTTTGATTATAATCTTCGCTAAAATTCTGATACTCCAGTTTTTTCTTCTCCATTGAATGGTTACACCGAACTTTCCGCCTACAGCGTAGGATCAACTGGCATAGCAGCAGCATCATAGTTTCATAACTGTTGAATATTTCTCAATACTTCGTGCAAAAAATATTTTGGATCATTGTATATAACCTGAATTACCAATTGATCGACCTCGTGAAATATGAACCAATAAAAGGAGGACGCAATGCTTTACTGCCGGACAATGTATTTTTTATTAACTTTTTTAAACTATTCACGTACTTTCCACTTAATGAAGATAAATTGTAACAATTCCACGGTTTTTCTCTATGTTAGGTCAACTTCCGTAATCGGATAACGCATCTTCTGCCGTTTTTTTAAAACTTATTTGTTTTTCCTCTCTTTTCCGCTCACAATCACCCGCTGATTTCGAAAACTTATTTTCCTAGCTCCTGTTTCATTGAAAGATTTCCAATGGCATGGAAATCGATTCCTTCATTCTGGGAAATATTAAATCCCAAAATATCGAATATTTTGTTTTGAAATAGAATATGTTCCATTTTGAATACTAGAATCAAAATGAACACATGTTAATGAAATTTATTATTTAAATAGTGAATATTTTAATAGAAAGCGGTGAAAAACAATGGATAGCCTTCGTTTCACCGCTTTCTTCATACCATTTGCACGATTCTTTTATTTTTTTAAAAAAAGGTGTACAATTAGTTTGTTGTTTAAAAAGTCTGAAAAAATGATTTTTTTCAAAGAAGGGACAAATATGGAAGAAGCAAAATTATGGACGAAAAATTTTTTTAGTATTTCAATTTGTAATTTTTTTCTTTTTATGAACTATTATTATTTGCTGGTCACCTTGCCGATCTTTGTCATTCAAGATTTAAAAAGCAGCGAAGCTGAGGCTGGCTTAATAGCAATGGTTTATTTATTTGCTGCGATCGTGACTCGCCCGTTCGTCGACCAATTTATGGAGAAGCTTGGAAAACAAAAAATGTTGATTATTTCCTTGGTCATTTTCCTGATCGCCTCTATTTCTTATTTATTTGTCAGTTCAATTGTCTTATTATTGATCATTCGTTTTCTTCATGGAATCGGTTTCGGGATCGCGACAACCGCAACAGGGGCGATTGTGGCAGATATCGTGCCGGAATCGAAAAAAGGAGAAGGAATGGGATATTTTATTTTATCTTCCAATGTCGCCATGGTGATTGGACCGTTTTTAGGGCTTACCTCGTTAGATCATTGGGGTTCTTTTGTCATGCTCGTCATTGCCCTTATTTGTTCCGTTGGGGCGCTTTTGACCGGGGGAATAGTTAACCTGCATGAAATGAAGCCAAAACTAAATAAAAAAGAACTTTTCAAAGTGAATTTCAGCTTTGAAAAACTTGTAGAGGTATCAGCATTCCGCATTGCGTTGATTGCTGCCTTTTTAGCTTTTGCTTATTCGACTGTATTATCGTTCGTCTCCGTTTTTGCGGAAAAAATGAATCTTGGCGCCGGTTCGAATTTATTCTTCGTCGTGTATGCAATCGTTTTGCTCATTTCCCGGCCGTTTACCGGAAGGTGGTTTGACCGATACGGCGCAAATGTCATTGTTATCCCATGTATCGTTTCATTTGCCTTCGGATTATTTATATTGAGCATGGCAAATACATCCTTCATCTATTTGTTAAGTGCAGTATTTATCGGTCTTGGATGGGGAACCTTGTTTCCAAGCTTCCAAACAATGGCTATACAAATTGTCCCTCCACAGAGAAGAGCGGCTTCTCTCAGCACCTTTTTATCGATCTTCGACATCGGCATCGGCCTCGGATCGTTTTTAACTGGAGCAGTTGTTGTGTTTACTGGATTTACATCTTTATATTTTTACACTTCGCTTTATGTGTTGGTAGGTTTAGTTTTATATTGCCTCTTTGTACAGCATCGTTTTGCCAGAAAGCCGAAAAGTTTGGAGCACGATCGAAAATCTTCTCTTCAACAATAGCCCCCTTTAAGCAATGGGGGCTTTATCATTGCTTTAATCCTATTTACTCTGAGATTTTATCTAGTTGAATTAATCATCATCAGTGCTTTTTGGGGGTTATTGTTAGAAATATTGCAGCTAACCAGACTCACTATTTTGCAGCAAAATTTTCTGATGACGCCTCCTGTTCGATATATTGTTTAACTAATTTATAGCAATCATCAATATGTTTATTTCCTAAATATTTCATCGTTGCAAAGCTAATCCCGGCCGAAACCCCTATTCCAATGAGAGGAATAAGTTTGCTCGTCTGTTTTGCCGCCATCCGGGTTGCAGCTTTTTTCACCAAGCTCAGCACCAATTTTTTGCCAATTGTTCTTCCGATGAGTTCATTTCCTAATGAAGTTGCCAGTACGATAATGAGCTCTTTTGTTTTCGCGTCCAATTGATCAACTTGCTCTTTTGATAAACCAAACTTTTGATTAATTTCATTTAGCAGATCTTTCACAAGTGCAGCATCCACCGTCACATCAATACCCGGAATTGGAACAGCTGCAGCAATAGCAGAAACAGATGAACGTCTATTCACTAATT
Source organism: Aeribacillus sp. FSL M8-0235 (assembly GCF_038000355.1). Lineage (NCBI taxonomy): Bacteria > Bacillati > Bacillota > Bacilli > Caryophanales > Bacillaceae > Aeribacillus > Aeribacillus sp. FSL M8-0235. The sequence goes on along the minus strand of NZ_JBBOBW010000001.1, from coordinate 1,309,671 downwards.
TACGGCATTCTTCCCGAATTTGATCCAATTGATCGATCGTTTTTGGCAGCATTAAAAAACCTCCGTTCCTAAATCATTTCTTCTGTCATCGCTTCAATGACTGCGTCGCTATGTAAAAAGAAGGCGACAAATTTAATCACCAGCCAATTCAAAGGGAAACGGCAATAAGAACGTTGCAGCCGCAAATATTTTTGAAATCTTTACTTTCTCCCTTTAAAGCTCCTGCTAAAGCTTGCGATTAGAAATAGTTTTTGCTTTTTCTCCATTAAATACCCCAATCGTGAAAAAAATCTTTTCTCCGCCTCCTTATAGGAAGAGTATACCATGTTTATAGGCGTTCAGAAATAAAGTCATCGACAAAAAAACCGGAGAAACGAATGAAAGGATGAAGTTAAAAAACTAATAAGCGCTCACAAAAAATTTTTTGTGAACTCAAGATCGTTGAAAATTCCGATTGATCAACACGCTGAACAATGGAAAAGCAGCAAGTATTGTTTATTCAATTTTACAATGGGAGCAAAAGGTGTGATTGCTTTATATTTTTTCATCGATTCATGCATTTCTATTAGAGGAAAAGCGTAAATTTAACTTTAGTTATTAGCAAATGTGGATCTTAGTAGATTCTGTGATTAACCTTTTATAAATAACAAATAAACGGAAAGCTGACTTTATTAAAGATACAAGAAAAAAAACTCTTTTTTGCAAAATCGAGTAGGAGGGAGCGATTAACTCCCGTCCTCTCACACCACCGTACGTACGGTTCCGTATACGGCGGTTCAATTAAGATAATTGACGCAAGTCTTTATAACTTCCGTGAATAGCTGTTCTCTTTATGCCAGTGGTCACTCCACCCTCCAAGAGATCTCCCACGGGATTCACCGCTTCCTCCCTCAAGTGAGGTACTACGTTTTCTGTGTTCATCATGACTCACTGAATGCCAAGGGCTATTCTCTCTTAATTGTTCGGTCCTTCTTAGTTGTTCTAGACCAACTAATACTATGACCTCTGCTGACTTCTGACTGTTCAGCTATCTATCACTAGATAGGTTACCAAGGTTACTTGGCGTGCCAGCCAGACCTCCCCGGGTAAGAGTGTAATCTTTCCTTCCATCCATCTGCTTCATTTACTCTGTATCACCTTCGGCAGAAAGGGCTTTGTTTTGTCTTGCAAACTCACCCAGTGATACCTAGCCTCATATGAAGTTCGTGTTCCTCAGACCGGAAGTTTGCCGCTCGCTTCCTTCAGATTCCGCGTCACCACGGACACCCTTGCGTTAAGCTAACTGCTACTTCTGCCTTCGCAGCTCGGGACTTTCACCCTATAGATTACACCCATGCCGGGCGCACAAGAAAAAAGCAGGAGTTCATCCTGCTTTAGCTATTGAATCATCTTCAACATTGTAGGGAAAACTTCACAATCTTAACATTACAATTTTAGAGATATGTTAAAAATACTATGAAAATTGATGAAACGTAATTTCAGGGCGGCTGCCAATTCGGATGTTCACTCCTGTTTGTCCTAGGCCTTCGCTAATATAAAACGGCCGCTCGTTATGGTAATGGAGTCCTTTAATAATGTTCATTCTTGGAAGCTTGCCTTTGTAAAAAAGATGGTACGGCTTTGGCAAATTGATTTGTCCGCCGTGGAAATGACCGGACAGCAAGTAATCAAACGGAATGTTTTCCATTTCAAGAATAACGCTTGGATCATGGGTCAGCACTAATCGCATTCCTTCTTCTACTCCGTGAAAAGCTTTTTGAACATAACTGCGGTTTGTCGTGTAATCATCAATGCCAATAATATTCAAGCATTCTTCTTCAAGCTGAATGGTCACGTGCTCATTTTGTAATGTCTTTATCCCGTAATGCTGCAGCATTTTTTTCAAAGTTTCAAAGTCTTCTTCCTTTAAAACATAATCGTGATTGCCGAACACAGCATACGTGCCGTACGTTGGATTTGTTTTTCTCAATACTTCCAAGTATGCGGAAAGTTTTGGGATGCTTCTCTTCCGGTCGAGAAAATCACCTGTCAGTGCAATAAGATCAATTGGTTCTGCTGAAATCAGCTCATCTAATTCCTTTGGGCTGATCGATAAGTTTTCTAGGTGTAAATCAGATAGATGGAGTATTTTTATATTCTTTGCAGAAGCTTTCCTATCGGGGCAGCGAACTGTGATTTTCTTAACAGCTACATCCTTTGTATTTTTACTTCCTTTTATTAAAAAAAATCAGTAGCGTTGCATAAAAAAATTTAATGTTTGTCAAGCTCAATAAAAATTCCAGTTATTTCATGTAACTGAATATTCAGACATACAATCTTTCTAAGCAAGCTTAAAAGGACAATGACGTCTTAATCGGCAGTCCACTTCCACAATTTGGCAATATATTACAGAAACATTGGATCATAAACTAAATCGTCTAGGTGTTCCACCTCCCCTTCTTCAAATTGGTACACGATGGTTTCAAAATCTTTTTCCCAATCGTATTTTTTCCGACCGTTGGACGTTCGAATTGGCTTTTTAAAAAGGGAGCGAACAAAACAGTCAAAACCTTTAAAAAGCAGATTCTGTAAAGTTCGCTTGATCTCTAATAAAGGACCATCGTGATTCACTTTTAATTGGAGCATGGCCTGTAAGCAATAGGTGATTAGGGCGATCCAAATTTGATTGTAAACGGCATTTTGACTTTTTCCATAAAATCTTTTTATCTTAAGGTGCTGTTTCATCCATTTAAAGAAGGTCTCTATCTTCCAGCGATATCGGTATAAATCTGCAATCTCTTCCGCAGAAAGATCAAAGCAATTGGTTATGATGATCACGGGATTCCCTTCGCTGTCGACCGTTTCGATCAATCGGAGAGGATGAGTCATTTTGGTATGATTACGGTCATTTCCTAAAATGACAATCTGATCCCTATAAATCAAACGTTCTGGATTGGGAATCCGTTCCGATAAAACTTCAATCTCTGCGTTCTTTTTAAGCCGGGTAATGAATCGCACCCCTTCTCGGCATAAGCGGTCGAACTGTTTGTAATCGACATACCCTCGATCAAACAAGTAAATCGCATTTGGATCGATTTCAATGAGTTCGTCCATCTGTGTGCGATCGGCATGTTTCGCGGGTAAGATAATCCCTTGATCCGGAACAGTGATATCCTTCGTTACAACAACCTTTAAATGGAGTCGAACACCAGCCTTTGTCTTACGAAAAGTTGCCCATGGATATTGGCTCAAACTCATGCTCATCGTGGTAGAATCAATGACCAGAAGACGACCAATGTTTCGGATGATCGGGGCATTTTTCATTTGCCCTTGGATCTTTAAGACCAGATATTTAAATACTTTTTCAAACAGTTGAGGGGATAATTGGCCTAATTTGCGAGAAAGTTGCGAAGTACTAATTGCATCAAATTCCAGATATGTCTGCAACTCTTCCTTGTCTTTCAAATGTTTGGCCAATTTTGTTAAGCTTTCCAATTCATTTATCTGAGCGATGATACAAAGTTGTAAAAACTTATACGCTGTTAATTTTTTAATGTATTTGTCAACGTCAATCACATTAATTAGTTTTGAAAAAGTTATTGGATCGATCTCTTTAAATAGTTCATTTATTGTGGATTCTGTGGTATTCTTATCCATAATGGTTTCTCCTTATTCTTAGGATTTGGATAGGACTGCCAATCCTAATTATAAGGAGTTTTTTTATATCCAAAAAGATGAAATTTAACATAAAATTGGGCTTGACAAATTAAAATTAACTTAATGCAATGCTACTGAAAAAAAATATGAAAAGTCCAAGAAAAAATAATATAACAAAAAATAGCATAACCAAACTCCTCTCTCCCCAAAGTATAACGAACTTTCTCAAACGATCCTAGTGGGAGTTAAAGGAATTTGAAAAAAAACTCTTAGCTGCAAAAGAGCTCAAACTATTAACAAACCTGCCTTCCGCCTCTGCCGGAAAGACAGGTTTGCCTTTCTTAATTATTTTGCGCATGTCCATACGTTAAAAGCTAAAACAAGCATTCATTTTCATATCTGCGAAATCCATCCGCTGCTGCCTTGCTGCTCTTTTGCATCAGTCAATCGGTTCTTTGTGCTTCTTTATCTATAAATCGTGCACCTTTCAGCCAGCTAAGTTTTTCCGGTTGTGGCGCTGAACTCTGCAAATTGTTCAAGCTTTGACAAATCGCTAGATGTGCCCTGGATTTTTAAGAAACCATAATTTTACAAATGTCATTTGTAAACTCAACAGGATCTTGGACTGGCAGGCCTTCAATTAGCAAAGCCTGATTATATAAAATGTTTGTGAACAGCTTCAGCTTCTCTTGATCGTTTTCATACGCTGCTTTTAGCGTTTGAAAGACTTCGTGATCTGTATTAATTTCAAGCACTTTCTCCGCTTTAATGTTTTGGCTGTTCGGCATAGCATTTAACACTTTTTCCATTTCAATAGTGATTTCGCCGTCTGTTGATAAACAAACAGGATGTGTTTTTAACCGTTTTGATGCTCGCACATCCTTTACTTTATCACCCAAAATGCTTTTCATTTGTTCGAACAGCTCTTTATGTTCTTTTTCAGTTTCTTTTTTGTTTTCTTCTTCGCTAATTCCTAAGTCGCCGCTGGAGACTGATTTAAATTCTTTCTCTTTATATGTCATTAACATTTTGATCGCAAATTCATCGATATCCTCTGTCAAATACAAAATTTCATAGCCTTTATCTGCAACCAGCTCAGTTTGCGGCAGCTTTTCAATTCGTTCATACGAATCGCCCGTTGCATAATAAATATATTTTTGCTCCTCAGGCATTCTTGATACATATTCTTGTAAGGTGACAAGTTTTTTCTCCTTTGAAGAGTAGAACATAAGCAAGTCTTGCAATGTTTCTTTATTTGCGCCGAAATCGCTGTAAACGCCATACTTTAATTGTCTGCCAAATGCTTCATAAAACTTTTCATATTTTTCTCTTTCATTTTTTAATAGGTTTTCTAGTTCGCGTTTAATTTTGTTTTGAATGTTTTTCGCAATGATTTTCAATTGCTTGTCATGCTGGAGCATCTCTCTTGAAATATTTAACGATAGGTCCTCAGAATCAACCATTCCTTTAACGAAGCTGAAGTAGTCAGGCAGTAAATCCGGGCACTTGTTCATAATTAACACGCCGTTGGAATACAGTTCAAGCCCTTTTTCATATTCTGCTGTATAGTAATTAAATGGCGTTTTTTCCGGAATATATAAAATCGCCTGATAGCGAACCGTACCATCTACGCTAATATGAATATGTTTTAACGGTTTATCAAAGCCATAATGCTTTTCGGCATAAAAGTTTTCATAATCTTCATCTGTCAGTTCACTTTTATTTTTCCGCCAAATCGGAACCATGCTGTTGATTGTTTGTTCTTCAACAACCTCTTCAAATTCGTTCTCGTTCTCATTTTTCGGTTTTTGTACTTTGACATCCATTTTGATCGGATAGCGGATGAAGTCGGAATATTTTTTAATGATTTGTTTTAACCGATATTCGTCAAGAAATTCGTCATAGTTGTCATCTTCAGTATTCTCTTTGATTTTTAGTATGATCTCCGTTCCGACCTCTTTCTTCTCATATGGTTCGATTGTAAAACCATCAGCGCCTTTTGATTCCCATTTATATGCTTGATCGCTGCCCAGCGCTTTACTGATGACAGTGACAACATCCGCTACCATAAAGGCGGCATAAAAGCCAACGCCGAACTGTCCAATAATGTCATAGCCGTCTTTTAATTCGTTTTCTTTTTTAAAGGCGAGCGACCCGCTCTTTGCAATCGTACCAAGATTTTCTTCCAATTCCTCTTTTGTCATGCCTATGCCTGTATCAACGATTGTGAGCGTCCGCTTTTCTTTATTTGGAATAACTTTTATGTAGTATTGATCCTTTTGAAAGGTTAACGAATCATCAGTCAGTGCTTTGTAATAAATTTTATCAATCGCATCGCTTGCATTTGAAATTAACTCTCTCAAAAAAACTTCCTTTTTTGTATAAATGGAGTTGATCATCATTTCTAATAACCTTTTCGACTCGGCTTGAAACTCTTTTTTTTCCATGACCGCCTCTCCTTTCTAAAAAGCGTATGTGCAAAATTAAGATAAAAATTAGCACTCTAATCAATCGAGTGCTAATCATCATTTTTTTAATAACAAATATTTAATTTTATGTCAACTCCGAATGATTGACCGCTTTGCACTTTTCTTGAGTTTTTCTTTACGAACGATAGGCAACAGTCGTTTTCGAATGAGAAGGGCTTTGTCTTTCCACATAATGGTTGCAAATTTCTTTACCAATCAGGATGTTTTTCAGCACAAAAGCATTCCCTCGCAACTTTCAAGCTTCACTTTTATTGCCAATCCTTTAAGATTTCCCCATTCCTCTTAAAAAATGAAGAAGCATAGTAATCGATCGGTTGATGTCAGGATCTTTTAAAGCCGATAGCAATTGGAAAAAAGAAGTTGTTTCTTCTTTATTGACGCTTGCCGCAGCTTCTTGTATTCCAGCATTCATTCTTGTCGTCATTACCTGCAGCTTTTCGAGATCGATTGTTCCCAGCAGCATCAACAGATTGACGATATTTTTTAAAACATCAATGTTCGGTTTTCTGCTGACTTCCTTAACCACGTTTTCTAGTACTTGATCTTTCCGCGCTAAAAGGGCATTGGCGATTTCCAGAACACCTGCATCGTGAAGCTTCCGTAAACATGCTATGCCTTCTAAAACTGCCTCTTTATTGTCTGCTAACGCTTGCTCGATTTCTAATAAATTTTGCTTTCTTTTTTCTTCTTGTGACACTTCGATTTTTTTGATGGTTGTAATTGGTTTAGCCATGTATTTTCACCTTGCTTCCGGGAAACGTGTAGTCGCTGCGCTCCCATTTCTTCTCTACTTTGACCCCAATTTGCGGATTTCTTTTTCCGTTTCGATGGTTGTTTGGACGAATTGGGGAGTCTCCTTTTTCCTTCAATACGACCATTTTTACGGCAATTTCTTTATATGCCGGTGTGTTCGTATCGCGGTCAGCATGATTGCCTGTTAAACGATTAATAGCCAATTCGCCCGTATCATTCAATGGGATAAAGATTTCATGCTTTTGCACGCGATCCGTTATGTGAACAGGGCCTTTTACAGAGCCGTATTTGGAAATAAGCTTGACAATGGCTCCTTCTTGAATACGGCGTTCTTCAGCCAATTCTTTCGAAATTTCTATAAAAGCGTTCGGGGTTTTCCGGCTGATTCCTTGTGATTTATACGTCATGTTCCCTTCATGGAAATGTTCTAGCAAGCGCCCGTTGTTCACGTGAAGATCATACTCTTCATCTACATCATATAAATAATCGACTTGAAGCGGATAAAGCTGTGCCTTTCCATCGGCAAACGGGAATTGATCTTCATAAAGAAGCGGCGAGTCGGTTCCATCTTTCTCAACAGGCCATTGCAAGCTTGAAAATCCTTCTAAACGGTCATAGGAAACACCGGCAAAAAGCGGTGCGAGCGACGCCGCTTCTTCCATAATTTCTCCAGGGTGCTGATAATCCCAATTGAAGCCCAGCGCTTTCGCCAGCATACAATAAATTTGCCAATCAGGCTTCGAATCTCCAAGAGGCGGCAATGCTTCATACAATCGCTGAATCCGGCGTTCTGTATTGGTAAAAGTTCCTTCTTTTTCTAAGCTTGGACTGGCCGGCAGCACAACATCTGCATATTGGGCCGTTTTTGTTAAAAATAAGTCCTGCACAACGAAAAATTCCAGCTTTTCAAAAGCGGCGCCGACTTGATTGATATTGGCATCGACAATCCCCATATCTTCGCCAGTCACATATAATGCCTTCAGAGCGCCTTCATGAATCGCTTTAACCATTTGATGATTGTCTTTTCCCGGATTTTTAGGCAATGTCACGCCCCAAGCTTTTTCATAACGGCTGCGGACTTTTTCATCCGCTACCTTTTCATATCCCGGGAAAAAGTTCGGCATGCTTCCAAAGTCGCTGCACCCTTGAACATTGTTATGGCCGCGCAGCGGATAGGCTCCAGTGCCCGGTTTGCCGTAATTGCCTGTCACTAATAACAAATTGGAAATGGCAGTACTCGTATCACTTCCGCGCTGCTGTTGAGTGACTCCCATCGCCCAGCAAATGACCATTGTTTTAGATTGATGAATCGTTTCAGCAACCTTGATCAGCGTGTCCTTGGAAATTCCCGTCACTTCTTCCGCATATTCCAACGTAAACGGCTCTAAGCTACTTTTATATTGTTCAAAGCCGTTCACTCGTTCTTTGATAAACTCTTCATCATGCCAATTTTGGTCAATGATGTATTTCGTTACAGCTGACAGCCAAACAAGATCCGTTCCCGGCTTTGGCCTGATAAACATATCGGCCCGCTCCGCCATTTCATGCTTTCTTAAGTCAAACACGAGCAGCTTTTGTCCATAAAGTTTTTGCGCTCGTTTGATTTTTGATGCCAAAACCGGATGCGATTCCCCTGTATTGGCGCCAATAATGATGACAAGATCAGAGGAAGCTATGTCAGAAAAAGATCCTGAATCACCGCCATAGCCGACAGTACGAAATAGTCCAACCGTTGCTGGAGATTGACAATATCTTGAGCAATTATCAACATTATTCGTTCCTATCACTTGACGGGCAAATTTTTGCAGTAAATACGATTCTTCATTCGTTGCTTTGGAAGAAGCTATAAATCCTAAAGCATCAGGGCCATGTGCATCTTTTATTTCTTTAAACCGTTTTGCAACATATCGAATCGCCTCATCCCATTCAACTTCTTTAAAATGGTCGCCTTCCCGGATCAACGGTTTTGTCAGCCGTTCTTCACTATTGACATAATCCCAGCCGAACTTCCCTTTTACACAAGTGGAAATTCCGTTTGCCGGCGATTCCGGTGTTGGTTCAACTTTTAAAACTTTTCTGTCTTTTGTCCATATATAAAATGAACAGCCAACTCCGCAGTATGTGCAAACTGTTTTCGTTTTCTTGATCCTTTCCTTGCGCAGCTCAGCTTCTGTATCTGAGATGGCCATTAGCGAACCGTATCCTGTTTCCACTTCCTTCGTCAAATTAATCATCGATCGTAATGTACCAGGTTCTACATTTGTTAAAAAGCCGGCTTCCCCTAACATTGATTTTTCCATTAAGGCATTGCACGGACATACAGTTACACATTGGCCGCAATTTACGCAGCTGGACTGATCAATCGGCACATCGTTGTCCCAGATCACACGAGGCTGCTCTCTGCTCCAATCAATCGTCAATGTTTCATTTACTTGAACATCTTGGCACACCTCTACACAGCGTCCGCATAATATGCATTGATTTGGATCATATCGATAAAATGATCCTGAATAATCCACTTCATACGGTTTTGGTTGGAACGGAATGCTTTGATGTTCAATGCCTAAAGCTTTAACCGTATTATGAATTGTACAATCTCCATTGTTTTTATCGCAAACTGTGCAATATAATTCATGATTTTTTAAAATTTGATCCATCGCTAATTTTTGAGATTCTTTTACTTTAGAAGTCTCTGTTTCAACAACGAGTCCTTCTTGGACTTTGTAGCTGCAGGCTCGTACAAGCTCCCCGTTCACTTCCACCATACAAGTATCACATGTTTGAATTGCGCCCAAGCTTTCATGATAACAAACGTGCGGTACATCCATTTCATGTTCGAGCAAAGCCTGCAGAAGATATTGATTTTCCCTTGCGGTTATTTCTCCCCCGTTGACCGTAATCGTTACATTTCCCACGATACGTTCCCCCTGTTATTTTGTTATTCTGTTGCTATGTGTATAAATGTTCATTTTATTTTCCCGTATAAACCCAACAGTTGTAATGTTTAAATCTTCTGCCAATTGAAGTGCCAAATTTGTTGGAGCCGATTTTGATAGAAGTATACCGCATCCAATTTTCGAAACCTTCAGCACTACCTCTGAGGAAATCCGCCCGCTGAAAGCGATTATTTTATCATTTAAAGAAATGCTTTCGTTTAGACAGAAGCCATATAATTTATCTAAAGCATTATGTCGTCCAATGTCAGAAAATGTCTTAATCAATCCCTCTTTTGAACATAATGCCGCATGATGAATGCCTCCAGTACGCTTAAAAGCCGATGAAGCTTCATTTAACATTTCCATTAACTGAAAGCATTGTGCGGCAGAAATCGTCATGCTGCTCAAAATTGTTTTCGCTGTTTTCACATCATTATAAAAATAAAACTGTCGGCTTTTTCCGCAGCAGGAGCCGATAAAGCGTTTGGAAACAAACTCTTTCTTATCCCCTATCGGCTGATGCAAATGAACATAGGCAAACCCCTTATCCTCATCAATTTGAAGCGCTTTCACATCTGCTTTTATGCGGATTATCCCTTCTGAAGCTAAAAAGCCCAATACAAGCTCCTCTACATGGGACGGCGAGCATACTAATGTGGCGAATTCCTCATTGTCCACAAAAATTGTTAACGGATACTCTATCGCAATTTCATCTATCACCACTTTCTTGTTTTGATGATCAATTTTGATTATTTCTCTTTTACAAATAATTTCTTTTTCCATAATGGGAACCTTCCTTTTTAATCACACCTTTAAAATAAAATATTCGACAGAAGCAGAAAAAATCCTTTTCTTCTTTTTTTCTCTATTTGTCCATACAAGGAAACTGTTTCACTGGAAAAACCTAAGCTAGGTCAGCCTGGGAAAAATGAGGGGAGAAATATATATCTTTCAAGCGACATCGACTGATTTTGGCAGACTGCTTGTTCGAAAAAATCATCCATTGATCATTGTCTTTTATCGTGCCAAACAGCTGGGGAAAAGCAACTGAAAAACTGTAACCCCTCTGCTTTTTCATCTATCCATCTAATAAGCTATTCGGTCATTCCTTAACCAACATCTACCGTTTAAAATTATTAGCAAATTTTTCACATTCTCTGCTGCCATTTTTCAATGCACGGAATATTTAACTGCTTGCACTTGTGTACGATCGGAGCGCATACCGCCAGAACCGGCGCGATATCCATAAGAACAGCCCGGCAAGTACAACGGATAGGATTGTTGTCATCCCGTTCCATTTTCCAAGCAAAGACAACGCCGGCGTGCTTGTAATAAAGGCAGCTGGCAAAATGTATGTGAGCACGATGCGAAGCCAGCCTCTATACATTCCGATTGGGAACCGTGTTGTTTCAAAAAATGAATTAAAAACAAACGATAGATCATCGATACGAATAACCCAAAAGGAGGTGGTCATCAGCATCATCCACAGCGCGTAAATCAGGACAAGCGAAGATCCGATACTAATGAAAAACATCACTGCATCCATTATTGTCGGCATATAATGTTTTTGTATTAACGCATAGATTATCAAGCCGATGCCAAGAAGCACATCAATTAGGCGCCAAAACACTAAATGGCGGAAGCTGACATAAAACATGCTGTCGACCGGCTTTGTCAATACATAATCAAACGTCCCCATGCGAATATGCTGCAGCAGACGGGACATGTTGGGCCGCAGGGCAAAATCAATCAATCCTTGCAGCGTATTGAATATACCAAGAAGCAGCAGAACATCCGCATATTTCCAACCGCCGAGGTTATCTGTTTGATAAAAAAATATTTGAATTGTCAAAATAGCCATCCCAATGCCAAACAAACTCGACAGGAAATTCCCTAAAAATTCGCTGCGATATTCGAGCTCCTCCACTAAACAAGTCCGAAAAAATTCACAAAAAATGCGCCAATGTCTTTTCACATTATCCCCCCACAGCTTGGTTTTTCCTTAGACCAGCCTTCCAAAGCAACAATACTGCAAGCATAAAAAACATGCACCAAACTGCAGCCCATCCAAATCCGTACACAATATCCATCCCTTGGACGCTTCCGGTCAAAATTTCGATTGGAAACCCGACCATATATCGAAAAGGCAAATAAAAGCTGATCGTTTTCAAAAGCGGCGGCAGGAGCGACATCGGTGCAATGCGGCCCGACAAAAAGAGAGACACCGCTTCAAACATGCCGTACAAAGCCGTCACTTTTGTCACCCAAAAACCTAACAGACCAAATGTGTAGCTGAATAAAAAACGAATGACCGCTGCCAATAAAAGCGCACAAAAGAATAACAGCCACTGCGCCGCACTTATTTGATCCAGCCGCAGCGCCGGAATAAAGACCGCCAATAGGCCCCATGCCGGAATTAAAATGACTAAAAATAACGCTTTATACACGATATTTTCAGCAATGGCCCAATGTATCGGGTGAAACGGACGGACAATTTGATAAGAAAAGGTTCCCTCCCTTATTTCCCGCTCCAATTCCCAAACGTCCCAAGCGCTTGTCATGCGTTCAACAAAAATCAATGCCGCAAAGTAAAAAATAAACTCATTCTCCTGATCAGGATCAATATTCATCCAGACCATCATCGTGATCAGCGGCTGAACCATGGCTCCTGTCATCCACACGATCGTCGCCAGCCGGTAGGCAAACATCTCCACATATTTCATGCGAAGGAGAACAGAGTATTTACGAAACATGTGCATCCTCCTGAAACGCGAGCGTTATCACTTCTTCCATCGGCGGGTCTTCTATATTTAAATCGCGAACATCAAACTGCTGCAAAAATCGGGAGGATACCTCGTGAATGCGTTCCCTCGGCACACGAAGCGTTACTTTACCCTCTTTTGCATCGACTAATTCGCCGTATGCATCCCATGAAATATCGGGAATGGACGAAAGCTGAACCTCTAGCAATTTATACGGCGTCAATTTTTCCGTCAACATGTCCAATTCACCATCATATAACAGCTTCCCATGATTTATAATGAGCACCCGATCGCACAGCGCTGTCACATCGCCCATGTAATGCGACGTCAACAATACTGTCGTTCGGTGCTCGCGGTTATATTGTCCTATAAAGCGGCGGACTTTTTCCTGCGTATGGACATCCAAGCCGATCGTCGGTTCATCCAAAAATAAAACCTTCGGCCGATGCAAAAGCGCGGCTGCTAATTCGCATTTCATCCGCTGTCCGAGAGACAAACTCCGCGTTGGTTTCGTCAAGAGCTCTTCTAACTCCAGCAGCTCGACAAGCTCATCCAACGTTTGCCGAAACGCACGGTCTTCTATTTCATAAATCGCTTTATTGACGAGAAACGTTTCCATTGGCGGAATATCCCATATGAGCTGGCTTTTCTGTCCCATGACTAAACTCATGATCTTCTTAAATTCCGCTTTTTGTTCAAACGGTACATATCCGGCAACTTGAATGTTCCCGGAGCTTGGATAAAGCAAACCGGCCAGCATTTTAATTGTCGTTGTTTTCCCCGCTCCGTTCGGCCCTAAAAATGCGACAATTTCTCCCGAAGGAATGGTAAATGAAATGTCTCGCACCGCTTCCACAGTACGAATTTCCCTTTTAAACAAACTGCGTACAGCCCCCGTCCACCCTGCTTGCCGAACGTGAACTCGAAATTGCTTGTACAAATGCTCTACATGAATTGACATAGTGCCTCCCTCTGTTTCTTCGAACACCATGGGATTACGCCATTGAAACAATCATTGTTAAATCGTCTCAATTAATTCTAATCGAAAATCACCAACCTGATTTTTTTTATACAAATTCGTCACAGAAGTGGAATAATTTTGTATCGTCCCCCTAAAGTTCAGGTCTCTTTCAGGAACTGACACATCAAACGTTTGCTGATACAGCAGCGTCGTAATATCATGATATTCATCGCTTCTCACCTTAAAAGCAAAACGAATTTTATGTAATGGCTCACCGTTTGGTTGATGAACCACTTCCTCTTCATACTCCTCAACTTGTATCTCTACACCATTCAATATTACTTTCTTCACCATACGATCCATCCCTCCTTGGCAGCTGTTTACAAAAAATCATAGCACGAATGCTTCCTGCCCACAAACTAGCATGCTTATGAATATACAACAAAAAATTCGAAGCTGTCATTTTTTTGACTCTATTTAGCCTGGATGAACTGGAGCTAAAAAACCGTGCGATTTAGAACGGACTATGTAACATTTTTGATTTTATATAGTCAAGATGAACTGCAGCCGTATTTTTGTTTGCCAAAAAAATATACATTTAGAGGCGGCAGCAACAATCCGTTCGATTACGGATTCAAACGTTCTGCCAATTTCGCAGCCAAACATAAACAGAATCTTATTGGCTGCTTTCAGGCTTTTTAAGCTAGGGAAAACATGGATTTTTTTCACAGGACTTAACCCTATATTTTCTTAACCAGGCAGATAATCCGATATGATTTGAAAATCATGTATATTCTTTAAATATTTGTACAAACATATGTTGAGCAATGCTGATTTTTTCAGATTTTCCAGATGGTACAGGCTGCCTAAAATGCTATAATATGGCATAAACTAAGCGAAAAGAGCCAATGTTCACATATTTTTCATTCTCTATATATACATTTGTCAAAGAGAATTGACAAAAAGCACATTTTTATAAAGTAAAATGAAATCATATTGTATTGGTTCATCCTGATCATATACTCATGACCGGTTTCAAAGATTTATCCCATTCAAAAGGAGGAAATAAAATTGTTATTTGAAGACCCCGTATTCAGCAGTCGAATGCTGACTATCCTTACACTTTCTTTTCACGCTATTTACGCAACCATTGGGGTAGGCGTTCCGTTGATGATCATGATTGCCCAGTGGGTTGGGATCAAAAAAAATGACGAACATTATCTTTTAATGGCTAGACGTTGGGCGCGGGGGTATGTCATCACCGTAGCTGTCGGCGTTGTAACAGGAACTGCGATTGGACTCCAGCTGTCATTGCTCTGGCCGAATTTTATGGAACTTGCCGGAAATGTGATCGCATTGCCACTTTTTATGGAAGTATTTGCTTTTTTCTTTGAAGCAATCTTTCTCGGAATTTATATGTACACTTGGGAACGATTTAAAAATCAGCGGAAGCACCTGCTCTTTCTGATTCCTGTCTCCCTTGGCGCCGCCTTTTCTGCCTTTTTTATTACCATCGTCAACTCTTTTATGAATGCGCCGCAAGGGTTTGACATTGTAAATGGTGAACTCATCAATGTCAATCCGCTGGGTGCGATTTTTAACCCGGCCATGCCGACAAAAGTCGCACACGTAGTCGCAACCGCCTTTATGACAGCCGCCTTTACGCTGGCATCTATTGCAGCATTCCAATTATTAAAAGGCTCCAACCATGTTTATCATAAAAAAGCCTTGTTTTTAACTATGAAAATAGGACTGATTTTCTCCATTGCAACAGCTGTTATCGGAGATTTTTCCGGCAAATATTTAGCTGAGTACCAGCCAGAGAAATTGGCGGCAGCGGAATGGCATTTTGAAACAGAAGGAAATGCTCCTCTAGTCATGTTTGGTATTTTAGATGACGAACAAAACATTAAATATGCACTTAAATTCCCATATTTGCTCAGTATTTTGGCGCATGGAGATCCAAATGCAGAAGTTATCGGACTAGACCAATTTTCAAATTTTGAATCTCCTCCGCTTTATATTCATTATTTTTTTGATATTATGGTAGCCATTGGCGTTTTCATGATTTTATTAGCACTTATCTATTGGATTGGAGTGAAGCGCGGATGGGCTTTCATCAACCAAAAATGGTTCCGCATGCTCATTGTGCTCGGAGGGCCTCTATCTTTTATCGCGATTGAGGCTGGCTGGTGGTTGACTGAATTTGGCCGTCAGCCTTGGATCCTTCGCGGAATTATGACAACGGGTGAAGCAGCAACTTCAAGCGGCCATGTAGGTCTTATGCTCATTCTTTTTGCCATTTTGTATTTGATTTTAGGAATCGGCACGATTGTGATTCTTCGCCGGTTGTTTAAAAATAATCCGGTGGAAAGAGAGCTTGAAAATCGATTAGGCGGTGAGCAGTCATGAGCTTGGAGATTATTGGGATATCCGTCCTTTGGATCTTTTTGTTCGGCTATGTGATCGTTGGATCCATTGATTACGGCGCTGGATTCTTTAATGCTTACAGCATTTTGAGTGGCAAGCAGCATATATTGTCCAAAATTATTCAACGCTACCTGTCTCCCGTTTGGGAGGTAACCAATGTATTTTTCGTTTTCTTCTTTGTTGGGATTGTCGGTTTTTTCCCAAAAACCGCATTTTATTATGGGACAACTCTCCTTGTTCCGGGAAGCATTGCGATTATTTTGCTTGCCATTCGCGGGTCTTATTACGCATTTGAAACGTATTCATCAAAAGGACATAAAGGGTATGCCTTTATGTATGGATTGTCTGGATTATTGATCCCTGCATCATTATCTGTCGTCTTAGCCATTTCTGAAGGCGGATTTGTCTCGATGGTGGATGAGCATCCAGTTTTAAACTACGTAGCATTATTTAAAAGCCCATTATCTTGGAGCATCGTCGTTTTAAGTATTACGGCCGTCCTTTATATTTCAGCTGTTTTTCTTACATGGTACGCGAATCAAACTGGTGATACAGACGCAACGAATTTAATGAGAAAATATGCTCTTTTCTGGGCATTTCCTTTAATCATAACAGCTTGCGGCATCATTTATGAACTGAGCTATCACAACCAAGAGCATTTTGAACGCATCCTTAATTTATGGTGGATGTTCGCTTTATCGTTTCTTTTATATGTCGGGACTGTCTGGCTCATTTGGAAAAGAAAAAATTATGGATTGGCATTCGGATTGTTAGTAGGTCAATTTCTGTTAGCTTTCTTTGGATATGGAATCTCCCATTATCCGTACTTGCTTTATCCATATTTGTCCATTTATGACAGTTTTACAAACGAAGCTATGGCCATTTCCCTGATCATCGTTTTTATTTTAGGATTAGCCCTTTTGCTCCCTTCCCTTTATTTACTAATAAAACTGTTTCTGTTCGATAAAGATTATGTGAAAGGGCAAAACGCAAAATAAGGAGTGTGGAACGATGAAGACTTTTTTAATTACGTTTGCCCCCTTTCTCGTGCTATTCGCTGCTGCAGCTTTATCATTTTGGACAGCAGTGAAAGATGAGCCCATATCCAAAAGAGGATAAAAATTGAAGCAAGCTTAGAAATCAATCGAAAAAAAGCCGACAGTTTGCTCCATGTCGGCTTTCTTTAATTTGCTGTAAAGACACTTTGTTCAATTTGCTTCATTTGATAAAAGTATCCTTTTTTGTTCATCAATTCTTTGTAGGTTCCCGCTTCTACAACAGCTCCTTCGTCCATAACGATAATTTGATCCATGTTTTCCAGTCCGGCCAGACGATGACTGACAAGGATGACGGTATCATTTTTAGCAGCTTCAAACAGATGATGATAAATAGACTGTTCCGTTAAAGCATCCAAAAATGATGTCGGTTCATCAAGTATCCATAGCGGAGCTTTTTTCAACAATACCCTGGCGATCGCCAGTCTTTGCTTTTCCCCGCCTGATAAATTTCCTCCTCTTTCTAACAACGGATCGGCCAAAGAAAGATAGTCAAGCTTCACCTTTTTCAGCACATCTTCCAAATCTTCGTCAAGCACTGTATCTCTAGCAATCATTAGGTTATCGCGAACGGTACCGTAGAAAAAGTGGTTGTCCTGCAAAATAACGTTCGCATTTTTCCAAAGGCTATCGTCATCTAATTGATCGATCGGGATGCCGTTGATCCGAATCACCCCTTGATAGTTTTTATAAATTTTTAATAAAAGGGCCAGCAAGGTCGATTTGCCCGAACCACTAGGTCCGACAATGGCTGTTTTCGATCCTGCCGGAAATGTAATTGAAACATTTTTTAAAATTTCACCAAATAAATGAAAGGTGACATTCTCCATGACAATTGATGGAGCTTGTTGACCGGGAAGCTCCTTCATTTCTTTCTCATCAGACGTTTTTACAGAAGAGTCTTGATGCGTGGCGTCTGATAGTCTTGCAGCAGCTTGGCGGCTGTCCTCTAAATAACTTGGAAAAGCAGCCATCGGTGCCGCATGTTCAAAAACAGTTAATGAAATCATTACAAGCATGGCAAGAAAAATACCATCTAATTGACCGTCTGCAACGAAATAGACGCCAAGCAAAAGAATAATCCAAGAGACAATTAAAGATACAAACGTATTGACAGATTGACTGAAGAGGTTATGGATTGCTTCACGTTCCTGTTCTTTCAAATAAGCATCGGAGCGTTGGGTAAGCTTCTCTTGTTTATGCTCAAGCTGTTGATAAATTTTTAAATCGCGAAACCCATAAAAAAACTCCGTAACTTCTGTCGATAAATTCCCGCGGCTTTGCCGAACATGATGCTCTACTTTTTTTAGTCTGAAAGCAAAGTAAGCCGGAATTAGGACAGTGGTGAAAATCAAACCGATACATAACAACAAGGCAATATAAAAGGAAAAGAACGAAGTGAAAAAAATGGTCCATAAAAATATGAGAGTGGATACGATCGGCGGATAAAAAACACGCAAAAAGAAGTTTTGCAGCGTTTCCACATCGCCGACAATTCTGGAGAGGAGATCTCCGCTCCGATATTTAAGAAAAATCGCGGGCACCAATGGCTCTAGCTTTTCAAAAAAAGAAACTCGCAACCGGCTTAATATATTGAATGTGGCGCGATGAGAAAAATAACGCTCCCCGTAACGGCTACCTGCACTGATAAACCCTAACAGTTTTATACACGCTATGAAAACAGTCAGCGTGTAAATTGGCGGTGTAAGAGCTGCTTTAGAAATCAAATAGCCGCTTGAAGCAAACAAACTCACTGTCGCGATTCCTGTTATAAATCCGAAGAGAATGGACAAAAAAAGATCTTTCTTTTCTGTTAATGTCAGCTTTGTAATAAAAAGCAAATCTTTCATTTTGCCATGCCTCCCTGTTGGAGCGTTGTCATTTTCTTGTACGCTTCAACTGATTCCAGCAATTCTTTATGTGTTCCGGATGCGATGAGTTCTCCATTTTCCAAAAAAAGAATTTTATCCGCATTTATAATAGTATAAAGCCGATGAGCGACGGTAATGACGGTGGAAGATTGAGCTAATTCTTTGATGGAATCCTGCAAAATTTGTTCTGTTTGAAGATCCAGTCCAGTCGTCGGCTCATCAAACAATATAATGGATGGTTTTTTCAAAAACGCTCGTGCCAGTGCAATTCGTTGTTTTTCCCCTCCGGAAATTCCCCTTCCTCCTTCTCCAATAGGTGTATCAAAACCATTTTCAAGTGATTGGACAAGCTTTAAAATTCCTGCCTTTTCGGCTGCTTGTTCGATTTCCTCTCTCGTTGCATCGAGTTTTCCTCCCAAAGCGATATTTTCCGCAATCGTTCCAGAAAAAAGATACGGATTTTGCGAAATATAGCTGATTTCATTGAACCAGCTCTTTTCGTTCAAATCAGACCGCCGAATTCCATTCACATAAATTTCCCCTTCAGTAAGCGGAACAAGACCTGCAATCACATGTAATAAAGTCGATTTCCCAGCGCCGCTCTTTCCGACAATTGCCACTTGCTCAAACGGGCGGATTTCAGCATTTATATTTTTTAAGGCAAACCTATCTCCCTCGTAACGAAATCCCGCTCCTTCTATACGAATGGCTGGCGGACCTTCATCTTTTGGCAAAAATGCCTTCCCCCATTTTACTGGCTTTCCGATTGCATTTAGCTCCTCTTCAATCTTTCTTGCCGCCCCCATACTTCCCCTGCCTGCATGAAAGGCGCTTCCTAAATCTTTCAGTGCATTATAAAACTCAGGAGCTAGAATCAGCATGAAAAACGCGGTAAAAAAAGAAATGTTTTGAAAAATAATTAAGCGAATCGCCACATCAAGGGCAATCAATCCCATACTAAGCATGGAAATGAACTCCAGCATAAAAGAAGAGGTAAAAGCAATTTTCAATACTTCCATCGTCGCATCCCGAAAGCCATGGCTGCTTTTTCTGATCGCTTCTTTCTGCTGTTTCGCACGGTTGAACAGCTTAAGGGTTGTCAGCCCTTGCAAAGTGTCAAGAAAATGTCCCGATAAAGCGGTCATTTTCTCCATTTGCTCCTCCGATTTCTTTTTCGTTTTGTAGCCAATGATGATCATGAATATCGGTATAAATGGCGCTGTGATCACCATGATTAATCCAGTAAATGGATGGCTAGCAAACACAACGAAAAGAATGAGAAGAGGTATGATCGACGTTTGAACTGCCTTTGGAATATAAATGCTAAAGTAGCTGTCGATTTCATCTACCGCATCCAGCAATACACTTGCTTTTTGTCCTGTTTTCCCTTGCAGCGATACTTGCAGCGGGTTGCTTGAAAATTTATTTAATAAAGATTGGCGAAGATCTTTTTTCACTTTGGACGCTATTTTAATTCCTGTTAAACCGCTGAAATAATGGGATGCAGTTCTGGCCAAAAGAACAATGAACAAACTTATAAGCAACTGGAAAACATCAGCAAAAGACTGTTTCTGTAAGAAAATGCGATCGACAATCGCCGCAAAAAAATAAGCTTGTCCAATAATGGCAGCACCAGAGATGAAAGCAAGCACGATTAGCAACATCAATTTTGTTTTCTGCTTAAAAGCCAATTTTTTTAGCTGAACCATCCTTTCATGCCTCCCAAAAAAACACGTCCATAGATACGTTTGATGAAACTTGAAGAAACTCTTTTAACATGGCAGTCCAAACGTTTTACAGTTCGCAAATACTTTTAAACAAGTGTACATGATAAAATATATTCAAGTAAAACAACGGCCTCACCATTTTTTAAAAGTCTTCTATTCTTAGTTTACAGCATTGTAATAGTGAATAACATGCTTAGATGAAAGAAAAATTTTCATTCGTTTATATAGAAAGATATCAAATCGTGAAACTAATTTGATTTTCTATCGTATATAACATTGAAACTGAGTTCACAAAAATACAAATACTTTCATATAGGGGGAAGTCGAAATTGAAAAAATTATTAGCAGCTTTGTTTACTTTCGCGCTTATCTTTTCACCTGTTGGAAATGTTGTTTTTCAAGATCATCCAACGATAGTAGAGGCGAAGTCATACAAATCAGGGAAAAAAAGCTTCAATTTGAATAAAAATACCACAACGAACAGTTCGAATTTCCAAGATAAAAAGGCAAACACTCCAAAAAATCAATCTGCCGCCTCCAAAGGCACATTCTCATCAGGAGGATTTTTCAAAGGCCTTATGTTAGGAGGGCTTGCCGGATTATTATTTGGCGGACTGCTAGCAAACATGGGTATATTCGGTTCAATTTTAGGTTTATTCATTAATTTACTGGCAATCGTTATTCTCATCTCGATCATTCGCAAAATTTTCGTCCTGATCAAACATAAAAAAGAAAAAGAGGCTGCAAACCCATGGAAAAGCTGATCATTCCGGAGCAAGATATTATTAACGCCATCTGCGTGTACATTTCCCGAAAAAAACAAATAAAGCCGGAAGAAGTTGTAGTGGAGCTGATGTATGACGACGATTACGGCTTTTCTGCCGAAGCGTATGTAAACGACCGAAAGCAAGTACTTATTACCGCAAACATCATCGAAGCTCTGCGTCTTTGGCTCGATGAATTTTTAAACGAAGACCCGTACTCTGGGATTGAACTTGTGTTGGATGATGAAGAAGGAATTATTGCCATCGTCAAAGGAAGATAAACGAACAATCCTTAAAAATAATCAGCACAAATTCGGCTGACTATGGATTGCGCTGGAACATTATGAAAAATGTTTCGGCGCTTTTTCATGTTTCCAATTAAAATCCACTCTGAATCTAAAAAAACTCTATTTTATTGATTTTTTAAAATGCGATGAATCTCTTTAATCTCTACCCCGTATTCAACTGAACGTGCTGACAATTCCTCAATCACACGCTGCTGACGTGCTACAAATTGTTCTAAATTCTCAAAAGTTTTAGGGATTCCTGTAATTTTTCGTTCGATATTTTCCATTTTTACTTCTAATCGGGATTGTCCTTCTTTTAGCTCTTTCAGCTGTTCCTTTACACCTTGTTGTTCGGCTGCCAAACGGTGTTGTCCTTCTCTTAGTTCTTTCAGCTCTTCCTTCATATCTTTTTGCCCAACTGCTAAACGAGACTGACCTTCTTTTAGTTCTTTCAGCTCCTCCTTCATACCTTTTTGCTCAACTGCTAAACGAGACTGACCTTCCTTTAGCTCTTTCAGCTCTTCCTTCATACCTTTTTGCTCAACTGCTAAACGAGACTGACCTTCTTTTAGCTCTTTCAGCTCCTTCTTCATATCTTTTTGCTCAACTGCTAAACGAGACTGACCTTCTTTTAGCTCTTTCAGCTCCTTCTTCATATCTTTTTGCTCAACTGCTAAACGAGACTGACCTTCCTTTAGCTCTTTCAGCTCTTCCTTCATACCTTTTTGCTCAACTGCTAAACGAGACTGACCTTCTTTTAGCTCTTTCAGCTCCTCCTTCATACCTTTTTGCTCAACTGCTAAACGAGACTGACCTTCTTTTAGCTCTTTCAGCTGTTCCTTTACACCTTGTTGTTCGACTGCTAAACGGGATTGTCCTTCTTTCATTTCTTTTAGCTCTGATAATATTAATTTTAACGCTTCTTCCATCATATTAAACCTCCATCATGATTCATTTTATAATAACAAATATCTATCCTCTAAACGTTTCTACATAAAATAATAGAACAAATGTTTGGTTTTGTGAAGAAAAAGTTTCATATTAACTTCTGCTTTTATAATGATTATAATACACTTTTCTCTGACAGAAAGGTCTTAATACCACCTTTTTTCCTCGATTAATCTTTATTAGGAAATTTTCGAAAGCACCGATAAAAAAATTTCACATTTTCTCAGATCATTCATTTTTTTCCCTTTTGAATACTAAGTTTGACTTTTCCCCATTCCGATACATCAGCTCCTCCAGGTTTTGTTTGATTTTTTCTTGTAGTTTGTTCGATTCTTCAAATTGTTCGAGCAACCGTTTCGTTAGTTCGGCTATTTTTTGCTCAAAAGGAATGTCTTCTTCTTCTTCTTCTGCCTCTGTTCCGACGTACATGCTTGGTGTCAGTTTGTAGTCGTTTTGTTGTACTTCTTCAAGTTTTGCAATTTTACAGAAACCTTCAATATTTTCGCAGCTTTTTGCATGTTCATATTTAAATGCTCGATAAACTGATGCGATTTTATCAATTTCTTCTTTAGACAATGCTTTTTGCTTGCGGCTGACGGGCTTTCCCATTTTTCGGGCATCGATAAACAAAATTTTGTTTCTTCGAGCACGGTAACCGTTTTTTCCATCGCGGTTTTTGCTTAAAAAGAACAAACAGCACGGTATGCCTGTTGTGAAAAACAGTTTTTCCGGCAATTGGACAACGCAATCGATGTACCCTTCATCCACCAATATTTTCCGCACTTCCTTTTCTTCCTTAACATTAGTTGTCATTGCGCCATTTGCCATCACAAACCCTGCTGATCCTGCATCATTTAAATGGTATAAGAAATGCTGCATCCACATATAGTTTGCATTGCTGTTTGTAACAGGCCCGATCAAGCGCGGATCGCTTTTCGATATTCTGTCCGCCCCCCAATCTTTTTGATTAAACGGCGGGTTGGCAATCACATAATCAGCCTTTAATTCAGGAAATTGATCGTTCAACAGCGAATCTCCCAGCCGTATTTCCGCATTGATGCCATGAAGCAATACGTTCATTTTTCCAAGACGTACTGTCGTGACGACATTTTCCTGTCCGTAAAATAAAAGAGACTTTTTATTCGGCGCATACCTCCCGCTTTGAATAAACATTCCACCGCTTCCACACGCTGGATCAAACACGATACCTCTTTTCGGTTCAAGCATCTCCACCAGCAATTCCACAATACAGGATGGGGTAAAAAACTCGCCGCCTCTGTTCCCTTCTGACGAAGCAAATGAACTAATAAAATACTCATAAGTACGACCGAGTATATCTATGCTGTCTTCCGAGCTGCCACTAAACACATCACGTGAAAAAATTTCAATTAATCCAGCAACATTTTCTACCGGTAAGTTCAAGCCTTGATAAATTTGCGGCAGCACCCCTGTCAATTCTGGGTTTTCTTCCTCGATTCGCTTCATCGCATTATCGAGAATTTCTTTAATATTCGGCTGTTTAGCATTTTTCATTATATAGTGCCAGCTTGCTTCCTTCGGGACGACAAACACATTTTTATCTCTATATTGATGAGAATCTGAAACGAAACCTTGCTGCATTTCTTCATTTTCCGCAAAAATTTGCTCCAACTCATTGCAGCTCTGTTCATATTTATTCGAAAGATAGCGCAAAAAAATAAGCGGCAGTACATAATGTTTATAGTCAGCTGGAGCCACGCTTCCGCGCATTTTATTAGCTGCTTCAAATAATTCTTTTTGGAAATCAATCTCTGCTTTAACCGCCATGGTTTTCCCCCTCTAAATCTTGCTGTCGATTCATTGTATTTTAAAAATATTTTAGCATAATCTACCCGTGGTGCTAGTTGAGTCTTAACGCTCAACTAGCCCAAGAACAACAAGGGAGTAAGCCAGTAAAATACCATCCAGTGCCGTTTCAAATCCAGAAACCGAGTTCGCTCGAATCTCGGTGATCCGATACGAATCGACTAAAATCGAAAACACGGTTTCAATCACTTTGCGTTTTCGTTTCATCCACTGTTTCCATGCGTCGGATTGGAGAATTCGCTGATTTTTTCGAACGGGCGTCCAAAAAGCGACTCGATGCTCTTCGTACAGCTTCTTTTGCAGTTTTTGGCTGATGTACCCTTTGTCACCTAGGTTATATGGATGTGGAATTTGCGTCATGACGGTTTCAGCGGCCACCCGATCGTGACAAGACGCTTCAGTGACGACATATCCCATCGGAAGCCCTTGGTCGGTGACCTGCAGATGAAGTTTCAACCCATAGAAAGCGATCTTTTTCGAAGCACAATAGCCAATATCCGCAATTCCACGAAACCGTTTGGCGCGATACATTCGGGATGAATGACACAGCTCGATCGGCAAACTGTCCACGACCGCATACGCATGGTGTTGTCCACGCTTGGCCAGCTGGTGCCGCATCCACTTGATCGCAAAGCCAAGCGCTCGGCAGCGACGGTTGTATCGAGAACGTTCAGGGAACAAGTCCTTGGAAAACAAATTCCCGATCACAAACCGGTGCCAAGCCCGTTCGGAAGTGAAGCCTAACAACTTTCCAAGGACATGGACGGCGATGATGACCTCGTCCTTCTGTTTCAACAAATGAAGATTTCGACGTTGAAGATGAATCTGGATACTCGATAGTTGAGCTGATACAAAACACAAAATCGATACATATTGTTTTTGAAGTTTGGCTCGATCTGTTGTAAAATGAAAGTGCTCTTGCATGTGAATTCTCCTTTTAAATGTTTGGTCGCACTTTCATTTTAAGGAGATCCTCATGCAAGGGCTATTTTTATGCTTGTCTGATTTTATCTAGCACCACGGGTATAATCTGTCTTCCTCTTTTTCAAAACAAAAGAGCGGCCCATGCTTTGGCCGCAATAAGAAACAAAATAAATTTTCGAATTTTCACAATATGAACTGTCGATTGATATCCTCTTCCTGCAAACTTTTGGGCATTTATGTTCTTCATCAATTCTGAATTTGGTTGAAAAAATAATACCCTTTCTACATATGCTGCTTTAATCAAGAAAAACGTGCCAGTGCTTTTTGCTGAAGGGATAAAAAAATTTAATTTACAAAATCTTTAAACTTTCACTGCATCCATACAGCAGCTTTCTTTTCCAATCTTCTCGATCATTTACGTGCTCACCATTTTATAACTAGATCGTAACCCGGGCTGAATTCAAATAAAGGAAGATGCTTTACAGTCTTACAATTTTTTGCATTTTCACATTTTTTTAAAACGTACCGTCCCTATCATCATAACAGTTTCAGAAATGATCAAATGCTAAAATAAATCCCAAACGATAAAACTTAAAAAACTAGGTTACCTGTCATGTTTCCCTTTAAAAAAATGAAGGAAAGTAAAATCTCCTTTATTATTTTACCTTCCCCATACATTAGGATGTAACAAATTGACTCTTGAAGAACCGTCACGGTTCAGCTTTTTATACTTGTTTGTTGTCTCCAATAATTTACGTAAAGCAAACTCAAACTCTTCGTGCGATAATTGCTTAGTAGCCAATAAATAGTAAAGAACGGCAAATGCAATGGGTATCGTATCAACTTGAATATTTACATCAACATTTACATCTGAATTACCGCTCGAATCAATGGAAGATTTATTTGATTGAGGGCTTTGAGTAGAAGCATTCCGTAACCAAGAGAACTCTCCTTTATCTAAATGTTCCATAACATTCTCACCCTATATTATAGGTGGGACAAAAAAGACATCTCACCCACATTTAATTATGCTCAATTAATCTCTTTGCTCTTGGTTTTGATCTTGATCAGATTCTGCTTTCGACCGAACTTTTGCATCTGAATCGGAATCAACATGAATATCAATTTCCACTTTTGAGTTGCCGCTATTATTTACTTTTGCAATATTTGTGTTACGATCAATATTTTTTAATTTATTCTCTAATTCGTTGTCCGTATCCACATCAACGTCACTTTTAAAATCTACATCAGCTTTTGCCTTTGCGTTCGCACGTTTTTCTGAATCGGAGCGTCTATTCTCTTCTTTGTCTGGATACCATACACTCATTCGTTTCACCACCTTTCTTGCTTTTGTCAATATAGTATTCATAATGAAATAATTTACTGGTCAAATATTCTAGTGAAAACATGGATTTTTTTCAAAAAGATGCGGCGGGAAAGTTAGAAAGGTCGAAATAAACGAATCACTCATGCAGAACGGCACGAATGGAATTTTTGGAGGCAAGGTGCTGGGCGATACGGAAAAGATTTCACAACATCATAAATGAGCATTCAAAAGCTGAAGTTCAAAATTCTGAAGTCCATAAAATCAGCTGAGGCAACGATTCTTTCATTGCCTAAATATTTGTTTTATATTCATTCTCAGATTTATTTGAATCATCTCGAAGGTTTATATTCTATAAACTACGGTATAAGCAACAGACGGCAGCATCCGGAATGCTTATGTTCTATAAAATGGGGCTGTATTCCCCATTTTATAGCTTGAATTTATGAACTAATTCTTGCATTCCTTCTGCCATTGTTGCAAGCATTTTTGCTGAAGAAGTTATTTCCTCCATCGAAGCTAGTTGTTCCTCTGTAGACGCTGCTACTTGTTCGGATGTTGCTGCGTTTTCTTTTGCTATTGTTGTAAGTTCATCCGCTGTAGATGTTATTTCTTCTACTTCCGCTGAGACTTGTTGAGCAATTGAAGAAATATCCTCAATTTGCGGTGCAATATCCTTCATATTTTGAACGATTTGAGCAAATTTTTCAGATGTTTCCTTCGTGATCTCAAGACCATTTTCGACGTTATGTGTTACTTCTGTCATAGCTTTAACAGAGTTTTCTGTATCGCTTTGGATTCTTAAGATTAAATCAGCTATTTGCTTTGCTGATGCCTGAGATTGTTCAGCTAGTTTCCGCACTTCATCGGCTACGACCGCAAAACCATTTCCATGCTCTCCCGCTCTTGCTGCTTCAATTGCCGCATTTAAAGAGAGAAGATTCGTTTGATCGGCAATTCCACTAATTACATCAAGAATTTTACTAATTTCTTTTGATCGTTCATATAAAGACTTAACCATGCTATCAGTCTCTTTAACTAATTTATAGATTGAATTCATTTGGTCAACTGTACGTACAACGGAACCTTCACCATCTTCAGCTTGCTGAGAAGTTTGTTTTGCAAGCTCTGCAACCTGATTAGAACTATCTGCAACACGGATAACCCCTTGTGCAATTTCTTCTAAAGAAGCAGCATTTCGTTCTATTCCATTCGTCTGTGTTTCAGCTCCGCTTGCTACTTGTTGAATGACAGAAGCAACTTGTTCTGTTGCAACTGTTGTCTGATCGGCACTTGCTGTTAATTCTTCAGAAGATGCAGCTACTTGTTCTGCAGTGTTTCTTACTTCCCCAACAACATTTCTCAAGTTTAAAATCATTTCATTCATTGATTGAACTAATTGACCAATCTCATCTTTCGATTTTGTTTCAAGCAGCTTTGCAGACAAATCTCCTTCTGCCACCATTTTCATACGATCTACTACTTGGAAAATTGGTTTTACAATCCGATTCGAAAGAACAATTGCAATCGTCAAGCTGACAAGAACAGAAATAATAACAGTTAGCACAAATGTATTTCCTGTTCCTGTTCCATCTGCAGTTAAATGTCCAAGTTGATTTAAATCAAAAATTGCTGCGGTAGTAAATAATAAAATAACAACGACAAATCCACTAATAATCTTTAATCGCAGACTTTTCATTATTGTCCTCCTTACACCGTTTTATTTTAGTGATTTTTACCAATTTCAAACAAAACTGAATCAATTGGATAATTTTGTGGTTTAACAAAAAATTTTTTTATAGTTTTGGGGAATAGTAGGTGTAGGGTTGGAGTTGCTCTTCGTTGATGTCGATTACTTCTTTTAATGCATGAAATATTTCCTACATCTACTTCCTTAACTATTACTACCACTAATCTGTTTAATCAGTAGATGAAATTCCGGGAAGGCGTTGAAGTAAATCAATTTCAGGAATATTCCCTGGGAAATTCATACTCCCTTTTGACACAGAGGGTTTAGACCGATTGAGATGTTTTTACAATGGGCCAATAGAATGAACTTTGCCAAATATGTATTTTTATTTTACTCCATCACCAAGCCTCCTTTCCTATGTAAAAATAAAAAAACTGCCCTTAAAAATTCTAAAGAGGGCAGTTGAATAGACAATACATCCGCTAATAACCTTCTTAAAAAGAATCAAAACCATTCTTTATAGGAAGGGCAGCTGGCTGGCATGTCTATCAAAATAGATTTAGCCCCTTTAGCTTTGCGTCCTACCCTTTCGAGTAGTTTGCCGAAACAAAATTATATTTTTGTAGAAATTTGAAGGAATTTATCAAATAATACCTCTTACTTAATTGTATAACAAATTTTATAGTGAAAATGGTATAGTTAAAATGAACTATTTTTAAAATTGATAGGCAAAAAGTTTTAATCGAATGTATGACAATTAGCCTGTTAATCACGAGAAATTTAGGATCAATTGATTAGTAACAAGCCAACGTATAATAGTCAGCTTCTTGATTTCTTTATTGGTGAAGACAAAAGACCTATGGAAGGCAGTAAATTTTTCAATTTATTCTCTACATGACAGAAGCTATGACACAAAGCCAACCACTTTTAATAAAAAACAATACAAAAAGCGGACGAAGAAAACTTGTTCTTTTTCTTCCGTCCGCTTTATTTTTGTGGCTTATCGGAGAAAGCTTTTCCAGAATATTGATGATTTACATACAGACGGGGAATGACCTCTGATTATGGGACTTGACACTCATCAGCATGTTATTATTTTTGTACCTCTTAAAATAGAAAAATATACTCTGTTTAAGAAAAGAATGGCAGAGAAAAATGGAACATAAATTTTTGCCTTAACCTTAAGCTTGGTACAGTTATGAATTTTAATCTATACAGGGCATATCCCAATAGAATAAGATGTCTTTCTACATCAGGAACAGTTAAAATAGTTGGACATTATTTTTTTAATGAAAAGCATGTAGCTGCTCTTTGAAAAGAAATAAGAATGGCTCTTCGATGCTCCAATGGTGACGAAATGGCTGGTACAGATAAAGCCCTCAACAATTCCTAGGAAGCCGCTCGTAAAACTGCGGAGAATTATTTTAAAAAAGTTGATTTTAGCTGAAAAAATGAACTATTATCCAAGTCAACTTTCCGGAGGACAACAACAGCGCGTGGCAATTGCACAAGAGCTTGCTATGGAACCAAAAGCGATGTTATATGATGAATCGACATCTGCCTTTGATCCCGAATTACATCTTGCAATCTGCGGATAAAAAAAGCCGCCTTAAAGTCATTCTAAAATGACCGTTTAAGACAGCTCGTCGAAAAAATTTTCGTTTACCAATAGTACGGATAACCGCCATAAAATCCTCCGTAATACGGCGGATAAAACGGATATGGCCGCGGTCCTACCAGTGCACTACCTAAAAAGCCGCCGAGCAAGCCGCCAAAAAACGGCGCACCGAAGAAAAAGGGGTTCCGCCCTCCGAAGAAAAAGGGTCTCCTTCCGAAAAATTGACGTTCCGGGTACATTTTCCATACCTCCCGTTGTAACAATTTACATCTCAATATTTTTTATGCATTCGTCACGGCTTTT
The DNA here is from genome assembly GCF_038000355.1 of Aeribacillus sp. FSL M8-0235. Taxonomy (NCBI): domain Bacteria; kingdom Bacillati; phylum Bacillota; class Bacilli; order Caryophanales; family Bacillaceae; genus Aeribacillus; species Aeribacillus sp. FSL M8-0235. The sequence continues at coordinate 1,279,348 of NZ_JBBOBW010000001.1, read as the reverse complement.
GTATGGGCATATGTTGGATATCCGGCAAACGTCAAGATTTATTTTAAATAGATGGAAGAAAGAATCCCTCCGCTCTCAGCATTCTAAAGAAGCCTCTATGAAGATACGTCATGATTTTGGGGTTCCGCAAAAATGCCCGTTTCCGGGAGAAAAATGCTTTTGGATAATAGACAGGCGTTATTCCCAGTCTGGAAGCGAACAACGGATATGAAAAGCACCGTGCGGTTTTCCCGTTCCGCTAATGAATCAAAAACGTTGGGGCAGCGACAAACACACCAGCATTCCCTCTCCATAAGCGAATTAGGGAAAAATCTTGGGGCATCTCGTCTTCCCTGTCAGCTAAATTTTTTTTACGATAAAATCGCCCGAAACGAACTTCCCATCCATAGCAAAACACCCTTGAGGAAAGGCGATTGCTGCCTTAAGCCCTTTTTATTGCCTGGCGTCGAATAAATAGGGTAAGATAAATCTAACATCGGTATGAACGAACAGTAATCAAAGGAGGGGCCAACGGATGGAAATCGGCATTTACACATTTGGAGAACGGACGGTTGATCCGGAAACCGGTCAATTGATCAGCCCGGGGGAACGGCTGCAAAACTTGATGGAGGAAATTGAACTAGCCGATCAAGTCGGACTGGATGTGTTCGGCATTGGTGAACATCATCGTCCCGACTACACCGTATCGGCTCCAGCGGTAGTGCTTGCCGCTGCCGGGACCCGCACCAAACGCATTCGGTTGACCAGTGCAGTAAACGTCTTAAGCTCTGACGATCCGGTGAGGGTGTTTCAACAATTTGCCACCTTGGACCTGCTCACTCAAGGCCGCGCTGAAATCATGGTCGGCCGCGGTTCGTTTATCGAATCCTTTCCCCTTTTTGGCTACGACCTGAAAGATTATGACGAGCTTTTTGAAGAAAAGCTTGATCTGCTGCTCAAACTGCGAGAATCCGAACGGGTCACATGGGCGGGAAAGCATCGTCCGTCGCTGGACAATCTAGGGATCTATCCGCGGCCCCTGCAAAATCCGCTTCCGGTTTGGATAGCCGTTGGAGGAACCCCGGAGTCGGCCGTCCGTGCAGGCATGCTCGGTCTTCCGATGGCACTGGGCATCATCGGTGGTCTGCCCGAACGGTTCGCGCCCTTTGCTCAATTACACCGGGAGGCAGCGCAAAAGGCGGGGCACGAAACGCCACACCTCAGTATCAATTCACATGGTTTTATCGCCGATTCGTCGCAGGAAGCAGCTGACATTGCATTTCCAGCGTTTAAAACGATGATGGATCGGCTGGGACGGGAACGCGGTTGGCCGCCATTGACCCGGGAGCAGTTCGAGTTCTCTCTTTCCTTACGGGGCGCCAATTTTGTCGGCAGCCCTGAGCAAGTGATCGAAAAAATCTTGTTCCAGCATGAAATTTTCGGCCACGATCGCTTCCTTCTGCAATTGACCGTCGGCACGCTGCCGCACAAAAAAGTGTTGCGTGCCATCGAACTGCTGGGTACTAAAGTGGCACCGGCCGTCAAGCGGGAAATTGCCCGCACAAATCGGAAACCGTAACCGATATCCGCTAAAAGAAGCTAGCAGCAAGAAAAGGTTTCGGCTGGGCAACAACGGGTGCTGAATCAATTTAATCGGTGGACCATTTCATACTTGTTTCCGCAAGGATCCTGAAAATAAACCGCATAATAAGTCGGGCTGATCGGGAACTGCCAGGGGCCGCTGTCGATGGTGCCCCCATATCGAACTACAAGCTCTGCAATCCGGTCCACCTCCTCCCGGTCATGCGCCCAAAACCCGATCAAATTCTCGTTTGGCTTATGATTGGGATCTTCCGTGATAGCGAAATAAGGAACGCTCGGAAGCTCTCCCTCCGCTGCAAACACTTTCCATTTTTCCGAATGGAAAGTGCGGGTAAAACCCAATGCAGGAAGAAGATTCTCATAAAACGTGCGCACTTTCTCCCATGAATTTACTCTTAAATCGATATGACTGTATCTATTCATTGCGCCCCTCCAAATAATTTTTAATTTGCTCCAGCTTGTCTGCCCAGAAGCGTCTCATCAATTCTCTTACATAGACATCATCCAGCATTTCCTGATGGATGGCGATCGTCGTTTTGCCCGAATCCGTGGGCAGCAAATACAATTGAAGCCGGGAAGGCTTTTCCCATTCCGGAAGTTTCCATTTCATGCGGAGCTTTCGAAATGGCAAAACTACCGTAAGTTTCCCGCAGATACCTTCCTTAGATTTAAATTCGTAACCCTTTTGCAGCCGAAACTCGGAGACGTCCCCGATCCATAAGAGCAAGCCATGCGGCGAAGTCAAATAGTCCCAAACCTTTTCCTTCTCCACCTTTATCGTTTTTCGGACGCCGATTTGAACGCCCGCATCTTTGGTGACACCAACAGGAATCCTGCCGAGCAGCTGTCCATACTTGACGGTCAGCCATTCCCCCATTCATCCGACACCTGAAATTGTTCGCATATGTGCTCCTTCATATGTTCGTGAGACCAAGAAGGATCCACAGCCTGTTTCAAGGTGGCAACCCATTCTTCCCAGGTAATTCCCGTCGCATCCTGAACAGCCTGTCGAAAAACGGCCCCTGGCATTTTCATTCCTCCCCTCTTTTCAGTGAAAAAAGAAACACGATAGGATCAAAATCTTTTTGACGGCATCCTGAGCGGCATGGATACTGCACGACAGGTTGTACTTCGCAACTATGCAAATAAGTCAGTTGGATGAGGCCGTTCATTTGTATTGGATGCAGCCAGCTTTTTCGTCATTATTTGAGGATAATCACTCTATTAAATGATCAAACCTTTTTCTTTCCATCAGACAAAATGAACGAACGGATGCTCTGCATTTCTGCCATCACCAACCTCAAGGGACAAAGAGTCCAAGTAGGAATCGTAGCCCCTTCAAACTTCACAAAATATACAGAATCAGGATTATCGAGATAGACTTATAACTCATGACAAAGAGAACCGATAGAAATCCTTGCCCCTGCAAACTTCGTAAAAACAAATCAGAATCATCGAAATAGACTTATAGCATACGACATTGAGAACCAATGGAAATCCTCACTCCAACTAACTTCGTAAAATAAACCGAATCAGGATTATCGAAATAGACATGTAACTCACCACAAAAAGGGCAAGTGGCAATCGGCTCCCCTGTAAACTTCGTAAAACCGGATCAGGTTTATCTAGAAGATCTATAACTTACGATTTTGAAAGACTTCCATCGATTTGTCGCTTTCAGCTATATTTTCAGTAAAGCTCCCCGTTTCAATACCTCCACCGATTTCAATATGGATCGGCAATCTGATGTTGAGCCCTCTCCTTCAAAAAATTTTATGAATTGCTCACCTACATTTTAACAGAAAATTCAGAATATTAAACCGTTGTTTTGGAGTATTTTTTCCTCAATTTAAGAACTTACCCCAGATCCCCTGTCCTTATGTGAATGTAACAAAAACTGTTTAAGAGGACAAAAAATCTCTATCATATATAAAAAAAACACGAAGCATCATAGGTTTATCTAGTTTAGGGAAAGAGAAAATAACTTTTTCATGAGTTGAACAACAGGGGCAAACTATTAAAAAGCTAAAAAGAGGAGTTGACTTGTAAGAATTTTGATTGCACGGCCTTATCTATGATAGGCGCGACAAAAATGATAGGAGGCGTTCACCTTGTTTAGCAGCACAGGCATAAGATTTGATTTACATTTCTGATGCAATTATAATGGTGGGCAAGAATGGCCGAAATACATAATAAACAGTCATTCCTCAATCCAGTCTTTAATTGCGGCCGCCTTCGTTTATTTTTGGCTTCGCCACCTAGATGATGTTATTTATTCAAAAAATCTTTAGAAAAAAAGGAGAAATGTTTATGTCAATTGCGGTTACTGGTGCTACTGGTCAACTCGGTGGGCTTGTGATTCAACATTTGCTCAAAAAAGTTCCCGCCAGTCAAATCATTGCCATCGTGCGTAATGTTGAAAAAGCCTCTACTCTTGCCGATCAAGGCGTGGAAGTTCGCCATGGCGACTATAATCAACCGGAATCTCTTCAAAAGGCTTTTGCAGGTGTCTCCAAGCTGCTCTTTATCTCAGGTCCGGATTCTGATAATACGCTTCGTATCGTTCAACATGCAAATGTCGTAAAAGCTGCCAGAGATGCGGGAGTCAAACATATTGCTTACACAGGGTATGCCTTTGCTGAGGAGTCATTAATTCCCCTTGCATACGTTCATTTAGCAACGGAATATGCCATCCGTACGACCAATACCCCGTATACTTTCCTGCGTAATGCCTTATATACGGACTTTTTTGTAAATGAGGGGCTGCGCGCATCCATAGAATCTGGAGCAATTGTTACGAATGCGGGAAGCGGGATCGTTAATTCAGTAACACGCAATGAACTTGCTTTGGCTGCCGCAACGGTGCTAACAGAGGAAGGGCATGAAAACAAAACGTATAACCTTGTTTCCAATCAACCGTGGACCTTTGATGAACTTGCCCAAATTCTCTCCGAGGTTTCCGGCAAAAAAGTCGTGCATCAGCCTGTCTCATTCGAAGAAGAGAAAAATTTCCTCGTAAACGCTGGTGTCCCTGAGCCGTTTGCTGAAATTACGGCAGCGATCTATGACGCGATTTCCAAAGGAGAAGCGTCCAAAACATCAGATGATCTGCAAAAACTGATCGGATCCTTGACCCCTCTGAAGGAAACCGTAAAACAAGCCCTGAAAAATTAAAAATTGACCAAATGACATAAAATGAAAAAACAGAACATCCAATGGCTGCAAACTCATGACCTGCTTTATCTTAGTTCGGTAGCAAAAAAACAAGAGATGTCAAGAGTGACATAGCTTAAACTTTTAGGAATCAAGCTCAATTAAAAACTCGGGACGGACATTCCGTTTCGAGTTTTTAATTGAACAGGATAAAGATGGTTGCAAGTATAATCATATTTGACTTAGTGTTAACAGAAGATGTTGTGATTAGGTATTTCAATATAATTCAGATTTCGAAGTCAGTGAATCTTTACTTCACCAATTGCTAAATGCGGAATGAAGAGGAAAAAGATCGGAATTTTAAACAGAATTTTCTGAATATAAATCAAAAAAAGAGTCGGATGATTTTATCAAAGGCTCTCTTTACTGATATCTACCGCACTTTGACATATTTCGGATGATGCACAGTGGCACGAATTCTTTTTTGAATCACAGACACCTATCCTTTATTTTGGACCGGAACGGTACATTTCTAATTTGTCTAGGTCTAGAACAAGTCCAGCGTCTAGCAATATATCTAATCCTAACAAACCGTTAATCCCTTCATAGTCCATCCCACTAAAATCAATCTCATACTCTCTCAGTTGAAAAGAACCTAATTTAATAGAGTCCAATTTCTTCGTAAATGCGTGCTCTTTTCCTCCGATTCCGTAATAAGTAACAATATGATCGCCCATCTCTACTCGTAAATTAATATCCTCTACTACATTTTGAGAAATCAGTGTTTTGACAGCACCAGTATCAATGACCATATTATCAATCAACTTAGACCTTCCTTGATAAACAATTTCTATCGATGTAAACAACAACCCATCACGATATTCAATCTGCATAACGAAAATTTCCCCTCAGACCAATCGTTCCACGAACTTTTAAGACAATCTCCTTGTGACTAGTGTGATAAACAAGCTGATCCCCTTTTGATTGCAGTAACTCACGAGTTGCATCCTCATCCGAAACCGTTTCAATGACAGCCACCTCTTCAATAATCTCCTGATCACCCTGTAAATGAGACTTCAATACCTGTAATTTCACAAATTGGTTCGGATACAGTGAACGCACTTCCTGCCATTCCATCTCCATCACCTCAACTTGTTCTTTTAATTGATTATATCACTACCCGAAAACTGAAAAAAGAATAGGCACCTCTGATGCAATATGCATCACTAGCGGAAAGATAAAAATTCATTTCGCCGAATGTTTTACATTTATGCATTTAACGATCGTACATACTACTTGTAGGATTCGATGTTGGTCAAAGAGTCGGAGTATATTGATAAAACCAGCGTTCTGCTGTTGTGTAAGCGAGTTATAACAAGCGAGCGACTTCTTGAATCGTTTTTCCGATACGTAACTGGGCGACCCACAATATTGAAACGATTCCGTTGCGATACTGTGAGACGGAAGCCCCGGATAGGAAACAGTAACTGTAAGGAAACAGGCTTGGCAGCGATGTCTTTCTATGGAAAGCTCAACCCAGTATAGCCATGAATCCATTGTTTTCGTTTCGATGACATGTTAGTTGTCCGTCCGAAGCAAGTCGGGCAGATCGGACAATGAGGAGGGGAAGTTCAAAAATCCAGCGTTCTCCCTATTTTCGTTCTCCTTGAATAAGAAAGCCTGTAAATTATATGCAAAAGAAGTTTGATTTATCAAGGTTTTTTAGCTGTTGAAAATTAACTCCGTTCATTAAATTTAACTTAAAAAAATAATTACGTTAGCAAATGTGTTAGCAAGAAAGTAAGTATGTGGTCTGTTGTAGTTAATATGCGTAGTACAAATAACAGAATGACGAAGACAATGTTGAATGAGTGTACTATCCCGCTTCACAACTTTGCGCAATGAAAAAAGAGGGGCTGTCCAGAAAGTCAAATCCCTATTGATAACAAAAAATCATAAACATCGATATATCAACGTTTCTAAAACATAAAAGGGGGGCCGTCAATAAGCCAAAAAACGACTTATTAGACAGCCCCTCCTACATAAATATTTTATTTAGATTTTAACACTTCCTTTAACAACTCAATCGCATGTTTGTCGGTTAGATCGTTCGTACCAAGCTCGCCGCGGAAGGCTTTGTTAAGGATAGATTGACGTAGTGAATCTATTTCTCCTTCTAATGCCTCTATTTTACTAATTTCGACTTCTTTAACATGTAAATGATCTAATAACTCAACAATTTTGTCTTGTTCTGCTTTTGGTGGCAATGGAAATAAATAATTCTCTAAAAATGATTTAGGTACACGTTGTTGTCCTACTGCTCCTGTCATTTCCTTTTTAGCTTCCATCCTAAATTTTTTAGATCGGAGTAAGTAATATATTAACTTAGTGTTAATATAAGGGTTTGTTCTAATCACGTGAAACTCAGTTGATCCAAATCCAAAACCATTTATTAAATTATGAGCAATGGCAGTTTTTCCATTTTCCATACATGGAGTTATTTTGGCAAAAAGAATGTCATTCTCAAGGAAAAATGTATAACCTTTCTTGACTTCAGCATACTTCCTAATCTCTGGATTTTCTATTTCACCTGTTTTATCATTTACAGAAGGCATAGGAATAAATGAGCAACTTTGAATATCTTCAATATCCTCTAATTTCTTCCTAGCTGGGTTAATATCGACAATATCACCTAATCTAACCCATCTCCAATTTTGAGGGATTGGAAAAGGTGGATTAATTTCGTATTCATCTCTTTTGTTCTTTTTTTTATAGACATTTTGAATTTCTTTAAAAATATCATCAGCACTTTTAATGATTGAGCTCTTAGACCGCCATTTTTTAGTTAACTCTCCTCGAAATGCCTTGTCTAAAATGCTTTCCCAGCGAAGTTCAAACGACCCTTTTACTTCTTCAATTAACCACTTCGCTTCATCAATTTTCGCAAAAAGCCGCTCAATCTTCTCAGCAATGCGTTTTTGTTCATTGTAAGGAGGTAATGGTAATTTAATGTTAGACAAATCATTTTTATTAAATCCTGCTTGGGCTGAACGAGAGATCATTTTCAAAGGTCCTTGAAAATGTTCTGTTTGTAATAACCAATATAAGTATTTTCTATAAATATGTTCTTTTGGATAAACTACTTTAGCTAATGCAACATTGTATGCACCGCTTAGTCCTGTTAAAATCCTGCCAATTGAAGCTCCATACCTTGCTATTAAGATGTCTTCTTCTTCAATTAATCTTAACTTACTTGTGTATGGAATATATGTCAAATAATCATCTGACGCAAAATCTCTGATCTGAACTAGTCTTATATAATCTTCTTTTGGTTCATTTATAAATTGACTTTTAGGAGGTTGTGTTCCGCCCTGAATATCTAATATTGAAGTGAAGTAAAAATATGCCCAATTCTCCGGCACTTTATAAGGCTGTTCTTCTTCCGGCACTAATGCTTCTTCTAGTAGTTCTTCTATCGATTTTTGTTTCTTTTTGCTCATTTTTCAAGCACCTCAGATGTTTCTGCGACTTTTAGCATTTCTTTAAAATCTGTTTGGTAGGTGTTAGGTTGTTCGACAGCTTTTAACTCGGCAATGACTTCGTTTAGTAACGAAATCGCTAGTTCTAATTTTTCCACCGCTTCTTCTGCAGATTCGATTGGGTCCGGCAGGTTTTCGTAGACGGACAAGGATTCATCAGCAATTAGCCCAATATCCAAACTGTCGCCTTTTTTCGCAATTTCTTCACGTGTGAATACATTCCAGCGCTCGTCTTTGACTTGGCTGCGATCTTCTGCCGTATAAGCCTTGATAAATCCTTCAAAATGTTCTTTCGTTAGCGGATTCCGTTTGCCAAAGGAAGGCATATTCGTGCGTAAATCGTACACCCATACTTCTTTTGTATTGCCGACATCTGTTTTCCCTCGGGTGAAGAATAAGACGTTCGTTTTCACCCCTTGGGCATAGAAAATCCCTGTCGGCAAGCGTAAAATCGTATGTAAATCGCATTTGTCCATTAGGTCCCGGCGAATGTCAGCGCCGACTCCGCCTTCAAACAAGACGTTATCTGGAAGGACAACCGCGGCACGAGCTTTGCCGTTTGCCTTGAGAGCGCGGTAAATATGCTGCAAGAAATTCAACTGTTTGTTCGATGTTGTAAAGGTGAAGTCAGTTCGTGTTGCCCGCTCGCCGCCTTTTTTTGTTCCAAAAGGCGGATTCGTTAAAATCATATCAAAATTTTTCAAACTTTCACCTAGTGAAGAGAGGGTATCGCCTAACAAGATTTCCCCATGAATATCATGAAGCAACGCATTCATGACCGCTAGACGATGCGTGTCTCTGACAAGCTCTACTCCTGAGAATGCCTTGTATTTTTGAAATTCGATTTCTTCTTGAGATAAGTCAAAATAATCATCGGTTTGTTTACGAACATGGCGATCTGCCGCGATCATAAAGCCGAATGTTCCCGCAGCAGGGTCATGGCAGCGTTCGCCCGGCTGAGGATTGACAAGTTCGACAATAACATCAATAAGGACGCGAGGCGTAAAATATTGCCCCGCTCCCGATTTCACTTCGCTCGCGTTTTTTTCTAACAGCCCTTCGTATAAATCCCCTAATCCTTCTTGCTTCGCATTGTACCAATCTAAGTTATTGGTCGATTGAATAATTTTTTCTAGGTTCTTTGGTTCTCTAATATTAGATGTCGCATCTGTATAAATTTGTTTTAATAATTCATTTTCCTCTTTTCCTAAATCAAGCAACAGCTGTTGATAATGCTCTTTAAGTGCGATCCCGTCTTTTTCTACTAACGAATCCCAACGATATTTTTCAGGAATCATATATTCTTGACCGGTTTCTTTCATCATTTTTAAGAACAGCAAATATGTTAGCTCTGTCACATATTGGTGATACGTAATGCCGTCATCACGAAGAACGTTACATAAATTCCATAGTTTTTGGACGATTTCTCTGTTGTTCATCTACGCTTGCTCCTTCTTTTGGTGATAGTTATACAAATTATAATTAATTTCGCGAACAATTTGTGCTAATTGTCCATCGAAAATTTGATTTAATTGTTTAAAGCCTCCACGGCTCTTAAAAGGTTCATATTCAAAAGCCTTTTCAGGGTCCGGATGAAGAACAGATTCTTGCAGTAATTGCTTTTCAATACGTTCCAGCCATTTCTTTTGAACAGGCGGCCATGCTTTCATTTGGTAAATTTTCTTCATGGCGTGTTTAATTCGTTCTTCATGACTAATAAGCGGATCGCCTAACGCTTGCTGGCGGATGAAGGCGATGATGTCCGCTGCGATGTCTTCATTTTTCGCCTCGCGCCAAGCTGCTTGTAATTTTTTCTCGGAAAAACCTTTTTGGTCCAATTCAAGCAACAATTTCTTTAACTCTTCTCTCGTTAATTCAGTTGGACGTTGACATACAATCATTAGCGCAGGGATTTTGTTCATATTGTTTCGGATAAACTCTCCAAATGATTGTAAATAATCATCCGGTTTTTCCGCATTTCCATATCCGCGTTTAACTCCAATAAGTTCATCTTCATGCGTGGAAATATATTGTTTATTTTCCCGATAGCGATTTTCATCCATATAACGGAACATCGATTTATACTCTTTTAACTGTCCAGTTAATTCAGCAGGATTCAAGTTTTTTACCCAATCTATAAATTCATCAACTGTTTTTCCACCAGATAATACTTTAAAGTCTTGGTGCTGCTTCTCTGACCATTGGCGTTTTTTTCGTTGGATTTTGGCTATAATTTGTTCTTGTTGATGTTGAAGGTGTTCTTCTTTATCTAAACCTTCTAATTCTTCTACTAATTGAGTCAGTGAAATATTTGGTCGAGTGACAACAGGCTTCATGCTTGTATATGGTTTTAAAGACTCATAGATTCCAACCGCATCGAAAATATTAAAGTGATCTTTTCGGATTTCTTCACATCTTCTCGTTGCTCGGCCTAGCATTTGCTCATAAAGAATCCGAGAGCGAACGCGGCGCAAGAAGACGAGATTTGTAATTGCTGGAACATCGACACCTGTCGTTAGCAAATCCACCGTCACAACAATAGTTGGATATTTTTCATTTTTAAAGCGTCGAATCGCACCTGATGGGTCTTTAATGGAGCCTGTAATTTTCATAATCGCATTGTCTTCGACTTCACCGTATACTTTTTCAAATTCTTCTTTTAAAAGACGTACGACTAAGTCTGCGTGATCATCTGTCGCTGCAAATATCAATGTTTTGCCTTCATCGTCAGGAGAAATATAATTCGTCAACTCTCGTATAATAACACGATTAAAGCTTTCTGTGATAACTTTTGTATTAAAATGTGCAACCTCAATATTCACTTCATCTTCAAGGTATTCTTGTGAAATTGTGCCGGAAACCGCATCATATACGTCGACCTTTTCACCTTTGGCCCAAGCGATTCCTTCCTTTTTTAATACCGTTTCAAATTGATATGGTGGTTCATGGTCGACTAAATATCCATCGACGACTGCTTCACGATAAGAATAAGTGAAAACCGGCGGTCCAAAAATTTCTGTAGTATGCAGCGCAGGAGTTGCTGTTAAACCGATGCGAACGGCATCAAAGTAATCAAGTACTTTTCGATATTTGCTTACATAATCATTGTGATCTCTTATTTCAATTTCTATGTCATTCATCTCTTTATCTAGTGTATAGCCTCGATGGGCTTCATCGACAATAATGCAATCATATTGATCAATCGATGGAATGTCTTCTGTTTTCTCGTTGTAGAAAATGCGTTTTAACATTCCTTGTACGGTAGCGATATGTACTTTTGTTTCATCATCTGGTTTTTGATCGTATAACGATTGTAAGCTATAAATTTCAGTGAACGTATGGAAATTTTCCAGCTTACTTTCTTTAAAAGCGCTTTCCGCTTGTTCTCCAAGAGCTTTTCGGTCGACAAGGAATAATATACGATTAAAACGCTTTGCTTTGATCAATCGATAAATGAGACCAATCGCCATTCTTGTTTTCCCTGTTCCGGTTGCCATGGCGATTAAAATGTTGCGTTTTTTCTCTTCCAATGCTTTTTCGACCGCTTGAATAGCTTTGACTTGATAGTCTCGTAATTTAAGATAATCAAATTTTTCATCACGCAAAAATTGTTCCGAACGTTCCGTATCTTTTTCTAATAGATTTTTCAGTCCTTGAGGAGTGTACCATCCTTGAAGTGGTCGCGGGTGATTCGTTGATTTCCGCGCATCTAAAAACCAAATGCCTGACTTTTGTTCTAGCTGTTTTAAAAAGGGGCGGCCATTGGTTGCGAACAAAAATGGAACATAGTAATCTCCCCATGGTTCATGGATCACTTCATGACCATGCCGAACAATAAGTTTTGCATATTCTTTTGCTTGCTCAATGTCAGACGGGATATCTTTACTAGCACGTTTCGCTTCAATGATCCCTACTAGCTCGGGGCCAATAAATAAAGCATAATCAGCGTAACCATGTTTTAAAGGCCACTCCGCAATCGCCATGTTTTTTCCTTTTTCCGGACGAACTCCTTTTGAGAAACGCAGCTTTTCTGAATCAGCCTCCCAGCCAGCATCACGCAATTGCTGATCAATAAGAATACGGGTTTCTGCTTCCGTCAATTCAAAGTTGGCAACGGCGCGTTGTGAGTACTCACGTCGTTTTTGTTTCTCTTCATTGCTAATATATAGCTGTTCTTTGCGTATCTTCTCAAGCTCTGTTTCCAAATGAGCAAGCTTTTCTTCGTATGACTTAACTACATGGTTCAATTCATCTTCTGATATAGATGTTTGCGGTGTCGGTTCGATATATTCTGGAGCTTGAAATGACCAATCGCCATACACTTCCATAAACCAAACCGCAATTCGAAACGCCATATGCAATAAAGCTTTTGCCTCATTTACTTCACCATAGCTCGGATTATGTACCGCTTGATTCCCTTTCAAACGAATGACCGTAAATAAGTCATATATTTCCTTCGGCAGAATTTGCTCATAAAAAAGAATTCTCAGACGCTCCTGTTGATCAGTTCTGCGTTCTTCCTTTATTTCTTCTAACGCTAAAATATATTTTGTTATAGTTTCAGCAAATTTTCTAAGCTCACTTATCGCCACATTTGGATTTTGATAGACATTTCGTTCTGCCGTTTCCCCAACACGGGCGAGAACTTCCCATTTTTCTTCTAAAAAGCGAAAATTGTGCGACATATACACACCTCACCCATAAGAACATGTATATAGTGCTATTTTATCATAAATTTTACAATATATATCATTCCAGTCATACATCTATTTAATAGAGCTAAGTCCGTATAATTGTGTAAAAATGAATGGGTCTAAAAATACTAGCCAATTTCAAATCCGATCCTTTCAGATGCTTGAGCTTGTAAAATCTGGTTTATTTTAACCGCAAATTTTTTGAATTTCCTTGAAGGAGTTGATGCAACATTTCTAAATCTAGGTTAATCTTGTTTTGGTACATTCAAATCTTTTCTCCATTAGAGTTTGGCGGTCCAACTTAATGGCAACTGAGTGTTTTTATTTCCTTTGGTACATTTGCTTTTGCTGGCATTGGTATTGAATTGTAACTTATTAAACATATATGATAACTTCTTACAATCATCGCATTTATAGAAACCATCCAAAATTTCTTTCATTAATAAACTCCTCTAGCTTTATATGAGTATAGGAAGAGCTTCCTCGGCAATATTAGAGCAGCTGCAAAATAATTCGCTTGTCTTTCCATTTCAACATAGGAATTATGGACCACTTGCACCAAAATGAGCATGCTTATCATAATAAAGAAATAGACATTCGAGTTAATTTAAAACCAACAAGAAGCTTAAAACCTCAAATAATGAAATATGTTAATATAAACTCGAAAAGTAAGCACGTCTATCCAAACGTGTATTTTCTTTAACTATGTAACCACCTGTCCCATTCGCACATTGTTAGCAAATCGAATGGGAACAGACTCGCAAATCATGTTTCCAGCCTAATCCCACATGTGGCGACAAATATCTTCATAAAGCTTCTTCAGGATTTCTTCTTGATACCCAGCTTTTTTTATTTCCCGCATTTTCTCTTTGATCGGCTGCAATTCTTCGATCGTAACAGTTTCTAGTTTCGCTACTCGGTCATCCGACAGCAAAACCTCTGGAGATGACGCTAAGTAATCTTCTAATTGGAAATGCCATAAATGAATATGCTCCTGATTCCGCTCCTTTAATCGCTGCGCCATTTTTAGTCCTTCAGGATCAAAATCTCCAGAATAATATATTTGACAACCTTCTTGGATGATTAAGTCTATTAACATTAGTGACGCTAGTTTAAATTGCCCATTTGTGCAAATCAGCGGCGGGAAAGCGTCAGGAAATAAATCCAACAAAGCGGAAAATACGCCTGAGTTCTCAACGACAAATACGGTCTGCCCCTTAGCAGGATATGCACGTTTTAACTTCAATATTTCCCGCAATGGCACATTGAGTACTGTATTCGTTTTTACAGCAGAAGCAAACACAGAATGAATTCCCTGTTCCGTTTCTGTCAAAATTCCCGCACATGTCACAAAGTTTAAAATATCTTCCCGTAAAATGCCAAATGATTGCAGGAGCTCATTGACTTCCTCGACTGATGATAAGTCATAGTCTTGATCAGAGTAAAATTGAAGTACATGAAGAAATACTTTTCCTTGAAACGTATGCAAGTCAAATGCGTGCGGATCTTTTAGCACTTTTTGTGAAAAAATTGAAAGACGTTCATAATCACCTTTTTTCGGCAAATGCTGAAGCGCAGTGCACACATTCTTTAAAACAGTCTCCAAATGTTCCCGATCTTGCGAATAGGCGATATGAATAAAGCGGTTTTGGGGAGCTGATTCAGCTATAAAAGACAGAAGCCTTGCTTGTTCGGGATATTGATGAATAAGGTTTTGAAAAAATTCTTCTTTTTTCTTCCGATCTGTTTCCCTCTTCTCTTGATTGGTTGTAATGTCTTCACCAAAATAATTCTCAAGTAACGTAACGAGCGGTATACCGGCAAAGCGCGTTTTCTCTAATTGTTCGGCAAACATTTTTAATGAAACCGAAGGAGTAGATTCTTGATGAAAATCCTTCCCAAAAAACGCCCCGAGCGCTTCTTTTTCTTCAAAGGAAAAACCGTCTAATTTGACCGTTCCGCCGATTCTCCCGAGTGATTGATATTTCTTTTTCATCAGCAAAAAAAGGCGGTGAAAGCCAGGTTCACCGCGAAAAAACTCAACAGCATCCGCTACTTTTTGTTCCAACATGAACCATCCTTCCTATATGGATGATGTAAAAGTAAATTCTTCGTCCGGATTTGACGCAAGTCGTTTCACTTTTCCATCCCAATGATAACGAATAACCGTAACGTACGGTGCATTTTTCGGGCGAACTAGCTCGCAAATAGAAAGCGATGGTACCGTGTCGTAGTCTCCCCAAAGCGCCTGAGAGTTCATGATATAGTTAAAACCAAGCTCTTCGACTAAAGCAAACATATCACGAATGTTATTTTCATCAACACCGGCAAACGCTTCATCTAACGAAATAATATATGGAGCATCCTCTGCAGCCTCTTGATAACGTGAATATGCCGCAGCAAAAAGTGGAATATACATCGCCATCGCCTTTTCTCCGCCGCTAAATTTATAAAACTTTTGGTTCGTTAATTCCCGCTTTGGTTCATTTGTTTTTTGGTAATAAAGCGTAAACGAGAACCACTTTCGGTAATCGAGCACTTCTTTAATGACTTGGTGAAGCGTATTGCCTTGCCCACGTTCTTCAAGCATTTCTCTCGCTCGGTTGATTTTTGAGCGGAAATGCATCGTAACCCGCTGCAAATCTTCTTCCTTTAGCAGCCGCGAATTCATTCGCAACAATTCGACTAAATCTTTCGTGTCCATTTCTTCTTCGGTTTCCGCGGTCTTCGGCTTCCATTGAATTGAAAATGTCAGACCTGAAGAAGTATCACGTTTTTCCATTAATGCGTTCATATCTTTTACCCAGCGTTCGGCACGCTGTATGCGGCTTCGCAATATTCGCCCGATCGTTTTCAAAATAATATCTTCATACAATTCGCGGTCCTGTTCGTTAATATATTCTTTTTGCAGCAATATATCTTTTTCAATCTCTTTTAATACATAATATGGTGTAACGCGTTGTCCTTTGTAGTCTAGTAAAATGATGATGCGTCCTGCTTTTTCCTTCCAATCGTTCGCTTTTAGCTCCGATTCCTCATCTAATGAAAGCTCGACGAACGGATTTTGTTTGTTCCAATCGGCAGGTTCCTGTGCCGGACGATATTCGATTAAATTCGGTTGTTCTTGGAAAAATATTCGGTTTAATCGTTCGGTGACAGAAAGTCGTGTATTCTCTTTTAATACAGAACCATATTTCTTGGAAATGTCTATTGCTTTGTCCAAAAGTGAGCCTGTTTCATTTTCGTCAACAAACACTAGCCCTCGTTCCAATTCTTTGGCAAATAGCTCTTCCCATGCTTGGACAAGAACCTTTGCAAATTCCAGTTTTCTCTCTAAACTGCTTAATTTGTTTTCCATGTTTGAAAGTTGATTCCCGATGTCTGCTTGCTTCTTAATTTTCTCAGGAATTTCCGTTTTTAAAAACGTTAATCGTTCTCGAATCTGTTGAATCTCTTGGCGAATATGTTCCGCTCCCATTTTCGTTAACATCGATTCGATATGCTCAAGTTCAAGTGATACCCGCTGTTGTTGATCGAGAAGAACATTGATTTCGCCTTTCGCTTCGTCTATTTCGTTTTGTAATGCTTCAAGCTGATCATTTAGATTTTTGATCATTTCATCGGTGTGCACAATGTTTCCATGAGTAATTTGTACGTCATTTAACTCTTTTAAATATGATTTCATATAAGACAAAGCATCTTCGTACCCTTTTTTTGAAAACTTAAGGTCCAGTCCTTCTGTCTTGTTGCGCAAAGTATTTTTCACTTGCTGCCATTCTCGAGCGATTTGTCCGAGTTTTTCATTTTTCCTTACTGTTTCTTGTTCTTTGCTTGCTGCCAGGAGTTTCGTTTGCTCCCACTGGTCATAGGCATATTTGACATTTTTGTCAGTTGGAAACAATTGAAACCCTTCCGTAATGTGGCGGATTCGTTCATCAATGGCTACCAGCTGCTCTCGTTTTTCTCTGAGTTGAGTGTTTAAAAGCTGTAATTCTTCCTCAAATTGCTGAATTTTCTCAAGACGCAGCCGTTTCCGTGCGGCTCTTCCAATATACTTTGCCTTTTCCCTTTCAGGGGCATGTCCTTTTAAAAGTCCTAGTGAATATTGTCCGGATTCGTTTATGACAAAATAATCCTTTTCTTGCGGTTCGTCCGATACGATAATACTGCGCAATACCGCTTCGATTCGTTCCTTAGAAACACCTGAGTCATTCTCTACATCAGGTTTTAAATAATCCTCTAGCGTGTGTGCCATCATTGCCGGGTTTGGCATGATTACTCGATCATATTGGATATCTAAATCCGCTTCAACAATTAAAGCGTCGAGCAATCCAGCATGATTTAATGTAGATTCGATCCGTTCCCGCAACTCTTCAGAAACGTGCTCCTGAAATTCCACAGCTGCATAAAACGGAACGTAAGGTATTCCTTTCTCTTTTAACAAAACCCTTGTTTGCACCGTTTGCATGTCTCGTTCTGGTTCAGGATCTTTTTGTTCCTTCCAATAGCGTAATTTTTCTTCCGTTTCACGAATTTCATTTTCTATCAATTTCATTTCATGTTGTTTTTTAATTTTTTCCGCTTTCCACGATTCTAAAGATTGATAATATTGATTCGTAAACGGTTGTTTCACCTCTTCGAAATGATAGCGCTCATATAGCTCATTCAACCTTTGTAAAAATACTTGAAATGCTTCGTCATCCACCTTTATATCCGGATACATTTTGCTCCATTCAAACACGCTTTCCTGCAAACGGGATTTTTCGTCTTCAACCAGTTCATACCATTTTTTCTCTTCATTTTTTAGTTGGTCTAATTCCCTATTTAATTCGCCGAGCTCTTTATACGTTTCTTCATAACGTAATTGAATTTCATCATGTTCTTTCCAAAGTCCGTTAATTTGCTCCAGTCGATCAAAATGTGCATTAGCTTCCCGCTTCCATACGGTAAAATCAAATTCATATTCTCGGTTCCGCTGAAAATCTTCTTCGTTGATTGTATGCTCGGAAAAAGAGCTTTCTAACGCATCGTTCCGCATCATTTCTAACTGTTCTGTTAGCTTTTTCAATAACTGTTCGAAACGTTCTTCATACATGTTTAAGTTTTGTTCAATTTTCCGTTCTTGCTCTCGTTTTTCATCTATAAATCTTTCTTTCTTTTTGAGCTCTTTGTTTACATTCTGCAGTTTTTCCGCTGTTTCATTACGCTTTTCTTCTGCCTGAAACACTTCATGATTGGATAAATCAAGTTCCCGTTTACGCAGCACTTCTTGTTCAATCGATAATTGTTGAGTCTCTTCTTTCAATGTCGCAAGTGTTTCCTCATATTCACGATGTTGTGCGACAAACTGTTTCTTTTCTTCAGCTAACTTTTTAAAGCTTTTTTCCGATTTTACATATTCATTCGCTTTCTCAGCCAACATATACTCATTGTAAGTCGAATAATGCTGGCAAAGATGCTTTAGAGCCTTCTCGTCTTTTTCAAGCTGTTCTAATTGTTGTTTTGCTTGATCCATATTTTCTATCGTTTCTGACAAGTGTCGCAGCTCTTCATCTGTAAGTGCTGGCAGCGAGCTTTCTAATATTTCGTAGATCACAGTTGGCTTAAAATCTTTTGAAAGCTTCGGACTGCGTAATTGAATGAGTAATTCAATCAATTCGTGGAACGCATCAAGCGACTCAAATCGAAAAATATGTTTATTCACTAACTCCATATATTCACGTTGCGAATCAACAACCGTACCGCCTTCACCAATAACAGTGATCAACTCCCGTTTCGTTAAAGGAATTTTTTGCGTCTTCCCGTCTGTCTTTTCTTCTTTATATAAACGCAAGTCTTTGCCGATGCGCCGATTGTCAAAAACGACAAATCCCCAAAAATCCATATTTTTCTGCCGTTTTGCCCGTAAGCCGATACCCGTTGTGATATATTGTTCAGAGTTTTTTCGCTTATATTCTAAAAATAAATAGCCTGTTCGTTCGTCCCTGTCGACGAGTTCTTTTTCCCCAAGCAAGTAATCTTCCATTCTTCTAGCTCGGGAACCGAACGGATCGAGGCGATCAGGACTCTTTTTTCCATCAAGCAGAACCGGAAGAAAACTTTGCATCGTCACCGATTTGCCGGAGCCGTTGCTTCCACGCAATAGAAGTTTTCCGTCTGCGAAATGAAAAAATTCTTCATCATAATACCAAAAATTTAACACTCCCGCTCGATATAACTCCCATTTACTCGTCATCTTCATTCGTTCCTTTCATTAGAAAATCATCAGGATATGTTCCGACTAATCGACCTAAAAGGGGGTAGAGAATAATCATCCCAGTCTCCGCTTCACGTTCTGCCATTTTCCACTCCTTTAATGCACTCAATACTTCATCAGAAAGCTGAGAGATTGTCATGTCGCGGTATGTTTTACTCCATCCTTCGGAAAATTCGTCACGGCATTTTTTTAACAGACCTAAAAAATCATTTGGTGTTAAGCGGATTTGTCCATATTCATCAGGCATGTGAACATCAAGATGCTGGCGAATAATTTTGGAAAAATGAAGAATAATCTCCGAAGTACCTTTTTGATCTGGAAACAGCGTATAGCGGCTTTGACGTTCCGGTAAAGTTAAAAGTGCCGCATTTTTAAAAAGTTCATAGTGATAATCAGTATGTTTTTCAATATCTTCCCGCAAGCGATGGCGAAAGTTTCTTAAATAATAAAAGTCAGGATCGTCTTTTTGTCTTCGATAAATGGCTGGCGATAAAAATAGTTGCCGATATATCCGATGGCGGCGATAGTCTTGCGGGGACGCTTTCCATTCTTCTTCTAAAATCTCCTCTATCGTTTCATATTGAAACAAGTCTTTCGGATATGATCTCATAAAATAGCGGGATACAACGGGAACTTCATAGAGTGCTTCATGGTCTTCTTTATTTGCAAACCCTTCAAGATCCCCATCGACGCGTTTTACGATACCAATTTGCTCCGACGTCCTCAGCACCCGAATGAGCGACTTCCGATGTTGATAATTCGTCCAATCGATTGGCAGTTCCCCGGGATACATCGCTTGAATCTCTTCACATAAATCGGACAGAAGAAATTTCTCATCGACGGCTTTGCTCTCTAAATATGCTAATAAGCAGCAAAACAGGGCATAATCTAATATATCTTGAAAATCTTGAATACCCATCCACGATTCTGGCTCAGCCGGGATTTTCTCGAGCTTTGCAAAATAGCGGTGAATGATTAGCCGATATCCAAACTTTTCTTGCAAGTAACGTTTCAATACTTTTTCACGTTCTCTAATCTTTTGATAAAGCTCTGGTTCCTCTTCCCGGACAATCCAGAAGTTTTCAAACAGGGCTGTCATGGCTTCTTTCGCTTTTTCATCAAACCCTTGCTCCGTCTTTTCCAATGTTACATCTCTCCCTTTTCGAGGACATAAAGTTCATAATTCGGCATCGTAAGTGTTCCGTCAGCAGCTTTCAATTGAATCGAGGAAGAATCCTTTTGCAAGATTTTCACTTTCCATCCGTTTTCCGTTTTTACGACTCCGTCTTGTTTTGTCATTGATTTTGCTATCCAGCTTAACAATGTTTTTCGAATGTGCGGTTCGATCACCGGCAACTCTCGTAATACGATTTTATTGTCTTGAATGAGGTTCTCTAACTCTTCTTTCTCACGTTTTTTCTCCAGCAAAAATTTCTCCTTCATCTCCTGTTTCTCTTTTTCATGTGTTTCGATCGCTTCCGGCTTTTTCTTTTCACGGTAATGGCGAACGCGAGGCTTTACCGTCCATTCTGTCGGCTCTTCTTCCCAAATATCGCGATAAAAGTTTTCTGTTGCATCGTTCTCTGTTATGAGATGCTTTGTATGGAAACAGCCGAAAACAACAGAGGATAGTCGGTGGGCATCTACTAAACTCGGAAGCTCGGAAAACCACTTTGCTAAATGGAGAAAATCTTTCTTGCGGCTGCGGAAATTGTGATGACGTTCCCCCAGCCTTTGCACGACCCGGGTCATGCGGCGAATGGCTTCATTCGTTTGGTGCTGAAGAAAATACAATTCACTTTCACGTCCTTCTCTGCCTAAAAACCATTCTTTTAGACCTTTCCATTTTTCGAATAAATCTTCTTCAAGTTGTTCTTTCGTCACTTCCATTTCTTCTAATCGAGGAATCGTCATTTGATAATCAGCAACAATTGCGACTAGTTTGTGAACATCATCTTCTGCGATATCTTCCAACAACTTTTCAATTTTTAACGATGTTTTCTGTAAGGCAACGATGAAATCGCGTAAATATGTCGTAAATTTTTCTTTATATACAAGAAAGGCTTCCGACATCATTCGTTCTTCCGTGTTCTCACTGTTAAGGTAAGCGATGTAATCCGCAGAATTTTGAATGATTTTTTTGAAATAATCGAATGTTTCTTCCCAAATTTGATTAATCTCTTCTCGTTTTTCTTGAAAATCGTTTTGTATAATATTTTCTATTCGAACGAGTGAAGAGTATAAACGGTCAAAACGCGTTTTTTCTAAAGATCCTCCGAATGAATCCCCTAGCTTCTCTAACGTGCGGATCATCCTCTCAATTTCAACCGTGTAAGGACTGCATTGATAACGAAACCGTTTCTTTTTAAATTCTTCGATTGTGCGAATATTCACCGTCTCTTGCCGAGCAATTAAGTTTTTCCATTTGACAAGCTGATCTAAATCCTGCTGGAGATCGTCTTCCGTATAGTTCTGAAACTCCTCATGCTCTTTTAAAAATGCAAATACTTCTTCAGGAAACAAATATTGCCGCATTCGTTCATGCTGCATATAAAAATATCGTAAAATCGCCCGATAGCGATAAGCATTGTCCGTTGCCAAATACTTTGCCTCAGAAATCGGCTTCAGCCATGAAGAATCCATTATGCATCACCTTATGAATTATGTTTTTATTTCTATTGTAATAGATTTGCAGAGAGATTGAGACAAGATTTTGATGGGGATTTTTTTGCTGTTTTGATTTTTTGGGTATATTTCGTTTTTACGATCTGTTTTGTAAGCGTTCGCCAACCATCTCATCCTGTTTGTATGTGCTCTTTTGTTTTTTTAAATCCTTTCAACACTTTTAATGCTTGTAAATCGGTGTTCCTGCCGTTTTCCGAAATACTCCCGGCAAGCGGTGATCCACGCGGTTCTATCTCCATTGAGAAAACCAGTCCATCATCGGGTCATAGCTGTATTCTTCCATCATAAACCTTTCAAGCCCTTCCTACACCGGCTCATTTCGTCTGATGCACATAGTGACGTTTGTTTACCAAGGGCACTCGTGATCGATGTACTCCAACACCTGTTGAAGCAGTTCCCCGAAGGTTTCTTGAATCATCGAAAATAATTCCATTTCGATCTCTTTTAATGTTTGCTCCCCTCTCTTTTCTCCTTGTGTTTGGTTTGTGCACTTATCACAATACAGGAAGAGAGTCCTTTTTGCATTTATTTTGCCTTTCCCCCTACTATTTAAGAGAAACTCCTGCTTCTAACGGAAGGATCTTATCTTTCTCCAACAAACATTTTACTCATACAGAGCGAAGATGCATATGAATGCTAATTTAATAAATGTACAATTTTGATTCTCGCATGAATACTGAACTTGAGGGAAAAGAGGATGCATGCGAAATGAACAATCACAAAAGAGATGAAGAGACCAAAACACTTTTTCTTCTTTTGCTCTTCCTCTTTGGCCACAGTGATCATTTTGCGTGTCTCCATGGATTCCTTTAGAAACCGCGTGAGAAGTTCATCCCTTTCCTTTATGTATTTCTGTTGTTGATCTAACCTCATCATGAGTACTTTAGCAGATCGTTTTGTTTGGCACCATCACTTTTAACGTTTGTATATTATCGTTATAACGATCTAATTCCCGTTTTGTCTTCATTTCGCAAACTGCTACGTTTGATTGTCGAACACATGCCATTACTGCTTCTGCCGCTTGTTTCTGGCGTCATATCGCTGCTCTGTTTTATCTCCATAAAACGCTTCAAGAGAATATAATGTCTTTTCTAAATAGCCTCGCTCCCACCCGCGTCTTGCTTGGAGAATGAGAGCATACTTTCTTAAAGCAGATTCCTTCATTCTTAACTAGGTACACACGTCTCTCGGTTCAATCAATATTAGTCCTTCGTCTATATCACTAGTCAAAACACCGATACATTCTGTTATTACACTGTTATATAATCATTCTATTGATGTTTCGGCATACCCTGCAAGCGACAAAATGATGGGAATGTATAGCGAAAAAATATTGAAGCTTTAACAAACTTTAAGATCATGACGTGATACAATCATGAGTGTAACGGTATAAAACAAAGGGAAAGGGAGAAGAAGATGGAATCAGATGCAGTAAAACGTGAGCGATTACGTTTAAAAAAAGCTGACAAAAAAGCTAAACTAGACGAATGGTATCCCAATAAGATCACATTAGCTAATGAATGGATTGAGAATGAGCAAACGCAAATGAAACGACTGATCGTTCAAGGGGCCATTTTCACTTGTGAACTCGGGGAAAATATCGGCACAGAGCAAAACGGAGAACGACCGGTGCTTGTCCTTTCTAATAACAGAATTAACCGTACATCCGGTAATGTTAAGATAGCTCCGCTGACTACAAAGTTAAAAACCAAAATTATAACAGATCGGAAAGGAAAAACAATGGTATCGCCAAAACTTGCGACACATTATTTTCTCAAAAAGGAAGTCTATCCGTTTTTAACGCAGACTTCCGCCGTAAAGGTGGAAGAATTAACGACAGTCAACAAAGTAAGGCTAAAGCAACATATCGGCAATATAAACAAGGATGATTTAAATAAGATTATGAACCGTGTAAAATGGGTATTTAATCTGTAACGTACTTACAACGTATTGACAGTGTATTGATCATGTATTGACATTTCCCAAGGTTTTTTCTATACTTAGAATACAAAATAAGTTGTCTGTCTCGTCACAGACCATTTCACACGTGAAAAAACGTGGATTCGTTTGTATTTTCCAACGGAGAGGAGCCTAAATGGTTCCTCTCCTTGCATAATATCAGCAAAAAGCTCATAACTTAATAATAAGTTGCCTGCCGCGTCGCAGGCCATTTCACCCCGTCAGCGGGGGATTCATGTTTTTTTGCCCCAGTACTTAGGTGCTGGGGTTTAATGTATTTATTGGAGAAGATTTCTTACGAAGAAAATCTACATAAAGGTCTGCAATGTTGAATGATTTCGCATCAAAGCGGCTGAATGACTTGTGTAATTCAACATAATTAATGTACGTGTTCACTTACAAGGGGTAGAAAAGAGCATCCGTTGATTTTGCTGCCAGCTGCCTAATAAATAGAAAAAGGTATTTTTGCCCGGCAGATCAACGAACAAGAACAATACAAAGGGCAATAAGTTAAAATTTCTTTGTTATATACAAGAAAGACTTCTAACATCATTCGTTTTTCCGTGTTCTTTACTGTGAAGGTAAGCGATATCATCCGCACAATTTGAAATCATCGAACGTTTACTCTCAAATTTGATTCATCACTTCCAGTTTTTGTTCATAATCATTTTTTCAAATATTTCTATTCAAACGATTAAAGAATAGAAGCCGTCAATACACATCTTCTAAAGCCCCTCCAAGTGAATCTCCCGCTTCTCAACGTGCGAAGCATCTGTTCAATTTCATTATACCTTCCTATGGTATAATGAAGTAAGTTTTTTGATCATGAAAGGGGACGAAATGAATTTTGCAGACAAACCATGATTTATTTTCCATAGAAGATGTCGAGCAATTTATTAATAGTCATCATTTGGCATTTTTATATATATCCAAAACAAATTGCAGTGTTTGTCATGCTTTGCTGCCAAAGGTGGAAAAAGTGCTGGCTGAGTTTCCAAAGATTCAAATGGGCTTTATCAACGTCGATGATATTCCGAGCATAGCCGGTCACTTATCCATATTTACCGCGCCTGTTTTAATTTTATATGTCGATGGAAAAGAGGTTTTGCGAGAAGCACGGTTTGTTCATGTTGAGCAGTTTAAGGAGAAAGTGAAGAAAATTTATTTTTTAGCGGAGCAATCGTAACTTGTTTGCGGGTGAAGGCGCCTTTTGGCTGAGATGTTTCACAGAGGCGGAATGCTAACAAATGTATTCCATGAGCGGAGTCTTCTACACATAGGGGCTGTCTAATAAGTCGATTTTCCGGCTTATAGACGCCCCTTTAATATTTTTGAAACGTTGATATATCAATGATTATGATGTTTCATTCTGGACAGCCCAAAAAATATTCTTGTTCTAAAAGGGAATGAATCTGCTTAAAGTTAGACTGGATCATCAAACGAAAGCAAACTTGCCAACGCCGCAAGCAAAATCCTCCAATGATGAAAATGAAGTCTGGAATAAAAAGAAACGTTTAGTTATTTCATTCATGAAAAATCTATATGTTCTCACAACCGTAAAATCTATCTTGATGGCGGTTGAAATAACGGAATGCATGCGCGGTACATTCCGTTTCTTTTCTTCATTTTATGTTGAATTTAACTTAAAATCAGACACAGATGCTTCCGAAGGTCTGAGACACTTGAGTAGAAGCTACTTCAAACAAGTCCGTTTCTTAGAGAAAGTCCTCCCCCATAACCATCTGAACAAAAAACTGCAGCTTAACAATTAAACATTCACATTAAGTTTCAAAATTACATCAAATATAGTGCTTGTTCGTTATTTCGCTGCTTCTAACAATAGATCCACAATATGAACAGCTTTTACATCCTTTAATCCTTCTCTTTCAATTCCTAGCTTCATTTGCATGAAACATCCTGGATTAGCTGTTACTATTGTAGTGGCTTTGGTTTTTTTCATTTTTTCCATTTTCTGATCTAAAATTTCCATGGATGTTTTCGGTTCGACAATGTTATAAATGCCTGCAGAGCCGCAGCAGCTATCGGCATTTTCCATTTCTGTGAATGTTACTCCTTTAATTGAACGAAGCAATTCTCTAGGAGCTTTTGACGTTTTCATGACGTTTCTCAGGTGACAGGAATCTTGATATGTGACGACTTGTTCAGGAAGTGAAAGGCGAAATTGTTTGTGAAAATCAAGCTCATATAAAATGGACGTAATGTCTTTTATTTTTGCAACAAATTTTTCAGCGCGCTCTGACCATTGCGGATCATCTTTTAATAAGTGATCATATTCAATCAAGAAAGCGCCGCAGCCACCCGCGTTTGTTATAATATAATCTACTTCGTTTTTTCCAAACGCTTCAATATTTTGTTTTGCTAATTCTTTCGCTAGTTCTTTTTCTCCGCTATGACCATGCAAAGCTCCGCAGCATGCTTGTGTTTTAGGAATAACAATTTCACACCCGGCTTTTTGCAATAATTGAATGGTTGCATGATTTGTTTCGAGAAACAACGTGTCCATTAAACATCCGGAAAAGAAAGCAACAGTTGCTTTTTTCTCTCCTTTTGGCGGGAAATATTCAGATCGCTGTTTCAGTGTCTTTCTCTCAGGAACATCAGGCAATATTTTTTCCATTTCGCGGAGATGATCTGGAAACAGTTTCATAAATCCTATTTTACGTGCCGCTTTTTGAAGTCCAGAGCTTTGATAAAATCCAACTAAGCTAGTTATGTTGATTAAATTATTTTTCTTAGGAAATAGTTGTTTAAAAACCACATTTCGAACTGCCCGCACAGGTAAAGAATGCTTTTTATTTTGGTTAATTATGTCTCTTGCTTCTTCTAATAAATGTCCATAATTCACACCCGATGGACAAACCGGCTCACACGCACGACATCCTAAACATAAGTTTAAAGACTTTTCAAATTCATCATCCGGTTGAAGGACCCCATCATAAACTGCCTTCATTAAGGCAATTCTTCCTCTTGGTGATTGGCTTTCTTTATATCCAGACACAATGTAAGTTGGGCAAGATGGCAAACAAAAACCGCATCTCATACAATTTAACAGCTCATCTTCGTCCATGCGTTCCTTGAAATCTCTTTGGATATTTTGCTTTTCTGATTCTGTCATCATTTTGAGATCACCACTCGTTTTCGTGTATCCTTTGCAAATAATTTCCCAGGATTCATAATATTGTTTGGATCCAATGCAGCTTTGATCGACTTCATCACATCGATGCCAGATTTCCCTAGCTTCCATTCTAAATAAGGCGCTTTCATGGCCCCTACTCCATGTTCTCCAGTAATTGTTCCTCCCAGTTCAATGGCCTTTGCAAATATTTCAGCAAAAGCTTTTTCCACCCGTTCCATCTCATCTTTCTTCCGAATATCTGTCGTGCAGGTAGGATGAAGGTTTCCGTCTCCCGCATGACCAAACGTGCATATTTTTACGTTATGTTTTGCGGCTATTTCATTAATGGCTTTGACCATTTTGGCAATTTCTGATCTTGGAACAGTCGCATCTTCTAAAATGGTAGTTGGTGCTAGTCTGGCTAAGGCGGACAAAGCGGTGCGTCTCGCTGTTCGTAAAGCTTCAGCTTCTTCTTCTGACTGGGCAATTTGTACAGATACGGCGTTTTCACTCCTGCATATTTCTTCCATGACCTTCATATCTTTACTCACATTTTCAGGCGTTCCATCTTGTTCAATCAGTAATACGGCTTGAACGTCTGTTGGCAGTCCGATTTGTGAATAGTCCTCCACTACTTTTAGCGTCGGCTGATCTAAAAACTCTAAAGTTGCCGGAATTACTTTATTGGCAATAATTTTCGATACGGAACGCGCAGCAGCTTCTAAATCTTGAAATAAAGCAAGCATTGTCTTTTTTGATTCAGGCAGTGGGATCAGCTTTAATGTCGCTTCTGTAATCACTCCTAACGTTCCTTCAGAACCTATAAATAAGCGCGTTAAATCATACCCTGCCACATCTTTCGCTAGCTTTCCTCCTGTTCGAACAATTTCCCCATTAGGAAGAACCGCCTCTAGCCCTAGCACATAATCACGAGTTACTCCATATTTCAGTCCTCTTAATCCTCCAGAATTTTCGTTAATATTTCCCCCAATTGTAGATATTTTCATTGAGCTTGGGTCTGGTGGATAAAACAAACCTTTTTGTTCCACCGCATGGATTAAATCAAGTGTGATAACTCCCGGTTGACATGTGACGGTTAAGTTTTCCTCATCGATCTCTAAAATTTTGTTCATATGTTTAAATAGAAGAACGATTCCTCCTTCAACTGGACAAGTGCCGGCGCATAAGTTCGTACCAGAGCCCCGCGGAACAATCGGTATTTTATTTTCATTACATAATTGCAATATTTTAGATACTTCCTCTGTATTTCTAGGGGAAACGACCGCATCCGGAATCGATTGAAAATTTGGAGTCGCATCATACGAATATACTAACCTTTCAACTTCCGAATCTTCAAAATTTTCTTCTCCTACAATATTTATGAATTCCCTCTTTATATCAGGAGCAATCATTCAAACCCCTCACTTTTATTCTTTTCGTTTTATTATAAAGAATGAGAGTCATATTATCTATGTATGATGATATAATTAACATACCAAAAATGCCTATTTTATTGTCTTTTTAACCAAAAGGGTGGTGATACGAGTTGCAATTATCCCCAAAGCTGGCTGCTAAAATTATTTCAGAGGTTCAGGACGTAGTCAAAGAGGATATTATATTAGTTGATATTAATGGGATCATCATATCCTCCACTGATGAGAGTCGGATCGGCTCTTTTCATGAAGGAGCTACGATTGTTATTAAGTCCAAACAAAAGCTTTACATTGATCAAATCAAAGCACAAGTGCTGAAAGGAGTCAAAGCAGGAATCAATATGCCCATTATGTTTCATAAGAAGGTAATTGGAGTGATCGGAATAACTGGCGAACCGAAACAAGTGGAGCCTTATGCGGACTTAATTAGAAGAATGACAGAGCTCATTATACAAGAAGCATATTATACTGAAAGAAACGAATGGGAAATAAGAGGAATAGAATCGTATCTTTATGAATGGATCAATGCTTCATCTGTGGACAAAGATTTTTTAGAGCGCGGGTTTATGTTAGGCATTCCTGTGTATGACACTCATGTTTGCACACTCATGGAATTGGAGATACACACATTAAATAATTACGATATTCATCGAATTCAAAAAGAAATCATAGAATTGTTTTATTCTATCTTCGGGAAAGAAAAACATTTTATTGTTCGATGGGGGCAAGAGCGCTTTTTAGTATTAAAAAAGATGGATGCTTCTTATAAACAAAATTATTTTTACAGTCAGTTAAACGATTTAAAAAAAAGATTCGAAAACAGATACAAAAGCACTTTAGCTATTGGCATAGGAAAAACAGCTTGCAAACACATGATCAATAAATCTTTTAAAGAAGCACAAAAAGCATTAAAGGTAGCGCGAAAAAATAAAGGCATTGTATTTTATGAGGATCTTATATTAGAAATCATCTTGGAAGATATCCCATCAGAGATGCAAAAAGATTTTTTGAAGCAAACCATTCATATGATGGAAAAAGATCAAATTCTAATCGA
This sequence comes from Aeribacillus sp. FSL M8-0235, assembly GCF_038000355.1. Lineage (NCBI taxonomy): Bacteria > Bacillati > Bacillota > Bacilli > Caryophanales > Bacillaceae > Aeribacillus > Aeribacillus sp. FSL M8-0235. Next base: position 1,249,858 of record NZ_JBBOBW010000001.1, on the reverse strand, counting down.
AACGTTACAACACTATATGAACAATAATCAATCGATCAAAAAAACAGCAGAGGAAATGAATATCCATATTAATACACTGCACTACCGTTTAAATAAAATCGAAGAGCTGACAGGAATTAACCCTAAAACAACAGAAGGAATTGTCATATTTTATATATCGTTACTGTTATTAAATTCTTTAGACCGTTAAGTCCGTATAATTTGATCGAAACGGGAGTGAATGAAAAAAGACAATCGGCAAATGTTGTTCGGGGAGACGACCGGCAGGAAAACTTGGGATTGCTACCATACACCAAGTATTAAGTCCATAGTGTCTTTCAATGGGCAATTTCCTTTTTAGACAAGTAATTAGGAACTGCTCTAAATGTGGAGAACGTCTGGACACATGTTTGACATTCCAATGATTTTCTCTAACTGTCTCATTTGAACGTCACTCAAATCATCCTCATTGGATTTTCTCCGCTTACATCTTGGATTCGATGATAAACGTATTTTTCCTGATGAAACAAAAAATCCCGAATATCGAACTTTTTTCAAGTATCCGATATTCGGGGGGCATTTTCAAATACATCAGCCCTTTTATGTTTTAAACAGCAGACTTTTCTCTTACATTCAACAATTTAAAGAATTCTCTCATGAATCCCGGTAAATCCGGCCAAGCGTGGCCCGATACAATGTTCCCATCCACATGAAGCATTTTTTCCACATAAGTAGCTCCTGCTGCTTCCACTTCTGGTCTACAAGCAGTGTAAGCTGTCATCTCTCTTCCTTTGATGTATTCTCTTACAGTTGTTAAGACTAATTGTCCATGACAGATCACCCCAAGAGGTTTATTTTCTTTTAAAAAGTGAGCAGCAATTTCCTGAACCTTTGGATTCATACGAATATATTCAGGCGCACGCCCTCCTGGGATAATTAATCCATCATAGTCGGCCGGATTAATCTCATCTACTGATGCATGAGATTCGATTTTATATGCCCATTTTTCTGTAAAAGTCTCCATTTCAGGAAGGAAATCATGGACAACCGTCTGGAGCTTCTTTTTAACAGGTGAGGCAATTGTACAATTAATATTTTCTTCAATACAACGATAATAAGGATAAAACACTTCTAATGCTTCAGCAGCATCGCCAGTAATAATAAGAACATTTTTACTCATCTTACATCACCTTTCCTTTTATTATGAAATTATTTGTACGCTGTAAAAATTATGAATCATTTTGCCAAACTGCCTTCATAAGCAGCAGACAAATTATATCGTGCCTCCAACAATCCCCGGCAATAATGCGCATTAAACTCCATGCTCAACCTTGTCAGCTTGGCGCCTTTCAAGTAATCTGAAAACTCTTCTTCAGTCAATGGTTTCCCTTCTGGAGTTGTTATGGCAAATGTACTTGAGTGATGGAATACTTTTTTCTTCTCCAAATATTTTTCTCTTAACAGCCTCCCTTCTTCGGGCAGGGACAGTTCATTCAGTTCTTGTAGAGATAAAGACGTAATTTCTTCCTTTGACATTCCTATTTTTAGTAGATATTTCATCAGTTTCTCTTGCCTTGCATAGTAGGCTTTTATATCAAAAGTTTTGCGCAATTCTTCAAGGTCTCCGTCAGATAAAGCGCCGAAGACTTCGCTAAATGATTTTCCTGCTGATGCTCCGTGATTAATTTCATCGGATGCACAATGATCCAGTAAATGAACTTGAACCGTTTTTACCCATTCTAACTCAGACACATATTTCCTTATATCTTCAGCCATGATGTATGCAAAGTTAGGAGAACACCAATAAGTTGGAAGACGAATGACTACTTCAACATGATTGTCTTTAATTACAATATGGTCGATAAATCCCAACTCTGTTAACGGCTGATCAAGTTCAGGATCATACACTTTTTCAAGCATGCTATACACTTGCTTTTCTTTATCCATTAACTTCGATGCACCTCCCCATTCAATGGATTAGATAAGTCTTTTAATAAGTTATTCCCTCATTTCAGTTATGCTGTTTGTTTAGATAATTTACAATTTTTTAACTTTTCTTTTTGTTTTTCGATATCAATGTTATATAATCTCGCTACATTTCCTGCTAAAATCTTTTTCTTAACTTCCAAATCAAATGTAACTCCAGTTTCTTCTTGTATATCTTCTGGAAGTTCAAATTCAAGAAACTTTTCAATGATCCACTTCGGTTCCCATATAGCATAATCACTTCCAAAAATGATTCGGTCTTCATCAAGCCAGTACAACAATTCACTAATAATCTGAGCAAAATAACGAGGTCGAGTATGAATTAAAGCAATGGCAACTGACAAACCTGCATAGACATTTTTCTCTTGTGTAGCAATCCAACAAAAATCTTCTAATCTTGGAAGTCCTACGTGTTCGACAATAAAGTTCAGTTCAGGGAAACAACTTGCTGCATCATCAACATCTGCTACGTCAAATGCATCCCGATTTAAAGGAGTGATCGTTGGACCCTTATGAATATGAATATTTCTTATCCCCAGCTCTTGGCATTTTTCAAGATATCTTTTTGACCAGTCATCAGATAGTTTATAGCCCTTTGAATTACCGTACCAATCAGCTGTATATAACTTGACACCTTGCCAGTTGTATTTTTCTTTATTTTCTTCTAATTTTTCTAAACCTCGTTCACCATGTCGGGGATCGAATGTTCCATTGCAAATAAAACGATTAGGGTACTTTTTTGAAAGTTCCTCATTTGCATCAAAATTACCAAAACCATTTTTATAAAACTCTTTTAGAAGAACTGGTTGGAAAATCGCCATATCCACATATCCTTCAATAAACACATCATTCACAAGTTTTTCTGGAGAATACTTTACGAACTCATCTTTCGGCCACCAATATTCTTTCGGACTTAGATTTTTGTGATAATCATAAAAGCAACTAATAAATTGTTCTCCGTGGATATTCAATTGATTCTCCTTACTTCCATCCCATAAGGCAATGTGTGCATCAATAATAAAAATTTCTTCACCATTAGATGTTTTGATCAATTCCATTCCCCCCTCACATTAGATTAATTTAATTAATTGAAAGCGGTATCATTTTTTACGAATATTCATTGATGTTTATCAGGTAATAAAACTTTATTTTCTTTTTATTCAGAAATTTTTAATCAAATTATACTTGGTTCATCCTCAATTTGATATATACACTTAAACAAAAAAACAACCATTTCTCCAGCAATTTTTTGGGTGATTAAACAAATTTTTTATAATCAAAAACAGACAGCGAAACAGCGTTTAAATCTAATGCACCAAATCCTTATCCTGTGAACGATGGCGTAATAAATCTCATCTCCTTCGGCTATTGCATAAACGGTGACCCAATACGGTCACGCTCTAAAATTCCGAAATTTTTAATTCCTAATTGTTTTAATAATATCCCCATTCCAATCCCGGCAGGACCCGCTCCTACGATTAGAATAAAAGGGTTCATCTCTTTTCCACTCCTTGAAAATAGTAAAAACTATACCATCTAAAACGGAATTTGTGAATGGATAATCTTTTTTCCATTTATAAAAGCATTGTGCACATTGATTTCAAGCTTCCAGAAATTGTTCATGATGTGTATTGTACGATTGTTTTGTAGAAGACCTTTCTCTGAAGTACTTTTTGGCAGCTATGGATGGATTGCACCAACCGTTCTGCTTTTATGTATATCGTTTAATATTCGGCTTGCGGCATTCTAAATCAATACTCCCACAGTTTATTTTGCATTTACGAAAAAAATATGTTTAAATATTATATAAATCGTAATGATTACGATTTATATAAATTGGTTTTCAATTATCTCGAACCAATCTGAGGTCAAAGAAAAACTTTAATTGTTGAAAGGAAGATGACAATGGATAAAAAAATACCTGTGACCGTTTTAAGCGGCTACTTAGGAGCAGGGAAAACTACCATTTTGAATCATATTTTACAAAATCGCCAAGGGCTCAAGGTAGCCGTTATTGTGAACGATATGAGCGAGGTCAATATTGATGCTGAATTAGTCAAACAAGGCGGAGAGCTTTCAAGAACTGAGGAGAAGCTAGTCGAAATGTCAAACGGATGTATTTGCTGTACATTAAGGGAAGATCTATTAATTGAAGTAGAAAGGCTCGCTAAACAAGGAAATATCGATTATATCATTATTGAATCGACTGGAATTAGTGAGCCAATCCCAGTTGCTCAAACTTTTTCATATATTGATGAAGAACTAGGAATCGATCTGACGCGCTTTTGTCGATTGGATACGATGGTGACGGTTGTAGATGCCAATCGATTCTGGAAGGATTACCAGTCAGGTGATCGGCTATTAGATAGAAAGCAAGCGTTAAGTGAAGACGATACTCGTGAAATCGCAGACCTTCTTATTGACCAAATTGAATTTTGCGATGTGCTCATCTTGAATAAGTGTGACTAGGTGTCTGAAGAAGAATTGGCAAAGCTGGAAAAGGTATTAAAAACATTGCAGCCAAAAGCGAAACTTATTCGTACTGTCAAAGGTGAGATTGATCCTCGAGAGATTTTAAACACTGGACTATTCAATTTTGAGGAAGCAAGCTCTTCAGCAGGATGGATCAAGGAGTTAGAGCAAGGGCATGATCAGCATACACCGGAAACTGAAGAATATGGAATTTCTTCCTTTGTTTATTCAAGACGTTTGCCTTTCCATTCCGAGCGCTTTTACAATTGGCTTCACTCCATGCCCGAAAATATTGTAAGGGCAAAGGGAATTGCATGGTGCGCAACTAGAAATAACCTTGCCCTTTTGATGTCTCAGGCAGGACCTTCTGTTAGTATTGAACCGATCTCTTATTGGGTCGCTTCTTTGCCGAAAGAAGAGCAGCAGCAAATTTTAAAAGAAAACCCTCATTTGCTGGACGAGTGGGATGATCAGTTCGGAGATCGGCAAACAGAATTAGTATTTATTGGAATAGATTTACGCCCTGAAGAAATTATAAAGGAATTGGATAAATGTTTACTAACCGACGCTGAGTTTGATCAAGACTGGTCTACTCTTCCAGATCCATTCCCTTGGAATTTACAAAAAGTGTAACTGGAGGAAGGAAAGAAGGAATGATTTTATCTGGAAAAACTATTCTTGAGAAAATACAACATAAAGAATTGGTCATTGATCCCTTAACAAAAGAGCAAATTCAACCTGCTTCAGTTGATTTGCGCCTTGGAAATCATTTTCTTGTGATGGCTGAGCACGCCAATGCTCATCTATCATTAGAGGCGAAAGCGAAATATAAAGAAGTAGTAGCTGAAAACGAGAAAATTGTCATTCCCCCCTTCTCTTTCTTGCTTGCTACTACTATAGAAACCATCGAGCTGCCGGAAAATCTTACTGCTTTCGTAGAAGGAAGAAGCTCGATCGGCCGCTTAGGGCTATTTATTCAAAATGCCGGTTGGGTTGACCCGGGATTTAAAGGACAAATCACGTTGGAACTGTTTAACGCGAATCGCCTACCGATTGAATTAACGATAGGAAGAAGAATTTGTCAGATTATCATTTCTAAACTCAAGTTTGACAGAGTACACTAAAGAAAAGCCCGAAAATACTGGTGTTTTGGACTTTACCCACAACACGTACCACTACACTTGTTAGTGGCACGTGTTTTTTTCTAATACTCTAGGAGGCGCTTGTGTGACAAGTGCTTCAAATGCTAGATTTGCTTGACCTTGTAATTCTGTACGAACGATTTGCTCTTCACCATTCACGCGTATTTTCGAGGCCTTCACCTGGCTTACATCATGCAAAATATCCTTTACACTTGTTTGGCATCCTATTTCTTTTAGCTTATAGGCCAAAAAGGATTCCATGACAAGCGCAAGGAAACAAACCATGATATGGCCTCGAATACGAGATTCCACTCGATGGTACATCGGGCGAAGTTCTAGATTCGACTTCAGGTTACGAAAGGCTTGTTCCACTCTCCACAACTCTTTATAGGCAAGTGCTGCCTCTTCATCCGTTAATGACGAGTTGGTCCGAATGGCGTACTTTCCGTCAAACTTTTCGTCATTGGATACCTTCTCTTCATCAATTTTGGCCGATGCTTTTTCTATCGTTAAAAACTTGGAATACGCACGGTTTTTGACGAGTCCAGATGGACCGAGTTCATCAAGCTTCGATTGAAGGTTTTCTAACACGACTTGACGACTCGCTCGATCACGTTCTTCAGCGTCCGGATTGTAACAGAGTACATACGTTTCGCCATCGATTTTCTTTGACTTCACTTTTAGATTCGGGAGAACCTTCTTATATGGCCCACGGATGGATAATAGCTCTTGGGCTTTCTTCGACTTTCGTAATTTGACACCCACTATATATTCCATGCCCAGTTCACGAATTTGATCTAAGTTGGCTTCACTAACCATTCCGCGGTCTCCCACTAGAATGACTTTCTGAATAGGATAGCGCTTCTTCAGGTCTTCAACCACCATGCCAAACGTCTTCGTATCATGCATGTTTCCAGGGAAGACTTGATGCCCAATCGGAATCCCTGTTTTGGTCATTAATAAGCCAATCACGACTTGTTTTCGATCTCCACGATGATCTTTGGAGTAACCATAGTGAGCCAGCAGTTCGTCTGCTTCCTCTCCTTCGAAATAGGTGCTTGTCGTGTCGTAAAACACGATATCTACTTCTAATGAGGTTAAATCGGTTAAATGTCTATAAAGTTGTTCCTCAATTTTTTCTTTTTGTTCACTTAAGAAGTCTAATGCACGATAGTAGTGATGGAGTTGAATGTCTGAAAGACCTTCTGCATAAATCGTGTCGATCCATTGTTTGAAGATATCATGCTTACTATTGGGATCCATGAGACGGTTTAACACCATAGCAAAAATGGCTTCGTCATACTGAGAAGCAGCCTCGGAATCATCCATGATTTTACGTAATAGCCGACCAAGCCCTAACTTTTCCCATACCTTTCGGAACAGATAAACCGGCCCAAACTCTTTTGTCCAAAGCACGGAGACAGAAGAGGAAGAGCCTTGCCCGTGAATTCGGTCAAAGTAACGCTCTGAAAATTTGGCTAATCCCTCGATTATGTTATCGACAGAGCCATTCTCTAATAAATGTTCTAACCTCCCTAGATTACAAAGCGTTTGTTGCCGAACTTTATTGTCTACACGAAATGTACGACATATTTGTAGATATTGACGAACAGAACCATTTTTATTTTTTTGCTTATTAATTCGAATATACATAGCACTAATAGTATAACATATATTACATATTATTGGATATACAAAAGTTATCCACATAACACTACATAATGATTATATTTTCGATAAAAAAAGTGGATAACTATTGGTATAATCACCTTTAGTTATCCACATGTAGTGAAATGGTGTCAAACTTGAGTGAAGATTAACCAACTGCAAATGTTGATCACGCTGACACAAAAATTTGGGCAAAACTGGCCGAAGCAGAGAGCCAACTTTGAATAAAATGATCATCAGCTGGTTGATCACGATACTCATAATAATAATTAATAAGGTCAAATAATTGTGATAAAACTTTCACTTTTTCTACCTTATCCATTTTATTCACCCTTTATATATTTCTTACTCAGGAAATTACAAAAACATTTAATTTAACATTACTTTGGCTGTTCCATCTTTAATGTCAAATTTGGTTCCATATTGTTTCGATAATATTTCCAACCTTTTCAATATTTCGATATTATCCGATAATTTAGGCCAGCCTCTTCGATATCGTTTTAATCCATATCCTAATTCTATTGGATAAAAAGTTAAACTTGTAAGAGCACCTTCCTTCATTTCCCAAAAGGCAACCACAGATTCCCATACTGCCTTATTAACCCCAAGACCTTTTGTATTATTGTTGCTTCGTTTATCAAGTGCATCCGCCACAGTAGCCGTCAATGGTAAATCATATTGTTCATAGAAATCGCTAGGCAATTTCTGCACAGAATCGTTTTGAAAAATAAAATTCCCTAAACTGTAAAAAATCGGTCTGTTTTTATAAATTTCTACGCCTCTAAGAATATGGGGGCCATGGCCAATCACTGCATGAGCACCTTCATCGATACAATGACGGGCAAAGGCTTCCAGAAAATCAGGCGCCTGATCTTTGCGATCCTTATTCATTTCATGGCAATGAATACTAATGATGACGTAATCAGCCTGGCGCTTTCCTTCGTGAATGGCTTTTGTTATTCTCTTTAAATCCTTTTCATAGGGAACTCTAACCATTCCTTCTTTGTCGCCTATGCAAAATGTATATTCCCCAAATTTAAACTGATCATTTTCAGCAGAAAACCCCTCTTTAATTGCCAGATCATTTTCCGCATTCATTCCCGTAACATCAGCAATTTCCCTGAGAACCTTCATATGTTCCGGTTTTACATAATACGTAGTCTTGTAGCGAAGCGGATTGACCCCAGGACGTCCTTTCATATCAGAGCGTTGTTCACCAGCCCGCCAAAAATCATGGAACGTGGAAGTGGCTCCAATTATAGCTACTCTTCCTGACTCGCAGTCTAAATATTTAGGGGAACTTGCAGCAGCCAAATTTTCTCCTGCACCTGCATGTACGATATTAGATGCATTCAAATATCGTTCCGTTGCACTCAAACCGCCGTATAAATAATCAAGCGTATGGTTATTGGCCCATGTCATACAATTAAATGTATACTTTTTTAAGTCATCCAGCCGTTCTGGATCGGCCATAGCCCACGTACCACCGCTTAGCGCAGAAGGATACCCTTCGTTATGGTGAAGGGTAACTTCTAAATTTGTAAAACGAAATTCCGCTCTCCCAATCAATTCAGCAAGATGACGATCATAGTCTTTCTTAGACAACCTTCTTGTTATAAAACTGTCTCCTGTCGCAACAAAACTCATACCTGTCATTCGCCAATCTCCTTATCAGTTTGATGCATTTGGTGCAATGAATTTTCCTGTTGGCGGGCCAATTATTTCGCCATCCCTCATAACAATCGTACCTCCTACAATTGTCTGTTCGGGAACCCCTTTCACTTTAAACCCATCAAAAGCGGTAACTTTACTCTTGCTATGGAGCTCATTGCGTTTAATTGTATGTTCTTTATTCATGTCAACAATCGTGATATCCGCATCGGCGCCTATACGAATAACACCTTTATTAGGATATAAATTAAATAATTTTGCCGGCCCTTCCGAAAGAAGGTGGACAATATCATGGATTGAAATTTTTCCTTCGTTGACTGCATTTAACATTAGCGGAGCCATTGTTTCAACTCCACACATACCTGCCGGGATTGACCATAAATCTCCTGCTTTTTCTTCTTCAGTGTGTGGAGCGTGATCAGAACAAACATGAGAAATGGTCCCATCTTGCAACGCATCCCAAAGGGCTTCTTGGTCTTTTTTATATTTAATCGGAGGATAAACTTTCATCTGTGGCCCTATATGATCATAATCTTCTGCTGATAAAAACAAATAATGCGGGCATGTTTCTGCGGTAATTGGATAGCCTTCTTTTTGCGCCTGGCGAACTAATTCTATCCCTTCGGCAGTACTAACATGCAATATATGGAGTCGCGCCCCGGTTTTTTTTGCCATAGCTATCCCCGATTGTATTGTCAATTCTTCGGCAAGACTGGGTCTGCCTTCGAGCAGATCCATGTAAGTGCGTCCATTCCGATCCTCAACTTTTTGTGTCAGCCGCTGGATGAGATCATGATTTTCCGCATGAATCGCAAATATTTGCCCGGTTTTTGCCACTTCCTGAAACATTTCATATATTTCACCGTCTGCAAATGGCGGGATTACATCTTTCATCCCCGGTTTATAGTTATATATCAATTGGAATGTTTCCGAATGTACAGCATATCCCCAGAAAAATTTAAAACCAATGACACCAGCATGGTGAAGCTTTTCGTATTCTTTCATATTTAAATGCCCAAGACAAATTCCCCAAACGCCAAAGTTAACAAAAGCTTTACTTTTCAAATTTGCAACCTGTTTCCGGAAATTTTCCACATTATTTACCGGCGGATTCGTATTTGGCATTTCAAAAACAGTCGTAACACCTCCGGCTGCGGCAGCTTGAGTAGAATGGTAAAAATCCTCTTTATAGGTAGCACCGGGATCCCTCGAATGCACATGGGTATCAATAAAACCAGGAAATACAAATTTTCCGTTTGCATCCACGACTTCCCCTACATCGCTCCGCAATTCATCGTTTGTGATAGCGGCAATTTTTCCATTTTTTATATAAATATTGCCTTTATAAGCATCTTCTGGGGTCACAATCGTTCCATTTTTTATTAGTAAATCGAACTCCATAGATTCCATCACCCCTTGTTATTGATTTATTACTACTTGTCCGATGATTTCACGAATATCTTTTATTTGATATTGCTCCATATATGATTCAATCTCTTTCAATATTCTGATCATCGCATCAGGTTGAATGAAATTTGCCGTTCCGACTTGAACAGCAGTTGCCCCAGCTAACATCATTTCAATGGCATCTTCTCCTGACATAACTCCGCCACATCCAATAATCGGAATGTGAACGACTTGGGAAACTTGATAAATTAGTCTGACAATGATCGGTTTCGTTGCGGGTCCAGACAGCCCGCCCATAATGTTCCCAATCTTCGGCTTTCTCGTATGAACATCAATGGACATCGCCAAAAAAGTGTTAGCGACATTTAAACAATCGCTCCCAGCTTCTTCAGCCGCTACAGCTATTTCTTGTATGTTTGTTACATTGGGCGTAAGCTTTGTAATGATTGGTTTATCCGTTACAGCACGAACCTTCTTTACAAGGTTAAACGTGATGTCTGCATCCATACCGAATGCAAGGCCGTTTCCTTTTAAATTAGGGCAGGAAATATTTAATTCTATTGCATCCACATCATTGCTTTTTGTTACAATTTCAGCCAGTTTGGCAAATTCATCAATGGAATCAGCTGATAAGCTGGAAATGAGGGGTGAATCATATTTTGAATAAGAAGGGACGGAGTTTTCCAAATAATACTCTATCCCTTTACTTGGGATCCCAATGGAGTTTATCATTCCAGCCGGTGTTTCACACACGCGTGGAGCTGAATTTCCAGCACGCGGAAACATCGTAATGCTTTTAAGAACAATCGCACCTAAGCGATTAAAATCAATCACCTTTTCCATCTCAGGGCCGAATGTACCTGAAGCTGGCATAACCGGATTTTTCAAAACTAATCCACCAATATCTACACTCATATTCACTGCCGCATTTTTCATTGTAGGATCACCTGTTCTAAAGGAAATACAGGACCGTCAACACAAACTCGGGCACTTTTCGCTTCATGGCCATCATGTATATGACAAAGACATGCAAAACAAACTCCCATTGCACATCCCATATTTTCTTCGAGAGCAATTTCTCCCCACAATCCTTCCCTTTTTCCGATACTTTGCATTAATCGAGCTAATCTTTTTGAACCGCATGTATAAAGAGCATGAATGTCATTTTCAATAAGAAGTTGATTGATTAATTCCTTAACTTTGTGCAAATCGCTTGTTCCTTCTTCATCAGTCACTTTATACACTTGAACGCCAAAACTGGTTAAATAATCAGCAGCCAAGAGATCATTTCGGCATCTGGCGCTTAGTATTGCAATGACTTTTTTGTTTTTGCCGACAGCTTTATAAGCTAATGCCGCCAATGTCGCAATGCCAACACCTCTGGCAAGAAGGAGGATATTGGAATCGGATTCTTTTAAATGAAATCCGGTTCCAAGCGGGCCAAATATATCAATTTTTTCTCCCGCCTTCAGCTCAGTCATTTTCTTTGTTCCCAAACCTTTTACTAAATAAAGAAATTCAAGAGTATTGCGATCCGAATCGATTCGGTATACACTAAACGGCCGTCTCAGGAATGGATAGATACTATTACTGCAAAGAAAATGAAAGAACTGGCCGGGTTCCACATTCTCTTTTATATCACTTGCATCAACAATCATATGCCAATAGCGTTCACTTACTTTTTCATTTGAGAGGATTCTCACTTGGTGCGACTCCATACTGAATCTCCTTTCTTGCTTAAAGTTATCGCACTGGTTAAGACCGCTTGCTCTAAAAGTGCTATTCCAGCTGCAATATCCTCTTGTTTCGTGTATTCATCAGGATGATGGCTCAAACCATCGACTGACGGGACAAAAATTAAGGCAGTAGGCCAGCGTTTTGCCATATTCATTGAGTCATGGCCAGCTCCACTTGCCATAAACATATAACTCAATCCTTGCTCCTCGCAGATTGAAGCAATCGTTTTAGCGATCCCTTGATCCATCATGACCGGTTCTTCTTCAATCATCCAATCTATCTTGATCACAACTCCCCGCTTGTTCTGCAGGAATGCTATCTCTTCTTGAATTTTTTTGAAAACCCGATTACGAGATTCAATGTCAGTACTTCGAATGTCAATCTTTAATTCCGCTAATCCCGGAATCACATTCATGGCGCAAGGATGAACATCCAACACTCCCACCGTTGCCACTGTTTCAAAATCGCTTTCAGCAAGTGCCGCTTCTTCCACAGCTAAAGATAATTCGGCAGCAGCCAATAAAGCGTCTTTGCGATGCCCCATCGCCGTTGTCCCGGAATGGGAACTTTTCCCTTCAATACTTACGGCTAATCGCAATGGAGCTGCAATGCCAGTAACAATTCCTATTCTTTTTCCGCTTTCGATTAGCTTGGCGCCTTGTTCGATATGAAGTTCAAAAAACGCCTTTAATTCCCTTTCTGTTCTTTCCGCCATATGGTAGTTTTCGAGGTGTAAATTTTGCTTTTGAAATGCATGTGCTAAGGAAATGCCATCATGATCTTTCAACTGTTTAAGGGTTTCGAGGTTTAAGCTGCCGATCATCGCTTTGCTGCCTAATGTTGAAAAATTAAATCGGGATGATTCTTCACAAGCAAAACATATCAATTCAATTGGATGAAGCGTTGTGATCCCTTGTTCCACAATGCTCCTAACAATTTCAAGTCCTGCTACAACACCCAGCACACCGTCAAACTTGCCCCCATTGTAAACAGTATCTAAGTGGGAACCAACAGCTACAGCAGGCAATGTATGATCCAATCCTTCATAACGGGCGATCATATTGCCAACCGGGTCGACGCTTATTTTCATCCCTAAATTCCGACATTGCTCCAATAAATAGAATTTGGCCTGTTGTTCTTCATCTGAATAAGCTAATCTTGATATACCGCAATCCGTCTTTCCAAACTCGTTGATTTTTTCTAATGTTTGCATAACCCTGGAAATTTTCAAAAAACCACCTCATATCTGTCCCCCAATGTTTCAGATAATTCCATTGTTTTTCCCACCCCTCTTTTCCGACTTGTTTTTGCTATTCTTTTTCTCTAGATCCGATTGGAACTTAATAGATTCATAGATATTAAATGCTCGCTTGCCTGTTCGGAAATGTTTTTCAGTTCCTTGATGAATTGCATTCGGTTTTCTTGAATATATTGGCATTCCCCGACCAAGCTAAGACTTATAGCCGTTTTATGATTTTCATGAAAAAGCGGTACGGACATAGCATAAACACCTACTTCCAATTCTTGATTGCAAAAAGCAATACCGTCCTGGCGAATTTCGGATAATTCCCTTTTTATCAATTCAATATTCTGCTTTGTGTATTCGGTGTACTTCATTAAATCTTCTTTTTGCAGAAGGCCATCTACTAAATTAGGAGGCTGGTAAGCCAGTATTGCTTTTGCCGCTGACGTACAGTGCAGCGGCATTCTCTGGCCGAGATGGACAAAATATTTATGGCGTACATCTGATGGTTGATGTGTATAGGTACAATAGACTTGATTGGATTGGAATCTGCAAATATAAGAATATAGGTTGGTTTTATTGCCAATTTCATTGCAATACTGAGTTAACAAGCCTGTTGGATCTTGGTTGCGAAGAAATTCGCTACCCCATAACATTGATTTTGGCCCCAGCATATATCGTTTCGTAACAGCGTCCTGGGTAAGCAGTTTATGTTCAACCATGTTTTTTAACATCCGATGAAGAGTTCCCTTACTTATAAGGGTTTGCTTGGATAATTCCGTTATACCAATACCTTCTACCGATTTTTCACTGATTATGTCCATGACCGATATCATTCGATCTAACCATTCCATAAACATTAACCCCTTTTTACTAAATAAATAACGGAAACCGATCCGACTACTTCAATTCTGTTCCTTTCGTTTCAGGGATTAAAAAGATAAAACTTAACGCTGAGATTATATACGTAAGAGAAATTAGCCCTAAAGCAAAGCTTAAGGAGTAATTTAATGACAGATAACCGATAATCCATGGCGCAAATCCGGCAAATCCCCGGCCGATGTTAAAAATGACATTTTCAGCTGTCGATCTTGCTTCGGTTGAATAATGTTCGGCAAGCAGAGCGCCATATCCGCCCATCATGCCGTTTACAAAAAATCCGAGCACTCCTCCCAAGAGCAGAAGAATCGTTGTAGAAGTTTGATGAAAATAAATCCAAACAATTGTCGCAGCTGAAAATAAATAAATGATATAGGACGGTCTGCGCCCGATTTTATCTGCCAAAATGCCAAATGTAATAATGCCGATAATCATGCCAATAATAGTGACTACTGTCCAAACGGTCGTTTTGTTAAAAGAGTAACCCATTTCAGTAGCGAGCATGGTCGGCATCCAGGTCATGATTCCATAAAAACCAAAGTTCTGAACAGTCGTCGCGATGATAAGGCCAATCGTAGTTTTTGTTTGTTTAGCAGAAGAAAAAAGTTGTCCAATCGCAATTTTATTTTTATTTTCCTTTTTTAAAACCTTCCAAATTTCCGGTTCTTCTAGATTTTTACGAGACCAGAATGCTAACAATGAAGGCAATACCCCTGCCAAAAAGACACCTTGCCAACCAAATTCAGGTGCGATAAATAACACGGCTAGTGTAGCCAGAACGGTTCCAAACTGAAAACCGACTGCAACAATCGATGTTGCTCTTGAACGATATTTTTTATGCCAGCTCTCGCTGACAATGGTCATGCCAATACCGAACTCTCCGCCAAGACCAAGCCCGGCCATAAAACGGAAAAATGCAAAGGCCTGCTCGTTAGGCGCAACAGCACAAAGACCAGTGAAAACCGAAAAAATTAAGATAGTCCATGAAAAAACCTTAACTCGGCCAAACTTATCTGCCAAAGTGCCGAAAAAGATCCCCCCCAGTACCGATCCGAGCAGAGTGATGGTAGAGAGAGCGCCGCCTTCAGCTTGATTCAGCCCATAGAAGGCCATGATCAGAGGCAATGTATATGCAAGGATCATCATATCCAGTCCGTCCATTGCATAGCCAATTGTGGATGCCCACAATGTTTTCCACTGATACTTTGTAATCTTAGGTTTGCTCTCTATACCTATTTGTTCCGATAAATTTTTGTTCATTTCCAATTGTTCCATCACATTCCCTCCTCACAATTTGAACCTCTTTATTTCATTACTCATTTTGTTCCGCTAAGAGGAACATCGTTCTATTTTAGAGTAAAAAATAATAGGTCTTGAATATGTAAATTAATATACTCTCTTGTTAATTTTTTTGTAATATTAATGTAATAAAATCTTACATACTTTTTTAACATTGCGAAGAGAAAGGGCAGTATCGGCAAGTTGGAAGGAATCAAGCTGACGAAGGAGCTACTCTAGATTGAGTATCAATCTCGCTAACTTATTTCCGGAATTGTGTGAACATCACAGAATATGGTGATGAGACAAAAAAGATAAATGCGACAAAAAACAAAAGATTTCTATTGGTATAACACAGTCCCTTTCCCATATTATTTTGCCCGGCCTTTTTTACTATAATTCTTGGCTATCCCTCAATAGAATGGAAAATCTTAACTGGTCAATCCAAAAACTTAGTTCTTAATATCCTTTCCCACCAACTCGATGTAGCAATAATTAATAATGGTTTCATATTAGATAATAAAGAGATTATACAAACCACTTTATTTGAAGAGAGAATCGTGTTGATTGGCCCAGTCGATTATAAAAAAGATTGGAAAAGCCTTCAATACTTCATCAAAGAAGCGATTTTTGTGTTACCAGAAAAAGGAATGCCTTTAAGAAACTTAATTGAAAATCAAATCTTTACTCCATTAAATATCTATCCTAAAAAACTGATTGAAGTTAATACAACAGAATTAATAAAAGAATTTGTAAACAATGGAGTTGGGTTTTCTTTTTTACCGCTATCTTCTCTTTGGCAAGAAAATGTCGTTACAATAAATCAAGATTCTCCTAAAATAAAAGATGGAAGAAAATTTAGAATTATCGATTTGGAATTCATTAAACCTACTCAAAAGTTTATTTTCGTAAACCTTCCAACGCATAACAAGTCTATTAACAAAATTTTTAATATTTTACAAAAGGAGATTTATTGTAATGTTAATTTTTATAAGAAGCAACACGAATTCTACGAAAAGATAAAGCTTAAAGACCGCTGTTGATATTATTTTTGATTCGATTGCGGAAATGGTAAGCATCAAGCAGTTTTAAGATGAAGGTACTGTATCGCTGCAAGGGGATGTCTCATGTTTTGAGACATCCCCTTCTTACAATTAGTCAAGAGTTTTTAGTAAAACTATTTGTTTCAGTGGATTTATTTAGGGGGCTGTCCAGAAAGTCAAAATCCACTGAAAACGAAACATCATAAGCATTGATATATCAAAAGGGGCGTCTATAAGACGGAAAATCGACTTATTAGAAGCCCCTAACTAAATAAATTTACGCATGCCAAATAGCCCCCACGATTTTGCTTTTTTTCCTACACAATTACGAAGTTGCTGATTCGATTTCGTAATTGTAGGCGATTATGTAATATTTCCCCCTCATAAACACAAATCTGAGCAGAATTATAGATAACCATATAGCTCTTTCCCCTACTAACATCAAAGGCAATGACACTTTGCATAAACCTTCCTCCATTATTTGTAGAAGCCTTCATATAACCTTAATGATTCCCTTTTCTTATCCACGATCTCATGGATCCAACATATTAAATCTGATTCTTATAAGATCCGTGAAGTAGGCCAGTTTTTTCATTGCGAACCTATCGTTCTTTAGGCTGTCACGACCTTTTCTCCACTTCTACTAAAAAAATAGCAGCACAGACCTTGACTGTGGTCTGTGCTACTAATTTTAATATGTTTTTATTTACATGAAATGAAGTTAAGGATTTCTTCTTTTGTTGGTAAGGATGAAATGGCACCTTTTCCTGTTGTTGTGATCGCACCGCTTGCATTGGCAAAGGTGAGGATTTCTTGATGGTGCTCATTTAATACATCTATTAAGTTATCATGGTTTACTTCTTTTTCGAGTAGTTTATATAAAAAGCCACCGATAAAGGCATCTCCTGCACCTGTAGTATCCTGAACCTCAACTTTGAAACCAGTTGATTCATATTTGGTATTCTTCGTGTAAAGGTCGGCTCCATGAGCTCCTTTTGTGTAAATAACGGCTTTTACATCACCTGTGAATAAGTTTTCAATCGCCTCTTTTTCATTAGTGATTCCTGTGATAAACGCTAATTCTTCATCGGAAATTTTGATGATATGTGCTTTCGGAATAAATTCTAAAATCGTTTGTCGACATTTCTCTGCACTGTTCCATAGTGGAAGGCGAACGTTGGGATCAAAGCTAATGATTCCCCCATTTTCTTTAACAAGTCGAATTGCTTTTTCATGGGCTTTTTTCATTGGGCTTTCGACTAGATCGACGGAGCAAAAATGTAAAATATCTCCTTTAGCAAACCAACTTTCTTCAATTTCATCTTCTGAAAGCAAAAGATCTGCAGAAGGATTGCGATAGAAGGAAAAATCACGTTCACCATCATCGAGCAGTGAAACAAATGCTAATCCTGTATTCGCTTCCTTTGTTCGCTTTATTTTATCTGTTTTCACACCGATTTTTTGTAACTCTTCAATTAAAAAGTCACTAAAGGCATCCATTCCAAGCTTTGTGATTATTGCAGATTCTGCTCCAAATCTCGCAACAGCTGCTGCAACGTTTGCTGGGGCTCCCCCAGGTGCACGTTTAAAAGATTGAACATCCTTTAATGCTTTGCCTTTTTGCATTGGAATAAAATCAATTAACACTTCACCAATTGAAAATAAGCGCCCCATTGTCTACCCCTCCCTTTTAATTCATAGTGGATAAGTTATATTTCGTTGTGTCTAATGTAACTTTTCCGTTTCGTGCAAAGAAGCGAATATCTGTGCTTTCAAGTCTTGGAAAAATTCGGCTCGTAAATACTTCAACGCCGTCATTGATAAAAATTTCGACAGAAGACGTATCAACAAACAGATGAAGCTTTAACGTATCCCCTTCAACGCTGCACGTTCTTGTTGTTCCATATTCTTTAGCTGGAACCTCCCCTGAATGGGTACGGTCTAAGGTCACCTTTTGTTCCTTTCTGTTATAGGAGATGACCGTTTTTTCATCTTTACATGACCGGAATTCAATCCCGACTTCATCTGCTTCCATGTTCGTAAATTCACAAATAAGTTCATACGTCGTCCCATTGAATCCTTCATACATTTTTTTCTCATCATCGAGAATATCTTTCACATTTACCGAATCTTGTCGCAATGTTTCTAGTTCTTTTACAGGACACTGAATAAGCTTTCCATTTTGAACGGTCAACTCTCTCGGTAATGTTAAACAATGAGCCCACCCATCCTTATCAGTTGGATACTCGATTTCGGGAAGACCCATCCACCCAACTAAAAGGCGACGTCCCTTATGGTCAATTGTCGTTTGTGGTGCATAAAAGTCAAATCCACGGTCTAACTCAACAAACTCACCGTGTTCAAAAACTTTTGTCTTTAAATCTAGTGTGTTCCCTAAAAGATAACCAGATTGATAGATATTTTGAAATTGATCTCCCTTTGGCTCTAACCCTTGTGGTGAGAAGATCAGCACACCTTTTCCATCTAGTTCAAAATAATCGGGACATTCCCACATAAATCCAAATTCCTTTAAGTTTGTTTGAACCTCACCTTCAAATGTCCAATTTTTTAAATCAGGTGATGAATAAAGAACAATACAACCTGTTTTGTTTTCCCTCTGTGCCCCGATAACAGCATAAAATGTGTCATTTTCCTTCCAAACTTTCGGATCGCGATAATGATCGGTATAACCTTTTGGAACTTCTTTAATAACCGGCTCTTGTAATTTTTCAATACGTCCATTTTCATTCATTACCGCTAAGCACTGATATGGATGACGAACCCAATTTTCATCTCTTGTATTTCCTGTATACATTAAATGGAGCTTACCGTCATGACAAATAGCACTACCTGAATAAGCTCCGTGAGAATCAAAATAATCGTTCGGCTTAATACCAATTCCGACATTTTGCCAATTGACAAGATCTTTTGATTTTGTGTGATACCAATATTTTAATCCATGAACAGGACCTAGTGGAAACCATTGATAAAACAAGTGATATTCTCCGTTAAAATAAGAAAAACCATTTGGATCATTTAAAAGACCCGTTACTGGTTGAATATGAAATTTCTGACGCCAAATGCTTTTGTTGACTTTTTCTTTTAATGCATTCAATTCTTCTTTTGTCGCTTCTTCGATTCGGCGATACCGTTGTTTTCTCGTCCATTCCATCTTTAAACCTCAAACTCCTTCACGATGTAAACACAGGGCCTGACCTCTTTTTAAGGATCAGACCCCAATATTTAATTTATTAAGATGCTTTTTCTGCTGCTTGTTCTTTTTTCGCTGCACGTTTCGCTAAAATGATGGTTGTTACGAATGCAACGATGAATGAAATAACCATTCCAATTACGTATGGAGCTATGGAATCTGGACGAATTGAAATAATACCTGGTAAACCAGCTGCTCCAAGCGCAACAGCTTTTACTTTAAAGATCGTAATAAATGCGGCTGATACAGCTGCACCTGTAATAGCACCAATAAATGGATAACGTAGCTTCAAGTTAACACCAAACATAGAAGGCTCTGTAATTCCTAAAAGAGCCGAAATACCAGCTGCGGATGCAATACCTTTAATTTTCTTATCATTAATAATCATAAAAACAGCTAATGTTGCTGCACCTTGAGCTACGTTTGACATAGCCGCAACAGGGAAAATAAACGAACCACCTGTTTTAGCAAATTCTGCTAACAATTGTGTTTCAACTGCAATAAAGCTATGATGCATACCTGTAATAACGATTGGGGCATAAACTAAACCGAATAACGCACCACCAATGAGTCCCGTAGTATCATATAACCAAACAAGTCCGTCTGTTAATAAGTTACCTGCAGAACGAGTAATCGGTCCTACTGCTGTAAACGTTAAAATGCCTGTAATAAAAATCGTTAATAATGGCGTTAATAAGTTATCAAGTGCAGACGGAATATATTTGCGTAAGAATTGTTCTGTTTTCGCTAAAATAAAGGATGCTGCTAATACAGGTAATACGGTCCCTTGATAACCGACTTTTTCAATTTCAAATCCGAAAATACTCCAAACTGGAATTTCACCGTTCGCTAAGGCGCTACCATATCCCCAACCATTTAATAAATCAGGGTGAACCATTAACATACCTAAAGTAGCTCCTAAGTACGGGTTACCACCAAAGCGCTGTGTAGCGGAGAAACCAATTAAAATTGGTAAAAAGACAAATGCCGCATTGGCAAATGTATTAATAAGTGCTGCTAAGTCCGCTATTTCTGGATAAGCATCAATGAGGGACCTACCTTCAATAAATAGATCCTTTGCCGTTAATACGTTATTAATCCCCATTAAAAGACCGCCAGCAACAATGGCAGGAATAATCGGAACGAAAATATCAGAAAGTAGCTTCACTAAACGTTGAATTGGATTTAATTTTTTCGCTCCAGCATCTTTCACATCTTTTGTAGACATTTCTTGAAGTCCAGTTAATTTGGTCAATTCTTGATAAACTTTGTTAACTGTACCTGACCCTAAAATAATTTGGAACTGTCCACCCGTTGAAAAAGTTCCTTTTACATCGTCCATTTTGTCAAGCGCTTCTTGATTTATTTTACTTTCATCATTTAAAACTAGACGTAAACGTGTCGCACAGTGAGCTGCAGCAGAAATATTATCTTTTCCACCAAGAGCTTCTAAAATTTCTTTTGCGATTTGATCGTATTTCATAGCTTCCTCCCCCATTTATTTAGTGGAACCGGTTCCATTTTTCGTGATTTAGGAACCGGTTCCAAACTTTATGAAATGGAACCGGTTCCAGTCTGATTATAAGTCATTAGGAATGATGCTGTCAACGCTTTCTCGTTCAATAATTTCATATTTTGATAATGTTCTTTTTGGAACTGACTCCTCATTGACAAGCTTTACAATGTTTTGCGCTGCCATCTTTCCAGCCTCTTTAAAAAACAGTTTTACTGTTGTTAGCCCTGGGTGAATAATTTCCGTCACATCATATCCTCCAAAACCCGTAATAGAAACATCCTTTGGAATGCTCAATCCTTTTAATTGTGCTGCCCTTAAAGCACCAAGAGCAATATTATCCGTTGCACACACAATGCAAGTCGGCTGAAATCCTTCTAGCATTTCTGTTACTCTTTGTTGAGCAGCAAACATATTAAAACCTGTTTCAAAATAACGAACCTCACATCCTTCCGCTTCTGCTATTGCCCTTTTAAATCCTTCCTTTCTTCTTACTCCAACTGCTACATCCTTTTCGGTAACACCTAAGTAAGCAATTTTTCGATGCCCTTTCTCTAATACATATTTTCCAATTGCATAGCCTGCTTCCAAATCATTATGAATCAGACTATGTACATCAGGATGTTCTTGACCAACAAGAAGAATCGGGATATTCACCTTTTCAAATGCCTCTAAATGTACTTGTGTAATTTGAGTAGCAAGTAAAATAATTCCCGCAACTTTTTGACTAGCCAGACTATAAACCGTTTCAATTTCACGTTCAATTTGCTGATTCGTATTGGATATTAATAATTGAAAATTCAACTCTTTTAATTGTTCATCAATCCCAATTAAAGTATGCGATGCTGCATAGGAATCTAATCGCGGAACAATCGTTCCAATAAAATATGTTTTCTTAGCCTTTAAACTTTGTGCAAAAGGATTAGGTGTATATCCTGTTTCTTTAATGGCAAGTTCAATTTTTCTTTTTGTTGCTTCACTAACAGATCCACCATTTAAGTAGCGAGATACAGTGCTTTTGGAAACTCCCGAAATTTTTGCTATATCTGCAATAGTTTTATTCATTCCTAGTCCACCTCAAAAATGAGTTCTCTTTTTTTTATTATAATATTAAACCCATTTTTAATGCATGGGGTAACAAAATAAGCATTCGAGATTTAAAATCCTGTGCTCCGAATAATAAAGCAATCGGTCATTCACCGATTGCTGCAAATTTGATAGGTTACTTCTAGGATCGATTGATTCCTCCACTTTTGCTGGGGATTTAAATCACTTCTGGGATCTTTCCCATCACTTTGGCTAGGGATTCAATCACTTTTAAACGCCATTCCATTACTTTCCCCTAACATTTTTACGCACCTTTCCATCACTTTGGCGGGTGATTCAATAATCAATCTTTTGTTTCCACTACTCGATCGACTCTCAACTTTTGAACATGTAAATGGGTCAATACCCTATTTCTCAAGGATTTATGACTTTTCATCTCGATGATTCCGACTGGGTTCGAACCAGCGACCTCCACTGTCAAGGTGTGAGTGTAGGAAATATCATAAATTAATAACATATAAAAACGTTTATTTAACAACATTTTGATATCATTATGAGCCAATAAAAAATATTATAAATTAAAAAGTTCGCCGTCAAAATGTCGGCAAGATTGTCGGCGTACAATAACCTTCAATCCCCCACTTCTAATTTGAGGTGGGGTGTTGTTGTTAGTATGAGAATAAAACCAAAACTAAAGATAGGATAAAAAAACATTTAATATATTATATGAACTAAGAAATTTAGTTCATATAACAGTAATACTGGTATATAGAAAATCTCATTTTATTTATTTTTCCACTAATAACTCTTTATACAAAATTGGTTTTAATAACATTAATAAATCCAAATCTTCTTCTGGTGTCCTATTTTGCATAATTACTACAGTCTTGTTAGAAGTTTTAGTAAAATCGTAACTTCTTTTTTCAAATGTAATAGAACAGTTTAGGGAACTTAGTTTTCCTGCAGCTTCTAATCTATTATAATCTTCACTTAAGTTAACATGATCACCAAATAAGGCTACACTTTTTAAATTTCCATCAATAAATCCATTCAACCAACCGCCCCATACATTAGTTGAATGTTCAATTACATAGGGAAAATCTACACTAGACCTAGAAACCGAAAAATCATCTGGGTATTGTTTTTGAAGCTTTCTCACAAATCCATTAACACCACCCTTATCCCCTTCAATTAACAGAAGGGAACTTTCAGAATGGTAATAAGCATTCATACTCGTATTTTTAATTACAGAAACACCGATGTCTGCAGCTGCTTCTTTTGTTGTCATGGTTTCCATAGGATCACCTCCTGTTAGGCTGAATCACACTCTCCTATTTGTGCTACTATTTTCATAGAAAGGGGGAATATAGCTAATAAGACTTCTAAATCATATGACTAAAATTCAAGAAAGGTTGTGCAATCATATGTCATTAGATCTATTTTTAAAAATTGCTCCTATAGTAATTTCCTTTATAGCTCTTATAGTTTCGATCATTGTTGCGTGAGGTAACCGGAAAACCCTCCAAGTTGAAATTTCTGAAAATCTAGAAGTCGTTGAAAGTGGTTCTATCTTTTTGATAAATGACAAAGGATTACCTGAACCATATGGAAATGGAATCATTGCAAAAATAGAAGTAGTAAATCCTTCGCCAAAAGATATTGCTTTTTTTGATTTAAGAGCTTTTTATCCAGAAACTAATTTAAATGTCCACCTATTAACGAAACGTACAATGCTCGACAAGTATAGAGATAAAACACTATGGAGAGCCATTGAATCACAAGAAGGTAATGTAAATTTAATGGAATTAACCATACCGGATACAAACTACGGAATTTTTAAGGCAAATTCTTTTACAAGATTCCATATAGTAATGTTTCCTGATCCCGATGCAAAAGAACTCCTCTTGTCATTTAAAGTTGCAATAAAAGCTAAATTTATCAAAGATCAATTTGCGTTAACAGGTCGCAAAAAATTTAAACATTATGGAATGGCATATGACATTAGTTCCTGGACTGAATCGCTACAACAATCGGAACAATCAGAGAAAGAATAGATAAAATCCAACTGATAGTGGTTAAGATGATATGTTTTTCCCTTTCTGTTAGGCTGAGTTTGTTTAACCACACTTTTCGTGCGGTTGTGGATCAAAAAAAATTTCTTGAACTGATTTTTTGTAATAATTTGCTAAACGAATTTTTATTTCGTCTTTAGGAATTCGTTGGCCATTTTTCATACATTTGTAAAGCACTAACACTAATTCCAACTTCTTTTGCCACTTTGTATCTAGGCATACCTCCTCGCAACTTAATTAGTGTTTTACCTATAAGTTTTTTGTTCATTTATACACCACCTTTCGCACATTCTGTGTTGTTTGATTCAAAAATACACCACACATTATGTGTTGTAAACACATTTTGTGTGGAAAATTTAATTTTGACACATTTCGTGTTATTATTCCTTTAGGTGATGATAATGTCTACATTTGGTAGTAGGTTAAGAGCTCTACGAAAAAACAAAGGTCTATCTCAAAAAGAATTTGGTAAAATTTTTAATTTGAGTGAAAGTACTATAGGTATGTACGAAAGAAACGAACGAAAACCAGATTTTGAAATTTTGGATAAGTTTGCAAGTTTTTTTGGAACGACTACTGATTATCTTATTGGGAGAACTGATAATTCAAATCCACCAGAAAAAGATGACATTCCAGAGGAGTTAAACACACTCGCAAAAATCAACCAGCTCATCAAAGAATACGGCATTGAACAAATGGGCTTCTTCGATATTGAGAAATGGAAAAGTCTATCAGAGGAAGAGTTAGAGGAAATCATCAAGCACTTCGAGTGGGTTGTTCATAAAGCAAAAGAAAAGAATAAAGCAGCAAGAGAAGACACCGAAGACTAAAGTAATCATCTTAAGGTGTCTTTATTTTATCTTTCGAAAAGAGACTTGGGTTTAAACGCAGGAGGTTAACAATGGCAAAAAAGTATTATTATGAAGAAACCATTTATAATGACTACCTAGGAAAAGTGAAAACCATTAAGGCCCAAAGTCAATGGGAGTTAGAATTAAAAATTGAAGAACAAATTGCAAAATGGGAGGCAGAAGAAGAGAGAAAGAGAAAAAGAGAAGCCATCCTTGATATGAAAGAAGAAGCTGAGTTCGAAACAGAACTTGCTAAAGAAAAAATCGAACAGTATAAAAATCTCCTCAATCATACTCTTAATTTAGATGACAAGTTAGACTGGGAACAACAAAAGAAAACCGAACCATTTCATCCTTTTGAGTTTAACAAAAAGGATCTTCAATACTTTTTAAAAAAGCATAATGTCCCTAAAAAATCAATTTTTGAATCATTACTCCCTTTTTTAAGGGATAAAAGAGAAAAATTAGAAAAACAAGCACAGGATGAATATAACGACCACCTCGCAGAATATGAAAAAGCCTATAACGATTACTTAATCGAAAAGGAAAAATACGAAAAAGAACAGAACGAGCACAATAAAGAGATTGGTGAATGGCGTAAAAATTTTGAAGCTGGTGACCCTGAAGCCATCGAAAAATACATAAACGTTGTGTTAGAAAATTCCATCTATCCAGAAGAAATTGATAAAGAATATGAAGTTCAATATCGACCGGATTTAAAGACAGTTATCGTCTCTTACAAATTACCTGCGCCTGATGTTATT
Source organism: Aeribacillus sp. FSL M8-0235 (assembly GCF_038000355.1). Lineage (NCBI taxonomy): Bacteria > Bacillati > Bacillota > Bacilli > Caryophanales > Bacillaceae > Aeribacillus > Aeribacillus sp. FSL M8-0235. The sequence goes on along the minus strand of NZ_JBBOBW010000001.1, from coordinate 1,223,895 downwards.
CCAAAAGCAATCGAGTTTAAATATTCACCAAGTAAAAAACAAATTGTTGCAAAAGAGATGAAAAAGAAGGATTTTGAGGAATTATACGATTCGATAATTTATCAAATTACATTGAGAACTATCCATGAAATTTTCGAATCAGTATATATAGATCATGTGGAGTCGGTTGTCTTTAACGGTTGGGTTGATTATATTGACCAAGCTACTGGACATGACAGTTCATCATGCATTATATCTGTACAAACTTCACGAAAAGAATTTGAAAATATTAATCTTGAACGAGTAGATTATAAAAAATGCATCCAAAATTTAAAAGGGCTTTTTGCAGGAAAACTTGCTTTTTTAACCCCGGTTAAACCAATTTTAGATATTAACAGAGAAGACAACAGATTTGTTGAATCAAAAGATATTCTGTCCAATCTACATTCTAATCAAAACTTAGCAACTATGCATTGGGAAGATTTTGAGCATTTAGTGAGACAGTTATTCGAGAAAATGTTTAACGAAGATGGGGCAGAAGTAAAAGTTACACAAGCAAGCAGAGATGGCGGAGTTGATGCAATTGCTTTCGATCCTGATCCGATAAAAGGTGGAAAATTTGTTATCCAAGCCAAACGCTATAATAATATAGTACCTGTTTCCGCTGTTCGTGACCTTTATGGCACTATGTTGCATGAAGGGGCAACAAAAGGAATTTTAGTAACAACAAGTAATTTCGGCAAAGATGCATTGGAGTTCGTTAAAGATAAGCCAATTACCTTAATCAATGGTCAAGAACTATTATATTTATTTAATAAATACGGTTATAAAAATTTACAAATAATACTTAACAAGCAGTCAACCACTCGAAAGGAAATTTAAAGAATAATTAAGCACCTTGAGTGATTTTTCATAAGGCAAAAGAAAAGAAACCGAAATAACACGCTGTCAAAGGCGTGTATATTTTTGTTTGTCAAATGTCGTTTTTTGTATTGTTTTGTATTCCAAAAGACATTATTACTGATTTTCGAAAAATCTTTTTTAATATTTTTCACAACTTTAAAGGGGGATTCACAATGTCAACTCGTCATAGAAACTTAATAAAAAACATATATATAAAAAAGTTTCGTAAACTCAAAGAAATCAAATTTGATATTGCTGAAAGAATTACTGTAATAGCTGGACACAACGGGATAGGTAAATCATCTATTCTTGGGCTAATAGCCAATGGATCCGAGTTAAAAGGGCATCACAGTTACTTTGACAAAATATTTCAAAGTAAGTTTGAAGAAATTTTTCATTTAGACATTAATTATGACTACACCAAAAATAAAGAGAACAAATATTCAGTTTTGTTAAAATATGAATATAATAAACATGAAATTTATAAACATTGTACTGTAACAAAACATGGGAAGAGACTAAGGGTTGTCCCTAGAAATGTGGATGAAGAAGGGAAACAAATAAAACAAACTATCAGTGATGTTGGTCCAGATGCAAAAGTTCCTATTCCCACTCTCTACATAGGAATGAGCAGAGTAATACCAATCGGTGAGTCAAAGAGAGAACACTATACTCTAACTCAAACTACTATACACGAGGAAGACTTAAAATACCTCATTGAATGTTTTAAGCAAATACTCGGTAATGAGGATTTTAATAAAGAAAGAGTTTCTAAACAAGATTTAAAATATTCAACTAAACGATCCATTGGGCCAGATTTTCAAAATTACTCTTACCAATCAATCTCATTGGGCCAAGATAGTCTAAGTAGCATTTTAACTGCAGTAATTTCATTTAAAAAACTTAAAAGAGAATTGGGAGACCAATATCACGGTGGAATTTTAGTCATAGACGAAGTTGACGCATGTTTACATCCATCAGCACAAAGAAATTTATTAGAAGTACTTGACGCAGCAGCAAAAAAACTCGACTTACAAATTATTTGTACGTCACACTCACTTACTGTTATTCAAGAAGTATTAAGTAAACAAATAAATACTCAACAAAATAAAAATGATCAACGGATATATTACAATGTGGTATATATACAAGATACTATCAGACCACGTATAATGAAAAATCCTTCTTATAAGAAGATAAAAAATGATATGTTTCTTCGTTTAAATTTGTACCAAGATGATAAGCAAGATGTGAAAGTCTATTTTGAAGACGATGAGGCTATATTTTTCTTTAACCAAATCGAAAAAATTGCTTCAGACAAATTAGAAACGGAGGGATTGCGTTTAGAAAAAATAAGTACTCAAATTAGCTGTGACACGTTATCAAAATTACCCAATAAAGACTCCTACTTTCGCAGTGTTATAATAGTGCTAGATGGGGATGTATCAAACAAAGGAATGTATAAGCATATAATAGATGAAAATAAGAATATTTGCACATTACCCGGTAGTGAATCTCCAGAAAAAATAATCCATCTCTATCTAGAAGAGTTGATAAACGATACAGATCATAGATTTTGGGCAGATAATCAAGAAAATATAACTGTTCAACTTGCTAGGGATCATATTCTCAAGAAGCTAAATGAAGAGTTGAATGGCTCAAACGATAAACGAAAAAGAGATATATACAAAAAATGGTTTAATGAATTTAAAAGGATATTCGAAACAACGAACATAATTAGCTATTGGTTAAACGATAATTCTGAAGAAGTTCAAAAATTCATAGACGGTTTCAACAATTCCATGAAATACATTCGAACATTTTATATTCAAAACCACCACTAAAAAACAATGTCCAAAATCAATAACTTATAGTATTATGGCCGTAATGGGGGTGATTATAATACCAGTTACAGATTCTCCATTAAGATATCCTGGTGGCAAAACTCAACTAAAAGGTTTCATTAATGAGTTAATCCAAACAAATTCAATAAAAGACTGTATTTATGTGGAACCTTTTGCTGGTGGAGCAGGAGTGGCAATGTCCTTGCTTCTTAGTGAAAAAGTTCAAGAAGTCATTATAAATGATATTGATTTGTCAATTTATTGTTTTTGGAAATCAATTTTAGAACATACAGACGATTTTATTAAACTACTTGAGGAAACCCCTGTTAATCTAAATGAATGGTATAAGCAAAAGCATATCCAGGAAAATAAGGACAAGTTTAATGTTTTGGAAATTGGTTTTTCAACTTTCTTTCTTAACAGAACAAACAGGTCCGGGATAATAACTGGTGGACCAATTGGTGGTTATTCTCAACAAGGCCAATACAAAATAGATTGCCGCTTTAATAAAAAAAATTTAATAAAAAAAATCCTAAGAATAGCATCATACAAAAAACGTATAACCATAACAAATTATGATGCATCAGTTTTTATTGATAAAGTAATAAAATTTCTTGATAAGGACAAGACCTTTATATTTTTTGACCCACCTTATTATGAACAAGGTAAACATCTTTATACTAACTTTTATACTCATGATGACCATGTACACTTGAGTAAAAAAATTCTTTCGCTAAAGGATTATTATTGGATTACTACTTACGATTTATCAAAAGAAATTATGGAAATTTATAACATAAAAAATCAAAAAATATATCGTCTTAATTACTCAGCAAACAACAAGAGAAAAGCTGCGGAACTGCTTTTTTATAGCAAAAGAATTACTTTACCCAAAACTAATCATATCGAATTAATCTCTAATATCCTACCATCTGAGATTTCATAATCATTTTCACAAAGCCCTTATTTAAGGGTTTTTTCTTTTTATTGCCAAACCAAACATTCGTTCCTATAATACCTCTTAGGAGGGGAACAATATGGAGCTACGCCGCTACTACACAACCGCGTTGGAAGACTGGGTGACCAAGTTTTATACACGACTAAACATCTTTTATCCTTATCAAATCGATCCATCGTTTATTGCTCGGAAGATGAACACTTTCTTGCGTCAAAAGCCTTTTCCATCAACACATCAAGTTGTGGGCCGCTTTCGCTGCATTGTTGTCGACTCCCGACTATCTAAAGAAGAAAAACGCGAAGCATTCTTTCATGAATTATGTCACATATTGAGGCACGTTGGTATACAGAGTATGATGCCGGAGGCTTTTCGAGAGCTGCAAGAACGCGATGCAATTCATTTTACGAAATATGCTGCTATTCCCTTTCACATGTTAAGATTCATTGACTGGCACGAGCCATACATAGTTGAGCATATGTCCAATATGTTTAAGGTAACACCAGAGTTATGTGAAGAACGCTTAACACAGGTTAAAAACCGCATATTAATCAAACAATCGAAATCTGTACCAGCAAATCTATCTTGCGAAAAATCGGTCACATTCTAAAGACAAAATACGATAAATTGTACCCAAAACCATCTGGAAAACGTTTTAACATAACAATATCAGCATCACTCGAAAGGAGTGATACAAATGGCTTCATTCCAGAAATACAAAACAAAAAACGGCGAAAAATAGATGTTTAAAATGGATGTGGGAATTGATCCCGCGACTGGAAAGAGAAAAACAACAACTGCAAAAAGAACTAGACAATTAGTGAAGCAGGCAAACTTATGTATTTTTTCAGTTAATGTAGAAAAACCCTTAGCAGGGCTTTTCTTTTAAACACAAAATAGAAAAAACTGTAAAGATACTTGTCCTATCAAACTTACGTATGGTTAATGGCAGGCTAATAGCATTAGTGAATGATGTTATAGAAATACCTATTGAATGGTTGAAGGAGGATAAAAATAATGGCAAAGGGACAGTTAGACCAATAGGAAATAATAAATGGCAATTAGAAATAGATTTAGGCAGCTATGTGGACCCAAAAACCGGGAAGAAAAAACGAAATCGCAAATATAAAACAATTACCGCAAAAGGACAACGACAAGCAGAGCGAGAACTTGCTAAATTTGTTGCTGAGGTAACCGGAGATGGATACTTTGAACCGGAAAAGATCAATTTTGTTGATTTTGTTCAAAATGAATGGCTTCCGAAGTGCGCCAAAAAACGTTTGTCACATACTACATTAGAGAATTATTTAGAATGTCTAAATAATAGAATAATACCAGCCTTTCAATATTTGAGAATGGATCAAGTAAAACCTAAGCATATTATTGATTTTATCAACAATTTAGAAGAAGAAGGAATGCGGCTTGATGGGAAGGAAGGAACCCTATCAAGTTCTAGGGTATATTATCATTACCGTGTATTGAAAAACATTTTTAATTTTGCTGAAGAAATTCAGATTATCAAAGAAAACCCCGTGAAAAAAATCAAAAAACCGAAAGTTGAATATAAAAAATCGGAAGTATATACAGCTGAAGAAGCTGCTCACTTAATAAAAGTGTTTAGAATCAGAAACACAATCTCCACATTGGCAAATCATTGTGAAACTTGCTATTACAACCGGAATGAGAAGATCTGAATTGTTCGGGCTTGAATTCAAACATTTTGACTATGAAAAACGCATTGTACATGTTGAACAAGCGTTGACATATACAAAAGAAGGAGGTTACCAGGTTCATGAAATTAAAAAAGGGAGCAGATCCGCACGTAAAAGGGATATTGTGATATCTCAATCATTGATCGAACCAATAAAAAAGCTAGAATTACAGCGAAAAAAAGAGCGTCTAGCTGCAAAAGAACTATGGATGGATGGGAAATACAATTTCATTCTCTGTGATGAAACAGGAAAACCGTTTAATCCTAACTCTTTAAAAAATTGGTGGAAACGATTTATCAAACGTCATAAACTTAAATACATTAATATCCACGCTCTTCGACATACGTCGGCAACTTTGCTGATCAATGAAGAGGTGTGCATGCCAAAATTATTTCCGAACGACTTGGGCATGCGGACATCAAAACGACAATGAATATATATGGACATGCTCTAAAACAGGCTGATGAGATGGCAGCTAAAAAATTGGATGAAGCACTGTTTAGTAACAATATAAAGCATTAAAAACAATTAAATTTTTCGATTTCGCCATCAAAGTGTCGGCAAAAATGGTAGGTAGAATCGAGTAGGAGGGAGCGATTAACTCCCGTCCTCTCACACCACCGTACGTACGGTTCCGTATACGGCGGTTCAATTAAGATAATTGACGCAAGTCTTTATAACTTCCGTGAATAGCTGTTCTCTTTATGCCAGTGGTCACTCCACCCTCCAAGAGATCTCCCACGGGATTCACCGCTTCCTCCCTCAAGTGAGGTACTACGTTTTCTGTGTTCATCATGACTCACTGAATGCCAAGGGCTATTCTCTCTTAATTGTTCGGTCCTTCTTAGTTGTTCTAGACCAACTAATACTATGACCTCTGCTGACTTCTGACTGTTCAGCTATCTATCACTAGATAGGTTACCAAGGTTACTTGGCGTGCCAGCCAGACCTCCCCGGGTAAGAGTGTAATCTTTCCTTCCATCCATCTGCTTCATTTACTCTGTATCACCTTCGGCAGAAAGGGCTTTGTTTTGTCTTGCAAACTCACCCAGTGATACCTAGCCTCATATGAAGTTCGTGTTCCTCAGACCGGAAGTTTGCCGCTCGCTTCCTTCAGATTCCGCGTCACCACGGACACCCTTGCGTTAAGCTAACTGCTACTTCTGCCTTCGCAGCTCGGGACTTTCACCCTATAGATTACACCCATGCCGGGCGCACAAGAAGAGCACAAACTTGGTGCGTTTGAGAAGAAGTGGCTCAAATATGATGTGATCATCGTAGATGAACTGGGATATATCCCCTTTTCCAAAACAGGAGCAGAGCTATTATTTCAGTTCTTTTCCAATCGCTATGAACGTGCAAGTGTCATCATTACAACAAATCTTGAATTTGTAGAATGGACGAACATTTTTGGGGATGAAAAGATGACAGCAGCGTTGCTTGATCGGCTCACTCACCGTTCGCACATTCTTCTTCTAAACGGAGAATCTTATCGATTCCGTCAAAGTATGAAACAGAGGGAAAATGGGGAGTGGTAGCCAGGTGCGCGAAGCGTTTGGATGAGTTGCCCCTAGGGGCAACTCATCCAAACACCCACCTTCTCCCATTTATGGGAACTCTGATTCTAAAAGTGGCTCACTTTTGAAGTGATCGCTCTGGCTCAATTTATTATTGACAAAAACACAAGATTTTTGAGGATGATTCCGACTGAGCTCAAACCAGCAACCTCCACCCTGTCAAGGTGGCGCTCTCACTAAAGAAGATGGAGATTTACTACCTTCCGAATTTGAAAAAGACTTTAACATAATTTCTACAATGAAGATTTTAGAGAAATAGAATTCTATGATGAGCCATCGATTGATTGCCGTGTTCTAATTGAAGGCTTTTCTTATGATGAGGAGAAAATTCAAAATTTATAGAGTTTTGCGGTGATCGTTTAAATCAAGAAGCGAACTCAGTTCTTTTACTTTATAACTTTCAATATAATGGAAATGTCAATGAAAAACATCAGTTTAGATTTCTAGGAGCCGTGCAATATAAGTAATTATAAACACCTTGAATGAGTGTTCGACACTCTTTCAAGGTCAGCTTGTCAACCAAGTCTACAAGCTGAGTGGAGAAAAACAACTCGTTTTTCTCCACTGGCTTCATTTTAAGGACTTATCGGACATCCCCGGGTGATGAGTACGCCGCGCAAAATCAACAAACCGAAATTTATCGAGCCGATGTCTCGATTCGGTATACTGAAACAAGCTCGCATCTTCTAAGTAGACAAAATTTTTCACCACTACTACATGCTCGTAGCCGTTTAAATCCATATATTTTTGATCCTCAGCTGTCACTCGGTCGACAAACATTTCTTTTTTCGCAAAGCTAATGCGAAGCTTTAATTCATTTTCGACATATTCATAAATCGAATTTTCACAAATGCCGCGCGTCAATGTTGGAACGAATTTTTGGCAAAGAAAGTCCTTGTCTAAAATAATTTTCTCTTCTTCTATTTCCCTAGCACGAATCACTTTCCAAACTTTTTCCTTATTTTCGGTTTCCAATTGTCTTTTAATATATTCATCAGGCTCGATCAATTCCAGTTCATGTACGATCGTTCTTGCCGGCTTGTTCATTTTTTGCGCCAATTCTTTAAAGCTGACAAGTCCAGAGACAGGAAAATCATATTTTCCTACATCTAACACAATCGAACCTTTTCCTTTTATTTTTTGAATATAGCCATGCTCTGATAAAAGATTGAGCGCTTTGCGAATCGTCTCACGCGCTGTTTGATACCGCTGGGACAATTCATTTTCAGAAGGCAGCTTTTCGTTCGGCTGAAAAATGCCTTTGCGAATATGAAGCAAAAGGTCGTTGTAAATCGCCATAAATTTATTTTCCTTCATAGTCATCACCGAATTGTATAGTATCATTTTGTTAAATGATACACAATCGCTTCATATGGACGCAACATGATTTCTTGTACATGTTCAGAAGAGTCATTATAGTTGGAAAGCAGGATACGGCTTGTATATCCGTTTATATCAAGCTCATTCGGCAAAACAAATTTTGTTTGGCCGCCAAAAAAGTTGGCCACTACTAGAAGCTTTTCACCATCTCCATTGCGCACATAAGCAAAAATTTGCGGATGATCCTCTAACAATAGCTGATAGTTTCCTGTTGTAATAATGTCATAGTTCTTTCGCAATTCAATCAAACGTTTGTAATGATAAAAAATCGATGTTGGATCCTCTAATGCTTTTTTCACATTAATCTCTTTAAAATTCGGCGCGACATGAATCCAAGGAGTCCCAGTTGTAAATCCGGCATGCGGACTGTCGTCCCATTGCATAGGTGTCCGTGAATTATCGCGCGATTTACATTTTAAAATTTCAAGCACCTCTGCTTCTGTTTTTCCTTGCTCAAGCAAAATTTTATACATATTTAATGTTTCCACATCACGGTATTCTTCAATTCGCTCAAACTTCGGGTTGGTCATGCCAATTTCTTCACCTTGGTAAATATATGGTGTTCCTTGCATCATATGAATAACTGTTGCCAGCATCTTCGCCGATTCTTTATGATATGCTCCATCATTGCCATAGCGCGACACAATTCTCGGCTGGTCATGGTTGCACCAGAAGAGCGCATTCCAGCCTCCGCCTTTATTCATCTCCACTTGCCAAGTAGATAAAATTCGTTTTAGAGCCAGAAAATCGAATGGAGCTGCCACCCATTTTTCACCATTTGGGTAGTCTACCTTTAAATGGTGGAAGTTAAACGTCATATTCAATTCGTTCCGTGCTGGATTAGTATATTGAATGCAATGGTCAATGGTGGTCGATGACATCTCACCGACTGTCATAATATCATATTTAGAAAATACTTCCCTATTCATTTCCTGCAAAAACTCATGGATGCGCGGACCGTCTGTATAAAATCGGCGGCCGTCACCCAATGGCAGGGATTCGTCATCATCGAGAAAACGTTGATCTTTCGAAATCAAATTAATGACATCCAAGCGAAAACCGTCGACGCCCTTTTGAAACCAAAAATGCATCATTTCATAAATCGTTTTGCGCAGTTCTTCATTTTCCCAATTTAAGTCCGCCTGAGTGACGTCAAACAAGTGCAAATAATATTGTCCCGTTTGCTCATCATACTCCCAAGCCGATCCGCCAAATTTGGACGTCCAGTTTGTTGGAGGGCTGCCGTCTGGTTTAGGATCCTTCCAAATATAAAAATGGCGGTAGCGGTTTTCTTTTGACGAACGCGCCTGCTGAAACCACTCATGATCGGTCGAGGTATGGTTTACGACCATGTCCATTATCACTTTGATACCGCGCCGATGGGCTTCAGCAAGCAAACGCTCGAAATCCTCCATTGTTCCATAATCTTGATGAATGCTAAAATAATCACTAATATCATAGCCGTTATCTCGCTGCGGCGAAGCATAAATAGGCGTCAGCCAAATGACGTCAATCCCTAATGTCTTTAAATAGTCTAATTTCTCGATAATCCCTTGCAAATCTCCTATTCCATTTCCCGTCGTGTCTTTAAAGCTTTTCGGATAAATTTGATAAACAACGGCTTTTTTCCACCATGGCTGCTTCAATGAATATCACCTCGTTTATAATTTTGAGACTATCGGGAAAAACGATACCATTGGCGGTTATTCACCAATGGTATGAATCTTTGATTATTCATATTTATTATTTAGAACACAGTTCTATTAATTATAATCTTTGCGAATTTTTCCTAACACAAATGTAAGGGCAAATGGCAGCACAATCGCGATCGCCATTCCAATGAAAAACGGCGCCCATTTTTGCTGAACGATTGATAAAAACCCAGGAAGACCGCCAACACCAATAGAAAATGCGATCACTTTATTAAGCGTAATGAACATTCCGCCAATTGCTGCTCCTATCATCGCAGAAATAAATGGATAACGGTAGCGTAAATTCACTCCAAACATGGCCGGTTCCGTGATACCCAAATAAGCTGAAACGGCAGATGTGAATGACAGCCCTTTCAGTTTTTCATCTTTTGCTAAAAACATCATCGCTAACGCCGCCGAACCTTGAGCGATATTAGAAAGAACGAGAATCGGCCATAAAAATGTTCCGCCAGTGTTGGTGATCAGCTGCAAATCAACCGGCAAGAACGTATGATGCATCCCCGTGACAACAAGAGGGGCATATATCGCTCCATATAGAAGCCCGCCAATTGCTGGAACATTATGAAACACTGAAACAAATACACTTGTAATCCCGTTGCCGATTGCAAATGTAATCGGTCCGATCGCAATAAACGCTAAAAAACCGGTAAATAGCAGCGAAAGCGGAGCGACTAACAGCAACTGAAACGCATCGGGAATTCGTTTACGCCAAAACAGCTCTGTTTTCGCCAGCACGTACGATGCCACTAGCACAGGCAATACTTGACCCTGATATCCTACCTTTTGAACATCCAATCCGAACAAATTCCATACAGGAATGTTTCCTTCTTCTTTCGCTGCTCCCCAGCCCCATGCGTTTAACAAATCTGGGTGAACAAGCATTAAGCCTAGCACAATACCAAGCAATGGACTGCCGCCGAATTTCGTTACCGCTGACCAACCGATTAAACCTGGCAGAAAGACGAACGCCGTATTGGCAATTAAGTTAATAATGCTGGCAAGATCGGCCCACTCTTTATGCACTTCCACAAATGATTTGCCTTCATAAAAAATATTTTGGCCTGTCAGGATATTATTAATTCCCATCAACAAACCTGCTGTCACAATCGCCGGCAAAATCGGAATAAAAATATCAGCTAATGTTTTAATCGCACGCTGAAGCGGGTTTAGCTTCGCTTCCGCTGCATCTTTAATCTCTTGCTTTGTCGCGCGGTCAATCCCCGTCAACTCCACCATTTCGTTGTACACTTTATCGACAAGCCCTTGTCCAATCACGACTTGAAATTGACCGTTTGCCGAAAAGGAGCCTTTGACGAGATCAATGCTTTCCAAAGCCTCTTTATCTACTTTTCCCTCATCCTTTAATGCAAATCTTAACCGGGTAACACAATGTGTTGCCGCTACAATATTCTCTTTTCCTCCAACAGACTCAACAATCTTTTCAACTGATTGTTTGCTGATATTCATGATGATCCCCCCGTAATCGTTTACAAAACAAGTGTTATTTTGCTACGACAACCATAAATGAATCCGTTCCTGCCTGCACGCTTTCGAGCGACTTCTTTTCGAGTGATTGAACGGCATCCATATTGGTGATGACAATCGGTGTGATCGTGCTTGCTGCTTTTTCTTTGATCAATGCAAGATCGAATGTCAGTAAACTGTCGCCCGCCTTGACTTTGTCACCGACCTTCACATGTCCAACAAATCCTTCACCGTTCATCATAACGGTGTCTAAACCGATGTGGATCAATAGCTCCAGTCCCGTCTCAGAACGAATACCAATCGCATGCTTCGTATGGAAAAATTGAATAACTTCCCCATTGACCGGCGAAACGACAATTCCGTCTGCAGGATCAATAGCCACTCCATCCCCCATGAGCTTTTGGGAAAATGCTGGATCAGGAACTTGTTCGATCTCGACTATTTTTCCGGTTAAAGGTGCTAAGAGCGTTTCCTCTTTTTTTCGAAACCATTTTTTTAACATTGTGAACTCTCCTTTTAACCGCTTTCAAAACTTGTATATACAAGATGCTTTTATTTTAACCTGTATATACAAGTTCGTCAATAAAAAAGTTGCCCGTATACATCGTCACCACTGAAAAAGTACTTTATTTAATAAAAGAGTTCCTAATTTTGAACTTCCCCCTGTCAAGTTTACAGTGGAAATAATAAAAGTTGCTTTATACGGCTTTGGTCCTATATTCCATAAAGGGCATTTTTATTCGAGACAATATAATCGGTCTCTATTACCTAAATAAGAAAATAATCTAGAAACCTCTTGGTAGTTTTTTCTTAAAATTCCCCTTTTTCATTTCTATTTACCAAAAATTCCTTTATCTGTCTTATAATGAAACAAAAAGCTTTTCCACTTGATGGAATCCATTTCGTTTCAATCGGAGGCATGGATACAGTGAATGTCAACTATATACCTTCAGAATGGGAAAGGACCAAGAAAGGAATCGGCAACCTGATCGGCGTCGGTGTATGGGGAAAAGGCATGATCGACAACTTAAAAGATATCAGCGATCTTTTGGAAGACGCCCAGTCAGACATCGCAAAATATGATAGCGACGGTGTCATCTCTTTTACCCATACCGATCGCAAAAGCCAATATCAAAGCTTATATGAGGATTTTCTTGTCATGCACCGCTTTAGCGGCCGCATCGGAGATATTGTCGACCGCACCATCGATGAGCCGTTTTATCAAGATATCGATGCTTTTGTCGAAGCGATGCGCGACTTATCGATATCAGAGATCAAGACGAAAAACCGCATCGGCGCAAAAGAAACAATCGTTGTTCCAGGAACTTATGGCTCACAGGAGACGATCGAAGTGCCGAAAGCCGAGGTCGGACTGGAAGATTTGTTCAGCGGCAGCAACTACTATGCCAGGCTGATGGAACGGGAATACGCCTCATGGAAAGAACTGAACCCCCGCCAGGACTTTTCGAAAAAAGAATATATACAGACGACATTGAATTCCCATGCTTTTCAGTATGAATCGATTAAAGACGGACAGTTGAACAAAGAATTCTGGGGACAAATTACGGCGCTTGCCGTGATTGTCGGCGCTTCATTCATTTGTCCGCCGGCAGGGATGGCATTGGGTGTGGCTTATGGTACACTGGAATTAAGTTCGACCCTTTCCGGAAAAGACTGGATTTCAGGGAGAAAACTGGGAACAGGCGAAAGAGTATTCCGCAGTGCCCTCGCCCCATTGGATATCGTCCCTGGCGTCAGCGCGCTTTCGAAATTCAGCAGTGCCGCCCGGTTCGCACCTCTTCTAGAAGCAATGGATCCCAAGCTATTTACAAGCTTGAAAGCTGGATTGCACCAGAAATCACAACGTGCCTGCGACCTGGTTGTCCATGCGGAAAACAGCATATTGGCCCGCATCAGGAGTGCCAAGGCATGGACGAAAGAAATGACGCAGCATTTAAAAACCGGTGCAAAAAAAGGTTCGTTGCAAGTCGGTCGGTTCGTAGACAACGCCGCAACAAACTTAAGACACCTCCTGCCAAGCCGGCAAATGGGATTGGCCATAGAAGGGGTTGGGAATGTTAAGGTTCCGCCCGAAAACACCAAAGGATTGGAGAATAAAGTTCGAGCTTATCTAAGTGAGAAGACGGGGGTAAATTTAGGCGGAAGTAAAGCAGGCAACGATGGCGTTGAACTTGGCACTAAGGGTACGGGTAAAACTGTTAAGCTACCAAGCCAAGGGACGGTGGATGCAGGCGTTCCGGGAGCACCAAAAGTAGATGCTGGTAAGCAAGGAAAGCATGTTTTAGGTCATCCTAATAGTATGCCTGGTAAGAAAACTCAATGGCCAGAAGGAGAAGATGGAGTTAAATTGACTCAAGAGGCATGGGTAAAGGGAACTGTAGTTAAGCCAGATGGTAGTGTTAAAATTTATGACTTTCACAAACCAATTGGGGTGAATGGAGAAACTAGAGTAAAAGTTCATATGGATAAAAAAGGAAACATCCATGGTTACCCAGTAAAATAACGGAGGTATATCATGAAACAAAATGTATTAAATACAATTGAACAATTATATCACCATGGTGATTTTGGATATGTTTTATTGAATTATGTCGATACTAATGTTTGGGCTAATAAAATCACTCATGAAATAAAAGGAATAAACGTTGAGAATTTAACAGATTTTAATTATTCAAAATGTTTCACATTATATATTATGCCTTCGATCCATCCTAAGATAAAAATTGGTACGGATGAATTTAGAGCATATATCAGAGAACACACTTATTTAAACGGATTATTGGTTTATATTTCGGCAATTGCTCCATTCGCAGCAATAAAATATGTTAGGTATGAATATGTTGATGGAGAGATTGAAATGCAAGAACAATACCAGCCATTCGATGAAGAAACAGAACGAATCGGCAAAGATATTTTGAAATTATTAGAGAATGAGGGGATAGAAGTTCTTGAAAAAAGCTTATTAGAAATAGAAGTACCTAATATTTCGTTAGAACTTAGAGAGGAAAAGGTAACAGTATTTCATTGCCTATTTGAAGATAGTTATTAAAAAGAAATTATACTTGGATTGGCATTAAGCAAGAGACTTTAATGGTTGTAGATTATTTGAACAACGAAGACAATGAGAGCATTAGTTTTGGAGTTTTTAAAAGATAAAGTAAATTTTAAACTCTATGTGGTGTTATGTCAAGAAAACGGACACGTTAAACAGAGAGAAATAGCTGAATTTAGGCAGCTACTTTTCTCTGTTTAGCGTAATATGCAGCTTCAAATTCACATGGCGATACATAGCCAAGGGCTGAATGGCTTCTTTTGTGGTTGTAGAAGCATTCGATGTACTCAAAAATGGCTTGTTTCGCTTCTTTTCGCGTACGGAATCGATTCAGATAAATACACTCTTTCTTGATGAGGCTATGAAACGACTCTATACAAGCATTGTCGTAACAGTTCCCACGTCTCGACATGCTCACTTGAAAATGATGTTCCTATAAAAGTCGCTGATAGTCATTCGAAGCATACTGGCTTCCACGATCCGAATGATGAATCACTCGTCCCGTTGGTTTTTCGCTGTTTAGAGCCCGTTGTAACGCTTTGATGACTAACTCTTTCGTCATTCGTGTATCAATATACCATCCTACAATCTTACGAGTATATAAATCCATGATACTCGCTAAATACAACCAGCCTTCGTCGGTAGGAATGTACGTAATATCTGCCATCCATATTTCATTCCGAGCCGTTGCTTGGAAGTTCTGTTTCAATAGATTGGCATATACGTTGTAAGGATGGTTACTGTTCGTAGTGGCTTTGAATTTACGGACGGTAATGGATCTCAAGCCTTCTTCGCTCATGATGCGAGCGACCGTCTTTTGAGACACACGAATCCCTTGTTTGCGTAGTTCTTGCGTAATTTTCGGACTGCCGTAAATCTTACGGGACTTTAGATACTCATTTCGAATTTGTTGAGTGAGTTGTTCTTTTCGTTCTTTCTGTTTACTTTTCGCACGCTTGAGCCAGTGATAATACCCACTTCTTGAAACACCGAAAACTTGGCACATCTTCACCATGCGAAATTCATTACGGTGTTGAAAAATGAATGCAAATTACTTCTGGTTTCTGGTGAAGATGCCTAACGCCTTTTTTAGGATCGCTAATTCCTCCTCCAACTCTTGATTGCGACGGCGTAACTCGATGATTTCTTGATTTTGTGGCTTGATGTTGCCTGAACCTACAAAGCTTGTTCCATTGCTTTCTTTGTATTCTTTGACCCAACGATGAAGAGTGTTGTAAGCCAAACCTAGTTCTTTTGCCACTTGGGCGATGGACTTGTCCCCCTCCAAGCATAACTCAACAGCTTGAATCTTGTATTCTTGATCAAATGTTCTCTTTTTCATGATTGAACACCTCGAACCTATTGTAATTAAGTTTATTATAATCTCCCTGTTCTCCGTGTCCAATTTTTAGACTAACATCACGCTTATATCATGCCTGAACGGAAAGTCAGTTGATATAATGGGTGATGGTTAGTGAAACTGCCGCCCATTTATAAAGTACATTTTTATAATTTCCTAAGGGTACTGGTAAAAAAACAGTTGAAAAAGGAAAAGATTACTCAACTCGTATTGACAATCAGGTAGAGGAAATTGAAAAAATGCCTTTACCTTCGAGTATTGCTACTACATTTAAAGATTCAAATTATAGAAATAGAACAGTGATTACAAAAGAGAATGTTACAGTCTATAGAGTATTTGGCGGGCATGCAGATGCAGGCGGAACACTTGCTACAACTTCTCCGGCTGTAAATAGGATACAAACTAAAATTGACTTAGCTTTACTCCCAGAATGGAAAAATACGAGGAACTATGAAGCCGTAATTGAAGTTCCAAAAGGAACTATATTGAATATTGGCAGAGCTGAAAAACAAATTACTAAAACCGGTAGTATTCTAAAAGGGGATGCTGACCAAATTTCCTTTAAATTATTCTTTAGAATGGATAAAGGAAATTAGGCCAATACCTTCAAAATAGGAGGTTTTGTTATGCAAAACGAAGAAATGGATAATATTAAAATTCAAATACAAAAGGTTATGGATTTAGTTTATGAAAAAAAAAGTCAGAGGGAACATAAATTTTTAGATACATTAATAGATAAGTTGAAAGAATTATCAGAAACTGTAAATACCAATAGCAATATTGATGAATTAAGGAAAGATTCTAAGCTAAAAGGAGCCTTGAGAGCGTATTTTGATACCAACTTAGTTGAGAGTTACGATGAACCACTAGTAATTGAGTTAGATAAATTAGAAGTAATGTTGCAACAGAAGACGAATTAAAGTGTTTTTTTATTTAATATCTACACGGAACATATTTATTCCAAAGAATTTAATGGGGGGAAGGACCAGGAATTTTAAAAATATGTTTCCTCTAAATTTAATATTGGGTAGTATAAACAAAAAATTTACTAAGTATTTAAGAAAAAAAGAGTAAAATTATTATCTTCGTATAGTTATGACATCAAAAAATAGACAGTTCAAAATGCATATACAGCTAAAGATGACTCCAGTACAGTTGGGGTCATTTTTTACATAATGAACCGTTAAAGGAGAAATAGAGAAGCCAAATTAAAAACAATAATAAGGGTACGGGTAAACTTTATAGAGGAGATAGTTTATTGCATTCACCTAAAAGATCTAATGGAATTGGTAAGCCATTTATATCAGATTCAGGTAATTTAGTTCCTGCAAATAGTAAAGGTATATACAAAAATCGACAAGTTACTGTTATAGAGCATATTTTAGGAGGTTACAGAAGGGGAGCAAAATCAAATAGCCCTTATATTAATTTCACTGGTAATAAAGGTATTATTGGAAATTATGGGAATTACTTAATAGAATTAGATATTTCTTCTTTGAGAAAAGCGATTAGATCAGGAGAAGTTAAAAATGTAGCCATTTTATCCCAAAAACAGATTCGAAAATTAATTGAGAGAGATAGCTCTTCTTCTGATTTTTGGAAAAATAGAGCGTTAACTTGGACTACAAGAGACAATGAATATTTGATCAGAGGAGAGATACCTAGCAAATTCATAAAAATTTCTCCCTAAGGAGTGAGTATATTATGTTTTTATATTTCCAAGATGAATGTCTAGGCGAAATACAAGATATCAACACTGAAGGCATGTGGATGTATGATAAACTTATACCTAATCAAAATATAGTAAAGTTTAAAGAGTTTTTTAAGGCTCTAACGGATGAAGAAAACGATTTTAAAGTCCTGCGGTAATATGTCAAGGTGAAAAATCATAGAAATTGGAAATTCCCTTGTCCGATGATCCGAAAAAAGGCAATACTGAAGAAACCCAGTATTGGTACATGTAATAAACTGGGTCTAAAGGTTGATATTGGTATACCAGATCGATCCTCTTATCGATCTTCCCCCTTTCTTGGCGTGTAGATTTGACCGTTGCGTAGCAGCGCATCGATCACACGCACGAGTTTTCTAGCGGTGAGGACGAGGGCTCGTTTATGTTGGTGTTTGGGCACTTCCTCATACTTCTTCCGGTAGTACGCACGAAACGTCGCATCATGCCGTTGCACCGAGTTGGCAGCCTCCACTAGGTAGTAACGGAGATAGCGATTGCCGGAACGAATGAGGGAGGTGTCCTCGGCTTGAAAACGGCCCGATTGGTGCTTGGACCATGTCAAGCCGGCATATTTTGCCAAGGCGGCCTGGTTGTGAAACCGCTCGATTTGCCCGATTTCGGCCAGGATGCCTGCGGTATAAACCGGTCCGATGCCTGGGATGGTTTGCAGTGTGTTCGGAATGCCTTCAAGATGGCGGGTAATGGCTTTATCGAGCTCTTTGAGCTGCGATTGCAGGCTGCGGATTGATTGAATCGACAGCCCTAACAGCAAGTCGATGGAATCCTCGACACACTTGGACAACCGATACGACGAACGGGCCGCCTTTTGAATCGACTTGGCGATGCATTCCGGATCGGCAAAGCGATTGCGCCCTTTTTGGCGCAGGAAGTCGGCCAACTGCTTGACATCCATTTGGCAGATGTCATCGAGGCTCCACGACTCAAGCAGCAGTTCGAGAATGGCATGTCCGAAGATCGAACTGTCCACCTCTTGGGTAAAGGAACTGCATTTGTAAAACAAGTGCTGGAGAAAATACTGTTTCTCACGGGTTAACTGGTGGACGAGATGATATCGCATGCGTGTCAGTCGCTGAAGCGCGAGAAACTGCTCCTTGAGGACAGCCGTCATCTTCAGACGGCCGAAGCGAAGCCGATCCGCAATGATCCAAGCATCGATGTCATCCGTTTTCTCCAAGTCGACATAGGCTTCTTTAAACTTGCGAATGAGCTTTGGATTGATCGTAAACACCTTGACGTTCCAAGCCTGCAAGGCCTCCTGCTGGTGGAAAAACATAGCTGGATGCCAACTGTAGACCGAGGTGGCTTCCATCCCGATCAGAATTTCGGTTGGCTTTCGCTTGTTAGCCCACAGGAGGATTTGATCCCGAAGGAAGGTGGCGCCCAGAAGATGATTATCCACTTTGAAGCGTGCGCACGTATTTCCTTCATGATCCATAATGCAGGTGGCTAAGTCGCGTGAGCTCACGTCGATCCCGACGTAGAGTTTCATGAGATCACCTCCTATTGTTGTAGGATCGAGGGGTAGGACTCTTCGGGATGCCCCCGGATCGCGCCTGTTGACCAGTCACCCTCGCATATGAGAACTCACGTTGGACCATGGGCTGCCCTGGAAGCTGCTCCTTCCAGCATGGGGAAAACCAACGGGAACAGCCTGCGGGTTAGACGTCCAAACAGGGGCCGAGGAGACAGACTTTACAAGTAGTCAAAGCTACAGGAGTGAGAAGAGTATCCCCGATGATCCTAAGACCATTATCCAGGAACATTGCGAAAAGTCCAACCCCGGTACGCTGAACCCTTTGTGGGAGGGGCGCGCCCCTCCCACAAAGGCAACCACCCAAGATATGCGATTGTCAAGGAGCGTATCGGACTGGAAATTCGATAAAAAAACTTTCTGAAACTTAGTATACGAGAGAGTGAATATAATGAAGAATGGCTGAAGGATGAAAATTGGTTTATTGTGAATGATCATCAATATAAAAGAGGAATTTATTTGCCGGCTGTGTATGAAGACTGGGAAATAAATTGGAGATGGAGGTAACTGATTTAGAACAAAAACCTTGATTGGCTATAAGCCATTCAAGTTTTTTCTAATTTAAATCTAACAGCTAAGGAGGGAATATTTTTGGATATTAAGTCGGAAATAAAAAAGGTATACGATAACCGTCTGCTTAAGACAGAAAAACAAGTGGAAGAATTTGAGCAAGCTTTAAAAAATATATATGAATATGGTGAGGTTTCAATTATTAAAGATTTAATTTTAGCTTTTGATGATAATACTGAACACCATGAGGTAATGTTTAACTTGGTGCATACTATTGAGCATTTATATAAGAATAAAATAGAGGAAGGGTTAAAACTAATTGCTACTTCTGTGCCAACGGTTATAAGTTATGGGAGGGAATGGATAGAAATTTTACATTACAGAATATTAAATCACCCCCATGTACGTACAATTTATGCAAAAGTTTTGGAGAATATCGACATCAAAACAAGAAATATTATTAAAGATTTGTTAGGAGATATAAAGAAAGAAGATCCAGAATTGTTTGGTGAGTCAGTAGATGAGGTATTAGATAATATTTAAGAACTAATTATGAAAACCTTGATTGGCTTTATGCCTTTCAAGGTTTTTTATTTTAAAACTAACAGATGTATCAAATAATAAAGTGCAATTACGAGAAAATTTATATATCGTTTTTACCAACATTTTAATTCAGACTTCATAATGGTTCCGCCTACTATGAGTTTGGCTGTGATGCATGGTGAAACTATTAACAACACTAATCCCCTTCGAGTATGCTTTAAAACACGAGAGAAAGCTTTCTCGTGGCAAGAAAGAGGGTATAAACTTTTAACTGACTGTGACAATAAAAGCTGGCAAATTATTTTTGTATTGTATTTTCACTAGAGACGGTCGTATAATACTCGTCATTGTTTTGTTAACAAGCGTTACGTTAATCTGAATTTGCGTAACGGAGGGGGAAGGTATCATGAATGTGATTGGATATATCCGAGTTTCCACACAAGGGCAAGCAAAAGATGGATACAGCCTTGCCTACCAAGAAGATGAAATTAAAGGCACAAGGATACACTCTCTTACGTGTGTTTAAGGATGAGGGAATGCTAACATAGTATTAAAGAAGGATGGAGCAGGGAATTTTATTTTAACTGGTTATCCAACCAAATAATGGAATGGAGGGAAAAATGCTTGTTAGTCAAAAATAATCCAGAAGATCCAGTTTTTCAGTTCTTGGCTGGGACTTTTCATCAAGATGCAGATTCACCTGAAGAGGCATTACAAGAATTGTTAACAGAGGAAAGTAAAGAATATCTTAAATCTGCTATCGTATTTTTAACAGAATTCATTAATAGTGAGTATTCGGATGATGAAAAGAATGAATACATTCAACACTGTGCAGACGGAGTATATTTTCCTGATCTTGAGCTAACTCCAATTCAATGGCTAAAAAGTGTAGTAGAACAATTAAAAGAAGCTGTAAAAGCAGAATAGAACTACAAATTCTTGAGTACCTTGATTGAGTAAAAACTCTTTAAAGGTTTTTTTCTAGCAATGGGAATTATATTGGAAAGTGGTGAAAAAATGAAACAACCAACAAAAGAAGAAATAATTAATAAATTAAAAATGATTTTACAAGGAAAGCTAACACGAGAAGAAGTAGCAGATTGGGCTTCAGAATATGTAATGCAGGATGAGCCAAATATATCAGAAGAAACTGTTTGGGAACTTTTACAAATTGTTTCCGGAATTGATTTAAAAGATAGTCCAAATGAATATCTACATGTAGAACAAGACATTATAGATTGGATAAACAAGTATAGCAATTAAAAAGCGTTAAATAACCTTGAGTGGTTACAAGGCTTGTAATGCACCCCTTTGTCAAGACACAAATTGATAATATTTAAGTTATCCATTCTCTCCTTTCGCTATGAATGTGGTACGTGTGCGATAAAGGCTTGACATGGAGCCTCTACGGGCACGATTTTTTGCGCTGGAGCGATGGACAGATAACATCGCATGGCTAAAACAGCCTATCATGCCCGTCTCTCCATATAAAGCCTCTCATCACGTTCGATGGTTAGGATGCTTGAGCCATCTTAGGTTGCTTGTACACTGTTGCTGGCGTCAAATAGTCCAAGGATTGGTGAGGTCGGTCTGTATTATAGAACGTAACATAGCGTCGAATGCCTTTTCGCAACTCTTTAGGATTCTCGAATTCATTGAGATAGATACATTCATACTTTAAAGCTCTAAAGAAGCGTTCCGTACGACTATTGTCTGTTGCTCGTCCTTTGCCATCCATTGATACCTGGATGCCATACTCTTTCAACAGCCCGAGATAGTCAGCGTTTGTAAAATGGCTGCCCTGGTCACTATTGATGATGGCCGGCTTACCATGACGCAATGCCCGTTTAAGACAGTTGATGACAAATTCTTTCTCCAGCGTACTAGATAACTCGTAATCGATCACTTTGCGGCTGAACCAGTCGATGATGGTAAACAGATACATAAAGCCCCGTCCCATACGAAGGTAGGTGATATCCACTCCCCACACATGGTTCGGATGGGTGATCTCCAATCCACGGAGCAGGTAAGGTCGGCAGTACTTGGCATGTAGCCTCTTACTAAGGTTGGGTTTTGGGTAAATAGCTTGTATACCCATAAGGCGCATGAGACGGCGTACGCGTTTACGATTCACATCAAATCCTTTCTCACGAAGTTTCGCAGTCATGCGCCTGTAGCCAAAGTAGGGATGAGCTGTATAAAGCATATCCATTTCATGCATGAGCATGATGTTTTCTGAGCTTTCTGTTTGCCCCTTTGATTGGCGATACACGCTAGTACGATGAATACCTAATAACTGTGCCTGACGCTTGATGCTGATCGATGGGTGATTGAATTCGACCATAGCCTTTCGTTCGTCAACAGACTTATTTGAGCCCAGATTTTTTTTTCAGCCAGTCAACTTCAACCGTTAACTGACCTACCAATTTCTCTAAATTTTCTTGTTTGGCCTCATATTCTTTACGGATTTTATCCACTTCGCTTGAGCCTTTTTCAAAGTAAGCGTAAAATAGGGGCTGTCCGAAAAGTCGATTGAATCGACCTTGGGCTCAGCCCTTTTTTCTGTTTTTAGGGTACAAAAAAATCGTCCTTTTTTATAGAATGAAATTGACCAAAAAACATTCTACAGAAAGGACGATTTCTTATGAATAATCAAATGACTATTCAAGAAAATTATAACACGCAATTAGAAATGACTCTAGAGGGTATTCAAAAAATAGAGGTTCAAAAGAATAAGAAACGCAAAAAACTAGTTTTCCAACCTTATTGCAATCGTCAAGTCATGAGCATTTTAGATATCGAAATGTATATTCCTGAAAATCATGTCGCCCGTTTAGTGGATGAAATGGTGGAATCGATTCCGGATGAAGTGTTGTATACTCATTATGTTGGTGGGGGTCGTGCACCCTATCACCCTAAAATGTTATTGAAAGTGATTTTATATGCGTACACTCAAAATGTTTATTCAAGTCGGAAAATAGCGCAAATGGTGAAAGAAAATCTTCCGATGATGTGGTTGGCGGGATTGCAAACCCCTGACCATCGCACAATAAATGATTTTCGTAGTGTTCGTATGTCAAACATGATGGATTCTGTATTTGAACAATTTGTCCTTCAACTAGTAGAACAAGGACTTATCGACCTCGACCATATTTTTGTGGATGGTACGAAAATAGAAGCGAATGCCAACAAATATACGTTTGTATGGCGAAAATCCGTAGAAAAATATGATCAGAAACTACGTAAGCGTAAAATAATCCCCACCTTTTAATGATAGGGATTAAATACTATTATTGTGATAAGTTATTAAAAACCCGACAATTCAAAGGAATTGTTTTGGACCAAGGAAGTAGTTGATCAAGCTCATCCATATTGCTTATATCCATATTGGGAAGCCTTTCAAATAAGTAGCGAAGATAATAAAATGGATTTAATTTATTCTCTTTTGCTGTCTCCACAATACTGTAAATGATTGAGCTGGCCTTAGCTCCTTTCGGAGTATTGCTAAAAATCCAGTTCTTCCTTCCGATCACAAATGGTTTAATGGATCGTTCACTTCGATTATTATCGATTTCTAATCGTCCATCCTCTAAAAATGCCACGAGTTTTTCCCATTGGTTGAGGCAGTATGTAATGGCTTGACCTAATAGACTCTTTGGTAAAACATTGCTTTTCTCTGTTTTTAGCCATGCTGAAAAAGCCTCCAACAATGGTTGGCTGTGTTTAAGTCGTTTTTTATATCGTTCTTCTGGTGTACATTCTTTCAAATCACGCTCGATGGCAAATAGCTGATTACAGAAATTGAGTCCTTCCCGAGCTGTGACTGCTGAATGACGTTTGGATTCAGGAAGTACGTTTAAAGCCTCATCGAACTTTCTGCGGGCATGAGCCCAACATCCAACTAATGTTACGCCGGATACCTTATGGTATCCTGCATATCCATCGACATGCAGGTATCCTTTAAACCCTTTTAGGAATTCTTTGGCATGTTCTCCTGCTCTAGTTTCCTGATAGTCATAAAGGACAAGTGGTGGATCCTCTCTTCCAGTCCGATAAAGCCACATGTAAGATTTCGATGTGCTTGACCTTCCAGGTTCATGTAAAACCTGAACAGTTGTTTCATCCGCATGTAGAATGTCTTTAGAGAGGAGATGCTCTTTCATTCGTTGATAAATTGGCGCAAGCCATTTTTCGGCACCATAAAGCATCCAATTGGCCATGGTTTGCCTGGATAAGATCACACCTAATCGTTTGAACTGTTGTTCTTGGCGATATAGAGGTAGCCCCTCTACATATTTTTGATTCATAATATATGCCATGCTTGACGGTGAAGCTAAACTTTTTGGATACACAGATTTTGGGGCAGGTGCTGTAACGATTGGTGTCTCTATTTCATTACGCTCACAATGACGGCATCCATAGACATATCGAACGTGTTTTAAAACTTTGACTTGAGCCGGAATAATCACTAATTCTTGTCGTACTTCTGTGCTCATTTCGTGTGTTTTTTCACCGCAACACGAACAGACCTGCTCTTCTTCGGGTAAACGATATTCAATCGTTTCCATAGGCAGGTTTTCAAACGTAGCTTGACGTTGACCACGTTTCTTTTTACGACGATATGTAATTGTTTCAACAGTTGGCTCTTCGGCTTTTACATTAGACTCTACCTCTGCTTCATTGAATAAAGGTAGTTCTAATTGATTAGGATTTGTTTTTTCGCTTGAAGAGCCAAATTTTCGTTTTTGACTAAGACGATACTGTTCTTCATACCATTGTAATTTCGCCGTCAATTCAACGATTTGCTGTTGAAGTTTTTCAATTAATTCAAATGGGTTTTGGTTAGGATTCTTTAAATTTTTCATCATGTAGTAATAATTCGACGGTTTTAGCTATTTTCCTCCAAGGTTTTTGTTAAAAGTAAAAAATTCATATAACTGTTCTAGCCTTTACTTCTGGGTGTGCTTTCTTTTGCTCCATTGCAAGACCATCCAATAACCAGCGTAATTGCCGATAACTAATTTGTATCGT
The DNA here is from genome assembly GCF_038000355.1 of Aeribacillus sp. FSL M8-0235. NCBI lineage: Bacteria > Bacillati > Bacillota > Bacilli > Caryophanales > Bacillaceae > Aeribacillus > Aeribacillus sp. FSL M8-0235. The sequence goes on along the minus strand of NZ_JBBOBW010000001.1, from coordinate 1,198,550 downwards.
TCCAGTGTCATTTTCATTTGGCCATTGAAATTTTCCTTTTTCCAATCGACGATAATAAAGCCAAAAACCATTATAGTCCCAGTGAAGAATTTTTAATTTATCTCGCTTTCGATTACAGAACACAAAATAGCTTGATGAAAAGGGATCTAAATCAAATCCCTCTTTCACCAAAGCAGCTAATCCATCAATGGATTTTCTCAAATCAGTACTTCCTTTTGCCAAGTAAACTCGTTCAGCTCTTGTACCAGCTAACATGTTGATTTCAAAGTCCTAACCACTTCTGAAAGAAAGGCCGGATCGAAACCAGGTTTTACTTCAATTGAAATCCCACTAATTTCAATCCGTAATGAATTTTCAACTGTTTGTGAATGATCTTCTAGGGTAACGGATGCCCATTTTGTAGACTTTCCTTGATTTTTTATTGGATTTTCAATTTTTCTTAACCAGTATTTAAACTGGTGAATACTCCATTGATTTTCCTTGCACCAGTTTACTTGAGTTTGACCGCTTTTACGATAGTCAGCGATTCGTTGTTCCCAAACCTTTCGTAATTCAGGATTCTTAGGCATAAAAAAACCTCCTTCAATTTCATCTTGAGGAGATTATCTCATGAAATTAGCACATCAAGAAGGTGTGCAAGATTTGACGCTTACGAAACTACGAGCCAAAATTCAATCGTTTCTACAAGAAGCGCACCAAATCGCCTTGGAGGAATTAAAAGAAGAACAATTAGAAGAAGAATTAGAAAAATCATCGGCACAACTTTCTGAGAGAATAGAAGCTTTGGAAAAAGATTATAAACAGGAAGAAGACAAAGAAAGAAAAAAAGAACTTCGCTCTAAAAAATCCCAACTCACCAAACAACTGAAAACGATTCAAACGGATTATCTTCCACGATTACGAAAATACAAAGTACAAAAACAGATTCTAGGTGAACGAAATAGCTACTCGAAAACCGACCATGAGGCCACTTTTATGCGAATGAAAGAGGACCATATGAAAAACGGCCAACTCAAGGCGGGTTATAATGTTCAACTCGCCACACAACATCAATTTATCGTGGGATTTGAAATTTATCAAAATCCAGGAGATACTCGCTGTTTCCAACCATTTATGGAAAAGTTATTGGAATCGATGCCGAAGGAAAAGAAACTCAAGTATGTCATTGCCGATGCAGGATATGCGAGTGAAGAAAACTATTTATATGCGATTGGCGAAGAAAAAGAACCTCGTTTTGAATTATTAGCCCCATACCAAACCTATTTGAAGGAACAAAGTAAAAAGTTTAAAAAGGATTTATCAAAAGTACAAAACTGGAAATACATCGAAGAAGACGATTGCTTTATCTGTCCGAACAATCGGAAAGTCGTATTCAAGTATTATCAAAAAAGAAAAAATGCATCTGGATACATACAAGATTTGAAAGTGTACGAGTGTGAAGATTGTACGGATTGCCCGTTGAAGAATGGGTGTACGAAAGCCAAAGGAAATCGTCGAGTATATTGGAACACGATTTATGAAGAAATGAAAGCGAAAGCCAAAGCAGCTCTTGGTGACGAACAAAAGGCAGCTCTTTATGCGAAGCGTAAAGTGGATGTCGAAAGTGTGTTCGGTAACATCAAGGGCAATTTGCGTTTCACTCGATTTCTGTTACGGGGGCTTCATAAAGTCCGAACAGAATTCGGGATTGTGGCAATGGCCCACAACATACTGAAATGGGCCGCAAATTCCCAAACCAATTTCAAAAATAAGGAAACAGAGCGAATGGAAAAACTCATTGTTTTCTCCATTCGCTCTGTTTTTATGGACTTTTTAGACAAGCCCTATTGTTATGATTTATTTAGCTTTATTAGGAACACGACATTCTTCTGGAATTGTTGTGGACCAAGGAAGGAGTTGATCTAATTTTTCTTTGTCAGTCAGATTAATATTTGGAAGCTGTTCAAATAAATATTTAAGATAATTGAATGGGTTTAATCCGTTTTCCTTCGCAGTCTCCACAATGCTATAAATGATTGCGCTGGATTTAGCTCCCTTTATGGTATTGCTAAACAGCCAGTTTTTCCTCCCGATTACAAACGGTTTAATGGATCGTTCTGCGCGGTTGTTATCAATCTCTAAACGACCATCCTCTAAAAAAGCTACTAAACGGTCCCATTGATTACGACAATATTTAATGGCTTGCCCAAGTGCACTTTTTGGCAACACTCTTGGGGCTTGTTCATGAAGCCATGCCAAAAAAGCCTCCAATACCGGTTGGCTGCGTTCTAAACGTTTCTTATAACGTTCTTCAGGACTAACATCCTTTAAATCCCGTTCTATCGAGAAAAGTTGGTTACAGAATGCAAGACCTTCTTTGGCTTTTACGTGAGTAGTTTTAGCCGATTCAGGAAGAGCCTGCAAAGCTTCTGTGAATTTACGTCTGGCATGAGCCCAACAACCGACCAGACTGACATCAGGGATTCCGTTATAACCGGCATACCCGTCCACATGTAAATATCCACGGAAACCTTCCAAAAATCGTAAAGGATGCTTGGATGCACGGGTTCGCTGGTAGTCATACAAAACAATTGGAGGCCCCATTCGTCCTGTCCGATAAAGCCACATAAATGATTTGGAAGTCGCTCGTCGGTCAGGTTCTGAAAGAACCTGTAAGGTGGTCTCATCCGCATGGAGGATATCCTGATTCAATAGATGGTTACGCATTTGGTCGTAAACAGGACTCAACCAGGTGTCGGCTCCATACAAAATCCAATTGGATAAAGTTTGCCTGGAAATGAATATGCCAAATCGCTCCAGATGTTTTTCCTGGCGATACAAAGGCATACTTTCAACGTATTTCTGCGTCATCGTATAAGCCATTGACGATGGAGATGCCAGACTTCCCGGAAAAACAGGAGCCGGCATTTTCGCCGTGACAATAGGCGTTTCTATTTCATGGCGTTCACAATGACGACAACTATAAACATATTGGACATGCTTTTTCACTTTTACTTGTGCTGGAATAACTTCTATTTCTCTGCGTACTTGCGTACTCATTTCGTGTAGAGGTCCAGCGCAACACGAACAAACCTGTTCCTCAGCTGGCAAACGGTATTCCACCGTTTCAGTAGGCAGGTTTTCTAGTTTTTCATCTCGACGATTTCGCTTCTTCTTGCGTGTATATGTAATGGTTTCAATCGTCGGTTCTTCATCATCAGGATTTGCGGTAGCTTCAGCTTCATTGAAAAGGGACAGTTGGTCTGAATTGGTCTTCTCACTGGAAGAACCAAAACGACGTTGTTGACTTAACCGAAATTGCTCCTCATACCATTTTAGCTTCGCTTCCAAAGCTTCCTTTTCTATTTCAAGCTTTTCGTTACGCGCTTTATAGTATTCAATTGTTTCTTGAGTTTTCATGTCCATGTTTTTCATAGTTCCAGTATACGCAAAAGAATCCGGCTTGACCAGTCGGATTCTCAAGTTTTTTAATTTCATAGAATCGTGCGTGCTTTCACTGTGGGATGGGCTTGTTTTTGTTCGATGGATAAGCCATCTAATAACCAGCGTAGCTGACGAGGACTGATATCCATCGGCACTCCTTCTTGTTCAGATGGCCAGTTGAAAGTTCCTCTTTCTAATCTTCTATAATGGAGCCAAAACCCATTATTATCCCACTGTAGAATTTTAAGTTTATCCCTTTTCCGATTACAGAAAACAAATAAACAAGGGGAAAATGGATCCAAATCGAAGCATTCTTTGACGATGACTGCGAGACCATCAATCGATTTCCGGAGATCGGTGCTTCCACGTGCAAGGTACACTCGTTCAAAATTTGCGTTAGATATCATCGATTTTGAATCACACGCACTACATCGGAAAGTAGATTCAAATCGGTGCCTGGACGTACTTCGATGGACAGTGCACCGTAATGAATAAGGACAGATTCCTGACCCGTATGATGGGAGGAGATTTCTTGGACATCCACCGTCAACCATTTTGATTGATGCTCGTTCGTAGAAATTTCTTCCTCTCGAAACTTTCGAATCCAGTAGTACATCTGATGTATATTTACATCATTGATGCGAGACCACTCAGAAGCACTCAATCCACTTGTTTTCCAAGCATCATACCTGGATTTCCATTCTATTCTTTTGTCAGCATCATTCATAGCATAACCTCCAGCATTTTTTCTATGGAGATTATCTCATGTAACATTCACAACTAGAAGGTGCTGAGTATTTGACGCTTACTTTTCAAAGACCATCGAGGATCGTTCTAGAAATTCTGCTTTCCAACGACTGACCATGACTGGGCTTAATTCATATTTGGCGGCTATTTCATTGACGGTTTGCTCTTCACGCAACACCTCAAGAACCACCTTAGCTTTAAATTCTGCGGTATATCGGTTTCTTTTTTTCATGGTATCATTATAACTTATTTATCACGCTCATGTGTCTCACCTTATGGGAGCATTATAGCTTTCAAGGTTTTTCTATTTTAAAGCTAACTCTACAACTGCCTTCATGGTTCGTGCCTCTCACCCTGTAGAATGGATCCATGCCGGACGCACAAGAAAAATGCGATTCTTGTATTTCACAAGAAACGCGTCATACCAAGGTTTTTAATGATTATTCCGACTGGGCTCGAACCAGCGGCCTCTACCCTGTCAAAATAGAAGGGGGAAAAACAAGTGAGTTAAATACGTAAAATGAGTTAAATCGAATTAAAATGTGTCTTGAAAATACGCGATATTTCAAGGTTTTTCTGTTTAAGAGAGTTAATAAAAATTAAATAAATTAATTGTGTTAAAGTGCCTCTTGTGCAGATTTTGTGCAGATTTTTCTTCGGTGTGTAGTATGTGGTTCACCTTAGTGATTTAAGATGCAAAAGATAGCACTGATATTTTTTAGCTAAATGATAACAAAAGATGAGCGGGTGGCTTCGAAAATACTCGATAATACATCTCTTTGCTTTAGTATTTAATATTTAAATCTTCAATGAAATTTTTCATAATCAATCCTTTCTATTTTTGACCATTTCTCCAGTCTTTTATAAAAAGCAATTTATCTTTTGAAAGTTGAATTACTTTTTTATTCTGTAATATTTTTTGTGTCTCTTTATTGTATAGGTTAATTACATCAATAGCGATAAATACTTGCTTATCAAGGGAATTATAATAACTAATGATGTTTTCTACTACATTTTTTTCTATATTTTTAAATAAAAAAGAATCGTGAATAATAAAAGGCAGCTCTGTTAGGCTAAGTATTGCCAAATCAAATATAATTAGATTTTTAAATGCGTTACCAGTTCCAGTATTGTCTAAAAACTGGTACTCATAATCACTCGTTGTTAATTTTAATAATGGCGGAGTTCTTTGGTTATCATGTAAAAGTGTATTTAACTCCCTTAGTTTTGCATTAATTGTATCACTAATATTTTTTACAATCTTCTCTTTTTTATCTGCGAGAGATTTTCTTTTTTGATCAATATCATCTGTGAGTTTTTTTAATTTCTCAAAATAACTGTTTTCCAACTCTAAAGTTCTTAATTTTGAGGATATCTCAATTAAATTTTCAATAAAAACATTGTGCTTATTTTCCGGATTTAAAACCTCTTCTAATTTTTGATTTATTTCATCTATTTCTTCATCTAAAGCAGAGATTTTATCACTTAATTCTTTTTTAGCACGTTCTAATTCATGATTTAAGATTGAACTAATATCCTGATGAAATTTTTCAATCTGTTCTAACCTTTCTTTATTAACATTTGGAAAAAATTCAATTAAACTGTCGAATTTTGCATTTGCTGAATTGGACATTGTTTTTTCAATTCTAATGAGTCTACTCTTATAATAACTTTTTTGATTAATTAAGATCCTTTTCTGTTGTTCTAGCTCGATTACTTTATCTGAAACAATCTCTGAAATATTAATTGTTGGACTATATATGCTTTGGCTTAATTTCTCAATTTCTCCTTTCAATTTTTCAATTTCTTTTATGTTTTTTTTATATACCCTTTCAGTTATTTTAGGAATTAATTCTTTGTTGCCTGCTTTATTAACCAAAGATTTAGTTTGAACAAGATCTTTTAACTCTTTATCTTCTTTATCTATCTCATCATATTTATTAAATAATTTAATTAATCTTGTTATTGTTTCTGAGTTTTTTTCATTACTTACATTATGTAGGGGCCTAGCCACATTATAATTATTTTTTCCCCAAACTCTTGAAAACAAGCTAACTGCTGATCTAAAAGTTAAATTATTTGATTGTAATCTATAATACTCTTTTAAAGTTTTGCAATAATCTTCTAACTTAATACTTGTCAGTATTTTATAATCTTGTGAACACTTAAAAACAACATCTGTTTTTTCTGTATCTCGACAGAAGTAAAAGAGTTCATTATTAAATTCAAATGTAAAAAAGAATTTATGATGTCCCAAATGCTCAACAACATCAATATTATGTCTAATGTAGGTATTACCACCAAAAACAAAATCAATTATCATCAATAAGTTCGATTTGCCAATTGAATTTGATCCCAAATTATCCCCTAACACAACATTTAGACCATCATGAAATTTAATTTCCTTTTCCAGAAAAATTTCACTTTTGATCTCTTTTAACATATTTTACTACTCCTTTATCAAAATCCACTTCAATTGTATAAAGTATATATAAAACATCTAAAGAAAGAATAAATTCATCAATTTCTTCAAAATATTGTTGCGTTCTTCTATATAATTCCGCAATCGAAATATCTTTTTCCTTTAAAATAGTTAGTATACATGTCATCTTACCTATTATTGATTCATTAAAACTAGTTACCTTATTTGGAACAATCATTAAAACACCTCACAGTTCTGTATAAAGAATGAAATGATAATGCCACACACATACTTTGAACTATTCTGTGTTTTTTTAGATAACCATTCCGTCATTTGTTCATAAATTTCTTCTTGGGATTTTACATTTTTTTTTAGTGCTTTATAAAAGGTATTCACCTGCGAGGCTATTAAATCAAAAGAATCTGATTTTGTTTGTTTATCAAGTAACTGGAATTGTTGTTTTATATATATGTAATATTCCCTTATTTCATTTCTAATTTTGTGTTTTGTAAAAGTTTCTAATGATCCATCTGATTTTTCATCAAGGTTTAATGCTTCCATACTAAGTGGGATTATATCGGAGTCTTTGAATTCTACGCTTAGCTTAAAAATAATATGCCTAATTTCATCCTCAATTTGATAATCATGATATTTTTCCCTTGCTTTAGATCTGGCAATTATTTTTTTCTTTAGATTAAGTAAATTCCTATATTCCTCAACAGTTCTAGGATGGTCAAACTCTTTATGGCAATTTCTACAAAGAGCAATGAAATTACTTATGTCATTCACATCTTCGCTTAATCTCGTCTCATTCTTTAATAATTCAATTTCTTCAGAGGTCGGATTTAAAGGATATATGTGTGCTGCTTCCCAACGTTTATGCCATCTCCCTTGTTTCTTATATATTAGAGTTTTATTACAAATGGGGCATAAGCCATCAACCTCAGATAAAAGAATTGCCTCTTCATTATTTGAAGGAGTTCTTCTGGAATTTGACATAAAAACACCTCTATAATTAAAACTTCTAAATTAGGTCAAAAATTCCATAATATTACTGTAGATGAGCAATTTTCATAACAATAATTACCATACCAAAAGAGACAAACAGGGTACCCCTTATGCCACATGGAGCTGTTTTTTGACAACATCAATGGGAATATCTTGCTTCGCTGCATGGTAAATGAACTCGACGAGACTATGCCCTTTCTTCGTTCGGAGAAGATCAAGCCCAGTAGAGAAATCCCGGTTGGACTCGACCATACTGTACACATAAGCGAGTTGCACCAAGATCCAATACCGTTTCACCGCCCGACGTTGACGAACGCGGTACCCATCGAGCTTCAGCTGGTCTTTCGCTTGTCGAAAAAAGCATTCGATCGACCAACGTTGGGCATAGTAGCGCAAGATCTCTTCATCGCTTAGCTCCCGGTCGGTGCTCAAGACGCAGTGAAGATGTTCGGGTGTCATCGGCTGATCGGCTTTCCAAGCCAACAACACAACGGCATCATCGAGACCTTTCAGCGATCCCTCGTAGCGATACACGCGATAACGCTCTTCTCCCACCGTGACGAGATGGGTGTCGTTCGGTTCGATATAGCGGGCAAACTGTTTGGCTTGGATGGCGATGCCTTTCGGATAGAGAATCCGGTTCGTTTTGAGCATCGCGATGACGTGAAATCCTTTTTTCAGACAGGCTTCCACGAGCGCTTGCGATGGATACCACGAATCCATCAGCACATAAACGGGACGGCGTACATCCAAAGAAGAAAGCATCTCGATCGCGAGTTCCCCCTTGCTTTTCCCAGCCGCCTTGTCGTAGAGGCGGAACGCAAAGGGAAAAGCCTGGGTCATCGTATGAACCATGAGCCAAACAAGAGAATGTCCCCAGATCGACTTTTTCTCTGTGTGAGAATAGTGCCAATCACACCCTTGAATGGCGTGCGTTGCCCGTGACGAAGGCTTGATTTTTTGGCAAATCGTATCATCGATCGAAACAAAAAGGGGTTGATTTTTCTGTTTGGCGATCCGTTCGACACGATGAAGCATCCATTGCTGGAGTTTGCGAAGCAGCGTCTCTTCATCCCAAGGGCTTTTCGTGAAAAAATGGCTGAGTGTCGTTCGATGATTGGGGTGAAAGCTCCAATGATGAAGATCGGTCAACGTTCCAGAAAAGCCTTTCGTGATCATCGCATCCACGATATGAACGAGATGCTTCATGACAGGTTTTGAAAAATAAAGTGCCAACCCCAACATCGTGAAAAACTTGTGGATTCCTTGATGATGTGCTAATCTATTCATGAGACATGAACCTCCTTGTGTGAATGGTTTGTTGGCACATCTATTCTAACCAAGGAATCGGGTTCATGTCTCCTTTTTTGTTTCGATGTAAATTTATGTTAGTGATTTTGCTCATCTACAGAATATTACTTATTCCGCCAAACGAAATAATTACCTTTTTATTTACACTTTTAATAAATATTTAAAAGATCATAAATTAGTAAAGATTTTTATAAACCAATAATTAACGGAGAAAAACATCCTAAATGAGAAGTCTTATTATGCAAGCTTATAACTGTCGGTTGGACTTAATTAACCGTACCCCCACTATTAACTGGAATATTTTCCTCTTGTTGATTCACCACATCATGTGGTAATGAATCTATACTTCCCAGAAATGCATAATACTGTTCTTCATCATTTCGTCGAATAGAGTCAAGAATAATAATTGCATTTTTTTGAATTCCGGGATGTCGATTGGTTTAAATAGTTTATCTGGTTGATTCTCCCCATATGAAAATTCATTATTAATTCGATTTAAAAACGAAACGAAATCCAGTTTTCCACCAAAGAACTCGCGTATTCTTTTATCATTTTTCATATTAAAATCAGGGTACTTAAAAAACATATAAGTTTCTATAAATTTACGAGCTGTATTAGGAAATGAATAAAATACTTGATAATTTCGTCTGATTGATCTTCTGTTGCAACCCTATATATTTGGTGGAATAAAAATATAAATTCTGTTGAATATGTTTGCAAATAAGTCGGCATTCTTGTAATAATACTTGTTACTTCACTGCTAGCAGTTAATTTTTTTCAATTAAATTATTTATTCTTATATCTTTTGTTGTTTGTAGGATTTGTAAGTTTCTGTAAATACTTTAAAAGATCTAAATTATGTGTTGATATAAAAAAACTTGTTTATAGTTTTTACTAGCTATTTCAGAATCTATTAAGCTAAAAACATAAAAAATATGAGTCTTGACTTGAAATTAGATCGTCAATGAAAATTGTATATTCTTCAGTATTTGAAATATCTTTTAAGGTTGCAAGGAAATAACAAAATGCTATTAGACTTTGCTCCCCTTCACTTAAATTTTTTACTTTTTGATTATTTCTTTTCACAACAAATTTTGAAATTTTCTCACTAGTTCCTTCTTCAATATCTAAATATATCTCGATGCTTATTTTACCGAAAATAATATTTTTTTCTGCTCACTTTACCTAATTGTTTTTAAAGGAGCCTTCCAATCATTTAAATAGCTTAACCAATCTGCGTAATTCTTTTGACCTCTGATAAAAATTCATCTGCTTTATTTATACAATCTTTGCTTTCTGGTTCATCTATTTTTGCAATATTATAATCTGCTATCCATCTTTTCTGTTTAACATATCTAAATGAATTTAAATAGCTTTGTGATATTATATCATTATTTACCAAAGTTATTAATTTATTCTCTAATTGTTTATGATTTTCTATAACGTTCAAAACACTTGGCTCCCAGTCAGAAAGCATTTTTTCTTTTTCTAAATAATGCTTTCAATGAATGCATCATTGAATAATAAGATCTATTAACAGACTGATTATACAACTGTTCTCCATGTAAGGTTTGAGCAGCCTTCAAGTCATCAGCAGCTGATTGTATTTCCATTATATAATTTACTACTGGTTTAATTAGTGTTTTTTCTAATTGTAGTGTTTGTGCATCTACATTTTTATGGAAAGTCTCTGCACCATTAATAATTGCATTTTTGATCATATCCTTATCATTCATAGATAGCTCGTTATTTTCCAATACAGCAAGTATTATTTCTATTAATTCATCAACATGTAAACCTTTCATATTAAAAAAACTATCATATATAGGTATGTACTTAACTTTTTCCCCAGCTTTTTTGGTTTTCCAAATTCCATACACAAAAGCTATACGTTTTGAAAATTCACTGTTAAAAAATTCATAAAACGAGTTATATAAATGTCTGTTATCTCCATAGAGAAAGCTGACAAGCGTAAAAAGAAAAGCACTTCTAAAAGAATTTAATAGTGATTGATTTTCTTCGTTAAAGTCTGTCTTCCAAGGACCCAAATAAATCTGAATATCTCCAAAATCATATTGTCTTATGATATTGGTGTATAAATCTTTTAAAATATCAAGTACAATGCATTCCCAAGTTTCCTTTTTAATATAAGAAACATAATCCTCAATAAGTTGTAATTCTGTAATACCATTATTATTGATCATTTCTACGCCAAAGTTTGTCAAAAAATCTATGGTTTTACTTTCACTATCGATATCTGGCTTTTTTATATTGTTAAGGAAGAACTTGAACATGGTTTCAAATTCCTTATCACTAAATTTTTCTTTATTTGCATATTTTATGAGAAGGTTTATTCCATTTTTATCTTTAATATTTTCTAGATATAATAAATTAACGCTTCTAGGTAAATGATAAACTTTTGTGTATTCACCATTAATGTCTTTTTCTTGAATACTCATTATCACAGGAAAAATTGATGAATTAATCAATATTTTAGTCCCCATTTAAACCCTCCCTCTATAAACTTTAATTTTCTTCAGAATTCTCACGTTTTCTTTAAATTTCACTAACTTCCAATAGCTTCTTCACCTCATGTTAGTGGATATTAATTGAATATATTCAATATATTTACATGGTAGAGTCCGTCCTATCGAACAGATTTACAATATCTGTAATATCCTGTATGACCGTGCTAGAAGTCTCCACACTTCTCATGGTCGCTCACCCTCCCATGTATCACTGGATGATAAGTTCCATACATTCCTTCGTCCTGTGTATCCATGAGGTGGAGGTTGGATATGCTCCTATACAGGGTCAGGCCCGAATGGTGAAAATATACTCCAACTCTGCACTATTGGTGTTTGTCAGAATCATAAGTCGTTAGATAAAGGTTTTTAAGCAACCTGTAATGCGTTTAATTGAGGTAATCTTTTTAATAGCTTGGATCCATCAAACTCACACTGTTTCTTTCCTATGGCAAATAACACGCGTAATAGTTTACAACACAAGGCAATCAGTGACTGTTGTTTCTTTAATGGCCTGTCTGGTCGATTGGTATAGTAATGGTGCAAGGCTTTCAACACAGGATTATGGGCAACCAGTGGGCGAACGGCTAGATATAATACTTTTCGCAAGCGACGGCGACCTCTTTTCGTTATTTTCGTCTGCCCTTTATACTTGCCGAACTGTGTTCTTTTAACGAAAGCCCTGCCAGATTGACTAATTGTTGCGGATGATGGTACTTGGTCAAATCCCTTACTTCCGCAAAGAACAAAGCGATGGTCGTATGACAGAGTCCCGGGATATTCGTCATTTGCTTCGCACCTGGTATGCTTTCAACCCTGCCTTCTAGTTCCTCGTCTAATTGGGCTAACTGTGTCTTGTAAAGCTCATATTGATCCAATAGACAATCCAATTCTCTTTTGGCGAACTGGATTCCGACTTCAATCCCAACGCTCTTGTTCGCTACCTCTACGAGTTTGGTTGCACGTTTTAGCCCAACCCCACGCTGTACATGCGGTTTCCATTTTTGAAGTACTTCTTCTGGTGTCAACTTTTGAATATCAGAAGGAAATGGAAACATGCGCAAGGTATGAAAGGCGGCTTTCCCTTTCCAATCTCCAAACACATCGAAAAACTCTGGGAAAAAGCGCTGAATGACGTTTTCAATCCGCCCTTCAATGATCATAAGCTGTTTGATGAGCTGATCTCGTAATTTGACGCCTTCCCTTAGTTCAGCGTATACACCCTCTAATAGGTTCGGTACGGAGTATCGCCCATCTTTCATTAACTGTGCAATGACACGAGCGTCTTTTGTATCGTTTTTTGTAGGTGAATTATCATCCAGTTCTTTGCTTTTTTTGACGTGCATAGGATTCACTAGCACTACATCATATCCTTTTGCCTTAAGAAAATAGGCAAGATTTAGCCAATAATGACCTGTAGGCTCCATTCCAAAAATCACGTGATCCTTATGATTGTCATTTTGGTGACGCTTGACACAATCTAATAAGGTTTGAAAGCCGTGTATACGATTTTCAAAGATCAACCTCTTGCCAAATTCTAAGCCTCGATCATCTTGAAAACGGGCTACGTGCTTTTCTTTCGCTACATCAATACCTACAATAAGAGTTGATCAGCCCTGAAGAGTAAAAATTCTTCGAGATAATTCCACCCAAACTTTGCCAAATATGTGATAATAAGGGTATGTAAAAAACCTAATATATTGGCATTTGGGGGGGATTTTTTTATGGTAACGAGGAAGGAAAAGCGTGAAAAGGAAAAAGAGGTAAATTATTTATTCGAGTTGCTAAAAACACAAAATCACTTTTTTAAAAATTTAAACAAATTGCTCAAAACTATTGATGATCCAAGGCACCAAAGCTATATTACCTATGACACGGAAGTCCTTTTGATGATGGTTATTTTGAAAAATGCATGCAACTTAAAAAGTATGCGCGAAATGACAAACGAATTTAATAAGGAAGAGTGCATTAAAAATTTGGGGAAATTGTTGGGGAATGAAGATTTGGAAGAACTGCCCCATTATGACACAATCAATGATTTTTTGGCACGAGTGAACCCGGCAGAACTTGAAAGGATCCGAATCGATATGATCAAGAAATTATTCAAAAAGAGGTGTTTTGAATCCTATCGTATCAATGGGAAATACTGGGGTATTGCCATAGATGGGACCGGTATTTTTACTTTTGACAAAAAACATTGTGAACACTGCCTGAAACGGGAGCGCAAATACATAGACAAGGAAACGGGTGAAGAAAAAATAAAGACCATCTACATGCATCATGTCTTGGAAGCCAAGTTAATTGTGGGAAATATGGTACTAAGTGTGGCCTCCGAGTTTATTGAAAATGAATCAGAGGACGTGGAAAAGCAAGATTGTGAGTTGAATGCTTTTTATCGACTGACTGCTAGACTGAAAGACACCTTTAAAAAACTGCCTATCTGTCTGATTGCCGATAGTCTTTATGCCTGCGAAAATGTATTTAAACAATGCAAGGCGAATAATTGGAACTACTTATTCCGTTTTAAGGAAGATCGTATTAAAAGCATCACCGATGAGTTTCAAGCGTTAAAAAATATGGAAGAGGAGGAAGGCAAGAAAGCCAATGTGGTAAAGATACGTGAAAGCGAACAGCGAGGGGAAATCACCTGGGTGAACGATATTGATTACAGAGGCTTTGGGGTGAATGTTTTCGAATGCGAATTAGAAGATGAAAAAAGAAAACAAAAATTTACCTTTATCACAGATATAAAAATCACAAAAAACAATGCAAAGAAACTGATGAACGCTGGCAGAAGCCGCTGGAGAATAGAGAATGAGGGGTTTAACAGACAAAAAAACCTGCGCTACCACATTGAACACGCAAGCAGCCAAGATTACAATGCCATGAAAAATCACTACCTATTAACCCAAATTACAGAGATTATCATGGTGTTACATGAGCATGGGTCAAAAATATTGAGAAGCATGAAGAAAACGATAAAAGAAATATCCTCGCGATTGTTAGAAGCCTTCCGTGGGCAAACACTAACAGACGAGGATATCGCACAACTGGGAAAACCTATGCAAATTAGGTTTACCTAGCGAATTAATTGTACCAAAGGATGTGATGTTTGGCAAAGAAAAAAAGTTATCCACAACAAACAAAAATAAGTTATCCACATTTTTTAAAAAAATAAGCAAAATTGGTTCTTTTTGACCCTTTTTGTAAATAAATTTAACTGGAAAATTTTACCAACTGTGGATAAGTCGTAATTGCATAATACTACCGAAAATTGATAAATTTACTCCTCATAGCTGAGAGTTGATGGTGTAATTTGAGAGATTTTTTGATTTTGTGTATAATTCATCTTGAGTCCTCCTTGGTTTATTTAATTTCGGGGTCAATGCGCATTGACACCCTGTACTATACCAAGGGGACTTTTTTTTATCAAACCTCAAATTTCTTCATTACAGGAATGCTTCCTTAAAACAAGGTAAATCAGACATCCATTAACCAAAATTCGACATTTGCAACCAAAAACCTTCAAAAAATCAATTCTAAACAAAAAAGAGGCCACCATAAACAAGCGGTCTCTTCATTCGTTCAATCATTCTTTACACAACCTATTGACTTAAAGTCTGCTCACAAATGTTATTCAAGTTTCTCACAAGAAGCTTACTTCTACCAATTGTTTTTTGTATTTAAGGCGATCCCATTGAACAATTCTTCTTTTGGAATAAACGGAAAAACATTAATTTTATTGCCGTTGTTTTCTATTTTAAAAATTTTAAAAATGCAATATTTAGACTTAAATTTATCAATCTCTGCCACAATGAAATGAAATCCTTTTTGTATGAACACACCAATGATGTCTCTATTAAATATTTCAATATCATGTACAACAATTGTATTAATTTGATCTTTCTTAAGTTTTTCGATAAAATACTCTGCACATTTTGGGGTATATTTATATGAAAGTTACTCGCCTACAGTTAATCCTGTAACTTCAAATCTATCTTACATTACTGTAGTTGAGCAATTTTCATTACAATAATTACCATGTAAAAAGAGACAAACGGAGTACCCCTTATGCCACATGAAGCTGTTTTTTAACGACATCAATGGGAATATCTTGTTTCGCTGCATCGTAAATAAACTCCACGAGGCTATGTCCTTTCTTCTTTCGAAGGAAGTCAAGCCCGGTAGAGAAATCGCTGTTGGATTCGACCATACTGTACACATAAGCGAGTTGCACCAAGATCCAATACCGTTTCACCGCCCGACGTTGACGAACGCGGTACCCATCGAGCTTCAGCTGGTCTTTCGCTTGTCGAAAAAAGCATTCGATCGACCAACGCTGGGCATAGTAGCGCAAGATCTCTTCATCGCTTAGCTCCCGGTCGGTGCTCAAGACGCAGTGAAGATGTTCAGGTGTCATCGGCTGATCGGCTTTCCAAGCCAACAACACAACGGCATCATCGAGACCTTTCAGCGCTCCCTCGTAGCGATACACGCGATAACGCTCTTCTCCCACCGTGACGAGATGGGTGTCGTTCGGTTCGATATAGCGGGCAAACTGTTTGGCTTGGATGGCGATGCCTTTTGGATAAAGAACCCGATTCGTCTTGAGCATCGCAATGACGTGGAATCCTTTTTTCAGGCAGGCTTCCACGAGTGTTTTCGATGGGTACCAAGAATCCATCAGCACATAAACAGAACCGTGCACATCCAAAGAAGAAAGCATCTCGATGGCCCATTGACCCTTGCTTTTCCCATCCGCCTTGTCGTAGAGGCGAAACGCAAAGGGAAAGGCTTGCGTCATCGTATGAACCATGAGCCAGACGAGAGAGTGTCCCCAAATCGACTTTTTGTCCGCGTGAGAATAATGCCAATTACACCCTTCAATAGCGTGTTTCGCCTGTGACGAAGGCTTCGTTTTTCGGCAGATCGTATCATCGATCGAAACAAAAATGGGGTGATTCTTTCGCTTGGCCGTTCGTTCCACATGACGAAGCATCCACTGCTGGAGTTTGCGAAGCAAGATTTCTTCATCCCAAGGGCTTTTCGTGAAAAAATGGCTCAGTGTCGTTCGATGGTTGGGATGAAAGCTCTCATGATGCAGATCGGTCAAGGTTCCCACAAATCCTTTCGTTGTCAGCGCATCGATAATATGAACGAGATGCTTCATGACCGGCTTAGAGAAATAAAGGGCCAGCCCCAACATTGCGAAAAACTTGTCGATTCCTTGGTGATGTGGTAGTCTATTCATGAGACATGAACCTCCTTGAGAATGGTTTGGTGACACATCTATTCTAATCAAGGAATCGGGTTCATGTCTCCTTTTTTGTTCGGATGTAAATTTATGTTAGTGAATTTGCTCATCTACAGTTACATTACAAAAAATTCTTGTCGGCACCATCTTCCTCAACTTTTTTTGTAGCTTTATTTCTTTCATACACCAGAAACAGAAATAATATTGGCACGATGATGAAAGCTCCAATAGTACTCCACAATATATCTGTTCCGCTTATGACTTGTTCTTTCAGCAAGCGATAGTAGGTATATGAAGAATAGGGTAGCACTAGAAAGATGGAAGTGATTACACCAGGAGTGTATTTCCTTAGATAGAGTGCTTGCCCTAAATGTGTGAACACATGGGCAAAAAAGATAAACAGTAACATTAAAAAAATACAGTAAAAAGAGAAAATGACGGCTAAACATGTTGCTGTTGTAATGGTAAAGAAAATCCAAAATACATCGTTCGCAAATTGAACAGTTGTCATCTGAAAGCTGCTATAAAAATATTTTCGTATTGATTTAGGTAAAACCGCAAGAACTTGTTCCTTGTTCTGTTTGGTCCACTTCTCCACCGTAAGAATCTCTTCGAAATCATGAAACATAAACAAAATGGGAAATAACCAAAGCACGCTAACCAAATGAAGTTGAGAATCCAACCAATCTAATACCATTTCAATCACCGCTTTTCGAACGATTTTGAATTCCGCCCAAAAACATCTGTCCTACTTTACTTTTTCTCCTGTTAATAAATATTGATGTACCAATCGTTCTATAATAGCAGCGCTGGCCTCTGCTGCCACCCATGTGTCAATTTTTTCTTTTACAATTCCGAATCGCTTGTTATTGAACATATCAATCTTTTTCGAATCTGATCACTGTCTCCTTGTCTGATTTGTTTTTTTCCTAAAAAAGTAAATAATTTGATAAACATGTTGGTTACAAAAGTTTTGACATCCGATAGCGATAGTTCAACAGATTTTTCCAACATCCCTTAGTTTTATTAACTGTTGATCAAAATTTTGAAATATTTGTTGAAAGATATCTTCCTTACTTTTGAAACGCAGCTTGTGTTAAGCTTTCGTTTGCAACAAATTCGCTTCTTTTGGTACTTTGAAAACCCTTTTTCGTAAAAAGCTCTTCTGGCATAAAAATAACTTTCTCTTACTCGCTTCGCCTTTTTTTACAGCCAACAAGAACCCCCTTTTTTATAACTAACTAATTAGTTAGTTGTAATTATAGGAAAAATTTGCTTTGTTGTAAATAGGTTTTCGAACAGTGAAGAATGGAAAGTACCGAAAGTAAAAAGCCTGAGGCGCTTAAAACTAATGTCAGTCTTTGCTTTCGCTGATAGAAAAAATTATTGCATTTATAATAAAAATTAATCAATAAGGTGAAAGCATAACGAGGCTGCCGCAATGGCCGTTAAACCGATGAGACAGCCGCTGTTTTTTGAATGGGGACTTATCCTTTGTTGCGTCTTTTTTCTCACACTGTAGACAGCACAAGCCAGATCCTATTCCGGGGATTATGTGTTAAAACGGGGATAGTATTAATTGGATAATAATAGGAATGAATAAAGCTAAATAGAAAACGGCGAAGAAGTTTGGACATTATTTTGAAGAAAACTGGGAGGCGAAAAGCTAATTTCAGACATCATTTTGTTTTTATCTAACGGTTTTGTCCAAAAAAAAACACTTAATAGATCAGTGCGATTAATATATGTTTAAAATATTTTTGACTCGCTTGATTTCTTTCTTATTTTCAAACAACTCTTCCACAAGAATTTTTTGACCGTTTGCTACATCAGTGAGCTGTTTGTCCATCTCCTCGATCTTTTGTTCAACTTGGTCGAGCCGCTCATTGATTTCGACCAATTGCTGCTTCGTTTGTTCAAACTGCTGATCGGTTTGTTCAAATCGTTGGTCAATTTGTTCAAACCGCCGATCAATTTGTTCAAACCGTTGGTTAATTTGTTCAAACCGGTTATTCGTTTCTTCTGAATGGTTTTTTAGCTGCTCAGCCAGTTCTTTAATCGCTTGTAAAATCATTTCATTTGTAATTTCAGCCATCAGTATGCTCCTTTCTTCATTATAAATATAACTATTATTATACCATATTGCGGTCATTTCGATATAATTCACATCAACTTTCATATAGTCACATGGTAATTGGAGTATGATGTTTAAAAACACTTTAAGCAATGTCTCTCTCAAATAGAGAAAGTTCGACACTCTCTACATTCGCAAGAGCGGTTATAGATACTTTTTGTTGATCTATTAAGAATCTATCACATTATTTCAGAATAATTTTCGCTGATTTTTCCATTTTCGGTTTTTCGAACGATTGTCTTTTGTTGCGTTTCATAATTTAACAACGATGTTTCGCTTATTGATCATTTAATACGATCAAATGATTATTTGTAATCTTTAACCATACTTCTTTTTGCGCAAGTTCAGAAGATGTTGAGTAGAGATTTTTTCATAACGTACTTTGTGTTTCTATCCCTTTTTTGCTCTTACTAATCGGTAGAGATCAAACGATGTCCTCGTTAACAGTCCGAATGTCTTTTCGTCTTCCTCAAAAAAAAAATAGAAATTTCGGAAAAACTCTCTTTCGTTTTTGAAAGGCATCGCTTAAATAGATCCAACCTACTTTCTCATTAATTTCGAAGGAGCAGTTGAGAGATTGAATAGATTTCTGAACTGTTTTCGATCCTCAATTTCCTTATATTATTAGAAAATATTCATTCCTCTTTCATATATCTCTCTTCTCGTAATCGTAAACGACAGCTTCTCTCATTGACACTATAGTTATATGCCGGGATTTTTTTCAGGCGATACGGGGGTACCGGTTCTGACGTCCTTTTGATGAAAAATCGGGATTATTGAATTAAGATGAGAAGCTAAAAACTTTACACACAAATATTCTCCATAAAACTCCTCTCTATCATCAAGATTACGCAAAAACCCTTTTATCATCAGCTTTAACAATACGTCCTTTTTCACCAAAGGGGCTCCTCATGATCGACAAACGAATATAAAAATGGCAGCAATATCATACCCAAAACTGACAACAACAAAAATATCAACATAGTAAACTTGAATGGAAGCCCAAATACCTGTAATGCAAAAGATATGACCAATGGTACAAAAGTTGCTATACCCATTTTTTGTCTTGATTTCATTGTTGGATACATTTTTGTTCCACACTTAGGGCACTTTATTTCTTGGCTAAATTTGAACGAAGCACAAAATATGTTTCTCCAACTAAATGGATGGTTACATTTACAACATTTTGGCAATCCCATTGAAACTACCCCTTTTTACTTTATTTTACCATATGATATATATTTCTCTATGATTGATAACAACAATCTTTTAGAGAATAGCTTTTATTTTACACTGATGTAACCTGTTACAAATCCATGGAGTGTATCATGTTTTCATGAGTGAAATGCTTGGATATTATGTGTGAAAATAAAGGCAGAAATTACACTTATTGTAATGCACCCCTTTGTCAAGACACAAATTGATAATATTTAAGTTATCCATTCTCTCCTTTCGCTATGAATGTGGTGCGTGTGCAAAAAAGGCTTGACATGGAGCCTCTACGGGCACGATTTTTTGCGCTGGAGCGATGGACAGATAACATCGCATGGCTAAAACAGCCTATCATGCCCGTCTCTCCATATAAAGCCTCTCATCACGTTCGATGGTTAGGATGCTTGAGCCATCTTAGGTTGCTTGTACACTGTTGCTGGCGTCAAATAGTCCAAGGATTGGTGAGGTCGGTCTGTATTATAGAACGTAACATAGCGTCGAATGCCTTTTCGCAACTCTTTAGGATTCTCGAATTCATTGAGATAGATACATTCATACTTTAAAGCTCTAAAGAATCGTTCCGTACGACTATTGTCTGTTGCTCGTCCTTTGCCATCCATTGATACCTGGATGCCATACTCTTTCAACAGCCCGAGATAGTCAGCGTTTGTAAAATGGCTGCCCTGGTCACTATTGATGATGGTCGGCTTACCATGACGCAATGCCCGCTTCAGACAGTTGATGACAAATCCTTTCTCCAGCGTACTAGATAACTCGTAATCGATCACTTTGCGGCTGAACCAGTCGATGATGGTAAACAGGTACATAAAGCCCCGTCCCATACGAAGGTAGGTGATATCCACTCCCCATACATGGTTCGGACGGGTGATCTCCAATCCACGGAGCAGGTAAGGCCGGCAGTACTTGGCATGTAGCCTCTTACTAAGGTTGGGTTTTGGGTAAATAGCTTGTATACCCATAAGGCGCATGAGACGGCGTACGCGTTTATGATTCACATCAAATCCTTTCTCACGAAGTTTCGCAGTCATGCGCCTGTAGCCAAAGTAGGGATGAGCTGTATAAAGCATATCCATTTCATGCATGAGCATGATGTTTTCTGAGCTTTCTGTTTGCCCCTTTGATTGGCGATACACGCTAGTACGATGAATACCTAATAACTGTGCCTGACGCTTGATGCTGATCGATGGGTGATTGAATTCGACCATAGCCTTTCGTTCGTCAACAGACTTATTTGAGCCCAGATTTTTTTTTCAGCCAGTCAACTTCAACCGTTAACTGACCTACCAATTTCTCTAAATTTTCTTGTTTGGCCTCATATTCTTTACGGATTTTATCCACTTCGCTTGAGCCTTTTTCAAAGACCATCGAGGATCGTTCTAGAAATTCTGCTTTCCAACGACTGACCATGACTGGGCTTAATTCATATTTGGCGGCTATTTCATTGACGGTTTGCTCTTCACGCAACACCTCAAGAACCACCTTAGCTTTAAATTCTGCGGTATATCGGTTTCTTTTTTTCATGGTATCATTATAACTTATTTATCACGCTCATGTGTCTCACCTTATGGGAGCATTATATATTGTCGGCATATAATAAATAATAAGTGTATGTATTAAGATGAAAAAGAGGAATATTGCAAATAATCAAGAATGATCAATGCCGATCTTTAGGTGAAAAGAGTAATAATAGCATGAAAAAGATATTTTTTATGAGTCAAAAGGATTGATTAAGCAAATATTATCGAAAGTTCGAACAAAATAATTAGGATTTAAACGCGGACTTTACTGTTAAGCTGAATTTAAAAATAATGGGATCGATATGTTTCGCGTTGCAATGAATAAGTTCGGAACATGAAAAATATGATAAAGTAGAGTAAATATTTATGGATAAAATCAATTAACCTCCTTCTTTTTGAACATTTTTAAGAAGGAGGTCTCAAAGCAATCGTACGATAGGCTTGTTCAAAACAGATCTTTTTCCTATCCTGTATGTTGTTTTTAAAGGCTGTTTTCGTAAGCTTTGTTGACTTCCGATTGATTCGCTGTTTATTTAAAATTCCCTTTTGTTTCTGGTATGATGAAGCTGCCCAACAGATACAAAATGAAGAGAGCAATAAAGAAATACCCCAAGGACGATGGAATATTCGACGTTTGACCGCTGACCACTGTTACCAAAGTCGGCATCATTCCGCCTACAGCAAATCCCATATTCCAGGACAGTCCAGTACCCGTCGAACGAATAGATGTAGGAAAACGTTCATTTAAAAAGATCAGCACGGGAGCATATGAGCCATTCCCTAAAAACGACAACCCCATTGCAAAGAGCGTAATCATTGTCAGATTTTGAGCGTGTGCCAATTCTGTATACAAATACGGAAGAGCAAACAGATTTACGATGCCTAGTAAAATGAATGTTTTCTTTCTACCTATAATAGTGCTCAAATGACCGAGAACAACAGCAGCAACCAGTGCAGAAATACTGCTTACCATAAGAATAATTGAGGATTCGGTCTGCGGGATATCATTAATTACTTTTAAAAAGGTAGGCAAATACCCGCAAGTTAGGTAATAGGCTGAGCCGCCGCCGATTACAATCATTAAATTAATTAATAAAACTGACAAATATTTAGTGAACACCGTTTTCACCGGAGACTGCTGATGTTCCGGTTTCGTTTCTTGCTCCTTCTTATGCTGCACCCATACCGGTGACTCCTCAAGCTTCTTGAATACGAACAGTCCGAGAACAGAGCTCAATATGCCGGTAAAGAACATAAAGCGCCAGCCCCATTCGCTGAATTCCGGCCCAGAAAAAATATTTGACAAAACAAAATATACAATGGAGGCCAGCAATGCACCAAGAGCAGCACCGCCCCCGCCGACAAGGCCGGACATCAAGCCGCGCCATTTCTCCGGTACGGATTCCGTCCCAATTGTATGGGTGGAGGCAACAACTCCTCCGACAAATACACCTTGGATTAAACGAAGAATAATAAAGATGATTGATGCAGCGGCACCGATTTGAAGCACTGTTGGCAACGCTCCAAACAGGGCGGTAGAAATCCCTACACCAGACACGGCCACAACCATTGCTCGCTTCCTCCCATGGCGATCAGCATAGGCACCAAAAAGCGCTGAGCCGAGAGGACGCAAAAATAGTGTAACTGCAAAAGAAGCATACACAGCGGCCAATGAAAGTGTCGGTTTATCTGTCGGGAAAAACAACTTTCCTAACTCAGGTGCAACATAGAGAAGAATAAAGAGATCATACAAATCCAACGACCAACCCAACAGAGACGCCATAACGGCTATTATCATTTGCTTTCTACTAGTCGATGCTTCCAATGCTGAAGTTTGCTGAACGGTTGTCTCCATATTACCATTCATACTACTCCACCTTTCTTTTGAAAAATTTTTAATTTTCAGTAAATTTTAACTTTAGGAAACGGCTAGCTCGCCGTTTCCCGAAGTTTCCGTCTTATTTGCCTTTAAAATTCGGCTTTCTTTTTTCGACGAATGCTTCGACTCCTTCTTTGAAATCTTCTGTAGTGCGAAGCAATCCATAGGCTTTTCCTTCTATTTCAATTCCTGCACTAAGCGGTGTTTCATCGGCTGCATTGAGCACTTGTTTACATACTTTTAATGCAAGCGGAGAGAAGTTTACAAGCTCTTCAACGAGTGAATCGACAGCGCTTTCTAGTTCTTCCTTTGGAACAACCTTTGTAATAAGGCCCCATTGATACGCTTCCTCAGCAGGAATTCTTCGTGCACGCATAATCATGTCTTTTGCGCGAGTTAATCCTACTGCTTTGGCCACCCTTTGTGTTCCGCCGCTTCCTGGAATCATACCAAGATTCATCTCAGGCAGTGCTAATAACGTGTCGTCTGCTGCAATTCGAAAATCACATGCCATAGCAATTTCAAAACCGACTCCAAACGTATAGCCTTGAAGCTGAGCAATGACAGGCTTTGGAGAACGTTCTGGTGCTGCAACGTTTACAGCAAGATGTGATAATTCTTCTTGATGCACTTCCAAAAATTCAGGGATATTCCCTCCTGCACTAAATGCCTTATCTCCTTCACCTTTAATAATGATGACGCGAACATCATCGTCTTTATTTAACTCATCAAAAATTTCTGGAAATTGTGAGCGAGCTAGCATGCTAATATAATTCATTTTTTCTGGACGGTTGAAAACAATTGTTGCCGTCTTTTTTTCCGGATTTTTTTCAACTCGAATGTGATCATATTGTTTTACTGCTTCCATGTTTTGGTTCCCCTTTCTTTTTTGAAAAAATTAAACGATTTTTTCACTTTCATTTATATATAGTTCAAATTCTCCCGTTTTGAGTTTACGACGGAGAATTTTCCCAACAGGGCTTTTCGGTACTTCTTGAATAAATACATATTTTCTTGGACGTTTAAAGTTTGAAAGTTTTGTATTATTTTTACAATAATCGTCAAGTTCCTGTATGGTAAGTGACGGATCTTTTGGTACGACATAGGCAGAAACAACTTGGCCCCAGCGCTCATCTTCTTCACCAATTACAGCAACTTCATGCACTTTCGGATGCTTGGCTAAAACATCTTCTACTTCAAGAGGATGTATATTTTCTCCACCGGAAATAATCATATCATCGACACGTCCGACGACATATAAATCTCCATCCTCATCTAATTTGCCAAGGTCTCCAGTAAAATACCATCCATCCCGAATGGCTTTTTTTGTAGCATCTGGTCTATTCCAGTAGCCTTTAAAGCTTTCTGGTGATTCAATATTGACAATGATTTCTCCCAGTTCTCCTTTTTCCACTACATCCTCTGGAGTTGCATTGCCATCAGGATCTGCCTTAACAATACGGATACTCTGATGAAAGCCTGGCTTACCGGCACATCCTGGTTTTTCCTTCACATTATGGTTTATTGTAAATGTGTAAATTTCAGTGCTGCCAAAATGGTTCACAAACACTTCAGGCTTTAACATCTCAATACATTTTTCTGTTAAAGCTGTTGTCATAGAAGCGCCTGCATAACCAATTTTTTTCAACTTAGACAAATCGAAATTATGAAATTCAGCGTGATTTAACATATCGTGATATAACGTAGGTACTAAGTAAAGGCATGTAATTTCTTCACGTTCTATTAATTCCAACGCTTCCTTTGCATCAAAATCAGGCAGAATAACATATTTTCCATTTAAAAACATAATAGATAGAAGGGAGCGCATTCCCATTGTGTGATAAAGCGGCATTGTCCCTAATGTACTTTCCCCATCTTGATATTGGTTTTGGATAATATGGGCTAGCGCTGCACTATATTCATTTTTGTGCGTTCGAGGAACTCCTTTCGGTTTTCCTGTTGTTCCGGACGTATAAAGCATAAGAGCGATATCGTTATCATCTATCGTTGGCTTTTCCAAGCTGCCAGGACTTCTTTCAACAAGCTCATCATAGTAGATATCAGCTCCTTCTACTTCACCGAACCCAATAAGTATCGGTTTTTGGTGCAGATTTGCTTTCAGCACGGATTCTTGGCTTACGCTCTCGTATACGACAGCAGCAGCCTCAGCATCATTTACACAATACTCAACTTCTTTCACCGAAAGCCGAAAATTAATTGGAGTGTAAATTGCTCCAATTTTTTGCAGCGCCCAATAAATCACCGTATTTTCAAGACGATTTTTTAAAAGAATCATAACGCGGTCATGCTGTTTAATGCCGATTTTTTGAAGTGAAGCAGCGACTTTTTCCACTTCGTTATGATATTGCCTGTACGTATACCTTCTGTCTCCTTCTACAACAGCAAGTCGATTTGGATGACGCTCAACAGCAAATTCAAAAAGAGTTAAAAGGTTCATATCATCATCACCTTTCCACCCGAGCATGATTACTATTTTCTTCAACTGTTTTTTGAATTGCTTCTATAATTCCAACATAACCCGTGCATCGGCATAAATGTCCTGATAGCATTTCTTTTATTTCTTGAACGGAAGGATTCGGATTTTTTTGTAAATAGTCAGTTGCTGACATTAAGATTCCAGGTGTACAGAACCCGCACTGAAGGCCGTGGCATTCAATGAAATTTTTTTGTAATGGAGTTAATTGACCGTCTTCTCCCAAACCTTCTACTGTTGTGATCTCCTGCCCATCCACTTGAACCGCAAATATAAGGCAGCTTCGAACAGCTGAACCATTTAAATGGATCGTGCAAGCGCCGCACACACCATGTTCACAGCCGACATGCGTGCCAGTGAGACCGCACGTTTCTCGTAAAAAATCACTTAACAGCAATCTTGACTCAACTTGTTCTTTATACTTTTTCCCGTTGATCGTCACTTCAATTTCATGAACGCTCATTGGCTTCACCCCTCGCTCGTTCGTAGGCTGATTTCACCGTACGCACTGCCAATTTTTTCGAAAGATGTCTTCTATATTCAGCAGTTGCGTGTATATCTGACTCTGGATCTACCATTTCATCCACTATATCCTCGACTTTTTGGAGAAGGGAGTCAGATAAAACCTCTCCTTTCATCCATTCGTTTGCCCCTTCTATTAACAATGGCGTTGCTTCAACACCGCCTAATACAAGTCTTACATTTGTAATGCGATCTAAATGATCAATCGTTAATTGACAAGCAGAGGCAACGAGTGCAAAATCACCGTGACGACGAGAAATTTCATAAAATGAATATCCATTTCTTTCTTGTTCTATAGGAATGTGAATTTCCGTCAGCATCTCATTTGGCATTATGTCAGTTGTTAAATAAGTAATAAAGAAATCCTCGACGTTTACTTCTCGCACCTCTTCTTTAGAAGCAATATGAAGGGTCCCTCCGAGCGCCATCAATGAAAGAGGAATTTCAGCTGTTGGGTCAGCATGAACAAGACTTCCTCCAAATGTTCCCCGATTTCTCGTTTGAACGTGCCCAACAAAGGGAACCGCTTCACTTAGAAGCCCTAAATGCTTCTGAACTACATCTGATCTTTCAACTTCCGCCTGCCTCGTTAACGCACCAATTTTAACTTTGTCACTATCAAACTCAATAAATTGCAAATCATGAAGCTGATTAATGTCAATTAAACATTCTGGCGATGATAGTCTCATGTTCATTATTGGTACAAGACTTTGACCACCGGCAATGATTTTCCCGTCAAATCCTGCTTCTTCTAAAAGTGTTAAAGCTTCATCAACTGTTTTCGGGGAATAATAATCAAATTTTACGGGTTTCATATACTCCCCTCCTCGTTTAGTATTTTTAGAATCCTCTTTAGAGAGAGGCATTTTCCAGTTAGACTCTTTGATAACTTTTTCAGATAGTGTTGCTAACTGGCACTATCTGAAAAAGTTCCATTTTAGGGGTAGACTTTTCGTGATGCCCCTAGATAGTAGTATTAAGGATCATTGGGAGAAATCCATCAGCTATGACTACTTATAAAGTCTGTTTCTCCAGCTCTTGTTCGAACTTCTAACCCGCAATCTTGTTCCCTCTTGCCACCAATGCTGAATGTGACAGCTTCCAGACAGCATGGATTAGAGCAAGTTCTCGTGATTGATCAACAAGTGGACTGGGGACATCCCGAATAGTCCTTTCCACAGATCCTTACATGAAAGGGGTTATTTTCAGGAAAAGGGCAAAAATCGCTTTAAAGATACTAAATGTAGCAAACTCCATTCAAAAGGCAGCCAGATTTTCTTATCAGTGCAGAAGACTCAATCGACCTTTTCATTTCGTCCACTCACAGTATGATCTAGCAGTTCAAAGGATTTGGAATTTCCAATTCCTTTGATTTTTGTGCTTGACTAGTATTTTCTCTATTTAAATAGATTGTTCGCTTTTCGCTAGTTCTTTATTAAACTTTTTAAAGAAGTCCTGAATGATTAATTTAGCTACACCATTTAGCATTCTTTGCCCAACCATTGCTACTTTTCCGCCAACTTCCGCTTCATACGTATAGTTCAATTCCGTCTTGTTATCGTCAATTGGAACAAGATCAACAACTCCTGCTGCTTCAACACTTCCTGGTCCGCCTTCCCCTTTTACAACGAGCTTATAATGGTTCGGTTTTTGAACATCAGCAATTTCAATGGTTGATTCATATTTTCCTTTCACAGCAGCAATTCCAATAGATACTTCCGCTTCATATTTGTTTTCATTGACAGGCTCTAATTTTTTACAGCCCATAATGCAATTTTTTAATGCCTCTGGGTCCAGCAGCACTTCCCATGCTTTTTCAATTCCTGCATTTAATGTTACGCTCCCTTTTCCGTTCATGATGAAACCTCCTGTTTTTTAGACTGATTCAAAATGTTCCATACTTTATTTGGTGTTACTGGTAATGAATCAATCGTCACACCATATGGCTTCAACGCATCATTTACTGCATTTGCAATGACAACAGGTGCACTCATTGTATTTCCTTCTCCAAGACCTTTAGCGCCTAATGGTGTAAGTGGTGACGGGGTCTCGATATGTTTGATCGTTACATTTGGTACTTCAGGCGCTGTTGGACATAAATAATCCATAAACGATCCAGTTAAAAACTGACCTTTTTCATCGTAGACGAGTTCTTCATACATGGCGCCGCCAAGCCCATGGACTAGGCCTCCCAATATTTGTCCATCGACAATAAGCGGATTTAATAGTTTTCCTGCATCGTGAACCGTGAAATAATCAAGAATGTGAATGTCACCCGTCTCTGGATCAATTTCAACTGTCACTAAATCAGCAACAAATCCATACGTAACCGATGAATTAATTAAATCCTGATCATCCGGCGGTTCAGCCTGGGCTGTATAATAGGCTGTTTCATAAATTCCAGGCTCCATCCCTTCTGGTAAAGAAAGCGGATTCCAATGGGCTGATCCAACAACCCTTTTTATAGAAATAGATTTAGATGGATCGGTTTTGGAAACAATGTTGCCTTTTTCAATTGTTAAATCTTCTTCCTTCGCTTTTAAAAAATGTGCAGCAATTTTGATAAGCTTATTTTTTACCTTATGTGCTGCGTAGTACACTGCACTTGATCCGAGTGACGCAAACCGGCTGGAATAGCTTCCAGAAGCAATGGACCATGCACTTGTTGCTGTATCAAGTTCAGCTACAACATTAATTTTGTCATGCGGAATTCCGAGAATTTCCGATACGATTTGGCTAGCGACCGTTTCATGCCCTTGTCCGGACGGTGTTGTACTAATGCGCACATTCACATTTCCCATAGGATCCATCGAAATCGTCGCCGCTTCTGAACAACCAGATTTCGGCAATCCTGCTTTTCTTTCCTCTGGAGTTAAGGCGATCGTAATGTATCCCATATTCGAACCGGATGGTTCAACGATCACAGCGAGTCCAACACCAAGAAGCTTTCCCCTCTTGCGTGCTTCAGCTTGTTTTTTTCTGAATTCATCATATTTACCGATTTTTAATAGCAGGTCAAATGCTTTTTCATAGTCGCCGCTGTCATACACTCCACCAGATGCCGTTCTGTATGGAAATTGTTCTTTTTTAATTAAATTCCGTCTGATCACTTCAGCTGGCTCTAATTTTAATTCATCTGAAATGATTTGCATGATCCGTTCAAGAGGGAAATACGTTTCTTGTCCCCCATATCCGCGTATAAGCCCTGTTGGCAATTTATTCGTCATAACGGCATACGCATCAATCATTAAGTTGGGAATATCATAGGCACCGGTTGTGTTAGCATGATTCCGGTACAGACATGCCGGCTCTGGTGCCCGGATATATGCACCAACATTGTCAATCATTTTCATTTTTAATCCGAGTATTTTTCCGTCATTTTTTACTGCTGCTTCAATATATGTGACTCGATCCGTACAGCTTGAACTAGCTGCTAAATGCTCCTGCCGGTCCTCGATCCATTTCACTGGACAGCCTACGAGACGGCTTACAACGGAACAAAGAACGATATACGGGAATATTCCTGCCTTAATTCCATAACTGCCGCCAATATCTTTTGGTATAATAATCCGCAACCGATTGCTTGGAATTTTTAATGCACCTGCCATAATCGAATGAAGTACAAACGGCCCATGAAAGTTCGCGTGAACTGTATAACTATCAGAGCTATGATCGTATTGGGCGACAATACCATATGTTTCAACTGGTGTTGCAGAATATTTCGGAAAATGAAAACGATGCTTGATGATTTTGTCAGCCTGCTCAAAAGCCTTCTCTACATCTCCATAATGAAAAGTTCGATGATTAGCGATATTTGAACCAACATTTTCATGTAAAATAGGTGCTCCATCTTCTATTGCACGTTCAATATCTACAATTGGTTCAAGATTTTCATATTTCACCTTAATTTTTTCTAACGCATCCTCCGCAATATAACGGTTTTTGGCCACGACAACTGCTACTGGCTCACCTACAAAACGAACTTTATCAATAGCAATTGGATAATAGTGTACTGGAGCACTGACGCCAACACTAAAAGGATTTAATAGAGGATGTACATCCTTACCTGTTACAACACCCTTTACTCCAGGAATTTCTAAGGCTTCCGAATAATCGATAGACACAATTTTGGCATGCGGATAAGGGCTCCTTAAAATGGCCACATGACCAGTATTCGGCGGGGTACCGATGTCATCAATATATTTTCCCTGACCAGTCAATAATCTAGCATCTTCAACACGCGTCACTCTTTTCCCAATCACTTTACTCATTTAACTTACCTCCTTCCGAAGAAATCTCTCATAATTTTGTGGTGACTCAATAACTTGAGGATATTGCGATCGCAGCAAAACAAATATCATTACGAATTTTTGCCCTTTTGGCTCATCCCTTTAAAGAACTGGATGACCTTTTTAATTCGATATTTTGCTTGAACAATAAACAGGTTCCCATTTCTTTCATAGCATTGAATCACGGCACAATAACGCAACAACGGTGTCAGTCTTGTCAGATGCATTTTTTAATCTTATTTTTAGCAATGTAATCAGCCTTGATTGGTAATATCTCCTAAAACCAATCGGTTTACTTATTTCAGAGAAACTTCAGTTCAGAGTTAAGTCAGCAGCAATACCGCTTAACTGAGATTTTTTACTTTCATCCACGGTATTTTGGTCAATACCTTTCCAATAGATGGTATTAATAGATTGTGTTTGACCATCCGCTTTGAAAAAACTGCAGCTGATATCACTCAACAAAATATGTTTTTTCACCTTTATGACTGATGTATCTTTTTTAGGAATAAGCCATTGCCGCCAGCTCTGATAATTTCTTTCCTGTTCCGCCTCTGTACACCGTCATAATTTCAGCCAAAATACTAAAGGCAATTTCTTCCGGTGTTTTCGCTCCAATATCAAGACCGATAGGACTATGAATTTGCTGAATAGAAGGATAAGCCTTCAGAGTTTGGCTGCTTTCAATTAATTGGGCAGTTCTTTTTTTCGGACCTAATAGACCAATGTAAGCCGCATTTGAATGAATGATGGATTCTAATATTTCTTGATCGTGTAAAAAATTGTGTGTCATTATAATGACATATGTGTTTTCATTAAACGAAACGTCAGGAACAGACCCTTTAGGATAAACTTGGATAAAATCAGCATCAGGAAAATTATTTTCATTGCAATGAGTAGGACGATGGTCAAGAACAGTCACAATCCATTTCAAGCTTTTCGCCATTTTGACAAGCGGAATGGCATCAGGACCTGCGCCAAAAATCTTTAAGTGTGGTGGTGGACTTAATGATTCATAATATACGTACAATTCTTTTTCACCACCTAAATAAACCATTTCATTTTTTAAATTGTTTTTCCGATCTTGATAATCATGAACAATTTCAGAAACGGTAATAAGTGAGTCGTCATTACTTTGCAAAGGGTCTAGGATCCACATTTTTCCTTGAAGATTTTCATCTTTCGCATTCACGATCGTGACAGCGTGTAATTGTTTTTGGAGGGATTGAGAAAAATATTGATCAATCACTTCTGTCCTTTCAGGCTGCTTTTTTGGCAGATATGGTTGTAAAAATATGTTCATTTTCCCATTACAGCCGACACCAAGTCCCCAAACAATATCCTCTTCTCCGTAAAAATCATAGTGGAGAACTGCCGGCTTACCCGTTTCGAGCACTTTTACAGCATGTTCTACAATATCTGCTTCGACGCAACCTCCGCTTAAAAGACCTGTTAGCTTTCGATCTTCTGATACGAAGCATTTTGCCCCTGTCTTTTGGTAGGTAGATCCTTTTGTAGAAATAATGGTTCCAATAACACCTGATAACCCTTCCTTTTTGCAGCGTTCCAATTCCTTTTTAATCGTAATCACGACTTCACCTCCTATTCTTTAAAATGAAACTGCTCCCGATACTCTCTTGGCGTCTTCCCAACCAATTTTTTAAAAGCGGTTGCAAAATAGCTTGCATTTGAAAAACCGGTATTGTTAGCGATAATTTCAATCGGAAGACTCGAAACTCTAAGCAGCGTTTTAGCTTTTTGAACTCTAACAAACGATAAATATTCCACAAATGTCATACCAACTTCTTCTTTAAACAATCGGCTGAAATAAGATGGACTTAAATATACTTGATTTGCCACTTCTTTTAGAGTAAGAGCATAACCATAATTCATTTGAATAAACTGAATGGCACTTTCGATCGGATTTTTTAAGTCAGAGGAAAAATGACTTTTACCATTGATGGTTTGATTAATTTCTTTATTTAATCCTTGGGGCAAAATCCGCTCAAATGTATCAAGCAGTTCATTTTTGGAAAGCGGTTTCAACAAATAAGCTGAAAAACCTGAGTTGATCGCTTCCTGAACAAACTCGAACATTTTTAACTGAGTCACAACAATCACGGGCAAATCTGGATACAGTTGCAACGCTGATCTCCCTAATTTGATACCGTCTATATCTGGCAAGGAGATATCCACAATGAGTATAGTCGGTCGATTTTGCTTTAAAAGGATCATACCTCGTTGAGATGTACTTGCTTCATAAATGGAAAGAAAGCTGAATTTACTATCTTCAATAATTGACTTTAAATCCTTCCGAGCAGATTTATCATTATCAACAATTAATACATCAGCCAATTGCTCCCCTCCTTGTTTCTATATATTAGATAAAAATGTATTTTAATGGTTTAAAAATTTTGCGATTTCAATTTTAATTTTTTCTCTTTCGAATTTTCTAAAAAAAATAAAAAAAACAATCAGCATTTCATCACCAAACGCCGATTGTTTATCCTCCTATATATGACATCTCAATTTTATTTTTGTTCAACATACCTTTGTTTTCTGTACGTTCAACAGAATATTGATCTTTACGATTTTGCCAAACACGTTCAATAGCCATTTTGATTTCTTCTGGACTTTTTCCTGAACGAATGAAATCCCGTAAATCAAATCCTTCATGAGCATATAAACAAGTGTACAGCTTTCCGTCTGATGAAATACGCGCCCTCGTACAGTTTGAACAAAATGGTTCTGATACTGATGTAATAAATCCGATTTCTGAACCTGTGTCTTGATGACGATATCTCTTGGCTACCTCTCCAAAGTAGTTTTCATCAATTGGTTCAATGGAATAAACAGAACTAATCATCTTTACAATATCTTTTTTTATCAAGACATCTTTCATATTCCAGCCGTTTGTACTGCCTAATCCATAAATTCAATAAATCTTAATGGAATCCCCTTGTTTTTAAAATATTCCGTCATCGGCAAAATTTGGTGATCATTTACTCCTTTTTGTACAACCATATTTACTTTAACCGAAAATCCGACTGATACAGCATAATCAATATTTGCCAAGACCGTCTTTGCTGATACATCTCGGCCATTTAAACGGCGAAACGTATCGTCATCAATCGCATCAAGGCTGATGTTCAATCGGCGAAGACCTGCTTCATATAATTTTGAGCCATACTTTTTTAAATACACGCCGTTTGTTGTCAAACCAATATCATGAATTCCTTCAATTTTTGAAAGCATGGCAATTAGTTTATATACATCCTTTCGAAGAAGCGGTTCGCCTCCCGTCAGCTTAATTTTCTTCACGCCAAGCTCAACAAAAATTTTCGTGAGCTCGACAATTTCTTCAAACGTCAACAAGTGATCCTTCGGAAGGAATTGATAATCGTCTCCGAATATCTCTTTCGGCATACAATACGTGCACCGGAAATTACATCGGTCGGTTACAGAAATACGCAAATCGCGCAAAGGGCGGTGCCTCTGATCCAAGACTTGGTCTTTTTTCATTTTTTATCACATTCCTTTATAAGGATTTTCAAAAATGATCGATATTATAAATGTTATCCTATCAAATTATTAAAACGATTTCAAAAATATTGCATAAATGGCAAAAGGACACTCCTGTTTTTCGTTTTTCTTTCCTATCATTTTGTATAACAAAGAGGACTCCTTACAGATTATTTAGATAAAACGAAAAAATAACTACTGTTACACTTTGTCGTCAATCAGAAACAAAAACCGCCCGGTAATCCGGTTGGTCGTTTCGCATAATTTATAATTCTCAACATTTGTGCTTCTATTAAAAGCACTTCCTTTTATCAATTTAGATTCTAAGACCAGAAAGAGCTTATCAATGATTAAAAACTACAGCAAGTAAAAAAACTTGCATATTGAGGCTTGACATATTTTTATAACAACATTACAATAGGTATTGTCAAAAAAACGCATTAGAAATTCATCTGTTTTGTTAATATGATTCCGTAGCTCAGCAGGGAGAGCGCCACCTTGACAGGGTGGAGGTCGCTGGTTCGAGCCCAGTCGGAATCATCATTAAAAACCTTAGTATGACGTGGTTCTTGTGAAATACAAGAACCGCGTTTTCTTGTGCGCCCGGCATGGGTGTAATCTATAGGGTGAAAGTCCCGAGCTGCGAAGGCAGAAGTAGCAGTTAGCTTAACGCAAGGGTGTCCGTGGTGACGCGGAATCTGAAGGAAGCGAGCGGCAAACTTCCGGTCTGAGGAACACGAACTTCATATGAGGCTAGGTATCACTGGGTGAGTTTGCAAGACAAAACAAAGCCCTTTCTGCCGAAGGTGATACAGAGTAAATGAAGCAGATGGATGGAAGGAAAGATTACACTCTTACCCGGGGAGGTCTGGCTGGCACGCCAAGTAACCTTGGTAACCTATCTAGTGATAGATAGCTGAACAGTCAGAAGTCAGCAGAGGTCATAGTATTAGTTGGTCTAGAACAACTAAGAAGGACCGAACAATTAAGAGAGAATAGCCCTTGGCATTCAGTGAGTCATGATGAACACAGAAAACGTAGTACCTCACTTGAGGGAGGAAGCGGTGAATCCCGTGGGAGATCTCTTGGAGGGTGGAGTGACCACTGGCATAAAGAGAACAGCTATTCACGGAAGTTATAAAGACTTGCGTCAATTATCTTAATTGAACCGCCGTATACGGAACCGTACGTACGGTGGTGTGAGAGGACGGGAGTTAATCGCTCCCTCCTACTCGATTTTCTCTTTTTTTGCCGACTTTTTAACGGCGAAACATTAAAATATCAGGTTTATTCAACAGACTATTTAACTTGTAATTTTTTTTAAATGTAAATTTTGTTTACGCCTTTTATATCGTTCAAATTTTCCATTTTCTCGCGGCCATATTGTATTTTTTAATAATTTTAGTTATATTCACCTTTTTTGACTGTGCAATATGTTTTTACGCTAAATAAAGTTAGGTACAGCGAGCTAATTGGCGACAACAATAATTAGCAACACAAAGTTTTATTTAATCTTCTTATCAATTGTTTTTAACAAATTACGTTTCTCCTTGTTTTAAAATATGCAAACTAGTTTTTTTACTTAAACTTTTTGATTCCTCCATTCACCAAAAGTTACGTTTGAAAAATTAAATTTTGGAATGACCAGATTTCAACAAAATTAAAAATGTACAGACCTTTGTCTGTTTAGGCCGATCCAAGCCTTTTGGGTCGGCTTCTTTTTTCGGCATGAAAAAATCGGATGAGACTTTAGTTCAATTAGACTAGAAAATTTAATTTTCTGTAAAAAAAATAAAATTTTCTAAATTAAATCTTGTAAATTTTTCCTACCACGCTGTATAATCAATTTGATCTATTCAGTACTCGGAGGGATTTTGATGAAATTACGTAAGCTATTGTTTTCGATAGTGTTTGCATTTTCTTTTCTGTTGATCCCGTTTCACGAAACAACAAGCGCTCAGGCAAAAAATATGTATGTTCATTTTATTAATGTCGGACAAGGAGACGCAATTTACATAAAAGCTCCGAATGGAGAAGATATTCTCATTGATGGCGGAAATAACAGTTATGGAGATGACGTTGTTAATTATTTGAAAAAGCAAAAAGTGGATGATATCGAAATAATGATTGCAACTCATCCGGACGCAGATCATATTGGCGGTCTGGACACTGTGCTATCTGCTTTTCGAGTAGAGCAGGTGTATGCGCCAAAAGTCAGCCATACGACGGAAAGCTACAAAGATTTTTTAAATGCTGTTAAGCGTGAAGGCAAAAAAATAAAGACCGCTCAAGCAAATGTTGCTTTGCCGATCAAAGGAGTTACCGCAAAATTCGTTGGGCCTGTCAAAGCATATCCAAAAAGCGACTTAAATAACTGGAGTGCTGTTTTAAAGCTTACTTACGGTAAAAAATCATTTCTTTTCACTGGCGATGCGGAACTTAAAGCAGAATCGGATATGATTAAAGCTAAACAAAATTTGCGAGCTGACGTCCTAAAAGTAGGACACCATGGTGCCAAAACATCTACAAGCACAGCGCTGTTAAACTCAGTAAAACCGACATATGCCGTCATTTCCGTCGGCAAGAACTCATACGGCCATCCTACTCAAGATGTGATCAATCGGCTGAAAGCATACAAAATAAACACTTTTAGAACGGATAAACAAGGCCATATTGTGGCAACAACGAACGGCTCCAATCTTTCCTTTAATGTAAAAGCGGCATCGTCCGGCACAGTAAGCAAACCAACTAGCTACAAATTAACAGCAAGTGTCGATAACAAAACTCCAAAGCAAAACTCTACAATAATACTGAATGTAAAAGGGCTGCCAAACGGAACAAAATATAAAGCTGTTTTTAAATACAAAAGCAAAAACACCACTTATACCGGTACTATTGGTAAGCCATTGTCGGTAAAAATCGGCCGTGCTGCAAAAGGTTATACTGTTAAAATCGATGTATCAGCCACTTATAAAAACAAAACTTATAAAGCACAAACATCTTTCACTCCTAGATAAGGTGGGACATTATGAAATTTATTATTGATCGATTTGAAAATGACATCGCAGTCTGCGAAGATGAAAACGGCAAAATAATCGAAATTTTAAAAAGCCAGTTGCCTAAAAATGCAGAAACGGGAGATGTTATTATTCAGAAAAATAACCGTTATTATGTCGATAAACAAGAAACAAGCAAACGAAGACAAGAAATTGAAGAGTTAATGGACGAATTGTTTGAAGATTAATCGTTTTTTCAATTAAGATTTCAAGCAAATATGATTTAAGTGGAAGTGTCAAATGATGCTTCCACTTCATTATTTTTTGCCGTTTTAGAATCGTGCCTATAGAGCTGATCATTCATTTTTTCCTCTATGCTTGGTTTTTATAGATTTAAATTTTCGTGTTCTATCGGATTTCATTTTGCCGTCTAGGTTGAAATGCCACTCCATTTCCCACCTATTCGTGACATAAAGTGGTTTTTCTTAAACAACATTTTGAATTTTGCAGCATAAAAATAAATCGGACTCACAATGTTCGTACCGAAAAGGGACGATCTAACTGGATTGATAGAAAGTTTGCATACTCAACAATTGGAAAAAATCATGCTATAAAATGATCGTTATGAACCAACAAAACTCGCATTTCAAATCATGCAGTCTAAAACAGAAAAATAAGTTTTCTGCATGCTCTTTTTTTATTTATGATATAAAACTTTCCCGCTATCAACCGCTTACACACGAGCAGCCGTTCCCCAAAAGATTTTTTAGAAGCTTGCTGTATTTTCAATTTTGTTTGCCCCTTTTTCATTTTTACAAGCAATTCAGCCTGTCAAAAAACCAGTTTTATTTTTCACATAACAAAACAAGCTGAGTCATATCATCCTTTTGGAGAACGTCTTCTGCAAATTAATGGATTGATTCCAACACATCCTTTCTGTCTCTCCGACATTTTATCCTGATTTTGTTCGTTCCAATGTGAATTGCTCTCCGCGTTTATTCTGCGTCTCAATGATTCCGCCTGTAATCATGTTCTAATCAATGGATCGATTCTTCCATGACAACCTGTCTTCTTTAAATGCTCTCACCCTTCACTTTTTGATCAGCTTTGTATTTCCATATATATTGAAACGCATATAATGCGATGAAAATGATGAGACCTGAAATGTCTGAAAAACGTTCTGGATAAATCAGCAACAGCCCGGCCACGACTGCGGCAATTCGTTCAATCAAATGCATGTTTCTCATCCAATATCCGATCATCCCGGCTCCAATTGCGATCATTCCGCAAAACGCCGTAAAGACTACCCATAAAATTCCAAGCCATGTCGTATCAATCATTAACATTTGCGGAGACAAAACGAAAATATACGGAATGATAAAGGCGGCGATTGCCAATTTTGAAGAGTGAATTCCCGTTCGGATCGGTTCTCCTCCTGAT
This sequence comes from Aeribacillus sp. FSL M8-0235, assembly GCF_038000355.1. Classification (NCBI taxonomy): domain Bacteria; kingdom Bacillati; phylum Bacillota; class Bacilli; order Caryophanales; family Bacillaceae; genus Aeribacillus; species Aeribacillus sp. FSL M8-0235. Next base: position 1,159,834 of record NZ_JBBOBW010000001.1, on the reverse strand, counting down.
ACACCGGCTGCGGCAAAGGCTGCGAGGGCAACTGGCGGTGTAATGTCGGCAATAATCCCGAAGTAAAACACGAATAAATGTGCAGACAAATCAGGTACCCCCAACAAAATAATCGCTGGTGCAGCAATCGTTGAGGTAATAACATAGTTCGCTGTAGTCGGCGAACCCATTCCAAGAATCAACGAAGCTATCATCGTCAGCATTAATGTCGGAATGAGATTGCCCCCGGCGATATCAAGCAGCCCGTTGGCAAGCTTCAAACCAAGCCCGGTTTTCGTCACAACGCCGACAATAATTCCAGCAGCGGCTGTTGCTGCCGCAACCCCTAACGCTGTACGGGCGCCGTCGACGAGCGCTAATACAATATCCTTAAATGTCATCCGATTCTCACGATTTAAAAATCCAGCGACAATCGAAATACATATCGAATAAATGGCAGCATGTGTAACGGTCACTCCTGACATTAGCAAAATAATAATAACAACGATCGGGGCTAACAAATGCAGTTTTTTCAAAATTTCTTTCCGATTCGGCATTTCTTCTTTTGACAAGCCTCTTAAACCGATTCGCTTTGCTTCAAAATGAGTCATGATCCAAATCCCTGCAAAATATAGAATAGCCGGAATAGCTGCCGCTTTGGCAATGTCCCAATACGTAATGCCGTTCCCGATAAATTCAACCATTAAAAACGCAGCTGCTCCCATAACCGGCGGCATTAACTGACCGCCTGTAGATGAAGAAGCCTCCACCGCTCCTGCAAAATCTTTGTTATAACCAAGCTTTTTCATCATCGGGATGGTAAACGCGCCGGATGTGACGACATTGGCAACTGAGCTTCCGCTGATCGTTCCTTGAAGGGCACTGGAAAAAATAGCTACTTTTGCAGGACCGCCAATTCTGCGCCCTGCAACGGCAACGGCCAAATCATTAAAATATTGACCAATCCCAGTTCTAATTAAAAAGGAGCCGAAAAGGAGAAACAAAAAGATAAAGGTTGATGACACGCCTAGCGGAGTTCCTAAAATCCCTTCGGTTGTAAAGAACATAGTTTGAACAATTCGTTCAGAACTAAGACCGCTATGCTGGAGAAAGTTAGGCATGCTAGGACCAAAATAGGCATACGCCAAGAAAAGCAGCGCGATGATCGTAATCGGCAGCCCAACCGCCCTCCTTGTTGCCTCTAAAACTAGTAAAATAGCTAAAATTCCGATATAAAAATCCGTTTCTGTCAATATTCCGACGCGCATTACAATGTCATCAATGAACAGCGGCCAATATGCTCCAACGCCAATACTTAAAAGCGCAAGGATGATATCATACCAGGCCACTTGAAATTTATATTCTTTCCTCTTTTTTCGATTAGCCGGAAACAAAAGAAAAATCAAAGCAAGCGCAAAACCGAGATGGACAGAGCGCTGGATTTGCGCCGTAAAAACACCGAAAATTGATGTATACAACTGAAACAGCGAAAATGCCAATAATCCGGCAAATGCGATACCTCCCAACACGCCTTTTAGCTTCCTCGTTCCTGCTTCAGGATCATATTTTTCAAGCAGCATTTGCTGCTCTTCTTCTGACAGTACGTCAAATTTCTCTTTACTCACGAATATTCACTCCTTTCACCTGCTGCCAAATACTGATTTTTGCCGGTTTTATTCTTACCCATGAGCCGGGTCCAAAAAAATCCGCCAATTTGTAGCTGTTACCTTGATAAACGATTCGGTGATCGGCCTGTACTTGTCCAATTCTCAAATCAATATAGGAAAATTCTCGCTCCATGTTTTTTATAAAAAATTTTCCATCCTTTTCTAAAAATTTCCCCTCCCCTTCCACATTAGAAGGCATTCCAACAGCAAAATTTTCATACTCAAGTTCTGTCTGAATGATTTTGTTATTGCGTAATATATATGTCTCCTTCACATCCGTAAGATGGATGGAATGGGTGTACTGAATTTGAAACAAGTCATTATCACGGACAGGCAGATAACCTAATAAGTCATTCTGATCTTCATGATAAAAAGCGATGGCATTTACAATAGGAAGGAAAAATAAAAAAACGTTGATTGTCATAAAAAGGGGAAGACAGATGAACAAAGCTTTCATCCTAGCTCTCATGAAAATCCCCGCCTAAAATGGAGTTACATATAATGAAATCGATAGACCGTTTAAAACGGCCTATCTTTGATGCGTTATGGCTGGATTCCTTTTTCTGAAAAATACGTTTCAGCCCCTGGATGAAGCGGCAAATTGCCTATTCCATCAAGGGCTGCCTCCGCTTTGATTAATTTGCCTTTTGCGTGAGTAATTTTATTTGTATTTTCAAAAATCGCTTTTGTAATATTGTATACGGCATCTTCATCCAATTCGCCGCGGACGACCAGCATCGCTTTTACAGCGACTGTTTTTACGTCCTCAGGAATTTTATATGTCCCCTTTGGTACTGTATCTTCAGCATAGTAGGGATATTTTTCGATCAATTGTTTGATTTTGTCATCCGCAATCGGAATTACTCTAATTTCTCTTTGTGCTGAGAGCGATTCAACTGCAGCCGTCGGTGTCCCCGCAGTAATGAATGCAGCGTCTATGCTTCCGGATTGAATGCCGTCCGTTGATTCGTCAAAAGATAAGCTTTGCGCTTTAATATCATCAAAGCTTAATCCATGAATTTCTAAAATTTGCTGTGCGTTTGCATTCACTCCAGACCCAGGGGCACCAACGGAAACCGACTTGCCTTTCAAATCTTCAACAGAATGGATGCCGCTATCTTTTGTTGTAATAATTTGTACCGTCTCCGGATATAAAGTCCCAATTGCTTTAACATTGTCGACTTTATTGTCTTTGAACATCAATTCACCGTTTAATGCATAAGCAGCAATATCAGTTTGCGAGAACGCAATATCAGCTTCACCATTTTTTAGCGCTTGCATATTTTCTGCTGATGCTCCTGAAGATTGTGCATTTGCATTAAAGTCCGTTTCTTCCGAAATAATTTGCGCCATCGATCCGCCGAGCGGGTAATAAGTTCCTCCTGTGCCTCCGGTTAAAATGCTTAACGTCTTGCTTCCTGCCTTTTCCCCGCTTTGATTGGAGCCATCACTTTTGCTGCTTCCTCCTTCGCTGTTATTTCCACACGCAGAAATGATCATTATGAAAAGAAGAGCTGTTAAGAATATAAGTCCGCTTCGCCATTTGATCATTGATACTCCCCCTTTTTAAATTCGTTTGACTTTGGGTGCATTACTATCATATTAAAGAACAAATGAAAAAATGTGGGATAATATGTCAGCTAGATTATCAACATAAAAAAAAGACAGGAATTGTCGGTATTCGACATCTCCCTGTCTTCTATTTAAGGTAAGAAAAAATTTATTGATAGGCCAAAACAGTAGAAAGACCAGACTCCAAATCATTTTTTAAGTCTTCAAAATTTTCTAGCCCTACGCTTAATCGAAGAAGACCATCGGTTATCCCTCTTTTGATCCGTTCTTCTTTCGGCATCGCGGCATGGGACATTTTAGCTGGATACGACAAGATCGATTCAACTGCACCAAGGCTGACTGCAAAAACAGGCAGCTGAACATGATCAGCAAGAATCTTGACCGCTTTTTCATCTTCTAGTTCAAACGATAAAACCGCTCCACCGTTGACACTTTGCCGCAAATGAATATCTGACCCTGGGTGATCGTGAAGACCCGGATAGTACACTTTTTTAATGGCAGGGTGTTTTTTCAAAAATTCTGCTAATTGAGAAGCTGTTTTGACGGATTGATCCAGCCGCACATGAAGTGTTTTTAAGCCTCTTAATACAAGCCAGCAATCATGCGGGCCGAGAACAGCGCCGAAGGCATTTTGAAGTTTGTAAAGCTCTTCGCCAAGCTTTTCATCTTTCACAACTGCCAGTCCTGCCAAACAGTCGCTATGACCTGCCAAAAATTTTGTTGCACTATGTAAAACAATATCGGCCCCTAAATCGAGAGGCCTTTGCAAAGCCGGAGTCATAAATGTATTATCAACAAATGTTAAACAGCCATTTTCTTTTGCAAGCTGCACAATTGCTCGAATGTCCGTCACTTTTAACAGCGGATTCGAGGGCGTTTCAATGTAAATCACTTTTGTGTTCGGACGTATATTTGCTTTTACGGCATCAAGGTCCGTCATATCGACAAACGTATATTCAATGCCAAAGCGCGATAAAACATCGGCAACGATCCGGTATGTTCCGCCGTACACATCTTCTGTGACCAAAACATGATCACCGGAAGAAAGTAAAAGAAAAGCTGTTGATATAGCGGCCATCCCAGAAGCAAACGCAAAGCCTCTCACTCCGCCTTCCAGTTCGGCAATCGCCTCTTCCAACGCTTTTCGTGTTGGATTTCCTGAACGGCTGTAGTCAAATTCAGGAGATTCATCCAATGTTTGCTGATGAAATGTTGACGCTTGCTGAATCGCCACGCTGACAGCACCGGTTGTCGTGTCAACCTTATGTTTATTATGAATCAATTTTGTTTGAAAGCTCCATTGGTCATGCATTTAGTAAATCCCCTTTCGCAGCTGCTTGCAATGCCTGCTTGAGATCTTCCTTCAAATCCTCCACGCTTTCAATCCCTACAGAAAAACGGAGAAGCCGGTTACATACACCGTTTTGAATTCGGATTTCTTCCGGAATGTCCGCATGTGTTTGGGTAGCTGGATACGTTATAAAGCTTTCTACCCCTCCAAGGCTTTCCGCAAAACAGATTAATTTCAGATTCTGCAAAAACGGGTTGACCCATTCTTCTTTTTTCACGCGGAAGGAAAGCATTCCGCCTCTGCCAGGATATAATACATCATCAATTTCAGGAAGCTCTTTTAAATATGCCGCCAGCTCCCTTGCATTTTCCTGATGTTTGGCCATTCTCAATGATAAAGTTTTCATTCCTCTAAGCAGCAGCCACGAATCAAAAGGAGATAATACCGCACCAATTGCATTTTGATGCATGGCTAATTTTTCGCAAATTTCTTTCCCTTTTGCACAGACCAGGCCGGCAAGGACATCGTTGTGACCGCCTAAATATTTCGTTGCGCTGTGAATCACGATATGCGCTCCTTCTTCAATCGGACGCTGCAAAACAGGTGTGTAGAACGTATTGTCAACGATCAGCAGCAAATTGTGCTTCCGGACCAATTCCGCCAACGAGGAAATCGATGTTTCCTGCATAAGCGGATTAGTGGGGGTTTCTAGAAAAATCGCTTTAGTATTTTCGTTTATTAATGATTCCGTATATTCGCGAGACGTAAAATCGTCATAGTGGAAGGAAAGACCGTATTTGCGCCACTCTTCTTCAAACAAGCGGTATGTCCCGCCATATAAATCTTTTGAAACGATCAGTTCATCTCCACTTTTAAATAAAGCCATAATCGTCTGAATCGCTGCCATTCCGGAAGAAAATGCAAATCCTTGATCGGCTCCCTCCAATTTGGCTATGGCGTCCTCGACAAGCTCTCTCGTTGGATTTTTTGTCCGAGTGTAATCATAACCTGTTGATTCACCTATTCCTTTATGCCGATAGGCTGTGGACAAATAAATGGGGGCGCTTACTGTTCCTGTAAGAGCTTCACTTCGATTTCCTAATTGGGCCAAAACTGTTTCAATATTCATCTTTGACTTTCCTCCTTTTTTAGTTAGTAAAAATGTGCTGCTTTCATTGCCTGTAGAGGAGGCTTTAAAAATAAAACGCCCTCTTCATAAGAAGAAGGCGTTTATTGTTTGGCTCCTTCTTATCTTCCAAGCATATCTTACGGCAAAATGCTTGCTGGATTTAGCACCTTGGTACAAAGGTTATCATGCCGCCGTCCTTGTACCGGTTGCTGAGACTTCTTCGGGCCAGTTCCCTCCGCCTCTCTCGATAAGAATTCCGATATGAACTTTTGATAGGTATAACTTTACCTCAGTTTTAAAAAAAATTCAAGACGTTTCCTGCCAACAATTCCGATAACTTTGATTTATTTTCAGTAAAACTAAAGAAAAATAAGAACATTCTTTAAATAATCCGTCGATTCTTGAAATGTTTTTTGCGAAAGCCAAAAGGGAAATTTTTTTGTATGGATCACCTTTGATCCTCCATCATTTCAATGAAGTGGTTTTATTTTCCCCTGAGGCTTCCCAAATTTTAATAGATTTTAAAATGCAAATATCCAATTCGGAAGCTGTCGTATTTGGAGAAAAATTGTGAACGAGGTGATCTTCTTTAGAGGAATTGGAAAATTTTAAGAGTATTTAATAAACAGTGAATGAAACGATTGAATTAGCAAACTAATCATTTGATAAATTTTTCGCCAACTTCTGTCAAACGAACCCGTACTCCATAAAGCAGCTGAACAGAAAACGAAGATGCGATATTTGTTTTGCAGGTGAAGCTGGGAAGCAAAAAAGATGAACATAAACGTGCCTTTGGAAAATTTGCTGAACATTCTTTACTGATGCGCCTTCTCTTTTTTATCAATATTATGGAAAGGAAAGACTGTTTATGATGCTGTATATAATCGACAGCATACGAACCAATAATTTTCATGACGAGCAAATGATGGGGCAAATCAAAATTATGTGAGAAAACGCTTTCTAAAAACTGGAACATCATCAAAACAATGTGTACGGAATTTATTATGATTATGAAAGCGACTACAGAGGAGATTATTTATTAAGCATTGCAATTGAAGAAAATAATGGGGAAGCTTTTAATTGAAATCCCGAGGAACATGAAAATAAAGTTTTTCAAGTAGATAAAACGGACGAACAAGGCATTTTTAAAACTTGGAGTAAGATTTGGAAGCAAGAAGAAACTGGTTTAAGTAGAGCGTGCTTACACATATGATTTTGAAAAATACGGCCCAAATGGAGAAATTGAAATTCATATAGGCGCTGTCTAATAAGTCGATTTTCCGGCTTATAGACGCCCCTTTAATGTTTTAGAAATGTTGATATATCAATGTTTATAATCTTTCGTTTTCAATGGATTTTGACTTTCTGGACAGCTCCAAACAATGTGAAAAAACGGGAGCTTATTCGAGCGATTTGAATAAAAAGCTCTCACAACAACAGAATCCCAATATACAGGCATAGTCATAAACAACTTTTGGGATAAGCCCTGTTTTAACAACTGCTTCATCTTGAATTTACATCAACAAAATAACCCCCCTATCCAGAAGCCGCATAATATCAAAAAGCTTCTGTATAGGGGGTTTATTACTTAATTCAAAAAGCTTGTATCTACAAGACCTTTAAGATCCGGTTTTTCTTTTAAAAATTTCAAGTCATAAGAAGAGTTAGAAAAGTCTTGAAGAACTTTTTCATCCACTTCGGTTGTATAGCGGACACGTTCCCAAGCGCTGTCGATAATTTCTGGGTCAAGCTCTTGATTTGTTATTTCTTTAATCGATTGAATGGCAATATCGCGTGCTTCCTCTTTGTTTTTATTGATGAAGTCGACTGCTTTTTTGTGGGCTTTGACAATATTTTGAACTAAATCTTTATTTTCTTTAATAAATTTGTTGCTCGTCACTAAAACAGTGTTCGGAAGCGTTGTGCCATAGGCGATATCTTTCGTATCGACAATCACTTTCGCCCCGTCTTTTATTAATAATGAAGCCCAAGGCTCAGGCACAGCGGCTAAATCCACTTTTCCCGATTCAAAGAAAGCTTGATATTGTGCCGGGTTTCCAGTTGTATGCTTTAATGTGCCGCCGATTCTTGATGAAGCAATGTCGTAATCTTGCAAGTACGTTTCAAATTGGACATCGTGAGTGCAGCCGACACCAGGAGTAATGAATGTTTTATTATGAATATCATCTAAGCTTTCGATTCCGCTTTTTTTGCTTGCTACGACGACAGTACCCCCAGATGACGCACCGGCAATAATTTTCACGTCTGCACCATTAGAATAGTTATTCATGACAGGAGCTGGACCGACAAGCCCGGCGTCAATTTCGCCGGTTTTCAACGCTGTCATAAAAGCACCGCCATCCGGAAAAGTTTTATATTCAATCTCTACCTGATCCCCTAGCGCTTCTTCATAGTAGCCCTTTTCCTTCGCAATCATTGCCGGAACATGGTCAATATTTGGGAAATAGCCGATGACTACTTTATTTTTTCCGCTTTTCTCTTTTCCTGATGCCTCATTCCCTCCGCCGGCTCCGCAGGCAGATAAAATCCCAATTAACAACAAGGTGATAAATGATAGCAGCAAACCTTTTCTCTTCATAATCTCAACTTCCTCCTTTATTGTTCAAGCAATCCCCATTTTTTCATCACTTTCTTTTCAATTCTGCTGAAAAAAACTAAATCTACTAAAATTCCAATTAAGGCAATGATAAATATAATGCCCATCACTAACGCCATATCGCCAAAATCTGATGCGAATTTTAACGTATAGCCTAAACCCGGGCCGGTGCTTAACAGTTCGCTACCCATCAGTCCTCTCCACCCAAACGCCCAAGCAAGCCTTGCACCAGTTACTGCATGCGGGATGGCTGCTGGAAAAATCACGTGTGTAAACAGAGAAAATCCGCTGTAATCCATTGTCCTTGCCGCATTTGTATATATTGGAGGAACGCTTTTAATCCCTGTCCGCATATTCAATGTCATCACAAGCGTTCCACCGAGCACGACAATAAAAATGATCGCTTTTTCATTTAAACCGAACCAGATGATGGCTAGAGGCAGCCAAACGATGCTCGGCACGCTTTGCAACGGCAAAATTAAAGAGCCAATGGTATCATCAATTACTTTCGATTTTGCAAAAACGACGCCTAACACTGTTCCAAGAATAAGAGCAATCACAAGCCCGATTGCCAGCCGCTGAAAACTTGCCAGCAAATCATAAACAAGAGTTAGATCAGCAAAACCGTTCCACAATGCCTGAAAAATATCGCTCGGAGCCGGAAAGACGACAGCCTTAATATTTAACAGCTTGACGATTGCTTCCCATATACCCAGTGCGGCTGCATAAAAAATGATTCGTTTAACGACCTGCTGCATAACTTTCTTCCTCTTTCACTACTTTATCAATTTCTGACTTCAACAGCTTTTGAATGCGCTCTTCATATTCAGCAAGCTGCTTTCTAAATTCATCACGTGGTCTCGGAAAAGACACTTCTATTTCATCAATAATTCTCCCAGGCCTTGTACCCATGACGATAATACGGTCCGATAATTTTAACGACTCTTGGATGCTGTGCGTAACAAAAAGAATTGTTTTTTTCGTATCGATCCAAATTTTTTCCAACACTTCGTGCAGGCGTGATCTCGTTTGCTCATCCAACGCTCCGAACGGCTCATCCATTAAGAGCACCTCAGGATCCATCGCCAAAGCTCTTGCGATCGATACGCGCTGCTGCATGCCGCCGGAAAGCTCGTGCGGAGAATGCTTGGCATATTGGCTTAATTGAACCATGGCCAAATATTCGTACGCCTTTTTTTTCGCTTCTTCCTTCGGCATTTTTTTCTTCAGCGGAAACATGACATTTTCCTCAACTGTCAGCCATGGAAAAAGGGCTGCCTGTTGGAACACTACTCCCCGGTCGCTTCCAGGTCCCTTTACTTCCTTCCCGTTTACCAGCACTTTTCCCGATGTGGGGGCTGTTAACCCGGCAACAATCGATAATAACGTCGACTTGCCGCAGCCGGAAGGGCCAAGAATGGAAACAAATTCTCCTTTCTGCACAGTCAAATCAATTTGGTCAAGAACCGTTTGGGAGACGCCATGATGTTGAAATGTTTTTGAAATATGCGCAATTTGGACAGACAAAGTAATTCCCCCAGTATATGATCATTCTTACCTATCTTATCGGATTAGTCGTTATCATTATATAAGCATTTTTTATTTTGTCAACCTTTTTATTTGTTGGAGACTTTTCAAAAGAGTGATAAAATAATGAGAAGTCCAGCCTAACTGGTAATTAGTCAATTTTGGAGGAATTGGTATGGCCCAAAAAGTCGCACCTATAAAAGAAGAAACGTTTTTTAGCGAAGAGCTGGGGGAAGAAGTTTCTTTGCTCATGTATTTGCCGACTTCCTTTTCTCCATTATCTCATCATCATCTTCTCATTGCTCAAGATGGCGGAGACTATTTTAAACTGGGAAGGATCGCGCGTTTTGTTGAGGAGTTAACGGAGGAGCAAACGATTGAAGATTTGATTGTCGTTGGCATTCCTTATAAAGACATTCAAGATCGAAGAAGAAAATATCATCCCGATGGAAGCCAGTTCAACAGTTATATCCGTTTTTTAGCTCATGAATTAATTCCATTTTTAGAAGAACGTTTTCCGCTTTTGCCAATAGGAAGAGGCCGCGCGCTTATCGGCGATTCTCTAGCTGCAACCGTTTCGCTTATGGCAGCGCTTCATTATCCGCATACATTTGGAAAAGTGATCATGCAATCACCATATGTGGATGGAAAGGTGTTAGAAGCGATCGATGCTTTTTCACAGCCCTCTTTACTATCTATTTATCATCAAATCGGGAAACAGGAAACGGCTGTAAAAACGACTGATGGGAAAATAAAAGATTTTTATACAATCAATCAAAAACTTCATGAACAAATGGTACATAAAGGATTCGAATGTATTTATGAAGAATTTGACGGCGATCACCGCTGGACATATTGGCAGCCGCTGCTAAAAGACATATTAAAAAAAATGTTTGCTATATCATGAAAATTGATTCTTTAAGTTGTTATAATAAAGAATACGAGTAAATATCAAGGAGGCAAAAAAAATGAAGTACGGAATTGTGTTATTTCCTTCAAAAAAGCTGCAAGACATCGCCAACTCATATAGGAAACGTTACGATCCGAATTATGCGCTTGTCCCTCCTCATTTAACATTGAAGGCACCGTTTGAAGCTGACGAAAAAGAAATTGGCGACACTGTGAAAGAACTTAGGAAAATTGCGAAACAGGTTAAGCCTTTTAAACTCTCCGTCTACAAATTCAGTTCATTTGCTCCTGTCAATAACGTTATTTATTTAAAAGTTGAACCAAATCCAGAATTAACAAAATTGCATGAGCTTCTTCATCAAGGAAAATTTAAAGAGGAGCCGGAGTACGCTTTCGTCCCTCACATTACAATCGGACAAAATTTATCGGATGATGAACATTCTGACGTTCTCGGCCGCTTAAAAATGTTAAAAATTCAACACGTGGAAACGATTGACCGATTCCACATTTTATATCAATTAGAAAACGGCTCATGGACTGTTTATGAAACATTCCTGCTTGGGGAAGGACGAGACTGATGAAGGCAGTCAAAGCTATTAATGAAAAACAACGAAATGATGCTTTATATGTAAGAAAAAAAGTATTCGTAGAAGAGCAGAACGTTCCGATAGAAATAGAGACCGACGAATATGAAGCCTTTGCCGAGCATGTCGTGCTTTATGACGATCATCAGCCTGTTGGAGCTGGCAGATTTCGTGTCATTGGCAACACCGGAAAGCTCGAGAGGATCTGTGTTCTGCCACAATACCGCGGAAAAGGAGCGGGAAATATCATTTTGGAAACACTTGAAAAACTCGCGGCCGAAAAAGGATTAAAGAAAATAAAATTGAACGCCCAAGTACAAGTAGAAAATTTTTATAAAAAGCATGGATATCAAACCGTTTCCGATATTTTTATGGATGCGGGCATTCCCCATGTCACGATGGAAAAAACGTTACATCCACATTCATAAATAAAGACAACCAAACGAGGCCGCGGATTGCGGTCTTTCATTTGGAATGGTCAGAAAGCGTGTTAAAGAGGTTAAAAATCTCCCTGTATTACATTCAGATCAATTCGAATGTTTCTCCATTTTCTCCACCGCACGACTTCCCATAGTTTTTTAAAAGAATGTACATGAATTTCGGCAGTTGGGACAACCTAACCATTACCGATCTTAGCAAAGGTGATGGAAATGGAATTTGTAGCAATTGCCACTGAACTGGTCTTCGGTTTCTTTGCCCTTTTTCTATTGACAAAAATACTAGGTAAAACACAAATTACGCAAATCACGACGTTCGATTTTATCTCTGCGCTCGTTTTAGGTGAGCTAGTTGGCAATGCTGTATTTGATGTAAAAATGGGCGTTGAAAAAATATTATTTACGGTCGTGATATGGGGAATGCTAATCTATTTATTGGAATTCATCACACAAAAATGGAGAAGAACCCGCGGAATACTGGAAGGAGCTCCGTCAATGGTCATCCACAAAGGAAAAATTATTCGTGATCAGCTGAAAAAAAACAAGCTTGATATGAACCAGCTTCAACATTTACTAAGAGCAAAAGGAGCTTTTTCGATCCGCGAAGTGGAATACGCAGTTCTTGAAACGGACGGCACGATCAGCGTATTGAAAAAATCGGAATTTGATAAGCCGACCCGAAACGATTTAAATATTTTATCTTCGCCAGCTACCATCCCCTACACGATTATTGTTGACGGCGAAGTGGTTAGTGAAAATTTAAAAGAAGCAGGTTTTGATGAAAAATGGCTTCAGCAGCAGCTTCTCGCTTACAGTGTGGAAGACGCGAAAGATGTTTTTTACGCGGAATGGGATCAAAACAACGGATTATTTGTCCAAAAATATTAGCTTGTTTCTAAACATATTCATGAAATCTTTTTTTGCTATATTTGCGCTTATTTGCGAATAAATCTTGCTTTCGCTGGAAATGCAAATATTTTTCATCCATCATAACATTGTTTCGCTGTTTGACTTTCGCATAATCTTCCTTTGGCTGAACAGCTCTGTTGACATATTCATAAAAGGCAGGAGTCTGAACGGAAAAAATATACCCCATGTTTCTCTCTCCTTTCTTGATTTGCAAAAAATTATTTTCTAAATCGATCTGTCATTCATTTTTACCCGTTTTTCTAAAAATTGAAACATCATGTAAAAAAACATCAGCGGGAGCACACCCGCTGACGCGCTATTTTTTCTTATTGTCCAACATATTGGCGATGGTGTTAAAATCCATATTTTCTTTTCCGTTTACAATCGCATTGACAATTTTATTTTCTAATTCTTTTGGAACCGGCCGATTTGCCAATTGCGCAACCCGCTTGATCACTTTTCTGACAGTTGCTTCATCATTGAAATTGGAATTTTGCAAAGAATTGGCCAGTTCGAGTACATCCTTCATATTGACGCCGGTTTTTTTCTCAATATTTTTAAAAATATGATCCATTCTGAAATTCGTCCCCTCCTAAATTGTCGAAATGTCCTGTATAACAGGCCTTAATATTTTATGAAAATGAAATGAAAACGTGATGAAGAAAAAGTACAGTCCGCCTTGTAAAAGGCGGACATCCATCCGTGACCAGCACTCACCATTAGTATTGTAAAAGACTTACAGATTAGTATTTAAAACAGGAACAACCAACAATAATCAACAAGATGAATAAAACGACGATTAGCACAAAGCTGTTATTATGAAAACCGCCGCTATAAGGATAGCTGTATCCACCATATCCGCAACCAAAGCTCATTTTTCTGCACCTCCTCCTTTATTCATCACTATACTGTATGAAGCAATTCCTCATTTGGAGTGGACACACAAGATGGGCAAGTGCGGATTTTTTAGGTGGGGTTTCAACCTGTTTTGATTCCCTTTTCATTTTCCTATCAAATTTGTTTTTCAATCCTTTCGATCTCTTTTTCAAATTTTGCCGCCGTTTTTTCAAGGTCTAAAAGCTCCCTGTCTTTTTTCATCATCCAGCTTGAACATTTTTGCTGCACTTTGTCATGTTCTTTGTACATACCTTCGATCCATTTGACGAATTCCTTTTCGAGCTTGTTCATATTTCCCTTTTTAAAACCCTTTTTTCCCACAGCCGCAGCCACCGGAAGTCGTTGAATTGTAAATTTTTATTCCGAATGGATGTATTTTCTTTTTCATCATCTTCTTTTTGATCGCATTTTCTTTCGTCGATGAACTGGAAAAAACTTTTATGTTTTCTTTCAATAGGTTTCTCCCCTTTCCCTCAAAATAAGAACCTTATTCATCGTATGAAGAATAAGGTTGATCTGTGTTCTTTCTAATCGTTTTTGACCACATCGTCCATCATCCAAAAATGAAATTCCTTTTGGTTGTTCTGTTCGTTTTTTTCCTTCACAAAATATTCCTTCCGTTCCTGAGGTTCAACTGTTCCTTGAATGGCTTGCGTTTCCTTTAAAATTCGGAAAAACCAATCTTCCTGTTTTTGTTCGTCCTCCTTTTTTTCATTTTCATCCAGATGATGATTTTTTTCAGCTAATTTTCTTTTTAACACTTCGATTTTTTCTAAAAGCTTTTTTCGTTCCTCCCACTTTAAATTTCGATCATTGCTCTGGCGGTGCTTTTCGATCGTTTCTTTTAGCTTTTCGTTTTCTTTGATTGCTTTTTCAAGCTCCCGCTCTTTTTCCTGCAATAATATTTCCAATTCTATCGATTCTTTTGCCTTTTCTTTATAAAACGCAAGCTCCGCTCTCATCCGTTGCAAAAATTCTTTATTGATTTGCGCCATCTATCTCACCTCTCACTGTAAATGTATGAGCTCAAATAAAAAATGTTGACAGAAGCCTACTAAAAAGATACAAATGGCTTTTTAAATGAATTTTTAAAACGGGGCAAAACCATTCTTTTAATGGAAAGAGAATTTTTTAAAAAATTAAATTTTCCGCTCCTGTCACTGCACATTTAACCAGTTTGCTCATAATATACAGTAGTCCGACACCTAAGAAGGTTTTGGAAATCAGAATGATTAGGAGGTAACAGCATGAGCCATTTGGGACATGATACAGAGAGATTATGTATTCGCGTTCCGAAAGTTTATGACTGGGTGAACCGTCAAATTGATCTTCCTCAGTTAAGCTTTAGAAAATTATCATCCATCGGTTTTAATTTCGATGGAATAGCAGGGACATCGGAAGATCCGTTTTCACTGTTTGAAGATGGGCTTTTAAATGTCAATTGCTACTTATCAGACAGCTTGGGAAATCCTGTTGATCCAAATTCACCAAATTCTATAACGGTGACAGAAATCGTTCAGCCGCAAGGTCGTCAATCAGTAGTCGTTCATTTACCAAAAGGAGGAAAAATTACCCTTCAAAAAGTAAAAGTTCTCATCAGAGGGTATATTGTCGTTGCGATCTCCGATTTGCAAGGTACTGTCACTAGTGTGTCAGATGCTATTCCATTTGCAACGGTTCAAACTTTCTTCCTATGCGCGCCGCCCGGCACAACATTAAACAGCCACGTTTCCTATTTTGAAACTGACGCTAACTTGATTTGGGATAATAAATCATTCAGCCAATTAGACATTTCTATCACGATCTGTCTAGATGTGCAAATGGAAGCCCAAGTGAAGCTTGAGGTAGAAGGAAAATTTTGCAGACCTCGTCGGGAACTTCCTTCATCTCTTACATGCGCAAACCCGCAAATTCCGCCGCAATGTCCGGAAATTTTTCCAAACGACGATTACGCCTTGGAGGAATAAATTAATTGCAAAAGGGGACGCTCTCCCCTTTTTATTTTTCCTCTCATTTTTCCGGGAAAGTGTTAAATGAAGGAAACATACATATGTATAGTAAAACTGCTCTTTCAAAGCTGGCGGTAGCGGCGCTTTGTGAGTTTCCATCCTTTTATAGCAAATTGGGCTGTTTTGAAACGCTTATCAGCCAAATTCCGTACATCACGCTTATTAATGATCTGAGGTTTTATCATTTATACTATTTTCCTGTTAAATCGTTAAATAAAAATTCTTCTGTTTGGAGGAAATGGCAACAAACTGTTTTCCACTTATATTTTTTTATTTGTCCGAGGAGGAGATTCAATGAACAAAATAAACCGGAACAAACAGGATTATTTACAGCTTCAGCAGCAGCTTATCCACTATAAATCCGAAATTTCGAAATACAAAAATGAATTGGCAAGCATGCAAAATAAGCTGCTGCAGGAACAGGAAAAAACGGAATATTACAAAGCAGTCATCCGAACCAGCGAGCAATATCGCATCGCAAAAGAACAATTTGAACATGAAATCCTTTCCGTTCAATCCCAATTAAAAGAAGCTGAGAAACATGTTGAAAAGATCAGCAATCAGCTTTCCATTGTTGAAGAGGAGCGAAACGACCTATTAAAACTGCTGAAAGCAGCTGTCACTGGTTTATTAAAGGAAAAGCAAGCCGCTGACAAAAAGATTCAAGACCTTTTGTTTGAAATAAAGGAAAAAGAACGATTGATCACCGAATCGAAAAAAGAGCAGCTTCGGATCGATTTATTAACTGCTGAACGAAATGAACTTTTAGATGTCTCTCAATTTTTATTCCAATCACTTTACGAAAAAAATGTCCAACGACAAGAGAATGAATCTGTCCAAAATGAAAAAAACGCCTCCATAAACGATCCGATTCGCGCTCAATTTTCGTATTCGATTGTTCTTCCTCGTGAAAGCGATGATCCGGTAACGATTCTTGGCAATGCCTTGATGGAAAACATCACAGAACAACCTTTGCATTATCCTGTATTATGCATTCACATTCATCCCCATCAGCACGTTCAATTCAGCGGAAAAATCATTACAACCAAAAATCAAAACGAAAATGATTTCAACTATAATACTCATTCTTCCTTGGAATGGGAGTATTTGCACCCGGAATGGCGAAAGCAAATTCAAGAAAAAGGGGAATACTGGCTGAAACCTAGTGAAAAATTATCGATCGAACCAAATGAAAAAATCTCTTTTGAAGGCTTTCACATTACTTTCCCATTCGATGTCTTCGATGAAGCGCTGGTGATTGAAGGGTTTGTATATTGCCAGGAGAAGAAAGAAGGCATTCCGTTTGAAAACAAAATTATTATCAATTAACAGACGGTCAAGTTTATGAAAGTTCTTTATATTCCTTCCGGTTATAAAAGAACTTTCATTTTTTGACCGTTTCTTTTTTCACGACTTTAACAATCTGTCCTTTACACACAATCATTCGAAATTGGCTGCTTACCTTTCAGCTATAGGCGGCAAAATTCGTTACAGGGTGCTAGTCAGAATAAGAACTTTGCCGCCAGAAAAACTTTTTGACGCCGAAACTTCTCGTAAAGAAATGCAGCCGCCATGTCAATCTCATAAATCAATGAAATTGAGATGAACGGATCGAATTCGTAAAAAATTCAGGTTTTCTTACACTTTTCCGTTTTTTTGAATCGTCTATTGCTAAAGCTTCGACTTAGGGGACATGCTCCACAGTGATGTTTGAAATCAGCAAGAAATTATTAAAGCTTCCGGCTGTAAATGTTTATTTATTGCGTTCATAAATGGGGTCAAATTGCTCCTTTTCGTTCCTGACAAAACGGCAACTTTCATCCCCTTTCCCTTTCTTAACACCCAATTCCGAGAGTGAGCCGATTCCGCTTGAGGGGCATTTTAAGCTGTAAAGGTTCATAGGTTCTATATCGTCCTGTCGTTTCTGGCCAAAATGAACCCCTTTTATTTCCTTACACCCAATTCCGAGAGTGAGCGATTCCGCTTGAAGATCATTTTAAGCTGTAAAGGTTCATAGGTTCTATATCGTCCTGTTCGTTTCTGACCAAAATGAACCCCTTTTATTTCCTTTTATTTCCTTAACACTCAATTCCCAGAGTGAGCAGATTCCGCTTGAGGGGCATTTTAAGCTGTAAATCGTTCATGGGTTCAATATTCGTTCCTGACGAAATGAACGCTTTTCATGTCTTTAACAAACCATTCCCTTAGTTTATTCAATTCATGCTTGAGGGACATTGTAAATGGCGGCAATCAATCAAGTAAATGTTCAATAATTCCTGCCAAGCCTGAGATCGCTAATATGACCGTAATTGGATGGAAAATGGCGTATAAATATTCATTTCCAAAAAATAAAATGGCGGCACACCATATTCCTGTGCACCAATAACAGCTTAAAAGCTCACCGATCCACAATCGAAGTCCTTTTCCTTTCGGTCTGAAAAAAGAAACGGTTTCTCCTGTCTCCCCTTTTTCCTCCACAATTGTTAAAAAAGGAGCCCGCAAAAATGAAGCGATTTTATCAAACACTATAATTCTCGTTAATCGAAAAGATGCCAATGCAGTGAGAACAAATGAAAACCAATACCACTCCATGGAATCAATTCTCCTTTCCTTCACCAACATATGTTTTGAATATTTAAAGCGTTCAAATAAAATTAAAAAACCCGGCATAACCGAGTTCTCCATTTTAATTCCCTAACACTTTTATGTCTAAAATACTTTTCGATTTTATTTTCAAAGGTTCATTTTGATCAAATGTACGGATTTGAACGACATCGTTTTCCTTTGACAAAATAATTCCTTTGTATGTTTTCTCTACTGTTTTAATTTCACATACGTTTTTATACACATGCTCCGGAAGACTTGAAAAGAAATCAATCTTTTCATGAATCGTCATATTTGCCAATTCTCTTCTTCTTTTATAAATTTCTTCCTTCGTCCATGAGCTCTTTACCGCTTGCTTAGAATTATTTGCAATTTTTTTTAATAACGTCGACTGCATGGTCACTTCAGGTTTTTTTATATTCGGCTGGACAATATACATCAAAGGTTCTAATTTTTCTTTTTTAATCAAGTTTGATCGCCACCCTCTAATATGATTTCTCTCATTATTTTATGACACGATAGAATGAAATCATGACGGAAATCTAACTTTTTCTTATGACAAAAGAGCATTTGAAAATCGCTGCACATTGACACAAAAAGTCGTAACAGAACATCAACAATAAATCCAAGCTTCACGGCTTGAAATAGTGGCACCTTGAAGCTGACAGCAAAATTTCATTTTATCCTGCCATAAAAAAAGATTAATCTTGTGCGAGTAACGCACACAGATTAATCTTTTTCAGCTAACTTAATAACCTAAAATATGAAAACCTGAATCAACATGAATCGTTTCCCCTGTAATGCCGCGGGAAAGATCGCTGAACAGGAACAACGCCGTGTCTCCAACTTCTTCTTGTGTTGTGGTTCGGCGCAGCGGAGCACGTTCTTCTATTTCCTTCAGAATTGAATTAAAATCACTGATACCTTTTGCCGAAAGCGTACGAATCGGACCAGCGGAAATGGCATTGACGCGAATATTTTCTTTACCTAGATCGTTCGCCAAATATTTCACGCTAGCATCCAATGACGCTTTCGCAACTCCCATTACGTTGTAGTTTTGAACGACCCGTTCACCGCCTAAATAAGTTAATGTAACAATGCTTCCGCCTTCTGTCATCAAAGGACGGGCTGTTTTCGCAACCGCCGTTAAAGAATAAGAACTGATGTTGTGGGCCAACAGGAAGCCGTCTCTTGTTGTGTTCAAATATTCACCGCTCAGCTCTTCCTTATTCGCAAAGGCGATACAATGAGCGATACCGTGAATCACACCAACCTCGCTTTTAATTTTTTCAAAACACTGCTCGATTTCTTCATCCTTTGTTACATCACAAGGCAGCACGAGATAATCTTCCCGTCCTAACGAATCTACAAGCTCTCGAACCGATTTCTCCATTCTTTCGCCAACATATGTAAAGATCAATCTTGCTCCTGCTTCATGCAAAGAGCGGGCAATTCCCCAAGCAATGCTTCGCTTGTTAGCAACACCCATGACCACAATGTTTCGGCCTTCCAAATTCAATTTCATGGAAAATCCTCCTAAACATTATTACAAGTTATTAATACCTGATCATAATTATAAAGGACAAAAGAGAAAAAAGCCAGAACATATATGTCCGGCTTATGTTATTTCGAAGCAGCTAAATTTCTTTTATATGCCCAATGATTGGTAGGACCGTGGCCGCCTCCAATGCCTAGTGCATTTTCTACAGCAAGATGGATGAACTCTTTTGCGGTTTTTACGGCTTCGATAACGTCTTTACCTTTGGCGAGCTCAGCTGTCAGCGCAGCAGAAAAAGTGCAGCCTGTTCCGTGCGTATGCTTTGTGTTGACATAGTTGCCTTTAAATTCATAAAAATCATGCCCGTCAAACAACAAATCAATGATTTCGCTGCCCGACGGCTGATGTCCTCCCTTTATGATCACATGCTTTGCTCCCATTTGGCAAATTTTTTTCGCAGCTTCTTTCCGATCATCAAACGATTTTATCTCGATGCCCGTGATCGCTTCCGCTTCCGGGATGTTCGGCGTCACAATAAACGAAAGCGGAATTAAGTCGTTGATGAGCGCGTTGATGGCAGACTCTTCAAGTAATGGATGTCCGCCTTTTGCAATCATTACTGGATCAACGACAATTTTTTTCCACCCATACGTTCGAATTTTATTTGAGACGATTTGGATGATTTCTTGATTAAAAAGCATTCCTGTTTTGACCGCATCTGGCGATAAATCTTCAGCAATTGCATCAAGCTGACTGATCACCCCTTCAATCGGAACAGGGTAGACGCCATGAACACCTAATGTGTTTTGAGACGTAACGGCCGTGATCACGCTCATTCCGTATACATCCAACTCCTGAAAAGTTTTCAAATCTGCCTGAATTCCCGCGCCTCCCCCTGAATCGGACCCGGCAATCGTCAACGCTTTTCCAATGGTCATAAACACACCTCCATTTAAGCTCCGAAGTAACGTTGATAAATAGCTTTTGCTTTCTCTTCTTCCTTAGTGCCGTGAATTAATGCTCTTCCGTCTTGAAAAAGCACAACGCGGAAATCATCCGCCTGAAAGGAAATTAAATAAGCATTTCCTTTTAAGTCTTTCACGATCGGGCGCAAACGATTGGTAATTTCTGATAGCGAAATCTTCTGTTTTTGCTGCGGACGTATTTGTACGGTATTCCTTCCGCACAAAACCGCTGTTTTTAATCCATTTTCAACCGACAAATATGGATATGTCGGGTGATGTCCGCACGATGGGCAGTCGGCCTTTTTTAATTTTGTCATGTCCACTGCAGAATGCTCCCTTGTCCAAACATCAAATGAAACTAACTGCTTGGACACCTCTCCGCTGACTAAATATTTCAGTGCCTCTGCTGTTTGATAAGAGGCGACGATTTGCACCGCCGGGCTGATCACGCCAACTGTATCGCACGTCATTCCGTCAGACGGAATCGCTTGGAGCATACAATGGAGGCATGGTGTTTGTTTCGGAACGATGGAAACGGTCATTCCATAACTTCTCACTACTGCCCCATAGATCCAAGGTATTTCGTGCTTCATTGCTAAATCATTGATGAAAAATCTCGTTTCAAAATTGTCAGTTCCATCGATGATAAGGTCTACATCCTTTACATGTTCAATAAAATCAATTGAGAAATCGCCCACAATCGCTTCAATCGAAATGTTCGAATTGATTTCCTGCAAATGTTTTTTGGCAGCAACCGCTTTTGGCAGCTTTTGTTTCGCATCCTCTTCTGTATACAGCTGTTGACGCCCGAGATTGCTCCAATCGACATAATCACGGTCAATGATGGTTATTTTACCGATTCCAGCACGGGCTAACATTTCAGCGCTTGCGCAGCCGAGTGCTCCAGCTCCAACAATGAGCACATGGCTTTTCAGCAATTTTTTTTGTCCCTCTTCTCCAATAGGAGAAAACAAGATTTGGCGAGAATATCGTTCCATTATGTCGTTAACATTCCTTCCGTTGGACTGCTTGCTTGTGCATACCGTTTTTTCGGAATGCGTCCTGCTTCATATCCAAGTCTGCCTGCTTCAATCGCCAGCTTCATTGCCTTCGCCATTTTCACAGGATCTTTTGCACCAGAAACAGCTGTATTTAATAAGATTCCATCTGCTCCCATCTCCATGGCGAGTGCGCAATCTGCCGGCGAACCGATTCCGGCATCAACAATGACTGGAATATTAGCTTGCTCAATAATAAATGATAAATTGAGAGGATTGACAATTCCTTGGCCTGATCCGATCGGAGATGCTCCCGGCATGATGGCATGAACCCCTAATTCTTCAAGCTTCTTCGCCAGAACAACATCGTCTGAAGTGTATGGAAGAACAATAAACCCTTCTTCCAATAACATCTCTGATGCCTTCAATGTTTCAATCGGATCAGGGAGAAGCGTTTTATCATCTCCAATTACTTCCACCTTAATCATATCACATAATCCTGATGCCTTCGCAAGCTTGGCGATTCTGACTGCTTCCTCAGCAGTTTTTGCCCCGGCCGTGTTCGGCAGAAGCGTATATTTCGATAAATCCAACATCTCCAAAAAATTTGGCTGTGAAGGCTCGTAAATATTCATTCTTCTGACGGCAAATGTCAAAATTTCAGCACCTGAGGCTTCCACCGCTTCTTTTTGTATCTCAAAAGATGGATATTTTCCAGTTCCTAACATTAATCTCGACTGAAATGTTTTATCACCTATTTTTAACATGAATCATCATCCCCCTCCAACAAAATGGACAATTTCAATTTGATCACCATCATTTAATGTCTGGATACTGTATTGTTCTTTTGAAACAATTTCACCATTTCGTTCAACGACAACAATTCTTTCCTGCAATTGAAAAAAGTTCAGCAAATCTTCTATGTTCCGAACACTATTCTCCACTTCCATCTGCTGGCCGTTAATGCGAAGTTTCACTGTTTAATCACCTCCCTTTCGCATCAGAAAGCAATCTGTTTAAAGAAAAGCTATGAACATAACGCTCATATTGATTCGTTTTCAAAATCATGTCTTTTACGATCAAGCTTGTAATCGGCGCTAGAAGAATGCCGTTTCGATAATGGCCGGTCGCAAAAAAGATTCCCTCATGCTCCGGGTGCTCGGCAAAATACGGCCAGCCGTCAGCTGTTTGCGGCCTGAGCGACGACCAAGCACTAACGACCGGTTCAGACCCGATTTCTGGCATAATTTTCTGAACCTTTATCATTAATTCGGATACTCCTTTGACTGTCGGATGCGTATCCCAGTCGTTTTCATAAGAAGTTGCTCCAATAATAACGGTGCCGTCTTTTTTCGGTACGATATAACAGTGCTCGTAAAACACTGTTTTGTTGATCACCAGTTTTTTCGGTTTTATGGCTAAGCATTCTCCTTTAACGGGCTTCATTGGATTTCTCAGCCCCAGCTTTTCAAAGAAAAAGCCACTCCAAACTCCGCTTGAAACGACGACTTTTCCACATATAAAAACTCCTTGGGAAGTGACAAGCTTGTATGCTTTTCCCTCTTTAATCACGTCGAAAACAGGACATTGTTCAAAAATAGATGCACCATATTTTCTAGCGCCTTTCGCATATGCGTGGCAAACAGATGAACCTTTCACTTGGCCGTCATGCTTAAGCCAAAGAGCTCCCGCAATGTCTTCAGAAACATGTGGCTCATTTGCCAGTACGTTTTCCCTTGAATGCCATTCTAGTTCATCCTCATCTGCAAGCGATTGCAGGGAGCGGCCTTCTTCCTCAGTAAATGCAAGCCGATACATGCCTTCCTGCACAAGCTCAATATCCACACCAGATTGCTCCAATAATTCTTTTGCAAGGCTCGGATATAAATTTCGGCTCTCTAAGCATAGCTCAAAAAATATGTCTCTTTTTTCATTTTCAGAATGGGCACCCAGC
The DNA here is from genome assembly GCF_038000355.1 of Aeribacillus sp. FSL M8-0235. Lineage (NCBI taxonomy): Bacteria > Bacillati > Bacillota > Bacilli > Caryophanales > Bacillaceae > Aeribacillus > Aeribacillus sp. FSL M8-0235. Next base: position 1,136,288 of record NZ_JBBOBW010000001.1, on the reverse strand, counting down.
ATTCCTGCTGCAGCGGATGTCGCTTTACCTCCGATTTCGCCGCTTTCAAACACGGCGGTCTTCAGCCCAGCTTTTGATAGCTCATAGGCGATCCCTTGGCCGATGACCCCTCCCCCGATGATTCCAACATCAAAAACGTTCATTTGAAAAAGCTTCCCCTTTCCTGAAAAGTTTGGCAGCGCTCCCTGGATCTTTCGAAGAAAAGATATAGGACATAACGGCAATACCGCTTGCTTTTTTTTCTAAAACCTTTTGCATATTATCAGGCGTGATCCCACCGATGGCGATAATAGGAATATTGACGTGTCCAACGATTTTCCCAAGCAAATCTGTTCCCTTTGCCGGAAGTCCTTTTTTACTGTTCGTTTCAAAAACGTTTCCGAAAAAACAATAGTCTGCTCCGTCTTTTTCTGCTTTTACCGCTTCATCTAATGAATGGACGCTGACACCGGCTTTTATTTGTGGAAAAGCGCTTTTCACTTTTTTTATCGGCAGGCCGGTTCCCGGAAGATGAACATTTTGAACGCCTGTTAGGAGCGCAACATCGAGCCGATCGTTGATAACAAGCTGTTCTCTCCTTATCCCTTTTGCCAAAAGCTGTTCTACGAGATGAATGATCTCACATGGTCTTTTATTTTTTTCTCGTATATGAACGTAATCAACATGTTCTGATATGGACAAAATTATGCGTATTAGCTCGTTGACCGGTTTTGTTCCGTCTGTTACGGCATGAAGTTCCAACATTGTACATTCCTTTCATGAGAAAGACGCTCACACTCGTCTTTCAAGGTTCAAAACTGGAAAGCAGCTGTCCAAGGGTGAGACTGGAAACAATAAAAAACCACCTTCCTTGCTGGAAAGTGGTAATGGAATATCAGACATATGTTTCAAATTCCCACTTCCCTACGCTGGCATCATCCAGATCAGGTTCAAAGGGTCTTAAAGTCAACACTTTAATCTCAGCCTTTTCAAAGGCTCCCCTAGTGGATGCTTATTAAATTTTCATACTAATTTCATGCTATCACAATTTGTTTTGTTTGCAAATATTATTTGCTAAATTCCAGCTCATCTTTTAACTCATTTACATATTTGCGGGAACCCGTTACAATCAAGCGGTCCCCTTTTTTCAATTCGGTATCGCCGTGAGGCACAATGGAATCTTCACCTCGAAAAATCCGGACAAAGATACAATCTCCTGTAAACGGAAAGTATCGAAGCTTCATTCCATCATATTTTCGGTTATTCATATTAATTTGATAAAGAGAGTTGTCTTGGTTTGTTAAGATCCGCATAACGCCAGGCGATTCGATCAAAGCCCTGAGCAGCGTTTTTGTTGACAGCATGACGGAAAATACGCTGATCCCCTTTTCTTTTAATGCTTGATCCAACTCCGGGGAAGAAATGGAGGCGATGACCTGTTCTACGCCGCATTCTTTTGCATATGTCGCAATTTCCGCATTTCTTTCTTCATCCCCAGTAGCCACTATTACTATATCAGCTTCCATTATGTGGTGTTCATTCAATGATTCTATCGAATAGTCTTTCAATTCTTCTATTTTAAATACCGATTGAGCAGTCCCGTTTTCAATTTTGTCTTGCTGTGTATGATATACGGTTGCTTCATACAAATTTTTGTCCAATTCCCTTGTGACTGGAAGGGTCATTTGATTTGCACCAATAAAAGCAATTTTCTTTTTAGGCTGCACCGCCATTTTTTTAGGGAATAATTTTTTAAATCCTATCGGCGTGATAATGCTTGTTAACACGGCAACTACTATTAGTGCGTCAGCCATTTGCTTATCAATCAGTTCGATTCGCTGTCCAATTTCAGCTGCCGCAATAACTAATGATAAAGTAGCAGTCAACAAGAACGCCGCCGCAATCGTTGTATTCGTATCATACCATTTTCTCAGCACAAAAACGGGAATAAACTTTGAGATCAAGAGGGCGAGAAATAACAAAGGAATTAACAAAAGAAGGTTCGGATCTTTGATCAATTCCCATAAATCCAATTCCACCCCTATCATGACAAAAAAGATCGGGATTAAAAAACCGTAGCCAAACGAATCTAGCTTTTGCACCAAGTCTGAATTAGGCGATAAAAGCGAGACTAAAACTCCCGCAAGGAAGGCGCCTAAAATATTTTCTGCCCCAAGCGTTTCCGATAAACCTACAAGTGCGAGAATTAACGTAAAAACCGCCCTTGTTCCAATTTGAACCGTTCCTTTTGACATCGATTTAATAAAGGATCGACTTTTAAACCTTTTGCCAATGAAGTAAAGCAGTACGCCTGCTGCAAACAAAAGAAGCAGAAGCCACGTATTGCTTTCTCCTTCGCTGTTTAAGGAGACAAAAACCGCCAGCAAAATCATGGTGACAAGGTCGGCTATGACAGCCACCAGCAAAATAATTTGGCCGATGGTTGTTTTCATAATTTGCTCGTCTTTCAGCGTCGGCACTACTACTCCTAAAGAAATCGTTGAAATCACTAACGTCATGAAAAAGGCATTGCGGATAAATCCCATCCACATTAACAAATACGATAAAAGTAATGAAACAACGAAAATGCCAAGAAAAACAATTGACGCAACCAAAAAAGTATGAGGAGCTTTTTTTCCGTTGGGCAGCTTTTCTTCTTTTTTCTTCTCTTTGGAGAAAATGGTGAAATCAATCTCAAGCCCGCTTAAAAACATGAGAAATATAAATCCCAGCGTTGAGAGAGTTGACAGCCATACATCTTCTTGCACTAAATTAAATCCCGTTTTCCCGATGATTAATCCGACAATAATTTCCGCAACGACGACAGGAATGAATGCCAGTTTGAACCGATGCAGCAAAATCGGGGTTAAAAAAGCGCCTACCAACACGATGACAAGAGAGGTTACTGCATGTGATTCCATATTACGCCTCCTTTAGCTAATTTTGTTAGAGCAAATAGTTCATAAATAGTGTCGCCATGCCAAAATAAATCAAAATGCTGATCATATCATTAATCGTTGTAATAAATGGACCGGAGGCCACAGCCGGGTCAATACGAAGCCTGTGCATGACAAGAGGAACAAACGCCCCGGCAATTGTCGCAACAGTCAGCGTTGACAATATGGAAAGACCCACTAGCAGTCCTAAGAAAAATTTCTGCTTCCAAATAAAAATTGTCAGTGCAACAACAATTCCGCATACTGTTCCGGTAATCAAGCCGGTTCCAGCTTCTTTGAGAATAATTTTCCACACGCGTTCGGAAGTGCCTTCGCCTGTTGCAATTCTTCTTACGGCAACAGCGAGAGCTTGTGTTCCTGTATTTCCAGCCATCCCTGCAATTAATGGTATAAAGAGCGCTAAAGTTGCCACTTTGTTCAACGTTTCTTCAAACTGGCCGATTAGGCCGGCGGTGAACATTCCTAAAAATAGGAGAATAATAAGCCATGGCAATCTTTTTTTGGCAGCAGAAACAGCATTCGGATCATATGAATCTACATCCGAGACAGCGGCCAGTTTCGAATAATCGTCAGAAGCCTCTTCGTCCAGCACATCAATAATATCATCAACAGTTATAATTCCAACAAGACGATGTTGAAAATCAACAACCGGAAGAGCCAAAAAATTGTAGTCCTTCATCTTTCTTGCTACTTCTTCCTGATCATCCGCCACAGATACCGAGTAGACTTTCTTTTTCATAATGTCAGCAATCAAAGTATCGTCTTCATGAACAATTAAATCTCTTAACGACAGGACGCCAACAAGATGTTTCTCTTCGTCAATCACATATAAATAATATATTGTTTCCGCATCAGGAGCTTCTTTCCGCAGCAAGTCCATCGTTGACTGCACCGTATAATTGGCATTAATGGCAACGAACTCGGTTGTCATAATACTTCCTGCGGTAAATTGTTCATAATCAAGAAGTTCGCTTATGCTTTTGGCAGTTTGAGCGTCCATGATGGTTAAATAGCTGGAAATTTTCTCTTTTGTCAGCTCACTTAATACATCTGCCGCATCATCGGCGTACATGTATTCCATCATTTTGGCGGCAAATGCCGGATGCATTTCCTCAAGCAGCGATTTGTAGCGGTTTTTATCATCCCTTATATTTTCAAAAACATTCGCCATTTCTTCCGGAGATAGAATTTGATATAAAAGCATTCTATCCGGCTGGTCAAGTTTTAGAAAAAATTTTGCCTGATCATATGGATGTAGCTCAAAAAACAGCGAACGGAATTCCTCTACATTGTTCTCTCTCAGCTTGTCAATCATCAACTGTCTGTATTCCGGTGCATCTGTTTTAGGCTGCATAAAATCTCCTCCTTTCCGGAAAAATATCGAAAAGTTTTGTGTTTTACTATATTAACAAATCTATCTGATTTTGTCGTACATTTTTTCATAACAAAAGCATGCACTTACAGGCGCGCATGCTTTATTATTTTTTCCATATCAGGAGGAAGCTTGCAAGTATACGTCAAATTTTTATGCAAAACGGGATGATAGAAGGACAGCGACTGACTGTGGAGGGCATGGCGGTCAATTTCTTCTTTTTGTCCACCATAAAGCGAATCTCCTAAAAGCGGATGACCTATATAGGACATATGTAGACGAATTTGATGAGTTCTACCAGTTACAGGCTTTACCTCAACAACCGTTTTGTCAGAAAAGCGGCTTATGACCCGAAAATGCGTAATAGCTTTTTTCCCATCCTCCCTGACAGTTCTCTCGATGATGCTATCGTCCTTTCTTGCAATTGGCGCATCGATGGTGCCTTCGTCTTCGCTGATCCTTCCATGGACAATTGCGATGTATGTCCGTTTTACCGCTCCTTTTTGCTGTTCTTTTGAAAAAAGAAAATGGCTGTAGCGATGTTTGGCTACAAGAAGCAGCCCGGATGTATCCCGGTCAAGCCGATTGACGATATGCACCGTAAGATTTTGCCGCTGTTGATCATAATAGTGTAAAAGCCCGTTCGCAAGACTTCCTGACGGATGCTCTCTAGACGGAATGGTGGACAAAAACGCCGGTTTATTTACAATAAGGCAATAATCGTCTTCATAAACAATGTCCAATGGTATGTTCTCTGGAATGAGCGACTGGCTTCTCTTTTCTTCCGGAAAATGGACGGTTACTTGATCGCCTTCTTGTAAGACGTATCGGACATTTTTTTCGTTCCCGTTAACGACAATTTTTCCACCGTTAAATTTAATATCTGTTAAAGCGGATTTAGAAATATGATGCTCCCGCAAAAATTCTCTAAGCAGCCAGCCATGATGTTCTTTTTTGATGTCCCAATGAAGCTGAAATGTCCCCATGTTTTTTCTTTCCTTTATCTGTCGCCAATAAACGAGTCCCGGACCCGCTTCCAAAATGGGAAAGGCCGAAATCTCGCAAACCTTACCTTTTCCTGTGCGACCCGGCATTGGATGGACCTGACGTTTTTGTGAAGAAGTGTTAAATGATCGATTGTAATTTGAAAATCAACATCATTGACAGGCTTTAGCATACACGTATGGTGGTCAGGCAAAATTAATGGCGAGCCGATTGTCCGGAACACCCTGTTGTTTATGGAAGCCATTTCTGTTAATTGAATAGCCCGCAGTGAAGGATGAATGAGAGCACCGCCAAGCGCTTTATTGTAGGCGGTGCTTCCTGTCGGTGTTGAAATACACAACCCATCTCCTCGAAATGTTTCAAAGAGAAGCCCTTTAATTTCTATATTCATGACGAGAGTCCCTTCAATGCTTTTCACTGTGCATTCATTTAGCGCAAGGTAGGAGGCTTCACTCCCGCCATTATGCCGGACCACCACTTCAAGCAATGGATATTCAACGATCTGAAACGGTGTTTTAGCAATTGCAATCACCATTTTTTCAATTTCATTCGGGAGCCAGTCGGCATAAAATCCTAAATGCCCCGTATGAACTCCTATAAACGCTGTTTTATCCAATCGTTTATTATATCGATGAAATGCATAAAGCAATGTTCCGTCTCCCCCGACGGAAATCACGATATCCGGCTGATCTTCATCATATTGAAACTCGAAATCGAGCAAATAGGTTCTGATTTTTTGCGCCAAAGCATTAGATGTTTCATCACCTTTTGATGTGATCGAAAACTTCATTTAAGAATCATTCTCCTTTTTTATGTTGTTTCTGTTTTGCGTGAAAATATCGCGTGCGCTTCTTGAATTTCTCCCCGTATTTGCGACATTTCCTCGTCCAGCCGGTAAGCTGCTTCAGCTGCGCGCTGCAAGCGGATTTTAATCTGTTCAGGTATGTTCCCGCTATATTTGTAATTTAAAGAATGCTCAATCGTCGCCCAAAAATTCATGGCAAGCGTACGAATTTGAATTTCAACCAAAACCTTTTTCAATCCCTCGAACGATTGAACCGGGTAGCGGGCCACAACATGGTAAGAGCGGTAGCCGCTTTCTTTATTTCGGGTTATGTAGTCTCTTTCCTCCACGATTTCCAAATCATGCCGATCTCTTAGCATTTGAACAACCAATTGAATGTCGCCGACAAATTGGCACATCATTCGGAGACCGGCAATGTCCTGCATTTCTTCTTCTATTTTATCAAGTGGAATTTGTTTTCGCTTCGCTTTATCTAAAATGCTCGGCACAGGTTTTACCCTGCCTGTCACGAACTCAATTGGAGAATGCTCTCCTCTTAGTTCAAATTGGGAACGAATCCCTTTTAATTTGACCTTTAATTCTTCCACTGCCTGCTTATAAGGCGCTAAAAATTGCTCCCATTCCTTGTAGTTCATAAAGCCCCCTCCTAATAAAACACGCTTTCGACCATTTTTTCCATCTCCTCGCCGTAATTTGCGTTTCCCTTTATATTTTCAAGCAAAAACTCGAGCTCCTCGTGAAATTGGGTAAGCAAAATTTCTTTTTCTCCCACTTTAGCATAAACAGGAAGCTCTTCATTTTTGGCTTCTTTTAAATGTGGCCAAATATCCGATGATAAATCTATGTAAAGAAAGTCTTCGCCATTATCCAATATGTATATAAAAGAAAATTGGTCTGAATCTACCAGCATCTGTCCTTTTGCTGCGAGTTTCCCTGCATCATGGACTTGCTCCGTTTCGAGCAGCAATTTGCCTTCCGTTTTGCTAACCGCCAGCACTTTAATTCTTTTTTTCATGCTGTTCACCCTTCCAATCAAACATTTCAAGTTCATCTCATGTATATTTTATTGTATCATATTCATAACTACATTACCTTATTTTGATATTAATCATAGAGAGGAATGCCCGATGGTTCAAGAGCTTGAGATAGAATTTAAAAACCTGCTTACAAAAGAAGAATTCCACCGCTTAGCTGATTTTTTTCAATTGACCGAAAAAGATTTTGCCGAGCAGGAAAACTATTATTTTGACACAAAATATTTTGCGTTGAAAAAGCATGGCGCTGCCTTAAGAATTCGTAAAAAAAAGGATCAGTATGTTTTGACATTAAAGGAGCCCTATCATGTCGGACTGCTGGAAACACACCAGTTTTTAACCGATCAGGAAGCAGTTTCAGCCATTCATGAGTCAGTCTTTCCGAAGGAGGGATCAGTGGTCGAAAAAATCAAACAGCTTGAAATCAAGCCCGAAAGCCTTCTTTGTTTCGGTTCGCTCATTACAAGCCGGGCAACAAAAAAATATAAAAATGGTGAAATTGTTCTCGATCATAGCCGATATGAAAATAGAGAGGATTTTGAAATCGAATTTGAGGCAGAGGATGAAAAGGAAGGAAAGCAGCAATTTTTGGAGATTTTAAACAAACACAACATCCCGATCCGTCAAACAGAAAATAAAATAAAGCGGTTTTATTCCGCAAAATTTTCAAAGGAGAATTTGTGATGAATACAAACTATAATTTCAATGTTCTGTTTGAGCTTGAAGTCCTTCGTCTTTTGTCAGGCCAATCCGATGGGCCGCAAACAAAAGATGCAGCAATTTCGCTGAACTTTCAGGATGTTTTAAATGCCTTCATCGAACAAGATGTACAATCTGAAACGGCCAAAGAGAATATTTCACTGTCTTCCTCCCAATCTGCCAAAAAAACAAATGAACAGAAACAGGTTTCCGCTGATCTAAATGAAATCATTCAGAAGATGGCTCAAAAATACGGCGTCGATGCCAAATTAATCAGAGCTGTGATTCAACAGGAGTCAAGCTTCAAGGCAAATGCCGTCAGTCCTAAAGGAGCTGCCGGCTATATGCAGCTCATGCCTTCTACAGCAAAAGCGCTCGGTGTAAAAAATCCGTTTGATCCTGTGCAAAATATCGAGGGCGGCACAAAATATTTAAAACAGCTTTTAAACCGATATAACGGTAATGTAAAATTGGCGCTGGCTGCATACAACGCCGGTCCGGGAAATGTCGACAAATATGGAGGCATCCCTCCATTTAAAGAAACGCAAAACTATGTAAATAAAATTACTCAAAAATATTTTGCGTAAAAAGGTGCAAACAAACAGCACCTTTTTCTTTTTCATTAAAAGTAGTTGGGAATATTTGTTATCCAATCGATTTCGGCTAATCTTCGATAGCTGCGCTTCAAGCCGCAAGTCCTTCTATGTTCATTTCACAAGCAAGCACAACATATTTGCGGAAATAGCTCCCGCTTTCGCTATTTATCCTTTTGTTTGCATTGCCTCAGCCAACTCCTTCAAAGCGATTCGTTTGAGATAAATAAGTTATGTTGATAAAATAAATGTAACATCATTATTAACGAATGATTCCAAAGGAGCTATCACCATGACAAAACCACCCTTAACTCCATATGACGCGATTGGAGAAAAGAAACTTCACGCTCTAATCGATGCTTTTTATAAAAATGTTAAAAAACATCCTCTTTTAAAACCTATTTTCCCGGAGGATTTAACGGAAACTGCCAGAAAGCAGAAACAATTTATGACACAGTTTTTAGGTGGTCCGCCACTTTACACAAAAGAACACGGACATCCGATGCTCAGAGCCCGCCATCTTCCATTCCCGATTACGCCGAGGAGAGCAGAAGCATGGCTCTCATGTATGCGAAAAGCAATGGACGAGGTCGGACTTGACGGGGAAATACGAGAGTTTTTCTACGATCGGCTTGTGGTGACCGCCCATCACATGATTAATTCGAAAGACGAAGATCAGGAGGAGTATTCAGTTGAAACCTGACAAAAAAGACGAAGTGAATGCTGCTCACTTCTTTTCTCATTGTCACAGTCATCCTAAAAAGCCGATCGAGATTTATATGTTTATTGATCCGCTATGCCCTGAATGCTGGGCGCTTGAACCGTTTATCAAAAAACTGCAAATCGAATACGGCAGGCTTTTCTCATTGCGCCATATTGTTTGCGGAAAGCTTGCTAATTTAAACTTAACAAAACGGCGGAAACCGAAAACAATTGCCCAATCATGGGAGAAGATAGCGAGCAGAACCGGCATGTCATGTGACGGCAACCTTTGGCTTGAAAACCCTATATCATCGCCCTACAGAGCTTCCCTTGCTTTAAAAGCAGCGGAGCTTCAAGGGAGAAAAGCGGGCATCCGTTTCTTGCGGCACTTACAGGAAGTTGTTTTTTTAGAAAAGCAAAATGTCTCTGATCAAAACGTTCTCATACAAATTGCTAAAAATGTCGGCCTTGATGTCAATGAATTTGAGAGGGACTTATATTCCGAAAGTGCAAGAAAAGCACTTCAATGCGATTATAAAATTACAGAAGAAATGGACGTGCATGAAATTCCTTCCCTTGTCTTTTTTCATTGCCGTGAAGAGAAGGAAGGATTAAAAATTACCGGATTATATCCTTATGAAACATATGTTGATATTCTTTGCGAGCTTGTCGGAGATAAACCGAAGCCGTCTCAAGTGCCGCCAATAGAGATTTTTTTAAAGCATTATAAATTTGTCGCAACAAAAGAGATCTCCGTTGTGTATAATATGACTGATGAAGAAACGGAACGTGAAATGAAAAGACTGCTTTTAAAGCAACAAGTTGAGCGGGTGCCTGTGAAATATGGAACTTTTTGGCGCTATATCGGGCAGTGAGATTGAGGGGTTTAATTCAACGAAACGTTCTCCATCGGCTTCTATGCTGATGGGGAGCGTTTTTAACCAAAAATGTAAGCGCTTTATCTTTATTAAACAATTAAATCGAGTAGGAGGGAGCGATTAACTCCCGTCCTCTCACACCACCGTACGTACGGTTCCGTATACGGCGGTTCAATTAAGATAATTGACGCAAGTTTTCATAACTTCCGTGAATAGCTGTTCTCTTTATGCCAGTGGTCACTCCACCCTCCAAGAGGTCTCCCACGGGATTCACCGCTTCCTCCCTCAAGTGAGGTACTACGTTTTCTGTGTTCATCATGACTCACTGAATGCCAAGGGCTATTCTCTCTTAATTGTTCGGTCCTTCTTAGTTGTTCTAGACCAACTAATACTATGACCTCTGCTGACTTCTGACGGTTCAGCTACTTATCACTAAGTAGGTTATGAAGCGTACTTCACATATCCACCAGACCTCCCCGGGTAAGTACATGCACTTTCACACCATCTATCCGCCTCATTTACTCGATATGACCTTCGACAGAAAGAGCTTTGTTTTGTTTTGCAAACTCACTCAATCATACCTAGCCTTATATGAGGTTCGTGTTCCTCGGACCGGTGTTTTGCCTCCAGCTTCCTTCAGATTCCGCGTCACCACGGACACCCTTGCTCTTGGCTAACCTCTACTTCTGTCTTCGGGGTTCGGGACTTACACCCTATAGTTCATATACATGCCGGGCGCACAAAAAGAAACCACAAACAAACGTTTGTGGTTTCTTTTTTGTCTTATGACAACAAAGGGGATGGGAGAAATTTTTCACGGTCAAACAAAGGGGTAAATGTTTGTTTGTGATCAATTTCACGTTTTTAATATAACAAATTCCTTTTTCAGTTTGCAAGAGGGGAAAACAACAATTCACAAATTTGTCACAAAACATGAAGAACGGGCAAGCTGCATACAATATACAAAATCTTTTTCCTCGTTTTAGAACATGTGTAGGAGGGAAAAATCGTGAAAACATTTTGGCTCATAATCAGCCTGCTGCTCGTCATCTTCGCTTTTTTTTATAATCTGTTAGGATTGATGAATCTCGCACCGATTTTCGTTTCTGCCCCCCTGCTTTTTATTTCTCTTTTCATATCGTTTCTTCTGTTTAACCATCGAAAAACGTTCCGCGGATTTTAAGATAAAAAAGAGGACGGGATGATGAACTGCATCTCAATTAGTAGATACAACTGACAATTGGAGGTGCAGTTTTTATATGACCGGAAACAAAAAAGGCATGAGTCCAGTTCCAGATCGAACTCATGCCACTAATTTTTTGGATTCAGATGATGCTCCTGTTTTCTTACACTTTACTTTAACAGCAGCTCCTCCATCTCCGTCAGCTTTTCTTCAAATACTTTGCATGCATCTTCAATCGGCTTGGTTGATGTCATATCGACCCCTGCTTTTTTCAGCACATTAATCGGATAATCAGAGCTTCCCGCTTTCAAGAAATTAATGTACCTTTCAACGGCAGTTTCTCCTTCCGATAAAATCTGCTTGCTCAAGGCGCTTGCAGCACTAAAGCCTGTTGCGTATTGATAAACGTAAAAATTGTAATAAAAATGCGGAATTCTTGCCCATTCTAAGCCAATTTCTTCATCGACGACAATGTTGTCACCAAAATATTTTTTGTTTAACTCATAATACGTTTGCGTCAAAAATTCCGGTGTGAGCGGCTCTCCGTTTTGCGCCTTCAAATGGATATAATGTTCAAACTCAGCAAACATCGTTTGCCGGAATACCGTTCCTCTAAACCCCTCAAGGAAATGATTCAGCAAGTATAAACGTTTCTTTTCATCATCGATCGTGTTGAGCAAATATTCATTTAACAAGTTTTCATTGCATGTAGAAGCCACTTCCGCGACAAAAATAGAATAATCTCCGTACGGATACGGCTGTGTTTTTCTTGTATAGTAGCTGTGCACCGAATGGCCGAGCTCGTGAACAAGTGTGAATAAATTGTTCACATTATCTTGCCAATTCAGCAAAATATATGGATTTGTTCCATAGGCGCCAGAGGAGTAAGCTCCACTTCGTTTCCCTTTATTCTCCTTAACGTCAATCCATCTGTTTTCAAAGCCTTCTTGTAAAATGCCGACATATTCTTCACCTAATGGAGCAAGCCCCTTCAATACGATGTCTTTCGCTTCTTCATACGTGATTTTCATATCGACGTTTTGTACAAGCGGCGTATAAAGATCATACATATGAAGTTCATCAAGCTTCAGCGCTTTTTTCCGCAAATCGACATAACGATGGAGCAGCGGCAAATGTTCATTGATCGTTTTCACTAAATTGTCGTAGACTTCCTCGGGAATGTTGTTGGCGCTTAGTGCAGCCTGGCGGGCATTCTCATATTTCCGCACCTTCGCATAAAAATTATTTTTCTTAACAGCTCCGCTTAATGTGCTGGCAAACGTATTTTTAAATTTTCCATATGTTGCGTATAATGCTTGGAACGCATCGCGACGGACTCGTCTATTTTCACTCTCCAAAAACTGGATATAACGGCCGTGAGTGATTTCCACTTCTTCTCCATTTTCATCCTTAATTGCTGGAAATTCCAAGTCCGCATTATTTAATTTTCCAAACGTATTGGAGGCAGTGCTCAGGGCTTCCGCAGCTTGAGCTAAAATAGCCTCTTGCTCCGCATCGAGCACGTGCGGTCTTTGCCGGTTGATTTCGTCCAAGGCATGTGCATAAAGCTTCAATTGATCATTTTCTTTCAAAAATTGCTGAAGCTTTTCTTCTTCAATGGATAGTATTTCCGGAACGATATAGGATGAGAGGCTGGAAGCTTGTGTATAAAGATTTGCTGCCCGGTCATTCAATCCTTGATAAAAAGAATTAGTTGTATCTTGATCGTAGCGCATATGGGCATATGTATAAAGCTTTCCAAGCCTCTCCATCACGGAATCTTGATAAGAGAGCGCCTCATATAACAGATCGGAGGATTGACCTAATTTTCCTCTATATTCACCGATTTTTGGAATTAGCTGCTTTACTTCTTCAAATTCTTTTTCCCATTCATCATCAGAAGCAAAAATATCTTCTAGCCGCCAAGTATACTCAACAGGGATTTCTTCCCGTTTTGGCAGCCTTTTGACAGCTGTTTCATTGCCCATTCTCGATTTCCCCCTTTAAAAAAATCAGTCTGTTTCCATCATATTGAAATTTTTTTCAAAACGCAATAAATCACTATGCTTATATTATTCTACAGCAGAAAAAAACATACCTTCCTTGTCCAAATAATGTCCAAGACGTTGTTCACGCTTTTCCATCGACTCCAAATGAAAAGGAGATGATGTTTTTCGAAACGAATATGGACCGATTGGCTGCAAAAATTTTAAATGGGAAAGAGTCGTTAAATATTCAATAATCGGCTTTTTTAAATCCGTTTTTACGCTACAGCTTCTTTCTTTCATCCCTAATTTCTTAAGGTGCCAAACTAGCTTTTCTGCGTGAAATACTTCATCAGCGCGCAATGTTTCAATAAATAATAAAACTGAGCATTGCCAAATATAGACCGCCTCATCAACCATATAACCGCTTTTTAAAGGGATAAAAACTTCAACTGGCAGCTGCGATAAAGATAAGCCAACTGTTTCGTAAACCTTTTTTTGCAGCTTTCGCTCTTCGTTCGTCTTTTGAAACAGCGGCTTTAAGCGATATTGACTTATTTTCTTCAGCCAATGCTTCCATAAACCGTTTGCCGCCAGACTCTTTCCTTGCAAACAATCTCGAAAGAAAAACGACTCTGGGGAGATCATAGCAGATGCGGCAAAAATATTCTGTTTAGAAAACGGAATCAGATGGGAAAAAAAGATGAAGGTTTTCTTATCTGAGCAATAATTGATGATAAAAGGACGATCGTTTTGCGGGGAATGAAGAAACTGACAATGAAAAGGAGTCAGTCGATATTGATGTTCACCGACTTGCTTCATTTGTTTCCAGCCTAATATCCAAATCGGTTTAATTCGTTCTTTTTTGTAGCCATTTGTCCGTTTTATCACCTGATCAGGGGGAATATTAGAGCATTGGTATTCAATCGCATACCGTTTATGCTGAAAAGATACAAACAGATCCGCTCGTTGTGCAATAGAAGGTATAAATTTTTCCACTTCCGCAGCTAACCGCTGCCTTTTCAACCAAACATACAATTGCTTTTTTCCGTTCAAATGGTACGTGCTTTCCGCTTCCGAATCAGCCTGACAAGAGGCCGTTAAGTGGGCAAAATGAGGAATTTTGATTTTACCTATTTTTAATTTTACCGGCTCCTTGCAAGCTGGACAAAAAAAGGCATGCTCTTCTTTCAGTTTTAGAAGCCTTTCTGTCGACCAGTACGGGGCGGCGACATTTACTTTTTCGCCGTTTCGCAAAAGGGCAACAAGCATATAAATCATCACTTCCTTTCACAAATAAAAACATTCGACAAAAGGGAAAAAAATCCTTTCAAAAGCAGCGTTTTTCATAAGTTTTAAAAGATGCCAGAAACACTTCATGTAAAAATATACTTTTTTCAAAAACGCATGCTTGCCGCTAAAGAGGCGGAAGTTAGATGTTGCTTCATTCGTTTCAATAAAGGTTCGCCATTTTACATCGTTACGGCCGGCAATTCACCCGTGGTGTTGTGAAATCCGCTCAAATAGAGCTTTATCCTAAAAAAACACCGCTGTATCAAAAACGGTGTTTTATAATAAAGGAGACAAAAGCCGCGACGTTGATTCAAACAGCTTTATATATAGCGGGCGTTTTTTGAATTGTTCAAGGTCGATGACACTTGAATTTTCAATGTCTCGAATATAATCCTCTACAAGCGTTTCAATGCTGTCCGTTCGGTATAAAAAAGCATTTACTTCAAAATTCAAATGAAAACTTCTCATATCCATATTCGCCGTACCGATCGATGCCAGTTCGCCATCAACAATAATGATTTTGCTGTGCATAAACCCTTTTTCATATTCGTACACTTTAACCCCGGCTTCTAAAAGCTCCGGAAAATAAGATCGCGACGCATAAAATACAATCCGTTTGTCAGGCCTTTTCGGAACGAGGAGACGAACGTCAATGCCGCTCAGCGCAGCAATCTTTAAAGCGGATTTTATATCCTCGTCCGGAATAAAATACGGAGAGGCGATCCATATCGAATTTTTGGCGGAAACGATCATCGAAAAGAACAAACTTTTAATGACTTCCCACTTATTATCTGGTCCGCCGGCAATTAGCTGAACGCCTCCTTCTTTATCGTCCATTTCAAAATGAGGCAGCAAATATCGATCGCTTAGCAGCTTCTGCCCAGTCATATAATACCAATCCTGCAAAAAAATAAGATTGAGAGTCCGTACTCCTTCCCCTTCGAGCATCATATGCGTATCCCGCCAAAAGCCGAAATACGGATTTCTGCCCAAATATTCATCTCCTATATTCAACCCTCCGACAAAGCCGACTTTTCCGTCAATCACAATAATTTTACGATGATTGCGAAAGTTAATATGGTTAGACAAAAATGGAAGCTTTACAGGCAAAAATGGAACCATTTCAACCCCGGCTTCGAGGAGCTCTTTCCTATATTTTTTGGACAGCTTCCAGCTGCCAACTGCATCGTATAAAAATCGAACCTCTACACCATTTTTCGCTTTTTCGATCAACAGCTTTTTTAATTTTTGTCCAATCACATCATGCCGAACAATATAGTACTCAAGATGAATATGAACTTCCGCTTTTTGAAGCTCTCGAAAAATATGGTCAAATGTTTCAATGCCGTTCGTCAGCACCTTTGTATTTGTCCGAAAAGAAATCGGACTGCGGCCAAGCTTATGGGCAAGCTTAAATAAAAGGCGCTGGTGATTTCTCATGAATTTAATTTTATCTTCATAAGTATGAAAGCTGGTTTCAAATTGGGCATAAGCTTGCTCATCTATTAAAGCTTTTTTCTTAAAAAGACGATGCTTCCGGACATTTCTTCCAAAAAATATGTAAAAGAAGAAGCCTATTAATGGAAATCCTCCTAAAACAACAAGCCAAGTAAGCGTTTGAGTCGGGTGGCGGTTCTCTAAGAAAATGACAAAACCGATAAAAATGATGGATAATGTGAACAAAATGGAAACGGCTCCTAAAAACCATTCCTCCCAGATGTTCTTTGTTAAATATAAGATGACGGCTAGACCAATGGCAAAAACGATTACTTGCAGAAATTTTCTCATAAGCTTCCTCCAGGCAATCGATATTTCTTATCTCTCGATTTGGACATATCTCATTTGATCTGAGATATTAAGCGTTCCTTAAGTAAAAAAGACCGATTTCGAACATGAAATCGGCAATTTAAGAAAAGTGCGTTTCGATTTGTTCCAAGGCATTGTCCTTCATAATCAGCTTTCCGTATTCTTCAAGACGGTGAATTGTCATCCTTGATTCCTGGCCGTATTCAAGCATAATGCTGAGCAAATTTTCAATTTGTTCATCGTCTTTATCCGAAAATTCAACGAATAAATAATATTTTTGTTCAAATACATATAAGCTATTCAAAAATCCGTCCAAACGATGGGATGCTAACGAAATAACGTCTTCAAAGTCCTGAAACTTTATGACAAATTGCAATTGCGCCGTTTCATCTTTCTCATCTGAGGCAGATCGTTCAGACATATTAAAATGTTTGTCCAACAAAGATTCTATATTTTCATCAACCGGGATTTCCCTAAATTTTTCATCGACTACCGGAAGCTCCAGCTTTTGTCCGTCTTTTGACAGCTGAGCTTTTGTGACAATGACTTCAAGCCCTTTGTCATTAGCATGAACTTGAATCCATAACGGTCCTTCAAGCGGAAAGTCTTCTTCATCATTAATTTCATCCATCATTTCCCAAAACAGCTCTTCGCTTCTTTCTCTGTTATACCAGATTTCTTCCCGGTCAAATCCTCGTTCCTCTATGTCAACATATGAAATATAAAATTTTACTGTGTTTTCATTAATGCGTTCGATTTCCATTTGAACAACCTTCCCTTCTTTTTAAAATTTTTGGAAGGGACAATAAACCCCCGAATTCGTTGCACTTTTCCTTCCTAATTTAAAATTTCCAAATTTTCATCGCGAGCACCAAGTTGTTCAATTCTAATTCTATTGTATGATAAATCACTTCATAAAGAAATAAAAAAAGCCTTGATTTTGAAAAAAACCGTTATTTACCTATTAACGCATAAAATACTTCGTTTTTCATATATATTGTACGAGCCATAATTTGAAAAGAGGTTGACTGATGGATGAACAATTTTTCACATCTTTATTCCTTATCATTGGCATTGACCTCATATTAGGAGGAGATAATGCCATTGTCATTGCGCTGGCATGCCGCAATTTGCCGGAAAATCAACGAAGGAAAGGTATTTTATTTGGAACAATGCTCGCGATACTCAGCCGAATTTTGTTAACGGTACTGGCTGTCCATTTATTGAACATTCCTTTTTTACAGTTTTTTGGCGGATTATTTTTAATGTATATTGCCTTTTTATTATTGACAGGAAATGAAGGTGAGCATACTTCCGTGAAAAGCCACCGCTCATTGTGGAAAGCCATCCAAACGATTGTTTTGGCTGACCTTTTTATGGGATTTGACAATGTCATTGCGGTTGCTGGAGCAGCTGGAGGAAATATCTTTCTTGTCATAACAGGTCTTCTTATATCCATTCCGATCATTATTTGGGGAAGCAGATTTATCATGTCTGCCATGTCCCGATTTCCTTTGCTCATTTACGGGGGCGGAGGAATATTAGCTTATACAGCAGGTAAAATGATGGCAACGGATGAAAAAATGACCCCTCTGTTGAAAACTGAAGCTGTTGCACAAACTCTCCCTTATTTCACAGCTTGTCTCATCCTTTTCTTTGCCCTTTTTTACAACATAACAAAAAAATAACAGCCTTCCGCAATCTATTTTGCTTTGCGTACGGAAGGCGTCGATCCCTTTTAATTTGCCATTCTCTGAGCTTCTCTCAGCTGGTAGGTGCGAATTTTTCTTGGCAGAAAGCGTCGTATTTCATCCTCGTTATAACCGACTTGAAGACGTTTTTCATCAATCAAAATCGGGCGGCGCAAAATTCCAGGGTTTTTCCGGATAATATCATACAGCTCCTGCAAAGGAAGCGATTCAACATCAACCTTCAATTTTTGAAAAACCTTTGAACGAGTGGAAATAATTTCATCTGTTCCGTCTTCTGTCATACGAAGAATTTCTTTAATTTCTTCGATCGTTAAAGGCTCGGAAAAAATGTTCCGCTCTCTATATTCAATCTGATGCTTTTCCAACCAAGATTTTGCTTTTCTACAAGATGTGCAGCTCGGAGATGTATACAATATTACCATGCCAATCACTCTCCTTTTCGAGAAAAATATAAGTGTATATATAAAAACTATGCCAATCTCACATTAAAATAAATTTAAAAAAGTAATTTGTATTGATTATTATACTATAAAAAAGCAACTTCGCCTATATGTTTTTATTTCTCAAATTATAACAAAAGTGTTACAACCGGTGAATGATGATCATTTTCAAGGTCATATTCTCAATTAACACCACTTTCCTTTCTTTACTTTTCCCCTTTTTCGGCTCGATCAAACTTCAAAAAGGAAATTTTTTCAGAAAGACGCAGAGAAGTTGCAAAGAATAAACTATTTTTTTATAATCATCTGTAAGTGAATACATAGGCGATGAGAAAGAGAAGTACATGCCGAAAACAGTTTTCAGAGAGTTTGTGGCTGGTGGAAACAAACACTGTCCGGTATGGAAATGGACTTTTGAGCTCTCAGCTGAAATCAGTAAGCTGCGGCGTTTTTGTCTTGCGTTAAAAGACGAAAAGTGATTTCACATGAATGTTTGTGAAATAATTAGGGTGGCACCGCGGTCCATTCGTCCCTATACGGACGGATGGGCTTTTTTATATAAAAAATCAGGAGGAGTTTGCACATGAAAACGATCTTTTCAGGAATTCAGCCTAGCGGCACGTTAACACTCGGAAACTATATCGGAGCAATGAGACAATTTGTAGAGCTCCAGCATGAATATAAATGCTATTTTTGCATTGTCGATCAGCATGCCATAACTGTTCCGCAAGACAGACTTCAATTAAGAAAAAACATTAAGAGCCTTGCTGCATTATATTTAGCAGTCGGCATCGATCCGGAAAAATCCACCCTTTTCATTCAATCGGAGGTGCCCGCTCACGCGCAGGCAGGATGGATGCTTCAATGCGTTTCTTATATTGGCGAGCTTGAAAGAATGACACAATTTAAAGATAAATCTAAAGGGAAAGAAGCTGTTTCAGCAGGACTGTTAACTTATCCGCCTTTAATGGCCGCCGATATTCTTTTGTACAACACGGACCTTGTTCCAGTCGGCGAGGATCAAAAACAACATTTGGAATTGACAAGGGATTTAGCCGAAAGATTCAACAAAAAATATGCAGACATTTTTAAAATTCCAGAAGTCCGCATTCCAAAAGTCGGTGCTCGGATTATGTCGCTTCAAGATCCGACGAAAAAAATGAGCAAATCCGATGCGAATGAAAAATCGTTTATTTCCCTTCTCGATGATCCAAAAAAAATTGAAAAGAAAATTAAAAGCGCTGTGACTGATTCAGACGGAGTGGTTCGTTATGATAAAGAGAACAAACCAGGCATCTCCAACCTTTTATCTATTTATTCAATTTTAGCTGGCGTGTCAATTGCCGACCTGGAAACAAAATACGAAGGAAAAGGCTATGGTGAATTTAAAGCGGATTTGGCAGAAGTCGTCATTAACACTTTAAAGCCGATTCAGGAAAAATATTATGAGCTCATTGATTCTGATGAACTTGATGACATTTTAGACAGAGGCCGGGAGGAAGCAAACAAAGTAGCATCCAAAATGTTGAAAAAAATGGAGAATGCAATGGGATTGGGAAGAAAAAAACGAAAATAAAAGCGCTAGCGAACGAATGACGATTGATGATGGAGCTGATTAAACAAAACAAATATACTAGCTTAAAAAAATATGTTCGATAAAAAGAGGGCGGCTGATATAGTGCCCTCTTCCTTAATTTACTTTCGGTTCTTGCTCCATTTCCCAAAGCTTTTCAAAGAATGGCTGCCCTTTTATTAATCGTTCGCATAATTGTTCATGCTTTTGGGACCATCCGACAATCGCTTCCTCATAAAGCATAGTCCAAATTTCCTCAAAACCGAGTGATTGAATTTGACCATACATGTACGGATTCCATTCCGTATACCAATATTTCATTTCCGCCGTATTTTTTGTCGATTGCAATTGATCAAGAGCCATAAACAAAAGCTGTTTCAGCTGTCTTTCTTTGCGGGTTAATCCGTGCATATATTCAGGTGCAAGGGATAAAAGATGATAATCTTTTTTGTCTTTGTCATTTGTTTGTGAGAACTCGTATGATTCCGGCTCTAAATCCTTCACCATGTCATATACAAGCTGCTCTTGTCTTGGGATAAGCCGGCTTTTGCGAATTGGCGTCGTATATCCGATCGTATCTACTGCTAAAATGCCGTTGCCATCCGAAACAACAAAGCAATAATCTAGCTGAATTCTCTCATGGTTTTTCCGGGCGTATGCCTTCTGGTAAACATCCTTTAAAAGTTTTTCAGGCAGTTCTTTTAAGTCATTTTCAATATAATCATAAAGTTCTTTACTCACTTTAATCAGCGGTACTTGGTCTAACAGTTCAACCTTATCATCCTTTCTCCATTCATGAAAATGACAAACATTATAACCATTTTCTTCTCCTTCAAACCAGTTTACCCAAACATCGTACAAATTCAGCATAATTAGCCCCCTTACTACAAGACTGTTTGTCATCATTATGGTCAGTGGAGAAGGTTTTTATTCCAAATTTTTCATTGCCCAAAAAACTTTTCATCATTACGTATTCCACTTTTGATCAATGCGGATTTCAGGCCTGTCAGCTTTCAGAAAAGGACCATTCATGCACTTTATAAAAATAATTTTTCGGATGAAAAATATAGCCGTTTAATCGTTCAGGCAACGCCCGAAATTCCTTCGGATAGTATAAAACTGTATATGGCTGTTCATCCTCGATAATTTGAAATATCTCCTTGTAAATTTGTTTTCGTTCGCTTTCGTCCATTATTTTTCTAGATTTAGACAACAGCAGGTCGGCCTGTTCGTTTTCCCACCAAACAAAGTTCAATCCATATTCTCTCTGACTGGAATGGAAAATATCAAAATGATTCGGAAATTTAGATAACGACCATTCTAAAATCAACGCATCGTAATCCCAATTCGGCGGTGAAATTTGCTTAATTAAATCTTCCCATTCCCAAAACTCCGTTTTCACGTCAATTCCGATCTCTTTCAATTGTTTTTGCACGAGCAACGCAACTTTTTCGCGAACAACATTTCCTTTGTTCGTTTTTAGCGTAAACGAGAAATCTTTTCCTTCTCGATCCAGTATGCCGTCCCTGTCCGTATCTTCCCATCCCGCTTCTTTCAGCAGCTTTTTTGCTTCTCTCCGGTTATACTTTAATGTTTGAATTTCGTCGGTAAAAATAGAAGCAATAGGCGTTTCTGGAATATGTGCTTCCTTTCCTTGTCTGTGCAAAATCTTGCGAACGATAGCTTTGCGGTTGATCGCCATCGTCAAGGCTTGCCTTACTTTTTTATCTTGAAAAAGTTCGTTTTTTTCATTCCAGCCGATAAACACATAAGAATGGGAAATGTTCGATTGAACGTCCAATCCTCTTAACCTTTTTATTTTTTTTACATTGGTTAGTTCTATTTCAGGGGCGTAATGAACCTCGCCATTTTTCAGCTGTTCGTAAAGAACTTCCTGGTTATGAACAATTTTATACTTGATTGATTTGATTCGAGGCTTCCCTAAAAAATAATGTTCATTTGCGGCCAGCTCTACGAATCCATTCTTTTCCCATTTTACGAACCGAAAAGGCCCAGTGCCCACAGGCTGTGATGTATTAAACTTATGCTCCTTTAATTTTGCAACCTGTACATTTTTCAACAAATGCTTCGGCAATATGCCGTATGATAATGTGACTGGAAGAAAGGAGGCGTCTTTTTCTCTTAAACGGAATTTCACTGTATACTTATCAAGCTTTTCAATGCTTTCAATCATTTCAAAGTCTGAACTTCTTTCGCCATTATAATCAGGGCTTAAAGGAATGCTGTAAGTAAAAACAACATCATCCGCCGTTAATTCTTTTCCGTCATGAAATTTGACCCCGCGCCGAATAGTGACCGTATATTCAAGTCCATTCTCAGATTGCTGAATCTTTTCAGCCAGATGCGGTTTCGGTCGCAGCTGCTCATCAACTGTCACCAGTCCATCAAAAAGCATCCCTTCTAACTGCGAGCTTGATTCATCTAGAGAATACAAAGGATTAAAAAGCTGCGGCGATTCAGTTGAACCGATTATAAATGTTTCCGGAACAATCAGCGGATCGAGCTCTTCCTCCTTTATCTCCTTAACCGTTGGTTGCGGCTTTCTATTATAATCCAGACTTGAGCAGCCATGTATAAGCAATAAAAACAAGAGAATCGATATATACAGCCATGGTCGTTTTAATCGTGCCAAATCCATTCCCCCATCATTGGAAGTTTCGTTCTATTTTTTATTCATATTCACAGTCTGTCCAAATTATTAATAAATATAGAAACAAAGGAGCCTATTCCTTTGTTTCATAGCTTTCCACGAATTGTTCGGCAGGCAAATAAAAGCTTTCTTTTGTTGAAAACGGTTTTTGTTTATAAAACGTTTGTACGATATCATATCCAATTGCGTATCCAAGCATGGTCGGATAAAAGCCTTTTCCGAACAAAAGCTGATCGAATAACGGATGGTCCCATTTTATGTCTTGATTCGGAACAATTAAATTTTTCCACCAGCTGTATAGTTGTCTCTTCGAATATTTTTTCACCCAATTTGTTACATGCTGCTCACCTATCGTTCTGTAAACCGTATGCTCCGCCAAACCTTCCAAAATAATCGCATCAAGAAGCGTATAGTCTTTTTCGTGCTTCGGATTTTTCCTAAGCCTGCAAATATGATGATATTCGTGAATCAATAGCGCAATGAGCTCATCATTTTTTACATCCGGCGATAAAAATAAAAACATTTTATCCTGAAAAGACAACCCCGAACGACCTTTAAAATCTCTCCCAAAAAAACTTTTTCGCTCTTCAACAGGAAAAATAAAAATAGGGACATCTGGACCGTTCCATCTTTTCTTTAACTTCAAAAAAATGTTATTTGCTTTTGTCCAAATATTCGAATCATCAGCCTTAACAAGCCAATGTTCATAGCCAGTTCGAAGCATGCCGTATTGTGACAGGTAGTGATGGATTTCCTCCGCTTGTAAATGGTGAAAATATTTCTCTAGCTTTTCACAAAGCTCGATTGGATTCCGGCTTTCCTTCAACCAGTTTTTTGTGTCAATAACTCCCAAATCTTCGCACCTCCTTTTCTACACTATTCATTAGAAAAGAAAGATGTTTGAATTTTTTTTTAAAAAGAAAAACCGCTACTGCCTGTTTAGGCAATAACGGTTTCATATAATCCTTAATTTCCTATATGTTGACATCAGGCTTCTTCAAATTTCTTGAAAACGAGCGTGGCGTTATGTCCTCCGAAACCAAGGGAATTGCTGAGCGCCGCCCGAACTGTTTTTTGTTTAGCCTGATTAACAGCATAATCCAAGTCACAGTCAGGATCAGGTGTTTCATAATTAATTGTCGGAGGAATTATATTTTCTTTCACTGCTAAAATGGTGAAAATGGCTTCAACTCCTCCTGCTGCTCCAAGGAGATGACCTGTCATCGATTTTGTCGAGCTGACGGTTAATTGATAAGCATGGCTGCCAAAAACTTCTTTAATCGCCGATGTTTCAAATTTATCATTATATTCGGTGCTTGTTCCATGGGCATTAATATAATCGATATCTTCCGGTTTTAAGCCTGCATCTTGAATTGCCATTTTCATTGCACGTGCTCCGCCTTCTCCGCCAGGAGCCGGTTGTGTAATGTGATAGGCATCGCCTGTTGATCCATAGCCGACGATTTCTGCATAAATGTTTGCTCCTCGTTTTAAAGCATGTTCCAGCTCTTCAAGAACAAGTATTCCTGCACCTTCTCCCATGACAAAGCCATCGCGGTTTTTGTCAAAAGGACGGCTAGCAGTTTTCGGATCAGGATTTGTCGACAACGCTTTTGCTGCACTGAAACCTGCAAAAGCCATCTTGGTCAGCGGCGCTTCTGTTCCGCCCGTAATCATCACATCGGCATCGCCACGTTGAATTACTTTAAAGGCATCGCCGATTGAATTTGATCCTGTTGCACAGGCAGTGACTGTACATGAATTTGGACCTTTCGCGCCGATCGCTATGGACACCTGTCCGGCTGCCATATCAGGAATCATCATCGGAACAAAGAAAGGACTTACACGTCTCGGACCTTTTTCCAGAAAAGTTTCGAATTGCTGTTCATACGTCTCCATTCCGCCTATGCCTGAACCAATCCAAACGCCTACCCGTTCACGGTTTTCATTATTTATTTTTAAACCTGAATCTTCAAGCGCCATCAACGAGGCGGCTAATGCAAATTGTGTGAAGCGATCCATTTTCCTCGCTTCTTTCCTATCCATAAAATCTTCAGGTTTAAAATCGTTTATTTCGGCGGAAACTTTGACAGGAAATATGTCTTTATCGACTCTCGTCAATTCTCCAATGCCTGATACACCTTTCAAAGCATTTTCCCAGCTTGTTTTCGCATCCAATCCAATCGGTGTCACAGCACCGATGCCTGTTACAACTACTCTACGTTTTTCCATATCATTACACCTCGCCTTTTTCGGTTTGTATGACGGAAAAAAAGCATTTTTATTTTTGATTGATTGATTTTACTGTCCCCATCTTAATGCAATGGCTCCCCATGTTAAACCTCCGCCGAAGCCGACCATCACAATAAGATCACCATCTTTTATTTTACCAGCTTTTACTTCTTCGTATAAAGAAATTGGTATTGATGCTGCGGAAGTATTCCCGTACTTGTGAATCGTCTTGGACATTTTCTCCTCCGGCAATTCAAGCCGTTGTCTGGCGGCTTCCATAATGCGGATATTTGCTTGATGCGGAATGAGAAAGTCAACATCTTCTTTCGTTAATCCCGCTTTTTCCAGTACATTAATGCTTGATTCTCCCATCTGCCGCACAGCAAATTTAAATACTTCACGCCCGTTCATCACAATATGGCCTTTTTCATATAAATGCTTGCCGCCGCTTCCGTCCGCTCCTAGCTCAAATGAGAGAATCCCTCTGTCATCACTTACCTCTCCTAAAACAACCGCCCCGGCACCATCCCCAAATAAAACACCTGTTGAACGGTCATTCCAATCCGTAATTTTCGAAAGCTTTTCGGCTCCAACGACAAGAATTTTTTTATAAGCTCCTGTTTGTATAAACTGCTCTGCCGTTGCCATCGCATAAATAAAACCTGAACATGCGGCGCTTATGTCCAAAGCAGCAGCCCGTTTTGCACCAAGTCTTTCCTGCAGAACACAGGCAACTGACGGAAAGGATTGATCAGGTGTTGCGGTCGCAACTATAATCATATCGATTTCTTCCGGGGAAATTTTTGCATCTTCAATGGCCTCTAATGCCGCTCTTGCGCCCAAATCCGATGTTTTCATATCATCTGAAGCAATTCTCCGCTCTTCAATGCCGGTTCTTGTTCGAATCCATTCATCAGACGTATCCATGATTTTTTCTAAATCATAGTTAGTCACAACTTTTTCCGGTATATAACGGCCTATCCCGATGATCCCAGCTCTCATCAAGAACATCTCCTTCACAAAAAATTATTATCAAATGTTATGACTTGGTACTAATTTTATATTATTTTTCTACTTATAGCAATATGCTTCATAACAGTTAACTACAGGTTTTCTTGTTTTTGACTGATAGATTGAGCTAATCGTCTATTCCTTACTCAGTTTTGTTTCATAAAATAGGATGAAAAGGAAAAAAGAACGGAAGGTGAAACGGGAATGAGTGATGAAAACGTAAACGAGCGGCAGGAAGATGAAAAAGAGAAAGCAGAAGCACCAGAACCCGATTTTTTTACCCAATTTATGTTCGGCCGGCAGCTTCCGGTTCATTCTGAAAAAACTTCCGAAAAAAACGAGCAAAACGAGCAATCAGACTATCAAAAAATTTTTGAGCAAGTCGATGATATTGTGACAAAATTATCTGAGCTGAAGCCAATTATTAAAGAAATAAAGCCGTTCGTCAATCAAATTAAAAAACTATTTAAAAATTAAGGGGATGAATTCAACCATCCCCCAAAATTTTTATTTTATTTAGTCTCATCACCATATTCTGTGATGTTCACACAATTCCGGAAATAAGTTAGCGAGATTGATACTCAATCTAGAGTAGCTCCTTCGTCAGCTTGCAGACCACTAAGTTGGTAGATGAAGGCGGTCAAGTGCTTTCCTTGACGGCTTCCATTCTACCAACTACAATGCGGAAAGCTGATGAAGGGCATGGTTAAGCAACCTGATTTTTATAAGTTTTACCTGTACATTCCAAAAATACACGTAGCCGAAATCTTTCAAGGTTTCTGAAGCCAAAAGCACGTCTTTTGATGTTCTTACTCTTATGGTTTGTACCTTCAATCCGGCCATTCGTAAAAGGGGTAAGAAAATATTGTAAAATTTGTGCCTTCCAATTTTCTATCGTCTTGGCAACTTGATGAAATGAAGGAAATGGGCTGCTCCATGCGAGTTGAATCCATTCTTCTAAGAGTGAATCAGCTGTATCATAGTCATTCACTTGGTATATTTCTCTAAAGAGTTCTTTTAGAAAATAGGCATATGACAATTCTGAATGCTCTTTGAGCATCTCGTCTAATTGTTGTTTTTCATTAGCCGTTAACTTTTCAGAACCTTTCAAGAGTTTAAACCGTCCCTTTTTTAGTCCAGGAGTTTTCTTTCTAACTTGGTCAAGTGCATGTGTCACCTTTTGCACCACATGATATTTATCAATGACGATACAGGCCTCTGGGAATATAGATTTAACAGCTTTATGGAAGGGATCCCACATATCCATAACAACGGTATGAACGCATTTATCAGACAGAATCTTCTTGGCAAGTAAGATCTGAGTTGAACGATAACTCCGTTGATGTTCCATACCAAGCACACTCCCGGATTGGGTATCCATAAGAACTGTTTCATATCGGTGACCCTTTCGGACAGCGATCTCATCAAGGCTAAGGATTAATTCATTGTTTTCTAAAACACTTTCAAGAGTTTCTAAATGCTCCTTCTCTTTTTCTTTAGCAACGGAATAAAATATTCTTTCAACGGTTGTATAAGGTATTTTTTCCTTTCGACTCACTTCTTGGATAGTAGAGCCAATGCACATTTCGTACAGATATTCTCTGTACCGATTGGTCTGATGCTTATTAGGACAGATAGATTCAAATGTTTGTGAAAATACCTCATTACAGTTGTGACAACGGTATCTATACACTCTGACAAATAAGAAAAGGGGCTTACCTAATACGGACAAGTCACGAACCTTTCTTGTCCGCCAGTCATGGACATGACTAGAAAAAAAACCGCAGTAAGAACAGCGTTCTTCTGTAGTATTTTTCTCGACATGTAACAAATTGCAATCTTCAAGAAACACTTGTTTAACAACTTCAAATTCTGGCAAATCTAGTGATACGGAAAACACTTTAGAACCTCCTGTTATGTTAAGTCACGCTAACATTATTGCCAGGAATTCGTGAGTGTTTTCCTTATTTTTTGGGTTAAATCACAAAATGTGGTGATGAATCTTTATTTATTTCACCATAGCATTATTCGTTAGGCAATTTCCCTGTTTTCTTATATTCTTCCACATATTTTAAAACTTTATTTTTAAATTCTTTATCTACTAGAGGGCTGAACTTCCCTAAATCAATCACACCATCTTGAAAATCAAAATATAAATTCCCGCTTTCCAGTTCGCCTTTTATAAATTTTTTTGCGACTAATAAATACAACTCATCCACATGCTGTACTGTGCTTGTTAAAACCATTTGTTCGCCCAAATCACTTTGATCTGAAACAAAGCCAATTGAATATATTCCTTTTTCCTTCACTTTTTCGATCACTGGCACGTTGTATCTGTCGCCTGCCGGATAAACAACATCTACATTTTCTGCGACAAGCTTATCAAGCTTCTCAAGCGCCAAGTCAACATGATCAAACCCTTGGACATATTCAATGTGAATGGTTACGTTTGGATTTTCAAATTGCGCCCCTTGATAAAACCCCTCCACTTCAGGCTGCCACTCAAAAGCGGCAATAATTCCGATTTCGTTTGTTTTTGTCATATGTGCTGCCACCATTCCTGCGAAAAAGCCCATGGCATGCGCCTCAAAATTTAAACTTGTGGCATTCGGGCCTTTTGCATCACCATTAAAAAAAACGAAATGAATATCTGGATATTGATCCAGCAAATCTCTAAAAAAACCCTCATATTCGTGACCGTGCCCGATAATTAAATTAACTCCCTTTCCGTGAAATTCTTCGACCGCCTCCCTCACCGCCGCTTCGGAATTCATTCCTTCTTTATAAAAAACATCTACATTCAGCTCAGACTGAATTTTTAACAGCCCTTTATACCCTTTTGTCCCCCAAACTTGATCATTAATCGTTTCAGGAACGAGCAAACCCACCTTTTTCAGTTTTCCTTTTTCTGATGCTTGTCCGCAGCCAACGAGAAATAATAAAATAAAAATGATCACAAACATTTTTTTATACATACCAAGCAACTCCTTTAAACCAGTGAACTGCATCATCATTGAAATGGTGAGGTTTCTCAATAATCGAAATGATTACATATCGATCTCAGCTAAGTTCAAAACGATCTTTTGAATTTACGGTCAATTTGATTGTCACGAAATATAGCTTATGAGGCGTTTCTCTAGGAAGCTTCCTCTTTAACACGATGTATATTTAGTACTAAAATTTTCACGTTTCACTTCATTCCTCTTTTATTTTGCTATACGCCGTCAATGAAGTAAAGAAATTTTATAGTTAGGTATAAAGTCTGCGTGTATTTTGCAGGAAAAAATCTTTTAATTCTTGCAAACTCTTTTCAATGTTTTCGACCGTCTTTGGAACAACTAAATGATGTTCGCTTTTCGATATAGGCTTGTAAATGTAATGAAAAATGTCAAAAAAGCTCATCACCTTCTTGATGCGCTCTTTGTCGTCGGAAATCAAGTAAATTGTTTTTTTCGCAAACAAATCTTCGTCAAATTCTGTTAACACCGGAACTATTTCATCAATATGAAGAATGTCGCGAATGACAATTTTTTCATTCGCATTCGTCTTGGAACGGCTGATGCCTGTACATTCCAACAAACTGTTCGAAATCCAATGGCCTAGCGGCTGCCAAGGACCGAAAACGGTTGGAAGATAAACAAATAAATAAGGGAAAGTCCATTTTTGTCCTATTTGCTGCATCCAGCTGTCAATTTCTTCATCCCTATATTCCTGCGGATTTTCTCCTTCAAGAGAAAATATAAAAATAATCGGAGTCTGCTTGAGGGATGCGATTTCGACCGTTTTTTCCAATCGGTGTTTTTCAGCTTCATCGTCTATCGGTTGATGATCTGTTTGACAATAATAAATCAAATCATATTGCTTTTTGGAAGCATCCTCTATCCAGCTGTCTTCTTCCAATAAATGAAAATGTGCGTTCCGCCCGAGCCACATCATTTCTTCTTCGCATATTTTTTTTTGCAACGGATTTTTAGGAACGATTACCACTCCATCGACTAGTAATCCTTCCTCTACCAGTTTTGAACATATATGAAAGCCTTCAAATTGATGAACCCCAACAATTAAAATATGTTTACACTGCTTTAAGGCAGTTGACATTTTGAAAACCTCCTTTATGAAAAAACTATTATTGTATCGTATGCGAAAAAAGAAGAGATTAGTCCAATGCCCTTTTCAAACAAAAAGGGGCAGCCTGCTCACTTATTGAGCATTTTCGCCCAGTCCTCAATTCCATTTCTATAAGATTCTTTCATGCTCTTTGTAAAAACTTCTTATCATATCATAGATCCGATTTATATTTTCCTGGAAATAAAATGTGAATTGAATTGGAGCTTTCAGCTGCTTTCTCCATTCCTCATATTTTTTTCCATGAATTTTATAGGAATAGCTTCCCCCGTTCATTTTCTGCCAGATGCCTACAGGTATTTTTGATACAAAGTCTTGTATACGGACAAAGGGATAATGGGTGACAGCTTTTTCATCTAATTGGTAAGCTTTTGATAGTTCTTTTATCATTTGTTTGTAAAAAAATTTATTCTTTTTCTCTTCCGCTATTTGGGCTTTTATGTCCAAACAAGGATTGATCATCACCGATGAACGGATGGAATTTGGCATCTCTTCCATCAACTGCAGCGCAACGAGTGCTCCTATACCTTCAGACAGTATATGGATTTTTTTATTTAAAATTTCTTGTTTCATGA
Source organism: Aeribacillus sp. FSL M8-0235 (assembly GCF_038000355.1). Lineage (NCBI taxonomy): Bacteria > Bacillati > Bacillota > Bacilli > Caryophanales > Bacillaceae > Aeribacillus > Aeribacillus sp. FSL M8-0235. The sequence goes on along the minus strand of NZ_JBBOBW010000001.1, from coordinate 1,105,658 downwards.
CAAGATGATAAAGCTGTTTTGCCAACAAAACGGCGTGAGGGCTGCCCCAATGGCGTCCGTAAAGATTGGAATGAAACAATGTATATCCGCAGCTTTTTAACGTATTGATCAGCTGACGCCGCCCGTAATGCTCCAACCAGTAGCTTGAACCATTTTCAACAAAATGGGTTCGATCGCCAATGATCAAGATGCCGAATCCGTTCGGCTTTTCCGGAAGATGAATGACATTCCACTCGTTTTCAATTTGAAAAAATCTTTCCGAAACACCTTCCATTTGCCCACCACCTTTCCATCGATGACCTTTTATAATGTATGTACGAAATGTCAAAAAGGCTCGCAAAAAAATCGCGAAACAACCGTTTTCATGAAAAATGTTGTATGATAATATAAGTAAAGACAGGAATAAACGAGGTGAAGATAATGAGATATTTCGCAACATTTTTTTGGACGTTTTTGCTTGTCAATATGGCCAGCTATGTTGTTTCTTCCATGACAGGCTCTGCATTCCATTTTTCAACAGCAATTATAATCTCTGTTGTTTTTACCGTACTTCTCTTTATAATTGCGGAGTTAATTCCGGCTGAACCTTCAGAAGAACATTAAGAATTTGTCGAAATTGGCGAATTGCCAATTTCTTTTTATTTAAAACGAAAATCAGCGATTAGATGCCTGCTGCTATCAGCGAAGCCTCACTTGTTACGCCATAATATAGACAAATTCAAAAAAAGGGGATAATCTAATAAGTCATTTTTGGGCTTAAGACATCCCCTGTGATTTTTTGTTTTCAATGGAGATTTGTCTTTGGACAGACCCTTACCAGTTAACATATACGTCAGTATAATTAAGATTTCAGCCTAGCAAATTTACATGAAGCTGTTACGTATACGTCAGCACAACTAAGATTGGCGGAAAAACTTATAAATCACTACACTTTTCCAATTATAGTTTTCTAGTCTTTTAGGCAGAATCAGGCTTGCTTAGCTGTGCAATCTCCCCATGAAACTAGCCTGATAGGAATCTCGCCCTGTTTTTAGTCTCCGAATCAGATTCCCCGCCGCCAAGACACAGTTTCCTATGTCTACATGGTCCGCACAAAAAAAAGAACCCTCCTCGATTGAGAAGGGTTTTAATATCCATTTATAGCTATTCTAATTTTGCTGCTCCGCTCTTCTCATGAGCATGCAAATCCGTTTTTATAACAATTTCTTCATTTTCTACCTCTAACAGAACTTGGTCACGATCATGAACGGTTCCAGCAATAACCGCTTTCGCAAGTTTTGTCTCTACATGCTTTTGAATAAACCGTTTCAGCGGCCGTGCGCCAAATACAGGATCAAATCCTCTTTTTGCAATGAATTCCTTCGCTTCATCTGTAATCTTTAGTGTAAGTTGTTTATGGGATAGGCGCGCTTGAAGCTCTTTTAAAAGCTTTTCTACTATTCCTTTTACTTCGTTCATTGTTAAAGGCTTGAACAAGATCGTGTCATCAATCCGGTTTAAAAATTCTGGCCGGAAATGCATGGAAAGCTCATCAAGAACTTTCTTTTTCGCTTCGTCTGTTATTTCCCCCTCATCATTTAAACCGGAGAGCAAATGCTGAGAACCGATGTTGGATGTCATAATGATCACTGTATTTTTAAAATCAACTGTTCTTCCTTTCGAATCGGTCACCCTGCCGTCATCAAGCATTTGCAGCAATATGTTAAACACTTCTGGGTGAGCCTTTTCGATTTCGTCCAGTAATATAACCGAGTACGGATGTCTCCGAACTTTTTCCGTCAGCTGTCCTCCTTCTTCATATCCGACATAACCCGGAGGTGCGCCGATCAGCCTTGAGACAGAATGTTTTTCCATATACTCCGACATATCAATGCGGACTATTTCGTCCTCGCTGTCAAAAAGCGCTTCTGCCAATGCTTTCGCCAGCTCCGTTTTCCCGACCCCTGTCGGACCTAAAAAGAGGAAGGAGCCGATCGGCCTGTTCGGATCTTTTATGCCTGCCCGCGCACGCAAAACTGCATCCGATACTAATTCAACTGCATCGTCTTGCCCGATGACCCTTTCTTTTAATATTTGTTCAAGCTTCAGAAGCTTTTCTCTTTCCCCTTGTACAAGCTTTGCTACCGGAATGCCAGTCCATCTTGACACAATACCGGCAATTTCCTCTTCTGTTACTTCCTCGCGAAGCATCTTGTTTTCCTCTTTCTGCTTCATTTCTTCTTCCAGCTGTTTGATTTGTTTTTCCAGCGCCGGAATTTTTCCATGGCGCAGCTCAGCCGCTTTGTTTAAATCGTATTCATTTTCAGCATCAGCTAAATCTCTGCGTGCTTTTTCCAGCTCTTCCCTCAAGCTTCTGAGCTGTTGAATACCTTCGACTTCAAGCTGCCATTTCGCCTTCATTTCATTTGCTTTCTCTTTTAAATTTGCAAGTTCCTTTTGCAACTCTTCCAATCTGATTCGGCTGATGTCATCCGTTTCTTTTTTCAATGCAGCCTCTTCAATTTCAAGCTGCATAATCCTTCTCGTCACTTCATCAAGTTCTGTCGGCATTGAATCTATTTCCGTGCGGATCATCGCGCATGCTTCATCGATTAAATCAATCGCTTTATCAGGCAGGAAGCGTTCTGTAATATAGCGGTGCGAGAGCTCACTCGCAGCTACAATCGCCGAATCATGAATTTTGACTCCATGATGGATTTCAAACCGTTCTTTTAGTCCTCGTAAAATGGAAATCGTGTCTTCCACAGACGGTTCGCTCACAAGCACCTGTTGAAAACGCCGCTCAAGTGCCGGATCTTTTTCAATATACTTGCGATGTTCATCAAGTGTCGTTGCTCCTATGCAGTGCAGCTCACCTCTCGCAAGCATCGGCTTTAACATGTTGCCGGCATCCATCGCTCCTTCTGTTTTGCCGGCCCCGACTATTGTGTGCAATTCATCAATAAATAAAATAATCCGTCCATCGCTCTTTTTGATTTCTTGCAAAACGGCTTTTAATCTTTCTTCAAATTCTCCGCGAAACTTGGCTCCCGCAATGAGCGAGCTCATATCTAAAGCAAATATTGTTTTATCTTTTAATCCCTCCGGTACATCTTTTCGTACAATCCGATGGGCTAATCCTTCCACGATCGCTGTTTTTCCAACCCCTGGTTCACCGATTAACACCGGGTTGTTTTTCGTTTTTCTTGATAAAATTCGGATCACGCGCCGAATTTCTTGATCACGGCCTATGACAGGGTCAATTTTTCCTTCTTTCACCTCTTTAACTAAATCACGGCCGTATTTCTCCAATACTTCATAAGTGCTTTCTGGATTAGGTGATGTCACCCGAGCATTCCCCCTTATTTCCTTTAACACTTTCAATATGGCAGCTTTTGTTAAGTGATATTGCTGAAAAAGCTCTCTCACTTCTTTTGAGCTCGATTCGGAAAATGCCAATATAATATGTTCAACTGATAAATAATCATCTTGAAAATCTTTCCTTATTTCGTCCGCTTTTGCAAAAGCTTCTGAAAGAGTACGGGAAATATAAATATTTACCTCACCGTTTCCGTGAATAGATACTTTCGGCTTTTTTTGTAAATACTCGTTGATCGCTGACTCAATTTGTTGTACAGGGCATTTAAGTTTTTCTAAAATTCTTGGAAAAATCCCGTCAGACTGCCGCAGAAAAGCAAGTAAAATATGAAATTCATCCACTTCTTGATGTTCATGTTCTTTTGCGATTTTTTGAGCTTCTACCAGACCATTTTGCAGCTTCTCCGTGAATTGATTTACATCCATACCGAAACGCCCCTATTTTGACTTTTTTTGACCTTTAATTTTATTATAACTTCTTTATAAATCAAGTAAAGCCATTCGTTTTCAGAATGGCTTAGCGTTGTTCGAAATATTACGGCTTGCGCTTATAGGTCCAAACCCGATTATGGTTGGATGTTTCGGGGAATCGATCTCCTGCTTTGAGTTCAACCTTTTTGGGATCGACCACCATCGATCCGGTCTCGCCGACTTCGATGTAGATTCCGTTGTTAGGTGCTTTTTGACCAGGCCTGAATTGACGATTTTGACCCATGAATCATCCCTCCTTGGACATTATTGTTGGCTATCAGAAGATTTTTCATGTATAGACAGAAACACCTTTGATAATTTTCATTATGTGATGTACTTCGAAACTTTACTCAACGCCCAAAATCGAACTCACTGCATATGGCATCCTTTTGAAAAAATCGTTTAAGCGTTCAAGCACCGAATGCTGGATCAAAAGCTCTTTTTACTGTTTCTGCGAGAATCATTATTTACAATCATTCCCAAAATCGTCTCACCTGTCGTTCTTTTTTGTCTGGATATATATGCAGTAGAATAAAACCTTTCGCCCCGGTTTCAAAAGAAAAAAGCAGGAGATCATCCTGCTTTATCAACGAAAGATCTTGTTAAGCCATAATTTCTTTTAAAATTGCTTTTTGCGCATGAAGGCGGTTTTCGGCCTGCAAAAATACCGCTGATTGGCTTCCGTCCATCACTTCATCTGTCACTTCCAAACCGCGCGCAGCCGGCAGGCAGTGAAGGAAGCTTACATCTCGTTTTGCTTTTGCCAGCAAGGATTGATTTACTTGAAACGGTTTAAATGCTTTCATTCTTGCTTCTGTTTCTTCTTCCTGTCCCATGCTGACCCAAACGTCCGTATAAATAATATCAGCATCCTGAACCGCTTCGTCTGGATTATGAATTAATTCGACTTTCCCGCCCGTTTCGCCAGCAATTTCTTTCGCCTGTTTCAAAATGCTTTCATTTGGCTCATAGCCTTCTGGGGCTGCGATCGTAAAATGAGCGCCAACTTTTGCGCAGCCAACCATAAGGGAGTGGGCGACATTGTTGCCGTCGCCAACATAAACGACTTTTACGCCTGAAAATTTGCCTTTCAGCTCATAAATTGTCAATAAATCAGCTAACGCTTGGCAAGGATGGTACAAGTCGCACAAACCATTGATGACAGGGACAGTTGCATATTCGGCAAGCTCTTTGACCCGATTATGGTCAGTTGTGCGGAGAAGAATGGCATCCACATATCGCGACAATACTCTCGCTGTATCAGCGATTGTCTCACCGCGCCCGAGCTGAAGCTCTTTTGAAGAAAGAGCAAGCGCATGTCCCCCTAATTGCAGCATTCCTACTTCAAAGGAGACACGAGTTCGAGTGGATGATTTTTCGAAAATCATCGCCAGCGTTTTCCCATGAAGGACGTTTGATAGCGGATTTTGCTTTAATTTCAATGCTTCCTCGAGCAAATATTGAATTTCTTCTGATGTAAAATCAAGCAGCTTTAAAACGTTACGACCTTTAAGTGTGCTCATAAACTCATTTCGACTCCTTTATCTGACAGTTCATGTAAAGAAATAGGCGTGTATTTGCTAACTGTTAGTGCACTTAAAAATGTCTGAAATGATGCTTCTTCCGTCAATACCATAATTCCCCGCTCAAGCGCTTTTTGTCGTCTTGCCTTTGCCTGATCGCTTTCTTCCGGATTATAATAAAGCACCGCTTCTTTTTTCTCAAGCCAGCTTTCAAAATTATCCGTTACCGGTTTTATATAATCGAGTACATCATCTTTCTTATCTCCATCCACAAAAATACCGTCCGAATGAATTGGAAATAAATGATCGAATACCTTCCGCATCGCTTCCTCCACAGATTTGCCGACACACATTCCTTCGCCCGTCGATTTCATTTCCGGACCTAGTTTCATATCGACATCTGAATGGGCGTGCGTTGAAAATACCGGATATTTAATGGCCACATATTCATGGGCTGCTATTTGAGGATGTAAGTCAGTTAACATTTTTCCGGTTAAAATGGTTGTCGCAAGATCTACTAACGGCACTCCGGCAACTTTGCTGACGATCGGTACAGTCCGGCTCGCACGCGGATTCACTTCCAGCACATAAACGTCCTGACCATCAATTAAAAATTGAATGTTCATAATGCCTTTATATTGCAAATGTTGAACCATTCTTTCCGCATAGTCGGTCATTTTTTCTTTTATTTCTTTTGACAACGACACAGCTGGAAAAATCGCATAACTATCGCCAGAATGAACACCAGCGGGCTCGATATGCTCCATAAATCCCGGAATAAACACATTTTTCCCGTCAGCTATTAAATCAACCTCCGCTTCCTGACCAAAAAGGAATTCATCTAAAAGAAGAGGAAAATGATTTTCGTCCGTCTGCTCCACTAACGAAAGTAGCTCTTCTTGATTTTTTACCTTCACCATGCCTTTTCCGCCAATAACATATGAAGGTCTTAACAGGATCGGATACCGCAGCTTTTTCGCTTCCGATATCGCCTCCTCTTTTGTATGTGCCATTGCTCCTTGAATGTGCGGGATATTCGTTTCGTCTAATAGCTGATAAAATCTTTCTCGATCCTCCAATATGTCCAGAAGCTCAGAAGTTGTACCAAGCAGCTTCACGCCTGCTTTTTCAAGCTTCTCCGCTAAGTTGATCGCCGTCTGGCCGCCAAATTGGACGAGCGTTACGTCAATGTTTTCATTTTCAACAACATTCAATATATGTTCTACTGTTAACGGCTCAAAATATAATCGATCCGCTGTTTCATAATCAGTGCTGACCGTCTCAGGATTATTGTTGATCATGATCGAGTCATATCCAAGCTTTTGCAATGTTTGAATGCAGTGAACAGCACTGTAGTCAAACTCAACTCCCTGTCCGATGCGAATCGGGCCGGAACCAATGACAAGCGCCTTCTTCTTTCCGCTTGTGGAGACAGCTTCGTTTTCACCGAAAACGTACGTAGAATAGAAATAATTTGTTCTCGCTTCAAATTCTGCGGCACATGTATCAACCATTTTGAATATGGCTTTAATCCCCCACTCTTTGCGGAGCTTTCGGATTTCTTTTTCTTCTGTCTTTTGCCAATATGAAATCGAACGGTCGGAAAAGCCGAAAAATTTCAGTTCTTTTAAAAGGCTTGGAGACAGCTTTTCTTTTTTCGCTTTTCCTTCAAGTTCAATTAGATGGTTGAAAACATGCAAGAAATAATAGTCAATTTTTGTCTGGCTGTGAAGCTCATCTATGGAAACTCCTCTTCTTAACAGCTCCATTAAGATGAAAAAGCGTTCATCATCTGCATGCTGGAGGCGGTTAATAAGAGCTGACGTATCTTCTTTCACAAGCTTAGGCAAATAAATGCCGATATTATTTAATTCCAACGATTCCACAGCTTTTTGCAGAGCGGCTTCCATCGTCCGTTCGATCGCCATCACTTCGCCGGTTGCTTTCATCTTTGTTCCAAGCTTCCGATCTGCTTTTGTAAATTTATCAAACGGCCAGCGCGGAAATTTGACAACTACATAGTCAAGTGCAGGTTCAAAGCTGGCATATGTCGACATCGTTAACGGGTTCTTCAGCTCCGCTAATGAGTAGCCAACAGCTAGCTTTGCAGCCATTCTGGCAATTGGGTAACCGGTCGCTTTCGAAGCAAGTGCGGAAGAGCGACTTACCCTAGGGTTGACCTCAATCACGTAATATTGCTTGCTTTCAGGGTCAAGTGCAAACTGAATGTTGCAACCCCCGACTACCTTTAATGCATCGATAATTTTCAAAGCCGCCTGCCGGAGCATTTGATATTCTTCATCTGTTAATGTTTGAGATGGGGCAACAACGATCGAATCCCCGGTATGAATTCCGACTGGATCAATGTTTTCCATATTGCAGACGGTAATACAAGTACCTTTTGCATCGCGCATCACTTCATATTCAATTTCCTTAAATCCGGCAATGCTTCTTTCCACAAGCACTTGATTGATTGGGCTCATTTTAAGTCCATTTGTGACAATGGAAATAAACTCTTCTCGGTTGTAGGCGATGCCTCCGCCTTTGCCGCCAAGCGTATAAGCCGGACGAATGATAATCGGAAAGCCAATTTCATCAGCAAATTGAAGGGCGGACGGAACATCCTCCACAATTTTGCTTTCCGGGATCGGCTCGTTCAAATCAATCATCAGCTTTCGAAATAGCTCCCGGTCCTCCCCTTTTTGAATCGATTCGATCGAGGTTCCGAGCAGTTTCAAGCCGTATTTTTGCAAAATCCCTGCCTGATCAAGCTCCACAGCTAGATTTAAAGCCGTCTGGCCCCCCAATGTTGCCAAAAGGCCGTCTGGACGTTCTTTTGCAATTATTTTTTCAATGCTTTCCACCGTAAGCGGCTCTGAATAGACCGCATCGGCAATTTTCGTATCGGTCATAATCGTTGCAGGATTGTTGTTAACAAGTACAACTTCAAATCCTTCTTCTTTTAACGCCAAGCATCCCTGTGTCCCAGAATAGTCAAATTCCGCCGCTTGGCCGATAATGATCGGACCTGAACCGATCACTAGTATTTTGTTTAATGATGTATCTTTAGGCATAGACTTTTTCTCTCCCTGCTGCTACATATGTGTCTAAAAATTCATCAAAAATAAAACTAGCATCTTCCGGTCCTGGATGGGCTTCCGGATGAAATTGAACAGACATGACTTTCAATTTTTCATGCTCAAGCCCTTCAACTGAGCCGTCATTGACATTTGTATATCGCAATTTAAGAGGTGTTTTTTCCAAGCTTTTTTTATCCACCACATAGCTGTGGTTTTGTGATGTAATAAATACGTTTCCTGTTTTTTGATCAATTACCGGATGGTTTGCTCCGCGGTGCCCGAATCTGAGCTTTGTTGTATTCCCGCCAAACGACAGGGCAATCAGCTGATTCCCTAAACAAATCCCGAGCGTTGGATATTGCTTCATCAATTGGTTTAATGTAGAAAAATAATTTTTCATTTGCTTTGGATCGCCCGGTCCGTTCGACAGCACGATGCCATGCGGCTTGATTTCAAACACTTTTTCCATTTGATGAAACGGAACGACTGAAACTTTACAGCCTCTTTTCAGCAAAGAATTCAAAATCGATTTTTTAAATCCAAAATCAATTAGCGCAATGTGTGTCGCACCATTGCCAAACGTTTCGATTTCGCTTGCAGAAACGTCGCGAATCGGAAAATCGGAGAGCTTATCCTGAGAGTCGTATTGTTTGTCTTTTGAAATGACCGCATGCAATGTCCCTTTTGATCGGATTTGTTTGACAACAGCTCTCGTGTCAACATTTGTTAAATAAGGAATATTCCATTTTTGTAAATAGTCTTTTAATGAACGGTTCGCTTTATAATGGGAATAGTGTTCAGTCAGCTGAAAAAGGATGACCCCTTTCACCTGCGGCTTTTTGCTTTCAAAATCTTGATCATTGATACCGTAATTGCCAATAAGCGGATACGTAAAAACGACGATTTGATCTTTGTAGGAAGGATCTGTCAACACCTCTTGATATCCTGTCATTCCTGTATAAAAAACGAGTTCTCCTTTAACAGGAGACACGATTTCATCCATCTTGCCTTCAAAAACTGTTCCATCTTCTAATACAAGATAACCTTGCATATTGAACACCTCTTTGATGTATATTTATACAACAATTTGCAAGAAAATTCTTCTCTTTTAGGAAGAGAAGATCTTTTCTTTTTTCAAAACAGAAGCAATAATGCCCAGTCCTAAATCAATTTCTTCATTCGAAACAGTGAGCGGAGGAAGAAGCCGTAACACATTGGATCCAGCTGAAAGTGCTAGAAGTCCTTCTTCTCTTAAAGAAGCAAGCACTTTATTGACCTCAATATCCAGCTCAATTCCAAGCAGCAATCCTTTACCCCGCACTTTTTTTACAGTAGGCACATCTCTCAAGAGTTCTGATAGACCTTCGAACAGCCGCTGACCTTTTTCCTGAACGCTTTGCAAAAAGCTTGGCTGAAAAACAGTTTCCAAAGTTGCTTTCGCAGCTGCCATAGCCAAATAATTCCCGCCGAACGTTGAACCGTGTGTTCCCGGTGAAAAACTTTCGATCAATTCTTGTTTTCCGATCATGGCTCCGACAGGAAATCCGCTTCCCAATCCTTTGGCGACAGTGATAATATCCGGAGAAATGCCGTAATGCTGGTAGCCGAATGCTTTTCCGGTGCGTCCGATTCCAGTTTGCACCTCATCGACGATGAATAATGCGCCGATCTCCCTGCACTTTTCTTCTACCGCCTGTAAAAATTCCTTCGTTGCAGGAATAACTCCTCCCTCTCCCTGAACCACTTCCAGCATAAAAGCAGCTATATCCTCATCATGAATGTTTTTCACCGCAGCTGCGTCATTGTAAGGAAGATATTCGAACGTAGGAATGAGAGGACCGAACCCTTTATGTACTTTTTCTTGAGCAGTAGCCGTCATAGTCGCAAATGTTCTGCCGTGAAAAGACTGGTAAAATGTAATGATTTTATGTTTGCCGGTATGTTTTCTAGCCAGTTTAATGGCGGCTTCATTCGCTTCGGCGCCGCTGTTTGCAAAAAATACGGCATCTCCGCTTGAATGCTCCACCAATTGCTTGGCAACCTCTTCTTGAAGGGGGATATGAAAAAGATTAGAAGTATGCCATACCTTTTGCAGCTGTTCAGCGATGGCATCCACCACTTGCTTCGGACAATGACCCAGGTTGCATACAGCAATTCCGGAAATAAAATCTAAATATTTTTTTCCGTTTGCATCATATGCATAGCTTCCTTCTGCTTTTTCAATCGCCACATCCCACTTCGCATAGGTTGGAAATAAATAACTCATTTGACCACGACCTCTCGTTTTTTCGTAATTTTCGTCCCGATCATTTTCCCTTCCTTAAAAATACGGTCGTTGCCGCTCACAATCATCACATGCTCAAGCTGATCAGAAAGCGCATCTAAAGCCGCCTGTACTTTCGGAATCATCCCGCCGTAAATAACCTTCTGTTCAATAAGTTTTTCGATCATCGTTTCCGTCGCTTCTTCAATAAGCTTGCCGTCATGTAAAATTCCCGGAACATTCGTCACAAACAGCAGCTGTTCCGCATTTATTTTTTCAGCAATTGCACTAGCAGCCAGATCTGCGTTGATATTTAATTTTTGCCCATCCGCCGTTATGCCGATCGGGGCAATGACTGGAACATAGTCAAGAATTAGCAGCGAACGCAATAGTTCATCATTAATCTGCTCGACTTTGCCGACAAAGCCAAGATTTTCTTCATCTAAAAATGACGAGACAATTAGCTGACCATCAGTGCCTGAAAGACCGATCGCTTTCACATTTTTTTGTGTCAACAGAGCCGTAAGCTGTTTGTTAATTTTTCCTGAAAGAACCATTTCTGCAATTTCAAGCACTTCTTTTGTCGTTTTACGCATGCCGTTGTAAAACTCGCTTTTTACATTTAATTTTGTCAACATATTGTTAATGTCCGGTCCTCCACCGTGGACGATAATGACCCGTTTCGTAGTTAACAGTTCTTTTATGCTGTCTAAAAAGCTTTCTGACAGCTGTTCCAGCATGCTGCCGCCAAGCTTAATGACAACAATCGGTTTATCATGTCCGGTAACTTGCATTGATTTTGACATACTCATATGTTAAATCACATCCCCATGCTTTTCCTTGTGCTTCACCATTATTTAACATTACCTTGATTTCTACGATTTCCTGATCCAAATATTGGATCGCTTCTTGTTCCGAAAATGAAACTGGCAATCCGTTTTTAAATAATAAGATATGGCCGAGATACACTTCCATTTGATTCGGATCGAATTCCGCTCCGCTGTAGCCGGCGGCGCACAAGATTCTTCCCCAGTTCGCATCTTTTCCATATATTGCAGTTTTGACGAGGGAGGATCCGACAATCGTCTTGGCAATGATGTTCGCTTCCTGCTTTGATTTAGCCCCATTAACAGAAACTTCAATCAATTTTGTCGCACCTTCACCGTCTCTGGCAATTTGCTTTGCTAAATCTTCGCTTACTTTTCTCAACGCCTCTTTAAAAACAGGCCAATCTGGATGCTCTTCCGTCAGCATTGAGTGTTCAGCTTTTCCGTTTGCTAAAACAAGCACCATATCATTTGTTGATGTATCGCCGTCAACGGTTATTTGATTAAACGTTTCATCGATAACTTCTCGGAAAGCTTGCTGCAGCGATTTTTCATCGATATTCGCATCTGTCGTCAAAAACCCGAGCATTGTCGCCATGTTGGGATGAATCATCCCCGATCCTTTTGCTGCTCCGCCGATGGTCACCTGTTTTCCCTCGATTTCAAATTGATAGCAGGCAGTCTTTTCACACGTATCTGTTGTCAAAATAGCCTCGGCAAAGCTTTTGGCTCCTGCTGATGAACGTTCATATTCAATATTGTTGATCCCCTCTTGGACTTTTTCCATGTTTAAATATTCGCCAATTACTCCTGTTGAAGCGACAGCCACAAGATGATCTGCAATTCCAAGCTTTTCAGCCGTCCATTTCCGCATTGCGTATGCATCGCTTAAACCTTTTTCGCCCGTACAGGCATTGGCGTTGCCGCTGTTGACAATCACCGCTTGAATTTTGTTTTCCTTTGCAATGCTCTCTTTTGTCACAAAAATTGGGGCAGCTTGCACAACGTTTTGTGTGTAAACAGCTGCAGCTGTTGCTGAAACGTCACTATAAATGATGCCGATGTCTTTTTTATGAGTGTAGCGGATGTGCGCTTCATAGCCGCCTGCATAAAAGCCTTTCGGTGTTGTAATTGAACCGTTGTCTATTTTTCTTATTTTGGTTGTCACTAGAAGTCCTCCTTGATGTTATGGATATACTGGCAAAAAGTTTAGTCCTTCATTTTCTTGGAATCCTGACATAATGTTGAAATTTTGCACTGCCTGCCCTGCAGCGCCTTTCATCAAATTGTCAATGACAGATACGACTGTCAACCGACTTGTTCTTTGATCAAATGCAAGACCGATATCACAATAATTCGAGCCGTACACTTCCTTTGTGCTTGGGAACGTTCCGTTTGTACGCACTCTCACAAATGGTGAATGTTTATAAAACGATTCATATAAATCTACTAATTTTGAAGTATTCCATTCTTCTAATAATTCAATATACATTGTCGCCATAATCCCTCTTGTCATCGGCACTAAGTGGGTGCTGAACGAAATGAAGCCGACTTTCTCGTCCCACTTATGAAGCTCCTGTTCAATTTCCGGTATGTGCTGATGCTGATGTACTTTATAAATTTTGAAATTATCTTGTATTTCAACAAAGCTTGTAGCAAGCGACGCGTTTCGACCTGCACCTGAAACACCCGATTTTGCATCAACAATGATCGAGTTCTCTTTGACGATTTTTCCCCGCACAAGCGGTGCTAGGCCAAGCAAGGTTGCAGTTGGATAGCACCCAGGATTCGCCAAAATTTTAGCGTTCTTAATATCCTCACGATACAGCTCTGTCAAGCCGTATACCGCTTCCTGCAAAAGCATTTCAGGCGCTGGTGCTTTTTTATACCATTTTTCATAATCATCACTGTTTTTTAACCTTAAATCGCCTGATAAGTCGATGATTTTCAATTGATCGTCAAGCAATTCCGGCGTCAGTGAAGCCGATATCCCCGACGGCGTCGCAAGAAAAACAACATCATTTTCTTCTTTTATTTGATCCGGCTCTAGCGGTTTTAGTTCATTTTCTTTTATATGGGATAAATGCGGATATTCGTCAATATAGCTCTTTTTTTCTGCTGAAGATGTATATAAATGAATGTTTTCGACATACCGATGATTGGCTAAAATTCGATAAAGTTCCACACCGCCATATCCTGTTGCCCCGATAATTCCTATATTCAACCTCAATCACCTTCAATTCATTCCGTTAAATTAGTTACCATTATAATACTGTATAAAAATAAAATCAATTGTATATTTATAATTTTTCTGTTCAAAAACAAGGATTCTTAATGTAGTAGAGAGCAGGGAATCCCTTGCAAATTATCCGGATATGCCATGCTGAAGAAAAAATGCAAATTATGTTTCGGGATAAAAGCTCCATTATGGTGAGAGATAAACAAAAGAAGCGATAAAGACGAAAATAAAAACATAATGACACTTGCAGCCAAATTGATAAAACATTTGCATAAAAAAAAGACTGGCCTTTTCCGCCAGTCTGCACAAGTTTTTATTGAATACCCAAGGCAATTTTTGCGTATCTGGACATGCGGTCCTTCGTCCAAGGTGGATTCCAAACGATGTTGACATCGACATCTTTGATTTCCGGAATTCCGTCAAGCGCAGCTTTTACTTGTTGAACAATTGTTCCAGCAAGGGGGCATCCCATTGCCGTCAATGTCATAGTTACTTTGAGGACTCCTTCATCGTTCAGTTCCAAATCATATATTAATCCTAAATTGACAATGTCAATGCCGAGTTCTGGGTCAATAACTTGTTCAAGAGCACCCATTATATTTTCCTTCAGCGCTTCATCCATTTCGATCCACTCCTCTTATATTCGTTAATTACATTATATCGAAGTTAATGTCACATTAAAAATTTTCTACCTCAAATGCCGTACAAACCATTCAACCGTTTCTAGCACCCCTTTTCGAGACACCTTATGCCCTGCATCCTTTTCCGCAATAAATGCCAAATGTTCCGGATTGTCAGCATACAACGGCTTTATCTCTTCATAAAATTGATAAGTAGGAGCGAATGGTACAACTTGATCCTTCATCCCGTGCCAAAACAAAAGGGGGCGGTTGCATAACGCTTCTTTATGTACGGATAAATCATACTCATACAACGCATCGAATTGCTGCTGAATTTCTTCTTCAGACAACGGAAAGGTATAGCCTGCTTTTTGATAGGAGTCCACAAGATATTTGAAAAATTCCTGATAATTTGGGCTGCCCATTAAACTGACAGCAGCTTTGATCCACGGATATTGAGTGAGCGCTCCAAGTGTAGCAACACCGCCCATGGAAGTTCCCGCTACCCCTATATTTTTCCCGTCAATCAATTCTTTTTCAAAAAAATAATTTTTTATTTTTTCGAGCTCTTTAACAGAACTGATAACAATATTCCAAAAATTTAAATTTAAGTCAGCCTCTGAAAGATTCTCATCCCTCTCTCCGTGAAATTTCGCATCAGGCAATACTACTCGTAAACCTTTTTCCGCCAAAAGATAGGCAATGTGCAAATTATGCTCTTTTGCGCTCGTAAATCCATGGATAAACACAACAAGCGGCAGCTCATCTTTTATAAAATCTTCTTTGCATACATGCAGTACAGGGATATTGTCCGCCATCGTATGCTCAACAATGACCTTCAATTAGGATGCTCCTTTCATTATTTTTTTGCTAAAATTAGTTTAACATGTGGACAAAAAAGATGGAAAAAAGATACACTAAATAAAAACAAAAAATGAGGAGAGATTATGGCCAAAAAACATTTAATCGCATTGGATTTAGACGGCACATTGCTGAAAGATGACAAAACGATTTCTCCTTTTACAAAAAATGTTTTGCAAAAAGCACAAGAAGAAGGGCATATCATATGCATTTCAACAGGAAGGCCGTTCCGCTCGAGCAAAATGTATTACGAAGAATTAAATTTAAAAACCCCGATTGTCAATTTTAACGGAGCCTTTGTCCATCATCCGCTGGATGAATCCTGGGGATTTCATCATACAACCCTTGATGTATCTGTTGTAAAAGAGATTGTAGAAATCGCCGAACAGCATCAAGTCCATAACATTTTAGCAGAAGTGCTTGATCATGTTTATTTTCATTACCATAATGAACAATGGTTGGATATTTTCAGTATAGGAAATCCGAAAATTGAAATCGGCAACTTAAAAGCTGTTTTAAATCGCGATGTCACAAGCATGTTAATCCATTCAGACGAAGAAAATGTCAAGCGGATTCGCCATTATTTAAATGAAGTTCATGCGGAAGTTGTAGACCACAGAAGCTGGGCTCACCCGTGGCATGTTATTGAAATTATCCGAGCAGGCATTAATAAAGCAGTCGGATTGCAAAAAATCGCCGAATTTTACAATATTCCTCGAGAGCAAATTATCGCTTTTGGCGACGAAGACAATGATTTGGAAATGATCGAATATGCGGGATTAGGCGTTGCAATGGGAAACGGAATTGAGCCGCTCAAAGAGATTGCTGATGAAATTACGCTGACAAATGAAGAAGACGGAGTTGCAAAATTTTTAAAGGAATTGCTGTCCCTTTAATCTTTGCAAAAGTCCAAAAGTTCGATTATCTTTTTACACCTCACAACAATTGACAAGGATTTAGATGTTTAAAAAGGGATACCCTATAATTGACGAACTCATTTCGTCAATGATCAAAAGGGGGATTCAAACTTGGGCAAACGGAATAAATCGAAACGATTCATTGAGCAAGGTGCTGTCAAAAAACATGATGAAAAGTTTCCATACCGTATGACGTTTGCCGAATCAGAAGCAAGAGTCAATAACGAAGCAAGCTTCGAAGGATAATGCCCTTCCGTTCATTTTCGAATCCTTTTAAGGGCTGTTTTTATAATGAACAGATCGAATTTGAACAGACCAATCTTTGTACAGCATCTGCATCGAGAAAAAATCGAGCAGGCATAACACCATCCAGAATGCCGATTGTACGGCACATTTTGAACAAGGAATAAATATGAAATGGACGAAACGAGCTCCTCTTGTTTCGTCCATTTTTTCTTTTTTTGTCCTTCTTTTTTAAATTTTCAGTTTGCAAATTGTATTGTTTTCTATTTGTGATCAAGATAGACTATATGTAAATGAAAAAAAGTAGGTGTGATTAATGAATATTCACATTATCGCTGATAGTGCTTGTGATCTGCCTGTCTCTTTTTTAAACGATCAAGGCGTTTCTTTCATCCCTCTTCGTGTCCACCTTGGCGAGAAGGACTATGAGGATCAATTGACAATCAAACCAAAAGAAGTTTACGACTATATGAGAGCTGGAAACGTTGCTAAAACATCACAAGCATCACCGGAAACAATCACCAATCAATTTGAAAAGCTGGTGAAAGACAATCAGCCGGCGCTGTATATTGCCTTTTCTTCCGAATTGTCCGGTACATATCAAACTGCCGTTATGGTTCAGCAGCAATTGCTTGAAAAATATCCGAATTGGAAACTGCAAATTATCGATTCGAAATGTGCTTCACTTGGGTATGGACTTGCTGTCCGCTACACCATTCAATTAGCAAAACAAGGACTTGATTTAGAACAAATGGCAAATGCAGTAAAAGAGTATTGCAGTCATATGGAGCACATTTTTACAGTTGATCGCCTGGAATATTTGGCTCGCGGCGGGAGAATCAGCAAAACATCTGCGTTTGTTGGCGGACTGCTAAATATCAAGCCGCTTTTGCATGTCGAAGAAGGAAAGCTGATCCCGCTGGAAAAAATCCGCGGGAAAAAGAAGCTTTACCGGAGAATTCTTGAGCTGATGGAAGAGCGTGGAGACGGATTGAGTGAACAGACAATCGCCATCAGCCATGGTGATGATGAAGAAGCAGCTCTCGAATTAAAACAATTAATTGAAGAAACGTTTCATCCAAAAGAAATTATCATCCATACGATCGGTGCTGTCATTGGTGCACACTCTGGCCCCGGCACCCTTGCTGTATTTTTTCTAAATAAACATATTCAAGAAGCTTCATGGAAATCATAAGTATATAACAGTATTGAAAGGAGCTTCCTGAATGTCCAAAACAAGCGATAATGATAAAAAAGCTGTAGACAACAATGCAAAACGACACGAAAAAAATCTATTGAAGGAAAAAAATCGAGAGCTTGGAAAACGGCAATACTCAAAGAAAACGGATCATTTATAATGCCCGCCTGTCGGGCTTTTTCTTTTTTTGAAATATCTCTAAAGGCGAGTCTTCCACCTCTTCTATCCGGACGTTCTGAAAGAAAAAGACGCTTTCTTATCTTACAGTATGCATCTTTTCTCTAGCTTTTGTTTTCATTTTTGTCTAATAAAACATGGGTGGGGCAATAACTTTCAATTTGATTAGACCATTCATTTCATTAAAAAACAGAGAAATCCAGAACGTTTCCATATTCGAAAGCGGAGGTCATTTTTTATATGTAAGAGGAAATGACAAACATATGGGAATCTATCCTTTATTAATGTAAGATATTGTAAAACAAGTATACAAGAGGTGACACAATGAAGAAACATGAAATTTCCGTGTATCTTACAAAAGAGATGGAGCCGGAATATGTCATTTCCCTTGTCCATGAAGCGATCAAATTTAACAGCTACATTTTATTCCAAACAAAAAAGCTCCAATTAAATGCGAAAAGCGTTTTAAGCATGCTCGGTTTTTCCGCCTTTTTAGAAGGTCATGTAGTCATCAGCGCTGAAGGAGAAGATTCGCTCGAAGCAGTAAAAAACTTACAAAACTTTCTTTCCCCTAAATGTTCCAAAGCAACATCTTTAGCATAATTTTATTTAAGCGCACTTAAACTTCTGCCAGCTATTATTTTCCTTACCGTTGCTTTAAGTAACGGTTTTTTCATTTAATTTGCGAGGAACCCCTAAAAGAGTTGTTCAACTGAACGACATTCACTATAATGAATGTAAATAACGTTATTGGAGGTAAAAAGTTGGCTAAGGAGAATTCATTTGACATCGTCTCAAAAGTGGATATTGCCGAAGTGAACAATTCCATTCAAATGGCGAAAAAAGAAATTGTAAACAGATATGATTTCAAAGGATCTAAAAGCGATATATCCCTAGAAAAAGATGAGCTTGTGCTAATCTCTGACGATGAATATAAACTGAATCAACTAAAAGATGTATTAGTAAGCAAAATGATTAAACGCGGTGTCGCTACCAAAAACATTCAGTACGGAAAAATCGAAAAGGCTTCAGGAGGCACTGTCAGACAAAGAGCTAAACTTGTTAACGGAATTGACAAAGAACACGGGAAAAAGATCAATGCGCTGATCAAAAATACCGGGCTGAAAGTAAAAAGCCAAATTCAAGACGATCAAATCCGGGTAAGCGGCAAAAGCAAGGACGATTTACAAAAAGTGATTGCAGCTGTGAAAAGCGCCGATTTGCCGATCGACGTACAGTTTATTAATTTTCGCTAGCTTCGTCCTGTTAAAAATTGAAACTTTATATTGATTATTTTGATAAAATTCGTTAAATTAGGATTAATCCGTTGTTTTAAAATTTCATACGGTAAAGCGTTCTTATCAAGAGAAGCGGAGGGACTGGCCCGATGAACCTTCAGCAACCGGATTACCCAAAAACTTTGGGTACCAAGGTGCTAAATCCAGCGATGCGTAAATTTGCGCTCGGAAGATAAGAAGAAGGGGAAAATGTTCAAGAAAAAGTCTTCTTCTTAGAAGGCTTTTCTTTTTTATATAGGTGTTCGCCTCCTTGCAGGCGCCTATTTCATTTGATTGGAGGACTTTTTATGGGGCTTTTACAAGATTTACAGAATCATATATTAATTGCCGACGGAGCAATGGGGACTCTACTATACTCATTCGGAATAGACAGATGCTTTGATGAGCTAAACGTTTCAAAACCGGAAGAAATAGAACGGATTCATTCAGCCTATTTAGACGCAGGCGCAACTGTTATTCAAACAAATACATACGGCGCCAATCGCATAAAGCTTGCCAGATATGGGCTGGAAGATGATATAAAGATCATCAACCAAAAAGGGGTTGAACTTGCAAAGAGGGCGTTACAAAAAGCGGAAAACAAAGGGTATGTCATCGGAACAATCGGCGGCATCCGTTCGTTTCAAAAAAGCGCCTTCACGCTATCTGACATTGCCGAAAATTTTCGTGAGCAGCTTCATGTCCTTTTATCCGAAAACGTAGATGGCATTATTTTAGAAACCTATTACGACTTGGAAGAACTGAAAACCGTTTTGCAAATAGCTAGAAAAGAAACGGATTTGCCCATTATCACAAATGTTTCTTTGCACGAACAAGGCGTCTTTCAAAATGGAACAAGATTGGCAGACGGTTTGAAAATGCTTGAAGAACTTGGTGCAGATATTGTCGGCCTCAATTGCCGTTTAGGCCCTTATCATATGCTGCAATCTCTGGAAGAAGTGCCGCTGTTTGAACATGCCTTTTTATCCGCTTTTCCAAACGGCAGCCTGCCAAGGTATGAAAACGGAAGATTAGTTTATGAATCAGATGAACACTATTTTTATGAAGCGGCTCTTCAATTCCGAAAACAAGGTGTCCGGCTTCTCGGCGGATGCTGCGGAACCGCGCCGAAACATATTCGGGCAATGGCTGAAGCTGTATCAAACCTCCCTCCTGTCACAGAGAAAGAAGTAAAAGAACGAAATGTTCCAATTCATGTTTTACCTATGAAAGAAAGTCAAGAAACTCCTCTCCCAGATATTGCAAAAAACAGACGCTCAGTGATTGTAGAATTGGACCCGCCGAAAACGCTCGGCTTGGAAAAATTTTTAACAGGAGCAAAAGCGTTGAAAAAAGCGGGGATTGATGCAATTACGCTTGCGGATAATTCCCTTGCTACACCAAGAATCAGCAATGTTGCTTGCGCAAAAATTGTGAAAAGCCGTTTCCAGCTTCGCCCGCTCGTTCATTTAACATGTCGTGACAGAAATTTAATCGGCATTCAATCCCATTTAATGGGGCTGCATACGCTTGGCCTGCACGATATTTTAGCGGTCACCGGCGACCCGTCCAAAATCGGTGATTTTCCGGGTGCAACCTCTGTCTATGATTTATCATCGTTTGATTTAATCAGTTTAATTAAGCAATTTAATGAAGGTTTGTCATACTCTGGAAAATCACTTGGTCAAAAAACAAACTTTACTGTAGCCGCCGCCTTCAACCCGAACGTAAGACATCTTGATCGCGCAGTTCAGAGACTTGAGAAAAAAATCAGCTGCGGAGCCGATTATTTTATTACGCAGCCGCTCTATTCGGAGAAGCTGATCGAAGAAGTATATGAAGCAACAAAACATCTGAATGTTCCGATATATCTCGGGATTATGCCGTTAATAAGCAGCCGCAACGCTGAATTTATTCATAACGAAGTGCCAGGCATTAAATTGTCCGATTCGATTCGCGAACAGATGCAAAAAGCAGGCAATGATAAAGAAAAGGGAAAACGAGAAGGACTTGCCATTGCAAAATCGCTTATTGACGCAGCATTTGACCTGTTTAACGGCATTTACTTAATCACTCCGTTTTTGCATTATGAAATGACAGTCGAGCTGACGGAATACATTCATGAAAAAGAAAAGGCAAAACGAGAAAGGAAGATTTCCCATGTATAACATAAAGGAACAGCTGGAGAAAAAAATTCTAATACTAGACGGAGCCATGGGAACAATGATTCAAGCTGCAGAATTATCTGCGAAAGATTTTGGCGGTGAAGAATATGAAGGATGCAACGAATATTTAAACATCACTTCCCCTGAAA
Source organism: Aeribacillus sp. FSL M8-0235 (assembly GCF_038000355.1). NCBI lineage: Bacteria > Bacillati > Bacillota > Bacilli > Caryophanales > Bacillaceae > Aeribacillus > Aeribacillus sp. FSL M8-0235. The sequence goes on along the minus strand of NZ_JBBOBW010000001.1, from coordinate 1,084,291 downwards.
CGATTGTCCGTATTCATGAAGCGTACCTTGAAGCAGGTGCTGATATTATCGAGACAAATACGTTTGGCGGTACAAGCATCGTCCTCGAGGAATATAACTTGGGGCACCTTGCTTTTGAAATAAATAAAAAAGCAGCGGAGATTGCAAAGCGCGCTGCAGAAAAATATTCAACACCGGATTGGCCTCGTTTTGTGGCAGGATCAATGGGGCCAACGACTAAAACGCTCTCCGTTACAGGCGGCGTCACATTCCAACAATTGGTAGAAGCTTATCAAGTTCAAGCGGAAGGACTGTTAGAGGGGGGCGTTGATGTACTTCTGCTTGAGACAAGCCAAGATATGCTCAATGTGAAAGCAGGTTACTTAGGAATTCAACAAGCTTTTCAAAAGCTCAAGAAAGAAGTGCCGATCATTCTGTCCGGAACGATAGAACCGATGGGAACAACTCTTGCCGGTCAAGATATTGAAGCGTTTTACATTTCAGCTGAACATATGAATCCAATTGCCGTCGGCTTAAACTGTGCGACAGGTCCTGAATTCATGACCGATCACATCCGTACATTGTCTGAAATCGCCAATACCGCTGTCAGCTGTTATCCGAATGCCGGACTGCCTGATGAAGAAGGACGCTACCATGAATCACCGGAATCTTTAGCCAAAAAAATCAGAGGGTTTGCAGAAAGAGGCTGGCTTAATATGGTCGGCGGCTGCTGCGGAACAACTCCCGAACATATTCGCGCAATAAGGGAGGCAATGGAAGGCTTAAAACCGCGAAAAATCGTCAAAAAGCAAAATCAACATACGGTATCAGGCATTGAGCCCCTTCGCTATGATGAATCAATGCGCCCGCTGTTTGTCGGTGAACGCACAAACGTCATCGGTTCGCGTAAATTCAAGCGTCTCATTGCGGAAGGAAAATTTGAAGAAGCAGCGGAAATCGCCCGAGCTCAAGTGAAAAACGGCGCCCACGTCATCGATGTCTGTCTCGCCGATCCGGACCGAAACGAGCTTGAAGATATGGAAAACTTCATCCGCGAGGTTGTAAAAAAAGTAAAAGCGCCGCTTGTCATTGACTCAACCGACGCCAATGTCATCAGAAAAGCGCTCGAATACTCACAAGGGAAAGCGATCATCAACTCGATCAATTTAGAGGACGGCTTAGAACGGTTTGAAGAAGTTCTCCCGCTTGTGAAACAATTCGGTGCAGCTGTTGTCGTCGGAACAATCGATGAAGACGGAATGGCTCTGACTGCGGAGCGAAAGCTGGAGATTGCCAAGCGGTCTTATGACATTTTAGTCAATCAACACGGTATAAGCCCAAGCGACATTATTTTTGACCCGCTCGTCTTCCCTGTCGGCACAGGTGATGAGCAATATATCGGATCTGCCCAAGAAACGATCGAAGGGATCCGTTTAATTAAAGAACATCTTCCCGGCTGTTTAACTATTCTCGGGATCAGCAATGTTTCCTTCGGGCTTCCGCCGGTCGGCAGAGAAATATTAAACGCCGTTTTTTTATACCATTGCACACAGGCAGGGCTCGATTATGCGATCGTCAATACGGAAAAATTAGAGCGGTACGCTTCGATCCCTGAAGAAGAGCGGAAGCTGGCAGAAAACTTATTATTTGAAACAAATGATCAGACGCTCGCACAATTTACGAACTTTTACCGCGACAAAAAGAAAGAGGAAAAAAAGCCGAAAACGGAATTAACCTTGGAGGAACGGCTCGCACAATACGTTGTGGAAGGAACAAAGCAAGGATTAATCGAAGACTTGCAGCTGGCACTAGAAAAATATGATGATCCTCTCGATATCATCAACGGGCCGTTAATGAAAGGAATGGAAATTGTCGGCGAACTGTTTAACGACAACCAGCTGATTGTTGCTGAAGTGCTTCAAAGTGCGGAAGTGATGAAAGCATCTGTCGCCTTTTTAGAACCGTATATGGAAAAAAAAGATGACAGCGGCAAAGGAAAAGTCATTTTAGCTACAGTCAAGGGCGACGTCCATGACATCGGCAAAAATTTAGTTGACATTATTCTTTCCAACAACGGCTACCGCGTCGTTGATTTAGGCATTAAAGTTGCGCCGCAGCAGCTGATTGAAGCGGTCAATAATGAAAAGCCTGATATTATCGGTCTTTCCGGACTGCTCGTCAAATCAGCCCAGCAAATGGTGTTAACAGCACAAGACTTAAAAACAGCCAACATTTCGATTCCGATTTTAGTCGGCGGTGCTGCATTATCACGCAAATTTACCGATCAAAAAATTTCACCGGAATATGACGGTCCTGTGTTATATGCGAAAGATGCAATGGACGGGCTGTCGCTTGCCAATAAGCTGAGAGAAAACCCGGATGCTTTCCTTGAGAAAAGAACGGTCGCAGTTGAGGAAAAACAGAATAGACAGAAAAGCAGCAAACCTGTTATGATCATTGAAAAAAAATCATCTGTGTCCAAACCGACCGTATATCATCCAGCTGACTGCAATCCACACATTATTCAAAACATTGATATTGCCCAAGTCGTCCCGTATGTGAACATGCAAATGCTTTTAGGACACCATCTCGGATTAAAAGGCAATGTCAAACAGATGCTTCTGGAAAAACAGGAAAAAGCGGTAGAACTAAAAAATGAAATAGATGAATTGCTGCGTTTAGGGAAAGAATATGGCTGGTTCCGTCCATCTGCTATTTATCAATTTTTCCCGGCCTATCGCGAAGGAAACTCCATTCACATTTTAGATCCGGCTGCAAAAGATAAAATCATTGAGACGTTTACATTCCCTCGGCAGGAAAAGCCGCCGTTTTTATGCATTGCCGACTATGTAAGCGAACGGTCAGATGAAACACCGCATGATTATATCGCCCTGTTTGCCGTAACTGCTGGAAAAGACATTCGCAGCATCGCCATGCAGTTTAAAGAAAGCGGTGAATTTTTCCGGAGCCATGCGATTCAAGCATTGGCGCTGGAGCTGGCAGAAGGTCTTGCAGAGCGGACGCACCAGCTGATCCGCGACCGATGGGGCTTCCCGGATCCGCTTGACTTCACAATGCAGGAACGGTTTGCAGCAAAATACCAAGGTCAGCGCTATTCATTTGGCTATCCGGCTTGTCCAGACTTAGAAGATCAAGCGAAGCTGTTTAAGCTGTTAAAGCCTGAAAAAATCGGCATCCAGCTGACGGAAGGCTTTATGATGGAACCGGAAGCATCCGTCTCTGCCTTCGTCGTCTCACACCCTGAAGCTCGATATTTTAATGTCCTTTAATATTTCGTCTCGCCGTTAAGGGCAAGCTATTTTCGGATGCATATGGATAACGAAGTGCTCGTTTAGCACTTCGTTATCCATTTTTTATTAAATCGCCTCAAAGCTTTTCCTAACCATAAGCTTGAATAAATTGTATTAAAATAGCCTATTGCGGCTTCCTATCCGCCCGCTGAATGAAAACAACTGTTATAAACATTAGCACGATAACGGTTATCGACAAAAATAACCATTTTCTCAATAAAAATGGATCCCAAACAGGCGGATCGAATAGAAAGATGTGCGGCCATGGATAAATTCTCCTAACGTAAGCACTTCTAAAACCGTGTAAATCATGATAATCGTTAGAGAAATCTCAATGTTTATAATCAGCACGATAAGTGATGTGCCAAAAAGCATATAGAATAATACTAAAATCATAAAATGAATCACGTTAAGACCAGATAACGAAGTCATCCCGTATTTCATCACAAAAGCGGTACATAAATGAAAAACCCCGATAATATTGACAATCAAGTACTGGAAGAAATCCATCCCAAACCGTTTTTAGTAATATGGAACTAACGTTTCATGCGCCCCTTCTTCATACATTTCACTCAGCCGATACATAAGGCACCAGCAAGTAAACGGTATAAAAACACCTTGAATAATAATGATATTACTGTGAATATCATCTTCCTCTCTTGGAACAAACAGAATAAGCAACAGAGATAAGCTAAACATCACAGCAGGGACAAAAAAAGTGAGCCCCATCGTCTTTCGGTCAAATACAAAGGTGCATAAATGCTTTCTAAATAATCTCTCATTTTAGTTCACACCCCTAACAACGGCTAAATACCGATCCTGTGCGATTCCCACCCATTTTCTCATTCCGCCGGATCATTCCATCATTTTCTTGTTTTCATGCCTTGTCAGATTGACCTTTTTAATAGCCTCCCATATAGTTGGAAAAATTCAAAAATATGTAAAATTTTTCTGTAAATTAATGGAGTTCATCATTTATAATTTTTGGTAGAGAGGCCTCTTCACTTTCTTCCCCTAAGATGGTTGCAACAAGGTTAACGTTAAAATAGAAAGGAAGAAGTGAAATGATTAAATTTTTAACTGAACCATTATTATTTGATACCGAAAAAGATAATTATTGCTATGACAACAGTACGAGAATAGTTATTCCAGTAAATAAATCAGAAAAAAACTTTTTGTCGGCAATTAAGATAGGTGACACCATTCATGAAGAAGACTTCAAAAAAAATAATCTAAATGAATTGCTTCATAAAATTGTAAAATATAACCTCTTTCAATCAGATTTTCAATTGCCAAAAATCACTGAACAATTTATTAAAGAAAAATTACTGACAGAGGGAATATCGCATCTATGCTTAATTGTTACCGATGCTTGCAATTTCAGATGCAAATATTGTATTTACTCTGACCATTATTTTTATTCAAAGAATTTTTCAAATAAACGTATGGAACGAAAATTCAACATTGTTCAAATTGTGAGAGAAATTTATTTTGCTTTGATTGCCGTGCGCTAGATTATTTTAAATCCAAAAGGATTGATGGAATGGTCTATTGCAATAAAATAGAAAAATCAACGGTTACCTCTACTAACTAAACCGGGGCGATATATATGAACAACAGCGTAAAATTATTGTTTAGCTATTTAAAAGAATTTAAAAAGAGCTTGTCTATAGCTTTTCTTTTATTAGTTGTTCTTTCTGCAATCACTGTACTTCCAGGATTAATCATTAAGAATATTTTTGATTTTGGAATAGCAAAAAAAGATTATCACTATGTTCTTTTATTCAGTGCAATACTTGCATTAATATATGTAATTAAGAGTATGCTCAACTATTTTTCCAATGTAGTTTTTACAAAAGTAAGCCAGAATATAGTGTTGAATCTTCGGCAAAATATATCAACAAGACTGCTGAAACTGCCTATGGAGTTTTTCAATTTTTACCCCAGCGGATATATTACATCAAGATTAAATGAGGTAAATAATATAGGGGGATTGTTTTCTGCCAACACATTTAAAATTTTGCTGAGTTTTTTTGAACTGTTTGCTACCCTTATTATTCTGGCAGCAATCAATTTCAAATTAACATTAATTTTATGTCTGCTAATGCCGGCATATTACATCATTTCAAACAAATTCTTGTCTTCAATATTTCATATATCTACTGAAACAGCTGAAAAAAGTGCCGTTTTAAACAACAAAATACAGCAGTCAGTACAGGGTATCGAAGAAGTCAAAAATCTCTCGGTAGAGGATAAGGAAACAGAAAAAATCAATTCAGCAGCTAAAGATCTAGTGGATGCCAATATTAAACAATCAATCTTTTATTCAATTGGTATGGAATTAATTGTTTTGGTTGGTTCACTGTCTTCTGTTTTATTAATCGTTATGGGTGGAAAAGATGTCATAATAAATAGTATGACAATAGGCGGATATATGGTATTTATGAACTATCTTCCCAGACTGTATTCGCCAATTCAAAATATATCGGCTACTGTTCTAACGATCCAGCCGGCATTAGTAAGTTTAAAAAGGCTCCATATATTTATTGAACAAATAGGAGAAGACGAGGAACAGAATAAAGTCAAAATAAATGATATTAAGAGCATTGAGTTTAAAGGTGTATCTTTTAGGTATAAAGAAGACCAGCCATATATCTTGAATAATGTAAGTTTTTCGCTAGCCCCTGCTGATAAGCTTTTAATAAAGGGGAAAAATGGAACCGGCAAAACAACAATACTTAGAATATTAATGGGATTATATAATGTGCAAAAAGGAAAAGGACAAGTTCTTATAAATGGAATACCGATTGATGACATAGATAAAAAATCGCTTCGGAAAAACATTGGCATCGTATCGCAAAAAATATATTTATTTAACGATACAATTGAAAACAATATTAAATATGGTGTAGAAAACGTTGATTCGAATACTTATATGGAAGTGCTGAGAACGACTGGTTTAGATGATATTATAGAAAAATTGCCTGATAAAGAAAATACATTAGTTGGGGAAAACGGAAAAAATTTATCAGGAGGCCAAATTCAAAGAATTGCTATTGCCAGAGCCCTTTTAAAAGGGGCAAACATCATTATGTTTGATGAAGCAATTTCTCATATGGATTTTAGCGGTAAAGAAAAGATAAAGAAATTAATTGAAAGCGGCTCATCAAATTCCATTTTTATCATTATAGACCATAGCAATGATTTTGACACAGTATGCAACAAAATCATTCACTTACATGATCATCCACAAGGCGAAGCAACAATTGCTGCCAATTAGCAAAACTCATGACTTCAACCTAAAATCCGTAAATACCGTTCACATTTTGCAAATTGCCCGGATTTTGTGCACTTTGGGTAATTTGACTCTTCCCCGATCCATGCCCCAGCCTGCGGGAAAAATCCATCACTCCTTCTGGGTGTAAGGGGAAGTATTTGAGGCTCTGATGAAAAAACCGAGGCAGGCGCCCCGGTTTCTACCATTCTTTTGCTTTGAGCTTAAAGAGTTTTGAAGAAAAATCGCCCGATTCATTGACCCCGAAGTGGGCATCAAAGATATTGTTCGTCAGCTGAATGCCGACGTTCATCAGTTCATCGCCAAAAAATGTGTTTTCGACTCCTTTTATTTCATATTCAAAATCGCCATTTAACCCTTTTAACAGAATGCGTGAATATCCGTGATTTGGTTTTGCCAGCACTTGGTAGTAACCTACAAGCGCTTCTTTTTGATCTTCTGAAACAATATAATGCTCCCATAAGGTGAGACACATGAGCGTGATAAATAAGTTATAATGATACCATGAAAAAAAGAAACCGATATACCGCAGAATTTAAAGCTAAGGTGGTTCTTGAGGTGTTGCGTGAAGAGCAAACCGTCAATGAAATAGCCGCCAAATATGAATTAAGCCCAGTCATGGTCAGTCGTTGGAAAGCAGAATTTCTAGAACGATCCTCGATGGTCTTTGAAAAAGGCTCAAGCGAAGTGGATAAAATCCGTAAAGAATATGAGGCCAAACAAGAAAATTTAGAGAAATTGGTAGGTCAGTTAACGGTTGAAGTTGACTGGCTGAAAAAAAAATCTGGACTCAAATAAGTCTGTTGACGAACGAAAGGCTATGGTCGAATTCAATCACCCATCGATCAGCATCAAGCGTCAGGCACAGTTATTAGGTATTCATCGTACTAGCGTGTATCGCCAATCAAAGGGGCAAACAGAAAGCTCAGAAAACATCATGCTCATGCACGAAATGGATATGCTTTATACAGCTCATCCCTACTTTGGCTACAGGCGAATGACTGCGAAACTTCGTGAGAAAGGATTTGATGCGAATCGTAAACGCGTACACCGTCTCATGCGTCTTATGGGTATACAAGCTATTTACCCTAAACCCAACCTTAGTAAGAGGCTACATGCCAAGTACTGCCGACCTTACCTGCTCCGTGGATAGGAGATCACTCATCCGAACCATGTGTGGGGAGTGGATATCACCTACCTTCGTATGGGACGGGGCTTTATGTATCTGTTTACCATCATCGACTGGTTCAGCCGCAAAGTGATCGATTACGAGTTATCTAGTACGCTGGAGAAAGGATTTGTCATCAACTGTCTTAAGCGGGCATTGCGTCATGGTAAGCCGACCATCATCAATAGTGACCAGGGCAGCCATTTTACAAACGCTGACTATCTCGGGCTGTTGAAAGAGTATGGCATCCAGGTATCAATGGATGGCAAAGGACGAGCAACAGACAATAGTCGTACGGAACGATTCTTTAGAGCTTTAAAGTATGAATGTATCTATCTCAATGAATTCGAGAATCCTAAAGAGTTGCGAAAAGGCATTCGACGCTATGTTACGTTCTATAATACAGACCGACCTCACCAATCCTTGGACTATTTGACGCCAGCAACAGTGTACAAGCAACCTAAGATGGCTCAAGCATCCTAACCATCGAACGTGATGAGAGGCTTTATATGGAGAGACGGGCATGATAGGCTGTTTTAGCCATGCGATGTTATCTGTCCATCGCTCCAGCGCAAAAAATCGTGCCCGTAGAGGCTCCATGTCAAGCCTTTATCGCACACGCACCACATTCATAGCGAAAGGAGAGAATGGATAACTTAAATATTATCAATTTGTGTCTTGACAAAGGGGTGCATTACACAACCATACATGCCGTCACATTTCCGTCCCCGTCAAATGGGCTTATTAAGCGGTAAAATGTTCCTTTTTGAATCCATTTGCGATGATCTTTATTCGATATAATCTCGCGATATTAGTTGAAAAAGAATATTATAAAATGATGAATTCATCGAAAAAAAAAGTTTATCTTTTAAGATACTCAATAAAAATAATGTCCTTCCTTCTAAATATTTATCAGGAATCAGTTTTATATTCTCCGATTTTATTTCTCCATCTTATCATTAATTTCCATTTAAGCCACTTTATTATTAACATTTCATCACCCAAAAGCCATTTTGTTATTAACGGTTCGCTTTTTCCAAATGTTATATCAAATATTCTCCATTTTATTATATAACCAAATACTGTTACTTCACCTAAATATAACCATAAAACAGATTGTTGTATCAATAGTTTTTTGAAAAATCATTTTTTTCTAAAATATACCGTTAATCAATTTTTGTTTATTATCCCGTCAACTTCCCATACTAACTATATACTTACTTGTTTTAGGAGGAGGTTTTTATGGTTCAGCAGCAAAATCAGCCAAATACACTTCCGCCTCAACAGCAAAATGTGCAGCCGGGGATTGAATCGTTTATGAATCCAAGACCAATCTTTGATGATCCTTCTTATCAAGGCAGCGGAAAGCTTGCAGGAAAGACAGCGGTCATTACCGGCGGAGACAGCGGCATCGGGAGGGCGGTTGCGGTGCTGTTTGCCAAAGAAGGTGCCGATGTGGCCATCATTTACTTAAATGAGCATGAAGATGCAAAGGAAACAAAAGGGTATGTTGAACAGCTCGGGCGCAAATGTCATTTAATAGCCGGCGATCTCGGAGACGAAGCATTTTGCCAGCAAGCGGTGAAGGGAGCAAAAGATCAATTTGGAAAAGTGGATATTTTAGTAAACAACGCAGCCGAGCAGCATCCGCAGCAAGGAATTGAATTCATTACAGCAGAACAGCTTGAACGAACGTTTCGGACCAATATTTTTTCGTTCTTTTTCATGACAAAGGCTGTTCTTCCCCATATGAAGACAGGCAGCACGATCATAAATACGACATCTGTTACAGCCTATCATGGAAATGAACAGCTCATTGATTATTCGGCAACAAAAGGCGCCATTGCGTCATTTACCCGTTCTCTTGCTTTATCATTGGCCCCTAAAGGCATTCGAGTCAACGGTGTAGCGCCAGGACCCATTTGGACACCGCTCATCCCTTCTACTTTTGATCGTACAAAAGTAGCTTCTTTTGGTTCCAACACAGCGATGAAGCGGCCCGGACAGCCGATGGAAGTTGCGCCTGCTTATGTATATTTAGCAAGTAACGATTCTACTTATATGACAGGGCAAATTCTCCACGTAAACGGCGGCACGATCGTAAATGGTTAATCTGCAAAAAAGGCCCCAAAATCCCATACTTTGGGGCTTTTCTATTTGTAGCTCTGGCATATCTGAGAGCAATATCCACATGGCCAGATCAATATGCTAAACAAAAGTCATCGATACATGTTCGCTCCTGTCAGATACTGATAAATGAATTCCACTGGATTATTTCGTGGCATTCAATATTTTGCTTGACGATATGTCGTGAAAAATAAGCAAAATTTTTTACAAGCCCCTCTCTTCAGCGGCTCCTTCAATGAATTAACGGGATCTGTTTCTTGTAAAGAAATGAACCAAGTAATAAAAAGCCGTGCCTGCTACAAGTGAAAGAATTAAGCCTAACCAGGTCGCTTCCGCTACAAATTTACTTCCCTCTATTTTGATGACATATAAGGGAAGGTTCAGAATCTTCGGACTTGATTCAATGTGGGTGATGCCGGATAACCGAATAATAAAAGGAGTTATTAGAACTATTAAAGCGTACAGAAAAACTAAACTGATTCCGCCCATAAGCGCTCTAAAGAAAGTTGTCATAACATCTTCCTCATTTCTTCTATTGCTTTTACAATTTTTTTCATCAGGCCATTTGAGGACAAAAAGAGCAAATTACATAACGATGTTAAAAATAACATCTTCACAAAAAAGCTGTCAGTCATATTTATTCACACTATCGACACTGCCATTGGAGCAAATGCACAAATTTATTTCAGAATTGAAATATATTACATAAAAATACTTCAAGTTGATTATTTGCCGAAGTCCAATATTTTTCATCCCCTCTTTATAATTCATTGCGATATATCCCGTCTCATGAAAAATTGGAGGCCAGACTGCTAATAGCACTTTTATCATTTGAAAACAGGCCTTCTTAAAAAAATATTTTGAGAAATCAAGTATAGAAAAATCCCGCCTGCAACATATATAAAATCAATATAATAACTTTGCGAAATGAAATAATGTAAAAAAGAATCAATGATTGCCACAATGACAAGGATTATAATTAACGCTACAGCCTTATTCCCGTCATGAATTCTCGCTATAAATCCGGCAAAGGTTGAGAGCATTGTAACGAAAAAAATAGAAAAAATTCCGGTTAATTGCGGAAGAAAATCTTGATTTAATATAAAACAATTTAAAACTACAAATAAAAAATAAATCATAAAATTTACTGCTATTGCCATGAATATTCTCGGAAAAAAATAGACGGAAGCCGGTGCATTGATCATAAATATGGAAAGATTATATTGCCTAAAATGCATCCCAATACATAAAGGCAAAACAATCATAAGTTCTTTTAAACCTAAATTCATAATAAATGAATATACAATGGCAAAGGTCATTGCATCCGAGAAAATATAAACCCCTATGGTGAGAGCATAGAGAATCGAGAACATAAGAGCCATTTCCGCAAAAAGTCGATTTCGAAAATAATAGATTGCTTCCAATACAAAATGAATAACGTAATGATTAAGCTTAAATTCCTTGCTTTTTATTTTTTTAGGATAATTACCTGTATGGCTTTGCTGAAATAAACCAAATAAATACCTTCCCGATAAATTTTTTATCCCTATCCATAATATTAAAAGAGCGACCAAACAACCGATCCAAAACAGAAAGCCGAAATTTCCTATACGCTCCGCCATATGTTTAGAAACAAAATGCAGCCCCCATATGATGGACATAAATAATAATGATTTGAAATAAAGTCCATCTTTATGTCTGCCCAGCCATTTTCCGACAATCAAAGAGGATAAAATCCAAATAAACAGGATGAACCAAAAAATAATAAACAACAAAAGAAGAACTAGAAAAATATGAAAGATATGTATTTGAATATGTTTTATATAAAAAGAAATGAGCAAAGGCAAAAATGCGAAAAAAATGAAGATGTTAAAAAAGACATATAACAAAAAATAGCTTCCCGCAACAAATTGACCCGCATTAATAGAAGTGTTTAAAAAGAAAAAGGCATACTCCTTTCTTTTTAACTTTTCTCTGGAAAATATCATAAGGAAACATGCCAATAAGATGCTGAACACCAAAATTGAATCAAAAGCGTCTGTCTTATTCAATGGAATGAAATCCAAATATTGAAATAAAATTAAGGCATATACGACATAAAGGAGAATCGCTCCTAAAACAACTGCCAATAAATGAGTCGGGTAGTTCAAAAAGATATTTTTTGCTTTTTTAACCTGTTTTGGAATCTCGATCCTCGCTATTATCTCGAACATCGGGGGCATTTAAAATCTCCTCTGCTTTCAAGTAATAATCCTTGTTTGCCTCTTCATATATTTCTTCCAAAGACATTCTGCCAAACTGTTCAAATACTTGATCCCGCGTACAATTTAATTTTACTTTTCCGTTTCGAAGCAAAATAACCTTGTCGTACAATTCTTCCCCAAAACTAAGGTGATGGGTGGACAATAAAATCCCGATGCCTTTTGTTTTTAAAAAATGAAGAGTTTTCCGCAAGATAATGACCATATCGGGATCCAGCCCGTTCGTCGGCTCGTCAAAGATGACAAATTCACTTCCTTTAAAAAGCTGTGAAACAATTTGTGTTTTTTTCTTATTGCCATGAGATAAATTGCTTATCGGTATATGCAGATACCTTTCAAGTTCAAAAATTTTTATAAGCTTTTCTAATAACTGATGGTCTACCTGATGTTTAAATGAGTTTTCGATTAAAGAGAAGTATTCTTTCGGCGTCAAATAATCGAAAAGAGCAATCTCATCTGAAATATAGGAAACATTTTTCTTCAAATAATCCACATCTTCAGAAACATTCAAATCAATTTTTTTGTTATTTACGGATAAAGTACCGACATAATCCATTAATCCAAAGAGTGATTTAATAATGGTTGTTTTCCCCGCCCCATTATGACCTAATAATAATGTGATTTGAGAAGGCATGATGGTCACTTCTATATTTTTCAGCTCAAATTCATCACCGTGTCTCTTGTGTTGAATATATAATGACAGCATTCTATATTCCCCGCTTTGCAGTTGATTGGAAACATTCAATTATGATAGATCGAAAGAGAGAAAACGGGATCATGTTTTCTATCCTTTTTTCTTCACGTAAATGCACTGTCCAGCGATCAACAATAACTGAAAATAGTTCTTTTATTTTGTATAAAGATACTTGTGCTAAAACCACTGCTTATCCCGATGAATAATGGAAAAATCTATTTTCTTTGTAAACTCTAAACTTCACTTTCATTTTTTTGAATATTATATATAATTTTCCAACTCATTGGTAATTTTACCAATACTTTTTTCTTTTTGTCAATTTTAATTTCCGATCATTTACAAACTTTATAGAAATTGTTTTTTCATAATAGAATAGAAGAAGTTTTCAAATGGTCATTTTTTAATGGAAAAAATCATAGGACGGCTGACTATTCAGGCAAGAGACCCAAAGTTTGCCGCCCGCTTCCATCAGAATCCGTGCCACCACGGACACCCCTTGCGTTAAGCTAAATGCTGCTTCTGCCTTCAGAGCTCGGGACTTTCATCCTAGAGATTACACCCATGTCGGGCGCACCAAGAAACCCCCAAAGCACATGTGTTTTGGGGGTTTGCATATTTTATTTGTAAATAGCTTTGCGCTGACGAATCTTCAGCATCATTCCCATTGCTATCAGCAGCATGCCTATCAGCAGCCAGCGATACACGTACGTTGCTGTATCCGGAAGTGATGCCGAAGCTTGATTCTCACTCACCTGTTCAAATTTCGTTCCATCCGTAGTTCCATCCGTACCAGAAGGATTATTTGTGCCGCCTGATCCGCTACCGTTGTTTCCATTATGATTTTCGTTTTCAGGATGATCTTCGTTACCCGAATGATCTTGATCTTTTTCTTGGCCGCCTTCGGAAGGTGTTTTATTGTCTTTGCTGCCACCTTCGGAAGGTGTTTTATCGCCTTGACCACCTTTATCCCTGTTGTCTTTTTCCGGATCATTTCCGCCTTCTCCCGGATCAGCCGGATTTGGAACAATTTCACCTTCTTTCGTTTGGAAAGACCAAATCGATGAGCGCGTTTTACCGCCAAATTGATCTTCGGCTTCCGTGTACCAATAATACACTTGGTTTGGCTCTAAATCATGCCACATGACAGAGGCCACTTCGCCACTCGGAACGTTTTCGACTTTGCCGATCAAGCTGTCGGTATAGACGTTGACAACAAAAGAATCTGTTGCTACTTTTTTCTCTTGCGGTTGTAAATCGGTTTCAATGATAAATTCATCTTTTCCTGGATACTGTTCCGGATCGTAAAAGTTGTAGTCGTCTAAATAAGGCGAATATGTTTTTACATAAATTTGATTCGTATCTGTATTGAAGTGCAGCAAACGGATATAGCCCTGGCCGCCCTCAGGACCGCCTTGATAATCAGCAAGTATTTGATATACTTTTCGGTCAGGCGCTCCATCTCCGTTATCATCAATCTCATCGACTAATGTCTCGCTGTCATGATAATGTCCGCATAATACCGCCATCACATTTTTATTTGGTTTAACAACTTTTTCAAAAATTTGATTTCCAATCGGGCTGCGGTTTCCGCTGACTAGTAAATATTCATGGAATGCTAAAATTGCTTTCCGATCGGGATACTTTTCAAACACCGAATTCACCCAGTCCAAATCTTCATCCGAAACGCCCCAGCCCATATACACCATAATATAATCATTACCGTTCGCCGAAATTAAATCATAATGACCGCGGTTATTTTTATAAGAACCTCCATAATAGTCACGACCTGCAAACCGATTTTCGCCGAAATATTGATAATAATTGTTGTAGTTTCCGTCTTTATGGCCAACATCATGATTGCCGGCTAGAACTCCATATCTGATTCCTGCATCATCTAGCACTTTCATAGCTTGATCGGCCACTGCCCATTGATTGTGATCATCTGCTTCATCGACTAGATCACCTGTATGAAATACATACTGAATATTGAGATTATCTTTTTGATCTCGAATCCATTCGACTTGCTTTTGATAAATGTGTGGATAGCTTTCCGAATAATATTGCGTATCGCTCATCCATACAAACGTATAATCATAATCTATAGTTTGCGCGATTTGGTCTTGAACGATCACGCTCACCTTTTGGTTTTTCACATAGTCTTTCGCAATTACGCTCCCTTTCAATTGAAATCTTTCTTCACCGGCAGTTTGTGAAGCAACTTCCTTCCATTTATTTTCTATATTGTTCCAGGCATACATCGTCACTTTTCGTCCTGGCAATGAAGAACCGTTCCAAATAAGTTCTATTTCATCATTTTCATCAACTTTTTGATCAACGGTAACGTTGAAGCGATGATACGGAAACTGCTCAGTTGATGTTGTTGCAAGCGCCTCGCCATCTGCGTTTTCCAACTTCCTGCGTTCATCTTTCGAAAGAACTTTTTCGCCTTCAACTTGAAATCCAGCAGGCGGTTCTGTATCAGATGCATTTTGCAAAATATCTACATGTTCTTCATCTGATGCTTTATACTGAAAAGCTTGAAAGAAAGATACATCAAGATCGTCCATTGTCGGATCCGCCACTCTTACGGACAATTTAGCACTTAAAGCATCCTCATCTGTTTCGAAAAAATCAGGAAAGAGCGGATGTTCGTCCACTGTATAGAAAGTGACTTCGCTTTTTCCTTCATTGCCTGCCTCATCAATAGCTGTAATGACAAGTTGATGTTTGCCTGATTGAAGCTGTGCTGACGAAGCTGCAAATGGAAGATCGATATATTGATCATCTAATTTGGCAGTGATCGATCTAATTTTACTCCATTTATCTTGAATTTCAGCATCAATCACGAAAGATCCTTTATATTTTTTTCCTTCCTCAATTGTTGGTTTGATGATTGGCTTTGAGTTATCGACAATAACCGTCGATGTCACTTCATTCCCTTTTTGATCTACTGCTTTCACTTCATGCTCGCCGTCTTCTTCATTTACGCTGTTCCACAAGTAGCCGAGGGATGTAAATTTTTCATCCGGAATATCGAACGTAAATTCGACAACCGGGCTTAATCCGGCACTGTCGCCGACGGAAATCTCCTGTTCGGGATCTTGATGCTCGCTGCTGTATAGCGTCGTGCCGTCAGATAAAACTAAGCGCACATTTTTCACATAAAAATCATCACGGTTTTCTTCAGATGTTTCATCAAACGGACTGACCTTTGTGCCTGCCCTAATCGCAATTGATAAATCTTCCCCGATTTTCAGCCTTTCCGGCGAAACCGGAACCGTAATTGTTGTATATTGATTAATGGTGTCATCGAAAATCCGCAAAATGTCATTACCGATCGTCACACCGTTTTGAAAATAAAGATTCGTTTTACGAACATCAAAGGCAAAATAAACGTCTGATTCAATCGTGCGGAAAGTATTTGTTTGTTTTGCTCCATCAATATATAAGGAAACCTCCTCAGGTGTAAGATCGCCTGTTGCCTTCACAACGGTTTCTTTGGAAACAATTTGCCCGTTTTCTACGTTTAACCGCAAGCCCTGCTTCTTATTTGCACTTTCAATTTGAACCGTAAAATGAGGAGACTCTTGGATATTCGTCCCATCGCCAGCGACAAAGTAATACTCAACTATATTTTTCCCAATTAATTCAGGCGAATAAATCGTATGTTCATATAATCTCGAATTATAGTTTTCTTCTAAATTCACTTTTTTAAATGGTTCTTGTAGTTTTGTCCGGTAGTATAAAGAAACGGTTTTGACTTCGATATTATCTTTTACTTCCGCTTTGATGAAAATATTATCCGTTTCCATAGCTTTTTCAGTATTTGTTAAATTTTCAATAGTTGGCGCCATTGAATCGGCTGGAACAGTTACTTTCACTTTCGGAGTTTGTCCGTCTTTTACCGATCCGGGTGTAGCCGCTTCAACGCCGGCACTAATTTTTTGCATTATATTGCTTCCATCCGCAGGATATTTGTACAAAATCCCTTTGTCCTCTTTAGTATCATCAATATTTACCTGATCATTATAATGAGCAACGGAAATTTCTTTTCCGCTGTTTGTGGCAATTACTAATGATCTCGCACTACTGTTGGCCATTCCGTTATTATAAATTTTCACAATGTTTTTGTTCTCTTCTAACGAAACACCATAATGTTTATTAAAATCTTCAACAGCCAACGATGCATTCCCTTGATTGATGATCCAAAATACAAGCGTCCCACCTGAAGGAATTTGCAGTGATTGATCATCATTAGGAGGTCCCCAAATAAGATCGGATTCTGCACCTTCCTGCGGATATCGATATCGGATTTTATAGTCTTTAAAATCAATAGTCTGATTAGTATTATTATAAATTTCAACAAATTCATAACCGTCCAACCCATTTATATTGGCGCTGTCCGGAACTACTTCAGTAATAAGAAGTTTTGGGACTTTTTGATAATCAATATTGGGAGCTTTAAGTTGAACATGGTATTCCTCTGTTTTGACCGTGTTTGTTCCATCTGATGCCTCTATGTAATATAGGAGTTCGCTTCCCCACATGTCTGCACTGGGAATCGCCGCCCTATATTCATTTTGATTTCCGTTTTCAGTCATTTGAAGGGATTTGTATGCTCCATTTTCCGTCAATTTATAAAATAATGTGACATAACGGACTTTTTTATTATCAGTAACTGTAGCTTTTACAATTAATGGTTCCTCGCTTTCCCATTCTGCTATTGGCTGATGTGTAATGACAGGAGCTTCTTTGTCATCAGGCTCTTCAATGGCGACAGGTGTCTTCGGCACTTGCCCTTCGATGAATGCACCTGGATTAGCTTTTTCACTTAAGCCAATTTTTTTCATTTTCGTCTCTTCCGTAAATTGATAAATGATCCCTTTATCTCTTTCAACATCATCAGCTCCATCATTATATGCTGCTGCAGATACTAATGAACCATCCTTTGAATAAACAGCTAATGTCCGGATGCCGCTGTTAGCCATTCCTTCAAATGGCAAGGCTTGGACTTCGCTTTCTTTCAAATCCGTTCCGTAAAATTGATTAAAATCTTCCAATCTTAAAGATTGATTAGAACTATTTTTCACCCAGAGAATGAAAGTTTTTTGCGGAGCTATTACTTGATTGTCCGAAAATTGAAAAACTTGATCGGCTTTTGCTGTACCCGGATATTGATAATGAAGTTCATAATTTCGCAATTCAATCGGCTTGTTGGTATTGTTGTAAAGCTCAATAAATTCATATCCGTCAGCACTTCCGACATTTGACGTGTCTGGAGCCAGTTCGGTGATTAAGATTTTCGGAACTTTTTGATAATCCGGTTCCGCATCTTGTTGAATAGCTACTGAAAATGTTTCAGAAGAATTTATTGGAAGTCTTGTTGTTTCTGTCTCATTTTTCCCTTCAAACCAATAAGAAAAAGTATAAGACCATAAGTCGCTTTCTGGTACAGTTGCCGTAAAGGTTGTATCATTTATTTTCTCCATTTTCATGCTTTTCACAAGCATACCCGGAGCTGTACGATAAAACAATGTCAACTCTGCAAGGTCTTTTCCTTCCGCATCAATTTTAAGCGGCCGGCCTTTTTGAATGACTGCCGGTGGCTGATGAACGATTTCCAGTGGCAATGTAACAGCTTGCTGTTCAAGTTGGGGGGTAGATTGTGAATTTGCTTCTGGCTCTTGTTTTGAAGTTTCGGGAACTGTATCAGTATCTTGCTGTTCTGGTTTTTGCTGCTTTTGTTCACTTTCATTAACCGGAAAAGATGGATGATCCCCTCCTTTTGCAGGTTCTTTCACTTCTTCATTTGCTGCATCAGGCTGTCTTTCATCACTTTTGTCCTGTTGAACTTCGTTTTGCTGAGAGTTGTTTTCTTCAACATTTGGCTCGTTGTCATTTTGATGAAGCGGTTGTTCTTGATTTGGTTTATCCGTTGATTTCGTTTGTTCCTCCATCTGCTGCTCGGCGTCTCCTGCAACTGTTGCTGTTGCATACGTATGTATCGGTGTTAACACGGAAACAAGAACAAGCAAAACAGCGGAAGCTCCAGCCAGCATAGAGCGTCTCTTTCTTTTTTTCAAATAAAACTCCTCCCTAAAATTTTTCTAACCTCAATTATTGTAATGTCGAAATATTTAGTTAGTTTTAATTATTTGTAAATTTTTGTCTAATTTTCGTTCATTTTAAAATAGAAAAATAGGAGAATTTCCATGATATAATTCTAGAAAAGTATATTTGAAAGGAGCATGTTTCGTGGCAAATCCATTCATCGGTTATATCGGTACATATACGAAAGGTGAAAGCAAAGGCATTTACAAATTTACATTGGACACTGAGAAAAAAGAGCTTAGTGAAGCTAAAGTAGCAGCAGAGCTTGACAATCCGACATATATCGCGATTTCCAAAGACAATCAAAATTTATATTCGGTTGTTAAAGACGGAAATTCAGGGGGGCTTGCTGTTTTTTCCATTGACGAACAAACAGGCGATCTGCAAAGCATCAACCGACAAGTGACGGAAGGACCTTCTCCGTGCCACGTCAGCGTCAACAAAGCAAACCATTTCGTTGTCACCGCTAATTACCATCGCGGAACGATCGAGGCTTACTTGCTGAATGAAGACAAAAGCGCAAATCCAGCGGCAAGCGTTGCAGAACATACAGGTTCAGGCCCTAATCTTGAAAGGCAAGAAAAACCGCACGCTCACTATTCGGGGTTTACACCAGATGAAAAATATGTTGTAGCTGTTGATTTAGGAATTGACCAAATTATTACCTACTCTTGTGATCAAGGTGTTTTAAAGAAGGTGAGCAGCCTTTCTGTTAAACCTGGAAGCGGCCCTCGCCATATCGTCTTTCATCCAAACGGAAAATTCGCTTACGTGATGACGGAATTAAGCAATGAAGTGATCGTTCTTTCTTATAATGCAGATGAAGGAAGCTTTCAAGAGCTGCAATACATCCCAGCAATTCCGGAAGATTTCGCAGAAAACAGCCAAGGCAGCGCCATTCACATTTCTTCCGACGGCAAGTTCGTTTATGCTGCTAACCGCGGCCATGACAGCATTGCTGTTTTCAAGGTAGAAAATGATGGGGGCAAGCTTGAATTTGTTGAATGGACAAGCACCGGCGGCCATTGGCCTAGAGACTTTGTCCTCGATCCGACAGAAAGATTTGTGATCGCCACAAACCAAGAATCAAGCAACGCCGTCTTATTTGAACGCGATCCTGAAACCGGCAAATTGACACGCTTGCCATCAGAAATTTCCGTGCCTGATCCGGTTTGCGTGAAATTTCTTCATCAAGGCTAAAAAAATGTCTTTGCAATCTATTTTCACCTTTACGAAAAGAAGGCTCGTCTGTTTGTTTTAAAACAAGACGAGCCTTTCAAATTTTTATAAAAATGGCACCTTCCATCAGACTTTTAATTTAGGAGCCTACTGGTGTTGGTCAACTTCGATCACAGTGCGAATCCCTAGTGAAAGAGTATAAAAACGGTGAAGTGCTGCTCAATCCGTTTGCCTCCAACTTATTAATTCAAATCTTATCGTCGTCCGATACAGAGCGTTTCAAACAATCTAGTTTTCCTCCAACTTATTAATCCAATTCCCGAACTCGAAAGAAAAATCGTCATGGAAGCACCCTTCTTTTAAGCTGACCGCTTATGATCCATAGGACAACAAATGCTGCAAACCTTTATGACATCTTCATTCATGATTCCTATAGAAAAGAAACAGAAACAGCTTTCTACAAAGCTTGCAGTATTATAGTGAAGAAGCATAGCCTCCGTGTTTAAAATTAGAATAGCCGAATTGTCGCTCGGCTATTTCCACGCAGAGGCTATTTCCTGCTTAACAGGGGCAAAATCTCAACATGGTTTCGCTAATACTTGGATTATGTAAAAGATGACGAAGACGAAAAAGAGTACAAAATTTCAACAAGATTGCGCCAATATGCACCAATAATTTTGAAAAGCCGCAATCAGCTACACTGACAGATTGGGCAGTGACGAAAACTGTAAAAAGCTACTTAGCTTCCTTTTGCGCAATATTCCCGTTACGGACATTGGCGATGCCTTCTTTGCATACACCGTGCGGAAGCCAGGAGCAATTCGCACATAAGTAATCTAAGTCGTCAGGGACTACTTTTTGGGCCGTGAGCCCCATTAATTCCGATTTTAAGTAAATCCCATTTTCTTCAATGCCTAAATGGCGGATTACTTTTTGATCCATGGAAATCACATGCTCATTTGAATTCGGATCCGCTTGGCACGTCGATTCTCCATGGTGCGGACATGCCATGCACGCATCATCAAGTGCAGAGACGACTTGAATGGGAAAGTCTTGCTCTTCATCACGAATTTTTGTAACTACTTCCCACATCTTCTCTACAAACGATGGACTATATCCCATTCCGCGAAATCCGTGCACACATAATAAATGATGCCCCCGTAAGCGAAGCGGCTTCATACATTTCTCCTCCCCTTTTTCTATTACTCCCATCTTATGAGAAAAAGCACCAGCCTACAACATAAACGTGAAAAAACATTGCATCCTTTAAAATTAAAATACAAGCGTCACAACGAAAAAGCGAGCAAAAGCTTGTTCCAAATTCACAAGCTATTGATAAGAAGCCCTCTTTCCTAATCTGTTATCTATTGATCAATATTGTTTTACCCACTTTAAATGGAGCCGCTCCTTTTCCAGCGTCTTGATATGAGGAAGGGGCTTTTTTGCGTTCAAAAAGGAAGAATTAGGCTTCTTTTCCAACATCTCAATATGAAAAGGAAGATGTGATAGGCGAACTTTCCGCCCCGAAGCTTTCAGTTGAAAAATTCCTGTTTAAAGCCTATGTGTACATAGAAGCAGCTTAAAAATGGCAAATCAAGACGAGTTTGTCCTTTTTGCACCTTTAAGGGATCAGCTTTTTATTTTGCATTTTACGACGGCTGTTTTCCCTTCCCTTTTTTATATGCGGCATATAAGAAAAGGATAAACAAAACTGGGACTCCGACCAAAATGGAAATAAAAGGGATGCTCGCGCCTTTTTGTTCGTCCAGTTTAAAAATCTCCGATGTTTCCCGTTCCAAAGTGATCGTGTATCCGTCCTTTGAACTTTTTATGCTTCCCCCTTTTAAATACCCTCTCAATTCGTGATTATCCGGCAAATATCGAAATCCGATCGTTACGCTTTTTGTTTGCGATGTGTTGTTAATGGCAATAATGGATGTTTCATCACCGCTTTTTAATTGATAAACGAGCATGCCGTCCTTTTCATACAACAAATGATATTGCCCTGTTCGGAGAGAAGGCAGGATTTTGCGAATGTCGGCTAAATTTGTTATGTACTCGACTATTTCGGTGCTCGTGCGAAAATCCATCATCCGATAATTGACTGCTCCATTTCCGCCATCCAATGCAATCTCCGTCCCGTAATAAACAAAAGGAACAGCCGGTAAAGTATATAAATACGTCAAGGCAAGTTTTAATCTTGTCACTGGAAACGCTTCATTCTCAACAGCTTTTCTTGTAAAACGAACGATATCCTCGTCATCTAAAAACGAAACGACAGGCAGATTGGATTGCGTAAACCCGTCCAATCCTGAAAGCGGTTCATCCACATTCGAAAATGATTTTTGCACATTTTTCGCAAAATAGGTATTCATCACGGCATCGATTCCACTGTTTTGATATGTATTCGGATCACCCCCGCCAATATCTGCCACTAAAACGAAATCTTTTTTGACAGACTTAACTTCTTCAGCCATTTTTTTTAAAAATTGAGGTTCAGTTCGATTCGCGTCAATCAACCGATACCCGTCAATATCACTTTGTTTGATCCACCATTTAGCGACATCGATTATAAATGCTTGAACGTCGGGGCGAGAAACATCGAATGTCGTACTTCCTTCAACAAACCATTCTTTTTTAGCTGGATCAGACAGCCAAGGGTGGTTCGGTCCTGTTTCGAAAACAAAATCTATCATGACCTTTAGATCACGTTTATGTGCTTCCTTTGTCAGCTGTTTTAAATCCTGCATTGTTCCAAAATGCTCGTCCACTTTTTTAAAGTCTTTCACCCATTTCCCATGAAAGCCGTTTGCCTCATTTTGAAATATTGGTGATAATGAAACGATTGTAAAGCCCATTCCTTTTATGTAATCCAGCTTTTTGATCACCCCTTGCAAGTCACCCCCAAGAAAATGTTCAAGACCGCCCTTTCTTTCGCCGTCATTGGCCGTCGTTCCATTGTAAAAGCGGTCAACTGCTACGTGATAAATTGACTCATCCTGCAAGTTTACAGCGCTAGCAGTCGCTGAAAAACAAAAAAGCAATGAAACACACAAAATGAAGATCAATCCTTTTTTCACTCGTCAAAATCCTCCTTATGTCAGCAAAATCCATGCTTGTCGCTCAATTCATCTAAGTTCGCCGCTTCAACTCTTCCACAAAATCGGCAAGCGGTGTTGCATCTGTTTTGGTTTGCTGTCAATCTTCTCATCGAATGTATGTAATGTTTGATGGGATTTATCCCCTTTTCCGATGAGTTTTTCTTTATAAGCCTCGCGAATCACTCGCTGGCTTATCCCCGTTTCATTTGAAAGAGCCTTTATTCCTTCCATGCTAACTGAAAAATAAGTTTACATGTTTGAAATCATTGCGTTACCTACATCATTTTGCCTGGATTGCGCCACGATCAAACAGTTCGTCAACGTATTCAAAAAGTTAGGTCAGTTAATTTTTCATTCATGATCTTCTTGAGCTATTATCTTACAACATGAACCGTACCAGGCCAAATTCGGATCTTATTGTAAGCTTCTCTCCCTGCTTGATTCCTAGACATTAGAAAATTTTTTGAAAACGTTCATCATTTTCATAAAAATCTTTTTTCTACCGATGAATCATTCAGTTTCTACAAAATGTTTATATATCTCTCCCCTCCCGCTCCCCTTGCAGATCATTTTTGAATTTCATTATAAAAAACATTATAACATGCTGAACATGTTTGTCCTTCTTTATTATAAAAAGCAAGGGGGTGTCTAATAAGTCGTTTTTACGGCTTATTGACGCCCCTATTAATGTGTTAGAAACGTTGATATATCGGTGTTTATGATTTTTTGTTTTCAAGGCGATTTGACTTCCTAAGACAGCCTCATTTTCCCTAAATTCATCAAATGATATTAATCCGGTACTTTTCAAACCAAATGTGAATTTGCCAAAGATAGGCTAACAGCTGCGGTCCCGTCATCAGCTGTCCGTACCATGGGCGTTGAAAAGATGCACCGTCTGTCTCTACTAATTTATTTAATGCATTCCCATCGAAAAGCTCGTGCAATATGGAGTCTTTCATGGCCAATACGTTTTCAAGCTGTTCTTTTACAAGCTTCGTATATTTCGGATGATGTGTTTTCGGATACGGGCTTTTTTTCCTGTAGACAACCTCCTTCGGCAAAAGATCTTCTAAGCTTTTCCGTAATAGGCCTTTTTCCCGATCGCCATATCGTTTCCATTCCCACGGAATATTCCAGACGTATTCGACAAGCCGGTGATCTGCAAACGGAACGCGCACTTCAAGCGATGCCCCCATGCTCATGCGATCCTTTCGGTCAAGCAATGTTGTCATAAACCATATCATATTTAAGTAAAAAAGCTCCCGCCTTTTTCTTTCCGTTTCAGGTTCTCCATCTAAAACAGGTGTTTCTTCAATCGTTTTTTCATATTGCCTTAAAGCATATTCTTTTATATTCAGCTTTTTTTGCCAATCGTTCCGGAGCAGCTTGATCCGCTCATCTAATGAACGAATCCACGGAAATCCTTCTCTTGCCAATTCCTCAGGACGATAAAACCACGGATATCCGCCGAAAATTTCGTCCGCACATTCTCCCGACAAGCTCACGACAAAGTCCTTATTAATTTGCCGGCAAAACCAAAGAAGTGAAGAATCGACGTCCGCCATCCCCGGAAGATCACGGACTTCAACTGCTTCCTGCAAATATGAGACAAGCTCTTCCTGTGTCATGATACATTCGTGATGAATGGTTTGAAAAGATTCCTTCATTAAATGAATCCAGTAGGCATCAGCATTCGGCTGAAACTCGCTTTGTTGAAAATACTCAGAATTCCCTTCGTAATCAATTGAATAAGTATGAAGATGCCCCTTTCCTTCCTTTTCAAATGTCCTGGCGGCAATCGCTGTAATGGCGCTCGAATCCAATCCTCCCGATAAAAACGTGCATAGCGGAACATCGCTGACAAGCTGTCTTGTGACGGCATCTATTAGTAATTCACGCACTTTTTCGACCGTTTCTTCAAAAGAATCCTCATGCGGATTACTTTTAACGTTCCAATACCTCCATATTTTTAAGCCATCTCGATTAAAAACGAGGGCATGGGCGGGTCTAAGCTCTTCGATTCCTTTAAAAACGCCTGAACCGGGAGATCTCGACGGCCCCAGCGCCATAATTTCTTGCAGCCCTTCCTGATCGAGCAAAGCATCGACTTCAGGGTTGGCTAAAAGGGCTTTTATTTCAGAAGCGAACAGAAAATTACCGTTGTTTTCATAAAAAAAGAGCGGTTTAACGCCAAGACGGTCGCGTGCTATAAATAATTTTTCATCTGCTGAATCCCAAACGGCAAAAGCATAAATTCCGTTTAAATGGTGCACACATTCTTCTTTCCACTCCATGTATGAAGCTAAAAGAACTTCCGTATCTGAGTGGCCGCGAAACGTATAGCCTTTTTTCAATAATTCTTTGCGAATATCTTCCGTATTGTATAGCTCGCCGTTATAACAAATCGTGTAGGAATTATCTTCTTTTTGTTTTGTCATCGGCTGTCGACCGCATTCCGGGTCAATGACAACAAGTCTTTTATGCCCGAACAATACGTGCTTCTTTCCCCAAATATTTGTATCATCAGGCCCTCTTTTGCTTAACGTATCAATCATGTCTTCCATTATTTCAGTATTTTGGAAAAGTGATTGTTGAAAATTTACCCAGCCAGCAATTCCACACATATGCTTATCACCCCACTATCTATAACATGAAAGATGTAGCTATTGTATGCAAAAAAAGTTCAATGTTACCTGCCCATTTGTATAAAAAGAAAGCATTTTGTCTAAAACATTCAATAAAAAGTATTGAGGTGTTCATATTGTTTTCGGACGTAAAAAATGACCTTCTCCATAAACAAAAAAGGAGTTTTCGGACCGCAACCGTTGAAATGATTCAAGCAAAACCGATTTTGATCGATGATGAAGATGATGAACAGATTTCTCTTGATGATTTAAACGATCAGCACATTGAACTTTTGAAAAACGGCCGATGGGTTGATATTGGACATAATAAGGAAGAATACTTGCGGTCAGGCGGAAAAATTCGAATCAAGAAGACATTCCCCTATGCATTTCATTGTTTTTTAAATGAATTGGATGATGAAAGCTTTATAATGTTTGTACACCATTTAAATGCTTTATCCTTTTCCGTTTATGACATCATCTACTGCCACAATCAATTGTTGTATCACCATGGAAACAAACCGATGAAAGGCGCTTCTGTTTTTATATTTGATAATACGGATTCTCTTTGTGCGGTTCAGCATTTTTTCCATCGGGGAGACAAACAAAAAGACCTGTTTGAATTCACTGTAAGCACAGGGGAACGAAGCTTTGTCAGCTCTATTTCATAACTGCAATTCAAGGAAAAAAGGATTTAGTTAAAAAGTACTTTTAAGACAGTCGGAGTAATGAAAGCTTTGCAATTGATAGGGGGAGTGCAGAAATAGTCATTTAAATTTTTTAAGGAGACACATAAAAAACAGCTGCAGCCTGATCATGCTGGATATTCAAAAAGATGCTATTCGTTCGAATTGTCATCCTGTGGCTAAGTATTTATTCAATGATGGGCGAAACAGACCGGCTGCCCAACATCAATGTAGACTGCGCTACAGAAAAATGTTTATAAAAACAAAAATATGAACCTAAAACATTAGGATATTTACAAAAAGAAAGTAAACGTAAGGCATCGCCTGCATTGAAACTTTTTTCCAATCCGCGGAATTTCGTCCAACTTTTTGACGATTAGCAAGGTTTCAATGAACTCATATCGAATTAATATTCAAGCCTTAATAAAAAACGAGATAAGGAGAGTTTCATAATTTGAGGTGGTTATTAGCTATTCCATTTATTTTGCTTGGAGCTTTTTTATTTTCATTAACCATCGATGATATGAAATATAGGCCATATAATTCTAATAATTATAGGATTTGGATGTTTTTTTAAGGCTGGTTTTATTGTCAAATTCAAGAAAGAAAAATAATAGGGGGGTGTCTAATAAGTCGTTTTTACGGCTTATTGACGTCCCCATTAATGTTTTAGAAACGTTGATATATCGGTGTTTATGACTTTTTGTTTTCAATGGGGATTTGACTTTCTGGACAGCCCCGATTTGTGTACGCATCATACTGTGGCAATAACTCCATATTTTCTATAATGATCCCAACGCTTTGGGGGAAGGATATATCTTTATGTAATGCTTGATTATTAATTATAACCTCACCTTCAGTAGGAATAACTAATCCAGCTAAAGTACGAAGTAGCATGGTTTTACCGGATCCGTTTTTACCAAAGAGTCCGTAAACCTGTCCCGGTTTAAAAGTATAAGAAACATTTTTTAACATATAGGCCATATAATAATTCTAATAATTATAGGATTTGGATGTTTTTTTAAGGCTGGTTTTATTGTCAAATTCAAGAAAGAAAAATAATAGGGGGGTGTCTAATAAGTCGTTTTTACGGCTTATTGACGCCCCCATTAATGTTTTAGAAACGTTGATATATATCGGTGTTTATGATTTTTTGTTTTCAATGGCGATTTGACTTTCTAAGACAGCCCCTGCGAAATACGCTCCTATATTTTTGCATCAACATATTTTTTAAAAAGTAAGAGGCAGTCTAAATCCAAGCAAAATGACGAGAATCAGCACAATCCAAAAGCCGATCCAAATGCCTTTGGACGATTCGTTTCTCTTCTTTTTGCCCAAAACCATTTCCATAAGCCCGATCAAAACGATGGCAAGGAAAATTTTAGCGACATATTCCCCTACATAGTTGGCCATGCTGAACACATTATAGCGGAAAATTAATTCAAGTCCAGTTGCCAACACGATTAAATAAAAGATTCGCACAGCCATATGCAAACCTTTTGAAGGTTTGGCAAACGCAATGAAAAACAAAATCAGCAAAATGACCCATGATGTAATATGCAAATGTGTCATAAATGCCCTCCCCCATCTATACTTGCAAGTCCACATTCATCATATCAAATGATCATACAAAAACATAGCAATTACTATGATAAATAAAATGATTTCACTAAATTGACAAAGACGCACTAAAACGAAAGATTAAAGGGGCTCACTCTTGCCCGTCCTTTCGCTATTAAATTTCCTTGACTTTATTTCTCAACGTGCCAATTCCTTCTACCGTAATTTCGACAGTGTCGCCAGGCTTTAATAATTTCGGCGGATTGAAGCCTTTTCCGACTCCCGCAGGTGTACCTGTTGCAATGATATCTCCCGGTTCAAGAGTCATGCCTTGAGAAATGATGGAAATGATCCGTTTAATCGGGAAAATCATTTGATTTGTATTGGCTTGCTGCCGAATTTCGCCATTAACTTTCGTCTCGATAGACAGATGCTGTGGATTCGAAACAGCCGATTTATGTACAATATACGGTCCCATCGGGCATGATGTATCCAAGCTTTTTCCTAAAAAATATTGTTTGTGGCGAACTTGCAAATCTCTTGCTGTGACATCATTGATGATCGTATATCCAAAAACGTAGTCATAGGCTTCTTCTTCGCGAATTTGTTTTCCTTTTTTCCCAATGACAACTGCAAGTTCCCCTTCATAATCAAGTTCGTCGGTTAAATAAAGATGAGGATCAATTTCTCCTTCATGAGCAATAACGGAAGTTGAAGGTTTGGAAAACAGAATCAAATCGGAAGGAATATCACTTTCGCTTCCCATTTCCGCAACATGGTCACGGTAGTTTTTACCGACGCACATAATGTTTTTCTTCGGTCGTGGAATCGGTGCTTGGAGTTTAACAGCTGACAGCGGATAGACATATGTCTCCCTTTCTTTTTCCTTCGCAACCCATTCCTGTAATGCTTCAATATGGCGGACAAATTTTTCACCCATTTCAATGCACGCTTGCAGCGATGCAGGCGATATTTCCGATTCATAAAGCTTCAGTTCCGCTTTTTGAATATCAATAACCGAATCTTCGTTAAAAATTAGTCCGATAAACGTTCTGTCGTGAATATTTGCAGTGACAAGCTTCATGTTCTACCCCCAATTAAGATAAAGTTTTTTCGCATTATTTGCAGTTGTGCGCACAATATCTTCACGCGGCCTCTTTTTAATATTCGCCAATTTGCAGCAAATTTCCTTTAAAAATAACGGGGTTGTGTCAACATTTTTAAACGCTCCCCCATACCGCCAAGGGCCGTCCGTCTCAATAAGCAGCTGATCCATCGGAACTTGTTCAGCAAGCTGCTGATCGCGCAGGCGGTAGCAAACTTCCGGAGTCACAGAAATATAATAGTGTTGTTTACAAATTTCCTTCACTACAGATGATGCCGCTTTAAGCCAATGAAAATGCGCTTTTTTCACTTGATGTTTTTGCAAAAGATGTAAAACTTTTTCCGCATCTTCATGAACTGCATGCAAGGCAACTGGCAGTGAATGTTCAACGCTGATTTTCAAAAATTCCTTCAAGACATCTATATAAGTTTGTTCCGAATACTTTGCAAATAATCGCTCTTTTTCATAATACGGCAAACCAATTTCCCCGACAGCTGAAATCGCCCTCTCTGTTCGAATCAGCGATAGAAGCTCTTCAAGCTCCCGTTCTTCAAGAATCTCCTGTTCAGGGTGAAAGCCAGCAGCTGCTATAATAAAATCTTCATGTTTTTGCTTCAATTCAAGCGTTTTATAGGCGGATGTTAAATCGGTTGAAACGGCCACAACATGAATAATGCCCGCTTCCTGCCACTTTTTGATTTGCTCATCAATAGTTTTTGGATCGTATTGATCCAAATGAATATGAGAATCGATCATTCTTCATGACTCCCATCGGGCGGAATGAAGCCTTGCCTAGAAATGAACAGCTGATCTTTCGCAAACACATGTAAAAATAAGTCTTTCACATATTCGAGGTTTTCAGGGGAAAACCATTCTTCTTCTCCAATTTGCGAAAAAAGCTTTGACAAACCGAGCGCCTGTGATCGTCTTCCGCCGCTTCCATCTCCTAAAAAGAAATCATCTAAACAGACTCGTTTCGTCGCATTCCGTAATAGATTCGTAAAATTCGGAGAAAAAGGCAGTACAGGAGAAACTGCCGCCTGTGACGGAATGTTCTCTTCATTTAGTTTTTTAAGCGCATTGATCCTAGCTTGAATCGGCGGCGCCTTTGGAGAAAAAATTTTGCGCACATCATCTCTGTCCGTTTCAATGGTAATGCTGACAAGCACCCGATCCCCCAATTTTTGAAAGATATCAATATCTCTAGTGACAAGCGGGCTTCTCGTCTGGACAAATAAAAAGTCCGGAGGCATTTCTGCTATCACTTCAAGGAGCCTTCTTGTTCGTAATTCCTTCGCTTCCAGCGGCTGGTAAGGGTCTGTTGAGGATGACATGAAAATCGTCACTTTCCCTTTCTTCTTGGCCCGCTTCAATTCGCCTAAAAATTGGTTTGGCTTTTCATCCTTTATTTCAACCCATGTTCCCCACTCTTTTTTCTTAAACAATGCGACTGGAAGCTTTTGTACATAACAATAATGGCAGCCGTATGAACAGCCGACATACGGATTTAAACTGTACGAATACCCTTGCAAATAGCCGTTTGTTTTCGTTAAAAACGAGTTTGGATTTTTACGGGTAATTTCCATTCATTACATCCTTTCCCGCAGCGAAAAGATTATCTCATTCAATGAAAAAAATTTTGAAAAGAAAAACGGCCTCAAGGTTCACAGACAGCCCGCTTGCAAACCGGCCATTACCGCTTCCGTGAAGATAAGGACAACTGTTCTCCACAAAAACAAATGGAGGGATAAACACCTCCATTTGTAAAAGGACAACTATTTGCGCTTGTCAATCGTTATCGCATGGATCTTTCTTTTGAACATTCCGTTTCAGGGTCATTATAACTTATAAAGCATGAAATGACCACTTTCTTGCTTCGTTAATCTGAAAGAACAGCATCTTGCACATTTATTTTCTCGTTTATCAATCCTGCCTCTAAAAAAGTATCTGCAAGCTTCTGTTGGGCATCCACCACTTCAGGTGTGATGTCAAATACTCCATATTCTCTTCTTTCCAAAGTTTGCTTCCATACATCTTTCGAAATGCCAGTTTTCTGTGAAAAGTTTTCGGCAGCCCCTTGTTTGTCTGCTTGAATCTCTTTGTGAACCTTCTCTAGTTCACTGATCACTAAATTTCGAAGTTCACGATTTTCTTGAAAATAATCGCGTCTTCCTACAATAAATCCATATTGACGCGGGAGACCTTTTGCATCGGCAATGATTCTAGCACCTCCACTTTCTTCTGCGTCCGCAAGATATGGATCCCAAATCACCCATGCATCCACATTGCCGCGTTCAAAAGCTCCTCTAGCATCTGAAGGCTGTAAATAGACAGGAGTAATATCATTCAAAGTCAGCCCTACACTCTCTAAAGCAGTAAGGAGCAAATAATGTGCGCTTGATCCTTTACCAAAAGCAACCTTCTTCCCTTTTAAATCTTCTATCTTTTGAATAGGTGAATCTTTTGGAACAACAATCGCCCGATATACTTCCGGTTCATAGGCAAGATAGGCTAATTCAGAATCTGAAACGGCTCCTGCAAGTACAGCAGGTGCTCCGCCTACATATCCTACATCAATTTTTCCTGCATTCAACGCCTCTAATAATGGCGGTCCTGATTGAAATTCATGCCATGTGACTTTAACTCCTTTTTCAGCCAAAATTTTTTCTAAGCTGCCTTTTTCCTTTAAGAAAAGCAAAATAGATGATTTTTGATAGCCAATTCTAAGTTCGTCTGGTAATGTCTCCTCTTCCGCTTTGGCATTTGATTTTTCCGCATTGGAAGTCTCATTTGCCTCCTCCTTGCTGCCGCAGCCTGAAATCCAAAGCACTAAAAGGAAAATTAAACTTAAAAACATACTTTTTCTGATAATTTTCATTAGTAAATCCCCCTTTAATGAATATATTTATTAAGCTTATTACGTTGATTGCCTTGCATAGACAGCTGGTGTGTTTTCTTCCTCACCCATTACGCGGCGCAAAATCTTTTCGACGAGGGCTGCAAATGCTGCATTACCGCGCTGCCTAGGACGAGGAAATTTAATCGGTGTATCCATCGCAATTTTTCCATCCTCTATCAACACCACTCGATCTGCCATTGCTACCGCTTCTTCCACATCATGTGTAATCAGCAAAGCTGTAAATCCTTGCTCCTTCCATAATCGTTCGATCAAACGCTGCATTTCAATGCGTGTTAAAGCATCTAACGCACCTAATGGTTCATCCAATAACAACAGCCTTGGCTTGCTGGCTAATGCTCTTGCAAGTGCCACCCGTTGTTTTTGTCCTCCTGATAAAACATGAGGCCATTCTTTTGCCCTGTCGATCAGTCCAACCTGCTTTAGAGCTAACTCCGCTTTAGGTAAATCTTCTTTTTTCATGCCAATCGCTACATTTTGAATTACGCGTTTCCAAGGCAAAAGTCTGGCATCTTGGAACATAATGCGAACCTCTGGATTTAATCCCTTCATCAATTTACTGTTAGCCTTGATCTCACCAGCTGTCGGCTCATCTAATCCGGCAATTAAACGAAGCAGCGTGCTTTTTCCGCAGCCGCTTCGGCCGATGATCGCTACAAACTCGCCAGGCTGCACCTCAAGATCAATTCCGCGCAGAACGTGCTGATTTCCGAAGTGTTTCTCTACACCATTGATTTGCAGATAAGTTCCAAAAGTTGGAGATTCCACATTTTCCCCCCCATTCTCTACAAGTTTTGATAATTTGGATTCCAATTTAAGCATTTTCTTTCAAGCCATTTTGCCATTGAATCCGCGATTTTTCCAAATAATGCATATAGAAGAATGCTGAGCAGCACTACATCTGTTTGCATAAATTCTCTCGCATTCATGGCCATATATCCGATACCAGAATCTGCGGAAATTGTTTCAGCAACAATTAACGTCAGCCACATGATCCCCAGTGCATATCGAACTCCGACTAAAATAGACGGGAGGGCGCCAGGCAACACCACTTGCCAAAAGAGAAGCCAGGAACGAAGTCCATATACCCGTCCCATTTCAATCAACCCTTGATCTACTGACCGAATGCCATGAAGTGTATTCACATAAATCGGGAACAACACTCCAGCTGCTACTAAAAATACTTTGGCTTCCTCCCCAATTCCAAACCAAAGGATGACAAGAGGAATCATGGCCAGGTGAGGAATATTCCGCACCATTTGAATCGTTGTATCGAAAATTCTATCTGCGATCGGAAACAGCCCGTTAATAAGGCCGAGAAACAAGCCAATGCTTCCTCCAATCAAAAAACCGATTATGGCTCGTTTAAAGCTGATCAGCAAATGCTGAAACAATTCACCAGAACGAATGAGCTCCACTCCTGCCATCACAACGTCTGACGGCACTGGAAGAATTTTTGTTGAAAGAATCCCTTTAGAGGATAACAATTGCCAAATGATTAAAATCAATATAGGCAAAAGCCATGGGATTAATTGTTTTTTTACTTGATCGGAAAACAACGACTTTTTCATTTTCTGATTCTCTCCATTTCTGCTGGTAAACTGTTGTTGGCAATAATTTCTCCAAATGGTCCAAACGGTTGTGGTTCACTGTTTCTTTGAACATGGCTTATCGGCAAGTGAGGAAACAACAGTTCAGCTGTTCTATATGCTTCCTCTAAATGAGGATAGCCGGATAAAATAAATGTCTCGATGCCGAGATCAGCATATTCCTTCATCCTTTCTGCAATTGTTTCCGGACTGCCGACTAGCGCCGTACCTGCTCCGCCGCGCACAAGACCGATTCCTGACCATAAATTCGGGCTGATTTCAAGCGACTTGCGGTCTCTTTTCACAAGATCTGACATCCTGCGCTGCCCTACTGAATCAAAACGGTCAAAAACCTTTTGTGCCTGAGCGACCGTTTCATCATCCACATATTTGATTAACCGTTCGGCTGCTTGCCATGCTTCTTCATCCGTTTCACGGACGATGATATGCAAGCGAATGCCGAAGCGCACTGTTCTTCCTTGTTCCTCTGCCAGCTTTTTCACCTGATTCAGTTTTTCAGCAACCTGTTTCGGCGGCTCTCCCCATGTTAAATATACATCTGCATGCTTTGCCGCTACTTGCTGGCCAGCCAATGATGAACCGCCGAAAAAGACAGGCGGATATGGTTTTTGCACTGGCGGGAACAAAAGGTTTCCTCCTTCCACCTGCAAATAACGACCTGTGAAATCGACTTTTTCATTTGCAAGCAGCTTTCGCCAAATTGTCAAAAATTCGTCAGTCACTTCATATCTTTCATCATGTGAATAAAAAATTCCATCACCCTTCAGCTCCACCGGATCACCACCGGTTACAACGTTTACTAGCAATCGTCCATTTGAAATTCTGTCAAATGTCGAGGCCATCCTTGCAGCAGCGGAAGGAGCCATCAACCCCGGCCGAACTGCCACAAGAAACCGTAAGTTTTCCGTAACGGGAATTAAGGCAGAGGCAATAATCCAAGCATCTTCGCAAGATCTGCCAGTTGGAATCAGCACCCCGCTGTAACCAAGGCGATCCGCTGCTTGGGCAATTTGTTTGAAATAAGACAAATCGGTTGTACGTCCTCCAATGGTAGTACCTAAATAATGCCCATCACCATGTGTTGGAATAAACCAAAAAATGTTCATTTTTCACTCCACCCATTTCGTTTTTAGATTTTCATCTGTCATTCAAGGTTTTAAATGCGCAAAAAGGCCCCTTTCTTAGCATGCTTCTGCTAAGTAGGAGCCTCCAGTTGTCTGGTCGGTTCGCTATTGTTTTCATTTAGTTGTTTGTTTCCTCCAAAGCTGCTTCTTTTACATTGATTTTTTCAGGAATTAATTTTAATTGATGAAAAGTATCTGCTATTACCTGCTGATCATTTAGAACTTGTTCGCTTATTTTTTGAACACCATATGTTCTTCTTTTAGCTGCTTTTTCAAGCGAAGCAGCATCAATTCCCAATTCAGGTGACAATAGTTCTGCAACTTCTTTTGGAGCACTTTTAGCCCATTGATCTGTTTTATTGATTTCTTCCAATAACAGATCGATAACCTCTTTATGATTTTCGGCAAACTTTCTGCTCGCTAAATAAAACTCTCTATTTTTCACTAAATCCTTTCCGTCTGCCAAAACTCTGGCGCCTGTCTCCGTTTCAGCAACAGCAAAGAAAGGATCCCAAATGACCCATGCATCCACACTTCCTTGTTCAAAGGCTGCTCTTGCATCTCCCGGTACGAGATATTTAGGTTCAATATCATTTATGGTCAGCCCCGCTTTTTCCAAAGCTTTTACGAGCAAGTAATGGACGTTTGAGCCTTTGTTGAGCGCAACCTTTTTACCTTTTAAATCCTGAACAGTGCGGATGGGTGAATCTTTTGGAACAAGAATAGCTTCTGAAAGAGGGCTTTCTGGCTCATGACCAACATAAACTAAATCAGTGCCTGCCGCTTGTGCAAAGATCGGCGGCGCTTCGCCAGTATGCCCGATATCAATGCTGCCGACATTTAATCCTTCCAAAAGCTGCGGACCTGCCGGAAATTGAATCCATTCGACAGAATATCCGTGACTTTTTAACGCTTTATCCAGCGTTCCTTGTTTCTTTAAGATGTTTAATGTCCCGTATTTTTGATATCCGATTCTAACTACCTTTTCCTCTTTATCTTTTGTTTCTTGAGATTCACCGGCGCTTTTCACATTCTTTTCTTCTCCTGAGCAGCCGGATATAACAGCAAATAAACTAACAATCATGATTAAAAGCAAGGCAAGCAAAGATTTTTGATTTTTTCTCCTCATTTTGCTACCCCCTTTGTCCTTATAAAAACTATTAGTCAAATTTATTTACATTCTTTTTGAAATGCAGGCTTTTCGAGTGATAATGATCTTGGCGACATTATTTATTCATTCTACGGATGGAGAATCTGAAAAAAACTTTATTTTTTCCAAGTCAGCATAAAGAATCTCATCATTTTTCACGTTCAGTTGATTCGCCTGTTCAACACTCAAGTCCACTTCGATCAGATCATTCGTTTTCAATCTTTCCAATTCCAAACGGACAATCGGGCCATAAGATTGGATGCGGCGAACCTTTACTTGAATTGATTTTTGATTATCATTATGTCGAGTTATTCGCACTTCATGAGGACGAATATACCCGATCATTTTTTTCGTTTGAATGTTTTCATCAGGTGCAGCAAATAATGCTTCTCCGATATGTAGGCGACCATCGTTCACTTCAGCATGAAAAACATTAACACGCCCTAGAAACTGATACACGAATTTCGTTTTTGGATGTTGATATACTTCATCCGGTGTTCCGACTTGCTCAATTTGTCCATTATTTAAGATTACCACTTGATCAGCAACCTCTAAGGCCTCTTCTTGGTCATGCGTAACAAAAACAGTTGTTACATGTAATTGTTCATGCAACTGCCGCAACCATCTCCGCAATTCTTGACGCACTTTTGCATCAAGAGCTCCAAACGGCTCATCAAGCAGAAGCACGTTCGGCTCCACTGCTAACGCTCTAGCTAATGCAACTCTCTGCCTCTGTCCGCCTGATAATTGAGCCGGGTAACGGCGATCAAGACCATTTAATTGGACTAAATGAAGCAATTCATTTACTTTTCGTTGGACGTCTTGTTTGGACGGTCTGTCTTTTCGCGGACGCACTTTAAGTCCGAATGCAATATTCTCAAAAACGTTCATATGATGAAATAAAGCGTAATGTTGAAAAACAAAACCGACATTTCTTTCACGGACCGTTTTTGTCGTATAATCATGGTCGCCAAAATAGATGCTTCCGCTATCAGGCATTTCCAATCCGGCAATCATCCGCAGCAACGTAGTTTTCCCTGAACCGGATGGACCTAACAAAGCGGTAATCTTCCCTGACGGTATTGTTAAATTTACTTCTTTTAATGCTTGAAATGAGCCATAATTTTTAGAAATTTGCTTCACATTGATATCCATGATGCACACTCCTTACCCTTTTCCATCAACTACACCCTTCCATTCAAGCACCCCTTTAACAATTAATGTAACGATCGCCAACATAGCTAAAAGGGAAGCGACTGCGAATGCAGCAGTAAATTGGTACTCATTATATAAAATTTCTACATGGAGCGGGATCGTATTTGTCATTCCTCGTATATGCCCTGACACAACAGAAACGGCTCCAAATTCACCCATTGCTCTCGCATTGCACAGGATGACGCCGTATAAAATTCCCCATTTGACGTTTGGAAGCGTCACGAATAAAAATGTTTTCCATCCGCTGGCACCTAAAGATAAAGCGGCTTCTTCCTGTTCACTCCCCTTTGCCTGCATGACCGGTATTAACTCGCGGGCTACAAACGGAAAAGTTACAAATAAAGTAGCCAAAATTATGCCTGGGACAGCAAAGATTATTTTCAATCCGAGCGAATCTAAAACCGGCGCTAACAAACCTTGTGCACCAAACAATAAAACAAAGCTTAAACCAGCGATAACGGGCGATACAGAAAACGGCAAATCAATAAGCGTGATGAGCCAGGTTTTCCCGGGAAACTGAAACTTTGTGATACACCATGCAGCAGCAATACCAAAAATAAAATTTAATGGCACTACTATTGCTGCGGTCAAAAGTGTAAGACGGATCGCTGATTGAGCATCCGGTTCTGTAACCGAAGCAAAATAAACTTCTAAACCGTTTTTCAAAGCTTCTGTAAAAACAGTAATTAGCGGGATAATGAGAAAAAAACCAACAAATAATAGAGCCGTTCCCGTCAATATAAAACGAATCCACGCAGATTCTGTATGAACACCGACAAGAGGCTGTTTCTTCGTTTTAGTACCCATTTGAGGCATAACATCTCCTTAGTGACTTAATGAATAAAATATTTTCGACTCGTTCTCCATTGCAAATAATTTATAAGAAAAAGCAGGAAAAAAGAGATAATCAATACAATAGCGGCAATCGCTGTTGCCCCCTCATAATCGTACTGTTCCAATTTGGTGACGATCAAAAGAGGGGCGATCTCCGTTTTCATTGGCATATTGCCGGAAATGAAAACGACTGATCCGTATTCGCCTAACGCCCGCGCAAATGCGAGCGAAAACCCGGTGAACATCGCAGGAACAAGTGATGGCAAAATCACTTTCCAAAACGTTTGCCAACGGTTTGCACCTAAAACAGCTGCCGCTTCTTCGTACTGCTGATCTAAATCATGCAAAATAGGCTGGATAGACCGCACAACAAACGGCAATCCGATAAACGTTAAAGCAATTACGACACCGAGCGGGGTATAAACAGCCTCAATACCGAAGCGGTCCAAATACTGTCCAATAACGCCTGTCGGGGCATAAACAGCTGTTAAAGAAATTCCCGCTACTGCAGTTGGGAGAGCAAACGGCAAATCGATTAATCCGTCGATAATTCTTTTCCCTGGGAAATCATATTTCACTAACACCCAAGTAAGCAAAAGACCAAAAACTAAATTGATGGCAGCGGCAATAAATGAAGAAACAAAAGATAAACGAAGCGAGGCTGCCACCCTGTCAGTTGTGACGATTTGCCAAAATTGCTCCCAGCTGAGTGTTGAGGCTTTTAAAAAGATAACGGACAAGGGGATCAACACTATTAAACTAAGATAAGTTAGCGTAAAGCCCATCGTGAGTCCCCAACCTGGAATA
Organism: Aeribacillus sp. FSL M8-0235; assembly: GCF_038000355.1. NCBI lineage: Bacteria > Bacillati > Bacillota > Bacilli > Caryophanales > Bacillaceae > Aeribacillus > Aeribacillus sp. FSL M8-0235. Next base: position 1,045,433 of record NZ_JBBOBW010000001.1, on the reverse strand, counting down.
ACCCCTTTTCTGTGCTGTTGTTTTGTTTTGGCCACTTCCAATCCTCCATTCATCGGAACAAATCATTATTTCGGCTGATAAATTTGATCGAAAATACCGCCGTCGTCAAAATGTTTTTTCTGAGCCTCTCTCCAGCCCCCAAACAGTTCGTCAACTGTAAAGAGTTCCAATTGCGGGAATGTATCTTTATATTTTTCAGCGACTTTTGGCAATGTTGGACGATAATAATGCTTTGCTGCCAATTCCTGTCCTTCTTCCGTGTACAAATATTTCAAATACTCTTCAGCTACTTCGCGCGTTCCTTTCTTATCAACCACCTTGTCTACAACAGCAACAGGAGGTTCTGCTAAAATGCTTACAGAAGGCACAACAATCTCAAATTGATCCTTTCCTAATTCATTGATAGCTAGAAAAGCTTCATTTTCCCAAGCAAGAAGAACATCACCGATTTTTCTTTCGACAAAAGTTGTTGTAGCACCCCTTGCCCCAGAATCTAATACTGGAACATTTTTATATATTTTCGCAACAAATTCTTTTGCCTTCTCTTCGTCGCCGCCATATTTTTTCAATGCGTATCCCCATGCAGCTAAATAATTCCAGCGAGCTCCACCCGATGTTTTAGGATTTGGGGTTATAATCGAAACATCAGATCTGACAAGATCGTCCCAATCTTTAATACCTTTCGGATTTCCTTTGCGTACTAGAAACACAATGGTTGACGTGTAAGGAGAACTGTTTTTATCCAATCTTTTTTGCCAATTTTTTTCGATCAGTCCAGTATCTGCAATGGCGTCAATATCATATGCCAGCGCTAACGTTACAACATCTGCCTCCAAACCATCGATAACAGACCGCGCCTGCTTGCCAGATCCGCCATGTGATTGTTTAATCGTAACGTCTTGACCAGTTTTTTCTTTCCAATAGCTTGCGAAAGCTTTATTAAAATCTTGGTAAAGCTCCCGTGTAGGATCATAAGAAACGTTTAATAATTCGACTGCCTTTTTATCTCCCTCTGAGCTGGAGCTGGCACTTTCATTTTTTGAACCACAAGCACTTAAAACAAGAGCTACACTTGTAATAACAGATAATAGAAAAAATAGTCCTTTTGACTTGCGTTTATTTGTAATATTCATAAAATTCATCTCCCTTTCCGCTATGTTTCGATGGCGGTGTTATAAATAAAAAAACTTCCTCGATCCGGGAATATTGAAAAGACATAGGGAGTCTTCGGTGGACCGATCGACGACCTCTTTATGATATTGTTTTATATGTTCACTTAGCCCCTTTGTTATGGCCATCCTTTCGTTCTAAAGGATAACGGAATTTTTCCAATTTTTCGATTTGTGTAATTCTTGAGTCATGTACAATAATTTGCACAGATCCGTATTCCAAATCTTCTAGTGAACGTATAATTCTTTCAATCCACTCCTGATCAATTTTCGTTTTTAACAAAGCTCTCCCCTCCAATTCCCGTTGTAATTCTTTTATTCAATAAATCATCTAAAGTTGTTTGTTCAAGAACGCGGGCAATTGTGTCACGTACAACCGTCCAAAGCGGCTTTAATAAACACTTATCTTCCAATGGACAAGGCACATAAGCCGTCGTACTGGCACACCCCATTGGAGATAAAGGACCTTCAATTTGCCGGATAACCTCCCCTATGTTAATGTCAGTCGGCGATAAACGGAGCATATAGCCTCCTTGTATACCCCTTTTACTGTGCACATACCCCAATTTTCTTAATTGGAGCAAGATTTGTTCCAAGTATTTGACCGTAACTAGCGTTTGTTTGGCGATTTCATTGATCGGACAGACTTTTCCCTGTTGCTGACCAAGTACAAGCAAAGCACGTAATGCATATTCACCTCTGCTTGAAACCTTCACCAAATGCCCCCTTCCCCTGAAAGTTTACTAGATTAATCTCGACTAAAACGGTAGGGATTTTCACGATAAAAACTTTTTGATAGTTTAAGAAAATAATATTGAGTTACATTTTAATCGTATTAATCCTATATGTCAAGTAAGAATAATAATTTTTTTGTACTTTTTTCCATTATTTTTCCTTGACAAATGAAAAACATTGTAAAACAAGAAGAGTCATCATGCTATTCGGGCAAAAAAATTTTTTTGTGCAATCATTTGATGGAGTTTTTCATGGAAACGGGCTAAAAGCACCACGAATTTTGCATAGTTATTTTGTGAAATATTGAGGTATACAAAAATGCGACTCTAAACGTTTATCACAGTTTTCAAGACATAACATACACTAAAAATAGCTAAATAACTTTTAAGGTAAAGGAATGGAAAGCGATGCCTGCAATTGTTGGTGCTATGAAGGTAAATAGCGTCGGGACGGCCAGTGTCGTTCATGTCGGAGACGTCGTAAACATTTCGCCATACAGTGAAGTGAAAACATTCGCAGGGGCTGGTTCCTTCAATACAGGCGACGGTCTTTACGTATTTAACCAAAACAGCATTACGAATACGTTTGACAGTGATCTCGTTGATCAGCCGCAAGTGTTAAATGCTTAGAGGGTGGTTATATGAATTTTTATATTCAACAATCGATTCACATACAATTTATACGTATCGGAACGATCGCCAATTCATCCGTGTTTCAAATCGGCAGCGCCGGAATCATAAAACCGCTGTCGAATTTATACAACACAGGACAATTTACTGAACCGGCTCCCGCTCCGTCCGGCCAGGGAAACGGAGTCATTGTGCCTCTCCGTCCACCAAGCATTTCATAGCGATTCACCTTTCATTTGGAAAAGAATATAAATATGGTAACGAATGCAGATAAAGGTGGGGAGAACATCATGAATTACACTATACAATCATTATTGCAATATATTCTAAAATTGGAACAATATCTCCATTCCCAAAGCAAAAGAATCGACCATCTGGAAAAAGGTTTTCTTTACCTTGAAGAACAAATGGAAGAGCTCAAAAACAAGCCATATACAAATATTGAAAAAGTTGAGTACAAATTTGACCAATTGAAAATCGAAACGCTCGAAGGAGTCTTGAATATCGGCTTAAATCCTGCTGATCAGGAAGCAATTGAACAATTTTCCGTAAAAAATGAAGAACTAAACGTCGATGATGTTCATCGCGAATTAAAACAGCAAATATTCGAACAATGCGTTGAAAGCATTCATAGTTATTTACAAGAAGAATGTCCGAAAAAGATTGAAGACTTTGCTAAAAACTATGAATATGAATTAGATGAAACATATAAAGCACTCATCATAGAAGACATTAGAAAACAACTTGAAGGAAGGATTACTTATTATCTACAAAGACTCCGTCTCCATGAGCAAACAGATATAAAAGAAAAAATACAATGGATTGAAGAAAAAGTAAAAAAAGATGTTGATCAGTCGATCGATCATTTTTTTAAACATTTCCCCAATAAAAAGAAAGGCGACGAATTTTCATGAATTTTACCGTCATCAATAACGGCTTGCATGTGGGCATGGTGAGAATCATAGGGGTTTCAAGTTCATCAGTTTTTTTAATAGGGGATACGGATAAAATCTCTCTTTCTTCCATTTTTGATACGCCACCTGAATCACTGGTCATCGGTCCATTTGTTCCTTTGTCATTAGACTAATGTATTTGTTAAAAAGGTTTTCGAACATTAGAGTGGCGTATATACACTCAGTAGACATCTGTTCCGTATTCCAAATCGGTGACGCAAAAAAAATTACCCCTAAAACGAATGTTCTGGCAGTTCAGCGGGACTATGAAAAATTTAATACAAAGGAAGGATCCTTTCACTCCTATCAGCTTTTTCGCGAATCCATTCCCCAGCCTTCCTTTGACGAACGATTTTCCAGCGCATATTCAAACAATTCCCCGAACATATATGTCGATCACGTAAAAATTTTGGCCATTTCATCTTCAAGTATCGTGAACTTTGGATCAGCCGAAGAAATATGCGCGGAAGCACGAATAAAACATATTCGACAATTGTCTAAAAACGTTGATGGCGACGAAAAACAACGGTAATTTCAACAAGACAAAACATATTGATGCACCTGAACAATAGATTTTCTCTACGCATATGATTTATGAGACAACAAGGAAAAGGATGTTCCTCATGCCAGCGATTGTCGGACCGATAAAAATTAATTCCGTTTCAGGAGGAGTTGTAAATTTTGGAGATTCCTTTTATTTATCTCCAAAATCAGCATCAAAATCCATCAGCGGCTCTGGTAGCAGCTGCACAGGCGATTTTCATATTAATAACAACGGTCTCAGCATAACAAACGGAATCGATCCGGACGTAAATGATCAAAACCAGACGGCAAATGCATAGCCACCTGGTTCGTTAAAAAGACTTAGTGAAAAATAACGATTGGATTTATATTATGATCCAGAAACACTATTTGCGAGCAGGACATTCAATTTGTTGTCCTGCTCAATAAAAAAAGCGCATTGTCTTGCATTTCAGATCAAAAGACTCTTTTTAGGAATGTGGATGTCCTCATGATGCACAAATAGAGTGAAACTATGAATCGGTTCAAAGAAGCTGAAAACCTGCATTAGTTTTTTCATGGACTGTTATACAGTTAGAAAGCATTCGCACTCACAACATTAACATACAATACAGTTAATTTCGTAAAGTGATTTTCATCCCGTTGTAAAAGAGGAATTTGATATTTTATAAGACTCGCCTTTTCATAGTCTTATTTTTTTGACGGAAAACTTTTACTCAACCTATTTCAAAACGGGGTAAATTGCAGATGGTACCGTTCTCCTGTTTTTAAGCTTATTTGGAAATGCTGAAACGATTTGTGCATGATTCAGCAGGCGTCACCATCGAACCTGCTTTTTTCGCTTATGTGGAGAATGCTGAAACAGCACATCTTGTCAAAACAATGAAAAACGGTTAACAAGTACGGATGAGCACAGCAATCAAAACATGCTAAGATTAGCAGGGGCTGTCTTAGAAAGTCAAAATCCATTGAAAACGAAACATCATAAACATTGATATATCAACATTTCTAAAACATTAACGGGGCGTCTATAAGCCGGAAAATCGACTTATTAGACAGCCCCGTCATGTTGAGCGGTTAAGATCCTTTAGAGAATGTAATACTTGCTGTTAACTGGTAACGGCATACTAGGTCAGAAATATCCTTGCTTCATGTAATTAAATCGTTTCGATTCGCACGGTCGTTCCATTTCCGGAAGGTTCAGCTGGCTCAATGATCAGCCGCTTAGGCAATCGTTCCCTTAGCTCCTGCACGTGACTGATTACGCCAACGGATAAATTTTGCGATTGCAGTTTTTCCAAAGCCGATACAACCGTATCGAGAAGCTCTGCATCAAGCGTTCCAAACCCTTCATCAAGGAAAAAAAACTGAAGCGGATATTTTCCGCGAAGCTGAATTTGGGTGGACAACGACAAAGCTAAGGCTAAAGAAGTTAAAAATGTTTCTCCGCCAGATAATGTCGAAACAGGTCGTTTTACTCCGCCATTTGCATCGTCACGCATGATAAAACCGCCTTCTGAATCGACTTCAATCGCATATCTTTGTCTTGTCAATTCCCCAAGCCGCTGTGAAGCATCAAAGCTTATTTGTTGAAGCTGTTCCTCAGCCATGTATTCGACAAAACTATTCCCTTTCAGGACGGCTTGAAGTTTTTCTAACCGATTAAGAAGAAGCTGCAACTCTTCTTTCTCTTTTTCTATTTCCACATATCGTTCATGTTTTTCCTTTAACAGCTGCAAATGCTTTGCCGCCGCGCCTCTTTGTTCCATTGCTTCGTTTACTTGCTTTCTAGCTTCTTCTAAGCATTTTTTCGTTTCTTCCCATGTTTCCTGCTTAAGAACAGTTCCGCCTAATTTTTCTTCCAGACGTTCAATTGCAGATGCTACATGCTCCATTTCTTTTTTATATTGATCTAGACTCGTTTGCATAGCCAGTTTTTCTTCTTCCTGCAAAACGGAATTTCTCACTTCATGCACATTTGCAAAAGGAGTCTGCTGTTTTCGGTCGTTCCAATTTTTTTCCGCTTTTTCAAGCTTGCTTATACAGCTTGTCAATTGCTGTTTGGCGGTATGGAGCTGACTTTCAGCTTTTTGATATTCATTTGCCGTTTTTTGGAAAATATCATAAGCTGCTTGTTCATCCCTTTTTAGCTGTTCAAGGGCAAGATCGATCCTCTTAAGTTCTGTTAAAAGGTTTTCCTTTGCAGCTCTTTGCGCTGTGAGCCTTTTCTGTTTATCGGCTATCAGTTCTGCCTGCCTGTCCATTTCTCCTTTTTTGGCAGCTAATTGAGTGGAAAGATTGAGTATTTCTTCCCTTAACCGCTCGATTTCCTGTTCTTTTTCTTGAATAAAGCTGACGCTTTTTTCAATTCGTTCGTGCAGCTGTTCAACGAGCGAGTCTTTTTTACTAATTTCCTTTACATACATCTCGATTTGATCCATATCGAGATCAGCAAACTCTAAATCCCACTTTCTTTTTTCTTCTTCCAGCTGCTCTATTACATTTTGCAATTGTAGCATGATTTCGGATAAGTCTTTTTCCCCAGCATCCAGCAACGGTTCTATTTTTGCTGTAATATGGTTGACTTCACGAATGTCTGCTATTGTTTTTCTTATTGCGTCTTTTATTTCTAAGTAATCTTGGTTCAAAGCTTTCCATTCGATTTTAAATTTGTCATATGCCAAAAGATCATGAGGCTTATCGTCCATCGTAATGATCGGCTCTTCATTAGCCGACGCTATTTCTTTCACTCCGGCAAGGAATGACTGTTCCGCTTGTAAATCTTCAGACAGCTCCTGCAGCTTTTGCTTCAGCGAGGAATACAGCTGTTCGGTTTGATCACATTCTTTGAAAATTCGTTCTAGCTGCTGCGTTGTTTCTTCTAATTTTTTTAAACGTTCAATCGAAAAATGTCTGTTCGGGGCCGGATGATGTGTGGAGCCGCAGACAGGGCAAGGCTCCCCCTCCGTCAACTGCTCGGAAATCAAAGCTGCCGCCTGATTTGTTCTTTCTTCTTCAAGCTGACTTTTTGCAGCTTGTAAATCATCCTTTACTTTTTCTTTAAAAAATTCATGCTCCCGCATTTGGCTGCATAAACGATCATAAACTTTTTGTAATTGATTGAAATTACCTGCCAGGCGTTCGTTTAATTCACTCTTTTTGCGGGCGGACTCGTCAGCCTTTTCCCGCCATTCGTTAAGCTGGTCTTCTTTCTTTTGCTTTTTGCTTTTTAATTCATATTCGTCTTTCATAAGCTGCATGATTTTCAGCTTCTGTTGATATGCTTTTTGGATTTTTTCCCGGAATTCTCTTGAAACTGTTTCTTCTTTCGCCTGCTGTTTTAAAGCCTGCTGCTTCTCTAACGCCCTATTTAATAATTCGCTCGTCTTTCTCTCTGTATGCTGTTTTTCATGCAGCCTCGTTTTCAATGCTTCATAGTCTTCTTTCAGCTTTGCAAACGATGCTTCATCCTCTTTGATTTCTGCATCCAATGAGATAAGCTGTTTCAATAGTTCACGTTTTGTTAAAAGCTCCGGCTCTTCAACAGCTTTTTTGGCACGAATCGCTTCAAAAGCTTCCTTTTTTTCTTTATAAAGGCTTGCTAGCTTTTTCTCTTCCTGATGCCAATGCTCTGTTTCTTTTTCAAAACGGTCCTTTTCCGCTAAATGTTCGAGCACTGCTTCCGCATATGGTTTCAGCATCTCCGCTTGCTCCGCTTTTTTCAGCTTTTCTTCGATTTCTTGAAACCGCTCCTTTTCTTGCTCAAGCTCCTGTCGTTTTTTCTCATAAGTCGTTTTTTCCGTCTGCAAATTCCAGATTGTCTGAATCCGCTCAAATTCCTTTGCTGCCTCATCCAGCTGCTTTTCCCGTTCTTTCAGCACTGTATCGCAGCGTATAAACGTTTTTTCAGCCTCTAAAACGGCTTCTTTCGAGGCATCGCCAAGACCTGCTTGTTCCGCTGACAATTCAGCGAATTGCTGTCTTGATTCCAAAAGACGTTTTTTCAGCTTTTTATTTAATTGGTCGCCGAATCGTTCCAAATTGAACAATCGTTCAAACATTTTCCTTCTTTCCGAGCCTTTTAAAGAAAGAAATTCAGCAAACTTCCCTTGCGGAAGGACAACAGCGCGGGTAAAATCCTCTATCGTCAGCCCTAAAAGCTCGTAAATCTTGTCATTTACATCATTTGTTTTATCTGCCAAAACGACCGTTTCTTCTCCTATTTCGAGAAGCCGGCACAGCCTTGTGTTGATCCTGACATTATCCACCCGCTTAAATGTTCGTTCAACAGTGTATCTTTTTTTTGATCGGCCATCTTCAAGCTCAAATGTAAAACTGACATATAATTGATCTTCCGCATGATTCATTATCCCTTGCGTATTATTGGCCGCTCGCTCTACTTTTCCATAAAGCGCTAACGTAATGGCATCCAATATCGTTGATTTTCCACTGCCAGTCGGACCAAATATTCCGAAGACACCGCCGTCGCATAGTGTTTCAAAATCGACCGTCTGCATCTTTCGATAGCTATTCAGTCCAGCTAAAGAAAGTTTTATCGGCTTCATGACTGTGCTCCTTCCTCTTTTAAGTCTTCAGAGAGCAATGTCATAAACAGTTCAATGAGCTCTGTCTCCGGCTCGGCGCCGCCAGTTTGTTTTTTGTAAAAACGTTTAAACATTTCATCAATCGGGAGATTTTCTCTTCTTTCTTGTTGGATCTTTTCGGCTTCTTTTTCAAAAATCGGCCGGATGTGAATAAAGCCGTCGTGCCATTTTCTCAACCGATGAATTTCTTCTAATGAAAGGCTGTCGGTCAAAAAAATTTCAAGATCAATCCATGCGTTTTTGTCTCTTCCTTCTTCAAGCCACTGGTGAACTTGAAGAAGACCGCCAGTTGCTTTCCATTTCACAAGCGGTTTTCCGCTCGACAAATAAATTTCGGAAACAACCGCGTTCTCGCCGGGTTTTGCATCGATCACTGTGACAGACTTCGTATAACCTGCCTCAGAAAAGCTATAGGCAAGCGGCGATCCGGAATATCTTGCCGGCACATTGGACTTTTTAACATTTTGCGGCCGGTGAAGATGCCCCAATGCGACATATTGCGCTTTTTCCGGGAGGCTTGTGGCTCGAACTGTATACGCTCCGCCGACTTCAATCGGTCTCTCCGAATCTGTCGTGCTGCCTCCGGCTACATAAAGATGGCTCATGGCAATATTCACCGTATGAGGTTCAAACTCTCTGCTCATCATTGCAAACAAGCCGCGAATTTTTTCATCGTAATGCTCTCTCAATAAGAGTTCATCATATTCGTTTGAAAGCAGTTCATTCAGCCTTGCTTCCGACGGATAAGCAAGCGCCGCCAGCTTCATTGTTTCATTTGTCCGCGGAACTTCAACCGTTAAAACATCGCCTCTCGGGTAGCCGATCAACTCGATCGCCTGCTCCTTTGCCAGCGGAGCTGCTGCTTGCAATCGTTCCGGACTGTCATGATTTCCGGAAATGATGATAACACGTCTTTTTCCTCTATCAGAAAGTCTTGAAATACTTTCATAAAACAGCTTTTCTGCTCCTGCCGGAGGATTCACCGTATCAAAAACGTCTCCTGCCATCAAAATGACATCAATTTTCTCCTTTACAACAATTTCATACAGTTCATCAAGAAACTGTGCCTGCTCTTTTAGCCTGCTCCGACCTTCAAGCGTTTTTCCGAGATGCCAATCCGCCGTATGCAAGATTCTCAATTGCCTCACCTCTAAAATAGTCTGCAAATCTATAATTTTATGATGAGCCCTGCATCAAAAAAGAATAAATACCGATCATCGACTCGTCTTTTTAAGATTGACTCTACCGCCTTTGCATACAAGTCAATTTGAATTTCATATCGAGAAGCAAGCACCTGTTTTGCCTTTTCAATGGATGGAAAACGATCCTTTACCGCATCCGTTTTGTAATCTAACAGAACGAGCCCATCGTCATCTTCAAAAAGGCAGTCGATCACACCTTGAACGATGACCGTTTCAGTATTGAGAGAACTTCCTTTTTCGTAAATTTCGTTCGCCGGCACTGCCAAATTGAAAGGGATCTCGCGAAAAATTTTTTTTGCGCCTTTTAGGCGTCTACCCAGCGGTGATTCAAAAAATTGCACAATTCCTTCTACATTGACCGCTTCCACCTGCTCCTCCGTTAATATTTCTTTTTTCACGAGAGAATGCACGGTTTGTCGAATCGTTTGTTCCGTCAAGTCTTCACCCAATGGCAAATGCTGCATCACTGTGTGCATGGCCGTTCCTTTTTCTGCTGCTGTAAGAGATTTTGCCTGCATAAATTTCGGACGCTTGTACGAGGAATTCCCTTGTATTTTCTTCTTTATGGAAATGTCGCTGTATTCATCTGAAAATTGAAGTCTTCTTTTGATTTCCGTCACCGATTGCTTCGACCGGAGAGAGGCTGCATCTGAAAAAGGATAGCTCCAGGACAACTGACTTTGCACTTGGTTGGCGAAACTACTTGTTGACTGAACAGGAACGAAATTTCTCAAAGCGTCCATTTTTTCATCCATCATAACCGCTGCCTGCTCATTTTGCTCTTTTAATTTTTCTTCAGGAATCACATCAATTTGCAATTTCACCGGATAAGAGAAGATTTCATCCGCTGCTTCTCTTTCTTCTTCTCGTAAAATTGCCGCATCTTTATGACGGATGACAGCAGGACCGATCCAATCTAAATAACATACTGCCTTTAAACGATCGTAATCTGGAAGCAGCCATTCGCGGTGAGTGAATGATTGCTCCCATTCTTTAAACTTTTTTTCTCCGTCTTTCACTGTGCCAATTAAAAACAGCTTTTCCTTTGCTCTAGTCAAAGCCACATACAATACCCTAAGCTCTTCCGAAAGCATTTCCATTCTCAATTTCTTTTTTACAGCTATATAAGGAAGAGTAGGATACACAATCCGCTTTTTTTCATCGATAAACAGCGAGGCAAACCCTAATTCTTTATCGAGCAAATATTTTTTGGTCAAATCTTTCATATTAAATCGTTTAGATAAACCTGCACAGAAAACAATCGGAAATTCAAGCCCCTTGCTTGAATGAATCGTCATAATTCGGACAACATCTTCCTGCTCTCCTAAAGCTCTTGCTGCTCCTAAATCATCGCCCCGTTCCTGCATTCTTTCAATAAACCTCAGGAATCGGAACAATCCCCGAAAGGACGTTTCCTCATATTGCCTTGCTCTGTCATATAATGCCCTTAAATTGGCCTGCCGCTGCTTTCCGCCGGGCATTCCGCCTGCAAAATCAAAAAAGCGGGTATCACGGTACAATTGCCAAATTAAATTCGAAACGGAGCTTTTTCTCGCCAAGTTCCGCCATTGATTGAGCCGGCTGACAAATTCGCTTACTTTTTGATAAAGCTCGCTATGATGGGCTTTTTCTTGCTGCAAAAATGATTCAAGTGCATCGAAATACGCACCGTTTTTCTTATAAAGACGGATGATGGCAAGTTCATTTCCGCTTAAGCCGACAATCGGCGAACGCAGCACAGAAGCGAGCGGAATATCTTGATAAGGATTGTCGATAATTTTTAAAAGCGAAAGCATAATGGCCACTTCTGTTGCTTCAAAATATCCTGTTGATAAATTCGCATACACCGGAATACCTTGCTGCTTAAACTCTTCCATGATTTGCGGCGCCCAAGGCATCGAACGAAGCAGGATCACAATATCTCTGTATGTGACAGGTCTCGTACGATCAAGCTTTCGGTCGTAAACAGGAAAGCCTTCCTGAATAAGCTCTTTTATTTTTTTCGCCATAAGGCGGGCTTCAAGCTGCACCGTTTCCAATTCTTCTTCATCAAATTCAATCATTATTTCTTCTTTTTCTGCTAATTCCTCCTTCCGGCGGTCTATTAGGAGGAGCTCTGTATTCATTCTACTGTTCTCTGGATAACGTGCGCCAAGCTTCAATTCTGCTGCCTCATCATAAACGACTTCGCCTACAGTCTCTCCCATCAATTGTTTGAAAAGAAAATTTGTGGCGTCCAAAACTTCTTTTCGGCTGCGGAAATTTTTAGCTAAATCGATGCGCAAGCCGGAATTCGTTCCGCTGGAGGTAAACCGTTTATATTTCGCCAAAAACAATAACGGTTCAGCCAGCCGGAAACGATAAATGGATTGTTTTACATCGCCGACCATAAATAGATTTCCTTCCGATTCATGATCTTTTGACACCAGCTTTAAAATCGCTTCCTGCACCAAGTTGGTATCTTGGTATTCATCCACTAATACTTCTTGAAATTGTCGTTTAAAAAACAAAGCAGCATCACTCGGAACAACATTTCCTTTCTCATCTTTTTCTGTTAATATTTGTAAACAATAATGCTCAAGATCCGAAAAATCGACAATTCCTTTTTCTTTTTTCATTGCTTCCAGCCGAACAGCAAATTTTTTCACCAAGTCGGCTAAACAAATCATTGTGCGCTTCATTTTTTTCAAATCGAGCAGTTGGTTTTGAATATCCCTAGAGAAAAGCTCATTTTTTAATTTCTCTATTTCCTTTGTCGCTTTCTTTCTCATTTCCGTCACTTCATCAATGAGCTCTTTTCGATATTCTTCTCCCCTGCATGCCTTGGCGCGTGTCGGTTGAAAAGCTCTCATTTGCTCGGCAAGCTCCTGCCACGATGAAGCGTTTATAATGTTTTCCACCTGTTTCATGTCATCGAGTAAATTTTCAGCCCTTGGAGAGGGGCCGCCCGGCAATTTCGTAATGTCGAGAGCTCTCGCTAACAAATCCTTTATTCCGGAAAGCTGTATCGCTATATCCTTCCGTAAATATTGAAAAAACGGCAAGTCCTCGTATGATTCAGCTTGTTCTATGTCATACATTTGCACCATTTCATCAAGCCATTTTTCCGGGAATGGATTAGATCTAGCAAATTCATAAATGGATCTAATAATTTTTTTGATTTCATCATCTGAGCGATCGCCTGTATATTTGTCAACTAATTCGAAAAATAGTTCATTATGCTCCATTCCGTATTCTTCTTCTAACAATTCATCCATGCAATCTTCCATTAACAGTTCCATTTCTGTTTCGTCCGCTATTCGAAAACCGGGATCAATATCAATTTTGTAATAAAATTTGCGAACAACTTGCAGGCAAAAAGAATGCAATGTTGATATTTGCGCTTTATTTAAAAGGGTTAATTGGCGGCGCAGATGGAGGGAAGAAGGCTGTTTTCGCAAAGCCTTTGCCAGCGCTTCGCCAATTCTGCTGCGCATTTCTGCAGCCGCAGCGTTTGTAAACGTTACGATTAACAGCCGGTCCACATCTACAGGATGCTGATTGTCGGTCAGCTTGCGAATAATCCGCTCAACTAGAACGGCCGTTTTCCCTGATCCGGCAGCGGCCGCCACTAATATATCTTGTCCGTTGGCAACAATCGCTTTCCATTGTTCATCGGTCCATTGGCCTTTTTCTAACTTTTTCAGCTCATTCTTCATCTGAATCCACCTTCTCTCTTACCTTTTGCAGCACTTCTTCCCCTTTTAAGCTTTTCAATATGCGAAAACGGTTCGTTTCAATCGATTCATCAAATTGACAGACCGATTTAAAGGAACAAAAGGTGCAAGGCGTTTTCTCTTTCATTTTATATGGCGCAATGGAAATATTTCCGTCTGTTATTTCCGTACCGATCCGCTTAAATTCGCGCCGGATATACGAGCGTAATGCATGAAATTCATCCTCGCTGGCGATTTGAGAATTTGCATAAAATTCCCCGGTTTTCTTTATGCCGGCTTGAACGATTTTGGAATAGCCGCTTTCCAATTTTTGATCCATTAACCGCACCGTTTCTTCGTCTCCAAGCAGCAAGCCTTTCATTTTAAATTTCTTCAAAATTTCTTCTTCTATTTCATCATCCGTTAATAAATCTGGGGACTGTATGAACGGATCATGAATATGGAAATACAGCACCCCTGCTGGAGTCGCTTCTACGCCAAGCCAAGATTGAGAATTGGAAATAACAACATCCAAGTAAGTGAGCATCTGCAGCGCAATGCCGTAATACACTTCTGCCAAATTTAATGTTTTGTCGCTCGATTTAAAATCGACGATGCGAAGCAAAAGACCTTTCGAACTTTCCGCTTTATCCACTCGGTCTATCCTTCCGACGACCTCCAACGTACATCCGTTTTCAAGCTTAAATCGGAACGGGGGGAGCTTGCTTTTTTCATCAAATGATATTTCTAAACCAATTGGGACAAAACCGCTTGCTTTTGCATGTTCGCTTAAAACCTTTGATGCGCGGGCAACAATATTTTGAAGCTTGCGTTTAATATAATAGTGGCGGTTTGTGCTCATTAAAATTTCTTTTTGCAGCTTCGGCGCCAGCTGTTCGACTGCATCATGAGCAAGTCTTTCGCAATTCTCCTTTGTTAATTCGCGCCATTCTACTTTCATGCTTTGAAGCCGGTCTGCCATCAGCTTTAATGCCGCATGGAACAATTGGCCGATATCCGGCGCTTCCAATCTGTAATACTCCCGTTCTTTTAACTTTAAGCCGTGAGAAGCAAAGTGGGCAAAAGGACATGCCCGAAACCGCTCCATCCTTGAAACGCTTCCTTGTATTTTCCGTCCATATAATTTTCTGCTTACCTCTTCGGATAAAGGTCTTTCTGTATTTGAATAAAACAGGCTGGCAATCGCCTTTTTCGCTTTGCTGCTCCATTCTTGATCATATACAAAGTAATTGTAAACATCCCACCACAGCTCATGGAGAGGATACTGCTTTTTCCAATTTTGCAATTTTGAAGTTAAAACAGACAAAGAAACATTCGGACTGACAATAAAAGAAAGCTGTTCTTCCGCCTCCTCACTTTCCGGTTCATTAAGAGAGATCATTTCCTTAGCATCTGGAAACATTTCTTTTAACCGTTTGACAATAATAGACGGCATGAGCGCTTTTCCTTCTTCATCCGCCAAAGAATACGATAAATACAGCTTTTGCTTAGCAGACGCGAGCGCTAAATAAATCAAAAAATTTTCATCCAGCAATTTTCTTCGAGCTGTCGGCGCAAGCTTCACTCCATTATGATATAGAAGCTCTCTTTCATCATCTGTTAAAACTCCGTCTTCCACCGGTTTTGCTGGAAGCACTCCGTCATTTGCTCCTGCAATAAATGCCATCTTAATGCCATATAAACGTGACCGGTCAAGTGTTGCGACAATCACTTGGTCAATGGCCGGCGGAACGAGAGAAAATTTCATCGATTCCATTCCGGTTTCGACCATTTCCCTAAACAAATGAATGGAAATTTCCTGATCGCCCATAATTTCTACAAATTCATCCAATAGCTCTATCACAGCATTCCAAACTTGATCATGCTCCCTTGCTTCAATCAAGTTCCCTCCATTTTCCGCATCTAGACGAAGAAGCTCCAGCTTATCAGGCACTTTTGTTTGTTCTAAATACATATATAGCGCTTCGGCCATATCCCTGCCGGTTTTGGCGCGTTTCATCTTATTTTCCAATGCCTGCAGAGGCTCCACAATCAGCTTCCGTAATTGATTGATCCGTTTTTCTATTTCCTCTTCTTCATCTGTCTTTTTGTCGTTGCCATAGAATGAATGGTACTTCCTGTACGTCCAGCCGGCTTGATCCGTCCATTTTTTCCCTTGAATACC
This sequence comes from Aeribacillus sp. FSL M8-0235, assembly GCF_038000355.1. Lineage (NCBI taxonomy): Bacteria > Bacillati > Bacillota > Bacilli > Caryophanales > Bacillaceae > Aeribacillus > Aeribacillus sp. FSL M8-0235. The sequence goes on along the minus strand of NZ_JBBOBW010000001.1, from coordinate 1,029,739 downwards.
GTAGGCAAGCACATAATTTTCCAATTGATCCATTTCTTTTCTCATTTCGGCTTTATCGGCATCTAGCGGGTAAAGAAATTCTGTTTTAATCGTTCTGAAAACAGCTTCATACCGCCAGTTTCCGGTTATGACTTCCAAGCTCGAGCGGATAAATTCGATCAGCGGATGATATGTCATTGAGCTTTTTTCATCTATAAAAAAAGGAATCTCGTAATCTTGAAACAATTGCTCCAGCAAATCTCTGTAATCGGACATGTTTCTAATAAGCAGTGCAATCTCCCGAAATCGCACTCCCTCATCCCGAACGAGGCGGATAATTTCTCTAGCAATCCCTTCAATTTCGGCGCGTCTATTCACCGCTTGCATAAATACAATCGCGCTGTCTCCGTGAAAAGGTTCGGGAGTATGGGAAGAGTACATTTTTTCTAGATGAACAAGTGACGGCTCTTCAATAAAACGTTTCCGGTCAGTCATATATGCTACTTCATCAATGGAAATATTATTTCGTTCAGCCATTTTTTTCAGCAAAGAAAAGGTTTCAGCCGTCATGTAAAATAAATGAAGCTCGTCGGCAACGGCCTCTTCAGGCGGTTTATCCAATGTGAGAGCAATTGTTATAGAAGAAGCTGTTTTCATCATCGATTCGACTACTTGCAATTCTTGAGGCGTAAAATTGTGAAAGCCGTCGATATAAATTTCCGCTCCGTCCATGTAGCTTGATTCATAAATCTTCTCTGAAAGAAGCTGCAAATAATCCTCTGAATCTATGTATTTATCAGCAAATAATTTTTCCACGGAACGATAGATGCCCGCCAAATCTTTCAATTTATCGGAAAGAATCCGCTCTCTATGATCATGGCTTTCCGCTAATTTTTTTACTTGATCATCCAGCATATCTGGACTGATGATATATCTTTTCATTTCTGTAATCATCTGTTCGATATGCTCAATAAAGCCTTTTTTTTCACTGGCTTTGGAAAACACTTTAAATTCGTGCTTTTTTTCTTCGATGATTTTTCGAAGAAACATGTTCATGCCTGTTTGGGAAATAAAGGTACGGCTGATGCCTCCTTCCTCCTGCAGCACCCTCCACGCCAAACGGTTGAAGCTCAATACTTGTGCTCTAATGATTCCTTCTAATTCCGGAGTTTTCATCAGTTCATATTCCATTTGAAAAGTCATTTGATCTGGAACAAGAAACAAAATAGGTTTTCCATTATACGGATCTTCTTTTAATTTTTCCCTAATTTCGTTTAAGATTGCCGTCGTTTTTCCTGTGCCGGATGAACCGACCAAAAACTTAATACCCATGAAATCTCCCCCCTTCAGAAGGCATCCAAACGGAAAATGGGACAATTTTCTTGTCCCATTCTGATTTCGTGTTTATGAATACATTTATTTTACTGTAAATGGTTTTGAAAATCCATCGATTCGGACAATCCGAATTTCCAACTAATAGGAATCATCGTTTACGGTTTTACCTCTCCGATCACATTTTTTTCATGAACAAAGCCAAAATGCCGGCTGTCCCTGCTGTTTAACCGATTGTCGCCAATGACAAAAATACATTTTTCCGGCACCGCTTCTTTTCCAGTTATTTCTTTTAATGTAAAATTCCCTGTGATCGGATTTCCATATACTTTTTCTTTATTTTTCTTTAAAAATGGTTCCGGTACATATTTCCCATTCACATATAATTTATCGTTTCGATATTCAATTTTTTCTCCTGGAAGGCCGATGACCCTTTTAACCAAAACTTGCTTTTCGCCGGGCATCTGAAACACGACAATGTCAAACCGTTCAATTTTATTAAACCGATTCGTCAATTTATTTATATAAAAATGATGGCCTTCTTTTAAGGTGGGCTGCATCGATACGCCATCAACAGTGTACGCGGCAAACGCAATATTTTTAATTAAAACGGTTGATAAAAGAGCTGAAGTGACGATTCCCGCAATAACTCGTTTTTTCCTCACGGCTCTTCACCTACTTTTTATCTTTTCGTTTAATTAACGAAACATTTAAACGCTGCTCAATCCTTTTTCCGATAAACCACATGAGCGCCATCACAACAAACACAATGATCAACCGGGCGGGCTCTTCAATCAGCTCCCGTAAATCATACCCTGATAAGCTAAGCATAAAAATCATCACGAGCTTCCCTGATAAAACAGCGAGCGCAAACTGCCACACATTGATTTTGGAAAGGCCGGCTACTACATTTACAAGCGCAGAAGGCGTAAAAGGGAAACAGAGCATTAAAAATAAAGGAGCAAAGCCGTGCCGTTCGACCCAGTTCATCATTCGTCTTACTTTTTCATGTCTGCTTAAAAAATTTAAAAAACGCTTCCGGCCAAACTTTCGCACTAAAAAAAACACGAGCAATGCGCCTGCCGATGAACCGATCCACGAGTACAAAAAGCCGAACCAAAGTCCAAATGAATTAGCGTTCGCAATTACAAACAGAATAAGAGGCAAGAACGGAAAAAAAGCCTCAAGCATCGGAAGCAGAATCCCTGGGAGAGGTCCGAGCGCTCGGTATTCTTTAAAGATTCGTTCAACATCTTCTAATGTAATGGAATCGAAAAATGCAATGACATCCATATCTTAACTCCTTACTTCAACATCTCCTTTTATTTTACACCTTTTGAGCATAAGTTGAAAAATTTTGCCGAAAAAAATTAATTGAAATGATTTATTTTCCTGTTTTATAATAAAAAACAGAACATACGTTCCTTTTGAAGCGAGGTATTCCCTATGTCGAAAATACCAACCGACATTCGCCATTTGATTGAACAGTCGATCTACTTACCGATGACTGCTACGGTGCTGAACAAAGACATGAATGTCGTAAAAAAAAGTCCATTCAAGCTGAAAGATCCTTATTTGCATCTAATTGAAGAGGCGTTAAAGCTTGTACAAAAAGATTTGGCAGAGGTTCGCAAAGAATTGCGCAGACAAAAGGTGAAAGTTTTAAAAGCCAAACAGGATGAAGCATTCACAACGTACACTTTCTACTATAACGGCTACGAAGAACACCACAGCTACTTCAATCCAAGAATCCGAAATAAAGTAAATGAACTGATTGAACATTATTTGTTTAAAACTGAAAAAAAATCTGGCATTCCAACCTCTTAGACTTTTTATCTTAAAAGAAAGACAACGGCCAAACCGTTCGCTACAGAAGATGAGGGAACAGGACTATTTGTTTCGCCCGTTGAATGCCTGTCCCCTTATAACAGAAAAAATGAAATCTCCCCCATTTTCTAACACGGAAAAAAGCACGCAAATTGACAGCTTGCGTGCCGGAAGATAAAGCTTATCCATCTTCTTTTCTGAATTCGCGAACGAGCTGTTCATAAATATATGCATGCTGCTCCTTCGGAAAAAGGATTGTGTTCATGCGGCGCTGCTCCTGCTCAATTCTTGAAGAGATAATCGTTCGAAGATGTGCCGTTTTATAAAATTGATGGGAAAAAGAAGATGGAGATATGTCAGCAACTATTTTCTGACCGTTACGGAATATGACTTCCGTACAATTCGAATCTGTTTTCATAAAGCGGGAAATGTGGGAATGGGAAAACCAGGCGCACTGATGCCTTGCGGGTGAATGAGTAGGAAAAAAATAAAGGGAATTGGCAGGATCAATGACAATCGGAAGCTTTTTTGTTATGCCAAGCAGCCCTTTTGATCCTTCAACTCTTCCTTTAAAGCTTGAACCATAATAACGGCAGCTTTGATCAATAACATAAACAGGTCGAATAGGTACTATGCGCTCTCCGCTAGTTTCCAAAATTTTAGCGTACAAGTGATGTTCTTTTCTAAAAGGCAAAATTGCCATTGTTTCCCCATTTACAATACATTTTTCTGCCTCAAACTGCTTCGTACTCACTAGAATTCTTACCTCCTAATTTTTTCTATATAATAGTTCTTTTTCACTGATTCAAATCTATCATAAAAATTCCAAAATTTCTATATTTTTTTAAAATTTTTTAAATACAAAGCATTAGATCAAGGTAAGATGTTATTGTTAATATAATTTTTCTAAAAATTACAAATTATAAGTTGATTTTTCCTTCCGAAATCCATATAATATAAAAAAGGCATCAGAGGTGATGGGTTATGGAAAACCGGAAATCTTATTCCGAACTGATGAAGACCCGTTCTGTGAAGGAAAATCCAGAAAACTTCATGATGGATGTATACATCCAAATGATTCTGGACGAAGCATGGTTCAATCATCGAAAAAAAATGCTGGAAGACAAAATTAATGATGCTCTGGACCGAAAAGATAGAGAAAAATTTATGGAGCTATCCAAAGAATATGCGAAATGGGTGCGTTAAATGATAAAAAAAGCCAATCCCAGAGGATTGGCTCAATCTATGTGAAGGTAATGATTATGGCCAGTCAATTAAGCTGTGGTAAATTGTTCAGCTTCCGTAGACCCTTTTAAAGCGGTTGTAGAAGAAGTACCTCCAGTAATCACTTGGGCAACCTCATCAAAATAACCAGTTCCAACCTCCCTCTGATGCCGTGTTGCTGTATAACCATACTGTTCGCTTCTAAATTCGGCTTGCTGAAGTTCAGAGTAGGCAGCCATTCCATGATCTTTATACTTGCGTGCAAGTTCAAACATGCTGTAATTCAATGCATGGAATCCAGCTAAAGTAACGAATTGGAACTTGTAGCCGTAAGAAGCAATTTCCTTTTGGAAACGTGCGATAGTATCGTCATCAAGCTTTTTCTTCCAATTAAAGGAAGGTGAGCAGTTATATGCCAATAACTTGCCTGGGAATTCTTTATGAATAGCCTCAGCAAACTTCCGTGCTTCTTCCAAATTAGGTTCAGATGTTTCACACCAAATCATGTCTGCGTATGGCGCATATGCCAAACCTCTAGCAATTGCTTGATCAAGACCAGCGCGAGTGCGGAAAAATCCTTCCTGTGTCCGTTCCCCAGTAATAAACTCTTTATCCCTGTCATCGATGTCGCTTGTGATCAAATCAGCCGCATTGGCATCAGTACGAGCAATGATAACAGTCGGAACATTCATCACATCAGCAGCCAGTCTTGCAGCAATCAAATTGCGAATAGCTGTTTGTGTCGGGAGCAAAACTTTTCCGCCTAAATGGCCGCATTTTTTCTCAGAAGACAATTGATCCTCGAAGTGAACAGCAGCTGCTCCTGCTTCAATCATCGCCTTCATCAATTCAAAAACGTTCAACTGACCGCCAAATCCAGCTTCAGCATCCGCAACAATTGGAACGAACCAATCAATTGAATGATCCCCTTCCATATGATGGATCTGATCTGCCCGCTGCAAAGCTTGATTAATCCGCTTTACGACATGCGGCACACTGTTAGCAGGATACAAGCTTTGATCCGGATACATTTGCCCCGCAAGATTAGCATCTGCTGCCACTTGCCAGCCGCTTAAGTAAATTGCTTTTAATCCGGCTTTTACTTGTTGGACAGCTTGATTTCCTGTCAAAGCTCCGAGGGCATTTACGTATTCCTCAGTTTTCATTAAATTCCAAAATTTTTCTGCTCCTCTTCTGGCAAGAGTATATTCGATTTCAATGGAACCTCTAAGCTTCAACACATCTTCAGCCGAATAAGGGCGTGTAATCCCTTTCCAGCGTTCATCTTTCTCCCAGCTTTCTTGCAATTGTCTCGCTTTTTCTTGTAATGTCATCTTTTCTCTCCCCTTTTTTGAAATATTTTTTAATTTAATCTTTCATAGCCTGGAAGCGTCAGAAAATCTACGAATTCATCATTTCTCACAAGCTCATCAAACAATTTCGCCGCTTCATCAAAACGCCCTTTTTGATAGGCTTCTTCACCAAACTCTTGTTTTATTTTTTCCAGCTCTTCCTGCTTAATTTTTTCATAAAGCTCTATTGTAACCTTCCGTCCGTCCTCCAACACCCCCTTTGGATGACGAATCCATTGCCATACCTGTGCCCTTGAAATTTCTGCCGTTGCAGCATCCTCCATCAAATTGTGGATAGGTGCAGCTCCTCTTCCAGAAAGCCATGATGCAAGATAACGAATGCCGACATCAATGTTCGTTCTTAATCCTTGCTCTGTAATTGTTCCTTCCGGGACTTCAAGAAGCTGTTCTGCTGAAATCTCAACATCTAGCTGTTTATCAATCTGGTTAGGTTGTTTCATATATTGGTCAAAAATTTCTTTGGCAACCGGTACAAGCGCAGGATGTGCCACCCATGTGCCATCGTGTCCATCTTTCGCTTCCCGCTCTTTATCAGCGCGCACTTTTTGGAACGCCTCTTCATTTTTCACCGGATCATCTTTAACCGGAATTTGCGCTGCCATTCCTCCAATGGCATGAACGTTCCGGCGATGGCACGTTTTAATCGCGAGCAGAGAATACGCCCTCATAAACGGAACCGTCATCGTTACTTGCGCCCGATCAGGTAAAATGACGTTTTGATCGTTTCGGAATTTTTTCAGATAGCTGAAAATATAATCCCATCTGCCGCAATTCAATCCAGCTGAATGCTCTTTCAGCTCGTATAATATTTCGTCCATTTCAAACGCGGCCAATATCGTTTCAATCAGAACGGTCGCTTTAATCGTCCCCCGCTTTACCCCCAATTCATCTTGCGCGAAACAGAAAACATCGTTCCACCATCTGGCTTCTAAGTGGCTTTCCAGCTTCGGCAAATAAAAGTAAGGTCCGCTTCCTCTTTTGATCAGTTCTTTTGCATTGTGGAAGAAATAAAGGCCAAAATCAAACAGACTGCCTGAAATCCGTTTTCCGTCCAATAGGACATGTTTTTCTTCTAGATGGAGTCCTCTCGGCCGCACGATCAGCGTTGCCGTTTCTTCATTCAGCTTATATACCTTTCCGTTTTCATTCACATATTCAATCGTTTTGTTGACCGCATCCCTTAAGTGAATTTGTCCTTCCACAATATTTTCCCAAGTCGGTGATGTGGCATCTTCAAAGTCCGCCATAAAAACTTTTGCGCCTGAATTTAAGGCATTGATAATCATTTTCCGGTCGACAGGTCCAGTAATTTCAACTCTGCGATCCTGCAAATCTTTTGGAACAGGCGGTATCGTCCAGTCCCCTTTTCGAATATGTTCCGTCTCCTTTAAAAACGACGGCTTCTCCCCTTCATTAATTCGCCTTTCCCGTTCTTTCCTCAGTTCAAGCAGCTCGATTCTTCTTGAACCAAATGTTTGTTCAAGCTTTTCAACGAACTGAAGGGCTTCGTTCGTTAAAATCTCCCTGTAAGAAGGCAGAAGAGTTCCCTTCACTTCCAGCCTAGATGCTGCACTAGCCTTCACGTTTCCTCACCTACCTTGTTATAAAACAGTTTTTAAATTACATTTTTAATATATAACAGATTAATACAGATTGGAAGACTTTTTTGAAAATTCGTTGTTTTCGTTTTCTTATCACATTCAATAAGTTTTTATTAACTTCCCTTTTTCGCTCGTACATCCGATCCATACCTCTATCTCAATCAGCACTTTTTGAAAACTTAAATAATTTTATGTTATTTTTTATAACATGATTTCGTTTTTCAAATTAAAATAATTGTAAAATTTAATAGATTTTACAAAAAAATAGTTGATTTTCAGTGAAAATAACCAATGACAGAATAGCTACCACAAATTATTATGTTATAAAAACGAACATAAAGTGTCACAAACAGAGGAGGAGGGATAAAAAATGGAAGCTGAAAAAGGTGTAAAAAATGCAGCTTTTATTAATCAAAAACCACAATTGGAGAAAAAGAAATTAAGAATGCCTCATATTTATGTCATATTGTTTGTTTTAATAATTCTTGCTACAGCCGCTACTTATTTTGTACCTGCTGGCGTTTATGAACGTATTCCAGGACCTGAAGGAAGAACAACGATTGATCCAAACTCATTTGATTTTGTTGAAGCAGCACCTGTAAGTCCTGTTGAATTTATGATGGCAGTCCCAAAAGGATTAGTTGCAGCAAGTGATGTCGTTTTTTTCACTTTGATCATCGGCGGTACATTTGCCGTTATTCGAAAAACAGGACTTATAGAAATAGGAGTAGAGAAACTAGCAAAAACATTTGCTTCCAATGGTATTGTGTTAATTCCAGTTTTAATGACTGTATTCGCAATTATATGCAGTTTAATTGGAACGCAAGAACTTAGTTTAGTTTATATACCTGTAATTCTCCCCCTATTTATTGCTTTAGGATTTGATTCAATGGTGGCGGCGGCGGTTGCTTTAGTTGCAACTACTGCTGGTTTTATGACAGGCTTTCTTAACCCGATTAATACTGGTTTAGGTCAAAAAATTGCAGGACTTCCAATATACTCAGGTATAGAATTTCGCATAGCGGCTTTCGTTGTCTTTGTTTTAGCAGGAATGATTTACATTATGCAATATGCTAAAAAAGTTAAAAAGAATCCTGAAGCAAGCTTAGTATATAAAGACGATCATGCTAAAAGGAATATGTACTTCAATCAATCTGTATCCAAAAGGAATGAAATGAATAAAAAACAAAAAGCTGCTTCTTTTGCCTTGTTATCCTTTTTTGTCTTATTAGTGTACGGTGTTTTAACTCAAGGCTGGTTTATGTTAGAAATGGCTGGACTGTTCATTATAATGGGTGTGGTTGTAGGTCTGATCGCTGGATTAACATTAAACGATATTTGCGAAGCATTTAATGACGGTTTTCGTGAAGTTTTAGTTGGGGCAATCATTGTTGGTATTGCCAGAGCAGTATCAGTAGTTATGGAAGACGGACAAATAATGGACACCATTGTCCATACACTAGGAACGATAGTAGGCGAAATACCAGGAACATTTAGTGTCATCGGGATGTTTATTGTCCAAATGCTATTTAGCTTTTTAATTCCGTCAGGCAGCGGACAAGCATTAGTTACTATGCCGATTTTAGCTCCGCTTTCTGATTTAATCGGAGTTACGAGACAAACAGCTGTTTTGGCCTACCAATTTGGAGACGGGCTAGGCAACATATTATTTCCAACTTCAGGATATTTTATGGCTGCACTAGCACTAGCTGGAGTTTCATGGCAAAAATGGGTTCGCTTTTATGTACCATTATTTTTAATTTGGTTTGGATTATCTGCTATTTTCCTGATCACCGCTCATTTCATTCAGTGGAACGGTTGAATCATGATTTAAAATGAGTCAAAAATTAATAAATCATCATATAAAAAACACGCGGCAAACAAAATGTTTTCCGCGTGTTTTTTTGAAATTTTATCGCATTTTTACTTAAAAAACGGCTCCCCTGGCTTTCGACTATCTTCCAATACAAGAATCCCTTTTTCTTTTGGTGCATTGGGCAGGTTTAATTCTTTTGCCGAACAGATCATGCCGCTCGAGGAAATGCCTCTTAGTTCAGCTTCTTTTATCACCATTCCGCTTGGCATAACCGCTCCTACCTTTGCAACAACAACTTTTTGTCCAGCCGCAACATTCGGTGCCCCGCAAACAATTTGAAGCACTTCATCCCCCACATCGACTTTGCATACACTTAATTTGTCAGCGTTCGGATGCTTTTCTTTTTCCAATACATGGCCAACGACAAATTTCGGTGATAAATCCGCCTCCAGCTTATCTGAAAAACCGTTTTGCGCAATTGTTTGATTGATCTTTTCCACCATTTCTGCCGTTACATCTAATTGGCCGTTTCCGTCAAGCGAAAAATAAGAAGTTGCCTGAAAAATGTTGAAGCCTGCTGTTTCATTAGTTTCAGCATCAAATATTTTTACAACATCTCCTTTTCTTTCAAACCGCTTCTGTTCATACGGTATATCTTTTAAAGAGATGATGAGTACATCGCCGATTCCTTCTTTATTGTAAAATACATTCATTGCTTGTCATCGTCTCCTTTCGTCAGTTTTCTGCGGTTTTTTGCCAAAATAAAGATCGGTTCGAGCTTTTTGTTTTCATAAATAAAGGATAAAGCCGTAATCGGCACCCTCCCATTTGTAAAAAAGCTCATCGTTAGCTGTGCCAGCACGTCATAACCCGTTTCATTTCGAATGTCGCCTATGATCAGCACGTCTTGATGAGGGACGCTGACAGTCATATCCCCTTGAACTTTTGATTCATATTCTTTTAAAATTGACTCATTTAAAATCCTGCTGGCATCGTAGCCGTCATTTGAATTAAAAAAATAAAAAACATTGCCTGCGACCTTATCTTCTTTTACTTTTGTCGGCAATGAACGCAAATTAAAGGCAGCCATTTCCTTCAATTGCTGGCGCGTCCAATTCTCCTTCTTCATCATCTGTTCATCAATTAGGCGATACGAATTTCCGAGATCAAGGGCATAATAAATGCGGGTCTCAGCAGTATGATCCTCAAAAATAAGAGGAACGCCATTCGACTCAACCGGAAAGGAAGTTGAGCGAATGACAGGATAAATCTGTTTTTCCTTGCCGCTTAATGCACCTTCATTTTTCATAGCTGAGAGAGACTCGGTTATGTAATAAACGAATTCATCAATCGCTTTTTCTTTTTTTTCGTTCCATTTTGAAATAATACCTGGCAAGGAGAGTGTCAGCCCTTTTTTCAATTCTGGATCTTCGATTCTTAACGTATCCTTTTTTCGATTAAATGAAAAGTGAAATGAGTAATCATTTAACTTCTCTTTTAACAATTCGACCATTTGTTCAGAATTCATAAGGCTGATCATCTCCTTTTTATTTTCTTTATATTAAAGATTTAAGCCATCTAAAAATTGCTGAACTTCCTCTTTTGTTTTCCGATCTTTGCTGACGAAGCGTCCGATCTCTTTTCCCTCGTTAAATGCGATAAAGCTTGGGATGCCAAAAACATTTAATTCTGCACATAAATCGATATATTCATCCCGATCGACATAATAAAATGCGAACTGCGGATTCTCCTTTTCCAATTCAGGAAGATGCGGCTTAATAAACCCGCAATCTGGACACCAATCAGCCGAAAATACAAATAAAGCATTTTTTCCTTTCGTAAGCTCCCAAAAATGATCAACAGATTGAATGTTTTCCATCTCTGCAAGTCTCCTTTTATCTTTTTTCATTGGCATCGTAACAAATCTCAGCAAAAAAAGCTACTAACTCGCATGCCTTTAGCCGATCAAAGTTAATTTTTTTTGGAAAATTGATATTGTCCTATTAACAGCTTCACGATATGTGCAAACATTTCTTTCCGGTCGATAAAGCCGTTTGTAAAGATTCCGATTGCTCCTTCTCGATGTCTCACATTTCTTTTTTTCGCATATGCATCCATTACATCTCCAAGCTCCAAGCCTTTTTTCAACGGCTCAAGAAATTCATTCGGGAGCGGGATTCTCGCCCCTCCAGCAATATATTCATTTCCATCTTTATCAATTAATGCACCCCAATTGCATAAAAACAATCCGCGAGGTGTAACATCCACACCCCCCTCAAGACCAACCGAAAGATCCGGTTTAACTTTTTCAAAGACATTTTTTGCCCGATTTAATGCCCCCTGCAATGTTTCCTCATCGGAAAATGGCTGTGTTGAAACCCCGGATGGAACATCAACTGAGATGAATTCCATGTTCTTCTCTTCCAAAAGAGAAAAGGTCTCCTTCACCGCATTGATTTTCGCCAGGTTTTTCGATCCGATTGCGACATTCATTTTTTCCCTCCGGAATGTTTTATGTTAAACGTTTTGCTTAATCTTTTCAACAGTGGATCGATCGCAAGCTTTTATGAGCTTCACAAGCAATTCTTTTGCTGCTAAATAATCATCGACATGGATCATCGAAGCATGAGTATGAATATATCGGGCGCATATTCCGATTACCGCTGAAGGCACACCGCTGCCAGAAATATGTACTCGGCCTGCATCTGTTCCGCCTTGGGATGTAAAATATTGATATGGAATATTGTTTGTTTCAGCTGTGTCAAGAATAAATTCCCGCATTCCCCGATGAGTGACCATTGTCCGATCATAAATTCTCAGCAGAACTCCTTTTCCAAGCTGACCAAATTCGTTTTTGTCCCCGCTCATGTCGTTGGCAGGACTCGCATCCAATGCAAAAAAGATGTCCGGCTTAATCAAATTGGCGGCCGTTTGCGCTCCCCTTAACCCTACTTCTTCCTGGACAGTCGCTCCAGAATACAAAACGTTTGGCAATGTTTCATCTTTCACTTCTTTCAACAGCTCAATGGCCAGCCCGCATCCATACCTGTTGTCCCAAGCTTTTGCCAAAATTTTTTTCGAATTAGCCATCGGCGTAAACGGGCAGACCGGAACAATTTGCTGTCCTGGCTTGATTCCTATGGCTTCCGCATCTGAGCGATTATCAGCGCCGATATCAATCAGCATATTTTTAATCTCCATCGGCTTTTTCCGAACTTCCTCATTGAGCAAATGCGGAGGGATGGATGCGATCACGCCGATCACCGGACCGCGTTCAGTTATAATTTGCACGCGCTGCGCCAGCAAAACCTGACTCCACCATCCTCCCAGCGGCTGAAAGCGGATCATTCCATTTTCTGTAATAGATGTGACCATAAAGCCTACCTCGTCCATATGGCCTGCAACCATTATAGTTGGTCCATCCTCACTGCCTTTTTTCACTCCAAAAATGCTGCCGAGTTTGTCTTGAACGATCTCATCTGCATATTTTTCTAGCTCTTTGCGCATAAATGAGCGAACAGCGTGTTCATTGCCTGATGCACCCGGCAGCTCTGTTAATGTTTTAAATAAATCCAACGTTTCGTTGTTCATGTTTATATCCCCTTCTTTAGCTTAATTTAGACCATCACGTACACAAAATATGTATAAACTTATTTTAGCGAATGATGAATGTATATTCCACAAATGTAACAAAACTGCGTTATACTAATAGTAAATTGTTTAAGGAGGGAAGATTGTGAAATGGAAAAATTTCCTGATCGGCTTCGCAGCAGGGATTGCCGTCGGATATGTATTAAAAAACGAATATAAAAAGCCGTTTCTTTCGCCGGAAAAAGCACTTGAATCGGTGAAAAAAGCTTTTAAACAAAAAGGCCCGATCAACGGATCCTGGATTTACACCATCCCGCAAGATTATGAAAAAAATGATATATCTTATAAAGTGTATGAGGCAGGAATCAGCCGTTTTTATAAAGGGAAAACTGAACAGTTTGAAGTTATTGTCGATGCATCGAGCGGAACCATTTTACATGTAAATCAGCTTTCCTCTTAACAAGAAACAGAGAAAACAAATTTCTTTGTCTCTTTGGGGAGTGAAAAAAATGGGGATTGTTAAAAAAGGTGTGACGATTTTACATTTTGATGAAACATACCATTATCAAAGAAAATTACAATCGTATTCTCACGAATGCATTGATTTCACTGATTTAGAAGGAACCCGGCTGTTTTGTGACGGACAATCGTTAAAAGTAATAAAAAGAAAGCTGTTGAGCCGCAAGCAAAAAGGAATTACGTTCATCGGCAGCGGCGATTATCACTATGTTACATATCTCCTGTTGAATGAAATAAAACTTCCGTTTACCCTTCTTCTATTTGACCATCATACAGACTTAGACGATTCTGCAATCGGGAGGAACATGCCAATTTCTTGCGGCTCATGGTTATCTTTTGCGCTAAAAGACAATCCTTTTTTAACAAAAGCCATTATCATCGGTCCAAAATGGACAGAAAAACAAGAAATAGAAAAAGTCAAGGTCATCCCGTATACACCTGAAAATCATCCGTATATTTTACAACAAATTCAACAAATACAAAATGATTTTGTTTATATTAGCATCGACAAAGATGTTTTAAAAAAAGGGGAGGCGGTGACAAACTGGGACCAAGGTACAATGAGTGCTGCAACATTGCTTTTTTATTTGCGGACAATATTAAATGAAAAAAAAGTGATCGGCCTCGATGTTTGCGGCGAGGCGCCGCGTAAAAGACTGGCTTTCTCCTTTCTCGAAGATCGAATGACGAATAAAAATGAAACGATAAATCTGAACATTTTAAAAATGTGCTTACGGAATCCTCACGTGTACGAAACAAATCAATTCGCCTAAAGTTTTTGCTTAAGCAAAAGACTGAAGAATGCAGAAGATTCATCCCTCGAAGATTCCATTTTTTATCAAAAAAAACATCCCGCACACTATCGTGCAGGGATGTTTGTCTTTACCGAATTTTCACTTTCGCAATTTCACTTCCGCCCTATAAATCTTTTGTCCTTTTTTGGAAAATTTCTCTTCGTATTCCGTCATTACATTGTCTGTAAAATCACTTTGGTGAAGATCTAAACTTACCCATTTCAATAAAAATCCGTATTCGGAAAAACTGACAAGCGAATATTCAAACAGCCTTTGGTTATCCGTTTTAAAATGAATTTCACCTTCATCAGCTAAAATGCTCTCAAAAATGGAAAGAAAGGAATGATGTGTCAAGCGCCGCTTCGCATGGCGTTTTTTTGGCCAAGGATCTGAAAAATTTAAATAGATTCGCTCAACCTCGCCTTTCGCAAAAATTTCAGCTAACTGGCTCGCATTTACGTTCATAAGCTTTACATTCGGAAGTTCCTCTTCTTTTAATTTTTTTAAAGCCGAGACGAGGACGCTTTCCTGAAGCTCAATGCCGATATAATTAATATGCGGATTTTGCTTCCCCATACCGACAATAAACTGTCCTTTGCCGGTGCCGACTTCTATATGAACGGGATGCTCATTCCCGAACAAATCGTTCCATTTCCCTTTCCATTCAAAAGGCTGCTGTATAACAAATTGGGGATGATTTCTTAAAAAATCTCCGGCCCAAGGCTTATTTCTTAAACGCATATTCCACCTCTGTTTATTTTTTTACTATGTCAAAAGAGCCGTATACTGAACGGCTCTTTATTGTATAGAAATCGAAATGATGTATATTCTAATCAATAAAGAAATGGGGTGAGAATGAATGCAATTGAATTATCGTGATCAACTGATGCTTCTGAAAGATATTTTATCTGAACATGAAAGTGAATGCTGCGGATCAGTAGCGGAATATGAGCAATTAGAGCGCCTCATTCGGTCATTAATGGCCAATGCTGAAGTTAATGATCAGTTAAAGCAATCGCTTGAAACAATATATACTTATTGCCAAAACGGGAAAAATTCCAGCGATATAACCGATTTTATCGCCTCACATCAAGGGCAGTTGACTCAATGGCTTGAGGATATCAATGCCCTTTCCTAAGCAAAGCATTTAAAAATTCCAGCTGCTCCGCCATTTCTTTTTCATTGTTTTTCTTTCTCAAAAAAGAGATGGACAAAATGACTTGAGCTAACATATACCAATGCATGCGAACTTTTAAATCGTCCGTTAAATCAGCTCCGTATTTTTTCAGCCATTCATCCCATTCACTTTCATGAATGTAAGTATATAACAGCATTCCTAAATCAATCGCCGGATCGGCAATCATTGCTCCATCCCAATCGATTAAATACAATTGGTTGTCCTCAGATAAAAGCCAGTTGTTATGATGAATATCACAATGGCAAACAACAGCTTCTTTATGCTGCACCTCTGTCACGTTTTGTTCCAAATAACATAGTGCTTGTCGAATAACCGGAAGCTCCAAAAGCTCCAAATCCGCTGCTTTTTTTACATTTTCGAGCAGCGTTTCAGGCGAGAGCGGCTCTTTTCCTAAACGTTTTAACATATCAAGTAGTTCATACGACCGATGGATTTTCTTTAGGAGCTCCGCAACGTGCTCGTTTTTCATATCTTTCGGTTTTAAACCGCGCCCGTTTAGCCAATGCTGCGCCGTAATCACATCACCGTTTTCCATTCTTTTCGTCCAAACGAGCTTAGGAACAATTCCTTCCGCTGACAAAACAGCTAAAAACGGCGAAGAATTGCGTTTTAAGAACAGTTTTTTTCCATTTTTTTCAGCATAAAAGGCTTCTCCTGTCGCTCCTCCTGCCGGAGATATTTCCCAATCGCTACCTAATACGTCTTCCAACCAATTCACCTTCAATTTCAAGCCCACATTTCGTTAGTAGATTCACCCTGCGCAATAAAAAAGACAGCTATTGAATTGAATGAGATGTTTCCAATAGCTATCCATAATAAATTTTATCTTCTAACAGTCTTTTTCGTCAAGAAAAAGTAAAAACATACCCTCATACTTCCATAAAGAACAACATGTAATCGAACATTTTCAAAAAATTCATTCATTAAATCGTTTTACCGCATTTGTTGCACATGATGCTAAAAGAGCCTTTACAGCTTTTAGTTGCATATTTTTAAAAGGAGAAGGCTGGCGCCGCATATTTTGAAACCAGTCGTCGTAGCTTCTCACATCAATTATTTCAATATCTGCCGGCAGCTCTGAAGCATGTATATATCCCGTTCTGTTTAATAATATTTTTCGAATTGGAAAGTCAACCTCCGCATTTGATAAAATCTGTTTTACTATATTTGCTGTCCGCTCCAATCCGATAATGGGAGATAATATTTTTTTCTCGCCTTGATCGTCCCGTTTCAGCCAAAATTTCTGTTTTGTACCGATTAATACGTTGTTTTCTTTATATTCTAATGCGGTAAGGCATACGATATCTGTTGGCCGAATGATGATAATTTCTCCTTGGACAGAGGCTTTTTTAATAAGAAAAACCGGATAATACATGACAAAATAAGTGTCAGGAAACCGCTGCAAAAAATATTTGAGCAGCGAATCCTTTTCAAAAGCTTCATCCATCGGGGAAATTTCCCGAATGGTAGAGCTTGCCCATACAAGCTGGGAGTTGAAAATCCGATCTAAAAACAATTGTTTTTCACTATCTAAGGTTGAATGAGCAAATTGGATACTCTCAAACCTTTTTTTAATTTCTTCCCACTGTTGTTTTTTCAAGCGGATAAATTGATTGGCATAACGATTTAGATCTATTTCATACCTTGATATAT
The DNA here is from genome assembly GCF_038000355.1 of Aeribacillus sp. FSL M8-0235. Classification (NCBI taxonomy): domain Bacteria; kingdom Bacillati; phylum Bacillota; class Bacilli; order Caryophanales; family Bacillaceae; genus Aeribacillus; species Aeribacillus sp. FSL M8-0235. The sequence goes on along the minus strand of NZ_JBBOBW010000001.1, from coordinate 1,012,832 downwards.
AATCCTCCATTTTAATCAACTGAGCCAAGATCGCGTCATCTCCTCTTTATCTCTACAAAAATAGCTGAACAACGTACGGGCAGATAATGGAAGCAAATATAGCGCTTAACGTCATCGAAATCGAACCGATTGCTCCTTCCAGACTGCCGTATTCTGCTGCCCTCGCTGTGCCAATTCCGTGGGAAGCTGTACCATATCCGATCCCAATAGCAATTGGATGATGTATGCGAAGTAATTTCAATAAATAAGGTCCAAACATCGCACCAAATATTCCTGCTATCATGACATAAACTGCAGCAAGGGTAGGATTACCTCCAATTATGTCTGTGATATCCATAGCTACCGGCGAAGTGACCGATTTGGGCGCAAGCGAAAGAATCAGTTCCTTATCTATTCCGAATAAAACAGCCATCATAATTCCTGAACACAGCCCGATAATCGTGCCGACGACAACGCTCAAAACAATTGATACAGCGTACTTTTTCAATGTTGATCGATGCTTGTACAGCGGGAATGCCAGCGCGACTACGGCAGGGCCTAGAAGCTCATCAATCCATTTTCCTCCATACATGTACGTATGATACGAAATATGAAATGTAATCAATAAACTAATGATGACAAATGTTGAAGTGGCAATCGGAACTAATAATGGAATATGGATTTTATTGTACAATTTAACCATTAGCCAATAAATCAGCACTGTAGCAAGTATCATTAAGATGGAGACTATTATTTTCATAAGCTTTGATCACTCCCATTCTGCCCAGCAGCCTGCTTTTTTTTTGGCAGCGGTCATCTGGCTGACAAAAGATGAAATGGACATCACCAGCACCGTGCTAATAATGACAATGAATACTGTCAAGATACCTTTTGATTGGAACAGCGAAAAATATTCCATCACCCCAACTGTCGCAGGAATAAATAAAAGGGCAAGATGCTTGACTAAAAAAGAGCATCCGTCTTTCACTAAATTTTGAAAAGGCTCGTAATGCAAAAGAGCGAAAAGAATCAACATGCCTATAATGCTTCCTGGAATCATTAAATGAAACAATTTTTGAAGGAACGTGCCAATAACATAAATGACATACAACAAACCTATTTGCCATATCAAATTAAATATTTTCAATTTTTTTACCCCTTACTCCTCTCATTATCCTCCAAGAGGAATTTGTTTGATCGCTTCATATTTAGGCGTTTGGTCAATATTCGTTTGGAATAAAGTAACAGAACCCACATAAAAATGTTCGTTTAACAAATATGGGGCGCTTTTCTCCTCCAAGGAAAATGAAAGCTGTCCTTCCCATTTTCTGGCGACAGTAATATGAGGTCTAAACGGACGTTCATCTAAAGAGAAATCGAAAGCTTTGCACGTATTATAAACTTCATTTCGCAACTGGTATAATAACTCGTTTTCTTTCACGCCTACCCATAAAATTCGCGGATGTTCCCGTTTCCCAAAAATTCCTGCCTCTGAAAGTTCAAGTGAAAAAGACGGAATTTTCCGGCAGGGCTCAAGCAAGCTTTCTGACAGCAAAGCAAGCCTCTTTGCATCAACATTCCCTAAAAACACTAATGTTACATGATAGTCAAAAGGATGGACGTAACGCGAAAAGTGCCACCGATCTTGATTCGCTGATATCCATTTTGTAATACTTTTTGCCGTTTCAATCGGAACATCCAATGCAAGAAAATAATGTTTTTGCATTTTTTTCTATCCTCACTTTCGAACATATTGTAGCAAAAACTGCGCATTCTTTGTATATCCGAGTTTTTCTGTCCGTATAAATTATGATATGATATGGATGGACTATATCAAAAGGAAGTGTTTTGAATGCGCGTAGTTCATAATATCGCTGATTTAATAGGAGAAACTCCATTAGTCAAATTAAACAGAATTAGCCCGAAAAACGGCGCAGATATTTATGTAAAGCTTGAGTATTTTAATCCTACCCGCAGCGTTAAGGACAGAGCTGCTTATAATATGATCGTAGAAGCTGAAAAACAAGGTTTGTTAAAACCGGGAGTTACAATTATTGAACCGACAAGCGGCAACACTGGCATTGGGCTCGCCATGAATGCGGCCGCCAAAGGATATCGGGCAATTATTGTCATGCCGGACACCATGACAGAAGAACGGATCAATTTGCTGAAAGCATACGGAGCTGAAGTTGTATTAACGCCTGGGGACGAGAAAATGCCCGGTGCGATTAAAAAGGCGCAAGAACTGGTAAAGGAAATACCGAACAGTTTCATACCGATGCAGTTTGAAAACCCTGCCAACCCAGATGCCCACCGGAAAACAACAGCTTTAGAAATTGTCGAAGCAATGAAAGAAATAGGAAAACCGCTTTCCGCTTTTGTTGCAACGTCTGGAACAGGAGGAACAATCACCGGCACGGGAGAAACGTTAAAAAAATATTTTCCTGAGATGACCATTCACGTTGTCGAGCCTGCTGGGTCACCTGTTTTATCCGGGGGCAGTCCTGGCAAGCATAAACTTGTCGGAACAAGTCCTGGCTTTATCCCTAAAACATTAAACACGAACATTTATGATGAAATACACAAAGTGAAGGACGATGAAGCGTACGAAATCACCCGCAGACTCGCCAAGGAAGAAGCTATATTAGTGGGACCTTCATCAGGTGCTGCATGTTTTGCCGCAATTCAAGTTGCAAAAAGATTATCTCCTGATGATGTTGTCGTGTGCATGACGGCTGATACAGGCGAACGCTATTTATCAAGCGATTTGTTCTTATTTGAATAACCGATTATAAATTGCCTTCTTGCTGTTTCTGTGAGATAATTGAATCCAATAATGTAAAGTTTTCTAGGGTTCCGCAAGTGCCGTTCGCTTGGACTGGTCCGAGAGAAAACGCACAAATTGCTGTGTACACGGAAGGATAAAAGCCTGGGAGAATGACCTTATGGTTTCTCGCAGGCTTTTTTGATTGTGATGGAAAGGGGGAATTTGTTTATGAATTGGTTTTTAATCGTTGTTTCGGCTATTTTTGAAGTGGCGTGGGTCATCGGCTTAAAGCACTCAGACAATGTTTTGGAATGGATGCTAACCGTGATCTCTATTTGCATAAGTTTTTTGCTGCTTCTTTATTTAACTAAAAAATTGCCGACAGGAACGGTATATACAATATTTGTCGGACTCGGCACTTTAGGAACAATTTTATGTGAGATTATTTTATTCGACGCCCATTTCAGCCCGATGAAAATGGTATTTATTTTGTCGCTAATTTGCGGAATCATCGGGCTGAAATATCAAACAAGCAAATTGGAAGCAAAAGAAGGTGACAAATCTTGAGCTGGATATTTTTAATTATTGCAGGATGCTGCGAAGTCATCGGCGTAACAGGATTAACAAAAGTGAACTCGTCGCCAAGCTTCTCATCCTTCTTTATGCTAATTGGCGGATTTATTTTAAGCTTATATTTTTTATCGCTTTCGATGAATGAAATTCCGATGAGCATTGCCTATGCAGTCTGGACAGGTATCGGCACTGTCGGCAGCACGCTCGTCGGCATGTATGTATTCGATGAACCGAAAGACAAATGGAGAATAACATTTATCGCCTTAATTATCGTTTCTGTTATTGGGCTGAAGCTAGTAGACTAAAGGACACTTATTTGGCTAATTCATAAATCGCTTGAGCGTAGATGGCTGTCGCTTTTAACAGGTCTTCGATATAAATGTATTCGTCTTTTTGATGAGCGATATCTTCCCTTCCCGGAAACAACGGACCAAAGGCGATTCCTGCCTTGAGAGATCTGGCATAAGTGCCGCCGCCGATGCAGATGAGCTCCGCTTTTTGCCCTGTTTGCTCTTCATACACTTTTTTCAATGTTTGAATAAGCGGATGATTTTGTTCTACGTAATGGGGAGCTGAATCGGAAAAGTGAATAAGCTGGCAACCAGCTATTTTTTCTAGTTTTTCTTTAATCTCGCTCCCTTTTTTTGTTACAGGATAGCGGATATTAATGCTAACGGTTTTCTCTTTCCCCTTTTCGTAATGAATAATTCCGACATTCACCGTTAACTCACCGCTTACTTCATCTTGTGTTGAGATATCCAGCTTTTTCCCTCTTGTATCTTGATAAAAATAACGATTAATCCAATCAACAAAGCCTTTTCCTTCGCCATCCAGCGGCAATGCTGACAAAAAATTCGCCAAATAAATCCCGGCATTTTTTCCGTTATCAGGTTCCATCGCATGAGCGGATATCCCTTCAAGCTCGGCGACTGCACCTTCTTCATTTTGATACATTCGACCTTTTAATTGTGATGCTGATAAAAATTGCTTAAAGCTTTTTTCAACCTCTGAGAAATTTTGGACATTTCCAAGCACAGCTTTCGCAAAATCAGGAACCATGTTAAACCGTCTGCCGGAAGAAAAGCTTTTTAACACATATTTTCCTGCTGCATGTTTATTCACGCTGTTCACCGAAAACACTGCATCGATTATCCCTTTTTCTGCATGAATAATTGGAAAATCAGCATCTGGCGCAAATCCGATGTCAGGCATTTCTTCATGCTTAAAGTAATGATGGACACAGCGCCAGTCACTTTCTTCATCAGTGCCAATGATCATTCTCACCCGCTTAGATAACGGAAGACCTAATTCTTTTACAATTTTCATGGCGTAGTATACTGCCATCGTCGGCCCTTTATCATCCAACGCACCGCGGGCATATATTTTCCCATCATGGATCGTTGCGCCGTAAGGATCAAATGACCAGCCGTCCCCTTCTGGCACGACATCAACATGGCAGAGGACGCCGACGATTTCCTTTCCTTTTCCCATTTCAATATGACCGGCATATCCGTCTAAATTTTTGACTTGAAACCCGTCTTTTTCCCCTTTTTGCAAAAGATGTTCTAACGCTTGCTTAATTCCTTTGCCAAACGGTGCTCCAATTTGTTTTGTTTTTTCATCGAGCACACTTTTGATTTGTAGAAATTTTTGTGTTTCTAAAATAATTTCTTCTTTTCTTTTTAACACTTCATCCATCCAGTTCATGATACGTTCGATCCTTTCTTTCTCTTATTATTTAAGTGTAACATAAAGATTCTCTTTTTTTTCAGCAAAAAAATGTGGTTGTCTTCTTGCAAAAAAGTCAAAAAACGAATATTATATATATGTTTTTATAAAATGTTCGTATTTAATTGGAGGTATCATATGTTTAAACTAAAAGAACACGGAACAAATGTTAAAACTGAAATTATTGCCGGTTTAACCACCTTTTTAACAATGGTATATATCGTTGTTGTCAACCCAATTATCTTATCGGAAGCAGGCGTTCCGTTTGATCAAGTGTTTACAGCGACAGTTGTTGCCACGATCATCGGTACTTTATGGATGGCGCTTTCGGCAAATTATCCGATAGCGATCGCTCCAGGTATGGGAATGAACGCATATTTTGCCTATACTGTTGTTGGGGCGGAAAAAGTTAATTATGAAATTGCCTTTTCAGCAGTATTTCTTGCAGGCATCCTGTTTATTATTCTTTCGCTAACTCCGTTTCGTAAACAAATAATCGAAGCCATTCCAAGCAATTTAAAAAATGGAATTACCGCCGGCATCGGTTTATTTATTGCGTTTATCGGACTAAGATTGACCGGGCTGATCACCGATCATCCGCAAAATTTAGTGACTCTTGGGGATCTGCATTCTCCTTCCGTCGTTCTCGCTCTTGTCGGCCTTGCTATAACTCTTATCTTAATGAGCTTGAATGTTCATGGTGCACTTTTTATCGGAATGATTTGTACCGGCATCATCGCATTTTTTACCGGACAATTATCGTTTGACCAAGGAATTGTTTCAATTCCAAAACTGCCGGAAGGCATTATAATCGCCAACCCGATTGATGCAATTGGGGATGTGATTCAACATGGTTTATTTGCAGTCGTCTTTTCCTTTTTATTAGTGACCATTTTTGACACAACTGGAACAATGATCGGCGTTGCCAAACAAGCAGGTTTAATGAAAGGGGATGAAATGCCGAACGCACGTAAAGCCCTTCTAGCTGACTCAATAGCAGCAACAGCAGGGGCTATGCTCGGAACAACTCCGACGAGTGCTTACATTGAGTCTTCTTCAGGAGTAGCTGCTGGCGGTAGAACTGGTTTGACAACTTTAACCGTTGCCGTATTGTTTGGTGTTGCTGCATTTTTCAGTCCGATCGTTGCAGCTGTGTCCGGCATTTCAGCGATTACAGCACCTGCGTTAATTATAGTTGGAAGCTTAATGATGGGCTCAATTGCCGAAATTAATTGGAAAGAAATTGATGAAGCATTTCCGGCCTTTTTAGTCATTTTAAGCATGCCGCTTACATCAAGTATTGCAACTGGAATTGCGCTCGGATTTATCTCTTATCCTCTCATGAAAGTCATGAAAGGAAAATGGAAAGAGGTTCATCCATTTTTGTACATTTTCGCCGTACTATTTTTCATCCAGCTCTTTTTCCTGGGAGGTCATTAATTAAGAGGCTTTCCCAAAAGGAAAATCTATTAAAAATAAAAAATGGATATCGGGCTTTTGAAATTGGAGATGCCTCTCTAAGCTGATATGCACCCCTTAAGGTAGAGCAATCTGTTTTGCCTTAAGGGGAGTTTTTCTATGTATGTCATCCATTCTAAAGTGTCTTTCCATGTATTAAGATTGGACGCAGGCTGCACCTCTATATAGTTGGAACGAACTATTAAATTTGTGGAGCATTAATCATCATAAGGGTTTATCTAGAAATTCAAGTCCTATTAAGTCATAAACGTCGATAGGATTGTCAATAATCCTTACAAACGACTTTTTAGGCAGCCACAGTTAAAATATCATCATGATCGTAACGGTATGAGGTGTAGGTGAACAAGAAAAGGAACGTCCATAAATTTGTAAGTGTGTAAGGGGATCAGAAGAGATAAATGACTTTATTACCGAATAAAGCATAATCTGAGATATTCTATTGAACGTTACACAAAATTCTTGACAGTACCTTTATTTGCAATTTTTTTATTCCCTTCCTATTTTTCTTCTAAATTTTTATTTATAAAATTTTTCATTACCTTATTTACCTTAATTCCTCCATTTAAGCCATTCGTTCTGTAACTTCCTATATGTATTCCTATAACTTCATTTTTACTATTTAAAATCGGAGATCCCGATTGACCTGATGTCGTATCTATATCATAATAAAGATTAAAGATATCTTCGCTCAATACCCTTCCATTCATTTCATATTGTGAGACTGTACCAGTTTCCTCCAGTTTATCAACTGGATAGCCAATAACTTTAATAGGCTTTCCTTTGGTATACTTAATATTTTTAATATCCAACTTTTCTATGTTTTGCCCAATGGGTTTATCTAATTTGATAATGGCATAATCAAATTTAGAATTCCCTGAATGAATATATGGTTCTGGAACAATATATTCTATAGAATCTGCAGATTCAAAAGGAAATTCATCCTTATTTACTCCTGGATATATTGTACTATTTCTATAAAACTGTTTTGTGTCTGGATTATATACACAATGGGCTGCGGTCAAAACCTTATCATCGTCAATAATCGTTCCTGTACAGATTGAGTCAAGAGAGTATATGAAAGAAATAGATGAGTAGGGTTTTTTTTCTGAATTTTCTACTTCAGATCGTTCATCTTTCCCAATAATTGAAAAAGGAGTAATGATTGTATTAATGTTTCCTTCTTTAGCACCCGCATTAATATTGTTATTAAAGAGAAAAATAAATAGAATAGTAAATTTTAAAATAAAAAAACATCGACTATTTTTCATTTTATAAATTCCTTTCACTTATTTGTATTTTGGGATTGCTTATCTTCTCTTTCTATCATTTTCCCAATTGTTCCAATTCCCAAAAAACCAAAATACATAATTGTATAAAAAATTATCTCTGTATCAGAATAGAATTTAACAATATTCATACGTGGTACTGTAATTTTCATATAAAAAATAAATAATGATAACTCGATTATGTGAACGATGAAAATTCCTCCAATTTTATTAAACCCCGTATAATTAACAATAGTTTCCAATAAGATACTTAAAGGAATAAGTAAGATAAATCCAGCAAGTACATTCAAAGATAAAAATATTGGTCCATAAAAACTTAAAAACTCGAAACTAACAATTATACTCGCTACATACTGTAAACCCATTATGAAACATATAATGATAATTAAAACAATTACTATAAATATAGGAACTAAAAAAAAATCTTTTTTCATGTCAACAATTAAAAGCAGAACAGTTGACTGTTCTGCTCCCTCCTTATTTCTTAAGTTTATAATAGAAATGAAACGATAATTTTAGCAATATCATCTGCAACATCTTCTGGTATACCAGCTTTTTGAAGACCTTTAGATATTCCGCTTTCTGTTGTTTTTTCTGCTTTTTCCAGTCCATCGGCTATTTTTAATCGATATTTTTTTATTTTATTAGCTGCTGATTTGCTTAAAGGTGCGAGAGCTTTCTCAAGTACCCATCCACCTGCTCTTAATATTGATGCAAGAACTTTTAATTTAGCTTCTTCATCGACTGAATCTTTCACTACTTTAGATGTTGCTATTTTAGTTGTCTTACTATGAGTAGCTGCCGATGCTCCTATTGGTCCAATTCCTAAGATTAATATACTAAGACTTATTACTGCAGTAACACTTTCGATTTCATAATTTTCATTTTCTTCCCCCTTTCTTTTTAAAATTTTAAAAATTCTATATTATTTTTACCTGAAATTATAACATATAATACCAATAATGTAAATATTTTTCTAATAGCACAACATTAATACTGCCAATTCATCTCTTTATCCATATCCTCCTATCTCAATAAAAATCTATACTTATATCGTAACACGTATCGAGATTCTTCGAGAAAGTTTCACCATCTTAATAGGGCTTATCGTGTTCGTTCTTCTATGCCAAACGCACATTTTTCCTAGACAACAATGTTACATTTTATTTGTACTCTTACTGTAAATGTTATCTAAGTAGTAAAAAGAAATATATCATCATTGAAGTATTTTTATGCATAAGATTTCCAACATTTGTCAGATAAGTTCCTTTCATCTTTTTTATGATCATCAATTTTGACAGCAAAAATTTGCCTTTGCTCATACAACGTTTTTTATTTGCATCTGTATTGCTTAGACAAAGATAATTTGTGAATTTTTGAAAATCTAATCACCAATGGAACCTTTTTTACCGATTGAAGGAATCATCACTTCACTATTTGTCTATTCGACTGGGGTCAGTTCAAGCTGTTAAATCGGCCTATGAGAGGTAAGTATTGTAAATATTATGTGAATTTTATGAACACACTGGAAAGTTTACATGTAAATTGTGTATAATGGAATTGTACCACTTTAGGAGTTTGACATCTAATGCATGGACATTGAAGAGTATGTAGGTTTGTGATTTCGATGCATTAAATGATAGGGAGTGGTTTTTTGAAACCTTCAACAAACCGTATGCTAACCCGAATCAAATCCGTCTACATGTTCATTCATGAAAGGGGTACAGTAACAACTCAAGAGCTTGTCGATGAATTTGGTATTACCCCCAGAACGATTCAGAGGGATTTAAACGTGTTAGCATATAACGATTTAGTGCACAGTCCTGCAAGAGGAAAATGGGCAACAACTAACAAGAAGGTCAAGATGTCATCCTAGCTACTAAAAAAAGAAAATTTGGTTATTCGTTCACATACATATATGGGGCTGATCCAAAAGTTACATAACTTTTGGTCTCAGCCCCTTTTTGTCTGCTGTTGCAAGCAATTTCCACCTTTTTCGGCGCCAGTTTGTCCGCCTTTTTAAAAAACGGAAGTTCAATTTGAACGTTTTTCAAACTACAAAGGAAAATCGGCTGAATCGCCCGGCTGCCCTTGAATCGATCGCAGTTGTTCTAATTCTTCTTTTGTCAGTTCTCGATATTCCCCTGTTTGCAATGTTTGATCTAGTTCAAGCGTTCCCATTTGGATTCGTTTTAAATATTTCACTTTTTTTCCGACAGCAGAAAACATCCGCTTAATTTGATGATATTTCCCCTCCGTTATGGTGACAAAAACTTCAGAAATGTCGTCTGCCTTAATAATTTCAAGCAAGGCAGGCTTTGTAACATAACCGTCATCAAGTTTTACACCTGCTTTGAACCGCTCGACATCTTCCTCTGCCACTAGACCAATAACTTCCGCAAAATATTTTTTAGGAACATTTTTCTTGGGCGATGTTAATTGATGGGCAAGCTGTCCGTCCGATGTTAACAGCAATAGCCCTTCGGTATCTTTGTCAAGCCTGCCGACAGGAAAGGGATTATAGCGAAGATCTTCCGGATCAAGCAAATCGACCACAGTCTTTTGGACGTTGTCTTCTGTAGCAGATAAAAAACCAGCTGGCTTGTTCATCATGAAATAAACATGTTCTTTGTACAACACCTGTTCACCGTGAATGATGATTTCTTGTTTATTCGGGTCGACATTTGTTTTCGGATCCGTCACCACTTCTCCATTAACATGAACGGCCCGTTCCTTTAGCAGCTTTTTTACTTCTTTTCTGCTGCCGTAGCCAGCATGTGCTAATAGTTTATCAATACGCATATTATCTACCCCCTTTCCTTCCTCTTACTTAAAAATCTAGTTCCAAAAATAACTTTTAGGAATCCTGATTGCTTAGCCAGCCAAAAATACGAGCCTGCTCCTAATAATGCAGCAATTCCAACCATGATGGCGGCATTTGTTTTACTTGCATGGTAATCAAAAAAGACAGTGAAGAGAGAGGAAAACGCTACAACGACAATTGACATACAGATGACCAAAATTCCCGTAAATATTGTTCTTTTCCAAAATCTTTTATACGAGTAGCCTGTATGACGGCGAATCATCATTAATCCGTATATGAGCGAGCCAAGAAACCCGATCGCAGTTGCCATAATCGAACCGTATGCACCAAACTGCGTGATAAGCCAGCTGTTTAAACAAATTTTTAGCAGAAGACCGAATGCAAGGCTGATGACAGCCAATTTTTGTTTATTAATCCCCTGCAAAATGGCGGCTGAAACAGTGAAATAAGAAAAAAGCAAAGCGATCGGTGCATAGGCAGCTAAAATGCTCGCACCTGTTTCATTGTCATTATAAAAAAACATGTAGATTGGTTCGGAAAGAATAATGATCCCAATGGATGCAGGGAGAACGAGAAACATTAATGTTTGAAACGCTTGGTCAATTTGTCTTCTAACAAACGGAAAGTTTTGATTCGTGAACGCATTTGTAATGGCCGGCACGAGCGTTAAGCCAAAAGCGGTTGCTAAAGAAACAGGAATCATGACAATTTTATTCACTAAAAAATTGACCATGGCATATAATTCTTGCGCTCTTTCGCCTTCTCCCGCCTGAATCATAGCTTTATTAAACGTAAAAGAATCGACAAATTGATATAAAGGAATAGCTAGTCCGACAAATACAAACGGACCGGCATACCTGAACACCTCGAGAAACATTTGCTTCGTGGAAATGCCGGAAGGTTCAATTTTGTTCTCCTGCATCGCCAATAAGGAATTTTTTCTTTTCATCCAATACAAAAAAAGGACGAACAGCCCGCCGATGGCGCCAACAAAGGCGGCAAATGTCGCATAACCCACCGCTGTAATGATATCGCCATGTAATACTTTTAAAATGATATAGCTGGAAACAAGCAAAAAAATGATGCGCACTAGCTGTTCTATTACTTGGGAAACGGACGTCGGGCCCATTGACTGATGCCCTTGAAAAAAACCTCGTATTAAACTCATGATCGGAACAACTATAAGCGCAAGGCTGACCATTCGTATAACATATGTGACATCCTCAACTGTCACACCTTGCAGCTCCTGTTGGCCAAGCTGGTGTTCCGCAAAGAAAGGCGCAGTCACAAATAAAATAAAACAAGTGAAAATTCCTCCAAGAAGCATAAACAGCATCCCAGATCGAAACATTCTGCGGCTTGTCTCGTAATCACCAATGGAATTATATTTTGCGACAAATTTTGAAATGGCCATAGGAAATCCCATTGTCGCAATGCTTAAAAAAATCGTATACGGAACATATCCATATTGATACAAAGCACTTCCCGTTTCTCCAACCAACGCGAAAAACGGAATGACATAAATCATTCCTAAAATCCTTGAAATATATGTACCTAATGTTAAAATAAACGTCCCTCTTAATAATTTATCCGACATCTTTTGCTCACCATTGTTTCTAACAAAAATTTTCAACTATAACATTTTACCACATTCACTAGGAACTAAGATATAGTCATCACTCATTGAATTCAAAAATTCATCTTTTTATAATGATATAAGACTAGGATGTAGACGAAACTAGGATCAATCTAAAAGTACGAATAAATTGGACAAGCAACATCAACTTCTTAAAGGTTGTGAGAATATGAATTATGATGTAGCAGTAATTGGAGGGGGACCATCTGGATTGATGGCCGCCATCGCCGCCGCTGAAAACGGAGCGAACGTGCTGTTAGTCGATAAAGGAGAAAAATTAGGAAGAAAGCTGGCGATCTCCGGTGGCGGACGGTGCAATGTGACAAATCGCCGGTCAATTGAAGAAATTATCAAAAATATTCCCGGCAACGGACGATTTTTGTATGGCGCTTTTTCGCAATTTAATAATGAAGACATTATACGCTTTTTCGAAAACCTTGGAATTCGTTTAAAAGAGGAAGACCATGGCCGGATGTTTCCAGTATCAAACAGAGCTCAAGACGTAGTCAATGCGCTACTTTCCGAACTGAAAAGGCTGAACGTTACAATTAAAACAAATCATCCGGTTGAAAACATCGAATACAGTGAAAGCAAAGTAAAAGGAATCTGGTTAAAAAATAAAACCTTTATTCCTGCCAAAGCTGTTATCGTAGCTGTAGGAGGAAAATCTGTCCCTCATACCGGAAGTACTGGAGACGGATACGTGTGGGCAAAAAAAGCCGGTCATACTGTGACGGAATTATTTCCAACTGAAGTGCCGATTACTTCGAATGAACCGTTTATCCGAACAAAACAATTGCAAGGCCTGTCGTTAAGAGATGCGGCTTTAAGTGTGTTGAATCAAAAGGACAGACCAATTATTACGCACAAAATGGACTTTATTTTTACCCATTTTGGCGTATCAGGTCCAGCTGCACTAAGATGCAGCCAATTTGTTGTAAAACAATTGAAAAAAGAAAAAACGGTGACGTTGTCAATTGACGCTTTTCCTACTGAAAATGAAGAAAATCTTTTTCAGCATATTTTGCTTAAATTGAAAGGCGAACCGAAAAAGGCTGTTAAAAATGTATTAAAAGGTCTCTTGCCTGAACGATATTTGCTATTTTTGCTGGAGGAATCCGAAATCGATCATTCGATGACATATTCCCAGCTTTCAAAAGATAAGCTGCGCCAATTTGTCCGCTTAGTGAAAGATTTCCGCTTCGAAGCAAACGGCACGCTCCCAATCGAAAAAGCGTTTGTGACCGGCGGAGGCGTTTCTATAAAGGAAATCGATCCAAAGACGATGGCCTCTAAACTAATGAACGGGCTTTATTTTTGCGGCGAAATATTGGATATTCACGGCTACACGGGCGGCTACAACATCACGGCTGCGCTCGTAACAGGACGGCTGGCAGGCTTGTACGCAAGCCGTTACGTAGAAAAGGGCGAACCGATAAGTTGAACTGCCTCCTATCAAGTAGTTAGTGGAAATAATAAAAGTTGATCTAAGCGGTCTTGGCTCTATATTCCAAAGGACTGAGACCGTTTAATTTTTCTTGATAAAGATGGTAATTGTAAAATTGGATGTATTCGTCAATCGCCTTCTTTAGCTCTTCAAATGTATCGTACTTATGTAAATAATATTTTTCACATTTACTGTTCCCCAAAAGGATGCCATTGGACCATTATTCTATACATCGTCCAACACGAGACATATTATGTGTTAACCCTACTTGATCAATCCTTCCTTTAAATCCATGTGAAGTAAATTGAAATCCTCGATCACTATATAGTAAATAATGTTTACCACAAATAGAAGGAATTTCTTTGACTAACGTGTAAAACACTAGCTTATTATTATTAGATTGCTAAATACATAGCTAACAATAGAACCATCAAAGGTCTAAAATAACACTTAAATAAGCTTTCTTTGAAGAACCATATTTTAGTTCTATCACATTCGTTATCCATTTTTCATTCGGTTTACTTACTGTAAATTCACGATTTAAAATGTTATCTGCGCATGTTGGGGTTAGATGGATACAATCTGTCATTCGTAAAGAGAAAAAGCGTTATTTTAAAAACGTTGATGAGAGTTCTGTTCATGTTAACTCTGATTTTGAGTAGAAGTAGAAGCAGAGGCAAAGTGAGGTAATACAGTTCCGAGAAGTAAAAAAGTAAATGCCAGTACAGAGATTACTTTGAACTTCATTTCATCTTCCTCCTCTTATATTTTTAAATACAATAGTATAATATAAAAAAAATACATATTTAACATTTTTTGTCTCAAAATAGTATAATAATGGTATATTTTAATATGAAAAGAGGATAATTCTAATGAATAGTAACAAATCCGTATTATTAGCAGTGTTTAGTATTCCGATTTTTATGTTAATCACATCTTTTGATTTATCTATACAGACTGATAGAATAAATGCCCTAATTTTCCTTGGATACACATATCCGATATTTTTCCTTTTGTATTATTTAGTTAAGATTAAAAATTTTAAACCAATGTTAGTTCTATCAATAGGAATATTATTATGGACTGCATTCATTAGTTTTTTATTCAAAGATACCTTTATTACAATTGGTTTATTTATAATTTCCATCTTAGTTTTAGTGACAATAACAGTTATAACTAAAGAACCTAATTAATCCGCATTTAATGTCATGGTATTAAATGGAATGTTTTGGATGGCATAGTATCAAATTGCATATTTAAACCTTACCTTTTTCATTCAAAGCGCATAAATTGATGGGTCTGTCTAAAAAGTCAGGATAACTTACTCTTTTTTTTAAAAGACACACAAAAAAACGTCCTATCTAGTAAAATGTGAGGTGACAAGCCCAATTTTGCAGAAAGAACGTTTTTTATGAACTGGGCAGCTGACTTTTGGGGGCGCTTCTTTTTTTGCACAAATCGCTATCCCGTTGAACGGCCATGTGCGATCCGGTTTAGCTATTCGCTAGACCTGTTCGCATTCAAAAGCATTTCCAGCTGCTTATGCCGTTCTTCATTTGAAGCTTCTAAAAAGCTCTTGTCTAATAATTGATGTAAAACAATCCTTTTTTGCTCTGGGTCGTTGATTTCTTCTAAAACACGTTTTCGACCTTCCTTTAAAAATTCAACATAGTCAGCAAAATGTTCATCAAACTGCTCTGCCAAATTATTTTTTAATTTTCTGGCGAGCCCCGGAACTTTCCCGCTCGTTGATACACTGATGATTAAATCGCCCCTTTTAAATGTTGCCGGCATAATGATATTGCTTTTTTCAGGTGCATCCACTACATTGATCAGCTGATGTGCTTCACATGACTGGTAGACCTGCTCATTAACTTCCCTTTCATTCGTTGCCGCAATGACTAGAAACGCACCGTTTACATCGTCTTTTTCAAACGTTTTTTGTTTCCACGATATTTTTTTTTCTTGATGCATTCGAAGAAGATGATCTGATAGATCGGGACTGACAACCGTTATATCAGCACATGCATCGAGCAAAGCTTTTATTTTTCTTTCCGCTACCTTCCCTCCGCCGACAACGACTGTCTTTTTTCCTTTTATATTCAACATCGCACTGTAGTACATATGATCACCCTTTTTTGTCCTTGCGCTTACAATTTCTGGTTGATACGAAGCGTTTTTTCCTTTCAAAAGGTTCTAGGATAACTTAAAAAAATTGGTCATCCTTTTTTCATGCGGTCGCTTCGGAACGGCATTGAAATCTTTTTTCCAATAAAAAAAGACCTAGATTCCCCATAAACAAGGATTTTCAAACGGGTCTAAAGCTTGCTTTAAAAAGCTTTTTCATGAGTTAGTCCGTCTTCCATCCTGCAAAACGACGGCGATCATTTCAGTTTTATTCGACTTTCTCACATCAGGTACAATTTATAAAGTGTTTCCTATCTGGATCAGTGCTTATAAGCTTTCAAGATCCACTGGGCATAGCAACTACTTGGAGCGCATGCGAACATTGATGCATTGACGAAGATTCTCTAAAATTACAATCAACCAACGCTTCACGTTTAATTCTGTTTACATTCTTACTAAATATAATAGACTTTTCATTATTAATGTGAAAGTCTTCTTATTCTTTGTAAATAATCATCGCTGAAAAACAGTAAATTTGTTCACCTTTTTGATCGCATGTTACCGCTACATGATATTTTATGTCGATATATTTTTGACTTGGAAGCGCAGTTAAAAAAGCGTTCACTTCCTCTTCTAAATCTTTTTCATGCTCTTCGTCAAAAATGGCGACTTTATAGCTCAATTTCTTCACACTCCCTTTATTTATCTCGTTGCTTCCAATATACTTTTATGCTTGTACAAATATGACACTTTTAATAAAGGGAAAAGATTTGCTCATGTCGGCAGTTTTTATGGGGATTTTGAGGGTATTACATGCGGTATGGTTTACTGTTTTGCCACGCTAATCTTCCTTTATAAGGAAAAAACCGCGCCTACATAAGCGCGGTTTTTCCACTTATTTTTTTATCTCGCTCTTCGGTTTAGTTTCCCCTGTCCATTCGAGCATTCCGCCAACCATATTGATGACATTAAAACCAAGATCCTGTAAATATAAACAAACATTTTCACTTCTTCTTCCTGAGCGGCAGACGAAAATATATTCCTTTTCTTTATCAAATTCTTCAATGCGGTCCGGGATTTCTCCCATCGGAATATGTTTTGCTTGTGGAATCATGCCTTCTTCTACTTCTTCTTCCTCGCGGACATCAATAATGTCTAATTTTTCGCCGTTTTCAAGCTTCGTTTTGAGATCATTTGGTGTGATTTCTTTTACCATAAATGGCCATCCTTTCATTGATATTCAAGCTTAATTGGCTACGATGTTGACAAGCTTGCCAGGAACAGCAATCACTTTACGAACGGTTTTGCCTTCAAGCTGTTCTTTTATTTTTTCATCATCCATCGCGATTTTTTCCATTTCCTCTTTAGAAGCATCGTTTGGTACAAGCAGCTTTGCCCGCACTTTTCCGTTGATTTGAATGACAATTTCCACTTCATCTTCGACAAGCTTTGATTCATCCCATGCCGGCCACGATTCATAAGCAATCGTTTCAGAATGGCCGAGTTTTTCCCAAAGCTCTTCGCAAATATGCGGAGCAACCGGCGATAAAAGCTTTACAAAGCCTTCCATATATTCTTTCGGAAGAATTGTCGCTTTATAAGCTTCATTAATAAATACCATCAGTTGCGAAATAGCTGTGTTAAAATGCAGATTTTCATAATCCTCCGTTACCTTTTTCACTGTTTGGTGATAAATGCGTTCAAGCTCTTGAGACGGTTCATCGACGATTTTCGGATTCAACTCGCCATTTTCCATTACAAACAGCCGCCATACACGATCTAAAAATCTTCTTGCACCGTCGAGTCCTTTTGTTGACCATGCAATGGATGCATCAAGCGGACCCATGAACATTTCATATAAACGGAGAGTATCCGCTCCGTGGCTTTCAACAATTTCATCAGGATTGACGACATTTCCTTTTGATTTGCTCATCTTTTCATTGTTTTCGCCGAGGATCATTCCTTGGTTAAACAATTTTTGGAACGGTTCTTTCGTCGGAACTACTCCGATATCGTATAAAAATTTATGCCAGAAACGGGCATACAGCAAGTGTAAAACAGCATGCTCAGCCCCGCCGATATAAATGTCCACAGGCAGCCATTTTTTCAATTTTTCAGGATCAGCTAATTGTTCTGAATTGTGCGGGTCAATATAGCGCAAATAGTACCAGCAGCTTCCCGCCCATTGAGGCATTGTGTTTGTTTCGCGCCGCCCTTTTTTGCCTGTTTTCGGGTCAACGACATTCACCCAATCCTCAATATTCGCTAAAGGTGACTCACCGGTTCCCGAAGGTCTAATTTCATCTGTTTCCGGAAGCACTAACGGCAGCTCCTCTTCAGGAACAGCTGTGATCGTGCCGTCTTCCCAATGGATGATCGGAATCGGTTCACCCCAATAACGTTGACGGCTGAACAACCAGTCTCGGAGACGGTATGTCACTTTTCTTTGTCCTTTTTTGTTTTCCTCCAGCCATTTGATCATCGCTTCAATTGCTTCTTCTTTATTCAATCCGTTCAAAAAGTCGGAATTTACATGCTCGCCGTCTCCTGTATAAGCTTCTTGTTCGATGTTTCCTCCAGCGACAACCTCTTTAATCGGCAGGTCAAATTTTTTCGCAAATTCATAGTCCCGTTCATCGTGGGCAGGCACGGCCATGATCGCACCTGTACCATAGCTCATTAAAACATAATCGGCAATCCAAATCGGCAATCTTTCTCCATTGGCAGGATTTACAGCATAGGCTCCGGTAAACACGCCTGTTTTTTCCTTCGCCAAGTCCGTTCTTTCGAGATCGCTTTTACTTTTAATTTGATCTAAATAGGCTTCCACCGCTTCTTTTTGTTCCTCGGTTGTAATTTCTTTCACAAGCGGATGTTCAGGCGCAAGCACTGTATACGTAGCACCGAAAAGCGTATCAGGACGAGTAGTAAAAACAGTAAAGGTTTTATCAGTTCCATCGACTGTAAAATGAACTTCCGCACCTTCCGACCGGCCGATCCAATTTCGCTGCATTTCCTTTATGCTTTCCGGCCAATCAAGCTCTTCTAAATCTTCCAGCAGCCTGTCAGCATATTCGGTGATTTTTAACACCCATTGTTTCATCGGACGGCGTTCAACAGGATGTCCTCCCCGTTCGCTTTTTCCGTCGATGACCTCTTCATTTGCAAGAACAGTTCCGAGTGCCGGGCACCAGTTGACGGGCACTTCATCAATGTAAGCAAGTCCTTTTTCATAAAGTTTTAAGAAGATCCATTGCGTCCATTTGTAATATTCCGGATCAGTTGTATTTACTTCCCGATCCCAATCATAGGAAAATCCTAGTGATTGAATTTGTCTGCGAAAATTATCAATATTTTTTTTCGTAAATTCCGCAGGATCGTTGCCGGTATCTAAAGCATATTGCTCAGCCGGAAGTCCAAATGCATCCCATCCCATTGGATGGAGAACATTGTATCCTTGCATCCGTTTCATTCGCGCCAAAATGTCGGTTGCCGTATAACCTTCAGGATGGCCTACATGAAGACCAGCTCCCGAAGGATACGGAAACATATCCAATGCATAAAACTTCGGTTTATCGGAATCATCCTCTGTTTTAAATGTTTTGTTTTTTAGCCAATAATCTTGCCATTTTTTCTCAATCTCACGATGGTTGTAAGACATGTAAAAATCCTCCTTTGCTATATATATGTATAAGCGTCAAATAATAAAAAAACTCCCATCCCCACGACGAAGGGACGAGAGACAATTTCCCGCGGTACCACCCAAATTAGCGCAAATGCACTCACTCTGTTCCGTAACGTGGAAACACGTCGGGCATTAGTCTGTACCGGAATACATTTCACACCCGCAACTCAAAGGGGAGTTCGTGAATAAACAACGATTGACTTTCACCTTCCGTCAACTCTCTAGACGCCTTTATCCACTACTGATCCTTTTCACCGTTCTTGCTTTTTCATCCACTTATCATATTGTTATTTTAATGAATTTTATGAGTTCATGCAAGTCAATGTCGAAAAATTTGGATTTCAGTCTAATAATTAATAATTGACAGACCCTTTCAAGCTTGAATCAAGCAGCATTTCTGCTTCATTTAAAATGTCCTGCAAGATCGTGTCAGCAGCGTTTGGTCTATATAATTCAGCAATGCTCATTTTCATTTTTTCCATTTTTTCAGGGTGGTTAAATAAATCATTGACCGTCTCTTGAACTTTTTCAAGCTTATTGATGACAACCGCCGCCCCTTTTGCTGCAAACAAATCGGCATTCTCCCTTTCCTGCCCCGGAACAGGTTTATAGAGAATAAGCGGAACTTTTAATGCGGCCGCCTCGCTGAGAGTAATCCCTCCAGGCTTTGTTATCATGCAGGAACAAATGCGAAAGAGCTCATCGATTCTTTCGACATAGCCAAAAACTTTTATTCGATCCGGGTGAATATACTGAAGCGGTTCAAGCTCATCTTTCAGCGATTGGTTATTTCCGCATACAACGACTATTTGCATGTCGTCTCGTGTAAAAAATGATTCACACAAATCTTTTACATTTTTTAAAACTCCATGAGCGCCTGTAGCAATTAACAAAGTTTTCTTGTTCGGATCCAAATTGTATTTTTTATATAAATCGATCGTTTCCATTTTTTCTTCAAACTGCGGCCGAATAGGAATTCCGGTTACTTTGACAAGCGCTGGATGGATGTTGAGCATTGTCAGTTTTTCCTTCACATCGTCGCACGAAACATAATATTTATCAATGTTTTTATGAACCCATACTCGGTGAAGACAAAAATCGGTCAGCACATTAAATGTCGGGATGAACACGCCTGTCCGCGTGCGATATTCAGGAACAACGGAAATAGGAAATGTATTAATGATGATGTCAGGATTTATCTCCCTTACTAGCTGATTCAACTTGCGGTGTCCAAGCTTCAAATACAAATTCATAATGCGTTTGTTAGACATTTTGTCCACACTATAATAAAATAACCGATAAAATTGCTTACCGATGGAAAAACTTTTCAAATATAAATATCTTGTAATTTCTGCCATAATTGGATGAGACTCGCTAATTAAATCAGAAACTTTTACGTTGTTGATTCCCATCTTATGCAAAGACTGCTCCAATGTTTTAGCAACTTGGATATGACCGTTTCCGTAATTTGCCGTTAATATTAATATCTTTGGGTCTTTTAACATTTTATTCACCTCAACTTAAAGCAGCTCAACAATTAGAACGAACTAAAATCAAAATAGTTTCACTTTAAATGTATATTTCCTTTTATAATTTTAGGAGAAAAAAATTAAGAATCCTTTATTATTTTATTACATTTACATTTCACTGGAAATTTTCGTTTTTTTGTTGGTTGCAATAGCTAAAATGACAAATATATGGATTGGGATTTTTTAATGTCCAACAAAAAATAATTCTGCCCGTTTACTCGCATGGTTCATACAAGAATCTTACCGATACGCATTGGTTTAATTGAATTTATGCCGTTTTTCCGGGGATTTTTTAGCTAGCTAATGGGCAGCCAAAGCTGCATGAATAACACCGAGAAGAATAAGATATGCCCTCCGAACAAAGTTTTTCCTTTATCTTTTCTGAACCGTTTTAGCCAAACAAGCTGAAACTCGCTGCAGAGATTCAAATACTTTTTCTTTGCTAAACTTTATTTATGAAAAGCATTGGCAAATTCGTTATTCATGTCTTTCATCCATTGGTATATTTGTTCAAAGCTGATTCCTGCATAAAATGCATCGATCATAATTTGCCGCAGCTCCTCTTTAATTATTTCAATTTTCTCTTCATCCAGCTTTTTCTGCACCATTTTCGATACAAATGTCCCCCGTCCTCTCAGCGTTTCAATCAAGCCTTCTCTTTCCAGCTCTTTATAAGCCTTTGAAACCGTGTTAGGATTAGCGATAATCATGGAAGACATCTCTCTTACAGAGGGCAGTTTATCGCCAGGCTTTAACACACCTTTGATACATAGTTCTTTCATTTTTTTTATGATCTGCTCATATATCGGAGTGGCACTTCTCGGGTCAATTTCAAACATCAAATACCCTTCTTTCTTACAAAAAGGACTCTTTTGTATTATGTGTACTACATTATATAGTACACATAATACAGAAAAGATGCAATCAACATTTTCTGATTCCGCATATAAAAAACGCTGAATGATTTCACTCGTTCGGGGGCTCTTGATCTTAGGGAAATTATGATGTACATAGTCGTATAGCAGCTTTTGCTAGAAGTTTGGCTGATTTCAACAAACTGATCCCGATTTTGTTTTAAAATGTAATCGTTCATTCGCATTGAGCCGAGCTTTTATATCGGTAATAGCGCAATCTGTTGAAAGATATTTTTATTCTATATTTTCGTTTTTATTCCAAAAACCATTCTTTCCTTATGCAAATTTATATATAAGATCAAATCGGCTAAAGAATAAATGAAAAATAATAACTGCAATTAAAGGGCAAGCCTACAATCAGGCTTTGCCCTGGAATTTTAATGATCGAGCAAAATCATCTCATTTTGAAGATGCTGCAGTTGAAGGCGCATGCGGTGAAGCTGCTCCCGCTGCTGGTCATTTGCGCTTAAACTGAGTTTTTCCACTTCTGCAAGCGCATCTTGAAGCTTTTGCTGTGCATTTGTATATTCTTCATCATTGTAATGCTCCTGTTTCAGTCCTTCAATATATTGCTCATTTGCATATTCCAATGCTTGCTGGCAATGTTGAATGCACTCTTCCACGGATTGTCTAGTAGCCAAACAAATCCCCTCCTTGATGAAGAATTTCTTCATCAACTGTATTTTTCGCTATTTCTGCAAGCTCCATCATGAAAAAAGCTGGTAAATTCTTATTTGAGATTGGTTTGGCAATCATGGTAAAATGTCTTGATAGTATATCGAAACAGGAGGAGTAGGAATTGGCGAACCACAATCCATTTCCGTATACGAATGACAACAAACGGTATCATACATGGAATTACCATTTACGAAATACATTTGGAGATAAAGTGTTTAAAGTTGCTTTAGACGGAGGATTTGACTGTCCAAACCGCGACGGTACGGTAGCACATGGCGGGTGTACGTTTTGCAGTGCCGCAGGGTCGGGCGATTTTGCCGGAAACAGAGCTGATGATCTTGTTACGCAATTTCACGACATTAGAAGCAAAATGCATGAGAAATGGAAAAACGGAAAGTATATTGCTTACTTTCAGGCATTTACAAACACTCATGCACCCGTGGAAGTTCTTCGTGAGAAATATGAAACGGTATTAGGTCTCGAAGGAGTTGTCGGTTTGTCCATTGCTACAAGGCCTGACTGTTTGCCTGACGATGTTGTTGATTATTTGGCGGAATTAAATGAGAGGACATATCTTTGGGTTGAATTAGGATTGCAAACCGTTCACCAGCGGACCGCTGATTTAATTAACCGTGCGCACGATTATGAATGTTATGTGGAAGGAGTTAACAAGCTCAGAAAGCACGGAATCCGAGTTTGCACACACATCATAAACGGTCTTCCGCTTGAAACGTACGATATGATGATGGAAACTGCAAAAGAAGTTGCTAAGCTGGATGTTCAAGGAATTAAAATTCATCTGCTCCATTTGTTAAAAGGTACACCGATGGTTAAGCAATATGAAAAAGGGATGGTGCGCTTTTTATCCTTTGATGAATATGTACAATTAGTTTGCGATCAGCTAGAGGTACTGCCTCCCGAAATGATCGTTCATCGCATTACAGGCGACGGTCCGATCGATTTAATGATAGGGCCGATGTGGAGCGTTAACAAATGGGAAGTGCTGAATGCCATTGATGCCGAACTCGAAAAACGAAACAGCTACCAAGGGAAGTATTATACAAAAGATCGAGTGATGTCAAAATGAACCTCATTCGCATTCTTCCATTTGCAAAAAAATTGATGGCTTCCGCTGTCCAAAACGGCGATATCGTTATTGATGCAACAGTCGGGAACGGACATGATACCGTCTTTTTAGCTCAACTCGTTGGCGAACAAGGTCATGTGTTTGGATATGATATTCAAAAACAAGCGCTTGAAGAGACAAAAAAACGATTGAAGGAATCCGGTTTAATCGACCGTGTTACTTTGTTTCATTCCAGCCATGATGACATTTTCAATACGATTCCGAAAAAACATCACAATCATATCGCCGGTGCGATGTTTAATCTCGGTTATTTGCCCGGTGGCCAAAAAAACATTGTGACAAAACCAGAATCAACTATTGAAGCAGTAAAGCAGCTTTTATCCATATTAAGACCCGGTGGAATGATCGTGCTGGTCGTTTATCACGGCCATCCGGAAGGAAAACGTGAGAGAGATGAGCTTCTTAAATTTGCCGAACAAATCGATCAACATACTGCTCATGTACTTGAATATCGTTTTTTAAACCAAAAAAATTCCCCTCCGTTTATTGTAGCAATCGAAAATCGAGTAGGAGGGAGCGATTAACTCCCGTCCTCTCACACCACCGTACGTACGGTTCCGTATACGGCGGTTCAATTAAGATAATTGACGCAAGTCTTTATAACTTCCGTGAATAGCTGTTCTCTTTATGCCAGTGGTCACTCCACCCTCCAAGAGATCTCCCACGGGATTCACCGCTTCCTCCCTCAAGTGAGGTACTACGTTTTCTGTGTTCATCATGACTCACTGAATGCCAAGGGCTATTCTCTCTTAATTGTTCGGTCCTTCTTAGTTGTTCTAGACCAACTAATACTATGACCTCTGCTGACTTCTGACTGTTCAGCTATCTATCACTAGATAGGTTACCAAGGTTACTTGGCGTGCCAGCCAGACCTCCCCGGGTAAGAGTGTAATCTTTCCTTCCATCCATCTGCTTCATTTACTCTGTATCACCTTCGGCAGAAAGGGCTTTGTTTTGTCTTGCAAACTCACCCAGTGATACCTAGCCTCATATGAAGTTCGTGTTCCTCAGACCGGAAGTTTGCCGCTCGCTTCCTTCAGATTCCGCGTCACCACGGACACCCTTGCGTTAAGCTAACTGCTACTTCTGCCTTCGCAGCTCGGGACTTTCACCCTATAGATTACACCCATGCCGGGCGCACAAGCAAAATAGCCGGGAATAATATCCCGGCTAGCTTTATCCATCAAGAAGATTTAATCAAATTCCATTTTCGGAACGTTCGATATGCCCTAGCATTCACATAAAAGAAAACGGAGGTTGTTCCTCCTTTTTTTATTAATTTTTTAGCCAGCTTTCCTAAATCTTTATGTACTAATACTTTGTCATCAGATAAATAAATGCCGAGCAATCCGCGGTTAATTAATTTATGAAAATTTTCGTTCGGAATACCTTTTAAATTTTTGTCCGCTTCATGTACAAAATGAGCTAATCGTTCCATCATTTCTGATGTGCTTTCATAAAAACTGCAAAAATTTAAATCGCCCTCCAATTGATCCTCCTCTTGATCAATAAAGTAATCCAATAAAATGTGAAGCCCTTGCACATATGGAAAGTAACCGTCTTTAATTTTTTTGGCAATCGCTTCGTTAAAGCTGGGCTGAAATGCATAGGCGACTAAACAAAAAATGCCCAATGTCGATCCAGCGCAGGCAGAAAATTCATACCACCGCATATCCGGGAGGGAAGATTTATATTGTTCGAACCACTGTACTAGCCTTGGCACTCTTTCCTCTTCTATTACATGCTTATGTACTTGCAGTTCACAATAATATTCGCAAAGCTCCATCAAATAGCCAGCTATAACCGGATAGTTCTCCAATTGGCTCAGCATTCTTTGGCATGTCATGACAAGCTCTTTTAAATATCCGCCGTCATCTTGGTCCTCACGAAATTGGTAGTAATTTTTTAATTCTGCATGAATCGACAGTGCATCCTTCATTGATTGGTGCAGCATGCGGAAATCTTCCGGATCAAAAGAAGTGCTTCTGTCGCATAAATTATCCAAGTAATCGCTAATCGTTTGATAAGCAACGATAAACTCTATGCATTCCTCTATATGAGAGTTCGACAAAAGCGCTAAAATGCTTCCTCCTTCGCAATGAAATGCTTTCGTATTTATGCTTGCAAGCGCCTGCTTTCTCAATTCAGGATTCGGTATTTCCTCAGCCTTTTTTTTCCACCCATCTAAGTAATAATGGACGGTCGGAAGAATTTCCCTATAAACTCTTGACATAAGGCTGATAGGGTGTTCAGGTATACTCAAAGATCAACTCACCTCTTCATTGTAAAATTCCAGTGTTTATGTTAAATGGCTTTCTGTAAATCTCAACGCATCTTGAAAAACAAGTTCTCTTTCCGGTTCATTAAAAATTTCGTGATATAGTCCTTCCCATTCTTTATAGCTCTTTTCCGTGAGATTCAACTGACTATACCATTTTTGAACTGCTGATTTATCAACAATTTTGTCTTCTCCTCCCTGCATGACGAAAAGAGGGACATCTGGAAACTGCGGAAGCTGCTGAAATGCTAGTTCAATGGCATGAAGAAGCTCTCTGTACCAGCGCACAGAAACTTTTCTTACGTAAAGGGAGTCGTTTCTGTTTATGTCTTGAATTTCCTTATTTCTCGTTGCCATCTCAACTGTCAAACCGGAATCAAAGCGTACCCTAGGCGCGAAAATATTTAATCCTTTTGCCAAAAGATCGAGCGCTTTACTCGGTTTTTGCAAAATTCCTAAACATGGCGAAGATAAAATGACCCCGTTTAACGGAATTTTATTTCTCTGCAGCGTACGTATGGCTATTAAACCGCCCATGCTATGCCCCAGCAAAAAAAGCGGCAATTGGAAAGATTGAGCCTCCCTGATCCAACGGTCAACTTCATCAATATATTCATCAAACGATTGGACATGTCCCCGTCTGGAGGATGAATTTCCTTGTCCTGGCAAATCCCCCATGACAACATGGTACCCGTTTGTTTGCCACTTTTTTATCAGCCATTTGTAACGTCCATGATGTTCTAAAGCTCCATGAATGATGACAATCGCAGCTTTAGGACTAGAACTTACCCATTTCCACATAAATTAACTCCTTTCCGAACATGACGGAAAATTTGTTATAATATGAAAAAAAGAAAAGGATGGTTCCCATGGTTATTTATCCATATAAAGACAAAAAACCTATAATTAGCGATTCGGCTTATATAGCTGATTTTGTCACAATCACCGGCGATGTTCAAATAGGAGATGAATCAAGCATTTGGTTTCAGACGGTTATCCGCGGTGACGTCGCCCCAACTATTATTGGAAATCGGGTCAATATTCAAGACCAATGCTGTCTGCACCAGAGCCCAAATAAACCGTTAATTATTGAAGATGATGTAACCGTCGGCCATCAAGTTCTGCTCCATAGTGCGATTGTGCGGAAAGGAGCTCTAATTGGAATGGGTTCGATTATTCTGGATGGAGCAGAAATCGGAAAAGGCGCTTTTATCGGTGCAGGCAGTCTTGTCCCGCCAGGCAAAAAGATACCTGAGAAAACTTTAGCATTCGGAAGACCCGCCAAAGTGATTAGAGAATTAACAGAAGAAGATCTTCAAGATATGGAACGCATCCGTCGCGAGTATATCGAAAAAGCTCAATATTATAAAAATATTGCTCGTATGAACAACATATAAATTGCTTATAAAAACATTTTAAAACTTTCTCTTTCAAATGTCATTCTTTACCGGGCAGCTTCATGTATTTTTAAAATTTTGTAAAATTTTTATTAGATTTGTTGAAGTTTACATA
The DNA here is from genome assembly GCF_038000355.1 of Aeribacillus sp. FSL M8-0235. Classification (NCBI taxonomy): domain Bacteria; kingdom Bacillati; phylum Bacillota; class Bacilli; order Caryophanales; family Bacillaceae; genus Aeribacillus; species Aeribacillus sp. FSL M8-0235. The sequence goes on along the minus strand of NZ_JBBOBW010000001.1, from coordinate 985,243 downwards.
AATATGAGAGAAAATTTTTTTAAGAATTTTTGCTTTTTGAAAAGAGGAACTTTAACATGGGCAGACTGCTGAATCAGCTTTACCAATTTGAGTGCAAGTTGTTCAAACTGATTAATTCGCATTTTGAACGAAAAGGACTGAATGTTTATTTTCGGTATATTACTCATTTAGGAGGGGCTGTTTTTTCAATTGCAACATGTTTAATGCTGATGTTATTTTTTAATGAACCTGTAAAAACTGTTGCCTTGGCAAGTTCAGCTGCTCTTTTTTTCAGTCATATTCCGGTTTTCATTGTGAAAAGAATTTATCCACGCAGACGGCCTTATCTTACATTATTTGAAACAAAAGTGTTAGAAAATCCGTTAACTGACCATTCATTTCCTTCTGGACATACGACAGCTGTATTTTCAGTGGCAACACCATTTTTGCTCTTTTTTCCAGCCTTAACATGGATTTTGCTTCCTCTCGCATTCAGTGTGGCACTATCAAGAATTTTTCTTGGCCTACACTACCCTTCAGATGTGCTGGCGGGAATAGTTCTAGGAGCTTCAGCAGGCACCATCTGTTTTGTCGCATTCGGACCATAAAAGCAAAAAGGTGTCTAATGCATGCATCGCATTGGACACCTTTTTTATTTTACAAATATTGATGAGCCTGTTCGCGCAAAGCTTCCGCTTTATCTGTGCGTTCCCATGGCAAATCTAGATCGTTGCGTCCGAAATGACCGTAAGCAGCTGTCTGTTTGTAAATCGGGCGGCGCAAGTCAAGCATTTTTATAATGCCAGCTGGGCGCAAATCAAAGTTATTGCGAATTAATTCAACTAAAACATCTTCGCTTACTTTGCCAGTACCGAACGTATCAACAGAAATAGAGACAGGTTTCGCTACACCAATTGCATAGGCCAGCTGAACCTCGCATTTGTCTGCAAGTCCGGCTGCGACAATATTTTTCGCTACATAACGAGCCGCATAAGCTGCAGATCGGTCTACCTTCGTCGGATCTTTTCCTGAGAAAGCTCCTCCGCCATGGCGCGCATAGCCTCCGTAAGTATCGACAATGATTTTTCGTCCCGTTAATCCTGCATCTCCTTGTGGTCCGCCAATAACGAAACGTCCGGTAGGGTTGATGAAATATTTTGTTTCTTCATCGATCAGTTCTTTTGGAACAACCGGATCAATTACTTTTTCTTTAATATCCTGCTTAATTTGTTCTAAAGTTGCCTCCGGATGGTGTTGAGTCGATATGACAATTGTGTCAATTCTAACCGGCTGTTCATTTTCATCATATTCTACCGTAACTTGCGTCTTTCCGTCCGGACGCAAATAAGGAATTTCTTCGCTTTTTCTAACTTCTGTAAGCCGGCGTGAAAGCTTATGGGCAATGGAAATCGGGAGAGGCATTAATTCCTTCGTTTCATTGCATGCAAAACCGAACATTAACCCTTGATCTCCAGCGCCAATCGCTTCAATTTCTTCATCAGTCATTTGTCCTTCTCGCGCTTCTAAAGCTTTATCCACCCCTGCAGCAATATCGGGTGATTGCTCATCAATTGATGTTAAAACAGCACAAGTTTCAGCATCAAAACCGTATTTAGCTCTCGTATAGCCGATCTCTTTGACCGTTTCTCGCACAATTTTTGGTATATCCACATACGTGCTTGTCGTAATTTCTCCACTGACTAATACAAGTCCGGTGGTGACAGATGTTTCGCAAGCTACACGTGCGTTCGGATCTTTTTCTAAAATGGCATCTAAAATCGCATCTGAAATTTGGTCGCAAATTTTGTCCGGATGCCCTTCCGTTACGGATTCAGATGTAAACAGACGGCGCTTTTTTGTCATTTACTGCTTCCTCCTCAAACTTAAAATGATGTTTATGGAGTGCTACACTCCTTGACATTGACACGGAACTCATTCCCTCACCACTGTTGTAAACATATCAAAATTGCGTACGATAAGAAAAACTTGGCTAAACGAGATTTCTCTTATACATAGAAAAAACCTTCCCTGCCAGAGGAAAGGTTGTTATAAACATCATTGCCTTTCACTCTTATCGTTCAAGGATATAACCTTGCATCAGGTTAGCACCATTGCTCGTCTATGAATATGGAATTCTTTCGCATCATGTTGTATGTCCATAGAATACCGGGATTTTGAAAGCCATATTCTACTGTCTTCTTTCAACGAGCCGGTTGCTGGGCTTCATAGGGCCTGTCCCTCCGCCAACTCGGGATAAGAGTATCCGTTCAAATGTATATCATACAGGAGCAAAAAAGTACTTGTCAACAATAAATAAAGCTTCTCTGTAATTTTCCAAATCATCTGATATCCATTATTTCAGGATCAGCTGATCAATCATGATTCGTATGATGCCCAAAAATGAAGGCAAAATATATAGTAAAAACATTATTTTCAAAAATCGATAAATAGGATGGATTATTTTTTCGAATGTGTTATACTATTTCTATAAAACCATTTCAAATATGCAAAAAAAGGATGGTATGTATATGAATATTGTAGATGTATCAAATGAATTAGCTTCGTTGATCAGCGGACCAAATGCATATCATAATTTACCAGTCGCACGACTTGTAGAAAAAGTTTTAGCTAGGAAAGAAGGTTTTTTAACAAATACAGGTGCAGTTTCGGTTACAACAGGCAAATATACCGGCCGGTCACCAGAAGATAAATTCATCGTTGAAGAAGATTCTGTCAAGCATTTAATTGATTGGGGACCCGTCAACAAGCCAATTTCATCAGAAGTTTTTGAAAAACTGTACTTAAAAGTCATACAATATTTAAAAAATAGAGATGAAATTTATGTTTTTAACGGATTTGCCGGAGCTGACAAAAAATATCGTCTTCCAATTCAAGTGGTCAATGAATTGGCGTGGCAAAATTTATTTGCTCGCCAACTGTTTATCCGTCCGAAAAGCCAAGACGATTTAAAGGAGCATAAAAATCCGTTTACGATTGTTTCCGCTCCTTCCTTTAAAGCAGATCCAGCTGTGGATGGAACGAACTCAGAAGCATTTATCATTATTTCTTTTGAAAAGAGAATAATCCTGATCGGCGGAACTGAATATGCAGGCGAGATGAAAAAGTCTATCTTTTCCGTCATGAACTTCCTGCTTCCAGAAAGAGATATATTTTCAATGCACTGCTCCGCCAATGTCGGTCAAGAAGGCGATGTCGCGCTCTTTTTCGGTTTATCGGGAACAGGCAAAACAACACTTTCCGCCGATCCAAAACGCCGATTAATTGGTGATGATGAACACGGCTGGTCTTCATCTGGTATTTTTAATATTGAAGGCGGCTGTTATGCAAAATGCATCGGTTTGTCTGAAGAAAAAGAACCTCAAATTTATAACGCGATTCGATTCGGTTCCGTTTTGGAAAACGTTGTGGTTGATGAATCGACACGAATTCCTGATTATGACAACTCCTTATTAACAGAAAACACCCGTGCGGCTTATCCAATTGAAGCGATTGACAATATTGCTAAACCGAGCATTGCGGGTCACCCTAACACAATTATTTTTTTAACAGCTGATGCGTTCGGTGTTCTACCGCCAATAAGCAAATTAACGAAAGAACAGGCTATGTATCATTTCTTAAGCGGTTATACGAGCAAGCTTGCTGGAACGGAAAGGGGTATTACTTCCCCTAAAACAACGTTCTCCACATGCTTTGGCGCACCATTTCTTCCGCTTCCAGCTACAAGATACTCTGAAATGCTCGGAAGAAAAATCGAAGAACATGATGTGAAAGTATTTTTAGTCAATACAGGGTGGACCGGTGGAGAATACGGAGTAGGAAAACGAATTAAACTTGCTTATACAAGAGCCATGGTTCAGGCAGCATTGGAAGGCGAACTCGATGAGGTGGAAACTGTAAAAGACCCTATTTTCGGGCTGGCGATTCCTGCTCATGTTCCAGGAGTGCCTGATGAAGTTTTACAGCCTATTAAAACATGGAGTGATAAAAACGCTTATGAACAAAAAGCGTATGAATTAGCAAAAGCATTCAAAGAGAACTTCAAAAAATTCTCGAACGTTCCGAAGGAAATTGAAGAACTTGGCGGTCCAATCATATAAAAAAATTACTTACTTTCGGCTACAGCTTTGAACTGTCCCCTGTCAAGTAGACTGTAGAAATAATAAAAATATACCTAAGCGGCTTTAGCTCTATATTCCATGGGGCTAAAGCCGCTTAATCTTTTTTGATACCTTTCATAATGATAAAAGCGGTTGTACTCATCCATCGCAAGAGCTAATTCTTTAAATGTCTGATACTTATGTAAATAATACTTCTCGCATTTAAAGCGTTCCCCAAAAAGATACCATTGGCCCATTATCAATACATCTACCTACTATTGACATACTTTGTGTCATCTCTGCTTGGTCTATCCTACGTTTAAAACCATGAGAGGTATATTGGAACCCACGGTCACTATGAATAAGTGGATGCTCTCCTTTTAAAAGTACGGTGGCTTGATCCAACGTTTTGAATACAAGATGATGATGATTGGAATGTCCTAAAACATCGCTCACAATTGATCCATCATATAGATCAAGAATAGCACTTAAATAGGCTCTCTTTGATGAACCTATTTTAATTCTGTGACATCAGCTACCCATTTTTCACTTGGCTTTTCCGCTGTAAATTCACGATTCAATATATTTTCTGCAACATGTTGAGGGAAAACGTTTTAACCACTTATAGTAAGCAGCTCGTGAAATACCGGCGATTTCACATATAAGATTATGCTTAGTTTTCTTTCTCATGAAGTTCCCGGATTGCGATATACTTGTCTTCAAAACGGATTTGGTTTACTTTCACCTCCTTTCGATTTCCTCTAACTTTTTTAAAAATAGATTCTCCGCACGTAAGCGCTCATTTTCTCTTTCTAACTTTTTCATCTCCAGTTTCATTTTCTCTTCTGGAGATAACTCTGCTTCTTCTTTTTTTCTTCCTCGTTTGTCTTTATCCATTGCCTTAAAGAATATTTAGTAATTTGATACCTTTTACAAAGCTCTTGAATAGTACATTCTCGGTTTTCATATGCAAGTAAAACTTCAAGTTTGAGCTCTGTTGTATATTGCTTATACATAGAAAAACTCCCCCTAAGGTAAAACAGATTTTTTATATTTTAATCTGTCTACCTTAAGGGGAGCATATCACTTTGTCGATAGCCTTTTAATATTTTTATGTGGTTTGGCAAAACAAATCGGCAACGCAGATTTTTAGACGAAAACCCCTTTTTCAACGAACTTTTATGAAAAAGGGGTTACGCGATTTTTTATGATAAGACAAATGGAAGCCGTACTCGAAAAAATTAAGCAAATTCCTCCTTCCACAATCCGTTCAGCAAATGAACGGAAATATGGTGACGGTTAATTGGTTGAGTACAATGAAGTGAGATTATAAGTAAGCACGGTTTTGTTATCAGCCCATTCCAATTTAATAATTTCAGCTGTTCCTGTAGGATCGCTTATCAACGTTTTTCGAACTTCCAAAGGAATATTCATAGGATAAAGGCGATAGCCATCTTTGACAAGCTGAAATACGTTTTCCTCTATCCGCTTTTCCTTCCCTTTTGTAATAATCATCGTATTTAATTCAAGCGGCATGCCCATTTCTCCAATCCCCTTTCATTTGATCGATCATTTTTTAGTATGTATCATATGAAAAATATAATGGTCAATTTTTCATCCATTTTATCATTCGTTCTAAAACCATCCGGTTATGCCGAGGCGGAAAATGATGACTAAAATGTTGGAAATACCAGCTGTCCACTTGCTTTCCCAATTCTTTCAGCCTTCTTTCCAATCGATATGCATGTTCAATTGACACGTTTTCATCTTTTCCCCCATGAATGATTAAAACGGGTGCTTGCATTTTTTCAAGGTAATACAACGGTGTCCGCCATTTATAGCGGTCAGGATATTTCTTCGGTGTCCCTCCAATAACTCTTTTCATCATCCTTCTTAAGTCCTTTCTCTCCTCATAAGTTAAAAACATATCAGACACCCCGCCCCAGCTTACAACAGATCGAACATTTGAGCATATAATCCCAGTAAGCAAGGCCATGACTCCTCCCCTTGAAAAGCCAAAAACGTGAATGCGATCCGGATTCACTTGCGGATGTTTCATCAACAAATAGAATGCATTGACCGCATCAAAACGATCATTCCCCGCAAAATCTTCATTCCCTTCTCCTCCTAAATTTCCTCGATAAAAGGGAGCCATCACGATAAAGCCTTTTGATGCAAATTGTATAATTCTTCCTGCCCGGACCATACCAACATTTTTAATCCCTCCGCGCAAATATAAAAAGCCATCATAAACACCTTCTTGAACAGGCTCTGCTAACAGACCTTTCACTTTTAGTCCTTCAGAAATATATGTCACGATGGAAAGCTTAATCGAAGGGTTCGGTGATGGGAAAATTTGTTTGTCAACTATTTCTCCGTTTCTCAGCATCTTTTCAACCTCCATTTAGGTAGGCAATCACACATTATATTTTTTTTTCATACTTTATCCTAGATAAATATATTTAAACATTTTTCCTTTAATATGAACATCATTAGGGAGGATTTCACATGAAAAAAAGGCTTGCTTCCATCGTATTGGTGATCCTTTTCATCATACCTCTTTCAGCCTGCGGCGGAGGAGTGGAAAAAATTCGGCTGGCGGAAGTCACTCATTCTGTTTTTTACGCACCATTGTACGTAGCCATTGAAAAAGAATTTTTCAAAGAAGAAGGACTGGACGTAGAATTAAAAACTACTTGGGGCGGAGATAAAACAATGACCGCCATTTTATCAAACGGCGCTGATATCGGTCTTGTCGGTTCGGAAACGTCCATTTACGTATATGCCCAAGAAGCAAATGACCCAGTCATTAACTTCGCCCAGCTGACCGAAACGGACGGCACTTTCCTTGTCTCCAGAGCCAAGTTGGATGATTTTCAATGGGAAGATTTAAAAGGAAGCACTTTTTTAGGACAGCGTAAAGGCGGCATGCCGCAAATGGTAGGGGAATTTGTGCTGAAAAAGCATAGCATCGATCCGCATCAAGATTTAAACCTTATCCAAAACATCGACTTTGCGAATATTGCAAATGCTTTTGCTTCCGGCACAGGCGAATATGTTCAGCTGTTTGAGCCAACCGCAAGTATTTTTGAAAAAGAAGGAAAAGGTCACATTATCGCATCCTTCGGCAAGGAATCGGGCAAAGTTCCTTATACAACATTTATGGCAAAAGAAAGCTATATTAAGAAAAATGATAAAACGGTGAAAAAATTCACAAAAGCGCTCTACAAAGCGCAAAAATGGGTGGAAGAACATGACGCCGAAACAATTGCCGAAACGATAGCGCCGCAATTTAAAGATACGCCGATCGATATTTTAATATCTTCCATTGACCGTTATAAAAGCCAAGGATCCTATGCAAAAACCCCGCTGTTAGATGAGGACGAATGGAACAATTTGCAAAAAATTATGGAAGAAGCAGGAGAACTGCCGGAGAAAATTGATTATGAACTATTAGTCAACACGTCCATAGCAAACGAAGTGGCAAAATAATGTTGTTTCAAAAGGAGTAAATTTATCGACAAGGGGGGAGGAGATTGTCATTTTTAACGATCGATCATGTCAGCCATACTTATTTTACAAAAAAATCGGCAACGACAGCTTTGGAGGACATCCATTTGGAAGTAGAGGAAGGGGAATTTATATCCTTTCTAGGTCCTAGCGGCTGCGGCAAAACAACGCTGCTTTCCATCATTGCCGGTATCATGAAACCGACAGAAGGGCAAGTTATTTTGAACGGAAAGCAAATATCTTCCGCAACACCGTCTGTCGGTTATATGCTGCAACAAGATTATTTATTTCCATGGAAAACGATAGAGGAAAATATTTTAATTGGATTAAAATTATTGAACAAACTGAATGAAAATGAGAAAAAGCGGACATTTCAGCTTCTGCACCAAATGGGTCTCGAAAATGTAGAAAAGCTATATCCGAATCAATTATCAGGCGGAATGAGACAAAGAGCCGCTTTAGTCCGCACTCTTTCTACAGATCCGAAAATGCTGCTATTGGATGAACCTTTTTCCGCCCTCGATTATCAAACGAAATTAAAGCTTGAAGACTTAGTCTTTCAAACATTAAAGGATTTTAAAAAAACAGCCATTCTAGTCACGCATGATATTGGGGAAGCAATCGCCATGAGCGATCGGATTGTCCTGCTATCCAAAAGGCCTGGCAAAATTGCCAAAATATTTACTGTCCCAAAAGAATTGCGGGATACATCCCCGTTTAAAACAAGGCAGCATCCAACGTATACTTCACTTTTTGACTTAATCTGGAAGGAGTTAGATCAGCTTGAAACAAACAACAACAATTGATCTCCTCCATAAACAATATTTGCAAAGATTGCATAAAGAAAAGAAATGGATTACCTTTTATCAAATCTTAATTTTTATTTCTTTTTTTCTCATATGGGAGGTGTCATCCAGCCAAAAATGGATAGACCCGCTCATATTCAGTTCGCCGACAAAAATTTTTCACTTATTTGTTGAAAAACTGCAGGACGGTACATTACTTGCCAATTTGAACGTGACGCTTTTTGAAACGGTCTTGGGGTTTATTTTTGGGACATTATTCGGGACATTACTTGCTGCTCTATTATGGTGGTTTCCAAGGCTGTCTAAAATATTAGATCCGTATTTAGTGGTTTTAAACGCAATGCCGAAAGTAGCTCTTGGGCCGATTTTCATCGTTGTACTTGGGCCCGGATTTACCTCAATTATCGCGATGGGAACAATCATTTCGGTTATTATTACTACAATTGTAGTCTATACTTCCTTTAAAGAAGTGGATCCGAATTATATAAAAGTGCTGCAAACATTTGGGGCAGGCAAAAAGCACGTGTTCAGAGAGGCGATCCTGCCGTCATCTTTTCCAACCATTATTTCTACTTTGAAAGTCAATGTCGGGTTATCTTGGGTGGGTGTGATCGTCGGAGAATTTCTCGTTTCAGCTAAAGGATTAGGCTATATGATTATTTACGGGTTCCAAGTTTTTAATTTTACCCTTGTGCTGTTAAGCCTAGTTATCATTGCCATCTTTGCAACGATCATGTACAAAATTGTCGAACTAATTGAAAAAACATTAATCAAAAGCCAATAAGAGGCTGTCAAGAAAGTCAAATCGCCATTGAAAACATAAAATCATAAACACCGATATATCAACGTTTCTAACACATTAATGGGGGCGTCAATAAGCCGTAAAAACGACTTACTAGACACCCCCTTAAACAATTTCTAAACCGACTTTCAGGAATTTAAAAGCTATTTTATGTAATCGGCATAAATTTTGTCCAAGCTGCGTTTTAGAACATCATCTTTCATAATAAAGCTAAAGCGATGATCGTCCTCAATTTTTTCAGGCAAGTCCGCAAGCAGGACTGGACCTAACGTTTCAAAATACGTGCTCTGTTTTTCGAGCCTCTCAATTTCCGCATAATAAATATTTTTCACAATCGTTTTCTCTTTTCCTATAACCTTATATTGCCCAATATATACGATATCTTGGACAATTCCTCCCGTTTCTTCCCTCACTTCCCGGACAGCAGCTTCAACCGGCTTTTCGCCGTTCTCGACTTTTCCTCCTGGAAACTCGTAGCCCCGGTCTTCATGTAAAGTTAAAAGCCATTTGTTTTCATATCGGCAGATGACCCAGACATGCTTCGGGTAAACAGAAAAAGGGTGTTGACGGAAAGACAGGTATACATCATTGCCGTAAAAATCTTTAAAATAAAACATAATCAATCCCTCTACTCCCATTTATCTGTTTTCATCATAACATATGGAAAAGAGGATTGTATAACTTATTCTTGATTATGCATAAGACCCATTGAAGCAATATGTTTTCTAGCTTCTTCGTCGCCATGCTTATAAATGAATTCATATACTTTTTTTGTTAAAGCATCAATCGCATCATTTTCCTTGTCATAATGATACTGTATATACGGAACATGCGCCCGGAAGAAATTTTGCCAGCTGGTAGAATGAATCTGATCGAAATACTCCCGTAACTCCGTAATTTCCTCATCATTGGCAGAAATTTGAAAATCCCACGGAGATGCTTCTCTGCTTTGGGAAATCTCACCGCTAGCTACTGATATATAATAGGTTTTTTTTGGATTTTCGGACATTTATATCCCCCTCCTCTTTTTAAGTATTGCCTTATCAAAGAAAAATATTTATAAAAAAAGGCTGCCTAACGCAGCCAAAAGAGGAAGGATATAATTATTTTCCAAGGAATGACTTTAACATCCAGTTATGTTTTTCAAGATTCACTTTAATATCGAGAAGCATGTCACCAGTTGCTTCGTCATTCACTTCTTCAGCAACTTTGATTCCTTTGTCCAAATCTTGAATGATGGCGGAAAAGTCGTCAACAACTGCCTGCACCATTTGTTCTGCAGTTTCAACGCCTTCTGCTTCTTTAATAGAGGAGATTTCTAGGCTTTCTCTAATCGTAGCAACAGGTTTAGCGCCCAAAGCTAAAAGTCTTTCCGCTAATTCGTCAATATAACCAGCAGCTTCATTGTACAGCTCTTCAAACTTTTCATGGAGAACGAAAAATTGGTCTCCTTTTACATTCCAATGAAAGTTATGTAATTTTACATAAAGTACCGTCCAATCCGCAATTTGTTTATTTACGATTTGAAATAAATCTTGTTTAGACATAATCCCATCTCCTTTTTATTTAATCTTTTAGTTATACAGTACCCCTTTTTTGCACTCTTAAAACTATAAAAAAAGTTGCATCATTGCGTGTAGCTGTTAGCTGAACACTTTTTCCAAATCCTCTTTACTATGCTTTAGCCAATATTCCATGAGCTTTTTGGCGCCTTCTAAATCATGAAGCTTCGCTTGGCCGCATTGCAGTTCGTTTGCGGCAGGCACTTCTGTCTGCTCTACAGCATCTTTCATTGTCTCTTCCAATAAATCAATGATTTCTTTTACGGTCGGTTCCCCGCTAACGACTAAATAAAAGCCTGTTTGACACCCCATTGGAGAAATATCAATGATATCAAAGTGATCATATTTTTCCGCATATTTGCGAATTGTAAATGCCAGAAGATGCTCCAATGTGTGAATAGCATCCGGTTTCATTGCCTGCTTATTCGGCTGGCAGAAGCGGATATCAAATTTGTTAACTACTCCATCCGTGCCGACTTTATGTACTCCGCAATGTCTGACATACGGTGCTTGCACTTTTGTATGATCCAGTTCAAAACTCTCCACTGAAGGCATTCCCATCACTCCTTACATTTTCTTAGTTTCCATTTTAACACAAAATTTTATAACATACATTTATGTTAAAATGTTGTCAAGATTCCAGAAAAAAGAGGTGCTTGCTGTGAAATCTGTCATGATCGCCCTTATCCGTTTTTATCAAATCTTTATCTCCCCGTTAAAGCCGCCTTCATGCCGCTTTTACCCAACATGCTCTGAATACGGGCTTGAAGCAGTGAAGCGTTTCGGAGCTGTCAAAGGCGGCTTTCTGACAGTAAAACGAATCTTGAAATGCCACCCGTTTCACCCGGGAGGATTTGACCCTGTCCCGGAAATTGAAAAAGATATAAATAAAAAAACGAGTGAATAAATGAAAAATAATGCAAAATACTACAATTATCAAATAAAGCTAAAGGGGAGCAAAAGATATGGAAAATATGATCGCTCAATTTAAACATGAAGTGAATAATGCAACAGAAGAGACGTTCCATTCTTCTGTTTGTTCTTTTTTAAATTTGTGGAGCTATGAATACGGCTCGTTCGAACATTTGCCAAACGAAATCCACCACTTATTGCATATTAGCCAATATGATATTTTAACTGTCGATCATGAGTAGGCAAAAACTACAGCCATTCTTTTAGTTTTCTCCTGAGCAGCTTTTTAGATGCATTTCGTGGCAGAGATTCAACAAATGTAAATCCTTTTGGAACTTTATATTTTGCCAGCCTTTTCAAACAAAATTGCCTTAATTCTTCTTCAGACACCTCTTCGCTTCGGACGACAAAAGCATGGGGAACTTTTCCCCATTTTTTATTTTCTTTTCCTACCACTCCTACATCTTTTACGGAAGGATGCGACAAAATAACTGCTTCAACCTCCGCCGGATAAATGTTTTCTCCTCCCGAAACAATTAAATCGGATCGACGGTCCAATACATATAAAAATCCTTCTTCATCCAGATAGCCTAAATCTCCAGTATAAAACCAGCCGTCACGTATAGCTTCGTTTGTTGCGTCTGGACGATGTAAATACCCCGGTGTAACATTCGGTCCTTTTACTACAATTTCTCCTTCTTCATTAGGGGAGCAGGCCCTGCCGTCTGCTACGATCCGAATTTGAGCTGGAAACAACGGTTTTCCCGCAGATCCGAGTTTTGAAAAGCAAAATTCAGGGGCTAATGTGGCAATTTGCGAACACGTTTCCGTCATCCCATATGTTTGAAAAACGGGAATTTCTTTTTCACGGCATTGTTCAAGAATCGGCCGCGGGGCAGGACCTCCTCCTAAAAGCATGCAGCGAAACGATTTCGGATACGTGTCACTTCCTAATTCCTGCAGCATGTCATTCAGCATGGCCGTAACGACGGAAGCAATCGTAACTCCTTCATTTTTGATCGCTCTGTTTGCTTCTTTCGCTGAAAATGAAGAATGGAGAACAATTCCGATTCCATAAATGACGCTGCGCATCAAAATTGACAGTCCGCTTATATGAAAAAGAGGAACTGCCAAAAGCCAGCAATCGCCGTCCTTCAGTCCAAGATTCAGCACAGAACCGATCGCACTCCACCAATGATTCCCAAATGTTTGCTGAACTCCTTTCGGTTTTCCTGTTGTTCCAGACGTATACATAATCGTTGCCACGTCATCTAAAATAAAGCTGTCATCTAATGCTGCTTCCTTTTCATCACAAAGCTGCAACTCTGATAATGTCATAACTTTTTTACCGGGAAAATGAACCGATAATTCATCATCACAGATAACGCATTTTATATTCGCATCATTTATTTGCCATAATAATTCTTGAGCTGTTAGTCTAGTATTCAAAAGAACATTGACCGCACCGAGATACATTAAAGCATGAATATTAATGACCATTTCTAAGCTGTTTTTCATTAAAAGCCCGACTGTATCTCCACGCTTGATATCTATTTGATGCAGCTGTCTTGCTCTTTTTTCAACAAGCTGATGCAAGTCCAAAAATGAATAATTTTTCCCCTCATAACGAATAGCCAATCGGTCCGGAGTCAAAAAAGCTCGCTGTTTAAGCCAATTCGGTGTTTCATTTCGATTTGCACTCATGTCTTAACACCTCGATTATTGCACAATAAAGCAGCTCGATGCATCGCCATCAAGCTGCTTGTACTTTTTAAGGGAAACGCGGGAATTGTTTGAAATCAGGTTTTCTTTTCTCTTTAAATGCATCTCGTCCTTCTTTCGCTTCATCTGTTGTATAATACAATAATGTCGCATCCCCCGCAAATTGTTGGAGACCGGCGAGACCATCTGTATCTGCATTAAATGCAGCTTTCAAGAAGCGAATAGCAGTTGGACTTTTTTCCAAAATTTCTTCACACCATTTGACAGTTTCCTCTTCAAGCTGCTCTAATGGGACAACTTTGTTGACTAAGCCCATCTCATAAGCTTCCTGCGCATTATATTGACGGCATAAATACCATATTTCACGAGCTCTTTTCGTACCAACAAGCCGGGCAAGCAGTCCCACTCCATATCCCGCATCAAAGCTTCCAACTTTTGGGCCTGTTTGTCCGAAAATTGCATTCTCTGATGCGATCGTTAAATCACACACGACATGCAGAACATGTCCTCCTCCAATTGCATATCCGTTCACCATTGCAATAACCGGTTTTGGAATCACCCGAATAAGCCGTTGCAAATCCAAAACGTTTAATCTAGGAATTTTATCATCCCCGACGTATCCGCCATGCCCCCGCACTTTTTGATCTCCGCCTGAGCAAAACGCTTTATCACCAGCACCTGTCAAAATAATTACACCAATTTTATCATCGTCCCGCGCATAGGAAAAAGCATCGATCATTTCCGCGACCGTTTTTGGTGTGAATGCATTATGTACATGAGGACGATTCATCGTAATTTTTGCTATCCCATTGTACGTTTCATAAATGATTTCATCATATTCTCGTTCTTTTACCCAAGGAAATCCCATTTTTATCCTCCTTTAATATGTAGAAAAATGTTGGAGAAACTCATCTACTATTTTACCAAAAAATTTTGACTGTTCCACATGAACTGCATGTCCGGCTTGCGGCACGACCTTTAATTCAGAGCAAGGAATCAATTGGTTCATTTCTTTCATAATTTTGCAAAACTTAAGATCCCTTTCACCGCAAATTAATAATGTAGGGATGTTGAAACTTTTTAATGCTCCCCACCATGAAGGTTGAACGCCAGTTCCCATTCCTTTTAAACTGTTTGCCAATCCAATTGCATTATTTTTCAGCCGGTCCTTTCTTATTTTGTCCTTGACGGCAGGCGGGAGAGACTTTTGCGTTAAAAACAAAGGGATATTTTCCCAATGTTGGACAAATGCCGCAACCCCTTCGTCCAAAATCATTTGGGCAAGTTGTTCGTCCTGCAGCCTTCTCGTCTCTCGTTCCTTTTCAGTTTTTAATCCAGGAGAACTGCTTTCCAATATTAAAGTCTTCACAAATTCCGGCTGTCTCATTGCAAAGCTCAATGCCAATCTTCCGCCCATTGAATACCCGAGCACATGCGCTTTTCGAATATTGAATGAAAGGAATATTTCTTTTAAATCTTCAACTGCTTCTTCCATCCGATATCTTTCAGGATTTTCAGGCGAATCTGTTTGACCATGGCCGATGATGTCGATAAGTACTAGCTGGTATTTTTTTAAACTATTTTTCAAAAATCCCCAGGTTTCTCCGCTTCCTGTAAAACCATGAAGGAGAACAAGTGGCTCCCCCTTTCCAAACGTTTCAGCCCAATAATTCACATTTCGAACGGCCAATTTTCCCATCATAACATCCTTTCTATTTCCCAGGAAACAGAACGAAGCCATTTTCTCTGTTCGTTGACTCGTGTATGTCGATTGGTCGGGATTTCAATAATATTTAATCCATCTCTATTCATGCAGAATTGAAACTCGCTTCTGAATTCTTCCCAAGTGGAAATTTTTTTATAATGTGCACTATATAAGCTGGCTGCATATTGAAAATCTAAATTGGTCGGGGTGCCAAACAATTGTTCAAAATGCGTCTTTTCATCCGCCTGCGGCAAAAATGAAAAAATGCCGCCGCCGTTATTATTAATTAATAAAACAGTTAAGTTCAATTTATTTTGTTTTGCAGCAAGGAGTCCATTTAAATCATGATAAAATGATAAATCCCCTATGATTAAAATAGTTTTTTCATGACTAGCTGCAGAAACCCCAAGGGCTGTCGAAACGACTCCGTCAATTCCATTCGCTCCCCGGTTGGCATAAACCGTAATATTTTTATCACTGTTATGGAAAAACGTGTCGACATCTCGAATCGGCATGCTGTTTCCTACAAATACATTGCAGCGATCCGGGAGCAATTTTTGCAATTCGACATATACCGTTCCTTCAAATAAAGAATCTTCCTCAATGACCGGCGTTGACAAATATTCTCGAAAGAGATTGTTTACTTGTTTCCATTTTTTACACCAGGATGCTTCCTGTTTATCTTTACATTTTTTGATCAGCATTTCACATAAATAGGCTTCATCACTGTGAACATGTTCTGCTGATAAAGTAGGATCACGATAACCGCCATCACCATCAACCACAATTTGCTTTATTTCAGGATGGTCTCTTAACAATAGAAACAGCGGTTTTGAGACGGGCATTGCACCAAAACGAAGGACGACATCAGGTTTCAGATACGCTTTCTTTCCCATCGTTTTTAAAATGGAATCATAACAATCAATAATATAATGTTTAGAATGTTCGCCAAAGCGTAAATTGGACAACGGATCCGCTAATATCGGGAATTTCAATTTCTCTGCTAGTGCCAAAACTTGTTCACGAAACTCTTTGTTATGTAATTCCCCGCATACAATAAGTCCTTTCTCGCTTGAATCGATTTCATCCACAATCCGTTCAATTTGCTCATGTTCGACCAGCTTTTTTATTTCCACCACTGGCTCAATATGAAGAGACTTCTGCAATTGATGGATTTTCGATAGATCGGGCAAAAGCGGCTCTCGGAAAGGTAAGTTGATATGGACTGGTCCTTTCGGATTTTCATTTGCAGTTTGGACCGCCCGTTGAGCGATATTTTTTATATATAACAGCATCGTTTGACTGCTTTCAGGAAGAGCGCAATCAACAAACCATTTCACATAGTTCGAATACAGATGAATTTGATCAATTGCTTGTGGAGCTCCAATATCCCGCAGCTCATGAGGTCTGTCAGCCGTTAAAATCACAAGAGGGATGCGTGAATAATGGGCTTCTATGATAGCTGGATAATAGTTTGCTGCAGCTGTTCCTGATGTGCAAAGCAAAGCAATTGGTTTTCTTTGTTTTTTAGCCAATCCAAGAGCAAAAAAACCTGCAGATCGTTCATCAATATTAATATAAGTATGTATTTTCGGATGCTCTGCAAATGTGATCGCAAGCGGGGTAGATCGTGAACCTGGGCTAATCACAACTTCAGAAATACCTTTTGTAATTAATCCATTTACAAATGCAATGACATAGTCAGATAGATTTTTATTTTTCATTCAGTTTTCCCCCTAATGCATGCTGCATAGGTCCAAATTTGATTTCTGTCTCCCTGTATTCCTCTTCCGGCTTCGAATCTCCAACAATCCCGCATCCTGCATACAAATAAGCTTTTTGCTCATCCAGCAGACCTGAACGGATCGCAACGACAAATTCTCCGTTGTCCTGATCATCCATCCATCCAACCGGAGCAGCATACCAGCCTCTCTCTAAAGGTTCTTCATTGCGAATAAATGCTAGAGCAGCATCTTTCGGATAGCCGCCAAGCGCAGGGGTCGGATGCAATTTTTCTACAAAATCAATCAACGTAAAACCTTTTTTTACGGTTCCTTCAACAGGTGTATACAAATGTTGAATATTCGGCGTTTTTAAAATCGTTGGATTGTTTTGTAGTTGCACTTCTTGGCAATATTCACGGAACACTTTTTCGATCGCTTTGACAACAATTTGATGTTCATGAATGTTTTTTGTATCTGAAAGCAGCATCTGAGCGTATTCTTCGTCTGCCTCCACTGTTTTTCCTCTTTTAATTGATCCTGCTACACATGCAGACTGGACCTTTTGGTCTCTCTTGCTTACAAGCCGCTCAGGAGTTGCACCAACGAACGTTTTTCCTTCATTTTCAACAACAAATAAATAACAATTAGGCTGATGTTCATTTAACATTGATAAAACATAATGTATATCAATCGATCCCTCAAACTCCAGCAGCATTTCCCTTGCCAATACGACTTTCTCAAAACGGTTTTGTTTTATTTGTTCTGTTGCTTTTTCAACAGCTGCCATCCACTCTTTTTTATAAAACAAACTTTCTTTTTTGATGGTAAAATTCAAAAAAGAATTTGTGTCTTCATTTTTTTTCTTTAAGGTGTATTCATATGTATTGAAATGATTTATAATTTCATTTATATCATCAGTTGATTGAATTAACCTGTTTATAGTAGCAAGTGTGTGACGGCCAATTTTTGTAATCATGAAAGAAGGTAAAGTGAATCGTGCTTCATGAAACGGTTTCCATTTTGAAGAATTCGCATTTTTTAAAGGGTCAAAAGAAAAACCCCCAAAAAGAAGCGGACCCGTTCCAATCGGATGGGCGCCTTCAATTTGTATATGCTCTTTCCAATCTTTCCACTTTGAATAAATGTCAAAAAAACGGTTGGAAAATTTTTTGTCTGACGTCAATTCGAGCTCAACACCAATTCCACAAAGGATAAATGTACGATCAGGTGTCGCCCAATAAAATCTTTTCCCTGCATAAGCCGATTGAAAGCTTGAGAAAATCTGGAGCGGATCTTTCTCCTTGATTTCAAATACATAACTTAAAATGATTGGATGGGAATATTTTTTGGCATGATTGACAGCATTCGCAACTTTATCCCTCAATGTATCTGAACATGGAATTGAAACCAAAGATGATCCCTCCATAACCGAAAAATAGCTTATATTAAGATACACCTGTTCAAAATTTATGTCAACTATATTATAGAATGACGCAATGCAAAACAACAAGCAAACAAACTGCCTCAGCTCTTTGATGGGGCTTGAGCATTTATTCCAATGAAAAACAATTGACACTCTTTCGACATTTTTCTAGACTAGGTTGTGGGGAATAGCTTTCGTTTTCAGAATGAAATAAAGGAGAGAACATATTATGCATCCTAAAACGGAGTCACATAATGTACCCATTATAAAAGCTGAACGAGGGTTTCGGGCTTGGTGGATGCTTTTAAGACCCCATACATTAACTGCAGCATTTGTCCCCGTGATTGTCGGAACTCTTTTGGCACTGCAAGTAGGACCCATTCATATTGGACTTTTTCTTACAATGCTTACTGCCTCGTTGTTAATTCAAACAGCCACAAACTTATTTAATGAATATTTCGATTATAAACGAGGTCTTGATACAGAAGAATCTGTCGGAATTGGAGGAGCAATTGTCCGAAATGGCTTCAAGCCCCAAACCGTTTTAAATTTAGCAATCACATGTATTGTTGTCTCTATCCTATTGGGAATTTACATTTGTCTCCAGTCAAGCTGGTGGTTGGCATTAGTCGGTTCAATTTGTATGGCAGTAGGATACTTATATACTGGAGGTCCATATCCAATCGCTTACACGCCGTTTGGCGAGCTAGCTTCAGGTTTATTTATGGGAGTCGTTATTATCCTTATTTCCTTTTTTATTCAGACAGGTTATCTAACTTCAACAGCTTTCATTCATTCGATCCCGATTGCGATCACGATCGGCGCCATCATGCTTGCGAATAACATAAGAGACTTAGACGGCGATAAGGAAAACGGAAGAAAAACATTAGCAATTTTGCTTGGCCGCCAGAATGCAATTCGATTTTTAGCAATTATGTTTATTGTTTCTTACTGTCTCATTTTTATTATGATCATTTTTGATTATTCCACATGGTGGTCTATTCTAGCTTTTCTTAGCATTCCAAAAGCTATTCAGGCGGTGAAGCGATTTGTCGGCAAAACAAAGCCTATTGAAATGATGCCGGCCATGAAAGCAACATCGCAAACAAACACTTTATTAGGCTTTTTGCTTGCTGCAGGTTTGCTCATAAGCACCATCATATCTCAGTAACACGATAGTATGTTTACTATCGTGTTTTTTTATTAAGCTTTACTGTGAAATTTGTTCTGTATCATCCACTCGCAATTTCAATATGCTGAGCAAATATTTTGTCCTGAAAAAACATCTCGATAGGTCACAGCCTCTTTATCGGATAGCCAGCCTGTTTCTCAGCCGAATGATGTTGTGGTAGCCTTTCAAGTGCCATCAGCTTCAAAGCATAGCGTTAAAAAAGGCGTGGAAGCAGCAATCCTTTCCTGACATGTTTTAAAATGATGATGAAATTTATGGCTGCAAAGGTGAATTTTTTTCATGATTTTAAAGTTATAATTTATTCCTTTTCGTCCAAAATAGCTTTAGATTCTAAAAAAGAAGGTGTCTTTCATATGGACATGGACGAAAAAAAATTAAAGGAATTTCAAAAGCAATTAATATTCATGAAAAATGAGATTGAAAAACGTTGGGATAATAACGATCATTTTCAATTGGAAAAAGGGCTGGACCATGAATCAACTGGAGAGCTTTCCAGCTACGACAATCACCCCGGAGACGATGCGACCGAACTGTATGAAAGAGAAAAAGATTTAGCTTTAAATAAACATTTAGAAAAAGAATATGAAGAGATCGTTGAAGCATTAGAAAGAATTCATGAGGGCACATACGGTACTTGTTCTGTCTGCGGAAAAAAAATTGATGAAGACCGTCTTAAAGCCATACCGACAGCCAAAACATGCAAAGAACATACTCTAGTTCAAACGATTTCTCATGAAAGACCTGTAGAGGAAGAAATACTTGATGCGACTTTTCACGGATCCTCTCAAATCGACCATGAAAATACCGCTGTTACTGAGCCGTATGATTATTTTCAAGATGTTATCGAATACGGAACGTCAGAAACACCGCAAGATGTAAGAACTCCACCGTTATCGTACGGAGATATGTATAATTCCGATGATGAAATTGGATATATTGAAGATATTGAAAACTTCATTTATACAGATATTGAGGGAAAAAACGTAAACGTCTATCCGTCACATGAACATAAACGATATGAAAAAATGCTTGATGAAGAGGATTTAACAGTTTTATGGGGAGATCTTCCATTAAAAGAAAAAGAACCATATACGAAAAATGATTAAAATTACAAGAAGACAAAAAACATACTAACATTAGTAGTACAGACCTAGGCCAAGGTTTGTGCTACTATTTTTTTATAGTAGAAGTGAAGGAAGGTCGAACATCCCCTGGGACCAAATAGAGTCCGTATTAAAAACAGACCAACTTCACATCCTTATTTGAATCAGTTTAGTATGTTGGGTCCGAAGAGACCGTGTATAAGAAAATGGAATCAATAAGGCAATGTGAAGAACTTCTATGTTTGGCTAAAAAGGAGAGGCAGAAAATATGAAACACGTAGTGGCATTTGATGTCAGTATGGGGAAAAGTACAATGGTCATTTATGACCGTTATCGTCAATGCGAATATGAGGGTGAAATAACCCATAACCGCTACTCTTTCGAGAAATTAAACGAAACCCTTATATCTTTAACACAAAAAGATGCACAGGCACCTGATATTGTCTTTGAAGCAACAGGCGTATATTCAAAACCACTAGAACGATTCTTAGGTGATCAAGGTTATATGTATTATCGAGTTAACCCACTCGAAGCGAATATTCAAATGGCTTCAATGAGGAGACAAAAAACAGATAAAAGCGACGCTCATGAACTTGCGAAAACTCACTTTAGAGTTGAACGTGAACAAACTTATCAAGAAGGGGAATATTATAAACAAATGCGTGCAATGACGAGATATTATGATGAATTAAGTAGTGAAATGACGCATTTATATAGTCGTTTACATGCGATTCTACAATTGAGTTTTCCCGAGTTAGAAAAGCTATTCAGTAAACGTTCTGCTTTATTTTTGAATGTCGTTCAATTATACCCTCATCCGGATCATGTGTTAGTTTGTTCAAAAACAGTGATTCGTAATCGTTTAAAAGCCAACACAAGAAAAAACTTATCATTGGCACGTGCTGAAGAAAAAGGGATCGCTTTAATCGAAGCAGCAAAAGAAGCGTATCCAGCAATTTCAAAAGATGATATTCGCTGTGAACAAGTGCGGGATTATGCCAAACGGATTGCAGACTTGAAGGAGAAAAGAGATCAACTTGTCCAAAAGATGGTTAAATTATCGAAAGATAAACAAGAGTATCAGATTTTAATTTCATTTCCAGGAATCGGAGAAACGACTGCAGTTCGTTTAATTGGAGAATTAGGAGATATTCGACGATTCAAAAACCATAAACAACTGAATGCTTACGTCGGTATTGATATTATGAGATATCAATCTGGGAATACCTTTTATAAAGACAAGATTAATAAAAGAGGAAATAACAAACTTAGAAAGATTCTATTTTACATGATCCAGACCATGATCCAACTACGGAAAAACACACAAAATCATATTGTAGATTATTATGATAAATTAAAAACGCAACCCCAGAGGAAACCTCATAAAGTTGCGTCCATAGCATGCGTGAATAAGTTCTTGAAATCGGCTTATCACCTTATCACACATAATCTGAAATACGATTACGAAAAGGCAACAATGCATCAGTAATCGTAAGTAAGATTATATCACAAAGACCTGACGAAAAAAATGGAAATCGTGAGGTCTATTTGTCATGCGAAAATTTATTTTGGAAGGAAGGGGTCCCCCTTCCTTCCAAAATAAAATCTATATTAACCAAATTATTTAATAAAAAATACTTGACTAGAGGTAAGAAAAGGGGGTGTCTAATAAGTCATTTTTACGGCTTATTGATGCCCCCTTTAATGTATTAGAAACGTTGATATATCGGTGTTATGATTTTTTGTTTTCAATGGGGATTTGACTTTCTGGACAGCCCCTTTTTTGATTTCGAAATGACTCCGCAGGCAGGATTCGAACCTGCGACCGTTCGGTTAACAGCCGAATGCTCTACCACTGAGCTACTGCGGAATACAAAAAAAATTTAAGGCATTTTGCCAAATAGAGCAGCTTTTGACTGACAATTGCAACAATGTCAATTGCTCAACTAAGCTGCTTAAAAAATAACAATGGGCCTGAGTGGACTTGAACCACCGACCTCACGCTTATCAGGCGTGCGCTCTAACCAGCTGAGCTACAAGCCCATATTAAGCGGGTGATGGGAATCGAACCCACGACATCAGCTTGGAAGGCTGAGGTTTTACCACTAAACTACACCCGCGCGAAAATATTTATTTTTCTATTTAAATGATAAACACGCATTTTCCATGCCTCTTCCTCTTCCAGCACTGTTCGAGGATGTAAATGCGTCGAGGCAACTCGCAGATTATTCATTGAAGTGTCGCTCGTGGCTGAGGTTTTACCACTAAACTACACCCGCACGAAAATATTTATTTTTCTATTTAAATGATAAACACGCATTTTCCATGCCTCTTCCTCTTCCAGCATTGTTCGAGGATGTAAATGCGTCGAGGCAACTCGCAGATTATTCATTGAAGTGTTGCTCGTGGCTGAGGTTTTACCACTAAACTACACCCGCATAATAAGCTGATAATAGAAATAAATACTTATTTTCAATGCCATATTATCTATCTCTACTATAGGCAAATGGGGCGACTGATGGGAATCGAACCCACGAATGCCAGAGCCACAATCTGGTGCGTTAACCACTTCGCCACAGTCGCCGCAATTAATAAAACAATGGCTCGGGACGGAATCGAACCGCCGACACAAGGATTTTCAGTCCTTTGCTCTACCGACTGAGCTACCGAGCCGTAAAACTCCGATAAAAAATTATGTACAATCCATCATTAAAGAAAGAATTCATTGACACAACCTGCTGTACTTGAAAAATTCCTCCTACAGCTGTTGAATCAATAATTAATGGCGGTCCCGACGGGAATCGAACCCGCGATCTCCTGCGTGACAGGCAGGCATGTTAACCGCTACACTACGGGACCATTGGTTGCGGGGGCAGGATTTGAACCTGCGACCTTCGGGTTATGAGCCCGACGAGCTACCGGACTGCTCCACCCCGCGATAATAATGACGGAGGAGGAGGGATTCGAACCCCCGCGCGGTTTGACCCGCCTCTCGGTTTTCAAGACCGACCCCTTCAGCCAGACTTGGGTACTCCTCCATATAATAAAGATGGTGGACCTTGCAGGATTCGAACCTGCGACCGGACGGTTATGAGCCGTCTGCTCTGACCAGCTGAGCTAAAGGTCCGAAAAATGGCGGTGGAGGGGATCGAACCCCCGACCTCACGGGTATGAACCGTACGCTCTAGCCAGCTGAGCTACACCGCCAAATTAAATATGGAGCCTAGCGGGATCGAACCGCTGACCTCCTGCGTGCAAAGCAGGCGCTCTCCCAGCTGAGCTAAGGCCCCCCTTTAAATTCCCTGGTCGGGAAGACAGGATTCGAACCTGCGACCCCATGGTCCCAAACCATGTGCTCTACCAAGCTGAGCTACTTCCCGATATGGCGCGCCCGAGAGGAGTCGAACCCCTAACCTTTTGATCCGTAGTCAAACGCTCTATCCAATTGAGCTACGGGCGCAAATATGGTGCCGAGGACCGGACTTGAACCGGTACGGTAGTCACCTACCGCAGGATTTTAAGTCCTGTGCGTCTGCCAATTCCGCCACCCCGGCAGAGAAAAGCGGAAGACGGGATTCGAACCCGCGACCCCCACCTTGGCAAGGTGGTGTTCTACCACTGAACTACTTCCGCGTATTATGCGGGTGGAGGGACTTGAACCCCCACGCCGTAAGGCGCTAGATCCTAAGTCTAGTGCGTCTGCCAATTCCGCCACACCCGCGTCAAAATGGTGAGCCATGGAGGATTCGAACCTCCGACCCTCTGATTAAAAGTCAGATGCTCTACCGACTGAGCTAATGGCTCATAAAAAAATTTTTTCTCCTAATCCATTTTTCATTTGTCAGATGTCCCTTCCTCTGCCAGTCTTTTCGAGGATGTTGGATGCGTCGGGACAACTCGTCGCTTATTCGATGAAGCCTTGCTCGTTGCTCTACCGACTGAGCTAATGGCTCATATAAAGTAATTTTTTCTTAAAAATCGGTCATATGCCCCTTCCTCTGCCAGTTTTCTCGAAAACGCTGGATGCGTCGGGACAACTCTCTGATTGTTCGTCGAAGCATTGCTCGTTACTCTGACGACTAATCTAAAAGCTCCTGCTCAATATGCAACACCTTTAATGATGCCGGCGAGAGGAATCGAACCCCCAACCTACTGATTACGATTCAGTTGCTCTGCCAATTGAGCTACACCGGCATGATGAATACAACAATCAATAATCAGTCTTGCTTCATTTGATCGTCGTTCCAATCTTAGAAATCTTGTCCAAGGAAAAGTTCAATTGGTACGATGAAGCAGCATGAAAGACGATATCTCGACCGTGCTTTGCCAATTGAGCTGAATCGATATACTGTATGGTGGAGGATGACGGGATCGAACCGCCGACCCCTTGCTTGTAAGGCAAGTGCTCTCCCAGCTGAGCTAATCCTCCAATTCAAAAATCACCAGAGGACATATGCAAAGTAAATAAAAGTCCATAATTCTTTCAAAACTAGATAACGGTTCCTTCACGAATAGATGCTCTTTCTTGGTTAAGTCCTCGATCGATTAGTATCCGTCAGCTCCACGTGTCACCACGCTTCCACCTCGGACCTATCTACCTCGTCATCTTCAAGGGATCTTACTCGCGTTTAGCGATGGGAAATCTCATCTTGAGGGGGGCTTCACGCTTAGATGCTTTCAGCGCTTATCCCTTCCGCACATAGCTACCCAGCGATGCCCCTGGCGGGACAACTGGTACACCAGCGGTGCGTCCATCCCGGTCCTCTCGTACTAAGGACAGCTCCTCTCAAATTTCCTGCGCCCGCGACGGATAGGGACCGAACTGTCTCACGACGTTCTGAACCCAGCTCGCGTACCGCTTTAATGGGCGAACAGCCCAACCCTTGGGACCGACTACAGCCCCAGGATGCGATGAGCCGACATCGAGGTGCCAAACCTCCCCGTCGATGTGGACTCTTGGGGGAGATCAGCCTGTTATCCCCGGGGTAGCTTTTATCCGTTGAGCGATGGCCCTTCCATGCGGAACCACCGGATCACTAAGCCCGACTTTCGTCCCTGCTCGACTTGTAGGTCTCGCAGTCAAGCTCCCTTCTGCCTTTGCACTCTCCGAATGATTTCCAACCATTCTGAGGGAACCTTTGGGCGCCTCCGTTACCTTTTAGGAGGCGACCGCCCCAGTCAAACTGCCCACCTGACACTGTCTCCCGCCCCGATCAGGGGCGCGGGTTAGAATGTCAGTACAGCCAGGGTAGTATCCCACCGTCGCCTCAGCGCAAGCTGGCGCTCACGCGTCTCTGGCTCCTACCTATCCTGTACAAGCTGTACCCACATTCAATATCAGGCTGCAGTAAAGCTCCACGGGGTCTTTCCGTCCTGTCGCGGGTAACCTGCATCTTCACAGGTACTATAATTTCACCGAGTCTCTCGTTGAGACAGTGCCCAGATCGTTACGCCTTTCGTGCGGGTCGGAACTTACCCGACAAGGAATTTCGCTACCTTAGGACCGTTATAGTTACGGCCGCCGTTTACTGGGGCTTCGGTTCGCACCTTCGCTTTTCGCTAAGCGCTCCCCTTAACCTTCCAGCACCGGGCAGGCGTCAGCCCCTATACTTCACCTTACGGTTTCGCAGAGACCTGTGTTTTTGCTAAACAGTCGCCTGGGCCTTTTCACTGCGGCTCATCATGGCTTATCACCTTGATGAGCACCCCTTCTCCCGAAGTTACGGGGTCATTTTGCCGAGTTCCTTAACGAGAGTTCTCTCGCTCACCTTAGGATTCTCTCCTCGCCTACCTGTGTCGGTTTGCGGTACGGGCACCTCTCACCTCGCTAGAGGCTTTTCTTGGCAGTGTGGAATCGGGAACTTCGGTACTTCCTTTCCCTCGCCATCACAGCTCAGCCTTCCGGCAAGCGGATTTGCCTGCTTGCCAGCCTAACTGCTTGGACGCGCACATCCAGCCGCGCGCTTGCCCTATCCTCCTGCGTCCCCCCATTGCTCAAACGGTGAGGAGGTGGTACAGGAATATCAACCTGTTGTCCATCACCTACGCCTTTCGGCCTCGGCTTAGGTCCCGACTAACCCTGAGCGGACGAGCCTTCCTCAGGAAACCTTAGGCTTTCGGCGGAGGGGATTCTCACCCCTCTTTCGCTACTCATACCGGCATTCTCACTTCTAAGCGCTCCACCGGTCCTTCCGGTCCGGCTTCGATGCCCTTAGAACGCTCTCCTACCGCTGACACCAACGGTGTCAACCCGCAGCTTCGGTGATACGTTTAGCCCCGGTACATTTTCGGCGCAGAGCCACTCGACCAGTGAGCTATTACGCACTCTTTAAATGGTGGCTGCTTCTAAGCCAACATCCTGGTTGTCTAAGCAGCTCCACATCCTTTTCCACTTAACGTATACTTTGGGACCTTAGCTGGCGGTCTGGGCTGTTTCCCTTTTGACCACGGATCTTATCACTCGCAGTCTGACTCCCAAGGATAAGTCATTGGCATTCGGAGTTTGACTGAATTCGGTAACCCGATGGGGGCCCCTCGTCCAATCAGTGCTCTACCTCCAAGACTCTTCCCTTGAGGCTAGCCCTAAAGCTATTTCGGAGAGAACCAGCTATCTCCAAGTTCGATTGGCATTTCACCCCTACCCACACCTCATCCCCGCACTTTTCAACGTGCGTGGGTTCGGGCCTCCAGCAAGTGTTACCTTGCCTTCACCCTGGACATGGGTAGATCACCTGGTTTCGGGTCTGCGACCTCGTACTATTTCGCCCTCTTCAGACTCGCTTTCGCTGCGGCTCCGCCTTTCGGCTTAACCTTGCACGAAATCGCAACTCGCCGGTTCATTCTACAAAAGGCACGCCATCACCCGTTAACGGGCTCTGACTACTTGTAGGCACACGGTTTCAGGTTCTCTTTCACTCCCCTCCCGGGGTGCTTTTCACCTTTCCCTCACGGTACTGGTTCACTATCGGTCACTAGGGAGTATTTAGCCTTGGGAGATGGTCCTCCCTGCTTCCGACGGGATTTCACGTGTCCCGCCGTACTCAGGATCCACTCGGGAGGGAACGGAGTTTCGACTACAGGGTTGTTACCTTCTCTGACGGGCCTTTCCAGACCTCTTCGTCTACCCCGTTCCTTTGTCACTCCTTAATCGAGTGTCCTACAACCCCAAGAGGCACGCCTCTTGGTTTGGGCTGTTCCCGTTTCGCTCGCCGCTACTCAGGGAATCGCTGTTGCTTTCTCTTCCTCCGGGTACTTAGATGTTTCAGTTCCCCGGGTTGCCCTCCATACCCTATGGATTCAGGTATGGATACTGCCCCATTACGGGCAGTGGGTTCCCCCATTCGGACATCTCCGGATCGACGCTTACTTACAGCTCCCCGAAGCATTTCGGTGTTTGTCCCGTCCTTCATCGGCTCCTAGTGCCAAGGCATCCACCGTGCGCCCTTTCTAACTTAACCGTTTCTTCCTAACATGAGCGATCTATTCGTGAATGTCTTTCCGTTATCCAGTTTTCAAAGAACAATCAAGAAGGATATGATCCTTCAAAACTAAACAAAACGGAAAAGCGTACCCTATTTCAATGTATATATCCTTAGAAAGGAGGTGATCCAGCCGCACCTTCCGATACGGCTACCTTGTTACGACTTCACCCCAATCATTTGTCCCACCTTCGGCGGCTGGCTCCCGTAAGGGTTACCCCACCGACTTCGGGTGTTACAAACTCTCGTGGTGTGACGGGCGGTGTGTACAAGACCCGGGAACGTATTCACCGCGGCATGCTGATCCGCGATTACTAGCGATTCCGGCTTCATGCAGGCGAGTTGCAGCCTGCAATCCGAACTGAGAGTGGTTTTTTGGGATTCGCTCCACCTCGCGGTTTCGCTGCCCTTTGTACCACCCATTGTAGCACGTGTGTAGCCCAGGTCATAAGGGGCATGATGATTTGACGTCATCCCCACCTTCCTCCGACTTTTAGCCGGCAGTCACCTTAGAGTGCCCAACTGAATGCTGGCAACTAAGGTCAAGGGTTGCGCTCGTTGCGGGACTTAACCCAACATCTCACGACACGAGCTGACGACAACCATGCACCACCTGTCACCCTGTCCCCGAAAGGGGAACGCCCTATCTCTAGGGTTGTCAGGGGATGTCAAGACCTGGTAAGGTTCTTCGCGTTGCTTCGAATTAAACCACATGCTCCACCGCTTGTGCGGGTCCCCGTCAATTCCTTTGAGTTTCAGCCTTGCGGCCGTACTCCCCAGGCGGAGTGCTTAATGCGTTTGCTGCAGCACTAAAGGGTGGATACCCTCTAACACTTAGCACTCATCGTTTACGGCGTGGACTACCAGGGTATCTAATCCTGTTCGCTCCCCACGCTTTCGCGCCTCAGCGTCAGTTACAGGCCAGAGAGCCGCCTTCGCCACTGGTGTTCCTCCACATCTCTACGCATTTCACCGCTACACGTGGAATTCCGCTCCCCTCTCCTGCACTCAAGTTCCCCAGTTTCCAATGGCCGCTCGCGGTTGAGCCGCGAGATTTCACATCAGACTTAAGGAACCGCCTGCGCGCGCTTTACGCCCAATAATTCCGGACAACGCTTGCCACCTACGTATTACCGCGGCTGCTGGCACGTAGTTAGCCGTGGCTTCCTCGTCAGGTACCGTCAAGGTACCGCCCTGTTCGAACGGCACTTGTTCTTCCCTGACAACAGAGCTTTACGATCCGAAGACCTTCTTCGCTCACGCGGCGTTGCTCCGTCAGACTTTCGTCCATTGCGGAAGATTCCCTACTGCTGCCTCCCGTAGGAGTCTGGGCCGTGTCTCAGTCCCAGTGTGGCCGGTCACCCTCTCAGGTCGGCTACGCATCGTCGCCTTGGTGAGCCGTTACCTCACCAACTAGCTAATGCGCCGCGGGCCCATCCTGCAGTGACAGCTAAAAGCCGCCTTTCAACCGAAAACCATGCGGTTTTCGGTGTTATCCGGTATTAGCTCCGGTTTCCCGAAGTTATCCCAGTCTGCAGGGCAGGTTGCCCACGTGTTACTCACCCGTCCGCCGCTAACCTAAAGGAGCAAGCTCCCTTCGGTCCGCTCGACTTGCATGTATTAGGCACGCCGCCAGCGTTCGTCCTGAGCCAGGATCAAACTCTCCAAAAAAAGTTTGTCACCAAATGCTCTTGTCAGAATCAACAGGCACGCTTTTCGTTTTGTTCAGTTTTCAAGGATCATTTTCCGCTGTATTTTTACAGCGACTTTTTCAATATACAACTATTCAGAGCAAAATGTCAAGAGTTTTTTTAAAAAGTAATTTTTTATTCATGACTAATGTCTCATTGATCTTAACGACATTTGATATTCTATCACCATTAACCACTAATTGCAATATAAATTTTTATAAAAAAAGATTTATTTTTGATAGTCGTTAGACAAAAATTGATTTAGTAGACGAAAGCATACTCATTCAAATAATTATCTGTTAGAACATATTTTACCACAAACAAACGCATTGTTAAGCACCTCTTACTGTTTGTGATCCGCTAAAATTTCTATCTAACGAGCCAAAGGAAAATCGATGTCAAGCATTTGTCAGCATCACCGTTTTCATAAACACGATTTCACCGGATTGAAACCTGACACTGTGAAGCAATTTATCGATCGAGACAATAGTTTCCTCAACTTAAAAAAAGACGCGATGCAGCCAAGTACAAATAAAAGCAGAATGCTGATGCAGCCATAGCATTTATTTTTTTGTATTAAAAATGGACAAGCATGAATATATAAAATTTAGAGAGACAAAAGCGGGAGGGATAAAAATGGATCTGGCTTTCTTAATTATTGCTTATTTTTTATCCATTTTCCATTTTGCATATGGATATAAAGAAGCTATAAGAATAAGCGAAGAAAACGGAAAAGTGAACGGTTGGTCCGTCATTTTTTCGTTTCCACTCGGATTTATATTTGCATTTTTTACAAACTTTTTTTATCACAAAATATATTTATAAATTCAATCAGTAGATTTATACAATCTTTACGGAAAAGCTTTTTCCTTCATCTTTTCATTGAAGACGAATATTATCACAAAAAACTCATTTTTTATGAAGAAATAATAAAACCCTTGGTAAACAAGGGTTTTTTAAATGGAGCATAGGGGGCTCGAACCCCTGACCTTCGCGCTGCCAGCACGACGCTCTCCCAACTGAGCTAATGCCCCGTTTTTCATTTGTCACAGACAATATTATAGCGTGATGATTTTTTCAATACAAGTATAAATTTATACAAATGACGAAATTTCATAAGAGGTTTTTCTCCTGTAAAAAAGTTGATGCGGTAACGCTCTTTTCAACGATATATCAGAATTTACATGGACCAATTACTTATCAAAATCATACGATGGCTACAGAGGGGGGAACGATAAATGATTGCAATTCAAAATAGGCCTATTACAGCTAATGAATTAAAAGAATTTTTTTCAGATGCAAAAGATCGGGAAATTATTGATTGGATGGCAAACAGCCACAAAGTTTATCGCTATGAATCCTTAAATGAATTAAAGTTTGAAATTTTATTCAGGAGAAAAACGATCGAAGCTTCGCTCGACCTTTTAAAAAGCAAAGCGCAATTTGCGACATTTGAAAATTCATACTGTCATGATCGCTTCTGGCAGCTGAGCAGTAAAGGGGCGTTTTTGTTAAAAAAAGATGTGACTCCGGCAAAAGGAATAGAGGACATTTTTATAAATGGAAATAAATATGCATTTGAATGTGCAACAGCTATAGTCATTGTGTTCTATAAAGCTGCTCTTGATTCAATAGGAGAAAAAGCTTTTAATTATTTATTTGCAGATCTTGTTTTATATGACTGGCATTACGACAAAGACCTCGGAGTCCGAACGACCGTTACGACCGATTTTGTCCCAGGAGACTGCGTTTATTTCAACAACCCGGATTTTAACCCGGAAACACCACAGTGGCGGGGGGTAAATGCGATTCATCTCGGCAATAATCTGTATTACGGTCACGGAATCGGAATTCGTGATGCAAAAGGCGTTATCGAAACGTTAAATCGATATCGAAAAAGACAAGCGGTTGAATCGGCTTATTTAAAAGATCAAGTTACAAGACCGAATTACAAGTACCTATCAACTTATCAAAACTATATTCGTGAAAATAAAAATAAACGAATTTCGGCTAGAATCGGGCAAACTTTTTATACATTTTAACTAAAACCTATCCTTTTAAAATTTTTGCATAATATGTCCGTTTTCTAGGTCCGTCAAACTCGCAAAAATAAATGCCTTGCCAGGTCCCAAGCAGCAAATTTCCTTCCAAGATGATAACGTGCTGGGATGCTCCGACAGTACTTGCTTTCATATGAGCAGCAGTATTCCCTTCAAAATGCCGGTCAAGCGGATTCTCCCATGGGTACAGCTCATCGAAACGGCGAATCATATCCCGCTTTACGTCAGGATCAGCATTTTCATTGATCGTAATGCCTGCTGTCGTGTGCGGACAGTATACCACAACTATCCCTTCTGAAACGGCTGATTCATGTACAAACTGTTGAATTGACATTGTAATGTCAATCATTTCATCACGCCGGCTCGTCTGTAATATAAATTTTTTTAACATGATAAACACCGCCTCTTAGCCTTGCGCTTTTTCTAAAATGACAAGGGGCCTATTATACGAATAAGCCCCTTTTCCAATTTTTATTCTTCTTGAGATTGGAAGAAAATCATCACGAATTTCAGAAGTTCAAATAGAGATATTAAAGCTGCCGCAACATACGTTAAAGCCGCTGCATTTAATACTTTATTGACTCCGTGCTCTTCTTCGTTTCGGATAAAGCCATCGCTTACTAAAATAGCTTTTGCTCTAGAGCTCGCATTAAACTCAACAGGCAATGTGATCAACTGAAATGCAACTGCAGCGGAGAAAAAGATAATCCCAAGCCCTAACAAGTTTAAGCTTTGTAATAAAAACCCGGCAATAAGCAAAATCGGAGCAATTCCCGATGTAAGATTGACAACTGGAAACATTTTATGTCTTAACACAAGAGCACCATACCGTTCTTTATGTTGAATTGCGTGTCCGCACTCATGCGCCGCGACGGAGACGGCCGCAATCGAATTTCCGTAATAAACCGGCTCTGATAACCGCACAACCCGATGAATTGGATCGTAGTGGTCTGTCAGCTGCCCGTGAACAGGCTCGACTGGAACGTCATAAAGTCCGTTTTGATCCAAAATTCTCCGCGCAACTTCTGCCCCTGTTAAATGACTCGAAGCGATCACATCGGAATACTTAGCAAAATTCCCTTTCACACGGAATTGCGCCCAAATAGATATTCCGAAGGCAATGAACACCAGAATGTCCATCGGATGAAAAAGCATTTTGAAAAACCTCCCGTTCTATTTTTTATAGTTAACAATAATATAACAATTTTTGAAGGAATTTGTACAGAATTTTGTATCAATGTAAAAGAACTGACACATGTCTTTACTATTCTACGATGACATGAACCATTTCATTCAGCTTTACTGTAAAATCACCCCATAATTATGAATTCAGCTGTCCAACATATTCATACGCATTTGTATACGAAAAGTTTCATTTTCAAAAAAGAATTTGCACATACTAATACAGGGGTGTTGAGATGAAACTTAATGATGAAGAGAAAAAACAACTGAGTACCGCAATTGATAACATGAACGATGCGTTAGATGTATTTATCGAGCTGTACAATGAATCAGAAGAAGATGTAAGCATTATAGAATTTGAAGATCAAACCATCAAGGCGATTAAACGCGCGGTCGATGCATACGGAAAAGAGGCCGTTGCCAAAAAAATCAATACAATTATTACAGAAATTTTCTCTTTTCTTGCCGAAACGAAAGGAAGTAAATCATGAAATCGACAAAGCTTTGGATTCAATATTTAAGGTGGCCGGTTTTTATCCGAATGTCTGTTATTGTGTTAATGATTTTAATTTTGTTTGGCACGATGATTTCTTACATAGAACCGAAGGAGTTTCCTACACCTTTTGAAGGCATATGGTGGGCTCTTGTAACAATGTCTACAACCGGTTATGGCGATTTTGTTCCAAAAACTTTTTTGGGACGTACATTCGGAATGATACTAATTTTAACCGGAGTAGCATTTTTAACATCCTATTTTACAAATTTATCAGCTGCTGCTGTAAAAAGGCAAAACGCCTATATTGACGGGGAAATTCCTTTCAAAGGGAAAAACCATTTTTTATTAATTGGCTGGAATGAAAAAACAAAGGAGATTATTGAAACACTGCGTATTATAAAATTTTACTGCCCTATTGTTCTTATCGACCAAACATTATCCGAGGCACCTTATATTGATGAAAACATACACTTTATTAAAGGAAATCCTGCCGATGATCAAATTTTAAATAAAGCAAACATTAAAGAGGCAAAAGCTGTCTTCATCACAGCTGATCAACATAGAAACGAATTGGAAGCAGACATGCTCACGATTTTAGTATTAATTACGGTAAAAGCGTCAAATCCGTCCGTGTACACCATTTGCGAAATGATGACAAAAACACAAACATTGAATGCCAAACGGGCGGGAGCTGATGAGATTATTCAATCTTTCCAGGTGGTTGGTCAAGTCTTTTTAAACAGCTTCTTATTTCAGAATGGATTTTCGAATGTTATATTAGAGCTCGGGAAAGCATACGGCGCCCGCTTAACAATTGAATCTCCAACAGACCAGGACATCGGGAAAAATTTTCAGCAATTACATAATGACCTGTTTTCCAATGGCATCATTCTTTTTGGCATCAAAAGAGGGGAAGAGATTTTTCTAAACCCTCCCCACAATTTTACAGTCGTTCAACACGATTGTTTAATAGCTTTAAAAAACTAATTTAATCTTCTTTCAAGCTCTTGAATTAGTGTCTCTCCTAATTGAACATAAGGCTCTAAAACATCGGCATCTTTTTCCGCCGGTTCGGAAAACTGATTAAAGGAGGCTTGGAAGTTTCCAATTGCCGCATGATCGTCAAGTCC
This sequence comes from Aeribacillus sp. FSL M8-0235, assembly GCF_038000355.1. Taxonomy (NCBI): domain Bacteria; kingdom Bacillati; phylum Bacillota; class Bacilli; order Caryophanales; family Bacillaceae; genus Aeribacillus; species Aeribacillus sp. FSL M8-0235. The sequence goes on along the minus strand of NZ_JBBOBW010000001.1, from coordinate 950,648 downwards.
CTCTTTATATTTGTGGGTTAAAATAAAAGGCCGGCCGAGTCTTACCGTTGCATTATGTGCATCCAATTGCCCGTCGACAGCACGAAACGGTATTCTTAAAAAGTGGTATCCGTCGTCATCATCCATCAGATAATCAAAATAACCGTGATCATAATCCCAATTCCCTCCAATTGTGTATCCTAACTGTTTTAATTCCAGTTCTAAATCGTATAAAGGATATTGTTTTCCTTCCAAAGATGAAGAAATTTCAATCATAACTTAAACACCTTCCTGCTCATTTTTTATTATGTTTACCCAATGGTGAAAAAGTAGTCATGAAAGATGCTCTTCAAGCTTTATGGAAAATGGCGATTTTTGCATTCGGCAAATATTCGAGCGAATTTTTCGTTTGATGGAAAGTCATTATTTTAAGTTAAAAAATTGGTTTTTTATTTCGAATTTTGCTCTAACTATGCGGATCCCTCTTTCCAATAATATTCTCCACGCTCTTACAGCGGACAGATAAAAGTTAAAGGGCTTCTGTTAATGGAAGGGATATAACGTGACAGTCAAAAATATTGCGATGAAGAGCAAATTGTGTATTTATTTTTCTAAATAAAGGAATAAAAGAGCAACATTGGCTCTTCACCACAAAATGTACTTGACAATCAGGTTGTTTTCTGATCAAGGGTACAAAAAATGCGAAATTTCCTGTATGGTAAAGGTGACCAAACCATCAACCATGGAGGAAATTTCGCATGCAATCTCAGTTTATCAAAGATTTGATCACTTTACCAGGCTTTCTTATTCATGGAGAACGAAAAGAGGGAGAACGATGGATTTTTGAACTTTCCCTCCCTCCTCATTGTCCGATCTGCCCGACTTGCTTCGGACGGACAACCAAAATATCATCGAAACGAAAACAATGGATTCATGGCTATACCAATACGGTCGGTTTATTTTGGATTGAACTTCCCATAGAAAGACGGCGTTGCCAAGCCTGTTTTCTGACGTTCACCGTTTCTTATCCGGGACTTCCGTCTCACAGTATCGCGACGGAATCGTTTCAACATTGGGTCGCCCAGTTATGCATCGGAAAAACGATTCAAGAAGTCGCTCGCTTGTTACAACTCGCCTATACGACAGTAGAACGCTGGTTTTATCAATATGCCCCGGCTCTTTTACCAACATCGAATCCTACAGTAGTATGTGTGGATGAATTCGCTTTCCGAAAGGGACATGATTACGGAGTAGCGGTGATGGACACACAGACTCGGAATGTCCTTTCCATTGCTTCTGGAAAAAATGAAGAAGCCATTGTGGAGGCGCTTCAACCCGTCGCCTCCAAAGTGAAGTATGTTGTCAGCGACTTGGCTCCTGCCATGAGAAAAGCCATTGAAAAGGTATGTCCAAAAGCCATCCATGTTCTTGACCACTTCCATGTGATTCAGTTATTCACCGATGCACTGGAACGTTGTCGCAAATACCTTGCCAAAGGCGGAACCAAACATGGAAGCGTTCGCCGCGTGTGCCGATTGTTAAGCCAACGTCCAGAAAAATTAACAGAAGAAGAGAGACAGGAAGTTCGACAATGGTGCCAAGAAAGTGCTTATTTACGTGATGTCTATCAAGCACTTCAACATTTCCGTTACGTATCCAAAAGCCAAACAAGAAAGCAAGCCGAAACTCGTTTGACCCAATGGTTTGACCGGTACCTTTTTAGCGACTGTGCCGCCGTACGCAGTATTGCCAAGGCACTCATCACCCGAAGAGACGCAGTGCTTTCTTGCATCGTTTTTTCTTACTCAAATGGTCCAATGGAAGGAATTAACAACAAAATAAAATTGATCAAAAGGCGAGGATATGGGTATCGAAATATCCAGCGTTTTACTTTGCGTGTCCGTCTAGAGACCCCTATCACATTTTAACGTAAAAATCAAGTACATCTTTTGGTGATGAACCGCAACATTGCATTCCAATTGTCGGAAGCGGGCAGCAGATAGACAAAAATAAAACAGCTGTAGCTAGAAATAGCTACAGCTGCTGTTTAATCAAATTCTGTCTGCTTGGCAAAGGAAAATTCAGCAACAAATTGCCGTTCTTTTTTACATGATTCCCTTTTATTTCAAGCGTTTTTCAAGCTCAGCTTTTTTCTCTTCAAAGCCCGGTTTGCCTAAAAGAGCGAACATATTGATTTTGTATGCTTCTACGCCTGGCTGGTCAAACGGGTTAACGCCAAGTAAATAACCGCTCATTGCACAAGCTTTTTCAAAGAAATAAACGAGATATCCGAATGTATAAGCGTTTAATTCAGGAATGGAAACAATGAGGTTCGGTACGCCCCCGTCAGTATGAGCTAAGAGAGTCCCTTCAAATGCTTTTTTATTGACAAAATCAACAGATTTTCCGGCTAAATAATTTAATCCGTCCAGGTTGCTTTCATCTTCTTCAATCGTTATGTCATGCCGTACCTTCTCTACATGTAAGATCGTTTCAAATATGTCCCGGCGCCCTTCTTGCACATATTGTCCTAACGAATGCAGATCTGTCGAAAAGTTGGCTGAAGCAGGGAAAATACCTTTCAAATCTTTTCCTTCACTTTCCCCGAAAAGCTGCTTCCACCATTCCGCAAAATATTGAAGAGCCGGCTCATAATTGATGAGCATTTCAATTGTTTTCCCTTTATTATAAAGAATATTGCGCGCAACGGCATACTGGTAAGCTGGATTCTCCATTAGCTCGGAAGAAGAAAAATCTCTTCTTGCATCTTGAGCGCCCTTCATAATCTCTTCAATATCCACTCCGCTTACCGCAATTGGAAGAAGCCCGACAGCAGTTAGAACAGAATATCGTCCGCCGACATCATCCGGGATAATAAATGATTCATATCCTTCTTCATTTGCGAGTGTTTTGAGGGCTCCGCGCGCTTTATCTGTCGTAGCATAAATACGTTTTTTCGCTTCTTCTCTTCCATATTTATCCTCTAATAATTTACGGAAAATTCGGAACGCTATCGCTGGTTCTGTCGTTGTTCCAGATTTAGAAATGACATTAATGGAAAAATCTTTTTCTTTTATAAAATCAATAACATCTTGGATATATGTAGAACTTATATTGTTTCCGACAAAAATAATTTGCGGCGCTTTTCTTTGGCTTTTTGAAAGAGCATTAAAAAATGAATGGTTCAACATTTCAATTGCAGCTCGAGCACCTAAATAAGAACCTCCGATTCCGATGACAAGCAATACATCAGAATCCGAACGGATTTTTTCGGCACATTGTTGAATCCGTGCAAATTCCTCCTTGTCATAATCTTGCGGCAAATCGATCCAGCCTAAAAAATCACTTCCTTGACCTGATTTTTCATGCAAGGAATGATGGGCAACCTTTACAAAATCTTGATAATATGTAAATTCTTGCTCACTAAAAAAAGATAAAGCTTTAGAGTAATCAAAACGTACATGTGCCATAAGCCAATTCCTCCATCTCTAAAAATTTATCTGCCATGTCTTCCACTTTATCGAAAATATTTGTCGAAATCAAGAAAACAATAAACAGAACAGGCTCATTATTCCTGCAATTAGATGTATAAATTTTTCATTTTGATACAAGTTAATAAGGAAAAATTCAACTTAAAGGAGGTAGCAACATGAGCACTTTACAGCGGATTGCACTGCTTTTTACAATAATCGGAGCCCTGAACTGGGGTCTTATCGGATTTTTTCAATTTGATCTTGTGGCAGCTATTTTTGGCGGCCAAAATGCTGCTTTATCTAGAATCATTTATGGTATAGTCGGTATTGCCGGTCTCATTAATCTTGCTCTCTTATTTAAACCTGATGCAGAATTTGCCCGTAATGAGCCTAAGACGGAAACAAGATAAAGACAACAAGCATTTCAATGAGATCAAAATTCGGAGCTTAAAAAATCGACATAATTTTCTGTAAAAAAACCTTCTATAATTTTTTTCTAAAATCGACAGAACCGAAAAGTAGGGTTCAAAAAAACCGGCATAATTGCCGGTTTTTTTCATTAGCGCAGCTTGAAGGATTGCCGCTTTTCGAACTTCTATAACCGAAATGACATTCGATAAATCTTTAAAAGAATGTCCGGGCAAAGTTCGATAGCAGTCTTTGTAACACGAATAAGTATTAAAAAGCAAATTCGTGTTCTACAATAACGTTTCCGTAAAATTCCGCCATGACCATGATGCGTATGTCTTTATTTTTTTATAATATTTTCGTGTTTTGATTGTTCAATCCATTCCTGCAGCTTTTCACGCAATGTATTAAAGCCTCTTGACGCTTCGCTTTCTGTTTTTTGTTTAGCAATTGGTTTTGATTTTTCTTCCACTGCCTTAATGGATAAGCTGATCTTTCCCGATTCATGATCAACCGAAAGAATTTTTACATTTACTTCATCGCCGATCTTTAAGTAATCCCGGACATCTTTTACATATCCGTGGGCAATTTCCGAAATATGCACTAGACCTTGCGTTTCTTCATCCAATGCTACAAATGCACCGTACGGCTGGATTCCTGTCACTTTACCAACTAAAACAGCCCCGATAGGATATTGATTAGCCATTTAAACACTCCTAATTCATAATTTCTGCTTAAAACGAATATGCGGTGATCAATTATAACACAATGTACTCATTTGAGCAAAAATAAATAAAAAAACCTGGCCTCATATTAGGCCAGGCAATAAAAGCATTATAAAGATTGTACAAATCGTTTGATCCTTTTCATCGCTTCTTGAAGCTGCTCCATAGATGATGCGTATGAACAACGAATATATCCTTCTCCGCTTTGGCCAAAAACATTGCCGGGGACTACTGCTACTTTTTCTTCTAAAAGCAATCTCTCCGCAAATTCCTCGGAAGACAATCCGGTGCTTTTAATGCTTGGAAAAGCATAAAAGGCACCGCCCGGCATATGGCAAAATAAACCGGCTTCATTTAACGACTGAACAATGTAGTTTCTTCTTCTTTGATAGCTTTTCCGCATGTATAAAACATCTTCATCATTTTCCAATGCTTCTAATGCAGCGTATTGGGCCATTGTCGGCGCGCACATGATCGAATATTGATGAACCTTCAACATTGCACGCGCAAAAACTCGGTCAGCAGCTATATACCCAAGCCGCCATCCTGTCATGGCAAAGCCTTTAGAAAAGCCGGAAATAAGAATTGTCCGTTCCTTCATACCTTCAATACTCGGCATGCTTACATATTCATCTTCATAACAGAGCTCAGCATAAATCTCATCAGCCACTACCAGCAAGTCATATCGCTTAGCAATTTGTGCAACTGCTTCCAGCTCTTTCTTCGATAAAACCGTTCCTGTCGGGTTGTTTGGCGTACAAATCATAATGGCTTTTGTCTTACTTGTAATATATTTTTCCAAAATTTCCGGATTGACTTTAAATTCTTCTTCTCCAAAGGTAGATACGCTGACAGGCTTCCCTCCCGCGAGAGTGACCAGAGGCGCATATGAAACAAAGCAAGGTTCTATTATTAATACTTCATCCCCGCTATTAATAATAGACCGGAAAGCTATATCGATCGCTTGACTCGCACCAACTGTTACAATAATTTCTTCAGCCGGATCGTACTGTAAATCAAAACGTTTGAACAAATACTCGCTGATTTTTTCGCGAAGCTCATACAATCCAGCGTTTGCTGTATAAGACGTAAATCCTTGTTCCAAGGAAAGAATGCAGGCTTCGCGTACATTCCATGGAGTGACAAAATCAGGCTCTCCTACACCAAGTGAAATAACGCCTTCCATATTGGCAGCTAGGTCAAAAAACTTGCGGATGCCTGATGGCTTCATATTTATGACAGTTTCTGACAAATATGAATTTAACGTCTTCATTTTCATGGTGACACCACGATTCTTTTATCTTTATCTTCGTGATCAAAAATGATTCCGTCATGTTTATATTTTTTCAAAATAAAATGTGTTGTTGTAGATAAAACGGATTCAAGCGTTGACAGCTTCTCCGATACAAAACGGGCTATATCATTCATTGTTTTTCCTTCAATCACGACAGAAAGATCATAAGCGCCTGACATTAAATAAACCGATTTAACCTCGTTAAATCGATAAATGCGTTCGGCAATTTCATCAAACCCTACGCCTCTTTTTGGAGCCACCTTTACATCGATCATGGCTGTTACGCCTTCATGTCCGTCTACCTTTTTCCAATCAATAGTTGTCGCATAATTCACGATGATTTTTTTCTCTTCTAAACCTGAAATCAATTTCTTTGTCTCTTCCTCAGAAAGTCCAATCATTTTCGCAATTGTTTCAGGTGTTAAGCGGCTGTCTTCCTCCAAAATTTCTAAAATTTCTGTTTCCTTTTCAGTCAATTTCATTTTTGTAAATCCCCCTAAAATGGAATCTTCAGATAATTATATCACGTTCCAGAATTTTTACATCACTATGCCAGAAAATTTTTTAAATTGATGGATAAACTAACGGTACAAAATTACTGAAAGGAGAAATAAGCATTGCTAAAGGAAATCCATCACAAGATGAAAATATTAGGAACAAATATATATTACGAATATTATCATCATCCGCAACAAACAGATACGATCGTGCTGATTCATGGATTTTTATCCTCCACCTTCAGCTACAGAAAATTAATCCCTTTATTAAAAAAGCACTTTTCCATTATAGCCATTGATCTTCCCCCATTTGGGAAATCCGAAAAAGCAACGAAGTTTTTCTATTCCTATCACAACATGGCAAAAGCGGTTATAGAGCTTTTAGAACGTTTGCAAATCAAACAGGCTGTAATTGTCGGCCATTCCATGGGCGGACAAATTTCTTTATATGCAGCTAAGCAAAAACCTGATTTGTTTAAAAAAATTGTGCTCATTTGCAGCTCTGGTTATATGCAAAAGATGCCTTCCTCTCTCATATTTTGTTCATATCTCCCGTATTTTTACCTTTACGTTAAAAGACAATTTATCAGGCAAGGCGTATGGAAAAGCTTATGCAGCGTCGTGCACGACCAATCGCTCATTAACGAAGACATGATATACGGATATAGCGAACCGTTTTATGACGATAAAATTTTCAGAGCATTGACCCGAATGATTCGTGAACGTGAAGGAGATCTTTCCTCACAAGACTTAAAAACGATTGAAATTCCATGCTTATTAGTATGGGGGGAAGAAGATAAAATCGTTCCAATCGAAGTCGGATACCAGCTTCAGAAAGATTTGCCCATCTCTCGTTTTGTCTCCTTCAAACAAACAGGCCATTTAGTGCCTGAAGAGCGGCCATATCATGTTAGTAATCACATTTTTGATTTTTGTTTCGGCTAAATAGGCAAGCGTTTTTACAATAATTGGCATGACGCATTTTTTTTAATCGCCAATAGTTTTTTGGCGATTTTTTCACATTCCTTTAAAGGTATAACCTCTTCAAAAGAGAATTCGTAAATTGACTGAATCTTCCTAGCCAACTGTAAAGGGTGATCAATTGTATGAACGGCTTGAATGCAATCAACTATTTCCAGTTCGTAAGCATCATTGCCCAGTTGGAGCGGATCCCATTCACTTAACAGTTCAATCATAAATAAATTTGCCTCTTTTTGTTCCATATCGCTTCCCCCAAATTGGTACAAAATGTTTGCAATTGTATTTTAGCACATATACATTGGTATTGAGGTGAGAAGATGAGTGATTTTGATCAAGTAATAAAAAGAAAAGGAACACAATCTTACAAATGGGATTTCACAAAAGAATTGTTCGGACATGAAGATGTTTTGCCAATGTGGGTAGCTGATATGGATTTCAAATCTCCCGATGCGGTCATAGCGGCTTTGAAAGAACGAGTCGAACACGGTGTGTACGGCTATACTGGCGTCGCCTCCAAAACAAAAAAATCGGTTCAAAATTGGCTAAAAACAAGACATGGATGGGAAATTTCAGCCGATTCGCTTGATTTTTGTTCAGGCGTAGTGGAAGCAATGAGCATAGCCATCCAAGCATTAACGGAAGAGGGGGATCGGATTGTGATTCAGCCCCCGGTATACAAGCCTTTTTTTGACATGGTGAAGTATAATAAACGCATTGTTGTGGAGAATGAATTAGTTTTAAAAGACGGGCGTTATTCTATCGATTTTGAAGATTTGGCGGAAAAGCTGGCAGATCCATCCGTCAAAATGCTGATTCTTTGCAACCCGCAAAACCCGAGCGGAAGAGTATGGACAAAAGAGGAGCTTGCAAAAATCGGCGAATTGTGCTTAGAAAACGGCGTGTTTGTTTTTTCAGATGAAATTCATTCAGATATTTTGCTGTTCGGCAATAAGCACACTCCTTTTGCTTCCATCAGTGAATCATTTGCTCAAAATTCCATTACAGCTATTGCGCCAAGCAAAACATTTAATCTTGCCGGCCTTCAAGCTTCAGCAGTGATCATTCCTGATAAGAAAATATTAGGTAAATTTAAACAAGTGAAAAGAAAGCAGGGGCATTTTTCTTTAAATATTTTTGGCATTACGGCAATGGAAGCAGCCTACAATAACGGACATGAATGGCTGGATTCACTTCTCCTTTACCTTGAAGAAAACGTAAAACTTGTCGAACAATATATTGGGGAGCATTTAAAAAGTATAAACGTAATCCATCCTGATTCTACGTATTTAATTTGGCTTGATTGCCGTTCATTAAATATGACTGAACAACAATTAAAAAAACAGCTGCTTGAAAAAGGAAAATTAGCATTGGAACTGGGCAGTAAATACGGCAAGGCTGGAGAAGGTTTTGTGCGGATGAATATCGGCTGTCCGCGGCAGATGGTCCTAGATGGATTGGAGAGACTAAAAACGGCTCTTTCTTAACATTCGTTGGGAGGCATCGCCTCCCGGTTTCAGCTTCTTTTTTTCTCATTTTCTGAAAGCTTTTTCAGCAGCTCATTCGCTTTTTCTTCTTCCTTGCGGGATATTTTTTTAAAAAAAATGATCGCAACTACAGCTAAAATGATAAACGGAACCATTTGCAAAAAACCATATAAATATTCAATTTTATTTTCCGGAAAATATAGAATAAAATATAGAAGCCATTCCATGATCATCACGACCTTTCAAATCCATTCTATCTTTTACTATAGCAAAATTTTGCTTTATCATGCCATCTGCTCTGAAAATAAAAGTGTACAATAGGTGAAAACATTACAATTGCTGGAGGGGAAAACTTTGGACATAAAAGTCGGGGATATCGTTACAGGCATTTATAAAACCGGTAAATATATCGGGGAAGTTACCGAAATTCGGGAGAATCATTATTTAGTAAGAGTAAAAGCGGTTTTAAAACATCCGATGCAAGGGGATTTGCACCAGCCGAAACAAGCAGATGTTCCGTTCTTTCATGAACGCAAAGCACTTTCCTTCAATGAACAAGCAAATATTCCAAAAAAAATGGTTCACCATTATAACGGGGAAATTCCTGATTACGAAACTTCTCTGAAAGAAGCTTCCGCTGCTTTAAAGAAGGAGCTTGAGGAAGATGGAAGCGATTGGGCATTGCGTTCTCTTGAAAACTTGAATCGATTAGAGAGAGAATATTTTAAAGCATTATGAAAAGATGGTTCCATTCCTTTAGCAATTCGAGGTTTAATCCGAGAGAATATTTTAAAGCATTATGAAAAGGCCACTACAAATTGCAGCTGGCCTTTTCATGTCGCTTGCTTTTGCCATAATTTTGTTAAATCTATTCGTTCACCAATTGTCAGCGGCTTTGGTTTCAAAAGATATTGCTTATCTTTTTCAATCAGCTTAAAAATATTAAAAGTTGTTAACGCATCGTCAAGTGCACGATGATGCTTGCCGATTCCTTTTTTGCCGTATTCCTCCACAGCTTTCCACAATCCTGTTTGATTGCGGTCGCCAAAAAATTTTTTATATTCCATTGATAAATCGATCTCCGTACCTGCTATTGGAAATGGCAGTCCATGCTCTTTGCAATTATGGCGAAGAACTTTCATGTCCATGTTGCCCCATGTCACGATCATTGTTTCTTCCCCAAAAGAAAGCTTGCGAAGAAGATGAACCAATTCGGAAAACGATAGACCGTTATCAACTTGTTCTTGGGTAATTTCCAAAAAACGCTTACATCGTTCTGTTAATTTTGGAAAAAATCTAGGTTTTACAAATGTGGAAAACGTCTCTTTAATTTTTCCCCTTTCTACCTTTACGACACCCGCTTCGATAATTTCCGGAAAAAAGCCTTCCGGATTCATTTTGTTCTCAGCCATTGTAAATTCAAAATCAATAAATAACTGCTTCTTGGCCTCCACGTTATCCTCCCCCCTTATGAATCACTGCTCCGAAAACACCGTTACTTCATTATATCATTTAACAAGAATAAATATCTTCCATTTCGGAAAATAAAAAATTTTTTATGAATTTTTTATTATAAAATAGAAGAAAGGAGTGAATATCGATGAAGACAAAAAAAATCATTCTTTTCGACGGCATGTGCAATTTTTGCGATTCGACCGTAAATTTCATCATTTCGCACGATCCAGATGAAATTTTTATATTCGCACCGCTGCAATCAAGCAAGGGAAAGGAATTATTACAGCAATTCGGCCTTTCGACTGAATCTTTTGATTCGCTCGTATTATCGGATGGGAATCGCTGTTATACAAAATCCACTGCTGCTTTACATATCGCCAAACACTTAAGCGGGTTTTTGAAAATATTTTACGGATTCATCATCATCCCGAAACCAATTCGCGATTTTATTTATCAGATCATTGCTAAAAACCGATATAAATGGTTCGGTCAAAAAAACAAATGCATCCTTCCTAGTGAAAACATAAAAAAACGTTTTTTACAATAATCCGAGGAATTTTTAAAACTGCCTGTTCATCTCATAAATTTTTCTTTCTGTAAAGAAAGAAACTGGACAATCGCCAATTTCTTTTAAAAAACTCGATTTTACTTGTATTTTCTTTAATGTTTTTGGCATTTCATTCTTAGTAATTGATGACACGAATGTATTCTCTTGGTGCAAATTTTTCTTCATTCATATTTTTGGAAAAAGTATTGATTGGCGTCCACTCATATGATGGATGTACATACGTCTGTTTCGTTTGTTCATGCAAATACCATGAAATGCTGAATAATAAGATAAAAATTAAAACGGCTGTCATTACCTTTTTTGTCATCATACCACCTCATTTTCAAGGTGGGAAATTTCACAAAAAAATATACATTTTATGATTTTTTTGATACGATATTTGTGGTCTTATGAACTTGAAATTTAAAATGCTATATATGCAAAAAATATTGAGAACAATAAAATACTGCTAGTCCAAAACATTGGATAAGGAGGGTTTACATGACATTTCTGCATTGGGCTATATTATTTCCATTTCTATTTGCTTTCATGGTACCATTCCTATATAAGACATTTCGGAAAATACATACTGGATGGTTTGTGCTTCCCCTTCCTATATGTTTATTCATATTTTTTCTTCAATTTTTGCCGGGAGTTAAGTATAAAGAAGGTATCGTACAAACTGTTAAATGGATTCCATCATTAGGAATTGATTTTGCTGTTTATGTGGACGGACTCAGCCTTCTGTTTGCTTTGCTCATTACCGGTATCGGATCTCTCGTTGTTCTTTATTCGATTTACTATTTGTCGAAGGAAAAAGAACAGCTGAATGCGTTTTACGTTTATTTGTTGATGTTTATGGGGTCAATGCTTGGAGTAGTCTTAACTGATAATACTATTGTTTTATATACTTTTTGGGAAATTACCAGCTTTTCTTCTTTTCTATTAATTGGCTATTGGCATTATCGGGAAAGATCACGTTACGGGGCGCTAAAATCGATGCTTATTACTGTTTTCGGCGGGCTTTCCATGCTTGGCGGATTTATATTGCTCTACATCATGACTGGAACATTCAGCATTCGTGAAACAATTGCCCAAAGCAGCAGTATCGCCGACAATGGATTATTTATCCCAGCCCTTATTCTGCTCTTATTGGGAGCATTTACAAAATCCGCCCAATTTCCTTTTTACATTTGGCTGCCTGATGCGATGGAAGCGCCAACGCCAGTCAGTGCCTATCTCCACTCAGCAACGATGGTGAAAGCAGGCATTTATTTAGTTGCTCGTTTCACACCTGTATTTGCAGGAAGTGCCGAATGGTTTTGGATCGTTTCACTTTTCGGAATTTTCACCTTATTCTGGGGATCCTTCCATGCGGTGAAACAAACAGATTTAAAAGCGATGTTAGCCTTTTCAACTGTCAGCCAGCTCGGCATGATTATGTCCCTTTTAGGTGTCGGCTCCGCCGCCCTCTTGTTTGATCATTTTGAATTTTATTCCGTTGCGATTTTAGCAGCGATTTTCCATTTGATTAACCATGCGACATTTAAAGGCAGCCTATTTATGGTTGCAGGCATTGTTGATCATGAGACAGGCACTCGAGATATTAGAAAGCTTGGCGGACTCATGTCCCTTATGCCCATTACCTTTACGATCGGTTTAATCGGCGCGTTTTCTATGGCAGGTCTTCCACCATTTAATGGATTTTTAAGCAAGGAAATGTTTTTTACCGGTATGATTCGAGTATTGAACATGGATGTATTTCAAACAGAAACATGGGGGTTTTTACTTCCAGTGCTCGCATGGATCGGCAGTATTTTTACATTTATTTACAGTATGATGTTTGTTTTTAAAACATTTGCTGGAAAATTGCAGCTGGAAAATCTGCCTAAAAAGCCCCACGAGGCGCCGATCGGAATGCTGATTCCGCCTATTGTGCTGGCATCCCTTGTTGTTATTTTTGGATTTTTTCCAAACTTGCTTGCTTACAGCTTAATCGAACCGGCAATGAAATCTGTCATGCCTAGCTTGTTGAAGGATGGAGAACATTTTCACATTCATATTTCACATTGGCACGGCTTTACTGCGGAATTTTGGATGACAGTTGGCGTAGTGATACTTGGAATATTCCTATACTTGACAGCGTCAAAATGGAAAAGAGTTTACGATCTGCAGCCGAAAAGGATGACGCTCAATCAATTATATGATCATTCTTTAAAAACGGCAGGCAAAACTTCCAACCGGCTGACAAGCTTTTATATGACTGGATTTATTCGCGACTATCTCGTCTATATTTTTGCATTTATGATCATGGCAGTTGGAGCGACAATGATCATCAAGCAATCAATCTCTTTTGCTGCGGATGATGCTGCACCTGTCGGAATTTATGAATTGATCCTGTCGATTGTTATGATAGCCGGTTCAATCACAGCTGTTTTGGCAAGATCCAGATTGACAGCCATTATTGCACTTAGCTCCGTCGGGTATTCACTCGCACTGTTTTTCGTTTTATTTAGAGCGCCGGATTTAGCCTTAACGCAGCTAGTTATTGAAACGGTATCAACTGCCTTGTTTTTGCTTGCTTTTTATTTCTTACCTGAGCTGCAGAAAAAAGATAAAACTCGAAGATTCCGCCTAGTGAATTTTATAATTTCAGCAGGCGTCGGGGGGATTGTAACGCTGCTGGCCATTTCCGCAAGCAGCGAACGCACTGGAAAAACGATCGCGGAATACTTTCTGGAAACGAGCTATAGCTTGGGCGGCGGATACAATGTCGTCAACGTTATACTAGTCGATTTCCGCGGCTTTGACACGCTGTTTGAAATAACTGTTTTGGCAATCGCAGCGCTTGCTGTCTACAGTATGATTCGCCTTCGCACAGGAGGGAAAGACGTTGAAGAAAACGGGTTTAAAAACGAATGATCTTATTTTGCAAACAATTACAAAAATCGTGCTTTTTATCGTGATCATTTTTTCGTTCCATTTATTTTTCGCTGGCCATAATGCCCCTGGAGGCGGGTTTATCGGCGGGCTCATCACATCAGGAGCAATCGTTTTATTATTGATCGCTTTTGATGTCAAAACCGTGAAAGCGATTTTGCCCATTAATTATGTTAAAGTGGCGGCGTTCGGATTATTGATTGCGATTTTATCGGGGATCGGCTCCTTTCTTTTCGGAGTTCCATTCCTTTCTCATACACATGGCCACGTTCACATACCGGTTTTAGGCGATACGCATCTTGCGACTGCTGTCATTTTTGATCTCGGTGTATATTTTGTTGTTGTTGGCGTGACAATGACGATTATTCAAACGATTGGAGAGACGGAATAATGGAGATTGTAACTTCCATTGTTGCAGGAATTTTGTTTATGACAGCTACATATTTAATGCTTTCAAAAAGTTTATTGCGGATCATTATTGGAACAGGTCTTTTGAGTCACGGAGCTCATCTCCTCATTTTAACGATGGGGGGACTGAAAAGAGGAACTGTTCCGCTGCTAGATGAACACGCAGCTTCTTATGTAGACCCTTTGCCGCAAGCACTTATATTAACTGCAATTGTCATTAGCTTTGGAGTAACAGCCTTCTTTTTAGTGTTAGCCTACAGATCTTATCAAGAACTTGGAACAGACGATATGGATCAATTGAGGGGAAATGATCAGAAATGAATAACAATATCATTATTTTACCGATAATTATTCCTATGATAACTGCAGTATTGCTTATTTTTTTCAATAAACAAGAGAAAGTGCAAAAATATTTAAGCGCTGTTTCTTCTGTTATAAATATCGGCATTTCCGTTTTCCTTGTTCACTATGTTCATACAAACGGAATCATTTCCCTTGAAGTCGGAGATTGGAAAGCGCCGTTTGGGATTGTTCTTGTAGCCGATATGTACGCGATTCTGCTTGTTTTAACGGCAAACATTATTGTTTTTGCCTGTTTGCTATTTTCCTACAAAATAGTAGATTATAATCGAAGCAAATTTTTCTACTATTCCGGCGTCATGTTTTTATTGACCGGAGTGTCCGGTGCTTTTCTGACAGGAGATCTTTTCAATCTGTTTGTGTTCTATGAAGTTATGCTCATGTCTTCTTATTTTTTAATTGTTCACGGAAATTCAAAGCCGCAATTAAGAGAAACTATTAAATACATTTTAGTAAATGTTATTTCATCGGCTTTATTTGTCATATCCGTTGCATTTCTATATGCTGTAACAGGTACATTAAACATGGCTGACTTGAGCCTGCGAGTCGCAGAATTAGGCTCATCCGGCATCATCGCGGCCATCTCCATCATGTATTTAATTGTATTCGGATTGAAAGGAGCCATTTTCCCGCTTTTTTTCTGGATGCCCGGCTCCTATCAGGCTCCGCCAGCAGCTGTTACGGCTCTATTTGGTGCTCTTTTGACAAAAGTTGGCGTCTATTCGATCACAAGAGTGTTTACGCTTATTTTTTTGCAGGACATTGCATTTACTCATACGTTTATCGCATGGCTAGCGGTGCTTACGATCATATTTGGCGTTATTGGCGCCATTAGCTTCTCGGATATTAAACAGATCGTGATATACAACATTTTGACAGGCGTTGGTGTCATTTTATTCGGAGTGTCCACAATGACCGAATCAGGTTTAGAAGGATCTGTTTATTACATGATCCACGATATGATTATTAAAGGGTTGCTGTTCCTTTTGGTCGGAATCGTCTTTTCGATCACTGGAACAACAAACCTTGATAAATTCAGTGGACTAATAAAAAAATACCCAACACTTGGGTGGATGTTTTTTATCGCCGCATTAGCTTTAGCCGGCATTCCACCATTAAGCGGTTTTATCGGGAAACTGAAAATAGTCCAAGGGGGATTTGAGCAAGGTGAATTTGTATTAGCTTTCGCAGTCTTGCTTTCAAGCCTTTTAGTCCTATATTCTGTGATGAAAATATTTATTAACGGTTTTTGGGGAGAGGAAAAAATTCCGCAAGTTCGGGAAACCAGTCAAGTAAAAAGTCTTTACGTTCCGGCTGCTTTCTTGCTTGCTCTCTCATTATTTTACGGGCTTGGCACAGAATTTATCTCTTCATACATCAAACAGGCGGAACAGGTTCTTCTTTCTCCAGATCTTTATATTGAAGCCGTATTAAAGGAGTAGATCACATGGCCTTTCAAATACTGTTAAATTTTATGATTGCCATTACATGGATGCTTTTGCAGGATGACTACTCATTCATCACATTTTTTATCGGATATCTTTTAGGTATTATCATTCTTTTCGCGCTGCGCCGTTTTTTTCCAAGACGATTTTATCTGTACAATATTGCCGCTGTCATAAAGCTCATATTCATCTTTTTGAAGGAGCTTGTCCTTGCAAATATTGCTGTTTTAAAAATCGTTTTGTCGCCAAAATTGAAAATGGAGCCTGGAATTTTTGCCTTTGAAACAGAATTGGAAAAAGATTGGGAAATTACGATTCTATCCAATCTCATTACTTTAACACCAGGAACATTTGTTATTGATATTTCCGATGATAATAAAACGCTTTATATCCATTCTGTGGATATAGCGAATGTCGAACAAGCAAGAAAAGATATAAAAAGCAGTTTTGAGAAAGCTATTAAGGAGGTGAGCCGTTAATGTTTGAATTTATTATTTGGATTTCTTTGGCTCTTATCGCTTCTTCCTCTTTCTTATTGATGATTCGGCTCATCAAAGGCCCATCCGTTCCAGACCGTGCCATATCATTAGATGCGATCGGCATCAACTTAGTCGGGATCACAGCGATCATGTCGATTGTTTTAGATACAAGCGCTTTTTTGGACATTATTTTATTAATTGGAATTTTAGCTTTTATCGGCACGGTATCGATTGCTAAATTCTTGGAGAAAGGAGAAATTATCGAAAATGATCGAAACAATCAGTAAGTTTGTGATCGGATATCTCATTCTCCAAGGAGCCTTTTTCAGCCTAATTTCCGCCATTGGTGTGTTGAGGCTACCAGATGTATATACGAGAAACCATGCGGCTTCCAAAAGCGCGACATTAGGTGTGCTCTCTATTTTACTAGGGGTGTTCTTATATTTTTGGGTGCTTGAAAACCATATGAATGGAAGAGTTTTGCTGGGAATCCTGTTTATATTTTTAACATCGCCTGTAGCAGGACATTTAATCAGCCGCGCAGCTTACCATACAAAAGTGAAACTATGGGAAAACAGCAAAATTGATGAGTTAAAAGAAAAAAAGAAAGCAAAGGATAAGGTTCATTCATGAGCCTTATCTTTTATAGCAATCAAATTGGACGGGACTTCTTAATTTAAAGAATGCCTTCTGACTTCGCAATTAATACGGCTTCTGTCCGAGAGCTGACGTGCAGCTTATTAAAAATGGAAGTGAGACTATATTCAATCGATCTTTTGCTTAAATGCAGCTTATCTGCTATTTCCTGATTTGTTAGCCCTCTTTCGACTTCCATTAAAATCATTTTTTCCCTATCTGTTAAAGGCTCATTTGCTTCTTTCATAGATGGCGACTTTAATGTCTGTCGTTCAATCAATTTTTTTACGTAATCAAATGATAGAATAATCTCACCAAGCAACGCATGGCGAATGTGAGATAATATTTTCTCTTTTGACTCCGTCTTGCTGATTACTCCATGAATGCCTAAGGAAATCGCTTCTTCCATATAATCATTGACATCATATCCAGTATAAAGAAGGACTTTGCATTGGTGTTCTTGAGATGTTATTTGCTTTGCCAGTTCAATCCCGTTGACGTCACCTAAATTCATATCCATAAGAACTGCATCATATTGCAAAAAATCGATTTTCTTCATAAGTTCAGCCGTATAAGGAGGCTCCAGACAATCCACTTCAACTTCAGAATCCGTCTCCAATATCGCTTTTGTCCCTTCTCTCACAGCAGGATGATCGTCAATCACTAAAATACGAATCATGTTTTCCACCTCTTTAGACAAAATCTACAGTAAAATGACTTGGCAAAAGCCAAGTCAAGAATGTGATTAAATTTCAATTAAGACCCGAAATCCATTTCCCGGAGAAGTCTCAATCTTCATTTCACCATCCAAAGCTTTTACCCTCTCTCTAATTCCGGACAATCCCATGCTTTCTGTTTTCGCATACAACAGTTCTTCATCGATGCCTACGCCATCATCTTCATAGTGCAATACAATTTTTTCTCTTATATTGACGAGCATAATTAATATTTGCTTCGCGTTCGAATGCTTGCGCGCATTTGATAAAAGCTCCTGAATGATCCGGTACAAATTAAGCTGCATGTTTATATCAAGCTGCTTGTTAAAATTCCCCGTATTAAAGCGGATTTGAAAATTACACTGTTCTTCGTATTGCGCTACTAGCTTTGATACCGCCTTGACGAGTCCCAAGTCATATAAAATTTGCGGACGCAGCTCTTGACACGTTTCCCTCGTCATATGAATGATATCAAGAATGTTTTGATTCATGCTCTGAATTTTTTCGATCGTAGCAGCAGGATATTGTCCAGATTCCTCCAGAACCAATTCGCATTGCCTTTTTAACGAAATCAAATCTTGCAGCACAGAATCATGCAAATCTTTCGCCAAATTGGAGCGCTGCTTTTCTTCAATTGCAAACAGCAGTTTTTTGAGCCATGCAGGATTGCTGTTTCCCTCTTCCGCTTTTTCAAGCCTTTCCATCAATTCTTCTATTTTCAAAAAGTTTTCTACAGTTACATTCGTATAAAAAGCAAGGGAATTCAGCCAAGAAATTTCATCACGAGTCAGTTTAGGCGTTTTAATGACAGAAAGGCAAATAATAACATATTTCCTTCTATTCGTTTCACCGACAGTTAACACAAACCCTTTATCAAATTCTACAATTTTCCCTATTTCTGTTACAGCATTTAAAATATCTTTTTCGTATGGGGCAATTTCTAAAAGACCGCCATCCCCATCATCATCAACCATTTCGATCCGTCCACTCTCATGAACAACAAGGCAGTATGCACGGCTGACCTTCAAAACCTCTAAAATGGTCGATTTTAACTCAGCCATCATCTGTTTTAAACTGCCTGCTTTCCGGATCCTTGACGTATACTTCAAAATGCTGTCCTGATAATTATATTTTTCCGAAAACCGCTTAAACCGGAAGCGGAAGTCAACAATTTCTTTAAAATAAAAAACACATATCATTAATATATATATAATAATTGAAAGTTGAATAGGGTAAATTTTGGGATTATGTTCTTTCAGCAGTATGATAAAAGCCACTAAAAAGATAGTCGGCAAAATGGAAAGGAGAGCATAATATTTGACTCTGCCTAGAATAAACTCAATATCATATATCTTTGATGATAGAAACTGATACACAAGGGCGAAAGGTATTAACAACATAAATGAAGACAGGAACACTGGTGAGAACAAAGCATCTTTTAAAATGATATACGGAATGACATATAATAGGACAAAAGGTGCAAAAGCAAGTACATTTGTAATAATTAAATTTCTAATCGTAAAAGATATCTCGGAAAGTTTAAGTTTTCTCATTCCTTTTACTTTCACTATAAACGATATTAACAATAAAAAGAGAAAGGTGATTAGATTCAACACTTTCGAATTATAATTAATATCTAAATCTATCGGTTGTTTATTTATGTATTCAATTAAAAAATTTACAATTACAAGAAAATACCCAAAAATAATTACTTTTTTATTAAATAATTCTTGTCCATGTTCATAAAAATAGTGATACAAAAAATGCAGATATATAACTGGAGTCAAAGTAAAAAATAAAACAACCATATATTGGGAAAAAATATCTCCCCGGGCAGAACTGGTCGCAAATAAATAGGCAAGAGATACACATAATAGAAAAAATTTCAATAAATATGGGGATAAAATTTTTAATTTTTTACTTGATCTATAGACAAAAAAACTGCAATACATAGATAGAAGAAAAAGAATAATTGGTATTATCATCATGAAAAATGTTTGAAAATCTAATGATGTTTCCTCAACGTTTATTTTAAATATACTGCCATCTGCCCGTTTGATTGTTAAATTCTTTACTTCTTGATAAACAAAAAAACTGCTCTCTCTAAAAAACTTTTCAGTAGGCACTCCATTTAATTCTAATACTTGATCCCCAATTTTTAGTCCTGCTCGATCAGCCCAAGCTTTCGGGTCAATATTTCTAATATAATATTGACCCTTTGATGTTTTTTCAATGTTTGTTCCTAAATAAGGATACGAGAGGTTGATTTGAAAAATATAAACAATAAAAAACAGCGAGCTTATAAATACTGCAAGTTTATATCCATAATCAACGATTTTTACCTTATTAAAAACCAAATATTTTCACCCTTTAAACTATTTCCAAAATCCAGCAGGCGGCAACAATTTTAAACCGTCTGTAAGTCCAGTAATAATGCCTAAAAGTTCATCAGAATCTTTAACTCCAATCAAACTAGCTTGTCCATTCACGACTTTCTCCAAAACATCAGGGTTTTCGATTAAGAAATTTACGATTTCTTGCATATTGATCTCTCCTTTTTTATTTTTTGATTAAATTTGTTAATAGTTCATCCAATTTCTCAGCAGGCAGCGGAAGTTTTTTTATATAAGTTTCAGCCTTCTTAAGCGCGATGTGTTTCATCACATTTAAATATTGGGTGACTCCCGCTTCCAACAGCTTTTCTTTAAAAGCTACAATGCTTCCAAAGTATTCGTCGAAGTCTTTTCCGCTGTGCACATATTGTAAAATATCCACGCTTGTTTGATTAAATTTCCTTTGCAAATAAAGTAATGCCAGTGACGGCTTCAAAAACTTCCTGTCCTGTTTATGCGGAGTAAACAATCCTTTATAATCATTCTCAATCTGGCCGGCAATCCCTACTTGGTGCCCGTATTCCTTAACTTCCTCGTATCTTTTCCCGCATGCAAACATGACACCCGCTTCAGCTGCAAGAGCTGTAAGGGAACCTGATTTCCATCTCATCATTTGCAAACATTCTTTTTCTGTCTTCACGGCATTTGCCAAATCAATATGCTGGCCTTTCATAGCCTGCAAAGCATATTCAAGAAACAGACCAAGGATCTCAGAACGATAAGGTGATGACAGCGAATGGATATGCGATAAACTTAACGTATAAAGAAAGGATGAGCTGTTAATCGCTTCCCCTCTATCAATATCCATCCACGGTTCTGTAAAGTTGTCCAGATCCTCCAAATCATCAAACATATCAAAAGCTAGGACGAGCAATTCAACAGCTGCCATAAGCTTGTACAATTCTTCTTCATCATTTTCGCTGTTGAATACGTTCGCATGCAAATAACAAAGCTCTGCAAAAGGAAATGTTTGTTTAGATTCGATAAAACGATGCAAAAGATTCCGCAAATAAAGCCAGTCTACAGACCTTTCGACCGCATCCTTCATAAACATTGCCACTTGAACTTTGTTTAATAATAACTCACTTTTTAATGCCATCCCCTCCTTTTGATCTGATTTATATTCAGCTTGAAATCTATGGATGTTTTACAATTATTATACTATAAATTATATATATTATCATAAAAAAGGCGACCAAATTTGGTCGTCGCCTCATTATACAATTTTCGTATATTGATATTTATCGTATTTGTCAATGCTCTTATTGATATTATCAAGCGCCTTTTTCGTTTCGTCTAACTCCCTTTCAAGCATTAAGAAGATCTTGTTGATTTTTTCGATTTCTTGATGATTCAAAGTATCACACTCCCTTGAAAAGATCCTTTTTTCGATCTTTCATATTTATTTTATAGAATTTTCGATCATTTTTCACCGAAAAACTAATTTGAAGTTTTATGCGTGATACCGAAAAACACGCAATGTGATTGTATGTGTCTTTTTGCGATGTATGGCAAACTTGTTATAAAGATTGCATGATCATGATTTTTATAACAGAAGGACTCCTTCTTTCCCCCATTTGTTAAATTCATATAAAAAAGAAGGAAAATTTTGATAAAAGAGGGTTGAATGAACGAAAGAACATTGATAGAATATTTTCTAAATCCCGAGAAGATATGACAAATAAGGGTGAACATAGTGGAAAAAAAAGAATATGTTATACATATTAAATTGGACAATTTATTGAAACAAAAAAGAATGACCAAACGAGAACTTGCCCGTCAAGCTGATATTCGCCATACGCTTGTATGGGAAATGTGCCACAACAAAACGAAGCGCCTTCCTCTAGATAAGCTTGCAAAAATTTGCTCCGTATTACAAGTCGACATACATGATGTCATAGAATTAGTAGAGAGAAAAGAAAGCAATCTAATGTAACCTCCGTCTGACAGCAGAGGTTACATGTTTCTCAAATCCTCTTGAAAATTTACATTTCTTGTATCCATTGAGTAATTTTCGAAGAAAGTGAAATGGCAATGTTCTCATTCGATCTTTTTGCAATAGAATTTTGTAAATGTTCTCTTGTTTTGTCATTGATTTCTTCATATTTAATGATCTTGGACCATTCAAGCTGCGGTACAGCAACTAATATATACTCCTCTTTTTTGTTTTCATAAATATAGACGTTTCTGATCTCTTCACCGTTATGTATTATATTTGCCTTTCGTACTTTCATTGTTTCACTCCTTTTTTCCCTCTATATAAAAAAATACCTGAGTTGAAAGAAAAATCAATCTCAGGTTTTGCAAAATATTTTACCTATTCCCTATTATCGGTTGATCAAAGAAACTTTTCGAATGTTCATTCGTTTTGCTGCGAACGTCAAATGTTTTTACATAGTCTCCAACATTTAAAGCTCCTGAACCAAGCGCAGATTTTAAACTCGCTTTAGGAGAAATAGAAAAGCTGTCACCCACTTTTATGATTCCTGAGTCGACTTTATTAATCTCAATTGGACCTACAAAAGAAGGCAAACGAAACCACCACTTCCATTGTTTGTTTATAGTATTGTATGATCAAACGCCTAAATTGTTCGCTTATACAATGGATTTTAACTGAGAATAGTACTTTTCAACTTTTTTATCTAGAGTCCTAATTTTCTTTAAAGCCAGCTTTTCGTCAATTTGACGGTAATGATGCATTCCGCCTGGTTCTTCATCCAATTCATCAGCAAGCCGAACTATACGCTGAAGAGGATTTTGCTTTAAATTACCATCAGGCAAATACGAATCCGTATGAAGGAGAATAGCTAAAGCAATTTGCTTGGCTGCTTCAGGCTTTTCCCCAAGCCTTATCAGCAGTTTATGCGCTCTGTTCGCTCCTTTTATTGCATGAATATCATTTTTTTGATATTTTTCATAATCCCATTTACCGTCCGTGTACCATTCATAATGGCCAATATCATGCAACAGCGCCGCCTTTGTCGCAAGATCGGGATTTACATTGAATGCTATCGCAAGACGAAAAGCGTGATCAGCCGTTTTAATCGCGTGAGCGATGCCAGATCGTTTTAAATATTTTTGTGTAATTGGATGAGTGAAGACTTCCATTAAAGTGACCCTTTTCACAGCTCATCCCTCCTAAATATTTCTGTATAAGATACCATATGTTCGAAATTTTCGCAACGGAAGTGGATTTTATAAATTTATGCAAATATACTGGCGGTTTCGCTGAAAGCTGCAGACAAACATACACCGATTTGCATATGATATAAAAACAAAAAATTCAATGAATGATTGCCAGCAGGAAAAGAAACAATAAAATGGACAGGTACATGAAAATTCCGACTCATTGTTGGTACATATGGAATATTAAAACGAAATTATACTATACAGGAGGGATTGCAATGATAATTGGTGTACCGCGGGAAATTAAAAATAACGAAAATCGTGTAGCCATTACACCAGCTGGAGTTGTTTCATTAGTCAAGGCAGGTCACCGTGTACTCGTAGAAGAAAGTGCAGGTCTTGGAAGCGGAATTCATGATGAAGAATATATTCAAGCAGGAGCCGAAATTCTTCATGATACAAGCAAGGTTTGGGAAGCAGATATGGTGTTGAAGGTCAAGGAGCCGCTTCAAGAAGAATATAAATATTTCCGTGATGGTCTTATTCTGTTTACTTACTTGCACCTTGCAGCTAATCCTGAACTGACAAAAGAGTTGAAGGAATCCGGTGTGATTGCGGTCGCTTACGAAACAGTTTCTGACGGTCATTCGTTACCCCTGTTAACACCGATGAGCGAAGTGGCCGGTCGTATGGCAACACTGGTTGGAACGCAATTTTTACAAAAACCGTACGGCGGAAAAGGTATTCTATTATCCGGTGTTCCAGGCGTTGAACGCGGCAAGGTCGTCATCATCGGCGGCGGGGTAGTCGGTACAAATGCTGCAAAAATGGCTATCGGTTTAGGAGCTCATGTAACGATCCTTGACGTAAGTCCTAAGCGTCTTCGGGAATTAGATGATCTTTTTGGCAACGACATTCAAACGCTCATGTCTAACTCCTATAATATTTTCGAAGCAGTAAAAGAAGCGGATCTAGTCATCGGTGCTGTCTTAATCCCCGGTGCAAAAGCGCCAAAGCTTGTGACTGAAGAAATGGTAAAATCGATGAAACCTGGATCAGTCATCGTTGATGTTGCCATTGACCAGGGCGGGATTTTTGAAACGAGCGATCATGTCACCACTCATGACAATCCGACATATGTAAAGCACGGGGTCCTTCATTACGCAGTTGCGAATATGCCGGGAGCAGTTCCGAGAACATCTACGTTCGCCCTTACTAATTCGACCATTCCATATGCATTGCAAATAGCCAACAAAGGGTTAGTAGAAGTAATCGCCAAAAACGAAGCGATCAAATTAGGTGTCAACGTTGCCAACAAAGAAATAACGTATGAGGCAGTCGCCCGCGATCTTGGGTACAATTATGTTCCTGTAGAAAAAGTTTTTGAAAAAGAGTTCGCAAATATGAATTCTGCCACATAATACACATATATTTTCGACTTACCTTAAAAGAAGGAAAACAGTTCTCCGCGAATCTATTATCAAAAATGCAAAAAAAGCCTTCGCTCTCTTTTGAAAAGCAATAAAAAATGCGCACTTATAGACATGTTAAGTACTGGGCTAATCGTGCACAATACAGACCAAATCAGGATAAATGTGCAGCAATTTGTTAAGTCAGAATGTGCCGACACATTATCCTAATTTGGTGTTGCTTCCGACAACATACATGTCAGAAAGAAATCAATCCACGATTTTCAAGCATACTGAATGGCGGTCATCTTTTTTACAAAATAGATTCCGTCTCTCTCCTATATTGAATTGCGGCTCCTGCCGAAAAACTGAAACAGCAATAACATTTCTGACATAAAGCCTAATCTGCAATAGTTCAACCGAATGATGGATGACTCCATCATGATTTAATCGGCACGAATTTTTCCACAAAGGCCGCCAATGTTCGAGTCATCACACCAGTTGCTCCTTCAGGTCCTAGAGGGCCTTTCTTAGCAGTAGTGGATGTCCCGGCAATGTCTAAATGAACCCACGGCGTATCTTCAGCAAATTCTGCTAAAAAAGCACCGCCCATTATCGCATGTCCTTCCCGGCCAGGGGAATTATTCAAATCCGCCATTTTACTGTTTTTTACCCGCTCGCGGTCATCTTCAAAAATTGGCAATCTCCATATTCTTTCATTACATTCAACAGACGCTTTCAAAAGCTGATCATACAGTTTTTCGTTGTTCGTCATCGCACCTGTTGTGTGCTTTCCGAGAGCAACAATAACTCCACCGGTTAAAGTGGCAACATCGATAATGTATTTCGCTCCATGCTGCTTTGCATAAGTGATGCCATCTGCAAGAGCTAAACGCCCTTCAGCATCTGTATTTAAAATTTCAATTGTTTTTCCGCTTAATGACACGATGACATCATCCGGTTTCATCGCTCTGCTGCCAATCATGTTGTCAGTAGCCGGAATAACGGCTACAACATTTTGTTTCGGTTTTATTTCACCGATAATTTCCATCGCTCCTAAAACGGCTGCTGCTCCTGCCATATCAGTCTTCATGTTTACTAACCCATCTCTAGGTTTTAACGAGTAGCCCCCAGTATCGTAAGTAATTCCCTTGCCGACTAAACCAATCGCATCGTCCCAAATCTTTTTTCCTTGGTATTTCAACACAATCATTTTAGGGGGTTCACTGGAGCCTTTATTTACCGCCAATATCCCCCCCATACCCATTTCCTCCATATCCTTTTTTTCAAGGATTTCGATCTCAAAAGAATATTTTTTGGCCAGTTCGATGGAATAATTCGCGAGTTCTGTCGCAGTTAATAAATTTGAAGGCATGTTCACAAGAGTTCTTGCCGAATTTGTTCCTCTTCCATAAACATAACCGGCAGTTAAGGCTGCGTTTATTTTCGCTTTATCTGCATCTGTCAAAACATGAACAGCTTCAATGCTTGATTCGCTGCTGTTTGATCGTTGTTTATAGTTTTTTATTTTGTATGTAGAAAGGGCAAACGCTTCCGCTAGTGCATGAGCTGCATCTATCTCTTCCACATCTCCTCCAATAAAGGTAGAAAGCTGTACGCTTACGATTTTCTTCTGATCTTGTTGAACAGCTTGAAACGCATGCCCAAAAGCTTCCATTGCCTTTTGGAACGTGAATTCTTTTTCTTTCCCAAGCCCGACAAAATAAATTCGTTTTACGTTTTCGGCATCAAATGTATATAGTTTTGCGACACTGTTTTTCGCAGAAGAAATTTCACCTGATTTTATAAGCTTGGTGAGTTGATTGTTCAATTTTTTATCCAGCTCCTGCAAAGCTTTTGATAAATTTCCGTTTTGCTTAAAAAGGCCAACAATTAAACTTTCCCCTTCTAAACCGTCTAGTACTTTAAACATTTTTCCACCTCCTTCAATTATTATACGAGGTCGAATAGAACTTTGCTTTATTTTCAAACCAAAAAATAAAGCCCATCCCTGTGGGATAAGCTACCGTTGTCTAAAAACTTCCATCGTTTTATTTTCGTTTAATTTTTTTAATTCCTCTTCTGTTAACGTTCCGTTTCCTTTTTTAACTAAATAAACATCCACTTTTTTCTTTCCCCACTGATTGTAAACATCTTCTACTGTTTCATAATACAAATCAAGCCGATTGCCTTTAATCGCAGCACCTTTATCTGCAACAACTCCGTAGCCATATCCGGGTACATAAAGTATCGTTCCGATCGGAAAAACGTTTAAATCTGCTGCTATAGTGGAAAAATGATCCCTTTTTACTTTAACACCTGAATAAGTAATTCCATATTCAGGGTGGCCAGGATGTTTTCCTGTCGACTCATATCCGGCTGTATATCCGGTAGCCACAACTGTTTTTTTTGGATACTTTGATAAATCAATGGATTTTTCCATCGTCTGTCCTTGATTTGCATGATTAATATTTTTTGCAACGGCTTGTTGAGAATTTTCTCTTTGATTATATTGTTTGATCACCCATTTTGTCAGTTCATCTGCTTTCACACCTGAAATGGTTTCAAAAGTTGTTAAAAACGCCCCAATAAACAACAGACTCATCATAATTCTTCTAGTCCACATTTTTATACTCTTCATTTTTTCTAATTTCACTCCTCTCACCGTCTATTTGTTTCCAAATCGTAAACAAAATATACGTTGGAGGAGCTTTTGAAAGGAGTGTATTTTTCAATACATTCCGACATGTATAAATTTTCCAATAAATTAAAAATAAAATGTAGGCACTCAAATAACATTGTTTTAACAAAAAAGCGTTTTTTTACATGAGCATTTTGCAAAATTAGATTTTTTGGATAAAAGTATAAAAAATAAAGCACTCGACAAATAGCTACCAGCATGTTATTTTACAAAATATTACAATAATCTTGTTTTCGGGCATACCTACAGAATTTTTCACATTGAATTTTTTTAAGCGGCTTTCTTCCCTTTATTTTCCTTTGCCATCGCTAGCGCTGAAACAAGTAATACAATAGCGTTCAGGTAAATATGGGTCTTTACTTTTTCAATTCCCCATACATGTAGGGAGTTCGCCGTAAGGTAGCTTTTCATTCTTGAATTACAGCGTTCTACACTTGTTCTCTCGTTGTAAAGCTCTTTCCAACGTTTTGTATCACGGTGCGGATTGGAATATCGGCGCACATCCTTTTTGATGTCGACTTTTACCACCATTCCATAGTTGGAAGATGAACAGGCTGCCATTCCTAATGGGCAATCCACTTTGCCGGTTGCGTGAGGACATCTGAACTTGAGCTGGTCCTTATCAGCTCCCCAATAAGTCATTTCATAACCCATGGAACAACGCGGAGTTCCATTGGAAGAAATCCCTTCAGGAGGCTCTTTTTCGTTGCGCAAATTGAGCGGGATAATGGCTTGCGCTCCAATGTTTTTGGCTGATTCATAGTTTTTTAGTTGGTCATATCCGCCATCCATGATCAGAAATTCAATTTTGGATTTGGTACGCTCTGCCACTTGCTCTATTAATTCTGGTGCGACTTCTCCATCGTTCACATGGGCAGGGGTTACTTTTATGGCTATTGGCAGTTCGCTTGCGGTATCGACTGAAAGATGCATCTTATAGCCAAACCAGGTAATTTTATTGCCGAAGGAATCATATTTTGCGCCCCAATTGGCATTACCCGTTTGTTCACTACGCTTTTTGGGCTGTTTCTTTTCATAGGCATCAATGGCGGCACTGTCGATGGCCTGGTGGCTGCCGTCAATTATTCCTTCCTCCTGAGCTAACTGTACCAAGTCAAGGAAGATCTTTTCAGCCAGCTTTTTTTTGGTAAGTGCCGCAAAAACCCGGCTGAGAGTGGAGATAGACGGTGCGGGGCGATCAATCGATAAACCGCATTGATAACGGAAACGAAGGTCTTTATCCAATCGATGATGAAGGGCGGTAAAGGTGTCGATGCCTTCGAGTGGGGCAGCGATGAGAGCCCTTAGAATCCCTTCTCTGGAATGACCGTCAGCCCCTCGGGGTGAAGAACTTCTCAACTGTTTAGCATAAGGGCGTAAATCAAGCGAGCTAAAAAAGATAGGTAATTTCTCTTTTGACTCTAATTTTTGCAGTTCTTCAAAGGAAAATAGGCTTTCTTGTAGAATATACAAAGTGACTTCCTCCTTTTGAATTTTTGTGGTTTCGTCACTTCAAAAATTCTACATTTTAGGGGTGAAGTCCTTTTTTATGTCTTTGAAATCCTTATGGCTCTTGGGTCAAAAAATATGCAAAATGCTCACATAAAAAAAAGCCTTCCGATTATACGGAAAAGCTTAAAACATTTGATATCCTCTTGCTCGAAGCATTCGAATGACAATCCCTGATAGAATCGCACCTACCATCCCGCTTCCTAAAATGAGAATGTCTGCTACGGCAAGAGAGGCGATTTTTTCACCCAACAGAGAAAATGAGCGGCTAGGTGATTTGAAATAATCAAAAAAATTCACTTCATCAATTAAAAAAATACATACTAACGGATAAAGTATCGCCATTATCCATGACATTCTTAAAAGCATATTTAATAAAAAACCGATTCCAAAAAATAAAACTAAGAACAGCAGCATGGAAATCAACAGCACCGGTATGTTCATCATCGTGACCTCACCCTCAGAAAACTGTCGTATTATTATTAAAAGTTTTTATGTGGTTTAATAAGGATAAAACTTGACCAGCCTTTGTTAATTTGCCAGATCTTCTTACATGTGCCAAACCTTTAAAGCAGCAAATCGATAAATTGTTACCTTAATTATTAACCTATTTATTCCAATATATCAAGTACAAGATTGAATTTAATCGGCATAAATCAGCAAAGCAAGTTTGACATGCACACAAAAAGGTTCTCAGTAGGCTCTCCAACCTTTGAGCAGTTCAAAATTTATACAAAAAAACTGGAAGTTTCCCCAAACGTTTCAAAATGCCAAAAATCACCTTTAAGAAAAATTGTCCTAATGTACAGTGCTTTGTCTGTTTTTTACTCATGTGAGACGCTTTTGTGCTAGTACCATAAAGAGGGATTTGGCTTCAACATTTAAGAGAGAACTTTCATTCCTTCAAGCACAAAAAAGACGGTGTAAACAAACAAAAGAAGCACAAGAACTTGAGAATAAAACGAAGAACTTTGAAGGAAATATCGGGTATAGCTGTCCGACAGACCAAATACATCAGGCTACTATATAATTGCAGATCAGCATGGCGATTTTATGCTGAATCGAACCCTCTAATCGCAATCAGCATAGCGAGCTCTTTAATTTAATTTGTTTAAAAGCTTATTACTACGAAAATTCAATAAATACAGAGCGGCTCCTTCTCCAAAACATTTTACTTTCCTGCTTTAAAAGAAATTACAAAAGCTGTTCATGTTTATAAAACATTATTTTAAAAGAGCAAAAGCCCTTAAGCCTTTGCTCTTTTCTTCAGCTTAAAAAAATTTGAATTTTCCTTTTTTCAACACGAGACCTGCTCCGCCAACCATATATAGCGCGCGGTTATCAATCATTTTCTTCATGAAGGATGCTTTTGTACCGACCATTTTTTTGCCTAACGCAATACCTACTGCATCATCTTCTCCTAGAGAAGCAACAGTTCCTTTAATATCTGGCTTAAATGGTTCGAGTTCTTTTTTACCGCGAATTAATGCAGCTAAATTTCTCGCGCAAACTTCTCCCTGCTGCATTGCAATTTGCGCTGTCGGCGGATATGGACGATTGATTTCCTCATTAATAATTAATGAACAGTCTCCAATAATAAACACATCATCATATCCTGGTGCGCGCAAGTCTTTCTCTACTTTTACGCGGCCCCGCATTGCCTCAAAACCAGATTCTTCAATTACACTGTTTCCGCGCACACCAGCCGCCCAAATAACAGTGCCTGCTTTTATTTCTTCCGTTTGATCGTCTTTCCCAACAATAATTCCTTGTTCAGTACATTCTTTTATCGCTGTGCCGATTCTAAACTCAACACCTTTGCGCTGCAGTTGATTGACTGCGTACTCCACAAGTTCAGGATCGAAACCTGGAAGTGCTGTCGGTGCTGCTTCCACACAAATAATACGGACTTTTTTAGGGTCAATATCATACTCTCGGCAAAGCTCAGGAACACGGTTGGCAAGTTCGCCTAAAAACTCAATTCCAGTGAATCCTGCACCTCCGACTACAATGGTTAGACGTGTATCATCTTTTTCTTCTTCTGTATTGTATGTAGCAAATTGATATTCAATATGCTCTCTAATTTGTCTAGCAGAATTAATGTTGGAAATTGTGAAAGCGTATTCTTTTAACCCTTGGATTCCAAACGTTTCCGGATGAGCCCCAAGAGCGACTACTAAGTAATCATAGTTAAGCTCGCCATTTTCAAGAATGACTTTTTTCTCATCTGTTTTAATTAATTTTACAGAATCTTGCACAAAGTTTACTTTGTTTGTATCAATTACATCTTTAATTGGATAGCGGCATCGGTCATGATGAAGGGTGCCTGCAGATGCTTCATGCAGCCATGTTGTTTCATAATGATAATCATGCTTATTGACAAGTGTAATATCAGCCTCGTTCACACTCACCATTTTTTGTAGACGTGTTACGGTCATTAATCCTCCATAACCGGCACCTAAAATAACAACTTTAGGATTTCTCACAAGACACACCAACCTTTTCCGTAATTTTTAAAGCGGTCAATTCTAGACTCACTTTTCACATAATTTGTGAAAATATTCACGTTATTGGACAAAAAATTATAAGGGCAAAATTGTCAATAAAATTTAACATCTTTTTACCTATAGTCATGATATCCGTTTGTGTCCAACTTTTCAAGTTTATTTTTAAGCTAAATGATCAACTTTATAAATCTTTAAATGACAGAATCTTTGTATTTTTACAATCTTTTTTTTATGATATGATTAATAAAGATTAACAAGAGGGGGAATCGTCTGTGAAAGAGGACAGCAAAGTCTACGATATAACGATTATTGGCGGGGGACCTGTCGGGATGTTCACAGCTTTTTACGGAGGAATGAGGCAGGCTTCCGTTAAAATTATTGAAAGCCTTCCACAATTAGGAGGGCAATTGACAGCGCTTTATCCTGAAAAATACATATATGATGTAGCGGGGTTTCCAAAAATTAGAGCTCAAGAATTAGTCAATAATTTAAAAGAACAAATTGCCTTATTCAATCCAACCGTCTGCCTTGAACAGGAAGTTCAGGAAGTTGAAAAACAAAGTGACGGGACATTTAAGTTAACGACAAATTCAGAAATACATTATTCAAAAACGATTATCATCACTGCCGGAAACGGCGCATTTCAACCACGTAAACTTCAGCTGGAAAATGCTGAGCAATTTGAAGGGAAAAACCTGCACTATTTTGTAGAAGATTTAAACTATTTTGCAGGCAAAAAGGTCGTCCTGTTTGGAGGCGGCGACTCAGCTGTTGACTGGGCGTTAATGCTTGAGCCTATTGCAGAAAAAGTAACGGTTGTCCATCGAAGAGATAAATTTCGCGCGCACGAGCATAGCGTAAATCAATTAAAAAATTCTAAAGCAAATATATTAACACCTTTTGTTCCTGTTGAGCTTATCGGCAAGGATCGAATTGAACAAGTCGTAGTCGAAGAAGCAAAAGGAGATCGGAAAGAGATTATTGATGTAGATGAAGTAATTGTCAATTTTGGCTTCGTTTCCTCTTTAGGCCCTATCAAAAACTGGGGGCTGGAAATTGAGAAAAATTCGATTGTTGTTAACTCAAAAATGGAAACAAATATTCCGGGAATTTATGCTGCCGGAGACATTTGTACTTATGAAGGAAAAATAAAATTAATTGCGACTGGGTTTGGCGAAGGTCCAACAGCTGTAAACAATGCCAAAGCTTATATTGACCCAAGCGCAAAAGTTCAGCCAATGCACAGCACAAGTATGTTTAATTGATGAAAAAGATGTGGGTGTCTAATAAGTCATTTTTTCGGCTTATTGACACCCTCTTTCATGTTTTAGAAACGTTGATATATCGGTGCTTATGATTTTTTGTTTTTCAATGGGGATCTGCCTTTCTGAACAGCCCCCTTACAGCGGGAATAATAAGCAAAAGTAAATTTTATTGGAAAGAATAAAGGCTGTCTCGTAAAAGGTCATTTTTTATGACCTTTTGAGACAGCCTTTTTGTCAAGTACTTTTCTAAAGAAACCAGACTGCATCAAGAAGAAGGGGCTTATCGGACAGACCATTTTTCCTTTGTTTATATCCTTCAGAAGTTTTATAAATGACTTTTCTTATGCTCTCTTTCTTCATTAAGTTCTTCAAAAGTTTTATGACGGATATTCAACACATACAATTGCTTCTTGTTGGACTTCATTGCCTCTATGAAGGACATTTACAAATTTTATTCCTTTATTTTTATCCTTCACAGTAGCTCCAAAATCCTTCATTTTAGGAACTCAACGGACAGCCCTATCTTTTTTCAACTTTCATCGGTGATTCATATAGTCTTTCGCACGGTCTTCCATGATGAAAATCTGTGATCTGCAAATATCCTCATTTAATTCTCTATCACTTTTAATAAGTTGCATTTAGCCGTTTTTCCCATAAAAATATCCTAATAAAGCAGACTTTTTTTGGATTCCACTTTATTAGGATATATTTTATTGTGAGTATAGAAAAAGTTAAGGAATAAAGCGATCATTATGCTTGGCTTCAGGAAAGAATCTTTTTTAGCACTCTTCCGGTGTTCCAGCGTGTGTTGCAGTTCTAAAGGAGGCGCCGCAGCCGCAAGACGCAATCGCATTAGGGTTGTCTATTGTGAATCCTCCACCAAGCATCGATTGTTTATAATCAATCTTTGTTCCCTTTAATATAGGGGCGCTGTCTTTATCCACTAAAATTCGAATGCCGAATTGTTCAAATTCGTGATCATCTTCTTGTTTTTCTTGTTCAAACCCGATGCCGTATGAAAGTCCAGTGCAGCCGCCGCCTTTCACACCAATACGCAAATAGGCGCCTTCTTCCTCATTTTCTCTCATCATATCTTTTATTTGAAAAGCTGCCGCTTCGGTAAGCATAACAATTTCAGACATGACCCATCCTCCTTTTCATTAATTTTTGAGTCACTTTTAGTATACCTTTTCAGAAAAAAACTCTCAAATTTCTGAACCGGATTCATAATAATAGGTCCCCGTGCAAACCGTTTCAGCAGGTCCTTTCATCAAAATGTTCCCCTCGTCAGTCCATTTAATAAATAAATCGCCGCCGGCAAGATGGACAACTGTTTCTTTGCCTCTTGTTGTTTGCTCGTTTAATACGGATGCGACCACTGCCGCACATGCTCCGGTGCCGCAAGCTTGTGTGACACCTGAACCTCTTTCCCATACTCGAAAATGAAGCTCATGGTCATTGACGATTTCGACAAATTCTACATTTACCCCTTCTGGAAATCTTGCATCTTTTTCGACAACCGGACCCAATGTTGTTAATGGAGCTTTCTCAATATCGTCCACAAAAAAGATGATGTGTGGATTTCCCATCGAAACCGCTGTGACTTCATATTTCGAGCCGTTAAATTCCATGATTTCACCAATAGCTGTTTCATCTCCGTTTCCGGCCATCGGTATTTCCTTTTTTAACAGCTTAGGGTGACCCATATCAATTGTGACACATGATACTCGTCCATTTTCTTCATGGACTTCGGCTTCAACCAAGCCAGAAAGTGTTTCGATCAAAAACTTTTTCTCTTTTACTATGTTATGCTCATAAACATATTTTGCGACACAGCGCAAACCGTTTCCGCAGTTTTTTCCTTCTGAACCGTCACTGTTGAAAATTCTCATTTTCACATTCGCACGTTCAGATGGAAGAATTAATATTAGCCCATCTGAACCGATGCCGGTATGAACGTTCGCAACTTTTCGCGCAATATCTGGCAGGAGATGCTCCGGAAGCGTTTCTTCGAATCCATTTACATAAATATAACTGTTTCCTAATCCATGCATTTTTGTAAATTGAAAAGTTTCCATTTTTTCCTCCAAAACAACAAAAAATTTGTTTTTATAAGTATAAAACGTTCAAAATTTGTTGACAATAAAAATATCCCCCGTTTTCATATATAAATAAAAGCTCCTCGGGAAATATAAGAGGGGCTTTTATTTTTTATATCATCAGCCTGCCGCTTCAAACACCTTGCTCATACGTAAAAAAAAGACTCATCCGCAAAGGCAAGCGTCGTACTGAGAAACAATATTGAGATTCATACTTACATTTTATAATATGCTCTCATACCTCGAATGAAATATTTAGAGACAGGATCAAAATAAGGAGAATCAAAAGCTTGTCTCCCTTTTAATTTTATCATTCACTTTTATTTTCTATTAAAACATTGGATTTTCTTCTAAAAATTGATAAATATTTTTCACTAGCTCTTCTGCCGTTTCCCCTTCTACCGCTTCTCCGTTTACGAGGGCAAAAAGCGATTCGTAGCATTGGCCGCAATACCCTAGGCAGCTGTATTCAACTATATCTAAATTAGGATCTTTTTCTAATTGTTCTAATGCTTTTTGTGAACCGTTTGCTAAGTTGCTGACACAAAACTCTATAATTGGTTTCACGTGAATTGTCCTCCTTCTATACTCAGTAGCCTATCATAATGCTTTTTTTCTTCATTGTCAAAGCATTGAACTTCAAGGTTCATTTAACATTTTGCCATAACAATTGTGCTATTTTTCCTTAAGTATGTTGTGATTTATACATAAATTCGTTATACTTTTAGTGGCATTTGTTACGATTGTCACAGTTTTGGGGTAAACATTTGCAGGGAAAAGGGGAATCGCGATGAGAAAGTTACTGCTCCTCGGAGGCGGCTATGGCGGCATGAGAATTCTTCACAAGCTGCTTCCCAATAACTTGCCGGATGGTGTCGAAATAACATTAGTGGATAAAAACCCTTATCATTGTTTAAAAACGGAATACTATGCGCTGGCTGCGGGAACGATTTCAGATCAGCACGTGCGCGTGGCCTTTCCAGAACACCCGAAATTGAACATTCATTACGGTGAAGTCACGGACATTGACCTTGAACAAAAGCTTGTACATTTAAAAGATCAATCTCCAATCACGTATGATGATCTTATCATCGGATTAGGATGTGAAGACAAATATCATAATGTTCCGGGTGCTGACAAATACACTTGCAGCATTCAAACAATCGATCAATCACGTGAAACGTATCAAAAGCTGAACAATTTAGGAGCAGGTGCAACAGTCTGCATAGTTGGAGCCGGATTGAGCGGCGTTGAATTGGCAAGCGAACTGCGTGAAAGCAGATCCGATTTAAAAATCAAGCTGTTTGACCGCGGAAAAGTGATCTTATCAAACTTCCCGGAACGATTAAGCAAATATGTCCAAACATGGTTTGAAGAGCACGGGGTTGAAGTAATCAACAGCGCCAATATTACAAAAGTTGAGCCAAATATGGTTTATAACCATGATGAACCGATTCCTTGTGATGTTGTCGTTTGGACCGCAGGAATTCAACCGAATTATGTCGTAAGGAAATTGAATGTTGAAAAAGACCGGCAAGGACGGGTTATTTTAACAAAATACCATCATCTTCCTCAAG
The DNA here is from genome assembly GCF_038000355.1 of Aeribacillus sp. FSL M8-0235. Classification (NCBI taxonomy): domain Bacteria; kingdom Bacillati; phylum Bacillota; class Bacilli; order Caryophanales; family Bacillaceae; genus Aeribacillus; species Aeribacillus sp. FSL M8-0235. The sequence goes on along the minus strand of NZ_JBBOBW010000001.1, from coordinate 914,235 downwards.
ATGAGCATGTGTATGTTGTTGGAGACTGTGCAAGCCTTCCTTACGCACCAAGTGCTCAACTTGCCGAAGCGCAGGCTGAACAAATTGTACAAGTATTGCTCAAAAAATGGAACAACGAACCTCTTCCAGAGGAACTGCCGCCGTTCAAATTAAAAGGCGTTCTCGGTTCTCTCGGAAAAAAATCAGGTTTTGGGATGGTAGGAGATCGCGCACTCACTGGACGTGTGCCACGTCTTTTAAAATCAGGAATTCTTTGGATTTATAAATATCATAGTGGAGCATGAGAAAACCGGGCGTTCATTTGTACGTCCGGCTTCTCTTTTTCCGGAACTCTTTCACTGGAAAATATAAATCAAGAGAAATACAGTTGTCTATTATTTTGCATGCAAAAAAACGAAGCAGCGTTTTTTTTTTTTAGCGAATCTGTTCTTTTGGCTTGAAGAAATCGACAATGCACTTTTTCTTTCACAGTTCTGGATGACGAGTAAACTCTTTCTTACACAGGTTGGTAACCATGTTTTTCCATCTCTTGAAAAATCCTTTTTATCTTTGGATTTCCTTCTCCTACTACCACTCCATTTATGACAACAAGGGGATAAAAATATTCTTCCTTCACGATTTGATCGGCTATTTTCTTTTTCTCTTCATCTTCCGGAGGACAATATATATCAATATATGTGATGTCAAATGGCTGATCTGGATATTTTCTAGTCAGTGCTGCTTCCAGCCATTCAAATGTATCTTTTGCTGAAGGCGAATTTACACAGCTTGGACATAAGTTTTCTGCACCATAAACGCAAATTTCTACCGGTTTTCTCATGTTTGTTCTCTCCTATTTAATAAAATGATGATCTCCTAGATTATCCATATTAGATTTAAAAAAAATGTGATACAATGAATTTGAAACTTACAAATAGATTTTATCGCTCATTTTGAATATAATGATGGATAAGAAAGGAGTCGATAGTATGTCAGATGTTCAAATAAAAGAACAAGTACAGGAAGTTTTAGATAAGCTGCGCCCGTTTTTGCTTCGTGACGGCGGAGACTGCGAATTAGTTGATGTTGAAGAGGGCATTGTGAAATTGCGCCTTTTAGGTGCGTGCGGGAGCTGCCCAAGTTCTACCATTACTTTGAAAGCAGGTATTGAGCGGGCTCTGCTGGAAGAAGTTCCAGGCATCGTAGAAGTAGAACAAGTATTTTAATGAAACAAACCGGCGAAAAGCCGGTTTGTTTCTTTATATCAAGCTTTCAATATGAGTAAACCAAGACTTTGTCCCTTCATAATCAATTTCTAGCTGTGTTACTTCACAATGAGGAAAAGCCTCTTTTAGTTTAGGACGCAATGAGTGTCTCATGCCTTTTGGAGCAAAACACAATATCGTTGGACCTGCACCGCTCAATACAGTCCCGTACACACCGTGCTCTTTTCCTATCTTTCGAACAGCTGACAGTTCAGGAACTAGACTTTCCCTATACGGTTGATGGAATATGTCCATTTCCATCATTTGGCCTGCCAATTCCCAATTATTATTCATGATGCTCCCAACAAGCACATTGCTGATCGCACTGGCTTTCACCGACTGCTGAAATTTAAATGTCTTCGGCAAAACGCCTCTAGAATCCTTCGTATATAAATAATATGGCGGAATAACCGCGATAATATCCACATCCAGATTATCCACTTTTACAAAATATGTGTGGTCATCTGTTAAATAGCCGACCACTAGACCGCCTACTATAGAAGCTCCGGCATTATCCGGATGTCCCTCAAACTTGCTGGCAAAATGAATTTTTTCTTCATCGCTCAAATTCAGTTTACAAACACGATCGCAAAGCTCAATCCCTGCTGCAATGGCGGCCGCGCTGCTTCCGAGTCCTCTTGTCATCGGAATATCACTTGAAATTTCCACATAACATGCAGGAAGATTAACACTATGTTTTTCTGCTAGCTTGGAAGCGACTTTATAAATTAAATTCTCTTTCCCTTCCGGTACGTTTGCTACTTCTTCACTTACCGGCTTAAATGTCCAATTTTCCGCAAATGTAACGGCTAGTGTTAAATAGCGGTTTAAAGCGAGCCCTACAGAATCAAAACCGGGGCCAAGATTGGCTGTACTTCCGGGAACTTGAATTTTTAACATGTCTCCTTCTTTCATACATGCCCATCTCCCTTGAGATGGTCCATCACAGCTTTCTTTTCATTAGGCAGCACGATCGGCTGGATGGATGACACATCGATCGCAGTATTCGGATCTTTTAATCCGTTGCCGGTCAATACTGCTACAACTGTGCTTCCTTTCGGGATTTTCCCCGAATTTACATCTTTCATCACTCCTGCAATAGATGCACTTGAAGCAGGTTCAGCAAAAACGCCTTCCGTTCTTGCAATTAATTGATAAGCATCCAAAATTTCTTCATCTGTTACCATATCGATCTTTCCGCCTGATTCATTGGCAGCATTGACAGCAAATTCCCAGCTCGCTGGGTTTCCAATTCGAATGGCAGTTGCCACTGTTTCCGGATTTTCAATCACTTGATTTTTTACAATGGCTGCGGCGCCTTCCGCTTCAAAACCGTGCATTTTTGGAAGCCCTGTTTGGTGCCGCTCATTAAACTCTTTAAATCCTTTCCAATATGCTGTAATGTTTCCAGCATTTCCAACCGGAATCGCCAAATAATCCGGAGCTTTTCCCAGCTGTTCACAAATTTCAAACGCCGCTGTTTTTTGCCCTTCAATTCGGTAAGGATTTACAGAATTGACAAGAGTAATTGGCAGCTCTTCACAAATTTCACGAACCATTTTTAAGGCATCATCGAAGTTTCCTTCAATTGCAAAAATTTCTGCGCCGTACATAACTGCTTGGGCAAGCTTTCCAAAAGCGATTTTTCCGTTCGGTATAACAACAATGGAACGCAATCCTGCACGTGCCGCATATGCGGAAGCAGCTGCAGACGTATTTCCAGTTGAAGCGCACATTATAGTTGTGCTTCCTTCTTCCACCGCTTTTGCAACTGCCATCACCATACCGCGGTCTTTAAATGAACCGGTAGGATTCGCTCCTTCTGTTTTCACATACAGCTCAACGCCTAATTTTTCAGATAATTTTTCTAAATGAATGAGAGGAGTATTACCTTCGTTCAATGTCAGCATCGGTGTTTTGTCCGTTACTGGCAAAAATTCTTTATATTTTGCAATTAGTCCATTCCATTTCATAATAAGCCGTTCCCTTCTACTCGATACGTACTTTTAACTTCCTTAACAACTTGCAAATCTCGGAGCTCCATTAAAATTTCCTCAAAATCTTTTTTCGATGCTTTATGGGTAACGATGACAATTTCCGCTAAATCTTTATTTTTCAGAGGTAATTGGAGAATTTTCTCAAAGCTTACACCTCTGTCTGAAAAGAGGGATGTAATTTTTGAAAAAGCTCCAACTTGATCTTCTACGTGAATTCGTAAAAAGTATTGGGCAAAAATTTCTTCAGGTGCCTTCAATTGTTTCTGATATTGCGGGGCTACGGCGCTTCTTCCATTTACACCTAGACGCATGTTTTTCAATACGCCTACTAAATCCGAAACAACAGCGGTTGCAGTTGGCAAGCTTCCTGCGCCAGGACCGTAAAACATTGTTTCCCCTACCGCTTCGCCGTACACATAAACCGCATTATATTCATCTTGGACGGAAGCTAACGGATGATGATCGGGCAGCAGTGCAGGCTGTACACTAACTTCAATTTTATCACCGCTTCGATGGGCGATGCCGATTAATTTCATCGTATAGCCGAGCCGTTTACTGTAATCAATATCCTCTTGTGTAATATCCGTTATCCCTTTTACTTCCACATCTTCTAAATCTACTTCCATAGAAAATCCAAGTCTTGCCAAAATCGCCATCTTTCTCGCTGCATCCAAGCCTTCTACATCAGAAGTCGGATCAGCTTCTGCATATCCTAATCTTTGCGCTTCCTTCAGCACTTCTTCATAAGGGGTTCCGTATTTTGACATTTTCGTTAAAATAAAGTTTGTCGTTCCGTTAACAATCCCCATCATTTTTGTAATCCGGTCTGACGCCAATCCATCTACCAATGTACGCAGAATCGGGATGCCGCCTGCGACACTTGCTTCATAAAAAAGATCGCAGCCGTTATCCGTCGCTTTTTTGAGCAACTCAGTTCCGTACACTGCCATCAAATCTTTATTTGCCGTCACAACATGCTTCTTCCGATTTAATGCTTCAAGCAAATATTCCCGTGTCTGCTCAATTCCCCCCATGACCTCAATAATGACGTCAATATCCGGATCTTCTATTACCTCATGAACATTTGTCGTTAATTGGGAAGGTTCTACATGAACGTCTCTTTTTTTATTTGTATTTTGAACAAGAATTTTTTTTACTTTCACCGGGCACCCGATTAAATGAATGAGCTTATCCTGGTGGTCTTCAATGATTTTTACTACTCCGCTACCAACGGTGCCTAAACCGAGCAGTCCTACTGAGATTGATTCCAACCAATTCATCTCCCTTATGTTTATTTATAATAGACAATTGTCTGCCGTAAAAAGACATTAACTGTTTTATAAGACATTATAAATTTCAATGACTGATTTTACAAGAGAAATTTTCATCATCCGCATATGTAAACGCTTTTTGGGCGTTTAAACAACGGCTGTTTTCGGTTTCTCGCCCGTTAACACACGTTGAATATTTTCGACGCAAAGTTCGATCATTTTTATGCGGGTTTCCCGACTCGCGCTGCCGATATGCGGAAGTGCTACAACTTGTTTCAATGATAAAAGCGGATGATTGGAATCAATCGGTTCTTCTTTAAACACATCCAATCCACAACCAGCGATTTCACCAGTTTTTAGAGCATTATACAAAGCGTTTTCATCAACAGATGCTCCTCTGCCAGCATTAACAAATATTGCACTTGTTTTCATTTTTTTAAAGGCTTCCTCGTCAAACAAGTTTTTCGTTTCATTTGTTAATGGTGTTAAATTAACGACAAAATCGGCTTTCTCTAGCAATTCATCAAATGTGCAGTATTTCGCTCCAAGCTCTTTTTCCACTTCCGGTTTCTTTGAACGATTATGATACAAAATTTCCATATCAAATCCTTTTGCCCGTCTCGCAACAGCTTCTCCAATTTTCCCCATCCCAACGATCCCAATCGTTTTATGATGGATATCGCTTCCTGCCAACAAAAATGGAGACCACCCTGTCCATTTTCCTTCTTTTACATACTCCGCAGCTTCAACCAATCTTCTTGCCGCTGCCATTAACAAAGCAAAGGTTAAATCGGCAGTCGTATCTGTTAGTACATCCGGTGTATTAGTTACAGTCACGCCGTACTTTTTCGACGCTTCGAGATCGATATTGTCATACCCGACTGCTAAATTAGCAACGATTTTTAATTTTTTGGCTTTTTGAAGCAGTTCTTCATCCACCCGGTCTGACAGCATTGTAAGCAGAGCATCAGCTTTTTTTGCCTTTTCCAATAATACAGACCTCGGACATGGAGAATCCTGCTCCCAAATGTCGACAACTCCGATGGAACGAAGAGGATCCAATAGGTTTTCTGGCAGTTTTCTTGTTACAAAAATATATTGGGTCACTGATTCATCTTCTCCTTCTTCTAATAAATAGCTATTGTTTTGAATTGATATGACAAAATCAATGCTTTGTTCGAAACAGCTGCAAGATTTTAGCTGCTTTCTTTTTTATGATACCACAACAAAATGCGACTGAACCTTTTATAACCATGTCAAAGCCGGCAATACAATTTGCTTTTTCCTCAAATATATCATAGATGAAAACGAAGATAAAAATTGCTCATACTGCGAAGATGTTTGCAAAATTTTTTCCATTTGAAATTGCAGAGAATCCCTTTCTTCTTCCTCTGCAAGATAATAGTTTTCAACACATTCAAAATAATGAACAGGAAACAAAAGCCTGCTAAAAACTAACCGCCAAAAAAAAGAGGATAACGGAGACGCTCGGTCGTATTCTGCCAAAAAAAGCTCATCAATTGTTTGCCTTCCTGTCAGAAAATCATACCTTAAACATTCAGCAATATCTCTTCCTCCATGATCAAAAACGAAATCAACAGGCAATGAAAATGCGTTTTCCCATATTTCTCTCGTAAAACGTTGATGACATATGGTGCCGGAATCAACCGGCAATGGTCGATCATCAAGCTCAGTATCCGCTAAATATTGGATGGCATTTTCGCCTAAGCCTAAATAATATGGAAAGGATTCAATAAATAGCTTGTCAAAGGCGTGATGAGGCTTTGAAGCAATTTGAATACTCCAAAATTGCTCCATTTGATCGATCCGCCTTGCCCATAAATTTCTCCATTGCCCAATTCGATTCGAATGAACGGGAGTAAAAGGCAGCCTTCTGCCAACTTCGTGAAAAAATGACAGCTCTTTTCCGAGAGAAGTTATATTAAGCCGCTTTGTTTGTTGAGGTATTTGAAACACAGCGTAGCGCGTTCCATTAAGTTCTGCCGTAAGATCCCCATTTACAGTTAATAAAAACGAAGCAGCTTTTCTCTCGTTAGTCATAAGGAGATAACGACTCATTTCATACAGTTCATAAAGCTCCTTATGGTCAATATGTGAAACAGCAGCAATAAAACCGATATTTCTTTTTGTTTTAAACCCCTGCCATTGACCAATTGAAAAAAAGTCGAGTACATCTATTCCATAATGCTTTTTTAAAAGCTCTTTCATTCCTAGTTCCCCCTATAAATCCATTGTTCAAAAAAACACCCCAATATATATAATGAAAAAATGCCATAAACTATAACATGTAGAAAAGCTTTTGTGTATACAATATAAAAAAGATGTTGATGCTTTTTGAAAATTTAAGCAAGAATTTATTGAAATCGGCGTCACAGCCGATTTCAGCACTTTCATATACTTGTAAAAGATAGGGTGAACGACATGGATAAAATAGAGCAAACTGCAAGAAAATGGCTGAAAGATAGAGGAGTTACACCGGATGACATCGCAGAGCTCGTCTATTTTTTACAGCAGCAATATTATCCGAACTTAACAAAAGAAGACTGTTTACAAAACGTGGAAAGAGTTCTTTCGAAAAGAGAGGTTCAAAATGCCATTTTAACCGGAATTCAATTAGATGTTCTAGCAGAAAAGGGGGGTTTACAGGAGCCTCTTCAATCGATCATCCAATCGGATGAAGGATTATATGGAATTGATGAAATTCTTGCATTTTCCATTGTGAATATTTACGGATCAATCGGGTTTACGAACTATGGCTATATCGATAAACAAAAGCCTGGTATACTTGCTCATTTAAACGATAAAAGCACAGGTAAGTGTCATACTTTTCTAGATGATATTGTCGGAGCCATTGCAGCGGCAGCTTCAAGCCGGCTCGCCCATCGATCCACTGATTCACAGTAGGGGCAGCGGAGCACCTATTGTGAAATCAGCTGGAAAAGAAAAAGGCTTCATCATAGCACATGCCATTCCGAAAGGTTATTCACTGTATAAGTCGGTTGTATTTCTTTGTGTTTTAAGTGTTCTTTCGTTGTTACGCCTGTATGCACAAGAAGGGTGTCCATCCCTGATTGGATACCTGCCTTAATATCCGTCTCGTAATTATCTCCGACAAGAAGCGTTTCTTCTTTTTTCGTTTTCAGCATTTTCAGCCCTTGCTCTACAATAATTTTTTCAGGTTTTCCGATAAAAATCGGCTGAACATTTGTAGATACTGAAATGACCGATGTAATGGCGCCATTGCCTGGAAGCAGTCCTCGCTCAGTCGGCAGAGCAGTATCCCCGTTTGTTGAAATAAATGTTGCACCTGCACGAACCGCTAAACAGGCCTTGGCAAGCTTTTCATAATTGATGTTTCGGTCAATACCCACAACGACAAAATCCGGATTTTCATCGACGAAGCGAAAACCTTTTTCCTCCAAGGCCTTTCGCAGCCCCTCTTCACCGATTACATATATAGAAGCATTTTGTTTTCTTTCCCAAATAAAATTGGCTGTGGCAATGCTTGAAGTTAAAATTTGATGCTCTTCCGCCGGAATGCCGAGACTGATTAGTTTTTCAGCTACTTGCTTCGGAGTTTTAGAAGAATTGTTTGTCATAAATAAGTACGAAATTCCTTTTTCCTTCAGTTTTTTAACAAATTCTTCAGCTTCTTCAATTTTTTCTGTACCCCGATACATGGTGCCGTCTAAATCGATGAAATATCCTTTATATTTCTTCAATTTTTTTTCACTCCTTCAATCAATCCATTACGGCTTAAAAGCTGTAACTGGTCCAAGTTCATCTTCCAAGTAGGTTCGAACACGATGGCAAAAATTTCTCAAAACTTGTAAATGGGTTGATATTGAATCATACAGTTCTTCATGCCGTATGTTTAAATAATCTTGAACGAGCATTTTTCTGTAGGAAATTAATTTTTTTAATCCTTCCGCATCCCTGCTGTCAACGACAGATTCATCTTCTAAAATGTCAATAATGTCTTCATAGCTGCCCGGGTCCCGCATAATAAAACCGTCAATAATTCCGTTTCCGATATCTAAAATCGCCTCAATCAACAATTGGGCAATCCGCTCCAACGCTTTTTTTTCAACATCAGACTCCCACTGTTGATGTCCTTCAAACATGGATACAAGATCTTCTACAAATTTTACAGTATCTTCAATCTTTTTTCTGTCCACAAAATACATATGATTTCTTTCCTTTCTTAAGGTTTTTGTATCCGTTTTTTATTTTACCATACTCGACCATTTGAACTACCTACTACTTTACACACTTTTGAGTTTTTTAAAGCAGAGCACTAAAATCCTCTCGTTAGACGGATCGATTTTGGCAAACAGAGCTGATGTTTCTAAAATTTGGATTTCGTGATTGAGCAGGCGCAAGCTTTCCGCGGTTTGATACATCTTGCATGCCGGGTAGGATCCGCTTAGATTTTTTCAATTTAGTAAAGAAATTCCTAAACGCGCACAAAAAATTGCTTTTACAGATGACGATTTTTCATGACAAGCAGAGGAGGATTTTGAATATGACTTTCGTGCCGATTCATGATATGTTTCTCCAATTAACTTCCCATTCGATACAGAAATCATGGCTGATTGGCAGCAGATGTGCGGGCTGATAAAAAAATTGTGTTATTTTGCTTCTATTTCAACAGAAAAATCGCTATGCGAATCGAAACAGAGGTAAGTTTTCTCACAAATTTGCGATAAATCGTTGTGAATGCATCATCTTATGCTACAATGCAATTATAAGAAACGGAGGTAATGAACCATGGCCGAACGCTTTTTTTTGTATGATGAAACCGTCGAGACAAAAACAAGATTTGTTAGCTTTATGGGAGAAAATCAACGCTTTGATTTAGCCATTATTCAATCGGACCGCTATTACGGAAAATATCTTGTACTAAATTTGCAAAGCAACCGGTTTGCGATCATTGGGGAAGATGATCTTAAAGAACCGGGGTATTTAGAAGATGTTTATCAATTAAATGATGAAGACGCAAAAGAGCTTCGGGAGTTTTTATATGAGATCGTCTAATGTATAAATTACCTTCCATGAGGAACGATAATGGTAAAATCATGGACAGGTGAACAAAATGGACAAACAAAATGAATATACTGATTTTTCAGTAGTGGAAACAATGCGAAACTATATTATCCCGGAGGATATGCCGGAAGGCGCCTACGGAGCTCCGCGGGGAAAGGATGAACCTGTGGAGAATAAAAGCACACCTTGGGAAGAAGGTCAGCGTCCATATAGCAGTTTTAACTATGAATTCAAATCCTTGCATCAGAATTTGCCGAGACAATTTCCGGGCAGTCATCCTCCTCATGATGAACCTGATAAAAATGAAGAAGACCCGTATGAAATAAAGTAATCAGGACGGCTGTATGCCGTCCTGATTACTTTTTCACACCCAGATGTTTTTGCATCTGGCGTTTATTTTTTTATTTTCTTTAATACAAAATAAGGACAGCCGAAATTGCAATATTCATACAAATATTCATCTAATGAGCTGATTTTCGTATCATGTGTTGCTTTTTGGTTTTGATCATCAAAAAATCCTCTCAGCCGCAATTGGCTATATCCCCAATCGCCGACAATATAATCATATTTGTTTAAAATTTCACTGTACCTTGCTTTAAAAGCCTCTTCATTAAAACCATTTTTAAAATCTTTTATAAGCTCGTATGTTTGATTAAAAATTGTGATCATTTACAAATTCACCCTCTTCCATATGTTTATCATAAACAAATGATTTCCCTCCATCAATTGCCTGACAACAATTTTTTAAAAGCGGCAATCCTAAAATTATAAGGAGGTGCTGAAATGAAAAAAAGGCTTTTTACTCCTTTTATCATAGCTGCGCTTGCAGCCAGCGGGTGCCAATATGATCAAGAAGGAAAAGGTCTATATAATGAAAACGGGAATACGGTAAACGTGGCAGAAAGAAATGATAATTATAACAGCAATAAAGATTCAGACAGCTTTGGATATGTCCGGCATCAAAAAAGTCCAACAGCCGGAATAGAGAAAGCCACAGTAAAAACTCCTGTCATCAATCGGGAACAATTAGCAGACGTAATCGGAAGGCTTGCCGTCCAGCTTCCAAATGTTCATGATGCTGCTACGCTCGTAACAGATGAAGAAGTTCTTATAGCGTATAAAACCGATTCAAACAACAAATTTGAAACAGCTGACCAAGTGAAAAAGACAGCTGCATCCATTGTTCCGCGTTATTTTCATATTTATGTAACCGATAATCCTAATCTGTTTAAAGAAATCGAATCATACAGCACTCTTGATGGAGAGTCTCCAAATATTAACCGCAATTTAAACCAGACCATTCAGCGCATGTTAAAGTCTCCCCAAGGAAGAAAATTGAATGCTGGTGAAAATGCAAATGGCGAAGGATTCGGAGAAATGAACGAAAGTATTGATCACGACATAAAAGATCAATGAAATAAACGTTGATGCATAGGTGAATTTTTTAGAGGTTATTTACCTATTTTTATTAAAACGGGCCGTCAAGAAATTCTTGACGGCTCTGTGGCTTTAAGCTTTTGCCTGCCGCTGTTTGGCTGCCTCATTTACTTGTTCATCAGCATGATAAGACGAACGGACTAACGGACCTGCCTCGCAATGGCTGAATCCTTTTGACAAAGCAATTTCTTTTAATTCTGCAAATTCATCTGGATGGTAAAATTTTTGAACTTTTAAATGTTTTTTCGTAGGCTGCAAATATTGTCCGATTGTGATGATGTCAACATGATTTGCACGAAGGTCGTCCATCGCTTCGATAATTTCTTCTTTCGTTTCCCCAAGCCCGATCATAATGCTTGATTTTGTCGGAATATCCGGATTGATTTCTTTTGCTCTCCGCAAAAACTCCAAAGAACGTTCATAGGTTGCACGAGCGCGAACCCTTGGGGTTAAGCGCCGAACAGTTTCAATATTATGGTTTAAAATATCAGGTTTAGCATCCATTAATGTTTTTAAATTTTCGTACACTCCGCCCATGTCAGATGGAAGAACTTCTATTGTAGTAAATGGATTTTTTTTGCGCACAGCACGAACCGTTTCAGCAAAAACGGCTGCTCCGCCATCTTTCAAATCATCACGGGCAACTGCAGTGATGACAACATGCTTTAAGTTCATAATGCGGACGGAATCCGCTACACGCTCCGGCTCTTGCCAATCAAGCTCGGTTGGCAGTCCTGTTTTCACTGCACAGAAGCGGCATGCGCGTGTACAAACGCTTCCTAAAATCATAAATGTTGCCGTTCTTCTCACTGCCCAGCATTCATGAATATTGGGGCATTTCGCTTCTTCACAAACCGTATGAAGCTTTTGCTCGCGCATCAATTTTTTTAACCCTGTGTAATTCTCGTTTGTATTTAATTTTATTTTAAGCCATTCAGGTTTTCGTAAACTTTCTTCTTTTTGAGCCATTTTTCATCATCTCCAATATGTAATCATTAAAAAAATAAAGATGATACACTATAGTCAATTTAACATAATGAAAGATATTGGACAAGAAAAAGGAATTTTATATTCCTTCAATTTCCAGCCATTGAAACTTTACTTTTTTCTTACACTAAGACATGACATGATGGAAAGGAGTTTATCAATTGTGGTTCTCAGAAAAATGTTATTATTGGCTGCACTTTTATCTTTATTTTCCAGCCATGCCAATGCGTCCAGTCAATTAACTGAACAACAAATAAATCATTTGCGAATGAGCCTGTATAAAAAGGTGGAAGCCATCACCCAGATTCCTTGGTATGTATTGGCTGCGTGCGACCAATACGAACGAAACGTCAGAAAAATAAAAAATGATATCCCAAAACAAAAAGGAGTTATTGGCATTTACATTCCTCCTGATAAATGGGCTGGGACAGCCAATCCGAATTTGAACGACCAAAATCCGGTTAGCATTCAGCTATTTGGGGGAATCGGAATGGATGGAAACGGCGACGGCAAAGCGCAAATGGATCATGATGAAGATGTCTTATATAGTTTTGCACATTTTTTATCAAAATATGGTAATGATATAGAAAATTTAAAAATTGGTTTATGGTCTTATTATCACCGTGATAAAACGGTCGGAATTATTTTAGGTCATATGAAATTGTTCAAACATTTCGGGCATCTGCAATTAAACGAGCATGCTTTTCCTCTTCCCGTCAGAACTGATTACAGCTACCGTGACACATGGGGAGATGCGCGCGGATGGGGCGGCCGGAGAATTCATGAAGGCACAGATATATTTGCACATTATGGCGTACCGGTTCGTTCCACTTGCTACGGAATTGTCGAAATGAAAGGCTGGAATCGCTATGGGGGCTGGAGAATCGGTATTCGGGACATTCAGAATACGTACCATTATTTTGCACATTTAAACGGCTTTGCCAAAGACATTCACGTTGGACAAATCGTAAAACCGGGGCAAATCATCGGTTCTGTCGGAAGCAGCGGCTACGGCCCTCCAGGAACATCTGGCAAATTCCCGCCGCACTTGCATTACGGGATGTATAAAGACAACGGTAAAACCGAGTGGTCTTTTGACCCTTATCCGCATTTAAAACTATGGGAACGGCTTGAATGGCAAAAAGAAAAATCGAGTAGGAGGGAGCGATTAACTCCCGTCCTCTCACACCACCGTACGTACGGTTCCGTATACGGCGGTTCAATTAAGATAATTGACGCAAGTTTTCATAACTTCCGTGAATAGCTGTTCTCTTTATGCCAGTGGTCACTCCACCCTCCAAGAGGTCTCCCACGGGATTCACCGCTTCCTCCCTCAAGTGAGGTACTACGTTTTCTGTGTTCATCATGACTCACTGAATGCCAAGGGCTATTCTCTCTTAATTGTTCGGTCCTTCTTAGTTGTTCTAGACCAACTAATACTATGACCTCTGCTGACTTCTGACGGTTCAGCTACTTATCACTAAGTAGGTTATGAAGCGTACTTCACATATCCACCAGACCTCCCCGGGTAAGTACATGCACTTTCACACCATCTATCCGCCTCATTTACTCGATATGACCTTCGACAGAAAGAGCTTTGTTTTGTTTTGCAAACTCACTCAATCATACCTAGCCTTATATGAGGTTCGTGTTCCTCGGACCGGTGTTTTGCCTCCAGCTTCCTTCAGATTCCGCGTCACCACGGACACCCTTGCTCTTGGCTAACCTCTACTTCTGTCTTCGGGGTTCGGGACTTACACCCTATAGTTCATATACATGCCGGGCGCACAAAATAAAGAGCCCGCACCAACTCAGGAACGGGCTCTTTATGAATCAATTTTATGTTTTTTACTCGACTGAATGGCAATTACTTGCGACTATATCGCTGATCAAATGATAGAAAATACTTTTTCATGTCTGTTGAAAAAAAATCCATTAAGGAATACATCTTATTTAAATTCATAGATGGTACGTTTTGGAAACTTCTTTCATCTGTACACTATAGATGAGCAATAATCATTCTTTTATAAAAAGATAATGGTTGTTTTTTATTTTTCTACCATTTTCAATAGTGCTTCTTTGCCTGTCATCCCTGCTTTAATGCCAATTGCCTCCGCTTCTGTTGTGACTGATTCCAATGGGGCTTCAAGAAGCTGCTCAATTGTCCTCACTCCGACAGCGCGGCCGGCAATAATTTTTCTCTCTTTTAATTTTTCATTCAATAAGGCTACATCAAGCGCACCGCACATAATATAACCTTTTTCGGCTGTAACAGCCATGAAATTCGTTTTTGGCAGCTGAATGGTAATGGCGGTAAATTGATGATCACCAATTTTAACCGGCGATACAGATACCATAAAATACCCTCCTTCCCTACTTCACTTTATGAAAGGAAAGGTGATGTTGACAAAAATTTATTGATGGATTTGCAGGAACTGTTTCGATAATTTCCAAGCAAGTACATCTCTTAGCAATTCAGGCATGAAGTATATTTTATTCTTTACACGGCTTAATTGCGGATATAATGGACCTAATGTAAACATATCAATAGTTGCCACTGCATACACATGATTTTGATCAAGATGTTTTCCATTTACAAAGATCTTTTTCACATGTTCCTTGCCATCTTCCAACGTTTCCATGACCGTTTCAATGCCGTCAAAAACCATACGCCCCATTACTTTGCCTCTGAAGCCTAATCCTTTAAGCTTCAATTGCTCCATTTCTTTTGTCCGTGCTTGTAAAATAACTTCTTTTAATTGATCGCCTTGAACCATGATTTTACAAGGATTAATCGGATGAGGACAAATCCGGTGCAAATCGCCTTTTGTGACGAGTCCTTTCGGAAGCGATTCAAGCAATACTCCGGCATTCACCATGGAAACTTCCCCATCGCACCATTCTTTTAAAGCGGAAGCCAACAGTTTTGCAAATGGTGAATCTGAAAACCAATCAATCCGTAATTCTTCTTTTAATTCCACAACAGCTTCGTTAAGTTTTTGAGCACTTTCAGCTTTTTTTTGATCAAGCCACTTTATAGTAAAAACATCTTCTTTTTCAATCGTTTTCGTTTCAATAATCTCCGCTTTTTTATTTACCAGCTTCTTTTGAGCAGAGTCGATCTTAAGTTCAATATGTCCAAGCCACTGTCCAAACTTTCCTGCTCCCGCCAAAAGCGTATTGCCTACAAGCTTTCCACGATCAAGCACATGATGTGTATGGGCTCCTAATATAACATCGATATCAGGAAATTGTTGAGCAATCCATTCATCATCGGATATTCCAAGGTGTGATAAAAGAATGATAACATCTGCTTTGCCCCGGATTTCCTCCAATGTTTCTTTTATATTTGCCATCGGTTCTGTTATCATCCACCCTAACTGACGGTAAAATTGCTCAAAGCAAACCGTTACGCCTAAAATACCGATTCGGACTCCATTTTGTAAATGTTTAATCACATAAGGCTTTGCCCATTTTGGTCTAGTACCGTCTAAGTAAAATAAATTAGACACAATGACAGGGAATTGTGCATGATTATACAGCCGATCCAATGCTTCAAAAGGAAGAGTAATTCCTTCATTATTTCCAATCGTTATTGCATCTGGAGTTAAATGATTCAGCAGCTCAACATTTGCGACTCCCCCGGTCGCTTCAGTAATTGGGTGAAAGCGATCGACGTGATCGCCGATATCGAATAAAAAAACAGTTTCGTTTTTACTTTTATGAATATGTTTTTTTGTTTTTAGATAATGAACGATTTTCGGCCAATTTTCAAAATGACTGTGCAGATCATTCGTATGATATATATGAACCGTCTCAATCAAAGTCGCTCTCTCCTTCAGTGGGATACTTTTCAAAACACTCAAATAAATCAAGCTGCCTTGGCGCTAAATCATGATATGTAATTCCTAACTTTTTCATCAGTTCTTTTCCATTGTCCGCCGCGTCTCCGCCCGAGTTGTTGTTGAAAATGAGATAGAGATCTTTAGTTTGCTTTTTCAGCATTTTTATGTGTCCTTTCCATTCATCAAGCTCTTGTTCATTATATCTATATAAATATCGTACTTCACGCCAATTCCCTTCTTTTGGCCTCAGCCATCCATGAACATTTCGTCCATGAAATCTTACCAAGGTCTTTTCTCTATTCGTGCAATATAATACGGTCGGAACTGAATTTTCCCCTGCCTGCGGCTCATCACAAATGGTGTGAATCCACCCTTCCTTCTCCATGAATTGAAGCGTTTTTTCATAATATGTAGGAAGGAACCAGGAGCGGTGGCGAAATTCTAGTGCACAAGGGGCATCCTTCATTTGCTCTTTGCACCATCGCAAGAAATCAACATTTTCTCTTTTGCAGTGAAACCAAGGGGGAAATTGAAAAAGAACCATTGCCAATTTATTCGCTTCTTGAAAGGGCTGAATCATTTTATAAAAAGCAGCGAACATTTCTGAGCGGCTTTCGAAAGATCCTAAGCCTGTTTCGTGTCCAGTCATTCCTTTATACGCCTTTACAATGAATTGAAAATTTTGGGGCGTCTCGTTCACCCATTTTCGAACGTTTTTCTCAGGCTGTATCGAATAAAAAGTGGAATCGACCTCAACAACAGGAAAATGTCCTGCATAAATCGTTAATTTATCATTCGATGATGTTCCGGATGGATAGAGAGAATCATGATCTCCCCAACCTGTCAAGCCTATGTAAATCATTTCTTACTCCTATCAATGTAGTCTTTATATACTCATCATAATACAGCATCGAAAAAGATTCACGATTTAAGCATTTTTTTGTTATAAAAGGCTGGCAGTATTTTTGGACATTGTATTTATAACAACAATAAAAATAAAGAGTTTTGCAACAAAAAAGTTCAAATATCTCATCCTGTACAGTTGCTGATCGAAAAAACAGGTAAAGTAAAGATGTTATAAGGATCTATGATCAGGAAATAATTCACAGATTCATCATTTACAACTTGAAAAAGCTGATGCTGCCAATTGGACTACTTCAGATAGAAAAATTACAGAAAATGGTATAATAAACATATCCTGAATCCGTGATGAATTGAAATCGACTTTGATTTTGTTGTAATTTTGATGGATTGATAATCCATAAACCCCTTTTATGCTTATGACCTATGTCATCTCTATTTCCGAAAATGGAACAAATCTCTGTTTTAGGTATACGAACCAAAAAAATAGACAAAAAAGCCCAGGGAGTGACGTTGGACATCAGTGATCGAACATTCGTTCGTTATCTTACCTCTCTCCATTTCTGATAGACGTTCAGTAGGGGCTCGCTATAGCCACTCCTTCGCGTCAGTTTCATCCAGATCTGTCGTGATCGACGGACGAGTCGCCCTGCCATCGTGATCACCGTCTGAATAATCGTCTTGATGCGGCGGCGTTTCACTTTGTGGTGCAACGGATGTCTCGGATCGCTTAATAGATCTTGTCCAATCAGACGAAGAAGATTGTAAACGAAGGCTCCCATGACCAACACGAGCGCATTCGTTTTCATCTTCCCAGATGGAAGCCGCTCTAAATCTAAGTCGCTCTTCAGTTCGCTATGAAACTGTTCGCATGTCGCATGGTCATGATACAACGCGAGCACATCGCTCATTCGAACATGCTCGTATCCTTTGAGCCGCACCCAATAGCTTTCCACTTCATAATCAGGAACGAGCATCAGCTGTCCATTGCGTTCCATCGTCCGTTCCGTCACTTGGGTGACTTGAACGTACGTATACGTGTTTCCATCGATCGCTGCCTTCTGTGGAAGGCATAGCTCATAGGTTTGTACTCCTTCGCTTTGTCCATCATCGACACGTTTGCCCTTTTGCGAAGCGATCTGGAACCAAAGCGCTTTCGATTCTCGGCGTAAGTTTCGCTTGATGACAAAGTCCACGTCTTCCTTTAGGCATACGTGCACATTCGCTTCTGCATCGTTTCCTGCATCCATGCGAACAAGCAGACGAGATGAAGTCAGTTGACGAGCTCGACGGATAGCGGTGACTAAAAACGAGGGCATGTTGTCTTGCACATGTTGTTTCCCTGGACGCAACTCGGCATGAACGAGATACCCTTCCTTCCCTGCATACGCAAACAACGGTGTAAAACCGTCAAATCCTTTATACGTTCGACTGACTCCTTCTTTTTTCGTATCGGAGTTGTCAAATGGGGAACCATCTATATCAAGGGGAAGCCATGTCGTCTTTCCTTTGGTCCAACAAGGGGACAAAGTGGCATGTCGTTGAATCAACAGACGTATGGACTCCTCCCAAAGAATCGTTTCGGTCATCGGAAGACAAGCGAGCTGATCGAGTCGTTGTCGCAAGGTTGGAGAGGAAGGCACGTGCTGAATCCCCATCGATGCCGAAAAGATATCGTCCTGACGATACGCTTCGATATGATCGAAATCCGTTTTTCCTGTGGCAAGCAAGCCAATCATCGAGCGAATGACATCGCTATGGGAAATGTGCACTTCTCGACGAACCGTTGGAAGCCGAAGTGCGTTTACCCGTTTATCCAGTTTCGTTCGATGGAGTAAGTAGCCAACGAGAGCAAGCCCAGCACTTGGGGTAATCGCTTCATCTGTCAATACAAACCGAATCGGGAAATCTTTCATCACATCACCTACTTGATGAAGAATCGTCAACGTCGTTTTCCCTTATCGTATCAACGGTTTGCGACCATTGTAAAGATGTTTTGTCACGGATTCAGGCATATAAGAGCACAGTTTGGCCAAATGATAAAATACACCGTATTCTACAATTTTAGTAACCTCATACAACTGTAAAAGGATTTCCACAGAAAGATTGTTAGTCCTTGTTGGATGAATGATAAAAGGAGTGATAGCCACAACATGTCAGTACGAATCAAAATGACTTTAGATGCTTTGAATAAAAGACTAGATGAAAAGAATATGCTGGTTGTTCAAAATGAAGAAGGATTTTTAGGAAAACTACAATTTCGTTTCAATCCCCCTGCAACAGAAGAAGAAATCAAGAAGCTGCCTTTTAATATTCCTAGTGACTATGAAGACTTTCTGAAAATATGTAATGGTGCTACATTATTTGATGATCCTGAAAACGGAGGTGGACTGCAATTATTATCTATCGAAGAGATACTAGAGGATTATCAATATATTGATTATCCTTCAGATTGGTTTCCTATTGGATATGGCTACGATGGCTGCCGGCTCATTATAGCTTTAGCTCCCGAAAGAAAAGGATATCTTTATTGGCTTGACAACGGCGGAAGTTTGGACGATCCGTTTGGGTTTCTAAACCTGACTTTTGAAAAATGGTTTGATTACTTTATAGTAGCCCAAGGTAGTAAGTTTTGGGAATGGACATGGGATTTTAATAGGTAAATTATCGCTTAGGGGCTAAATATATTTTGATCCAGTAGCATTGCATTAAGTTAATTTTAATTTGTCAAGCCCAATTTTATTTATGTTAAATTTCATCTTTTTGGATATAAAAAAACTCCTTATAATTAGGATTGGCAGTCCTATCCAAATCCTAAGAATAAGGAGAAACCATTATGGATAAGAATACCACAGAATCCACAATAAATGAACTATTTAAAGAGATCGATCCAATAACTTTTTCAAAACTAATTAATGTGATTGACGTTGACAAATACATTAAAAAATTAACGGCGTATAAGTTTTTACAACTTTGTATCATCGCTCAGTTAAACGAATTGGAAAGCTTAACAAAATTGGCCAAACATTTGAAAGACAAGGAAGAGTTGCAGACATATCTGGAATTTGATGCAATTAGTACTTCGCAACTTTCTCGCAAATTAGGCCAATTATCCCCTCAACTGTTTGAAAAAGTATTTAAATATCTGGTCTTAAAGATCCAAGGGCAAATGAAAAATGCCCCGATCATCCGAAACATTGGTCGTCTTCTGGTCATTGATTCTACCACGATGAGCATGAGTTTGAGCCAATATCCATGGGCAACTTTTCGTAAGACAAAGGCTGGTGTTCGACTCCATTTAAAGGTTGTTGTAACGAAGGATATCACTGTTCCGGATCAAGGGATTATCTTACCCGCGAAACATGCCGATCGCACACAGATGGACGAACTCATTGAAATCGATCCAAATGCGATTTACTTGTTTGATCGAGGGTATGTCGATTACAAACAGTTCGACCGCTTATGCCGAGAAGGGGTGCGATTCATTACCCGGCTTAAAAAGAACGCAGAGATTGAAGTTTTATCGGAACGGATTCCCAATCCAGAACGTTTGATTTATAGGGATCAGATTGTCATTTTAGGAAATGACCGTAATCATACCAAAATGACTCATCCTCTCCGATTGATCGAAACGGTCGACAGCGAAGGGAATCCCGTGATCATCATAACCAATTGCTTTGATCTTTCTGCGGAAGAGATTGCAGATTTATACCGATATCGCTGGAAGATAGAGACCTTCTTTAAATGGATGAAACAGCACCTTAAGATAAAAAGATTTTATGGAAAAAGTCAAAATGCCGTTTACAATCAAATTTGGATCGCCCTAATCACCTATTGCTTACAGGCCATGCTCCAATTAAAAGTGAATCACGATGGTCCTTTATTAGAGATCAAGCGAACTTTACAGAATCTGCTTTTTAAAGGTTTTGACTGTTTTGTTCGCTCCCTTTTTAAAAAGCCAATTCGAACGTCCAACGGTCGGAAAAAATACCATTGGGAAAAAGATTTTGAAACCATCGTGTACCAATTTGAAGAAGGGGAGGTGGAACACCTAGACGATTTAGTTTATGATCCAATGTTTCTGTAATATATTACCAAATTGTGGAAATGGACTGCCGATTAAGACGTCATTGTCCTTTTAAGCTTGCTTAGAAAGATTGTATGTCTGAATATTCAGTTACATGAAATAACTGGAATTTTTATTGAGCTTGACAAACATTAAATTTTTTTATGCAACGCTACTGATTTTGATCGTATAAATGAGTTTGCTTCTTCTTTATGAAAGGATCTCATTAAAAAGGATGCGGCTTCAGAAAATGACGCGCAATACATATGTATTGAGGTGGTTGTGTTAAAGATCGTGAAAGAAGCCGTGATTGTTTCTCTTGTACTCCATAATTATATATTTTAGGAACAGTTATATTTGGCCAACATCTTATACTCCTAATATGATGAATTTTTATTAGGAGATGAAATTACTGCAAATAATATAGCATTTGGTTTTATCAATCCATTATTTTTCTTGTTATCTTTTATTCTCCTTGCAATGATTTGCGGCTCGGTTTTATATTTTGTATGAGAAGATGTTCAAGCCTCATAGAAAAACGTAAGCCATCATTTATGGTGTTCTAGAGGAGAGGGGCAAGCGAAATTTTAAAGCCTTCTGATTCTTCTTTCTCACAGCCACTATTGGCATTGGGGAAAAGCTGTTATGCAATGTAAACTTTAGAAATAGTCCGGTGAGTGACGTTTCCTGCTTGTGACCTCCACAGAAGTGTGCAAACATGCAAACTCCCTGTTTTTTCTTTACATGATGCTCTCCTTTAGCTGGAGCGAAAGATTAAGATACTAAAGCATAAAAATAACCGCTGACACATATCTCCATGTGACCAAGAAAATTGAGGACGAGGCACTGGAGTTGTATTAACGGTATACAAACATGAATATCTAATTTTTGTGGGTGAATTGTGGGTCTGTCCAGAAAGTCAAATCCCCATTGAAAACAAAAAATTATAAACACCGATATATCAACTTTTCTAAAACATTAATGGGGGCGTCAATAAGCCGTAAAAACGACTTATTAGACACCCCCTTAGTATTATAAGGATTATCCAATACTTCCTTCCATTTCAAACTTGATGAGGCGGTTCATTTCAACGGCGTATTCCATTGGCAGCTCTTTTGTGAATGGTTCAATGAATCCCATAACGATCATTTCGGTTGCTTCCTCTTCAGAAATGCCGCGGCTCATGAGATAAAACAGCTGCTCTTCAGATACTTTCGATACTTTTGCTTCATGTTCCAAAGATATATTATCGTTTAGGATTTCATTATATGGAATCGTGTCGGAAGTTGATTGGTTATCCATGATTAATGTGTCGCATTCAATGTTTGCACGTGCTCCATCTGCTTTCCGACCAAAATGGACAATACCTCGGTACGTTACTTTTCCACCTTGTTTCGAGATCGATTTCGAAACAATCGTAGATGAAGTATTCGGCGCTAAATGAAGCATTTTCGCTCCTGCATCTTGATGTTGACCTTTACCGGCAAGGGCAATGGACAATGTCATGCCGCGTGCACCTTCACCTTTCAATACGACTGCAGGATATTTCATAGTTAATTTCGAACCGATGTTTCCGTCAATCCATTCCATTGTTGCATTTTCTTCACAAACCGCACGTTTCGTTACTAAGTTATACACATTGTTTGCCCAGTTTTGAATCGTTGTATAGCGGCAATAGGCTCCCTTTTTCACAATGATTTCTACAACAGCACTGTGCAGCGAGTTAGTTGTGTAGACAGGCGCCGTACATCCTTCAACATAATGAACGTGGGCACCTTCATCAACTATAATTAACGTCCGTTCAAATTGTCCCATGTTTTCTGAATTAATTCGGAAATATGCTTGCAAAGGCGTATCAACTTTTACTCCAGGCGGAACGTAAATAAATGAACCCCCTGACCAAACTGCAGAGTTTAAAGCGGCAAATTTGTTATCAGTCGGCGGAACGACCGTCGCCCAATATTTTTTAAAGATGTCCTCGTTTTCTTTTAAGGCGCTGTCTGTATCTTTAAAAATGATGCCCATTTTTTCAAGGTCTTCTTTCATATTGTGATACACAACTTCTGATTCGTATTGGGCAGAAACACCTGCTAAATATTTTTGTTCCGCTTCAGGAATTCCGAGCTTATCAAAAGTGCGTTTAATTTCTTCTGGAACTTCATCCCAAGAACGTCCTGAGTGTTCAGAAGGTTTTACGTAATAAGTAATTTCATCGAAATCTAAAGCAGACAAATCGCCGCCCCATTGAGGCATTGGCATTTTATAAAAATGGTCTAAAGCTTTCAAGCGGAATTGCAGCATCCACTCAGGCTCATTTTTCATTTTCGAAATTTGTTCAACAATTTCTCTTGTCAATCCGCGTTCTGCTCGGTATATAGAAACGTCTTTATCGACAAAGCCATACTTATAATCGCCTATTTCAGGCATTTTTTTCGCCATACTTTCTCACTCCAATCTAATTTAAATTTTATCACTCGACTTCAGATCGCACACCTTTTTCCATCGCTTTCCAGGCAAGCGTTGCACATTTGATTCGAGCTGGAAATTTTGAAACGCCTTGCAATGCTTCAATATCTCCTAAATCAATATCATCATCGTATTCCTTGCCTTGCATCATATCGGAGAAGATTTTAGAAAGCTTAAGAGCATTTTCAATCGTTTGTCCTTTGATCGCTTCGGTCATCATGGATGCCGATGACATCGAAATGGAGCAGCCTTCCCCTTCAAACTTCGCATCGATGACTTTTCCATCCTCAATTTTCATTGTCAGATGAATTCTATCACCGCAGGTTGGATTGTTCATGTCAACCGTAACGCTGTCTTGAAGAGAGCCTTTATTTCTAGGATTTTTATAGTGATCCATAATGACTTGACGATACAATGTGTCAAGATTATCAAATGACATTGCCGAAATACTCCTTTGTTTTTTGAATTGCGCGAATGAATAAATCAATTTCTTCTTCAGTATTATATAGATAAAAGCTCGCCCGTGCTGTCGCTGATACTTCTAAGCATTTCATCAATGGCTGGGCGCAATGGTGCCCGGCTCGGATCGCAATACCTTCCGCATCCAGAACAGTTGCCACATCGTGAGGATGAATGCCTTCGAGGTTGAAGGTAACGAGCCCAGCCCGTTCTTTCGGTCCGTAAATTGTCATGCCTTCAATATTTGAGCATTGTTCCAATGCATATTGGGCAAGTCTATGTTCATGATTGAAAATATTCTCAAGCCCAATTTCTTCTAAAAAGTCAATTGCTGCAGCTAATCCAACTGCTCCGGCAATAATTGGTGTACCAGCTTCAAATTTCCATGGGAGCTCCTTCCATGTAGATTCATATAAACCGACAAAATCAATCATCTCTCCGCCGGTTTCAACCGGTTCCATATTTTCGAGCAGCTCTTTTTTTCCGTATAGAACACCGATTCCTGTCGGAGCACACATTTTATGTCCCGAGAAAGCAAGAAAATCACAATTTAAATCTTGAACATCAATTTTCATATGTGGTGCTCCTTGAGCAGCATCTACGACAAGAACAGCTCCGTTTTGATGAGCAATTTCGCCTATTTCTTTTACTGGATTGATCGTGCCAAGAACATTGGATACGAGCGCAATCGAAACAATTTTCGTATTGGCTGTAATCGTATTTCGAACATCACTTAACGAGATAGTTCCGTCTTCTTTTAGTGGTATATATTTTAACGTAGCTCCTGTTTCTTTTGCAACTTGCTGCCATGGAATTAAATTGGCATGATGCTCCATGTACGTAATGACAATTTCATCGCCTTCATTTAAATTGGCCTTTCCATAGCTCTGTGCCACCATATTTAGTCCTGTTGTTGTTCCCCGTGTAAAAATAATTTCCTGGACGGATTTTGCGTTAATAAATTGACGAACTCTTTCCCGTGAACCTTCATAGGCATCTGTAGCTTTTGTACCAAGTGTATGAACACCGCGATGCACATTTGAATTGTACTCGCGGTAGTATTTTGTGATTGCATCAATGACGACATTTGGCTTTTGCGATGTTGCAGCATTATCCAAATAAACTAAATCGCGGCCGTTGACCTTTTGACTAAGGATCGGGAACTGTTTGCGAATTTCTTTAATATCCATTACCGAACTTTCCTTTCAATAACCTCTGTCAATTGGTTTTTTACACTTTCAATCGGCATTTGTCTTACAACAGGATCTAAAAATCCATGAATAATTAATCGCTCAGCCTCCGATTTTGAAATTCCTCTGCTCATTAAATAATAGAGCTGAATCGGGTCAACACGTCCCACAGATGCGGCATGGCCGGCGACAACATCATCTTCATCAATAAGCAAAATCGGATTTGCGTCTCCTCTTGCCTTTTCACTTAACATTAAAACGCGGGATTCCTGCTCAGCATTTGATTTCGATGCACCGTGCTCAATTTTGCCGATGCCGTTAAAAATGGACGTCGCACTGTCTTTCATAACACCATGTTTTAAAATGTTGCCTTCGGTATGTTTGCCAAAGTGAACGACCTTCGTCGTAAAGTTTTGAATTTGGCTTCCTCTCCCAACAACAACTGTTTTTGTATCGCCTATAGAACCGTCTCCGACAAGATTTGTTGTGTTTTCAGAAATCGTATTGCCGTCATTCATTAATCCTAATGCCCAAAGAATTTTTGCATCGCGCCCAGCAACCCCGCGGCGGTTCACATATGTTGTGATGTTTTCAGTCAGATTGTCAACCGCACCGTAGGAAACTTTCGCATTAGTATTGGCGATAACTTCGGTAATTAAATTAAACACAGCACCCTCTGTTTCGGTGGTCGAGATGTAGTTTTCGACATACGTAACAGAACTATTATCATCCGCAACGATGATCACATGATTAAACAAATTGGCTTCAGGGTTTTCATGTATAAAAACCGCCTGAAGAGGCTTTTCCACTTCTACATTTTTCGGCACATACACAAAGACCCCGCCGTTCAAATAGGCTGCGTGCAAAGCTGTCAGCCGATGTTCATCAATTTTTACTCCATCTTTCATAAAATATTGCTGAAGCAAGTCTCCGTGTTCCTTTGCAGCCGTGTGAATGTCAGTAAAAATAACTCCTTTTTCTTTCAAATCTTCAGAGACTGTCAAAAAAGCAGGCGTATTGTCACGTTGTATATAGAGATTTTTATGTTCTTCATCTGCCTCAATAAGCGTTTTTACTTCTTCCGGCAGCTCATCAAGAGAAGATAGAGTGCTGCTGGAAACGACATGTTTAGAAAACTGTGAGAAATTCCATTTGTCGATTTTTGTTTTATCCGGCTTTGGCAATGGAAGCTCTTCAGCTTTTGCAAGAGCAAGCAAGCGAAGATCTTTCAGCCAGTCCGGTTCTCCTAACTGTTTGGAGAAATTTTCTATATATTTCTGGTCAAACGGTAGTTTCGTTTCTACAGTCATTTTGATCCTCCTAACGCTTACGCTTCTTGCCCTACTGTTTCGTCTTCGATGCCTAATTCCTTTTTAATCCAGTCATATCCTTCTGCTTCAAGACGCTGAGCTAGTTCTGCTCCGCCGGATTTCACGATTCTTCCTTGCATCATAACATGAACAAAATCTGGTGTAATATAGTTTAACAGACGTTGATAGTGTGTAATAATCAGGCAGCCAAACTCAGGGCTCCGCATTTCGTTGATACCTTTGGAAACAATTTTCAACGCATCAATATCTAAGCCTGAATCGATTTCGTCCAAGATGGCAATCTTAGGCTCAAGCATCATTAATTGAAGTATTTCATTCCGTTTTTTCTCACCGCCCGAGAATCCTTCATTTAAATATCGCTGCGCCATCCCTTGATCCATTTCAAGAAATTCCATTTTTTCATCCATTTTGCGAATAAATTTCATTAAAGAAATTTCGTTGCCTTCGCCTCGGCGGGCGTTGATAGCTGAACGCAAGAAATCAGCATTTGTGACTCCGCTGATCTCACTTGGATATTGCATGGCAAGAAAAAGTCCTGCACGCGCACGCTCATCTACTTCCATCTCAAGCACATCTTGTCCGTCGAGGGTTATGGATCCTTGTGTCACTTCATATTTTGGATGTCCCATGATCGCGGAGGAAAGAGTTGATTTTCCTGTTCCGTTCGGCCCCATGATCGCATGAATTTCTCCGCCTTTTATTTCAAGGTTCACACCTTTTAAAATTTCTTTCCCTTCTACGGAAACATGCAAATCTTTAATCGTTAATGTAGATCCTGACATAACCAATACCTCCATTAATCTATAGGTCAAATATTAATATCATTCTCAATTTATTCTCATTATTATTT
Source organism: Aeribacillus sp. FSL M8-0235 (assembly GCF_038000355.1). Classification (NCBI taxonomy): domain Bacteria; kingdom Bacillati; phylum Bacillota; class Bacilli; order Caryophanales; family Bacillaceae; genus Aeribacillus; species Aeribacillus sp. FSL M8-0235. The sequence goes on along the minus strand of NZ_JBBOBW010000001.1, from coordinate 887,164 downwards.
TATAACAAATTAAAAGTGAATACAACCTTTTAATATCTCACAACATTATTCATATTACCAAATTTTTAGGAACAAAGTATATAGTCATCTTAGTATCATTCAAACAAACTTGTTGTATGTATTCAATAAAAAGAAAAACCAGTCTTTGCCGACTGGCTGATTTAGTTTAGCGTAGACAAAAACAATTTCCCTTTCAGATTAGCTGTTACAATTTGGCTGCTGCGGTAATTTCGTTCTCTTTTTCTTTCAACCTTCATTCGCTTCTTATGTGTTCTCCTATATTCGTTATATCCCATTCCGTGAAATTGATGCATTGCTTTTTCCATTTCAGACGTAAATTTAATGTCTATCATTTCTTGGTTTAAATAAATAATGAACCAATCCTTTCATTTTTTATACAATTTAATGTTAGCAATGATTACAGCTTGCAAGCAACCTGCTGTATCGCTGATTAAAACAGCTTAAAACCCATTTTAAGCCAATGAGAAAGGATTAAAGGTTCAATCTTACAAATGCTCCAAAATACTGAAAATTACATCTTTATTTGTTTTTCATGCAAAACATTCCGTTCTAAATGCGGCCGCTAAGCTCATCACAAGTCCTTCTTCGAAAGCTGGTGCAAATCCTGCTGCTTCATATATTTCCTTTCGGCTGCATTCCCGCTGGAGAGAAAAAATACAATATTCATCTTGCATTTGACACTGATCTTTCATGCTATTGATAGCTCAACCTTTTTGAAACAAGCAATTGTAAAATTATGTTGAGTAAATGCCCCATTCCCTTTCTTATGTTCTGCTGAAGCGCTTAATTGAAATGAACAGCACTTTCTATTTGCTTTTTTGGCGGCATAAATTTCACCTAAGTTCGTACGTTTTTTCTCAAATGAAATTTTGTCCAAACAATACCAGCTCAGCTTGATCCAAAAAAAGAAGCTGCGCGTAAATATGCACAGCTTCCCAATTGATTATTCAGCAGGAATAACGGAGCCTTGATAATTTGTTTGAATAAATTCTTTAATTTCATCTGATTGTAACACTTCTACAAGAGCTTTAATTTTTTCAGAGTCTTTATCTTCACTGCGGACAGCAATGACGTTTACATACGGATTGTCTTTTGGCGATTCAAGAGCAATGGCATCTTTTGATGGGTCAAGTCCTGCATCCAGAGCAAAGTTCCCGTTAATTAATACAGCGTCGCCTTCATTGTTTTCATAAGCTTTCGTCAACATTGGCGCTTCGATGTCTGTTTTGAATTTCAAATTCTTTTTGTTTTCTGCTATGTCATCAACTGTCGCTTTCGTTTTATCAACGCCATCTTTCAGCTTAATTAAACCTTTTTCCTCCAGCATTGACAGCATGCGTCCATGGTCAGCAACTGAGTTACTCATGATAATAGTAGCTCCATTCGGAAGCTCCTCTAAAGATTTATATTTTTTTGAATATACGCCAATTGGCTCAATATGAATTCCGCCGGCATTGACAAAATCATATCCATGTTCTTGTTTCTGTGCTTCAAGGTAAGGGATATGCTGGAAGTAGTTTGCATCAATATCCTTTTCCGCTAAAGCTTTATTCGGCAATACATAATCAGTGAATTCTTCAATTTCCAATTTATATCCTTTTTTCTCAAGAAGCGGTTTTGCTTCCTCTAAAATTTCTGCATGTGGAACAGGAGATGCGCCAACTTTAATTACTTCATTTTTCTCATTGTCAGAGCCGCCGGAGCTGCCTCCCTGATTACTTCCACCTCCGCAAGCAGAAGCAAATATCATCGTCGCACCTAAAACAGTCGCTAAAAGCCATTTTTTCATATTATTCTCCTCCTTCGTTTAACGCTTATCAATTGCTCTTGTAATCATATCGCCGATCAATTGGATGATAAATACAATAATCAATATGAGTACAGTTGCAACAAATGTTACATCACTATGATTACGCTGAAATCCTTCTAAATAGGCAAGGTTTCCAAGACCACCGGCACCAATGGCGCCTGCCATGGCTGTATAACCTACCAACGCAATTGCTGTGACAGTTATTCCTGAAACTAAAGCAGGCATCGATTCTGGAAGCAGTACCTTGAAAATAATTGTGCTCATTGTAGCTCCCATCGATTTTGCAGCTTCAATCACCCCCTTGTCAACTTCCCTCAGTGCAATTTCCACCATCCTTCCATAAAAAGGCGCAGCACCAATGATGAGTGCAGGAAGTGCAGCATTAGCCCCTAAAATGGTACCAACGATTGCTTTTGTAAAAGGAAGCAGCAAAATGATCAAAATAATGAAGGGAATTGAACGGAATACATTGACAACTGCTGCAACAAACGAGTGGATAAACCGATTTTCCCACATGTTCCCCTTTGACGTTAAAAACAATAAAAGACCTAAAATAATTCCGAGAAAAAATGTAGCAAATACAGAAACAGCTGTCATATAAACCGTTTCATAAGTTGCATCAATGACTTTGTCCCATTTTACATTTGGCAACAATGTCTCAAACATTCGCAATCACCTCCAGCTCCACTTGTTGATTGCGAATAAATTCAATGGCTTGTTCAACTGTAGTTTCATCTCCATCAAAATGGATGATTAACGTCCCGTAGGATCCACTTTGAGTTTGTGAAATTTTCCCTTGCAAAATATTAACCTCTACATCGAACTCTTTAATGATTTTTGAAATCATAGGCTGCTCCGCTCTGTCTCCTACAAAGGTAAGTTTGACAACCTTTCCATGCTTGTACTTTTCAAGCAGGTAATCAATCGTTTCCATTGTTTCATCAGGTTCTGTAACTTGTTTAACAAATCGTTTTGTAATGTTAGCCTTCGGATTTCGGAAAACCGTCAACACATCACCATGTTCAACAATCTTCCCGTTTTCCATCACAGCCACTCTATGACAAATTTTTCGAATTACATGCATTTCATGGGTGATCAAAACAATCGTTAAACCTAATCGCTTGTTAATATCTACAAGCAAATCTAGGATGGAATCAGTCGTTTGAGGGTCTAAAGCAGAAGTCGCCTCATCGCACAAAAGAACTTTCGGATTGTTCGCAAGAGCTCTTGCAATGCCGACTCTTTGTTTTTGTCCTCCGCTCAATTGCGAGGGATATGCATCTTCTTTTCCTTCTAAACCTACTAGTTTAATAAGTTCATCAACTCTTTTGAGCCGATCGCTTTTCTTCATGCCGGCAATTTCTAATGGAAAAGCGATGTTCTCCCGCACTGTTCTTGACCACAATAGATTAAAATGCTGAAAGATCATACTAATCTCTTTTCTGGCGGATCTCAGTTCTTTTCCTTTAATTTGGTCTATTCTTTTTCCCGCCACTTCAACTGTCCCATTTGTCGGCTTTTCAAGACCATTTAACAAGCGTATTAATGTACTCTTCCCAGCACCGCTGTATCCGATGATCCCAAAAATTTCTCCGCTCTGGATTTGAAGATCAACTTGATCGACAGCTTTTACTTGGCTATGATTCGTATGATAAATTTTTGTAACACCGTTGAGAGAAATCAAGTTTACACCTTCTTTCACACATGCAGCAGCTTCGGTTTAATACTAAAAGCCTTCCTGCACAGCTGCAGAAAGGCACGATTACATTCAATTGACCTTCCTTTTTTTCAACGCAATTGTAGACAAAGCTTTATTGTACATGTGCACCCGCTATTTTTCTATTAAAACATTATTTTAAACAATACAAACTAACTGGGAGAGATTGTACCATTCAACAAACATTGTGTCAATATATTCTTTTCCGATATCTTTACTCTATTTTAACCTGTTAGGCCAATAAAGACAAGACAGATTCTAATCTTAAAATATCCCGAAATCTCCCCTCAACTTTTACTGCTTTCAATTTCATTAGTTGTTGGAGCTTTAGCTGGCCTGTAATGAGCTCTTCCATTTGCTCTTCATTTCCTATAATTTTTACATCAATGGATTCGATATTTCCATCAACTCGTCTTAATCCTTCCAAATCCAATTGATAACAATAAATGCTTTGGCCATACTCAAAAGCAATAAACATAGGATGTGCCGGAAATAAAGGCTTTAAAAAATGATGATCATTTGCCTTTTCTAATAAAAAATCAAACATTGACAACCCCCCAGCAAATATTTTATTTTACTCATTCTTTCTAGCTTTCCTTCTTCCTGCTGGGAGTTGTCGACGCTTTCTAGAAAAAACTGACATATTTCTCAGGAAATATAATTATATGGTAGAAAAACTTTTTAACTTTTGATATAAATAGTCAATAGAATGAAACGCATATATTTTTTCGGCAATTTGTCCTTTTTCAAAGATCAATAAACATGGAACACTTTCAATTTTCCATTTTTTAGCAAATTCAGGGATATAATTCAAATCTTTCGTATATATGTTTATGGAAGGAATGATTTTTTCTACAATTTCCAGCATGCTTTTAGCTAATTTACACGTCCCGCAAAAAGGTGTATATAAAAATATAATGGTTTGCTCTTCATCGCTAATCGCATCTAATTGCTCTTTTGTTATTTCAATCATTGAACACACTCCACATTTATGATAAATATCTTGCATGTACATCAATATTTGCTCTCAGCAAAACGGCGGCAATATGCTGTTCAGGTGCGGATGCAACTTGACGGTACATTTTGTCTATATATAAATGGTTGGCTTCCGGAAGCTCCCGCTTAATTTGTTTTCTCAATTTTTCTCCTGCTTCATCCGCATCGACTAAAATATAAACATCCTTGAAAAATAAGCTTTCCGCCAATTCATCGAGCTTGGACAAGCTTAACGTGCCATTTGTACAAATAATCTCAGCAGGTTCATTAATAATTTTCTCTACTTTTTTCTTATCAGACTTTCCTTCAACAATGATAACTTTCTCAATCTCTATCAGTGCCATTGTTATCACCTGCTTATAGATGCTTTTTGATATATACTTATTCTAAATGAAGTGGTTGATTCCTTCACACAAAATACTTTGATTGTCCGTACTTTTCCATTTATAAAGAAAAGGAAACCCCCTTCTCAAAGGGAGACGGGGGTTTCATATTAGTCTTCTTTTACCATTTCTTCATATTCTTCAGCTGTCATTAATTTTTCAACATCTTGAATGTCATTTGGTTCAACAACAATCATCCAAGCCTTTTCATAAGGAGATTCATTTACATATTCAGGATTGTCATCCAATTCCTCATTCACTTCAACAACTTTTCCGCTGATAGGGGCATAAAGCTCAGAAACTGTTTTCACTGATTCAACGCTTCCGAAAGGTTCGTCAGCGACTATTTCATCTCCAACTTCTGGAAGTTCAACAAATACGATGTCACCGAGTTCAGACTGCGCAAAATCAGTGATCCCAATTCTTACTTTGTCACCTTCCACCTTTACCCATTCATGCTCTTCAGAATAACGCAATTCTTTTGGTGTATTCAATGTCATTCCCTCCAATTATCATTTTTATATAAGAATTCTATTTAAATAGAATCTTTTCTAAATTTAATTTCCCCAAATCTTCTCAAATTCCTCTTCTTTAAAGCCAACGGTCACCTTTTCCCCATCGGTAACAATCGGCCGCTTAATGAGCATACCGTCTGATGCGAGCAAATCAAAGAGCTCCTCATCTGTTGCTGTTTTTACTTTTTCTTTTAAACCTAATTGACGATATTTTTGACCGCTCGTGTTAAAAAACTTTTTTAACTCCAATCCGCTCTTTTCATAAAAGGATTTTAACTCTTCTTTAGAAGGAGGATTTTCCACGATATGTATTTCACGAAAATCAATTCCGTGATCTTCCAGCCATTTTTTCGCTTTTCTGCAAGTTCCGCACTTCGGATACCAGTACATTGTTAAAGCCATTCCTTCTCACCTCCTTCATACAACACCAATAATATTTTATCATATCCGATTTGGACAAACATAATAACTTGATCAATAAATTTTTGGAGCTGTCCAGAAAATCAAATCCCCATTGAAAACAAAAAATTATAAACCCCAATATATCAACGTTTCTAAAACATTAAAGGGGGCGTCAATTAGCCGTAAAAACGACTTATTAGACACCCCTAAGTCCCGCAGTTATACTATATATTTTTCCTCTTCAATCACTCTAGCTGCAATTTGGCGTTTTTTCTTAATGACATTTACAGGGATTTGTCGCATCAATTTTTTTAGAGCAGAGAGAAGAATCCGCAAGTCGTCTCCTTCCTCGATCGCAACAATCGTTTCTTTTGCATTCGCCTCTAATTCCTGAAACGCTTCTTGCACAAACACTTGTGTATAAAGAAGCTTCTGTTTATTCTTTTCTTCTCCTGAGTTCACAATGGCCTTTTCTGTGCGCAAAATAGCGGATTCCATCGCATAAACGTTATTTACCGCATCCGCGATATTTGCAAGAATCTCTTGTTCCTGCTGCAAGGATTGGCCAAATTTTTGAGCTGCAGCACCTGCCAGCAAAAGCGTCACTCTTTTCGCTTGTTTCAACAAATATTTTTCTTGCTCCAATACGCCATCGCCGATTTCTTCCGGCATCCATGTCAACAGTTCTTTTTGAAGGCTTTGTGATTTTTGAAGAAGAGGTAGCTCCCCTTTCATTGCTTTTTTCAAAAACATTCCCGGAACAAGCAAGCGGTTGATTTCATTCGTTCCTTCAAAAATGCGGTTAATTCTGGAGTCGCGATAGGCCCTTTCCACTTCATATTCCGCCATGTATCCGTATCCGCCATGAATTTGAACTCCTTCATCCGCTATATAATCAAGCGTTTCAGAACCGAATACTTTGTTTAATGAGCATTCGATCGCATATTCAGCAATTGATTGGGCAACAGCATTTCCATCCTTTTGCTCTTCAGGTGTTAAATAACTCATCCGGTCATCAAACAATCCAACCGTTCGATAGACTGAGCTTTCCATTGCATAAAGCTTCAGCGCCATATTGGCCAACTTTTCTTGGATTAACGGAAATTGGGCTATCGGCCGTCCAAATTGTTTCCTTTGCACCGCATATTTGACCGACAATTCGATGATGCGCTTGCAGGCTCCGATTGCCCCGACGGCTAATTTGTATCGTCCGATATTTAAAATATTGAAGGCAATTTTATGCCCTTTGCCGATTTCCCCTAAAACATTTTCTTTTGGCACTAAAACGTTGTCTAAGATCAATGTCCTTGTTGAAGAGCTTTTGATCCCCATTTTCTTTTCCTCAGGACCTGTTGAAACACCCGGAAAATCTCTTTCAACAATAAATGCTGTGAAATGTTTGCCGTCCACCTTTGCATACACGATAAAAACATCTGCAAAAGCTGAATTTGTGATCCATTGTTTTTCTCCGTTTAAAATATAATGTGTTCCTGCCTCATTTAGCTTCGCTGTAGTTTTTGCACCAAGAGCATCTGATCCTGATCCTGGTTCCGTTAATGCATATGCAGCGATTTTTTCACCGACTGCAAGGCTGGGCAAATATTTTTTCTTCTGTTCTTCATTTCCAAACAATACAATTGGAAGCGAGCCGATGCCTACATGGGCTCCAAATGTAATTGAGAAGCCCCCTGCGCGGGAAAATTGTTCTGCAATAAGAGCAGAGCTTACTTTATCAAGACCTAGTCCGGAATATTCTTCTGGAATATCTGCTGCGAGCAGACCAAGTTCGCCAGCTTGCTTCAGCAATTTCACCGAAATATCAAATTCATGGTTTTCAAGACGGTCAATAAAAGGAACAACCTCGTTCAGGACAAAATCTTCAGCTGTTTTCGCAATCATTTTATGTTCTTCTGTACAGTCTTCCGGCGTGAAGATCCGATCAAAAGGAATTTCTTCCATGATGAAGCTTCCGCCCTTTATATAGGCCTCTGTTTTGTTTGCCACCCAATATTCCCCCTTTTGGATTCATAAATAAGTTCGAAGACTCCATGTCATTTTCCATCATGTGTAGAAAACCTAACCTTTTGGTTTTTTATAGAAGCTCGAAAACTCCCGCTGCACCCATTCCTCCGCCGATACACATCGTCACCAATCCAAATTGTTCATTTCTTCTTCTCATTTCGTGGATAAGAGTTAATGTCAATTTTGCACCTGTACATCCAAGAGGATGTCCAAGAGCTATGGCACCTCCGTTTACGTTTACTTTCTCTTCGTCTAATTTGAGTTCTCTAATTACTTGAATCGCTTGTGAAGCAAATGCTTCGTTTAATTCAATGAGTCCAATATCGGAAAGTTCAAGACCCGCTAATTCAAGCGCTTTTGGCACCGCAACGACAGGGCCTATTCCCATCACTTCAGGCGGCACTCCTCCTACAGCAAAAGAACGGAATTTGGCCAGCGGCTTTAGCTGAAGCTCTTCCGCTTTTTTTCGATCCATTACCATAACGGCAGCCGCTCCGTCGCTCATTTGCGAAGAATTTCCCGCCGTTACAGATCCGTTTACTGCAAATACCGGTTTTAAAAATGAAAGAACCTCTTTTGTTGTTTCTGGTCGAACCCCTTCATCTTGGCGAAATATTGTTTTTTTCTCCTGCAGCTTGTTATTAGCATCAACTGTTCGGTTCGTGATTTCTACAGGAACGATTTCTTCAGCAAATGCTTCGTTTTGAATTGCTAATGCTGCTTTTTGGTGGCTCCGCGCAGCAAATTCATCTTGTTCCTCTCGACTGATATTGTATTTTTGTGCGACCTGCTCGGCTGTATGTCCCATGCTCATGTAATATTCAGGCGCTTCCTCGGCAAGCTTTGCATTTGGCCGCAATACATTTCCAGTCATTGGAACAAGACTCATTGATTCTGTTCCTCCTGCGATAATGACTTCCGCATGCCCAAGCATGATCCGTTCAGCTGCATAAGCAATAGCCTGCAGCCCTGAAGAACAAAACCTGTTAATGGTTATTCCCGGCACTGTATAGGGGAGCCCTGCCAGCGCCGCGATATTTCTTGCAATGTTTAAGCCTTGTTCTGCCTCAGGCATAGCACAACCAATAATGACATCATCAATATGTCCGTCATAGCTTCCGGCCCGCTTCAATGTTTCCTTTACTACTAATGCTCCTAAATCATCCGGTCGTATGTTGGCTAATGCCCCTTTTTTTGCTTTTCCAACCGGTGTCCTAGCACCAGCGACAATGACAGCTTCCCTCATTTTTCTAACTCCTTTCTGTCAGTTGCGCAGCGGTTTTCCTTTTAACAGCATGTGCTGCATCCTGGCTTGTGTTTTCGGTTCACCTATTAAACTTAAAAATGCTTCCCGTTCCAAATCGAGCAAATATTGTTCATCTACCTTTGTCCTGTATGGAAGCTTGCCTCCCGCAATCACATAGGCTAATTTTTTAGCAATCTTTACATCGTGCTCCGAAGCGTATCCCGATAAATAAAGATTTTGTGCCCCTAATATCATGGCGGCATATCCGGTCTCGCCAACTACCGGAATTTTTTTGCGGACAGGAGGACGGTATCCGCTTTCATATAAAAACAGCGCTTTTTGCTTCGCATCATACAGCAGGTGATCTTTATTGATGGTTATGGCGTCTGTCGGTTGAAGAAACCCGTTTTGCTGCGCTTCCTGTGCGGATTTGGACACCTTAGCCATGGCGATCGTTTCAAATGTTTTATTTGCGACCTTTTGCAAATCAATTTCAATATCATTGCCGATTTGGTCAAGAATTTTTATATACAGTTCTTTGTTTCCTCCCCCGCCCGGGATCAGTCCAACACCTGTTTCAACTAGGCCAATGTAAGTTTCCATAGCTGCTTGAATGCTTGAGGCAGGCAAACATACTTCCGCGCCGCCTCCCAATGTCATATGAAAAGGGGCCGCTACAACCGGCTTCGGACTATATTTAATTTTCATCATCGCTTGCTGGAACTTTCTTATCATCAGCTCAATTTCAAAATAATTTTCATCCTGCGCCTCCATTAACATAAACGCAAGGTTTGCGCCTACACAAAAGTGTTTTCCTTCATTGCCGATGACTAGCCCTTTATAATTTTTATCAACTTCGTCGATGGCAAAATCGATCATTTGCACAATATCATAGCCGATCGCATTGTTTTTCGAATGAAACTCGAGCAGTGCGATATCATCGCCGATATCGATTAAGCTTGCCCCGTTATTTTCTTTAATGATTGATTTTCCATTTTTCAACGATTGCACATGAATTTGTTTCATATTTGTTTGCAGCAGTCTGTACTCGCCCCGATGATAAAAATAAGTGGCGCCTTCGCTTTGCTTATAAAACGTTTCATTTCCATCCTTCAGCATTTGCTTGACCCATGCTGGCACTGTTCCGCCCTGCTGTTCAATGGTTTCAACAGATCGTTTTATCCCGATTGCATCCCACATTTCAAACGGTCCAAGCTCCCAGCCAAATCCCCACTTCATCGCTTGGTCAATGTCAACGATCGTTTCGGCAATGCTGTCCAGCTGTTCTGCGGAATAAAGAAGCGTTGGAATAAGAATTTTCCAAATAAGAGTGCCTGCACGGTCGTTCGAATAAACAACGGCTTTTAACTTCTCCCCGGTGCCTTTTTCACGTCTCGCTATTTCGATAGAATCGGCACGAAGTTTTTTTCTATTTTCATATTCCATCGTATTTACATTTAATTCTAAAATTTCTTTGCCTGTTTTTTTGTAGAATCCTTGCCCGGCTTTTGATCCAATCCAGCCGTTTTCATGCATTTTCTTCATAAAATCCGGGACACGAAAAATTTCTTTTTCTTCGCCATCCACTCTTTCATATACGTTGTTTACGACATGAAAAAACGTGTCTAAACCGACTACATCAAGTGTGTGGAATGTGGCGCTTTTTGGTCTGCCGATCAAAGGTCCTGTCACGGAATCAACTTCTCCGACAGAATAATTCCCTTTCAGCATTTCACGTACGGTTACAAGAAAACCATATGTTCCAATGCGGTTGGCAATGAAATTCGGTGTATCCTTTGCGCAAACAACCCCTTTGCCAAGAACATCTTCACCAAATCTCTTCATAAATGCTACAACTTGTTCGTCAGTATCTTTTGTTGGAATAATTTCGAGCAGCTTCAAATAGCGTGGCGGGTTAAAAAAGTGAGTGCCTAAAAAATGTTTGCGGAAATCTTCTGAGCGGTTTTCTGACATCGAATGAACGGAAACTCCAGATGTGTTTGTGCTGATAATTCTGCCTGGCCGCCGCCATTTGTCCACTTTTTCAAAAACTTTCTGTTTAATATCGAGCCTTTCCACAACTGCTTCAATCACCCAATCAGCTTCAGCAATTTTCTCAATGTCATCATCAAAATTCCCGATCTCAATTCGCTCTATATTTTCTTTTGCAGTCAATGGAGCAGGAGTCTGCTTCTGCAGTCTTTGCACGGCCTTTTGAGCATAACGGTTTCGAACGATTGGATCTTTCAGCGTCAATCCTTGCTGTTTTTCTTCTGCCGTTAGTTCTGTCGGTACAATATCCAGGAGTAATACATGAATCCCGACATTCGCTAAATGTGCTGCAATTTGGGATCCCATCACTCCTGATCCGAGTACTGCAGCTTTTTTTATTTGACGCACAATTTCAAATCCCCTTTCATTTGAATGAACATTCATTCATTTTTTTCTGTTTTACTAAAGTATAAAATATTTAAAATTTTTGTTCAATATTCCTGTTAAAAAATTTTTGCATAACTCTTTAAAAATTGTGGGATATTAAATTTGTACATTTTTGAAAAAGGGGGCTTTTATGATGAATCAAATGCCAACCAATATGCAAAATATGCAGCAAAATCAAGTTTATAACGAACCGCCGCAAATTATTTCTGTAAAAGATCAACTATATTTAACAGATATGATGTCATGGAATTTAATTGCGATGAAAAAAGCACATTTTTTTGCTTCACAATGCCAAATTCCTGAAATTAAAGCTGAGTTGGAAAAGGTAGGAGAAATGCATCATCGCCACTATCAGCAGATATTAAATCAATTAAATGGCAATCCACAAATGCAGTAGAAAGGAGATTTATTATGCAAGCCCAGCAATCAAACAACACGAAAATCAGCAATCCGGAAACAACAGTTCAAAAAAGCCCGCAAATGAACGACCGCGACTTTATAAATGACTTGCTTGCAACTGAAAAATATATGACACAAGGTTATAGTACAGCTTTGAATGAGCTTAGCCACACCGTTTTATACGAAAATATTCAAATGATTTGCGACGAAACGCAAAAATGCCAGCGGCAGTTATTTAATGTCATGTTTAAAAATGGATGGTATTCCCTTGAGGCGTGCGACAACCAAAAAATACAACAAAGCTATCAGCAATATGCTAATTATTTGCAGCAGCAATCTCCTTACAATCAAAACATTCAATAAAAATGAACTTAAAAGTGTCTGACCCCATTCGAGCAGACAGCAAATAAAGAGTTAAAGCAGCCTTATTCCGGTAAACAAGCGGAGTAAGGTTTTATTTCTTTACGGGTTGAAATGTTATTCCCAATCGATTACTGAATAGGCGATCGAATGCTCATTCCGTTCTATATGATCACTATTTATCTGCTGTTTTTAAAGTAAGAAGCATTTTGCTTTAGCACAAAAAATTTTTAACCTTTATCAGCATTCCATTGTTTCGTCCAACGTCAATGCTATGAAACCTTAAAGTTATTTTGAATGATACTATTCTGTCCGCATAAAAAATCCCCCTGCTGCTTATAAGGAGGACAACTTCAAATTTAGATCAACGTTTTTTATTATTTCTATGCTGTTCATTTAATTCTTTTATTTCATTAATAATAGCTTTCATTTGTTCTTTTGCTTCTGGAAATTTTTCATTCCAATGTTTCACTAGCGGCGGCATCGATTTTGCCATGTACGTATACAACACCCAAATTTTCACTTTTTCTTTTAATTCAGGAGACGATTTTCCAAGCAAGAGTTCGGTATACTTTTCAACAAGCGCATCAATCTGAGCTTGAAACTGGTTATCCATTTTTAATCTCTCCAATTACTTTTTTATTGTACATTCACTAACATTCGGGCATGTTCTGCACTTTTTCCCTTCATCGTCTGTCAAATAAAACAGGCAGCATGTTTTTCTTTTTCGAATATAATCATCATATTGATCAGAATATGTCTTAGGACCAAAAAATTTTTTTAAAGGGTTCCGATTAAAATCCCCAAACAATTCACCTTTTGCTTCCTTCACGCAATAAATAAAATCTTCTTTTATTTTTTCATGTTTATCTTCATGCTGCTTTTCATTGAGCAATGTTTCATACATCCAAAATATATAGATCGCAACATTTTCCCAAAGAATCCATTTTGAAATTTTTGCCTCTGTTGAGACAACCTGTAAAAGACGGGTGATGTTTTCTTTAAATAATAAGGTTAACATTTCATCCCGCCATTTTTTTCTTTCTTGGGGAGCGATTGTGACTTCGTTCGATTTGAAATAAAAGCCCGGCAGCCAAAGCGGATCTTCGTCATCAGTGATCAGGACAAGATTTTTTATATCCACTTTTAAAGCTTTATCAAACATTGTCATGGTATAAAGAGCTAAAGCGGCTAAAAAAGCATATCTTTTAATAAACATTGACCCGGCTACATAAAGAGGTGCATTAAATTTAGGCTGAATATTTTTTAAAAACAGCTGCAGTTTTTCCGGTTTTAGCAGTTCCTCCATGTCAATTGATGAATCGGTTGCACGTTTTGCTTCTGAATATCGAAATTTTGACAGCACCTTTATTTCATCGAACGTCAACTTTCCCATGCCTGCATCCCTACTTTATTAATATTTCTCCCTTTTCCGAACGGAATACATAGCGGTGTTCCAAAAATCGGATCGCGAATAATTTTGCAATCCATTTCAAAAACATCTTTGACCAGTTGTACATTCATTACATCTTCCGGTTTTCCTTGTTTATAAATGTTTTTATCCTTTAATACGACGATATGATGAGCATAACGGCAGGCTAAATTTAAATCGTGAAGAACCATGATGATCGTTCTTTTCTCTTTCATATTCAATTCAAATAATAAATCGAGTATTTCAATTTGATGTGTTATATCTAAATAAGTTGTTGGCTCGTCGAAAAGAATAATATCTGTATTTTGCGCCAAAGTCATGGCGATCCATGCACGCTGTTTTTGTCCTCCTGATAAAGAGTCCACTGTTCGTTCTGCCAATTCACTCATTCTAGTTGCTTCAAGCGCTCGAAAAACTAATTCTTCATCTTCCTTGGACCATTGGTTCAGCCAATTTTGATAAGGATACCGTCCTTGTTTAACAAGCTGCAAAACAGTTAATCCTTCTGGGGCTTCAGGCCCTTGCGGAAGTATCGCCAGTTTTTTTGCCACTTCCTTTGTCGGTAGCTCGGCAATGTCCTTTCCTTCCAAGAGTACTGAACCGCCTGCTGGCTTTAAAATTCTTGCCAAAGATTTTAATAAGGTCGACTTTCCGCAACCGTTGCTTCCAATTAATACAGTAATTTCTCCCGTTGGAATAGTAAGATTAAGATCTTCAATAATCATATTCTGTCCATAAGCAAAAGTTAACTCATGAGTATACAATCTATGCATGCCATCACCTCCTAAATATTTCTGTGCTTCATTAACAAGTAAATAAAATAAGGAGCCCCGATCGCTGAAGTAAACACACCAGCTGGAATTTCATGCGGCAAAAAGATTGTTTTTCCCAATAAATCAGAAAGCATAACAATGAGTGCCCCGACAAAGGCTGAAATCGGCAGCATCAAACCAAAGCTTGAACCGACAAGCTTTCTTGCAATGTGAGGAGCAATAAGACCTACAAACCCTATCCCTCCTCCAAAAGCGACAGCAACAGCAGTCAAAGCGGTTCCTAGAAATAAGAGGAAAAAGCGGGTTAATTGTACCCGGTTTCCCATACCGATTGCGATCTCATCGCCAAAACTTTGAATATTGATCGTTCGTACAGTAACAACCGTTATCAAGAGAAGAATGATAGTTGCTGGAAACAAAATCTTTACTTGAGACCAGTTTGCCGCATAAACTGAGCCGGTTATCCAAATATTTGCTTGGGATGCTTGGTAAATAGGCCCTTTTATCATTAACAAAGTCGTTAATGCTTTAGTTAAAAAGGAGATTCCAATGCCGACCAACACAAGCCTGATTGCAGTCACACCGTTTTTCCACGACAATAAATAAACACAAATGCCTGTAACGGCTGCTCCTATGAAAGCTGCCAAAGGCATCCAATGAATGCTTACAGTTAAAGAATGATTCTTATCGGAAAACAGCATTAAAAATAGTACAACCGCTGCCGAAGCACCGCCGGTAATTCCGATAATGTCAGGGGATGCTAAAGGGTTTCGAACTAAATTTTGCAAAATTCCGCCCGCAACAGCCAAACACATGCCGACCAAAAGGGAAATAAGAATTCTCGGAAGCCTAAATTGTTTAATAACAAGCTCGTTCGTTCCATCCCCTATTCCAAAAATTGTTTGAAAAACTTGGGCAGGGCTGATCATCACTTCGCCTACACTTGCACTGACAAGGATTACGAAAAACGACGCAAGAAAGAAAACGAACGAAAGGAAAAAGGCTTTTTTATCAATTAAAAATGAAATGACATTTCCGATCCGAAGCGAAACATATTTTTTCATGATGCACGAACCCCCTTCCTTGCAATATAAACAAAAAATGGGGTTCCAATTATCGCCGTCATGACCCCTACAGGGACTTCTTCAGGCATGACAATGAAACGGGCGCCAATATCTGCTGCAACTAGCAAAATCCCACCAAATACTGCACAGAACGGCAAAATCCATCTGTAATCATTTCCGGCCACATACTTTGCAATATGGGGCACGACTACGCCGATGAATGCAATAGGACCAGCCGCCGCAACTGCACCGCCCGCAAAAAATATGACAGCACAGGCTGCAAAAAACTTCACTGTTCCTACTTTTAGTCCTAAACTTTTCGCCACTTCTTCTCCCATTACTAAGACGTTTAATTTAGAGGCGATAAATGTACAAATAACTAATCCAATCAAAATATATGGAAGAACAGCTGTCATTACCTCCATTTTGCGGCCTTGCACAGATCCTGCAAGCCAAAATAATACTTGATCCAACGCTGCTTCATTTAAAACTAACAAACCTTGCGTAAGGGAAGAAAAAAGTGCCGCAACGGCCGCTCCTGCCAAAGTAAGCTTTACAGGCGTCAATCCATCACTACCCAATGAGCTGATCATGTACACAAGCATGGCAGCAAAAGCTGCGCCTGCAAAAGCAATCCAAGTAAACGCTTGTAAGCTGTTTACAGAAAATAAGGAAAAAGCTAGAACAATAAAAAATCCTGCACCGGCATTGATGCCAAAAACGCTTGGCGATGCAAGAGGATTTTTCGTAATAGCTTGCATCAATGCACCGGATAAAGCAAGACAAGCGCCGACTACACTCGCTATGACGGATCGAGGAAGTCGAACATTTTGTATAATAATATGTTCATTGGAACCATTAAAATGAAAAAAAGCATCCCATGCCATCTTCCAGCTTGTATCCGTATATCCATATACAATACTTGCACACATGCTGAATAATAGAAGCAAAAAGGAAAGAAAAAGTAAGATTGCTTTACGATTACTAGATAATGACAACTTCACGTCTCTCCTAACAAGTCGAACTTCTGAACCAATTGTACCAAATCATTTTGAATGTGAAAATCATTTTCAATTAATTATTGACTTTTTATTTCTCACTGATTACTATTATTAAGGAATTGAAAATCATTTTCAACTACATTTTAGGGGGTTACATAATGAAAAAAATATCAAAATTATTATTTTCCATCGTTGCCATACTCATGCTGGCAGTAATTGCTGCTTGCGGCAACGGGGACAGTAAAGAAGCTTCAAAAGAAAAGAAAGAAAGCTCAACTGAAAGTCAATCATACAAAGTTGAGCATGCAATGGGAACAGCTGAAATTCCAAAAAAACCTGAACGTGTCGTCGTATTAACGAATGAAGGAACCGAAGCGCTTTTAGCAATGGGATTAAAACCAGTCGGAGCCGTTCAATCTTGGCTTGGCGATCCTTGGTACGATCATATTAAAGATGAAATGAAAGACGTTGAAGTCGTTGGTACAGAAAGTGAAGTCAATGTTGAAAAAATTGCAGCTCTTCAGCCTGACTTGATTATAGGCAATAAGCTTCGCCAAGAAGCAATCTACGACAAGCTCAATCAAATAGCGCCAACAGTTTTTTCGGAAACATTAAGAGGCGACTGGCAGGAAAACTTTAAGCTATATGCAAAAGCCATCGATCGTGAAGAAGAAGGACAAAAAGTATTAGATGATTTTAATAATCATGTAGAAGAAGTAAAACAAAAATTAGGAGATCAAGTGAATCAAGAAGTTTCAGTTGTTCGTTTCATGGCTGGTGTAACGAGAATATATTGGAAAGATTCATTTTCTGGTGTGATTTTCGATCAAATTGGATTTAAACGTCCTGCTCAGCAAGAAAAATTGTTTACAGATGCAAATAAATTAGGAGATTTGGCAGTTGAAGTCGGAAAAGAACAAATTCCGGAAATGGACGGTGACATCATCTTCTATTTCACCTATGCACCGCAAGGAGACAAAGAAGCTTTGCAAGCAGAAAAAGAATGGACAAACGATCCACTTTGGAAAAACTTAAATGCTGTTAAAAACGGAAAAGCTTACAAAGTTGACGACGCTATTTGGAACACAGCCGGCGGTGTGCTTGCTGCAAACCATATGCTGGACGACTTAGAAAAATTGTTAACTCAATAAAATTGAGATGGTCGAAAAGATAATTTTTTCTTACCTTGAAAATCAGCAATATGAATAAAGCCAAAGCAACCTTACTTCAAAATTCATTGGAGTAAGGTTGTTCAGCTTTTATGCACTTTTGTTTCGTTTAACTAAATTTTCGCTTTATTTTGGTTTATAAGACTACTTTGCATTTGTTATTTAACTTATGTTCGAACAAGTTATACTGGACGAATCTTCATTCATTTATAAAAAGGAATTCTTTTTCGTATTCAATGCCAATCAATTATTTCGTTTAAAATTCTTTTGCCATACATTCTCTTTTTAAGGGAAGGGCGGCTTTTCATGTTTTTAATTAATCTATTCATACGTATCGACGTTACGTGCTTCGAACATATCTGGTTCCTGCCGTTCAATTAGTTCGCCACGACTTAATTGATTTCTTTCCCCGCTCTTATTTTTGTCCATACATATACACTTTTTCAGCGATTCTTTCTCAATTCTTTTCTACCATAAACAATATCCATTCCGATCTTTATTTTTGAACCGTTACCTTCTTCGTGACATGCTCATGTAGTCCTTCATCATTGTTGACATGAACTTGGATTTGATAAGTTCCTGAGGAAGAAAATGTATATTTCGCTTCATAAGTACCTTTCTCGTCTCCTGCAGCATCTACCCAATCATGCTTATCAGAACCGTCCTTCCAAATTTCATAACGGACGTTTGCGTTTAGCAACGGAGCGTTTTCTGCTTGAATTTTTGTTTGAATCAATGTTTCCGCATTCGCCTTTACATTTGTCGGCAGCTCCAATTGGATGTCTACAGATCCTTGAGAATGTTCATGAGTATGATTTGCGGTTTCTTCGTTTTCTCCCGTTGAAGCTCCACCTTTATGTAGTTCACCAATCACAATTTGTTTTTTGGGCATATTATGCTGATTTTTCGCCGTAACGTGTGATTGAACAAAAAAAACTCCATTTTCATCAAATGTGTGTTCAATCGTATATTGGCCGTCTTTTTCATGTTTTGCTTCTATCATTTTACTTTCTTCTTTTTCTCCTTCTTTCCATATTTCAAATTTTACTTCATCAGCATCTTCAACCGCTTCTCCTCCGTAGCTCACTTCAGCAGTCAACGAAACTTTTTCATGAATATTCGCATGGTCTGGCACTTTCAAATTGACTTCGAGCGGATGAACTTCGGCACTTTCTCCGCTGTTCTCTTGTTTCGTTTCATTTTGACCGCAAGCTGCAAGAAGGAAAACGGCGGCAAGCAATATAATGATTTTTTTCACAATAAATCTCCTTTCCTCAATAAAAATTAATTGAGAACTATTAAATAAAGAATAAATTTAATACATACATATTGCAACATTGCAAAGGTGAATATTTTGTGTAGGATTCATGAAATTTTTATGTGGAGGATAATGGTTTTTGCACCTGGCAGCATTGAATATAAATAAGAAAACCGGACGCACAAATTGAACATATCCCGATCAAAGATCAAATAGACAGTATTAAAAATTCCCCCTTATTCAGCGGCTTACAGAATAGTTGTAGAAGGAATGTTAAAGAAATCATCTGACAATTCCTCCCCATATAACTCAGTAGGTCTGTAAGCTGAAGAAAGAAGCACTGTCTTCGAAGATATTTTTTAACTGCTAAGAGTTTAAACTCAACTGAATAGTTTATGAACTTTTGTCCTTTTCTTGCCATAAAAAATCACCTCTTAAAGCAGTGTTGACCAAATAGGGATTTTTCAACATCTACTTTAAGGGGTGCAGTTCATAGACAGTATAGGTTTTTTCTTTCTATCTAGACAAGAGGGATCGTATCAAGTAGTGAGTATCGGTATATATTTTCATCTCCCAGCAAAAATTCAATGTTTTCTGTTACACCATTTTCTCCGGCTGGACAATGCGGTCAAATTCTTCGGCTGACAGAAGGTTCAGTTGAACAGCTGCCTCCTTTAAAGTCAATCGTTTTTCATATGCAAGCTTTGCAATTTTCGCTGCATTTTCGTATCCAATATGAGGATTTAAAGCAGTTACGAGCATGAGCGAGTCTTGTACATATTTATCAATCACTTCTTTGTTTGCTTCAATTCCCACAGCACAGCGGTCGTTGAAGGAAATTATACTATCCGATAAAAGCCGGATCGATTGTAAAAAGTTATAAATAATAACCGGTTTGAAAACATTTAATTCAAAATTTCCTTGGCTTGCAGCAAAACCGATCGCTGCATCATTTCCCATGACTTGGACTGCTACCATCGTTAATGCTTCGCTTTGCGTCGGATTCACTTTTCCCGGCATAATGGAGCTTCCGGGCTCATTTGCTGGTATCGTGATCTCGCCAATTCCGCATCTTGGACCGCTTGCCAGCCATCTAACATCATTTGCAATTTTCATAAGATCAGCTGCCAAGGCTTTTAGCGCTCCGTGTGCATGAACGATTTCATCATGGCTAGTTAGCGCATGGAATTTGTTTTCAGAGGAACGGAATGATTCATTCGTTTGCTTGCTTATTTCATCTGCAACAAGCTGTCCAAACTGAGGATCCGTATTAATTCCTGTTCCGACTGCTGTTCCGCCGATCGCCAAATCTCTCAAGTTATCCATTGCTTCGACAATCATTTTTCTGCTTTTTCTCAGCATATGTACCCATCCGCTGATTTCCTGTCCAAGCGTGAGCGGTGTTGCATCCTGCAAGTGGGTGCGGCCAATTTTCACAAGATTCTCAAACTGCTTAGATTTCTTATCGAGCGTCTCTGTCAACAAATCAATTGCCGGCAACAGCTTGTTTTTTATCGCTATGACACCAGCAATATGCATTGCTGTAGGGAATGTGTCGTTTGAGCTTTGTCCCATATTCACATCATCATTTGGATGAATTTTTAATGATTCAAACCCATTTTCTTTCAAGTATTCATTTCCTTTAAACGAAATCACTTCATTGACATTCATGTTCGACTGCGTTCCGCTTCCGGTTTGCCATACTACGAGCGGGAAATGCTCATCAAGCTTCCCTTCTATAATTTCATCGCAAACATGAACGATCGCATCTTTTTTCTCTTTTGGCAGCTTTCCTAATTTTTCATTAACGATCGCTGCACCTCTTTTTAAAATGGCAAATGCACGAATGACTTCAATCGGCATCGTCTCAGTACCGATTTTAAAATTGTTTCTGCTCCGTTCCGTCTGTGCACCCCAGTAGCGGTCTTTGGGAACTTTTACTTCTCCCAGCGTATCTCTTTCTATACGATAGTCCATTTTCTTCTTCCTCCTTTTTAAATAATCATCTATTTTAAATATACCTCTAATATTTTGTTAAAAGCAAAAAAACTCTGATAATTTTTTATAAAAATGAAGAACTTTTTTAAATCATAAAAAAAAAGCGGTTTTAACCGCCCTGAACTATTGTTTTCTTATTTTGAAGTGTGCATTCAGCTGGCCTTGAATCATTTTTTTCTTATCTTCGAGCATTTTATCTCTTTCTTTTTTCAGCATTTCTTTTCTAATTTCAAACGTTTGAACGCCGTCTTCGATTTTATCTGCAATTTCCATTAATGTTTCAATATCTGAAAAGGAATATTTTCTCGTTCCTTGTTTCGTTCTTTCGGGAAAAATTAATTTTCGTTCTTCATAATATCGTATTTTTCTTGGTGATAGCCCTGTTAGTTCACTAACGATACCGATCGTAATGACTTTTTTATCCTTATATGATTCTGACATTGTTATACCTCCTTTTATAACGTTATTACGTTAAAATTTATAACATTTTCAGCCATTAACTTTATTATACAATTTTTTTTCGTATTTTTTAATTTTTGTTGTAAGATTTTCTTACATTGAATACTTATAAATATTTTTTTCCTTGTTCAAATTGACAAGAAAGCAAACTATTAGTATCCTTTGTACAGATCACATTTGGGTTGGAGGAAAGGTTTATGTTACATACGAAACAAACGAATCTTGAATCTTTTTTACATCAATATAAAGATCGCGCACGTCTTCTTATTACATGCAACGACCAGCCAGGAATTGTTGCAAAAATTTCTAAAGTTTTATATGAACACGGCGCCAATATCGTCCAATCAGATCAATATTCAACAGATCCTTCAGGCGGCACTTTTTTTATGCGCGTTGAATTTGAATTACCGGATATAGAACGTAAAAAAGGCGAGCTTGAAAAAGACTTTGAGCCGATCGGAAAAGAATTGCAAATGAAATGGCAATTTTCATATATGAACCAATTAAAGCGAATGGCGATTTTCGTATCGAAACAAGATCATTGCCTTCTCGATCTTCTTTGGCGTTATCAATCAGGCGATTTTTTTTGCGAAATACCTTTGGTAATCAGCAACCATCCAGATTTGCGTGAACCAGTTGAATCGCTTGGAATTCCGTATTATTACATACCGGTCAATAAAGACAATAAGCCGGAAGCGGAAAAGCAGCAGCTTGAACTGTTGAAGAAATATAATATTGATTTCGTCGTTCTCGCCCGTTATATGCAAATTTTATCTCCAGATTTCATCAAGCATTACCGGCATCGAATTATTAACATTCATCATTCGTTCTTGCCTGCATTTGTCGGTGCAAGACCGTATGAGCGCGCATATGAACGCGGAGTCAAAATTATTGGAGCCACTTCCCATTATGTGACGGAAGATTTGGACGAAGGACCAATTATTGAACAAGGGGTTAAAGAGGTCAGCCATCGGTACAATGTTGAAGATTTAAAAAGGGTCGGAAGAACGATTGAACGCGACGTTCTCGCCCGCGCTGTACAATTGCATTTGGAAGACCGCGTGATTGTCCATGGAAACAAAACGATTGTCTTTTAATCAAAAAGCGCACTTGCTTTTCACAGCATGTGCGCTTTTTTTCAATAAGAGCTCTATTGATAAATTCAATTAACAAGGATGTGGCAAAAAAGAAAATGATGGTATACTTAAATACAAAAAATGCGGGATCATTTTTGAAAAAATATTTTGTTTTTATCATTCGTTTTCTATTGCTCTATACGGTATTTCAAATACTATCGGGTACTGTTTTAACTGCTTTTTACACGCCAGATTTTTCTGCCAAAACGGTCAGTCTTAGTCAAGAGGTAGTGTTCGGCGAGCCTTCTTCCATACCATTGCTTATATCATTGCTTATTGCTACAACAGCCTATTTTCTCGCTCAAAAAGTATTGAAAGCTGCACAATAATAAGAAAAAAGGACCTCAGCTTTGAACTGAAACCCTTTCCTTTAGCAAAGCATGTAAATAAAAGAAACCAGCATGTTTGCCGATTTCTTTTATTTCATTGTTAATTTTATAAAAATCACGGGAAACGTCTTTCTATAATGGAGACGGTGGGACGTGCTGATCCATGCTTTCGCAATGGCACTGACTATATCTTGAACCTAAACAGGTCCTCCGGCGTGTTATGCGAAATTTAGATTTGCCGTACGGCAGAATTTCGCATCCTAGTACTACCTTGAAGGCAGCCTATGAGTCGATACACGGCTGTTGGATTGCTCCACATACCGCTCGGTGTTGCCATATCGCAGAAACGACTTAGGTTTCACCGATTAAGCCGGATTTTCACTTGTGTGTTGCCACACAAGGCGACTATTTCCTAATCGAACCCACGTCCAGAGATATCGCCACTTAAGCATCTACGAGCGTATCCGACATATTTAACATTTCACTGTTCCTTAGCCTGTCGGCAGGCATCCGGACAGCTAGTCTGATTCGTCTCTTCCCTCTTCCTCAGACGGCGGAATCGGGCGTAGCCCACTTAAGTTGAACCCCTTTTCCTCCACATGGGCGATGGAAGAAAGGAGCCTTTAGCATTAAGCAGCTAAAGCGTAGTTGTTTTGTTTGCCAGTTATCTTTAGGCGACGTTGATGACGGAGACGATCCCTCCGGCTCGCAGCTTAAGCTCGATCTATCCCTGTCGAATCCAAAACGTCCCCGTTTTATTCGAGCTAGTGCTTGAGAAATATATTCAACTGGCAACGACATATATTATTATAACAAAAACAATATATTTTTCAATTGTCATTTATTGTTATCATTAATAGATCCCTTTTTGTTTTTGTTGAAATGCCCGTTCAATTTCTCTTTTCGCTTCTTTTCGTTTTAAATCCTCCCGCTTATCGTATTTCTTTTTCCCTTTTCCTAGCCCGATAAGCACTTTCGCAAATCCATTTTTAATGTAAAGCTTCAGCGGAACTAATGAATAACCCTGTTCTTTTGTGGCCCCGATCAGCTTATTGATTTCTCTTCGGTGCAAAAGAAGCTTTCTCGTTCTTAACGGCTCATGGTTGTATCGATTTCCCTGCTCATACGGGCTGATATGCATGTTATGAAGAAAAGCTTCCCCTTTTTCCACTCTTGCGAACGCATCTTTTAAATTGGCGCGGCCGGCGCGAATCGATTTAATTTCTGTTCCCTGGAGGACGATCCCAGCTTCATACGTTTCTTCAATAAAATAGTCGTGGTGCGCCTTTTTATTTTGGGCAATCAGTTTCCCTTCTCCCTTTGACATTCTCTGTCACCCTTTCGTGAAAATTAGGGGTAAAGATAATTATAGCAAATGAACATTTTCGCCTCAATCAAGATTCTTTCTAAGTGAAATTTTGCTGTTTCAATAAGTTTGTTTTTTTAGACATCTGGCCTCGCTTTAACGCTTTTTCTTCTTCCGCTTCTTTTTCGATACGTTTTTATAAAACTTTTTCTTTTTTGATTTCGGCGGTCTCGTTGACCATTCTTCCTCTTCTTCCTGATGTTTGCTCTTAATCACCTTCACCGTTTCAGGCCGTGTTGATTTTTTTCGTTTTTTTCTCATACCGACAATTTCAAAATCGATGGATCGTTCCTCTTTATCAACATTCACAACGCGGACGGTAATTTCATCGCCGATGCGGTAAACATTTCCCGTTCTTTCACCGATCATCGCATAATGACGTTCATCATAATGGTAGTAATCATCCGTCATATAGCTTACATGAACGAGACCTTCAACAGTATTCGGGAGCTCGACAAACATGCCGAAGTTTGTGACAGAACTGATGATTCCATCAAATTCTTCCCCAATCTTATCCAGCATAAATTCTGCTTTTTTCAAATCATCCGTTTCACGCTCCGCATCAACAGCCCGCCGTTCCATATTAGAAGAATGTTCTGCAATTTCCGGCAAAATTGATGCCCATTTCATCTGTGTCTTTTCGTCTATTTTCCCTTCAAGCAAATATTTGCGAATGAGTCGATGAACTATCAAATCGGGATAACGGCGAATCGGGGAAGTAAAATGGGTGTAAAATTCGGTCGACAATCCGAAATGCCCGACGCTTTCCGGATGATATTTCGCTTGCTTCATAGACCGAAGCATGACAGTTGAAATCACCATTTCTTCAGGTTTTCCCCGTACTTCATCTAAAATTTGCTGCAAAGCGCGCGGATGAATATTGTTTCCTGTCCCCTTCACTACATAACCAAAATTTGTAATAAACTCCAAGAAACGTCTTAGTTTTTCCTCATTCGGTTTTTCGTGAATTCGATATATAAACGGTACATTTAACCAGTGAAAATGTTCTGCTACTGTTTCATTTGCAAGCAGCATAAATTCTTCAATTAACCGTTCCGCTACAGATCGTTCCCGAATAATGACATCATACGGTTTGCCTTTCTCATCCACCAAAACTTTCGCTTCCTTAAAATCAAAATCGATAGCTCCGCGCAGCATTCTTTTTTTCCGTAAAATCGACGCAAGCTCAGCCATATCCTCCAGCATGGGGACAATTTCTTGATATTTTTCCCGAAGCTGTTCATCCTTTTCAATCAAAATTTTATTGACATTTGAATAAGTCATCCGCTCAGCGGAGCGAATAATACTTTGAAAAATATCATGCTGAACTACGTTCCCATATTCATCCACAATCATTTCGCACGATAATGTCAGACGATCCACCTTCGGATTCAGCGAACAAATTCCGTTTGATAAACGATGCGGTATCATCGGAATGACGCGATCAACTAAATATACGCTTGTCCCGCGTGCAAATGCCTCTCTGTCAATCGGAGTTCCTTCTTTTACATAATAACTGACATCTGCGATATGCACGCCAAGCTTATAGCAGCCGTTATTTAACTTTGTTACTGTTACGGCATCATCCAAATCTTTTGCATCTTCACCATCAATGGTAATGATTAATTCGTTGCGAAGGTCTCGTCTGTTCTTGATTTCCTCGCTCTTAATCTCATCAGGTGTTTCGTTTGCTTGCTTTAATACATCATCTGGAAAGCTCAATGGCAGCTGATGCTTATGAATGATTGATAAAATATCGACGCCAGGATCATTTTTATGGCCTAAAATTTGTACGACTTCTCCTTCTGCACTCATTCGTCCTTCAGGATATGACGTGAGTCGGACAATTACTTTATGACCTTCAACTGCCCCATTTGATGCATTTTTCGGAATAAAAATGTCGTTGACAATCTTTTTGTCGTCAGGTATGACAAATCCGAAGTTTTTGCTTTCCGTATATGTTCCGACAATTTCCGTTATTCCTCTTTCCAAAATGCGTATGACCGTGCCTTCCTGTCTCGCCCCGCTTGTTTTCGGGCTTAGCCGCACAAGAACTTTGTCTCCATGCATCGCATGATTCAGCTCGCCGGGCGGAATGAACACGTCATCAAAACCTGGTTCATCCGGTTCAACGAAAGCAAATCCGCGGGCATGTCCGACCAGTGTTCCGCGGATCAAATTCATTTTTTCTGGAACACCGTATCGATTTGCTCTCGTCCGCACAATGAGGCCTTTTTCTTCCATCTTATTTAAAGTAATAATCAGCTTTTTAAATTCGTCTGCGTCCTCTAGCTGAAAAGCTTCTTCTAATTCCTCCACAGTCAAAGGTTTATAAGCCTCTTCCTTCATAAAAGAAAGAAGCCTTTCAGCTAACTGCATATCGGGTTCTGCCAATACGATAACCTCCTTTTACTCCTGCCAATCAAGGCTCTCTAAAAATTCATAGACGTCCTGATGCAGTTCATCTCGCTGCTTGTCAAGCGTAATAACATGCGACGATTCTTCATACCATTTGATTTTTTTTATATTTGAGCTTACTTCGTTATAAATAATATTTGCACTATCCGGATTGATCATTTCATCGTGCCGCGCCTGAACCACAAATGTCGGGGCATAAATCATATCGACATTTTCTCTCACATCAGAAATCAAACGCTGCAGAGCTTTCAACGTTTTCATTGGTGTTTTTTGAAACTCTTCCATTTCCGCCTCAATCTGTTCTTCCGGCTTTCCTTCAAATTGTTTATATTTGCGGGCATATTTTAAAATCCCTTTATACATCGTTTCTTCGCTTTTAATATACATCGGGGCGCACATTGGAATAATTCCTTTTACAGGTACAGTGTATCCCAGTTTTAAAGAAAAAACTCCTCCAAGAGACAAACCGGCAACTGCAATTTCTTTAAAACCTAAGTCTTTCAGATGTTCGTAGCCGCCCATCACATCTTGCCACCAGTCATCGGGACCGGTATGAACCAATTCTTCCGGAGGAACCCCATGGCCTTTATATTGAGGGGCATGACAAGTATACCCTTTATCTTGCAAAAAACGCCCAAGTATCCGCACATCTGCTGAATTTCCAGTAAAGCCGTGAAGCAGCAGTACAGCACGATTCCCACCTTCAAACGTAAAAGGTTTTGGCGGTAAAACTTTCATTTTAAAATCTCCTTCTCTTTTTAAATTCTTTATTTTTTACAACGAATTGTAGTATGAAAAAAGTTTAAATTCCATTATATACCAAAAACATTATTCATTCAACAGCTTTATTTTCCCATAGAAAAAAGGCCTGTTTGACAGACCTTTCTAGCTATTATAATCCAAACCATGAAACAGCAATTGCTAAAACAAAAAATAACACAGAAAGAACGATTGTAATACGATGTAAGATTAAATCTATTCCACGCGCTTTTTGCTTCCCAAAAAGCTGTTCAGCACCGCCGGAAATGGCTCCAGATAATCCAGCACTTTTTCCAGACTGCAGTATCACCACAGCGATCAGCGCAATAGATACAATTGCTAATAGTATGACAAGCAGAGTATGCATGTCCACTCCACCTCCTAAAAAAACGCACATTACAATAGTTTTAATGTATCATAAATTGGCTCATTACACAATAGCGTATCCATTCAGAAAATACGAAAGCGGATGTCTTGAAGCAAGACATCCAACTCTGTATTACCTTCCACGATGTTTTGCCTTCGCTTTTAAACGCTTTAACTCTCTTTTTCGCTTGATGAGAGCTTCGCGCAGCTCCTTGCGCAAAACTTTTCTCTCTTTTTTACGATGCTCCAATTCTAGCTGAAGGGCTGTTTGTGCATATGTGGAAAGCGGCCTTGTTTTCATTTCCTTTGCAGCTTCACGTTGCAGTCGCTTCGGATTTTTGCGCTTTTTCATTTCAAGCGGCACGGCGGTTGTTGTGCGGCACTTGTGCAGTAACGATAGCATCGGACCATTCACAAATGCCAAAACTTCATCATCTTTTGGCTCTGAACCAAATACGTAGCGAACCGCTTTTATAGCTTCACCTTCCTTTTGCTCAACCACACCGATCCAGAATTGTCCATCGTAAAAAACCGTCAACTTCATGAAAGGTCCCTCCTTGTAAAACGTAACGACAGCGATGGACATCCCAAGGAGGGGAAGGATACTGACACTCTTTCGGAGTGCGCCCGGACTACCAACCGGGACTGTGTTTTTACGCTGTCTATGTTTTTATTATATGTTGTTTATTGGTAATAAGAAAGTATTTACACACCGTCTAGGTTATGATTTTGTGTGCTTTGAGCTTTAATTAAAAAAGGTCTAACCAAATAACTCGGTTAGACCTTTTCATAGATAGTGTTATTTTTTCAAGTTATAGAAAGATTTAATTCCTTGGTAAACTGCAGTATCGCCAAGTTGATCTTCGATGCGAAGCAATTGATTGTATTTCGCAACGCGGTCCGTGCGGGAAGGTGCGCCTGTTTTAATTTGGCCTGCGTTTGTTGCCACAGCAATGTCTGCAATGGTGCTGTCTTCCGTCTCGCCTGAGCGATGGGAGATGACCGCTGTATAGCCGGCGCGTTTTGCCATTTCGATCGCATCAAACGTTTCTGTTAACGTTCCGATTTGGTTAACTTTAATCAGAATAGAGTTGCCGACTCCTTTTTCAATGCCTTCCGCTAATTTTTTTGTATTTGTTACAAATAAATCGTCTCCGACAAGCTGAACTTTTCCGCCTAAACGTTCTGTTAACAGTTTATGGCCTTCCCAGTCGTTCTCATCAAGTCCGTCTTCAATCGAAATGATCGGATATTTGGAGACAAGCTCTTCATACCATTGCACCATTTCTTCCGACGTTTTTACAACGCCTTCTCCTTCTAGGTGGTACTTGCCGTCTTCTTTATTAAACAGTTCAGAAGAAGCAACATCCATCGCAAGCTTAACTTGTTCGCCAGGTTTGTAGCCGGCTTTTTCAATTGCTTCGATAATAGTTTGCAAAGCTTCTTCATTTGATTGTAAATTTGGAGCGAATCCGCCTTCATCACCAACAGCTGTATTATATCCTTTTCCTTTTAATACAGATTTTAATGAATGGAAAATTTCCGCTCCCATCCGCAGTGCTTCCCGGAAGCTTTCCGCGCCGACCGGCATAATCATGAATTCTTGAATATCAACATTGTTGTCTGCATGAGCGCCGCCGTTTAAAATGTTCATCATCGGCACAGGAAGAGTTTTCGCATTGAAGCCACCGAGATATTGATACAGCGGAACACCTAAATAATCAGCTGCAGCACGAGCAACGGCCATAGAAACACCTAAAATTGCGTTTGCTCCCAGCTTTCCTTTATTTTCTGTTCCGTCAAGTTCAATTAATAGTTGATCGATGGCATTTTGTTCCGTCACATCAAAGCCTAACAGTTCTGGGGCAATAATTTCGTTCACGTTTTTAACTGCTGTTAAAACCCCTTTTCCAAGGTAGCGTTCTTTATCACCGTCACGCAATTCAACAGCCTCGTACTCACCTGTGGATGCACCGCTAGGTACAAGCGCCCGTCCAAATGCACCTGATTCTGTATACACCTCTACTTCAACTGTCGGATTTCCTCTTGAATCAAGCACTTCACGTGCATAAACATCAGTAATAGCTGGCATATTGCTTCATCTCCTTTATTTATGATTTAATAAGACTTTTCCCTGTCATTTCTTTCGGTTTTTCCAGCCCGAGCAGCTCGAGCATCGTTGGTGCCAAATCACCTAAAATTCCGTCTTCTCTCAATTCGATTCCTTTTTTCGTTATAATAACCGGCACTGGATTTGTCGTATGTGCGGTTTGCGGTTTTCCGTCAAGTGTGACGACTTCGTCCGCATTTCCGTGGTCAGCAGTTATAATAGCTGTTCCGCCTTTTTCGAGAATCAAATCCACCACTTTTCCGAGACATTCATCAACCGCTTCGACTGCCTTTATCGTTGGCTCAAGTTTGCCGGAGTGACCGACCATGTCCGGATTGGCAAAATTCAATATGATCGCATCATGCTTGTCAGCCTCAATTTCTTTTAAAAGCGCCTCAGTTACTTCATATGCGCTCATTTCCGGTTTTAAATCATACGTGGCTACCTTCGGTGAATTAATTAAAATCCGTTCTTCGCCAGGAAACTTCTCTTCCCGGCCTCCGCTCATAAAGAACGTAACATGCGGATATTTTTCTGTTTCTGCAATGCGCAGCTGCCTCAATCCAGCTTGGGAAATGACTTCACCAATTGTGTTGTCCAAGTTAACCGGCTTGAAGGCAACATATCCTTTCACCGTTTCGCTAAAATGCGTCAAACAAACGAAGAATAAACGTTTTGGATGTTTCGGTCCCCTATCAAAGGAACGGAAATCTTCATTTGTGAATGTATTCGAAATTTGAATGGCGCGATCCGGACGGAAATTATAGAAAATGACCGCGTCATCATCTTGAATGGTTGCAACAGGACTGCCGTCTTCTTTTGTCATAACAGAAGGGATGACAAACTCATCATAAATCCCGTGTGCATAAGAATCTTCAATACATTCGTATGCGTTTTTGTAAGCTGGCCCTTCACCATACACCATCGCTCTGTATGCTTTTTCTACTCGATCCCATCTTTTATCTCTGTCCATCGAGTAATAGCGGCCTGAAATCGTTGCGATCTGTCCTACTCCGTATTCATTGATCTTTTCATTCAGCTGATCAATATATTGCTTCGCCGTTTGCGGACCAACATCGCGTCCGTCCAAAAATCCATGAATGAACACATTTTTCACTTGCTGATCTTTCGCCAATTTTAACAAGGCGAATAAGTGGTTAATGTGGCTGTGAACGCCGCCATCCGATAATAAGCCGAAAATGTGAAGGTTCGTTCCTTTTTCTTTCACGTGGTTCATAGCTGAAAGAAATGTTTCATTTTCAAAAAATTCGCCTTCACGAATCGCTATGTTAACGCGTGTTAAACTTTGGTATACAATTCTGCCTGCACCGATGTTTAAATGTCCAACTTCAGAATTTCCCATTTGACCTTCCGGCAAGCCGACAGCTTCTCCACATGCTTTTAACGTTGCATGCGGGTATGTATTCCAAAATCGATCAAAATTCGGCTTGTTCGCTTGAGCCACAGCATTTCCTTTCACTTCGTCACGCAGAGCAAAACCGTCTAATATAATTAATGCTACTGGTTTTTTACTCATTTTGGCCTTCCTCCAATAGCTGCAAGAAAGAGCGTGGTTCCAGGCTTGCGCCTCCGACTAATGCTCCGTCAATTTCCGGCTGGTTTAGAAAATCTTTAATATTTTCCGGTTTAACACTGCCGCCATATTGAATGCGAACTTTGTTTGCAACATCATCGGAATAAATATCGGCAATTACACCCCGAATATGGGCACATACTTCATTGGCATCCTCCGGAGAAGACGATTTTCCTGTGCCAATCGCCCAAATCGGCTCATAAGCAATCACGATGCTTTTCACAGCCGACGCATCGACTCCAGCCAACGCTTTTTTGACCTGCTCGCCAACAATTTCATTCGTTTTTCCAGCTTCACGCTCAGCTAATGATTCGCCTACACATACGATCGGAGTTAATTCGTGTTTGAAAGCAGCCAATACTTTTTTATTCACGGTTTCGTCTGTTTCGGCAAACATTTCCCGGCGTTCGGAGTGTCCAATGATCACATAATCAACACCGATATCCGCCAATGCAACAGGGCTGATTTCCCCTGTATAAGCTCCGCTTTCTTCAAAATGCATATTTTGAGCGCCAATTTTTAGTTCAGAGCCTTCAGCCAATTCCACAAGCTGACCTAAAAATAAGGCAGGTGCACATATAACGGAATCAACTTTATCCTGTGGGGGAACGAGTGATTTAACTTCCTTTACAAAGCTTTTTGCTTCTTCCAGCGTCTTATGCATTTTCCAATTCCCTGCAATAATCGGCTTTCTCATCTTTACACCTTCCTTTTTACGGAAATGGTTGTGGTTATTTGTCTTCCAATATTTGAACTCCCGGAAGTTTCTTCCCTTCCATGAACTCTAAAGATGCTCCGCCTCCGGTTGAGATGTGGTTCATTTTATCCGCAAGGCCGAATTTTTCTACTGCTGCTGCTGAATCACCGCCGCCGATGACCGTATAAGTATGTTCTGCTTTCGCCAAGCTTTCCGCTACAGCTTTTGTTCCCTTTGCAAAAGCATCCATTTCAAAAACGCCCATCGGTCCGTTCCAAACAACAAGCTTTGATTGTTGAATGACATCCGCATAAATTTCAGCCGTTTTAGGTCCAATGTCAAGTGCTTCCCAATCAGCCGGAATACTGTCAATATCCACTACTTTTGTATTGGCATCATTTGAAAAATCATCTGCTACCACAACATCTACAGGCATATAAAAGCGAACGCCCTTTTCTTTGGCACGTTCCATAAACGATTTTGCCAGTTCTATTTTATCTTCTTCAAGCAAAGACTTGCCGATTTCGTGACCCAGCGCTTTTACAAACGTATAAGCAAGTCCTCCGCCGATAATCAAATTATCTACACGTTCCAATAAATTTTCGATAACTCCGATTTTATCTTTTACTTTTGCACCCCCGATAATCGCTGTAAATGGGCGGTCAGGATTATCAAGCGCTTTCGCTAAAACATTGATTTCTTTTTCCATTAAAAATCCTGCAACAGATGGTAAATATTCCGCAATGCCTGCGGTGGATGCATGTGCGCGGTGAGCAGCGCCAAAGGCATCGTTAACATATAGATCAGCCAATTCAGCAAAAGCTTTAGCAAGCTCAGGATCATTTTTTTCTTCGCCAGGATAAAAGCGTACATTTTCCAGAACGAGAATGTCGCCATTGTTTAACTTGTCTACTTCCGCTTTTACAGCCGCACCGTAAGCTTCATCTACTTTGACCACCTTTTTGCCTAACAGTTCTTCTAAACGCTTCGCTACAGGCGTCAATCGAAGCTCTTCCACAACCTGTCCTTTTGGTCTGCCAAGGTGGCTGGCAAGCAATACTTTCGCTCCTTGATCCGCCAAGTATTGGATCGTTGGGAGTGCAGCTCGAATGCGTGTATCATCGGTTATTTTGCCATCCTGCATCGGTACATTAAAGTCAACTCGGCAAAATACCGTTTTCCCTTTCACATCGACATCTTTTATCGTTTTCTTGTTCATGGCTCAAGCTCCTCCTTCACAATAACGATCAGGAAAAAATTCTTCCTACATGTTGAAAGGGAAAGGGGAATGTAAACGTCCCCTTCCCCTTCCCGCTTTTCATTATAGCTTTTTAAACAGGCAAGCCACAAGTCCGTATTTAAAGATTATAAACCTTGTTTTGCAATGTAAGCCGCCAAATCTACCACACGGTTTGAGTATCCTGTTTCGTTATCGTACCAAGAAACAACTTTCACCATGCGGTTTTCAAGCACCATAGTAGAAAGCGCATCAATCGTAGAAGAATGAGTATCACCATTATAGTCTCTGGATACAAGCGGCTCCTCGCTGTACGCTAAAATACCTTTCAATTCTCCTTCAGCTGCTTCTTTAAGCGCCGCATTTACTTCTTCCACTGTTACGTCTTTTTCAAGCTCAGCCACTAAGTCAACGATGGACACATTTGGTGTCGGAACACGCATTGCCATACCGTTAAGTTTTCCTTTTAATTCAGGCAATACGAGCGCAACTGCTTTAGCCGCACCAGTTGTCGTCGGAATAATAGATTCTGCTGCAGCGCGAGCGCGGCGGTAATCTTTGTGAGGCAAGTCTAAAATTTGTTGGTCATTTGTATAAGCATGCACAGTTGTCATCATGCCTCGAACAATGCCAAATTTTTCATGTAAAACTTTTGCAAACGGAGCTAAGCAGTTTGTTGTACATGAAGCGTTGGAAATGACATGATGATTGCTTGGATCATATTTGTCTTCGTTTACGCCCATAACAATTGTGATATCTTCTTCTTTAGCCGGCGCAGAAATGATTACTTTTTTCGCACCTGCTTCAAGGTGTTTTGCTGCATCTTGACGGTTTGTGAAGCGACCAGTAGATTCTACTACAATGTCAACGCCAAGGTCTCCCCAGCCTAATTGAGCTGGATCGCGCTCGGATAATACTTGAATTTCTTTTCCATCCACGACCAAGTTATTTCCGTTTACCCCGACTTCCACATCGAGTTTTCCATGAACGGAATCGTATTGTAAAAGATGTGCAAGCATGTTTGCATCTGTTAAATCATTTACTGCTACTACTTCTACTTCAGGATTTTTTAATGCTGCGCGGAATACATTGCGTCCAATACGACCAAAACCATTAATACCAATTTTCACTGCCATCTTTAAGTCCTCCTTCAATTTTAGGAATGATGTTTATATTGAGGGAGCTTTACAGTTCCCTTAATAACTCTTTAGCTGCCACTTCGTCAGTTACTAAAATCGTGGCTAATGATTGATTCATATACGCTTTGATCGCTTTTGCTTTAGAGGCTCCTCCAGCAACCGCGATCACATTTCGTATGTTTTTTAAGTCCTCCAGCTGCATTCCAACCGTTTGAACTTTATGGACGACTTCACCTTTTTGGTTGAAGTAATAACCGAAAGCTTCGCCTACTGCTTTTCCTTTTTTAATTTTTTCGAAATCTTCCTTCGGAGTCTTTCTTCGCTCCGCCATTGTTTGAGCATCCCCGATGCCATGAACAAGCATTTTCGCTGAACGTATAATTTTTAAAAGGTCTTTTATTTCCGGTTCTTCGATAATGGATTCATATGCTTCCTTGCTTAGCTGGTCAGGAACATGGAGCAGCCTGTATTTCCCATGTGCACGTTCAGCTATTTTGGCGCAAATCGTATTCGCCTGGTTTTCAACATTTTCCCCTAGTCCGCCTCTTGCAGGGACAAATAAAACATTTCGGCGATGACCTAACGGAATCATCATTTCAGCAACAGCTGCCAGCGTTGTGCCGCCTGCCACAGCAACAACCTCGTCATCCTGCAAATGATTCATAATGCATTGTGCACAAGCTCTTCCCATTTCTTTTTTCACGAGGGGCGAATGGTCGCTGTCACCTGAAACAACAATCACTTCATCTAAATGAAGCTTCTCTTTTAATGTAGTTTCCAAAAAAGTTAAACCTAAAACATCTTTCATCATTTCTTCCAATGATGAAAGAAGATCATCCCCTTCTTTCGTTAAGGTCATTCCCGAGGGGTGAATATGAATTAAATTTTGTTCTTTTAAAAATTGCACTTCTCCACGCAGAATTCTTTCACTGATGCCTAAATTGTTTGACAAGCTTCGTCTTCCTACAGGCTGCATCAGTCGAATGGACTGCAAAATTTGATAGCGCTTTTGCATAGTTTGGAGAAGATCAGGCAATAATTTTTTTTGAGCTTCAATTAATGATTGCATTTTCAAGACCCTTCAGCTCTTTCTTTCCGGTACTTTTTTTGTCCCTATAAGACAAATTATGTCCCAATTATAGCAAAAAAATTCACCCCTTGCTACATATATTATTTTAGCAGGAGCGCAAATGTTAATCAACAGAAACAAGTTCCAGCAAACGTTTTCTTAAAGAATTTTCTTCAATTTTCCCAAAAATAACAATCTTTCCATTCACTTCAATCACTGGAATCATTAGTTGATATTTTTCCAGCAGCCGGTCATCTTGATAAATATCTTTTTCTTTCAGATCAAAGGGTATTTCAGCTTGCAGCTTATACAGCAATTCCTTTGCTTCATCACATAATGGACATGTTTGCTTCGTATAAAGAACCACTTGATTCACGAATCCAATTCCTTTCTAATTATATCTTTTTCGCAAATTGGACGAAGGGATATTGAGCTGATCGCGGTATTTGGCCACTGTTCTTCTCGAAACATTCATATTATAATTCTCTTTCAACAGGTTGGCAATTTTTTGATCTGAAAGCGGTCTTTGCTTATTTTCTTGATCAATTAATTGCTGAATGACCTGTTTAACATTCGCACTTGATGTATCTTCTTCTCCCACTTTGTTAGTGAAAAAATATTTCAACTCATATAAACCGAAAGGAGTTTGAACAAATTTATCATTGACCGCTCTGCTTACAGTCGACTCGTGAATGTTAAGAGAATCAGCGATATCTTTTAATGTTAACGGTTTCAAAATGTTGTTTTTCAAATAGAAAAAGTCTTTCTGAAATCGTATAATTTCCTGCATAACTTTGACAAGCGTTTCCTTCCGCTGCTCAAGCGATTTTAACAGCCAGCGTCCTTGATGGAGTTTAGTCTGTACGTAAGATTTTACTTCTTTTTCTGTTTGTACAATCGGTTCGTAGTCCCGATTGATTTTAATTTGCGGCAAAAGATCTTCATTATAATATACAATCCAATCTCCATTTCGCTCTTCAATCATTAAATCAGGGATGATATAATTCGGGGTTTCCTCATCAAATTGCAGACCAGGTCTTGGATTCAATGTTTGAACAAAATCGAAAATTTGCTGAAGAGCATTCAGCGACAGACCTGTCTTTTTGGAAAGATCCTTCCAAGCTTTTGTGGCAAACAGATGAAAATGCTCTTTTAACACGAACTCGGAGCCTTCAGGTTTTTCCTCGATTTCTTTAGCCTGCAAAAGCAAGCATTCTTGAAGCGAACGTGCCCCGACGCCAATTGGATCTAATGATTGCAGCACAGACAGCTGTTTTTCCAAAAGATCGATCGAAATTTGGAACTTTTCCGATAGGCGGGATAAGTCTTCTGACATATAACCATTTGAGTCCACTGCATCGATTAAAATATGAATAGCACGCCGTTCGTTTTCGGTAAAACGAAATTCTACGAGCTGATTTCGCAAATGATCTTTTAGCCCCATCCCTTTTTTCGGCATATTTTCGATCCAGCGGCCATCCTCCTTGCTAGCCCTCTGCTGCTTTCTTTGATTATGATAAAATATCGGTGGATGGGATTCTTCCAATTCCACAAAGGGGTTTTCAAGCGTAATTTCCCTCAAGTAAGATACTAAATCGATTGTAGAATATTGCAAAAGCCCAATGGCTTGCTTCAGCTCTTTCGTCATCGCCAATCTCAAGGATTGGTTTTGGACTAAGTCCATTTTTATATGCATCAGAACTCCCCCCCTTTAGTTCTATTTTACATGAAGAATTTAAAAAAAGAATCTAAAATTTTGGAGGAACGAACATGACACAGCTTTTTTCTGTTTCCTATTTTAAAGAAAACTTTAAACAGTACATTGAAATGAATAAAGAAAAATCTTCAAAGATTGATGCCATGAACAGCTACTACCGATCTGTCGTCTCAACTTTAATTTACGACCAGCTAACCAAAAATGCTGAAATATTGAAAAGACTGCAAAATCTTGATCAAGCATATAATCAAGTGAAAAACGAGGAGTAAAAGGACTTTTAAATTTTAATGTATGAGATCAGTTTTTGAAGTCGGCATATAAGCCGATTTCTTTTTTTTACAGTAAAGCTTTTGGTTAAAACAAAAAACTGAGCAAATATAAGCTGCCCAGCTTTCGTTTTCGTTTTTATTTCGATTCATGTTTTGGCAAATATTCTGTCGTAAAAATTTCCTTTGCATCAAATGTTTTTTCTAATAAACCGAGATCGTGCAATTGTTTAATTAATGTTGCCCAGCGTTCTTCCGTCATATATCCGACTCCATGCTCTGCTGCATCTCCTCCATATACAAAATCCACTTGTGTTTCGGCTTCAAATTTTAATGATTCTAATTCCATATCAGCGTTGTCTTTCTGAATCACTTTATTAATCTCTTCGTAAGAATCTTTGTATAAATACCATCCTTCGACAAAAGCATCCACAAATGCTTTGACAGTTTCTTTATTTTTTTCTAAATAGTCTTTTGTAACATATAACACAACGTTATAAGGATTATAACCTGCATCAGATATGAGCTTCGTTTCTACATCTACTCCATCTTTTTTTAAGAAAAACGGCTCTGAAGTCACAAAGGCTTGGCTTACAGAATTGGGATCGCTAATAAAATTCGAATGCTGTCCTGTATAAGCCAATTCTTGTACATTACTTAAATTATATTTAGATTTCAAAAAGTCCCAATACGTAATACCAGGCTGTATATATACTTTTCTTCCATTTAATTCATCAAAATCGTCAATTCCCTTTCCTTTATGGAACATTAATGCCTGCGGGCTTCCTTGCATGGCAGCAGCTACAGCGACTAATTCAATTCCTTGATTTCTAGCAATAACCATTTGGTCAGCATGTGCAAGCCCAAAGTCAGCACTTCCAGATGCAACCATTTGAATAGACGAGACTTGCGGCCCACCCGGTTCGATCGTGACTTTTAAACCGTTTTTTTCAAACAATCCGTTTTCTTGTGCTGCATACAAACCGCCATGCTGCGCCTTCGGAAACCAATTTAATACAATTTTTACATCTTTTAAGTCTTTTTTCTCTTCATTCGAAGCGCTGTCTCCCTCGTTTGTTGAGCTGCTCGACTCTTGTCCGCCGCAGGCGGTGAGGAAGAACATGAATATAATCCCGATTAATAGAAAACTCGCTTTGCGCCATGCTTTCAATTCTTTTTCCCCCTTTTTGCACTTTTTTTGAAACTCAATAAAGCTCGTTCCCTAACGCAGCAAACCATTTTTATGCAAAAAAAATTAGCAAATAAATTCAGCTCTTGTAAGCAATAGTGATTATGTCAACTTAATTTTTGATCAAATTTTTTATTTTTCTCCCTTCATCGCGGATTCGTGCCATGATCTCAGCATGAAATGAGAAAACAAACTTACGAGTAAGTAAAAGACAATCCCAAAAATAGCAGCGGCAATTCCACAAGCAAATAAATATGGTGTTTTTAATTGAACGGCTGCTACCGTAATGGCATACCCTAAACCGCCTTTTCCTCCGCCAATTCCAGCTATATATTCACCCGTAATAGCTCCAACGATCGATAGCGTGCTGGATATTTTTAAGCCGGTCATCATGTAAGGCATAGCAGCCGGAATTCGGAGCTTCCACATTTTTTGCCATTTTGACGCATTATATAAAGTAAATAATTCGCTCATATTTTTATCGACTGAATTCAATCCCATTAACGTATTTGAAATAATCGGAAAAAATCCGATTAAAAATGAAATCATCACAATCGAATTGAAGCCCGAGCCGAACCAGATAACAACGATCGGTGCAACAGCTACAACCGGTATCGTTTGTAAAATAACCGCATACGGGTAAATGCTTATTTCTAAAATTTTTGAGCTTGCTAATAAAACCGCAAAGCCAATTCCAATGATGGCGCTTATTACAAATCCGATCACAGATTCAGCCACCGTTATTTGTATGGCTGGCCATAATAACTCCCAATCTTCAACCGCCGCTTGAAGGACGTCCGTCGGTTTTGGAAGTATAAACGGCTGCACGCCAACCATAATCGGTACAAACTGCCATAAAGAAAGAAAAACAACAAGCGCAG
Source organism: Aeribacillus sp. FSL M8-0235 (assembly GCF_038000355.1). Classification (NCBI taxonomy): domain Bacteria; kingdom Bacillati; phylum Bacillota; class Bacilli; order Caryophanales; family Bacillaceae; genus Aeribacillus; species Aeribacillus sp. FSL M8-0235. The sequence continues at coordinate 847,427 of NZ_JBBOBW010000001.1, read as the reverse complement.
CAATCGGACCAATAATCTTCCATTTTGATTTGCTCCATATTTTCAGTTTGCCAGTATTATTTGATTGAGCGACAATTTCCTTCGTTTGAGTGGTTGCTGTTTGTACAGACATTTATACCAACTCCCTTCGGGTTGAACTATTCTCAAGACTTTGCGAGGAAATATCGACATATTCTGTAAACCGTTCATCTGTCCGCTCCCTCGGATAAGGAAGATCGACATCGATGATAGATGATAATCGTCCGGGCCGAGCTGACAACACTGCAATTCTAGTAGAAAGATAGACAGCTTCAAATACATTATGAGTAACGAACAAAATTGTCATTTTCTCCCTTTTCCATATTTCAAGCAGCTCCGTCTGCAAGGTCTGTCTTGTAATCTCGTCTAATGCAGCAAACGGTTCATCCATTAACAGCAATTTAGGTTTTGCAGCCAACGCTCGAGCTATAGACACCCTCATTCTCATTCCGCCTGACAACTGCCTAGGATATGACTTTATATGATCCTTTAGTCCAACCATCTCCAATACTTTGATCGCATCCTCTTTGCGGCTTTTTTTATCCGAACCCCTTAATTCTAAAGGCAGCATCACATTTTCCAGCACCGTTCTCCATGGAAGCAAGTTGGCATCTTGGAATACAAACGCAACATCATTTGTATTTTTGATAACTTCTTTCGGGTTTTGCCCAAATACTTCTACCTTGCCCTCAGTAGCTTCGCCTAAACCTGCCACCATTCTTAATGCCGTTGATTTCCCGCAGCCAGACGGGCCGAGGAAGCTTATAAATTCCCCTTCTGTGATGGAAAAATGGAATTGGCTTAAAGCGACTGTGCCGGTATTGTAAATCTTACTAACATGATGAAATGCGACAATCTCGTTTCGAATTGCTTCCACTGCTTATCCCCCCTTATCTAAGTTAGAATAGCTGAGTTTCTTATTCTTGGTTTTTTATAATTGACTTTTGTATGCTCAAGAGCCGTTTCCAGCATTCTTTCAGCAGCTTTTTGCGCCCGCATGGCAAATGATTCTTCATCGATATTGACAAGACGCCCTTTATCTACAACAATCTGTCCGCCAACGATAGTCATATCGACTGTCGGTGTGCCCGCTAGAATCGGAAGTGCCGTATCGTTGAAAAGCGCACCAGCAAATTCTAATCGATTCGTATCAATCATAAACATATCAGCAGCCTTGCCGACTTCCAATGAACCAATGGCATCTTCCCAGCCAAGCACTTTAGCTGAACCTCTCGTCGCAATCGACAAACAATCTTCAGCACTTAGCGCTGTCGTTCCATGCTGAAGATTATGGAGCAGGTTCATAATTTTTAAATCTAATAATAGATTGGAGGAATCATTAGAAGCTGAACCATCAACACCAAATCCCACTTTTACCCCTGCCTGCAGCATGTCCATAATTCGCATCGTTCCGGAAGCCATTTTCATATTGCTGCTCGGACAATGAGCAACTCCGCAGCCACAAGCACCCAGCTTGGCAATTTCTTTGTCATCAAACCAGATTCCATGCGCATACCACACGTCTTCGCCGACCCAACCTGTTTCTTCCATTAGTTCGAAAGGACGCATGCCAAACTTTTCTCTGCAAAAATCCTCTTCATCGATCGTTTCCGCCAAATGGGTATGCATCCGAACGCCATAACTGCGTGCTAAATCCGCTGATTCACGCAGCAAGTCTTTGCTAACCGAAAATGGTGAACAAGGTGCAACACCTACCCGCAGCATCGAAAATTTACTAGGATCATGATAGGTTTCAATAATTCTCATGGTATCTCGAAGAATAACATCCTCCGGCTGAACGATTTCATCTGGCGGCAATCCCCCTTTTGATCGTCCTAAACTCATAGAGCCTCTAGTTGGGTAAAAACGAATTCCGATCTCACGTGCTGCCCGTATTTCCTCATCAATTAATTCACAGCTGACTCCATTCGGAAAAACGTAAAAATGGTCAGCTGATGCCGTACAACCGCTTTTAAGTAACTCACCTAATCCGACAACAGCACTTAAATACACATCTTCCGGCCTTAGATGGCGCCAAATATCGTACAAAGCGATTAGCCAATCAAACAGCTCAACATTTTGCACCCAAGGGATATTGCGGGTGAAAGTCTGATACAAATGATGATGCGTATTGATTAACCCCGGATAAACAATTTTTCCGCGCGCATCAATGACAATATCCGCTGACTCACAAGGTAAATCATAGCCAATCGCTTTAATCTCTTGACCGACAACATACATGCTGCCGCCTGGGTATTCCGTTCGATTTTCATCCATAGTAATAATATTTTTGGCATTTTTTATGAACAACGTCTTCATTCATTCACCCCTTTATAATACGATCAATCCCTTTTATGTTAATTTTTATAACACAATACGTAATGTGTATTTATTATATATTCTTTTCAGCTATTTAACATTAGCGAATATTCACAATTTTTAATGTGATTTTGTGTATTTTAACTAAAAATTTACGTATTTATGTTATATATTATGACATAAACGGCTTTTTTTAAGAGGAGCGGTATACGGGGGAGTGGATTTGTTTCCATATTTAGGAAATAAAAAGCCCAGTTTTTCAACTGAGCTAAATAAAAATTTTTCGGCAACCGTTATATATAGGGGACTTCCAAACGAACAGGCAATGTTGAATGAATCCGAATGTGACAGTAAAAGAGATGACCAGATTTAAATCTTGTACTCTTCATCCGTAGTGAAATCCCTTTTGCATGCCGGTTGAAATTTTGCAATGTGACTGGTTCATTCGGATGGCCGCCATCAGTAACCGGCTTTGCCTGAATTGTTTTGTCCGAAAAGATTTCCTCCTGCAAACTCGGCTTCCATCAGAACCATTTTACCCGATCACATATAAGGGAATACGCCAGGACGAATGATCGGCGCCGTAACAGTCAGATACCCTTGTGTCTTCGTCGTAATCTTGTATGCGTTTTTCCCTTATACATTACACCCTCTCTCAGGTAAAATAAAAAGCACTCCTAAAAGGAGCGCCAATTTTTGAAAAATTAATGGAATTCAACATCATCTATCTTCCATGAAAAACGATCAGATCTTGTATCTTCATTTTGTTTTTCTTTTTGATCATCAACAGGTTTATTTTTATTAATAACAACTGTAGTTGAGCAATTTTCATTACAATAATTACCATGTAAAAAGAGACAAACGGAGTACCCCTTATGCCACATGGAGCTGTTTTTTAACGACATCAATGGGAATATCTTGCTTCGCTGCATGGTAAATGAACTCGACGAGACTATGCCCTTTCTTCGTTCGGAGAAGATCAAGCCCAGTAGAGAAATCCCGGTTGGACTCGACCATACTGTACACATAAGCGAGTTGCACCAAGATCCAATACCGTTTCACCGCACGACGTTGACGAACGCGGTACCCATCGAGCTTCAGCTGGTCTTTCGCTTGTCGAAAAAAGCATTCGATCGACCAACGCTGGGCATAGTAGCGCAAGATCTCTTCATCGCTTAGCTCCCGGTCGGTGCTCAAGACGCAGTGAAGATGTTCGGGTGTCATCGGCTGATCGGCTTTCCAAGCCAACAACACAACGGCATCATCGAGACCTTTCAGCGATCCCTCGTAGCGATACACGCGATAACGCTCTTCTCCCACCGTGACGAGATGGGTGTCGTTCGGTTCGATATAGCGGGCAAACTGTTTGGCTTGGATGGCGATGCCTTTCGGATAGAGAATCCGGTTCGTTTTGAGCATCGCGATGACGTGAAATCCTTTTTTCAGACAGGCTTCCACGAGCGCTTGCGATGGATACCACGAATCCATCAGCACATAAACGGGACGGCGTACATCCAAAGAAGAAAGCATCTCGATCGCGAGTTCCCCCTTGCTTTTCCCAGCCGCCTTGTCGTAGAGGCGGAACGCAAAGGGAAAAGCCTGGGTCATCGTATGAACCATGAGCCAAACAAGAGAATGTCCCCAGATCGACTTTTTCTCTGTGTGAGAATAGTGCCAATCACACCCTTGAATGGCGTGCGTTGCCCGTGACGAAGGCTTGATTTTTTGGCAAATCGTATCATCGATCGAAACAAAAAGGGGTTGATTTTTCTGTTTGGCGATCCGTTCGACACGATGAAGCATCCATTGCTGGAGTTTGCGAAGCAGCGTCTCTTCATCCCAAGGGCTTTTCGTGAAAAAATGGCTGAGTGTCGTTCGATGATTGGGGTGAAAGCTCCAATGATGAAGATCGGTCAACGTTCCAGAAAAGCCTTTCGTGATCATCGCATCCACGATATGAACGAGATGCTTCATGACAGGTTTTGAAAAATAAAGTGCCAACCCCAACATCGTGAAAAACTTGTGGATTCCTTGATGATGTGCTAATCTATTCATGAGACATGAACCTCCTTGTGTGAATGGTTTGTTGGCACATCTATTCTAACCAAGGAATCGGGTTCATGTCTCCTTTTTTGTTCGGATGTAAATTTATGTTAGTGAATTTGCTCATCTACAGTAACAATAGGTTCTTTACTATCCTCTTTCATTTTCTTGACCATCTCACATAAAAAATTGTGATCACTATAATCTGCTTTATTTTAAAAGTCGCTTCTTATCCAAAAATATTTCTTCTTCGCCCTAATAAACTGATTTGGAAAAATTCTTTCACTTCAACAATGCTATTAAACGGTTTATATTCAACCTTTTCGCTTAATTCTTCATCATCAAATGCTGGGTATCGTAACGTACCTACAACCCATACGGATTACCAGGAAGCCGTCCTACAGGTGGATTATTTACTGTACAAAAAACTTTCCATCTATTTCTCTATGAGCTTTTCTTACTCTTTTATCGTGTGATATCGAGATTATTGTTTCAAATCTTATGGGTTAGATAAAAACGAAGGGTTGCTTCAGCCTTTCTTGCGGTCTGATACAGTTTTAATTCCTCATAGTTAAGATAAAAACCCCAAAAAGTTGTTGATATGACAAAGTTTTGATAATACTGGAAATTTTGTTATTTCAATTTTAGCGTAAACAGGATTTTTTATCAATTCTTTGTTTTTCGTTTATTTTTCTGCAGTTTTTGTGTCGTTATTCAAAAAAATTCGGTATACTTTTAGACATAGGCAGGGTTCTCCTTTCTCTGGAATGTGTTTTTGTCCAAATCAGAGAATACCCTATTTCCTTTTGGTCTAGCAAAATGCTTTACACAAACTTTTATACATCATCAAATTATTGGTGCTCAGCTATTCAAAGATAAAAAGATAAATTTTATGTCTCATCACCATATTCTGTGATGTTCTCATTGCAAGAAATGCACAATTCAAATTTATTCGTCTGGGCAAATATGCTACTGCGTACAGCAACCATGAAAATCAAATTTCCGAAGCAGAATCACTTACGCCCAGAGATTTAGCCGTTGTCATTTCTTTTTCCGGAGAAACAAGATTTATCGTTCAGCTAGTAAAGGTATTAAAGAAGAGAGGCATTCCTATCGTTGCGATTACAGGCAATGAAAAAGGCTATTTAGCACAGAATGCGAAACAAATCATCAAAGTGAGCAGCTGCAAACTAGAATCCTTTAAATCACCTATTTTGGAAGAAATCAATATGCTGAGTGTAATTAATTCCATTTATCTCGTTTATTCTATCGTTTTTAAAAATTCGGAAGGATATCAGACAAACAAAGGAGGCAGCTAAATGAATATTGTCGTAGCACCTGATTCTTTTAAAGGGAGTCTGACCTCTTCTCAAGCAGCAAATATTATGAAACAAGCAATACTTGACCTTCATTATGGTGATACAGTAAGAACAAAACCAATGGCTGACGGCGGAGAAGGAACAGTCGATGCATTGTTAGCCTCTTCAGCCGGGGATCGCATTGAGGTAACCTGTACAGGCCCCTTGGGCAAAAAAATAAAAACATATTATGCCATCCTCGAAAACAATACAGCTGCTATTGAAGTTGCCAATATCGCTGGGCTTGTCCAAGTGCCTCCTTCACAACGAAACCCGGATGTGACCACTACTTTCGGACTTGGCGAAGTGATGAAAGATGCATTGGATAAAGGCTGTAAATCGTTTATTATCGGGCTTGGCGGCAGTGCTACAAATGATGGGGGCCTTGGCTTTTTACAGGCGCTTGGCATGAAAGCTTGGGATAAAGAAGGAAAAGAAGCGGGGATTTTCGGAAAAGATTTATTGGAGGTCAATCAAGTAAGTTTCGACCGTTTGGATCCGAGATTGGAACATATTACAATAAAGGTTGCTTGTGATGTGGACAATCCGCTATGTGGTGAAAAAGGTGCCAGCGCAGTTTACGGACCGCAAAAAGGTGCCAGCAGCAAACAAATACCGATTTACGACGAAGCATTGGCCCGATTTGCTGCTCTTATTGAGAAGCAGCAAGGAAAAGTCTTCAATAACGTGAAAGGTGCAGGGGCAGCAGGAGGCTTGGGATTTGCATTCCTTGTACTAGGCGCAAAGCTTATATCCGGTGCTGAGCTTGTAGCAGAAGCTTCGAACTTGAAGGAAGCAATAGAGCAGGCGGATCTTGTCATTACAGGAGAAGGACAAAGCGATGAACAAACATTATACGGAAAAGCGCCCGGCTATATCGCTGATCTCGCTCAAATATACGGAGTTCCAACGATATTAATATCCGGCTCGCTTGCAGGCAATTTGGATGTGCTCCGCAGCAAATTTCACGGATGCTTTTCGATTATTACTAAACCATTGACGATTGAGGAATGTATGGATCAGGCAAAACAGCTATTGTACAATCAGACGAAGCAAGTGATGCATCTTATTCACTCTTTGAAGATATAATCGGATCCAGGTTTTCGCTTTTATAATCCAGATGGGGAAATTTTTTTCAGATGTTTATGTTGAATACTGCAAAAATAACTTTCCCCTTTTCCATCTCAATTTTATCTAGAAGATTGACCGGCAAATCTCCAAAATTCCACGTTAGAGAGGCATCTAAGATCTTGTTCAACATCTAAGATGCCTCTTTTGTAATGAAGGTAAAAGAAATAATTGATGTATTCCATTAAGCACCGACAATATCTTCACAATTTTGTGTTAAATTATCGAATGCAGATCATTTTCCTCACGTTCATCCATGTTGTCTTTAAACAAGTCTATAATGCTTCCTGCACTTTTAAACGGTTCTTTCAACTTTTATTCCATAACTCCGTTTTTAACCCATATACTTTTCTTCTTGGTACTGCAAATGCTAAAGTTCTTTAATGATTTCGACTTCGATGTTAAACAACCGTTCCGTTAAACTATTTCCTTCCATTCCTTTTGGATTTTCACAGAAAAACTCAAAATTACCAAAATTGCCAAAAAGGTGAATGCGTATTAACTTCTCCAATCCTAGTAAGTCTTTATATAAGCGTGTTCTGAACCGAATTATTTGCCAAAACTTTGATGTCGAACGTCCTTTCTTGAAAAAACACGAGATTGACGACTTCCGGAATATCGACTTCAGTATCGAGTTTATCGGCTGATACAGCAATTTGCGTCAGAAAAATGATCAATTAACATTAGATACCAGTTGACGCTGTAATCAATAACCATTGCAAATCCGTCCTTATTCTCAGAAAACAGTTGATCAAAGCGCTCACTATCCGTTCTGTATGATGATTTTCGCAAAAACAATCGTTTTCTGCCTTCAACTCGAATTTATTTTTTATTAAATTTTTCAGTACAGTATCAATTAATAAGTCCGTTCGTTTAGTGCTTTTAACACTAAGGGGGTGAAAACATTTGTTGTGTGATATCCACAAAATTGATTTCTAGGGATAAATTCCTTCTTTGATCTAGCTGTGCCGATCTCTTCGCATGTCTAGAAAATGCACGAATAAATTGTCATCCGATTAAACGCTATGTGCAATCTCTTCACGCATCGTTCCGTTTTTAGCAAAATTTATATGCCATGAAAGAGCTTTTTCTAAAACATGTGGTGTATGCCCTCCTCTTGCAAGAGCTTCCTGATAATATTCACGAAGCTGGTCGCGATACATCGGATGGGCGCAGCGTTCGATAATCAGTTCCACACGCTCTCTTGGCGCCAAGCCCCGGAGATCCGCATACCCTTGTTCGGTGACGATGACATCGACGTCATGCTCCGTATGGTCAACATGGGAGACAAAAGGAACAATGCTTGATATGTTTCCGTCTTTCGCTATTGATTTTGTCACAAAAATCGCCAGGCGGGCATTTCTTGCAAAATCACCTGATCCGCCAATGCCGTTCATCATTTTCGTTCCAAGTACGTGGGTTGAATTGACATTGCCGTAGATGTCCACTTCCAATGCTGTGTTAATGGAAATCAAACCGAGCCGGCGAATAATTTCAGGATGGTTGGAAATTTCCTGCGGTCTCAGCACTAAACGGTCGCGGTATTTCTTAAAATTCGAGAAAACCTCCTTCATTTTCGGCTCTGAAAGGGTAATCGAACAACAAGAGGCAAAACGGACTTTGCCCGCATCTATCAAATCAAAGACTGCATCCTGCAATACTTCAGAATACACCTCTAAATCCTCAAATTCTGAATCCAGCAATCCATGAAGAACTGCATTGGCGACGGAACCGATGCCTGACTGCAGCGGGGCCAAACGTTCCGTTAACCGGCCGGCTTTAATTTCTTTACGCAAAAACTCTATCAAATGCTGCGCCATAATGACTGTTTCTTCATCCGGAGGCACAATTGTCGACGGAGAATCCAGCTGATTGGTAAATACAATTCCTTTTACCTTCTCTATATCAATCGGTATTCCGATCGTACCGATTCGATCATTCGATTTTGTCAGCGGAATCGGTTTTCTTTCCCCTTGTTTCTCCGGTTCATACAAATCATGCATTCCTACTAAGTCTGCAGGCTGTGCCATATTAATCTCTATAATGATCGATTTTGCGTGCTGGGCAAATGTCAACGAGTTTCCAATGGAGGTTGTCGGAATAACCATTCCATCTCTTGTAATAGAAACCGCTTCCAAAATTGCAAAATCGATTGGATCCATAACATTTGAGCGCACTAATTCAGCAGTATGGGACAAATGCTGATCGACAAATAAAAATTCTCCCCGATTGATTCCTTTTCTCATCGTAGGATCTGCCTGAAAAGGAAGCCTCTTGCCTAAAATGCCAGCTTCAGTGAACATTTTATCGATATCAGAACCTAAAGAGGCTCCTGTATACACATTTACTTTAAACGATTCTCGCTCTGCACGTTTTACCAACGCATATGGAACCGCTTTCGCATCACCCGCGCGTGTAAATCCGCTTAACCCTAAAGTCATCCCGTCTTTGATCCATGATGCGGCTTCATCAGCTGTGACTATTCGATCGCGCAAACGCAAATCTTCAATCCTTTCCAATTTATTGTCCATTTCCCCATCATCTCCCCTTTAATGAATTTAAAATTTATTTTACCGATAAAAGTTAATGGGGCAAGGTTTTGGGGATAAGTGACCGAAAATTCAGATAAACAACTCAATTTCCATACTAAAACAGAACGATTTTTTAAAATCCAAGCAATTTTCGAAAATAACTGGAGTAAGACTGACTGACAGGAATTTTATCACCGTTATTCATCAACAGCAAAAATGTTGAATGCGCATCAGGGTAGATCTCCTTAATATGGTTGACATTCACAATAAAAGCCCGATGACAGCGAATAAAATAGTCCTTTGGAAGCAAGTATTCAAATTCCTGGAGAGAGTATTTATGCGTTCCTGAGCACCCTTCAGTGTACACATAGGTCTTTTTATCTTTTGCTTCTAAATACGCAACTTTCGAAAAAGGAATAGGAACCCATCCTTCATCAGTTTTGACGGTCACAACAGATTTTCCATCCGTCAAAGCAGGAAAAATCGCAGTGACGCATCCCTCAAGCTTTCCTTCCCAAAAAAACGGCACAGCCATCCCGTGATAAGGAACGCCAAACACATCGCGGTTAATAAACTCAGAAACCTTTTGTTTGGTGTGCAAAGCTTTATACGCAATCGTTCCTTTTCTCACCAAGTCTCCCGGTCTGATTTTCAAATCAATCCGTTTGCTCGGCCGGTAATAGATATATTCCTTAGTATTGGAAACAGCAATCGAAACTTCATCAGAAAACAATTCACCAATAACATCTAAAATGGAAACTACTGAAATACGTTCCATTCTTCAACACCCTTCGTTATCTATAAATCTTGCAAGATATTAATATTTTACATCTTTTTTCACCCTTTTTGGCATAGTTCTTATCGAGTGCGACTAATGATTAGATGACGCATAGAAGTTTGTGCAAGCAAATTTTCGGATTTACAGCCCTCAGCCATGAATGAAAATAGTTCTTGCCAATTCATATTTTTTGATACCGCCAACCAGGAATATTTTCACAGTAAAAAGAGGAAGATTCTGAGATTTACAGTCAAGGAAACGGAGAACGGATGGCCTTGTTTCTGCCAACCGTGCATTGAAATTTCACTAACTATCCAAAGTTTTCTTTTTCAACTATTTAGCCGTAATAAAAGAGGAAACGATTGCTTGTCAACATACAACTGTTTGATAATGCTAGCCTCCATTAACTAAAATTGAAAACGAAATCGCGACATTTTCTTCCGCAAAAATAAAAAAGATGGCGCAAAATGCGCCACCTTATTGAGGAGTTATTTCAAACGTTATATTTTCGTTGTCCCAACTGAATGATGGTGTGTAGACTAATTCGTATTTTGAATCCTCAGGAACATCGAAGTAAATTTTACCGGTAATTTTCTTACCTGCGCCAATATTTTCATTCATAAAGCCGTCATCATGACCGAAATACTCTTCGTGTTGTGTTCCGTCTTGTGTCGAGATTGCAAACTCTTCCGCGCCAAAATATAACTGCTCTTTTCCGTTATTGACCGTTTCAAATTCTATCGCCAATACTTTACCTTTTTCTGCTGGCGTATATTCGGCATCATCTACGTATTTAGCACTTTTTAGAGTTAATTGTAAGTCGCCTAACTTAACGACATCGCCAACTTTGAATATTTCCGGTTTAGCTTCTTCTTTCTGTTCTTGCGCCCCTTCCGATGTTCCTACTTTTTGTGCACCTTCTTCGCCTCCGCATCCGACTAAAGTCGCGAGGCTAAGTGCGAAAACTGAAAATACAAACCCCCATTTTCGTTTTTTCACTAACATTTACCTCACTTTCCAAAATTTCGACATCTTCATTATATTTATTTATCTGCTATTTTTCAACATACACCATGACTTTTCGACTATTTTTTCGTATTATTGCTTGGTGTATATTCTAGGTATATTTACACAGTAGATATATCCGCGTGATCAAGAATCATTTGTAGCGAACAAATATCGTCACCTTTTTCAAATAGGTTACGATAAATGTATGTCTTAAACAGTGTAAGACTTACGCAACATTTGTCTTTTAGTTTGAATATTTTCCTGATGTTTCCTTCTTTTTAACTTTTCACCATATTGATTAACGAATACATATGAAATGTTACCGAAGTATCCTCGAATTTCTTCTATCAAGTAGTTTACATACTTCTTTAGTCATTGGAACAATCCGGCTTTTACGGCTATTGTTTTTGGCCCCAGTAACATAATAATACCGTCATCCAAAATACCAGAAATTTCTGACTATTCAACTTAGTTTGCCCCTTGTTCTCACTCTACCATTAGTTTAATAGCACCATAGTCACGAAATCCCGTAAATACCTATATCTTTGACGTTTCATAGCCTCTTTACTTGCGTGTCTGTAAGCACAAAGATTCGTTGTTTATCCTTATTAGTTTTGGCATTTTTTTGACGAGACTTTCTTCAAATAATACCGTATTTATGTAGCTTTCTAAAAATCGATTTAATAGCACCGAAAAGAATATCCACGGTTACAGATGACGTATTAATGTAACGTCTAATTTGGTCAGTAGTAAGATCTCTAAAACCGACAACATCTATAAAATTTTTTCAAGAACTTCAATAATCGGTACTCGTTCGTCCTGGATAGCTTCCGTTTTGTAAATGATCTTAGCGTATTTTAATCCTTCTGCAACCGTCATATAACCGAGATTACATCTACAATCAGATGTCTTGAAACTACCTTTCTAGCCTTTTTCGCATAATAAAAACCTCCAAAATTTTTCATTTTGGAGGCACGCGGTCTCTTTGATTCAGTGGGACGGAAACCTTGCGAAAATACGTTGTCCGTTTTTCGGTAGTTCCCGTCCGTTGAACGACTTCTAAATCGCTCAAACCCTTGTTGCTCTAGGCTTACGCGCTCGGAGGGACTCGAACCCCCGACGGACGTGGTACCGGAAACCACCGCTCTATCCAACTGAGCTACGAGCGCATTTTTCAAATGTCACGAATTATATTATAATCGAACCGAACAGTATATGCAAGAATAAATTTTGCTTAAGTTATCCATCGTGTCAAAATTGTTTTGAAAAATTCATTTTTCATCGTTGTTTGAAAAATGAAAAATGAGGGTATGATGGTACATGTATTGATCTTATAAATAATTATATATAAAAGTTTTTTGTTTGACCTTTATTGACCTTTTATGTATGATGGAATAGAAATGACTTTAACTTTGATGTGAGGGAGGAAACATAATGAATTTAATACCGACTGTTATTGAACAGACAAACCGTGGTGAACGTGCTTACGATATTTATTCAAGATTGTTAAAAGACCGCATTATTATCCTTGGTACGCCAATTGATGATCATGTTGCAAACTCCATCGTTGCTCAGCTTCTTTTCTTGGCAGCGGAGGATCCTGAAAAAGATATTTCCCTTTACATTAACAGCCCGGGCGGATCAATTACTGCTGGCATGGCGATTTATGATACGATGCAATTTATTAAACCTGATGTATCCACGATGTGTATAGGAATGGCTGCTTCCATGGGAGCATTCTTATTGGCGGCAGGTGCAAAAGGAAAACGTTTTGCCCTTCCGAATAGTGAAGTAATGATCCATCAACCGTTAGGAGGCGCGCAAGGTCAGGCAACTGACATTGATATTGCAGCTAGACGAATTCTCTCTTTAAGAGATAAATTGAACAGAATTTTATCTGAAAACACTGGCCAGCCTCTTGAAGTAATTGAACGTGATACGGACCGCGACAATTTCATGTCAGCTGAACGTGCAAAAGAATATGGGTTGATTGACAAAGTTTTAACAAAATAAAAGCTGCCTCAAATAGGAAGACAATAAAAATTTAAACATATCAAGCAGACAGTATAAAAATAAACCGCTGCTTCATACCTTCACGCATTTGAATGAGGAGCAAATGTCAAGAATGATCTTGACAGCAGCTCCTCATTTAACTTTTTGGCAGGAATCGTCAGCTTTACGTTTTCGAAAGGCCGTTAACTACCGATATTGCTTTAATCTAAGCCCAAAATGCGGATCGAGCCGGATGAAGGATTAAATATGCTTTCGGAGAGCCTGTGTAAACCGTATTTTGCTGAAGTTTTTTCTGGACACCTGCTGGCAAAAACAAGTGTTATAATCGATTTTTTCATGTTATAAAAGGGCTAGAATCTCTCTTTATCCATTCAGCTGTAAGTCATTCGAACCATATCAAAGCACGTTTGTTTTTTCTTGAATGTTGATCGCAGATTTATGAAAAAATAGTATTTACACCAAATATATTGCTCGGATTCGCCCCGATCTTTCGCATGCTTTGAATCCAAAAGTTCCAGTTAAGAACCTTCACAAAGCTCTCTCCCAACAAAAGATTTATCACAACTTTTCTATTAACGCACCCGAAGCCATTTCGTCTTCATATCAGTTTTAGCAAAAATAAAGCCCTCTTGTGGCTGACAGCGGTTGTTTCCTGCTTTCTCCCACAAGAGAGGCAATATCCATCCATTGATGAATTTTGCGGCAATTTTTTTGTGTGTTCACATTAATTTTCGTTTTGAATGTAGTTGATAAGCGCTTCTAATGCTTCTTCCTCATCGTTTCCTTCTGCGATCAATGTGATCTCAGAGCCGCTGTTAATAGCTAAGCTCATCAACCCCATGATGCTTTTGGCGTTTACTTTCTTTCCGTCTTTTTCGATAAAAATGTCAGATGAAAATCTGTTGGCTTCCTGAACAAACAATGCAGCCGGTCGTGCCTGCAAACCGGTTTTTAACCGAACTTCCACTTTTTTCTCAACCATATTAATCCCTCTCTTCTTAAAAATTTATTTAAATGAAATCGTTTTGCCAGCCCGCAATTTTTCAGCGATTTCATCGATTTTTCTTAATCGGTGGTTGATTCCCGATTTGCTGATTTTCCCGCTGGACACCATTTCACCTAGTTCCTTCAATGTCACATCTTGATACATAACCCGTAATTCTGCAATTTCCCTCAGCTTTTCAGGTAAGGCGCTTAATCCGATCTTTTCATCAATGAATTTTATATTTTCTACCTGCCGTAAAGCAGCTCCAATGGTTTTATTTAAATTTGCTGTTTCGCAATTGACAAGGCGGTTCACTGAATTTCTCATATCACGAACGATTCGGACATCTTCAAAACGCAGTAGAGCTTGATGGGCACCGATCAATGTCAAAAATTCCCCAATTTTTTCAGCTTCCTTTAAGTAAGTAATATATCCTTTTTTCCGTTCCAGTGTTTTTGCATTTAAATAAAACGTATTCATCAAGCTGCATAGCGAATCGTTATGTTCCTTATATAACGACGAGATTTCCAAATGGTATGAAGAAGTTTCCGGGTTGTTGACGGATCCGCCCGCTAAAAACGCACCGCGCATATACGACCGCTTGCAGCACTTTTTTTTCACAAGGTCTAAAGAGATTTGATGGTTATACATAAAATCCTTGCCTAAAATTCGCAAATCCTCCAAAATCTCTTTTACTTGTTCATTCATTCTAACAATATAGACGTTATTCTTTTTTAATCGCATCTTTTTTCGTACAAGCAGCTTGATCGGAACGTCATATTTTTTTTTGATCAGCATGTAAATACGTCTTGCAATCGCTGCGTTTTCCGTCTGCACATCCAAAAGCAATTCCCGGTTGGAAAATGACACAGTTCCGTTCATTCGGATGAGCGCGGACAACTCTGCTTTTAAACAACATTGTTTTACTTCCAGTGTTGTCAATTCTTTTTTCGTCTCTGAAGCAAACGACATGTTTCCATTACCGCCCTTTCCGATTACGTTTCTTCCAGAAGCAAATTTTTTAAGATGTTCGCCACTTTATTCGTATCATGTCGAATAACATGTTGATCGAAGGAGACCATGTTGTCCTGCACTACTCGAAGTCCCATATCTTTTAGCGCCTCTGCATCGACTTGGACAGGAAAAGCTGATTCTTTCGCGTAGCGTTTTTGTATGTATTCGGGAATAGATCCGTTGTTCACGAGGATCACATCAATAAACGGACAGTTTAAATGATCATAAAGAGCCTTCACATGATCGCTCGCTGTATAGTTTAGCGTCTCCCCTGGCTGAGTCATGACATTGCATATATATATTTTTTTGGCCGAGGATTTGCAAACCTCCTCGCCAATTTTCGGAACGAGCAAATTCGGTAAAATGCTTGTATAAAGACTTCCAGGCCCTAAAATGATCATATGTGCCTGTCTGATGACATCGATCGTTTCTTGAAGAGGTTTTACATTTTTCGGGGTTAAAAACACCTTTTTAATTTTTTTTCCTGAAAAAGGGATTTTCGATTCCCCTTTCACAACAGATCCATCTTCCATCTCCGCGTTTAATACAACGCTCTGGTTCGCTGCAGGCAAAACAGTACCGCGAACATTTAATACTTTACTCATTTCCCGAATGGCGTGCATAAAGTCACCGGTGATATTGGTCATCGCTGCAAGTATTAAATTGCCGAGAGAATGGCCAGTCAAATCGTTCCCTTTTTTAAAACGATGCTGGAAAAGTTCCTCGATTAGCGGTTCCACATCGGAAAGAGCAGCTAACACGTTGCGAATGTCGCCCGGCGGGGGAATGTTCAGTTCATCACGAAGTCTACCGGAGCTGCCGCCATCATCTGCAACTGTTACAATGGCCGTGATATCAAAAGGGAGCAGCTTTAAGCCTCGAAGCAGAACAGATAATCCGGTTCCTCCTCCAATAATGACGATTTTCTTTTTATCCATAGTTATCGATAGTTTCTCCTTTCAATATCACGATGGGATACATGCACTTTGTAGTTTTTGCGGAAAAAATCCCCTAAATATTCAGCCAGAGTCACCGAGCGATGCTGTCCGCCAGTGCAACCGATTGCAATGACCACTTGACTTTTTCCTTCTCTTTGAAAATGAGGGATCATAAATGAGAGTAAATCTGTCAGCTTCTCTAAAAATTTAGATGTCTCTGTCCATTTTAAAACATATGATGAAACTTCTTCGTCAAGCCCCGTCTTAGGGCGCATATGATCAATATAATACGGGTTGGGCAAAAATCTCACGTCAAACACTAAGTCCGCGTCGATCGGCAAACCATATTTAAATCCAAATGATAAAACGTTCAACGTAAAGGTTTGATCGCCATTTTCTGCGAACTGTTTTAAAATTTTTTCTCTTAATTCTCTTGGCTTTAAGTTGGATGTATCATATACAATTTGCGCACGTCCCTTTAATTCCTCCAGCATTTCCCGTTCAAGGCGGATCCCCTCAAGCGGAAGACCTTTTGGAGCTAATGGATGGGTTCTTCTCGTCTCTTTATACCGGTTAACTAATACTTGATCATGTGCATCAAGAAACAAAATTTGCGGTGCGATCCACGGGATATCATTGATTTCTTCAATTGCCTGATGGAAAGATTCAAAAAATTCCCTTCCCCTCAAATCCATAACTACAGCTACTTTGTTCATTTTCGTTCTTGATTCTTTCATAAGCTCTAAAAACTTGGACAAAAGAGTAGGTGGAAGATTATCGACGCAAAAATATCCAAGATCTTCAAAGCTTTGAATCGCAACCGTCTTACCTGCCCCGGACATCCCCGTAATAATAACCATCTTAATATTTGAAGTTTCACTCATCATTCAAAGCCCCCCGTTTTTTCAAAAGAAAAATATTCAGTAACAGATGTTGAATAGGAAATATCGGGATTTATTTTTTTGATCTGATAGCTTTTTGATCAAGGATGAGAAGAGTCAAATCATAAATTTATTTAGCGGAAATTTTGAAACTGGCATGTATATCCTCTTCTCTGAACCTTGGCTTCGATTTTCTTGCAGCTGAAGTTTTCTTTATTGTGGATCGAGCCGATAAGACAAAAGCTCATAATCAGGTGTATAGATGAATGTTCCATACATGATTCCTGACCCTTTAATCATATATTCAATAATGTGGTAGTCGCCCGCAGCCATCGGCAACTGTTTAATTTCATCAATCGAGTGCCATTTCAGCTTTCCTTCCTCAGTTTCCAAAACATTTTCCCCGTTAAATTGTGTTGCGAAAAATGTAAACATCATCCATTCTTGAACAACCTTATCTCCATCTTTGACAATGATCGTGAAAATCCCTTTAATTTTTGGATTTATTAAATAAATTCCAGTTTCTTCTCTAAATTCTCTTACAACAGATTCTTTTATCGATTCCCCTTGCTCCATTTTCCCTCCAGGGGCTACCCACCAATTCCGGCGCGGTTTTTGAAGCAAGAGCAGCTGACCTTCATGAACAAGAACACAATTTGTAACCCTTTGCAAAGCAAGTTCACCCCTAGGTTGCGGTACATAAAAAATATTTATTCCTTTTATTATACAATTAAATGCTATAGTGTCTCAATGCGCATGCTTTCCTACTTTATCATACGTTTTTTCTCTTTTAAAGGTTTCAAAAGAAAAGGTGCAACAAAAAAAGGAGCATGGGAAGGGTTGCCCATGCTCAAAAGTATATATTATAAAAGGGGGTCAATTACTACTTTTATAGTAACTGAATTTTATTTCATTGATGTTACAGCACAATTAAATCATAGTTACGATTTTGTTAACAATTTTAGGCATTTTTTAATTTCTCTTTTAATTCTTCAATATAATGTTGAGCACTTTGGGCAGCAATGCTTCCGTCACCAGTTGCAGTTACAATTTGCCGCAAAGATTTTTCCCGAATATCTCCTGCCGCAAAGATGCCGGGAATTTTCGTTTCCATGTTTTCATTTGTTTCAATATATCCTGCTTCATTCGTAATTCCGAGATTTTCAAAAGGTTTGGACAGCGGCACCATGCCAATGTATACAAATACACCGTCTATCTCTTTTTCTGTTTCTTCATTTGTTATCGTATTTACGAGCGTGACTTTGCCAACCTTCCCGTCGACTTCATGAATTTCTTTTACTGTATGATTCCAAATAAAATCAATCTTTTCATTATCAAAGGCGCGCTGCTGCAATATTTTTTGGGCGCGCAATTGGTCGCGGCGATGAACGATTGTCACACTGTTCGCAAAGCGGGTTAAATAAACTCCTTCCTCGACAGCAGAGTCTCCGCCGCCGACAACAATCAAATCTTTTCCTTTAAAGAATGCTCCGTCGCATACAGCACAATAAGAGACGCCTCGTCCGCCCAATTCTTTTTCTCCAGGCACGCCGAGCTTTTTATATTCAGCCCCTGTAGCGATAATCACTGCTCTTGCTTTATATTCTTTGTTGCCTGTTTTGACGATTTTATATTCGCCTTCATCGACAATTTCCTTCACATCTCCATATTCGTATTCAGCACCAAATTTTTTAGCATGTTCAAACATTTTATTTGATAGCTCTGGCCCTAAAATATGATCAAATCCAGGATAGTTTTCAACATCTTCCGTATTGGCCATTTGTCCTCCAGGCACGCCTCTTTCTATCATTAAAGTAGAAAGGTTGGCGCGGGATGTGTAAACAGCAGCTGTCAATCCTGCAGGTCCTGCTCCGGCAATGATACAATCATAAATT
Organism: Aeribacillus sp. FSL M8-0235; assembly: GCF_038000355.1. Classification (NCBI taxonomy): domain Bacteria; kingdom Bacillati; phylum Bacillota; class Bacilli; order Caryophanales; family Bacillaceae; genus Aeribacillus; species Aeribacillus sp. FSL M8-0235. The sequence goes on along the minus strand of NZ_JBBOBW010000001.1, from coordinate 828,518 downwards.
TTTTCTTCAGACACGAGACTCACTCCTCATCATATGATCCAATAAATAATACAAAATTATTATTCCCTACAACATATCCTATATAAAATAAATGTCTCGTGCTATTTATTTGCTCACATTTTCAATTTTTTTGCGACGCGCACGTATTTAGACAGCGTAGCTTTGCTGATGTTAAAGTGATTGGCTGCGCCATCTTGTGTGATGTTTTTTCCTATCTGTTTCATCCATAAATAATAGACAGCTGCTGACCATGCGTTGACATTGCGAAATTTTATGTCGAACTTGAAGGCATTTTTGAAAAGCCGAAACCAAAATAAAACCAATTCTTTTCCTTCTGACGTTTTGTCCATTAAACTATCGGCCACATGGAAAGCGAAATGAACAGCATGAAAACCTGTCGGCCTTTTGCCATTTAAAACGCTTAAAGCATATTGAACAGCTTCTCTTTCAAGACGAGTTTCAAACTCCTGTTCATTTACTAAATACGCTCGTTCATCCATTTTCATTGCGAAATAGATAGAAAGCAGTCGCTCCGGGACTTGATTTTCCATTTCGTTTAGCCCTTTCATATTCCACGGTTCAGAGCCTTCCTTCCGCGGATTTAAATACAGAACCTTCTTCCATATTTTTTTAGCAAAGTCATAGTGTCCTATAAAATAAGAAGAGTATGCGAGCCAATAATAAAACGTGTCATCCCCCTCAAATCCTTTTCGATACAAGGCATGGAGCCTCTTGAATGCATGAGGGTAAAAGCCGATGAGTGCAAACGTCGCCCCCAGTTTATATTGGTGCTCTGAAACAAGCGGATAAACTCTTTTTAGTTTTTCAACTAGCATGCTTATGCTCGCTTCATCACCTTCATAATAAAAAAATACAAGCAAATTGCATAAAGCATGCAAATTCCCTGGATTTTTCCGGAGCACAAGGGAAATCATGTCCTTCGCTTTTTCCACTTCCCCAAGGTAAAAATAGGCAAGAGCCAAATTATTATAAGCGGACCAAAACTCTGGGTAATCAGCTATAATCTCTTTTAAAATGGAAATAGATTCTTGAAACTGTCCATTCTCAAGCAAAGAGCGCGCTTTTTCTTGCTTCACGATTAGATCATCCGAATGCTCAGCCTCTTCTTCCATTTCGATCATTTCAAGAAGATCGCTGTTTTCTACGGAAAATATGCCTTGCGGCGCCTTTTCCTTATATATCATTGCATGTTTATAAGCTTCGTGAAACAAGCCGAGATGAGCATAATTATTTGCAAGAAAATAATAGCATTCTACCGAATGAGGGTGAATATGTTCAATAATATATGTTAATAGTTCGTTTGATTTTTGAAACTTTCCTAATTCGGTATAAATGCTGGCCAGCCTGCAAATCATTTCTTCGTTATACGGATCCAGATCTACTGCCCGCTTGACGAATTTTGAAGCCGACTGCAAATCGCCTTTTTGATAAGCCTTTAATCCCCAGCGATAAAACGTTGCACTGTCTTGGAAAAACGAAACAATTTTTGAATCTTCGTCTTTTTTTACTTTACGGTTTCCCACTCAAACCCTCCATTTCACTTTATTTGCCGAGGGATAGTATACCATATCTTATAAATAGGAAAAACCTATTTTTACTCGCGATTATTTTTCATGTCTTTCTTTTAAAACTGTCAATACTTCATCGAGCGGAAGCTTTTGCTCGCGCAGCAGAACAAGCAAATGAAATAATAAATCCGCGGCTTCCCATTTCAACTCATCATGGCTGCGGTTTTTTGCTGCAATAATGACCTCTGAAGCTTCTTCTCCAACCTTTTTTAAAATTTTGTCCAAGCCTTTTTCAAACAAATAGGTAGTATAAGAATCTTCCGGACGCTCAGCTTCACGCTCAGCAATGACGGCCTCCAGCTTGTTAATAATATCAAAACGGCTACCGTCCACCTGGCCATCACTTTCTTTTGAAAAACAGCTGTATTGCCCTGTATGGCAGGCCGGACCATTCGGGATTACCAGCACGACAAGCGCGTCCTTGTCACAGTCATAGCGTATCTCTTGAACAGTTTGTGTATTGCCGGACGTTTCTCCTTTATGCCAAAGTTTTTGGCGAGAACGGCTGTAAAACCATGTTTCCTTCGTTTCCAACGTTTTTTTTAGCGACTCTTCGTTCATATAAGCTACTGTTAACACTTCTTTGCTAACAGCATCTTGAACAACCGCAGGAATAAGTCCATTTTCATCGAATTTGAGTTTTGCTATGTTCACCGTATATTCACCCCTTCTTTTTGCAAAAATCTTTTTACTTCTTTGACTGATGTTTCTTTGTAATGGAAAATGGAAGCTGCCAGCGCTGCATCCGCTCGGGCATCGCGAAAAACTTCAAGAAAATGCTCAGCATTACCGGCGCCGCCGGATGCAATGACTGGGACGGGAACTGCCTCGCTTACTTTTTTGGTTAAGTCAATGTCAAAGCCGGATTTTTCTCCGTCCTGATCCATGCTAGTCAGCAAAATCTCGCCAGCACCTCTTTTTACCGCTTCCTTTGCCCATGCCACGACTTCCCATTCGGTCGCTTTTCGTCCCCCGTGCGTATAGACGCGGTGGCTTCCGAGCTGCGGATCGTATTTTGCGTCAATCGCTACCACAATGCACTGGCTGCCAAAGTAATCAGCTCCCTCCATAATCAGCGAAGGGTTTAATACAGCAGAAGTGTTAATGGAAACTTTATCCGCACCAGCACGCAAAATTTTTTTCATATCTTCCAAAGAGTTGATTCCGCCTCCGACCGTAAAGGGAATGGCTAATGTTGCCGCTACTCGTTCGACAACATCAATCATCGTTTTTCTGCCTTCATGAGATGCGGAAATATCTAAGAAGACAAGCTCATCTGCTCCTTCTTCATCATAAAATTTCGCTAGCTCCACTGGATCGCCCGCATCTTTCAACTGGACAAATTGCACGCCTTTGACGACACGTCCGTCCTTAACATCTAGACAAGGAATGATGCGTTTCGTAATCATAGCCCATTCACCTCATGGATAGCATCGCGGAGGCTGAACTTTTTCGTATAAAGCGCTTTTCCGACAATAGCGCCTTTCACTCCATCCTGTTCATATTGCTTTAACTTTTTCAAATCATCAATGGAGCTTACCCCTCCGGAAGCGATGACTGTTTTTCCAGTTGCTTTTGCCATTTTCACAATCGCCTTGACATTTGGTCCCGAGAGCATTCCATCTGTCGCAATATCAGTAAAAATAAATGTTTCTGCACCGCTTTTCGCCAGTTCTTTTCCAAGATCAACCGCTTTAACTTCGGACGTATTCAGCCAGCCTTCTGTTGATACATAGCCATTTTTCGCATCGATACCGATTGCGATTCGGCCGCCGTATTCAGCCAGCATTTTTTCAACAAATGACCTGTTTGAAACGGCAGAACTGCCTAAAATAACCCTGGAAATACCGTTTTCCAAATATTCGTATACATCTTTTTCTGTGCGAATGCCGCCGCCAACTTGTACCTTTACTTTTAGCTCTTTTGCCACTTTCAAAACATGTTGATGGTTCACGCGGACTCCTTCTTTTGCCCCATCCAAATCTACCATATGAATCCAGTCAGCACCTTCCTTTACAAACGACTCGGCGACAGCAAACGGTGAATCTCCGTAAACCGTTTCTTTATTGTAATCGCCTTGAAGCAGCCGGACACATTTCCCTCCGCGCAAATCAATGGCGGGAAAAATAGTAAAACTCATCATTAGCTCACATCCTTGATACAAAAGTTAAATAGTTTTTCAAGATGGCTAGTCCCAGCTTGCCGCTTTTTTCCGGATGAAACTGGCAGCCGAATACATTTCCACTTCCTACAATAGCCGGAACCGTCACACCGTATGAAGCGCTGGCGACCACAACGTCCGGATCGTTTACGACCGCATAATAAGAATGAACAAAGTATACGTAATCTTCTTGAAGACCAGTTATGAGAGGATGATCTCGTTGAAAAGTCAGCTTATTCCATCCCATATGCGGGACTTTTACATTTTCTCCTGGAATTCTTTTTACTTGGCCGTTTAAAAAGCCGAGTCCTTCAGTCCAGCCGTGTTCTTCGCTTTCGTTGAACAAAAGCTGCATGCCAAGACAAATACCTAATAAAGCCTTTCCCTTTTGCACTTCGTCCTTCAAAAATTTATCTGTTTTTGTTTCCGTTAAAATAGCCATCGCGTCTTTGAATGCGCCTACTCCTGGCAGTATATAAGCTGTTGCCTTTTCAAGCTCGTTTAAATCACTTGATACAAAATATTCCGCATTCATGCGTTCCAAGGCTTTCGAGACGCTGTATAAATTCCCCATGCCATAGTCGATCACGCCAATCATTTTTACAACATCCCCTTCGTTGATGGAACCCCTTTGACTCTGGGGTCGATCATAGTCGCTTCATCAAGAGCTCTCCCCAACGCTTTAAATACAGCTTCAATCATATGATGGGTATTCATTCCATAGTGAATGATTACATGCAGGTTCATCCGGGCTTCAAGCGCCAGCTTCCATAAAAATTCATGAACAAGCTCCGTATCAAATGTTCCTACTTTCCCCTTCGGCAATTCTCCACGCATTTCAAAATGCGGTCGGTTGCTTAAATCAATAACAACCTGCGCTAAAGAGTCATCCATTGGGACAAAGGCATGACCGTACCGTTTAATTCCTTTTTTATCGCCTAGTGCTTGTTGAATCGCCTGTCCCAAACAAATGCCAATATCCTCTGTCGTATGGTGATCATCAATGTCAATGTCGCCTTCTGCCTCAATCTTTAAATCAAAATGGCCATGCCTTGTGAACAGATCAAGCATATGAGTTAAAAAAGGAACTCCAGTTTTTAGATCTGCACGGCCTTCACCATCTATTGAAAATGACAGCTGAATATTCGTTTCGTTCGTTTTTCGAGATATTGTGGCGGTTCTATTCATTTCGATCACTTCCTCTTTTTTCTAGTCGAGCTTCAATTGCTCTTGCATGCGCCTCTAATCCTTCATATCTTGCAAACTTTGCAATTTTTGAAGCATGTGCACGGAATGCTTCTTCACTGTATGAAATGATGCTTGACTTTTTCATAAAGTCATCCACGTTAAGCGGGCTGGAAAAACGCGCTGTTCCGTTTGTCGGCAAAACGTGATTGGGACCTGCGAAATAATCGCCTACAGGTTCACTGCTATATCTCCCTAAAAAGATGGCTCCTGCATGTTTAATTTTTGGCAGAACACCCGTCGGGTTTTCCGTTAATACCTCCAAATGCTCAGGTGCCAGTTGGTTGACTATCCCAACCGCTTCCTCGATTGAATCCGTTACATAAATAGCACCGAACTGTTCGATCGAAGCAGCGGCGATATCTTCTCGCGGCAAATCGGCCAATTGTGCCGCAACTTCCTTTTGAACTTCCTTTGCTAATTTTATAGAAGGTGTAACAAGAATGCTGGTTGCCAGCCTGTCATGCTCTGCTTGCGACAATAAATCGGCCGCAACTTCATGCGGAACAGCCGTATCATCAGCTAAGACGACAATTTCACTTGGCCCGGCGATCATATCGATATCAACTGTTCCAAACACCTCCCGCTTTGCAAGAGCGACGAATATATTGCCAGGACCGACAATTTTGTCGACCGGTTCGATTGTTTCTGTACCGTAAGCTAGAGCGGCAATTGCTTGGGCGCCGCCAGCTTTATATATTTCCGATACCCCAGCTTCATTGGCTGCCACCAGCACTTCCGCCGGCAGGCTCCCATTTTGATCTGGAGGAGAAACGAGCACGATTCTGCCTACACCAGCCACTTTAGCCGGCATGATATTCATTAAAACAGAAGAAGGATAGGCAGCTGTGCCCCCGGGAACATAAACGCCGACAGCATCTAGTGGCGTTAATTTCTGACCGAGCATTGTTCCTTTTTCATCGAAATAAAACCATGATTCTTTCTTTTGTTTTTCATGAAAATGAAAGATATTTTCTGCTGCTTCTTGAACAATGTCAATGAATTCTTTATCTACCGCTTCGTACGCTCGACTAATTTCTTCTTTTGATACGCGCAAAGATTGAAGATCTACCCCATCAAAACGTTTCGTATATTCGTATAGCGCCTGATCGCCTTCCTTTTTGACTCGTTCAATAATTTCCTTCACAATTTTACGCTGCTCCTCTGTTCCAGCGTCAATCGATCTTTTCAAGGAAAGCTTTTGATCCTTAGTGATGTGAATAATTTTCAATCCGAATCCTCCTTTCCTTCTTCCACTGTTTTGGCAAGCCGCTCCACAAGCATGTCGATCGGCTTGTCCTTCATCCGATAGCTGACGGGATTGACAATGAGTCTTGAAGTGATATCAGCAATATGTTCAAATTCTACTAATCCGTTTTCTTTTAACGTTCTTCCCGTCGAAACAATATCGACAATTCTGTCAGCCAGTCCAATCAATGGCGCCAGCTCGATCGATCCATTCAAATGAATGATTTCGACCTGCTCCCCTTGCTCTCGAAAATATTTAGAAGCCACATTTGGATATTTTGTCGCCACCTTTGGAGCGATGTCATTCATTTTCGTATCAGGCAGTCCGGCGACAGCCAGATGACATTTGCTAATTTTCAAATCAAGCACTTCAAAAACATCCCGCTCTTCTTCCATCATGACATCCTTTCCGGCGATCCCAACATCTGCAACACCATGCTCTACATATGTTCCGACATCCATCGGCTTCGCTAAAATAAAGCGAATATTTTCTTCCGGCACGGTCAAAATTAGTTTTCTTGATTCATCAAATTCGTCTGGAAGCTTGTAGCCTGATTTTCTTAATAGTTCGACAGCTTCTGAAAAAATTCGCCCTTTCGGCATCGCAATCGTTAACATGCTCATCACTCTCTCACCTTTCCTGATTTTCCGAGGAAATAATAAATATCTGTAAATTGACCTGTAAACCTGTCGATTTGATCGATACCGGAAATATCTTGCATGACAACCTGTTTTCCTTCTTTTCGTAGCTTATTGGCATATCGAAAAGCTTCTTGCCGATTCTCTCTGCTGAATATGATGCAATAGCGATCTTTGTTCAAATTTAAATTCCCCAGAGCTTCCAGCAAATTATCTAACCGTATGCCAAAGCCTGTCGCCGGGGCAGGACGTTCAAATTTTTCTAAAAGATGGTCATAGCGCCCGCCGTTTCCGATCGGAAGTCCAACACCGTTCGCATATAATTCAAAAATCACGCTTGTGTAATAACTCATGTGGCTGACGATATTCAGTTCCAATTTGATATATTGATCCACTTCATAAGCTCTTAATTGGATAAGGAGCTGTTTTAAATCTTCCAGCGCTTTCTTCCCGCTGTCACAAGCAACAAGGCTTGAAGCTTCATCTGCCTTCTCAATTCCTCCTTTTAAATCAATGACTCTTAAAAGGCGTTCTTTGTCAATGGTAGAGAGAGATAATCTTTTCACATGCTCGCGGTATCCGACAAAGTTCTTTTCATATAAATAGCGGCGCAGCTTCTCCGCCCGTTCTTCCTTCCCTAAAATTTCACCAAACAAAGCATTGATAAATCCGATATGCCCAATGGAAATTTTAAAATCTTTAAGGCCAGTATTTTTTAAGGCATATATCATTAGAGCGATCGCTTCCGCATCAGCGCTAATCGTTCCATCGCCAATCAGCTCAATGCCAATTTGTTCAAATTCTGCCGGTCTGCCGCCTTCATGCTGCTGTGCACGAAACACATTTGCAGAATAAGCGAGCCTTAACGGCAAGCTTTCTTTCATCAGCTTGGAGGCCGCAATTCGTGCAATGGGAGCTGTCATATCTGGTCTTAAAACGAGCGTATGCCCCTGCCTGTCAAGAAGTTTAAATAATTGCTGCTCTTGTATCGCCGACTGAACTCCTACCGTTTCATAAAATTCCAACGTTGGAGTCTCCAAAAATTGATAACCCCAGCTTTCAATCACATTCATCATTTTTTTACGAACGCTTTCTTTTATGACATATAAGCCCGGCAATGTATCCCGCATTCCCAAGGGCTTTTCAAACATAAACACTCACTGACACCTCCATGGCGCATTCACTTTAATCCGCTAATATGTTACCATACTACCAAAATAAAGATTTATAATCAATAAGTTTTTGATGTAAACTTCTTTCACAAAGCGCCTTTATTTCACTTTCGCTCAATCCTGCTTAATCTAAAAGCGGTAAGCGACAAAAATTGATGACGCTTACCGCTTTCTTTTTTCCATTTCTTCTTTTGTATAGATGATTTGCATTGGATTTCCTCCTGCAAAAGAGCCTTCCGGAACATCTTTATGAACTACAGTGCCGGCAGAAACGATAGCTCGATTTCCAATTTTCACACCAGGCAAAATAGTCGTGTTTGCTCCGATCATGACTTCATCTCCAATTTCCACTTCGCCGATGCGATATTCATCGATTAAATATTCATGTGCTAAAATCGTCGTGTTGTATCCGATAATAGAATTGCGCCCAACTTTAATTTTTTCCGGGAACAAAATATCCACCATAACCATAAATGCAAACGATGTTTGCTGTCCGATTTTCATGCCAAGAAATGTGCGGTAAAGCCAGTTTTTGATAGGCATAAATGGAGTGTAGCGCGCGATAAGAATCACGATGACATTTTTGACAACTTTCCAAAAAGAAACCGTCTTGTACACCTGCCAAAGGGAGTTTGCTCCTTCAACAGGAAATTTATCCGTTCTTCTCACAATCTTCACTCCATCACAATGTTCAATAAATCACTCATTTTGTCCAGCACAAAATCTGGCTTTAACGATTCTATATACTCTCTCCCTTTTATGCTCCAAGCAACTCCTGCCGTTAATGTTCCTGCATTTTTTCCCGCCTCTATATCATGAAGGTTATCTCCCACCATTAATGCATTAGACGGCTCGGAACCGAGCAATTTAAGAGCGGACAAGACCGGCTCAGGATGAGGCTTCGCATGCTGTACATCATCCAGTGTGATAATTGCGTCAAAAAATGAATCCATTTCCGTTAATTTCAGCCCCATCATAACAGTGTCGCGAATTTTCGTTGTCACAATGCCCAGTTTCAATCCCTTTTCTTTTAAAGCTCGAACCGTTTCGTGCACATGATCATATTCCTTCACAAGCAGATCATGCTGGGCATGATTAAACTCCCGATATCTTCGGACCATTTCCTCCGCTTTTTCAGGGTTAATACGTTGAAATGTGTCAATAAGCGGAGGCCCGATGAAAGGAAGTATATCTTCCCGTTGATATTTGCCCGGATAATAATAGTTCAGCGTATGTAAAAACGATTCAATAATTAATTCATTTGTGTTTATTAACGTGCCGTCCAAGTCAAACAATACGGTGTCAATGTTCATAAACCGTTCCCCTTTTCCCGATATGTGCTTGTTTTTTCCAGACAAAACCGATAATCATCGTTAAAAGAATGGCTGCGAACAGCCGGATGAGTAAAAGCGGCCAAACTGAACCGACGATCGGAACAAAAATCAATGTGTCTTCTATCACAGCATGGCAGGCAACGAGGAATATAAACGCCAACGTTAAATCGCGATGCTCCACTCCATCTTCTTTTACTGCTTGCAGCATCACGCCAGCCCCGTAGGCAAGCCCGAAAATTAATCCTGCCGCAAGCGTTGTTGAAGTGTTCCTCTTCATTCCCAGCATTTCAGTTACCGGCTCCATCTTTTTTGAGAAAGCGTCGACCCAGCCTAAATCTTTCATAAATTGAATGGCAATCATTAGCGGGATGACGATGGCCGCAAGCTGAATGACTCCCATTGCCGCTTTTTCAAGCCCTTCAAGTAAAATCATTCCCCAGTCTGAAGGCACGGCATCTTGTTGAGATATAAATCCGTATTGAGCTTTTTCTCCACCGCCGTCCCAAAAAAGATTGATGATAAAAGCCGAAAAAAATGCCAGTCCGAGCCGGACGGACAAGATGATCCACAGTTTCACACCGACTTTGCTTGCTACAGTCGTTTCGATTAATAAGTTGTGGGAAAATGACAGCATGACTGCCAAAATAAAAACTTCTTTTACCGTAAAATCAATGGACAAAATGGCTCCAATCGCCGCATACAAGTTAAGAAAATTCCCAATCACAAGGGGGATAGCAGCATCTCCATTTAACCCGATCACCTTCATGACCGGCGTTATAAAATGAACCATCCAATCAATCAAAGGAGTATGTTGTAAAAATGAAACAATCAACGTTACAGGGAAAATGACTTTACCGAGAGTCCACGTTGTTTCCAATCCTGTTTGTAATCCTTTTTTCAATGTTTGTTTCAAACTTTCACCTTCATTCCAGCAATTTATCAATATTCATCTAAATATCTTTCTACTTTTTTTAGTCTCCGGTAAATTATAAGAGCAATTGCACTAAGAATAAGTAAAATCGAAATGACCTGTGCCATTTTTACCGTTTCCGTCAGCATCAAACTATCAGTTCTCATGACTTCGATAAAAAATCGCCCGATCGAATACCAAATAACATATGATAAAAACAGCTCTCCACGCCGCAAATTAAACCTTCTTAGCAAAATTAAAATGATGAACCCAGCGAGATTCCAAATGGATTCATATAAAAAAGTCGGGTGATAATATTGTCCATTTATATACATTTGATTAATGATAAATTCAGGCAAGTGGAGATTTTCCAAAAATTCTCTTGAAACAGGTCCTCCATGAGCTTCCTGGTTAATAAAATTCCCCCATCTGCCGATCGCCTGCCCTAAAATAATACTCGGTGCAGCTATATCAGCCAGTTGCCAGAAAGATAGTTTTTTTACTTTTGCATACACAATCCCGGTTGCCACAGCACCGATTAACCCGCCGTGAATGGCAAGGCCACCATGCCAAATTTTAGGGATTTCCGAAAGATTTTCAGAATAATATTCCCATTGAAAAATGACATAATAAGTTCTGGCACATATAATCGCAATAGGAATAGCAAATAATGCAAGATCGACAAATATATCTTTATGAAGACCTCTTCTCTCCCCTTCACGCATCGCCAAATATAGGCCGAGCAATGCGCCGATTCCTATAATGATCCCGTACCAATGAACTTGTAATGGCCCTAGCTGAAATGCGATTGGATCAATGGGCTGAATTGCCTCTTTCATTCTCTCATCTCTCCTATTTCATCAATTAAAAATCATCGTGATCTCCATCTTCGATAACATCCGCCAATTTATTTGTAAATTGTTCCGCCGCATTGAATCCCATTCTTTTTAACCGGAAATTCATTGCCGCAACTTCAATAATAACAGCCAAGTTTCTTCCAGGACGTACAGGAATTGTTAATTTTGTCAGTTCTGCATCCAAAATTTTCATTTTCTCTTCATCGAGTCCTAAACGGTCGTATTGTTTGTTCGGATCCCATAATTCCAAATCGATGACAAGGGAAATTCGCTTATGACTGCGGACGGCTCCTGCACCAAACAATGTCATCACATCAATGATTCCAAGACCGCGGATCTCTAAAAGATGGCGGATCAATTCCGGCGCACTGCCGACTAATGTATCCCGATCCTCCTGACGAATTTCAACACAATCATCTGCAATTAAGCGATGCCCTCTTTTCACCAGTTCAAGAGCAGTTTCACTTTTGCCTACCCCGCTTTTTCCTGTAATTAAAACACCCACCCCGTAAATATCAACAAGCACTCCATGTACAGCTGTCGTTGGAGCAAGCTTGCTTTCCAAAAAATTGGTTAAGCGGCTTGACAAGCGGGTCGTTTTCAATGGTGAGCGCAGCACTGGAACATTTGATTTTTCAGATGCCTCAATTAATTCCGGCGGAGCCTCCATCTCTCTTGACACAATGATTGCCGGTGTTACATCTGTACATAGCTGTTCCATCCGGCTTTTCTTTTCTTCAGGCGTCAATTTTGCAAAAAACGTAAGCTCCGTTCTTCCCAGCAGCTGTATACGCTCTTTTGGATAATATGTAAAATAACCAGCCATTTCAAGACCAGGTCTGGAAAGATCACTTGTAATAATGGGCCGGCTGATTCCCTCTTCTCCGCTGATCAATTCAAGTTGGAATTTTTCGATAATATCTTTTGTACGTACTTTCGACACGAAGTCTTTCCTCCTTAGACTTAAAAAACTTTTTTCATCTTTTTATTGTAGCACTTTTCTTTTTGGCAACAAACATCTTTCAAGGACATTCATTGCTTAAAAGCAGAGACAAGGGCATCGGAGCGAAAGATAAAGGCTATTCAATCCAAAACTCTTCTTTTTTAGGAGAGAAAAAAAAATGCTTGTTGGAATAAGGTGAATATGCACGGACATAAAATTTGGAGCGACTCGGAAAATAATGGAGCAAGCGTAAAAAGCCTTCTCCTCCTTCAGGAGCCCCCTGATAATCCGCCAATAATTCATAAACAATCCGATCAGGAGTCCCATCATGATCATCATCAATTTTTGTTTTTAATAACTCACTGTCATCATAATGGCCGCTCAAAACGATTTTTACATTCGGATTCTTTTTGACGATATTGCGAAATATACGATTTCCAACAAGCGTTCGTTTTCCATTTTTATGCAAATATTTATGGACAGCTATGATTGCTGTTCGGTCTGAATGACGTTTTAAGACTTCGTTCATCCAGCTGATGCTGTCTTTGTCAACATGCCAGCCGATATACAAAAAAAGAAAATGTTGATGTCCGAGCGTAATTAAATCGTAATGCCCTCGATTATTCCGATATCCCCCACCATAATAAGGCTTCGTGAAAAATCGATCTTTTCCAAAATATTGATGAAACATTTTATATGATTTTCCTTTTACTAAATCGTGATTGCCCGCAAGCACTCCATAAGGAATAGACACCTGTTCCAGTTTTCGGAACATGCGGTCTGCTTGAACCCACTGCTGTTTCTTTTCCGCACGGTTGACAATATCACCGGTATGAACAACATATTGTATATTCCAATTATCGCGATTTTGCACAATCCAGTCCATTTGATTACGAAAAATATGAGGGTATTTTTCCGAATAGTATTGAGTGTCTGAAAGCCATACGATCGTGTAGACGTTTGAATCATTTGGTGAAGCTGCAAGCTCAAAGCTAGGAAATGCGGGAGATAAAATCATGAAAACAAAAATAATAAGAGGAAAGATTTTTTTCATTTATATCACCTATTCGTATCATTCCCGAAACGATAGGAGATATGAATGAAAAAATCTTTTTCATTAGTCTTTAAAACGGTTCATAAACACCAATTGAATGAGCAGATTCAAAAATGAAATGAAGATGGAGGCAAGGAGGGCAGTTCCAAAGCCATCAATATTAAAGGCATCTCCCATTATTGCCTGGGCAATCATCAACGTAACTGCATTGATAACAAATAAAAATGTTCCGAGAGTAAAAACCGTAATCGGCAATGTCAATAATATGAGAAACGGCTTCACAAAAACATTTAACACTGACAAAATCATACTGGCTACAATAGCCGCTCCAACTCCGCTTAAATAAAACGAATCAAAGAACCCAGCTACAACTATCAAAATCAGTGCATTTAATAAAATGCTTGTCAACCATCTAATAAACATCGAATTTCGTCCTTTTCACTTTCTATTTACAAATTATTATAACACTTTCTATGTGAAAGTATGAAACAGATTGACATTTTTTCACTATTTTGGTAACATTCTTTACACAAATGGGAAAGGAGTTGATAGGCTTTATATTTTCTGAATTTTCATATTTTGCTCGCCCTAGACGACTCGTCTTTCTGTCCTGACGTAAACGTTTGTTTATTTTAACAGAAAGGAGGGGCAGCAGTTCAAATGAACTCATTGTATCTTTTATCTGATTACCTGTTAATGAAAGCCTATTATGAAGCCATTCAAATTGAGGCTAGTGAAGAGTTTATCGTTTTATTAGAAGAAGAAATTGTTAGAAGAGGAATTGTCCTTTCCTCTCTCCTAACGTAAATGTACAATAAAATTAAACTCACGGAGAAAATTATACCATTTTTTCGTTATTTTGTAAAACGATTTTTTCTTGAATTGGAATGGATGTTTCATGATCGTTTATATAATTTTTTTCTGAAAGGGGTTGTTACATAAGCAGAAAACTGACTTATGGACAGCCCTACTTACGCGATTACAAAAAAAAAGGTTTCGCCCTTTCTTGAACGATGCCGGGGCGTTTTCTAAACTAAATACACATAATTTTTTATGCTGTTGTTTTAAGGTCCATTCGTTTTTCATAACGGCTCATTTTCTTTTCGAGTTTTGCAAATATGACTTCACACACCCAACAAATAATCCAGTAAATGATCGATGCGGCTAAATACATTTCTAAAAATTTATATCCATTATTTGCTATAATTCTTGTAATGGCTAAAATTTCTACTACTTTTACAGCAAAGGCTAAAGATGTTCCCTTGATCAATCCAATAAACGTATTGCCTAAATTCGGAAAAGCACCAACAAATGCTTGAGGCAGGACGATTCGATATAATCCTTGTGCAGTTGTCATGCCGACTGAGTACGCAGCTTCCATTTGTCCAGCGTTTACTGCATTGATCGATGCGCGGAATATTTCAGCCTCATAAGCAGCTGTATTGATTGTATAAGCAATTAATGCATAAATCAGTGTCGGAACGTTATCCGCATTTAAATTCCATCCGAAATGATGATTAAGAAAATCAAACAATACTGGGGCACCGTAGAAAAAAACATACAATTAAACAACTAATGGTGTTCCCCGAATAAAAGAAATATAGACGATGGACAATTGATTTAGTACAGGAACTTTATATATTCTGCAAAGAGCAATAAGCAACCCGAATACGAGACCAAGCACCATCGCAACAATGGCAATCGTTAGTGTCACTGGCACACCTTTTAACACTTCAGGAACTTGCTCTAAAGCAAATTTAAAATCAATAGTTGCCACGAGTTATAACGATTCTTAGCAAAAATTACTTAGATAAACTAACTCGACCTTTCTAGAACACTTTTTCAGCATAGCCAATAATACCTTCAATGAGGATACAAGTACTCCAATATACAAGAGAGATCACAACATAAATCTCAAACATTCCCATACCATGATTATTTCCTAATATAATTCGAACTTGCCCCATAATATCAATAATACCGATCGAAAAGGCAAGTGATGTATCTTTTAACAATTCAATAATGTTATTTCCTAAATTAGGCAATGAAATGACAAAAGCTTGAGGCAAAATAATTCTCCTTAAAGCTTGTGTATACGTCATGCCAACGCTGCAGGCGGCGCGTGATTATGCAGTGAAATTTGCGACAGAATATTCTCCAAATAGTATAAGCGGAACCATTAGCCAATTGCCAAATGTACAAAATTTAATCGGTCAGATTGACTTAGAATTAATGAAAGCAAGACATTTCTTGTATAGCGTAGCGGAAATTTACGATGATGAAGCACGCCGTCCATACATTACAAACGAGCTTAGTGTTGCGAAGCATATTGTGACGAACTCAGCCATCAACATTGTCGATAAAGCGATGAGTTTAGTTGGAGCAAAAAGTCTTCAACTGTCAAATCCGCTGCAGCGATATTATCGTGATGTGAGAGCAGGGCTTCACAATCCGCCAATGGATGATATGACGATTTCTAAATTGGTTCAAACAGCCATTCAAGAAATAGAGAATAAATAATTTGAATTTTTTATCGTGCTTTCTTTTCACATAGGCTGATTTTAAAAAAGCTGATCCAAAACCGTCAAATATGGTTTTTTGGGTCAGCTTTTTTATGAATGAGCAATGCATCAAAAAATTTCAATTACATTCGAAATTGGGAACATCGTAAGCACAATAACTAGTATATATTCTCAAGACACTAGAGATTTATAGAGACGAACATGGAACTTTAAAATGTATGAATCTGTACATGAATGAAAAGTTGAGCATCAGAAAACCTGTTTATGAAAAAAGAGCCCTTTGTCACACAAAAGGGCTCAACTCTGTTTTATGCGAAAAGGGGAAAGTATGTTCATATATCAAAGAAAATCAGTATTTCCTCGATTTTTCGCTGAAAGGGCTAGTAAAAATCTACAACTCATCTCCTGAAAACCGACGGAATAAAACCATCCGTTTCAGGAATTTCAGGAACATTCTTCGTCATTTAAAAGAGACTGGCAACAGCCTATTTAACTGTTTGCCGCTGCCTCTTTTTTCAAAATTAAATTTTTCATTCTCTTCCGATCCCGATCCAAAATCGGTTTTAAATATTTTCCTGTATAAGACTGTTTCGCTTCTGCCACTTCTTCAGGGGTGCCCGTTGCAATGATTGTTCCTCCGCCGTCCCCGCCTTCCGGTCCAAGGTCGATGATATAGTCAGCGGACTTAATCACATCTAAGTTATGTTCGATCACAAGAACCGTATCTCCGTTTTCAACAAGCCGATGCAAAACCTTCAAGAGCCTAGCAATATCGTCAACATGCAGCCCTGTTGTCGGTTCATCTAAAATATACAGCGATCTTCCAGTAGATCTGCGATGCAGCTCTGAAGCAAGCTTTATCCGTTGTGCTTCCCCTCCGGACATTGTCGTTGCCGGCTGGCCGAGTTTCATATAGCCAAGTCCCACATCGTAAATGGTTTGCAGCTTCCGTTTGATTTTTGGAATATTTTCAAAGAACTGAAGCGCGTCTTCCACAGTCATTTCTAAAATATCCGCAATATTTTTCCCTTTATACGTGACTTCAAGAGTTTCCCGATTATATCTTTTTCCGTGGCATACTTCACAAGGAACATATACATCAGGAAGAAAATGCATTTCAATTTTGATGATTCCATCGCCTCGGCATGCTTCACAGCGGCCGCCCTTCACATTAAAACTGAAGCGTCCTTTTTTATAGCCTCTTACTTTCGCTTCATTCGTTGCTGCAAACACATCGCGAATATCGTCAAATACGCCGGTATACGTAGCTGGATTTGAACGCGGCGTTCTTCCAATCGGGGATTGGTCAATGCTGATGACCTTATCGAGATGTTCAATCCCTTTCATTCCTTTATAGGCACCGGGTTTTGTTTTACTATTATTCAGCTTTTGCGCCAAGCCTTTTTGCAATATTTCATTGACTAGCGTGCTTTTCCCTGAACCAGATACACCTGTAACAGCCAAAAATACTCCTAAAGGAAATTTGACATTTACATTTTTTAAATTGTTCTCGCTAGCGCCTTTTATTTCAATATATCGGCCGTCTGGTTTTCTCCTTTCGACCGGCAATGGAATGAACTTTTTCCCTGATAAATATTGACCGGTAAGCGAACGATCATCATTCATCACTTCTTTTGGTGTACCGGCAGCTACAACTTGACCGCCGTGCACGCCAGCTCCCGGCCCAATATCGATCAAATAATCAGCTGCAAGCATCGTATCCTCATCATGTTCGACTACAATCAACGTGTTGCCGATATCCCGCATATTTTGGAGCGCGCGGATCAGCCTGTCATTATCCCGCTGATGCAGACCGATAGACGGTTCATCCAATATATACAGAACTCCTGTCAGTCTTGATCCGATTTGTGTTGCAAGACGGATTCTTTGCGCTTCTCCTCCAGAGAGCGTACCGGCTGATCTGCTTAATGTTAAATAATCAAGACCTACCTCAATTAAAAAATTCAGCCGTTCTTTTATTTCTCTTAAAATCAAATTGGCAATTTTCATTTCTTTTTCTGTCAATGCCAATTGGTCAAAAAACTGATAGGCTTCACGAATAGATAATTGAGTGACTTGTCCGATATGGCGTCCGTTAATAAGAACAGCCAGACTTTCCTTTTTCAGTCGATGCCCTTTGCATGTCGGGCACGGCTGATTCGTCATATATTTTTCCATTTGTTCGCGTATGAAATCAGATGTCGTTTCTTTATAGCGCCGTTCTATATTGCGGACCACACCTTCAAATTCTACATAGCCTTCCCGGATTTGCCCGAAATCGTTCTCATAGCGAAAATAAATTTTTTCCCCGCCGCTTCCAAATAAAATTTTATCGAGCAGATGTTTCGGTATATCTTTAACCGGAATGTCCATATCAATACCGTAATGGTTGCAAACCGCTTGAAGAAGCTGCGGATAATATTGAGAGCTTGTCGGCTCCCACGGTGCAATTGCGTGTTCCTTTAATGTCAAGTTTTTATTTGGAATAACGAGATCCAAATCCACCTCTAGTTTTGAACCTAAGCCGTCACAAGCAGGACAAGCTCCGTACGGGCTGTTAAAGGAAAACATCCGCGGTTCAAGCTCTCCAATCGAAAAACCGCAAATTGGACAGGCATGATGTTCGCTGAAAAGAAGCTCTTCGCCATCGATGATGTCAATAATGACTTTTCCATCACCTAGTTTTAAAGCTGTTTCAATGGAATCGGTCAACCGGCTTATAATCCCCTCTTTCACGATCAGCCTATCCACCACAACATCAATTGAATGTTTTTTATTTTTTTCAAGAGAAATATCGTCGGTAAGCTCCATCATTTCCCCGTCAATCCGTACGCGGACAAATCCTTGCTTTTTTATTTCCTCCAATGTTTTCACATGCATTCCTTTTTTTCCAGACACAACAGGCGCAAGAACCTGAAGTCTTGTCCGCTCCGGATATTCCATAATCCGGTCAACCATCTGTTCGATTGTTTGCGAAGAAATTTCTATCCCATGCACTGGACATGTCGGCCGCCCGACACGGGCAAAAAGAAGCCGTAGGTAGTCATAAATTTCTGTCACCGTTCCGACCGTTGAACGCGGATTTCGGCTTGTTGTTTTTTGATCAATCGAAATGGCCGGCGATAAGCCTTCGATCGCATCGACATCAGGTTTATCCATTTGTCCTAAAAATTGGCGGGCATAGGCAGATAAAGACTCCACATAACGCCGCTGTCCCTCTGCATAAATCGTATCAAAAGCTAAAGAAGATTTTCCAGATCCCGATAAACCTGTTACAACGACAAGCTTGTCTCTTGGAATCGTGACATCAATGTTTTTTAAATTATGAGCGCGTGCACCTTTTACAACAATTTTATCTGTTGCCATATCCAATCATCCTTCCGCTTTCAGCTCCAAAATTAGATCGCGCAATTCAGCAGCTCTTTCGAAATCTAATGCTTTTGCAGCTTCTTTCATTTCTTTTTCCATACGGGCTATCAGTTGTTCTCGATCTTTTTTAGACATTTTGTTCAGCTTCACAGCCTTTTCCGTTTTATATTCTGCTTCATCTTCCGCTGCATATGTCGCCCGGATTACATCGCGAATATCTTTTTGAATCGTTTTTGGCGTAATGCCGTGTAGACGGTTATATTCCTCTTGAATCGCACGACGCCGTTTTGTTTCGTTTATGGCGATTTCCATCGATTTTGTGATTGTATCAGCGTACATAATGACATGCCCGTTTGCGTTCCGAGCCGCCCGTCCGATTGTTTGAATAAGAGAACGTTCCGAACGGAGAAATCCTTCTTTATCTGCATCCAAAATTGCAACGAGAGATACTTCCGGAATATCAAGCCCTTCCCTGAGCAAATTGATCCCGACCAGCACTTCGTGTTTGCCAAGCCGCAGGTCACGGATAATTTCAATGCGCTCGAGCGTTTTAATTTCAGAATGGAGATATGTCACCTTAATCCCGATTTCCCGCAAATAATCCGTTAAATCTTCCGCCATTTTTTTCGTTAGTGTGGTCACAAGCACCCGCTCATTCCGTTTGACCCGCTTTTGAATTTCGCCGATTAAATCGTCTATTTGCCCCTCAACCGGACGGACGTCAATGGTTGGGTCCAAAAGTCCAGTCGGGCGGATAATCTGTTCGACAACAACTGGCGTATGCTCCAGTTCATACGGCCCAGGGGTGGCAGAAACATAAATGACATGTTTCATATGCTTTTCAAATTCCTCAAATTTTAACGGACGGTTGTCGAGTGCTGAAGGCAAACGGAATCCATGATCGACAAGCACTTGTTTTCTGGCTTGGTCGCCGTTATACATTCCGCGGATTTGCGGAATCGTCACATGAGACTCGTCAATGACGATCAAAAAATCATCTCCAAAATAATCTAAAAGCGTATAAGGAGTCGATCCGGGCGGTCTTAATGTAAGATGACGGGAGTAGTTTTCAATTCCGGAGCAAAAGCCCATCTCCCGCATCATTTCTAAATCGTATCTTGTCCGTTGCTCGAGCCGCTGTGCTTCCAATAGCTTTCCATTCTCCCGCAGTTCATGCAGCCGTTCCTCAAGCTCCTTTTCAATATTAGCAATGGCAATTTTCATTTTTTCTTCTCTTGTCACAAAGTGTGATGCCGGGAAAATCGCTACATGCTCCCGCTCTCCAATAATTTCGCCTGTCAGCGCATCAACTTCACGGATGCGGTCGATTTCATCTCCGAAAAATTCCACGCGGATACAATGTTCATCGCGCGAAGCAGGGAAAATTTCCACTACATCCCCGCGCACGCGAAAAGTTCCCCTGCGAAAATCTACATCATTTCTTTCATACTGCACATCCACTAAACGGCGCAGCAAGTCATTGCGCTCGATTTCCATTCCTGTGCGAAGACTTACGACAAGCTCACGATATTCTTCTGGCGAACCTAAACCATATATGCAAGAAACGCTTGCGATAATAATAACATCTTTCCGTTCAAACAATGCAGAGGTGGCCGAATGTCTTAATTTATCAATTTCGTCGTTGATGCTCGCATCTTTTTCAATATACGTATCTGTTTGCGGAACATACGCTTCCGGCTGATAATAGTCATAATAGCTGACAAAATATTCAACTGCATTGTTTGGAAAAAATTCTTTAAACTCGCTATACAGCTGTCCGGCAAGCGTCTTATTATGGGCAATGACAAGCGTCGGTTTGTTTACTTCTTTAATCACATTGGATATCGTAAACGTTTTGCCAGTTCCTGTTGCACCTAACAACGTCTGATGTTTTTTTCCTTGCCTGATTCCTTCCACCAGCTCTTTGATTGCTTTCGGCTGATCTCCTTGAGGCTGGTAATCTGAAACTAATTCAAACCGATCCATGGAACATCCTCCAATTCAGAAACTTATATTTTATTTTAACATATAATCAGGCTGAATCACCAAAAATACGAACTGACGTTTGATTTTCATAGACAATAAAAACCTGTCAATCGTGTTGAACAGGTTTAAGTAGATGTTTTCTTATCTTTTTTCATGCTTCTGGCAGCGATAAAACCAGCCGCTAAGCTGGCTACATCCAAAATGGCGATATAAATAGTATCCATATGACCTGCAAAATAAGAGGCAATTAATAAACCAGCCGTCAACAATGTCCCAACGACATGACTATATGTAACTCTTGTGAAAAACAAGACAAGCAAAAAAGGGGCGAAAGCGGCAAACACGAACTTGATCATAAAAAAACCTCTTTTCATCAACGGTTAAACGGTTATACCTTTATTATATGGAAGCCGTTCAAAAGCTTTCAAGCAAAACCACATACCGATGCTTTTTGAACAATAATGGCAATCAATGTTCTTTCACTATGAATGCTTTATTTTTGATGATGCTCCAAAAAAGCTTCATATGCTAAACCAATCGCCCCGCAAAGTCCCGCATTATCCCCTAATCCGGGCGGAACAATATAATCTGCAATGTTTTCTAGCACCACTTCATGGCGAACATAACCGTTTAATAAAGCTTGAACATTTTGATGTATAAGGGGGAACAATTGCTTTTGTTTGGCGACTCCGCCGCCAATTATTATTTTTTTAGGCGATAAAACGAGTATAAGGTTGGCAATTCCTTGTGCAATATAGTACGCTTCCAAATCCCATACTTTCTCATTTTTTTCTAATTCTTGCCCCTTTTTTCCCCAGCGTTTTTCTATAGCAGGACCGGATGCCATTCCTTCCAAACAATCTTTGTGATACGGACAATTGCCGGCAAACGAATCTTCAGGATGGCGCCGAACAAGCATATGCCCCATTTCCGGATGGATTAGCCCGTGTACTAGATGTCCTTCAGAGATGGCACCGACTCCGATCCCGGTACCGATCGTCATATAAATGCAGCTATTCAGACCTTTCGCAGCCCCCCATTTCATTTCCCCCAGCGCTGCTGCATTGACGTCGGTATCAAAGCCAATTGGAATAGGGAATTCTTTTTTTATCGCTCCGACAAGATTTATATTCGCCCACTGTAGCTTCGGAGTAGATGTTATGTATCCGAATGTTTCGCTTGTGCGATCTAAATCAATCGGACCGAATGAGCCAATTCCAAGCGCTTTAATATCTTTATCCCGAAAAAATTTGACCACTTGTTCAAGCACTTCATCAGGCGTTGTCGTCGGAAAAGAAGTCCGCTCGATGATATTTCCGTTTTCATCTCCAATTCCACAGACAAATTTTGTTCCGCCCGCTTCAATTGCACCTAAAAGCATGCACAATTCCTCCCATGATTTTGTCCAAAATGTTATGTCCAATTTTTCATTAGCGGCAGGTTGTCAAATTAATAAGATTATAATAAATGTCATATGTTTATGGAAGAGAAATATTAAAAAAATGCAAGAAAAAAAGGCGATCAGCCATTAGCTGAAAGCCTCATTTAGAAGTTTTTTATTTCGTTCCCATAAAATCGTTAAACTAATGAGGGTCACTAAAACAGTCGCCCCCATATCAGACAGAATGGCTATCCAAAGCGTAAGCCAGCCTGGAATCGTCAGCAGCAGTGCAGCGGCTTTTAAACCTAGAGCAATCCCGATGTTTAACTTGATGATTCTGTTCACTTTTTTGGCGGTTGAAATAGCTTCAGGCAGCTTCCCTAAATGATCTTGCATTAAAACGATATCAGCCGTTTCAATTGCGCTGTCTGTTCCTTTTCCCATTGCAATGCCTAAATCAGCAGCTGCGAGCGCAGGCGCATCATTGATACCATCTCCGATCATTGCCGTTTTTCCTGAGAGAGACAGCTCTTTTACCTTTTCCACCTTTTCTTCCGGCAGAAGGTTTGCAAAATATTCGCTTAAACCAACCTTTTTCGCCACTTTTTCAGCAGTTTTTTCGTGGTCTCCTGTCAACATGACAGTCCTCTTCACACCTGTTCGGTGAAGCATGCGGATCACCTGGCTGCTTTCCTGTCGAATTTCATCCGCTATACCGACCATACCGAGAACGTTTTTGTCATCTGAAACCAAAACGATTGTTAGTCCTTCCTGTTTAAAGGCCTTTATATCTTCCTTTACATTTTCGCTGAGCGAAAGATGTTGAATCGTTTTTTCATTGCCGACACGGTATTCCTTCCCGTCTATCTCCGCTTTTATTCCCTCACCTGATGTTGCAACAACGGAGCGAGCCTCCAAAAGGGAAACGTTTAACTCATCTATTTTTTTCATAATGGCTTTAGCGATCGGATGAGTAGAGGATTTTTCAATTGATCCGATGATGCTCCAAAAAGAAGGATCATATTCTACAAACTTCTCTACATAAGGCTCCCCTTTTGTCAGTGTTCCTGTTTTATCAAAAGCTATTATTCCAATTTTCCCTAATTGCTCTAAATAAACCCCGCCTTTTACAAGAATGCCTTTGCGTGCATTTCTCGTGATTCCTGAAACGATAGCAATGGGAGAGGATAAAACTAATGCACATGGACAGCCTACAATTAACACTGCCAATCCTTGATATAAAGATGTTCTCCAATCAACTCCTAAGAAAAGCGGCGGAATAAAAATAACGACAAGAGAGATAAGCATGATCAAAGGAGTATAATATTTCGCAAACTTATTAATGAATTGCTCAGTCGGCGTTTTTGTTTCCTGCGCTTCTTCAACTAAATGCAAAATTTTCGCTAGAGACGATTCTTCATAAGGCTTTGTTATCCGAACTTTCAAAATTCCTTCATTATTAATGCTTCCGCCAAACACTTCATCTTTTGCTTCCTTTTCAACAGGGAGAGATTCTCCAGTAATGGCCGCTTCATTAACTGAGCTTTTCCCTTCCACCACTATCCCATCCGATGGAATTTTTTCACCGGCTTTGACAAGAACAATATCCCCTGCCTTGATGTCATGAATGGAAACTTTCTTTTCCTGGCCATTTATAACAATCGTAGCTTCATTCGGCGCAACTTCTAAAAGCGATTCGATAGAACGACGGGCCTTTTCCATTCCCAAGCCCTCTAAATATTCGTTCACTCCAAATAAAATGGCAACAACAGCACCTTCCTTCCACTCTCCAATGCCAAAAGCCCCAATCAAAGCAATTGTCATAAGGGTGTCAATGTTAAATTTCAATCGAACGAGGTTTTTGGCCCCTTTCAAAAATGTTTTATATCCGCTGATCACCGTAGCAATTATATACATTGTAACAGAGGCGGATGGTGATAATGTTTTTTCGAACACAACAGCAGCTATAAAAGCTAAAACCGAGAGCAAAACGAGCCACAATAAATAAGAATGTGTATCTTTATGTTTATTTTCTTCCTCAATATAGGCCCCATCCGATGCTAAAATTTTTTTGACTTTAGCAATATTAATTTCTTCATTGACATACAGTTTGCTAGATTGAAAATTTAATTTTGCATTTTCCCCATATTCAAGCTTTTGGATTTCTTCTTCCAGATTCTTTGCGCAATTTGCACAAGACAATCCCTTTACCCGATACTGAATCATTCTCTAATCCTCCAATGAAATAGAGTACACATTGCAGTATACAGTATATGTGTTTATATGAATAAGTGTTCATATTTTATATGTCCATTTTATGAAAAGGCAATTCAATTGTCAAATATTTTCGTAAATATAATTTTGACATGTACATATGAATAACCTTACAATATTAATGTTATCGAAATTCGATATCGATTCTCAAAATGGGGGGTAAAAATGGAAGATAAAGTGTTGCGCAAGCTTTTTCTCGGTTTTATACATATTCATATTTTACATCATGCAAGCGAACATCCTATATTCGGCTTGTGGATGCTTGAGGAACTGAAAAGTCATGGCTACAACATAAGTGCAGGGACTCTTTATCCGATTCTCCACGCAATGGAAAAGGACGGACTGTTAGAAAAAACAGAACAAAATGTAGAAGGAAAAATACGAAAATATTATACAACTACACAGAAAGGGAAAGCCGTTCTGAAAGAAGCCCGGACGAAAGCGTACGAGCTTTTTAAAGAAATCCATAATGAAGGTGGAGGATAACATGAAGGAATCAAAATGGAAAACGCTGTTCGAGATATTTGCCATTTCCACAAAGCTTGGATTGACCTCATTTGGGGGACCAATCGCCCATTTAGGATATTTTCATGAAGAATATATTCGGAGAAGAAAATGGTTGGATGAAAAGAGCTATGCAGATTTGGTTGCTTTATGCCATTTTTTACCCGGACCTGCCAGCAGCCAAGCCGGGATCGGCATCGGTCTCATGCGGGGAGGAATATTAGGCGGACTTTGCGCCTTTATCGGCTTTACGTTTCCATCTGCAATCGCACTGATGATCTTTGCTCTTATTCTTAAAGAGTTACATATTGTTGATGCCGGCTGGATTCACGGCTTAAAGATTGTTGCTGCTGTTGTAGTCGCCCATGCTGTTATTGGAATGGCACAAAAACTTACCCCTGACCGAGGGAGAAAAGCCATCGCATTAGGCGCGCTAGTCGTTACTTTATTATGGCAACATGCTTTTTCCCAAGTTGTCGTCATGTTGCTAGCGGCTTTTATTGGATTTTTATTATATAAAAAAGTAGAAGAAGATACCCAGACTTCGTTGCAGGTGCCGATTTCAACACGATTTGCCGCAAGCTGTTTATTGTTATTTTTCGGGCTTCTCCTTTTCCTTCCTTTATTAAAAGTGTGGACTTCTTCTTACTGGATCGGCTTGTTCGACAGCTTTTACCGCTCTGGATCTCTCGTATTTGGGGGCGGACATGTGGTGCTCCCGCTGCTTGAACAGGAATTTGTTCCAACAGGAATGTTAACAGAAAAAGAATTTTTGGCTGGTTACGGAGCAGCACAGACAGTTCCTGGTCCTTTGTTTACATTTGCTTCTTATATTGGAGCGGTCATGAATGGATGGGCTGGGGGATTCGTTGCAACTTGCGCCATCTTTCTTCCGGCAATTCTGCTCATTTTTGGTACATTACCGTTTTGGGGAAAGCTTCGAAGCAATTCAAAGATTAATGGTGCGTTAATGGGCATACAAGCTGCTGTCGTCGGAATTTTAATTGCCGCTTTTTATGATCCGATCTGGATAAGCTCCATTAATCGTCCGATTGATTTTGCTTTTGCTGCAATTTTATTCAGTATGCTCGCTTATTGGAAGATAGCTCCATGGATCATCGTCTTAACGGGCGCCATTGGCGGCTTGTTCTTGTAAAATTAGATCTGCTGACACAAAGATCCTTCAGGTTTCACTTGATATGATCCCTCTTATGTAGACCTGTCTACCATAAGAGGGATTCCTTTACGGCTAAACCGGACAAAGTATGCCCTTTTCCGACATTTTTTGATCTGGCAGAAGCTGCTATTCATGCCCGGCTTCACCTGTTCCTGTATGAAGGCTAGCCGACAGCGTGAATTAACCAAGTTAACGTTTAGGCAAGGCTGTTCAAGAACGAGAGGTTATCTTCTGCTAGTCAATAATTAAAATAAACATATTGAAATGCTCAATTTCCATGCTTGGCAGCTTCTCAAAAAGATAACTGAATCGACTTCTCAATGATTGCTCGCAAGTACCCTGAAATGTCCTTATACGATCAATTTAGAAATTCTCTCCAGCTGCAATCTACTTTGAAGCAATCATCTTTTAAAAACTGCTTCATTTATCTCATTGCTATTGTCACTTTTAACGAGCTCTTAGATTTCTTAAGCCCACTGAAAATGCCTCAGAACTAGTTGACCGTATTTCCAATCTGAAAGGTTCCCTCCTCATTATGTACTGTTAAACAGATTTCCTAAACTTGACAAAATACAGAATGCAAAATACAATAAAATATGAACATATGCTCATATATAATAAAAGAACGAGGGAATTATGAATGAAGACGGAAGATCATTCTTTCTTAAAACCTGAAACAATTGAACATATATCGCAAATATTTAAGGTGTTAGCCGACCCTACTCGAATTAAAATTCTTTATTTGTTATCACAAGAAGAGTGCAGCGTAAATCATATTGCCGAAGTGTTGGAAATGTCTCAATCAGCAGTTTCCCATCAGCTTAGTATATTGCGAAATCTTAGACTTATTAAGTATCGCCGTGAAGGAAAAACACTGATTTACTCCTGTAATGACGAACACGTTTTTTCATTATTAAAACAAGCCATTGATCATTCTGAACATCAGTAAGGAGGCATTTGGCCATGAACAGCCATCACCACTCTCACGACCATCACGACTTTAACAGGGAAAACAATAAAAAAGGACTTATAATTGCATTGCTCATTACTGTTGGAATTTTGCTGTTAGAGTTTTTCGGGGGGTTAATTACAAACAGTCTGGCCCTTCTTTCTGACTCTGGACATATGCTTAGTGACGCCAGTTCGCTTGCTCTTAGCCTAATTGCTATATGGTTTGCGGCCAAACCAGCCTCCCCAAATAAAACGTATGGCTTTTATCGTTTTGAAATTTTAGCCGCTTTGTTTAATGGAGTTACCTTATTTGTTATCGCTGGATTTATCATTTGGGAAGCTGTTCAGCGTTTTTTCAATCCGCCGACTGTAGCAAGCGGCTCGATGATGTTGATTGCGTCTATTGGCCTTATTGCTAATCTTTTAAGTGCCTGGGTGTTAATGAGAAAAGGTGATGTGAAACATAATGTCAATGTTCGCAGCGCTTATCTTCACGTTATCGGCGATGCTTTAGGCTCTGTCGGAGCCATTGCTGCCGGATTCATCATGTGGCTCTTTGGCTGGTATATAGCAGACCCTATTATTTCCATTTTAGTTGCTTTATTAATATTAAAAGGCGCTTGGGGAGTTTTGAAGCATAGCATACACATTTTGATGGAAGGAACGCCCGTTACCATTGATCAAAATGAAGTGAAGAAAGCCTTAAAAAGTATTGAAGGTGTGAAGGATGTTCACGACCTGCATATTTGGACGATTACATCAGGTTTAGATTCACTAAGCTGCCATATTTTAATTGAAGATCATCATGACAGTCAAAAAGTGTTACAAGCTGCCATTCACATGATTGAAGAAAAATTTAAGATTTTGCATACAACCATTCAAATTGAAACCTCTCAAATCCATCATGGAAAAATGAAAGTCTAGCTTTTTTCGGAGTTGATTGAAATGCGACAAAATGTTGATGTTCTTGTAATCGGTGCTGGCCAAGCAGGATTAGCGATGGGGTATTATCTAAAGCAACACGATATATTATTTGCCATTGTCGGCAAGGAAAATCGAATCGGAGATGTTTGGAGAAATCGTTACGTTTTTACCCCTCGATCGTTTAGCTCCTTGCCAGGAATGGTCTTAAAGGGTGACCCGAACGGATATCCAACTAAGGATGAAATAGCCGATTATTTAGAGGATTATGCTCAAAAATTCGAATTGCCTATTCATCTGAATACAGAAGTCATTTCTCTTCAAAAAGAAAATGAGATTTTTAAAGTGACAACCAACCATAGGAGATATATGGCAAATAAAGTGGTTATAGCAACAGGGCCTTTTCAAAAGCCTTATCTTCCACCATTTGCCGAAAGCTTATACGATCAAGTGTATCAAGTGCATACATCCGGCTATTTGAATCCATCTCAATTGCAAGATGGCTCTGTTTTAGTAGTCGGTGCAGGAAATTCTGGAGCGCAAATTGCAGTTGAATTGTCCGAAGACAGAGAAGTTTATTTATCAGTAGGTCATAAAATGAGATTTCTCCCCCTTGAAATTATGGGGAAAAGTATTTTCTGGTGGTTTCAAAAAATAGGTTTATTAGACGTCCATATCAACAGCCCGTTAGGCAGGTTGATCAGTAAACAAAGCGATCCTATTTTCGGTAAAGAGCTGAAACATTTACTACAAGAAGGCAAAATAAAAATGAAGCCTAAAACAGAGAGTGTTTCAGGAGATGTTATCTCTTTTGCAGATAACAGTCAAATTCAAGTTCAAAATGTCATTTGGGCAACCGGATTTTATTTTGATTACAGCTGGATACAAATTCCTAATGTTTTAGATCATAGAGGAAAGCCCGTTCACCAACGAGGGGTTACTCCTGTGAAAGGATTGTACTTCTTAGGATTGCCTTGGCAATATCGGAGAGGCTCCGCTCTTATCGGAGGGGTGGGCGCCGATGCAGAGTACTTGATAAATGATATTTTAAACCATTGAAGGTGCTTGCAATGTTTAGCTAGAGTTTTTCTAGCCGCGGCTATTTTCATGATTAGACATATTTACTGAAAGGCTTCAAATATCATTGAACAATGTCAGTTCCTTTGTACAATGATTTCTCGAGCCTAATTCTGCTAGCTATAACATTTTTTGACGTAAAAAACCACTTAGCCAATCATTGACTAAGTGGTTTGATGTGATAGAGAAAATATACCTTTATCGTTCCGGAAAAAAATAAAACTCATTCCGAAGAATTATGGCCTATTCCTAAAAATTATGTCGCTATTCCGGTTGATTATGAACCATTCATACCGGTTAAGAGGCTTCTGACTTCCACTTCTCATCTTGCACAAAGAGCAAGCCGAGTTCATGATGCTCCCCTTCGTATAAGGCGCGTTGGACAAAACGGATTTCTTTGTTATGTCCTAGTACCTCCAACTTACAATGCGTCCTGCTTATCTGCAGCGCTTCGTAAAATTCGTACGTTGTTTTTACATTTTTTCCATTCACCTTTGTTATAACTTCTCCCGCTTTTATTCCCATTTTCTCTCCCGGGGATTGAGGAAGCGTGCCTAATACGACCAGTCCATAATCTTGTTTCGAGAAATAAAAAGCGGCCGAATTATCATTCATCCTTTGTTTTACAGTTATTAATCCCTTTCCTATCAATGCTAGAGCCGCGGCAACAAACGACAGAAATGGAGCCCACAACGAAGCAGCAGCAACAACAAGAGAAATAATTCCAAGAATCGAAATGCGCCGGCCTGTTACTTGAATGCTTTCCTTTGGCAAAGACCCTTGAATTCTTTGATAAAAACCGACAAAATACGGAATCATCACGAGCATAAATGGTTCACCATTTAAAGAAATAATTGGCCACCAAGAAAAAGGAGATTCCAATGAACCGCCTGGAACTAAAAGCATTAACGGAATCATCCATGTTCTGTTCGCTACATGATTCCCAATCGGCATTCCTCTCTTGCTTTTTATGATAAATGGGGATGTATGGTAATGTGCTGTTCGATAGATGAGAATCCCTTCACAAATAAGCAAAAAGCTCAAAAATAGCGACAAGACGCTGTAGTTTGTTTTATCAAGGCTCACAAAAAATTCATCGATCCAAGGAGATTGATCTGCCACTCCATTTAATAAAGCTGTTAAAAAAATCGTTCCGCCCAATGAGATCGTTGATGACAAAAAACGCGGCTGAAAAGTTAAACTAACAGCCAGCAGCCAAATAGTCAATAAAACGAGTGTTCCGAATGGAATCCACAGTCCTAGAAGCATGAAAAGAACAGAAAGGATAAGGCCAGCGATAATTCCCTTCGTATAAGTAAAACGAATATCGTCAAACACATCATATACGCGCACATGAAAAGATTTTCGTTCTCTTCTAACCCGCCAATATCCATTTAAAAAGGAAAAAATGAGAAAGAAATACAAAAGCGGATGCAAGAAAAAACGGCCTATGCTGAAAAGCAATTCTAAAAGCCATTGTCCAACCAAACGGCCCACCCCTTTTACGAATCATATGAGACTTTCCTCTATTTTATCAAATCTTTTAAAAAAGAAGCTAGAACGTCATATAAAAAACTGGAAATAGGTAAAAAGGCCGATTGACCAAATTCATGGAGCAGCGGCTTTTTTGGCTTCATACCGCTTTTTTCTAAAAAGCTGAATGAATCAGACTTGCAGCAAATTGATCAAAAAATTGAGCAAGGAAACAGCCACTTAACAATGCCGCTCTGTCACTTCCCGATGATTTAATCGAGTAGGAGGGAGCGATTAACTCCCGTCCTCTCACACCACCGTACGTACGGTTCCGTATACGGCGGTTCAATTAAGATAATTGACGCAAGTTTTCATAACTTCCGTGAATAGCTGTTCTCTTTATGCCAGTGGTCACTCCACCCTCCAAGAGGTCTCCCACGGGATTCACCGCTTCCTCCCTCAAGTGAGGTACTACGTTTTCTGTGTTCATCATGACTCACTGAATGCCAAGGGCTATTCTCTCTTAATTGTTCGGTCCTTCTTAGTTGTTCTAGACCAACTAATACTATGACCTCTGCTGACTTCTGACGGTTCAGCTACTTATCACTAAGTAGGTTATGAAGCGTACTTCACATATCCACCAGACCTCCCCGGGTAAGTACATGCACTTTCACACCATCTATCCGCCTCATTTACTCGATATGACCTTCGACAGAAAGAGCTTTGTTTTGTTTTGCAAACTCACTCAATCATACCTAGCCTTATATGAGGTTCGTGTTCCTCGGACCGGTGTTTTGCCTCCAGCTTCCTTCAGATTCCGCGTCACCACGGACACCCTTGCTCTTGGCTAACCTCTACTTCTGTCTTCGGGGTTCGGGACTTACACCCTATAGTTCATATACATGCCGGGCGCACAAAGAAAACGCAGCCTTATTGTCATAAAGCTGCGTCCATCCTCTGTATGCATAAATAATTGTAAATTTCACTACGATATGAAAGCAGAAATTTTCTCAACTGAAAAGCCTGCACAAGGAAGCGAAATCTCATTTAGAGGCTGTCCATAAAGTGAAATCCCTATTGAAAACAAAAAATCATAAACATCGATATATCAACGTTTCTAAAACATTAATGGGGGCGTCAATAAGCCGTAAAAACGACTTATGAACTGCCCCCTGTCAAGTAGACAGTAGAAATAATAAAAATATACCTAAGCGGCTTTAGCTCTATATTCCATGGGGCTAAGGCCGTTTAATCTTTTTTGATACCTTTCATAATTATAAAAGCGGATGTACTCATCCATCGCAAGAGCTAATTCTTCAAAGGTCTGATACTTATGTAAATAATACTTCTCGCATTTGAGCGTTCCCCAAAAAGATTCCATTGGCCCATTATCAACATCTGCCTACTCTTGACATACTTTGTGTCATCCCTGCTTGGTCTATCCTACGTTTAAAACCATGAGAGGTATATTGGAACCCACGGTCACTATGAATAAGTGGATGCTCTCCTTTTAAAAGTGCGGTGGCTTGATCCAACGTTTTGAATACAAGATGATTATTATTGGAATGTCCTAAAACATCGCTCACAATTGATCCATCATATAGATCAAGAATAGCACTTAAATAGGCTTTCTTTGATGAACCATATTTTAATTCTGTGACATCAGTTACCCATTTTTCATTTGGCTTTTCCGCTGTGAATTCACGATTCAATATATTTTCTGCAACATGTTGAGGAGTAGATCGTTTATAAGATTTCTTCTTTTTTCGAATAACAGATTGTATATCGACAACTTTCATCAGTCTATAAATTCGTTTGTGATTGAAGTTCTGACTAAGCTTTCGATTTATATTCAAAGTCATTCGACGGTAACCATAGATGCCGTCAACTTTCTCATGGAGAGCTTTCATATCTTTTACGATTTCTTCATTCTGAAGTTCTCGGGAGGAAGGCGAACGTTTTAACCGCTTATAGTAAGCAGCTCGTGAAATACCGGCGATTTCACATAATAAGATTATGCTTAGGTTTTCTTTCTCATGAAGTCCCCGGATTGCGATATACTTGTCTTCAAAACGAATTTGGTTTGTTTTCGCCTCCTTTCGATTTCCTCTAACTTTCTTAAAAAGATTCTCCGCACGTAAGCGTTCATTTTCTCTTTCTAACTTTTTCATCTCCAGTTTCATTTTTTCTTCTGGAGATAACTTTGCTTCTTCTTTTTTTCTTCCTCGTTTGTCTTTAAGCGCTTCTTCTTTACCATTTTCATACTTCTTCACCCATTGATATACTTGTTGATAAGAAACTTCATAAGTCTCTGCTGTTTTTTTATAATCTTTTCCGTTTCCTAAACAATCAAGCACAATTTGTATCCGTTCATTGCAAGTCGTTTTTCTTCCTTTAGTCATAGAGCTTGTCTTTCCTTTCGACGTTAAATCTCTATGGCTATTATACTTCTTCATCCATCGTTGAAGTACCGATCTACTAATACCATATGTCCTGACAATCTCTTACTGTGAGAACTCACCAGATAAATAATCTTTTACAGCTGCTTCCTTAAAACCTTTCCAAGAATTTGAACGTTCTAGACCCTCTATTCCAAATTCCTCAAATTCATTTATCCATTGCCTTAAAGAATATTTAGTAATTTGATGCCTTTTACAAAGCTCTTGAATAGTACATTCTCGGTTTTCATATGCAAGTAAAACTTCAAGTTTGAACTCTGTAGTATATTGCTTATACATAGAAAACTCCCCCTAAGGTAAAACAGATTTTTTATATTTTAATCTGTCTACCTTAAGGGGAGCATATCATTATTAGACAGCCCCTTAAACAAAATGCAACAGAAAAGCTGCCGTATTTTTTCAATACTTAAGAAGATCGTGCTAATAGTGAAATGGCAGTTTGCAGCTGCAAGTCATTTTGTTTTGAACGAGTTTCTTTTGTGATCAATTCATTCATTTTTATAGCTGTTTTTTGATCCACTTTCCCCGTCACGGATAAACCGTTCATTTTTTGAAACGCCTTTACAGCCAGCTCGGTTTCTAAACTGAAATAACCGTCTTTTCTCCCAGGATCATAACCTAATCCTGATAATAATATTTGTGCAATGCGAACTTGTTCATTATTCATCTCTTTCTTTAATGGCTGATAAATATCGAGCGGTCCAGCTTTAAAATAATCCGGCTGCGATATTTTTACCGTTGGTTCCACACCTTTTTCATGAATCCAATTTCCCTTAGGAGTCAACCATTTGTATAACGTCAGCTTTATGTTGCTTCCATCATCCAGCGGTATTGTTTGCTGAACTGTTCCCTTTCCAAAGGATTTTTCGCCGACAATGGTATAACCCCCCGCTTCTTTCAACGCAGCTGCCAAAATTTCCGAAGCAGATGCGCTGCCGTTGTCAATTAAGACGGCAATAGGATAATGCTTCTTTTCTTTTAATGTTGAATAATACATCTCCCTTTTTCCGTCTCTCTTTTCTATTTGAATATATGGTGCATGATTAGGAACGAGCTGATGCAAAATTTGCTCTACAGCCTGCAAATATCCCCCCGGATTGCCGCGAACATCGATGACTAAACCGTTAATTTTCTTTTTTTCTAACATTTTTAGCTTTTGTTTAAAGTCATCAGCTGTCCTTTCAGAAAATGAAGTAATATGCAAGACACCTAACCGCTTCCCATTTTTATTGATTTCGGAGCTGAACACTGTTTCAATCGGAATCTTATCCCGCTTTACTTCAAAAAACAATAAATCTTTACTTCCAGGGCGGCGTATCGTAAGTTTGACGGTTGTTCCTTTTTCTCCTCTGATTTTCAGTACTGCTTCATGAAGATCTGAACTGGAAACTGTTTTACCATCAATTTTCACAATTTCATCATTTGGTTTTAAGCCCGCTTTTTCCGCCGGCGAATTTTTAAATGGTGAAATAATGGTTATTTTGCCGTTGTTCATCCCGATTTCGGCACCGATTCCTTCAAATGAAGAATCAAGGGACTCTGTAAATTGTCTAACAGTTTCTTTATCCATATAGACTGAGTATGGATCGCCTAAAGAAGATAACATCCCTTGAATGGCACCTTCTAGGAGACGTTTTTTGTCGATTGGATGGACATATTTTTCAGAAATTAATTCATACGTTTTTATAAATTTCTCCAATCCTGGAATGGTTTCATCTGAACTTTGCGCAGATGCAGCAATTGTTTTATTTTCCAGCGATTCATTATTTTCAGCATGACCGTGCACATCCAAAACGATGATGGAACTGGTCACTATCCAAAACACTGTAATCAATTTTATTATTTGTTTCATATGTTTTTGCCTTCCTTTCCAACAATCCGAATTATTTATAGCGTATGCAAAGCTTGTACAAATCATGTGCGGATTACAGGAAAAGGAAAAGCAATTCAAAAAAACTTAATATACCGCCCTTTGACAAGAATTTGACCGTTTCTAGCCAGGTTCCATCAAGAAAATAGAAAAATCAGCCAACGGTCATCTTTGCTTTGAAAATGGGTAAGGTGTTTTGTTCTCATAAAAACGCTTTCCTTTTCTTTTAGTCAAGCAAACTGCCTACACCGGCATAATCATACGGGAGGAGTAACTATATTTTTTGTAATTATCTATCACTACATGAAAAAGAATTATTGTGAAAATCAATCCATTGAAGCTTGATGTAATCTCCCGTTTCCTCTATTTTTTGCATCGATGAAACACGATCAGAAGAAAACTGTTTTGCAATTTATAAAAAAAATAACAATGCACAACAAACTCTTCTTCCCTTAAGAGCTTATTGTGCATTGTTAATAAATTTTTATGGAAGAACGCTTAAAGGATTGATCGCGCTGGATTTGCCTCGCCATGTTCCGTTATGTACTTCAAAATGCAAGTGCTGCCCTGTTGATCTTCCTGTATTTCCCATATATCCAATAAACTGACCTTGGCTCACTTTTTGACCACTTGAAACGTTAATGCTTCTCAAATGCCCGTAAAGTGTAGTATACGTTTTACCGTTAATATTATGGATGATCATAATAACATTGCCGTAGCCGCTCATTTGTCCAGCATAACTAACCGTGCCGCCAGCAGAAGCGTAAACTGGAACCGTTCCCCGTTTCGCAATATCAATTCCTGCATGGAATCTGCCCCATCTCATACCCATTTTAGAGGTAAGAACACCTGGAGCCGGCCAGATAAAAGATCCGCTTCCTGCAGCTGATGATACAGATGGTTCTGGTGAAGATCCGCCATCGCTTGAAGCAGCAGCTTTATCGCTTGAAGCAACAGTTTTATCACTTGATTTAGAAGCAGATTGTGAAGCTTGAGCCTGTCTAGCCTTTTCTTCTTCTAGTCTTTTTAAATATTCTTGCTGCTGTTGTTCAATCATTTTTTGCTGCTTTGCCAGCATAGCATCTTGATGTACCAAATCTTCTAATTGATCCATTGCCTGGCCATGTTCCGCTTCCAATTGCCCCAACAATTTATCTTTTTCATCAATTTGCTTATCTAGCTCTTGTTTCAATGAAGCCAATTCAGATAAAGCTTCTTCCAAAGAGGACAGCTGTTTGTTTAATTTAGCCTCCGCTTCCTCTTTCAGTTTCATATCTCTTTCATGCTCTTCAATAATTTTTTGATCCGCATCAACGATCGTTGTAACAGCGCTTATACGAGTTACAAAATCATTGAAGCTTTTCGCACCTAAGATAACGTCGAGATAGCTGATTGTACCTCCGGTTTCCTGCAAGGATTTGACCCGTTCTTTTAACTGTTCATTCCGCTTATCAATCCGTTTTTTTACTTCAGCAATTTGTTTTTTCAACTGATCAATTTCATCTTTAGTGTCCTTGATTTCATTCTCTTTCTCTTCGATTTTTTCACCAGTATCCAGCAATTTTTCATCTAACTTTTTAATCTCTTGATTAAGTTGATTTTGTTTTGTCTCTAATTCTTTTACTTCACTTTTCTTGCTTTCTATATTCGACTGAACATTGGACCGCTCATTTTGAATTCTTGCTTTTTTCTCCTCAAAGGATGACGCATAAGCGCTTTTGCTCAGCGGTACAAATACCCCGCTTGTCCCCAATATAGCTGTAAGACTTAATGTCACTATTCTCTTTTTCACAATCCGGTTCCTCCTCTTAATTCATGTTTTCAATCAATTCGATCTGGTATGATAAGAGCTGCCTAAGACAAACTACACTTTCAAAAACTTTCGAACAGACATTAAGCTTCCCCATATGCCGATTAAGACGCCGATTAACAATAAGATAGCCGATATTTGAAAAACAAAAGGAGAAAATGGCAACAACTCAACAAAAGAACCTTGAATATAAGGAACGGCAATATTTACTAAGCTATTGTAGCTGACAACTAAAACTGTAATTGGTATGACAGCTCCCAGCGCTCCTAAAAACAAACCTTCTAAAAAGAACGGCCAGCGTATAAACCAGTTTGTTGCACCAACAAGTTTCATAATTTCTATTTCTCGTCTGCGGGCAAATATAGTGATTTTTATAGTGTTTGAGATTAAAAACATCGCAGTAAACACAAGCCCGATAATCAAGACTATGCCGATATTTCTTGAAACGTTGACAACTTCAAACAATTTTTTCACAGTTTCTTCTCCATATTGAACATTTTCGACATAGCGCATTTTTTTAATTTCTTCCGCTACAACTGGAGTATCTTCGGGAACTTTCGTTTTGACGATGAAAACATCGTTTAAAGGGTTATCCTGTTCAAATAGCTTGAATGACTCTCCTTTTTCACCGAAGCTTTTAATTAATTTTTCCAGCTCTTGGTCTTTGGAAGAAAATTGGACATTCTCTACTTTTTCTAGATTTTTCAATTTCGATTCAAGTTGGTTTTGAGCGTTTTGATCTGCTGTCCTGTCAATTAGCACGGTTATTTCAACATCTTCTTCAATGTTGCTGGCAATATTATTTAAATTCATCATAATAACCAAAAACGTACCGACCAAAAGAAGGGTCACTGTTACGGCTGATATAGAGGCTATGGACATCCAAGTGTTTCGCCCAAGACTTTTTATCGCCTCCCGCAAATGACGACCGAGAGTTTTATTCATAAAGACCATACTCCCCTCTCGCCTCATCACGCACAATTTTGCCGTCCTCAATAGCGATAACCCGCTTTCGAATCGTGTTCACAATAACTTTATTGTGGGTGGCCATTAACACCGTTGTGCCCCGATTGTTGATCTCCTCTAGCAATCTCATAATCTCCCAAGAGGTTTCAGGGTCTAAATTCCCTGTCGGCTCGTCTGCTATTATAACAGGCGGATTGTTTACTATGGATCTAGCAATTGATACGCGCTGCTGTTCACCGCCAGACAATTCGTCAGGGAAGGAACGGGCCTTATGCTTCAATTGCACAAGATCAAGCACATTTAATACTTTCTTTTTAATGTTCTTCGGATTTTCCCCGATCACTTCCAAAGCGAAGGCAACATTCTCATAAACAGTCAATTTCGGCAATAATTTAAAATCTTGAAAGACAACCCCGATATTTCTCCGCAAATACGGCACTTCTTTTTCTTTTAGGTTTTCTAGTTGTATACCGTTTATGACAATACTGCCTTTTGTAGGCTTTTCTTCCCGATACATCAATTTGATAAATGTCGATTTTCCAGCACCGCTAGGACCTACGATGTATACAAATTCGCCTTGATTGATTTTTATTGAAATACCGTTAATGGCCAAAACACCATTCGAATAGGTTTTATAAACATCCTTCATTTCGATCATGCTATCACCTGAAGTCATTGAATTATTTCAGTACTTAGTCAAAAAAATTTTTATAACTTGAAACTAATGTTATTTTCTATTCGTCTATTAATTATGAAGCAGAAAACAAATCTTACATCCTTCCCACAAAAAACATTATAACATCATTTTTCGTCAAAAATAGACTTTTTCATATTACATTTTTGTTTCAATATCATATTTCGAGGGAAAATTTTTAAAATTCTTGTAAAAAAAACTACAAAATTTTCTATTATCTGCTATTTTTTTCTATAGCATAAAAAAGCGAGGGTGATCATGTCCCCTCGCTTCTTATGTTACTTTTGGCCTGCAAGCCACTCAGCGACAACATCTGCTTCACTATCGTTCAATAAACCTTTTGGCATAGCGCCTTTACCGTTTAAAATAATATCTTTTATTTCATCTTTGCTATATTTGCTTCCAACTTTCTGTAAACTCGGACCGGAAGCACCTTCAAGATTTTGTCCATGGCAGCTTGTACAATTTTGTTTTATCAGATCTTCTGCAGATGCAGTATTCTCAGCTTGATCTGTTCCGCCATTTGTTCCGCTTTCTTGGTCATTCCCGCCGCCCCCGCATGCAGCTAATACGAGTGAAAGACCAAATACTAAGATCAAGAACTTTTTCACTGCGAAATCCCCCTTCGCCAATTAGTCTCGAAGATATTATAACCTAATTATTGAGGTTTCAATCTGGAACAAATTGACCAACATTTGACAATCCTGTGAAAATAACTTGAATATTGATAAAAAAGAAAAAGGGTGTCTAATAAGTCGTTTTTACGCCTTATAGACACCCCTTTAATGTTTTAAATGTTGATATATCAATGTTTATGATGTTTCGTTTCAATGGATTTTGACTTTCTGGACAGCCCCACAAGTTCTCTAATCAAATGGAATTTAGGGTAGTTTTTCTTCGTCATTTTTCCGCATCACATTTCTATTCGCTCATCTTTTGTAAACGAGTCATCATCCTTTTCATAACAGCCTTAAGACAATTTTGCTCTTAAATATGCATCAATAAATGCATCAATTTCCCCATCCATTACAGCTTGGACGTTGCCGATTTCGACATTTGTCCGGTGATCTTTCACCAATGAATATGGATGGAAGACATAAGAACGGATTTGGCTACCCCAGCCAATTTCCTTTTGCTCTCCTCGAATTTCCGCTAATTCTTTTTCCTGCTCTTCAATTTTTAATTGGTATAGCTTAGATTTTAACATTTTCATTGCTCGTTCTCTGTTTTTAATTTGAGAGCGCTCCGTTTGGCATGTCACGACAATTCCAGTTGGCAAGTGTGTAATCCGTACCGCCGAGTCGGTCGTATTTACGTGCTGCCCTCCCGCACCGCTTGAACGGTACGTGTCAATTTTCAAATCCTCGCTTCTAATTTCAATATCGATTTCATCATTAAATTCTGGCATCACTTCGCAGGAAACAAAGGAAGTATGGCGGCGGCCTGATGCATCAAAAGGAGAAATGCGCACTAACCGATGGACTCCTTTTTCCGCTTTTAAATAGCCGTATGCATTGTGTCCTTTAATCAACAGCGTTACACTTTTTATTCCTGCTTCATCACCCGGAAGATAATCGATCGTTTCAACTTTAAATCCTTTCTTTTCCGCCCATCTCGTATACATTCGCAGGAGCATAGATGCCCAGTCCTGAGATTCCGTCCCACCTGCTCCCGGATGAAGCTCTAAAATCGCGTTGTTTTTATCGTAAGGCTCATTTAAAAGAAGCTGTAATTCAAAATTATTCAATTCCTTCGTTAATTTTTTCAATTCGGATTCAAGCTCTCTTTGCAAATCATCATCCGGCTCTTCTTTAATAAGCTCGTAAGTTACTTGAAGATTTTCATATGATTCATTTAAATGGTTAAATTCTCCGACAAGATCTTTTAAGGCGTTTGCTTCATTAATTACCTTCTGAGCTGCTTGCTGGTCATCCCAAAAATTTGGCGCAGCCATTTGCTCCTCTAATTTTTTTATGCGTGCTTCCTTCTCTTCTAAGTCAAAGAGACCCCCTAAAATCCGCTAATCGTTTAGCCATTTTCTCCAGTTCATTCCGAATTTCTACTAAATCCATTAGTCCATCACCTCTAAAAATTTTTTGCACAGTATACTATATTTTTGCAGATTCGCTTTGTCCACTTATACATTAGTTAAAAAATTTATGGGACAGGCGAGACTGACATCTCGCCACACCCATTCTATTTAAAATCGTTATCTTCCGCAACAATGTTTGTATTTTTTGCCGCTTCCGCACGGACATGGCTCGTTGCGGCCAACCTCTTTTGCTTTTCTGACTGGTTTCTTTTTCGTCTGGGCGTCTCCTTCTTTCGGCTGCACGGCTTCGCCGACCGCCACTTCCTGACGTTCCAAATTGTTTTGAATTTCAGCTTTCATTATATATTTTGTAACCTCTTCTTGGATGGACGCAATCATATTTTCAAACATTGTGTAGCCTTCCAATTGATATTCACGAAGCGGATCGGTTTGTCCGTATGCACGTAAATGAATGCCTTGGCGAAGATGATCCATTGCATCGATGTGATCCATCCATTTTGTATCAACGGCGCGGAGTACAATGACTCGTTCAAATTCACGCATGTTTTCCTCGCCAAAAGCAGCTTCTTTCTCATCATAACGCTTCTTCGCTTTTTCCCAAATGATATCAATAATTTCATCCGATTCTTTTCCGCGAAGGTCATTTACATTAAAGTCATCTGCTTCATCCAAAATATTGGCTTTTACCCAGTCGACTAATCCTTCAAGGTTCCAGTCTTCCGGAAGCTCTTCTTCAGGCGTAAATGACTGTACAACACGGGTAATCGTTTGTTGAATCATGTCTTCAACATTTTCTCGCAGATTTTCAGATTCAAGCACTTCATCTCTTTGTTTATAAATAATTTCACGCTGCTGACGGAGCACATCATCATATTGAAGAAGCTGCTTCCGCGCATCAAAGTTGTTTCCTTCCACCCGTTTTTGCGCCGATTCCACAGCACGGGTAATCATTTTGCTTTGAATCGGCTGGGAATCGTCCATTCCAAGCCGATCCATCATGCTCATCATACTTTCTGAACCGAATCGGCGCATCAGTTCATCTTCCATTGACAAATAAAACTGCGTAACACCCGGGTCTCCTTGACGTCCAGAACGTCCTCTCAGCTGATTGTCAATTCTTCGG
This sequence comes from Aeribacillus sp. FSL M8-0235, assembly GCF_038000355.1. NCBI lineage: Bacteria > Bacillati > Bacillota > Bacilli > Caryophanales > Bacillaceae > Aeribacillus > Aeribacillus sp. FSL M8-0235. The sequence continues at coordinate 786,756 of NZ_JBBOBW010000001.1, read as the reverse complement.
GATTCATGGCGTTCTGTGCCGATGACGGCTAATCCACCCAACTCTTTTACGCCTTCGCCGAGCTTTATATCCGTTCCCCGTCCGGCCATATTTGTCGCGATCGTCACAGCATTCTTTTGTCCGGCTTGTTCAATAATTTCTGCTTCCTTGGCATGGTTTTTTGCATTCAACACATTGTGCGGAATTCCCCGCTTCTTAAGCATATTAGAAAGCAATTCAGATGTTTCAACCGCGACTGTACCTACTAGAACAGGCTGACCAATCATATGCCGCTGAACGATGTCTTCTACAACCGCTTTAAATTTCCCCTCCATTGTACGGTAAACGAGGTCCGGACGATCTTCGCGGATAACCGGCTTGTTTGTCGGGATGGTAATAACCTGCATGTTATAAATGTTGCGAAATTCTTCTTCTTCTGTTTTCGCAGTACCTGTCATTCCCGCCAGCTTTTCATACATTCGGAAATAGTTTTGGAACGTGATCGTTGCCAACGTCATGCTTTCATTTTGAATTTCAAGGCCTTCTTTCGCTTCGATTGCCTGATGCAAACCGTCGCTGTAACGGCGGCCTTTCATTAACCGTCCGGTAAATTGGTCTACAATGATCACTTGTCCGTCTTCAACAACATAATCAACGTCTTTATGCATGACGACGTGGGCTTTCAGCGCATTGCTGATATGATGGTTTAGTGTGACGTTTTTTAAATCAAACAAATTATCAATATGGAAAGCACGCTCCGCTTTTTCAATCCCTTCTTCTGTAAGTTGAACGGATTTCGTTTTTTCATCATAAGTATAGTCTTTATCCTTTTGAAGCGTTCTGACAAAAGCATTTGCCTGAATATACAGTTTGGTGGATTTTTGTGCTTGTCCAGAAATAATAAGCGGAGTTCTTGCTTCATCAATTAAAATGGAGTCTACCTCATCGATTACCGCAAAATGCAGAGGGCGCTGCACTTTTTGTTCCTTGTATAAAACCATATTGTCGCGCAAATAATCAAACCCAAGTTCGTTATTTGTTGAATAGGTGATATCAGCTTCGTAAGCAGCCTTTTTCTCCTCTTTTGACATACCGTTTAAATTTAAACCAACAGTCATGCCGAGAAATTCAAAAATTTTGCCCATTTCTTTTGCGTCCCGGCTTGCCAAATATTCATTGACGGTAACGACGTGAACGCCTTTCCGCGTCAACGCATTTAAGTAAACAGGCATCGTTGAGGTTAATGTTTTCCCTTCACCTGTCTTCATTTCCGCAATATTGCCTTCGTGAAGGGCAATAGCTCCCATAAGCTGTACTTTATATGGATACAGGCCGAGCACTCTGTGAGCGGCTTCTCTTACAACTGCATAGGCTTCCACAAGCAGATCATCGAGTGTTTCTCCCTTTTCAAGCCGTTCCGCAAACTCAGCTGTTTTTGACCTCAATTCCAAATCAGAAAGCTTTCTCATATCTGGACCGAGAGCATTTATTTTTTCAGCTATTTTTTCATAACGAGCTAAAGTGCGTTTATTCGGATCAAACACTTTATTTAAAAGTCCAAGCATCTTTAACGCTCCTTAATTTATTTTAATTATTTTAGTTTCTTTTAAATTTTATCACTGCTTTTCCAAGCGTACAACTTTTGCTGTGTGAAAGTCTTTCCATAAACCCGTCCCATTTGTCTACATTTTATTTGCTTGAAGGTAAAAAAAGTACAGCCAAGGTAGGCTGCACTTTTTTATATATAATAAATTTTACTCATTTGGTTCAATTAATCCATAGCGGCCGTCTTTTCTGCGGTAGACAACATTTGTTCTATTTGTATCAGAGTTCGTAAAAACAAAGAAGTTATGGCCGAGCATGTTCATTTGCAAAATAGCTTCCTCAGTATCCATCGGCTTTAAATTGAACCGTTTTGTTCTTACAAGTTCGATATCCTCTTCATTCACATCAGTGTCATCATTCGTTTCCGCATTGATGAAATATTTAGCATCAACTTGTTGTTCACGAAGCTTCCGGTTTACTCTTGTTTTATGCTTGCGGATCTGACGTTCAAGCTTATCAACGACAAGATCAATCGCAGCATACATATCTTCATGATATTCCTCAGCACGCATCACTAAATGCGTCATTGGAATCGTTACTTCAATTTTAGATTCTTTGTCATTATAATATTTTAAATTCACATTTGCATCGGCTTGTACTCCATTATCAAAATAACGTTCAAGTTTAGATAACTTTTTTTGTACATATTCTCTTAATGCTGGAGTTACTTCAATGTTTTCCCCTCTAATGTTGTATTTCATATTGAGCTCCTCCTTTTATTAAGGGATATATATATAGTTCGATGTTTCGTTCGTTTTTCCTTTCACAAAATAAAAAAAATCGTGAACATTTTATGAATGCTGATGAGCGGGGAAAACGATTTTCACACTTTCATCCATCGCTACATGATCGTGTCTTTTTGTACATATATTGCTATTTTTTCTTATCATAAAAAATGCCATCAATAGTGGCATTCGCATAAGAGTTCATATATTTTTTTGTCATCTCTTTCTGGGCTTTCATCTTGACGATATCATGTTGTATCTCTTGTTTTATTAGTTTAAGCTGCTCAACAAGAATTTGATTCAATTGGATAATTTTTCTTCCTGCTTCTTTCTCCTTGGGCGTGAAGGGAGGATTCATGCTTTTTGTTAACTCCTCCCGTTTTGCTAGCAAGTCTTCTATTTTTTGTATCACTTGATCACGGTCGCGATGTTGATCTTTAGACCGTTTTGTCAATTCCACTAACTCTTCCGTTATTTCCAACAATTTTTCCACTTCGTCCATTACGCTTGTCCGCCTTCACTATGCCGCTGTTTCCGGTTGATTTGGATTACTTCTTTCCACGTATCTCTGAACTCTGTCACATATCCTTCCACTTCTTCAATAATGGTGACATCGTTTTTAAAATTGGCCTCAACAAGCCGTCGATTCATGTACTCATACAGTGCGTACATATTTTTAGAAATCTCAATATCCATATTTAGCGTGGCCATTAGTTCACAAATGATTCTTTGTGCTTTTTGCAAATTTTCGTTTTTTTGTTGGATAGATTTTTCTTCTATTGCTTTTTTCGCAAGCTTTAAAAATTTTAAACACCCGTTATAAAGCATTAACGTGAGTTCACCCGGTGATGCAGTTTGTACGCTGTTTTCCAAATAAGATTGATAAGGATTGTTCATTGCCATTTAAGACACTCCTCAGATATCATATCCATTAAAAAGTAAATAGTAAAGGCAGACGATTAAGCGCCGCCTCCAAATAATTGCATCAAATATGCTGACTGTTGGTTCGCCCGCTGAATCGCCTGTTCCATTGCCGTAAATTGCCGATAATATCTTGATTCGATTTGTATAAGCCGATCTTGAAAGGCATTGATTCGATTATCTAAATCTTTTAAGTTTTTTCCAATCGTAAACTGGTCATTTGTAGACAAAGACGTTCCCGCTTTGTCTTTGATTTTTGTCATCATACCTTTCAAAGAATCGCGGAGACGGCGGGCAATCCCTTTATCATTGTAAGATTCGCCGTCAGACATAAATAGTTTATAGATCGCTTCTGGATTTTCCTGAATTTTTTCCCGGAGTTTATTTTCATCAATTGTAAGTTTGCCTCGATCCAAATAATTGGCTGTTGTTGAAATCCCAATATCCGTAAGCTGCTTAAACCCTTTCAAAGTATCTCCGGCGACAGGAGAATATAAATCCAACCGCATTTGATTAAGACCGCTTGTTAAAATCGCATCGCCGCGAAGAAGGCCGCTTTTCGCTTTTTCTTCCCACAGCTCGATTTGCTTTTCCGTCATTTCCTCTTTTTGTTCATCCGTTAGGGGAGGAAAATTCCGGAAGCGCTCTTCTGTTAATTTGCCATTAATCTTTTCAATCACTTCATTATATTTATTAACAAATTTTACAATAGTATCGAGAATTGCATCAACATCTGTTGATGTAGAAATCGTAACAGGACTTGTCGTTACATTTTTAATTGTATATTCAATCCCCGCAATCGTAAATGTATTAGATGTTTGGACAGTTTCGTAGCCGTTGATTTTAACTTTTGCATTTTGACCCGCAGTTTTGGGGATTAGGTTAAACGTTTCAAGTGAAAAACCTAGGCTTTGCAAAAAAACAAATGTTTCATTATCGGCAGCTTTAATCGTTCCGCCTTCACCTGTTTTATTATTCGTTAAAACGAGCCTTTCCACACCAGATGAATCCTTTAATTTCATCCCCGTAACGCCTAGATTTGAGCTGTTGATTTTGTAGATAACATCATCAAGCGTATCATTTTCACCAATATTAATCGTCACTTCTCTCGTTTCTGTTGAACCTGGATCGGTCACTTCAAATTTTAGCGTTCTTGCACCAGATGTAAAATTATTTAACGTTGCTGCACTATATGTGGCAGCCTTAGCCAATTGTTGGACTTCAATCGCTGTTGACGTATTAGCTGAAGCGTTGATTGCCTTTGCCACAACAGCTGACTCATCAGAGCTCGTCACTTTTTTTTGCCGGAAATTCGACAGTCTGTATACGCCGTCAAAAATCAATCTGTCCAATTCGTCCAACAGCTTGTTGATTTCCCTGTAGCTGTCGCGCTGCCATTCAAAAATTTGCTTTTGTTGGACCATTTTATCGAGCGGAATTCTTTCCGCCTTCATTAAATCTTTTACGAGAGCGTCAATGTCCATTCCGCTTGCCAAACCGACAATTCGCATTGTTTCCACCCCTAGTTAAATTTTCCGATCCACGATTAATCCCATCAGCTCTGCCATTGCCGCATATATATCAAGCATTTTTTTCGGAGGAATTTCCCTGATGACTTCGTTCGTCTCTACATTGACAACTTGTACAAAATATTCTTTCAGTTCTTCATGAAGTACAAATTGAATCGATGTTTTAATCGGCTTCAAAAAATTGTTCAAATCCTCAATTGCTTCCTCCAGCGTAACTTTAGCTTTTTTTTCTTCTTCTTGGACAGGCTGCTGGTTTTCAGGCATTGACAATTTTTCCTCTTTTCCTTGCATATCCTGCAAAAAAGCATTATTATTAACACCGGTTATCTTTTGTATTCCCATATTCCTTCTCCTCCGAGGAATTCTTGCTATTTTATTTATCGGTAAAAAATTGCCTTGTTTTAGCATCTTTTGACAAAACATTCATAACTTTATTGAAATGATTTCTTAATTTTTAAAATATTGAGTTTATGAAATCGGTAAGCTGAAGGGCTGCTTAAAATCCACACAACCATTTTTTATTCTTCTAAAAGCTTAGGTCGTTTAAGATGGGGAAGGCTTCCAATTTACTAGTAGAGTAGAAAACTGTTTTCAAAGGGACAGCCTATGCTGTCTCTTTTGCTCTCAGCTTCCCCTCATCAAACCGTACGTGAGGTTTTCCCTCATACGGCTTTCCGACGTTCTTCCTTTGGCTTTCGTTCTTGTCTAACTTGCTAATTTCACTAATAAGCCTTGTGTTAATTTTATAACTTCTTTCATTCTCGCATGTTTCTTCCTTTGGTTCTTCTTCTTATTCCAGTACAGAGTAAGTCTTTCTAATACATACCAGTCCACTTTATTTAGCCACTTCTTGGCGATGGACGAAATACTGTAGTAATTCTTAAATCCTTGTAAAATTCGATTGAGCCCTTTCACCAGTTCTTTGATGTCCATAAATCGCTTGTTCCTTGGACTCGTATATTCCTTAAATTCATTTTCATTTTCTTCATGGCTTTCTTACTTGGAAATGTGAGACATGACATAAACTTTTGAGCCACCCTTGTTCATCACAGGAAATTTCCGATGGTGTAGATCTAGAAAGTCAAATCCGTTTGTGTCGTCCCATAGGCTGACCAGTTTGGATCTCTGTGTTGATTTCAAGGTCGAGTTTCTTCATGATGGCTTTTAGTACTTGAATGTTCTCCAGCGCCTCGTTTTTCGTGCGACACATGATCACGAAATCATCTGCGTATCGCACAGTTCTCCTAAGTGTAGGAACTTCTTCTTTCATATCGTGTCCATATAATGCAGGTAGCTGTTCGCTAAAAGAGACGAAATGACTCCGCCCTGCGGGGTTACCCTTTTCGGTGTTATGAAACTGTCCATCTTCCATTACACCTTAGCTGGGCGCGCTAAAAAACAAAAACCCCTTTTTCAACAATAGCTTTGTGAAAAAGGGGTTTTGAAAACCTCGTCAAAAGGTTCAGTTTTAATTTGGACCGTCAACTGCTCCATTATGCTTGCTAAGTTTAAACGAATACAGGTTGAAATTCATCGGTCACTTGTTGGAATCCATTATTTTCTTCATAAGCTTCTTCACGTTCCACATCAAATCTTTCCATAATCGGCAAATCATTCGCAGAGAACAGGTAAGAATCTTTTTCGGCAACATGCTCATGCCACGCCCAATTCGGAACAACGAAGAAATCGCCGCTTTCCCAATCAAAGCGCACACCGTTGATAATACTGTACCCAGATCCCTTATAGACATGGTAAATAGTTGAGTGCGTATGACGGTGAGCTTTTGAATGAAACCCTTTTGGAAGCAATTGCATCCAAGCGGAAATCGTCGGATTGGCTTGTTTGCCTGTTGAAGGATTGATATATTCAACCGCATATCCATCGTACGGATCTGGATCAAAGCGTTTTAAACCTTGAATAGCTGCTTCAGTCTGCTTCCATTTATAAGACCCTAACGGAGCGATTTTTGGTTCACGGTCAGAAATTGGACGAACCATGCCACCTTCATATCTTTGCGATGAGTAATTATCAGGAACTTTCGGTTGTTCAATTCCGTCTGGATAAGGATCAAAGAACGTGCCGCCAATCGAATAGATAGTTGGAATATCAAGACAGTCCATCCAAATCATCGGCTCATCACCCGGATGTCCATGACCATGCCAAAGCCCTTTCGGAGTAATGAGATAATCGCCTTCCTCCATAAAAATCCGCTCGCCTTGCACAATTGTATAAGCGCCTTTTCCTTGACTGATAAAGCGCAGCGCACTTTGCGAATGGCGATGCGAAGGCGCTACTTCACCGGGAAGAATTAATTGTACGGCAGCATAAAGCGTTTGTGTTGTTGATGCCCATCCCCAAGGCTTTCGATAAGTCAATCCAGGATTTTGAAAATAAATCGCCCGTCTTTCTCCGCCGCGCTCAGGAGTAAAAATTTCAGTTGCTTCCATCAATTTTTTATAAAGGGTTTTCCATTTCCAAAGATACGCTTCAGCTTGCGGAGTTGGCTGGCGATGCATTAAATCTGGAATAGCATCCCAAAGCGGTCCTAGATGGTATTGCTCAATATCTTTTGTGAAATCTCGGACAATTTTACTTTTAAAAAACTCATTTTTTTCCGCCATGATGAACTAACCTCCTCTATTCTTTTAAAGCTTTGATAAATTACGTTGAATTTGGCTATAATGCTTGCTTGCATGTTCGACAAGCAGGTGGTCGACAATAAAAGACATCGGTTTTGTTCCGAAACGAGGATTGCGGCTCGAAGCCTCTGATTTTAAATCTTCTTCTGACAGCTTGCTCAACACTTTTTCCACTTGATCTTTTACGTTTTCAAGCTTGTTTAGCACGTCTGAAACTTCACGTTTTTCTGTATTAGCAACAGCAGCAAGCCTGTTTTCATCCGTAAGTCCTCTTCCCCATTCTGCACCCGGCGACTCAAGCAGCCGCTCAATTTCGTTTAACCAGTATGGAATCGCTTCTTCAACATGGCAAAGAATTTGCATGATGGACCATTCTTCTTCTGATGGATTCCAACGAATGGTCTCTTCTGAAAGACTTTTTGTAGTTTCAATCATTTGGTCAATGGATTGTTTTATGCTTTCAATCGCTTCGTTCATATTAGTCATTCGCTGATCTCCCCCGTCACTTTTTTCACTTTATTTTCTAATGCACCGATGCCGTCTATCTCGATGCGGACAACATCTCCATCTTTTAAAAATACTTGAGGGTCTCTCGCTACACCAACACCTCCTGGAGTTCCTGTCAAAATGACATCTCCCGGCTCAAGGGTCATAAGTCCAGATAGAAATTCAACCAAGTACTGTACGGAAAAGACAAGATTTTTCGTGTTAGAACGCTGACGTTCTTCACCGTTAACCGTTAAGACTACTTCCAGCCCAGAAGGATCTGACAGCTCATCGGTTGTTACTAACCACGGTCCCATCGGAGCGCTTCCATCCACTGTCTTGCCTTGAAGCCATTGCAGCGTACGGCGTTGAAGATCCCGGTAAGTCACATCATTCACAATTGTATAGCCTGCAACATAATCCAATGCTTCTGCTTGGGAAACATTGCGCGCCCGTTTTCCAATCACAAAAGCAAACTCAGCTTCATAATCCAGCTGATCGGAAATTGGATAATGAGGAATGTCATCCTCCGGTCCAATGACAGTATTCGCGAATTTCGCAAAAACTACAGGATATGGAGGAATCTCTCTTCCCATTTCCAAAATATGCTCCCTGTAGTTATGGCCTACGCAAATCATTTTCCCCGGCGATGGCACTGGTGCTTCCACTTTTACATCTTCTTTGGAAAACACAAGCTGCTTTCCTTTATATTTTTCATGTTTTAAAGCAAATGCAACTGCTTCTTTTGCATAGTCCAAGCTTTCCTTTCCGCCTTGTAAAAATCCGTTCATATCTGCCGGCACATACGCCTCAGCAATTTGTTTGAAGCGCAATTTCCCTTCCGATTCCAGCTTTTTTTCAAATGCGGCATGCAGATCAATCACTTTTCCATCCTCAATTGCACCGATGCGTGTGACGCCTTGTTCTGTAAACGTGATCAGTTTCACTATTGAAACCCCTTTCATTGATTATGGTCTTGTTACCATCTTAATATTGAAAAAAATCTAAAAATACATTATTTTTCTTATATACAGAACAAAAATGGATTTCCTCATCAATCAAAAAATTTTTTACAGGTGATATGGATGGCTTCTCAAAGTAAAAAAAGAATTTCTTCTGTTGAAAACGCTTTAAAAATTTTAAAAAGCTTTTCAATGGACGAACCGGAACTGGGTGTGTCAGAAATAGCCGAAAAGCTAAATATCGGAAAAAGCACTGCCCACAGACTTTTAACAAGCTTAGCCAGCGAAGGATTTGTATACAAAGATATAAACACAAATCATTACAGTTTAGGTGCTTCGATCTTGACATTAACAAGCATCGTTAGCTCCCAATTGAAAATTTTAAATGAGGCGACGCCGGTTCTAAATGTTTTAACAGAGGAGACAGGCGAAAATTCGCACATTTCCATATTAGAAGGCACCGAAATTATTTATTTGCAAAAAATTGAATGCACCTATCCTTCAAAAAAAGAATATACCCATATCGGCAGAAGGAATCCTGTCTACTGCACAAGTCCCGGTCAAGCCATTTTAGCTTTTGAAGACGAAGAAGTAATCGAGAAAATTTGCTCGCAGCCCTTCAAAAAATACGGTCCGAACACGATCACTTCACCCGAGCAATTAAAAGAAAAGCTTTTGAAAATAAAAAAAGAAGGCTACGCCGTTTGCAATCAAGAGTTCCAAAAAGGGATCATCGGAATCGGTGCGCCCATTTTTAATGAACATAATAAAGTGGTTGCAGCAGTGAACATTACCGGCTCTACGAAGCGAATCAATTCCATTAACATCAAGCAGCTTATAAAAAAAGTGGTGAATGCGGGAGAAAGAATTTCTGAATTAATAAAACAGAGAAAAACGAAGCAATTGTTCGGCAATGACGACTAGACTGGAGGACTAACATGAGCGAAAAATATTGGCTGTCATCTGTGAAGAACGCAATGAAAATTCTGCGTCTTTTTACACATAAACAAAAAGAGCTAGGGATTACCGAAATATCAAAAAAATTAAATATTTCCAAAAGCAGCGCCCATCGCCTTGTTTCATTGCTTGTAAAGGAAGGATTTTTATCAAAAAATCCCCGGACAAACAAGTATCGATTAGGCCTTTCGATTCTAACATTAGGAGGCGTGATTTTCAGCAATCATGAGTTGTACAAAGAAGCGCTGCCCATTGTAAAAAGGCTTGTTCACACATTAAATGAATCCGCCCATATTTGTCTTCTGGAAGAGGATCAAGTAGTGTATTTGTTCCGAATTGAAAGCAGCCAGCCCGATCGGCTGTTAACATATATAGGGCGGAAAAATCCGATTCATTGCACAAGTGAAGGGTTATGCATTCTGGCTTATCAAAACAAACGAACAATTGAAAAAGTTTTGTCGAAAAAATTATATGCATACACTCCCTATACGATCACCGATCCAGACATTTTAAAAAATGAGTTAAAAAAAATTAAAAAACAAGGATTTGCCATATCAAAAGACCAATTTTATGTCGGGTATGTCGGGATCGCAGCACCAATTCGCGATTATTCCGGCAAAGTGGTGTCTTCACTGTCCATGATTGGCTCAACTTCCAGAATGACAGATGATCGGTTTCCAGTCTTTATTGAACATATTACGCAAGCAGCTAAAAGCATATCAGAGCATTTAGGTTATATCGACGGAAAATGAGTACATTTTTTAAAATTTTGAATTTTTTGTTTTGTATAAAAGAACTAGAATATTCCTTTTTCTTTCTTTTCTGACTATGATAAGAAACTAGCTACAAGTCTAAAAGGGAGGAATATTCATGGTTCATACAGTACAAACACAAGAAAACGAACTTAGGTCGCTGCAATTGCAAAAACTGAATCGATTGTTACATTTTGTTTTGAATCATAATGAATTTTATAAAGAAAAACTTGCCGGTTTAAAGCTTCCGCTGCAATCTTTGGAAGAAGTGAAAAAGCTTCCTTTCACAATGAAAAAGGAATTGGTCGATGATCAAAACAATCATCCTCCATACGGCAAAAACCATTCATACCCTTTAGAGGAATATGTAAGATACCATCAAACTTCCGGCACTTCAGGGAAACCGCTGAAAATTTTAGATACAAAAAAAAGCTTTGAATGGTGGGAAACATGCTGGCTGGAAGTTTATCGCTCCAGCGGAGTTACGAAAAAAGACAGAGTATTTTTCGCCTTTTCGTTCGGTCCTTTTATTGGATTTTGGGCTGCATTTGAAGGAGCAAAACGATTAGGTGCCCTTTCGATTTCATCCGGCAGCCAAACTTCGATTGAGCGATTGAGAAGCATGATAGAAAACAGAGCAACAGTACTAGTCTGTACTCCAAGCTACGCTTTACATCTGGCGGAAGTAGCGGAAGAAAACGGCATTGATATTAAAAATGGCCCTGTCCAAAAAATCATTACGGCTGGTGAACCTGGAGCCTCTGTCCCTTCTACACGAAAGCAAATTGAAAGTTTGTGGGGAGCCGTTTTATATGACCACGTAGGCATGACAGAAATGGGAGCATACGGTTATTCTTGTTCAGAACAAAAAGGGATTCATGTCAATGAATCGGAGTTTATTGTAGAAGTGATCAATCCTAACACGTTGGAGCCGGTGGAAGTTGGTGAAAAAGGAGAATTAGTATTAACCAATTTAGGAAGAGAAAGCTATCCGGTTATTCGCTATCGGACAGGCGATATCGTGATCCGGTCTGATCAGCAATGTGAATGCGGCAATTCTTATCAATTTTTCCCTGGAGGAATTCTCGGCCGCGCAGACGATATGGTCATAATACGGGGCATTAACATTTACCCGTCTTCCATTGAATCCATTATTCGCGAATTCAAAGAAGTGAAAGAATTTCGCATCGTGTACTACACAGAAAATGAAATGGATCAAATCAAAGTGGAAATTGAATCCGATTCTGAACAAATCGTGCCTATCCTCGCAACAAAATTAAGAGAACGAGTCGGTTTAAGAATTCAAGTTGAAAAAGTTCCAGACAACGAGCTGCCTCGCTTTACAATGAAAGCAAGAAGAGTTGTGGACAATCGAAAAAAAAGATAAACACATATATATTTTTGAAAACGTTTTCCGCACAACTAGAAAAGGATGAAGATTTTCTTATCTCCAAAAAATAAAGCAGCCTTGCTTCATTTGTAAGAAGACAAGGCTGCTATTTTGCATAATTTTATTCTTCAAACTTAAAAACGGCTTTTTTCTGACAAAACTTGCATTTCTTTTTCGTGTAATGACTTAATATTATGACATGCGGTGCATCTAACAGCTTCAGCGATTCCTTTACATGCTTTTCGCACGAAAATATGGCTGCCGCACACATATGGAACCCCTACATGATATAAAATGTTTGGTTGTTTGAACCTAATGGAATATGTCCCATTTCTAAAATATCAACTAAATAGGCAAATGGATTTTCTCCCCATTCGTTTATATTTGCAACCAATTCCCATGCGCATGCCAACACGCTGATGTACATGGCATGGCCAACTAAAAACCGAATGAATGATTCATCTGAAAATGTTTTGAAGGCACCTTTATAGACTTCATGAAATACAGCTTCCGGCAAGTGATAGACGATTTCGTTCAAAATTTCCTCTTGTCCGGATTGATCAATTTTCTCTTTCAGCCTGTCAGGCAGCACCTTCAATGCTTCCCATAAAGAGCTGTTAGTTAACCGAATGGTATCGTATATATTTCCAATTTCATCTTTTGAAATCCACTTAATTTCGCAATTTGCTATATTCAGTGATTGCAAAAATTTTTCTGCTTTATTCTGGACGTCATCATGAATTGTTCCGACATGCTGGTACCAGTTAATGTTTAGCAGACGATCCGCCATTTGATTGACTCGTTCATGCTTGAAATCATATGAAGCATGGTTCTCAATGAGCGTAATTGACATGTTTTCCACCCCTTTATATAAAATCAAAAGCGATTAATATTTTGTTGTTAATTCAGGCGGACCAAATTTCGGGCCATAAGGACCTTCATCAAGCCATCTTCCTAATTTCGGCACAATGGCTGTTAAAGATGCAGCAATTTCCCTTTTTAAATTCATTTCTGGAGAATTTCCTTGCAGGTGATGCAATGCAGTCGAAGAGCTGTTGCGATTCCACAAGCCTGCAATTCTCCGTTCATTTGCCGCTTTTTCAATCGCTTCGCGTCTTTTCTCTTCGCTTGAAGCATCAAGAGCCTTTTCAATTCCTTTAACTGCAATTAAAGCATCAGGAACCCCCGAATTCAGCCCTCTAGCACCAAATGGTGCAAATAAGTGGGCAGCTTCTCCGGCCAACAAAACTCTTCGTTTTTCGTCTGTATATGAATTGGCGACAACTTGATGAAATCTGTATGATGATACCCACGTAATCCGTTCTGCATATTTAGGATCCATAACTTTCGGAAGCCATTTTTTTACTCCTTCCACTTCCGAATATTCATCTGGATTATCGTCTTCCAGCAGTTGAAGGTCGATTCTCCACCCGCCTTTGAACGGTACAAACATCACATTCCGCCCGCCCATTGCCGGATGCTGATAGTGGAAAACCCTTTCAAGCGGCAGCGGATCGTTTTCATCTTCTTCAACATCAACGACAAGAAATGTATCTTTTGTTCTTGGCCCTTCAAATTTTAATCCTGCTGTTTCACGGACGACAGAACGAGCGCCGTCACAACCAATCACATATTCCGCTTCCCAAACATCCCCTTTTTCTGTCACCACTTTAATGCCGTCTTCTTCTGAAATCACTTCTTTCACAGGGGCATCCCATACAAATTCAACGCCGGCTTTTTCACAATAATCATATATAATCGATTCAATATGATTTTGATGTAATGACGTAAATGGCGGAAGCGTTGTCGGATCACTAGTATCCGTCACACCGTAATTTCTTACGTACACTTCTTTCCCTTTATAAATCGTGCGTTTTATCGGCCAGACAACACCATTTCTCGCAATTTCAAAACCAAGTCCTTCATCAATGCTTTCAAGCAGCTTCAACGTTGCGTTATGAATATAAATTGCTCGGCTTCCAGGTCTTGGCCGCCCTTTCGGCTCTGCTTCAATCACGACAGAAGAAATTCCTCTTTTTTTGAGTGCCAATCCTGCTACAAGGCCAACTGGACCGGCGCCTACAACGACAACTGTACGCTTGTTGCTCATGACATATCTCTCCTTTACATAAATGAAATGGATGGATTGATTGATGGAAACGCTTACTATGATTCTATTATAATGGCATTTTTTCTTTATTCGTCACTCATTTGTTCCTCTATGCGGGACAAATAAAATACCTTTGCTATTTTTTTAAATTGAATGCCCCTCGCGTCTGCAAGGTGCCAGATTTTCTTTGCGGGAGCTCGATAAGGTATATGTTGAGTTTGGGATTGCGGCATCAGCTCATACATGCTGAAAGGGGCTGTCCGATGAGTTCCTAAAATGAAGGATTTGGGAGAAATACTACCGTGAAGGACAAAATAATCGAATAAAATTTGTAAATGTCCTTCATATAGGTCATGAAGTTCAACAAGAAGCAATTGTATGTGCTGAATGTTCGTCATAAAACGTTTGGAGAACGTAATTAAAAAAGAGAGCATAAGAAAAGTCCTTCATAAGACATCTGAAGGATATAAACAGATAGAAAAAATGATTTGTCCGATAAGTCCCTAAAATGAAGGGGCTCCAAAAAGTCAGTTAACCCTGACTTTTTGGACAGCCCCTTCAAACAAAAATCGAAATATATTAAGGGGGCTGTCAAATAAGTCGTTTTTTCGGCTTATGACGCCCCCTTAAATGTTTTAGAAACGTTATATATGATCTTATGATTTTTGTTTTCAATGGAGAATTGACTTCCTGAACAGCCCTACTTGAATTATTTTTGGAACTTATCGGACTTCCACGTAAGAAAAAATCGATTATAGCTTGTGAATGCCTGAATAATTTCCGGCAGATATAACGGCAGATGCTATCAATCGTTTATCATGAACAAAATCATTGTTGCTTGATTGAATCGTTTTAAATAATTTTTCTTTTTGCTGCTTTATTTGTTCATCGTGTAACACACTGAACTTGAACATTTCCGACACAATTTTACTAGATGCCTCATATGCGAAAATTTTTGCCAATAGTTTCTTTTCTTTTATTTTTTTCTGAGCTTTATTTGCAAGTAATTTTTCCACTCGAAATAAATTGCTTTCAATTGCATAAATCGAAATAGCCAAATTTGCCAACCATGCTAAAATTTCTTGTTCTTCCTTATAATTTTCAGATGACTGTAAAATCATTTCCATCGCTTGTCCCGCGAGCCTTCTCAAGTTGGACAGCAGCTCCCACTCCTGCGCCATTTCTTCAGATGGACCTTCATCCAGCTTTCTGAAATCCGTCCATTCCGCTTTTGATTGCAGCAGTGTTTGGGCAATAATCATCCGGTTAATCTCGTTTGTTCCTTCAAATATTCTGTTAATCCTTGAATCGCGGTAAAGGCGCTCCACTTCATATTCGGAAATATAACCGTATCCGCCATGCATTTGCAGCGCTTCATCCACAATGATATCCAGCGCTTCGGAGGCAAACACCTTGTTGATCGAAGCTTCCACTGCAAATTGCTTTAAAATATCTCTATACGGAATATTATTTTCTTTACAGTACTGATATCCCCGATCCAACTCGCCGGCAGAACGATATACCATGCTTTCAATCGTAAATATTTTTGCAGCTATGTCGGCTATTTTTTCTTGAATTAACGGAAATTGCGACAGCAGCCGATTAAATTGTTTCCGCTCTGTTACATGCTGAACGGCGAGCTCCAATGCTCTTTTTGCCATGCCGAGGCTTGCCGCTGATATTTTATGGCGGCCGTTATTCAAAATGTTAAACGCAATCAAATGTCCCCTGCCAATTTCCCCTAATACATTTTCAACCGGAACTTTTACATCCTCCAAAATGACCGGTGTTGTTGAAGAGCCTTTTAAACCCATTTTCTTTTCTTCCGGTCCTATTGTAATCCCTTCACTGTTTTTATCGACAATAAAGGCGGTGAACTTCTCACCGTCCACTTTCGCGTACAAAATAAAGAAATCTGCAAAAGATGCATTAGTAATAAATTGTTTTTCGCCATTAATTAAATAGTATTTGCCGTCATCAGACAATCGTGCTGACGTTTTGATACTTAAGGCATCCGTTCCTGCCGACGGTTCTGTCAATGCATACGCACCAATTTTTTCGCCGCTAACTACGTAAGGCAAATATTTTTCCTTTTGTTCGTCTGTTCCATAATACACAATCGGAAGGGAGCCAATTCCAATTTGCCCTCCAAATGTTGTTGAAAAAGATCTCGTCTTTCCAATTTCCTCCATGATGATAACCGAGCTGATTTTGTCTAAATCAAGCCCTCCGTATTCTTCAGGCACATCTGATCCTAATAGACCTAATTCTCCTGCTTTTCTTAAGAGCTCAATCGATTGATCAAATTGTTGTTTTTCTATTTCCGGCAAAACAGGCAAAACTTCTTGTTCCACATAGGCTGATGCAGTGCTAGCTATCATGCGATGTTCTTCAGAAAAATTCTCCGGTGTAAATATATCATCTAAAGAAATCACTTTTTTCAAAAAAGGGTTGCTTGAAAATTGTTCCATTTTATAACACCTCTGTTTTTTACCATTCATTTTCTCCCAAAGCTGCTTCACCTGTTATTAGAGCAAAAACAAGAAAAGTGCATTTGCACCAATAAGCTGAAAACAGTCCCCATAACCACCGGCATCTGTATAAGCTTGCTGAATGGAAGCGCAAAACATAATGGCATCACATACATAATGGAAAGAACAAAAGCTAAAGGCACGAAAGAATAGCGGGAAATTCCAAATCATACATCACTTTTCCTTTGCGTCCAAAAAAAGAGGCGGAGTCAGCCGAAATAACGGCTGAAAAGCTCATCAAGAGACGACAAATTATATGGAAGGTAAGTAATTGCTGCTGCAATATCGAAAAAAGACAAGAATAGAAGCAGGGAGCCGCCAAAAGATTAAGAAAATCCGGATCTCGCAAATGAAATCAAATGAGCATGCACAATCATCAAACGCTTATGAACATTTTTTGCAATCGTTTTCAAATTTCAAAAGATTGGAAGTAAAAATAATAGATTTGAGATATTGTTATTTTATCTGAATTTTCGGAAATTCTAACTCAATTATTCAGTCAATAAACCAGCTTCCAAATCGCACATGAACATCAAACGCATGAATGACTTCAATACCATGG
Source organism: Aeribacillus sp. FSL M8-0235 (assembly GCF_038000355.1). Lineage (NCBI taxonomy): Bacteria > Bacillati > Bacillota > Bacilli > Caryophanales > Bacillaceae > Aeribacillus > Aeribacillus sp. FSL M8-0235. The sequence goes on along the minus strand of NZ_JBBOBW010000001.1, from coordinate 769,608 downwards.
CAAAACTGTCCGTTACGACGAGTTACATAAATAATGCCGGCCGGCAGTGTAAAGAAACCAACAGGAAACATTATATGGAATTGATGCTTACTTCATAAGATATCCCGATATTTTCCAAATCATCGCCGGAGTTTCAATGTTTCAGCCGATAAGCTGTTCTTAAACTCTTCTTTTCATCGAACCATTTACGCATTGAAATTAAATTTTTCCATCACTTGGTCTTTCAGTCTTACCTTTTGAATTTTACCGCTCGCTGTGACAGGAAAATCTTCTGTGAAAATAATTTTGTTTGGAACTTTGTATGATGCCATTTGCGCTTTAACAAACTCTTTTAATTCTTCCTCTGTGCAAGCTGCGCCTTTTTTCAGCTTTATAACAGCACAAACTGATTCGCCCATTACTTCATCAGGCAAGCCTATGACAGCTGCTTCGACAACTTGAGGGTGTTTAGTTAAAACTGCCTCGACTTCCTGCGGATAAATGTTGAAGCCTCCACGAATGATCATTTCTTTTTTTCGCCCGACGAAACGAAGGTTTCCTTTTTCATCCAACACTCCGAGATCTCCCGTATAAAACCATCCTTCTTTATCCAAAACCTGCTCTGTTTGTTCCTTCATTTTGTAATACCCTTTCATGGTGCCAAAGCTGTGGATGGCAATTTCACCAACTTCGCCTGGAGGGAGCTCCTGCCGATTTTCGTCTACAATTTTCAGCTTTACACCTTCGATCGGTTTTCCTACAGTTTCCAATATCACTCGTTCATCCTGTTCATCATAGTCAGTCGCAGTAACAGATCCTGTTTCGGTAATTCCGTATGATTGGCACAAGTTTATTCCCATCCGCTCCCGAATTTCTTTCACTTTGTTTGGTGGAATAGGTGATGCCCCGACAATACCCGCTCGCAATGAAGAAAGGTCATAATCTTCAAAATCTTCTTGTTCTAATTCTTTTATAAACATGGCGGGAACTCCTTGTTTGATCGTCACTTTTTCCTGTTCAATTAATTTTAATGTTTCCTTCGGATGATATTTCTCTTGCAAAATGATTCTTGCGCCGCAAGAGATCGCACAAAACAAATTGACGGCCATTCCAAAAATATGGAATAAAGGAGCAGGAACGATAAACACATCTTTTTCAGTACATCTAATCGTTTTAGCCATAATATTAGCTGATTGAACAATGGCGCGATGGCTAATCATTACACCTTTCGGAATGCCTGTCGTTCCTGATGTATACAATAAACAAAACAAATCGTTGTTGACATCAAGCTTTTCAGCTGGAGCATCTTCTGACGCGGAAGACGCTACTTCTTGATAGGATAATAGATCAGGATGTTCAAAACGAACAGAAATCAAAGTTTTTACAACTTGGAACGCTTGCTTAAATCCAATGTTTTCATCAAACTGTTCCGTTACAAACAACACTTTTGGCTCCGAATTTTTGAGAATGTATTCCACTTCGTGATGCTTATACTTCGGATTAAACGGAACTAGAATTGCACCTATTTTGGCCGCTGCTACAAAAATAACGGCTGTTTCGTTCCAGTTTGGCAAGCAAACAGCGACTCGATCTCCCTTGTTGATCCCCAGCTTTTTCAAACCCGCAGCCAGCCGGTTAGCTTCTTGAAAAAATTCGCCATAGGTCAATCTGTTTTTCAGGTCATAGAGCACTTCTTTATCTTTATAGGCTTTCACCGTATGTTCTACCAACTCGTACACCGAAAACAAATAATTGTTCATTGCTTCGCCATCTCCTCTTACGCAAATATTCAAAACATGTAAGACACGAAGCATCCTGAGTCATTTCATATCGGACACTTCGTGAAATACATGATTTGTTCGATGACTTTTTCTATATAAAATAACCTTTTCAACATGAAGTCGGTTGTATCGCTTTTATTATTTTCCAACGTAAACCGGCTTGCGCTTTTCTACAAACGCTTTCAATCCTTCTTTTCGATCTTCAGTTGAAAAGGCATTGGCAAAACTAGATGCTTCAAGGGTCAATCCTGTTTCCAGATCAGCATTGCTGCCAGCATTGACAGCTATTTTCAGCATACGAAGAGCTACAGGCGGTTTTTGGGCTAGCTTTTCTGCCCATTGTTTGGCAGTTGCCAGCAGTTCTTCGCCAGGTACAACTTTGTTCACTATATGAAGCTCCAACGCTCTGTTAGCATCAAACATGTCGCCAAAATAAAGTAATTCTTTAGCAATGCCTTGACCGACAATTTTTTGCAGACGCTGGGTGCCTCCGCCGCCAGGAATAATGCCAAGACCGACTTCAGGGAAAGCAAATTTAGCTTTTTCCGAGCAAATCCGCAGGTCACAAGCCAATGCAAGCTCTAAGCCTCCGCCTAAAGCAAGACCGTTAATGGCAGCAATGACAGGTTTGGATGCGTTTTCAATTTTTGAAAAAGCTTCCCTTGACACACGGTTCATATTCATCATGCCAACAAGATTGAGATCAGCCATTTCGTTAATATCTGCTCCGGCAACAAATGCTTTTTCACCGCTGCCTGTTAAAATAATGACTCTTACTTGGCTGTTTTCTTCCAGCTCGTTAAAAATGGTTACAAGCTCTTTAAATACTTTTGAATTCAGCGGGTTGACAGGCGGGCGGTTGATGGTGACAACTGCTACATGCTGTTCAATATCGCATGTTAAAAATTCCAAGCTCATCTTCAGTCCCCCATTCTCATGATTAGTCATAGTCGTAAAAACCGGCTCCTGTTTTCCTTCCAAGTCTTCCTGCTCTTACTAATTGCTTTAGAAGCATTGGAGGTGCGAAGCGGTTATCATTAAACTCATTTTTCATATATTCCATTACGTAGTAGCCGATATCAACACCGGCAAAATCTTGAAGTGTGAACGGCCCCATAGGATAGTTCAGCCCGAGCGTAACCGCTTTATCAATATCTTCCGCTGTAGCTACCCCTTCTTCGAGCAGCTTAATCGCTTCAATAAATTGCGGAATCATAATACGGTTGACAATAAATCCTGGAGTGTCTTTTTTCACTTCCACCGGCTCTTTATTCAGCTTTTTCGCAAATTCCTTCAGTTCTACTACTGTTTCATCGCTTGTTTTATATCCTCGAACAACTTCCACTAATTTCATGATCTGCGCAGGATTGAAGAAATGCATTCCTGCGACGCGTTCCGGCCTGTTCGTTGCAGACGCAATCTCTGTTATGGACATGGAAGAAGTATTTGTTGCCAAAATCACATGGTCAGATGTAATTTGATCCAATTTCGCGAAAACGCTTTTTTTTACTTCCAAATCTTCTATAACAGCTTCAATCACAATATCAGCCTGTTTAAAATCCTCCAAATTTGTCGTAACTTGAATTCGTTCCAAAACTTCCTTTTTTTGCTCTTCGGTCATTTTTCCTTTTGCAACGCTTTTTTCCATAAATTTATTTATTCTTGATAAGCCGTTATCAAGAAATTTTTGTTCGACATCATGCAAGATAACTTGAAATCCTGAAATGGCGGCCAAATTGGCGATGCCGCTTCCCATCGAGCCTGCTCCAACTACCCCGACTTTAGATATCGTCATAGTCACAACTCCTTTTAAAAACATAACTTTATTAATATTCTGTAAATTATTATAGAAAATATAAAATGAAATAAACACCTACAAAATACGGAAAAAGCTTCTCTTCTATCAACAATTTTGTGGAAAAAACGCTGTGGCGCTTTTATATTCTTTCAGTTGTTTTTGAATAATACAGGTCATAAAGCTTATAAGCCATCATCATATTAAATCGATGATCAGCATCATTTAAATCAATTTCCAGCAGCGATTCAATCTTTTCAAGACGATAAAGAAGGGAGCTTCGATGAATAAACAGCTCTTCTGCCGAATTTTTAATATTTCCGTTGTTATAAAGGAACGCTCGCAGCGTATGGAATAAATCCATACTTTTCCCTTCCGAATAATTCAATAACGGTTCAAGATGCCTTTTGATGAAAAATTCCACCGCTTCTTTATTATCTAAATGATGTAAAATAGTGTAAGCACCCAATTCCTCAAACAAAGCAAACCCTTTGTGGCGAAACCTGTGAAACACGACATTCAAAGCTTGGATAGCCTGCTGATAGCTAATATAATAATCATTTAAATTTTCAGTTTTACCGCCGATCCCCATGAATACTTGGCATTCAATATTGCCTTCTCGAACCCAATTTTTTATATTTCTATAAAATACTTTCCAATAGTTTTTTGGATGCTTGCCTTCTTCTTTTACCGGAACAATCAATATATAGTTTCCATCGTTTGTCGCCATGATAATTTCTTTGCTGAAACGGGAAATTTGTGTTTTCAACTGGTCCCAAATCAATGTTTTTTTAGATTGTTGAACAAGCAAATTACTGTTTTCCGTTTCCTTCTCATCTAATAAAATCGACAACACCGCTAATCGGTGCTGATGAAATAAGTTCCATTGGAATAAATTCGCATATTGTAAAATCCGCTCTTGATCCTCTATACGTTCCACAAGCAATTTGCTGACAAAACTATCCTTTACCTGCTCTTTTGTATCCAAAACAAGCTTCTGCTTGATAAATTGGATCGAACAAATATTTCTTGCCAAATCAATTGTCAGCTGATCAAATTCATCCATGTCATTTTCGCCAATTTCGACAGCCAAAAACCCAAGCAAATTTCCTCCGCCGTTCACCTTCCACAGCCGGAAATGAAGCTCTTCCCCGTCATCCAATTGGATGTGGAGTTTCCTTCCGTTTTCTATCAATCTCTCTTTATTTCCGCTGCCCATCAGCCTTTCTACATCTTTATTTGATAAATCATAATGATGGAAGGAACAAGAAATCGGCCTCATAAAACGGTCGAACAAAAGGACGGATTTGGAAAAAAGACTTCTTAAAGCAGACGTAATACCGTCAAAATTGTCATGTTCAACTGTTTCTTTCACGAGGGCGTGCTGATAATCAAGCAGAAAGTAAAGACGTTCTTTATGCTCCTTTTCGTTTTTATATAAACGGGCATTTTCCAAAATAGCGGCAATATGATTGGAAAGCAGCTTTAATATCTCCAAATCATCTTCATTAAAAACTCCCTTTTGTTTCTCTTCTACATGAAGCACACCGATTGTTTTCAAATCAAATATTAATGGAACGGTCAGTTCAGACCCGCCTGGAGTATCCAAAAACGGAAAGTATTCCTTTAAAACATAATTTGTTTCAATATTAATCCGTTCCGGTTTTTCAAATGGACCATAGGATGGAGGCTGAAAAATAAAATGATTTTCTTTTTCGTTATATAAATAAATACAAGCCATCCTTGCATTAGTTCCTTTTCCGGCGCGTTCCACAAGTGTTTCAATATTTTTTTCAAGCGGCACATCAAGCGACAAATTTTTGCTGATCCACTCGATCCCTTCGATTTTTTTAATTTGTGCTTCTTTTTGTTTTGCCATTGCAATTGCAACAGCTACATCTTTGCCGAATTCATCAAAATGTGCCTTCATATCCAACAGAGGTACGTAGTCAAGATAGGCAATAATGCAAAAGCCCAAGCTGCTCATATCGTCTTTGAGAGGAACTGTAAACCACGTTTTTACTTTTTCTTTTTTCATTAAATTGGTAAACTGACAGTCGCCTGCTTGCTCTGCTTTATCATATGTTAAGCTTTGGTGAAGGAGATTCGGCGAACAGTTTTGAACCTGCAGCGGAAAGGATTCCGTTATTTTCTGCAAATCTCCGCTCCAAACTTTCAAACTCAGCTCCTCTCCCTCTTGTAAAATGATGCCGACAAAATCACATGAAAACTGGGAGCGGAAGGAATCAGCCAAAAATTGCAATGCCTCTTCCTCCGTATCAATTTTCACTAGATGTCTAGCCGTTTTTCGCAAATGATTTTCAATCTTTCTCATTAATTTTTCCCGTTTTGATTCTGTCAAAGAGGACTCCTCCTTTTTGAAGAAGCTTGTGTCAATATTTCAAAAAATGAAAAACATGCTATAATTCAATTTAAACAAAAACAAATGCTGCGTACAAATTTTATTTGAAAAATGAAAACGTTGATGGTAATTTGTTAAATAGCTGTGGCTTTATCCACGCTTTTAAAAATTTTGCTACGATCTTTTGCGAGGATGGTACAAATGATCAATATTCTTGTCACACTGAATTCAAATTATATTCCCCCGCTGAAAGTTATGTTAAATTCATTATTCCAAAATAATATTGAAGAAAAATTTTCGATATATATCATGTATTCAAATATTTCCGATCAAGATTTACACGAATTGGATCAATTTGTAAAACGTCATAACCAAAGTTTATATCCAATATACGTAGACCCTAAGCTCTTTGAAGATGCACCCGTTTTTCGCCATTATACATCAGAAATGTATTATCGATTAGCTTCCCATCAATTTTTGCCAGACGATTTGGACCGAATTCTGTACCTTGATCCCGACATCGTTGTAATCAATCCCATCAAAGATTTTTACTATAGTGATTTTGAAAATTGCTTGTTTATTGCTTCTGAACATACACACTCTACAAAAGTTGCCAACCTTTTTAATAAATTAAGGCTTAAAACCCCGAATGCGAAAGGATATTTTAATACAGGCGTTTTGCTTATGAATTTGGAACGGATTCGAAAAGAAGTAAAATTGGAAGATATATATGCATTTATTAATGAAAACCGTTTAAAGCTTGTCCTTCCTGATCAAGATGTGCTCAATGCTCTATACTGGGATAAAATTAAACCTGTTGATTGTTATCGATACAATTATGATGCAAGATATTATGAAATTATTAAATTGCTTCCAAATGCAAAGCATGGGATGGAGTGGATAAAAGAGAATACTGTTTTTATTCATTATTGCGGGAAAGACAAGCCTTGGCAAAAAAACTATAAAGGAGAGCTGGGAGCTTTTTATAAAAAGTACGAAATACTATAAAGAGCGGCAAAAAACATTTATCATCACATCTCCGCTTTAATAAAAGGGGCTTGTCTAATAAGTCGTTTTTTCGGCTTATTGACACCCCTTTCTTACATTCAGTCAAGTACTTTTTTAAATTCTTTTGGAGATATGAATTAATGTTTTAGAAAACGTTGAAATATCGACGTTAATGATTTTTGTTTTCAATGGGGATTTGACTTTCTGGACGGCTCTTTTTTGACTAAAACCGTCCTGACTTAAAAATGGAAAATAACAGCCACAAAAACATGAGCGTTGCTACGCCAAAACCGATTTCAATCGCTGGAATTTTCCAAAGCAGTGTTGATTGCCTTCCCATTGAAGAACCAATAATAATCCCTACCATAATAATACTGAATGCCAATAACACGATGCTGAACGATAACCGATTGCTGATGCGGTCAAGTTTTTTCAGAAAAAGATCTAATTCCGGAATCGTGATCTCATGGCGGAGTCTGCCCCGCTTCATTAAAGAAGCGATCTCTGCTACATAAGCTGGAAAATCCATTAGCAGTTCTGTATAATCTGTTACGTGTTTCCATGCATTTTCAGCGATATACTTCGGATGCAAGCGCTCCTTTGCCAGCCGGCGACCAAAAGGCTCAGCAACATCGATAATTCTAAAATCTGGATTCAATTTTTCGACCACGCCTTCAACCGTCAAAAGCGTTTTTCCTAATAGTGTTAAATCAGAAGGGATTTTGATGGAATGTTTGAAAGCTGCTCGAAAAAGGTCGTTCACAGCTTCACCGATGCTGACTTGGTGTAACGGAACACCGTAATACTTTTCCCGTAAATCTTCGATGTCCGCTCTCAATTGCTTTAAATCGATATCTTCAGGAACGATGCCCATGCGCAAAATGGCTTTCATGACGCCATCCGTACTCTGTCTCATTAAAGAAATCACTAATGATGAGAAATGATGCTTCATGTCCGATGTAAGCCGGCCGGTCATTCCGAAATCAATGAAGGCAATGATTCCGCCCTGCTTAATGATGACATTTCCAGGATGGGGATCGGCATGAAAAAAACCATCCATAAATATTTGCCGGAAAATTTCTTTTGATAAAATTTCTGTAATATGATCCAAATGGTATCCATTTGTTTTTAGTTTTTCAATCTCATTTAGTTTAATTCCTTCTACATATTCCATTGTTAATACTCTTTTCGTCGAGTACTCCCAAAACACTTTCGGAATGTAGACAGCTTGTTCATTTGCACTCTGTTTAGAAAATTTGTCTGCATTTCGGGCTTCAATGGTATAATCGAGCTCAGCACGAAGAGCCTTTGAAAACTCTTCAATCATGTCCCTGACCTGATACTTTGCAGCCCATTTTAGCCTATGCTCCGCTAATACCGCTAAATCTTGAAGAATTTCTAAGTCCGTTTCAATCACATTCGAAATATGAGGGCGTTGAATTTTTATAGCCACTTTTTCACCCGAATGCAAAACGGCTTGATGAACTTGTCCTATTGAAGCAGCAGCTAACGGAGCATGATCAAAGTGCCGAAAAATTTTTTCTATTTCACCGCCCAATTCTGATTGAACAATCTCACGCACCTCATCAAAAGAAAAAGGCGGAACTCGATCCTGCAATTTTTCCAATTCACTAATAATCTCCTCCGGCAGCAAATCAGGACGGGTGCTCGCAATTTGACCTAATTTTATAAATGTCGGGCCTAATTCTTCCAATACAAGCCTTACCCGTTCACCTATCGTTTTGGAATGATGCTCAGTTTTTCTGCCAAAAAAAGCTTTTTGCGGCAAAGAAAGAAATTGCGAAATACCCATTTCCTCTACGACGAATCCAAATCCATTGCGAATTAAAGCAGACGCGATATCCCGATAACGGCCAATATGCCGCATCCTTTTTCCAACCACTTTACCGCCTCCTCAACAACAAAGGACCTTTTAACAGGTCCTCTTTTACTCATCTTCCTTTTCCAATTTGCGAATCTTTTCTTCCAGTTCTCGGATATCCTCCTTCGTTGCTATATCTAGTTTGTTGATCACCTGAGCCACTTGCTCTCGAACAAGACGCTGCAGTTCAGTTTTTTCTTCTTCACCGCGCTTGATTAGCTGGTTAAAAACTTCTTTTGATTCTTCAATCGATATCTCGCCTTTTTTCACGAGTTCATCTACAAATTTTTTCACTTGTTCTTTGCTTGCTACAGCTAAACCAAGTCCGAACGCCAATCCCTTTTTGAATAAATCCATTATGCTTGCCCTCCATTTCTTTCGAATTTCAACACGAGGCTTTATCCTTGTTATCACCTTAATCTTCTATTTTATTCAGTAAAATTCCTTCACTTTCTTTTCGAAGTGTAAAACAACAGCCACATCTTATAAAATTCGGCTATTTTTGTTATTTCGTCACATCTTCCAGCTTCGCTTCTGTTACTTGCTGCAAATCTTTGACGCTGAGCTCCATTTGCACGCCGATTTTGCCCCCGCTGACAATAATATGCTCGTGTTCCAATGCAGTTGAATCGATAATCGTCGGGTAATGTTTCTTCATGCCGATCGGCGAACAGCCTCCGCGGATATAGCCTGTCCATTTTTGTAAATCTTTTACTGGCAGCATTTCGATTTTTTTCTCTCCTGTTATTTTCGCAGCTTTTTTTAAATCTAATTCTGCCTCAACAGGGATGACAAATACATAAATGTTGCCGGCGCTGCTCTTAGCAACTAATGTTTTATATACTGATTCAGGGCTTCTGCCAATCATTTGTGCAACAGAAATCCCATCAACCTTCCCCTTTTGGACATCGTAAGTAATCACGTTGTAATGTATTTTTTCTTTATCAAGAATTCGCATTGCGTTTGTTTTTGTGTTCATTGTTTATACCTCTCCAAAAGCAGAATATTTTAGGATGAGTGATGTGATGAAAAATATAAATGGACGGCATCCCCAACACAGGCTGTTGTGTCTCAATCGTTAAACAGTTCACTTAACACCTTTTTTCTATTTTCGAGAAACCGCCTAGTAATAATATAATGCATAGTTTCTTCATATTTTACTTCCTTTAGCGGATGTTCATCAAAATTTAAGATTTGGGCATTTGGATAGCCGAGTAAAATGGGAGAATGAGTAGAAATAATAAACTGCGCATCGTTTTCCAAATCTTTTATGATCCTTAATAAAGTCAGCTGTCTAGCAGGTGAAAGTGCTGCTTCAGGCTCATCCAACAGATAGATCGCTTTTTTTCCAAAACGATTTGTTAAAAGTGAGAGAAAAGCTTCCCCGTGCGACTGTTTGTGAAGAGAACGGCCTCCATAATAAGGGAGACTTTCAGGAATTGTATCGAGATACGACGCAAAATGATAAAAGGTCTCAGCTCGCAAAAAAAACCCGTTCGTCACTTTTGGCATCCATGACAGCCGTATGTATTCCCCAAGGGCCGCATCGGAAGCATCTACATGAAAATTATTGTTTTTGCCTCCTCCGGCTGTATTAAAGCCACACTGATAAGCTATTGCCTCAAGGAGCGTTGATTTTCCGGAACCGTTTTCCCCGACAAAAAAAGTAATATTGGAACGAAACGAAATGGATTTTAAATTTTTTATTGCAGGAATCGAAAACGGGTAGCTATTTAAATCAATTTCTTTATTTCTTAAAATTTCGAGGCTTTTCAAATACATTGAATTCATCTCCAAAGTCGTTCGTATTTTCATATTCACTGTGCACATTTCACATAAAATAAACAACTGCCGATTGCTTGATGTTTTATGGAAAAAATTTTTTGGAATATTGCGACCTTTGAAGTTGATCGCTTTGAAAATCATCAAATGTTGTATTCCGACTTCCAAATTTCTGCATTCATTGAAAAAGTTTCATTATAAACGAAACGGGCGATGGATATTTTCGTCTCAACGCTGCATATTTTCTTAGTTTTTGATAAATATGTCGCAAAAACTTATTGTTTACTATTAAAGCTCGCCAACGAATAAATGCTTTTTGTATTGTGGACATTGATTCGAAAAAAGAGTTTTTTCCTATCTGATCATCGTCTTGTAAATATGATAATTTTCGTCATCAAAACAAACGAACAATATTGATTGAATGCTTCGGATGAATTGATTTTGAATACACTCCTTAACGGTCTCTAAAGCAATTTGGGCCGCTTCATGCTTTGGAAAACGATAAACACCAGTACTGATATTTGGAAATGCGATCGTTTTCACGAAATGCTCTTCCGCAAGCTTTAAGGAGTTTATGTAGCAATTTCTTAGCAGCTCCCTTTCTTGATAGGCTCCTCCCTTCCATATTGGTCCGACAGTATGAATAACGTATTTGGCGGGCAAATTTCCTGCAGTAGTAATAACTGCTTCCCCGGTCGGACATCCTCCTGTTCTTTCCCTGATCTTTTTGCATTCCTCCATAATCTCCGGCCCGCCTGCTCTATGGATCGCGCCGTCGACACCCCCGCCTCCCAAAAGTCCGTTGTTAGCCGCATTAACAATCGCGTCAACAGTACACTTTGTAATATCGCCTTTTATTACCTCCAATTCAGTATCGTTAATAACGATTTTCATTAATATCAACCTCCGTTTTTGCAAATTTGAATATGTTATTTCTGGCAGACAGCTCCTATCATGACATATAACAAGAGCTGTCCAAGTTGACGGAAAACCTATTAAACAATACTCTAAACCTTGTGATGCTAGTTGTCGCTGTTATTTATTGCCTTATATCAACTATCGTGCCGATCCGAACGAATTTGGACAATTCAATGATATCGTGATTGTGCATGCGAATGCAGCCTTTGGACACCCTTTTCCCGATCGAAGAAGGGTCATTTGTTCCATGAATGCCGTAATGTTTTTTCGACAATCCCATCCATAAGACACCATAAGGCCCTCCTGGGTTCGGAGCTTTATTGACAATCTTAAAACGACCAATCGGCGTCGCGGTGACAATTTTTCCTATTCCTACTGGGTACCCCCTAATCACTTTGTTTCCATCCAACAGAAAAAGTTTGCGATCCGAAATGTCAACGATGATCCGATAATTTGGCATGCTTCTCACCCTCCTACCTGCACAATATGGGAGGGCGGAAACTAGTGTGACAACATGAAAGCCAAAGGCTTAAACCTTATCATTATTTTTACGTTTTTATCTGTTTTCTAGTTTCTTAATTTGTTGCTTGATGAACGGTACGACCTGAATCGCCGCTTAAGCATCACTTCCATTTTTTCATACCAGACAGAATGAATAAATTTTTGTATATGTGTGGTCCGCATCCATTTTTTGAACATGGACTTTAAAAGAGGGGCCTACCAAAAAGGATTGATTATTATCATTATCATGTAGTACTTGAAGCTTCGATATAACATGTTTCATTTTGGATGGCGTGGACAGTGAGTTTTCTATAATAAACAGTGAATTCCAAAAATTATTTTCAATCATTAGCGAGTAGCAAAATAACTCATGGCTTTATAAAAAAATGGCTTCTTCCCCGCATATAGCTTTTAGTCAGCTTGAAATAAAAGGCTTCTTTTCATGAATCTGATCAATAATAAATCTTGCTATATCAGCATTCGAAATTTTTATTCCCGGCATATCCGTTAAGCTTTCCTTTATATTGCCCGTTTCTGACCCCTAAACAACAAATAGTAAGCGTACAAGCGTCCAGTCAATCTCACTATTTGCGAGAATGTTTAGTTCTTTAAGTTTGTCTGTCATTATCTTAGGAAATAAGAGTTCAAGCATTTTTGCACCTATTCTATTTATTAGTTTCTTGTTGTCACCTTTTATAGTTGGGACCGCACCTGTAACCCCTTAGTATCTTTTAATTCCAAATTCATGCATTACCGCAAGGACATTATTCGGTACACTGCTATATAACGGCAAAGCCTTTACCGACTGTCCAAAGGTATTTATAACAATATTACAGTCTTTGAGGAGAATTCGAATAAAATTTATATTTTGAACATCTCCCCTAATAAGCTAAATTCTGTCATCACGATATGCTAATTTATCTGGATTTCTAACAAGCATACGAACTTGGCAGCCGCTTTCTAACGCTTTTTTGGCAATGTAACGACCTACTTTTCCTGTCCCGCCCATGATTGAATTCTATCAGAATGTTCCAATGAATCTTCCCCTAGGACATTTTTTAAAGAATGTGTAAAATATTGTTTTCGTTTCTTTTTAAACAACTACAACAAAATAAGTCCCCATTTGCTATTCAGCTTTACGAAGCATGAATAACCACATGAAGGTTAATGCCTGCTTTAACTCCGTTGAAAGTGAGGCAACTAGTTTCTCAGTGACTCTGCTTTTATAAACTCCTTCTCCATCAACTATTTCCCAGCCGTTTTCCTTCGCTAATTTTTCAAACTCCCATGGCATCATTGTATTGCAAATCACTGGCTCTCCATATAATCGGCGATAGCTGTTCATTCGCGGAGCAGCGGTCGGACCGAGCAGCCCTACACAAAGGAGATGACCGTTTTTTAACACTCGCCTCATTTCATTCAAAGCTTCCAGCGGCTTCTCTATCCACTCAATCGAGTTAATCGCCATTGCTCCTGAAAATGTTTCATCAGGAAACGGCAATTTCGTTAAATCCCCTTGAAGAAATTGCAAATGCTCGTTCTCTCCTCTCGATTTCGCCTTTTCAATCATTTCCTTGGAGAAATCAATGCCAATAACACGATAGCCTGCTTCATGAAGCTTAAACGAACCGTATCCGTCCCCGCAGCCTAAATCAGCGATATAACTTCCTTTCGGTATATGCTTTAAAATAAAAGGAACAATCGTTTTACGGTTGCCATGCTCCCACCTTTCCTCACTGCTTTGATTCCAAAAATCGGCCCGCTCATCCCAGTTTTTTTCTGCTTCTTTATGCCAATTAAATGTCTCCAATGTTTACACCTCATTTGTATTAAGATACATGAATGGACGAGAAGTTAGGATTGACAATCAACAAGAAATGCTTGCTGAGCCAAAAAAAATTATGAAGGCGGCATTATAAATTTTAACCCTCTTCGGGGCAAGCGCTGATGGAAGCCGCAAATGAAGCTGTTCGTGCGTAAAAATTTTCACAGGAAAAAACGGTGATCATGACATTAGTAGTAATGCCGAATAGCTTTCCAGCATTTTTCTAAATAAAAAGGAGAGTTCATTATAGCTAAAAAGTACGATAAAGGCAGCGGTGACCAAAAATTCATCCATTTTTTACTCAAGCGATTGGCAGCGGCAACAGCAATAGCAATAAGTGTAATAAATCGTCAAATATAAAAGTGACGTAAATTTTGAAAAGGAAAAAGTCGACACTTTTATACGAATGTCGACTTTTTGTCTAGATCTTCATTGTTACTTATATAGGCTGACGGTGCGTCTGAACGCGTGTTATTCGCAAAAAATTCTCATTTTTCCTTTCGACATTACGTTTCGTCCTCTGTATCGTTTGACAGCTTTTCAAGTATAGATATGCTGTCCCGCGTAAGGACAGTATGCAATCAATTAAATTATTCTATATTCATATTTAGCGACACTTCAGAAACGACAATGCCATCGCTGTCAGCATACACATACGCATTTGGGATCCAGTGCACTTCACCAAATTCAAGTACGACATCACGGCTTCCTTTCCCTTCTTTTTTACTTTTAACCGGACAGGTGCCGAGTGCCTTTACCCCAATCGGCATCGTCGCAATTTCAGCGGAGTCGCGTATACATCCATTTATAATCACGCCAGATAATTCACGTTCACATGCAATCTGAGCTAAACGATCTCCTAAAAGCGCGCAGTTTCGTGAACCTTTTCCATCCACAACTAGAACTGAACCTTTTGGGATCGTTTCTAGAGCCTGACGAACTAGCACATTATCTTCAAACACTTCAACCGTTGCAATTGGACCTGAAAATTCCTTTTGTCCCCCATAACTGATAAGCGGCAATTTACAAACTTGAAGCTTTTCTAAATATTGATCGCATAAATCAGCAGTTTTCATGATGAATTCTCCTTCCCCATCTATGATTGATACAAAAATATATTTTGACAACCAAGAAGCAAAACCCTTTCAAATTGAAAAAATAATCAAAGGTCAAGATTCGCGCTCGCTTTTCGTTGTTTGGCCGGGCTTGCTGGATACTAGCCGGCGCAACACAAAGCCAAACTCTTCTCTCTTGCACTTAGTGATTCATTAATTCTTTCTTTAAAATATTTCGATGAACTACCCCCTCCCACTTGCTTAGAGGCGGGCTTCATGTAACCGTTTTAACGATATGAAAAGGACTGAGACGTCAAATCTGTTCCACTTAGACAGCCGCAATTCTTCCTTTCCATACAATTTCAAAATTTAAATCATTTTTTCAAAAAATATATTGATTCTAACGTTACGTCAGGTTTTAAGATAAAACTAAGAAGGAGAGAAGCTATCCAGCAATCCTGATTCAAAATGGCCCGAACGTAAAGGAGAGATTCATTGTGGATAATTTTGAAAAAAATCAAACTTCCTGGCAAAATTTTAAAAAGCTGATAAAAATGGCTAACCCTCCTTTCTGGATTTTTGTTGCGGCAATCGCATTAAGTCTTTTGGAAGCAGCTACAGGATTAGTCGTTCCGATCTTTACACGGGATTTGATTGATCGTTTTTCAACTTCAAGTATTGAAACTCATTTAATCTTTTTATTGATTGCAGTTTTTATTCTTCAGTCAGCCACATCAGGCTTCTCCTATTATCTTATGTCTTATATTGGCGAATATATTGTGGCAAAAATCCGTTCAAAGCTTTGGAACCATGTGCTGTATTTGCCGATACCTTATTTTGACCGCCATGAATCTGGAGAATTGATGAGCCGCATAACACAGGACACTTATACAGTAAAGTCGCTCGTGACCGAGCATTTAGCTAATTTCGTTTCAGGAATTGTTACGGTCTTAGGGGCTGTCGCTATTTTAATTATCATTGATTGGAAAATGACGCTCATTCTGTTTATTTTTGTACCGCTTGCTATCGTATTGGTTCTTCCACTTGGACAGAAAATCTATAAAATTTCCATGCAAACCCAAGACGAAATGGCCACTTTCAGCGGCAATCTAGGCCGCGTGCTGAGCGATATCCGGTTGGTAAAATCAAACATTGCCGAACCTGTCGAAAAACAAAACGGAAATCAAAAAATTCAGCAGTTGTTCCGATTCGGCTTGAAGGAAGCAAAAATCCAAGCGATTATTTCACCTTTAATGACAACGATTATTATGGCGGTGTTAGTCGTCATTATCGGCTATGGAGGAATTCGTGTTGCCAGAGGGGAATTATCCGCAGGTTCGCTCGTTGCCATCATAATATATATGGTGCAAATTATTGTACCTTTTAGCCAAATGGCAGGATTTTTTACAGCTTTCCAAAAGGCAATGGGTGCGACAGAACGAATTCAGCAGCTTTTGAATACAGAAACAGAACATAATAATGGAAATACAAGAATTGATGTTCATAAACCAATCGTGTTTCAAAACATTTCGTTTGCTTATGAAAAAGGAAAAACGATTTTGCAAAACGTTCATTTTGAAGTGAAGCCCGGCCAAACCGTCGCGATCGTCGGACCAAGCGGTGCTGGTAAAACAACTATTTTTTCCCTTATTGAACGGTTCTATCAGCCAACAAACGGGGCAATAAAATTAGGGAATACCGACATTCGCGAATTTCCGCTTTTTGAGTGGCGCCAACAGATCGGTTACGTTTCTCAAGAAAGCCCGATTATGTCTGGCACGATTCGTGAAAATATTTGCTACGGGCTAAATCGTACAGTCAGCGAAGAAGAAGTGAGA
The DNA here is from genome assembly GCF_038000355.1 of Aeribacillus sp. FSL M8-0235. NCBI lineage: Bacteria > Bacillati > Bacillota > Bacilli > Caryophanales > Bacillaceae > Aeribacillus > Aeribacillus sp. FSL M8-0235. The sequence goes on along the minus strand of NZ_JBBOBW010000001.1, from coordinate 752,882 downwards.
AAAGCCGCGCAATTGGCTAATGTAGATGAATTCATCGAACAAATGCAAGACGGCTATGAAACGGAAGTCGGCGAAAGAGGGATCAAGCTATCCGGTGGGCAGCGTCAGCGCATTGCCATCGCGAGGGCACTGTTGAGAAATCCAAAAATTCTTCTGCTGGATGAAGCTACATCCAATTTAGACAGCAACTCCGAGCAAAAAGTGCAAAACGCTCTCCTTCATCTTATGAAAAATCGTACAACATTTGTCATCGCCCATCGACTTTCAACTATTATTAATGCAGATTTAATCATCGTCCTCGAAAATGGTAAAATTACCGGTCAGGGAACACATAATGAGCTGTTGCAGTCCCATCCGTTGTATCAAAAGCTTGTCAGCCGACAAATGCAAAATTTTGCTCCCGCCAACGATTAAGGCGGGAGCCGCATATAATTTACAAATGGAAGCTGACCGCTTAAGCCCGTTTCCGCTCCATAATGTTGATCCCTAACCCCATGAACACAACAGCCATCAAGAATAGGATGCTCATCGGATAGAGCAAATCGCTGAATGAGTAGCCGTAAACTACCGCCCCTTTTAACAGGTCCATTCCATACGTAACGGGGACAAATTTTGAAAGCAAGAGAAGTGCATCCGAAGAAACAATTTCCAGCGGCCAATAAGCTCCTCCGAGCATCGCCATGCTGACAGAAACAAGCGGAAGCACCGCATGAAACTGCTGCTCATTATTGACAATTCCTACTATAAAAATTGATATTGCGACAATTGCCAGTACATAAGGGATGAGCAATACGAGCACAAACCAAAATTTATCGCTGAAATCTACATCAAACACAAAGTGAAAGACTGCAAAAATAAGCGCCACCTGAATATAGCCGGTTGCAAAACTGTAAATTAAATTTCCGGTATACATCTCCCATTTTTTGACCGGCGACAAAATCATTCGATCCCAAATGCCGTTTCGCTTTTCCATTAATATATTGAAAACGTTGTACGCAATCGTATAAATGACAAAAAATAAGACACTGCCGAAAATCGATTGCATTTTGCTGTTGATGATAACAGTTTCATCCGCACGGAAATGTTTTGTCTCTACGGTAAACACCGGATCGTTTTTCGCTTCCGTAAGCGATTTTGCCACTTGCTTTGCGCTTGATTCTCCTTGTTTTTCCTTCACCTGATCGATGATCGACTTGGATTGTAATGCTTTTGCGTAAACTTTTTGAACCGTTTGCTGAACCAAATAGCTATTGGGGGTATTGGAAGCAACGATTATGCGGAAATCGTCCTTTTTAAGCTCCACACCTGCTTCCGCCTTACCTTCGCCAACCAGCTTTTCAACTTCCTCTTTTTTCATCCTTTTAAACGAAAATAGATTATACTGCTCAAGAGAGCGAATGATTTCCTTCACTTCACTTTCAGGCAGTGCGCTGTATACTGGAACAACTATAGTCTGTTTGTTTACGGAACTGATGAGCATAGCAAAAACGACAGAAAGGATCGACACCATTAAAAATAGCCAAGGCTTCCGGATAAAAAGACGCAGCTTTGCTGTCAAAACTCCGATCACGCCATTTCACCCCTTTTTGGGAAAACTAGCAAGCTCAATACGAACATAACAAAACCGAAAAGACATAAGTATATGACAGGCCAAATAAATTGCGACAGATCATAGCCTTGCAAAATTTTTAAATAAGCTGTCATGCCGGCTCCATTTGGCGTCATATCCCCCAATTTGTGCATAAATTCCGACATTTGCGAAACCGGGAAATAGCTGCCGCCAAGAAAAGCCAAAATAGAAACGACTCCGCTTGAGAAGAAAATGGAAACATTATCTGAATTTATTCGATAGCTCAATGATGTTAAAAAGGTTCCTATTCCTCCGACTGCCACACAAAGAGCAAGCGTAACAATGATAAACGAGACGAGATCCGGCCACTTGACACTGTAAAAAACGGCTGCTAAAGCATATAACAAGGAGAGCTGAAAAAAGGCAATGATCAAGGAAGTTATGAAAATAGCAGCCATGTATAAATTTTTCGGTACATTGGCAAGCAACAAACGATGGAATGCGTTCGACTGTTTTTCTTGCAAAGCATGAGACGAAATATACGAGGCCAGATACAACACAAACATAACGCTTATGCCGACTGTATAATAAGTAAAAGAATTAATAGGCTCCCGTTTTGTCACGGTTTCCATTTCTCCCTTTACTTTTACGACAGGCAGTTCAAGTGATTCGTTTAAGCCAGCCTGATCCAGTTTAGAAATCAAAGAATATTGCTCTTGAAATTCAGTGATGAGTTCTTGAACAAATTGGGCTGTAATTTCTTTGCCTTCGTTGACATATATACTAAGCTTCGGCTTCGTTTTCTCACCAAATATTAAATGGTTTAACAACGTGTATGAAAAATACTCCGGCACTTCAACAATGACTGTATATTTGTCATTTTCACGGATTTCCTCCAATTCAGAAGGCTGAAACTCTGCCATTTGTATATACGGTTCCAGCTCTTTTGAGCCTAAAATTTCTTGTTTTAAAATGGAAATAGGCATCATTTTTTCCACTTGTTTTAATAGAAATTCCTTTTCCTCATCCGGCATTTGCACGTTTTTTACGTCGTTGGCGAATTTTTCGAAGTCCTCTTGTTCATTGCCATGTTCGACAATCGCTACTTTCGCTTGAATATCCATTTTTTTGCTGTCCATTACACTTGTGAGCGCAAAACCTAAAATAGATATAAGAGTGAACGGCATTACTAATAGAAGAAGCAATTCCTGCTTATTGCGGATCATTATTAAAAATTGTTTCTTAATAAATTGTCCAATCATGATCATCACCCTTTTAATTTCGTAATGCTCTTCCAGTTAAATGAAGAAACACATCTTCCAAAGTAGGTGTTTTAATCTCGATAGATGTCAACATTGTGTTTGTTTCCTCAGCAATTTTGAACAATATGGAAAAAGCATTCGCTTCCTTTGGCGTTAATACGGTAATTACCCGATCTTGCACAGTCACGCGATTGACAACCGGATGATCACGCAGCGCTTGAATAAATGAATCGTTCACGCGCTCGACAGTAATTTGGATTGTGTTTTCTGCCGATAAAATATTTTTTATCTCCTCTTTAGTACCGGCCGCTAAAATATTACCTTTATCCATAATGTAAATGCGATTGCATAAAAATTCGACTTCCTCCATATAATGGCTCGTGTACAATACGGTCATTTTTTTCTCCTTATTTAACCTTTTGACCGTTTCCAAAATATAATTTCTTGATTGCGGATCAATGCCGACTGTCGGTTCATCCATAATGATCAATTCAGGTTCGTGCAGCAAGGCAGCCCCGATGTTCAATCTTCTCTTCATTCCGCCTGAAAAATTTTTGACAAGATCATGCTGGCGATCCGTTAAACCGATCATTTCCAAAACTTCCTCTACCTTCTGTTTTAATTGCGAACCTGACAGCCGATAAATTTTGCCGAAAAACAGCAAATTTTCCCGCGCTGATAAATCGGGATATAATGCAATTTCTTGCGGTACAACCCCTAAAATTTTTCTGAGCTTTTCCGGCCTTTTGATGACACTTTCGTTATTCAAACGAACATCACCGCTTGTCGGCGGAATCAGAGTAGAAATAATTGAAATGGTGGTCGATTTGCCGGCGCCGTTTGGCCCCAAAAGCCCGATGATTTCCCCTCTTTCCAAAAATAAATTCACACCGTTTACAGCATGCGTTTGTTTAAACCTTTTCGTTATTTCAACAGCTTCCAGCATTTTTTATCCTCCCTCTCAACGTTCTATTTTGTATATTACAGCGTCCGCACTTTCTCACATACTATCTGCAGTCACTCTTTTCACTGAAAAACTATGACTTAGGTCATACATTTACAAAGTCTCTAGGAATAGCGCTGAAAATCAGCAAACATTCCGAGTCGAAGCAAACATTTTTCAATTATGAACGCTTCATTAACATAGAGCTTTAAAATTTCACGGCATTATTTCAATACAAAAAAAGACCGGCCTAAATAGCCGATCCTAATCAAACAGCTAGCAAATATCATGTTTAATGGCATAAATAGCGAGCTGTGTTCTATCCCGCAGCCCAAGCTTATTTAAAATTTGCGTCATATGGTTTTTGACAGTTCCGACGGACAAATGAAGGTCAGACGCAATTTCTTTGTTCGTTTTTCCTTCGCCGACAAGCTTCACAATCGCCAGCTCACGCGGTGTTAAAGGCACGTTCACCATCTCTTTTTTTGGCTTTTCCAGCAGCTTCGGTACCATTTTTGCCGCTACATCTTCATGAATGGACATTCCGCCTTTCATGCAGCTATGTATCGCATCAATCAGCTTTGCCGGTTCAGATGTCTTCAGCAAAAAACCGCTTGCCCCATCCTTCAACGTCTGTACGGCATATTCCTCATCATTAAACGTTGTTAAAATAAGAATTTTCGCATCAGGCCACCGCTCTTTTATTTTTTTAGTCGCTTCTACTCCGTTCATAACTGGCATGCGAATATCCATTAAAATCAGGTCTACAATTGTCTTTTCCATTATTTCGATTGCTTTTAACCCATGCTCAGCTTCCGCGACTACTTTTAATTGCTCGTCCTGTTCGATCATCATTTTCAAGCCCTGGCGGACAATGGCTTGATCTTCAACAAGTAAAATACGGATGGTCATCATTCATACTCCTTTATTGGCAAAGTCCCATGAACAACAAACTCATCATTTGTTTGAAATATGTTCAAGCTTCCTCCAGCTTCTTTCACACGCTCTTTCATATTCGTTAAACCGAAGCCTTTTTGAAACGGTTTGGCATCCGATATCCGGTTTTTTATCGTAAATTCCAAGTCACCGATCGCATTTTTTCCTAGTATGATATACACTTCCCTTGATTGCGCATGCCGCATCGCATTCGTTAGCGCCTCTTGGATGACTCGGTACAAAACGACATTTTGCTGATTAGTAAGACGGGCCGATAAAACCCCTTGCTTCGTCGTAAAATGCACCATAATATGACTTTCCGATTCCAGCTTGCGAATGAGCTGAAGCACTGACGAAATCCCTTCACTTTCATCCATTTTTAGCGCCCTAACTGCATGTCTCGTTTCCTCTAAACTTTCGCGAACTAAAGATTTTAATTCTTCATATTCCTTCCTTTTCTCTTTGATCGAAAGCATCTCAAGCTGCATCAGCAATGCCGTTAATTTATGCCCGACAGAATCATGAATATCACGGGCAATTCTCGTTCGTTCTTCCAATCTGGCCGACCGCTCGTTTTCATAGCTGATACGCTTTAATCCTCTATATTCTCCTAATAGTTGTTCATACAACTCCCTTTGTTCCTTCCTTTCAAAGATATATTCATTTAAAACAACAGAAATGAAAGTAAATATAGCAAACACCGTCAGCCATTCAAAAGGATTAGGAAGGAATATGGCGATCAAAATCGAAACAGAAACATGAATGACGGCAAACAGACGAAAGGGCTGTTTTCTCAGCTGAAAAATTGCTTCGACATAAAGATATAAAATTAATAAAAGAGAGGCATGATTGCCTGCAGCAGACTGAAGCCATCCCGCTGACAAAATGAAGAGATCCACGATGATGTACAACAGAAGAGGATTTTTGACAACAGGCAGAAAATAATAGCAGCCAATTGTACAAGCACTTAAAAATACCAATAAGGTGAGATGTGCTGAATGATCCAAAAAAGCTGAAAATAAAAAGTACGTCCATAAAACAGCAAAAACGAACACTCTGAATAAAAAAGCCTTCACTGACATCCCACCCTTTGTAACCTACTATCAACCTACTGAAACTATAAAAGAATGTCAACGGCTTTTCAAAAGAAATGTCGGACATTTCTCAAATCATGTACCAATTAATTAAAATACTGAACTCCTCCTTTTTCTCTCCAAAATAATTACCCTGTGATTTTAGAATTCAACATTTCTAAATAACAACCTCTATAATTAAAGACACCGGTTTAATCTAACCGATGTCTTTAACTAAATCCTATAACTAACAATAACAATTCCTATATCTAATTAGTTAATGTAAAAACCGCATAAAAATCAATATTCCAGCGGTTTTTATAAATAAAATTTTTTCTTACTAGTATTCCATAGTATGTAAAAATATCCTCATACTCTCGAAATTACACATCGTAGATATAATAATAAAATCCAGGAAAACAAAAAGGAAACTCCTTCAAAAAAGGAATTCCCTTGAAAATTTACTTGCTGCCATACAACAGCACTTGCGCTATGCCGACAAAATATTCTGATTCACGAATAATATGGTCCAAAACAACTTTGGCGGTCGGATTTTTTCGAACAGCAGCGCTTTCCGTTTTAATTTGCCGGCATAATTTAATAAAATCGAGACTTTGCTTTAAGCAAAATGACACCAAATTCAATACTCGTTGATAAAGCTTTGCTGGAATATAGTAAGGGGAGCGTATGACAGACTCAATATAGCGCACAACCTTTTGATGCGTCTTCGACAATTCTTCTTCCCAATTTAACAAAGCATCTACATAGTTTTGCTCTAAATTTGCCACAAGCTCTCGGATCACAACAGTATGCTCTTCCTCTTGATGCTTCCAAAACTCCGCTTCATCCAATATGCGAAGCGGCATTTGCTGACCGTAATAAAATTGCATCATCCATCCTCCCATGATCGTCGTTCATTTCAATTGTATGGAAGGAATGGATAAGGTATGATAGCTCATTTTGTTTGAGGATCTTTTTATTTTCAACACACTAGCTTCTATTATCTATGACACCGTAAAAAAAGCGCCTTGCCTAGGTGTTCTTTTGTTTTAAAAAATTTGAGATGTGATGACATGTGAAGAGTTTAGTGAATATGATTGGATTTACGCGAGAAAATCGGCTTATGTTTGTTTTAGCTGATATTTTTTTAACTTCCGATAAAGAGTGGACCTGGCAATATTCATTTTTTTGGCGACAGCTGATAAATTCCAGCCTGTTTCCTCTAAAAGCCTGACAAGCACTTTTTGCTCTTCGATTTCAATTAAAGATAAATCTTTAAGCTGGTTATTGATGGAGAGGCTCATTCTGTTTTCAATAAAGTATGCCGGTAAGTCTTCTATCCTAATAACAGGAGAATCACTAAATATGACGGCATACTCAATGACATTTTGCATTTCTCTTATGTTGCCGGGCCACGAATATTCTAAAAAGTAATTTAAAGTTTCTTGCGCAATGGAAAGGGATTCTCTCGCATACTTTTTTGCAAATTTTTTTAAGAAATAATCAGCAATCAGAGGAATATCTTCCCTTCGCTCACGAAGAGGAGGAATATTAACCGTAACAACGTTAAGTCTAAAAAATAAGTCTTCGCGAAAAAGCCCTTGTTTACACAAGGCATATAAGTTCTTATTCGTTGCAGCAATAATTCTCACATTGATTGGAATCGTTTGAGATGAACCCAGCCTCATAATCTCCTTTTCTTGCAGCACCCTAAGCAAATGGACTTGCAGATCTAGCGGCATCTCGCCGATTTCATCTAAAAACAAGGTTCCTTCGTTTGCTTCCTCAAATTTTCCTTTCTTCCCTTCTTTCGAACCTCCGGTAAAAGTTCCACTTTCGTAACCGAACAGTTCACTTCCAATCAATTCTTTCGGAATTGCGCCACAGTTTATTGCTAAAAAAGGTTTGTCTCTTCTCTGACTGGATTGATGTATTGATTTTGCAATTTTTTCCTTTCCTGTACCGCTTTCTCCCAACAGAAGAATCGGAACATTTGAAGGAGCAGCTTTATAACATTTGTTTAGTGCTGTTAACAATGCATCCGATGTCCCAATAATATCGTTCCATGGTTCATCCTTGAGAATGTATCGCGCAGTGGTACGGAATACCTTTTTGTTATCCTTCAACACGACCATATATCCAGCAACTTCCCCTTTAAAATGAATCGGCTCGATTGCTAAAACCTTGAAATCTCGAACCATCAAATCGCTGGAAATATCGTTTTTCGCAGAGAATTTGGACATCCTTTTCATCTCATTTATTAAAGGATGAAAATCAGGATTTACCGCCAAATCTCCTGCATGTTTCAGGTTAAATAATTCCATTAGCTTTTCACTGCTCTTCACAACATAAAAGGCATGGTTCAGTACTAGAATATGATCGTTTTTCCATTTATTTGCGCATTGAAAAAAATAATCTATTAAATAGTTATTCACTTTCATATAGACGTATGCAAGCTGTTTTTCAATCACTTGTGCAGTGGATACAGCTAAACCAAGTGTATGAGGCTGAGCATCTTCCCAAAATCCTGTAAAATCGATGACACCGATGACCTCTTTTGTGAAGGGATGAATGATAGGAGCTGAAGAACATGTCCATGGATGACATCCTTGACAAAAGTGTTCTGCAGAAAAAATTTGAATGGGATTTTGGGTGACGATACACGTTCCAATCGCATTTGTACCTGCTGCATTTTCGCTCCAGTCCATGCCAACTGTGAAATTCATTTTTTCCGCTTCCCGCAAAACATACGGTTCACCTTTTAAATAAATTATGCAACCGTTTTCATCCGTCAGCGTGATAAGATACCGAGTACCTTTCAACTTATAAAATAAATTATCAATAATCGGTTTCGCAATTTGATATAGCTCAGATCCTTTTAACAGATGATTTAATTCGTATTCTGTTAAAGCTGCCTTCGTTTGCAATTGCATCGGGTCAACTCCAGTTTCCTGACAGCGGCTCCAAGAATCTAAAACATTTTTTCGTATTTTGCCCGATATTTTATCTTCCCACGATCTTTCCACAAACATTTCCCATAAAGTTTCCAAATCTCTTTTTTTATCTGGCAAGTTGTGCGTAGAGAAAATAGATATATATGGATTGCCCATGTACTCCCCCCTCCTCTTGGACATATTATCAAAATTTTTCGAAAATAGATTATAAAAATACTTTATTCGGGGCTTTAAAAGCAAAAAACTTACCACCCCCGTAGTTCTTAAGGAATTACACACCAGTGATGATAAGCAAGGAAGTGACAAGTGTTACCACAATTATTAACGTATTTACTCGAAGATATCAAGTGTCTAGATTCGCATTTTTAATCTTTTGAATCAAATTCATGCGTTCACCATCGCTTTATCAAAACGATGTCAAATGTTTAACGCATTTGCTCAAGTGTGCATGCGACAGATTAATTTTGAGCAATACGTTTTGAACTGCTTGTCGTAAAAAATTCTGTTTCTTTATGGTATTCTCTCTAAAAATGAAATAATGTGTCAACTTTCTATAGTTTTTTAAAACTGCTTTAAATAAAAGTGGATAACCTTTGTGATGAAAACACTAGGTTATCCACTTGCTGTTCGATTGTGTCAGACTTTAGTCAGAAACGAACTCCTGGTTGATGGTTTATTTCACTTGAGGTATCGGACGCTTCAGCCATTCATTGTAAAATGCATCAATATCTGGTTCAAAATCTTTTAAGATTGGATACCAAGGTGTTACAGCTTCTACCTCCAGTTGACTTGCACAATTTGGGCAATAGTATTCACGTATAACCTGCCACTCCGGATCTGGAGCAAGCAGCTTCGGATACAGCTCCACCATTTTTTCCTCTGTATCACGAACGTGTATAAGCGCATGAAGTTTCCAGTTGTCACTTGCCTCACAAAATTCATGTCCGCAATCACACTTTACGACTCGTTTGCCATCTGGCTTCAAAACGATATAAAGGTGAAGTCCAGCCGGCAATAGAATTGGATCATCCCATGGAACTCTTTCCTGCAAAATGCTGATATATTTATCAAATCGGTCAGTATCCTTAAAATTTGAAAGCATTTCTTTTAATTTGTAAAAATCAATTGTTCCGTCGATCAGCTCTTCAATCGTCTTACGATCATATTGTGCCATGTTCTCACCCCGTTTTTTTCTGATGATTTATTTTTGCTCCGAAGGTTGGTACACCTAACTCATCTTCTGATAAATGCCATTCTGTCGGCAGATTCCAGAACTGTTTAAACTCATTCGCAAATTTTTCACTTAAGGCAAAGCTGCCGGCATACATATGACGAACCTGTACAGCCGCTTCTTTGTTTAGAATTTTTTGTCTCTCCTGCTCCATCCATTCTTTTACAGGAACCCCGCGCTTTAGACGCTCTTTTCTCATTTTTTTGCGGCGTTTTTCTGTCGCTTTTTCATCAACGATATACTTGCCTTTTTCATTTTTGCTGACAACTGCTCCGTAAACGCTTTCTGCATAACGCGGCAGCAGCAGTCCTTCATTTAAATCATCCTCAATCATTTTCGGCTTGCGCTCAAGCGGATCCCCAAAACCAGGTCCCCCACGAAGGTAATTTAAATACAGATCGTAATTTTCAAAAATTGTTTCTGTTGTAATGGATTGCTTATCACGGATAATTTCCTTTGCTTCCATTAAAGTATCGTATTCTGGATTATCCGGATCACTGTCTCCCCCTGTAGGAATAGGCAGTCTTTTTTCGATCCGTTCTTTCAAATTCGTTCCATGTGCTTCAAAACGGTATCCTGATGCTGCTGGATAGCCTCCCATTAAACCGCAGTCACTTGACATATAGCCATTTCCCATAAAGAACATCGTCCAGTCTTTTGCACCATATACCATCCGCAAAGTCTCGTAGCCGCTGCCTCCCCGGTATTTTCCATACCCTGCTGTATTTGGTTTTATGCTTCGTCCCAAATAAAGAAGCGGTTCTGCGAGCTCCCAAATTTCCATATCTCCCATATCACCTTCAGGGTTCCAGATGGCTGCCGCATGGTTAATACCGTCTCTTACCGCACTTGCTCCGACCCCTTCGGCTGCTGATTCGAAGCTGTTAACGGCATGATTTTCGTTAAATTGGTTATATCCTCCTCCTTGCAGCCAGTTAGAAGTGTTGGCATTTCCGGCGTTAACTTCTTCTAAATACCCGCGTGCAAAGTAGTTGCGGCTAAGTGCACGCCATAATGGACTCCATGCAGATACAAGGAAGTGCCATGCATAGCTGTGAGCGGTCCGAATATCGTCCGGATTTAGCCATGAACCGTAAGGCAAGTCGAACTGGCTCGCATAATAAGCGCCATCATTAACCCGATCGTTCGGGATGAGCGTTTGCGACATCATGACCCATATTCCGCTCGTAATCGAAACAGGTGTAGCATTGTAGCTGTGCCATCCCCATCTGTTAACGCCTTCAAAGTCGATTTGGAACTTGCCATCTTTGTGAACAGTCAGTTCTGTTGGGGCATGCATAATCGTGTTTACACGAGCGTAAGGAGGAACATCTAGGTTTTTATACGGTACGTCCACAAATGAAACTTGGCGGTATTTACCCGGAATCAGCAACGTTTTTACTTGATTGACAAAACCGCGCCGTCCATCCTCAATTACCTCGCGAATAAATTGTTTATAAGTGTCGACACCTTCCTCCTTAACAATATCAAGGACAAGGTCTCTGATCATATGGCAGCCGGCAACGCGAGTCCGTTCATCAAGAAGCCAGTACTTTGTTGTTCGGACAGAACGCTGGCTTTCAATAAGCCAATCTTTTAAGAGCGTATCATTTTTACCGATTTTACGGCAGGCCACTTGATAACCGTCATCGTAACGGCTAACTGGTCCAACGGTCATACTTCCTGGTGCAGTCGCCCCAACATCAATTACGTGGGTAACTCCGCCAACCCAGCCTATCAGCTCGCCCTCGTAAAAGATTGGAACAATTGTATGAACGTCACATGGGTGCACATTTCCGATCTGGCAATCATTGTTACAGAAAATATCTCCGTCTTCAATTCCCGGATTCTCTTCATAATCGTTTTTAATCATGTATTTAATCGCTGCGCCCATCGTCCCGACGTGAATGATAATTCCAGTAGAAGTTACAATCGAATCTCCTTCAGGAGTGTATAAAGTAAAGCATAATTCCCCTTCTTGCTCAACAATCGGGGAGGCCGCCACTCTTTTGGCCGTTTCCCTTGCATGCACAACTCCTCCCCGTAATTTTGAAAAGATCTTTTCATAGCGGATTGGATATGACTCTTTTAATGGCAATGTTTTTAAACCTGCGTAATGTCCTGTCTCTCGGCTGATTTCATCAATTTCTTTGCGCATTTGCTTGAGTGTTTTTCCGTGCCAACCAATATTTTTCTGGCTTTGTATTGTTTTTTCAGTAATCGTCATGAAAAAATACCCTCCTTTTTCCTTAAAGTTCTTTTAAGTGGAAAATGCGATGCTCATCAAGATATGTTTCAAAACCAGGCGGAATCACAAACGTTGTGGCTGGTGATTCTAAAATTGAAAATGCACCGATTTTGTTCCCTGGCTTCAATTTTTCCATTTCCCAAATGTTTGCTTTGATCCACTCGCCCTTCCAATACACATCACGCTGGCCAAGAAACGCTTCTGACGGCGGAGTTTCTCCAGATAAAGGCTCCTCAGGAATTTTCGGCTTTGCCACTTCAACAATACCGCGTACGATTGCTCCTGTGATGCTGTAACCGAGTTCAGGCGATTTGGCCGCTTTTGCGTAAATTCTCGCATACGTTTCTTCGAATGCTTTGACAAGCTCTTCCCAGTCGTTAATATCCTTAAACTTTTGAATCGGCGATTCAATTTCAAGGTCGTTTAACTGACCTTGGTACTGCATGCGGAAATAAAGACGGAAACTCACATCTTGTCGTTTAAAGTTATTTTTCTCAAATTCAGCTGCCACTTTTTCGATTAGTTCATCCCAAGCATCCTGCAATTCTTTACCTGCCTTCAGCTTACTGCTGTCTTCATCTCCGTTGTTTACATTGATATCAAGTGTTTTATCATAGCGGTATTCAAAGTCTGCCGCACCGCAGCCAAAAGCAGAAAATCCAGCTGCCCACGCCGGTACTAGAACATCTTCAAAGCCAAGACCTTTTGTGTAGCCGGCAGTATGAAGCGGACCACCGCCTCCATAAGAGAAGCATACATATTGAGATGGCGAATACCCTTTTCCAAGGATCATAGATTCAAGGTAATTGCGCAGTTGCGACTCAAGCAGATCGATAACACCGTATGCTGCGTCTTCAACAGATAATCCGAGCGGATCGGCGACCTGCTTCTTCAATGCTTCATAGGCTCTTTCCGGATATAGCTTAACCTCGCCGCCAAGGAAATTATCCGGGTTGATTAGTCCAAGAACAACGTGGCAGTCGGTTACTGTTACCGTTTCTATACCGCCTTCCGGATAACAAACGCCGACTCTCGAACCTGCGCTGTCCGGTCCAAGTGTTAATGATTTGAAGTTCGGATCCACTCGCACAAAGCTGCCTGCCCCAGCTCCAACAGTATCCATGGAAACAAGCGGTAATGATAGTACAAGCCTTGCCATATCTGGGCTTGTATTAATACTCAAATCCCCTTGAGTAATAAGAGCCATATCAAAACTTGTTCCGCCGATATCCGAGCATGCAATATTGCGAATACCGAGTTGTTCACCAAGATATTTCGCGCCAACTACTCCCCCAATCGGACCTGAAACGAGCGTTCTTGCCAGTTCATTTGCACGCGTACTTATCGTTCCACCGTGGCTGGCCATGACCCGAAGATCAAATTTTGCCCCGTGATTTCTTAACATGTTATCAATTTTCGACAATGTCTCCCGAGACGGGTCTGCTGCATATGCTTCAATAATGGTTGTATTTGTGCGGTGAGACTCTTTTCTAACAGGGTAATAATCAACCGATGCAAACACAGGCACTTCTTTTCCGACTTTCTTCATGACTTCCTTTGCAATATCCCTAATTTTTCGTTCATGCTGCGGATATTTGTAAGAATGAAGCAAACTGATCACAATTGCTTCGACATCCTGTTCCAGAAGGTCCAATACTGCTGGTTCCACTTCATGTTCATAAAGCGGAATGACAACGTTTCCAAATAAATTGACTCTTTCTGTTACGCCTCTTGTCAATTCTCTCGGTACAAGTGGAGGATCGTAACGATGAGTATTCAAGTGTAAACGGTCTGAATAAGAATATCCTAGGTAAGCCTGGATCGCCCGGCCCATTCGATGGAAATCCTCCATCCCTTTATTAACGATCAGACCGACGCGGCGTCCTTTCCTTGACACGAGACGATTCAGCATCGCTGTTCCGGAGTAGACACCCGCAAGCAATTTAGGAAATTCTTCTTCTACTGTTGTGTTCCAGTAAGTTAGTGCATCCCTTGCAGAGTTGAGAAGACCAATTGATTCATCTTCAGGTGTGGATTGTGCTTTTCCGACGACAAATTCACCATTGTCGTCAATAATGAAGGTATCTGTCATCGTTCCCCCTGCATCGATAGCAAGTATTTGTGCATTGCGAGTTGTTACTGCTTCCATCCATTTCTCTCCTTTCTTTTTTCAAAAATTGATTTTGTTTTCGCTTTTTACTTTGCAACATTCGTGCCAATATTAAAAATTATCAAAAAATTAAGAAGAGAAAAGGCTTTCGAAAATTAGAGAATGGTGAAAGAGAATGATGAATTGTAGTGAATCGCTACACTGTTTCGCTACAATTTTTTCGTACAACAATACAGCTAAAAAAGAATTTGTTGCAATTTGCCCATAGAATTTTGTTGATTGCTGCATACTATTCGACAGACAGCTTAAGCTCGATCAAGAGATTTTTTGTAAAAAAATAGACCATCTTTTAGTCTAGTAAACATAAAAATAACGACAAGGAATTTTCCAAGGACAACAAAGACGACTTGAATGACAAAGCCACTATTGTACCGTCCTAATTTTATGATGGAAAATTTGATGAACAATAACTGCAGTTTCATTTTGTTTCTAAGTAAAAAACAAGTTTGAATGTTCTCAAATTTTTACCGGAAACAGTTGATACTTTGATGAAAGTCCCCATTATCGAAACGATAAATACGTTTGAAAAATCATAATGGATTTTCTTTAAGCATTTCCAGCAATTTTTTTAAAGCAAATGAGTGATATCTGCCTTTTCTCGTAATGATGCCGAGTCTCCAAAGAAGAGGCGGATCTTTAAGCGGAACAATCGTGATGTTGGGGCTGTTCTGTTTATGAAAAATCATTTTCGGCATTAAAGTAATACCTAGTTTTGATGAAACAAGCTCAAGAATTAAATCCCATTGCGAGCTTTCATATGAAACAATTGGAGTAAAGCCTGCATTTTTACATGTGTTGATGATGTAATCGTGGAGTTTGAAGTTTTTCGAAAACAATATAAACGGTTCATCTTTTAATTCATGTACTGAAACTGTTTGTTTTTGTGCAATTGGGTGGTCGCGATGAATAAACAAGACAAATTCTTCTGTAATAAACGGATGAATATGAAAAACGGATTCGTCTACAGGCAGTACAACTATGCCAATGTCAATCTCTCCTTCTTCCACTAATTGTTCGATGACCTTTGCCCCAAGCTCTATAAGTTCAAGTTTCACATTCGGATAGTTTTGATGAAACATTCTAGCAATTGAAGGAAAAAACAAAGTTCCAATGAGCGGCGGAACCCCCATCTTAATCTCTCCAGTCGCAAGATTAGAAAGTTCATCTAATAACATTTTCATTTCTTCCAACGTTTCAATCAATTTTTTTCCTTGCTGATATACAATTTGACCTGCATCTGTCAAACGGAGATGACGAGTTGACCTTTCGATCAGTTCAACACGCAGCTCAGCTTCAAGCTTTTTAACGGCTTTGCTCAATGAAGGCTGTGATAAGTAGGAATATTCAGCAGCCTTTGTAAAGCTGTTATGATTGGCAACATCAATGAAAGATTGAATATCACGAAATTCCACCATACTCCCCCCTTATTTATTCACTATTGGAATAAATTGTATTCTTTTTATCTATTTTACTTATAGATAATGGGAATGTAAACTCTTACATAAGACAAAGAAAGGAGGAGATGTTCATGAACAAAATCATGAATTCATTTTCGAAAGCGGTTTCAGACATTCAAGACGGTGCATCCATTGTTGTAGGCGGATTTGGGTTGTGCGGAATTCCAGAAAAGACTATTCAAGCTTTACGTGACAAGGGGACAAAGAATTTGACTATTTACAGCAACAATTGTGGTGTCGATGATTGGGGACTTGGTCTTCTACTCAAAAATAAACAAATCAAAAAAATGGTCGCTTCCTACGTCGGGGAAAATAAAATTTTTGAACAGCAATTTTTAAGCGGCGATTTAGAAGTAGAACTTATACCACAAGGTACTCTTGCAGAACGAATGAGAGCAGGCGGAGCAGGAATTCCGGCTTTTTATACCGCAACAGGTGTCGGAACGCCGATCGCAAAAGGAAAAGAAGAAAGAGAGTTCAACGGAAAAACATATTTGCTAGAGGAAGCCATCGTTGCAGATTTTGCTTTTGTAAAAGCGTGGAAGGCTGATACTTATGGGAATCTTGTGTATCGGAAAACAGCGCGAAATTTTAATCCGCTTGCCGCAATGGCAGGTAAAATCACCATAGCGGAAGTGGAACAAATTGTTGAACCTGGTGAACTTGATCCGGACGAAATTCACACACCATGTATTTATGTTCAACGCTTACTGGTAGGAACGAATTATAAAAAACGCATTGAGCGGAGAACAGTGGTTACTAAATAAAAGAAGGAGTGATCAGGATGTCTAACAATCGATTAAAGATTGTTAAGCGTGCGGTAAAGGAAATTGAAAACGGAATGATTGTCAATCTTGGCATCGGAATGCCAACACTTATTGCCAATGAGATTCCGTCCAATTTCAACATCTTATTACATTCAGAAAATGGGCTGCTTGGCATTGGACCTTATCCGGTTGAAGGGGAGGAAGATCCCGATTTGATTAACGCTGGTAAAGAAACGATTACTACAGTGCTCGGCGCTTCATTTTTTGACAGTGCCGAATCATTTGCAATGGTTCGTGGAGGACATATTGATCTTGCTATTTTAGGAGGTATGGAAGTTTCAGAGAACGGCGATTTAGCCAATTGGATGATTCCAGGAAAAATGGTCAAAGGTATGGGCGGAGCAATGGATCTTGTAAACGGTGCGAAACGCGTCATCGTCATTATGGAACATTTGAACAAGAGCGGGGAATCGAAAGTGAAGAAAGAATGTACACTTCCACTTACTGGAAAAGGCGTCGTCCATCGATTGATTACCGATTTAGCCGTGTTTGACTTTACAGATCAAGGGATGGTGCTGATTGAAACAATGGATGGTGTTTCAGTTGATGAAGTGATAGCAAAAACAGAGGCAAAATTCACAGTTTCTCCTGAACTTTCGGAGGTGAATTAAATGGTAAAGACAGTTATTTTAGAAGGAGCGCGTACCCCGATTGGAAAATTTAACGGATCGCTTGCTCAATTAACAGCATCACAGCTTGGCGGTATTTCGATGAAAGAGGCTTTAATGCGAGCAGAAGTAAAGCCTGAAGATGTGAATGAAGTCATTTTCGGAAATGTTCTTCAGGCTGGACAGGGACAGATCCCGTCGCGCCAGGCAGCACGTGAAGCAGGTATTCCTTGGAGCATTAAAACAGAAACAGTGAATAAAGTTTGTGCATCCGGTCTTCGCAGTGTAACAATGGCTGATCAAATCATTCGGGCAGGCGACGAAGAAATCATTTTGGCAGGCGGCATGGAGTCAATGTCAAACGCTCCATATGCATTGAAGAACGCAAGATGGGGGTTAAGAATGGGTAATGCACAGATGGTTGATTTAATGATTCATGATGGCCTGTCATGCAGTTTTACTGGTGTTCATATGGGGACGTACGGAAACAAAATTGCGAAAGAGTATGAAATATCGCGTGAAGAACAGGACAATTGGGCTGTGAGAAGCCATAAAAGAGCAATTGCAGCAATCGAAGAAGGCAAGATGGCAGAAGAGATTGCAGCGGTTGAAATTCCACAGCGTAAAGGCAGCCCGCTTGTCATTTATAAAGATGAATCACCGCGAAAAGACACAACGAAAGAGATTCTGGCAACATTACCTCCTGTATTTGACAAAGATGGAACGATTACAGCCGGCAACGCACCTGGAATTAATGATGGAGCTGCAGCGCTTGTACTGATGAGCGATGAACGGGCAAAAAGAGAAGGTAAAAACGTTCTTGCAACCATCATTGGCCATGCAGAAGTTGCGGTTGAAGCAGAAAATTTTCCAATAACACCGGGCCTTGTCATTCTTGAGCTATTGAAAAAGACGGGGAAATCTGTCGATGATATCGACTTGTTCGAAATTAATGAAGCATTCGCAGTCGTTGCACTCGCTAGTATAAAAATTGCGGGAATCGATCCGGAAAAAGTGAATGTAAATGGCGGTGCTGTTGCCCTTGGTCACCCAATCGGCGCAAGCGGCGCGCGTATTCTTTTGACACTAGCGTACGAATTACGCCGTCGCGGAGGAGGGATTGGAATCGCAGCGATCTGTTCTGGAAGCGGTCAGGGAGATGCCGTGATGATTGAAGTAAAATAAAATGGATATAATTTGAAACCTATAAACAAAAAGAGTGAATTTGACCAAACTAATTATTATATTGATTTAATAGAAACATAATCGCCATTTTGCATCAAGCTTTGATTCTATTAAAACATTTAGCATCAGTAGTTTTGTGCGCCAGTGCAAAAAAAAAGAAGCCTCCATAAAATCAGGCCCCATTGAAAGCAAAAAATCATAAACATCGATATATCAACGTTTCAAAACATTAAAGGGGGCATCAATAAGCCGTAAAAGCGACTTATTAGACACCCCCGTATTTTGTATTAATTTTTTATTTTTTTCATCACATTGTTCGTTCCGCGGCCGAAATAGTTTACCAATTTTTTATACTCTTCATAATACAAATTATATTTTTCTACGTGATCCTGTTTCGGATAAAAAACTTTGTCTTTTAATTTGGCCATATTTGCTGCTGCTTCTTCGATCGTATCGTATCCACCTAGTTTTGATCCTGCAGCAACAGCTCCGAACATTGCAGCTCCGATGGCTGATGTGATTTTGTTAGATGCGATCTTGATTGGTCTTGCCGTTACATCTGCATATATTTGCATGAGCATTTCATTTTGATGAGGCAGTCCGCCGCATGCAACCAATTCATTAATTTCGATTCCTGCATTCTCAAAGCTTTCAATGATCAAGCGTGTCCCGAATGCTGTTGATTCAATTAATGCACGGTAAATTTCTTCAGGTTTTGTATTCAGCGTAAGACCGACTAATAAACCTGACAAATTGGCATCAACTAACGGAGTTCTATTTCCATTATGCCAATCCAATGCCAGCAATCCTTTTGATCCTGGAGGCAATGTGCTGGCTTTTTGTTCCAAATATTGATGAATAGATAGATTTTTGGCCTCCGCTTCTCTTTCGACATAACCCGGCACAAGCTCTTTGACAAACCATGCAAAAATGTCGCCAACAGCAGCCTGGCCTGCCTCATATCCGTAGTAGCCAGGGATTATTCCATCTTCGACGACTCCGCTGATTCCTTCGACAAACTCTTCTTTTGTGCTTAACAGCATATGACAGGTGGAGGTTCCCATAACCATAACCATGCTTCCAGGTGCGGTAACTCCTGCACCTGGAACAGCAGCATGAGCATCTATAATTCCAATGGCAACCGGTGTTTTTGGTTTTAGTCCAATTTTTGCTGCAAACTCTTCCGTCAGCTCGCCAGCCTTGCTGCCGATCGGAACCACTTCACCCGACAGTTTTGTTTCATAAATATTTTCCATCAATGGATGAAGTCTTTTTAAAAATTCTTTTCTTACATAGCCTTCCTGTTTATGCCACATTCCTTTATAGCCGGCAGAACAGCTATTTCGTTTCACTTCACCGACCATCAGCGACGTCAGCCAATCAGCTGCTTCAAGGAACAATGCCGCTTCATGATAGAGCTCCTCACGATCATGTATAATTTCTAATATTTTCGGCAGCATCCATTCTGACGAAATTTTTCCACCATAACGCTTTAACCATTCTTCATTCGACTCGCTTGCTAATTGATTAATTGTATCTGCTTCTGGCTGCGCTGCATGATGTTTCCATAATTTTACCCATGCATGCGGCTCATCTTTCCATTTTTCCTGAAAACATAATGGTGTTAATTGTTCATCGACAGGCAGAATTGTACAGGATGTAAAATCAATTCCTATGCCGACGATATCATCTTTGCTCACCCCGGAATCCTCTAACACTCTCGGGATGGACGTTTCCAGCACATCTAAATAATCTTGCGGGTGCTGAAGAGCTGTACTGTTTTTCAGCTTCTTCTGCTTATGAGGAAGAGTTTCCGTTATGACTCCATGTTTATATTGTGTGGAATGAGTACCAGCAACCTCACCAGTTGCAACATCTACTAAGACAACTCTTCCAGATTCAGTCCCAAAATCTACTCCGATTGCGTATTTTTTCATAAGCATCCCGTTCCTTTGTTACTTGTTATTTATAGATCGGCCCAAAGTTTTTACATGCTCTGTAATCAGCGCCTTCAAGATCTTTTGTTCCAAACATGCTCCAAGCATCTGGTCTGAATATTTTTTCCTCAGGTACATTGTGCATATTTACCGGAATGCGAAGAATGGATGCCAGCGTGATTAAATCGGCTCCAATATGACCATAGCTGATGGAACAATGGTTGGCTCCCCAGTTATTCATAACCGAGTAAACATCTTTAAATGCACCTTCTCCGGTTAGATTCGGAACAAACCAAGTGGTAGGCCAAGTTGGATCGGTCCGTTTGTCAAGCACGTCATGAACTTCTTCCGGCAAATCAACCGTATATCCTTCTGCAATTTGCAGAACAGGACCCAGCCCTTTAACAATATTTAAGCGCGAAATCGTTACAGGCATGCCGCCTTTTGTTAAAAAGTCAGTTGAATATCCGCCGCCTCTGAAGTATTCAGTTGAAGCAGGTCTAAATTGTGTTGCTTCCAAGCATTTTTTAATATCTTCATCTGTCAATTCGTAGTATGGTTTAATAACTGGTTTGCCGTCTTTTGTTTGTTCTCCTGTTCCATCCAATGCAGCCGCTCCAGAATTAATTAAATGGATGATTCCGTTTGCCGCTCTCCCTTCAAGAGTATAGCCAGTTACCCGCTTGACAGCCTCCGGACTCCAATAAGTTCTCACGTCGGCAAAAATTTGCGCCGTATTAGTTAAAAGGTAGCCGAACAACATGGAAATGCCGTTCAAGTTATCATTTTCCGTTGCAAAAATATATGGCGCTCTTTTTCCGTTCCAGTCAAAAGATGAATTTAAAATCGTTTCCATAAAATCTCCATTTGGGAAATAGTCGGTCCATTGACGCTGTCCTTGGAAACCAGCAACAATGGCGTTTCTTCCTAGAGCTTCTTCTCCATATCCCATTTCTTCTAATTTTTTATTGCCAACCATTAAGTCGCGTGCGATAAGAGCCATTTTTACGCTGATTTCCCAATCTTTTTCCTTCTGCTCTTCTGTTCTTTTAAAGCCGTCGCGATTGTTGTCCGGACCAACTTTACAGTTTTCCTTCACCCATTTTAAGGCTCTTTCATATTCCTCTTTATCGTAAATTTCCAGTTCAATTCTGCGCACGAATTCGCTCATATCAACATATTCATTTCTCATTCCAAGATAGTTTTGGAAAAAGTCTTCTTGCACAACACTTCCTGCAATTCCCATTGATACAGATCCAATGGAGAGATAAGATTTACCCTTCATCATAGCAACAGCCAGTCCTGCTTTTGCAAAACGAATGAGCTTCTCTTTTACATCTTCAGGTATATTCGTATCTCCTGCATCTTGAACATCCTTACCGTAAATTCCAAAGGCAGGAAGTCCTTTTTGGTTATAACCTGCTAGAACAGCAGCTAAATAGACAGCGCCAGGTCTTTCTGTTCCATTGAATCCCCAAACTGCTTTCGGAATGTGAGGATCCATATCCATTGTTTCAGTTCCATAGCACCAGCATGGAGTAACAGTAATCGAAACGCCAACGCCTTCTCTTGCAAACTTTTCAGCTGCTTCTGCCGCTTCTTTTACTCC
The DNA here is from genome assembly GCF_038000355.1 of Aeribacillus sp. FSL M8-0235. NCBI lineage: Bacteria > Bacillati > Bacillota > Bacilli > Caryophanales > Bacillaceae > Aeribacillus > Aeribacillus sp. FSL M8-0235. The sequence continues at coordinate 730,872 of NZ_JBBOBW010000001.1, read as the reverse complement.
TCCAATACATGTATCTGCAATCACACATTCCACTGGCTGTCCATTATAATAAAAAACATTTTCCTCCAGTAATTTAGCTACAGCTTTTGCCATGTTCATTGTTGTTTCTTCTAATGATTCACGAACTCCTTTTCTTCTGCCGTCGATCGTCGGGCGTATTCCTATCTTTGGTAGATTTCCTACATATCGTGGATCTTTTGCCATCTTTCATTCCTCCTGTATGTTATTTATTTAATGATTGCTAGAAATGATTTATAATGTTTTTCCCAATGATCACAGTTTTCGGGTTCATATGTTTTAAAGCTAAAGGAGTTGGTAACAATTTTTCTTGCTTCTTCTAAGTCTGCAATTTCTCCAAGGGCAATTAATTGAGAAAGCATATTGCCGATTGCGCTGGCTTCCACCGGCCCTGCATAAACGGTACGCTTTGCGGCGCCAGCAATAAATCGACAAAACCATTTGTTTTGTATTCCCCCGCCTCCCATATGAATCGACCGGATGTTATGATGGATTAAATTTTCCAGCCGTTCGATCACGAAACGGTATTGAAAAGCTAAGCTTTCCAATATACATCTCAAAAATTGCCCTTTCGTTTCCGGAATAGGCTGTAAAGTTTTTTGACAATAATCTTGAATAGCCTTCAGCATGCTTGGCGGGTTAAAAAACGATGGATCATTTGGATTTATAAAAGAACGGAACGGTTCTGCTTCTTCTATCAGCCGGCTTTCTTCTTCATAGGAGATGCCTTCGCCATTATCGTTCCATTCTTTTTTACACTGTTGAATAAACCATAAGCCGGTATTGTTTTTTTGCAAACGGAACTTCCCGTCAAATGTTCCTTCATTTGTGAAGCCCCATTCATAAGCTTCATCTGAAACAACCGGCTTTTCCACCGTGACACCGATCAGCACCCATGTTCCGCAGCTCATAAAACAGCTTGTTTGATCATTTTGGATCGGCATGGCACCTAAAGCACAAGCTGTATCGTGTCCTGGAACCGCGATGACATTGGCCGGATCGATCCCTAATTCCTTATTAATAGATGCTTTCGTTTTGGCCAAAATGCGATTCGTTTCTGCCAGAGGTGCAAAATTCACCTTATCTGCAAACAGCTTATTTAAAATCGTCTCATCCCAATCTTTTTTTTCCCAATTTAATAGTTGAGAAGTCGACGAGATTGTAAATTCATTTTTGATTTCCCCTGTAAACAAATAGGCGAACAGACTCGGTGTCATTAATATATATTTTGCCTTTTCTATTAGCTCAGGCCTTGTTTTCAAAATCGCATACAGCTGATAAAGCGTATTGATGGCAGCTGGCTCTACGCCAGTCATTTGAAAAAGTTTTTTCTTATCTATCTTCTCATGGACTTCATCCATAAAGAGAACGGTATGTGTATCCCGATAAGAATACGGGTTTTCTAATAGATCTCCTTCCTCGGAAATGAGACCGAAATCTACTCCCCACGTATCAAAACCAATTCCATCGATCCTTTTTCCATAAACCTCGACAAATTTTTTTATTCCTTTTTTCATTTCAGTAAATAAGTAGTTTAAATCCCAATGCAAATGATCTCCGATCGTGATGGGGTTATTTTGAAAACGGTGAATTTCTGTTATGTTTAATTTTTTATTTTCATATTCTCCGAGTATTAATCGACCATTCGAAGCACCCAAATCAAAAGCTAGTACTCTTTTCATGTCATACGCACTCCCGTAAAATAAGCCTGTTTATGACTTCTTCTTTAACAGACTGGCCCGATACTTTTCGGATGATAAATTTCGTAAATCTTCGCACTCTTGTTCCGTTAAAATTCTCGGAGTACCGACAGTTGAAGCGATGGTAAATACTTTGGCTGATTCTTCGGTTAATTGCATATAAAAAAATGCTTCTTTCATCGTTTTGCCGACTGTGAGCACCCCATGATTCCTCATCACAATGACATTGCTGTCATGGATGACTTCTCCAACAGCTTCTGCTAAAAGATTGGTTGTAGGAATAATATAATCTAAGTAGGAAACTTTCTTTACCATTGCAGGAAAATCGGGGAAAAGCATTGGGATATCTTTCCCTGCACTAGAGACTCCAACAGAGTAGCTAGGATGCGCATGCAACACTGCATTGATTTCTGGATTTCGCCGAAAGCATTCTAAATGCATGAGCAATTCGGAGGAAGGTTTTAAATCTCCAAAAACTTCTCCAGTGTCAATTTTTACTTTAACCCATTGATCATCTTCAATCTCCTTTAAATCAAAGCCGCTTGGTGAAATGTACATGTATTCACCATCACGCATGCTGAGATTTCCACCGGCTCCAACAACTAAACCAGCATCTACAATTTTATGTGCATATTTTTTTAGTTCTCCGATTACTGATGACATTAAATTCCACCTCTAGTATATGTTTATCATCTTGAAAACAATTTTTAAGTTTCGTTTCACCCTGTTTTTATGAGCTGGTTAATCTTTTTCCCCTTCAAGTATTTGTATAACTGGGGCTGCAAAATGCATCCCCAGCTTTCAGGTTATTATTCGTAAATGGCAGATTTAATTTCTTCATTATCAAGATTGGTTTTGTCATACCAATAGAATCCTGTGTCAATAACCTTTTCTACTTTCTCGCCATTGATTGCTTGAACAGCAGCTTTTACTGTTTCATAGCCGATACCGACCGGATTTTGTGTAATGGCTCCTGCCATTGTACCGTCTTTAATCGCTTCAATTTGCTGTTTACCAGAGTCAAAGCCGATGACAACAATTTTGCCTTGTTTATTCATTTCTTTTACTGCATTAATTACACCGATAGCTGAACCTTCGTTTGCACCATAGATCCCTTTTAAGTCAGGGTGCGCTTGGATGATTGCTTTCGCTAAGTCTGTAGATTTTAATTGGTCACCGTCGCCATATTGAATGTCGACAATTTCAATATCTGGATATTTTTCTTTTATTCTCTCAACAAATCCATCTCGGCGGTTAACACCAGTTATACTTGTTTGGTCATGAACAATTAGCGCAACTTTTCCTTTGCCTCCAATTTTTTCAGCCATTTTGTCTGCCGCTAACGCTGCAGCAGCTTTGTTATCTGTAGATGCAGTTGCCAAAGGAATATCGCTGTCAACCCCTGAGTCAAATGCAATAATCGGAATACCTTTTTCATCCGCTTCTTTTAATAAAGGAATTGATGCTTGGCTGTCTAGAGCAGCAAAACCAATTGCATCCGGCTTTTTATCAATAGCTGTTCTTAACATTTCAATTTGTTTGTCGACTTGAGATTCACTTTCTGGACCTTCAAACGTAATTTTTACGTCAAAATCTTTTGCTGCTTGTTCAGCACCTTTTTTAACAGCTTGCCAGAATTGATGCTGGAATCCTTTAGAGACAATAGCGATATAGGGTTTTCCACTGTCGCCTCCTGCGGATTCAGAGCTTCCTTCGCTCTCGTTTTTCGAGGAGCTTCCGCATGCTGACAAAATGAGCGACAACATTAAAATACCGCATAGAGTTAACAACCATTTCTTCACTGAATTTTCCCCCTTATAATTTTTTTATTTTTTAACTCTAGTTTGTAACTAGAGATAAAAAACGGAATTTAACTGCTTTTGCCTCGACGGATAATATCGATATAAACTGCAACCAAAATGACAAATCCAACAACAACTGTCTGCCATTCTTGAGGGATTGACATAATTCTCAAACCGTTTGTTAATACGCTCATAATAAGAGCCCCAATAACTGTTCCTAAAATAGTTCCTTTACCACCACTTAACGAAGTCCCTCCGATAACGACAGCTGCAATTGCTTCCAACTCATACCCGGCTCCCAAAGCAGGCTGTGCTGAATTAAGCCTTGAAGCCATTAAAACTCCTGCTATTCCTGTAAACACACCTGCAACCGTGTAAATGATGATTTTCCATTTATCCGTATTGATACCGGATAATCTTGTCGCTTCTTCATTGCTTCCAATAGAAGTTGTAAAGCGGCCAAAAATAGATTTCGTTAATAAAATTCCTGCAATAATTGCCATAATAATGAAAATTAGGACACCGTTAGGCAAATTAAATCCTGGTATAATTGAACCTAATGCAATTTCACTGAAGCTAGGTTTATCACTAAAATAAATTGGAGTTGCATCTGAAATAACAAGTGCTAATCCTTTCGCGATCATCATCATCGCCAATGTTGCAATAAATGGAGGAATTTTTAATTTTGAAACACTGAATCCGCTTATAAATCCCATTAATGCACCAGTCAGAATTCCGCCTAAAATGCCGACTATAATTGGCAAATCCCAAAAGACGATAAATACCCCTGTCATAACAGCACATAGCGTCATTCCTGTACCAATGGAAAGGTCAATTCCTCCAGTCATAATAACAAATGTAGTTCCTAACGCCATGATTCCGATAACTGTCGTTGATAATAATATCCCAGTAATATTAGTCCAATTTAAAAAGTTATCGGAGGAAATGGTAAAAAACAGAATAAGTACAATTAAACTAGCAAATGCCAATATTTGTTGCAGTGCATTGGATTTTAATAGATTTCCACTCTTTTTTGTTTCTGTGTTAGGTGCAGTTCCTGTACTCATATTGATCCTCCTCGTTTTGTATTCCAAATCCTTTTGACATAAATGATACTTAAATCGGACTCCAATTTATGATCTAGTTCGTGTTGCATAATCCATAATCTTTTCTTGAGATGCTTCTTCGTTTGTCAACTCTCCGGTGATTCTTCCTTCACACATGACGATGATTCGATGGCTCATTCTTAATATTTCCGGTAATTCGGAAGAAATCATAATAATGGATTTTCCTTGCTGAGCCAGTTCATTTAGCAGCTGATATATTTCAGTTTTCGCCCCAACATCAATTCCGCGTGTAGGTTCATCAAAGATTAAAATGTCGCAGTTTTTAGCAAGCCATTTGGCAATGACAATTTTTTGCTGGTTTCCTCCCGATAAATTCTTCGCTAGCTGTTTGATGCTTGGCGTTTTAATTTTCAGCGACTTTACATACTCTTCTGATGTTACATATCCTTTTGAGTCATTGACAAAGGTCAGCCAATTCACATAATTGCTCAGTGAAGAAATTAAAATATTCGAATTCACGTCCATTTCAAGCATTAAGCCATATCGTTTTCTGTCCTCAGACAAATAGGCAATTCCGTGTTTTACTGCATCTTCAGGCTTATTGATTTTCACTTCTTTTCCATTGATAAAAATTTGCCCTTCATCGATTTTGTCAGCACCGAAAATGGCTCTTGCTACTTCTGTGCGTCCAGCTCCCATTAAACCGGCAAAGCCCAAAATTTCTCCTTTTTTCAAAGTAAAGCTGATATTTTCTAAAAAGTTTTTGGTCGATAAGTTTTTCACTTCCAGGACTGTTTCAGCCTCTTTTGAAACCGTCGTTGTAGGGCGAGATTCATCCTGGATGTGACGGCCTACCATTAACGAAATTACCTTTTTCATATCTGTATCTTTCGTATATAACGTGTCGATGTATTGACCGTCACGCATGACTGTTATTCGGTCAGAAATGACTTTCAATTCTTCCATTCTGTGTGAAATATAAATGATGCCAACACCTTTGTTTTTTAAATTTTCAATTAAATCAAATAATGTTTTAATTTCAGATTCCGTCAATGCGGCAGTTGGCTCGTCCATCACGATAATTTTCGCATTGTAAGATAACGCTTTCGCAATCTCCACCATCTGCTGCTTTGCCACTGTTAAATCTGATACTGTTTCTTTAGGATTTAAATTAATATTGAGTTTCTCAAGCAACTCGGCTGTTTTTTCATTCAATTCCTTTTCCTTCAAAAAGAAATTAAATCCGGTGCGAGGCTCCCTGCCAATAAAAATGTTTTGGGCAACCGTTAAATCAGGCATTAAATTTAGTTCTTGGTGTATAATGCTAATGCCCATTTCCTGTGCTGCTTTCGCATTAGGAATTTCAACTTTGTTGCCTTCTAAGTAGATTTCACCTTCATCTTTTTGATAGACTCCAGACAAAATTTTCATTAAAGTCGATTTCCCAGCACCATTTTCGCCAACTAATGCTAGAACTTCCCCATAATTTAAATCCAGTCGAACTTTTGATAATGCCTTTACTCCAGGAAAACTTTTGCTTATCCCTTCCATTCTTAGTAATTGAGCTGACATCCTATCACCTACTTTACGTAACTGTCATTATCCGTCCTGAATTTTTGTTCCACTTTTACATTAATAAGATTTTTCAGATTTTTTCGCGGATTGATACTGCTTCCAATCATTTAAAAACCCTTTTAACCCGATATTTGTAAGATCTGACGCAAACATTTTCTTAAAAATATAAAATGGCATCGTTACAGCATCTGCGCCTGATTTTGCAAGATCAACGACAACCTGCGGATTTCGGATGCTTGCTCCAATAACTTTCGTTTCCGCATGCATTTGATGAATAATTTCTTTTGCCTCTTTAATAAATTGCAGCCCGTCAATCGCATGATCATCCATTCTTCCGATGTAAGGGCTTATAAAATCCACCCCTGCTTTGGCAGCTAATACAACTTGAGGCAGTGTATAAATAAGAGTCATATTCACCTTTATGCCTTCCTGTTTCAATTGATAAGCTGCGGATAATCCTTCTTCAGTCATCGGGAGTTTAATGACAATATCTTTTCCCCATGTGGACATTTCTCTCCCTTCAAGGATCATTTCTTCAGCTGTTTCTCCTGTTACCTGGCACCAGACTTCTCCATTAATTTTGGAGGAAATATCCACAATAATTTGCCGAAACTCTCTATTTTCTCTTGAAATAATGCTTGGATTTGTTGTAATCCCTGCTAAAAATCCATATTTTGAAGCAAATTCTATTTCTTGTTCATTTGCGGTGTCTAAATAAATGTCCATGATTTTCCCCCTTTCTCGCACAATTGTTTGTACATTTATTCAACCCCGTTCCATTGATTAAAAATCGGCTCCACTTGTTTATAAACTTGTTCAAACGCTTTCAAAGCTGTTTGATAAGATTGATGGTTGTGTTGATCTGGTTCAAATGATTCAGCTTCAACACACCAAGCTTTCGCTGCTGTCAAATCTTTCAGAAGGCCTACTCCTACACCGCCTGCAACCGCAGCGCCCATTGAGGTCGTTTCATCCAAAATTTTCGGTATACGGATGGTAACACCGAAAAGATCAGCCAGCATTTGCCGCCATATTCTGCTTTTCGCTCCGCCTCCAAACAGCCATATGTCTTGAAATGGCCGATCATAATTTTCTTGCAGAGCATCGAAAATAAGTTTTAAATTCATTGAAATCCCTTCCAAAACAGCACGAATCAAATCAGAACGTTTATGATTGATCGTTAATCCTATGAAACTGCCTTTTGCGTTTGGATTCCACCAAGGAGACCGCTCCCCCATTAATACGGAAGAAAAATCAATTGATTGGAGCCGATTGGTGAGCTTTCAGCCTCTTCATTCATCATTTCATAAATATGCTTCGCTGCATCCGTTTTCAAAACGTCTTGAAACAGTATGTCTCTTAACCATTGAAAGGAAGTCCCTGCTGCTTGCATCGTTCCGATGGGAATATATTTATTTTCATCCAAATGGATAAAATTGAATGTCCGCATTTCTTGATCAAAAACTGGACGAGATGACGAAAATGAGATCCAGGAAGAAGAGCCAATGTAATTAAAAATATCTCCCTCATCAATCGCACCTGCACCTAATGCAGCACAGCACCCATCTGCACCGCCCATTACAACAGGTGTACCAGGCATCAGACCTGTTTCTTCCGCCGCCTTTGAATGAACTTCACCAACAACCGCTGTTGAAGGCAAAATCTCAGGCAATTTTTCATCATCAATTTGCCATAATTTTATTAATTCTTCCGACCACTCTTTCTTTTTAATATTTAATAGATTCGTGCCGCTTGCATCAGAATAGTCGGTGGCAAATTTACCCGTTAGTTTAGCAATTATATAATCTTTTGCTTGTAAATATTTAAATGTTTCTTTATGAACAGCTGGTTCATTTTCTTGAATCCAATTAATTTTTGCTGCAGAATAGGATGGGGATAATCTGTTTCCAGTAATTTCATAGTGTTCTTTCATTCCTATCTTTTCTGCAATTGCTTCTGTTTTTTGCGCCGAACGCATATCAGCCCAAATAATTGCATTTCTTACAGCTTCTCCTTTATGATTGACTGGGACAGCCCCCATCATCTGGCCGCTGAACGTAATGCATGCAATTTGTTTCGGATCAATTTTTGCTTCTGAAATAAGTTGTTTTGATGCATTTGCCACGGCATCCCACCAATCATTCGGATTTTGTTCAACCCAATGCTGCTTCAAAAAAATGGTGGAATATTGATAGGTAGTATGAGCTATGATTTCACCGTCCGGCGATATTAATGTGGATTTATTTCCGCTTGTCCCAAGATCATGAGCAAGAATAAATTTTTGCACCATATTGTCTCCACCATCCTATCGCTTCCATCTTGAACGGAAAATGTACTAGTTTCCCAATGAAATCTATTATGAAATGACACCTTTTTTTAAAATGATATTGGCATAAAGCGCACTCTCGCTCGTTGCGATAATTGCATAAGCATTTTTGGCTCTTTCATAAAAGCTGAATCTCTCCATAAATTCTATATCCCATGGTTCGGAACATTTTTTCTCCAGAAGTTTTTTATATTCGTCCCAAATGGCCGGTTTGCTTTCATTTTGGTTTACTACTTGCATGAGAGCCACCGGTTTATCCACAAAAGTATCCAACGGAAACAAATCTAAGATAGAATCCAACAGCTCAGGAACACCATGTCCGTCAGCTCGAACCAATCTTTGAGCAAAATTTGCTGCCGGAAAATTCCCGTCTGCAATGACAATTTCGTCACCATGGCCCATTTCCATCAAAATTTTTAACAGCTCAGGAGAAAGATTCTTTGGAATACCTTTTAACAACGCTTACACAACCTTTGTTTATTTTTGTTTGTTTTTATATTATCAAATATACCAAAAAAAATAAAGAGTGTTATTATAAAAAATTTTTTGTTTTTTTTGTTTTATTTTGAAACAATTTGACTCCTTTTACGATAAAGGAACGATTGTGATTTTTGTGTTTTTTCCCTCAAACTCTTTTTTATATGCTGGATGGATATTGGAATCTGTAATAATTTCGTCCACTTTCTCAATATGATTGATTAAAGCGAACGTCCGAACGCCAAACTTGCTGGAGTCAACTAGTAAAATGGTTTTATCTGCTATCTCCATCATTTGCTTTTTTATTAATGCTTGCCATTCATTCGAATCGCTGAGACCGCCTTCAAGATGCACACCTTTGCAGGATAGGAAAGCTTTATTGACATGGTATGTTTCCAAAGATCGTTCTGCGAGAGGACCAATATACGATAACGATTTTGAAGAGAGCATTCCGCCGGTTGACATTACTTTAATTTGATCTTTGACACTTAATTCAATTGCTACTCTAATGGAATTTGTTATAACTGTTAGCGGTACATTCGGCAGTTCCTTTGCCATATACCATGCCGTCGAACTTGCATCTAAAACAATCTGGTCTCCTGGTTGTATGAGCTTAACTGCTTCTGCAGCGATTGCTTTTTTTTCTTTGGCATTTGTGACTTCACGTTCTAAATAGGACAATTCGAGCTGCTGGTCTCTTTCAATGCTGACCGCTCCCCCGTGGCTGCGCAGAAGCCTCCCTTCCTTTTCCAGCTTTTCTAAATCTCTTCGTATCGTCTCCTCCGTGACTGAAAACATTTTGCTAAGCTCCGATACTCGTACACTTAATTTTTTGTTAACGATTTCAACTATTTTCCTATGTCTTTCGGCTACAAGCACCTTGCACGTCCCCCCAATATGTTCAAAAGTTTTTCAATAGTTATCAGAAAATAATATACCACATTACCCCAATATGTCCTAAAGATTTCAAGCGCTGCCAGAAAATAATATACCACATTATAAAATGAATCATTAAATCATTGTCACCAATATTTTTAGCGCATCAGGCTCAAAGCAGTTTTCTCACAGCGCATCTATTATCTTTTAAAGCGGAAAAGGTTTTTATGCCCTTTTCCGCTTTCCGGAAGCCTCCTGATGGTTAAGTCTCCGTACGTTGTTGAAGGGGGATGACCTGCTGCAATGATTAAATCTTTCTTATTCACGAATTCGTTATAATAACCGATAACTGTTATGTGGAGAATTTTCATGAAGAGCAATGGCCAATAGGCTATTGCTCTTTTGTATTGTCGAAAGATTATCTAGTAAATGCCGCTGGAACACCTCCGTCAACTGTGATCATGCATCCTGTTGTTTTTTCAGCTTTAGAAGATGCAAAAAATGCAATCGCCTCTGCAATGTCTTCAGGATACACATTTACTAATAATGTTGTTCGTTTTTTATAATAATCTTCTAATTCATCCGGTGAAATTCCATAAGCTCTTGCACGCTCTTCACGCCACTTGGAATCCCATATTGCAGAGCCTTGAAGAACGGCATCCGGAAGAACGGAGTTTACACGTATTCCGTATTGGCCGCCTTCAGCAGCAATACATCTTGCCAAATGAGTTTCAAGCGCCTTTGCAGCACTGTAAGCAGCCGCATTCTTTCCAGCATAAATTGAATTTTTCGAGCCAACAAATACCATATTCCCGCCAATACCTTGCGCCTTCATTTGTTTAAACGCTTCGCGAGCTACTAAAAAGTATCCTGTACCAAGAACGTTCATATTTAAATTCCATTCTTGCAAAGTTGTTTCATCGAACGGACTGGATGTAGCAAGTCCAGCGTTGTTGACAATAATATCGACTCCGCCGAAGGCAAGGGCAGCTTCTTTAAAGGCAGCTTGCACTTCTTCCTCTTTTGTTACGTCCATTTTGACGGCAATTGCACGATTTTCGCCATATTTTTCGTTAATTTCTTTAGCTTTTTCCTCTGCTCCTTCGATGTTTAAATCAGCGATAACAACATGTGCGCCTTCGCTGGCTAGACGTCGGCACGTCGCACTGCCAATTCCTCCTGCACCGCCTGTGACAAAAGCCACTTTGCGCGAAAATTCTGCTTCTGGCGGAGCAAGCGTTAATTTGTAGAGCTCAAGCGGCCAATATTCTACATTATAAGACTCATTTTCGTTTAATGAGACGAACTTCCCGATCGCATCTGTCCCTTTCATGACAGCGATGGCGCGATGATAAAGAGCTCCGCTGATCCTTGACATTTTTTCGTTTTTCCCTGTATTCACCATTCCAATACCAGGAATTAAGATTACTCTAGGGGCAGCTTCAAACATTTTGTCCCCTTCGTTTTTGTTCCGCTCAAAATAAGCTTTGTAGTCTTTTTTATAATTGGAAACTCCTTCTTTTATTTTTTCCTTTAATTGCTCTTTATTTTCTGTTTGCGGATCCCATTCGATGTATAAAGGAACCCGCTTCGTGTGAACTAAATGATCAGGGCATGCTGCGCCTATTTGAGAAAGTTCTTTTGCGTTTCGACTGTTAACAAACTGAAGAACATCCTCTCCGTCATCCCAAGTTAAAATCATTTTTCTTTCATCGCTTACAGCACCACGAATAACTGGCAGTATTTCCGCTAGGATTTCTTTTCTTTCATCTTTGGAAAGGGCTTTATATTTTAATCCGCCAAATGCTTTTTCTTCATCGATTCGCTCTTTTATATAGTTTTCTGCTTCATTAATAATAGAAATCGTTTTTGCATAGCATTCCTCTGAAGTATCGCCCCATGTGACTAAGCCGTGTTTTTCCATCAACACTAACTCTGCATTCGGGTTGTTTTTCACGCCTTCAGCAATCATTTTGGAAAGCGTAAATCCAGGACGCACGTAAGGCACCCAAACAAATCGGTTGCCGTAAATCTCCTCAGCAATTTGCTTTCCGTTGTCCGCACAGCAAATGCTGATAATCGCATCAGGATGCGTGTGATCAACATGCTTGAACGGAAGAAATGCGTGCAGCAAAGTTTCAATCGAAGGGCGTGGATGCTTGTGATCAATCATGCAATGAGATAAATAAGCTACCATTTCTTCGTCGGACATTTCATCTCGTTCTATAAGCGGGCGGATATCGTCCAATTTAAGTCCTGTAAAATTGTGCGCTTTCATTGTCGCTAAATCTGAACCGCTTCCTTTTACCCACATGACTTCAATTTCACGGCCGCGGAAATCGCTTTCAATTGTTTTCATTGAAGTGTTGCCTCCGCCCCAGTTGCATACAGCGCGATCAGCTCCGATTAAATTGGAACGGTAGACTAACTGTTCTAAACCTTCCGACAATTTCTTAGCTTTTTCTGAATCCCACAAACTTTTGACCATCTGTTGACCTCCATTTTTGTTTTTATTTATTTTAAATATAACATATGATTGTTTATTATTGAATATATTTTTTTATTTTTGTTTTTTTGTTTTGAATATTTTATTTATAGCTAAGGTTTGAAATGTATATTGTTTACTTGTTGATTTCACGTCTATTATTTTGGGATTTTTCAATCAAGGGAAAAATAAAAGGTAAATCAACATAAAAAAAAGGGATCAAAATATGAAGGGAATATAATCAGGCAGGATCATATAGTTGCTCTCTTTTACAAGACGAGGGGAATAATGTATAATGAAGTTGAAAAATTGCATCAACAACCAGACGACCAAAGGTGCTGCGACACCTTTGGCCCTGCAACAGACGGTTCCCTTCAAGGGGATCAGGCAGCAGGTAAAAAATAATCCACCACTGCTATCAACTCAAGGGTGGATTATTTTTTTTGCGGATTTGACAGCATTGTAATTATAAGGCTTGAAAAACTGATCGCAAACATTAACGCTTCGAATACTGTCATCGGCACACCCCCTTTCTGTACGGGGTAAATGCCAACCACCCTTGAGTCTACCGTTCTATTGCATTTTCATTATATCAAATACTAAATTTTGAATCTATAAAAAACAGAACATTTGTTCCTTTTTTACTAGAAATTAAATTTTTAGCAAATAATTATTGAAAATTCTGTAAATGGGGTATACATTTGTAGTAAGGGGAGGGAGAAGTATGAGCCGTTTAATAAAGAAAAAAGCTGCTCAACAAGCACTCAAAAAAGTCGTGCATGTAAGCGATATCATTAAGAAACAGCTAGATCCTCAGCTTCCGCTAACCGAACAGCTCGACAAAATTCGAAAAACGTTCGATGAAAGGCTGGACCAAGACGAATATTTTTTGGTCGTAGATGAAACAGGATATTCTCCGCTACATACCAATCGCCTTCGTGAAGGAAGAGTATTTTCGGATGAGGTCGGCAAAAAAGCCGCTACAACAAAAGAACCGCTTTTGCAGCTGTATATCCGTGATACAGGAGAAATTCTTGTTGATGCGAGCTGTCCGCTCGTTACAGACAGTACTGGAAAACGTTATAATATCCGGTTAGGAAGACTCATTCATCGCCCGTATTTGCAAATGAATTTTGCCATGCTATCGTTTTTGCCAAGCTTTCTTTGCCTCATGACAGCTTTATTTATGCAATTATCTTTTCGTCAAGCAATTATTTTATTTTTCGTAACTATTTGCGTAAGTGCAGTAAACAACTTCTTTGTTTACCGCTCGTTCACTTCTAATCTTAGACAATGGTATAACGTCACACGTACTGTATCATCTGGCAACCTTCATGTCGAAGTAGATATTGTCGGCAAACGCAATGAGTTTCATCAAATAGGTTATGAAATTAATAAAATTATTTTTGGAATCCGGTCGATTTTAGGCGAGTTTGCCAATGCCGTCAAAACTGTCAAGAAGGTCAGTCAAGATCAAAAAAAAGAAGCGAATCGCTTATCGGAAATTTTTGATGAAGTTGCTGCAACAATGGAAGTGTTCCGCGAAGGCTCCAAACAGCAGACCGATTCGTTTAAAAAAGTTAGCGAACTGGCAAATTCGATGATAGAAGGTGTATCAAATATGGGATCGGAAATTGAACGTGTTGTTGAATACGCTCAATCAACGATGCGTTCAGCAGATGAAGGGCAACAAATGATTGAAAAAACGGAACAGCTTATGCTAAATATTGAAAATGACACGAAAAAGGCAACTTCCCTCATCCAAATGGTATCCAAAAAAGCGGATCAAGCGATGGAAATGGCTTCTGCGATCACAGCAATTGCCAAGCAAACGAACCTTTTAGCATTAAATGCTTCCATTGAAGCAGCGAGAGCAGGTGAATCTGGAAAAGGCTTTGCGATTGTAGCTGCAGAAGTGAGCAAACTGGCAGATGATACAAATTCTTTTGCGGCTAAAATTTTATCTTCGTTGGAAGAAACGAGAAATGATTTAGCTCATGCCGTTACTGCCGTCAAAAAAAATGAAGAAAGTGTTGATCAAGCTTCCTTGTCTATATCTGGAACAAAAGAAAGCATGCAGACATTTAAGCGAATGTTTTCAGACATTCATTCTCTGTTAAAGCATAATCGAGAAAACGTCATAAACATTCGTGAAAACGGCAACAATTTAAAAGGTTTAATAGAAAATGTAAACTTAATCGCACATGATTTCACCAACACAGTCAACGAAACAACGGCAGCATTGGAGGAACATATTGAAGGGATCCATGAGCTTGCAAAGGAATCGGTTATTCTTTCCGATGCTGTCATACATCTTCAAAAAATTTTAAACCGCTTTCAATTACAATAAATGTCTTGATTGACTGGGGGTTTTCTCTTTACTATTAAAAATCACATCGTCAAGAAGCGAATATTTGCAGGAATAATCGAAAATGCAAAAGGGAGATCCCCCAACTTCGGTAGTTGAGAAAAAATACTGCGCAGAAATTGACTCATTTTCATCATTATCAAAGCTTCCAAAAAATTAAGCAGCCAAACTCCTAGTATATAGGAATCGGGCTGCTTGCTACGTTTATTATTATCTGCTCAAAATCAAAAGAAAACCATTTTGCGTAATGTCTTCTTTATTTATTTTTCGATAGCTGCAAAGCTTTTTTAATATCTTTAAGCGCATTGGATTTTCCGTACATCAATACGCCGCCTTTGTAAACTCTTGCCCCGAAGACAGCTAATATAGCAATGGATGCTATTAATAAACCGATTCCTAAAAGCGGCTCCCAAATTGGAAGATCCAGCATTCCAACCCGCAAAAACATCAGCATCGGGGTAAACGGCGGAATGTATGATGTGATCGTAACATAGGAAGCTTCCGGATTGCTCAAACCAAATATCGCTAGCATAAAGCCCGCCACAACCGTTAAAATCATCGGAGTGATCAACTGCTGAACATCTTCTATACGACTGACCAGCGAGCCTAGAAAGGCAGCCATCGTCGCATATAATAAATAGCCTAAAATAAAGAAAATGACTGCATATAGAATGGTCGACAACGACGTGTTTTGGAATCCAAAGAAAGAGAAAAATCCTCCATCCATCGATTCTAAATTTTGTTTAATGGAAACGTAGCCGACAATAAGCCATAAGGCAAGCTGCGTTAAACTCAATAGAGCAACACCTAAAATTTTCGCAAACATTTGTGTAATAGGAGGAACACTGGAAATTAAAATTTCCATCACTCTAGAAGATTTTTCTACTGCTACCTCCATCGCAATCATATTTGCATACATGATCACTGCAAAATATATTACAAATAAAAGTACATATACGAGACCTCTCGCTTGATTCAATTCTTCCACCGTTTTTGCGTTGGCATTCAACGCTTCCATTTCAAAAGATACTGGCGCATTCAGCTTCATCAGTTCCTCTTGCGTTAATTTCAATTGACCTGCTGTCCATACCATGCTCACTTGTTGGAGGGCATATTGCAAATCGTTTGGAACGGTTGAGTCTGCAAGAGACGCTGCTTTATATACCGCCATCGGCCGGTTTTCATCATTTAAAGATAAAACGAGATACCCTTTGATCTCATCATTTAATACATTCTTTTTCAGCTTTTCTTCGGAAGCATTAGTTTTTTGCAATTGAATGTCCGGATTAACTTCTTTCAATTGCTTTTTAAACGGTTCAAATAAAGAATTTGATTGATCAATGACTGCAAGGCGTTCTTGATTTTCACCAGAATTAAAAAAATCGATAATTTTTGATATGTTTCCCAAAACTAGAATAATAAGCAATGTAATAACCGTGGAAATGATAAATTGCTTCGATCTTAGTTTGGTAAAATAAGTGTGGAACAAAACAGTCCAAAAGTTATGCATAGGCCGCACCCACTTTCTCTATAAAAATATCATGTAATGAAGGCTCTTCTATTTGGAATTTGCGAATAAATCCTTTATCGACAATCTCCTGTAACAATTGTTGTGCGGTCTCTTCTCTTTCAATTTGCAATTGAATCCCTTCAACTGTTGTCTTGGCTTTTACGACACCTGGGAAATTCTTTAAGAAATTGAGATCAAAATCCGCATGAATCACGAGATTTTTTTTGCCAAAGGAACGTTTAATTTCTTTGAGCGACCCATGAACTACAGGGCTTCCCCTATGTAATATGCATAAATGTTCACATAATTCCTCAACGTGCTCCATCCGATGGCTGGAAAACACAATGGATGTACCGGCATTTTTCAAATCAATGACAGCCTCTTTCAATTGCTCAACATTGACCGGATCCAATCCGCTAAACGGTTCATCCAAGATGAGCAGCTTCGGTTTATGTATGACAGCAGCAATAAATTGAATTTTTTGCTGGTTTCCTTTCGACAGCTCTTCGACTTTTTTTTCAGCGTACTCTGGCACTTTAAACCGTTCGAGCCAATTTGCCAGCTCCTTCAGCGCATCTTTTTTGTTCATCCCTCTTAATCTGGCTAAATAGACAATCTGATCCTTTACCTTTAATTTCGGGTACAATCCCCGCTCTTCGGGCAAATATCCGATATACGGGCTCGTGCTATAATCAATTTTTTCTCCATTCCATGTAATGGTTCCTTCAGTTGGTGCCAGCAGCCCTAAAATCATGCGAAATGTTGTCGTTTTTCCAGCACCGTTTGCCCCTAAAAAACCAAACATTTCTTTTTCCGGAATGGATAAAGACAGCTTATCCACAGCGGTGAAATCGCCAAATTTTTTCGTCACTTGCTCTAGCTTCAACGTCATGTATTTTCCTCCTCTCATCTTTTAATACGGATCAAACAAGAAAAAAGTTCAGTAATCGTTTTAAAATTCTGTCTAAATCACAAGTGAAACATCGATGACAATGATGATATGAAAACTATGTAAAAAATATTTAAACCACATAATTAAAACAGGAGGATGCTTCACAAAAGTTGTTCAAACTTTTGGAAGCACCTCTCCATTTAATAAATGTTGAGATGAACAAAAAGGCAGAAACCTTTTTTTATTACTTAAAGGTTCACTGATTTGATTTTAGAATCCGAACTGAGGATGGATTTTGAAGAAATGCCACTGTGAAGGACAAAAATAATCTAATAAAATTTATAAACGGCCTTCATGGAGGTGATAGAATCCAAAAAAAGGAAATTGCATATACTGAATGTCCGTCATAACTTTTGAAGGACAGAATGAAAATGGCGTGCATAGAAAAAGTCCTTCATAAGATTCCCGAAGGACATAAATCAAGATAGGGAAACATAGGAAAAGCAGTTGTCCAGAAAGCCAAAATCTTTTGGAAACGAAAAACATAAACATTGAATATCGAAAGGGCACCTATAAGCCGAAAAAATCGACTACTTTGACAGTGACTTTTGCCATTATGATTCGGCTTCTTTTCGGCAATAGGAACGCCATCCTCCAAAATCTGTAATATCCTCGAATCGATTGGCGATATACGCCTTCCAAAAGAAAGCCCGACACTTTGTTTCCGTTGATCAGTTTTACTGTTCCTACTCTAAAAGATTTGTATCCCTAATTTTTTACAGAATACTAAAACCATTTCTTCTTGCCTCTCTTTTTATCGATGACAGCTAAAGCTCTAATGGGAAATTTATCAATAAACGGTTCTACTGAAATGCTATAATGTGCCTCGATATCTTTTTTTAATTGATCGCGTAAATCTGTCAATCGGTTTACTATATAATCCATCTTAAATACAGGATCAAACGGTTCCTTTCTCCAAATAGAAGTGAGTCGAGCCTTATCGTTATTGTCAAAAGGGATGATTGAAATTAACGGTTCATCCTCATGCCATTCAAGAGAATAATAATGGAATTCAGGGATGATATATTTTTTACTCTCGATAATGGCAAGCCATCTGTGTAAGTATAGATAGAATTCTAATAAAGCAACATATTCTTGACAATATGATCTTCCATCTACCTTAATTTCAAAATCTCCATCAACTCTAAGTACGATAGCGGAATCCTTTTTCCACTTTTTAGGAATGTAAGATTCATCGGTCGTAAAGTGATAGACAAACTCTAATTGATTGGATATGCTGTCCATATTTTACCATCCCACCCTACTACTATTTTAATTTTTTTCTGACCTTTTGTACCTATTACTTTACCAAGGTTGGCTATAACTACAAATGACAAATCCGCATTTTTTGTTTCTACCTCTGGATTTAAAGAATACGATGCGTTCTTAGAATTTAATCCTTCTTTAACCCAATTATTTACTTGGCTTTTACTGCTAGTATTGAATTTAGCATAGGTTCCTCCAGTGCTTTTCAAATGCTTATCTTTTACACGAAAACTAGAAACTTTACTTTTTGCTGCTTTAACGGCTGCCTTTGCAAATGTGTTAAGAACGGCTTTAGAGCTTTTTATCGACTTAACGATAAGTTTTTTTCCAAATTTTTTTATGGCATACTTGATTCCATGTTTTGCAACTACTCCGATTATAACCGCCGGCAGAACCGAAGCTTGAGCATCAATGGTATTGATCTGGTAAGATTCTCCGGTATCTTGATCAATGAGTGTTGCAATAAAATCGGTGCCGTCAATTTCTTGCAACACTACATCAAAATGTTGAGTAATGATTTCTCCATTCTCTAATGATACTAGCAACCGCTGTACCATGTCCGTATGAATCTATTTGATTATTTTTCTCGTTGAACCTTTTTGATACTTTGACACGAGCCTTTTCTTCATCAATTCCACTATCAATAATGGCAATTTTTATAGGTGTGTCTGTTAAAGAGTTAGGATCAGCATATTCCTTCTGTATGGAGCATAGAGCCCAATTCTGATTACAATCAATTTTTTGATCATAGGATAATTGATGATTGCATGAAGCTAAGAAGATGAAGAATATTATAAAAAAAATAGTTTTCTTCATTAGCATTGCATAAATATAGTTAGAATTTTCTGTTAATTATTTTTTGTGAATTTGTGCCAAAAAGACAAAACCTAAAGAAAGGTGGCACTGCCCATTTGGTAAATATATACAGTTAAATCAGAGCGACAACGACAAAAGGGAGATTATGGACTGGCTCGCCCATCAAATTTTCGCAACCAAACATAAGCTGGTTTCCACAGAGCTCTCTTTAACCAACGAGTAATTCGAAGTAGAGATTTCTTACTTTTCATCTCCAATTGAATGAGAACATGTAAGCAATACGTGATAAGGGCTAAGAAAATTTGATTTTGAATAGCTGTTTCACTCATTCCATAAAAGTGCTTAATTTCCACGTGTTGCTTGAGCCATTTGAAAAAGAGCTCAATAGCCCAGCGAGATCGGTAAATATCACTTATCTCTTCTGGTTTTAAATCAAATCGGTTGGTGATGAAACGAAGTAAGTTCCCTTTTGTGTCCGTAACTTCTAGTAGACGAAAGACATTTTCAGTACGATTTTGTGTGGTACCAATGTAGACCATTTTATCGGATAGAACGTGACAATCATCAGGAAGTGAAAATGTATAGACTTCACGAATGACTGCGTTTTTCTTCAGTCTTGAAACGAAGAAATAGCCATCATCTGTCATCCGATCAAAACGTTCATAGTCCACATAACCGCGGTCAAACACATACATGGCTTCTTGATCATCCACTAGGACTTCGAGTTGATTTCGGTCATGTTCTTTTGCTGTCGTAATCACTGCTTTTTCAGGATAGACGGTGTCTTTATCCATGAAAACGAGCCGTAAGTGTAGCTTTACACCAGCTTTTGTTTTACGGAATTTTGCCCATTTATAATGGGTCAAATTCAACGGGAGTGTACTTGAATCAATGATTTTCAGTGGCATATTCTTTCCGTTTTGATAATGGTGCCGTTGAATTTTCCAAACAAGATCCAAGAACAAATTTGCAAGAATTAGTGGGTGGATCTGATTGTTTTTTCGGGATAGCTGAGAGGCACTTATCGATTCAAATCCGAGTGCTTTTTGAAGATCTTCGTCTACAAGTGCATCACTCATTTCCTCTAAGCTCGTAAATTCGAGCAGCTGGGCTACCAATAAAAGTTTAATATAGGCTTCTGTTGTCAGCTTTTTTGTGTAATAGTCCTGTTTCAATTCTTTGACTTGTTCGCTAAGTTTTTGAATATTTATGGGTGAAACCCATTTACCAAATGATGAAATTAGTGTATTCTTGTCCATAATGGTTATCCTTTACGATTGGATTTGGACAGGAACCACCTGTACTTCCATTGTAAAGGATTTTTTTGTTTCGAAATCAATAAAAAATTGAACATTCTTAGCATTTTGAATCATCAGATTTAATTAGTGCAATGCTAGTGAGTTTTCTTAATTTTTATAAATTCCCACACCTCCTAGTTATTTTTACTATATATAGTAATTTTACCAAAATTGGAATTTAAATACAATATTTTA
Source organism: Aeribacillus sp. FSL M8-0235 (assembly GCF_038000355.1). Classification (NCBI taxonomy): domain Bacteria; kingdom Bacillati; phylum Bacillota; class Bacilli; order Caryophanales; family Bacillaceae; genus Aeribacillus; species Aeribacillus sp. FSL M8-0235. Next base: position 710,141 of record NZ_JBBOBW010000001.1, on the reverse strand, counting down.
AAATTTTATGTAATAAATCTAAATAAGAGGAAATACTATTTTTTCAAGCAATTTGGAAATGAATTGATACATTGGTATTTTCAATATTCAAGTAACCAGCAGAGGTAAAAGTCGTATTTTACAGTTTAAAAAATAAACAAAACAGAAGTATGCAGCTAACTTTCTGTCTCCTAATACACTGTACGTACACGTCGATTTTATCTAAATAGTTCAGTCACTCCATCCTGTCAATCTCTTAAAATTAGAATTTTGCGCTTGAACGTGAAAAAGCCGCCAACATGTTTGACGGCTTTTGTATTATGAATTGAGTTCTTTCAGGCAATAGGAACGCCATCCTCCAAAAGCTGTAATATCCTCCGCTTGATTGGCTATATACTTTTCACAAAGAAAGCCCGGCACTTTGTTTCCGTTGATCAGTTCTACTGTTCCTATACTTAAAGGTTCTGGAATAGATGCTGTAAAAGCACCAAATGAAGCTAATGGCATTTCCCATATCTCCAATTGAATGGAGGCGCCATTGTGGTTTGTTTTGATAAGCCCAGGTTTGGCAGGATCCGTAGGCAGCTTATACAGCCGGTAATTAGGAGCAGTTGTTGCTTCACATACGAATTTGCCTCCGAATTGATGCATTTCATTTTCGAGCGGAAACCCTCTCATATGCAAACCGCAGACGGCAACAAAAGTCGTATTTTTTTGCGGTTGAAAATTTTCTGTTAGAATCTCTCCTAAAAATTGAGAAGCAAGTCCGAATATCAATCCTTCCTGTTCTGCCAGCGAAAACATCGTCATGCCAAAAGGAACATTTGCTTCCGCATCCTCTGCCGGAATGGCGATTGCCGACAGATCCAAAAGATTACAGTGATTGGTGTATTTTCCCATTTCGTTATTTGTGCGAATCGGATCGAGCCTAACTTGTTCGCGCGTCCAAGTACCGCCACAAGTAGGCAAAACTAATACTGCATCTTTTAACAATTTTTTCACTTTATGCTTGATTGATTGGATCCTGTGCATCGCTTGAAAAGCTGATGCTGCCGTATGATCAGGAGAAGCTCCGGAAGAAAGGACTTTTTCCGTAACGGAAAACACATCTTCTGTATTTGCTTTCACAAAATCACCTAAATCCGCCCATCTTTCCGCCACCCAAGGACCTTCATAAAGAAGAGACGCCGCTTCGGAAAACAAATCATAATCGATATACTCAATCGGAAGACGCAAACGTTCCAATCTTTTCATCGTTTTCATCCATGCATTCCTATATCCTTCACGAAATGGGCCAAAAAACGAAAGCGGTTGTTTCGGCAAACAAATTTTGCTCGGACTTTTCGGCGATACGTTCGGGAAATAGCGTGACCAAGGATCTGTTTCATCCTCGCCGTGCACAATTCGATCAACTTCCAATGCATCCTGCAAATTGTGCGCAAAAACTGTCACACAATCAAGGCTTGCGCAAGCCGGAACTACTCCAGCGGTCGGCCAGGCTCCCCTGCTCGGCTTAAATCCGACTAAGCGATTTAAGGCTGCCGGCACTCGTCCGGACCCAGCAGTGTCCGTTCCGAGTGCAAACGCTGCATGGCCTCGTGCAACGGCCACCGCAGATCCAGAGCTTGATCCCCCGCTGATCAGTTCTTCTTTTAAGGCATTTTTCGTTTCTCCATAAGGACTTCTTGTACCGACAAGCCCAGTGGCAAACTGATCTAAATTTGTTTTTCCTAATGGGATCGCACCTGCTGCGATTAACCGCTCAACCACTGTTGCGCTTTTTTCTGGTATATAAGCATATTGGGGGCAAGCTGCAGTTGTCGGAACCCCGGCTAAATCAATGTTGTCTTTAATAGCAAATGGAATTCCCCATAATGGCAAGCTTTTCCGATCCAGTGAAGCAAGCCTGTCTAGATAAGGCTGAATTCTTTCCATTGCCGGAGGGGTAATCCATATATTCATATCCTCATCTTGTTTAACTCGATGAATGATTTCAACGACTACTTCTTCGGGAGTCAATTCATTGTTAAGGTACATCTCTCTCAACCGCGCAATCGTCAAAGGTTGAGGAAAATGTTTGACCGATTTCATTTGAGAACCTCCTCTCGTTCTTTCTGCTTTAAAATGCTGACAATCAATTGTCCTGATTGCACCTCGTCCCCTGGTTTCACGTAAACATTTACTATTTGTCCATCGCACGGGGCCAGCTGCGGAAACTCCATTTTCATGCTTTCTTCAATCATCAGAACATCGCCTTTCTTAACTTGCTGTCCAGGAGACACAAGAACTTTCCATACACTTCCAGGCATGGAAGAACGAACAACCTCAGCACCTGGAGGGATATTTTCCTCTTGCCCTTCTTTCATTGGTTCATGCTCTGATATATATTCCGCCAATCCTAGCTGCTTCCACCGTTCTCGCTCTGCTTGAAAAGCTTCCTGCTGCCGCATGCGGAAAGTTTCGGCACTATCTTTGATCGAATCCAAGAATTTTAAATATTCGCCAAGATCAAACGCTGTTTCTGTTATTTCCACTTCAAACCTTCCTCTAAGAAAATCTTCCCGCAATTGCAGCAACTGTTCCGCATCTACTGGGTAAAACTGAATTTGATCGAAAAACCGCAATAGCCAAGGTTTTCCTTGTTCAAAACTCTTCGTTGTCCGGAATTTATTCCACATTTGAATCGTCCGGCCGACAAATTGATAGCCTCCAGGACCTTCCATTCCATATATACATAAATACGAACCGCCAATTCCTACCGCATTTTCAGGCGTCCAAGTCCGGGCAGGGTTATATTTTGTTGTGACTAAACGGTGCCGAGGATCAATTGGGATGGCTACTGGAGCGCCAAGATAGACGTCGCCTAATCCTAAAACAAGATATTTTGCATCAAATACAATTTTCTTTACATCATCAATGCTTTTTAAGCCATTTATGCGCCTGATGAATTCCAAATTACTCGGACACCACGGAGCATCGGAACGGACGTTTTTCTGGTAGCGTTCAATGGCCAATTGAGTAGCCGGATCATCCCAGGAAAGAGGCAGCCGAACAATACGTGAAGGGACTTTTATCGATTCCAGCGGCGGAAGCTCGCGATCAATTTCTAAAATTTTTTGACAAGCCTCGCGGACGGACATTTTCGATGGGTCAATGTGCACTTGCAAAGACCGAATGCCCGGCGTTAAATCAAGGAAAGGGATGTTGCCTTTTTGTTGTATCGCTTGCATTAAAGCATGTACTTGAAACCGATACAGCAGATCTAAATCCATTGAACCGTACTCAATCAGCAAATTTTCGTCACCGCTTGAACGAATCGTAATTGGAATGTTTCGAGATGTTTGTTCTTGAGCCAAAATTGAATCGTCGGCTGTAATTTTTGGATTAATGGCAGGAAGTTGAGAAGGTTGAAATTCGTACAAACTGCCATTTTCAATTTTTTGCATAAACATTTCTTGTTTTTTTCGAAGTTCCTCCGCTTCTTCCAATGACAACAAATGAAACTTGACGATATCGCCCGGATGCAATTGCCCAATTTTCCAAAATTCAGCTGAAGCCGTCGTAACTGGGCAGACAAATCCTCCTAAACTAGGCCCATCAGGTCCCAGTAAAATCGGCATATCGCCTGTTAGATCAAGTGTTCCCACTGCATAAGCGTTATCATGAATATTTGATGGATGCAAACCTGCATCTCCGCCGTCTTCTCTTGCCCATTTCGGCGCTGGGCCCATTAACCGGATGCCTGTGCGCGAACTGTTAAAATGCACTTCCCATTCTGTTTCAGTTAATTGCTGCAAATAATCCGGCTGCAAAAATTCGCTTGTACAATGAGGGCCCGGAATGACGCCTATCGTCCATTTATTCGTCATGATCGGTCTATATTCAGCTGGAAGCCCCTTCGTTTTTTTGACAACAGCCCCCCGGTTGACCAAAAGCACATCGCCAGTGCGCAAGGCGCGTCCGCCATGGCCGCCGAATCCACCGAGCGTAAATGTGGAGGAGCTTCCTAAAACTTCAGGCATGTCAAAACCGCCTGCTACTAATAAATAAGTCCGCATTCCCCTTTTCGCTTCACCAAATGATAATACTTGGTTCTTTTTTGCCAAAACAGGTTCATACATCGGTACGGGCTGATCGTCAAGCTTAGCCTGCATATCGGCACCTGTAATACAAAACCATATATCATCTCGAAAACGATAAGATCCCCCGCGCAATGTCATTTCAAGACCAGGGGCGCCTTCTCTGTTCCCGAGAAGTTTATTTCCAATCCGGAACGAGAGCTGGTCCATCGGACCGGAAGGCGGCACACCTACGCTCCAATATTTAATGCGTCCGGGCCAATCCTGAACAGTTGTTTGAATTCCTCCGTCCAATACTTCCAGTGCATGTTCTCTAGGTTGAAAATGGTTTAATAAACGGGTGTATACATTTCCTTTTATAAAATCTTTTTCCTTCAATAAAGCTTTCAAGTATTGGAGATTGGTTGTAATACCGTACAATTTCGTTTCGTTTAGCGCTTGTATGAGTTTTCCGATCGCCTCTTCCCTGTTTTTTCCACGAACAATCACTTTCGCCAGCATTGGATCATAAAGAGTCGTAACCGTGATCCCGTTTCTTACCCACGTTTCCGTTCGAGCTGTTTTAGAAAATTTTGCCTCATCAATCTGTCCGGCGCTCGGCCGAAACTCATGCAAACAATCTTCCGCATAAATACGCGCTTGAATGCTATGCCCTTTCGGCCCTTTAACCAAGGAATGCAATTCATGCAGATCATCTGCTGATTCACGTATCATCCATTCAACAAGATCGATGCCAAAGACCTCTTCTGTTACACCATGCTCCACTTGAAGTCTTGTATTCACTTCAAGAAAGTAAAAGGAGCTTGTTTCAGGATCATATAAAAACTCAACGGTGCCTGCACTCCGGTATCCAACTTCTTCCGCCAATCGGATGGCGGCTGCGAACATTTCTTTTCTGACTTCCTGGGTCAAAAGAGGGGCAGGACTTTCTTCCACAACTTTTTGATTGCGGCGCTGAATAGAGCAGTCTCGTTCGCCTAAAGCTACCACTTCACCAAATCGATTTCCAAAAATTTGAACTTCTATATGGCGTGCTCTAGCGATATATTTCTCTAGGAAAACGCCTTTATTTTTAAAATTTGTTTCAGCAAGACGACGTACCGCCTCAAATGCCGAGCGCAAATGCTGTTCATTTTCGCAAACGCGCATTCCGATGCCGCCGCCTCCTGCCGTGCTTTTTAAAATAATTGGATAACCAATATGTTCAGCTTGTTTTACCGCCTCATCCAAATCGGTGATGAGGTCCGTTCCCGGCAATAAAGGAACATTGGCTTTTTTTGCAATTTCTCTGGCAGAATGCTTTAATCCGAATATCTCCATCTGTTCAGGTGAAGGTCCGATAAAAGTAATTCCATTTTGTTCGCACAAGCGGGCAAAATCTGCGTTTTCACTTAAAAATCCATATCCGGGATGAATGGCATCGGCTCCCGACTCAATGGCAGCTTTTATGATTAAATTTCCATTCAAGTAGCTGTCTTTGACCGGGCCTTCTCCTATTAAAATAGCTTCATCTGCTTCGTCTACATGTAAACTGTCTTGATCCGCCTTTGTATATATAGCAACCGATAGAATTCCAAGCTTGCGAAGCGTCCGTTCAATCCGGACGGCTATTGCCCCGCGATTGGCAATCAGAATTTTTTTAAACATTTTGTACTCCCCCCTGACGCATCCGTATCCTAGTTGATTCTGTTTATTTATCCCAAATCAGCACTTGTATTTTTGTTGGATTGTAAGCATTGCAAGGATTGTTTAATTGCGGGCAGTTGCTGATCAGCACCAATGTCCGCCGAAGGGATAATAATTCCACATAACTTCCGGCATAAGAGATTCCATCAGCAAATTCTAAATGACCATCTTCTGTAACCGGAACATTCATGAAGAAGTTAATATTTGGAGCCAGATCCCTTTTTGTAAAACGCTCCCCATATTTCGACAACTGCAGCATAAACGTGTCGCGGCAATTGTGCATATGCAATTTATCATGTGCATATCGGACGGTATTGCTTTGTGCTGAGCAAGCACCGCCTAATGTATCGTGGCGCCCGCATGTATCCGCTACAATCTTCAGCAATTCATTTCCTGATTCAGAACGAAGCACCGAACCTGTTGTTAAGTAAATATTTTTCTGTCCTGTAATGGTGGCTGTTACACTGTAATGATCCTCCGGATTATCTGCATCGTAAAACAATGTATCTACTGCTTGGTTTCCTTCCAAGTCGACAATTCTTAGAACTTGCCCTGGCTTTAGTTCATGCATCCAGCCTTCCCCGGCAGGGATGATTTTGTTATAGATTGCATTTTCTTCTTTTCGAGGACTTTCTACTTTTTTAATATTTTCCATGTTCCTTTCCTCCCCATATCGTATTTTTAAATCGGTATTTTCTATAATGTTGATCTTTAAAGGCATCAGCCTGGGTACTCAAACAATTTCCTGCCCAATGCTATAAAAGCGCATAATATTCCCAAGTATTTTCAAATGCCCGGCGGTTTTCAGGACGATAATTTACACAATAATCGTTCAAATCGACAGGCTCTGCCGGAAGCATTTCCATTGCCACCGGAACGGACGGATAGTTGGTTCTTGGATCAAGCGGATTTGGTGTATTAGATACAATCAGCAAAATATCCATTTCTGTTCTTAATGTTACTGTGTCATTTTTTTTGCAATGATCCAAACAATAGGTAAGGTTGCCTTTGTCGTCGGTTTTCACTTTTGAAAACAGATTGACGACAGGAGCCATGTCGCGCAGGCTGAGCCCGTTTCTTACAAGTTCCATGGCAAAGTTCTCTTCTCCGCTTCTGAGCCAGTCATTTCTTAATTCTTGATAGCTTGTTTTTCCATATTTCTCATCTGTTCCTTCCCTTGTGGTATAGCCTGAAACAGTGTCGTGCCAGCCAAGGCTGTCGCTAGTGATGCTGGCCAATACTCGGCCGTTATCGCTCATCAATACGTTTCCCTTTGTCAAGTGAAATGTGTGCTGGGCTTTTAATGTATCCGGCATGTTATAACGCTCTGAAAGATCATGTGCATGATACATCATAAGTGAAAGATTTGCTCCAGCCTCCAAGGCTGTAAAACGAATAAGCTTTCCTTTTCCGATTTTTCCTGACCATTTTCCTCCAGGTACGATCGTTTTGCTGAAAATTTTAGTCATCCAAAATACCTCCCTTGAGACTTTTCTTAATGATCGTTGTAAAAAAATAAAAGCCTAGGGAAATCTCCCAGGCTTTTATCCTTCCGTGTTTATAGAAAGACATCTTTTGATGCTTTCTATACGCTCTCTCTCGGACCAGACCTGCTGCAAACTTAAGCAGCAGCGGAACCCTAGACAGCTTTTTTGTTCCTATCGATCAGGAACCTTTATGAAATTTTTATTTAAGATTAATATAGAAAGGAGTGCAGCATTGTTCAATGATTTTGTTAGATAATATAACATGAAACTTACAATGAATGCTGGAAATAGATAAAAACAATGTTAAACATTAAATTCCCCGATCATGTTTCTCAGTTTTTTTGCTACATTTGAGAGATTTTCTGCCGTTGCTGTAAATTCTTCAATTGCAGCCAGTTGTTCTTCCGTTGAGGCTGCCACATTTTGTGAATGAGCTGATGACTTTTTGGCGATGTCAGCCAATTGTCCGATAGAAACAGCAACTTGATCAGCTCCTGTTGACATTTGCTGGACAGATGAGGAAACCTCTTGTATTTGACATGTTACTTTTTCAACTGATGTTAAAATTTTATGGAAAGCGCGCCCAGCATCATCAACAACCCTTTTACCCTCTTTTAGATCGCTTCTTCCTTTATCGATATTCTCCACGGCAGCAGCAGCAATGGAGAGGACATGCTGTATCATTTCATTTATTTGAATCGCAGATTGTTTTGACTCTTCCGCCAAGTTTCGAACTTCCGTTGCTACAACAGCAAAACCCTTGCCTTGTTCCCCTGCACGCGCCGCCTCAATGGCAGCATTTAGAGCCAATAAATTCGTCTGCTCCGCTATATTTGCCATGACATCTGATATTTTTTTTATCTCGTCGGTAAGCTTGCCAAGTTCCTCAATCTTAATAAACGCTTCATCAACGGATTTTTGTAAAAATTCCATCTGCTTGACTGCTTTGACAATTGATTTGTTTCCTTCTTCTGCGATTTTCGATGTGGTCAAGGCCGATTCTGCTGCGAAAGAAGATGACGATGCAATTTTTTGAATTTCATTGGCAATATTATTCACCGCATGTGAGCTTTCATCCGCCATGTCCCCTTGATCACCGGCTCCGGAAGCAATGTCTTGAACTGCCATCGTGATCTGTTCTGTACTTTCCGCAAAGTTTTTAGTACCTTCAGAAAGCTCGAGTGCTGAAGCGGAAACTTCATCTGTCGTTTCCTTTATTTTTAGCATCATTTTTTGCAGGTTCTCCAGCATTCTATTAAATGCCGTGGCCAGCTTTCCAATTTCATCTTTATTCGTGATATGGATTCTAGCTGTTAAATCTCCTTTATTTCGCGCCAATTCCTCTAATTTATTTGCAATTTTCCACAATGGCCGGGTGGTTCTTTTAGAAATAAATATTGCAATTAAAATTCCTGCAAACAGTGCTGTGATAAATGCCGCTGCACCCGCCATGATTTTTTTTCTTATTAATTTTTCATCTTCCGCAATTTTCTTGGTTATCCGTTCTGTCTCAATTTGTTTGAATTCTTCCAGTTTGGAACTAAAAATAGCGCGAATATCCGCATATTCACCATGAAAAATAGCAAGCGTTTTTTGGCGGTCTTCCCCGGCCAATTCCATCATCTGCGTTTCTAATTCAACTAATTTTTGATTATTTATATTTAGATCGTGGAAAATTTTTTTCGTCCTGGAATCATCCAGCATAGGAGTCACTTCTTTAATATGTTGATCAATTTGCTTTGCAAACTGATTGTACTTTTCCCTTTCGGCCGTATTATCCGGTTCGATAATCACCCCTCTGACCGCATCTGTTAACGCAAGGTCTTCAAATTGAATCTGGTGGGCAAGCTGCAATTTTTTCATATCGGTATTTGCTAAATTAAAATAGGATTTGGAAACGTCCTGCAAAGTAGAGTAAACAATAAGAAAGGCGAGCAGGACAATTAGCAAAACGGTTCCAAAGCTAAGGAGCAGTTTGTTTCGTATCTTCATCATCAACAGCCCTTCCGATCCTTCTGTATTTTTTTTACTAATGCTTTAATAAAGAAATGATATGTTTTTTTACGTTCATAAATTTCTCTACATCCACAAGCTCCCCATCTTGAAATAATTGCAAATCCGCATCAATCTCTTCGAGAATTCTCCCCGGTCTTGCTTCCATGACATATATTCGCTGGGATAAGAATAAGGCTTCATCGATGTCGTGCGTTATAAACACAATGGTTGTTTTTTCCTTCTTCCAAATATCCAACAATAATTGCTGCATGGATTGCTTTGTTTGTGCATCAAGCGCTCCAAAAGGTTCATCCATTAATAACACTTCCGGATTATTGGCCAACGATCTTGCAATAGCCACACGTTGTTTCATGCCGCCGGACAATTCTTTGCCGTAGGAATCCGCAAATCTTTCCAGTCCTACCAGCTCTAAATATCGATCGGAAATTTCTTTACGCTCTTTTTGTTTCATTCCTTTTAGCTTGAGGCCAAACTCTATGTTTTCTCTTACTGTCAACCAAGGAAACAACGTATAAGACTGAAAGACCATACCTCGTTTCGCACTTGGTCCTTTCACTTCTTCACCGGATACTTGCACACTGCCTGATGTCGGCTCCTCCAAACCTGCCAAAATTCTCAAAATGGTCGACTTACCGCATCCCGACGGTCCAAGAATGGAAACAAATTCTTCATTTTTTACGTACAAAGAAACATTCTCCAGCGCTTGAAAGGAGCCATTATTCGTTTTATACACTTTCGACAAATTTTGAATGTTTATTTCAATCTTCTCTTGACGAAGATTTTTTTCAGCTTTGACAGCATTCAACATTTAATTTCCTCCTTCCGCCCATGGAAATAATTTTTTGTTAACGTAGGCGAAGCATCTGTCAATAATAAGTCCCAACAGCCCGATAACAATGATTCCGACAAAGATGGACTCGGTATCCATGAAACGCTGCGCTTTCATAATCGAATATCCAAGACCGTTGTTTGCTGCCACCAGCTCTGCTACAACTAAATACGTCCAAGCCCATCCCATAATCAGCCGCATAGTTGTCATTAATTTCGGAAGCATTGCAGGGATGATGACCTTTGAGATGACTTGCCAGCGATTCGCTCCAAGGGTATAGGAGGCATAAAGCAGGTCTTTATGAATCCGGTTTGTGTCATCTGCCACCATTAAAACAAGCTGGAAAAAGCTTCCGATAAAAATCACTAAAATTTTTGCTGTTTCCCCAATTCCTGCCCAAACCATAATAAGTGGAATAAAAGCGGCTGCCGGCATATACCTGATAAATTCAGAGACGGGCAAAATAACCGATTCTGCAAGCTTAAAAGTACCAGCCAATATTCCGAGCGGAATTCCTAACAGACAAGCAAGCAAAAACCCCATAAAAACTCTGTAGACGCTAATACCGATTTCTCCCCAATACTCCGGACTTGAAAGGGCAGCTAAGAAAGAGGCCACAACAGCTGCGGGAGTCGGAAGAAATACTTCATCCACGAGCTTTAAATTGCTTAGCAAAATCCAAATGAGCAATAACAAGATAAAAGCAGCTGATACCCCAGTAAAATACCATTTTTTCGGAATATCCTCGCGTATTTTGAATAATGTCCATTGATGCCTTTTTCCTTTTTGAAGCTCCATCCATTTATCCTCCTTACTTTGCCCGTTCAATTTCCGCTTTAATAAATGAGGTGTCAACGAAGCTGCTAAAATCAGGAATTTCTTTAATAAACCCTAACTCTTTTAAAAATTCCGCATTTTTTTCAGCTGTGTAATAAAAAGATTGATAGTTATCTCCCTCTTTAAAAGCATTCAAGCTTTCTTCAGGAGAAAACAGCTTGAATCCTTTCATTCCTACATCCAGCTCTTCTTTTGAAATTCCCGCCTCGTCCGCTATTAGTTGAATCGATTGATCGTAATTTTGCGAAAGATAGTCAACCGCATCAAACCATGCTGCTACGATTTTTTGCACGTCCTCTTTCCTCTCTTTCGCAACATCTCCCCTTACAACGAATAAGTCGGAAATCAAGCCCGGAAAATCAGCGGATGTCACCAACTTATGTCCTTTTCCCTTATTCACTGCCATGCTTAAAAAAGGCTCCCACAAACCGGCTGCATCCAATTTTCCAGCTATAAATGAATTTCCCGCATCTTGAACAGATAAGTTTGTAAATTTCACATCGGACTCCTTTAATCCCGCTTCATGCAATGCCGTGAGCAGAAAAAAGTGTTCAATCGTTCCTATTTCCGTACCGACTTTCTTCCCTTTTAAGTCTTTAACCGAGCGAATATCATTTGAAGCAACAAGCCCATCGCCGCCAAGTGAATTGTCTGTAATAAATACCGCTTTTAAATCAATTCCTTTTTCTAAAGGGGAGATCGAATCAAGCAAAGCTTGGCTGTTTCCATCAATTTCTCCCGTATTTAATGCAGAAAGGGAATCAGCATATACTGGAAACCAAACCAATTCGACATCCACTCCATGTTTTTCGAAAAAACCCTTTTTTTCTACGAGATGCCATAAATACCAGCTCGGCAAGGCGCTGAAACCAATCTTAATCGGTTCTTTCTTGCTTTTATTGCCGTCAGAAGTTTCATTTGCAGATTTACTTCCGCAAGCAGCCAACAACAAGCAAAAAATGATAGAAAGAACAAGTAGTGGAAGCTTCTTTTTCTTCATGTCTTTCACCTCGGCTTTATATTTTTCATCTCTTTTTGAATTTAGGTATTTCAAAATAGTGCTTAAAGAAATTCTGTTATATCCCCCTCCCCAGATTTTTAAATTTTCAGCTTTAAAAAAATAAAAGCCAGAGAGAATAGATCTCCCAGGCTTTTATCCTTCCGTGTATATAGAAGTTGCAATCAAACGCAGCTTCTATACGCTCTCTCTCGGACCAGACTTACCGGCGGTGATACAGCCTGCCAGCAACGGAACCCTAGACAGCTTTGATTTCCCACTTATTTCGGGGAACGATATTCACTTTTCATCATTCTAAGATACGCTGGCAAATGTCAGCTTTTCACCTTCTTTTTCCGGTTGACAGAGAATGAGAGATCACTACAAACTCTTTAGGGGGATTTTTTTATTTATTAAGAATTATAGTTTATATGACTATATCTGCAATAAATATGTAATATTTTCTAACATAATTTCTCGAAATATTCACATATTACGGAAACTATTATTACATAAAAGGATTGTATTTTTTCAAAAAAACAGCATGAAAAGCTGCAAAACGTTCTCATCTTTTTAAAAAAAGCATCTGCCCTTAATCAGGCAGATGCTTTTTTCTTGTGAAAATCATTCCGAGTCATTTATAAGCGTCAATAAAGGTTCGCCAATTTTGATTTGTTTTTCTTTCGTTTCATTTATTTCTTTGTAGTGACTAGTGTTGGTTATAACAACCGGTGTCGCCAAATCGAAGCCCGCCGACTGAATTCCATTTATGTCAAATTCAATGAGCAGCTGTCCTTTCTCTACACGGGCGCCTTGAGTCGTATGAGCAGTGAAAAATTTACCTTCCAATTGAACGGTATTCATGCCGATATGAATCAAAATTTCTGCACCTTGATCAGATGTTATTCCAATTGCATGTTTCGTAGGAAAAAGAGTCGTTACTGTGCCGGATACAGGCGCTACTAATTTTCCTTCCGAAGGCTCAATAGCTACGCCCGCGCCGAGGGCCCCGGATGAAAATGCTGCATCCTTGATGTCTGATAACGGCTTTACTTCGCCGTTAAACGGGCTGAAAATAATTTCTTTTTTACCTAATAATTCTTCTTCCGCGTCAGCCTCAGCTGTTGCTTGTTGGGATTGCCGATCTGCTTCTTTTGCCGATTTTTGACTGAATCCAAAAAGGAAAGTGAGGATAAAACCAAGGATAAAGGCAACGGTAATGGCAATTAAAGTGCCCCATAAACCAAACGTAATGCCTTCAGTCGGACTGATAAAGGATGGAATACCAAAAATTCCGAGACCTCCCAGCATATACATTTTTGAATCAAATACTCCTATGAGTCCTCCGCCAATTGCCGCAGCAATACAGCTGATAATAAACGGTTTTTTGAGCGGAAGCGTAACACCATAAATCGCCGGTTCTGTAACCCCGAAAACTCCGGAAATAAATGCAGGAACACTAAGCGTTTTCAATTTTTGCTGTTTCGTTTTCACCATTACGGCAAGTACAGCACCTATTTGTGCAAAAGAAGGAGCAAATGCCATCGCTAAAATAGGATCCGCTCCCATTGTGCTCATATTGTTGATGGCAATCGATACAAGCCCCCAATGAAGACCGAAAATAACAAATACTTGCCAGAACCCGCCAAGAAGCAGCCCTGCGATAATTGGCGATAAATCATTGATGGCAACTGTTAGTTGACCTAGAAGCTTTCCTGCCCAAGTTGCAATTGGTCCAATCAATAAAAATGTTAAAGGAACTATGATAATCAGTGTAAAAAAAGGAACTAAAAATGTTTTCACGACATCAGGAATAACTTTCTTAAACCAATTTTCCACCTTTGCACTAAAATAAGCAGCCAAAATAATCGGAATAACGGAAGATGAATACGTCATTAAAATGACCGGAATGCCAAGAAATGTAATATAAATAGGCGACTCAAACATCGTGCCTGAAAACAAAGTGTAAAGCGCTTTTCCGCTAGTAAGATTAGATAGTGCCGGATAAACCAATGACGCCCCGATCGCCATACCGATGAATGTGTTGCCGCCGAATTTTTTGCTGGCCGTATAACCAAGAAAGATCGGGAAGAAGTAAAATAACGAATCGCCAATTGCATATAAAATTTGATAAGTTCCTGATTTATCTGTTATCCAGCCTAGTGATGCGAAAAGAGCGGCAAAACCTTTAATCATTCCTGTTGCAGCTAGAACGCCGAGAGTTGGTGCAAAAATTCCCGAAATAATGTCAATAAAGCGGTTGAATAAATTTTTATCCTTTTTTCCCGCTTCCGTATCGACAGGCTTTGCAGCTTCAAACCCGCCAATAGCAACGACCGCCTTATATACATCAGGCACATGATTGCCGATGACAACTTGATATTGTCCGCCGCTTTTCATAACGGTGACGACTCCGTCCATGTTTTTTAACACTTCTGTGTTCGCTTTCCCTTCGTCCTTTAATTGAAAGCGCAATCTTGTAATACAGTGAACAACACTGATAACGTTTTCTTTACCGCCGACATTTTCGATAATGTCTTTAGCCAATTGCTCATATTTCATGATTGACCCTCCCAAAAATATATTTGATATATAAAAAACCTGAACCAATTTGAACGCGCACGAATAAACGCACTGTGTTGTTCAAATCAGTTCAGGTTATGCCCAGATGGTAACATTCCTTCCTGATTTTTGACAGCTTCCCGAAAAAATTATGCAATTGTCGAATTTACTTTTTCTAATCTAAATTGGCTCCATTCGATGAGATGACTTGTTTATACCAATAAAAGCTTTGTTTTCGAATTCGGCGCAAATCTTTTAAATCAAACTCATCACGGTTAACGTAAATAAAACCGTAGCGTTTGCTTATACCTTGATGCGTGCTGACGAGATCAATAGCTGACCAAGGACAAAAACCGAACACTTCAACACCGTCACTAATCGCTAATTGCATTTGTTCGATATGGTTTCTTAAAAATTCAATTCGGTATGTGTCGTTTATGACATCGCCTTCTTCCAATTGATCGATGGCGCCTAATCCATTTTCAGTGACAATCAATGGCAAATGATAGCGGTCATATATTTCTCTTAATGTTGTCCGAAACCCAACTGGATCAATTTCCCAGCCAAATTCATTTTTCTTTAAATGCGGATTGGAGGCTCCTTTATAAACTCCCGGTTCCCCAACCGTAATATGCTGATCGCCTGTTTGGTTCACATCTTCTTTATTTCCTTCGCTTGCTGCTACTGTTTGCGAAGTATAATAGTTAAAAGCAATAAAATCCGACTTGGCATTTTGTAAAATTTCCATATCGCCTTCAAGAATTGTTGGAGTATAGCCCTTTTCCTCCAAGTAAGCCCAGGCAATATTGTTATAGCGCCCATATACAGCCATATCCAAATACAGCCAATTGCGGATGGCTGCGTAATTATTGGCAGCTAAAACATCTTCAGGTTTTGAGCTTGCCGGATAAATCGTCACAATATTCGGCGCCGGTCCGATTTTTGCATCAGGCAGCATTTGATGGCATAACGCCATTGCCTTCGCCTGAGCGACAAACATATGATGATTTTGTTGATACAATTCTTTTTTTGGATTTTTTAAGTTCGGATCAACGGTCCCGATCGCTTCGCCATGAAGGATCATCATATTTTGTTCATTAATCGTCAGCCAATATTTTACCCGATCGCCAAAATGCTCGAATAATGTTTTACAATAATTTTCATATGCATCAATCGTTGCACGATTGGACCAGCCGCCTTTTTCCTGTAATGCATAAGGCAAATCAAAATGATAAATCGTCACAATCGGTTCAATTCCATGCTTTCTGATTTCATTGATAAGTTGATCGTAGAACTCTATCCCTTTTCGATTTACCTCTCCGTCGCCATTAGGATAAATGCGTGTCCAGGCAATGGAAAAACGATATGCTTTAAAGCCCATTTCAGCAAACAGAGCAATATCCTCTTTATAACGGTGGTAATGATCGCTGGCTACTTTAAAATCAGTCGTGCCTTCGGGGTATTTGGCCATATCGATAACGGAAGGTCCCTTTCCGTCTTCATTCCATGCACCTTCCACTTGATAGGCTGATGTGGAACCTCCCCACAAAAAATCGTTTGGAAAAGGCTTGCGCCGCTCGTGTTTCATGCTTACTACCTCCCATTTCATTTTCAAACAGAGTGATTTCGACATCGCAATCGTTTTTACAATTCTTCTCCATTCGTTTCGATTACTTTTTTATACCAATAGAAGCTGTCCTTCCGGAGGCGTTTCAATGTTCCGTTGCCGAAATCATCTTGATCGACATAAATAAAACCATACCGTTTGCTCATTTCTGAGGTAGATGCGCTTACTAAGTCAATAGGCCCCCAAGTTGTATACCCCATTAATTCAACACCGTCGCCAATCGCTTCTTTCATTTGCTCAATATGTTTGCGCAAATAGTCGATTCGGTAATCGTCATGGATGCTGCCGTCTTCCTCAACCTTGTCGTAGGCCCCTAATCCGTTTTCCACTATAAATAAAGGAACTTGATAGCGGTCATACAATTTATTTAACGTAATCCGCAAGCCGACCGGATCAATTTGCCAACCCCAATCAGATGATTCAAGATAAGGGTTTTTCACACCGCCGATTAAATTGCCTGAAACTTCTTCAGCATCATCCTTCGTGCTGGCTACAAGTGTCATATAGTAGCTGAACGAAAGGAAATCCACTGTATATTGTTTTAAAATGGCATCATCGCCTGGAAGTTTTTCAATGTGAATATTATTTTCTGCAAAATAGCGTTTCATATAACTTGGGTATGCGCCGCGAACTTGAACATCTGTGAAAAATAAGTTCAGCTGATCTTCTTTTAATGCTTTAAGTACATCGTCCGGGTTGCATGTTTCCGGATATACTTCCAATCTAGCCAGCATACAGCCGATTTTTGCATCCGGAATGATTTCGTGGCATGCTTTAACAGCTAGTGCACTTGCTACAAATTGGTGGTGTACCCCTTGGAAGGCAGCTTGTTTTACATTTTCAACCCGATCGGTTAAAATGCCGCCGCCGGTGTACGGACTGAAAGTAATCATATTGATTTCATTAAATGTCAGCCAATATTTCACCTTGTTTTTATACCGTTTAAATACGGTTTCAGCGTAGTGAACAAAGAAATCTATCACCTTGCGATTCGTCCAGCCGCCGTACTTTTGCACAAGCCCGAGCGGCATTTCGTAGTGGGAAAGTGTAACAAGCGGCTCAATATTATATTTCGCCAGTTCGTCAAACACTTTGTCATAAAAGGCTAATCCTGCTTCATTTGGTTCGGTCTCATCCCCATTCGGGAAGATACGCGGCCAAGATATGGATAAACGGAATACTTTAAACCCCATTTCTGCAAATAAGGCGATGTCTTCCTTATAGCGATGATAAAAATCGATTCCGAAACGTTTCGGGAAAATTTTATCTGATGCTGCTCCGCTTAAGATTTCCTCGATTTCTGCACTTGTCACATCTAATGAATGTCCGTTTTTACCACGTTTTTCTTTTGGTACATAAGCCACCATATCGGCAGTAGAAAGACCTTTTCCATCTGCATCAAAAGCACCTTCTAATTGGTTGGCAGCAGTTGCGCCGCCCCAGAGAAAGTTTTCCGGGAATTTCGCTTCGAAATGGCCCATTGTTCATTCACCCTCTCGTTATTATTAAAACAATTTCCAACTTTATCCTGTCGCAAAGCGCTTATACGATCAAGAAAATAAAAAAACCTAAATTGCCCGCCATAAAAATGACGAAACAATTTAGGTTTTGCCTGCATGACCAGTAACAATCCTAAATGAAATGGTTTCTATTCGGTTGTTATTTACAAATTAGCATACGCTTTCATTTCCTGTCAACAGTTCATTTAAAAATTTTTACGAGAAGCTGAGATTTTGTTTAATTACGATTCACGACTCGATCAATATGAATTGTCAAATATAGTTTTTCTTCCGAAGTTATTTCATGGCCATGCACCTTTTGAATATAATCTTTTATTTTTTTCGTGCAGGCATAAGCTTCCGGATGCTTATTTTTTACGATTTCATACAATTCATCATCGTCGCTCTTCAGCAGCATGTTGTTTATGAGCCGTTGCGCGAAAAATTTCAAGTGGGTAAGGAAACGGAAATAATTTAATGAATCCTCGTCAAGCTCAATTTTAAAATGGTATTTTACAATATTCAGTATATCTTGAATAATCTTTGTCATATTGGCGACATCCGTCATTTCTTCATTCAGCTCAGCATTGACGAAATGCATCGCAATGAAACCGGCTTCATCTTCAGGCAGTTCAATCGCCAATTTGTCTTTAATCATTTTCAGTGCTTCCAAAGCGATTTGAAATTCATCTTTATATATCCGCTTGATTTCCCAAAGTAATGGATTCACAATCTTTATCCCTTGTTTTTGCCGTTCTATGGCGAAATTAATATGGTCTGTCAACGATATATAAATAATATCATTCAGTTTTTTGCCAAGTTTATTTTTCGCGTATTGTATCATTTCCTCCGTTACTTTTACATATTCCATCGGAACCTCGTACAATAGCGATTTAAATTTACTGGCCATATCCTGATTTTCCAATTTAAAAATCTTTTCAATTCTGTCTTCATCAACCTCATCGCCAGGTCTTTTCTTAAAGGCAATCCCTCGTCCCATGATGACCAGCTCTTGATCATCTTGTATAACGCTGATCACGTTATTATTAATCACTTTTGCGATTTTCACGCGTACCCCCTGCCTTTAGTTTGATGCTATTATACCTATATATTGCAAAATGCACTCGATATTATTTATGAAAGAAGTCCTTAATTAAGAGAATTTACGATTTATTAGGATTTGTCAATACAAAAATTCGATTGCTAAAGCAGATTTTCGTTTTTTTTCATAGTAAGAGTCCGCCATCATGCGTTGGGTACAGCCCGACGATAAGGGGAGGTGAATTCACTTCTGTCCAGTACGCTTTCTATTGGTCAAAATGATAAAAAATAACGGCGAGAACACATGCCCCGCCGTTTTGTCATTTTATTTGAGCGAAATCTTTTTTCCCTGTTTGATCGATTCATAGCAAGCTTCAATTACAGTCATATTTTGGATCATATTTTCGCTTGTGTAGGAAGGATTTTTTCCATGCAGCACCGCATCTGAAAAATGCTCAACTTGAAGAGCGTATTGATCCGCTACAATGCTTTCGATTCTCTGCTCATTTTCTTTTTCAACAATGATTAAGCCTTCTCCTCCTTGGCGGTCAGGTCGATAGGCTCTTGGAACGCGAATAGAACCTTTCGTTCCGACCACTTCATAAACATTTGAAAAACTCGCGTTAAAACTGCAGTCAAAAACGGCTTTGACTCCATTGTCAAGCTCCATATATCCGACAGCCGTCGTATCAACGCGATGAACAGGATCTATTTCAGCATCTACTCTCACTTCAGCCGGTTCGGCTTGAATAATATTTCGAATCGAATGAATACAATAGCAGCCAATATCATAAATACTGCCGCCGCCCATATCAGAATTTAAACGAATATTTTGCGAGGCAGGATCCAAATAAAACGAAAAGTTGGCTCTCATTAATTTCACGTCGCCAATTTCACCTGATGCGATGATGTCTCGAACTCTTCGATGCTGTGGGTGAAATTGGTACATAAACGCTTCCATAAACTTCACATTGTTTTTTTCACAAACGGCTGCCGCTTCTTTCGCTTCCTCAGCTGTCAGCGTTGCCGGCTTTTCACATAATACATGTTTTCCTGCTTCAGCTGCCTTCACAATCCATTCTTTGTGCAAATGGTTAGGCAGCGGTATGTATACAACATCGATATCTGGATCCTTTAGCAAGTCTTCATAACTTTTATAGGCTTTCGGAATATTTAGTTCATCAGCCACCCCGATCACTTTATCGGATCGGCTTGCTATCGCCGCCACAACAGCATTTTTAGATCTTTGAATCGCAGGAATCAACTGCTTTTTAGCGATTTGTGCTGTGCTTATTATTCCCCAACGAGTTTTTTTCAATTTCTAAATCCCCTCCAGATCAATTTTGAAAAAACATAATCTTGTCAATTATTTTTGAAATTCTTTTGATTTTACATTAATATTTTTTGGTTATGAAAACGCTTTTTTATATTTTACCACATTTTCACACAGCGTCCATACAACTTTTCAGCAGCTTCCTTCACAAGAATTCAAACCGTTGCTGCCACCGTCACCAGAACATTGACCGCCTGCCAACTTTTTATGTTTGAAGATGTTTGTTTGTACTTGCAATATTTTTGCCACCGGACCAATTGGAACAATCGTATAAATGTTTTCCCTTGCTTGTGTGAACACATAATGGAATCGGTGCTCAAATTCCTTCAGCAGCAAATACGGCAAATCACTCGGTTGCCGAGGGAATGTTGGCTTTGACATTTGCAAGTTTTTGAAAGAGGAATGTTGCTAGATTTAAATTTTTGTTTATGATTGAATTTTTGTGTTTTTTTCGACTAGTCGGCCCTTAAAAGTGATTTCGTACAGATTATCGTTCATTGTCATTCGCCTCTACTTCATTCGTTGCATTAGACAGTTTAGCTTATTAGATGTATAGTATATTTGGAAATAATGGAAAGAGGCGAGTCCAATGGTATACATAAAAATGAACAGTCCAGAATATGTAAAGGCCAGCATAGCTCTTTTTTTCGGCGGGTTTGTCACCTTTTCCATTTTGTATACAACACAGCCTTTACTGCCTGTTTTCTCAAAAGAATTTCATATCTCTGCCGCATCAGCCAGTTTAACCGTATCGGCTTCAACCGGAACACTGGCTTTTATGATGCTGGTAGCTGCTAGTTTGTCAGATGTTCTTGGAAAAAAGAAAATCATGATCATCTCGATGCTGCTTACTTCCATGCTCTCTATGTTTATTGCTATGAGCCCAAATTTTCCTTTGCTTGTTGTATTCCGAACACTGCTTGGAATTTCTTCAGCAGGCATCCCCTCTCTCGCTATGGCGTATGTAGCAGAAGAATTTCATCCAACTGCAATTGGCAAAGTGATGGGATTGTATATAAGCGGAACAAGCATCGGCGGAATGGCCGGCCGAATAATCACTGGCTTGTTGACAGATTTTTTTTCATGGAGGACCGCTTTATTTTCCATCGGAGCGCTAGCTCTTATTTTAAGCATCGTCTTTGCTATTATTCTACCGACACCAAAGAATAGCGAAAAAAAGCCGTTTAATATAGAAGCTGTTATAAAGGCATATACTGTACACTTAAAAAATAAGCCGCTTTTATCTCTCATTTTTTTGGGCTTTTTATTTATGGGAAGCTTTGTGACATTATACAATTATATTGGCTATTTACTGAGCGAGCCTCCTTATTCATTCAGCCAATCATTGCTTGGCTTCCTTTTCATCGTCTACATTTTCGGAAGCTTCAGCTCTGTATTTTTAGGCAAAAAAGCTGATGAACACGGCCATTCAGCCACGCTAATTTTTGCCGTCGCTTTGACTATTGCCGGAGCCATATTGACTCTTTTTCCGCCAGTATTGGTGAAAATTATCGGCATTTCACTATTTACATATGGTTTTTTCGGCTGTCATTCCATTGCCAGCGCTTGGATTGGAGAACGGGCGGATAAGAATAAAGCTCAAGCATCTTCTTTATATCTTTTATTCTATTATTTGGGATCAAGCTTAGTTGGTACATTTGGGGGCTATTTTTGGATTCATTTCCATTGGGCGGGAGTCATCTTGTTTATCGCGGCTTTATTGCTATCAAGCGTACCTTTTATTCGGTATGCTGAGAAACGTCTTTAACCGTCAGAAAGTATAATAGATTAGTGCAGAAAAAAACGCTTAGCCTGTCGGAAGAGCTGAGCGTTTTTTTAAGAAAAAATTTATGGTGTTCGGATAATCGTGCAAATTCCCATAAAAATTAGAGATAGATCAGCATGTCACAAGCAGAAAATTGCATGGAATTCCTGTAAACTGTCCACTGTTTTACACAGCCCATTTCACGTAAAATCCCTCAAAAAATGCCACTTTTCAAAATAAAAATATGGCAACTTTCATCTTTAAAAAAGCTCCAGAAAATAACATCTTTTTCTATTGACTTTTACGTTGCGTAACACCTTATAGTTGCTAACGCAGAGATGTAATAAGTGACAATGAAGGTAAAAGAAGCAGGGGCTTTTCAAATAATCAAAATTAGCAAGGTGGAAGCAATGAAAATAGTCATCGAAAATACAATCGAACAATATGAAATTTTTCGATTTCTTTCAAATCTTGCTTGATATATAAAACTTGTAGCAATTGATATATGGAACCCTTATAAACTGTCAATTGTGATAGCTAAAATTCATATTGTTAAGTCAGCAAACAAAACCTGATAGAAAATTCGGAAGGCTGTCAGTTAGAATGGATTAGCCAAATGAATGGGTTTATGAAAAAGTGTTAGATCATGATTTCTATTGTAGCTAAAAGCATGGAAGAGGGTGTTTTTACCCTCTTTCCACACTTTTTGGATTTTCAAAATTATATTAATTGAAGAGAAACGAACTTAATTTCTAGGAATTCGTCCAGCCCGTAGTGGCTTCCTTCTCTTCCAAGGCCGCTCTCTTTCATTCCGCCAAAAGGTGCTTGGGCGACAGACGGAAGGCCGTCATTGATTCCGACAATGCCGTATTCTAGATTTTCAGAAAACCAAACAGCCTTTTTGAGAGATTGGGTGTAAACATACGCAGCCAAACCAAATGGTGTACCATTTGCACGTTGGATAACTTCTTCATCATCTGAATATGTGCTGACCGGTGCCAATGGACCAAATGTTTCTTCCTGCATGCACAACATATCATCTGTTACATCAGAGATTACAACCGGCTTCATAAAATATCCTTTGTCCATATTCACGGAAGGTCCTTCATGGAGTTTCGCGCCTTTTTCGACTGCATCTTCTAATTGATGTTGAACTTTTTTGACTGCATTTTCGTCAATAAGCGGTCCAATGTCTACCTTCTCGTCAAGGCCATTCCCTACTTGCAGTGTTAAAACAGCCTCATGAAATGCTTTTAAAAACGGCTCCTTAATTGACTCATGGACATAAATCCGGTTGGCGCATACACACGTTTGACCGGCATTTCTGAATTTTGATTGCACAACGCCCTTTACAGCTTCTTGAATATTTGCATCTTCTGTTATGATAAAAGGTGCCAATCCTCCAAGTTCAAGCGATACTTTTTTTACGGTATCCGCTGCTTTTCTCATTAACAGCTTTCCAACTGGAGTAGACCCTGTAAAAGTAACCTTCTTAACGCGTGAATCTTCCATCCAAACATCAACGACTTCAGCTGGTTTTTCAGTCGTTATAACATTGATGACACCTGCTGGAAAACCTGCTTCATGAGCACATTCTGCTAATAAAAGTGCTGTAAGCGGTGTTTGTTCAGCCGGTTTTATGACAACTGTGCATCCAGCTGCAAGGGCAGGGGCGACTTTCCGTGTGATCATCGCCGCCGGAAAGTTCCAAGGAGTTATGGCAGCAACGACTCCAACAGGTTGTTTTTGAACGATAATTCTCTTCGAATGAACAGATGCCGGAATCGTTTCGCCATAAATCCGTTTCGCTTCTTCTGCAAACCATTTCACAAAGCTGTTTGCATATTGTATTTCGCCTTTCGCCTCGGCGAGCGGTTTTCCCTGCTCGATTGTCATCGTGGATGCCAACACTTCCAGCCGATCATTTATGAGCTTATACCATTTTTCCAGCAATTCTGCTCGTTCATAGGCTGTCGTTTTTGACCAAGTTTTAAAAGCTTCGTGAGCTGCATCGACAGCCAGCTTTGCTTCCTTGGCGGTTCCGTTCGGCACATAACCAACTGTTTCAAAAGTGGCAGGGTTTTGAACGGCAAAATTGTCATCCAACTGAACAAATTCTCCGTTAAGATACAGCCCTTTTGTCAATGGTTGTTCTTTCATACTGCTTGAATCTCCTCTCTTTCTTTTTCTTCATTCGAGTGGTGCGTAAATATGCGGTCGTTTTCTCCGCGCAGAAAATCTTTCCCATACAGCAGGATGCATAAAAGGATGCCGGCAGCAAAAGCCATTGTTGCTCCTTTTATGACGAGGATTGCACCAACAATCCCCGCAATTCCAAGATCACGCTGGCTGCGGGACTGCATGACACCGATACGAACGCTTACATAACCTTGCACCAACAATGTCAAAGCTAAAGCTACCCCAAGTATCGGTTGTACTAAACTTACTATAGGCAGCAAAAATAATCCAGTATTTGTACCCCAACGGAACGATCCTGCTCCGCCGAAAAACGAATGCATCGCTTCTTTACCTTTTTTAAACCGCTCAATCACGACCACTTGCATAGCAGCCCACATCGGACCGCACATCGTAATATCAGGGCCGATCATGCTCATCAGAATGTTTCGGCCACCAAATATTAAGTGGGCGCGGTTCGGATTGTAATCAACTTTTTCATCCGTACGTATGACATCAGATTCAGAAAGGAGAGCTTTCGTTTTCAGCACATCTCCAAACACAACTAAATACGTTGCAAAAACAGCAGGAACTGCCTTCACGAAAAACGATAACGCAGGGAAGCCCAGGCCAAATACCGTATATTCCGCCCAAAGTGTGGCGAAATCTGGTTTACTGAAACCCCATTGAATGTCCGGCCATTTCGCTTCTCCAACAAGAGGCGCTACAAAAACAGCTATCAAAATAGCAGGTAAAATCCCTAAATTCCCCAACAAAGCCCAGCCTTTGTTTTTTTGCTTTAATTTTTCGAAATGTTTAGAGAATATTAGATAAAACGCAAAGCCAATGCAAATTGTGATCGTAATCGGGAATGATTCAAACTTTCCTCCGGCTTCAAAAATCGATACGACAGCTCCAATTCCGGCACCCAGTATAATACCTGATTTAATGGCGTCAGGCACTAAACGCACCACTTTGCTGGCAAGTCCCGTTACTCCTAAAATGATGGATAAAATTCCAAGAGTCAACTGAAATGCAATGAGTGCATATATTCGGTCCTCACCTTCAGGAAATTGTTTAACAAACAAAACAATCAATGGAATCGCGGGAGTGACCCAACCTGGAATGACCGGGTCACCAAGCAGATGATGCAGTAAATATAAAAGTCCATTCAATACAACAACAGCGAGAGCCACTTCAAACGGCATCCCTAAATGATCCGCTAAAAGAGTAATAGCCCCAAGGTCTACCGCACACATGAGCAAACCCTGCACATAATCGGGCCATTCAAACCGATAATGAATAAACGGCAGCCGTATTTTAAAGGGACCTGCAGGGATATATGGCGTTTCAGCGCCGTGCGGGCGATTTTTCCATTTCATGATCATGATTTTCCCTCCTATCAATAGGCAGCACGGTATATTTGTTCAATATCTTTTTTGCTTAATTTTCGAGGGTTATTGCGCAGAAGCCGCGTTTGCTTTAAAGCTTCCTCAGCCATTTCAGAAATCGCGGATTCCGGAATATTAAATTCACGCAAAGATTGCGGAATTTCCACATAGCGGCATATCCGGATCATCGCTTCAATCGCTGCATCAGCCGCTTGATCATCGTTTAGATGATCTACTTTTTCTCCTAACGCTTCTGCGATATCACGGAATCTTTCTAAACAAGCTATTTTGTTCCATTTCATGACGTATGGAAGCAGCAAGGAGTTGCTTACACCGTGTGCTATATGAAAACGTCCTCCAAGAGGATAAGCGAGAGCGTGCACTGCTCCAACGCCTGCATTACCAAAAGCCAATCCCGCCATGAGACTCGCTGTAATCATCGCCTCACGTGATTCGATGTTTTCCGGGTTTGAATACGCTTTCGGTAAATGGGTGGAAATAAGTTTCATAGCACCAATTGCCAGTGCATCCGTAATTGGAGAAGCAAACTTTGAAATATATGCTTCCACAGCATGAACCAATGCATCCACTCCGCTTGCTGCTGTCACGCTAGGAGGGCACGTAATGGTCATGATCGGCGAAACAATTGCGACATCAGGTAATAAGTACGGACTGACAATCCCTTTTTTCACCTGCTCTTTCGTATCCGACAAGATTGAAATATTCGTTACTTCGGAACCTGTTCCGGCAGTTGTCGGAATGGCTATTAAAGGCAGCCCTGAGAAAGGTCGAGTCCAGTAGAATAGTTGATTTCTAACTTCCCGCTTCTAAAGGATGCAAAAAAATGAACATTGTTTAAATAAAATCGAATTTGCAAAGACTTGAATTAAAAAAATGAATCCTTGCATAAAGTTAATCGTAAATTATATCAAAAGCATAAAACATTAACCGTCATATCGAAGATCAAATTTGCGGGGGAAAGTATGTATACACACGCTACGAATAGAAGACAAATGCCCAGTGTTTTAAAGTCGTTTGCCGTTTCTTTGGCTATCGCCATGCTAGGAATGGCAGCGGGAATATATGTGCCGCCATCACTGTTTTTGCCTCTTGCCATAATTGAACTTGGCATGATTATTTTTGCATTCTTTTTGCGCAGAAAAAAAGCTATTTCTTATACATTTCTATATAGTTTTACGTTTATTTCAGGGATTACAGCCTATCCAATGATCTCGCATTATGTTTCAACAATCGGCGCGCACGCGGTCATAATGGCACTAGCCGCCACAACCGCTGTTTTTAGTGGATTAGCTGTATATGCAACTGCAACAAAACGAGATTTCTCATTTCTTGGCGGAATGTTATTTTCTGCCCTGCTCGCTTTTCTGATCATTTATGTTCTTAATCTTTTTTGGCCGTTGAACTCAGGCGGCATGCTCGCATTTTCCTTCATAGGAGTATTTATTTTCAGCGGCTACGTATTATATGACTTTAATCGAATGAAGCATTACGGTGTTCATCCAGAAGAAGTGCCGTTAATAGCCCTAAATTTATATTTAGACTTCATCAACCTGTTCATTCAAATTTTACGAATCTTTGGCATTCTTTCTTCAAAAGATTGAAGGAGAGCTAAAAAAAGAAAGCTGCTTGCAAAAATTTCGGGTGTTTAAAAATTTGTAGAACCGGCACAATTTTTATTTCAGAATCATCTAGTGCCAGTTCTTCTTTTCACTCGTTAGGAAAAGCTTTTACGGTTCCTTTTTTGGCCATTTTACTTTTGCTTGCTGCTCACCTTTTTTGTCCTTGCAACAAGCCTAATATTTCAGCATGTTTGTTCTTTTTGCCGACGTTTCACAGCAAGCTTCAAATGCGTTTGCCCTGTACGGCTGACTGGTTACGTGCAGCTGAAATTTGCTGTAATCAACTCTTTTTGACAAATACCCGATTTGAGTATTTTCCAGAATTATTCCAACTTACATTTTTACCTATAATCTTTTATAATAAAAAATATAGTTAAAAGAAAGGAGGCAGCCCTTTTCGTATGGAAGACGTTGCATTAAAAACAATTTTGCAGGCGCTGAAAGAGCATTCTGAGCACATTGACTCAAGATTTGATCATCTTGAAAAAAGAATGGATGGCTTAGAGGCAAGAATGGACAAATTGGAATCAAGAATGGACAAACTGGAAAACGATTTGCAATCTTTTAGAAAAAACGTGGATGAACGCTTTACACGCTTAGAGAAAAAATTGGAAGGGATTCGCGCTGAATTAACAGACGCACAAGAAACCCTCGACTTCGTGTCCAGCAAAACATTGAAGCATGAAAAAAAGCTTAGACAATTATAGCTTAAGTTCTCATCTTCCAAAAATCGCTGCAATATTTTTTCCTTTCCTTTTCACCTTCAGTTTCTGCATCTTTAGCCTTTTTGACAAAACGTAATAATCAAAAAATAAAAAGGGCGCCAAAAAGAAGCTTTCGGCACCCGTATTATCTAGTTATTTAATTGTTACTTTTACTTGTTTACGTCCGAATTGGATCGCATCTTGTTCAGTAGGCATATGGATATCAATTTTTTTGCCGCGGATTGCACTGCCCGTATCAGCAGCAGTATATGTCCCGTATCCTTCTATATATACTTTGCTTCCTAACGGTATAACACTTGGATCTACAGATACAACTTTTGAGTCTTTTGTTAATACAGTTCCATTTGCTGTTTTATTTCCTACTAAAGAATATGCGGTAGCTTCCATTGTAATCGTTTCGCCAGCATCTTTCGCTCCGTTATCTTCTTGAGCTTTCGTTGCAGTTTCTCTCGCTTGAACTTCTTGCTTGCTGACAGTTTGATTAGAGCTGTTTTCCTCTTTAGGTGAAGAAGACGTTGCTTCTTCATTTTTTAAACTCTTTTCATTCGCAGCATATGTACTGGTTTTATTTGCAGATGCTGTGTTTTTATCATTCGTCGTTGTTTCTTGCTGTACGACTGGTTTGTTCACTTTCTTTTCTACTGTACGTTCCTCTTTCGCTGCTTGATCAATTATTAAAACATCACCAGCAAAAATTAAATCGGATGTTAAGTTATTCGCAGATTTTAGTGACGAAACGGTCACACCGAATTGATCGGCAATACTGCTTAACGTATCTCCAGATTTGATTGTATATTTTATTTTTTCACTTACAACTAATTCTTGATTTGGATAAATCGTTTCAGTCGTTAAGCCGTTCCATTCTTTTATATCTGCTACTGATACATTATATTCTTTAGAGATTTCCCAAAGAGAATCACCTTGTTTTACCTTATATGTTTCAGCAGAAGCTTGACCTACAAATGGAAGCGTAGTCGCTACTGCAGCTGTAAAAGCAATGATTGTTTTTTTCATGATGAAAAATCCCTCCTTTTCCCTACAACGACATCATAGCAATTTTATGTAACAATAGCTTTGCAAAAAGATATTAAATAGATAACAGTTGCTTTTCAAAGAAGAAAAAAATGTAAAATTTCATACTAATATTTAGGCATTTTTCACTTCAGTTACTGTTACACCAGTGCATAATTCCTTCTCTTCTGATTGCTCAGGCAAAATATAAGCCTTGCCATATTTTCGCTTAAACCTCGCTTCACTGCTATTCCATCCAGTCCTCAAATAAATTTTTCGTGTTATATATGGAGGGATTTTCAGACATGAATTGATAGCTTATCATTCTTGATCTACATTGCTTGGACAGTCGATCTTTATCCAAACCGATCTATATGTCGTACGAAATAGTAGAAAATGGTATTATGTCAAAAACCTGAATCCGTGACAAAACATCTTTACAATGGTCGCAAACCGTTGATACGATAAGGGAAAACGACGTTGACGATTCTTCATCAAGTAGGTGATGTGATGAAAGATTTCCCGATTCGGTTTGTATTGACAGATGAAGCGATTACCCCAAGTGCTGGGCTTGCTCTCGTTGGCTACTTACTCCATCGAACGAAACTGGATAAACGGGTAAACGCACTTCGGCTTCCAACGGTTCGTCGAGAAGTGCACATTTCCCATAGCGATGTCATTCGCTCGATGATTGGCTTGCTTGCCACAGGAAAAACGGATTTCGATCATATCGAAGCGTATCGTCAGGACGATATCTTTTCGGCATCGATGGGGATTCAGCACGTGCCTTCCTCTCCAACCTTGCGACAACGACTCGATCAGCTCGCTTGTCTTCCGATGACCGAAACGATTCTTTGGGAGGAGTCCATACGTCTGTTGATTCAACGACATGCCACTTTGTCCCCTTGTTGGACCAAAGGAAAGACGACATGGCTTCCCCTTGATATAGATGGTTCCCCATTTGACAACTCCGATACGAAAAAAGAAGGAGTCAGTCGAACGTATAAAGGATTTGACGGTTTTACACCGTTGTTTGCGTATGCAGGGAAGGAAGGGTATCTCGTTCATGCCGAGTTGCGTCCAGGGAAACAACATGTGCAAGACAACATGCCCTCGTTTTTAGTCACCGCTATCCGTCGAGCTCGTCAACTGACTTCATCTCGTCTGCTTGTTCGCATGGATGCAGGAAACGATGCAGAAGCGAATGTGCACGTATGCCTAAAGGAAGACGTGGACTTTGTCATCAAGCGAAACTTACGCCGAGAATCGAAAGCGCTTTGGTTCCAGATCGCTTCGCAAAAGGGCAAACGTGTCGATGATGGACAAAGCGAAGGAGTACAAACCTATGAGCTATGCCTTCCACAGAAGGCAGCGATCGATGGAAACACGTATACGTACGTTCAAGTCACCCAAGTGACGGAACGGACGATGGAACGCAATGGACAGCTGATGCTCGTTCCTGATTATGAAGTGGAAAGCTATTGGGTGCGGCTCAAAGGATACGAGCATGTTCGAATGAGCGATGTGCTCGCGTTGTATCATGACCATGCGACATGCGAACAGTTTCATAGCGAACTGAAGAGCGACTTAGATTTAGAGCGGCTTCCATCTGGGAAGATGAAAACGAATGCGCTCGTGTTGGTCATGGGAGCCTTCGTTTACAATCTTCTTCGTCTGATTGGACAAGATCTATTAAGCGATCCGAGACATCCGTTGCACCACAAAGTGAAACGCCGCCGCATCAAGACGATTATTCAGACGGTGATCACGATGGCAGGGCGACTCGTCCGTCGATCACGACAGATCTGGATGAAACTGACGCGAAGGAGTGGCTATAGCGAGCCCCTACTGAACGTCTATCAGAAATGGAGAGAGGCAAGATAACGAACGAATGTTCGGGCACTGATGTCCAACGTCACTCCCTGTGCTTTTTTGTCTATTTTTTTGGTTCGTATACCTAAAAAAGAGATTTGTTCCATTTTCGGAAATAGAGATGACATAGGTCATAAGCATAAAAAGGGTTTTATGGATTATCAATCCATCAAAATTACAACAAAATCAAAGTCGATTTCAATTCATCACGGATTCAGGAAAAAAATAGACACGTAAAATCAAGAAAAATTTTAAAACCCTACTACCGCACTTCGTTTAGTGGCCTCTTGAGAAGGAGAACGGTTTGATAAATCCTTCCCCTTCTCAAGAGGAAAGATGCCCCTTATATCGTGATTTGCGGATGGCCAAAACGAAGGAGAAAATTTCCGGCACGTTCCGTTCCGAGAAAGGCGTAAGGCCTTTTGCCTGATGCGGAGTGTCATCTCCACGATCCAAAAACAGAACAAACCGATCGCTGACACCCTTGAGCAGCTGCTTCAAGGACACACGGATGATTTGTTTTCCTAAGAGGGATGCCGCCCGCCAGAGGTTTTTCGCGCCTGAAAAACCTCTCTTTGGGCTAGCTTCAAAAACAAGCTCTATTAGAGGGCTGAGTAGTTACTAATTTACATCTGATCTTTTTAATTTTTTAGTTCAATACGTTTAATCTCACCAACAATGAACAAGTAGCTGATCATGGCAACAACCGCATTGAGTCCTACAAAGACTAGTGCGCCATTAAAAGAGCCTGTTGCATTAATGATATATCCAATGATAATCGGTGTTGTAATACCAGAAATATTACCAAATGTATTAAATAATCCTCCACTGATACCGCCCATTTCTTTTGGAGAAGTATCCGCCATAACGGCCCATCCTTGCTGTCCGAATCCTTTCCCGAAGAAGGCAAGAGCCATAATTCCAACTACCAGCCATTCCATATCCGTATAATTACAAATAATCATAGTTGATGAGAGAATCATCCCAATAATAATGGGAGTTTTTCGAGCAAATGTAAGGGATTTCCCTTTTTTTAACAAATAATCGGAATAAACTCCCCCTAAAATTCCACCTAAGAAACCACTTAGACCAGGTAGAACAGCTACAAACCCGGCTTCAAGAATAGACATGCCACGTTCTTGAATCAGGTAAACCGGGAACCAAGTCATAAAGAAATATGTAAGGGTTGAAATACAATATTGACCAATATAAACCCCTACTAACATACGACTTCGAAGCAACTGTTTAATATGGAACCAGTTAATTTTGCTAGCTTCTTTATTAGCACCCTTATCCATCATTTCTAACAGACCGCCGCCCTGTTTTATATAATCCAGTTCAGCTTGATTGACACGTGGATGATCTTTTGGGCTATGAATGACTTTTAACCAAAGAAAGGTTATGAGTATGCCTAGTACACCCATTACAATAAAGACATATTCCCAACCAAAGGATTGTGTAATCCAAGACATAAATGGGTTGAAAATAATGATGGCTACAAATGCGGATGCACTAAAAATGGCAGATGCAGTAGCACGCTCATTATCCGGAAACCAGGAGGCCGCAACTTGGCTATTGCCAGGAAACGATGGTGCTTCAGCCAGACCCATGATAAATCTAAGTACAAATAACATCACAATTGCTGTAGCAGTACTAAAAAATCCGACAAATCCTTGTAATAAAGTGAATAAAGACCACAGAAACAAGCTCCAGGAAAGAATTTTCTTTGTTCCGAATTTATCTAGTATCCATCCACCTGGAATTTGTCCAAGTGCATAAGCCCAGCTAAAAGCAGAAAAGATATATCCCATCGTGACAGCATTTATACCTAAATCATTTTGTAAAGGTGCAGCTGCAACAGATATGGTAGCTCTGTCTGCATAGTTAATAGTAGTCACTATAAAACACATGGTTACAATCATCCAGCGAATGTTTGTTTTCTTAGCAGACGGAATAGTTTCCATTTGATTAATGTCATTTCTCACCAAACTCATACTAGTCTCCCCCTTTTTCATATCTATAGCCCTACCCCTTTGTACTAAAAATATTTAAAAAGTTTGAATAGTCATACTATTAAGTTGCTAATCTCTCATTCATTTATCATTAACGTCCTAACCATCCGCCATCAACCACAAGCAAATGACCATGAATATAATTGGATGCATCGGATGCCAGGAACACGGCTGGTCCTTTAAAGTCGTCTGGATTTCCCCATCGCCCTGCAGGAATTCGCTCAAGAATCTGTCTGCTTCGAACGGGGTCTTCAATTAAGGCTGTGTTCATTTCTGTCGCAATATAACCAGGAACAATGGCATTTACATTTACCCCTTGTGAAGCCCATTCGTTCGCAAGGGCCTTTGTCAGTTGACCTACTGCGCCTTTTGCTGCAGCGTAAGCTGGGACTAAAATACCGCCTTGGAAAGAGATAAGAGAGGCAATATTGATAATTTTCCCGCTCTTTCTCTTTACCATATGTCTTCCAGCTTGTTGGCAAAGTATCCATACCGCTTTAAGATTTACTGTTAGAACATCATCCCAATCCTGTTCTGAAAAATCTACTGCCGGAGAGCGTCTTTGAATACCTGCATTATTAACGAGAATGTCTACAGAACCCATAGTTTCGATTGCGTTTGGAATAACTTGTTTCACATCTTCCAGATTGATTAAGTCACAATGAATAATCTCACAACGAACGCCTAACGCCTTAATTTCCTCTTGTGTAGATGTATCATTAGAACGTTGCACTAATACTATATTTGCTCCTGCCTCTGCGAGTCCAATAGCAATCCCCTTGCCAATACCACGAGATCCCCCTGTTACCACTGCAACTTTACCGGTTAAATCAAATGCTTGTTTCATCATTATCACTCCTCGTATACTAAGTTTCAGAAAGTTTTTTTATCGAATTTCCAGTCCGATACGCTCCTTGACAATCGCATATCTTGGGTGGTTGCCTTTGTGGGAGGGGCGCGCCCCTCCCACAAAGGGTTGAGCGTACCGGGGTTGGACTTTTCGCAATGTTCCTGGATAATGGTCTTAGGATCATCGGGGATACTCTTCTCACTCCTGTAGCTTTGACTACTTGTAAAGTCTGTCTCCTCGGCCCCTGTTTGGACGTCTAACCCGCAGGCTGTTCCCGTTGGTTTTCCCCATGCTGGAAGGAGCAGCTTCCAGGGCAGCCCATGGTCCAACGTGAGTTCTCATATGCGAGGGTGACTGGTCAACAGGCGCGATCCGGGGGCATCCCGAAGAGTCCTACCCCTCGATCCTACAACAATAGGAGGTGATCTCATGAAACTCTACGTCGGGATCGACGTGAGCTCACGCGACTTAGCCACCTGCATTATGGATCATGAAGGAAATACGTGCGCACGCTTCAAAGTGGATAATCATCTTCTGGGCGCCACCTTCCTTCGGGATCAAATCCTCCTGTGGGCTAACAAGCGAAAGCCAACCGAAATTCTGATCGGGATGGAAGCCACCTCGGTCTACAGTTGGCATCCAGCTATGTTTTTCCACCAGCAGGAGGCCTTGCAGGCTTGGAACGTCAAGGTGTTTACGATCAATCCAAAGCTCATTCGCAAGTTTAAAGAAGCCTATGTCGACTTGGAGAAAACGGATGACATCGATGCTTGGATCATTGCGGATCGGCTTCGCTTCGGCCGTCTGAAGATGACGGCTGTCCTCAAGGAGCAGTTTCTCGCGCTTCAGCGACTGACACGCATGCGATATCATCTCGTCCACCAGTTAACCCGTGAGAAACAGTATTTTCTCCAGCACTTGTTTTACAAATGCAGTTCCTTTACCCAAGAGGTGGACAGTTCGATCTTCGGACATGCCATTCTCGAACTGCTGCTTGAGTCGTGGAGCCTCGATGACATCTGCCAAATGGATGTCAAGCAGTTGGCCGACTTCCTGCGCCAAAAAGGGCGCAATCGCTTTGCCGATCCGGAATGCATCGCCAAGTCGATTCAAAAGGCGGCCCGTTCGTCGTATCGGTTGTCCAAGTGTGTCGAGGATTCCATCGACTTGCTGTTAGGGCTGTCGATTCAATCAATCCGCAGCCTGCAATCGCAGCTCAAAGAGCTCGATAAAGCCATTACCCGCCATCTTGAAGGCATTCCGAACACACTGCAAACCATCCCAGGCATCGGACCGGTTTATACCGCAGGCATCCTGGCCGAAATCGGGCAAATCGAGCGGTTTCACAACCAGGCCGCCTTGGCAAAATATGCCGGCTTGACATGGTCCAAGCACCAATCGGGCCGTTTTCAAGCCGAGGACACCTCCCTCATTCGTTCCGGCAATCGCTATCTCCGTTACTACCTAGTGGAGGCTGCCAACTCGGTGCAACGGCATGATGCGACGTTTCGTGCGTACTACCGGAAGAAGTATGAGGAAGTGCCCAAACACCAACATAAACGAGCCCTCGTCCTCACCGCTAGAAAACTCGTGCGTGTGATCGATGCGCTGCTACGCAACGGTCAAATCTACACGCCAAGAAAGGGGGAAGATCGATAAGAGGATCGATCTGGTATACCAATATCAACCTTTAGACCCAGTTTATTACATGTACCAATACTGGGTTTCTTCAGTATTGCCTTTTTTCGGATCATCGGACAAGGGAATTTCCAATTTCTATGATTTTTCACCTTGACATATTACCGCAGGACTTAAGGTCGAAATAAAATTTTTAATGACTGGTCAGGGTTTTTCATTAATTCAAAACCTTTCTTAATTTCTTCTAAAGGAAGAACATGGGAAACCAATGGATCAAGATTAATTTTGTTTTGTTCGAGTAACTCAATCGCTTTCGTAAAGTCTTCAGGGCTATAGCATCGGGTTGTTTTTAAGGAAATCTCACGAAAATGCATATTAGCCAGTTGAACAGTAGGAGGATTTTTATAGACACTCACAACCATAATCTCACCTTGGAATTTAATACAATCAATCATTTGGTTAGCTGTAATCTGAGTGCCTGCTACTTCGAAAACAACATCAGCCCCGACCCCGTTTGTATAATCTTTTACAACTTGGACAATGTCCGAATTTCTCGCATCTATCGCTTCAAAACCTAAATCTTGTGCAACTTGCAGTCGCATAGAACTAACATCGGAAATGAAGATTTTTCCTGCACCGGCATGTTCAGCAATGATGCCAATTAACAACCCGATCGGCCCCGCTCCTAGAATGGCTATCGTATCACCGACTTTCAGCCTCGAACGTCGAACGGTATGAATGGCCACAGCCAAAGGTTCAAGCATTGCTGCCTCTTTTTCTGTAACAGACTCTGGCAATATGCGTAGTCTATTAATAGGAATGGCCACATATTCAGCAAATCCTCCATCCTTATCGATTCCGATGTATCTTAAGGTCCTGCAAACGTTCATTTGCCCGTTTCTGCATGCTTCACATATGCCACAACTTAAAAGGGGTTCTATCGCTACTTTATCACCCTTTTTCACATGTTGATTTTCTCCCACTTCTGCA
The DNA here is from genome assembly GCF_038000355.1 of Aeribacillus sp. FSL M8-0235. Classification (NCBI taxonomy): domain Bacteria; kingdom Bacillati; phylum Bacillota; class Bacilli; order Caryophanales; family Bacillaceae; genus Aeribacillus; species Aeribacillus sp. FSL M8-0235. Next base: position 674,100 of record NZ_JBBOBW010000001.1, on the reverse strand, counting down.
ACAACCCCACTGAACTCATGTCCCATTATCAATGGGGCCTTTGCTCTCGGATGCAATCCATGATAAATCATCATATCTGTCCCACATATTCCTCCGTAGGAAACCTTAATTAATGCTTCATCCTCTTTTGGAACTGGTATTTCTCTTTCTGTCATTTCTACCTGCATCGGACCTACATATGTTCCTACTTTCATTCAAATTCACTCCTTTGTCATTATTTAATAACTTTATATCGTAGATCTTGAAATATTTAATTTTTCAAGCCATCTACGAGTCTCCTTTGTTAATTGAGTCCAATCCTCTGAGTCTATTAAATCCTTACGCAGCAGTGCACTTCCAACACCAACTGCAATCGCACCTGCATCCAGAAAATCTCTAGCAGTATCGAGTGTAATTCCACCAGTTGTCATAATGGGAATATGACTAAGGGGGCCTTTTACATCTCTAATAAACGCCGGTCCCAGAACAGAGGCAGGGAATAGTTTTATCATGGGGGCTCCAAGGTTCACCGCCCTCAGCATTTCACTTGGTGTAAAAACTCCAGGGATAACAGGTACTTCCTTTTTCATTGCAAACCGAACTACCTCTTCATCAAGTACAGGTGTAACGATAAATTGAGCTCCTGCTTTAATCGCTCGCTCACATTCATCTACAGTTAAAACCGTTCCCGCACCTACCAGAATCCGGTTTCTGTAAGCTTCGGCTGTTTCCTCAATCATTTTCTCTGCCAAGTCTGTTTCCATTGTCACTTCTATGGAACGAGCGCCACCTTCAACAAGTGCTTTAATGATGCAAGAACTCTTAGCATACGGTACATTACGTAATACCGGTACAAGAGGAACTGTCGATAGTTGTTTAATAATCATTTAAATCCCACCTACCTTTCGATCGTTTCTTCTACTCCTAAGAACCGGTTCACTTCTTCAAGATAAGGAAGTCCTTCATTATCACCTCTTACTTGCACCACCATTGCACCTATTGCATTGGCAAATTCAAGTGATTTCTCAATCGGCCATCCCTGAAGCGTGCTGTATAAAAATCCGGCATTAAATCCGTCACCTGCTCCAACGGTATCTACAACTTTTTCTACCCGAAAACCTGGTGCATGTTTCCAAGCCCCGTTGACCAATGCATATGAACCGTTGCCTCCATCTTTCATAACAACGCTTTCAAAATTAAATTGATGAAGAGAATGAATCAATTCATGGTCTTCACTAGAATCAAATATAATTTCCAATTCTTCGCGACCAGCCAATAAGAAATCAACATAAGGCAAATACGTTAAAATCGTTTCCCTTGCTTCTTCTTTGGACCATAAACGAAGACGAATATTCGGATCAAATGAAATTTTCACACCATTTTCCTTCGCAATTTGAAGTGCCCGTAAAATAACAGCCCGGTTCTGAGGGTGAATTGCAGGAAACACACCCGTCACATGCAAGATTTTGGATCGTTTTATATAATTTTCTGGCAGCAATTCCGGAGTCAAAGTTTCCGTAGGTGACGGATTACGGTAGTAAAACGTTCTTCCCTTTCCTGTTTCAAATACTTCTTTAAAATTGAGGGATGTTGCGTACCCTTCCACTAATTTCACTTCTGATGTATCTACCCCTTCACCTCGTATTGTGTTAATAATATAACGTCCGAACTCATCTTGGCCAAGACGACCGATCCACCCAGTCGAAAGGCCGAGGCGAGTACATCCTAATATCGTGTTTAACTCGGCCCCACCAATTTTTCTTTCAAACTGGTTGACAAATCGAAGAGGGCCTTTTGAGATTGGTTCAAATGTAATCATCCCGTCGCCAATTGTTATTACATCCATCCTTATGTACTCCTTTGACCTACCCATGATTATGGTCGTACAGCTGTTCCATCTGGAGTGCGAGCTAAAGTCCAGGAAGGGATGCCGCCTGTAACAGGGAATTTCTTCGCTTTCTCTTCATCAATGTCTATACCCAATCCAGGTCTATCACTTACGTAGGCAAACCCATTTTCAACCACTGGGCAGCCTGGAAATACTTCTTGCAGTGCATCATTAAATGGAGTCCATTCTTGAATCCCAAAGTTCGGTGTACTCAAATCTAAATGAAGGTTAGCTGCAACTCCTACTGGAGAAATATCTCCGGGTCCATGCCAAGCTGTTCGCACCCCGTATAATTCACTAAATGCAGCTAGTTTCTTCGCTGGTGTAATACCGCCAATAAAACTTACGTGGCATCTGATAAAGTCAATTTGCTGATTAGCTATTAAACTCTTGTATTCATTCACATTAGTGAACAGTTCTCCCATCCCGATAGGTGTAGAAGTTTGCTGTCGGATCAATTTAAGCCATTCTATATTCTCCGGTGCAACAGGATCTTCTAGATAAAACAAATGATAAGGTTCTAGTTTTTTAGCTAATCTAACCGCTTCAATAGGTGGAAGTCGTTCATGGATATCATGGATAAATTCCATATTATACCCTATTTTAGAACGCAAATGGTCAAACAACTTGTCGATGCTTTTTGCATAGGCTTCAGGGTCAAAATAACATCCAGGTAATGAATTTTTAGGCGAACGCTTAGGAACTATTTTGTTAGACTTTTCATAGATTGTTGCAATCAATTTTGTATCAGTGGTTCCGCTTCCACCATACATCCCCATTTGGCAGCGGACATACTGGTAGCCTTCTTCCATAAGCGCCAATATGTTTTCTTCAACTGCCACTTCATCCTGACCATCCGCATGGCGGTAAAGAGGAATTCCATCCCTGCATTTGCCGCCTAATAATTCATAGACCGGTAGATTTGCAATTTTCCCCTTAATATCCCAAAGTGCCATATCAATTCCAGATAGTGCATTGTTCATAATTGGTCCGTTTCTCCAGTATCCACTTACATTTGCAGACTGCCAAATATCTTCTATTCTTCTTGGATCTTTTCCAATGAGAAATGGTTTTAAATAATCTTCGATTGCTGTCTTTACTGCGAAAATACGTTGAGTAAAGGTAGCACATCCTAACCCGTATAATCCCGGTTCATTGGTTTCGACTTTTACTACAACTAAATCGATTCCACCGGGTGCAGTTAAAATTACTTTTACATCCTGAATCTTTAATTGGTTCATTTTTACAGCTCCTTCTCAGTTTAGAAAGTATTTAACTTTATAAAGTGGGATTTTCAGAGGATACTTGTTAGTTGTCCTACAAGTTTATGTTTAAAAAATATATTACCTCACTAAAAGAAGAGGTAATCTATTTTCTTGAAGCCTTTAATTTTTTGATAATTTCACTATTAGTTTCCATTGCCTTACTGATACTTTGTTTTGCAGTATCAGCATCTCTATTTTGAATAGCTCTGAATATTTGTAAATGGGCTTCTATACTTTCCAATGTTACTCCTAATACCCGATTTAATTCTTCTAAATAATAATAATAATAAAGATCCCGAATGGAAAGCATCACTCTATAGAAAACTTTATTTTTTGAAGCTTTCGCAATAGCTAAATGGAAATTAAAATCTGCTTCTGAATATTTTTTATAATCATCTTTACAACGGAGCATTTCATTCAGAATTTCTTCCATATTTTCAAAGTCTTCGCTTGTTGCGTTAGCCACAGCTAAATCTAAACATTTATATTCCATTGTCTGTCGAAATACCATCATGTCTAAAAATTCTTCCTCGCTAAGATGCATAATAGGAATAAAGTCATTGATGTGTACCTCACCAATATCTTCAGAAACAAATGTTCCTTTTCCTTGATAAGTTACAACAATCCCTAAACCCCTAAGCCGCTGTATTGCGCTTCGAATACTAACACGGCTCACATTAAACATTTTCTGCAATTGTGTTTCAGAAGGGATCTTACTTCCAGGCGGCCAGGTACCATTAATGATATTTTCTTTTAACTGCTCGTAAACTGAATTTACTATACTTTGCTTATCAATCGATTTAAGTCCCAATTCCCTTACCTCTCTTGTAACATGTACTACAAGTTATGTATCTATAATAACATATGCTTTTTCTAAAGTAAACGTTTTCTTGGGATTTCTTAAAAAATAAATACTTGCAGCAAAAATATATTGGTTACCCAGCTCGGCCATACATCATTCGTTTAATAGTTTTCAACCGGTTTATTTGACCTTCCAGCACACCATTGCTGTATGGGAGAAGAAAAGCGTGTTTTACGGCCTGCAAATCGCTGAGCAAGCGCCGGGCTTCGCAGGCTCCAGCCGGACTGCCACAGGCAGGGAGGCGGCCAGCCGAGAAGACCGGCGCGGGCTTTATTTATGTGATGAATCACCTGATTGGCAGAGGATATATAAATCTTGTTAGAAAGAAAAGAAGAAATAAACGTTGATTCTTTTATTCGATGTCATAAACGTTTATTGTTTTATGGATACTTTATTCGTTGTTTGAAAGCTTCCCGCCGATGCGGTGAACTGCTTTCCGGCTTCGCTACGTATAGCTATAGCTATGGACGTTATCATATGTGTTCATGTAATGCTGTTTTAAGCTTTTTGTTCTCTGTTTTTAAGTGGTAAATCTCGGTTTTGGTTTAGGTATTTTCTCCGTTTTTAAACCTCTTCTTCACAACTTCACCAAACAAATATAAATGTGAGTCCAAACCGAATGTAACATAGTGGCTAATTGTGGAATGAAAAATACCACCAGCTTTGGTGGTACTCAGTTTAGTGTTTCGTTAAAATGTTTAGCCATGAATAGCTGCAAGTAACTCGTTAAACTTACTTCCGGTAATTCCTTGGATTGATCCCATTCAAAATATCTTATATTTTGTATTAAAGAACAAAAATCGGGATTTCGTAATAAGTGCATAGTTAATTTATTTTTGGCAGTAGGTTTTAAAGTGATTGATGGCTTGTTTTCTATAATTGTTCTAACAATTCCCAACAGCATGTCAGTCATTTCTACTCCGATTTCTTCGCCCTTAGGAACTAGTCTGCAATTGTTAATCACGTAATTTTCCCCTCTATAAAGCGCTTGAATATTTAATAAGTCCTTTACTAAACCATCTAAATTCAATTTAACGTCATGTTCGTATTTATCTCTAAGTTGGAAAAGATTAAGATTTTCGTACTCGTTAGCTTTTTCGATTAACACTTCCGCTTCTATGTCGATGTTCTTACCATATCCTCTTAGTAAACCATAAAGAATTCTTTCGGGAAACTTTGTGTAAATCATGTCTTCAACTACATCTTTTCCTAATTCAGTGGCACCAACAAGAGCAGAATAATTATAATTAATCACAATCATTTTGATGAACTCAGAATACTTTGCTAAAGTTTCTCCAACACGAATAAAATTATCCCTTTCATTCGCATCGCCATAATAACCCTTAAAATGTAACTTAATCAATCCATCCCGTAATTTTTGAGTTAATAATTGGAAATCATCTTGATAGTATATTTCATGCGGAATAGATAAGCCACCCATCAAATTAGGTTTGACACTTCCTTTTCCGCTCTCATCAAAAAATATCATTATCTTTTCCTTACCCACTAATTAACACCCTTCCTTACAACTGGAAGTTGACTTTTGCTTACGTCTTATTATAATATAAGGGTACATCAATATCTCTCGGGATTCCGCGAGATATTGAATATAGACGGTGAGTAACTCGGGATTCCGCGTGAAAAACCGTCGAAGTACTGTTAACTACCGTTTTAGGTAGTTTTTATTTTTTTTGTGTAAAATTAAGAATTTTCTTCATATAACCCAGCACTTTGCTGGGCATATTACTTTATTTTTTAAGCTCATTTAAATATTTTTCTAAAGCTTCTTCAATAAGCAAATAAATATTCTTCTCCTGCAGGATCGATTGCATTTTCAGCTCTTTGTGCAAATCCGTCCGCAAATCGAAGGATACGCGTTTTCTTTCCACTTTGTTTCCTTCCTTTCTTTCTTGGTTGTTTTCTTCATTCGAAGAAACGTTGGTTTCATCTCCAACAGGTTCTACTAAAACTTGCGTAGGTGTAATGACTTTTTGCTGGCGCTTTAGATTTTTGATGTCATCTACTTTTGACACGTTCCATCAGCTCCTTATAGAAGTTTTCGTATTGTTCCAAAGCCTGCTGTAGTTCGTTGTTTTGATCAAAGCCGTACAGCGACAAGCGGCCGATCGGGGCTTTGCGTGTGATGACGGTTTTAAACACTTCATTTGGGTAGTCTTCCTCGATCATTTCGTTAAAAGCTTTGGCGTCATTGCGTCTTACATCGTTCATGGTTCGTAAAATGCTAAGCAGCCGCGTGTTGTGTCTTCCATGTCGTCTGGCGCCGTCTACAGAATCCATGAAGTTTGGAATCGCGGAATAGCACCAGTTGGAGCATTCAAACAATACGACGACATATTGGCTAGCGCATAAAGCATTGGTAGTCTGTTCGCTTAAGGACGGAGGGGTGTCGATCACGATAAAGTCATATTCGTTGCGTACTTCCTCCAGAGTTTCATCGAGCACCAAGCTCGGATTTCCATGATATTTGATTCTATCCCCCGTATATGTAATACCCGTATAAATCCAGCGTGGAAAAGTCGCTAGGAAGTTATTGGCCGGCAATAGGTCCAGGTTTTCATCGATTTGCACGATGTATTTTTTCGGATCGCGGTATTGCATGGCTTCGAGCACAGATTTTTCTACGAATTCGTTTGCCGGTTTCTTGGAAAGCAGCTCGGTCAGGTTCCCTTGCGAATCCATGTCGATCGCAAGCACTCTGTATCCATCCCGGCTTAATAAATACGCTAAAACCCCTGTGGTAGTTGATTTTCCGCATCCTCCTTTTTGGATGCCCATGGTGATAGTGATCGCCAACCTTCGTATCCTCCTTTCTTCCAACGTTCATTTCTTCTTTTCTTTGTAGATTTATTCTACTAAAGTTTTGATAACCCTGCAATCTTTATAAAATTTTACTAACATCGTATCCTAATTCTTCTGCGTACTCTGTTTGTTCTAATACTTCATTAAGAAATTGTTCCGGTGTACAGTTTTGTAGTTATCAAATACAGTAAACAAACCAAACTCCATAATGATAGTCCCTACATACCTTTTTATTAAAACAAAAACTAGTAGCAACAAAAGTGATGCTAGCATAATTCCATGGACACATCTAAGTTAAATTTTCATATAACTGACCATAATAAAAAATGAAAGGATGTGTCCTTATGGGTAACCATAGTACTGGAAAAAAATTTAATGAAGACTTCAAAAAAATGGTTGTTGATCTTTACAACACTGGCAGCTCTGTGAAAGATTTATGCAGCGAATATGGCGTATCAGATGTATCAATCTACAGATGGATTAAGCAATATTCCCCTATCGATTTGGAAGATGGAACATCTGTCACTCCGGATGATGTTGTCAAGCTGCAAAAAGAAATCCGTCGTCTTCAGGAGGAAAACGACATTTTAAAAAAGGCTATGGCCATATTCGCGAAAAAGTAAGTCAAGACGAGCTCGTTTCTGTGATTGATCAACATAAAGACCAGTATTCCATTAAAACGCTTTGCAAAGTGTTCGAAATACCTAGAAGTACGTACTATCAATCGCTTCAACAGGTTGAGTCGAATCGTAACCGGGAAAACAAGGAATGAACCGACAAAATCATAGAAATTCATACAGAAAGCAAACAACGCTATGGTGCTCCCAAAATCCATATCACTCTTCAAAAAAAAGGCTATTTGGTGAGCCTAAAAAGAGTCCAGCGTTTGATGAAAAAAGCTGGAATTCGTTCGATCATTTCGAAAAAATACCGTCCATATTCAAGTAATCAAAGAGTGAAAGAACGAGAAAATCTATTAGAACAGGATTTTTCGACAAATTCCATTAATGAAAAATGGGTATCAGATATTACTTATATCCATACAGTGAAAGACGGTTGGTGTTATTTAGCTTCTGTACTGGATTTGCATTCTAAAAAGGTTATTGGTTATTCCTTTTCGCGGACGATGACAACGGATCTGGTGATTCAAGCTTTAGCAAACGCGTATGACACTCAAACTCCGGAAAGAGGGCTTATCATTCATACTGACCTAGGTTCTCAATATACAAGTGAAGAATTTACTAAGTATGTTCAATCCAAAGGCATGAAACAGTCATTCAGCCGCAAAGGTTGCCCATATGATAGTGCGTGCATGGAATCTTTTCATGCCATTTTGAAGAAAGAAGAAATACAAAACGTCAAATATATGGATTACCAGTCAGCTACATTAGCTTTATTTCAATACATTGAAGGTTGGTATAATCGAAAAAGAATTCATAGTAGCATTGACTATAAAACCCCACAAGAGCTAGAGGACTACATTCGGCGTACCGCCTAATCGCTATCTTGAGATTGTGCACCCGCTTTACATGGAGTGGCGGGCATGATAGCCTTGTTTGGCGATGCCGATGTTTTACACATCTGCCTTCTTGGCAGGAGAATCATGCCCGCAGAGGCTCCTTGTCAAGCGTCACTGCCTTACCACACTTATATGGGCAGACACTTAATTAAAAAAATAACTTTTTTTGTGTCCAAAAATTTGACTTAGATCCAAAAATCTCGAAAACCAATCGTTATACACCATTCTAGAAAAACAAGGAGACGGTGCTCAGACCAACCGACTCAGTGCCATCATCATGGATATCTCTGGTAAAATAACGAAAGACATGAACCTCCATTTTTGCTAGGAGATTCATGTCTATTTCAAAAGGCCGATTTCCCCTTCCTTGACTTCAAAGTTAAATCCCTTTAATGCCGTTTTCGCTTGTTTTGGGTATGTGTAGGTTAATTGTTTGATCTCAATCATTCCTCCACCAATCCTTTCGCCAGCCATTTCGCTTGAAGCACTAACGCTTCGGCAAACTTCTCCCCTATCTCATCGCGGTACAAAAGCTGCAAAAAGAAGCTGCGTATGACCGCGACGATTGTACGTGGGTTTTCTTTTACCATAACTCCTTCGTCTTGCCATTTTTCAATAAGAGGCACAAGTGCATCTTCATCCTCTGTCGTATGCTGGTCAGCATATTCCGGCGGTAACTTCCGCATTAAAAGTTCATATTCTTTTCGATCAATCATCAAGCGCAAAATCGGTTCTTGTTCGATCAACTTTACAGCTTGTACTAACAAATCTGCCAATCGTTCTTGCGTTAACGGCTTCTCTGTCCACTCAACTAGAAGCATTTCTCTTAATTTTCGTTCCTCCATTTGAAACACTTCATAAAACAACGCTTCTTTGGAGGGGAAAAATAAATAAAACGCTCCTTGTGAAATGCCAGCAGCTTCAGTCAAAGCCGCAACAGTTGTTTTTTGTATCCCGTATTGACGAAACATTGTTTTGGCTGTTTCTAATAATGTTTGACGTATCGTTTCCTTTTCTTCCTCACGAAATTTACGTGGGCATCGAATCACCTTCTTTATGTTTATATGAATATTTTTATTTTATATTCACAGAAAGTATGAAAAAAATCAAGAAAAATATTTCTTCAAGAATGGGGCTGTCTAATAAGTCGTTTTTTCGGCTTATTGACGGCCCCCTTTTATGTTTTAGAAACGTTGATATATCATCGATGTTTATGATTTTTTGTTTTCAATAGGGATTTGACTTTCTAAGACAGCTCCTTCTGTTTTTTTACAATATTTACTAAATTCTATTTCATTTTTTCACCAAAGCATGAAGAAAATTCTCTAAGCTGAATTTGTCCAAAATCTGACTTCTTTTTTTCAAGACTTATTGCACAGCTCTTCTTTTAACAGCTTCGGTAAATAATCGATATGAAATACATCATCTGGAAAGGTGATTCCTAAGTCTTCATCTTCATATAAAAACTCTTGAAGCACCTCATTTAATGCCGTCATATAAAATTCATGCAAAAATTCGTAGCTGAAGGTTTCCCGAGGCATTAAAGATTGCGCACACACATTCGGATGGCAATAATTTAAATACGTGCGGCACGGAGTCGGTCTGACCTCGTAAACTTTGCAAGTATTGGACGACCGATCTAAAAATGGACAGCTCACTTGTTCAGAAATGTACTTGAATTTAAATTGAGGATCTTCATGAAAATCGATGGAGCATACTTTTTCCAGTTGCTCCTTGTTCAATTCAAAATAATTGAACAAATGTCCAAGAATATCCTGTTTTTGTTCTTCTGGCAGTCTTTGAATATATTGCAAAATTAATTTGGCTTCCAAGCGCGTGGTAATAATCGGAAAATAACAACAATAAGCACAGCCTTTAAAACAGGAAGGTTGTATATTCACTTTTGTTTCAATTTCTTTAATTTGGGAATCTATTAATTTTAAAAGTGCTGTAAATGTTTCTAAAATAATTTCGGAAGCACTTTCGTTTTCTGAGTTTTCTAAAATATGATCAATCGTGTCATAAAACAGCTGCTCATCCGGAATATAATGTATATTAATTGTTTCACAGATTTTCAACATGTCTTCGTAGGTTAAGCGATTATCCAAAAGACTTCGACTCCTTGCAACAATGTCTTTTCAATATCGTAAATCATCGCCTGCAAAAAATCCATCAGGTACATCTTTTAAAATTTCAACAACCAAAATGCACCTTTAGCCGTCAAACCGCTTCCAATCAGCCGCTTTCTACAAATGATTCGATAATTTTAACATTCGTTACAGTCCCAGTTTGTCTCAAGTACATTCAGGTGCTGAGCGCTGGAATATGTCTATTTTCAGGAGATCATACCCAAAAGACTTTCCTTATTTTAAATATTTCAAAATAAGCTCATAGCAAGTTTTCTTATAAAACTCATGAAGATGATCTTCATCACGCATTAACCACTGAATGAGACATCCATCGATGATCGAGCGAATCATTTTGGAAGCTGTATCGACATCAATGTCAGCTGAAAACGTTCCTTCCTCTTGACCAAGAGCAACAATGTCGCGGCCGATTTTCCAGCAGTTTTCGTAAAACTTGAGATTTATCAGTCTATATTGTGGATTTCGGCTCGCTTGTGCCATAAAATCAAGGTACACTTTGTAAAATTTTTTATTCTTTTTTGGATCGATAAAAACAGAATGGATATAAGCCTCTAATTTATTTATCGCTGCTGTCTGCTTACTAACCGCTTTATACTCATGTTGATAAATGCGATCCGTCACCCATTCCAGCAAGCTTAAAAAAACATCCTCTTTATTTTCAAAGTAATAATTCGTAACCCCTTTGCTTACACCTGCATAATCAGCAATATCCTGCAATGTTACCGTTTCGTACCCTTTATCTGAAACAGCTTGAAAAGCAGCCCTTAAAATTTGTTCTCGCCTTTCTTCTGCTTTTTTCTTCATAAAAACACCCCTCGAACTTCGGTCATAACGATATTATACATGAATTTTTGACGATAAAAATATTTTGACCGGTCAGAATAATTTTGTTATCGTAAAAGCAAGAATATGAAAAACAATAAGGGGGATGTCGAGTGGACCACTTCAAAGCGTTAGTAGTGAACAAAACGGAGACAGATTTTTCAGTGAAAGTACAAACCATTTCCATGAATGACCTTCCAGAAGGAGATGTCGTCATAAAAGTTGCTTATTCCAGTGTCAATTATAAAGATGGATTAGCTTCCATTCCCAATGGGAAAATTGTAAAATCGTATCCGTTCGTACCAGGTATCGATCTAGCCGGCACTGTTGTTTCTTCTAAAGATCCGCGCTTTAAAGAGGGAGACGAAGTTATTGCAACAAGCTATGAAATCGGCGTGTCGCATTACGGAGGCTACAGCGAATACGCCCGCATTCCTGCAGATTGGATTGTCCCTCTTCCAAAAGGATTGACACTAAAAGAAGCTATGGCTTTAGGAACAGCTGGTTTTACGGCGGCATTGTCTGTCCATCGTTTGGAAGAAAATGGATTAACTCCTGAAAAAGGAAAAGTACTCGTTACAGGAGCAACCGGCGGAGTCGGAAGCATCGCAGTTTCCATGTTGGCAAAACGAAACTATCATGTTGTCGCAAGTACAGGCAAAGAAACAGAACATGAATATTTACGCGAGCTTGGCGCAAAAGAAATCCTTTCTCGCGAAGAAGTTTGTCCAGAACAGATCCGTCCGTTAGATAAACAATATTGGGCAGCAGCCGTTGACCCTGTAGGCGGGAAAACCCTTGCCGCAATCCTTAGCAGAATTCAATACAACGGCTCTGTAGCAGTCAGTGGGCTAACTGGAGGCAGCGACGTTCCAACGACTGTCTTCCCATTTATTCTACGCGGAGTCAACCTGCTTGGCATCGATTCGGTCTATTGCCAAATGGAATTGCGAAAACAAATTTGGGAGCGAATGGCCGCTGATTTAAAACCTGATAAATTACTAGAATCTATTGCGCAAGAAATCACACTCGATCAGCTTCCTGACGCATTATCGAACATTCTAAAAGGCAAACTGCGCGGCAGAACGGTTGTAAAGTTCTCATAATACTCGCAGCACTTTCTGGGTTTTGATTGAAAATAGTTCCCTTTTTGAAACGGGAAATCGGTATTTAAAAAAATTTTTTAGTGAATTGATGACAAAAAGCTCAGCATATGCCGAGCTTTTTGTCTGTCAACAGTTCTTAAAAAAGTTTGCAGCTCATTACCAGCAACTAATCCGCTGCTTTTTTATATGAGCATTTTGCACATTTTTCAACCCAAGAGCCATAAGGTTTTCTAAAGCATAAAAAAGGACTTCACCCCTTATTTGTAGAATTTTGAAGTGACCAAACCACAAAAATCCACAAGGAGGAAGTCACTTTGTATATTCTACAAGAAAGTCTATTTTCCTTTGAAGAATTGCAAATTTTAGAGTCAAAAGAGAAATTACCGATCTTTTTTAGTGCTCTAGATTTGCGTCCTTATGCTAAACAATTGAAAAGTTCTTCACCCCAAGGGGCTGAAGGACATTCCAAAGAAGGGATATTAAGGGCTCTTATCGCTGCCCCATTAGAAGGTATTGATACTTTTACTTCTCTTCACAATCGATTGAAAAATGACCTGCGTTTTCGTTACCAATGTGGTTTAGATATTAGCAGGCCTGCACCATCCATCTCTACTCTTAGCCGAGTATTTTCTTCACTAACCAAAACTGGACTCGTGAAAAGAATCTTTCAAGATCTCGTCCAGTTAGCTCAAGAGGAAGGAGTAATTGATGGAAAACATCAGGCTATCGACAGTGCCGCCATTGATGCTTACGAAAAGAAGCAGCCTAAGAAGCGAAGTGAACAAACAGGCAACGCCAATTGGGGGGCAAAGTTTGATTCCTTCGGTAATAAAATTACTTGGTTTGGCTATAAGATGCATCTTTCCGTTGACACCAAAAGTGAATTACCAATGGCGATTGAAGTAACCCCTGCTCATATCAACGATGGGGATGTCGCACCACAATTAATTGAACAAGTAAAGAGTTGTACAAACTCTAAAATTGATTTCCTGATAATGGATGGTGGGTACGACCAGCTTAAAAACTACGAATCCGCCAAGAACATTGGGGCTCAAGCTATTATTCCACTCAATTTGCGTAATGAAAATGACTCCCGAAGGAATTGCCTCCAATGGAACCCCACGCTGTTCTATGGGGTACGAAATGACTTATTGGGGAGCCAATAAGGACCAGCTCAAATTCAGATGTCCACACGCAACCGGAAAAGTGGATTGCCCATTAGGAATGGCAGCCTGTTCATCCTCCAACTATGGAATGGTAGTAAAAATTAACGTGAATAAGGATCTTCGCCGGTACTCTAATCCACACCGCGATTCCAAACGTTGGAAAGAACTTTACAATGAGCGAACCAGTGTAGAACGGTGCAATTCAAGAATGAAAAGTTATCTTACAGCGAACTCCCTGCATGTGTGGGGAATCGATAAAGTAAAAACTCATATTTACTTGAACGCCATCGTATTACTGGTTTCAGCTCTCGCAATGGCAAAAGAGAGTAAAAGCAACAAACCGCTTAAAAAATTTTTAAAGCGAAAAATTCTGCAAGTACGCCCAAAAAAGGACAAACAGAATATTTGTAAACCAAAGATACAAAATACCCCAATTTATTTGGGTTTCTTTTAAAACTCTTTTTAATAAAAATCTAATTTTGCAAAATGCTCACATACCAAAATCCCACAGAATTCTTAAAGTATTTCTGCGGGATTATATATTAGATTTAATCTTTAAACTTCAAAGAAGTGCTTGTCGGGAAATGAAACAGCACCGTTAGAAGCAACTATTGTGCGATTTTTAAAATTGGTTTGATGGTGAACCCATTCTTGGAATCTTCAAAGGCTTTGTTAATATCGTCAAAATTGTAAAAACGGACTAATTTATCAAACGGGAACAGGCCTTTTTTATAATAATCAACCAATTCAGGGATGAACACTTGCGGCACTGCCTCTCCCTCAATCACACCCATCATCGTTTTCCCTTCTGCCATCAGATCATTGTGGACATCGAGGGTCATTTCAGGTGTAACACCTACAATGGCAACTTGTCCAAGCGGACGCAATGCTTGAAGCGATTGGCGGACAACAACAGGTACACCGGTCGTTTCAACGGCATAATGAGTGCCGCCATTCGTAATCTCTTTAATGTTTTTCACAATATCGACTTCTTTGCTATTTAATGCAGCAGTAGCTCCTAATTCTTTCGCCATCTCCAAACGATTCGCATGAATATCAATAGCGATGATATGTTTGCATCCGACGATTTTGGCTGCCATAATCGCGCTTAACCCTACAGCCCCACAGCCATAGACGGCAATGGAAGAACCGAACTCCGGCTTCAATTTATTTAAAACCGTGCCAGCCCCCGTTTGAATTCCGCAGCCCAACGGTCCTAATAGAGAGATGTCGACCTCTTGATCCACTTTCACAACGTTTCTCTCATTTGCAATCGCATATGCGGAAAAAGAAGATTGGCCGAAAAACGTTGATATTCCTTTGCTATCCTGATGAATCCGATGATTTCCGTCTTCATCCGTTCCGCCGAAATTCAAATCATTAAAATTGACGCATGTCGAAGGATGACCGGTTAAACAGTTTTCACAATGGCCGCAGGAAGCATAAGAAATGACAACATTATCTCCCGGCTCCACAGTTTTTACACCTGATCCGACTTTTTCTACAATTCCGCTGCCTTCATGTCCTAAAACAACGGGAAACGGCGTCAACCCCATATCTCTCGCAACTGCATCCGTATGACAAACTCCGGAAGCCACCACTTTAACTAATACCTCATTCGCCTTTAATTCGGATAGCTCCACATCTTCGATTTTAAAGTCTTCCCCTTTGGTATGAATCACTGCCGCTTTTGTTTTCATGAGAGTATCCCTCCTGTTCGTTTGTATGTATGCCCATCAAAAAAATTTTATGAGGATTTGCCTTTAATATTGACAAGATGCTTGTCATTTATAATCGATCTCATGAAAAATTAACTTTTACATCTCACGCGAGACCCTGCTTCGGAAAAACACTCTTGAACGTACAAAAGAGCGGCAATTCCATAATTGCAAGTGTTTTTTTATGATTTGTTTTTAGGTGCTAATTCAACAGCCTGCCTGATGGCTTCAATCTGTTGTTCGGAAAATTTGTTCATGAACTTTAAAGTCATTTTTTGCTTGTTATTCTCCTTTTTCCCTTGTAAGATTCTTTTACTCTTCCTGATATGAGCATTTCCTCTTTATACTTTCAATGAGCCTCAGGCCTTGCGCGAACCACATAAAAATATTCTCCTTCTATACATCTGGCAGAAAAAAGGGAGGCACTCGACATAAGCTCTTATCAACTTTTTATCAGCGGTAGTAAAATTTGTTCCATCTTCGGACAATGCTGCATTGCACCTTTGCACCACACCTTTATCTTTGTTGTTTCTATTATAACAAAACAGGAACAAATGTTCTGTATTTTTTAAACCTTTTTCTGTCTTTCACAATGAAAGCTGCGGAATGCCTTAAACATTTTCCTGATTGAGCCATTGAATCTTTTTTTGGATGTTGTCAGTAAGCGTCAAATACTCAGCACCTTCTAGTTGTGAATGTTACATGAGATAATCTCCATAGAAAAAATGCTGGAGGTTATGCTATGAATGATGCTGACAAAAGAATAGAATGGAAATCCAGGTATGATGCTTGGAAAACAAGTGGATTGAGTGCTTCTGAGTGGTCTCGCATCAATGATGTAAATATACATCAGATGTACTACTGGATTCGAAAGTTTCGAGAGGAAGAAATTTCTACGAACGAGCATCAATCAAAATGGTTGACGGTGGATGTCCAAGAAATCTCCTCCCATCATACGGGTCAGGAATCTGTCCTTATTCATTACGGTGCACTGTCCATCGAAGTACGTCCAGGCACCGATTTGAATCTACTTTCCGATGTAGTGCGTGTGATTCAAAATCGATGATATCTAACGCAAATTTTGAACGAGTGTACCTTGCACGTGGAAGCACCGATCTCCGGAAATCGATTGATGGTCTCGCAGTCATCGTCAAAGAATGCTTCGATTTGGATCCATTTTCCCCTTGTTTATTTGTTTTCTGTAATCGGAAAAGGGATAAACTTAAAATTCTACAGTGGGATAATAATGGGTTTTGGCTCCATTATAGAAGATTAGAAAGAGGAACTTTCAACTGGCCATCTGAACAAGAAGGAGTGCCGATGGATATCAGTCCTCGTCAGCTACGCTGGTTATTAGATGGCTTATCCATCGAACAAAAACAAGCCCATCCCACAGTGAAAGCACGCACGATTCTATGAAATTAAAAAACTTGAGAATCCGACTGGTCAAGCCGGATTCTTTTGCGTATACTGGAACTATGAAAAACATGGACATGAAAACTCAAGAAACAATTGAATACTATAAAGCGCGTAACGAAAAGCTTGAAATAGAAAAGGAAGCTTTGGAAGCGAAGCTAAAATGGTATGAGGAGCAATTTCGGTTAAGTCAACAACGTCGTTTTGGTTCTTCCAGTGAGAAGACCAATTCAGACCAACTGTCCCTTTTCAATGAAGCTGAAGCTACCGCAAATCCTGATGATGAAGAACCGACGATTGAAACCATTACATATACACGCAAGAAGAAGCGAAATCGTCGAGATGAAAAACTAGAAAACCTGCCTACTGAAACGGTGGAATACCGTTTGCCAGCTGAGGAACAGGTTTGTTCGTGTTGCGCTGGACCTCTACACGAAATGAGTACGCAAGTACGCAGAGAAATAGAAGTTATTCCAGCACAAGTAAAAGTGAAAAAGCATGTCCAATATGTTTATAGTTGTCGTCATTGTGAACGCCATGAAATAGAAACGCCTATTGTCACGGCGAAAATGCCGGCTCCTGTTTTTCCGGGAAGTCTGGCATCTCCATCGTCAATGGCTTATACGATGACGCAGAAATACGTTGAAAGTATGCCTTTGTATCGCCAGGAAAAACATCTGGAGCGATTTGGCATATTCATTTCCAGGCAAACTTTATCCAATTGGATTTTGTATGGAGCCGACACCTGGTTGAGTCCTGTTTACGACCAAATGCGTAACCATCTATTGAATCAGGATATCCTCCATGCGGATGAGACCACCTTACAGGTTCTTTCAGAACCTGACCGACGAGCGACTTCCAAATCATTTATGTGGCTTTATCGGACAGGACGAATGGGGCCTCCAATTGTTTTGTATGACTACCAGCGAACCCGTGCATCCAAGCATCCTTTACGATTTTTGGAAGGTTTCCGTGGATATTTACATGTGGACGGGTATGCCGGTTATAACGGAATCCCTGATGTCAGTCTGGTCGGTTGTTGGGCTCATGCCAGACGTAAATTCACAGAAGCTTTGCAGGCTCTTCCTGAATCGGCTAAAACTACTCACGTAAAAGCCAAAGAAGGTCTTGCATTCTGTAACCAACTTTTCTCGATAGAACGGGATTTAAAGGATGTTAGTCCTGAAGAACGTTATAAGAAACGGTTAGAACGCAGCCAACCGGTATTGGAGGCTTTTTTGGCATGGCTTCATGAACAAGCCCCAAGAGTGTTGCCAAAAAGTGCACTTGGGCAAGCCATTAAATATTGTCGTAATCAATGGGACCGTTTAGTAGCTTTTTTAGAGGATGGTCGTTTAGAGATTGATAACAACCGCGCAGAACGATCCATTAAACCGTTTGTAATCGGGAGGAAAAACTGGCTGTTTAGCAATACCATAAAGGGAGCTAAATCCAGCGCAATCATTTATAGCATTGTGGAGACTGCGAAGGAAAACGGATTAAACCCATTCAATTATCTTAAATATTTATTTGAACAGCTTCCAAATATTAATCTGACTGACAAAGAAAAATTAGATCAACTCCTTCCTTGGTCCACAACAATTCCAGAAGAATGTCGTGTTCCTAATAAAGCTAAATAAATCATAACAATAGTCCACATCTAAAGGTAGGTGTGGACTATTTTACGCTTACTGTTGTCATGTCATTCAGACAGCTGCTGCCCGCAATCAGCGACTCGGAATTCCTTAAAAAGAAAAAACAGCCGCAACTCAGAAAGAAAATCAGGTTGCAGCTGCTTTTTCAAAGGAAGAAGATTTCAAATCTTTTTATCCTTTCAAATCAACAGTGTTTCCAAGATGCAGCTCAAGAGAGACGGCAGGCTGTGATCCCTTCAGCATTTCCGCAATGTTTTTCCCATTTTGTTCAGCGGTGTTCATGGCCAGCTTTAATACCGATAGACTTGCTTGCTGCTGAACATTTGATTGACTAAGTGCAACAGAGAGCGCAGCAACATCCATATGATCAACTCCAATTGAAAGTTTACTCCTTTTTATTATCGGCTGCTTTTACCAAATCTGAATTTTTAAGGAGAAAAAGTTTAATCTTTCAGGTTTCTTTTTATATAATATTGTTAAAAAAAGAAGGAGGCGGCAAAAAGAATGGAAGAGGTAACATTAAAAACCATCTTACAGGCTCTAAAAGAACATTCAGAGCATATCGACTCTCGGTTCGACCGGCTGGAAACGAGAATGGACGACCTCGAATCAAGAATGGGCAACTTGGAATCCAGAATGGATAGTCTTGAATCGAGAATGGACAACTTAGAATCGAGAATGAACGGTTTGGAAAAAGAAATGTATTTTTTAAGAACAGACATGGAGAAGTGCTTTAGCCAACAAGAAGAAAAGTAGAAGGCATAGCACTGACTTAACAGATGCACAAGAAACTCTCGACTCGTCTCCACCAAAACGTAAATCATGACAAAAAACTTAGGCAATTATAGGTTTGTTTTCCCCATTGAGAAAGCAAAAGTATTATTGCCAAAAAATTCCACATACTGCAGCCACACGAAAATTCCCAGCAACTCTTCTTTCCTATCGATCTTTACAGAAATGTTTTTTAAAAAGAATCTTAGATTTTCGTATTAACCGATAAATCTTGTCAAATTTTTGACCATGAAAATTGCAGGCTGACTTTTATGACTACTTTCAAGAGAGCATTATCCCCCTTAGTTTCGCTTATGTCTTTTTAAAGTTTTTTCACAGTCATTACCGGCAATCCTTTATCAAAATCAACTCGATACTCAAATTGATGGCTATTAATAATAGTATTAGGATTACGTTTATGTTTTTCTTTTTTATCCCATTGTACTTGTTCCATTACAAATTTAAACATTTCTAAAAAATCAGCATTTAAACCATGTGTGGTTGAATGAAATATTTTATGATCAACCTTTGATTGGTCAATCAAATAAAAATTTGTTTGACCCAAACCTTTGCAAAAGTTCTCTTTTTCTTTGATTGATACTAAATTATCGTCAGTACCTAAAAAAGAATAAATTTGCGCATTATTTATGAATCCTTTATATAAATTTGATAATGTTAAGATATTTTTGTCTTTGACCAATTCTTTTGCTAAATAGGAGAATTCGATGTTTAAAGTCAATTTACCATAATATTTATGAAGAAAACGGTTTGTATATAAATACTCAGGCTTCATCCAAGCAGAATTATCAATAATGAAAGTAAATTCATTTGGCGCCATACGATTACACAGATAAGCTAAATAAGCCCCGTGTGAATGTCCATATGCAATGACCTTATTGACATTATATTTTAATTGATTGTCATTTAAAATAATTTTTACAGCAAATAATGCAGTCAATAAATCCAATGCCTGCATGAAACCCATATCATTAAAATTTTCAATATTTTCATCTAACAATTCATGAAAAGGCAGTGATATTGGATATTTGGCAAAAATTGTAATAAATTCTTCAAAATTTTGAATGGATTTTAATTTCATTAAATCAATATCTTCAATAACATCTTTAAAATCTGTAAGTGAAAAATTTAATTTCACTCTCTTAGAATCCTGCATAAACTCGCTTCCAAAATAATCGCATTGTATCGTAATCAAATTATATTGATCAGCAAATTGCTGTCTCATTTTTTTATAAACATTAGATTGACTATTTGCGCCAAATCCAAGTATAAGTATTAATAATCCTGTATCTTCATTTACGCCAGTTTCAGGTTCCGAGAAGTATATATTAAGTTGTCTTCCTATGTTGTTTCCTGTATAAATACTGGGATGAGCAGGAATTTTCAATTGGTGGTTCTTAGCCATTTTTTCACCCAATTTCTTCGTTTAATAAATATTTCTTCTCACCGCTTCGATAACATCCCTTACATCCTCATCTGACATTCTAGGGAAAATCGGCAATGTTAACGCTTGTTCATACCATTGTTCCGCTTTTGGGCAAATCCCTCTTTGATATCCCAACTTCTGGTAGTA
Organism: Aeribacillus sp. FSL M8-0235; assembly: GCF_038000355.1. NCBI lineage: Bacteria > Bacillati > Bacillota > Bacilli > Caryophanales > Bacillaceae > Aeribacillus > Aeribacillus sp. FSL M8-0235. The sequence goes on along the minus strand of NZ_JBBOBW010000001.1, from coordinate 653,375 downwards.
CGGATGCCAATAGACAGGAATGTAGTGAACATGGACGCCAATATTTTCGGCGCGAATATTTTCAAAAATCTCCCTTCGGCTCCTTGCCAGCCTATCCAGTTTTAATTGCAGCATATATAAATGCCAGCCTGATTTCGTTCCTTCAAGCTGCTTTGGCAAGACAACACAATCCAGATCTTTAAAAGCTTCATTGTACATGTTGGCAATTTCCCGGCGACGCTTAATAAAACGATCCAACTTGTCCATTTGTGAAATCCCTAACGCGGCTTGTATATCTGTCATACGATAGTTGAAGCCTAAATCAATCATTTCATAATACCATGGACCTTCATCCCTTGATAAATTTTGATTAATGATGCCGTGGGAACGAAAACGTTTTAGTTTTTCGTAATATTCCTCGGAATTGGTGACAATGATTCCACCCTCTGCAGTCGTAACCGGTTTTACAGGATGAAAGCTAAACATGGTCATATCCGCAAGTGTGCCCACTTTTCGACCTTTATACATTGCTCCGAGGGAATGAGCACCATCCTCGATCACCACAAGCCCAAATTCATCAGCTATCTCCATAATGGCATCCATATCAGCCGGCTGGCCGGTAAAATCAACCGGGATAATTGCCTTCGTATTCGCTGTAATCTGTTTTCGTATTTCTTTAGGATCAATATTGTATGTCCGTTCATCTATATCAGAGAAGACAGGCTTTCCCCCACAATAAAGAACTGCGTTTGAAGTAGCTGCAAACGTTATCGGGGTTGTTATGACTTCATCTCCCTCGCTGATCCCGGCAGCAAAACAGGCTCCATGAAGAGCCGCTGTTCCATTCGAAAAAGCAACGGCATATTTCGCTCCAACATAATCGGCTACTTTTCGTTCAAACTCTTCAATTTTTGGTCCTTGCGTTAAAAAAGGCGATTTTAGCACAGCTACGACCGCTTCGATATCTTCATCCGTAATCCATTGTCGTCCGTAGGAAAGGAAAGATTCCCTTTTTTTCATTGTTCCACCTTCATTTACAACAATATGTCCCAGCTTAATGGTGTTCCTTTTTTTACATCTTTTTTCACTGCTTTTCCAAGAACTAAATCATAATATTTTGGCGGCAAACCATGTCCAGGCCTAATCGCGCGAACATTCTCTTTTGTAATGATATCCCCTGCCTTTAGATCCTCTGCAACATAAAGAGAACGTCGATGTTCAAGGGAAGGCTTTTCCGCATTGGTAGGGCCGTAATGGATCATACCTAGGCTGAGCCAAGCCCGTTCTGTTTCTTCGACAAGCATTTTCATTTCATGAGGCTCTAGTGAAAATGCGGCATCAACTCCGCCTTCTGCACGGGAAGTGGTGAAATGTTTTTCGATTACTGTTGCTCCAAGTGCTACAGCTGCCACTGCGGTTCCAACACCCATCGTATGGTCAGACAATCCAACTTCAACTCCAAACAATTCCCGCATATGTGGAATCGTCACAATGTTCGAGTTTTCTGGTGTCGCTGGATATGTACTTGTACATTTCAATAATATAATTTGCTCATTTCCTTGTGAGCGAACAGCTTGAACTGCTTCATCTAGTTCTGCAACTGTAGCCATTCCTGTCGAAATAATGACTGGTTTCCCCGTAGCAGCTACTTTTTTAATTAACGGTATATCTATATTTTCAAATGAAGCAATTTTATAAGCTGGCACATTTAATGTTTCTAAAAAATCAACTGCTGTTTCATCAAAAGGGGAACTGAAAGCAAGCAACCCATGCTTTTTACAACGTTCAAAGATCGCTTCATGCCATTCCCAAGGAGTGTATGCTTCTTTATAAAGGTTATATAACGATTGACCTTTCCAAAGATTTGTCTCGCTCTCAATAAAAAATTCGCCTGTATGAATATCTAAAGTCATCGTATCAGGTGTATATGTTTGAAGTTTTACTGCATCGACACCTGCTTCCGCTGCAAGGTCAACGATTTTTAAGGCTCTTTCTAAAGATTGATTATGGTTTCCTGACATTTCCGCAATAATAAAAGGCTTTTGACTTGAACCAATCAGACGATTGCCTATTTTAATATCCTTACTCAAGATGTTATCCCTCCAAAATAGCCTCAACAACGGGATGTATAGTATTTTTGTCCCGATATCCGAACAACTCAAAAGCTTTCCTTCTCATCGATGCAAGCTGACGAGGATGTGAAATCGCTTCAATCAATATATCGGCATAATCAGATACACTTACATCTTCATGCCAGCCAAGATTCCATATTGCTCCATACTCTGCAACGTCTGCTGTTGATTGTCTTTGGTTATCCGCAACAATCGTAACAATGGAAGGGAGTCCGAGAAAGCATCGCTCCAACATTGTTACACCACCTGCACCAAATGATAAATCAGCTTTTTTCATTAAGTCGGCAATATAATTGATTTGGCAATGAAAATTCAGATTAAAATCAAGACACATTTTTTTTATTTGTAAACGATTTGGATTGGCATTGCCGACCACAACATCTATTTCCATATCATTAAGTGGTAATCTTTGCAATGCAAACAAAACTTTCTCCGTTTCATTTGTCGGATCGCTTCCGCCAAAAAAAATCAAAAGGCGTCGAACAATACCGCTCCAACTTTTTAATGATTTTTTTGCTTTATAAAACTCAGATCGCAAAATCAAATATTTTGGCCCTAAAAAAAGTCTACAATCTGAAGGAACAAGACCTAAATAGCGGTGTTCATAATTTTTATAGTAATTTTGATCTAACAGTAAATGGCAATCGTGAGGACGGTTGGCTAAATCGTCAATCACCATCACTTTGTGAACATATTGTTGGACATGTTTCTCCCATTTTTGATCCAGCTGGTAGTGATCCACAATACACCAATCAATATGCATTTTCATTTGACGGATCACTTCAATTGTTAAATGAACATCCTTTTCTTGCGCAAAAATTGAATCATGTATAATAGGAAATACATCAAATCCTTTGTTTTTGACATATTCGCATAAATCCCCCAACCCGGCTCTCATTACAAATCCAACATAGCACCCTGTTTCACGCAGCATTTCTGCAAAAGTTAAGCACCGCATCACATGACCTGTACCTATCTTAACCGACGAATCAACACGGATTAAAATATTCATATAAATTCACCAGCAATGAATGTGTTAACACACTCTCTTTTTAATATTTAATCTTTTAGAGCGTTGACCAGTTTAGGTTCTATATGCCCTAATTTTCCATCTAAATATTGGTCAACAATATCATTATTGAAAGTCTGATAAATCAATCGTAAATGCTGTGGTGTCCAATCCGTTCCAACAAATAATTTGCCATTTGTTTTTTGGGGTACATATTGTGGTATTACTCCTTTGCGTAATCTTTTTAATATTTCTACTAGATCTTGTGCTGCTTTTATAACTGCTTTACAAGCCACATCATGAATTCCATCGCCATATTCTAGTTCGGGAACAGAATGGTGAATAATGTCCCCTCCATCAAGTTTGGAAGTTAAACGATGTATGGTCATCCCCGCCCAGTTTGGCCTTAACATATAAAAAGGCCAAAAAAGTGTTATATTTCCCCGATACCATGGAGAGAGGCCGCCGTGTATATTCCATGCAAAATCCGGCAATATATCAATAATATGATCTTCGATTTTATGTACTCCATATGTTAACACAACATCTGGTTTTTGACCTACCAGCCATTGAAGCATTTGTTCACCATTAAATTCAGATTTTTTCACTTTTAATGTCGGGATATCTTTATAAACTTTCAAATGACGGCCAAAATAAGCCAGTTCAGCCTTCTCGCGATCATGAAAATGACGGATAAAATTTTCTCGGTCAATGGGCTCTAATTCTTTCGACGGAACAGGCATAAAGGCCTCTCGTTCCTCAATCAAATGTCCATGAAGCAAATCGTTTTCTAATAATGTATTGGCAATAAAATAATGGCGTGGATGCGAACCTGACAGAAGCACTATTTTCATTCAAATAAACTCCTTTTTTCATAATATGGTCCTTTGAGTAAACCTTTTTCTTTTAATAACTTAATAGCATTCATTAAGTTATCGAGATGAATACCAGACAACTGAGCAATATCCAATAATGAATGTTCTCCATCTGAATAATTTAGCATAGTTAAAATAGCATTTAATTGTTTTCTATTATCTATTTTTTGGTTGTTCGATGCATTTCCATTCAAAGGTGTATTTATATCAGGATAAAGACCGTGTTTATCTAATTTCACTTCTCCAAACGGATTTGTATTAATATAGTAACCATCCCACTCTTGGATTTTTAAAATTTTTTCTATTTCGTTAACACCGTCTATTAATTTTTCGATCGTCATTACTTCTTTTGTATCAAGGGAATTATGGTATCCCTTATATTGTCCATAAACCATTCTTGCAAATTGTCCTACTGGCAGATTAAAACCTGGAGAACAATATTGTCTTTCATCCGAGCCATGTGTTGGTGTAAAAGGTCTGACAATCAGTTCCATTTCCCCAGTTGATATTAAGTAGTCTACTATTTTATTAATGGGAGCCTTTTTATTTCTGGAACGTTTAAAACTTAAAGGATAATTTTTTCCGCCAAGACATGTTAAAACAAATCCTGAATACACATTTTTGCGCAAATGTTCTCCGAAACGATGTAAATACGCAATCGATCCAATCGTTTCTGGCACAAAGACAAAACGATAAGTAAATTTTCTATCTCGATATTCTTTCATCCGATTATATAAAAATGCAGCAACGATTGGTCCGCTTAGTTCATTGTTGGCCATCGATGGGTGGCAAATATATGTACTTATTAATATCTCTTTGCTTGATTGCCCAGGTAAAATAGCGTGGGCATAATTCAGCTCTCCATCTTTAAGTTCGCTATCGATAAAAGCATGATAGGTTCCTTCTTTCAAACTTTTGAATTGATTATAACTCATACAAAATCCCCATCGTTCTTTATAATACGATGTCACATATGGAATCGCGTCTGGAAGATGCGGAATCGTGTGAATAAATGGTTTCAATTCTTCTAAAGACATTTTTTTATTGACAGGAACGCTGTAATTCAAAACATGAAGATTATGATTTTTCATATTAATGATTTCATTGCCATCTTCATCCTTGATCCATGCTTCTCTAATAACCCATTCTTTCGGAATTTCCCAATCAAAAACTTTCGTGCCAGTTTTAACAGAAAACATTTCCAAAGGAATAAACTTTTTTAAAATATTAATCGTTTTCCTAACCCCTTCACCAGTTATGCTCCGGGTTATGGGGAAAAGTTCGTCAAATAACTGATCCATTAATTCAAATTCATTTTTCATTCTATACGTCCTTTCATAGTGTGAGAGAAAATCCCCTTAAACCATTTTTTTACGTCAAAAAGTCCCCTTAATGTCTATTTAAACAACCGGTTTTTGTTGGATATGTTTGTTTAAACTTGCGATTTCAGGATGCTTTATTAAGAACTGTATGACATCAACACTAGAAATGAGCGGGTCTTTAAAATAATCAGCAACCGCTTTGCAAAGAGCGTAATCTTCCTCTGTATCCAGAGTAATTCTTAACTCTGGATGCCGCCGAGTAACCGGTACTGAATAGGAAGCACGTTGAAACTCTTCCCTAAATTCATATGCATAATAGGTTACATGTTCGCGATGGCGAGGTTCATGACCATGTCGATGAATATACTGCAAAGCCTGATAAGAGATCAATTCAACAGCCAGTCCCCTTGGTAATTCCCCATCTAAATCAATAATATCGACTTTTTCCTGCTCCATTAGTTTGACAATCTCATTAGCCATTTCAAAATCAACAAATGGACAATCTGCCGTAACACGCATCACATAGTCAGGTTCATAAATTTTCGCACATTGGACGTAACGGTCCAATACGTCCTCTTCCGACCCTCGAAAAAATGAAACTCCATGACGTTTGCACCAATCTTCTACTTTGTCATCCTGAGATAAAGTAGAAGTCGCAACGATTACATCACTCACACCTTTTATTTTTTTGCAACGTTCTACAACATATGTAAGAACATCATGATCGCCCAATGGCTTTAAAATTTTCCCTGGCAAGCGGGATGAACCCATGCGGGCTTGAATAATGATAATGTTTTTCATACAACCACTTCCAAATATTTTTTGTTTTCTAATACGTTCTCAGATATTAAAATACTATTTTTATCCATTTAACACATCTTTTAATTGTGTTAAAGATTCAATACGGATATCTGCTTCATATTCTTTTGGCATTTCTATAGATCGATACTGACCTGTCATTACTCGAATCGTTCTAAACCCTAGAGGCTTGATGCCTACAAAATCTTTTTTAGGGTTATCTCCAATATAAACAACATCATGCGGACTAACCTTCTCCCTCTTTACTATATGCATAAAACAATATGGAGAAGGTTTAGCATTATGAATACCATATCGATGGGTTACATAGCAGTGTTTCATTTTTTTATATAGATGAAGTGCCTCCAATTTATTGTGCTGAACGATTTTGTTTCCGTCTGTTACAATATATAATGGATGATCTTTAAGTTGTTCAAGACATGTTATCGTTGTTTCAGGAAGCACAATATCCGGTTTATGCATTCGATAGACAGATATACATTTTCGCACCATTGTTTTAGAGTAGGCACCAAAATGATATAATAAATCATCAAAAATGGCTCCTCGACCATTTGTTTGTAGGCGCGTCCACATCCATTCGAATAATTCTTCTTCACTTATGTTAATTATATTACGCAAAAAAGCGGCTACTGCTCGAAAACCGCTTCTCACAAACGTCAGTTCATCATATAGTGTATCATCAAGATCGAATACAACTACTTTCATATTATCATATCCTTAGCATACCGAATTAATGTTAACTCTCGAACACTCCTATTAAACGGATAAGCATCAAGATTCTCCCCTAATGATTCAAGAAGAAACCAATAAAAACTATCCAAACCAGCTGCAACACTTAATGTAGACGCACCGCCAAAGCGAGGATTACATTCCACTATGTTAGGGATTCCCTTTTTATCGACTATGACTTGAAACATCACATGTCCATAAAGCTCAAAAGATTCAGCTACTTTCTTACCAAGCTCTTCAAGTTCAAGATTTCTTACCGTTTGTGTAATTTGAGACTCTCCTCCAACAACAAGAACACGCTTTCTTACAATTACTCCTTTGCTTTTTCCCTTTTTGTCAACATAAACATCAATACTATATTCTTCCCCATCAATAAAAGGTTGATAAATTGGGAATTTTAACAATTTTGAACGACAAACCGCCTCTTCTTTTGAAACATTAACAGCAATATTTTTAGATCCTGATCCAAAACATTCCTTTACAACAAAAGAATCTGCGCAAACGGCATCTATACTTTCAGAAGTGTAAATCATTGGGAAACCCAGCTTTTTTCCTTCTTTAAAAAATATTAATTTATTTAAAGTTTTTTCTAAAGAAGAAAGGTTAGAAACCATAATTTTGATACCGTTATTTTCAAAAAAATGTTCATTTCGAGCAAAATACAAAAGTTCATCGTTACGCGTAGGAATAATAGCAAAGATATTATGAGAATGACAGTATTCCACAATTTCATTGATTGACAACTCTTGAAGCAAGGGCATATGCCAAAAATAGTCTACAAAATATCGGCCTATACACTGTTTATTTACATCTCCCCCAAACAATTTCCCTTCTTTATGTAGACGATTCATAGCATCTTTAACTAACTGAATCAATGGCACTTTTCCTGAAATACTAGTAATAAGAACATTCATAAAAAACCCTCATTATTATTTTTTATATTTTTATGCAAACGATGAATGCAAATCAATTCACTTAACAATCATTACTAGTAAAATCTTTTACTCATTCCATCTTTTATTGTTGATTATATGAAATAAGTTTAGGGCGTAATCTTCTCCATGTAAACTTTACAGTCTCCCAAGTATAAGGAGGTTTTGCCCGAAGATTGTAATTAGCATCTAAATAATTAGGATATAACTCAATCGCTTTCAGTAAAAACATTTTTCCATCTTTTATTTTTCCATTAATTAAGTTTATTGCTCCCAAGTTATTCAATGAAGCCCCATCGTTCGGACTAATATTAATGACATTTATAAAAGAGCGCTCAGCCTCTAGAAGGTCTTTCATTTTTAAAAAATAAATTCCTTTTAAAAATGAAACCATCTCATTATCTTTATCATCTTCTAATTTTATTAAAATTCTATATCCCTCTTGCCATTTTTCTAAGCGAAAAAGAAGAGCAACATAATCACATGCATTTTGAGTATAAGATAAAGATCTTCTAAATATAGCATCTCTCATCTTTTCTAAAGAATAAGAAGATAGAACTTTTATTTCATGCTCATGCATCTTCGACAGACTAGCAGATAAATTATTAGAATGTCTTCTAATGTCAACTAAGTATTTATCGATATGTGCTATTCCACTATGTTCACTTATACGCAGCCATAAATCCCAATCTTCAGAATAACGATAATTTGTATTAAAACCACCAACTCGCTGAAACAATTCTCGACTAACTAACACGCCACTGGTAGCAATTGTATTTCTCAATAACAAAAAACCAAGTGCTTCTTCTTTTTTATATTGACGACCAAATTGTAACTCATCAACAACTACTCCATTCTCATCGATATGACGATAGTTCGGATGAACAAGAAAATATTCTTTTTCATTGCTTTTTTTATTTAAATCATCCAAATATGTTTCGAGTTCTTCCACTAACGTTGGATGGGCAATATCATCAGAATCCATAAACAAAATCCAATCACAGTTTGCTCGTTCCACTCCAATATTCCGTGCATGTGCTGAACCAAAATTTTGTTTTAACTGGATAAGTTCTATGTTTTTATTTTTCTTTATCAGTTTACTAACTACCTGTACGGTACTGTCTTGACTGCAATCATCAACAATAATTATGTCTCATCACCATATTCTGTGATGTTCACACAATTCCGGCAATAAGTTAGCGAGATTGATACTCAATCTAGAGTAGCTCCTTCGTCAGCTTGCAGACCACTAAGTGGGTAGAATGGAAGAGGTCAAGCGCTTTCCTTGACGGCTTCCATTCTAGCCACTACAATGCGGAAAGCTGATGAAGGGCATGGTTAAGCAACCTGATTTTTATAAGTTTTACCTGTACATTCCAAAAATACACGTAGCCGAAATCTTTCAAGGTTTCTGAAGCCAAAAGCACGTCTTTTGATGTTCTTACTCTTATGGTTTGTACCTTCAATCCGGCCATTCGTAAAAGGTGTAAGAAAATATTGTAAAATTTGTGCCTTCCAATTTTCTATCGTCTTGGCAACTTGATGAAATGAAGGAAATGGGCTGCTCCATGCGAGTTGAATCCATTCTTCTAAGAGTGAATCAGCTGTATCATAGTCATTCACTTGGTATATTTCTCTAAAGAGTTCTTTTAGAAAATAGGCATATGACAATTCTGAATGCTCTTTGAGCATCTCGTCTAATTGTTGTTTTTCATTAGCCGTTAACTTTTCAGAACCTTTCAAGAGTTTAAACCGTCCCTTTTTTAGTCCAGGAGTTTTCTTTCTAACTTGGTCAAGTGCATGTGTCACCTTTTGCACCACATGATATTTATCAATGACGATACAGGCCTCTGGGAATATAGATTTAACAGCTTTATGGAAGGGATCCCACATATCCATAACAACGGTATGAACACATTTATTAGACAGAATCTTCTTGGCAAGTAAGATCTGAGTTGAATGATAACTCCGTTGATGTTCCATACCAAGCACACTCCCGGTTTGGGTATCCATAAGAACTGTTTCATATCGGTGACCCTTTCGGACAGCGATCTCATCAAGGCTAAGGATTAATGCATCGTTTTCTAAAACACTTTCAAGAGTTTCTAAATGCTCCTTCTCTTTTTCTTTAGCAACGGAATAAAATATTCTTTCAACGGTTGTATAAGGTATTTTTTCCTTTCGACTCACTTCTTGGATAGTAGAGCCAATGCACATTTCGTACAGATATTCTCTGTACCGATTGGTCTGATGCTTATTAGGACAGATAGATTCAAATGTTTGTGAAAATACCTCATTACAGTTGTGACAACGGTATCTATACACTCTGACAAATAAGAAAAGGGGCTTACCTAATACGGACAAGTCACGAACCTTTCTTGTCCGCCAGTCATGGACATGACTAGAAAAAAAACCGCAGTAAGAACAGCGTTCTTCTGTAGTATTTTTCTCGACATGTAACAAATTGCAATCTTCAAGAAACACTTGTTTAACAACTTCAAATTCTGGCAAATCTAGTGATACGGAAAACACTTTAGAACCTCCTGTTATGTTAAGTCACGCTAACATTATTGCCAGGAATTCGTGAGTGTTTTCCTTATTTTTTGGGTTAAATCACAAAATGTGGTGATGAATCAAAAGATTAAAATTCCTTCACTAGCATTCGTAATTCCTCAACCGTTAACCATTCTGTATTCGTATCACTCGTATATTTAAACCCTTCCGGTAAGCTTCTCCCTTGGTCAGCATATTCTTGTGGACACCACGGAAACTCAGGGGTAATGACATAATAATTATCAAACTCAACTGTATGTCTCGCATCATCTTCGGTAATCATTGTTTCATGAAGCTTTTCGCCCGGGCGGATGCCGATGATTTCAATTTCTGCCTCTGGCGCGATCGCTTTTGCAAGATCCACCACTTTCATGCTAGAGATTTTCGGAACGAAAATTTCCCCGCCTTTCATCCTTGCAAGGGAATCAATGACAAACTGAACACCTTGGTCAAGCGTAATCCAGAATCGAGTCATCCGTTCGTCTGTGATTGGCAGCTTCTTCCCTTCAGCAGCCATTTTTTTAAACAATGGAACAACGCTTCCACGGCTCCCAACCACATTTCCATAGCGCACTACGGCAAATCGAGTTTCTTTTTCTCCAACATAAGAGTTGGCCGCCACAAATAGTTTATCCGACGCTAGCTTGGTGGCACCGTATAAATTAATCGGCGCAGCTGCTTTGTCCGTACTTAACGCGATAACTCGCTTTACTCCACGGTCAATCGCTGCTTCAATAATGTTTTGGGCACCGTAAATGTTTGTTTTTACCGCTTCAAATGGATTGTATTCACATGCAGGTACCTGTTTCATAGCCGCTGCATGGACAACATAGTCAACGCCATCAAAAGCGCGATATAACCGTTCTTTATCCCGGACATCACCGATAAAAAAGCGAATTCTTGGATCCGTATATTCCTGTGCCATTTCATATTGTTTTAATTCATCTCGGCTAAATACAATCACTTTTTTTATATTGTATTCTAAAATTCGACGAACAAATTTTCTTCCAAATGATCCGGTTCCTCCCGTTATTAAAATCGTTTGATTGGTTAACCATTCCATCATAAATTACTCCTCGTATACTAAGTTTCAGAAAGTTTTTTTATCGAATTTCCAGTCCGATACGCTCCTTGACAATCGCATATCTTGGGTGGTTGCCTTTGTGGGAGGGGCGCGCCCCTCCCACAAAGGGTTGAGCGTACCGGGGTTGGACTTTTCGCAATGTTCCTGGATAATGGTCTTAGGATCATCGGGGATACTCTTCTCACTCCTGTAGCTTTGACTACTTGTAAAGTCTGTCTCCTCGGCCCCTGTTTGGACGTCTAACCCGCAGGCTGTTCCCGTTGGTTTTCCCCATGCTGGAAGGAGCAGCTTCCAGGGCAGCCCATGGTCCAACGTGAGTTCTCATATGCGAGGGTGACTGGTCAACAGGCGCGATCCGGGGGCATCCCGAAGAGTCCTACCCCTCGATCCTACAACAATAGGAGGTGATCTCATGAAACTCTACGTCGGGATCGACGTGAGCTCACGCGACTTAGCCACCTGCATTATGGATCATGAAGGAAATACGTGCGCACGCTTCAAAGTGGATAATCATCTTCTGGGCGCCACCTTCCTTCGGGATCAAATCCTCCTGTGGGCTAACAAGCGAAAGCCAACCGAAATTCTGATCGGGATGGAAGCCACCTCGGTCTACAGTTGGCATCCAGCTATGTTTTTCCACCAGCAGGAGGCCTTGCAGGCTTGGAACGTCAAGGTGTTTACGATCAATCCAAAGCTCATTCGCAAGTTTAAAGAAGCCTATGTCGACTTGGAGAAAACGGATGACATCGATGCTTGGATCATTGCGGATCGGCTTCGCTTCGGCCGTCTGAAGATGACGGCTGTCCTCAAGGAGCAGTTTCTCGCGCTTCAGCGACTGACACGCATGCGATATCATCTCGTCCACCAGTTAACCCGTGAGAAACAGTATTTTCTCCAGCACTTGTTTTACAAATGCAGTTCCTTTACCCAAGAGGTGGACAGTTCGATCTTCGGACATGCCATTCTCGAACTGCTGCTTGAGTCGTGGAGCCTCGATGACATCTGCCAAATGGATGTCAAGCAGTTGGCCGACTTCCTGCGCCAAAAAGGGCGCAATCGCTTTGCCGATCCGGAATGCATCGCCAAGTCGATTCAAAAGGCGGCCCGTTCGTCGTATCGGTTGTCCAAGTGTGTCGAGGATTCCATCGACTTGCTGTTAGGGCTGTCGATTCAATCAATCCGCAGCCTGCAATCGCAGCTCAAAGAGCTCGATAAAGCCATTACCCGCCATCTTGAAGGCATTCCGAACACACTGCAAACCATCCCAGGCATCGGACCGGTTTATACCGCAGGCATCCTGGCCGAAATCGGGCAAATCGAGCGGTTTCACAACCAGGCCGCCTTGGCAAAATATGCCGGCTTGACATGGTCCAAGCACCAATCGGGCCGTTTTCAAGCCGAGGACACCTCCCTCATTCGTTCCGGCAATCGCTATCTCCGTTACTACCTAGTGGAGGCTGCCAACTCGGTGCAACGGCATGATGCGACGTTTCGTGCGTACTACCGGAAGAAGTATGAGGAAGTGCCCAAACACCAACATAAACGAGCCCTCGTCCTCACCGCTAGAAAACTCGTGCGTGTGATCGATGCGCTGCTACGCAACGGTCAAATCTACACGCCAAGAAAGGGGGAAGATCGATAAGAGGATCGATCTGGTATACCAATATCAACCTTTAGACCCAGTTTATTACATGTACCAATACTGGGTTTCTTCAGTATTGCCTTTTTTCGGATCATCGGACAAGGGAATTTCCAATTTCTATGATTTTTCACCTTGACATATTACCGCAGGACTTTGAAGTATAAATTGCAAAACTACTGATTTAATAAGCTTTTTATTGTTTCATCAAATGGGAATTCTGTTAGTTTTTTTGCATTTGAAACAATGTCTGAAATCGGAACAAAATGTGCCCCTTTAATCACAGCGCCTTGTTCAGCTGTATTTTTTACAATAACATGTTTGGATTCTGTTATTTTTCGTTCAAACCATCTGAGGTAAATGAATAAATTTCTAGTGGTTTTGACAACTGACCCATTATTCGAAGGGATGGAAAAGAGTCTTTGTTCTGTGGCAACACGCACTCCTGATGTTGAGTGTGCAGCATGGCTGCGATCTTTTGCATAAGCCAAATCCTGCCCTAACAAAACAATTTCAGAAAATCCCATTTTTATTAAAATATCAAAAGCTGTTGTGGCAACTGAGCCACCGGTATCAACCAATTGACAGCCATTTTGCTTGGCATACATTTCTGCTTTCGGATATCCCTTTTGAAACGCAGCAATCTTTAAACCTTTATGATATCTCACTGCTTTGTAGCAAGCAGTTGACAAATATATCAGCGGTTTTGACAAATTCAATCCTGCCAATTGTCGATAAACCTCATTTTGAGGGTCTGAGATCACAACAGCATGAGGTTCAATTCCTTTCGTTTTAAGCACTTTGTATGCTGAACCTACAGCTAAAATAAAATATTTCTTTCTTAACTCTTTCAATGCATCAACAGTCTTATCCAAAGAGGGCCCAGAAGATACTAACACTGCCTTTTTTCCCTTGAACAAGTCAAATAGTTTATCAACAGTTATATCCATATAGTTCAAATTGTTCCAGAAGTTTTTTTCCATTAAAGAAGAAAATCGATGAAAAGACATCTCTTTTATTTTGATTTCTTCTAATATATGTTTTATTGGATTGTTATTGGGCAATGCTTTGACAAATGGATTAGGAATTAACCATTTAACTTTATATTCTAACAATTCATTTAAAAGATTATTTAATTTTGAAATATCCTCCAAAAAATAAATATTTACATTAGGATGAGAAAGAATATCAGTTAAATCTAATGTCTCTAGTGCTGCTTTAAAACACGTTAAATAAGGCTCTATTACAAACACACGTTTATTTGGCTCATTTTCCAACAAAACTTTCACATGATATCCTAGTCCAAATCCAAACAAACAATAAACATTTACATTTGGATCTAATTGCGATTTTATAAATGTTTCGGCATCTCTCATTGGATTGTATTGGCTATATAAATATTGACCATTTAATATTAAAGTTGGGAGACCATTAATTTTGGATTCTTGAATACTAATTTCAATTTTATCATTTGCGGATTTTAATAATTGTTTTTTCAATTGACCATTTTTAATTGAATTCACATTTTTTTTAATAGATTCAATGGGGATCTTCCTCTATCATACGAAATCTTTTTTTCTTTGCTTCCTCAAAGAAGGGCTGTATTTCATATTCAAACATATCCGCCACTATGACGTAGTCCTGGCGTTCGATCCCATTATTAATTTCATCCAAAAATGGATTAATATCACTAAAATTAATATCAATTGTGTATTTGTGATTCTCCATTAACTCCACTACTTTTGTCAACCAACTTACTCCTTCACTGAATTGTACAATAAGTTGTATGGCTTCGCCAATCTTATCTTCACGTAAATAATCTGCAATCGTTTGGGATCCTGTTGCTACTCTTTCGATATAGTGATAAAAGCTTTCTTGTGTTTCTAAAACAATATTTGTCATTTTCATCCCTCGTTATTAAATACTTTAATTTTCTTTTCAATTTTTTCTTTTAAAAATTGAAAATTTGATTTAGACTCCGCTGCTGCATGCAATAATTCAGAATATAAATTTAAAGAACGTTTATATACTCTTTGATAAGTTTCTTTCTCGGATTCATTTTCTTTCGGCAAATTATTATGGTAGATTTTGATTATAATTGGTTGAGCTATTATTGACATAAATCCGTCTTTAAAATACTTTTTTAATTTCTCATCAACTTTATCTAACTCTTTTAAAATTTTTGTTGAAAAATTAGATCTCGATTTATTTCTTTTTAACAATGAAATAGCATCTTTAACAAGTCGTTCTACGTTTTCATGCTTATTAATTTCCTCCCGAACAAGTTTTAAAAATTTTTCCCAATCATCTCTCGTTTTCTCTAAACAAAACTTTTTATTAAAAGAGACAGGTATTTTATTTCTATCAACAAATTTTTCACAAAATTGTTGAAAAGATATTTGTTGATAGCCTTCAATTTTTATTCCCCCTTCTGTACAATTATAAATCCTTTCAGGGTTTTTAAAGGTTTTAAGTAGATGTTCAAAATTATTTTTCATTAACAGAAAGGGGTAATCTGTAAGAACTTGGTCTTCAAAATATCCTTTAGTATAAAACATTCCTCTTTTTTTAATAGCTTCTTCATCTATCACTTTAAAATTTTTATTGTTTTCAGCATGAGATTTATTATCCGTATAAGCTAAATCTTGGCCAATTAAAGCAATTGCACCTGTTGTAATTTTTTCAGCAATGCTTAGCGCATAAGTTGCTACAGAAGCTCCACCTAAAATCGTATCAACATCTTTATTAATTAATTTTTGGACATACTTTTCTACTTCTTTATTTGTATTAAAAACAACAGATCGACTGTTAAAATGTTCTCGTATCTTATGATGATTAGATAAGGAATAAATCATTTGAGTATTTTTTAAATTTAGATCTTCAAAGTGTTTATAGTTATTAATGCCCCCATCTATTGTAACAACAAAATCTGGTTCTATATGATGACTTAGCAAAGTATTTATTGTAGAACCAGATGAAATCAATACTATATGATTCCTAATAGATTTTAATAAAGGAATTTGTTTTGTTAATGACGGACCGCCTGAAGCAACAACAACAGGCTCCTCATAAAAATTTTTCAATTCTTTAAAAGGTATATCATTGAAGGCATAAAATAAGTTAAGTGTAAAATTCCTTTCCCAATCCCTGGAAAAATAGTTTATAGTATTTATATTTACAACTTCCATATAAATACAGTCTTTCACTATTTTTAATAAATCATGGTAATAATCTATTGCAATATGATTATAATTCGGGGAAGTTATGAAGCATATTCTTTTTCCAAAAATACCAACAAATCTTTCCAACATTTGAGAAAATAATTCTTTCTTCTCTCCAATAATCAAAATCGTTCGATTGTAGTTTTCAATATTTTCAAATTGAAAGTTAATTATTTTTTCAAAAGGGTCGACAATTATTAAAAATTCATCTTCAGTTAATTTCTCGCTTAATTCTTTAGCAAAATAACCTGCGCCTATTCCAAACAATATATGTAAAAAATTCTTTTTAAAATGCTTTTCTGCAAATCGTTTTGCTTCCTTTATCGGATCATATTTACTATGTAAATAGTAATCATTAATTTTTACAATTTTATGGCCGCTTTTCGAAATTTCTTCAACCACTTTATAATTTTTTGACATATATCACACCTCAAATATAATATCGGCGTACACATTTTTTTTTTAATATTTTTGTTGAGATGAATTTCGTAAGTTAAAACCCTTTTGGTACATGAATTTGGATTACCTTCAAAATTAAATACATAGTCACAGTTATAAAATGAGTCTCATCACCATATTCTGTGATGTTCACACAATTCCGGCAATAAGTTAGCGAGATTGATACTCAATCTAGAGTAGCTCCTTCGTCAGCTTGCAGACCACTACAATGCGGAAAGCTGATGAAGGGCATGGTTAAGCAACCTGATTTTTATAAGTTTTACCTGTACATTCCAAAAATACACGTAGTCGAAATCTTTCAAGGTTTCTGAAGCCAAAAGCACGTCTTTTGATGTTCTTAATCTTATGGTTTGTACCTTCAATCCGGCCATTCGTAAAAGGGGTAAGAAAATATTGTAAAATTTGTGCCTTCCAATTTTCTATCGTCTTGGCAACTTGATGAAATGAAGGAAATGGGCTGCTCCATGCGAGTTGAATCCATTCTTCTAAGAGTGAATCAGCTGTATCATAGTCATTCACTTGGTATATTTCTCTAAAGAGTTCTTTTAGAAAATAGGCATATGACAATTCTGAATGCTCTTTGAGCATCTCGTCTAATTGTTGTTTTTCATTAGCCGTTAACTTTTCAGAACCTTTCAAGAGTTTAAACCGTCCCTTTTTTAGTCCAGGAGTTTTCTTTCTAACTTGGTCAAGTGCATGTGTCACCTTTTGCACCACATGATATTTATCAATGACGATACAGGCCTCTGGGAATATAGATTTAACAGCTTTATGGAAGGGATCCCACATATCCATAACAACGGTATGAACGCATTTATCAGACAGAATCTTCTTGGCAAGTAAGATCTGAGTTGAACGATAACTCCGTTGATGTTCCATACCAAGCACACTCCCGGATTGGGTATCCATAAGAACTGTTTCATATCGGTGACCCTTTCGGACAGCGATCTCATCAAGGCTAAGGATTAATTCATTGTTTTCTAAAACACTTTCAAGAGTTTCTAAATGCTCCTTCTCTTTTTCTTTAGCAACGGAATAAAATATTCTTTCAACGGTTGTATAAGGTATTTTTTCCTTTCGACTCACTTCTTGGATAGTAGAGCCAATGCACATTTCGTACAGATATTCTCTGTACCGATTGGTCTGATGCTTATTAGGACGGATAGATTCAAATGTTTGTGAAAATACCTCATTACAGTTGTGACAACGGTATCTATACACTCTGACAAATAAGAAAAGGGGCTTACCTAATACGGACAAGTCACGAACCTTTCTTGTCCGCCAGTCATGGACATGACTAGAAAAAAAACCGCAGTAAGAACAGCGTTCTTCTGTAGTATTTTTCTCAACATGTAACAAATTG
Organism: Aeribacillus sp. FSL M8-0235; assembly: GCF_038000355.1. Taxonomy (NCBI): domain Bacteria; kingdom Bacillati; phylum Bacillota; class Bacilli; order Caryophanales; family Bacillaceae; genus Aeribacillus; species Aeribacillus sp. FSL M8-0235. The sequence goes on along the minus strand of NZ_JBBOBW010000001.1, from coordinate 635,259 downwards.
CAATCTTCAAGAAACACTTGTTTAACAACTTCAAATTCTGGCAAATCTAGTGATACGGAAAACACTTTAGAACCTCCTGTTATGTTAAGTGACGCTAACATTATTGCCAGGAATTCGTGAGTGTTTTCCTTATTTTTTGGGTTAAATCACAAAATGTGGTGATGAATCTAAAATGATAAAATTAGATATATCTCTCTATGATTTATTATATGTTAAGAATTGACAAAATGAATTTTATTATTTTTATAGTTCATTTCATCTCTATATTGAGTTTTTCTTACTCAAACTACATTTTTGGATCTGACAATGTTGAGAGGATCTTTGTATTTGTTGCTTGAATTTTCTGATATGTTCATCCCATTACAATTCAAAAACTATTTTAAAATTCATTTAAATCATTTTTTCAATTCAATACCTTGATTGGTTATCTCATAATTAAATTTTTAAAAGTAACGATAAACGGTCTAAAAATATTCACATGTAAGCATTACAAAAATCGAGTAGGAGGGAGCGATTAACTCCCGTCCTCTCACACCACCGTACGTACGGTTCCGTATACGGCGGTTCAATTAAGATAATTGACGCAAGTTTTCATAACTTCCGTGAATAGCTGTTCTCTTTATGCCAGTGGTCACTCCACCCTCCAAGAGGTCTCCCACGGGATTCACCGCTTCCTCCCTCAAGTGAGGTACTACGTTTTCTGTGTTCATCATGACTCACTGAATGCCAAGGGCTATTCTCTCTTAATTGTTCGGTCCTTCTTAGTTGTTCTAGACCAACTAATACTATGACCTCTGCTGACTTCTGACGGTTCAGCTACTTATCACTAAGTAGGTTATGAAGCGTACTTCACATATCCACCAGACCTCCCCGGGTAAGTACATGCACTTTCACACCATCTATCCGCCTCATTTACTCGATATGACCTTCGACAGAAAGAGCTTTGTTTTGTTTTGCAAACTCACTCAATCATACCTAGCCTTATATGAGGTTCGTGTTCCTCGGACCGGTGTTTTGCCTCCAGCTTCCTTCAGATTCCGCGTCACCACGGACACCCTTGCTCTTGGCTAACCTCTACTTCTGTCTTCGGGGTTCGGGACTTACACCCTATAGTTCATATACATGCCGGGCGCACAAAATAACCAGACCCGAAAAAGGGTCTGGTTATAAAAATATTTAAAATTATCGAAGCAATTGAAGAACCCCTTGAGGTACTTGATTTGCCTGAGCAAGCATTGCTTGTGCTGCTTGTGTAAGGATGTTGTTTTTCGTAAATTCCATCATTTCTTTTGCCATATCTACATCGCGGATTCGGGATTCCGCTGCTGTTAAGTTTTCTGAAGTAGCTCCCAAGTTGTTAATAGTATGTTCTAAACGGTTTTGAATTGCACCAAGTTTAGAACGTTCTGTTGATACTTGTTCAATTGCTTTATCAATAGCTGTGATAGCTTCATTTGCATTTGTAACGGTATCCACTTTAACTTCTGCAATTTTTAAATCTGTTGTTCCCAATGCATTTGCATTCATAGTTCCAATTGTTACTGTAATAGATTGTCCACTATTGGCTCCGATGTGGAATTTTTTACCAGAAAAAGTTCCGTCTAATAGATTTTGTGTGTTAAATTCTGTATTACCTGCTATACGATTGATTTCAGAAACAAGCGCATTAATTTCAGCCTGAATTGCATCACGGTCAGCTGTTACATTCGTATCATTCGCAGCTTGTACAGCAAGCTCACGCATACGTTGAAGGATGGCATGAGTTTCTGTTAGAGCTCCTTCAGCAGTTTGGATTAAAGAAATACCGTCTTGTGCATTTTTTTGCGCCATTTCTAAACCGCGGATTTGGCCGCGCATTTTTTCAGAGATGGCAAGACCTGCTGCATCGTCGCCAGCGCGGTTGATGCGGTAGCCGGAAGAAAGTTTTTCAAGGTTTTTTGCAGTTTGTGTGTTGTTAAATGAAAGTTGGCGGTAAGTGTTTAACGCCGAGATGTTGTGGTTAATTCTCATGATTTTTTCCTCCTTGAATTGTTGTTTTCCACGTCCATGTGGTATGTAAAGAGCCGCGTCGGCCGCCGCTGCTCTTTACATGTTTTATATCGGATTGTTTTTTTGATGTTTAATAGGGTTTAAAGAAAAAACGGGACTTTTTTAATAGAAAAATAAAATGGTTGAACATCCTTGTTTGATTACGGTTTTTACAGTTTCAAACCTCAGGTTTATTTTTTGTTGAGCTTTTCTTGAAAATGTTTTAACAGGTCAAGGTCGGTGCGGGAAGCCGCGCTGTTTTCTGTTTGAATGGCGTCATATATTTCCTTTCGGTGGACATCGATTTGTTTCGGAGCTTTAATGCCGAGTTTGACTTGATCGCCTTCGATGGCGGTGATGGTTATTTCGATGTTGTCGCCGATAATGATGGATTCGTTCAGCTTTCTTGTTAAAATGAGCACGGCTTCACACCTCCTTCTGTTCCATAAGTGGATGCTTCGTTTTATAAGTAGTGCCTGTTAAAATCACTTGCTTGGCCCGTTTGTTTTTTTGATTGATGATGACCGGAGCTAGCAGATTGGCGGTTGTGTTTTCGAACGGGTCTTCTAACGTTAAAATTACATAGACAGCGACATCTTGTTCCGACTCGATTTCCAGCTGCTCAATCGTGGCATCGTCTAAGTCGATAGCATAGTCTTTGAAAAATAAAAAAGGAATTGTCATGACAAAAGCAAGTTCCTTTGTGTTGACCGATTGCAAAATAAAAAATGGCGATTCGGCGCCAAATGGCAAAAGCACAAATTCCTTTTCATCTAAAAACCCCGGAATTCCCGATGGAAATTGGATGATGCTGTCGCTTGCGGCTTCTATTTCGCCATGATATTTTGTCTTAAGTCTCATGTTCTCACAACCTTCATATGTTCATTTCAAAGTTTTGTCCTTTAAAGGTGAGATTGGCAAAGCCGATTTTTAACTTTTGGTATTGAGCGATTTTTATATCGACTCTGCCACGGTCGTAATGAATGATCGGCTTATTGGGAATGGCGCGAAATTCAGCTTTTTTCAGATGCCAATTAATATCAAGCTTGCTTGGTTCGTAATCAAATTTCACACTGAACAATGATGGAATCCAGCCGACATTCACTTCATACATCGGGGATTCGCTGTTTTCTTTCGCTTGATCAGCCAGCGGGCTGCCGCCGTTTTCAATTTTCATCAGTTCATCTCCCTGTTCTGCGCGGCGGGCAATACCTTCAAGCCAAGCTTGATAGCCTTCCTCAGCTATTTTTTCAATGAAACGGAACGTGTCAGCTAAATTTCGATCTTCCCACGCTTTCGTTTGATCGATTGTCAATTTTCCAGGTGTGCGGTTGATTTCCATCGCTACTTTCGCCGGCTGCAAATCGATATCCGCTTTCGGCTGTTTGATCGACTGCTTTCCAGGAGTGGTGCTAATCGCAATTTTCGCCATTTGGCTTTCCATTCTAATTTGCGGCAGAAGCATTTCTCTCACCTCGACTGACAACAAAAGTTTAAAGCAGAAAAGAAATTCTCTTCGAAGAAACAAAAATTCAACAGACAATAATAAGCAAGTGCTTCAACTATCCTATGCAATTGAAGTTCCTTCAAGGGGGCTCTCGTCAAAAATATGAATGACTCACAAGACTATACCGTTCTAATCAACGAAAAGTGAAATTTCTTCAGTAAATTATGTACCTCTTTTAGCAGTCGGAAAACATGGAACAAAAGCAAGGCATAACGATGAACAAAAAGGACCTTCATGCAGGTCCTTTCTCTCTCACATTATCGCAAAAAATCAACTAAGTTTGGCTGAATGATGCGGGCGCTGACAGCAAGCGCTGCTCTGTGCGCGCTTTCTTGCTCTTTCAAGTCGATGATGACCCGTTCGATGTCGGCATCTTCATTGTCTGACAAAATTTTTGTAGAGATTACTTCCTGTTGACCGATACGGTTTTCCATCTGCTCGATCCGGTTGTAACGGGCTCCAAGCTCAGCCCGTTCAGCGTTAAGAGCATCAATATGGTCATCAAGCTGGCCGAGCAGGCTGTCCAAGTTCGTTGTGTCGTTGTTTTCCAAAGCATGTTGGATGTCCTGAATAGTATTGAACATTGCTTGGTTAAAGACATTGTCAGGCGTTATATTCACTTGGATTTGAATGTTTTTTGAAAGCTCGATTTTAAACGGTTCATTGTTATTATTAACGACAGGCGGGTCGCCGCTGACAGGCGCTGAGTCTGTTTTCGTTCCATTAAAAATATAGCGGCCGGCCACTTGTGTGTTGGCGACAGCAACAAGATCGTCTTTAATTTGTTTCACTTCGCGGGCAACCGCATCACGTTCGTCTTCTGAATTTGTACCGTTTTTTGCCCGAATCAAAAGCTCGCGTATTCGTTGCAGCCCTTGGTTGGCCTGTTCTAGTCCCGCTTCAGAATTTTCGATCCAAAGGTAAGCCTCTGATAAATTTCGTTTATATTGTTCAACTTCCTTTAAGTTTGTCCGATAGTACAATCCTTTCATTGCTACAACGGGATCTTGGGACGGGCGGGTGATTTTTTTTCTTGTCAACATCTGATCTTGATATTTTCCCAGCAGCTCATAGCTTTTACTTAAATGGCGGAGCGAGTTTTGCGCAAGCATCGATTGAGTGACACGCATATGCTGCACCTCTCTTTCATTAAATAAATTTTTTGTATGAATTCATAACGTGCAAATAGTACATTTCTTATATGATTTGCACTTCATCGCCTTATTTCATTTCATACATTCTGAACCCGACAATTTTTGCTTTCATTTTCCACTATGGTTATTCAACAGTCAATTTTACTTTATCTCCCGACCAGTCCCATGCCGTTTATAATTCGGTCTAAAATTTCATCCTGCAAAGTGATCATTCTTGCTGCGGCGTTGTACATGTGCTGGAATTGGATCATGTTTGTCATTTCTTCGTCTAATGAAACGGAGCTGACGGATTTGCGGCGTTGTTCAACAGATGAAACTAAGGTTTCTGAATTTTCCTTCATCCGCTCCGCTTCTTGTGTCATAACAGCCATTTCGCCGATAACAGCTTCAAAATAACTTTGAAACGAAGTATTTTTTACTTCAGCAAGCTTCAGCGCATTTTGGCCGTCGCCGATTTCTCCTGTAGCAGAAGCTGCAATTCGATCGCGATTCATATCATCCGATACTTTAATGGCAGCCGCAGCGCCTTTAGGAGAGCTTAAACCTCCGAGATCAAAGAAATCGCGCTGTGTTTGAACGCCGTTGTTTATGTCCTCAAGGCTCCATCCGTTTCTGTGGACAGTGTTAAATGCGTTCGCAAAATCATATGCCATTTGATCTAAATCTGACATCATGCTAGGATAGATGCCGCGTTCAATCGTGCTGCCTATGTTCGTATAACCGTGCGCCTCGATTAAGCCTTTTAAACTTCCATTGATGTTTAAATTTTCAACAAAATCGTCTGCCCCTATCGTTCTTCCACCAACAGAAATAGATTCGATAAGACCGTTCGTCTTGGATTCATTGAGGCTAAATTGTCTTACTTTGTATCTATTTCCGTCGACAAGGGTGATTGGCGGTTCGAAGCCAGCGAGCTCGACAGTTACTTTTCCTTCGGCTACTTTCAAAGCGTTGCCTCCGCTTTCAACCGGCGTCACTTTAATATCAATATAAGAAGAAAGCTCATCCAATAATCGATCGCGCTCATCATACAAATCGTTTGGCAAATAACCATTCGGTTCTACTTCGCCGATTTGTTTGTTAATTTGGTTGATTTGCTCAAGCAAAGAGTTGATTTTCGTTGTTGCGACATCGAGTTCATTGCGTAAATCTTTCTGATTATGCTTTAATGATTCCGCCAAATAATTGAACGTTTCTGTAACAGCTCTTCCGCGCTCAAGGACAACAGAGCGGGCACCGAGGTTGGAAGGATTGACCGCCAAATCTTGCAGCGATTGCCAAAAGCTATCCATCGTTTCGTTCAAGCCTGTCTCGTTCAGCTCGTTCATCACATCTTCCATTCTCGATAATGCGTTGAATCTAGAGCTCCAGTAGCCAAGCTTAGAATTTTCGCCGCGATATTGTACATCAAGATAGCGGTCGCGGATCCGCTGCACTGTTTGTGTATCCACCCCTGTTCCAAACTGCCCAGGGATATCAGCTCGAAAACGGCCTGGTGTCGGATACGCTTGCTTTTGCACAAGGTTTACTCTCTGCCGCGAATAACCAGGTGTCTCGGCATTTGCTACATTATGTCCAATTGTATATAAAGCGCTTTGTGCGGCATACAATCCGCTTCTAGCCGCTTCCAGTCCAAAAAATGTTGATACCATTGCGAATTCCCCCGTTAAATTTTTGAATCAAACCATGAACGCCGTTTCGATTGCTTCGATTCTTGATTCGGATTCGTGTAATTCGGCGATGCTTCCTCCGGCATGAAAAGATCAAGCGTTAAATTCACAACCTGCAATGCTTGCAATGCCAGTTGTTGATTGACAAAATTCGCGTTTTTCAAATTAGCCAATACGTTTGTCAATTTTTCTTTTAGATTTATCAACCGTTCTTTATCCTCATTTTCCGCTTTTTCAATACAGGCGGAAATCGTTAAATCGTCTTCTCTTTCTAAAAAGCAAGCCGCTGCTTTGATCCGTTCCTTTTCAGCATTTTCAAGCTGCATTACATATTTCTGCTCTTCCTTTAAAAGCTGCATTAATTGATTAACATCATCTTTTTTCAGCATATCCGTTTTTTTTACTGCCAAGTTATACAATTGTTCATGAATGATTAACTGCTTTTCTAAAACGTTAATTAAATTGGCAAGAGACACGAAAACGTCCTCCCCGCAAAATTCAATACAATCATATTTACCGGTGCTTCGTTCAAAACATTGACAAGATGATCCAAAGCCGGACATGAAAAATAATTTTTTGTTGTAAAGATGAAGATGCTAAAAATGCAGAAATGTACAATATAGTTGCCCAGCACATTTTCATTCTGTTCCAAATCAAAAATCGAAACAGGCTGCTTCGTACGCAACCAAATCAAAAACCGAAACGGATTGGCGCAATTTATTCTTCATTTTTTTTCTTATAAAATTGGATCATGCTTTTCGCGATCAGGTCTGGGGCGATTTTGTAAGTCCCGCTTTCAATTTCTTTTTTTATCGCCTGCACTTTTTCTTGGCGCTGAAGATCAAAACCGCTCGTCTGCTGAAGCTGTTTTGCCTGCTTGGATATTTCCACTCTATCTTTTTGGACTTCCACTTTCATCTGCTTGCTGGCATCCATTTGCTTTTGATAAGGATTAACGTTTGATGACCGATAGCTGTGAATCTTCATGGACACCGCCTCCTTTCCTGCTCTAATGGAACGATTGTTTCAGCTGGAAATCTATCTCTATATTCATTATCGGATCGATAGAGGGATTTGTTAACGTTTTTCATTATTTTTCGGTTGGATAGCGTAGTATGTTTGCATCTTCTCTTTCTCCTCCTGAAACTGCTCTTCTCTTTCCATTTGCTCAATTTGAGACTGTATTTCCTTTTTGCAAGAAACACAAAGTTTTCCCTCGCGAATAAATTTGCCGCACCGTGAACAAGGATAACCAAGGTTCGGGAAGTTCGCCAGTTGAATGCGTCCTTGATGAATAAACTTCAGTATTAAGTCCTCTTCCACTCCTGTTTTTTCCACAACTTCAGTAATGGTCGATCTGCGGTTTTCCTTTTTTCTCAAAAAGTTATATACTGTTTCAAATGCCTTTTCTTCCTCTTGGTAGCAAGCATCACATATTGAACGAAGCCGCGTTTTGACAAACAAGGAACCACATTTTGGGCAGTTTGCTAATTCCCCCATAAAAATCCACCTTTCAAAAATCTTCCTATTATTATTATTTTATATCGGAAAAACGGATTTGTCATTTAGCTGCGGACAAGCGTAAATGATTCGACACTTTTCGCACCAGCGTTCATCAGCTGCTTTGCAGCTTGGCGTACCGTTGCGCCTGTTGTGTAAATGTCATCGATGATAACAATATGTTGACCATGTACTTGTTTTGGATCTGTTACAGTAAACATATTTTTCGTCTTCATTCGGTCGATCCGTGATTTTTTTGATTGTTTTGCTGCATCTGTTTTGCGCAAAGGCTCAATAATCGGAAGCTGAAGGAGCTGGGCCAATAATTTTGCTTGATTAAACCCGCGTTCCAAAAGCCTTTCTTCACCTAATGGGATGGGAACGAGAATCATCGATTTGTCGAAGTGATGGCGAAATGCTTTCACAAAAGGTTCGGAAAACATCTGCACCAATATCGCATCCCCGCGGAATTTAAACCTAGCAAGCACTTCTTTCATAAATTCATTATATTGAAAAACAGAGCGGTTTTTCTTTATCACTCCATGATAGTCAGGATGTTTTTCCCAAGCCGCGCAATCAGTACAATACTCGGCTTTTTCGCTTTGCCTCCCGCACATTGGACAAATGGGGCCTGATATAACGTTTAGCTTGCTGGAGCATTCTTCGCATAAAACAGGGTCTTTTTCAAGGAAAAAAAGCCGCCTCCAAGTCAAGCGGACATCTATACTTTTAAAACAATAAAGACATCTTCCCATATTTCGCATCAAGCCTTCCTATTATCACATCGTGGGTTTTCTGAAACAATTCTTGCGCATTCTGCCAGGCTGACAAGAAGAGATGTCATTTGCTACCGATCAAAAAATTCCGCTCTTACATATGTAATTTTATCTTCACTCGTTACATAACGGGGCTGAACTCTATTTAACACTAGAGCTAAAACATCATTGCGGCAAGTTGGGCACGTGCATTCCATATGAAATTGGTCAATATATTCATCTAGCAATTCTTCCATAATTTTTTCCAGAGCGTTTACTATCATGTCCTCACCCCAAATATATGATCTCTAATCTGTATTATATTGGATCATACTGGAAAAAGGAATTTCTTTTTTCAACAAAATTGAAGGGTTTTTCCAACTTTACGCATCCTGCATCGGTTTCCTGTATTTTCAAAATATCAACACTTTAACAAACCTTCCCTCTCCGCTTCCCGATTCATGGAAAGAATATGGTGTTTCGCTGCAATCATTTCATTTGTTTTGCCATAATGGAAAAAGATAACGGAGCCTGTTGGATTGTTCATGCTCCGTCCAACACGGCCGGATATTTGAACAAGGGCACTTTCTGTAAAAATGGTTTCTTCTGCTCCTAAAACAGCTGCATCAGTTCCAGGAACTGTTACACCCCTTTCCAAAATGGTAGTTGTGACAATGATCGGAATCCGGCCATTTCGAAATGCCCGAACCTTTTCTTTCCTTTGGGGATCTTCGGCATGTACTCCTTCAACCGCTGAATTCAATTTTTTTAGTAATGGAACGACATCATGAAGCACTTTGATTTCCGGTACAAATAGAAAAGCTTGTCTTTCCTTTTGCAAATGTTCGGCTGCCCATGTGATGATATTTTTCGGCAGCTTTCCTTTCTCCAATCTTTTTTTCCAATTGCCGCACCATTTGAATTCAGGAACAGGTAGGGGATAACCATGGTATCGAGCAGGGATTTTCACAATTTCGGAAGGCTTAAAATGCCGCTTAATTGATGAGGAGGGAGTCGCAGTTAAATAAATAAGGGAGCTGTTTCGTTTGCGTGCTTTTTCAACCGCAAATTGCAAAGCAGGATCTACAGAATATGGAAAAGCATCCACTTCGTCAAGAATCACCACGTCAAAGGCTTCTTTATACCGAAGAAGCTGATGAGTCGTTGAAATGGTAATTGGGCTCAGCTTCAAACGATCTTCGCTTCCTCCGTAAAGCACTGCCACATCGATGCTCGGAAAAACGTTTTTCAAACGCGGTCCAAGCTCCAAAACAACATCCGTACGCGGTGCAGCAATGCAAACAAATAGCCCTTTCTGCAAAGCTGTGTTTATGCCGGCAAACAGCACCTCTGTTTTTCCTGCTCCGCAAACTGCCCAAATGAGACAGTCTGTACGCTGCAAAACGGACTCCGCGATCCGGTCAGATGCTCTTTTTTGCGCCGGAGACAGCTCGCCATCCCATTGCAAAAAGTTTGTTTGATCCGATTGGATCGAATGTTTTTCCTCCTTATCTCGTCTTGGAAAACTAACAAGCTTTGAACATTCACTTACTCGCCCCATCATGATGCAGTTCCGGCAATAATGACAAAACTTTCCGCACTTTGCACAGTCAAAGCCTGCAAATAAAAAGGGCTGATCATTTCCACATCGATTGCAATAAAAAAAACCGGATTTTTTCACAACACCTTGTTCTATTTCAACGAAGGGGGCATTTTGAACGGCATCCATTGAAAACGGGAGCTCATTTGAAAGGAGATGTCTTCCGAGAAGATGTTTTTGGAGATCATGATCATGATCATGCATATAAAACCTCCGCTTGTACATACCATATTGTTTCTTACTATTATTTTTACCTTATATTTTCTGAAAAATCAATATATTTAATCAATTGCTCTTATTGCTTTTCGTCCAAATGAAAGATGCTAGATGAATCATTTATATCCTTCATTTCTGTAAAAAATAAAAGGTGCTTTTTGCACCTTCAGATGGTCAGACACCGTTCCATTTTTTGGTGAATCGCACCTTTTCTCGTTTTGAAGGGGAAGTTCTTTTAAGAGGATGGATACAGCCATTTTTCACAATGGGTTTAACGTTTTCTTGCAATTACTTTTTATACCAGCAGAGACCCATAGCTCCCTCTCCTAGATGAGTTCCAATGACAGCGCCAAAATAGCTGATAATAAATTCAGAATTTGGATATTTACTTTCGAGCTCCTCTTTCATTTTTTTGGCATCCTCCGGCCTGTTGGCATGAATGACAGCCGCCCGCACCGGATGTTTGCTTGCAGCTTCGTCAAATAATTGATAGATACGTTGGATTGCTTTTTTGCGCGTACGAATTTTCTCATACGGCACGATCACTTTATCAACAAAATGAAGAAGAGGCTTCAGTTGCAGCAGGTTCCCTATTAAAGCTTGAGCTCCGGTTAATCGTCCGCCGCGCTGAAGATGAGAAAGATCGTCCACCATAAAATAAGCATCCATTGATTTTTTAATTTCATCAAGGCGAGCGATGATCTCTTCCGGTTTTTTCCCTTCCTTTGCCATTTTCGCTGCTTCAATTGCATAGAATCCCTGAGCCATACAGCTTATTTCCGAATCGTAAGGATATACCTTAATGCCGTCTACCATTTGACCTGCTGTGACAGCACCATTGTAAGTGCCGCTGATACCGCTTGAAAGATGAATGCTGATGACTGCATCATATTCTTTCGATAAGCTTTCAAACAACTCGACAAATTCACCAACTGGCGGCTGAGAAGTCGTAGGCAGCTCTTTCTGGCGCTTTATTTCTTCCCAAAAACTCTCTGCTGTCATATCTATCTCTTCACGATAAGACTCGTCTCCAAAAATAACGCTAAGAGGAATCATATGTATGCCATGCCTCTTTCGAACTTCTTCAGGAATGTAAGCAGTACTATCTGTTACAATCGCAATTTGCATCATGTTTTTCCTTTCCTTTTAATAATTTCATTCTCCTTTATAAGACTATTTTATAAAAAATGCAAGCTTTTATCATTAACTTTGCCGGATTTCCATGAAACTGCAAGAGGATGAAAAATATTTTTTAGCTGTTTCAAAGTCTTTATACTGCCATTTATGCGGATTTCGTTTTGTCGATCGGCTCATTACGATTTTCGTTGAGGTTATTCTTATGAGGTCTACACCTTTTTAAAGGATTTTTGAGCAGCTTAAACGGAGCTTTTATGTGGATTCCAATTGCGGTTACCAATTTTGCTGCATTTTTTCTTGTTTCTGAGCAAACCGGCCTCTTCCCAGCGCCTGTTGTTATTTGAAGAGGCCGTTATGCTTCCTTATGATACATTTTCACCTAAGTTGATTCTGCAAAACCAGAACATTGAATGTTATACTTCCTATGATTCATTTTCGCCGCTTCTGATTAAAAACAACATTTCTCTGGTCAGAATCCGAATAGATTGACAAGTTGCCAAATGATATTATGTTTCCAGCCGTAATGAAGAAATGCAATTGAATTCATTTATCATCGCTGGACAATCAGCCAAGTCGGAAAAAACAATATAGATACACCGAACAAAATTGGTATTTAGAAATCAATCTCACTTTCACGGTTTGACGATTCAAATCGTTCAAAATTAATCGCCATGGAAAATATGTAACTTTACTTAACTTCCACCCAACCGTTTTTAATGGCAAGAACTACAGCTTGTGTTCGATCGTTGCAATTTAATTTTTGCAAAATGTTGCTGACATGGTTTTTCACCGTTTTTTCGCTAATGAACAGCGTTTCACCGATTCTTCTATTGCTTTTTCCATCAGCAAGCATTTGCAAAACTTCACACTCACGTCGGGTTAAAATATGAAGAGGGCGCCGGACTGTAGCTGGAATTTGTCCATTATTGGCTGATGACAGACGGCGGAACTCATTGACTAGATTGTGAGTTACTTTTGGATGTAAATAGCTTCCTCCCTCTGCCACGATTTTAACTGCTTCTACTAAAGTGTCAGCATCCATTTCCTTCAATAAATATCCTCTCGCTCCGGTCTTCAAAGCATGTATCACATAATTTTCATCATCGTGGATCGATAATATAATAACCTTCGTATCCGGATATGAATTAACCAGCTGCTTAGTAGCTTCAACGCCATTTACACCAGGCATATTAATATCCATAATGACAACATCCGGCATATAGCTTTCAACAACTGTTAAAGCTTCACTGCCGTCATAAGCTTCCGCAACCACTTCAAAATTAGGCTCAAAATCAAGAATACGTTTTATACCTTCCCGAAACAGAGCATGGTCATCTATTATGACAATTTTAACTTGATTATTCATTTACAATCCTCCCCATTATTATTTTTTCAGTGATGTATGCATGAAGTCAATCAGACCATTTCTCTATTTCATAGATTAGTAGGCAATTGAATAATAATGAACGTTCCTTTTCCGGGTGCAGAATGGACTGCCATTTTCCCATTCAACAGCTCCACTCGTTCTTTCATTCCCATTAAACCGAATGACTCCTTTTTTTCTTTAAACACTTTCTTTACATCAAAGCCTTTGCCGTCGTCTTTTATTGCAACATTTACTTGGTTTGGACGGACTTCAAATTTAACGTCAATTTGCTTTGCTTCCGCATGCTTCAAAGCGTTCGTTACAGATTCTTGAACTAACCGGAACAAGGCCACTTCAAATTTCGCCGGAAGCCGTTTTTCTTCCACATCACTGATGTTTTGAAAATTGATTTTTATGTCTTTTTCATATTCTTGAATAGTAGAAAGGTACTTTCTAAGTGTTGGAATGAGACCTAAATCATCCAAAGCCATAGGTCTTAAGTCGTATATAATGCGCCGAACCTCAGATAACGCATTTCTCACCATTATTTTCAAATTTTGAACTTCCTGAAACCCCTCTGCAGTCCCTTTTTCCCGAAAAACTCGTTCAATCAGATCAGAGCGCATCAAAACATTTGCAAGCATTTGAGCTGGTCCGTCATGTATTTCACGTGACACCCGTTTCCGTTCTTCTTCCTGCGCTTCTATAATTCTTAAGCCAAAGGCTTGTTTTTTCTTTGCATCTTCCAGCAAATCGCCAACCTGCCGCAAATCTTGGTTTAAATATTGCAGCACAACAGTAATTTGACCTACTATGACCTCTGCTCGTTCAATCATTTCTTTTAATGATAAAAGCCGGCGGTCCAATTCATCCCGCCGTTTTCTTAATTGTTTTTCTTTTTCTTGGAGCATGGCCAGTTCAATTTGAATATTTTGCGCTTTTTCATAGGCATTCAAAATATCTTGTTCTGAAAACTTGTTGAAGTTGCGGCTGACTTCCACGAGGCGCTGCCGTGCGATTTTCGATTGAATCGTCAGCTTATCGGTTTGCTCTATCACCTCACTTACTTGCTCTTTCACTTCTTCCAATTCTTCTACTATTTTCTCATACTCTGTGCGGGATTTTTCACCGATTTCAAAAATTTGATCTTTGCTTGATTGGACGGTTTCGATCATTTTATTTAAAATATCGTCTATTACAGCAGAATCTATTTTTTTGGAGTTCACAGCCTTTTCCTCCATTTTAAAAAAGTTGTTACAAAAACTTTATCAGTTCATAATTGAAGTAAAAATTTTGTCGTTTTATAATATTCTAATGTGAGTGTTTTTTTATAAAAAAAGTCGATTTTTGTCAAAAAAAGTTATGCCGTTTTGTTTCTTCTGCGGAGGTGATACACAATGCTTTCCTCCTATTATACCGTAGCTGGCTTTGGAGAGCATGAAATCGTGATTCAAAAATCACGATTTATCTGCTATATTAATCGTGCCAAAACTGAGAAAGAAGCTCAAGAGTTTATTGATACAATCAAAAAAAAACATTGGGATGCCACACATAACTGCTCCGCATATTTAATTGGAGAGCATGACCAAATTCAAAAAGCGAACGACGACGGAGAGCCAAGCGGAACAGCAGGAGTGCCGATGCTTGAAGTGTTGAAAAAGAAACAACTAAAAGACACTGTCGTTGTTGTCACCCGTTACTTCGGCGGGATTAAACTCGGCGCCGGCGGGCTGATCCGTGCATACGGAAAAGCTGTTTCAGAAGCCATTGACCACGTTGGCATCATCGAACGCAATCTAATGAAAATTATTCGCACTACGTTTGATTACAGCTTTCTCGGCAAAATCGAAAACGAATTGCGCTCGTCTGTCTATAAGCTGAAAGACATCTACTATACCGATCATGTGGAAGTTGAAACATATGTAGAGGAAGGCCAGGTTCAAAGCTTCAAAGACTGGATGACCGATCTCACCAATGGGAAATGTGTGATCAAAGAAGGCGAATTAGTATATTTGGAGGAGAAGGTTAAAAACTAAATTTAAAAAATAAGGAGTTAGACATGAATAGGAGAACGAGAAAAAAGAAAAAGAAAAAAAAATTAAGAGTCTTTGGCTGTTTATTTTTAATCCTGTTTTTAATTGCTGGCGGTTACGCCGTTTATCTATCGATCAAATTAGCTAATGCTTCTTTTCTAGCACAAGAAGATCTGGAGAGAGGAAGGAAATCTGAATTAAGGGAACAACCAGTTGATCCGAAAAAAGATAATTTTTCGGTGTTGTTCATTGGAGTCGATGCGCGGCCAGGTGAAAAGAAAAGCCGATCTGACGCCTTAATCCTGGCATCATTTAATAAAGATGAAAAATCGATTAAAATGGTCAGCATCCCTAGAGATTCAAGGGTGGAAATCCCAGGACATAATCTGGATAAAATTACACACGCCCATGCCTTTGGTGGAAAAGATTTAACGGTTCAGACAGTTGAAAACTTGTTGAATATTCCCGTCGATTATTATGTAGAATTAAATTTTAACGCCTTTATTAATATTGTTGATGCCCTTGGCGGCGTTGAAGTGAACAGCGACAGAGAATTTACTGAGCAAGATAGTAAAGGGAGAAAGAACGCCATTCATATTAAGAAAGGTGTACAAACGTTAAATGGCGAGGAAGCTTTAGCATATGTCCGAATGCGCAAAAAAGATCCATTAGGCGATATCGGAAGAGGCAAGCGGCAACAAGAGGTTATAAAGGCAATAATTAAAAAGAGTTCATCCTTATCTGCTATCACGAAATACGATGATATTATCGACTCTTTAGGGAAAAACTTAACGACAAATTTCAGCATTGGTAATGTCTTAGCGCTGCAAAAATATTCCGGTTCCATCAGCAGCATTGAATCTTTAACAATTGACGGGCACGATAATCCGATAAATGGAACTTACTATTACCAACTGGAAGAGGATTCTTTGGAAAAAGTTTCAACGGAGTTGAGAGAGCATTTGGAGTACAATGCCATGCTGTCATCAAACCTAGATCAATGATTTCTGTATGAATCAGGCGGGAAGCCTGATTTTTTATTCCTGTAAATGATCATGTGCAAACAAAAAAAGAGATTCGTAATGGAACAAAAATTCATTACAATCTCTTCTGCTTATTTATCGGTTTTTCATATTTTCAACTTTTATTTCTCTAAACAGCTTTAATATCGGTTTGTAATTTGAACCAATTAATCCTGTTATCTCAACCACCAATTCAATGGCAATCAATAAAATCGAAATGACAATTAATGAAACCCACATTGTCGCTTGCGAAAAAATGATGGCTACTCCTCCAAAAATTGCACTCATTGTATAAATGATTAAAACAGTCTCCCTATGTCCAAAACCTAAATTTAACAAACAATGATGAAGATGTGATTTATCAGGAGAAGACAATGGTTTTTTCCTCACGATACGGCGAATAATAGCAAAAAACGTGTCAGAGATTGGCACGCCTAGAATAATAATTGGTACAATAAATGATATAAAGGTGACATTTTTGAATCCCAACAATGAAAGTACAGCAATCATATATCCTAAAAATAATGCTCCAGTATCCCCCATGAAAATTTTGGCGGGATAAAAATTATAGACAAGAAACCCTAACGTACTCCCTAACAAAATTAAACACATGCCGGCAACGAAAAAATCCCCCATAATAATTGCCATCACAAAAATGGTAATAATCGCAATGGATGACACTCCTGCTGCCAATCCATCTAAGCCATCAATAAGGTTGATCGCATTTGTAATCCCGACAATCCATAATAAAGTAATCGGTATCGTAAAAATTCCAAATTCGATCTGGCCTCCAAAAGGCAAATTAATAAATTCAACATCTAAACCATGATAAATGACAATGGATGCAGCTAATACTTGTCCTAATAATTTAAATTTTGGAGATATTTCATAAATATCATCAATTATGCCGGTAATCACAATAATGAAGCTTCCAATTAAAATCGGGATGCTGTATTGGTTTTCCGGCCTTAAAAGTAAAAATCCGACCAAAAACGACATAAATATTCCTAATCCGCCAATTCTTGGCATTAACTTGCTATGTACTTTTCGATTATTAGGTTTATCAACAGCTCCGATTTTAAAAGCAAATTTTTTTATAATTGGTGTTATGAGAACAGAAACGACAAAACAAATGATCAAGGATATATATATCATTAAAATTTTCCTCCTCAACCCTTAATGTAACCACATCTCAAATCTCCATACGCTATAGGAACCGCTAGCAAAAAAATTCCACAACACCATTTTAGATTATACCACAAGTAGCAGACGATCAGCGCAAACCTTTGCACCTTTTCACATAATATCTAATATTTTTTTATAGGTACTGTAAATGCTTTCGGAAAATTTTTGAATCGAATAATTTTTAGAAGCTTTTAAATAAAGCCTTTCACCAAATTCTTTCAATTTTCCCCGTTTTTTTAATGCAGAAGCTTCCATTATAGATCTTTTTAATTTTTCATGATCGCCGATCGGGACAATCCAGCCTAAGCTTTTATCGGAAATTAAATGGTGAACACCGCCGACATTCGTTGTTATGACAGGTATTTTGGCTCTAGCCGCTTCTAAAATGACAAGTGGAAAACTTTCACTAAACGATGAAAGCAATAGTACATCTGCAATTGGCAAAATTCTCTCTACATCTTCTCTATAACCAAGAAAATGGACCCGGTTTTGCAACCCCTCTTTCACAACTTTTCGTTTCAACTCATTTTCTAACGAACCGCTTCCTATCAATAACAGATGGCTTGACGGACAGCTTTGAAGCACCTGTTTAAATGCTTTAAATGCTATAAGGTGCCCCTTTATTTTTTCCAGCCGGGCAACCATTACAATCACAAAAGCATCTTTGCTTAAATTAAACTCCTCCCGCTTATAGGGTGGTTCCAGCGTTTTCGAAAAATCTATTCCATTGAAGATCGTTGTTATTTTTCTTTCTTCGATTTGTAAATCAATTAATATTTTTTTAAAACGTTCGGAAATCGCAAAAATATGATCAGCTCTGCGAAAGGAGAATATATTTAAATTTGAAAGCATTTTTCCGATAAACCCCTTGGCAATAAAATCTTGTCTTGGGTCACTATGAACAGTCACAATCCATTTACAGGGAGTGAATAAGCGTACTAGTGCCCCTATTACATTTGCTCTCGGACCGTGGGTATGATACATATGGATGTGATGCTCACGGATAAATTGTACGATATTTTTTACGATAGTAATATCACATTTCGTTTTTTGTGGAAATAAAACTGTCTTTATCCCCAATTCATTTGCTTTCTCAAGAAGCTTCCCTTCTTCAAAAACGCCTAGAATGAATTCGTCCCTATTGAATTCTTTCAATAATGACAAAATATGAACCATGCCTCCGCCTGTTTCATTTCCAGCATTTAAATGCAGGACTTTCATAAATTTAACCTCATCCTCACATTTTTTTTGAATTTTAACCATATAATTTTGATAAGAAACTGTGGCAATGCTATCATGCGCTTCCAACGGGAAGGTTGTTGAATGAGCCGATAAAGCCATTCAATATTTAATTTTTGCCATAAAACAGGTGCTCTTTTTACTTTTTCAGCCAAAACATCGAAACTGCCGCCAACACCAATAAAAACGCCTTTAGTAAACATTTGATAATATTTAGAAATCCACATTTCTTGTCTTGGAAAACCTAATGCAACCAAAATTAAGTCTGCATCCGAATGAAGAACTTTTTGTGCTATTTCTAGATCGTCCAATTGAAAATATCCATGATGATAACCGACTATTTGAATTTGCGGAAACCTTTCAGAAATTTTTTGAGCTGCCTTTTTTACAACTGTAACTTCTGCCCCAAGTAAAAAAATTTTTTTCTTCCGTTTGTTAATTTCACTTAACAAATCCATCATCAAATCAAAGCCAGCCACCCTCTCCGGCAAATGATCCCGTATTATCCGTGAAGCAATAATTATTCCAATTCCATCCGGTACGATATAATCTGCTGAAAGAACAGTTTTTTGATATTCAGCATCTTTTTGGGCATGCATAACAATTTCCGGATTGGCCGTCACAACAAAGCATTTTTCTTGATAATCCATTTTATCAATAAGCAATTTTGTTAATTCTTCTCTTTTAGTTTTTATAAAAGGTATTCCTAAAATGTTTACTTTTTCTTTCATAGTCATCCCCAAATTCTCATAACCCCTTCTTAGGAAAGTATAGGAATCATTTTATTCTTTTTTAACAAATCTTTTTCAATTGTACTTGATTATATATTTCAGAAACTTTCTTGGCTGCTTCAATATGCGAATATTCTCGTTCAATTTTTTCTCTTGCCTGTTCTGCAAGATTTTCACTGAATTTTGAGTCTTTCAGCAATTTTATGATTGCTTTCGCAAGCTCCTCCGGATTTTTTTCTTCTACTAGTAGACCATCCTCCTGATCATGAATGATTTCTTTCAATCCACCGACAGCAGAAGCTATGACTGGAGAACCAGATCCCATGGCTTCTAACGCTGAAATCGATGTCGCCTCTTCTACTCCATAGGAGTGAACGCTGGGTATTAGCACAACATCAGCCGCGGAATAAAGCTGCATCATTTGGTCATGAGGAACAGAGCCTAGTAGCTGAACATGATCTTCTAATTGTAATTGTTGCACTTTTGCTGAAATATTTTCCATTTGCTCCCCTGTACCAGCATAAACTAATAACGTTTCTGGAAATATTTCTAATACATTAGGGAGTGCGAGTGTTGGATAAATGACCCCGTTTTTCTCCGTCAATCTTCGTGGTACAAATAAGATCTTCCTGTTTTCTGGAAGGCCCAAACGTTTTCGAACTTCTTGTTTATGATATAATTGCGGCTTAAATTCATTTGTATTGATAAAATTTTTTATAACGGTCGCTTTTTTATTTGTTTTATCAAAAATATATTGTTGAATTCTTGTGTCAACTGCTATTAAATGGTCCGCTTTTTCATATGCCTCCTTTTCAATCAGCTGAATATATTGATCTTCTTTACTATCCTTCAAAATTGCTCCCCTGCTGATCGCTTCATATGAAAAATATCCATGTACGGTTGCAACTGTCGGCATGTTGCTTTCAACAGCTGCAAGAGCAGCGTACACATCATGGCAATGGATGACGTCATAACGCTTTTTTGTTTTTTTCAATATCGATTTCAACATTTTTTTCCGTTGGCCATCATTGATCACCTGTCCTTTTCCTTTTTGAATCTTATTGAGCAAATATCCTGGTGCTTGGGCATAAATTTTTTTCAAAATGGGATTCATACTAGAAAATGACAATATATCGACGTTATGCCCAAGCTCTTCTAAACCATTTTTTAAAGTGAGAACATGTGTAGATAAGCCGCCCTCATGCGGAATTTCAAAAATGGTTGTCATTAAAATATTCATAACTCATCCCCTACATTTTTTGATTGAATGGAATATTTCCGGTGCTTGTTTAACAAGAAACCCAAAACAATATAAAAATAAAGCGTAAATGTTTTATCTTCCAAAATATTATAGAATGCCGCCGCTGCCGCTCCAGCTATTAAAAACGCCAGCACTATCCATTTTTCAATTTTTTCGCAATGACTGCGAATAATCGTAATGATTAACACAACAAAAAAAAGAAAGAAAAACAAAGCGCCTATTACACCTGTCTGAACTAATATTTGAATATATTGATTATCCGAATAGATGGGATTATGAATTCCATATTCCTTTAAAATAGGTGAACCAAACGCCCATGAGGCTGAATCGCCGTAAGTTCCAAAGCCGGTTCCAATCAGCGGATGTTCTTTAAAAATTTCTATTCCCTTTTTAATAATAAAAATTCTGCCACCTTCTGTGCTTTTTGAAATGGTATCATCTGAAAACATGTCGAAATAACGATTCTCTTTATGTATCTTTTTCTGAGATTGCTCTGCCAGCTGCTTGTCATTAAAATAATTTTCTATATATTCAGCAGTATAAGCAGTCGGCAAAAATATGATAAACAATGCAGCCGCAATCACAATGGTTTGTGATTTCACTAATTTCCACTGACGTGTTGCAGCAATAAAAACAAGATAAGCAATTGCGAATGAAAGAATCGTACCTCTTGAATAGGTCAATAATACAACGCCAAAAATTAGCGTTGCGATCACATATAAAAGTGGTTTAAAACGATCAAACTTTTTGATTAAATAAAAAACCGAAAAAAATGAAATCATTAAATACGTCGCTAAAATGTTCGGATTTCCGGCAAGTCCATAAATGCGAATTCGGTTTGTTTCTGCCAAATCCATTTGAACCCACGCTTCTGGAAGAAGCAATGTGCGTAATGATAGCTTTTCAATTAAGCCATGAACAGATAAAACAGTTGCTAAACAGACAGTCACAAGAAGAAATTGTGCAATGTCTTTTTCAGTAATTTTCAATTCACTAACAATGATCATACATAAAAAAGTAAGTACGAATGCCCTGATTTGAAAAATAATGGAAGTTATCTCCACTCCTGTTATGAATGCTGAAACAACACCAATTAAACAAAAGAGAAGAAAAAAGACTGAAAATAAAAAAGTGCGTCCAAACCATTCTTTATGTATGATAACTTTTTGTATGACAATAAGGAAAAATAACACACAAATGATTCCGTCCCCTAAATATTTCAATCCCGGGTTCATTTCAATTAAAAATGGGCGAATAGGAAAATAGATGATCAAAACAAAAATGGCAGATTTCCAATTTACCGAAATTAATGCAATAATGAGCAAGGAAATGAAATAGCCAATATATTGATTAGAGGTAAATAAAGCGGCTACCAATAATATTAGCGAAATCATGAACGACGAGTTCCTTAACCGTTCCATCATTATCACCCAATCATCATCTTTTCTAATTTATTATGTTTTAATACCAGTAATCATAACAAACCATTTTTAAGAAATTATTGATTTTTGCAAACAGAGTATTAAAATATCGTAAAGATTTCACCATTATTATTTCATTAGCAGCTTTTTAAAACGGTTATATCCGTCTCGATAGAAAAAATATATGCCAATTGCATAGACAATAGCTGCAACTATAGAAATGACCAGCAGC
This sequence comes from Aeribacillus sp. FSL M8-0235, assembly GCF_038000355.1. Taxonomy (NCBI): domain Bacteria; kingdom Bacillati; phylum Bacillota; class Bacilli; order Caryophanales; family Bacillaceae; genus Aeribacillus; species Aeribacillus sp. FSL M8-0235. Next base: position 613,202 of record NZ_JBBOBW010000001.1, on the reverse strand, counting down.
TGAAATAATGAATAAACATTTTGTAAAAATGCCGCTCTTCTTATCAAAATAATAACGGCAGCCATCATTACACATGGAACTACAATCCTTACTAAAAGCTGCAAAAGTTTTTTTTGCTCGCTAACGTGAAATTGGCGATAAACGTAAATGACTGTCAAAACAAGATAGTATAATGAAACAATGGAGCTCGATAAAGCTAAACCAATATATCCAAGTTTTATTGCAAAAAAATAATTTAAAATAACATTGAGCACTATTGTACTTACACTAACTATAAACAGAAATACTGTCTTTTCTTTTACATAGATCGCTTTAGAAACTACCGATTGTGTACCCTGTAACAAAATTAATGGTGCATAATAAATTAAGGCGGCAAACGTTTTTTTCGTATCCGCACTGGTAAATTCTCCTCTTTCATATACAAATGAAATGGCTAAATCCCCCAACAACATTACACCGATTGTTACAGGCAATAATAATAGCACGGATGATTCAACGCCAAGAAATACGGTTCTCTCAAAGCTTCGATCGTCCTCTACCTTTTCAGACAAAATCGTAAATATAATGGCCGCAATCGTTGTGCTGAAAATAGTGAAGGGAATGCTTACAATTAATGAAGCATTGTTTAAATATGTGACAGCTCCGCTAATTGTACTTGTAGCAAACATTTTGTCAACGAACATATTAATTTGACCGACTACCGAATTGGCGACTGAAGGGAGAAATAATACAATGATGCTTTTTCGAAATTGCCTCTCTATATTAAAAGTAAATGCCCAATGATAGCCATTTTTTTTTAAATAAAAAAATTGAATGAACACACCCAAAAGGGTACCGATAATAAACCCGTAAATTAAGCTGTAAATTTCTAATACTTCCGATAATGTCAATGCAAATATTGCAGCAAACAACGTTGGCAGCAATTTTGATACATGAGCAGGAATAAAACTTCTTTTGCTTTGCAAATACGTATCCAAAATTCCGCTTAATACAATTAAACTTATAAAAGGCAGGAAAATCGCGGTTATTTTTACAGCTACATGTTCTGTTACTGCATTCATAGCTGGAAATAAAGTTTTCAAAATGATTGGATAGAAAGGAAATACAACAATCGATAAGCATAAAAAAAGGAAAACTGTATAATTTAATACAGCATTTGCATTTTGATCTGCTAATTGGCTATTTTTGTTCTTCTCTTTTATATATATTGGTAAAAAGGCATGATTAAATCCGCTAGAAATCATTGCTACGACTAATGTTATGAAAGAAAAAGCAATTAAATAGCCATCCGTATATTCATTTGCTCCAAACTCCTTGGCCATGATACTTTCTCTTAAAAAACCGGAGAGCTTCAAAACAATAGCCAAGATCGTTGACCAAATCGCCGCTTTTTTGAGTGTTGACATCATGACACCTTCTTTACCATAAACATTTACAAAAAGTTTTCTTTCATGAGATAAATATTCCTTTTTGCTTCCTGCTGCAAATCTTGAATACTTTTTGTTAATTTCATTTTAACGTTTTGTTTCTCCATCAATATTGCCCGGAAGTTTTCCAGTAAGCGCTGCTTTTCAAGATTTTCCATTGAAAAAGAATAACACCACAATCCGGTTCTTTCCAGAAAGTTTTTTACCTTCGGATCATAACTTATTCCAATATGCGGTGTCCCCATTTTGGCGGCAAAGATAAGGAAATGAAGCCGCATACCAATCGCAATTTTGGCATGCCTAAAAAAATATAAATATTGATGCGGTTTAAAGTCAGTGTTCAAAATATAGCACTTATCACGGTTCTTCATTAAACCCATCACTTTTTCAGACTGTATCCTGTCATGTTCTCCCTCCATTGGAACAAAGACGGGCGTGAATTGATCCTTTTCAATTAATTCATCAAGCGCGTCCGCTAAAACTTGAAATGCCTGATGATGACGAAACCATGGACGAACTGAGACAGCAATAATTTTTTCTTTACCTGTTAACGGTAAACTTTTATAACAGGCATCATCCTGCTTTATTTTAAAAGCAAACACAATATCCGCCGTTACGACTGTTTTCGGCTTATTTATCCCCAATTTTATAAGCAAATCCTTTGAAAACTCATCCCTTACTGTTATAAAGTCTGCCATATTTGCAAATATTTTCATTAAAATTTTTGCCCATCGGGTTTCAATCGGCCCGATACCTTGGGAAAAAAACATTACCTTCGTTCCACACAGCTTCGCTAAAAACACAATTAATAAATAATATGGCAATGGTCCAAATAAAAATTTTGTCGAATATGTATCCTGCAAAAGCCCTCCGCCTCCACTTAACAATAGATCAGCCTCGCGAAGTGCCTGAATCTTTTTTAGAAAATCACGACGCCAGCCTCTATATATACTTTTTACTTGATGCTTCCGTGAGGTCTCTTCAGGGGACAGTGAAAAAACAGTTATATTAATCGGATCAATTTCCGCCCTTAAATTATCGATCATTGATTCCAATATAGCTTCATCTCCCGTATTCCCCGCACCGAAAAACCCTGATATCACGACTTTCACTTCATAAACCTCCCCCAAGAATGAATAGAGATGCCGATATGATATTATTATTTTACAATGAAGAACGCTCAAAATATGGGGTTTTAACATTTTTTACATGAACTTAATGTAAACGCAAATTTATTATGATTCATTATTGCCTTTCAAAAGAAATGGTAATCCTTTTTATAAATAAATGTTTAAATGTTCAATTGTTGTATTTTAAGCGTTATTTGTGATTTTCTTAAATGACTTGATTAAATCCAATAGTTTTTTTCGCAAGTTTTATAAGAACCTTTTCATTTCCTCAAACGATGAGACTACCTTCTAAATCCAGTTAAAAAAAGGTGATTTTTCACTTCATTTGCGGTGCACCACTCTGTCACGCTGCTTTTTATGTTTCTTCCAACTTTATCTTCCATTCATTATAATGTAGGTTAAAAGATGTTTAGATTTGGCGCTTACTATCATCGATCCCGAAAAATAGAAATTATATAATAAAAAATCCCCTTATTAGGAGAATTACTACCTAATAAGGGAATGATTTAATAAAGAATTAAATTGTTCTATAGATTGTTTTGTATATTTTTCAAAATTGAACGAATTGAAATTATAAGGGTTCAATAAAAACTTACGCATTCCTTGATAAAGCCCTTCCGTACTATTTTCTACAATAATAGCCTCATTATTTTGTAAATATTTTACTGTTCCTTCTAAATCTACTGTAATGACAGCCGTTCCAACGGCGAGAGATTCAAATACTACCAGACCTAATGCTTCATAATAAGAAGATAATACAAAGGCATCACATAATTTTAGTAAGGCGTACGGATTGCTCATTCTTCCAAGAATATAAATAGACGATTTTGCTGAACTGTTTCTTACTTGCCGAACGGTTTTATTCTTTAATGGACCATGAGGAGCAATAATAATTAATCTTGTATTTGGATTTTCTTTATTAACTTTTTCAAAAGCTTCAATTAGCCGTTCATGCCCTTTTTCATACGCAAAACGCCCAATGTTAATGAAGAATTTAATATTTTCGTCAAATAATTCATTTAGCAATCGAGATTTACTTTTGCCAATAGTTTTTTCTATTATGATTTCATTTGCTAAATTTATTTTTTCCTCGATTCTTTTTGCAATATTAACATGGTTTTCTTTCATTAGTTGATCCAAATCATCCCGTATGTTTAGATTATTATATTCTTGAAATCTTTCATGGCTCTGTAAAAAAAGATTAATATTTTTATTCAAATGTTGGAAATTCATTTTTTCTGTCGGAACATAAGCATACGTAATAGAAGTTGGAAAGATCGTTGCAAAAATATTTTCTTTTGCAAGTTCACGCACGCGTTTTTCACCAAAAAAGTTATTTACTGTGAAAATCTTTCCTTTTGTAAAGGGCAAATTATTTTCCAAATCATCCTTTAATGATCCATTTACAATAGCGATCTTATCCGCTTTCTTGTACGCTCCGAAAATAATTTTTTTACTATAACTTTTCTTTGCTTCATACTCCTTAAACATATCGGTGTGGACAAAAATAATTTTGTTGATATTTTCATCTAAGTGCGAAAGTAATTCCGCAAATTTCCGATCAAAGCCAGTATAATGAATGTAATCATCTATTTTTAAATCACCAAAAAAACGCCTCTGCTCAGGCAAAAACATGTTTTTGACAAAATGTTGTACAACTGGCCCTTTAAACCACTCATATTTAAAATAAAATTTATAAAATATACGCTCAATAAAAGTACCATTTAGTCCGCCTGGGATTGGATAGTACAAAACTCCCTCTGGTAGATCCCGCACTTTATAAAAATGTTCTTTTTTTAGTCGTTTACGTTCAAAAAATAAGATGTAGTTTCTTTGAGAAGTATCAATATTATTTAACATGTTTAACAAGGCAGACGTTATTCCATTATCCCATAAACCACCACAAAAAATAGCTGTTGTTTTTTTGCCGTTATAGATATCCGTTTCTGTAATACAATCGTAAGTTGTATCATTAAACAAATAATCACATAAAATTTTAGTACCTTCAATATTGTCAAATGGGCAAAATTTTTCTTGCATTTCTTTGTATGAAAAAGTTTTATTATCTCTTAAAGCAATTAATAATTCGTCAACTGTTTTTGCTTGAACAAATGGATAATCGTCAATATCTTCATATACACCACGTGTACTAAAATAATCTTCTTTATCATATGTGTAAAGCACAATTTTTCGCCCTGTAACAAGAAAATCATACATTACTGATGAATAATCAGTAATCAAAACATCAACTGCAGTTAAAAATTGGTAGACTTCATATTTTTCAGGCATTGAATATATATTTTCAAATTCAGAAAGATCAATATTCGCTTGAAAAGGATGTAATTTCACAAAAAATATTTCATTTTTTTGGAGTTTTCCGGAAATTTCTTCTAAATCAGAGAGGATTTTGCTGTGGTCATGATTAACACGCCCGACACTTCCTCTCCAAGTGGGCATATAGAAATATATTTTTTCGTTCGTTACTCCTAGTTCAGAACGAATTTTTTGGCGTATTTTTTCATCAAACATTACAGAGTTTCTAGGAGAGGGACCAACAACCATTTTCCCCTGATACACACCAGAAATATTGAAAGCATGTTCAATAATATTTCTTGTATATTCATTATTCACTATAATTTTATCTGTCATATAAAAGTTTTTTTGCACATTGCCAACTTCAGTAACATTTTCTAAATCCTTCCCAAGTTTTTTTAATGGGGTGCCATGCCATATATTAATATAAATTTGTCCTTCTTTCTTATTGAAAAAAGGATAAAAAGTAGTATCATTGAACAGATATTTGGCACTTGCAAGCAACCTGCAATATTCCTTAGAAAGGTGCTTAACAACCTTTGCACGTTTTATATTTTGATCGTTCAAAAATTTTTGTATTGACTCAATATTTTTTGCCGCAACAAATAAATTTAAATGATTATAATTTTTTTCCAGTTCTTGCAAAATGTAAAACATATGACCAGAAATATTTGCCCCATGAGTAGACTCAATTAGAACACAGTTTTGTTGAATTTTTAACTTTTTATAATATTTTTGGTAATAATATAAATATTTGTTTCTATTAAAATTTTTAATTTTCTTTTTTAATTTTTCAGTAATCATTTTTTACTACCTTTCTGCCTAGTTGTTAGCAAGGAAAGTTTCAGATAGACTTACCTAGATTATTATAATTGTTAACTATTTAAAAGTAAATGGTTCATGTCTGTTCATTAAAAGATATATTTATAACGGGTTAATTGAGAATAAAAAAGGGAAAACCTACAGAATCAACATAAATTCTGTAGGTTGAGCCATTTACCTTTTTATGAAAGATTCATGTACCCAAACTATTTTTCCATTTAACCTTCCACGGTACCATGTGTTTTTCCCAACGGTTTCGGTCAAATGTACTTCGAAAACCTTCCCCTTATATTGGGAAAGATTTTCATAAACTACATCTTTCTTTCCTCCCCAAGCCTTGCTATAGGCGCTACCGGTTCCTTTGATCGTAAACAATTTTGCTTGTTTGTCTACTGCTTTGTGGGTATTTACGGACATATTTTTTGCATGTACCCATCCGACTACACCATTTATACTGCTTGGTTCTAAACTAATTAAATAATACAAATCACCATTAAAGGTCGCTTGTTTTTTAATATAGTATACTCGGTTGGTATACTCTACGCCTGATGTAATGGCTGTCAATGGATCACCTAATGTTTTGTAAATTTTCACTTGCCGTGTCCGAATATGCCCCAACTTGCTTGTGGTTCTTGTATCAGCTAGGTTGACCGAGTGAATCCATACTTTTTTATTATCTAAAAGACCTCTGTACCAAGTATTGTTACCAACTTTTTCTGTAAGGTCAACTTTGAATTCTTTTCCCTTATAATCTGATAAGTCTGTATAAACAATATTTTTCTTTCCTCCCCAAGCTTTATTATAAGCACTACCATTCCCTATGATTGTAAACAATTTTGCTTGTTTGTCTACCGTTTTGTGGGTATTTATGGAAACATCTTCTGCTTTTGCCCATCCGACTACACCATTGGTGCTGCTCGGTTTTAGACTAAGCAAATAGTACACTTGGCCATTCACCGCTGCTTGTTTTTTTATATAGTACACCTGATTGGTATACTCTGCACCAGATGTAAAAGCTGTCGATGGGTCTCCTAATGTTTTGTAAATTTTCACTTGTCGTGTCCGTATATGTCCTAGCTTGCTGGTAGCTGTTTCTTGAGCTTTTGCCACATAGCTTGAATGGATAAATACTGTTTTTCCATTTAATGTCCCGCGGTACCAAACATTTTTTCCTACATTTTCCGTCAAGTGAACGCGGAAGACCTGATTTTTATATTGGGATAGATTTTCATAAACTAAATCTTTCTTTCCACCCCATGCTTTCCGATAAGCACTGCCAGTTCCTTTTAGATAATAGGTTTTTGCCTGTTTATCCACTGTTTTGTGGCTGTTCACTGCCATGTCTTTGGCTTTTACCCAGCCAACTACTCCTGATGTGCTGCTTGGGTTTAAACTTAGCAAATAAAATAAATCTCCATTATAGGTCGCTTGCTTTTTAATATAGTATACTCGGTTGGTATACTCTGCTCCTGATGTAATGGCTGTCGACGGATCCCCTAATGTTTTGTAAATTTTCACTTGTCGTGTCCGTATATGCCCTAGCTTGCTTGTTGCATATTGTTTAGATAAATAGTTTGATTGAATCCATACTTGTCTACCGTTTAAACTTCCTCTGTGCCAAATCGTGTTGCCAACTTTTTCTGTTAAATTGACTGCAAATATTTTCCCAGCATATCCAGATAAATTATTATATACAGCATTTTTTCTGCCGCCCCAAGCTTTATTATAAGCTTTACCTAAACCTGTAACTACAAACTCTTGTTTTTTCTTATTGATGCCTATATGTTCTTGAACACTTAGATCTTGTGCCTTGACCCATCCCACTAATCCTTCTCGATTACTTGGTTTTAAACTCAATAAGTAATATTTTATTCCATTTAAGCTACTTTCTTGTTTAATATAGTAAACTTGATTTGTATATTTTTCTCCAGCAACCTTATAATATGCTGAATTTAGAGGATTGGGATAGATACGGACATTTCGTGAGCGAATATGTCCTAGTTTGCTAGTATATTGTTTTTTCTTTGCAGTTAAAGCATTATACTTTTGTTTAACAAGTGTTACAAATTGATTCCAACTGTATCCCCACTTTTGAAAGTATCCATGGGGATCAACATGCGTCGTACCGCCTAAATGGATGCTAACGGCTCTGTGCGACCATAATGTTCCTCGACCGGCCGTTTCAGCGCTCGTAACACCTAAATTGTATCTATATAAGACATTTGCAATATAGCTAGCATAGTTATTAATAGATCTGGCGAACTGATCAAAGGTCTTAACTCTTACCAGTTCAACATGGACAAAGCGAGGATTCGCATATTTGCCTGCACCCCAAGCTTTTAAATCAGTTGGGTGAATTTCAATAATTCTTGAATGGTCAACAAATGCATGAACAAAAGCATTATTATAGTGTTTTACCATATAATTAATTTCATTTGTTATCGATGAATTATCATTTGCTGTTTCATGAGCCACTACGCCTTCTACTCGACCATAGCCATAACGATAATTCATTTTAGGAAATATCATGATATGATTATATTCTGTTCTAGCTACAGGTAATTTTTTCGAATTAATGTAACGATTGACGTCTGGATAGCTTTTAGCTTCTGCATAAGATGGAGTTATAAAACTAAAAATAATTACAATAAAAATTGAAAAGAATGCTATAACAAAATTCTTCATATTACCTCCTACTTCCCAAACTTTTACTCTATATTATTTTATCGGCCAATTTTCCCAAAAATAAAGAATCGAGTAGGAGGGGGTGACTAACCCCCGACCTCTCACACCACCGTACGTACCGTTCGGTATACGGCGGTTCAATTAAGTATGACGTAGTGCTTGATATCTTTCGAATAGACTTCTTAACCCTCGACGCTTCCAATAGGAGTTGTCGAGGGTTTTGTGTAGAATGGGACTGCAGGCAATCCGCCAATATTTCTTGCGTGTATTGCCCCATTCGAATGCTTTATGGCTTGGAACCCCTAATCCTCTGAGTTTCCGAATTCTTGTTTTCGGGGTTTTCCATTCTTTCCACAAACACATTCGAAGCCTTCGTCTAATCCATTCATCAAATTCTTTGAACTTACTTGGTGTTTCTGCCAAGGCAAAATATCCGCACCATCCCATTAAATACTTGTTCAGTTTCTCAATCCTTTTCTCCATTGGATACGGTTTCGACCTTGATGTAATTTCACGGATCTTGTTCTTCAAACGTTTCACACTTTCGTTCGCAATTCGTACCTTTGGAGTCTTATTGAGTGTGAAGCTGAAACCGAGAAACTTCCGTTTCCAAGGACGGTCTACCGCCGATTTCTCTTTATTTACCTTGAGCTTTAACTCCTTCTCGATAAAGTTCGTAATGGAATTCATGACACGAATTCCTGCTTTCTTTGTTTTCACATAGATGTTACAGTCATCCGCATACCGAACAAACTTATGTCCACGTTTCTCAAGCTCCTTATCCAATTCATGAAGCATGACGTTTGATAAAAGTGGACTAAGCGGGCCGCCTTGAGGCGTTCCCATGTCCGTTTCCATTACCACTCCATTGATCATCACGCCTGATTGAAGATACCGGCGAATTACCTTCAGTAGAATTTGATCTTTGATCGTTTTCGCCAAGATCCCCATCAGTTTGTCGTGATTCACCTTGTCAAAGAATTTCTCTAGGTCTATATCGACTACCCAACGATATCCTTCTTTGATATAACCCTTTGCTTCCCTAACCGCATCATGTCCCCTTCTGCCTGGGCGAAAACCATAGCTATGGTTCGAGAAGGTCGGATCAAAAATTTTCGTCAACACTTGGGCAATCGCTTGTTGGATGAAACGATCCGTCACGGTAGGGATCCCTAGAAGCCTTACTCCACCGTTCGGTTTCGGGATTTCGACTCGACGGACGGGTAAGGGCTTGTAGGTTCCTTCTCTCAACGACTGTCGAATGGAGTCCCAATTTTCGTAGAGGTGTTTTCGTAGGTCTTTTACGGACATGCCATCTACTCCGTGACTTCCTTTATTCTGTTCGACTCGTTTCAGTGCCGCCAGGAGATTTTCCCGTGACAAAATCATTTCCATCAACATTGATATCCTCTCCACGTGAACGAATTCTTCTATTTGTGCCATCTTCTGCTCCACCCTCTTGAAGTCCCCCGTGGGATTCACCACTTCCTCCTTCAAGTAAGTCCTATCGGATTGTCTGCTTCCACACAGAAGATGAACGCCTAGCGATTCGTTCTCCTTAATTGTTCAGTCCTTCCTCTTCCATCTCGAGCTTGAAAGAGTACTATGACTTCTGCTGACTTCTGACTGTTCAGCTATCTATCACTAGATAGGTTACCAAGGTTACTTGGCGTGCCAGCCAGACCTCCCCGGGTAAGAGTGTAATCTTTCCTTCCATCCATCTGCTTCATTTACTCTGTATCACCTTCGGCAGAAAGGGCTTTGTTTTGTTGTGCAAACTCACCCAGTGATACCTAGCCTCATATGAAGTTCGTGTTCCGAGAGACCCAAAGTTTGCCGCTCGCTTCCTTCAGATTCCGCGTCGCCACGGACACCCTTGCGTTAAGCTAACTGCTACTTCTGCCTTCGCAGCTCGGGACTTTCACCCTATAGATTACACCCATGCCGGGCGCACACTAAAAAAGCTATTCAAAAGGAAATACTTTTGAATAGCTTTTTTTATCACTTATTTTTTATACTCCGGTATTTCAAGAACCAATGTATATGAATCAAGTAATTTATACATATTATACATATTAGCTGTTTGTTTATATGCCCAACCGATATCTGTTGCATACTGTTTTCCGTATCTTTTGTTTGCGGCAGCATAATCAGGATCCCAGCGCATTTTATATAAAGTGTCTCTTCCATCGTAAATATAATCCTCAGCTATAAACTTAGCACCTTCAACAATAGCTTTTTCAGGTGTAAACCATCCTTCATCATATGCTCTTTTAACACCGCATTCTACTGCGCAATTATCATAAGCACCTATTCCATACATATTATACACAGTTTTTCCGTTGTATTTTATACCATTTGCAAGAGCAGATGTCCCATTTCCTGTCTCCAGCAGTGCATGGGAGATTAAATAAATTTCATTTATTCCGTATTTTTGGCCAGCTTCTATAAAAGAACTTGCTTTGCCTTTTAAAATCCCTTTATTATATAAAATTTTATTATTAATCTCTGCCGCATTAAGATTAGCACTAGCAGACAGTTTCAAAAACTGCAACAATCCCCGAAGATCGTTTGTGAAATTGTTTGGATCCAAATAATATTTTACATCAGCTTTGCTGGCAAGTCCCCATCTAGTGTTTTTCACATGGTACCAAATCTTACCGTCATTATCCTCACTTTTAGCGCTACCATAAATAGGAAGATCTACATTTCTTACTTTCTCGTATTCAGGATAACTCGTACTTGGACCTCTTCTAATTCTCCAATTTGCATCTGCTTTAACATGTCCATACTTTTGGCCGTTTTTTGTATAAATTTTTTCAAAGGCATCTTCTCTAATCCACAGTTTATAAGTTTTACCGTACTTATCTGTTACTGGATTGGCCTTCATTTGAATATTAACCATCTCATCGAGGGTAATATTGTAATTTTTATACAACGTTGTATTTAAAAAAGAACTATGGATCCAAACGGTTTTTCCATCTAGCGTTCCTCTATACCAAGTATTATTGCCTACCTTTTCAGTCAAATGAACTCTAAAAAGATTTGTTTCATACTGAGATAAATCTTCATAGACTAAATTTTTCTTTCCGCCCCAGGCTTTATTATAGGCACTGCCGGTTCCTTTAATGTAAAACACTTTTGATTTTTTATCGACTGTTTTGTGCGTACGCACTGACATATCCTCTTCTTTAACCCATCCAACTAACCCTGATGTACTGCTTGGTTGAAGGCTGAGCAAATAATAGAGTTGGCCATTCACCGCTGCTTGTTTTTTTATATAGTACACTTGATTGGTATACTCCGCACCAGATGTAAAAGCTGTCGATGGGTCTCCTAATGTTTTGTAAATTTTCACTTGTCGTGTCCGAATATGTCCTAGCTTGCTGGTAGCTGTTACTTGGGCTTTTGCCACATAGCTTGAATGGATAAATACTGTTTTTCCATTTAATGTCCCGCGGTACCAAACATTTTTTCCTACATTTTCCGTCAAGTGAACGCGGAAGACCTGATTTTTATATTGGGATAGATTTTCATAAACTAAATCTTTCTTTCCACCCCATGCTTTCCGATAAGCACTGCCGGTTCCTTTTAGATAATAGGTTTTTGCTTGTTTATCCACTGTTTTGTGGCTGTTCACTGCCATGTCTTTGGCTTTTACCCAGCCAACTACTCCTGATGTGCTGCTTGGGTTTAAACTTAACAAATAAAATAAATCTCCATTATAGGTCGCTTGCTTTTTAATATAGTATACTCGGTTGGTATATTCCGCACCTGATGTAAAAGCTGTCGATGGGTCTCCTAATGTTTTGTAAATTTTTACTTCTCGTGTCCGTATATGCCCTAGCTTGCTTGTTGCACTCTCTTTTACCGATTCCAAACTCACATAGCTTGAATGTATAAATACCTTTTCCCCATTTAGCCATCCTCTATACCATACATTGTTGCCAACTGTTTCAGTTAGGTCTACTTGAAACTTCTGATTTTTAAATTGTGAAAGATCCTCATAAACTAAATCTTTCTTTCCACCCCAAGCCTTGCTATAAGCACTGCCTGTTCCTTTGATATAAAGCAATTTGCTTCTGCTGTCTATTGTCTTATGATCATGGGATGATATATCACTTGCTTTTGCCCAACCAACAACACCAATGGTACTACTAGCTCTTAAACTTAGCAAATAAAATTGTTCTCCATTAACAGAGGCTTGTTTTTTTATGTAGTAAACCCGATTTGTATACTCTTCCCCAGCTTCAAATGATTGAGTAAAATCATTTAAATTCTTATAAATTTTTACTGATCTTGTTTTTATGTGTCCTAGTTTGCTAGTTGCAGTTTCATTTACAACATTTGAATCTGCAGTTTGACTAATAGAAAAGGAACCCATTTTAATAGATGATTTGTTTTCTACTGTCTCTTTCACTGTCTCATCTTTTTCTTGCTGCTCTTCATTTTCCTCATTTTTCACAGCATGACTATCAATGTTATTAGATTTTTCAACAATATTTTCGTCAATATTATTTGTTTGTTCTGATCTTATGTTTTGTTGACTTTCATCTAGAATACTTTCATTATTTGAAGCTGATTCGTTTTCAGAATTTATATCCTGATCTGGAGATTTTAAATCCTGTTCCCCTTCATTAATCGCTTCCTGTTCCATGGAATTTACATCTTGCTCACTTTCATTATTAATGGAAGCATTATTTTGATTTGCTAAGCTTTGATCCGCAAAAACTGCCGAAGAAAAGCTAGACAAAATCAATAAAACAATACATGAAATTGATAACTTTCTCATTGTTTCCTCCCTTCCATCAAAATAACAACATTGCGCTAAAAGTCTTTATTATTATAACATAATATCTTATGATTTAAATTGAATTTTTACTAAATATAATAATTAAAGTAAAACATAACCATACATGTTATTTCTTTTACAGAAAAATATGTGTGTCGTTGAGAATTATGCCTTCTTCTAAAATAAAACAAAACATATTGACAAGGCATATATATGCCGTTGCAACTCTCTATAAATTTACTAAAATCGGAATGTATTCAATTGTTCACTTTATTCTCTTAAATATACAATTGCAATTTTTCAGAAACGAAATTAGTGTGAATGCTAGAGAATAAAGGTGTTAAACTGTAATGTAATATTTTGAACTGATAAAAAAACGGGAAGTGTTTATAAATCATCACTCCCCGTTTTTAAATTAATTTGCACATTTTTGATGTTTTTTATATGCTTCATTTTTGTAATGTTCTCTTTCTTCGTTAGACATTTTCTTCCATTTATTTATGAAATCTTCGTATTTAGGGATAACCTCGTTCACCTCGCCAAAGTCTTTTACCATTCCGAATTCAAGCCACAAAATCTTATCACAGAACTGTTTCATTTGTCCGATCGAATGGCTGACAAAAATCATCGTTTTCCCTTGTTTTTTAAATTCTTTCATTTTTTCAAAACTTTTTTCAGCAAACGCCTTGTCTCCGACAGATAACGCTTCATCTATAATTAATATGTCCGGATTTATATTTACAGAGATAGCAAAACCCAAACGTGACTTCATTCCACTTGAATAAGATTTTACCGGTTGATCAATAAATTTCCCTAGCTCAGAAAATTCGATTATATCCGGTTCCATTCGCTTGATCTCTTCTTTGCTAAATCCAAGCATTAAACACTTTAGTTCAATATTATCTCTTCCTGTTAACTCACCTTTTAAACCAGCTGACACAGCAATCAAAGCAGCATCGCCATTGACTTGAACAATACCGGATGTTTCAGGAACAATGCCTGCAATGATATTTGATAAAGTCGATTTTCCCGAACCATTTATTCCTAGAAACCCAACAACATCCCCTTTTTCAACTTCAAAACTTACATTTCTCAAAGCATAAAAGTCCTCACCATAGGATTTAGGCGTAATTAGGTCTAAAATTCTTTCTTTCATTCCGTTATATAATTTATATTTTTTTGTTACGTTTTTAACTATTATTGCCTTCTCCATCATACCACAAGCCTTTATAAGTAATCGATAAAATGTCTTCTAAATTTCATGTGTAGCATTGAACCAAATAAGAACAATACTATGACCAGTCCCCAAAAATAAAGTGTATATTGCCAATTCGTTATGAAATACCACTCAGTTCCAAAGAAAGCAGAACGATATCCTTCAATTAAATAGTATAAAGGATTTAATTTCAAAATTGTTATGATTGTAGCATTATCTAAAACAGCTGAAATTGGCCATAAAACTGGCGACAAATAGAGAAACATTCGTAATGTCGCATTTAAGAACATATGAACGTCCCGAATGATAGTTGACAATGTAGACATAATTAAAGATACAGCAAATAATAAACAAATAGTAGCAAACATAAAATAAATGAGCTGTAAATAATAAACATTTATAAAGTATCCCATGAATTGGAGCAATATTAAAACTATTATTAACATGAATAAATGGACATAGAATTGAGAAAATATAACAAAACTAGGGATTGCACTCATCGGAAAGTTCATTTTAGATAACATGGCTAATCGAGTGTAAATCGATTTTGAACCTTGTATTGTCGATTGATAAAAGAAGGTCCAAAGAATAAATCCACCCATTAACCATGCAATAAAAGGAACATCCATCCCAGGTATTACTTGAATATCAGCTCTTTTTTGGATGCTACCAAATACAAACCAATAAATTAATATTTGAATTAATGGATTAATGACTTCCCATGCCATTCCTAAGTAATTATTTTTGTTTTTGCTTTTTAATTCATATAACGAAAGTCTTCTAATTAAATAAAAATGATTTATTTGCTCTTTTATAACGGTTATAGCAGATTTCATGAAGAAATTCCTTTCAATAGCTATAAGTATTCAACTTTTTTGACTACTGTTAGAATTATACTCAATATAAAGCTGAAAAACAATCAAGGCTAATAACCCTCACCTTGATACTATTTTAATTTTACTACTTTCTATTCATTATCAAAAAATGATCGGCCTTTTTATTTTATAGTAGTTAATCCCTTCACAAGGTTTTAAATCATTAAAAAAACACACTTTCCACAACCCTTTTGGAAGCTTCACCGTCTTCCAAATAACAAAATTTATTATAGAACATTTCAAATGAATGCGAAACTTCAAAATTATTGCGTTCAAAATAAGAAATTTGTTGCAGTACCTCATCTGTAGTATATGCCAACGGTCCAGGTGCTTCTTTTTCAATATCAAAATAGAAACCGCGAAGTTTATCCCGATAACTATCGATATCATATACAAAAAAGATGATCGGCCGTTTTAAATTAGCATAATCGAAAAATACGGATGAATAATCAGTGATGAGGAGATCTGAAATTAAATACAAATCACGAATATCTTCATAATCGGATACATCATATGCAAATCCCTCAAAATTACTTAAATCAAGGTTTTCTGCAATTAAATAATGCATTCTTAACAGAATGACATAATCATCCTTTAATTGCTCCTTCAGTTTTCCTAAATCAAGAGCTAAATCAAATTTATATTTTCCAACTTGGTAAAACTGATCGTCGCGCCATGTAGGAGCGTAGAGAATCACTTTTTTCTTTACTGGAATATCCAGTTTTTTCTTTAATTGATCAATTATTTGCTTTGTGTTATGTGTATACAAAAAATCATTCCTTGGATATCCTGTTTCTAAAATTGTTTTTTCAAATTTAAAAGCCCGTGCAAATATTTCGGTTGAATATTGATTAGGTGAAATTAAGTAATCCCATCGTTTTGCTGCATTGGTGAAATTTCGCTTATATTTTTCAGTATTCGTTCCTGGCATATGGACTTCCTCCATATCATTTGCCAGCTTTTTCAACGGTGTGCCATGCCAAGTTTGTAAGTATATCGTATGCTTGGGCTTCGGAATCCAAAGCGGAAGCCGGGTGTTGAAAACCCAATATTCCGCCCTAGCCATTGCAATCAACCATTTTAGAGAAAAACGTTTAAGATAAGGCACTTTTTTTTCTACAAAAACATCTGTATACCCTTTCTGTACACTCCAAACCATTTTGAATTCCGGATGATGCTTCTGCAAATACTCATAGATCGCCCTGGGATTGCAGCTATATTGTTTTCCTAAGTAGCTTTCAAAAACAATGAGATTTTTTTTTACGGGAAGTTGGGAAAGGATCATAAAGATCAATTTGTACAGCTTTACCACCAATGACTTAACCTTGAATTTCTTTACCAATCCCATGAATTTTTGATTCATAACTTACACCCTTATACATAAAATAATCCGATTGAAACAGTTCCCTAACTAACCTTTCACTAGATTTTCCGTCCGAATATTGATTCCATTTTTTCGAAAATTCAACAATGCTTTCAATATTATAGTCACCTTTCTTAATATGCTGAATAATTTCATCCGTGTTATAGACTATCGGCCCCGGAACTTCTTTTTGATAATTTTCTATAATCCCCCTTGTATGGCTATATTGATCAAAATCATAAACAAAGAACAGCATAGGCCGTTGAAGTAATGAAAACTCAAAAGGCACCGAAGAATAATCAGTAATTAATATATCTGTAATAATTAGCAATTCATTGATATTGTCATATTCAGACAAATCATAGACAAAACCGTTATAGGTTGATTCTAAATTTTTTGCCTGCTTGCGAACTGCAGGATGCAATTTTATGATGATAATATATTCATCGCATAAAGCATCGTACATTTTTTTGAAATCTAACTGAATCCGAAAATTTTCTATTAAGTTATCTCGATATGTCGGAGCATATAAGATTACTTTTTTATTTTTCATTATCGGAAAACGAGAAAACCAATGGTCTCGAATCTTTTTTTTGCTTTTTAAGTCAAAAAAAAGGTCGGTACGCGGAACCCCTGTTTTTAAAATCCGATCAGAGGTGAGATTAAACGACTCCATAAATATTTTGGCCATCTCATTCGAACCGACAACAACTTTATGAAATTTTTCATACACTTTTAAAAATCTTTTTTGAGCCCTTTTTGATCGCTTTTTAATAGATAAATCTTTTAAACCGAACTGTTTTAAGGCTCCTACAGCATGCCATAGTTGGATGCATTGAACTTCTTTTTTAAACGAAACAGCCGATAGGAAACCGTAGTAGTTGTCAATAAATATATATTTTGAAGTAGCGAGATGGTAAATCGATTGAATCATGTCTATGACATTCGCCGTTTCAAAAGATAAAACAGGTTCATCGACTTCTTTTAAAAAATCAGTTTTTTGTTTTGCTAAAAAGATTACTTCTATATTCACATTTTGTTTCCGTAAAGCCCTATAAACATATAAAGAATTATCGCCAAACGAAACAACAAATGCCGCTTTATCTTTCAGTGGGAAAAGGCTAAAAATTTGAAAAAATGTTTTAAAAATAATCAAGTAAAGCCATATAGCTAATTCCCTAACCATTTTTTATCATTAAGTCCTTTTTAATTTTTGTTGTCGAAATGCCAATTGTTCTTGGTAAATATATTACTTGGCAGTAATCTTTCAAAAAATCAAAATGTCCTTCCCAGTCATCGCCCATTACAAAAATATCCACATCATGTTCTTGGATGTCACGAACTTTTTGATCCCAAGATTCTTCAGGAATAACTTCATCGACATATCGAATTGACTCAAGGATTAATTTTCTATTTTCATATGAATGATAAGATTTTTTCATTTTTTGCTCATTAAACTCATCTGTTGAAAGACCGACAATTAAATAATCCCCAAGTTCTTTCGCTCTTTTTAATAGATTGATATGACCCCAATGCAGCAAATCAAATGTTCCATAAGTAATAACTTTCTTCACCCTTATCCCTCCTAATTTTAAGGAAAGTATCCAAAGAACCATTCATATTTATATAATTCTGTTATATTATCATAATAAACAAAAAAATCCACAAAGGATTTACATTTAATTTACATTATTATAACTTTTTAATACAACATTTATCAAATTTAATTTTTACATTACAAATGAACTGTCAAATCAAAATAAAAGGCCTTTCATTTTTTGCACATCATCCATTATAAGCCTTAACAAATTTAATTTCAAACTAATATTTTAACATAGACGAGATGCTATCCATTGAAAAAAGTCTTCCTGCAGGAATTTACCCTTTTTGAAAAATTTGTTGTTATATAATTTCAAATGAATTCGGCTTTATATCTTCAAAACCAAAATAATACAGAATCCCCTTTACAATTCGTTCTGATGCCTTGCCGTCTCCGTAAGGATTGGATGCTTGCGACATTTTCTGGTATACCTTTTCGTCTGTAAGCAGTTGTTTAGCTAATTGATATATTTGTTCTTCATCAGTACCGGCAAGCTTCAAGGTTCCTGCTTCAATTCCTTCTGGTCGTTCAGTTGTATCGCGGAGAACTAAAACAGGTACGCCTAAAGACGGAGCCTCTTCCTGCACGCCGCCGGAGTCTGTCAGGATAATATGGGAACGGGCGGCAAAATTGTGAAAGTCCAAAACTCCCAGTGGTTCAATTAAATGAATCCTGCTGTCATTTCCGAGAATTTCAACTGCTACCTCGCGAACAGCCGGATTAAGGTGAACAGGGTAAACAACCTGGATATCAGCAAATTCTTTTACTAATCTTTTAATGGCCCGGAACATACTTCTCATCGGATGCCCTAAATTTTCGCGTCGGTGTGCAGTAAGCAGTATCATTCGGTCATTTCCAATTTTATCAAAAATTTCGTGGTGATAATCATCTGTTACTGTTGTTTTTAAAGCATCTATTGCCGTATTGCCTGTTATAAAAATCGAATCTTTCGGCTTATTCTCTTTTATTAAATTTTCAAATGCTTTCTTAGTGGGAGCGAAATGCAAATCCGCCAAAATTCCTGTTAATTGGCGGTTCATTTCCTCTGGAAATGGAGAAAATTTATTATTAGTGCGAAGCCCCGCCTCCACATGGCCAACGGCAATCTGGTTATAAAACGCAGCTAAACTAGCAATAAATGTTGTCGTGGTATCTCCATGAACAAGAACAATGTCAGGCTTTACTTTTTTCATTATGCCATCTAAGCCTTCTAATCCTCTTGTCGTAATATCAACTAACGTTTGCCGATCCCTCATAATATTCAAATCATAATCCGGAACGATACCGAAAACATCCAATACTTGATCAAGCATTTGGCGATGTTGTGCCGTAACGGTTACAAATGACTCGATTTTGTCTGTATGTTTTTTGAGTTCCAGCACTAACGGAGACATTTTTATTGCTTCAGGTCTAGTTCCAAAAATCGTCATTACTTTAATTTTTTTCAAGAACATCACCTTCACAAATTTTTTTCGAACATAATATATCTTAACATTTTTAATAAAACTGATTTGTAAATTTCTTGAGATTCCCCTTATTTTTTACCTAATATTTCCGTTTTCTAATCGAATATTCCAAAAAGTCCTCCTTTAGTTCATCTCGGCTTAGAATAAAGGATACAATTGCCTCAGGGTAACCAAGTTAGTCGGTGATGCTCTAGCAGAATAGCGAACATCTCGCTGCCGATAAATGTTTTGATTCATAAATTTGATTCATAAAGTCGACCCTTTCGACTCATTGGCGAAGCTTAGGATCTGTCGCACAATTTGGAGCAAATCCTATATTTTTCTATACAAATTTAAAAACGTTCTCCAACCTCTCGTTTTTCTCTGCATATGCCGATAAGAATTCAAAGGCAGCCAGCTTCCTATGGAATGCTTGTCAACAATCGCAATTCGCAGTATTTCTTTTGACTATGTCTTAGTTGCCGCAAAAAAAAATGTGCCTAAATCGACAGTAGACAGGGATGAAGCTTTTTTTATTTAGCACAATCCTCACTATTGTTTCATATATTATGAACCGACAGCTAGCAACACTATGGAAACAACAATTAAAAAATGACAGCGTTTTGCCTTGACGTTGATCTTTGTCTAAGCTACCATTCTCAACAAAAAAATCGACAAAATCACTATTTCCCGGAAAATGTTATATTATATACTTCCTTCCGAAAAAATTTATCATTAATCCGCAGCGACAAAATATTTAATTAAATAATCCGCCCATACTTGATTCCCTTTTTCGCTCGGTTTGGATCGGTCTTCTGTAACGTATTGCTTCAATTGTTCGTCTTCCTTATCCGGCCAATTTTCCCAATGGTTTAAATATGTAAAATGGTTTTCTTCGGCATATTGTTTGAGCGCATCTACTTCCTTAGGATAAAATTTTGCACCAAAGAGCGGGTGTGCAGGCTGCAGCATAATCGATACGCCAGGATTTGCTTCTTGAATTTTCCGCAAGATGTCCGTAATGTTGCTTAGAGTATTGTCAATGCCGACAACGCCGTTATCATTCAAAATAAACGGTTCGAAAAGCAGAATGTCAGGCTTTTTGTCTGCAATTTTTTTATATAATTTTTTATTCAATACACTATGGGTTGTCTCCTCAGCATCGGAAACAATCGAGATGTTAAAGAGCTCATCTCCATATGCAGAAAGAAGCTCCTTTTTCAGTTTTTCCGGCCACCCATTTTGATCGGAAGGAACTGATTCAGATCCCCAAATTACAAAGTTCAATTGTTTCTCTTCTTTTAATGCTGTTTTGATTTTTTTCTGAACATCCTCCGGTAAATTTTTGGCGTAGTCCTCTCGCGTATCATTTTGTTTACTATTGTCTTCCTTTATATTTTCTGCAGACGATTCCACAGAAGCAGTTGTCGGTTTTGAAATTTTTTGTTTCCAGTAAAAATGACCGACAATAATTGATGCTATACATAAAATGACAACATTACTAACAATAATCCTTTTTTTCACAGATAATCCTCCAAACGACAAATTTCTCACTTTATTATAGCGGAAAATGACCTGTCGTTCCATGCTGTCAATTCATTTTTTCAAGCGGTGTTGACAAGTGTATACGAAAATATTTTCCTCACAAATATATTGTCTTAATAGAATTGGAAACTTATAATCAGATTAGATAAATTTAGTAATGAGGGATGAAATTATGAGATCAGATAGACAGAGAAAAAAGAGAAAGAAATGGCTCTGGATTTTGTTATCAGTCATTGGAGTTTTCATTATTGCCACGGGATCCTATGCCTTTTACATTTGGAACAAAGCACAATCGACCATTGCCAACATTCAAGAAAACATCGGGCGGGATAAATCAGACAAACGCGATCAGCAAGTCAACTTTAAAAATCGCGATCCTATTTCCATATTGCTGATGGGTGTTGATGAAAGAAAAGGAGACCGAGGACGGTCTGATTCGCTCATTTTGATGACAGTCAATCCAAAAGAACAGTCAATGGAAATGGTCAGCATTCCCCGCGATACAAGAACAGAAATTGTCGGAAAAGGCATTCAAGACAAAATTAACCACGCCTACGCTTTCGGCGGAACAGAAATGGCTATTAAAACGGTTGAAAATTTCTTAGATGTGCCGGTTGATTATTTTGTCAAAGTGAATATGGAAAGCTTTCGCGATATTGTCGATGCAGTCGGCGGTGTGACGGTTGAAAATGATTTAGATTTCACTTACGAGGGCTACCATTTTGAAAAAGGAACCATTCACTTGGATGGCAAAAAAGCTCTTGCGTATTCAAGAATGCGATATGATGATCCAAGGGGCGATTTCGGCCGCCAGGAAAGACAGCGGCAAATTATTGAGGCGGTTATTGAAAAGGGAGCAAGCATTACATCCATTACAAAATTTGGAGAAATGTTTAAAGTCATTGAAAACAATGTAAAAACAAATCTTACATTTGATGAAATGTGGGCAATTCAAGAAAATTACAAAGATGCCCGAAAAAATGTCATTCAGCATCAAATAAAAGGGAGCGGAAAAAAAATTAACGGCATTTACTACTATATTGTGCCTGAAGATGAACGTCTTTCCCTTTCCAACGAGCTGAAAAAACATTTGGAATTAAAGAAGGAAACCGCTGAAAAATAAAAAATAGTGCGGCAGTTCACCATTCGACCGCATTTTTATAAGAACTGCCGCCATTCCCTATAATAAAAAATCCCCGCAAGCCTAGAATCATTCAGCAGCATTATGATTTTCGTTTACAATCATAACAAGATGGCTTCTCATATAAAATAAAGGAATGGTATTCCTTCCCCTCATTGATCCTTCTCTTATATGTATCATTGATATGAGACGCACTTTTCATTTTGTTGTAAATGATACTCATATGCTTCTCCACTACTACTTTCTCATGATTGATTAAAACGATTGTTGAATGCTTTCCTTTTGAAACGACATGTCGAATAGCCGAATGCGCAATCCATTGGCAGTCTAAATGCTCCATTGATTTAGTAGGGAAAAAACAAAGATCGAGGACAGGAATGCATACAGGAAGCATACGCTGGTGCGGCAGAATTTTCTTAGCTGCGTCTATGATGCCTTTAAGAGACACACCGTAATAGCTGCAGCTCTCTGCCAAAATGTCTTTCGGCCTCTCTTTCACAAGATACTTTTCATACTTCTCAATAACAATTGTCCAACATTCTCCATACTTATTAAAATAAGGAAGCAATGCTAGCGTGTCACAAGTTAAAATATAATTTTTGACCTGCTCCACTCTTTCACCCCTTTTTCTTCACTATTTGACAACCCTTGCATGACATTAGACTTTTTTACTAGTTCTTTCGATGTATATTATACACGAATTTCAAGAAAATTTGGTAAATTTCTAAACTTTTTTTGTAAAAAAAGAAAAAAATTCCATGATAAAACCAAAAAATTAGTATAATATTATCATTACGAGGTGAACTTATCGTGAGAAAAAAATCGATGATGGGGCGAATGGCATCAATTTTTTTATTTACATTTTTTCTTTTAAGCGTTTTTTTTATTACGTGGCGCTCGAAGCATGTCGATTCAAACGACTCTTTTGCAAGCATTGAACCTCAAATTCCGACCATCTTTGTCCATGGCTATAAAGGAACAATGCGCTCGTTCCAACATATGCTACATCGTTTTGAATATGATTACCGCTGGGGAACAAAATCAATGGTCATTCGAGTTGATCGCATGGGCATTGTCCATATTTCCGGAACAATCCCACAAAACTTAAAAAATCCTTTTATACAAATTGTTTTTGAGGAAAACCGCACAAGTATTGAGGAAACGGCAAATTCTCTGAAAAAGGCAATGCGCTTATTAAAAGAAAACTATTCGGTAGACGAGCTATACATTGTGGCTCATTCGATGGGAGGACTCGTTTCGACAAAATATGTCGAGGACACGAACAACTTGAAGGATTACCCGATTGTCCGCAAAATGGTGGTCATAGGCAGCCCGTTTCAAGGAATAGAACAGGAATCTTACCATAAGCTAAATACAGGTAAAGCAATCATTGATTTAAAACCAGATTCTCATGCTTTACTAGAAATATTGAACAACCGGGATCAATTTTCTAAAAAAACGAAAGTTCTCAATATCGCAGGGATCAATCCCGAGTATAAAGACAGTGATGGAGTTGTCTCCATCCAGAGCGCTCTCAGCGCTAGAAATATTGTTCCGTTAGAAAATTATCATGAAATCATTGTTAAAGATAAACTTGCCACACACAGCGGTCTTCATGAGCATCCGAAAGTGGACAAGTATATCGGCGAATTTCTATGGGGGTACAATTGAGTTGGGGAAAGTATTTCTTCAACCGAATGACCTTTTTTCAATAAAAACCCCGATTCTTCTCCCTCCTTTAAAAGGAGAAAGAAGAGTCGGGATAAATGTTTTATACATGAGATACAATGAGAACACATTTTCCTTTTATTGCGAAATCGCCTGTTTGGTTCGGCAAAATAAAATGAGCCCCTTTTTTTAGTGTGTATGAACGGCCATCATGAGTAAGCTCCCCGTCTCCCTCAATCACGCTTGCAAGAAGGAACGGATGATTTTGAACAAACTTCCCTTCGCCGTCAATCTCCCATTTGTAAACTGAAAAAAATTCGTTTTTGATAAATGTGGTAATCGTTGCTCCTTCCTTTACTTCCACAGAACGTTCAATCGTGTAATCTTTATGAGGAACAGTCGCCACCTCTATCGCTTGTTTCAAATGCAATTCTCTTTTATTTCCGTTTGCATCTACACGGTCGTAATCATACACTCTGTAAGTCGTATCAGAACTTTGCTGCGTTTCAAGGATGAGCGTTCCTTTGCAGATGGCGTGGATGGTGCCGCTCGGAACATAAAAGAAGTCGCCCGGTTTTATTTTTACTCTTCTCAGCAATTGATCCCATTTTCCGCTTTGAATCATGGATACGAGCTCTTCTTTCGTTTTGGCATGATGACCGTAAATGATTTCCGCATTTTCTGAGCAGTCAATGATATACCAGCACTCCGTTTTTCCTAATTCACCATTTTCGTGCTTTTTTGCATATTCATCATCTGGATGCACTTGCACGGACAAATCGTTGTTTGCATCAAGAATTTTCGTTAAGAGAGGAAATCGATCCCCTTTTATTCCGCCGAACAATTCTCGATGGTTGTCCCATAATTCACCCAATGTTTTTCCTTTAAACTTTCCTTCTGCTACAATGCTTTGACCATGCGGATGGGCAGAAATCGCCCAGCATTCTCCTGTTGTCTCCGTTGGAATTTTGTAATGAAAATGAGTGCGAAGGTTTGTTCCACCCCAAATTCGATCTTTAAAAACAGGCTTTAAAAAAATTGGAGACTGCACCACCTTGTTCCACTCCCTTTCTGCAATAATTTCCCCATTATTTATATTAAGCAGTTCTTGAAATTTTTTCACCTTTTTTCATTTTTTATACAGAGCTCGCTGAAGAGAAACCTTCAATATCAAAACAGAAAAGGATGCCGAATTCTATCAACATCCTTTTCTTTTTGATTTGTTATCAAATTTTCGAATCACTGTTCGTTAGCATATACAGTGCCAGTCGCCTGACTGGAAATCTGCTCTTCTTGAGAAGCTTTTTCCGGATGAAACTCTCCTTCCATTTTTGACACAACAACTGTTGCGACACCGTTTCCAATTAAATTCGTAATCGCACGGGCTTCTGACATAAATCGGTCAACACCGATGAGAAGTGCAATTCCTTCAACCGGAACCATTGGAAATGCAGCCAAAGTAGCGGCTAATGTAATAAATCCGGATCCAGTCACACCAGCAGCGCCCTTTGAAGTCAGCATTAAAATTCCAAGTAGAGTCAGTTCTTGCCAAATGGTTAAATCGATCCCATATGCCTGTGCAATAAAGATAGCCGCCATTGACAAATAAATCGACGTTCCATCAAGATTAAAAGAATACCCAGTCGGAACAACAAGACCAACAACAGACTTAGAACATCCGTACTTCTCAAGCTTTTCCATCAATTTTGGCAATGCGGATTCAGAGGAGGAAGTTCCTAACACAAGCAATATTTCTTCCTTTATATATGCGATAAATTTTAAAATGCTGAACCCGTAAAATTTTGTGATCAGTCCCAACACGATCACGATAAATAAGAACATCGTCATGTAGACAGAGGCCATTAATTTTCCTAAAGACACAAGCGATCCCAGACCGAAATTTCCGATTGTATAGGCCATTGCACCAAAAGCTGCAATCGGTGAAATTTTCATAACCATATTTACGATGCCAAAAAAGATATTTGTCAATTGTTCAAACAAATTCATAACAGGTTTTGCTTTTTCCCCTAGTCTTGCCGCTGCTAATCCGAAAAGGACTGCGAAGAATAAAATCGGCAAGAGTTCTCCGTTTGCGAGCGCTCCCACTGCATTTTCTGGCACAATGCTCATGATAAAGTCTAAAGCACCGTGACTTGTTTCCTCTGCTTGTTTCGTATATTGAGAAATATCGCTTCCTTGCACACTATCGGTGTTAAAACCCTCACCTGGCTTCATAATGTTTACAACAAAGATCCCGATAGCAAGAGCAATCGTCGTAACAATTTCAAAATAGATCAGAGCTTTCCCGCCGATCCTGCCTACTTTTTTCAGATCACCCATCGATCCGATGCCGATGACAACGGTGAAAAATACAATTGGTGCAATCACCATTTTCACTAGTTTAATAAAAATATCTGCCAAAATCTTTAATTTCGCCCCGAACTCAGGGAATAAAAATCCAACTGTAATCCCTAAAATGATACCGATAATAACTTGTACAGTCAGGTTTTTAAAGTTTATTCGCATCTATCTCTCTCCTTTCCCCTTTGATAACGTTTTCAAACGTCCGTACATTTATGTTAATAGAATGTTCAAAAAGTTTTAATATTATGGTTTTATTAATCTTTTTGTTCTTTTTGGTCTCAAAATTAATTTGAATGGCCAAAAATGAGAAAGGATCAGCACCTCCCTAGTCATTCTGGGAAACAGAAACAGAAACTCTTAATAGATTCATTTTTGCTTTTCAACTACTCCCGCTTAAAGTCTAACGAGCTTGTCACTCCAAAGAAACGTAAACGGCTTGTTCTCCTTCCTTAACAGAGCTGGTTAACTACTGCCCAACGACTCTCATGCTTCAATCGTAACTCCAACGATGACCATTTTCATAACCGATTATCCATTTGTAACCCCAAAAAAATCAAAACACAACGGGCGATAAACCATGAGATCGAGTTTCTTAGAATCATTCATTCGTTTCAAATAGTTACTGCCGATAAGCTGAAAGGTTTTATTTCAGCCATTCCTGTAAAGAAAGTTCAGCCGCTGTGATGTCCATGTACTTTATCTTACATCTTTCCACCGAATGCTCGTTGGACTATTTCTTGTGGTGTATCATGCGTAAAAATGGATGAGAGCGGCGAATATAACACCTCTTTTTTTTCTCTCAAATTCCATAACTCAAGTTTGACACCATTTCACTACATGTGGATAACTAAAGGTGATTATACCAATAGTTATCCACTTTTTTTATCGAAAATATAATCATTATGTAGTGTTATGTGGATAACTTTTGTATATCCAATAATATGTAATATATGTTATACTATTAGTGCTATGTATATTCGAATTAATAAGCAAAAAAATAAAAATGGTTCTGTTCGTCAATATCTACAAATATGTCGTACATTTCGTGTAGACAATAAAGTTCGGCAACAAACGCTTTGTAATCTAGGGAGGTTAGAACATTTATTAGAGAATGGCTCTGTCGATAACATAATCGAGGGATTAGCCAAATTTTCAGAGCGTTACTTTGACCGAATTCACGGGCAAGGCTCTTCCTCTTCTGTCTCCGTGCTTTGGACAAAAGAGTTTGGGCCGGTTTATCTGTTCCGAAAGGTATGGGAAAAGTTAGGGCTTGGTCGGCTATTACGTAAAATCATGGATGATTCCGAGGCTGCTTCTCAGTATGACGAAGCCATTTTTGCCATGGTGTTAGGTAAAACTTATAAAAATCAGGTTGCTTAACCATGCCCTTCATCAGCTTTCCGCATTGTAGTGGCTAGAATGGAAGCCGTCAAGGAAAGCGCTTGACCTCTTCCATTCTACCCACTTAGTGGTCTGCAAGCTGACGAAGGAGCTACTCTAGATTGAGTATCAATCTCGCTAACTTATTGCCGGAATTGTGTGAACATCACAGAATATGGTGATGAGACATTTTATTTAGGTGGATGGCCTAAAAATTTACAAGAAATTTTTGGGATGAAACCGATTGAAACAGACAGCCTCTATCCAAAGGACCGGAATTACGTTTTATACCATGATAAAAAGTATGAGTTGAGGGATTATGCCACAGTCCTGGAATTATATACTGCAAAGAGTGAAGGAATTTATTTGCAAGATTTTTATGCCAATACACCCGCAATAACCAGCCATCAATATCAAGCTGGTAAAGCTTATTTCATAGGTGCGAGATTAGAACGACAATTTCAGACTGATTTTTATAATAATTTAATGGAGGAATTGTCGCTAAAACCCGCCTGTCCTGTTCAGCATGGCAAAGGTGTATCTGTCCAAGTAAGGCATGACAATGAAAATGACTATATCTTTGTAATGAATTTTACGGAGGAAGCACAATCCGTTACGTTTCATTCAACGGTCAAGGATATGATAACCGGCAAGGAATTAATAGGTGAAGTGACCTTAGAAAAATATGAGGTAAAAATTGTAGAAAAAACGAGAACGAATTAGCTGTTTTGCACACAATCTCATGAGCGGGAGAAAAACCTCCTGCTTATGAGAGTTTTATAATCTGTTGGCAACAATCAATGTCTTTTTTATATAATAATGAAAGTTTTAAAGTTCAGTTTATTGAAAGCGGTTTCACAAGCTATCGTATTCGGTTAATGACAATCCTTTAGAAACTTGAATAGAGTAATTGGTTTTTTCAGGAGAATAACGGGTTGACCTATAGATATGCCCTATATTTCCAAATCTATAAAACGAACAATCAACCTCATTAACTATAAAATTTTTACGAAAATACGAACTATTTCCTTTACTCTCAACAATTTTGTATTACTATCTTTTTCAATTGGTGATATAATGTTCAAAAAATATTTCCTTTTCAAATTTTTTTTCGAGGCGATGAAGGGATGAAAGTAAAAGATGCATTAAAAATTGGCGAATTAGCTTCAGGAAAGATCGTTGCTGGTGAAAAGGGGATTTTCCGGAAAATAGAAACCGTTGAAGTCATGGAAGTACCGGAAGTATTGAATTGGGCAACTCCCGGTATGTTAGTATTAACAACCTTTTATTCAATAAAAGACGATCCGGATAAACAAATTCAAGTTGTAAAGGATTTGATATCGATTGGGGCGGCTGGTTTAGTTATAAAAGTCGGAAGATTTATTGATACGCTTCCGGAAGAAATGATTGCCATTACCAATCAACATGACTTTCCCATCATCTCTTTGCCTAAAAACATTTCCTATATAAACGTGTTAACACCACTTTATGAATGTTTATATAAAGAGAAGTATTTTGGACAGGGTCGTTCGGAAAATCCTTTGTCAAAATTTGGAGCAATGGAAATCGATTCGGTTCAAGAAGCGCTTGATGTGCTATCAAAGATGTTAAATGGATCCGTTTATATAGAAGATAACGAAGGAAGACTTCTATATTCTGCAAAAAACTTTACATCCGATGGATGGAGAAAGTCAACGGCACTTTTTTCACTGCCAACCTATCAGCGGTATGATGAAATGTTGGAGGAGTGGACAACTAAATTTTCACACACGAAAAATATTTTATTTAGTATAGAAGGATATCGAAAGCAAATGATTATCCCGCTTACTTATAAAAACCGCGTATTTGCCGTTGTCCACATTCACTGTATCAATTCTTTAATCACGGATCCTGTCTTTCAAAATCATTTAGAAGAAGTGGGGAACAAGCTAAAAGATGTATTATTGAAAGAACAGTTGTATAATCAGAGAAAACGTCTAAACGATTATGAACAAATGAATGGGTTTCTGAAGGGTTTTGACCATTTGGATCAGGCAAACGAAAAGAATAATGTCATTATTCACTTTTATTCGGACAGTTTAAACATCCCGTATTCCAATCCGTCTTTGATTGACTATGAAGGTTTAATTCGAAATAAGTTAATGGATTTCATTGAGCAATTGCAAATTCATAAAAGTCAAGTGTTTATCTTTATGAAAAACAGAAAATTTTATGCGCTCCTAACAGGTATTGAAGAGAATTATAGTGAAATGGTCCAACGGTGGAAAAACCAAATAGAGGCGTACAATAAATTGGATCCTTTAAGGGGATTATATGTCTCGATTAGTCCTTATTTTGGAAAAGGAGCCAACCTCGATACGGTCGTGCAATCTGTTACAAAAATCATCGAAGTCGGTTCGAATGTAAAAAAGGGAGAATATGTTTACACATATAATGAAATGGGAATTTATCAGTTTTTACTAAATTTAATTGATGACCCGTTTGCGAAACAATACGCACTGAACTTTTTGGCGCCATTGCTGGAAGATAAAAAGAATGATTTATTAAAAACATTGGAAGTTTATTTACAGGAAAATGGCAATGTTTCAAAGTCGGCAGAAATTCTGTTTATTCATCGGCGTACGATGACCTATCGATTGAAAAAAATTGAACAATTACTAAATATAGATTTAAACAATTCGGAAAATCGTTTTATTTTAATATTTTGCTTAAAAATCATGAAAATAGCTTAAGAGAGGCGAAATAAATGGTTCGTCTCTCTTTTTTGATTCATCACCACATTTTGTGATTTAACCCAAAAAATAAGGAAAACACTCACGAATTCCTGGCAATAATGTTAGCGTCACTTAACATAACAGGAGGTTCTAAAGTGTTTTCCGTATCACTAGATTTGCCAGAATTTGAAGTTGTTAAACAAGTGTTTCTTGAAGATTGCAGTTTGTTACATGTTGAGAAAAATACTACAGAAGAACGCTGTTCTTACTGCGGTTTTTTTTCTAGTCATGCCCATGACTGGCGGACAAGAAAGGTTCGTGACTTGTCCGTATTAGGTAAGCCCCTTTTCTTGTTTGTCAGAGTGTATAGATACCGTTGTCACAACTGTAATGAGGGATTTTCACAAACATTTGAATGTATCCGTCCTAATAAGCATCAGACCAATCGGTACAGAGAATATCTGTACGAAATGTGCATTGGCTCTACTATCCAAGAAGTGAGTCGAAAGGAAAAAATACCTTATACAACCGTTGAAAGAATATTTTATTCCGTTGCTAAAGAAAAAGAGAAGGAGCATTTAGAAACTCTTGAAAGTGTTTTAGAAAACAATGAATTAATCCTTAGCCTTGA
This sequence comes from Aeribacillus sp. FSL M8-0235, assembly GCF_038000355.1. Lineage (NCBI taxonomy): Bacteria > Bacillati > Bacillota > Bacilli > Caryophanales > Bacillaceae > Aeribacillus > Aeribacillus sp. FSL M8-0235. The sequence continues at coordinate 582,091 of NZ_JBBOBW010000001.1, read as the reverse complement.
TGAGATCGCTGTCCGAAAGGGTCACCGATATGAAACAGTTCTTATGGATACCCAATCCGGGAGTGTGCTTGGTATGGAACATCAACGGAGTTATCGTTCAACTCAGATCTTACTTGCCAAGAAGATTCTGTCTGATAAATGCGTTCATACCGTTGTTATGGATATGTGGGATCCCTTCCATAAAGCTGTTAAATCTATATTCCCAGAGGCCTGTATCGTCATTGATAAATATCATGTGGTGCAAAAGGTGACACATGCACTTGACCAAGTTAGAAAGAAAACTCCTGGACTAAAAAAGGGACGGTTTAAACTCTTGAAAGGTTCTGAAAAGTTAACGGCTAATGAAAAACAACAATTAGACGAGATGCTCAAAGAGCATTCAGAATTGTCATATGCCTATTTTCTAAAAGAACTCTTTAGAGAAATATACCAAGTGAATGACTATGATACAGCTGATTCACTCTTAGAAGAATGGATTCAACTCGCATGGAGCAGCCCATTTCCTTCATTTCATCAAGTTGCCAAGACGATAGAAAATTGGAAGGCACAAATTTTACAATATTTTCTTACCCCTTTTACGAATGGCCGGATTGAAGGTACAAACCATAAGAGTAAGAACATCAAAAGACGTGCTTTTGGCTTCAGAAACCTTGAAAGATTTCGGCTACGTGTATTTTTGGAATGTACAGGTAAAACTTATAAAAATCAGGTTGCTTAACCATGCCCTTCATCAGCTTTCCGCATTGTAGTTGGTAGAATGGAATCCGTCAAGGAAAGCACTTGACCGCTTCCATTCTACCCACTTAGTGGTCTGCAAGCTGACGAAGGAGCTACTCTAGATTGAGTATCAATCTCGCTAACTTATTGCCGGAATTGTGTGAACATCACAGAATATGGTGATGAGACGAAATAAAAATATGATTATTTTCATTCATATTCACCTCAAAAAATGATTATAAGTTTTTCCTTGAATAGATTCGGATTGATATAATCATTGAAATTAATCCCATTAAAACAGCTATAGCAAAAGGTATCCAATCCTTTATAGATTGAGGTATTGGTAAGTTAAAATTGATATTAATATCAATAGATTGATACCATTCAATAATAGTTGGCAGTATAAATGGAGTTAAAAAGACCGTAATAAAAAAGATATATTTTGTTTTTTCATACCCAAATTTAGTTTGAACAGGAATTAATAAACCGAAAAAAATAGAAATAATAAGAAGAGCTACTCCTACACTATAAATACTTAACCGTGTTAACCCATATGATGCACCAATTGCTGCAGCAAGATTATATAAAAGAAAGCACGCAATAAAAATGACGAGAATAAATACGTATTTTGCTTTAATAACACCATTTCGAGTATATGGAGTTGTACAAAGAAGGGCTGCCCCTTTATATTTATCCTCTTGAAACGAAATCATATTAAACAAAATATATTCCACAAATAAAACAGTAGTAAGAAAACTTATAAAGCTGCCGTTACTTAATCCTAATTTTGAATTGTTAAATATAGGTGCTACAATTGCAAAAATAAGCATAACCAATAGATACTTTTTTGCTAAAATTAAATCTTTTTTAACGAGATGAAGCAACAATTTTATCTCTCCTTTACATAAGCCAACATTACATCTTCAATGGAGGGTCTTTCTATAATAATATCTTTCATTTGCTCACATACTTGATCTACTTTATTGGTAATTCCTTCGAATCCAAATGGTGTTTGACGTAATCTTAAAAATAATTTAGTCGAGTGTTCATTTATTAAACGATTATCCCCTTTTATCAAAGCGTGTCTTTCTAATAGTTCGTCTTTACTTTCATTGAATACGATTTTGCCATTGTCGATTAAAATAAGCATATCAGCTACTTTCTCTAAATCAGACGTAATATGAGTAGAAAAGAAAACACTTTTCCCCTCTTCCTCCATGAAATCTAAAAGTATTTCCATTAACTCATTACGAATTAATGGATCAAGCCCACTTGTTGGTTCATCCATTATTAATAAATCCGCATGGTGAGATAGAGCTAAAGTAATAGCAAATTTCATACGCATACCTTTCGATAAAGTGGCAATTTTCTGGTTTAATTTTAAATTGAAACGATTTATGTAGTTTAAGAAAACAGATTCATCCCAATTCGTATATGCTGGGGCAATAATACTCTTCATTTCTTTCAATGTCATCTCTTCATAAAAATAGCCTTCGTCTAAAACTACACCAATGCGATTTTTTATTTCGCATTCATTTTTTTCCATATCTTTACCAAAAAATTTAATGCTACCGTCATCTTTGGGATAAAGTCCAAGAATGGTTTTAATTGTTGTTGTTTTCCCAGAACCATTTACACCGATGAATCCTGTTATGCAGCCTTCCTTTAGTGAAAAAGTTAATTGTTCTAAGCTGAAACTACCTAACTCTTTTTTTAAGTTATTTACCTCTAAAACGGCTTTCATCATTCATCATCCTCTTCAAAAATGATATCCATCATTGAGTAAAGTTCTTCTTTATTTATTCCAAGAGTTCTAGCCATTTGCCACACTTCTGAGAGCTTTTTTTCCACCAGATGCCTTTTAGATTCCAATAACATTTCCATGTTTTCAGACGCTACAAATGACCCCTTTCCTACAATAGTTATAATAAAGCCTTCTTTCTCTAACTCTTCATATACTCTTTTCGTTGTAAGAACACTAACATGCAAATCATTTGCTAGTGAACGAATGGAAGGTAGTTTTTCTCCTTCTTTTAATTCTTGACGGAGAATGGCACCCTTAATTTGATCTTTTATTTGTTGGTATAAAGGTTGTTCGGAACTGTTTTTAAGTATTATTTTCATAGAAAAACCTCTTTTAACTGTATATGTATTACATATACACCATATACATAATATACAATATTTACAATTAAATTTTAATTAAAAATTTTTGAAATATCAAGGTATTTACAAATTTACGTTTCATGCAGTCGGACAAAATTTTGTTGCAGGAGTTATATCAGTTGGAACAATTGCCGGCATTACAACAGTTATATTTGTTTATCTTTACGCAACAGTACGCGTTCTGTTCTCTATTCGTGAGTTTTATCGGAGCGAACCTTACGCGTTTTTTACTTTTTTGGGGTTAGGGGTAGTTCTTGCTGCAGGAAGTGATTTTTGATTTGATGGCTTTTCTGCAAAGAATGGATTTAAACTTCTCCCTCTCCTTTTCTTTCCTATCAAAAATATAACAATAGTGATAGAACAAAAAATCCCGCTCCCTTTGGTAAAAATAATAGGAGCGGGATAGATATCAGTGTTAAAAAATAGTTGTTTAATTTTTAAAGGAAATACCTCAATGATACGAAAAACAATAAAAAGTCCTTGGAAATTAAAACCATAAGCACGCAATCGAGTAGGAGGGAGCGATTAACTCCCGTCCTCTCACACCACCGTACGTACGGTTCCGTATACGGCGGTTCAATTAAGATAATTGACGCAAGTCTTTATAACTTCCGTGAATAGCTGTTCTCTTTATGCCAGTGGTCACTCCACCCTCCAAGAGATCTCCCACGGGATTCACCGCTTCCTCCCTCAAGTGAGGTACTACGTTTTCTGTGTTCATCATGACTCACTGAATGCCAAGGGCTATTCTCTCTTAATTGTTCGGTCCTTCTTAGTTGTTCTAGACCAACTAATACTATGACCTCTGCTGACTTCTGACTGTTCAGCTATCTATCACTAGATAGGTTACCAAGGTTACTTGGCGTGCCAGCCAGACCTCCCCGGGTAAGAGTGTAATCTTTCCTTCCATCCATCTGCTTCATTTACTCTGTATCACCTTCGGCAGAAAGGGCTTTGTTTTGTCTTGCAAACTCACCCAGTGATACCTAGCCTCATATGAAGTTCGTGTTCCTCAGACCGGAAGTTTGCCGCTCGCTTCCTTCAGATTCCGCGTCACCACGGACACCCTTGCGTTAAGCTAACTGCTACTTCTGCCTTCGCAGCTCGGGACTTTCACCCTATAGATTACACCCATGCCGGGCGCACAAACAAAGCTCCCCTATCAAAAGATAGGAGAGGATATATTTAGTAATGAAACAAAGAAATTAACGATATATCTTGAAATTAGATGAAAATATTCCTTCATTATGCATTATGTGGTTCTACTTTAAAAATATTTTTATAAAACTCTTTCATTTCCGTAAAAATAGTAGGTTGAGCGATTCATTTCTAGAATCTCCAATACTTTTGTAATCGGATATCCTTTCTCGCTCCACTGCTCGGCTACTTCCAATTTTTCAGTAAGTGAGGGTTCTTCTTTTTTATCAAATCACGCAAAATCGCGATTTCTAAATCTTTTTCCCCTAATAGCTTCTTGAGCTGTTCATTTTCTTCCTCCAGCCTTTTGATTTCAGCTGAAGAGGAATGGGTAACTGTTTCTTGTCCTAGCTGTCCTTCTTCGTATGCCTTCACCCATCTTTGCACGAGATTCGGGCTAAGCTCGTATCTTCTAGCTACCAATGCTTTATTTCCAACTTCTAATGCTTCTTTCACTACTTGTAGCTTAAATTCCTTCGAATGTTTTCTTCGTTTCATGTACATCAAAAGTCCCCTTCATTGGTCACTTCGATTATAAAAAACACCTTATCGAGTGTCCAAATTCATTAGGGGGCTAATGAGAATGTAACTTTAGATGTTTTTGGTGATATTATTGACATTTTCTATCACGATTTCGCTATTTGGATATTTCTTACAATTGCTTTTTCGTTTTTTATTTTTAAAACATTTCCTTGTCATTGAATAACCATAGCCTAGATCCCCTTATACAATAATATCCATTCCTTATCTATAGATTTACGTATCTTCTTATCTCTCTCAATTTTTTCTTTTATATAAGAAATAACGATTGGAACCATGCGAAGAATTTGTGACCAATTAAGTGCAAGGGGATTCATATGGTAAATCAACCCTGTTTTTATAAAATTTCCAGATAAAGCAATAGAGTGACCCAGCATTAACAAAGATGCTAGCTTTGCTTTTGGAAAGTGGGTTTCTGGATCATCAGAAAACATTTTTGAAGCGTACCAGTATAAACGGATAATAATATCAACTGATGCTGGTACAATGCCCGTAGTTAAAAAATGACGAAAATCATATCCATGCTTGTACATATAGCGAGCAACATCGGTCCAACTAACCTTTTCACCAGAAGGACCAAGTACAAATGGAGATTTAGCTTTAATAAGCTGAACAAGTGTGAAAAACGGCGGTTGAATCCCTGCCTTTGTAAAAATATCAGAAAGTAAATGAAGAAATACTTTAATGATTGCGATGAAAAAATTACTTTCCGGTGAGTATCCATTATTTTTAGCAACAATAAGATTTCCATACTTATCTACAAATGTCCCGGTTCCTTTCATAACATCAATAACTCCAAAAATAAAACCAAGAATGGGATCGTGCCCAAAACTCATAAGTCGATGAAAATGTGGATTTAAACCGGCAACTTCTTGATCAAGAGAAACGTCAGTTGAAGCATCAAAGACCACTTTCGCTTTCTTTTCCAAATCCTCAAAAAATGATTTGTGAATTTCTGAAGATTTCTCCTTAATCCACTTTGTGATTGGAGAACCTTCTTGCATATTACCTAAAAAGTTAGTATCAGTTGGAATTTTCACTAAAAAAATATCAAGAAGGGTTGCAACAAGCCCAGCAATCAAAACAATAAGGTAGTCAGATTTTGTCCATTCGATATTTCCGAAATTTTTTAAGTAATCATCTTGACTCTGTTTTAATTCATTTTGGCTGATAATTTGTAATAAAGGATCTCGTTTTAAATCGATGCCGGCATCACTCAACCGTTGATCAGCCAGTTGTAATAAACGATTGAAATCATTATTAAAATCCGTAGATTCAATTTTTCGGTACGTTTTTACAGGGATATGTATACTTTTCACACTAGGTGATGTAGACGTTTCGAATTTATTGAAATCGACACCTAATGCTTCTAGGCGTTGTCTTATACTAGATAATTCATCTTGAATTATATTTGCTTCTATATTAATTCGTTGTTCACGAGATAAATAATCTTGCAAATCGACTTCAACTTCGGAAAATAACCGTCTCAAATCAAGAAGTTCAAGTCTCTGGTATGCTACAATACGCTCATATTTGTTAAATTTCAAATTGCTCTTTCCTTTCTTCTAAAGAATTAAGTGCAGCTTTAAATATCTCAAGCTCACGTTTCAATTTTTCAAGCAGTTCTTCATTCCGATTGGATTGACTCATGTATTGTTCCAATTTATTTGCAAGTTCATTAATATCTTCTATAAGTATATTTATTGCTTTTTGATGTGTTTTTAATATGTCTTGGATTAGCTTTTCACGTTTGTTCCGTAACTCACGTTCGTTCTTGCCAAGTATCCAACGAACTCCTTTGTAAGCCATGACTCCTAAAATGACAACTGTCCCAATTCCAGTAATCATTGAACTGAGACCTAACAATCCACCAAATCCAAGCGCCGCTAAGCCTGAAGTAATGCCAGCTGCACTTAATCCAACAACGCTTCCAGAAAAATATACAGCTGCAATGGGAACCCCTACTGCTGCGGCTTTTGAAGCTAAATCTTTAGTCCTCTTTTCAAATTCACTTATGGAAATCTCACCTTTAAGAAATTTTTCGTCGTTATCTATAGATTTAATAACAAGTGCTAGAATTTCTTCAGCCTTTTCAGGATAAAACTTTTCAGCTGTAATTATTAGATTGTTATCCAAACGAGGGTTATAATTTGCTGCTTTTATTAAACGTGCTAAATCTTTAATAATTGAAAATTTCATTGCTTCTTGTTCTTCACTATTTAACGTTTGCATCTCACTCATCAAACAATGAAGTACATCAACAAAAGATACGTTTGAATCATTGCTCAGAAAAGCACGAAGGTCATGCCGTGATTCAGAACTCAGTCCAATTTGGGACATAAATAAATATAAATCAGAAAGTTGCTTTGGATGTAATTCTCCCTGTTCTTTTATGAAGGCTATTAACACGCGCGTGTATACTTTTTTCGTTTTTTCATCTAGCACTTCTAGAGTTTTTATTTTTTCTTTTGTCACTGTGTTGCCCTCCTAGCGAATAATTATAATCATAGTTAAAGAATTGAGTAGAAAATACAGATGTTTTTTAGATTTATAAACAGGCTTTTGATAATTAAAAATTTGCAGGTATATTTTACTATAATTTTTTAGGATAAAATCTACAAAAAAACGATAAATTTCGACAAAATTACTTTTAAATAACGATGTGTATATTTATTCTTATTTATAGTTCTTCAACATTTTTTCTATCGTTTCTCTCATTTCATTCCGAAATTCTTCAGGTTTTAACACTTCTAAATATTGCGCTTGGCTTAAAAGCCACATTTTAATGCCACGGCCGTAAACTTCTGCTTCAATTGTGACGGATTGTTCATCTTTTGCAATAATCTTTGCAGTCGGTAATCGATCTAAAATAGCTTGTAAGGAAGGTCCCCAAAAACGGAACGTAATTTTCATTAGTTCACCTGCATACATAAACTGGACTCGCTTTCGAAATTCTCCTTCTTCAAATCGATTTTTATAGTCAACTTTAAAACGCTCATCAGTAATACAGTAATCGACAATTCGATCCATTCGATAAATTGTCGGAAAACTAAAATCGTAGTCTATGAGAAACGCTACTAAATAAAAATAATATTCAGAGAAAACGATTCCAACAGGCTTGAGCTTTCTTTTAACAGGAGAATCATTTCCTTCCTTTTGATAATCGATAATTGTCACTCGCTTCGTTCGTACCGCATAACTTAAATCCCAAATCATGTTTATCAGCGATTGATTATGTTGCACCGGGACATAATGAAAGCGCTCGTTGCGAATCACTTCTTGGATAAATCGTCGATTTTCAGGCTGTGATTGCAAAATGAGTTTATCCAATAACTGATCCATTTCTGCTTTTTGAAATGCCCTGCTTTCCAGTAATACTTTTGCTAAAACGAGTATTTCTTCATTCGTTAACCAAATGTTTTCATTTCGTCTTAATACGTAGCCATTTTTCTTCCGATCATATTCTAATACCATTGATGCTTCAAAATTATTGGCGATGTATGTACGCAATTCATCAATATCACGCTGAATTGTTTTTTCATTCACACCAAAACGAACCGCTTCTTCCTTTTTCGAAATCGTATCTCCTTGGCAAAGACGTTCATATAATGACAAAATTCGAAGCGATTTTGATTGTTGCTCGTCCATGAAAATCCTCCATTCCGACAAAAAATTTCAATTTTAGAAACTAAATATATGTTACTATATGGAATTAAACACAAAAAAGATGTAATAAGGTACAATGCATAAAATTAGGGTACAGAAATAATGGAATAAAAATCCTTTAAATAAAAACTTTTACTTCGGAATGGTTTCTGATTAGTCATTTTTTCATCCTCAATTTAGTAATATTGAGTGATAACACTATTACATTATCATCAAGACATGGACAGTATTTGTACTTTAAGAAAAAAAGATTCATCACCACATTTTGTGATTTAACCCAAAAAATAAGGAAAACACTCACGAATTCCTGGCAATAATGTTAGCGTGACTTAACATAACAGGAGGTTCTAAAGTGTTTTCCGTATCACTAGATTTGCCAGAATTTGAAGTTGTTAAACAAGTGTTTCTTGAAGATTGCAGTTTGTTACATGTTGAGAAAAATACTACAGAAGAACGCTGTTCTTACTGCGGTTTTTTTTCTAGTCATGCCCATGACTGGCGGACAAGAAAGGTTCGTGACTTGTCCGTATTAGGTAAGCCCCTTTTCTTGTTTGTCAGAGTGTATAGATACCGTTGTCACAACTGTAATGAGGTATTTTCACAAACATTTGAATCTATCTGTCCTAATAAGCATCAGACCAATCGGTACAGAGAATATCTGTACGAAATGTGCATTGGCTCTACTATCCAAGAAGTGAGTCGAAAGGAAAAAATACCTTATACAACCGTTGAAAGAATATTTTATTCCGTTGCTAAAGAAAAAGAGAAGGAGCATTTAGAAACTCTTGAAAGTGTTTTAGAAAACGATGCATTAATCCTTAGCCTTGATGAGATCGCTGTCCGAAAGGGTCACCGATATGAAACAGTTCTTATGGATACCCAAACCGGGAGTGTGCTTGGTATGGAACATCAACGGAGTTATCATTCAACTCAGATCTTACTTGCCAAGAAGATTCTGTCTAATAAATGTGTTCATACCGTTGTTATGGATATGTGGGATCCCTTCCATAAAGCTGTTAAATCTATATTCCCAGAGGCCTGTATCGTCATTGATAAATATCATGTGGTGCAAAAGGTGACACATGCACTTGACCAAGTTAGAAAGAAAACTCCTGGACTAAAAAAGGGACGGTTTAAACTCTTGAAAGGTTCTGAAAAGTTAACGGCTAATGAAAAACAACAATTAGACGAGATGCTCAAAGAGCATTCAGAATTGTCATATGCCTATTTTCTAAAAGAACTCTTTAGAGAAATATACCAAGTGAATGACTATGATACAGCTGATTCACTCTTAGAAGAATGGATTCAACTCGCATGGAGCAGCCCATTTCCTTCATTTCATCAAGTTGCCAAGACGATAGAAAATTGGAAGGCACAAATTTTACAATATTTTCTTACCCCTTTTACGAATGGCCGGATTGAAGGTACAAACCATAAGAGTAAGAACATCAAAAGACGTGCTTTTGGCTTCAGAAACCTTGAAAGATTTCGGCTACGTGTATTTTTGGAATGTACAGGTAAAACTTATAAAAATCAGGTTGCTTAACCATGCCCTTCATCAGCTTTCCGCATTGTAGTTGGTAGAATGGAAGCCGTCAAGGAAAGCACTTGACCGCTTCCATTCTACCCACTTAGTGGTCTGCAAGCTGACGAAGGAGCTACTCTAGATTGAGTATCAATCTTGCTAACTTATTGCCGGAATTGTGTGAACATCACAGAATATGGTGATGAGACTCTTTTTTTATCAAATAGATCATTTGCGTAAAGATCAACAATGCACAATATGGATAATTCAGAAAGAAAATGATTTCACTCTTTTTGCATTTATAGAAATAGTTGAAAAATTTATAATGGTGAAAAATCCGATAGAGGTGGTTCAATTGTTAGGGATTATTCGTGTTTTAACAACTGATGATGAAAAAATTTTAAATGAACACGGGAAGAAATTGAAAGAATATTTTTCCATAGAATCGGTCACACGCTGTATTCCATCGCAACCTAATGGAATATACGATGATGAATCGGAGAAAAAAGCCATACCCAAAATCGTTGAGTTAGCTAAAGAATTGGCGGAAAAACCGAACATTGATGCCATTACCATTAGTTGTGCTGCAGATCCAGGCTTGGATGAAGCAAGAAATGAAATTGATTTGCCGGTTTTAGGTGCTGGGGGTTGTGGGGCGCATGCTGCAAGTATGGTAGGAAACCGTATTGGCATCATTGGCATTACCGACGCACCTCCAGCACGAATGAAAGAGGAATTGGGAAGGAAATTCCATTCCTACTCCTATCATCCTTCTCTTAGAAAAACAACCGATTTATTCGCTTCCACGGCAAAAGATGAATTATTAGAAGTAGTAAAGGATGTCATCAACTCTGGCGCCGATTGTATCCTGTTTGCTTGTACAGGTTTTTCCACTATTGGACTTAAAGATTATTTAAACGGAAAAATTTCTGTACCTGTTATCGATTTAGTGGAGGCGCAAGGGATTGGTTATCAATTAATTAAAAAGGGGTCATAAAGATGCAAAATAGGACATTCAATTTAACCTTTTTTATTTTTTCTGTTCTTATTTCTATTTTTGGCGCCATTATCGGGATGCAACTAATTACAACGCTCGGTATTACGCCAAATACATCCATTATTGGCGCATTAATCGCCATGTTATTTGCGAGAATTCCAATTAAAATCTTTGAACAATTTAAGTCGTTGGAAAATCAAAATTTAGTTCAGACATCCATTTCAGCTGCCACTTTTGGGGCTGCCAATAGTTTATTAATACCAATTGGACTTCCATTTGTAATGGGCTTGCCGGACCTTATTATCCCAATGTTAATCGGAGCCGGATTGGCGCTTTTAACCGATGCCCTTATCCTTTATAAAGTTTTCGATACGAAACTTTTCGGGGCAAACGAAGTATGGCCTCCAGGTGTTGCCACGGCCGAAGCTTTAAAAGCCGGTGATGAAGGCGGCAAAAAGGCAAAATATCTTGGATTGGGGATTCTTGGCGGATTAGTTGGATCCCACTTCGGCATTTCCATGTCGGCCTTTGGTGTTGCATTCATCGGGAATTTTTGGGCTTTGAGCATGTTCGGTATTGGTTTATTACTTAACGGATACTCGCAACCGTTGTTTGGCTTGAATTTAGGAGACTATTATATCCCACATGGCATGATGATCGGCGCAGGTCTCGTTGCTCTTATTCAGTTTATCATTACTTTTACGAAAACGAGAAAACAAGGTGGAAAAGTTACAGACACAAGCGGATACGAATATACCCGCGGTGCTGACGATATTAAAAAAGGTTTTGGTTTTGGATTCCTGCTTTACTTAGGAATCGCTATTCTAATTGCCGTCATGGGCGGGCTCATTACTGAAATGCCATTTGGTCAATTGATTCTTTTCATTATATTTGCTGCTTTTGCTGCATTAGTGCATGAAATTATAGTCGGGATTGCGGCTATGCACTCCGGTTGGTTCCCGGCATTTGCGGTAACACTTATTTCATTGTTAATCGGCATGATACTCGGCTTCCCGCCAGTTGCATTAGCATTGCTGACCGGTTTTACAGCAGCAACAGGACCTGCTTTTGCAGATTTTGGATATGATTTGAAATCCGGCAACATCATTCGGACTGGCGTTTCCGTTGAACAAGAATTATATGGACGGAAAATACAATTGAAAAGTGCATTTATCGGGTTCATTATCGCAATTGTGATGGTTGCCCTATTTTCCAAGAACTTTTTTGGACAAGGCTTAGTTCCGCCGGTTGATCATGTATATGCATCCACCATTAAGTCTGGATTAAGCGGGAATGTTGGTCTTATGTTGCTCTTATGGGCCATTCCCGGGGTGATTATTCAGCTGATTGGCGGTACGGAAAGACAATTGGGCATTATGCTGGCTACTGGGTTGCTTATTATGAATCCTTTAGCAGGATGGGCTGTTATTGTCGGTTTAATAATTCGCGTTCTTGTTATCAAATTTATAGGATCTGAAGCTGAAAATAAGATGTATACGACCGCAGCTGGATTTATTGCCGGCGATGCATTATATAGTTTCTTCTCATCCGTGTTTAAAGCGAAATAATGAGGTGATAGAATGGCTAGAAAAACATTAACGATGGAAGATGCGAAAAAAGCCGTTTACGGCGGCTGTATTCTCGGCGGGGGAGGCGGAGGCTGGATTCATGACGGTCTCCAAAAAGCCGAGTCTACTTTTTCCATTGGCCAGCCGGAATTAGTTTCAATTGATGAATTACAGGGCGGCGATTATGTAGTCAATGTTTCATTAGTAGGGGCTCCATCTTCTAAGGAAGCTTCTGTTAGTTCCGACCAGTTTGTTGAGACTGTAAACCGGATGCTAAAGGAGTTTCACCATCCTATTAAAGCGCTTATGACAAATGAAAATGGGGCAGCAACAACGATAAATGGCTGGCTGCAGGCAGCGGCAACCGGGCTGCCGGTTATTGATGCGCCAAGCAACGGACGCGCCCATCCAACAGGGGCGATGGGCTCCATGAATTTGTCTGAAGTTGACGGTTATGTTTCGATCCAGTCATTTGCCGGCGGAAAAGGGAAAAGACAAGTGGAAGGTGTCGTAAAATCATCCCTGGAATCAGCCGGTAAAATTGTCAGAAGTATTTCAGTAGAAGCGGGCGGAATGGTTGCCGTTTGCCGAAATCCGGTAACTGTTGATTATGTAAAAGAAAATGCAGCAGTAGGCGGCATTACTCAAGCAATTGAACTCGGCGAAGTCTTTTTGTCAGCACCGGAGGGACCGGAAAGAATTGAAGCCGTTGCGTCCCATTTAAAAGGGCGTGTTATTCATTCCGGAACGGTTAGTTATTGCGAGCTTGAAGAAAAAGGCGGTTTTGATGTAGGGTTTGTAAAAGTTGATGACTTGGAATTAACATTTTGGAATGAGTACATGACAGTCGAAGTCAATGGCCAGAGAAAAGGGACATTTCCTGATTTAATTATGACTTTCAATGCCGAAACAGGAATGCCGGTTGTCAGTGCTGAGGTGAAAGAGGGACTGAAAGTAGCCGTCATTTCCGTTCCAAAAGAGAATTTGAAATTAAGCTCAACCATGTATAACTACAATTTGTTAAAAACCATTGAACCTGTTATTAACAAAAAAATTGTATAAGGAGAGAGTAGGATGTCTTTAAAATATACAATGGAAGTTTTGGAATTACTAGATGATGCTTCAGTTAATGGAGAAGCGGTTGTCCGCTTATTTGAAGGAAAAAAATATGTGGAAGCAAGCTACACAACAGTAACTGGTGAAAATGGGTCAACAGATTTTGTCAAAATATTAATTAAAGGGACAAATGGGAAATCGAGCGGCGGACATGCTCCGACATTGGGTGTTGTCGGAAGACTTGGCGGTTTGGGCGCACGTCCAAATCGGATTGGATTTGTTTCCGACGGTGATGGAGCAGCCGCGGCTGTAACAATAGCTTTAAAACTTGCAATCATGTCCGAAAAAGGGGACCGGTTGCCCGGTGATGTTTATGTAACGACACATATTTGTCCGGATGCGCCTACACGGCCGCATGAACCTGTAGATTTTATGGATTCTCCTGTTGATATATTAACAATGAATCGATATGAAGTAGTCCCGGAAATGGACGCCGTTTTATCGATTGATACAACGAAAGGAAATAAAGTGATAAACCACCGTGGTATTGCGATTTCTCCAACAGTCAAATCAGGATATATTTTAAAATTCAATGATGATTTACTGCGAATTATGGAAATGACAACGGGTGATTTACCAGTCACGTTTGCTGTCACAACGCAAGATATTACGCCATACGGCAATGGCGTCTACCACTTAAATAGCATTCTTCAGCCTGCCGTTGCAACAGATGCACCGGTTGTCGGCGTCGCTATCACTGCCAAAACAGCTGTACCGGGATGCGGTACTGGTGCTAGCCATGAAGTCGATATTGCCCAAGCTGTAAGATTTTGCATTGAAGTGGCAAAAGAATATACTCAAGGCAACTTTGAATTTTATGATAAAGAAGAATATGAACGCTTAGTGAAACTCTATGGTTCCATGAAACATTTGCAAACTTTAGGGGATGAGTAATCATGGCTAAGGTTGGTGTACTAACAATCGGCCAATCCCCTCGCACAGATGCCACTCCTTCCTTTCAAAAAATTTTCGGTGCGGATGTAGAAATCGTGGAAAGAGGCGGATTGGATCGGCTAACGGAAGAAACGATGGATGCCATCAAACCTGAGGGTTCGGACACAGTTTATATTTCCCGACTCCGCAATGGTCAATCAGTCGAGATTGGAAAAAGCAAGCTGCTTCCATTATTACAGGATGAATTGACCAAATTGGAACAAGATGTGGAAGTAGTGATTATGTTATGTACCGGTGATTTTCCAACATTAGTGACAACAAAACCAATCATTTATCCGGATAAAATTTTAGTGCATACAGTTCAAGCCATTATGACGGGCGGCAGTAAATTAGGGTTAGTGGTTCCATTAGAAAAGCAGCGGCATTCATTAGCGAAAAAATGGGAGGGCGTCGGACTGGAATTGGTAACGGCAGCCGCTTCTCCTTATGAAGAAAGCGATATCGCCGGAGCGGCTGCATCCTTAAAAGAACAGGGTGCAGAGTTAATTGTGTTGGATTGTATGGGGTACAATGAAACCCATAAACTTGAAGCGAAAAAAGGGAGCGGTTTGCCGGTGATTCTTCCACGTACACTTGTGGCACGGATTGCTGCAGAATATGTCTTTTAGTTGATCCGGATCTATCCGGATCTCTTTTTAAAGTAAGAAATTACATTTTGAACTTAAATGCTGAAGTGCTTTAGCAGGAGCGAGGTTTCCATCGCCTCCGTACGATTTGGACAACATCGGATCACAAGCCCCATCGTGCCTTTTATCTCCCCGAAAAAGCATTCGCTTTTTCTTTATGCGATGCTGTTTCACCGATGTTGTTCACAGTCCTGCGGCTCTAGGCCTGGAAGCAGATCGCTTAATGGGCGCTTTCGTTTTCCTATAGCATGGAAGGATGTAATCTGAAATGCCAGTATTGGCTTTATTTGTATTAAGCCTCCTTTGGGGATCGACATTTTATTTTACAAAATTGCTTTTACCAGATTTTCATGCGGTTTCTATTGTTTTTTATCGTTGTTTATTTGGCGGTCTGGTTTTGTTGCCATTCGTTCTATTGAAAAAGAAAAAAACAGACTTTAAAAATAAGGGTGCCTTAATTGGAATTACCTTGTTAAGCGCAGGTGTTCCATGGGTATTTATGAGTTTTAGCCAAAAGGGTTTAGATACAACCATTAGTGCGGTTATCAATGCAACAGGTCCGATTTTTGGCGTTTTATTTAGTGTTTTTCTATTAAAACAGAAGGTTCATCGACAAGAACTATTAGGTGTCGCCATTGGCTTTATCGGTATAGTATTATCTTTTGTTTTTGGATTTTCTGGGCAATTTCAGGTTATGAGTGCCATATTTCTGTTAGTAGCAGTCAGTTTTTATACATTGTCTTCGATTTTGACAGGCAAGTTTTTGAGTTCGGTTTCTGTCTACACATTGTCCTTTGTTTCAATGGCTGTCGGCAGTATTTATTCCGGTATTTTTATGCTTTTATTTGATCTTGATAGCTATCAATATTTATTTAGTGGAAATAATTTTTTCTATTTTGTTATGTTAGGCGTATTTAATTCGGGTATCGGGAATCTGTTGTATTTTTATTTAATTAAATCCGGCGGCGCCATTTTTGCCTTATTTATTACCTATTTGATGCCAATTACCACGATTCTGTTAGGTGTTTTTTTATTGGATGAACCACTCGGTTTCGGTACGATCATCGCTTTCATTTTTGTTTTGGCAAGTATATATTTTACGCAAAATAAGGAGTGAAAAGGGTATGAGCAGTTTTCAAGAAACCGTTCATAATTTAATGAAAAATAATTTTTCAGTAGACAAAAATATATCTATCCTTGTTTTAACGGATAATAGTACAGAATCGTTAGGGAGAAAATTTGAAAAGGCTCTAAAAAATGATGGGTGGAAAACGAAAATTCATGTAATGGAAGATCGGAGTAAATCAGGGGAAGAACCTCCGCAGGAAACGGCAGAAAAAATGCTGGAATTTGATCTTGTCTTTTGTTTAACGAAACATTCATTGACCCATACTGCTGCAAGGAAAACGGCCAATCAACATGGAGTTAGTGTCATTACCATGCCGGGAATTACAGAAGATATGTTTTTGAATGGTGCGATGAGTGCAGATTATAGCATAGTTGAAAAAGAAACAAATGAAGTAGCGGAAAAATTAACAAAGGCAAAAATGGTTATTATTAAAACCGGCGACAGCTATGAATTAAAGATTCCTGTTGAAGGCAGAGACGGCATACCAAGTACAGGTGTTTTCCGCGGAAAAGCGGCATCCGGAAATCTTCCTTCAGGTGAGGCGTATATAGCTCCATTAGAAGAACAAGCGGTAGGAAAAATTGAGATTACAGGTTCGATTGCAGGTATAGGTTTAGTCGATGAACCTGTTGTATTAACGATTGAAAAGGGGAGGTTGGTAGATGCCACAGGTGAGACAGGTGCTCAATTGCTGGCGCTGCTCGGGGATGGAAACGGCCGTTTGTTAGGCGAGTTAGGCATCGGAACAAACTATGCAGCAAGAATCACAGGCGTTATTTTGGAAGATGAAAAAGCGTACAATACCGTCCACGTTGCATTCGGTTCCAATCACACCTTTGGCGGAATGGTTAAAGCAGATGTTCATATTGATTGTGTAACGAAAAATCCGACAGTGGAGTTTGTTTTTTAATGGAAGGAAGCAGTATACAATCCAGTAATATTAAACCATGAAATGTTTGCAGCATAAAAAAGCACGGCCATCAGCGGTATACAACCCAGTAATATTAAACCACCATTTCTCATCCTTTAGGATATGAAATGGTTTGAATTTTGCCTGTTGCGTTTAGTTGATTGCAGCTGGAATTTGTATAAGTTAAGCTAAAAAACTTGTTGGAGGCGATTAAGTCCTGAATTTTGTGTGAAAAGGAAGCGGTTTGATTTGCCGGGGGTCTTCGCACCCATTCATACACTCCCCCTTTCCTTTTTTAATGCGGGACATGCGGTAAAGGAATGCGCAGCAAAGGAATGCGGACTATGATGAAACTCGTCCAATCTTCTCCGGATGAGGCGCGGATCATGGCTAGTGCTTGTCTTTTCTTTCGATCGATTCCAATAAAGACGATGCCTTCATTTCCGCCTCCATTTATGTTTAAGGAAAATGAGGAGGGATTCCTCGTCTTCCTGTTTTTCAGAACAATAACCTGTGACCAAATCACCGATTGCTCCCATGGGATTCCCCATCTTCCTGTTTTCCAAAAGACAACAAGGATCTATTTCTAGGGGAAAAGGAGAGCCTGTCTTGTAAACTAGGCTCTCCTTTTTGATGCAGTGTTTGGCGGGGATGCGAAAATTGTCGAAATGTTGGTGGTTGAAAGAGAAGATAAAGTGTATTACAATAGCATTAACAGAACATATGTTCTTGAAATGTATGGTGGTAAAGTTTTAATTAAAACGGCTGCTGGTTGGGATGCACCAAGCAGTGCGTTTTTGGAAGGCGATGCGCTCCTTTTTGTTTGAAAACTCTGTCAATGATTTTGGCTTTTCTTTAGATGAACCTCAACTCCTCTCCACATTCTCCTCGAAAGGATGATCCCTGTTATGTTATGAAGGAATACCTCGATTTAAAACTGGACTTTATGTTTAAACAATTGTTCGGTCATCCGAGCCGAAAGCAGATAACAATCGCTTTTTTGAATGCGGTTTTGCATCGGACAGGCCATGACCGGATTGTTGATGTGCAGTTTGAAAACATGGAGCTGACAAAAGAGATAGAAGAGGGAAAAATGAACCGGTTGGATGTGCTCGTGTGGACCGACCGAGGCGAGCGGATCAACGTGGAAATTCAAATCATTGACCAGCACGATATGCCGGAGCGGATTTTGTATTACTGGGCGAGGCTCTTTTCCCAGTCGCTTTTCAAAGGTCAAGGGTACAGCGAACTTCCGCCCACCATTATGATTGCCATCCTCAACTACCCGCTCTTTCCGCATGAAACGGACCGTTTCCACACCATCTTTCATATCCGCGAAGACAAAGAACAATTTCTTTGGAGCACGCATCTTGAATTTCACGCCATTGATGTATCACAATTTATGGTAAAATGGAAGAAATACAGACGTGAGATCAAACGATCTTCGGAGTGGCCCTGGTTGATGATGCTGTCGGCGGTAGATGCCCGGAAACGAGAGATCGATGAGACGATTCTCAAGGAACTGGAGGTGTTGGCGATGAACGAGCAAGAAATTCGCGAAGCATTGGAAGAGTGGGAGAAGCTAAGCGTCAGTTCGGAAAATCGCTACGCATATGAAATGCGGCTGAAATGGCTGCGGGATCAATTGTCCAACCTTCTGGGCGAACGGCGTGCGGGAATGGAGGAAGGGTTGAAACAAGGGCTAAAGCAAGGATTGGAGCAAGGGATGAGACAAAAAGAGCGTGAACTTATTTGCAAAATGAGGGGAAAAGGAATGAGCGTAACAGAAATTGCGCAAATGCTGGATTTGCCGGAAGAAGAAATCCGTCACCTGTTGAAAGAGTAGTTGGGTATGGTGCCGGTCTCATCCTCACGGGATCGTATTCCCCGAATAGCCGCTGTATGTTATACCAGTCCAAAAGTTCCAAACTGAATTGTTTCATGCTGCCGGCTGGCGTGCAAATGAAACATATAAACGTCCATTCGGAAGAATCAGAGTGGAGAGGGGAAAGTAGGTGATGGGCGTAAAGCTTGTTTTACGAATATATCATCGGTGGAGAAAACGGTAAGAATTTAGAAAAAAACACGTGCCACTAACAAGTGTAGTGGTACGTGTTGTGGGTAAAGTCCAAAACACCAGTATTTTCGGGCTTTTCTTTAGTGTACTCTGTCAAACTTGAGCATAAAAAAAGACTGCCGCCTCGCGGACAGTCCATTTTTCAGCTGAAACGATGGCTAGTTCAGCTTGCTGCATTTCTTATTTCTTTTAATAGCTTTCCATATTTCGCTTCATATTCTTGGTAAAGCGGCACAAATCGTTCCTGCCATTTCTTTCGCTCTTTTTCCGTTAACGTATGAATATGTATATTTGGATTTTGCCTCATTTCTTCAAGCTGTCTTATATTTTGCTGTTTCGATTGTTTCATATTCCAAGCTGTCGTTTCTTCTATTGCTTCCATAATTTGTTTTTGAACGTCTTTAGGTAGCTGATTCCAAAATGTTTCATTGACCATTACGACATATCCTAAATAACCGTGATTGCTAATTGTTACATACGGATGAAATTGATAAAATCTTTTTGAATAAATATTCGAAATTGTGTTTTCTTGTCCGTCAAATGCTTCCTCTTCTAATGATTCATAAACTTGATCAAATGAGAGGGCAATCGGTTCCGCTCCTAACATGTTAAATTGTTTTTTTATGACTTTATTAGGCATGATCCGAAATCTTTGGTCTTTGAAATCATCCGGATTTTTCATAAACATTTGACTATTTACCATTTGTTTGAATCCATTTCCCCAAAAAGCCAGTCCTTTAAATCCTTTCGGTTCTAACATACTGAGCAGCTCTTCGCCAATTTTTCCTGTTAAAACCCTTTCAACATTATCATCGTTTTGAAAAATAAACGGTAAATCTAACACTTCCCATTCCGGAACCAATTCTGCCACGTTTGAATAGGAAGGAGCAATCATTTGCACTTTGCCTTTTCTTAAAGCTTCTATTTCATCTTTATCTGAATATAATGAACCGTTTGGAAACACAATCACTTTTACTCGGCCCTTCGTCTTTTCCTCGACCAAATCTGCAAACCTTTGTGCAGCCAAGCCTTTTGGCGTATCCTCCGCCACTACATGGCTGAAATAGATTTTAATTTGCTCTTTTAGCCCCTCTTGCTCATCATCGTAAACCGGTGGATCATTTTGAGATTGTATAATGATATTATAGGAAAATAACGCAAAGGCTAACCCGGCACATACTATAGCCAAATACCTCACGATTTTTTTCTTCATGATTCATCACACCATTTGTTTTTGATCATTTTAACATAAATTATACCAAGCATGCTCTTTCTCTAAAGTAAAGGAAAGCAAATCTGTGATAAAATAAAGCAAGTATGAACGTTTAGCTAAAAGAGGTTGCCTTATGAAGCGATTACCAATTATATGGAAAATAACAGGTTTAATTTTTATTATTGTCTTTTTATCGCTTTTTTTCGGAGGATTATTTATTGTAAACGAATATTTAAACCAAAAAGAAGAAGAGCTTAAACAGCAATCTATATTAGCTGCGAGGACGGTTGCGGCGCTGCCTGAAGTCAGAAACGGGCTCAATGGAAGCTTGAAAGATCGCCAGCTGATTCCTTCGATGATTGAACGTCTTCAAATCATTAACGGAACAGAATATATTGTTGTGCTCGATATGGATCGTACCCGCCTTTCCCATCCGGTCAAATCTTTAATCGGAACAAAATCGGAAGGAGAAGATGAAGGTCCTGCCTTTGCCGAACACACATATACGTCAAAAGCAAATGGAGAAATCGGCACTGTTATCCGCGCCTTTGTACCTGTCATGAATAAAGAACATAAACAAGTTGGAGTCGTCATCGCAGCCTATAAGCTTCCAAGCTTATATGAGCTGCTTGCAAATTTAAAATCGCAAATTTTTTCGATTTCTTTTCTTGTCTTACTATTAGGCGGTTTGGGGGCCTGGCTCCTGGCAAGACATATAAAAAAGCAGATGTTTCACTTGGAGCCTTTTGAAATAGCTAAAATGCTAGTTGAACGGACTGAAACATTTAATGCTATGCACGAAGGAGTCATTGCCATTGATAAAAATGAACGTATAACTATTTTTAATGACCGTGCCAAACAAATGATGGGCATTGAAGGAGATGTGATCGGAAAGCCGATTCGCGACGTTATTTCCGACACCCGACTCCCGGAAATATTAGTAATTGACCGTCCTATTTATAACAAAGAATTGCAGGTAAGGAATCTAAGCATTTTAAGCAATCGCATCCCGATCAGAGTGAATAACGAAACGGTCGGAGCTGTCGCCATTTTCCAGGATCGAACTGAAATCAAAAAGCTTGCGGAAGAATTAACCGGAGTGAAAGCTTTTGTCCACGCGCTTCGTGTTCAAAATCATGAACATATGAACAAATTGCACACGATAGCAGGTCTCATTCAGCTTGGACATAAAGAAAAAGCGTTAGAATATGTATTCAAAATAACGGAAGAGCAAGAAGAGCTGACAAACTTTTTAACTGAACATATTAAAGATGAAAGCATATCGGGCCTTTTACTCAGCAAAATCAGCCGGGGCAAAGAGCTCGGAATTAAAGTAGTCATTGACAGAAACAGCCATTTGGAGCGATTTCCAAAAAATATCGATCATAACGACCTGGTGATCATCATTGGGAATTTAATTGAAAATGCTTTTGATGCCTTTCAAGAGTCGACTGATCCTGACAAAGAAATATTCGTCAGCATCGATCAAAATAAAGAAATTTGCACGATATTAGTTGAAGATAACGGTCCTGGCATAGACGATTCTGTATTACCGAACATTTTTGAAAAGGGTTTTTCCACAAAAAACAAGCAAAATCATGGAATAGGCTTATATCTGGTCAAACAAATTGTTGACCGAGCAAACGGTCACATTCAGGTTGAGTCGCAAAAAGGTATGGGAACTACATTTATCATCACATTTGATATGTAAAAAACAAAGGGGGCAAAAAATTTGAACAAAAAAATTAGTGTATTGTTGATTGAAGATGATCCCATGGTTCAAGAGGTGAATAAACAATTTATCCAAAAAGTCGACGGCTTTACTGTGATTGGAATCGCAGGGAACGGAAAAGAAGGCATAGAGCTTGTTCGAGAATTGAAACCTGAACTAGTTATTATAGATATTTACATGCCTAATCAGGATGGATTAGAAACGCTTAAGCAAATCCGGTCAGAGGGTCATTCCGTAGATGTCATTGCGATTACCGCTGCGAGAGATATGGAAACTGTTCGCCGTGTCCTGCAAAACGGCGCTTTTGACTACATTATGAAACCGTTTAAATTTGAACGGCTCCAACAATCATTAAAAAACTATTTGCTTTATCATAGCCAGCTGAAGGAAAAAGAAAAATTAACGCAAAAAGATGTAGACACTATGTTGTTAAACAATAAATTCAAGAAAAAGCCAGAGAATCCAGAACTGCCTAAAGGGTTGAACCAAGTAACACTTGATAAGATTATCCGTTTCCTTCAAAATCAAAAAGAACCGATTTCCGCTGAAGAAGTTGCGGAAGGAATCGGTATTGCACGCGTTACTGCACGAAGATATTTAGACTACCTGGCGAAAATCAAAAAAGTCTCAATCCATGTTCAGTACGGCAGCATCGGAAGACCTGTCAATCGATATATGTTTCATTCTGATTAAGCTTGACAAGAGGCGAAAAACAAACGAAAAAATCATTGAGCTGGACCACTTTTCTCATTTTTAAATTGCTAGGACAAATAAATGCTATGTTGGCTTTATCAGGGGAACAGTCATCGCACGTTGAATACTAATGGTGTCAATTTTCTCTTACGGACATTTTCTTTTTTAATCGGGACATAGAAAGGCTTTCGAACCTACATTATGAGTTCTCAATAAACAACGATTATTCTAAAAACGAGTTCAGAATTTTTCGCCGACTTTGCCTTTCAATGCGTTGAATTTTCAACTTTTTCCCTCCTCCCTTGCTTTCCTTCAACCTATTGTCCGCTCTTTATCTGTTCCTTCGCCATTACCATTTTCAACTTTGCTTTTAAATTTTTTACCCCACTTTTTTAGTGGAATAACTGCCTTGTAATGATCCGTTACAAAATGCCCCATGCTAAACAAAGACACGTGATTTTTTTAAGTAAGCGTCGACGTTTTAAATCGGCAAAATATTTCAGCAAAATCAAAAAAACTCCAACTTCAAAACTTAATGATTTGAGAGTTGGAGCATAGTATTTTTATTTAATTTTTCTATAAATCGGCCCATGGGATTGAATTAACAGGGTATTACCAGTTTTCAACAATTGCTGCAGCAGTCTGTTCATCGATAATTAAAACATTTATAAATCCACCGTTTAATGCAGCTTTTATACTTTCAAGTTTGTGTATCCCTTCAACAACAGCAATTACTTGATTAATTTTTTTCAGTTCTGTTAAAGTAACGCCAATTACTTTGTTCGTAAAAGAGTCGATAATAACATTTCCAAAATCATCAAAAAAACGAAATCCGATATCTCCGACTACACCGAGCTTGCGTAAATAATTTAAATCTTCATCACTCAAATAACCTAACTTCCGCAATGTAGATGACCTATGCGGGTTACCAATTCCGATGACTGCTATATCGACATTTCGTCCTTCTTCAAGCACTGCTTCTATATCCTGCATTGCTAATAATCTTTCTTTTAATTCTTCTGTCTCTACAATCGCAGGAGCGTATAAATAAGAGCATGTACAATTTAACTTTTTTGCCAGTTCATATGCCAGTTGATTTGCATGAATTTCAACGTATTTTCTTCCCATACCACCTTCGAGCGGAACTATATGTATATCTTCATTACGTACATATGGAAATTCCTTTACAAGTTCGGCAAGTGTAGTTCCCCAGGAAATTCCGAGACGTTTTACGTTTTTTAAATTTTTAGAAAGATAATAAGCACCTGCTCGTCCTACTGCACTCTTTACCAAATCAGGAGTTAAACCTACAGAAGGAACAACAACTGCATCCTTTAAATTAAAATATTTTTCCAGCTTCTGTTCCAATTCAACTGTATGGATACTCTCATCTTTTATATATATTTCAATAATTCCTGCTTCTTTTGCCTTTTGTATCATTTTCGAAACAATCGGTCTAGACACGCCAATTTTTTTGGCAATTTGCTCTTGTGTCCATCCTTCTGTGTAATATAAAGTCGCTATCTTGACAAGTTGTCTCCTTTCTTCCCACGTTAACATTTCTTCACCTCTTTATTTAACCATCAGCATTGTTAAAAATAACTTATATTAACTAACCTTTGACTTAAATTAATCTTATTCCTCAAGTTGTTATATTCAAAAAATTTTGGCTCTTCACCACAAAATGTACTTGACAATCAGGTTGTTTTCTGATCAAGGGTACAAAAAATGCGAAATTTCCTGTATGGTAAAGGTGACCAAACCATCAACCATGGAGGAAATTTCGCATGCAATCTCAGTTTATCAAAGATTTGATCACTTTACCAGGCTTTCTTATTCATGGAGAACGAAAAGAGGGAGAACGATGGATTTTTGAACTTTCCCTCCCTCCTCATTGTCCGATCTGCCCGACTTGCTTCGGACGGACAACCAAAATATCATCGAAACGAAAACAATGGATTCATGGCTATACAAATACGGTCGGTTTATTTTGGATTGAACTTCCCATAGAAAGACGGCGTTGCCAAGCCTGTTTTCTGACGTTCACCGTTTCTTATCCGGGACTTCCGTCTCACAGTATCGCGACGGAATCGTTTCAACATTGGGTCGCCCAGTTATGCATCGGAAAAACGATTCAAGAAGTCGCTCGCTTGTTACAACTCGCCTATACGACAGTAGAACGCTGGTTTTATCAATATGCCCCGGCTCTTTTACCAACATCGAATCCTACAGTAGTATGTGTGGATGAATTCGCTTTCCGAAAGGGACATGATTACGGAGTAGCGGTGATGGACACACAGACTCGGAATGTCCTTTCCATTGCTTCTGGAAAAAATGAAGAAGCCATTGTGGAGGCGCTTCAACCCGTCGCCTCCAAAGTGAAGTATGTTGTCAGCGACTTGGCTCCTGCCATGAGAAAAGCCATTGAAAAGGTATGTCCAAAAGCCATCCATGTTCTTGACCACTTCCATGTGATTCAGTTATTCACCGATGCACTGGAACGTTGTCGCAAATACCTTGCCAAAGGCGGAACCAAACATGGAAGCGTTCGCCGCGTGTGCCGATTGTTAAGCCAACGTCCAGAAAAATTAACAGAAGAAGAGAGACAGGAAGTTCGACAATGGTGCCAAGAAAGTGCTTATTTACGTGATGTCTATCAAGCACTTCAACATTTCCGTTACGTATCCAAAAGCCAAACAAGAAAGCAAGCCGAAACTCGTTTGACCCAATGGTTTGACCGGTACCTTTTTAGCGACTGTGCCGCCGTACGCAGTATTGCCAAGGCACTCATCACCCGAAGAGACGCAGTGCTTTCTTGCATCGTTTTTTCTTACTCAAATGGTCCAATGGAAGGAATCAACAACAAAATAAAATTGATCAAAAGGCGAGGATATGGGTATCGAAATATCCAGCGTTTTACTTTGCGTGTCCGTCTAGAGACCTCTATCACATTTTAACGTAAAAATCAAGTACATCTTTTGGTGATGAACCAAAATTTTGTAATATTTTTAAATATATGGAAAATACATGGTCTTTAATCAGTATAAAAAATCCTTATAATTAGAATTTCTAATTATAAGGATAGTTCCCATGGATAAGGATAACACAAAAAACACAACAAATGAACTAATAAGTACAATGAATAAGCAAGAATTTTCTGAGTTGTTCAATTTGATTCATCAAACACGTCAAGAAACTAACGGCCTTAAGTTTCAACACTTGAGTAAGATAGCCTAAATGAAAAGCATACGAAAGATCTAAAATGGGGAATGGTGAAAGTTGTTGCCAGAGCTGAGAAGGACTATTTCTGCAAGAAAAAAAGCAGAGTGTGGAGTCAACATTAAAAATTTGCAATAATATAACTCAACGATTCAGTTATAAAAGGCTTGACATGGAGCCGCTGCAGCTTAATTCTTCCAACAATCACCAGTTAAAACAGTTAAACTTTTATTGCCTTCCTCCATGTAAAGCCCAGTGTATATCACTGCATAAGCACTTTATTCCTCTCCACACTTTTATATTGAAATAAACAAAGGACTTTTCCTTTATTCAATTTCTTTAATCAAAAAGGTCAAACACAAAAAAGAATCCGCCATGTTTTAACAACAATTTAACGAAGGTGAACTGGGACCATCTAGACTATTTAACTATCATTCCCCTTGTTTCCATATAAATTCTTATTAATCTTTTTTATTATTGTATTTGATAATTGAATTTTGAGCCACTCCGATTACATACTTGTGAGTCACTTCGAAATTGGCAAATGGTAAATCTGGAGTGTCTTGACATGGAGCCTCCAGAGGCATGATTTCACTCGAAACGCGACACATCAAAGTGTTTCGATAGGCAACAAGCCTATCATGCCTCTCACTCCATATCAAGATGGTGTTTTTAGATGGAAATGGAGTGGTTCACGTTTTCATGAGCGAAGTGGCTCAATTTTATGTGAGCAAAAACAATTATGAACGAAAAACACATATAGCTATTGTTTTTTGAACATAAAGTTGCCCCAATACAATATTGACCATTATTTTTAAGATGAAAAAATGGTTCTTGTAAAGCTCAAGAAATAGATGATCAAGTTCAAAACTAATCAAGTGAACTTAACCGCTTTTTGGTCTAAATGTTCTCCCGCCATCTGCAATAATGATTTGTCCATGAATATATGCTGATTCTTCATTAGACAAAAAATTAGTGAGATTTGAAATATCAGAAGGTTTACCCAGTCTGCCTATCGGAATTTCTTTTTTTAGAGTATTTTTGGATCCCTCTGAAGGATACAAGCGGTCAAGCATGTCCGATTCAATTACACGAGGAGCAATCACATTTATGTTAATTCCTTCTTTACCTAGCTCTCCTACTAAAGATCTCATAAATCCAAAAGCACCACCTTTTGAAGCAGCATAATGGATACCTCCGCCTGAACCGG
Source organism: Aeribacillus sp. FSL M8-0235 (assembly GCF_038000355.1). Classification (NCBI taxonomy): domain Bacteria; kingdom Bacillati; phylum Bacillota; class Bacilli; order Caryophanales; family Bacillaceae; genus Aeribacillus; species Aeribacillus sp. FSL M8-0235. The sequence continues at coordinate 554,836 of NZ_JBBOBW010000001.1, read as the reverse complement.
TTATAGCAGAACCAGATCCAATGATTATAATACTACCCCCATTTTTATTTTTCATTAATGGCAACACTGCTTTTGTACTGAAAAAAAGTCCATGTAAATTTACAGCTATTGTTTTTTTCCACGATGCCCAATCAATATTCAAAAAAGAAACTTGTTTCGTAATCCCTGCAGAATAAACAAAAATATCAATCGAATTTAAAGTTTCTTTAACTTTTGTCATCATATTTTGAACGCTTTCCCAGTTCGATACATCTACTTCAAAACTTAAAATGTCATTTGGTCTTCCGCTTTCATTGATTAGTTGATCAAGTGCTTTTTTATTAATATCAGCTACTGCTACTTTTTTTCCCCTTCCGGCAAAGTCTAAAACAATCTGTTTTCCAATGCCCGCCGCTCCTCCAATTACCAATACATTCTCTCTATTCAATGAATATTTTCCTCCTCTCCAAGGAAAATTATTTCGCCTTTTAAATGTGTAGCATATGGAGAGCATAAAAACAAAACTGTGTTTGCAACTGCTTTACTGAGAGAAGACAATGATGTCGATGTTTGAACGATATCAGGAGAAATGCTATTTACACGTATTCCAAATTCACGGAATTCCCTAGACAATCCTTTAGTCATTGAATTTAATGCGCTTTTCGACGCTGCATAATGGGGGCCGATTTCACCGGTGACTGCCGCGGTTGCTGAAATGTTAATAATGTTTCCCTCCCCAATTCTTAGCATGTGTGGAATCACTTCCTTGCTGCATAAGAACGGAATATCAAGGTTGAACTCCAACGTTTCAATCCAATCATTAGGATCTAAATCCTCAATTGTTTCTTTTGACAAAACATGAATATTATTGATTAAAATGTCAATTTTTCCACTATTCTTTGCAATTTTTGAAATAACTTTTTGAACCTCTTCTAGTTTCCTTAAGTCGCCTGAGATGACCTTTGCTGTTCCGCCGAGTGAGGAGATTTCTTTAGAAATTTGCTCAATTTTGTCCTCCTCGTTAAAATGATGAATCCATACCTCAGCGCCAGATAAAGCAAGTGCTAAACATATCTCTTTCCCAAAAATAAAATTACTTCCAACCACGATCGCAACTTTATTTTTTAACTTTATTTCCAAAGGATTTTTCACCACCATTTATTACGATTTAATCAATACTTTTAGGACATTCTCTTTAGTACTGTGTGCACATTGAATGGCTTCATTCAGCTGTGATAAATGGAAACGATGTGTGATCATCTTATCCGCTTCTACAACACCCATCTTAAGTAGTTGTAATGCTTTATCGTAATTATATGGATTGGATGAATAGGAGCCAACAAGTTTAATTTCATCTTGAAAAAACCTATCCGCCCGTAATGGGACAAGGTCCCTCTTAAACGGAGCAAATACTAATATTGTCCCACCTTTGCCTACACATTCCATTGCTTCCGTCAACAGATGATTAACACCAGCTGAAATAATAACTACATCTGCCCCTTGACCATCTGTTATTTCCATTATTCTGTCCCTCACATGTTCATTCTTGCTATTTATGATATAGTCCGCACCAAATTCTAATGATTTGTTTAACCGAAATGGGTTAATATCACTTACGATTACTCTGTCAGCTAAGAAATATTTTGCCAACTGAATTTGAATGCACCCTATTTGACCTGCCCCCATTATAAAAACTGTATCTCCAGGATTTAATGCAATGGACTCAAATCCATGCAAACAACAAGCAACTGGTTCTACAAAAGCTCCTGTTTCAAAGCTCATAGCAGATGGCAATTTTCCCATTGTATGTTTTACATGAACAGCAGAGACTCGAATATATTCTGAAAAACCACCAGGATCTAGATTTGTTGCTTTAAACTGAGTACATAAACTGTAATTTCCTCTATTACAATAATGACAGGTGAAGCATGGTACATGATGGGCAACAAAAACACGATCTCCTTCTTCAAATTGTGTAACATTTTTACCAACTTGTACAATTTCCCCTGCTACTTCATGCCCTAATACTGTATTAGGCGGTACAGTTCTATCGACTACTTTATGAATATCAGTTCCACATACACCACATACCTTCATTTTTAATAGAACTTCATTTTCACCTATTTGAGGAATTGGTCTTTCTTCATACCTTATATCCTCCCTATCATAAAAGACAGCAGCTTTCATATTGATCTCCTCCACTAAAGTACGCGAGCACCTCTATTTATTAATTCACTTAATAATTCAGAGTAACCGTCCATTTTATATGAAATCCAATATCTTCCGCCAAATATTCGCGGGTTACCTATGCGAATGTATATTTGGCCAGCAAAATCATATTTTTTTATTTTCATTTCATTTTTAACTTCACTCCAATCATATTTATGCTGTCTGCCAAATCCTTCAAATAAAATTCCTTCTTTCGTTACCGTGATAGAAGAAGGAAATTGTAAACCAATAACGGAGGATAATATTAAAAAAGGCATAACAATGATTAATAGTTTATATAATTCATTATGTTCATCAATAAGATAGCCATATATCCCATAACCAAACAAACCAACCATTAAAATCAAAGGAACAAAATTTTTACTGCAAACCATCCATTTACTATACCTATACTTTTTCATAACAACCTCCGAATTGAAAGAAGAGTTAGATTTCTTTTTAAGGAATTTGAAATCTAACTCTTTTTCCAGATACATGTTACTTGTTTAAATATTCAATAATTTTGTTAATATCATCATCAATCCCAACACCCGTTAAAAAAGAGACAGTCTGAATAACTGGCACATCCCCAACATTACTTACTGGTGTTGTCGTAACGATTACATCAGCATTTTCAGCTTTTACAGGCACTTCTGCAGCCTTGCATTGTTCAACAGCTACATTGAATCCTTTATTTTTTAAAACTTCTTCAATCTTTTTGGCTACTACAGTAGAAGTGGCAACAGCTGTTCCGCAACATACTAAAATTTTTTTCTGTGCCAAATTTATTCCTCCCTCATATTTTTTGCTATTCTATATTTTTATTATTCTCTTCCAAGATTCCCATTTCCTTTGCGAATTGCTTTTTGATATCATTTCTCACCCAATACCAAATCAACCCATATAGTACTGCGCATATAATTGCAGCAATAAAATAAGGATTTGTTGGGTCCAGTAAACGAACGATGATCCAAGGAATAACATGAGATCCTAAATCAATACCAGAAATCAACGAAGCTCCCTCAGGAAAATCAAAACCTACTGCTCTTCCCATTGTTGTTGCCAATTCCGCTAAATTCGTTGCTATAAAAAGAACAATCATGATCGTAATGATAGCATTAATTAATCCCCTAACAATATTTCCTCTAGCTGCTGCTACAGCCCAAATGACGGTAAAAGGCAGAACCGCTAAATCTGTAAATGGTAACATTTGATTGTATGGAAGAATCACGGCCAAAAGAATCGTTATAGGAACCATAATTAAAGCTACTGCCATATTTGCTGGATTACCAATTACAATAGCAGCATCTAATCCAATATATACGTTTTTTCCAGGAAATTTTTTATTAATGTAATCTCTTGCGCCTTCAGAGATAGGGATCAGCCCTTCCATAAGGAGGGATACCATCCGAGGCAAAAGAACTAACACAGCTGCCATTTGTACGCCAAGTGTTAAAATTCCCTTTAAATCGTAGCCTCCAAGGATACTAATTAGCATTCCTAAAATTAGCCCCATCATCAACGGTTCCCCAAATATTCCAAATCTTTTACTTAAAGTTTCAGGATCTGCATGAATTTTGTTAATTCCCGGTATTTTGTCCAATATTCTATTTGTTGCGTAAGTGATTGGGGCAAAATTGACCGTTTCCGAGTGCGCTAAAGACACGCCTTTTAAGCCAAAATGGTGTTCAACAGCTGGTGCTGTCCAGTCGGCTAGTTTTAATGTAATCGCAGAAACCACTAAACCTACAAACAATGCAAGTATCATTTTGTCATAAGCATAATAAGTAACAGAAGCTGCAAAAATTAAATGCCAAAAGTTCCAAATATCAACATTTAAAGTTTTAGTAAAATTAATCGACAATAAAATAACATTTAAAATTAGTACTAAAGGAATCATAAGTGGAGCGACTGGAGTACCAAATGAAATAGCTGCACCAATCGGCCAGCCAACATCTAAAATTCCCAACTCCAAACCAAGTTTTTTGACCATTGCCTCTGTAGCTGGACCTAATGAATTCGTTAAAAGAGTAATGACAAGGTTTACTCCAACAAAACCAATTCCAATTGTCAAAGCAGCCCGAAATGATTTTTTAAATCCTTGTTTTAAAATCAATCCGAAAATTGTCATTATGATAGGCAACATGATGGATGGTCCTAAATCAAGAATAAAATCAACAGCTTGTTTAATCATTTCACCCACCCCCTGTAATAAATAAGGTATTTAAAACGCTTACATTTTAAAATATTAAAAATTAAATTTATTATCTAATATTTTGTATATTTCAGCTTTTTCCCTAGCATTTTTTAATTTAAACATTTCATCATTATTTTGAAACATTTCCATCAATTTTTCTAACATTGTTAGCTGCTTATTAGGATCTTTAATTGCTAGTATAAAAACTATTTCTACTTCTACAGATTGAGATGGATTTCCCATCATTTGAAAAGTCACAGGTTCACGAAGAACTGCAACACCAACAGTTGGAATGTTAACATGTTCGGGATCCGTATGTGGAATCGCTACCCCCATATTTTCAAGAGGTAAACCAGTAGAATATACTTTTTCCCTACTTAAAACAGCTTTAAGAAACGATTCCTTCACATAATTCTTTTTTTTCATTTTTTCAAACATATAAGTAATTACATCTTCATTCGTTTTTTTATCGACATCCAAGCAAATGATATCTTCATCTAGATGTACAAACTTCTCCATAAAACCATCTCCCTATTGCTTTATAAGGAAAGACAATCATTTGGAATTCTCATCTTCTTTCCAAAAGTTCTTTAATATTACATTTGTTAATAATATTTTAAATCGTTAGAATTATCGAGTCAATACTTTTTAATTAAATTAGAAAAAATAAGAGCTTATTTACAAATTTGTTTTACTAAATGTTAATTAGTATAACAATTGTAAATAAGCCCTTTTTACATCACGCTATTATTTTTTACTTTTGTCTATAATGTTTCTTGCGACGTCAAAAAATGATTCAGATATGGTTGGGTGAGGATGGATCATATTGGCTAGTTCTTCTACAGTGCCTTCTAGGGATATGAAAGAGGAAGCTTCTGAAATCATTTCGGTCACGTGAGGGCCAACCATTGTGACTCCAATTATTTCTCCATATTTTTCATCATACACTATTTTTATAAATCCTGATGTGTCGCCAGAAACAAGCGCTTTTCCATTTCCGGCAAGATCAAATCTTTCAGCCTTTACTTGCAGCCCTTTGCGCTCGGCCTCCTCTTCTGTCAAGCCAACACTAGCTACTTCTGGAAGCGTAAAAATGCACCTGGGAACAACTTTTTCATCCATTTTCCGTTCACAGCCTGCTGCGTTCGATGCGGCAACAATTCCTTCCATATACGCCGCATGCGCCAGCTGATATCCTCCTATGACATCGCCGACAGCATAAATATTCGGATAGCTCGTTTCCATTTTTTCGTTTACTTTAATAAAAGGCCCGTTTTGTTCTAGCTGTAATGCCTGAACGGCAGATAAATTAGGTTTTCTTCCAACGCTTACTAAAAGCGCCTCCCCTTCTACCGATACCGATTCGCCTTTTTCATTTAGACATTCGACAATGGTTTTGTCTCCGTTTTGTTTCACGCTTGTTACTTTCGCGTCTGTTAAAATTTGGACTCCTTTTTTTTGCAGCGATTTAGCAAGCGCTTTGGAGGCGTCAGCATCTTCAGTTGGGATAATCCGTCCGGCCATTTCAATGATCGTTACATTTGTTTTTAGACTGGAAAAAATAGTCGCTAACTCCACCCCAATGACTCCACCGCCAATTATGGTTAGGGAGCTTGGTATTTTTTCAATATCAAAAATGGTATCGCTTGTATAAAAAGACGCAGAGTCCAGTCCATCTATTGGGGGAACGGAAGGGGATGAACCGGTTGCCACAATAATTTTGTCTGCTTGAACACGTTCCTCTTTTTTATCCGAAACTACTTTTACAATATTTCCTTCTTCTACAAAGCCTTCTGCCTCATATACATCAATTTTCCCTTGCTTTAACAAAAACATAACACCGTTTCTGAGACGGGAGATGACTTCGTCTTTGCGCTTTTTCATTTTGTCTAATGAAATCGTGATGTTGTCCGTTTGAATTCCCCATTCTCTTGATAATTCAATTGCCTCAATAATTTCAGCGTTTTTCAACCATGTTTTGGAAGGGATGCAGCCTCTATTTAAACATGTGCCGCCCAAAAAATCTTTTTCGACTAGCATTACTTTTTTTCCAAACCGAGCTGCATGAAGTGCTGACATGTAGCCTCCTGGTCCACCACCAATTACTGCAATATCATACGATTTTGTCAAATTGAGCCCCCTCCTTATAAGATCATTTCATACGGGTTTTCAAGAATGCGTTTTACTTCAGCCAAAAATTCTGCAGCAGGTGCTCCATCTATTACACGGTGATCAAAAGACAGGCTGGCTGTCATCATCGGCCGAATGACGATTTCCCCGTTGACTACTACAGTTTTTTCTTGGGTTCTACCAACACCTAAAATGGCTATTTCCGGCTGATTAATAATCGGTGTAAATACATCTATCGGATACATGCCGAGATTGCTGATCGTAAAGGTAGAGCCTTTAAGCTCGTCAGGCCGGAGTTTTTGTTCCCTTGCACGTTTGCTTAAATCTTTTGCTTCTGCACAAATAGCGGCCAATCCTTTCTGCTCAACTTGTTTAATTACCGGCACCATTAAACCGTCTTTTACCGCAACTGCCACTCCAACATTAACTTCATTTTTATAAATGATTTCATCATGCTCCAAATGAACGTTCACTTCAGGGAATCGTGATAAAGCTGTACCGACTGCTTTGATAATAATGTCTGTATAAGTTAAACGGAATCCAGTTTGTTTTTCTACAACCGGAAGAAGCGCTGTTCTCATTTCGATTGCTTTTGTCATATCAATATCGCTGGCCAATGTAACATGTGGAGCAGTAAATGCGCTTTGCACCATTCTGTCGGCAACCACTTTCCGCAATCCGGATAGTTTCTTCCGGACTTCAGGCTGCTGAGCTTTCTGACTTGATGCTTGAATGGCGTTGATAACATCCTGTTTCATCACCTTGCCTCCTGCACCTGAGCCTTGAAGCGCCTTCAAGTCTATATTCTCATGCTCTGCAATTTTTCTTGCTAGCGGCGATGCTTTCGGTTGTGCCTTTTCTGTTTCTAAATATTGCTTCACATCTTTAAGGTGTATGCGTCCTTTTGGCCCGCTTCCTACAATGTTTCGAAGATCCACTTTCGTTTCTTTAGCTAAACGTCTTGCGGCAGGTGTGGCTCGTACTTTACCATTCTCATTGCTTTTTACTTCGACAGCGTCTTCGTTTGTTTCAGACTGTTCAGTCTTTTCACCGGATTGTTCGCTTGATTCCTCTGATAAAGCCGGCGGCTCGTCAGGAACCTTTTCCCCCGGTTCGCCGATATATCCGATCACTTGATTGACCGGAATTTGGTCATCCGGTTGGAAATATTTTTTCAACAATATTCCTCTGTCATATGCCTCAACTTCGATATTGATTTTATCGGTCATTATTTCAAATAACGGTTCGCCGATCTCAACGGACTCTCCTTCTTCTTTAAACCATTGAAGGAGTGTGCCGACTTCCATCGTACTGCTCAGCTTCGGCATAAAAATTTCTTTTGCCATCGGTTCTCCCCCCTTTTTATTTAAATTGAACCGTTTCTTTTACTGCTTTTATAATATCCGGTACTTGCGGGACAGCTGCTTTTTCTAGATTCGGATTATAAGGAATAGGGACAGGCAGCCCGCCAAGACGTTTGATTGGGGCATCGAGATAATCGAAGGCCTCGCTCTCTGCAATGACACTAGCGATTTCACCGCCATATCCTCCGCGTTTTACAGCTTCATGGACGACTACAACTCTACCTGTCTTTTTCACAGATTCGACGATCGTTTCTTCATCCAGCGGGACAAGTGTTCTTGGATCGACAATTTCGACGTCAATTCCTTCTTTTTCAAGCTCTTTTGCCGCTTCTAATGCTTTATGCACCATAATCGCTGTTGCAACAATCGTCACATCTTTACCTTCCCGTTTAATATCCGCTTTTCCTAATGGAATCGAGTATTGTTCTTCTGGAACGTGGCTTTTTGTTTTGTAAAGGAGTTTGTGTTCGTAGAAAATAACTGGATTATCATCGTCAATCGCTGCTTTTAATAATCCTTTTGCATCGTAAGCTGTTGACGGCTGTACGACTTTCAGCCCCGGAATGTGCGCCATCCAAGCTTCTAAACTTTGAGAATGCTGGGCAGCTGCGCCTGTACCTGATCCGGCAGGAGTTCTTACAACCATTGGAACTTTCCCCTTACCTCCGAACATGTATCGAAGCTTTGCAGCTTGGTTCACAAGCTGATCCATAGCGATTGTGATGAAATCTGAAAATTGAAGCTCCAAAATCGGCCGCATGCCTGTCAGCGCTGATCCGACAGCCGCACCTGCAATGGCCGCTTCAGAAATTGGCGTATTTCTCACGCGTTCCGGACCAAATTCCTCGATCATCCCCCGCGTGACACCAAATGCACCGCCGTAAACCCCGATATCCTCGCCTAATATATAAACATCTTCATTTTTTCTCATTTCTTGACTCATTGCTTCTCGAACTGCTTCTAAATAAGTGATCTCTCTCATCGCTTTTCCCCTCCCTAAATTTACGCATAAACGTCTTCAAGCAATGTATCAACAGACGGTTCTGGACTGTTTTCCGCAAATTTAACAGCGTCTTCAATTTCCTGGAAAGCTTCTTCTCTCAGCTGTTCAGCCTTTTCTTCTGTTAATACTCCTTTGTCAATCAAGTACTCTTTAAACCGTTTGATCGGATCTTTTTTTCTCCACTCTTGCTCTTCTTCACGAGTGCGGTATTTTTTTGCATCGCTTTTTGAGTGGCCTTTCCATCGATATGTTTTTGCTTCAATCAGCACAGGGCCCTTCCCTGATCTGGCATGTTCAACAGCTTCATAAACTGTATTCATCACTTCAAGCATGTCGTTTCCATCGATTACTTTGCCTGGAATACCGTAAGCCTGTGCACGATCTGCTATATTTTCAATATTGAACATTTCTTTTACAGACCCGCTCATTCCGTATTGATTGTTCTCGCAAATGAACACAACTGGAAGATCCCAAATGGAAGCAAGGTTTAATGATTCATGGAAGCTTCCTTCATTTGCTGCACCATCTCCGAAGAAGCACAATACAACATACCCCTCATTTTTCATCTTTGAAGTTAATGCCGCACCGACTGCCAAAGGAATGCCTCCGCCAACAATTCCGTTTGCCCCTAGGTTTCCTTTCTCTACATCTGCAATGTGCATGGAACCGCCTTTCCCTTTACAGTATCCGGTCACTTTGCCAAACAGTTCGGCCATCATTCTATCGACTGTTGCACCTTTAGCAATGCAATGGCCGTGACCCCTGTGCGTGCTGGTAATTTTATCTTTCTCTTGCAAAACGGCAATTGATCCTGCTGCTGTTGCTTCTTGTCCTACACAAAGGTGAGTCGTTCCATGAATCATCCCTTTTGCAAAAAATTGGTCGACTTTTTCATCAAAATATCGAATCAGCCACATTTGTTTATACAATTCAACTAATCTTTCATCCGTTATAAATGCTGGAAGTACATGATTACTCATTTCTTCCACCTCTCCTTTACATTTGTTCTTTATAGTTACTTTTGTAATAAATATAGAGTTTTTTCCGAAAATAGTCAAGGAATATCTATATAAGCTTATTTATTGGAGCCTTTCAAAATAGTGGAAGTACTCAAGCTTCTTTCTTTTGTTTGGTAAACTAAAGATAATCGAGGGGCTGCAACCATGTTTTATGCAAAAAAAATGGCTGCCAATTTGTAGTTATGGCAGCTCAGCTCTTTTAGACAAAATAGAAAACATACGAAATCAAGCAGAGAAATACGGTTTATTGTTTTTTACTTGATTTATTTAGGGACTTATCGAACCCCATCTTACACATATGATTAATTTTTTTAGGTCAAAGCATTTCCGCTGTTTTTTCATCTGTAATTAACACATTTATTAACTTCCCTTTTAAAACGGCTTTGATCGCATCGACTTTTTCCAGTCCTGCTGCCACTCCAATCACAAACGGAATTTCTTTTAATTTTTCAATATTAAAAGAAATGATTTTATCATTCCAAATATTTGAAGGGGCGCTTCCGTTTTCATCGATAAACTTATAGCAAATATCGCCAACAGCATCGAGTTCATTAAAATATTGTCTATATTTTTTTCCCAGCTCTGATCTCGTAATGGTTGAGTGTTTAGGTGAACCGCCGATTCCTACGAGGATGATATCCGCTTTTTCGGCAAGGTTAAAAATGCTTTGTATAGATGTTTGAGTCATAAACAATTCCTTATCTTTTTTGCTGTCAGCCATCACAGGGGCATGGAGAAGCTTATAATTTGCCTTCAATTTTTCAGCAAACATCGAAACAAGAACATTGGCATGTATATCTACCCGTTCATCCCCCATTCCTCCTACAATCGGAACAAAGGTCGTGGAGGAATAATTAAGGTTAGCTGGCATCTGCTTCGCAACAGAAAGCAATGTCGTGCCAGAAGAAACCCCGACAATTTGTCCGTCTTTCAATATCCTTAATAAATATTTGCTTGCATATTCCCCGATATTTTCCAAATCCGGTCCGTTTCCTAGATTCGGAACGCAAATGACTTCCCGAAGTCCATATTTTTTTTCAATTCTTGCTTCTATATTCATGAGAGGATGATGGGAGCCGTCATGAATTTTAATTTCAACAATTCCCAATTCTCTTGCTTTTGATAAATATTTTGAGATCAGCGACCGGCTTACACCGAACACTTTTGCGATTTCTGATTGTGTAGCTCCTTCCGCATAATACATATGAGAAATTTTCACAAGCAGCCTTCTATCTTCCAATAATTCCCCACTTCTTTCTATAAAATCTAGGTTCGTATTAAATTATAATGGTAACAGAAAGAAAATTGTTATTTTTCAAAGCGAATTTCTTTTCCAACTTCGATATGTGGGAATGTAAAAGGCTCGACAAAAACAGCTCCTGGAAGCACATGTTCATTTGGTTTGGAAAAATAGATCGAAATATGGCCTAATTCCTTTAAATTTTTGTTTGCTGCCGAGCCGACTGCTGTGATGAAATATTCTTGATCGCCCCATATAATTTTTCCGCCCTCAACAAGCGGCTCATCCGACACATCGCCTTCAAATTCATGAATAACAGATACTTCTCTAAGCTCTTGAGGAGCATTAGGTCCAAAGAGAATTAAAACTTTTTCTTCTTCAAATGATGGGACTAGAGTACCGATTTCACGAATAATCGTTTTCGACATCTTATGATCCTCCTTGAAATCCTATTCATTATTGATACATGCCGATGCTTGCGGCATATGCGATTAAAACTGCAAGAACTCCTGTGATTAAACGGCTGTACAATACAGCTGGCACACCGTATTGAATCGTTTCTGGCTTCGCTTCTCCAAGAGACAAACCGACAGGGACAAAATCCGCACCAACTTGGCCATTAATGGCAAATAGAGCCGGCAAAGCAAATTGAGGCGGAATGTTGCCCGCTGCAATTTGGCTTCCAATTAATACCCCAATGACTTGCGCAATAACAGCTCCAGGACCTAACACCGGTGACAGAATCGGGATTGTACATACGATAACGATGACGATCAATCCCCATAAAGAACTGGCAAGAGGAGAAAGAGTATTAGCGATCAAATCACCGATTCCCGTATAATTAATTATACCTATTAACATACTAACAAAAGCCATAAATGGAATAATATTTTTAATCAGCATATCAACAGAATCGCGTCCCGCCTGATAAAAAGTACCAGTTACTTTTCCTATTCCTCTTGAAAACTTCATTAATATATTTTCATTGTTTTCACGGTGTTCCTTTTTTACTTGTTCGTATTGAGCTTTAAATGCTTCCTTATCATTCACATTGAATTTTGGACTGTTTTCTTGCTGCTCCGTTTCCGAAGCATCCGTCTGAATGTTTTGTTCTTCTGCTTCGTCCGCAAGATAAATATCCTTCACAGTAACACCCGATACAAAAATATCTTCTGTAATGTGTTTCGCCAATGGACCAGAAGGTGAAGAAGGAAGAATATCAACGGTCGGGATTCTTTTCATTGGATACAAACCAATTCTGGCTGTTCCGCCGCAGTCAATCACGACACACATCATTTCATCTTCCGGAACTGAATTTTTAAAACCATCTACAGCTTCAGTGCCTGTTAATTCTGCTATTCTCGCTGCTACAGGATGGATGCCGCCGCCTGTAATGGATACAACTTTTTGTTTCTTTCCTTTCGGTTCAATGCGCAAGCCTTTTCCCCAGCCGCCAGAACCTTTTGCAACAAAAACAGCTCGTTTTGACATATGTTCTCCTCCTCTTTAAAATTTGAACTCGCTTTCATCTTTGTCCAAAATTTAAGATTTCGCTTCCATTCTGCGCGCCAAAAATTTTGTTATATATTCCGTAATAATTCCGCGCAATAAAATAACTACGATCCCTACGAGAAAATAACGAACAGCAAGCTCTGACATAGAATAGCCGGCTTCTTTTATTCCGTTGGCTATTCCTAAATAGACAAATAATTCTCCTGCGTTTGCATACGGGAACAACGCCGTCACCGGATGAACAAACGATACAGCTGAATCATAAAACGCCGGTTTTTGCTTTTCTGGCAAAAAGCGTCCGAACGTATAACACATCGGGTTTGTTAACAGCAATACTGATAATATCGGCATGACAGTATATCGTAACAGCATATACTTCGAAGCAAATTGTATCGCTCTATTAACCCGCTCTTCACCAATAAATTTAATAACTGCATAAGTAAATGTAAGCAAAACAACCAAAGTCGGGATAATGCCTGTAAACATACCCATAAACGTTTCTCCGCCAGCCTGGAACATTCCGATAAAATGTTCACCAATCCATTTCAACCATTCCATCTTTCACTTCTCCTTTCAGCGCATTTTATATTGAAAGCTTTTTCTTTGAAATGGAAACGATAGCATTTTCGGCCGCCATTGATAAAGCCGCCAAAAATGAAGGGATTTGCCTCTTTTTTCCTGCAGCATTTTCTGTGAATTCATGGTGATCATCCAAAATTTTGGCTACATGATGGCCAATGTATTTTTCATATTTTTTAAACTTTGAGAAAACTGAAATACCTTTTAGAATATAGCAATCTTCTATAACATAATCTTTGTTCACTACAATCATTGCCATAGCGCCGGGACTAAATTTTCGCCGATTCATGCCTGAGTACAAAAAATACCCTTCTTTACCCTTGTAATGGCTTACAATTTTGTCAACATATTTTTTATAATGTCTGACTTGTATAATTGTCGCCACATATTGAACTAGCAAAATCATGGATAAAATGATTGCAAGCTTCAAAAAGAATCACCCCCTTTGCGCTGCACAAATGCATTTTTTAGTTAGAAAATAGATGATCTTGAAGAGATCTTAATTTCCAAACGGTTGTGGTTGGATCTAGCTCAACATCATCTAATGTTAAAAATTGACCTTGTTTAATGGAACGTTTTGCAACAATGTTTCCACTGATTAAACCGATCGGGATGTGTGAATTTTTCTTCATCTCTTGATGAGTTTCAAGCACGCCTCTTACAGAGTAGCCGCCGATGCCATCAATGGCTTCTCCTGCTTGAATATCGCGCTTGGCAACAGCGACTGTTTCTGAAACTGGCGCCCCTAATGGATGAATCGATGTATCGTGATGCAATACTGCTTTTGCAATCGTAATAGGAGTTTCTAAACTTGCTAGATGATAAGGCCGGTAAAGAACGTAATGAGGACCTTTGCCAACTTTCAAATATCTTAATTCTGCATCTACAGGTTCTAATTCGCTTTTCACAATGACAAACACGCCCGGTGCTAATCCGTTTACATATTCAACTACTCCGAATTGACTTAAAACACCGCCGTTTTCTTGTAAATTCAACTTGTCGGCAACCGTTTCCAAATTTGCTTCCACGCCGTGCATACCAATTTTATCTGGAATGAGACCTGTAGCGTTGCTTAATAAATTCATTTCAGCCATTGTTTTTGTGCCGTCTTGGAACGCTGCAAGCATATGGGCGCTCATATGTTTTTGAGCAGCTTCTTCCTTGCATGTATCCGGATTGGCGTTTGGTATGAACGGGTTGTTTTTCCCTTTCCCAGCAACAAGCACTTCAAGACCCATTGTCTTCGCAAACTCATACAGTTCAAGCGTTGCTGCCGGTTCATCTCCCGCAGATCCTGTATAAACTAATCCGGCTGATGTAAACAAATTGTGCATAATTGATCCAATTGTAATATCTACTTCAACGTTAAGCAGTACTAAATGTTTTCTAGATCTTAATGCTTCCAGTGAAATGTTTGCACCAACTTCAGGAACCCCTGTAGCATCTACAATGACTTCTACTTCATCAGATTGAATCACTTTTCGGTAATCACTGCTGACAAGAACAGGATGTTTTTTCGTTAATTTCGATTGATAATAGCTGCTAGCTCTTTCTGCCGCTTCAATATTGACATCACAAATCCCTCTGACTACCATGCCAGGTATGCGTGAGATTTGGGAAATCAGACCGAATCCCATTTGACCTGCACCAACAACACCTACTTTAATTGGCTGGCCGTCACGTTCCCGTGAAAGCAACTCTTGATAAATAGACATGTTTCCAGCTCCTTCTAGGCAATTTTTTGTCGTATGTGCATGTACCCTGTAACATTTGTTACGACTTATAACATTTGTTAATCGTTTGTAATCCTTATTATATTCCAGATGTTTAAAAAGTCAATAAATTCTTGAAAGTATTTTTCAAACTTTTTATACTTTGAAATACATATTAAAATTTGGTTATAATGATTTAAATCGTTGAAGATGTTTTATCAATTGTTGGCATTTAGAAACATTTTTATAGAAGGAAATGAATGCAGCTTTGAATAATATACTTAGTGTAGAGAAGGATTTTGGAGAATTCATCCTTCATAAAAAGAGGTGAAGAACGTGGAAATTAAAGAAATGGAAGCAACGTTATTTTGTATTCATTGCAATGAGGAACAAGATCATATCATTACTTACATTAACGATAAAATTTCAAGGATAGAATGTGCAAACTGCCATCACACAGTTGAAATAAAAATTGATTTATTAAACGAATTTTACCATGAGGTGTATGAAAAAATTGTTCATAAACCGGCTGAGATTACAGAGGAATACCGGAATGACCTCAGTAAATTTTTGCTTTCCCTTCCGATCCGGATCATAAAAAAACCTTACAGCATTTATAAATATATGAAGCAAACACGAGATGTTTTTAAAACATTTAAAGAGAAGCAAAAACGGAAGAAATAGCTGAAGCTTCTGGAGATTTTGTTAATAATATCAAAATGAAAGCTGCGATTCTGACGGGTGAACATAAAATGAAAGTGATGAAACAAGTGTCATATAGCATTCGCAGCTTCCATCATCTCAGAAATAAAGTGTTATTGCTCACTGATCCAATTTTTATACATATAAAAATAAAAAACAGGGGCACTTCGCATCAAGTGCACCCCAATTAAAAATAGGCCGAAATAAGAAAGTAATTTTTTTAATGTTTGTTGTGCCTTCATCATTCGTGTGATTGATTATGTTACCTTACTTTATAAGGAATGATTATTAATGAAGCATATTTTTTATGTGAGACTAGTTTTTTTGTAACAGGAAGTTTTATGTTATTTATGCATCGATTAATGGCTGAAGCAGTGAGATTTAGTCTAGGTATTGAGCATACCGCCCAGAAAACCGCTGCCAATTAAATTTGCAGCTACGCCTGCCGCAAACCCCGGCCCCAATGCCGGCTTATCCGCAATCGAGTAGGCCATATATGCCGCAAGAATTGGAACCATTAAAGTCCCTAATAATGTTCCGCCCAACTGTCTTAACAGCCAAAGCCATGACCCTTCTGTATCATAAACTTCCTGAAGACCAAAAGCCTGGGAGATCAATACAGCAGCTGCCAGAGTCATACCTCCAGCGACAATAACCGGAATGATGTAAGAAATTCCTGTTAAGATGGAATCCTTTATTTCAGTTTTAAAGCTTTTTTTCTCGTTTTCTTCTGTCCCATGTGAAGAGTTAACCGAACCAGCATATTCCTTTTTCTCGACATTTTCAGATTTCTCTAATGCTTGCGTGATAATCGCTTTTGCATTTTTCAGCGGTGCGGCCACAGAGGTTTTCACTTTGGGAAGATGACTGTATCTTTCTTCATTTTTTACCGCCACATCAGTCGCAAAAATAACAGCATCGGCTTTTCTTAATAACTGTGTAGTATGGCGGTCTTCAATGCCGTTCGCTCCTTGCTTTTCAACGAAAATATCAACTCCAAGCTCTTTACCTGCATTTACTAACGCCTCTGCCGCCATATAAGTATGGGCAATGCCAGCCGGACAAGCGGTAACTGCTAAAATTGTTTTATTCATTTTATTGGCTGCTTCAGCATTTTCTTCTTGAAATTGATGATCTAAATGATAAAATAACTCATAATTGGTTTTCGATTTCAATAAACGGTTTTTGTACTCTTCATTTGATAACCTTTTCACAAGTTCTGATAATAACGACAGGTGTGTTGAACCGCTTTCATTTTCAGGAATAGCAAGCAATACAACCAAAGTCACTTCATTATTTGGATCAATGCTTTCCCAGTTAATGATCGGTTTTTTTAGAGTTGCAACGGCAAATGCTGCTTCTTTTACTGCTGCCGACTTACCATGCGGAATCGCCAGTCCGCCTTCAAAGCCTGTCGGGGATAAACTCTCTCTTTCCATGACAGCCTGGTAAAAATCTTTTTCCGAATACAGCTTCCCTGCTTCATATAATTTTTTAATTAAAAAATTGATAACTTCATCTTTCGAAGCAAAGGATTGATTCGTACTAATTAAATCAGGTGATGTCGCAGATACTAATTGCATAAAATCAATCTCCTTTACTTATCAATTGCTGTAACTTTAGCCTTATCGTAGCATAAAAAAAAAGAAGAAGAGATTTCTTCTTATTTTTACACAGTTATTCTTTAATAGAGCGCTTTCATGTGTATTTATACACATCCGCACGTTTCTTTCCAGAAGTATTCTGACAAAGTACGCAAAACAATCATTGGAGATGTTTTATCAGTGACATTGTAGCCGTTCAGCAATTTCTTAGGAGCATGACAATATAGATTGACATCTGCTAATTTCTGAAGAGAATTACGATAAAAATGAGTAAGCGATATGACACAAATTGATTTCATCTTGCCTAGCTCTGCCATTTCCAACACTTGAGGAGTTTCTCCTGATAAACTAATAAGGAAAAGAATATCTCCACTTTTAAGCCGGTTGATCCCATGCCTGATTTCGTGAGGATGAATAGAATAATCGGATTGTTTTCCGGCAACCTTCAAGTTTTTGACCATCATTTCACAAAAAATCACTGAATCTCCTACACCAAAAAATAAAATATTTTTTGCTTCACGTAACAACCTTGTTACAAGTTTAATCTTATCCATATCCATTAAATCAAACGTTTTTTGTACAGTTGTATATAAGCTGTTTTCTACCATATCCTGTCCTTTTAGCTCTGTATGCAATTCTTCCTTAAGACTGTTTTTAAGATGGGAATACCCATCATATCCTAGTTTTTTGCAGAGTCTTGTAATGGTATTTGGAACTGTATATAAAGACGCAGCAAGTGATTGAATAGACATCGTAACAACAAGCTTTTTATTATTCACAATATATTCGATGATTTGATCATCTGTATCATTCAACTTATATTCAAATTTTTGAGCACGCTCTTCTAAGAACATTCTGAAAATCACCTCTACAAATCTTTGCTGACACAGATCCGATTGCTCTAATTATATCAAATTTGAAGTCGATAAAAGCGTATACAATTGCTGCAAGCTATATGTTTTTTCCTAAATGAACACAAACTTTCTCATCTCTACAAAAAAATAGCAGCACAAACCATGGCCGTGGTCTGCACTACTATTGTTAGTATGTTTTTTCAGCCCTTTTGTTTATGGACTGCCGTTATCCGTTGATTGCTTTTCAGATTGTGATTTTCCGTTCGGATTGGTTGTGCCGGCTCCTTTTCCTGGACCATTATTACTGCTTGATCCGCTGCCATTCCCGTTGCTATTCGAGCCGCCGTTTCCACTATTATTTGATCCGTCAGTTCCGTTATTTCCTCCTGATGGTTTTTGGCCGTTTCCTTGGTCGCTGCCGTTGTTAGCTGGCGGTTGTGGTTGCGGCTGTTCATTGGCAGGAGGCTGATTTGGCTGCTCTATTTCTTTATTATCTTCAGGCTGCTCTTTGTTGTCCTCAGAATTTTCTTGCTGCTCTTTATCCATGTCATTTTGATTGTTCTCTTCTTTTGGCTCCTGATTTTCCTCTTCTTGTTTTTGCTCCTGTTCATTATCTTTTACTTGATCCTGTTTTTGATCCTCTTTTTTATCCTTTTCTTTTTGTTTTGGAATTGCTGGGATTGGAGTTCCCCTTACAAATAATTCAGTTCGGCCGCCAACCACTCTTTCGACGACGCTGTCCGGTTTTTCAAAATCAGGTGTTTCTATTTTTTCAGAAACGTGAGACATGATTTCTTTAAAAATAAGTCTTGAAATCTTCGCCTTCTCGTTTGTCACATACGTTTCCTGAGTCGTCTGGTCGTATCCCGTCCAAACCGCAGCCGCATAACGAGTCGTGTAGCCGACAAACCAGGCATCAGATGTTCCATCTCCTCGTATATTTTCCGGCAAGTTGGTTGTTCCTGTTTTTCCTGCTAGTGGAAGTCCTGGGATGTTCGCCAGTCGCCCTGTTCCTTCTTTCACGACGGTTTTCAACATATCGGTCATCATGTAGGCGGTATAGTCGCTCATCGCCTTCACCGGTTTGGAAGAAAGATCGATTTCTTTACCGTTTGGATAGACGACTTTCCTTACCGTAAAAGGCTTATGATAAACGCCCTCATTTCCAAAAGCGGCATACGCCCCAGCCAATTGAAGCGGGGACACACCTTTATTAAAGCCTCCGATCGCATATGAAGGATAGATCTGATCGAGCGGGATTCCGAGTTTTTCCGCAAATTCTTTTGCCCGGTCTTCCCCTACCTCCAAAAATGCTTTTACAGCCGGTATATTGTAAGACCATTGTAACGCTTTTCGCATCGATATACTGCCGCGATATTGACCGTCCCAGTTTTTGATTTCTTTGCCATGGATGGTGAGCGGCTCGTCAATGAACTGTTTATATGTAGACCATTTGAAATGTTCGATTCCCGGGCCGTAATCCAAGATCGGCTTAATCGTCGAACCTGGCTGTCTTTTCGTTTGTGTTGCGTAGTTAAAACCTCTTTGTACTTCTTGATCTGAGTTGCGGTTTCCGCCAATTGCCCTGACGGCGCCAGTCTGTGTATCAAGTAGCACGACTCCTGCCCGGAACTGATCGTCTGGATAATAAATGTATTGATCAGTTGTCAGCACTTTTTCTGTAAATTTTTGAGCATCCGGATCAAGGGTTGTATAAATTTTTAAACCGCCCGTATAGATATCCTTTTCCGATATTCCGGCATCAACTATATCTTTGATGACTTGATCGATAAACGCTTGATATTTCGGCCCTTCTTTTTTCTTCTTTAATAATTTCTCAACCGGGATCGCTTTCGCATCTTGCTCTTCTTTTTCGGTAATAAAGCCATACTTCCTCATTAACGACAATACTATATTTCTTCTTTTTTCAGCTAAATCCGGATTTTTAAATGGATCGTATTCGCTCGGTCTTTGCGGCAGCCCCGCCAACAGCGCAGCTTCACTAATCGTCAGCTTTTTCACGGATTTGTTAAAATATGTTTCTGCCGCTGTCGCAACCCCGTATGCTCCTTGACCGAAATACACTTTATTTAAATACATTTCAAGAATTTCTTCTTTTGAGTAGCGTCGTTCCAACTGAACAGCCAAGTAAGCTTCTTGTATTTTTCGCTTGAGCGTTTTTTCAGGCGTTAAGAATGAATTTTTGACTACCTGCTGGGTAATCGTACTTCCGCCTTCAGCGCCGAATCCTTCTTTTACATTCGCAACGGTTGCACCTGCGATTCGTTTAAAATCGATTCCATTATGCTCAAAAAACCGCACATCTTCTGTTGCGATAAACGCATTTTGTACATTTTTCGGTATATTTTCGATTTTGATGATTTTCCGATGTTCGCTTCCTGAAATATCTCGCACTTTTTCATTATACATATCATAAACGGTTGAGGATAACGGATCTTTCAGTAATTTCGGGTCTAGTGCAGGGGCGCTTATAATGTAAGACAATACCACGATACCGCCCGCAGTCATCATTACGATAATCGCAAGCATAAAGGCTGTCATGATTTTTATGAGCGGAGATTTTTTAGAAGCTGATTTCTTTTTTTGACGTTTCTCCATACGCGTTTGATATTGATCTCCCATTTCCGTCTCCTCCTAACCTGTATAGAAGGTAATCTATAAATAATACACGATTAAGATTATACGGATGACGAGAAGATTTTTGTGGTGGAATTTGTCGGCAACAGACAATTTTTTTTACAAAAAAATTATAACACTTATTTGAACTACTCTTAAAATAAAACACTTTTTAGAATAGTACCCCTGTTTTGAAAAAGATTTGCGAACCTTCATAACATTCCTCTTCATTTAGGAAGTGTTTTATCGAACAGATCGTAATAAGTTCCTACTAAATAGAGGAAAAATCGACCTTATCTTTGCTCCGTAAATATCTTCGAAGTTCAAGAGTATTGCTATTTACCATAAATTGTAACAGTTTTATAGCAATGAGTTTTTTCATTATTCTTTGATGAATCGAAAGAATATTATATACTAGAAACATATTTATTTTTTTACTTAAACGCAGAAAAGCGTAAAACCTGAAAAGCGATTAAGTAAAAAAGTATGCTGCCAGTTATTCTAGTATATTTTTCATAATGGACAGAAAGGCATGAACACCATGGAAAAAGATCAAACATTAAAAAAAGGGTTATTACCTCGACATGTTCAGTTTATTGCGCTAGCAGGCATGATTGGAACAGGAATTTTTAAAGGGAGCTCAGATACATTAAATATTGCCGGCCCAAGTGTTGTAATAGCTTACTTATTAGGAGGCCTTTTATTATTTATTGTCATGACGGCACTGGCTGAGATGGCGATTGTTTATCCGAACTTAAACGTTCAGCATCTTGTTTATAAAGCTTTTGGCTTCCATATATCCTTTATTGTAGGATGGCTTTATTGGATCAATTGGATTGTTGTCACCGTTGTTGAAATTTTAGCAGCAGGAAGCTTTCTGAAATATTGGTTTCCAACCGTACCGTTATGGCTTTTAAGTCTCCTTTGTATGGTTTTAATCGTTGGAATGAATTTGTTTCAAGTAAAGTACTATGGTGAAATTGAGTTTTGGTTTGCAGGAATTAAAATTTTCGCATTAATCGCTTTCATTTTATTAGGCTTTGGCATTTTGTTTGGAATTATTCCGAGCAATATTGATGATCCTTTTTCTAACTATACGGCACACGGCGGGTTCTTTCCTTATGGAATTGGAGGAATGTTAAGCGCCTTTTTAGTCGTCATGTTTTCATACGGCGGGGCTGAGTTAATCGGTGTTGCGGTCACAGAAACAAAAGATGCAGAAAAGGTTTTGCCAAAAGTCATTAAAGGAACGATGTGGAGAGTTATTCTCTTTTATATGCTTCCTATTCTTATTATTTGTGGTTTAATGCCGTGGAATCAAGTGACAGGGGAAGACAGTCCATTTGTCCAAGTATTGAGCATCACAGGTCTTCCTGGAGCCGCTCATATTATGAATTTTGTCCTTATTACTGCTGTTTTATCAGCGGCGAACTCAGGGATTTACGCAACTTCCAGAACATTATATTCCATGGCTCAAAGCGGTGAAGCGCCAAAAAGATTTTTAAAGATTTCCAAACAAGGAATACCGATCAACTGTATTACCGTTACGGCTATCTGTATTTTATTTGGGGTATTGTTAGCTTATATGACTCCAGACCGAGTCATCAGCTATTTAATGACGATACCTGGTTTTACGATTATTTTATTATGGACAAGCATTTGTCTGGCTCAGCTAAAGCTTCGTTCTCAGTATAAGGAGAAACCATATTTCCAAGTAAAATGGTTCCCATACACAACGATAGTAGCCACCGTTTCATTATTGGTCATCTTTTTCTCTTTTATCTTTAATAAGAAAAATATGATCGGTTCTACTGTTTGCCTTGTCATCTTAGCACTGCTCACCATATTTTCTTTTATGAATAAAAACAGAAAAGAACAAAGTGATAAAAATAACAAGGATAAGGTAGAAAGTCCGTAAAATAAGGACATTAAAAGACTCATTCGTAACTCTGTCAAAAAAATGCAGTGTCTTGAAAAATGCACATGATAACAAATTTTAGGGGGGAAACCTTCCCCTGTCAGACAGTCGATTATAAACGGCTTTAGCCCTTTAGAACACAGGGCTAAAGCCGTTTTTATGATAGTTTTCCCACCGGAAGACGGGAATTGGAAACATTATGATAGGTCAAGATAACAGATTATTTTTTCAGCTTCTCGGAAACAAGATATGCTACGAGCACGTATCGTTCCGGCGCGGAGCCGATAAAATGAAACGGATAACATGTACTGACAGTTAACGTAGCCCTCGGTTTCGGAACGATCACGGTCCGGTCGTCTTTATCAACGATCCGAACCTTATAGATTTTATAAGTAAATTCTCCAGCTGAAGTTGTGACGATTAACTCGTCTCCTTTTCCTACTTCCCCCAGCCTACGAAACACGGTGTCGCGATGACCGGAAAGAACCGAATTGTCTGCCTCTCCTGGCAATACGCTTCCTGCAAAATGACCGACCCCTTTTTCAAGCTCTTCTTCGTTCGTTCCATGGTATATCGGAAGTACTGCATTTAGTTTTGGAATAAACAGCTCTCCTATTTGCTCCCCAATTTTAGGTCGTGTCGGATATAAAACCTTTTCTGCCTTCGTATTTTTTTCTGGGGCCGGCTGTGCAGCTTCCGCCTTCTGTTTCATTTCAGAATGGGTCTCAGGCAGTAGCATTCCTTTGAAAAGTTTATAGCTATTTGCGGCTGAAAACCATAGGCCGGCTAATATAATCATTGATGCAAAGAAAAGAAGAAACAACCGCTTGTTTCGGCTGCTTCTTTTTGTAGTTTCCAGCATATTAAACCTTCCTTGCTTGCCTAAAAATTAAAAATCCCGCTAAAACAATGAACAATCCTACAATAGCATTCACGCCATAGCCGGAATCTGTTTTCGGCAATTTTGCACCTTTTACTGTTTTATGCTCATTGTCCTTTACAGCTTTTAGCTTTTTTTCTATTTTTTGCGAAACGTTTTTCTCTTGTTTCACACTTTTGGCTTCTTGAGCGCCGTGACGAATCGTTTGCCCAGTTCGATGTAACGTATCTGAATCAACGATTTCTCCGGTAATGAGGAGATCAGCCAAAAATTCTCCACTTTCACTGTATATGTTGATTTTCAATTTTGCATTGATCAATTCTTTCAAGTTAAATAGATCAAACAGCGAAAGCTCCTTTTCAGACCCATCTTTTACAAGGGAAAATGTAACTTTAATTTTAAAAATACGTTGAAAATCTTTAAAAATCGAAATTAACTCCTCGATTTGGCTCTTTGTAAGCTCTGTCGCTTCATCAAACCCTTCAAAAGCCATCATCCGATCCGCCAAGTCCAACAAAGCTATAATTGTCTCTTCTTTCATAAGATGCTCTTCAATTGATCGCAAATGGTTCTTTAACCGCTCGATTTCTTCTTTTGTCAATCCGTATTCCTGCTCAAAAACCGTTAATAAATCGTAAAGGAGCTCGTCTTCTACACCAGCATCCCATTCTTCACTTAAAAATGTTATAACATCCTCTTCCAAATCATCTAGAAAAACGTAATCCTCCAATTTTTTTCCGTGTTCTTGAAGCAGCTGGCGCAACTCCTTTTCATTTAAATCATATTCATCATAAATATAGGATAAATTGCTTAAATCCTTTTTAATAACTTCTCCTAAAAATCTTTCTAAACTTTTAACGGTTTTAAAGTCTTCCAGTTTTCTCTCATATAAACTCAAAGATCTATTAATATAGTCAATCGTCACAGGAAATCCTCTAATACTACTAATTTTCGCCAAATAGTCTTGCAAATTTTTATCAAAATTTGGATCACGCTCTATGTAAAGCATGACGGCATCATACAAATTTTCTACAAACACATACTCATCTAGATCTTCACCGTGTTCTTGAAGCAGCTGGCGCAAACTGGCTTCATTTAAATTAAATTCGTCATATATTTCGGTTAAATTGCTTAAATCTTTTTGAATGACCTCTCCTAAAAAATCACGAAGTTCTTCAACAGAATCAAAATTTTCGATCTTTTCTTCATATTGAGCTAACGAAAATTCGATATGTTCTCTTGTAACTTTGAAACCTCTTTGTTTACTTACTTCCTCTAAATATTGATTCAGTTCTTTCTCAAAAGATGCTTGTTGTGCAGCTGATGACGGCTTTGGCATCACTCCTATCCACAAAATAAAAGCTAGTAATATGAATCCCCATTTTTTCATCATAATCCTCTTTTCCTCTTTTTTTATATCTCTTGAGAAAATTATAAATAGGAATAACGAATCAATCAACAAAATTTTTACAATTTTTACAAAAATTTTTACATGCACAAAAAAAGTGGGGCTGGACTTCTAAATTAGAAGTCGTTTAATGTTAGAAGTCGTTTTCTTCATTTTCTTCATTCAAATTTTGCAATTGCTGCAATTCCATGATTCGACTTTTATCTTTTTCAAAAAATTGAATCAGATCCCCTATTCGGTCAATAGCATCCCAGCTCAAATGGTGCTCAATTCCTTCCACGTCGCGATAGATGTTTTCTTCTTTGACGCCAATAATCCGCAAAAATTGCTCTAACAGATCATGCCGGTAGACGAGGCGTTTTCCGATTTTTTTTCCTTTCGGCGTTAAGACGAACCCTCTATATTTTTCGTAAACTAAGTAGTCATCCTTGTCGAGCTTCTGCACCATTTTTGTAACGGAAGAAGGGTGTACAGATAACGCTTCTGCTATATCCGACACTCTCGCATAGCCTTTATTTTCAATTAGCAAATATATTTGTTCAATATAGTCTTCCATACTCGGGGTTGGCATTGGTTATCCTCCATTAATATCTTCATCATACAAAGTTTACTATATAAAAGCACCATAAGACAAGCGTATGGAGGAGATCAACCGTTATGAAAGACAATTTAATAGCCGATTTTCATCCTGTCTTTTTTACAGTTTTATGCAATCGCAAATATCTCGCAATCCATCCATGTTTCGGAGAAAACAAAAAGCTTATGAAAAACACTAATCCTGTGGCAAATGCCATTGAGCCAGAAATAGAAGTGTCGACCCAAGCTGCTATATAATAGCCCGCTACAGCAGATATTACGCCAAATAATCCGCTTAATACTAGCATAATAGAAAGTCTATCTGTCCAAAGATAAGCCGAGGCAGCTGGAGTAATTAACATCGCAACGACCATAATTGCGCCGACCGCATCAAAAGAAGCAACTGTCGTGATCGATACTAAGCATAAGAATACATAATGCATGAGTAAAACAGGAATCCCTAAGCTGGCAGCAAGCGCAGGATCAAATGAAGTGATTTTCCATTCTTTATAAAAAGCGACAAGAACAAATAAAACAACAAACAAAACGAGAGCCAGCAATGCTGTAGCCTTCGGAACCTCGCCAATTAGAGGAAGTGACATTTTATTCCAAGGTATAAAGGTGATTTCCCCCATTAAAGCATGTTGAACATCTAAATGTGCATTTCCTACAGAAGTCGCTATTAAAATAACGCCAATAGCAAACATCGTCGTAAACACAATTCCTATTGCTGCATCTTGCTGAACGTCTAAAGAATGAAGCCACTGCACTAAAAAAGCTGTCAATAGTCCTGCAAATATAGCACCAATGAGCATATGAGTTCCGCTTAATTCACGTGTAATAATAAAAGCGATGACAATTCCTAACAGAACCGTATGACTAATTGCATCAGCCATCATCGCCATTTTCCTGAGTATCAGAAATACACCTATTAAGCCGCAGGACAGCCCTACTAAAGAAGCAGTTACGATAATCCACATAGCATGATAAGTCATGGTCATTCTACCCCTTTTGTTCTTAAGGCCTTACTGGTATGAATATTCACTAATCTTTTTTGCATTTTCAATTGTAAATACTTGACCAGAATCCCTTTCTCTTTGCCAAAGAAAAGCGATAAGAAAAACAGTGCGGACGCCACAATGACGATAAAAGGTCCTGTAGGCCATCCTCTTCCCAATGCACTGATGAATGTTCCTAATGCTCCAGCCGCTCCCCCAAACAGTGCTGATATGATAATCATCCGTTGAAAAGACTGTGTCCAATAGCGGGCACTTACTGACGGGATAATCAGCAGGGCGGCAATTAAAATAACTCCTACAGCTTGAATCCCGATGACAATCGTTGTGACAAGAATCGTTGTATATAATCCGTTCATCCATTTAAGTGACAGTCCTAATCCTTTTGCAAATTCCGGATCGAAAAGATATATTTTCCATTCTTTAAATGCAATGAATACAATCAAAATAACCGCCAAAGCTAGGATTAACATTGTAGTGACATCTGATCTGACCATCGAGGCGGCCTGACCGAAAATAAAACTGTCCAAACCGCTCTGATTTCCGCCTGACGTCCGATTCACAACTGTCAGGAGCATGATTCCTAAGCCAAAAAAAATAGACAGCACCATTCCCATCGCCGTATCTGCCGAAATTCTAGTTGATGAACGTATCCATTGGATAAATGATGCTCCAATCAAAGCGCTGATGGATGCTCCAATGATCATGACAAATAAGTTTTTTTCTCCAAGTAGAAGAAAGGCGATCACAACACCGGGCAATGCTGCATGAGCTAAGGCATCGCTCATTAAGCTTTGCCGCTTCCAATAGGCTAAACAGCCCATTGTTCCAGCAGCAATCCCAAAAATCATCGTGCTAAATAACACCCATTGTGTGTTGCTATTTAATAGGATTGTGAACATGAAGACTCTCCTCTCTCAACCAGCGCAAGTCTCCTCCATAAGTTCGCGAAATATTTTCTCTAGTAAAAATTTGCTTCGTTTTTCCGTACTGAATGACGGTGCGATTTAATAAAAGAACATGGTCAAAATAATCTTCTACTGTTTGCAAATCATGGTGCACGACCATGACCGTTTTTCCTAAAGCTTTTAATTCTTTCAGCAATGTCATAATAGCGCGTTCTGTTGCTGCATCAACACCAGCCAGCGGTTCGTCCATAAAATACAAGTCGGCATTTTGCACTAATGCGCGTGCTAAAAACACACGCTGCTGTTGACCGCCAGAAAGCTGGCTTATCTGACGGTCAGCGTAATCAGCCATCCCTAATTTTTCCAAGGCCTCGAATGCTTTTTGTTTATGCAATCGGGATGGCCGCTTCAGCCATCCGATTTGCCCATATAGTCCCATAGTGACAACATCCAATGCGTTTGTTGGAAAGTCCCAATCGACCGAACCTCGCTGTGGTACATAACCGATCCTTTTTTGGACCTTGTTGAATGGCAATCCAAAAAATTTCACTGATCCCGTTAAGGAAGGGTGAAGATTTAATATTGTTTTTAAAAGCGTCGACTTTCCAGCACCGTTCGGACCGACGATTCCCACTAGCGAACCAGCCTGCACTACAAAATTCACATCGAAGAGCACTGTATTTTTTCGATAGGAAGCGGACAGATTCTCTACTTGAAGCACTGCTTCAGCCATGCTATTTTCCTCCTTCGCTTAATGCTTCATAAATCGTATTGATATTATGGCGATACATTCCTATATAAGTTCCTTCTTCTGTTCCTTCCTCACCCATTGCATCAGAGTAAAGCTCCCCGCCTAATGTAACGTTAATTCCTTCACTTTTCGCTCCTTCTATGACAGCCTTGATCGATTTTTCATTAATACTTGATTCGATAAATACGGCAGGAACTTTGTACTTTTTAATAATGTCAATCGTATCTTGAATATCTGTAATACCGATTTCGGAATCAGTGCTAAGTCCTTGAAGACCAACTACTTTAATGCCGTGCATTCGTCCGAAATATCCGAAAGCATCATGCGCTGTGACAAGAACTCTTTGACTTTCTGGAATGTCCGCAAGCTTTTCGGCTTCTTTTTTCAAATCAGCTAATCTAGCAAAATATTTCTTTTTATTTTCTTCAAAATAATCTGCGTCTTCCGGAGAGAATTCTTTTAATTGTTCAACCGCAGCATCCAATGCCTGCTGCCAAAGGTTCAGATCAAACCAAATATGAGGATCAACTACCCCTTTTTCATCCTTTAAAAGAGATTCTTCAGGAATGGTTTCACCGACTGCAAGAACAGGTTTTGATTCAGAGATCTTTTCAAATATTTCAACCATGTTCGCTTCCAAATGCAATCCGTTGTAAAAAATGATATCTGCTTCTTCAAGAGTTTCCATATCACTTTGAGTAGCCTTATACAAATGAGGGTCTACAGACGGCCCCATTAAACTTTTGACATTTAAACGATCGCCGCCGATTACAGACAACGGCTCGCCAATTTGTGCAATCGTTGTGACGACATTAATTTTTCCATCTTTTGATCGTTTGGATGCTTCTTGTCCAGAACTACACGCGCTTAACACCAGCAAGGCACTAATTAAGAATAAGCACCCCATTTTTTTCATAACATTTTTCATTTTTTCGCACTCTCCTTTTATTTTTATGAATTGATTTGATTTTTAAGTCAGCCCATCTCTCTAGTTTATTGGCGAACGATTTCTATTAAATATCGACAACCATTCTGGCAAATTGTGAATTCAGGAATCAAACATTGTCCGTTTTTTATAGAAAACTCCTATATGTAACCTCAATTTGTTTTTATTCCTGAGAAGAAACAAAACTGAAAAAACGCAATCAATGAATAAATGCCAAAACACTTACAGACATGAATTTCATTTCGCTAGTTGATTTGTTTCAGCTTCGCCATTCAGCTTACCGTTTGGCTTAATACTTTACAGAAAGTTGCCGGCTTCATGTTGCACAAATAAGAATTTTTTCCATTCCTTCACCTACTTTTTTACCATAGTTATAAATATTGCCTAAGGGCAAACTTTATGTTAAAAAAATTCCTTCACACATATTTATTTTATTGAGTTTAAATTTTGTTGTGATTGCATATATTTTTCCTTAATGCAAATTTAATACCATTTTTGAGAAACTGTCAAGTATAAACCATCTGAATGAACGGGAGAAATTAAAACGAAATGGAAGAACCGCATTCGTACTCAGCGGTGCAAAGAGATGAGGAACACTCGCACAAGTGTCCTAATGAATGATGATCAAGGAAGGATTTGCTTGTTATTTCTAATACCGGATAACTAAGATACAATTTTCTCAACAATCATAAAGAGCCTTATTAAGATACGAATTATATATAGATCCCATCAGAGCTGTTTGTTTATCGATTTCAATATGGGACTCCTGCAATAAATTTTCTAAAGTCTCGGTCAATCTTGTTGAACCGGGAAATTCTTGATTGAAAAAGACCACGCACTTCTTCAAGTACAACGACCGTTACACAAATTTAAAAAGGGACAACAATGAATCTATTGTTATCCCTATTTTTGTTTAATATATTTTGGCGCAATCCTTTTTAGTTTGAGCAGATCCTCTGTGGTGTCAATGTCAAATCCCCATTCTGAATTTTCAAACGGTACAGCCATTAAGCTGGAATAATGTTTTTGGACAATTGATTTTCCTCCCTCATCACCTTGAATTTGCTCAAATTCATCAAATAATTCAGTATCAAACAATACAGGGTGTCCAAGCACATTATTATACTTAGGGCGGAAAATGCGGACACCTTCTTTTCGATATTGATCATAAGATTCTAGTAGTTTAGTTATAACTATTGGAGGTACAAAGGGCTGGTCTGCCAAAAATACGAAGACTGCATCCGTTCGTCCCTTTAAAGCCTGAATCCCTGCTTTAAGAGAGGAAGCCATGCCGGATTCATAATCCCAATTCTCAATGATTTCTATTTCTGTTAAATCAGATGTGTGTTTGCGCAGCTCTTCGATATGTTTGCCGCCCACCAATACAATTGGTTTTAAGCCAGCTGCGGTAGCGGTGTTCACAGAGTAGCGAAATAATGGCTTCCCACCTAGAGATAATAACAGCTTAGGTTTTCCCATCCGTTTTGACATTCCGGCTGCTAAAATAATTGCTCCAACCTTTTTCAAACCATCTCTCCCCCAGACTCATTGTCACTGTCTCAATTCCTCAACCGCACCCAGCAAATACACTTCCGCTTTCTCACCTGCATTAAATCCTTTTCCCCCAGGCACTTTAACGAGACAATTGCTTTCCAGAAAGCTGGACAGAACATTAGAAGCTTGTTTCTTTGATATTTTCACTCTTAGTTCACCGGTTGGGGAAACGTACGTTAATCCTCGTAAAAACCGGGTGTGAAGCATTTGCTTCCCTTCAATTGCCTCGTCACATACAACCGTTACCCGTTTCGGCAGCGGATCCTTAGAACCGCTCATATAGCGTATAGCAGGCAGCACATAAAGATGTGCATTGACGTAAGACGAAGCTGGATTTCCTGCCAAAGCAAAAATCGGCTTATCCTGCCATACTCCGCACAAAACTGGCATTCCAGGGCGAGCTAATGTTTTCCAGAATATCACTTTCGCATTAATTTTTTCAAATACCTTTCCAAGGAAGTCATATTCGCCCATGGACACGCCTCCGCTTGTTACTAAAATGTCCACCTGCTGTAGAATCTCTAGCATCTTTTTTTCTAGCTCTTCTACTTTGTCCGGGGCAATCCCGAAATAAACCGGTTCACCTCCTGCTTGACTCACTTGACCGGCCAGCATTACGCCGTTACTGTCACGAAGCTTTCCAGGGACGATCGGCTCATCTACGTTTAATAATTCACTTCCCGTTGAAAGAATACCAACCTTAGGCTTCGCATAAACCGCAACAGATGCAATCCCGAATGTAGCGAGCAGACCCAGTTCAATTGGTCCTAAAAGCGTCCCTTGTGTGAGGACGTCCTTCCCTTCTTCAACATCTTGTCCCTTTTTGGCAATAGCATCGCCAATTTTAACCGATTGATAAACCAAAACGCTTTCGCTATCTTCCATTGCATTCTCAGTTTTCTCTACCATAACGACTGCGTTTGCACCTTCGGGGATAGGTGCTCCCGTCATAATGCGGCTGGCCGTACCTTGGGTAATTTTTTGTTGAGGTAAATATCCAGCGGGAATCTCTTCCAAAACCTTCAGCTTTACCGGGTCAGAAGCGCTGGCATTGATCACATCCTCCGCACGCAGAGCGTAACCGTCTACAGTGGAACGGTCAAACATAGGGACATCGTGATCAGCCCTTACCGTTTCCGCTAGATAGTACCCAAGAGCTTTAGACAGAGGTATGGTAATAACCGGAAGGGGACGTATCACAGAGAGAATAAGACGTTGTGCTTCTTCAAATGGGATAGGGGAAGAATTCGGGATATATAACATGCAATCACCACCTGTATATTTTGAAATGATCCTGCGCCTTTCATTAGTTGAAAAATACGTTCTTTTGTCCCTTCAATCGACCGACAATTTCGTTGTTATCATAGCGATTAGCTGAAATATATGTTCTTTTCTCCCCCCGCTCTGTTTTATCCTCCAATATAGTACATCTCTATCTTCTTTTTGTTCGGCATCGTTGTATTGTTAAATCTTTCTTCAGAGTAACGATCAGCTCGACGGCTCCAAACATCCTGAATGAGATTCCTAATTTCTTCATCCTTTGCCCCGCTGCGGAGCTGCGCCCGCAAATCTGTCCCTTGCGAGGCAAATAGACAGGTGTAAAGATTGCCGTCCGCTGAGAGGCGAGCTCTTGTGCACGTGGAACAAAAAGAGTCCGTTACGGAAGAAATAATGCCTATTTCCTCATTTGTGCCGCGATAGCGATAACGAGAGGCTACTTCTCCAAAATAATTGGACGGGATTGGTTCTAACGGCATTTCAGCGTTCACACGTTCGAAAATTTCTTGCTTAGATACCACTTGTGTAAGATTCCAGCCGTTGCTATTTCCTACATCCATAAATTCAATAAAGCGTAAAACATGTCCGGTCCCGCGGAAGTGACGCGCCATGGGCACAATGTCCTGATCATTGATCCCCTTTTGTACAACCATATTCACTTTCACCTTCATACCTGCCTTTGCGGCCGCTTCAATCCCTTCAAGAACTGTTTTGACGTCACAGCGGCCGCCGTTCATTTGGCGAAAAACTTTATCATCTAAGCTGTCCAAACTAACGTTGACACGGTGAAGACCAGCGTCCTTTAACGCTTTCGCATGTTTGGCAAGAAGAGAACCGTTCGTAGTCAAAGCAATGTCAGAAATACCCTCTATAGAACCGAGCATTTCAATTAACTTCGGCAGCTCTTTGCGCAGCAACGGCTCTCCCCCTGATAGGCGAATTTTCTCGACGCCAAGTGAGGCAAAAATGCGAGCCAGTCGAGTTATTTCCTCAAAACTGAGCAACTGATCATTTTTGAGAAATTGAAAATAAGGACCAAAAATCTCCGCTGGCATACAATAGCGGCAGCGAAAATTACACCGATCAGTAACTGAAATGCGCAAATCACGGAGAGGACGCTGAAGGGTATCGGTTATTTTGTTCATATTGCCCATTTTTACACTCTCCTATCATGCTAACATTATTTTGGAGAAAAAGCTTCTCATGAAAATTTCAAGTTGTTCCGAATTTTCGAAACTTTTTGATACAGGCGTTGATGAATCAGTTCTCACTTGTTTTTTAGTTACCGCCTAAAAATATAAATGGCGGAGGATGGAGAAGACTCCATCTAAAACTCCGTCATTTGTTTCAATTTTTCAAGCAAGCTTATTTTCAAAAACGAGTGATACTCTGGTACTGTCTCCGGTACTGCTTATAAAACCTGCTGACCTTGGTTTATAAAGGAGATGGCCGGAAATCCTATTATATGTTTCTATCAAGTTGAAAATTATGTCTAGTCATTCTAAATCTTCAGACAATATTTTCGGTGTGCACCAGCTCCTGCTCCTCAGATCAGTGTCAAAGATAGCATGATTAAAAGCTTTGCTTAATGTCCTTCTCAGAAAAATTGTTTTAATGTTCGAATGCTCATCATGGCAACTTCCTAATGATTTCATTATTTTACTGTTGAAAAGATATTCCATTGACCTGATTGCAGCTGATCACATAATTGAGCGAGAAATCTTCCACCGTAGGCGCCATCAATTGTACGATGATCAAATGAAGCATTTAATGTGATCATCGGCTTTATCAAAGTTTCATGACGATTCGTTAAAACAGGCTGTTCTATTATATTTCCAACTGCTAAGATGCCGGTTTCAGGAGGATTTACGATTGCCACAAACTCGTCAACTCCAACTGAGCCAAGATTGGAGATTGTGAAAGTTCCTCCACGCATTTCTTCAGGCTTCAATAAGCCTTTTCTCGCTTTTTCAACCAATTCTGTTCTTTTTTCTGCAATCTCGATTAAGGACAATTGATCTGCCTGATGGATGACGGGAACAACTAGACCGTCATCAATAGCAACCGCTAGACCAATATTAATATCTTCATGCTCCAAAATATAAGGATCTCCTTCAGAATCTATGAATGAGGCATTTACCCTCGGGAATTTCTTCAATGTTAAAGCCACCGCCTGTATGAGAAAATCATTAAATGATAAACGAACGCCTGCCGAATGTTCAATGCTTGAAACTACTGCCTGCCGCAATTGTACAATGGATGATACATCGACTCTTTTCTTGATTTGGAATTGAGGAACATTCATAAAGCTTGCGGTCATTCGCTGCGCAATCGTTTTTCTCATACTTGTAAGGTTAACCCTTTTTCCTTTAGCATGTATCGATGCTATGACTTTATTTTCTATTTTAACACTTTGATTCACTACATTTGCAGCAGCTTCCGCCACATCTTTCAGAATCACTCTTCCCCTTGGTCCCGAACCTTTAATTTTGGTTAGATCTACTCCGCGTTGCTTTGCAAGTCTTCTAGCTGCTGGAGAAACTCGGATTCTTTCAGTCTTTCCTAGTGAGATGTTCTCTTCTTTTACAGGATTATGATCGGAACTGCCTTTTTGATCGGTGGAATGCTTACCACTCGATACATATGCAAGAACAGTTCCTACTGGTACAGTTTCACCCTCATGTAAAGCTCTCCAAGAGCGTTATTTATGCTATCTGAGTTCCTACTGGTACAGTTTCACCCTCATCCACAACAATTTCTTCTAACGTTCCCTCTACTTCCGATTCAACCTCAAGACTGGATTTTTCAGTTTCTACAATTAAAATTGGGTCATCTATTTTAATGGTATCACCAATTTTGACCTCCCATGAAACTATACGAGCCTCTTCCATTGATGAATCCAATTTAGGAAGTACAATTTCCTGCCGCACCTTTTTTCCTCCTTCGTCATAACACATAGATAGCATCTTTTTGTGTTTATAAATTGCAATTATTTATCAAAATGCTTTCAAATAATTGTTGTACTGTGCCATTACACTGTTTCCAATTGTAAATACAAAGATTTTTTTACTCCTTGAATGATATCTTTCGTTTGCGGGAGCATTTCTTTTTCTAAATTTAAGTTATATGGAACAGGAACATCTTCCGCCCCCACTCGTTGTACCGGTGCATCCAGATCATCAAAAGCCTCCTCTTGAATTCTGGCAGCAATTTCAGCTCCCCAGCCGTAAGAACGAGTCGCTTCATGCACAACAACTACTCGGTTCGTCTTTTTTACTGACTCCTTAACTGTTTCTATATCTAGAGGAACAAGAGTACGCAAATCAATGACTTCAGCATCGATTCCTTCTTTTTCTAATTCTTTTGCAGCTTCAAGCGAAAACTGTACCATTCTTGACAGCGTAACAATCGTAACATCCTTTCCAGACCTTTTAATATCTGCCTTTCCTAAAGGAATCGTATATTCCTCTTCCGGAACTTCTCCTTTTTGAGAGTAAAGCATTTTATGTTCAATAAATATGACCGGACTTCCTTCCCGGATGGATGATTTCAATAATCCTTTCGCATCATAAGGGGTAGAAGGAGCAACGACTTTGAGCCCCGGAATATGTGCAAATAATGTTTCAAGGCTTTGCGAATGCTGGGCGCCATTTCCTCTTCCCCCGCCGCCTTGTGTACGTATTACCATCGGAACGCTCGTTTGTCCTCCAGACATATAGGCCATTTTCGCTGCCTGATTAATAATTTGATCCATCGCTACTAGCGAAAAATCAATCCACATAATCTCAATGACCGGCTTTAACCCCGTCATCGCTGCCCCAACTCCTGCTCCGATAAATCCGGTTTCAGAGATAGGTGTATCGATGACTCGTTCTTTTCCGAATTCATCAAACAAACCTTTTGTCACCTTAAAAACGCCGCCATATGAACCAATATCTTCCCCTAAAAGGATTACTCTATCATCTAATGCCATTTCTTCTTTAAGAGCTTCATTGATTGCTTGGGCATAACTGATGATTCTATTAGTAAACATCATTAAAGATCTCCTCCATTTCAGGTTCTTCAGATTTCATCGCACGTTCATATGCAATGTCAATTTCTTGTATGACTTGCTGTTGTATTTCATCTAATTCTTTTTCGTTCAATACATTTTGTTTTAAGCATACGTCCCGAAAATATCTGATCGGTTCTTTTTGTCTCCATTCCTCCACTTCTTCTTTTGTTCGGTACGTCTCCGCATCACCAATCATATGTCCTAACAATCTATAAGTTTTGGCTTCTATAAAGGTAGGCCCTTCACCTGAACGCGCCCGTTCCACAGCTTGTTTTGCAACCTCGTATACAGCTCGCACATCATTTCCATTCACGATGATCGACGGAATGCGATAGGCCAGTCCTCTTTCTGCTAAATGCTCATTTAATACAGCATTTTTAATTGGCGTCATTTCTGAATATAGATTGTTTTCGCAAACGAAAACGACCGGTAGTTTATAGATCGCAGCCAAATTTAGAGCTTCATGAAATGCTCCCTGGTTTGTCGCCCCATCTCCGAAAAACGCAACAGAAACTTGATTCTTTTTCAACGTTTTGATGGATAAACCTGCTCCGACAGCAATTGGAATACCTGCACCGACGATGCCATTCGCTACTAATATTCCAAGCTCTTGAGATGTAATATGCATGGGGCCCCCTTTTCCTTTGCAATAGCCTGTCTTCTTTCCTAAAATTTCGGAAAATAATTGAAAAGGATCGGCCCCTTTTGCTAATGCTTGACCACGCCCCCGATACGTAATGGAAATATAATCGTCTTTTTTCAAATTCATACAAACTCCAGCTGCTACAGCTTCTTGGCCAATAGATGAGTGAAGTGATCCACCCATGAGTCCTTTTTTGTAAATTTGAATGCTTTTTTCTTCAAATACACGTATCGTGTTCATAATCCGCCATGCTTGTATGAACCGGTTTTTATCCCAATTGAACTTGTTTTCATTTAAGTGGTATGTTTGAAGCAGCTCTTGCATTTCCATAAACCTCCTTTATTCCATCACCATACAGATATGCTTTTGCTAGAATCTTGATTTAATTATGGTTAAAGTCAATTACGAACATAGATAGTCTTTAAGAATGAGTCACAATCTCATCTAAAGCAGAAGCGATTTTCCTAGTCGTTTGAAAAACTACGGGGCTGTCCAAAAGGTCAGGGTTAACTGACTTTTTGGAGCCCCTTCATTTTAGGAACTTATCAGAACCATTTTTTCCTATCTTGTTTATATCCTTCAGAAGGCTTATGAAGAACTTTTCTTATGCTCTCTTTCTGAATTAAGTTCTTCAAAAGTTTTATAACGGACATTCAGCACATACAATTGCTTCTTGTTGGACTTCATTGCCTCTATGAGAACATGTACAAATTTGATTCCATTATTTTTGTCCTTCACAGTAGTATTTCTCCCAAATCCTTCATTTTAGGAACTCATCAGAACAGCCCCTGATTATTTATTTAACCAGCCAATTCCGATTGTTTTAATTTTTCTGCAGCTGCTTTTACCGATTTAATAATTCCTTGATATCCTGTACAACGGCACAAATTACCGGACAACGCTTCACGAATTTCTTCATCGGATGGATCAGGATTTTCTTTTAAAAATTCGTAAACAGATATCACAAATCCTGGAGTACAGAACCCGCACTGCAAACCATGATTTTCCCAAAAAGCCTCCTGAATCGGATGAAGGTGATCAGGCGTTCCTATTCCTTCAATGGTGGTAATGGAGCGATTATCTGCTTGAACCGCTAACAGCAAACAGGAACGGACTGCCTGACCGTCCACCAATATCGTACAAGCGCCGCATACCCCCTGTTCACAACCAACATGTGTTCCCGTTAAACCTAATTCTCTCCGGAGAAAGTCACTTAGTAATGTCCGAACATTCACTTCACGCTCATATACCGTTCCATTGACAGTGACCGTGATTTTTTTGCGAGTAGTTTTATCTATCATGTAAATTCCTCCCCCTACTTTTCATTATTTATTTATTGTTTCCTCACATTTTCTTTAAAACTTTTCAAACCCCGCACAAATGCTATATGAAGAAATATGGGTAAAGGGATGTTTTCTTATCTATGAGGAAGTGAAACATCCCGTTATAACCCCCTTGAATTTACATTTGTCTCATGGTCGCTTCTATTGGGACCATTCGGTGTAACCGCGAGTGAAGGCGAACATGTTCTCCGTACACTTACAAAAATTCGTCTGTATTCCGAATTAAAGCCGCAGCGATCGGTGGTGACAGCATTCGTAAAAAGAAGACCGCCGGCTCTCGGTATGATCAAGCCTTTTATAGCGGTCATTTTGTCTGATTCAACACCTACAAATGACCTTTCTTCAATGGTTCAAAGTCAATGATTGAATTTTCGAAAATGAAACGAGCAGCGATTATCTCGAGCTCTTTTCGGAAAAGATGAATGCAGGTAATGACTGTTACTAGTGTCATTTGCTTAATTTTTTCATCGAGTTATAATACAAGTGAGTCCTCTTTGGTTTTTTCGTTAGGGAAACGGCCTCAAACCCTTATCAAAACCAAGGGGACTTTTTATTTTTCTTCATTACTGAAATGTTCCTTTAATTTGTTGGTATGCCTTTTGTAAAGCCCGAATACTCAATACGGATGACGCTTCTTTTCGATACTCAGCACTGGAAATTTCAGAAACACGGCGTCCCATAATTCTCGAAAGCTGCAATGTATAGCCAGCTTTTGCATCTGCTTCAGGATCTGGATTGACTTCATTCTTTATATCGTTTGCTAGTTGATCAAGAATTTCCTGAGTAAATGGTTTCCCAATCAATTGTGAAACAGATTGCACTTTGTAAGGGACACCTTGAGGGCTGACATTCCCTAAAGCTACCTGCGCATCTTTCACCGTGTCATCTTCATTTAACTGAAGAGTCGCCGCTGCTGAAACAATGGGAATATGTCCATGTCTTCTTGTTACTTCCAAAAATCCATATCCCGTATCTTTTGTTAATTTTGGGAATATGATTTCGACAATGATTTCATTTTGCTTCACTGCTGTTTTAAAGTGGCTGACGAAAAACTCTTCTCCGGAAAGTACGCGTTTGCCATCAGGACCGGCAATGACAAACTGAGCATTTAACACACGAGCAACGACTCCGTATTCAGCGCCTGGCGGATTTTGTCTCAGGCTTCCTCCTATCGTACCTCGATTGCGGATCTGGAAATGCGCAATATGGGTAACGGCTTCCTGAAGCAAAGGACAATTTCGTTTTACAATTTCAGACTTTTCAACGGTGCGGTGCCTTGTTAATGCCCCGATTTTAATGGCATCACCCGTTTCTTCAATATAATCAAGATCTGTGATCCCATTTATATCAACCAAACATGAAGGACGAGCCTGCCTTAAATTCATTTCCTGCATCAGACTTTGTCCTCCAGCGATGATGACTGTATTGTCTCCGTACTTTTCGAGTGCGGTTATCGCTTCATTTACACTTTTAACAGCCACATATTCAAATGGAACTGGTTTCATTCATTCTTCCCCCTAACCTATCATTTTCCGGAAGATAACGCTTTCAAAGAATCATTACCTTCGTAAGATACAAATACAATTCGAAAATCTCCAATTTTCACAATCATATGTTCCATTTCTCCCACTGTAAAGTGCGCGAGAATCTCACCTCCAGCTTCCAAAACAGCAGGATGAACGTCTTGTATGTTCTCCACACGAAGGTGAAAGCTTCTCAATGATTCTTTCTCTAAATCTGTCTCTTCTAAAAGTTCAATTCCTAGCGGAGAAAAAGCCACTTTTATCACGGAATCGTTTATTTGCACATTTTGCCGCTGAAAAGTTGTTCCGAAGAGCTTCGAAAAAAATGTGATCGATTGATCGATGTCTTTTACCTGCAATGCCACTCGTTCAATTCCTTTAATTTTCATGAACTGACGTCCCTTCTTTTAGTCCGTTCCTATATTTTTTTACTACTTCATAATCATGACTAGGAAGAACAATATCAGCCTCATTCTTAATTCGAATCATCGCTCGATAGGTAGCCTCTAAATCGTAAAATAATCCAGGTGGAATTTCTTGATTAATATTTAATTCAACATTTCTGGCAATGTCTCCAAGAATAACGGCGGTGCCGAATTCCGTTTGGACATAAACTGCTTGGCTGCCTGGCGTATGAGTGTTTTGGAATAAGACACATTTCACTCCAGGAGCAATTTCTGTATCCCCTTCGATCAAATGAACTTGAGGCCATAAAGGGTCGATTAATTCTGCAATGTCTTTTCTATCGTAAAATAACGCTCCTCCCCCTATTTCCAGCTGTGAAGAAACCATCGGTGCCGCAGCAGCCTGCAATTCAGTGCGTTGGACGATGAATTTTGCATTCGGAAATTCGGCGCATCCTCCTGCATGATCATAATGAAGGTGAGTTAGGATTACTTTTTTTATCTCTTCAGCTGTAAAGCCATGGTTCTTCAATTGGGTGCGAAGGCTCCATTCAGGTTTTGTCCGATGAGGACCTAAGCCATGGACGGTCTGGCAGCGTTCAGCATCTCGAAAACCGGTGTCAACTAAAATTGGCTCTTCCTTAAATGTCGGAACTAAAAGCCAGGCTAAAATCGGCACCGTTACCATCGATTTGTCGCGGCTCAGCGACCAAAATGTATCTAATACCTTTGATACATCTGCTTCTCCAAGCACCAATGGGTATATTTCCCAATTATGATTTGACATTTTGCATTTCCCCTTGCTTAATCCATTCTAAAACTCGTTCAGGAGTAATTGGTAAATCTTTTACAATTACACCAAAAGGTGATAAAGCGTCTTCTACCGCATTCGCTACTGCTGCTGGAGACGGAATCGTTCCGCCTTCTCCCATTCCTTTTGTACCAAGCGGTGTAAAAGGTGATGGGGATTGCATGTGAATGGTTTCGATGTCTGATACATCCATTGCAGTTGGACATAAGTAATGCTGAAAATCAGGGTTTGTCATGAATCCGTTGCTGTCATATGCAAGGTCTTCTAACAGCACGCCGCCAATTCCATGTGCGATGCCGCCGGCAATTTGTCCATCTGCAATCATAGGATTGATAATTGTGCCGCAATCATGGGAAACAACGAATTTGTCTACTTTCACAAGCCCGGTTTTAATGTCAACCTCTACTAGAGCAACAAAGACTCCTGTCGGATGTGTCGTATAAAGATTGACTCGCCCGTGTTCATCAGGCTCCCACTTCACTACTTTACTCGTCCATGTATAGGTTGCTTCTAAATTGCAATCTATTCCTTCCGGCACTGTCGCATAAGGTCCCGGCCATAGATAAACTTTATTGCCGATTTCTTTTAAACTGATGGCTGCTTCCGGATTTGTCGTCCCTTTAACCCTTACTGTTCCATTTGCCATTTCAAGATTTTCCGGATCTTCCTTAAGCAGATAAACGGCAATTTTTAAAAGCTTCTCCTTTAACATCTTGGCAGCTTCATATACGGCAGAAACAGTATACGTTGCACCTCTGGAAGAAAATGGACCTAATCCGTACGGCGTAATATCCGTATCTCCATAAACAAATCGAATATCGTCTATATCTACATCCATAACTTGTGAAACAACTTGTGGAATCGTTGTTTCAACCCCTTGACCTATGTTCTGATGGCTGGTTAATACTTGGAAATGTCCTTCAGGCGTCATTCGTACAGTTGCTGCCTGATAACCATTAAATATGCCATTAAAGACAGCAGCGCCAGACGGCTCAAGCATAGCGGCGATTCCAAGTCCAATGTACTTGCCTTGTTTACGAAGCTCTAATTGTTTCTTTTTAAAGTTTTGATAATCAATTTTATCCATTACGAGATCCATAAGTTTATCAAAATCTCCGCTATCATAAAGCGGTCCAGAAATTTGTTGATAAGGAAATTCGTCTTTCTTTATAAAGTTGCGACGTCTTAATTCTTCTGGTGATATACCAAGTTTTCGAGCTGCTATATCCATCATCCGCTCAATAGGATAATTGGCAATATCCTTTCCATATCCGCGGTGCGCACCATAAGGCGCTTTATTTGAAACGACCC
Organism: Aeribacillus sp. FSL M8-0235; assembly: GCF_038000355.1. Taxonomy (NCBI): domain Bacteria; kingdom Bacillati; phylum Bacillota; class Bacilli; order Caryophanales; family Bacillaceae; genus Aeribacillus; species Aeribacillus sp. FSL M8-0235. The sequence goes on along the minus strand of NZ_JBBOBW010000001.1, from coordinate 512,772 downwards.
CAATGATTTCTACGTCATAAACAGGCACTTTATATGGACCTGGAAAATAAGCACCTGCAACCGATAGAGCAGGGGTTCCCGGTGCATGGCAAGTTCCATCAACCCCAATATGCTCCACCATATCGTTTCACTGATTTTCATCAAGTGTCAAAATCCTTGATATGAAAGGAATTTGGCACTTTTTCTTTTTCATGGAATGTCAATACATTTCATTTAAACGTAGTCAAAATGTTGTCGTTTCTACAGATTTACATAGCTTGAAAGTTGCTAATGGCGAGTTTAGAAAAGAATGGGCTGAAACATTTAACATTGCTGGATCTAACATACTTGACATATCGAGAAATGTAGATATAATAAATGGTATGGATCTGATTGAAGTGTTCAAGGCGTTGTCTAACGAGTCGAGGCTGCAGATTTTGCAATGGCTGAAGGAGCCTGAGACACATTTTGTGCCCCAAGAAGGAGTGGATATGCGGGAAATCGGGGTGTGTGTCAGTCAGGTGACGGATAAGTTGAATATGACACAGTCGACGGTTTCGCAGTATTTGTCCATTCTGCAGCGGGCCGGACTGATTCAAACCAACCGGATCGGCAAATACACGTACTACAAACGGAATGAAGAGAAAATAAAGGAATTGGCAAATTTCTTGAATCAGAATCTTTGAATAGCGGACTGAATACCTCACACGTATTCAGTATTTATTTGACCCATTAAATCGACATATCGGGATATGTATATATAAAAAGGAGTGGAATGCATTGTCCAGCACGTGGAGAGTTTATTTATTGGCACTGGTTTCATTTTTAGTGGGGACATCCGAGTACATTATTTCCGGTATCCTGGATATGATCTCGGATACCATGAAAATTTCCGTTACTTCAGCAGGGCAGCTCATCACGATTTTTTCTTTTGTGTACGCCATCGGCACCCCGATCCTAATGGCGCTCACGGCCAAGTCGGAACGACAGAAACTGCTGGTGTGGGCACTTGGCGTCTTCGTATTGGGAAATGTGCTTTCCTACGCTTTGCCCGGCTATACATCGTTTCTCGCAGCTCGGGTCATCATGGCGCTGGGCGCGGGAATGACTGTCGTCACCGCTTTGGACATTGCCGCGAAAATTGCCGCCCCTGGCAAACAAGGCAGCGCGATTGCCACTGTAGTGATGGGCTTTACGGCTTCCCTGATTATCGGCGTGCCTCTCGGACGCGTCGTTGCAGCCCAATTCGGGTGGCGAGCTGTTTTCGGTCTGCTGGCACTGGCCGGTCTGGCGGCCATGATCGTTCTGTACGCCAGCATCCCTCGGGTTCAGGGGGATAAACCGATGCCGTTGTCCCGGCAACTTGCCTTCTTGAAAAACGAAAATGTGGCGTTGGGGCTTGCGATCACCTTTTTCTGGCTTGGCGGATACTCAATCGCCTACACCTACATTTCGCCGTATTTGCTGGAGGTTGCCGGGTTGGGAGAAGAGATGCTGAGCGGCGTGCTGCTCGCATTCGGCATCGCCAGCTTGATCGGATCCAAATTCGGTGGTTTCAGCACGGATAAATGGGGGGTATTCCCGACGCTGTCATGGGGGATGCTCCTGCACGTCATCGCGCTGATTCTCCTCTCGCTGACCGCGGCCAACATGCAATCGTGGCTGTCGGTCGTGATCCTCCTGATCTTGTGGTCGTTCGCGGCATGGTCCTCCGGCCCGACGCAGCAAGCCAATCTCGTTAGGATTGAACCGAATTATTCCGGCATCATGCTGAGCCTGAACCAATCCATGATGCAGTTGTCCATGGCTGCGGGCGCCGCAATCGGAGGTGTTGTGGTCGACCGGGTGTCTCTGTCATCCATTACATGGGTCGGGATGGTTGGCGTCGTTATTGCGATCGTGGTCGTGTGGTTGTTGAAGCTGCGATTGAGTGCCGGCCGGTAAGTTGTCGGGGAGTATTCCGATAATTGACACAGGAAGGGCTGTCCGTCCAGGATGGCCTTTTTCGTCGTCGTAACAAAAAGAGAAGGAAAAAATATTTTGTCGGCGTATTATAACAGTAAACCCGGTTCGGGATGAAGGCGGCATACGGCCCGGAAATATCTTGGTACATACGATATTCGTGCTCGGCCGTCTTGACGAAAGGCTAGGGTGGGTATAATTTAACTAGAGAACCTCATCCTAATCCTGTTGGGAGATAAGAAGCCCTCATGTCATACCTTTTACTTGTTATCGTCATTCTGTTATTTTACTGTTTGTTCATTCTCCCGACGCAGTGGCTAAAAATTGAGCGCGTGCGCCATCCGATCGGGTTAAATAAAAAGGTGTTGCAAATTAGCGATTTTCACGTTGAACGGTTAAGAATCAGCCAGGAGAAACTGAGGCACATCATTCAAAGGGAAGATCCCGACTTCATTTTTTTAACCGGTGACTTTACTAAAAAAGCAAAACAGATGCCGCGATTGAAAAAATACTTGGAGGTGTTTCAGGGAAGCGGACGGCCGACGTACGCGGTACTGGGTAACCACGACTATAAGCAGCCTTCCGTGGGAAATTTAGTAAAGCAAATTGAAAGATACGGCATTCAAGTGCTTCGAAACGAATCGGTTCGACTTGACGAGTTCACCTTGATCGGCATTGACGATTTCGTGAGCGGCCACAGTGATGTGGACCAATCGTTTCGGAATGTTGACAGCGATTTACCGAATGTTGTCATCACCCACGATCCGAATGTCGTGTTGACAATCAACCGACGGTTTGATTACTTAATGGCCGGCCACTTTCACGGAAAACAGTTTAACATTCCGTTTCTGTTTAAACTGAAGCCGATGGGTCCGCTTCCGGCGATGGGGATTTACAAAGGCTTGCACCATAATGCGTACGGAACGTACTACATCTCTAAAGGCATCGGGCAAACGGGTTTTAACTTCCGGTTTTTAATCCGAAGCGAAATAACGGTGCATCACGTGTAACGGCGTCTCACCGCATCCCGTGATACATGGGAGGGTGAGCGACCATAAGTTGTGTGGAGAATAGGGCAAGGTCATATCTTTTTTCAACCAAATGTTCACAATTTGGCTGTTAGGATGGATTAAACCCCGTTTGAATATTCTGCACTCTTTGCATAAGCTCTGTCCACAAATACATTCAAAAAACGAAGTTTGAGCAATTCTAAGAAAACAGGAGCATTTTGAAGAAAAACGAAGTATATAGAGGGAGTGGGAAGATGAGAGATATTTCGATATTAATTGCTGAAGATGATGAGGAAATTGCTGATCTTATTGCGTTCCATTTAGAAAAAGAAGGGTACCATGTTGTTAAAGTATCAGATGGACAAGAGGCAGTTCGTGTTGTGGAGAATCAGGCATTTGAGTTGCTGATTTTGGATATTATGATGCCGAAAATGGATGGATATGAGGTAACTCGTCGTATTCGCGAACAATATAATATGCCTATCATTTTTGTAAGTGCCAAAACTTCTGATTTTGATAAAGTACAAGGGCTTGTAATTGGAGCTGATGATTATATAACAAAACCTTTCACCCCTATTGAATTGGTTGCTCGGGTAAATGCTCAGTTACGACGCTTTATAAAGCTGAATCATCCCCAAAATGATAATAATACGAACTTGGAATTTGGTGGACTAGTGATTTCCCTTGATCAACGCACGGTTACTCTATATGGTGAAAACATTGAGCTGACACCAAAGGAGTTTGATATTTTGTATTTACTGGCTAGTCATCCAAAGAAGGTTTACAGTGTAGAAGATATTTTTCAGCAGGTGTGGGGCGAAGCATACTTTGAGGGCGGTAATACCGTTATGGTCCATGTTCGTACAATAAGGAAAAAGCTTAGAGAAAATAAACGAACAAACAAATGGATTAAAACTGTGTGGGGCGTTGGGTATACATTCAATGGCTAAATTCTCAAGAAGTTTTCGTGCAAAAATGATTATAACATTTGGCTTAAGTATGTTTCTCTCGGGTACAATCACGTATATCATTTATAAAGTCCTTCAATTTTTTTATTACACTGTAGTTGATTATGAAAGTCCGTTAGCCCATTTTCGCCAAATCATTAGACAAATTGGGGACATTAACTTTTTTTTACTAATTTTTATCCCACTTTCGATATTGTTCTTCTTTTTACTCACTAGGCGCTATTTGACCTACTTTAATAAGATTTCAAACGGTATTCATCATCTCGCTAATGGCAACTTTAGTCACCGTGTTGAAATTCATTCAAATGACGAATTTAGGGATATTGCGCAAGATATTAATTTGGCTAGTGAAATATTGAAACAGGCCATTGAAAAAGGGGAATTTTCGGAAAGCAGTAAAAATCAGTTAGTCGTAAATTTAGCTCATGATCTGCGTACACCGCTCACTTCCGTATTAGGTTATTTAGATTTAATCCTTAATGATGAGAATTTGACGGAGGAACAAGTCAAACATTTTTTGACAATTGCTTTTACTAAATCTCAACGTTTAGAAAGTCTAATTGATGAATTATTCGAAATAACGAGAATGAACTATGGCATGTTGCCAATTGAACAAAAGTACATTAATTTAAGTGACCTCCTTCATCAATTGAAAGAAGAATTATATCCTGTCTTCACGAAAAATAATTTGACCGCTCGAATGAACTTGCCTCCCTACTTACCTATTATCGGTGACGGAGAGCTTTTAGCACGTGTGTTTGAAAATCTTTTGATGAATGCGACTCGGTATGGTTACGACGGTCAGTTTGTAGACATTAACGGCTTTATTGAGTCGGAGGAAGTTGTTGTACAAGTTGTGAATTATGGTGATCGTATTCCTCCGGAGGACCTCCCGCATCTATTTGATATGCTCTATACTGGAGACAAAGCAAGAACTCAAAACAAAAATAGCGCTGGTCTTGGATTGTTTATTGCGAAGAATATTGTGGAGCAACACAACGGTTCAATTACTGTTGAAAGTAGTGTAACTCAGACAGTTTTTGAAGTCCGTTTACCAAAGGGAAGTCAAACATTAAGAAATAATGGAGATGGAATAAATTCAAATACTTGATTTAAGAAAAATTTAAGATTTACCCCACTCTTTTTTTAAAAAGTTTTAGCTATTCTTTTAAACAAGGAAGAATTAGGAGGAAGCTAAAAATGAAGAAGTGGGGATTTTTAATTTTATTTATAGTGGGCTTGTGTTTTGTTTTCATAATTAATGGCTCTTTTTTTGAACCAAAAGTAGAAGTACGAGAAGATATTCAACAGGAAAATGATAAAGGAGAGGATTTTGATAATATCCAAACAATAAAGATTACAGAAGAACAAATCTATCAAGGTAATCTGCTTTTGGTCAATAGTGAATATCCTGTTCGCCAAGAAGGTATTAAAACAGATGTCGTGAACCTTTTTACACACAATGAATTGGTGAAGGGATATGGATTGTTATATAACAATATTTATTTGTCAGAGGATATAGCACATGAATTTTCGGAAATGATTGCTGCCGCAGAAAAAGAGGGAGTTGATAATTTTTGGATTACTAGTGGCTATCGAACCTTAGATGAGCAAAGGAAACTTTATGAAGAATTGGGCCCTGATGTTGCTTTGCCTGCCGGATATAGCGAACATAATATGGGGTTAGCGCTTGATGTAGGAACTACTCAAACGACGATGGATAAAGCACCTGAAGGAGAATGGATAGAAAAAAATGCTTGGAAATACGGATTCATTTTACGTTATCCAGAGGATAAAACGGACATTACGGGAATTCAATACGAACCTTGGCATATTCGCTATGTTGGTTTACCTCATAGCGTGATTATGAAGGAAAAGAATTTTGTTTTAGAAGAGTATTTGGATTATCTCAAAGAGAAAAAGAAAATTACTGCTGAATTTGATGGTAAAAAATATACCGTTTCTTATCATTCGTTTTCCGAAAACATGACTATTCATATACCGAAAAATCAAGAGTATAAGATTTCAGGTGACAATATGGATGGAATAATTGTGACTATGTACGACTAAAGGACAGAAAAGGACAAACAAAATGACGGATCTATTATTTCTACCAGACCTTAAAGCAATTGAACCATCGCAGGAAAATGAAACCGATATGATGTTTAAAGTGGAAGCAATAGATCCACCCGAACGTTGTCCAGAATGTGGATTTGACAAACTTTACAAACATGACTCACGAAAGCAACTAATCATGGATTTGCCCACGACAATACCAATTTGAGACTCCTAAATGGCTTGGGATTGATGAAATATATATCATCCGTAAACCTCGTCTTGTATTGACCAACGTAGAGCGTAGAACCATTTTCGATATTAAGCCTAATCGTAACAAGGAAACAGTCATTCAACGCCTTACAGAGATAGGAGACAGACTTTACATTGAATACGTCACAATGGATATGTGGAAACCTTATAAAGATGCAGTATATACCGTTCTTCCACAAGCTAAAGTGGTTGTATATAAATTTCACGTTGTCCGTATGGCTAATCAAGCCTTGGATAGCGTTAGGTAGGCTCTGAAAGCCGAAATGAACATGAAGCTGAAATCATGTTTGAGGATGAAACAGAAGATGTAAAAATTAAAGGGGTTAAATTCTATACGATGAATGATGGAAGGAACACAATTAAACAAATCGGTGAAATAGCATTAGGACGAGCGTTTAAAGGTTTAAGTGTTCAAGAATTATAATTAAACGTAGTCAAACACGTAGTCAAAAACATCAAATGCCCCCGCAAATATTGATTTGTTCGTGTTTTGAGACGATTGGGTTCAGGCCCAATATTTCCAATCAGCTTCGCTTGAAGTCCTGTGATGCGAAAATCTTTGTCGAACCCAATTTTCACCGTGCAAGTATAGTCTCTAGAATGAACTCCAGTTAGAATATTCTCTACTCTGTCTTCCGTCCATTTAACCGGCTTGCCAAGCATGCGCGCCATGATACAAGCAATGATTTCTGCATTTGCCTGCAACTTTGTGCCATAACCGCCGCCAACATCCGGGGCAATAACTCGTATATTATGCTCAGGCATTTGCAATGTCTGGGCAATCAGCGTACGTACTTGAGAAGGTGCCTGTGTCGAGCATGTAACTGTCATCTTTTTAGATCCAGGATTATATTCGGCAATACATACACGAGACTCCATCGGAGTTCCGGTGTAGCGGTTATGTGTAATGGTTTCTTCAAAGACATATTCCGAATTGGCAAATGCATCGTCTATATCGCCGATAGTGGTACTTGATTCTAACTGTTTATTATCTCCCCATTCTTCATAAAGAAGCGCCTTTGGCTCCAGTGCATCTTCAATCGTCACAACAGCTGGTAAAACCTCATATTCTACTTCAATAAGATCGACTGCATCTTCAGCAATATATCGGTCTTCGGCAGCAATAACGGCCACTGGCTCACCGACATAGCGAACCTTTTTATAGGCAATCGCATACACTTCTGGTACTTTGTTAAAGATATTGATCGTCGGTGCAAGTGGTCCTGAATATTGAAGTGCCTCTTCTCCCGTTAGAACAGCTACTACTCCAGGCAGTTTTTTCGCTTTGCTTGCATCAATATTTACAATACGTGCATGAGCATGAGGACTCCGTACAATGGCCAAATGTAACATGCCTGGTTTTTCAATATCATCGGTAAATTGTCCATTACCAGTCAAAAGTCTTATGTCTTCTTTACGCTTCAAACTTACACCTAAACCTTTTTTTACAGTAACCATTTTTTCGCCTCCTCTGTTTTTTTATTTCTTAATTAATATAAAGTTTTTACTAAGTATTTTTTTATATTGTTGAAGATAATGAAATTTTGTGGATATTGTGCGTTTATGCCTTATAAGGTTAATTTTATTATTTGAATATTTAGGTTATTTTTAGTTAGTGCTTACTTTATTATTTGGCGATATCAAAAAGTGCTAATTCAAACGAGAAAATAAAGATTTAAAAAATTGGATAGATTAAGCGCTTGCAAATGATTACTATATGCATCAAGAAGACGTCTTCTATATTCAAAATAAAGAATGAGAAAGGGGATGTTGGATGAGCGAGGTGTTTATCACTTTATTTTTTCTAGTATTTGCTATTGTTATGTTTGTATGGGAAATAATCCCTTTATCTATCACGGCAATGATCGTTGCAGTTGGTCTTACGGTTTCCGGGGTTCTTGAGCCTGCTGATGCTTTTGCTGGGTTCGTTAATGAAAATGTTCTTCTTTTCATGGCGATGTTTATCGTTGGTGCTGCTTTTTTTGAAACGGGTATGGCACAAAAAGTCGGAGAGGTTGTTACTAAATTTGCTAAAACAGAAAAACAGTTAATCATAGCTGTGATGATAGTTACTGGATTAATGTCTGGATTTCTTTCTAATACTGGAACAGCAGCAGTTTTAATACCGTGTGTCATAGGTATTGCAGCGAAATCCGGTTTTTCGCGTTCCAGATTATTGTTACCTCTTGTGTTGGCTGCTGCAATGGGAGGGAACTTAAGTTTAATTGGTGCGCCTGGAAATATGATTGCTCAGTCAGCGCTTCAAGATATTGGATTAGAATTCGGCTTTTTTGAGTATGCCAAAGCAGGTTTACCAATTCTAATTGTAGGTATTTTGTACTTCAGTTTATTTGGTCATAAGCTTTTACCAAAGGGTGAAGATACTCTTTTAGATTCAGATTCCATTTACAATAAACAAATCGATTATTCAAGCATACCGAAATGGAAACAGCATATGTCCTTCATTGTGCTCGTATTAACTATTTTGGCGATGGTATTTGAAAAACAAATTGGAATAAAGCTTTATGTGTCAGCGTGGATAGGAGCATTAATATTAGTAGCGATGCGGATTATTTCTAAAAGTAATGCGATGAAGTCAATAGATATGGATACGATCATGTTATTTGTCGGTTCTTTCGCACTAGCTAAAGCTATAGATGTAACTGGAACAGGGGCGGTCATAGCCGATTCAATTATTGGTGCTGTAGGAAACACTCCATCTCCTTACGTTCTGTTGTTCGTTATTTTAATACTTTCGGCGATGATGACAAACTTTATGTCGAATACGGCGACAACTGCATTGCTCGTTCCTATAAGTCTTTCCATTGCTAGTGCTATGGATGCAGATCCAAGGGCCGTTTTAATGGCGACAGTAATTGGTGGTTCCATGGCTTATGCGACACCTATTGGAATGCCGGCAAACACAATGGTCTATGGTATAGGAGGGTATAAGTTTAAAGATTATGTAAAAGCTGGCGCACCGTTAATTATTATTTCAATTATTGTATCGATGATTTTGTTACCGATTTTCTTTCCTTTCTATAGGTAAAATGGTGGTTAAGCGCTTTATTTTAGCTTATAAACAAAAGTACCATTGTTCAAACTCATACTTAAAAGTTGAATCGACTTAAAAATTATCTTATTAGAAAGTGAGGTTGAGATTTTGATGGATAAAAAACAGCAAAAAGAAAAAATGATTGAACTGATGTCGAATTTTATTTCACTCGTTAGCTATAAGCTTCCAGATGATGTGGAAAGTAAATTGAGAGAACTGAGTGAAGAGGAAAGCAACCAGCTTGCTAAAACCATATACAAAACGATGTTTGAAAATCAAAAGATAGCTTATAAGTTAAAGAGACCTTCCTGTCAAGATACGGGTGTACTACAGTTTTTTGTGAAATGCGGCGAAGACTTTCCTTTAATTGGACAGTTAGAAAGTATTTTAAGAGAGAGTACCTATAAAGCAACAAAAGAAACTCCATTACGTCATAATTCGGTTGAAACATTTGATGAATTTAATACTGGAAAGAATATCGGCAGCGGTACACCGAGCATTTTTTGGGAGGTAGTAGAAGGTAGTGACAAAGCAGAAATTTATACTTATATGGCAGGCGGGGGGTGTACACTTCCGGGAGTGGCAACGGTTCTAATGCCGAGTGAGGGATATGAAGGGGTTGTCAAGTTTGTGCTTGATCGTATGACAAGCTACGGAATTAATGCATGTCCTCCTCTTCTCGTCGGAGTAGGTATCGGTACATCAGTTGAAACAGCAGCTTTAAATTCAAAGCTGGCACTTATGAGGCCTGTCGGTAGTCGAAATGAAAATGAAAACGCTGCTAAATTAGAGAAACTTCTCGAAGATGGAATAAATGCGATCGGTCTTGGTCCTCAAGGATTAAAAGGTTCGAAGTCTGTCATGGGAGTTAACGTCGTGAACTCAGCAAGACATCCTTCTACTATCGGAGTAGCTGTTAATACAGGCTGTTGGTCGCATAGAAGAGGCAAAATCACTTTTGATAGAAATTTGAACTATGAAATTCACACACACAAGGGGGTAAAGTTGTGAATAAGAAAATATTAACTACTCCAATAACAGATGAAGATCTAAAGAATATAAGAATAGGAGATATTATTTACTTAAACGGAACGTTAGTTACTTGCAGAGATGTCGCTCATAGAAGAGTGGTTGAAGGAGGAATTCCGTTACCGATTGACCTTAAAGGAAAAGCGATTTTCCATGCGGGTCCCATCGTGAGAGAAACTGAAGATAAAAAGTATGAGATTGTTTCTATCGGCCCTACTACAAGTATGAGAATGGAAAAATTCGAAAAACAATTTATTGAAAAAACTGGCGTTAAACTGATTATCGGAAAAGGTGGAATGGGGAAAAGGACAGAAGAAGGGTGTAAAACTTATAAAGCTCTTCATCTCGTCTTTCCCGCTGGTAATGCAGTTTATGCTGCAACAAAAGTTGAACGGATTAAGGACGTTTATTGGACAGACTTAGGAATGCCGGAGTCACTTTGGGTATGTGAAGTGAAGGAATTTGGTCCTTTAATTGTTTCCATTGATGCAGAAGGTAACAATCTATTCGAACAAAATAAAGCGGAGTTTAATAGAAAAAAAGAAGAGCAATATGAGTACATTAGCAAGCAGGTAGGATTTATTAAGTAGTCGAGGGAGTTTTGTGAATCATGCGAATAATGACCAAGACCCAAACGATAATTCGGTATCAACGATATGAAGGCAATATTTTCTATGGCGTTTTAGAAGGAGATGAAATTTTACAACTGTCTAGTGATTTTAAGGACATTGTCCACAATGAATTAAAATACGATGGTGAAAAAGTAAAATATAGTGATGTGCAGATTTTAGAACCGATAGTACCATCAAAGATTATTAATTTCGGCTGGACATATGCTGAACATGCTGTTGAAACGGGAGGGAAGGTTGGTCTCCAAGAACCATTTTTGTTTTTAAAGCCGCCGTCTTGCTTGATTCCGGATCAAGGGGATATTATCATTCCGCCAAGTGATTTAACTAACCAGGTGGAGATGGAAGGAGAAGTAGCGCTTATTGTTGGAAAACAAGGAAAAAATATAAAAGAAGAACATGCATTAGATTATATTTTCGGCTGTACGATATTTAATGATGTGACCGCGAGGGATCTTACAAAAACGGATCCGCAATTTACTAGAGGTAAAGGATTTGATACTTTTGGTCCTATTGGTCCGTATATTGTAACGGGTATTGATCCAACTAATTTACGAATCGTTACGACTTTAAATGGGAAAGTTGTGCAAGAAGGTAATACGAATCAGATGTTATTTTCGATCCCTTATCTCATAAGTTGGGTTTCAAGAATTATGACGTTAGAGCCCGGCGATGTTTTAGCTACAGGATCTCCTTCCGGCAGTTGTGCGATGAAGCGAGGAGATACTGTAGTCGTCGAAGTAGAAGGTATGGGTAAGCTTTGTAATTATGTGAAGTAAAAGCAATTAGTCTTTACCCGTGGTGCTAGTTGAGCGTTAACACTTAACTAGCACCACGGGTATTTTGATTGTTTGTGCGGATTATTTCCAATCCCGGATACGGTTTGAGAAAATGTGGAAGAAGGGAGATTAGGACTCACTATCCTATAGAAGGACGTGAAAAAGTTCACTCTGAGAGAGGGGATGATAGGGCTTGTGTCGAAAAAAGTAAAAGAATGTTGTCGGGCTGTTTACAAATATAAAAAAAGTCGGGGGGATTTAATGAGTATCGTATACTATGAATGGAAGAATGATAAAAAAGATATAGATGTAAAGCAGTACGTGTATTATATCAAGCATTATCATTACAACTGGCATGAATCATTAGAGTTCATCATCGTTCTTCAAGGCGAGGTTGAAATGAGCGTAAACGGGAATATATATATTTTGCAAGAAGACGATATTATGCTCGTTAACTCTAATGTTGGGCATGCTACTCTTGCGAAAAAGATAAATTCAATAGCTATGGTTATTCATCTTAATCCGATATATTTTCGCTCTTATTACAAAGACTATCATTTACTTCAGTTTTCATGTAGATCTAACTTTAAAACTAGAAATAATGAGAGTTTTAGCCGATTAAGAAATATAGCGCTCGAAATGGTTAAATATATAAAAGGTGAACATCCTGAAGAAAAAATTTACTTCGAGAGCCTTCTTAATCAGCTAATAGCCAATTTGATCAGAGATTTTCCTCCGAAAATGATGTCCTCAAAAGAGTTAGTTAGAAATAAAAAGAGAAAAGAAGATGTAGACAATATTGTTGCGTATATTGAAAAAAACTATAAAAATAAAATTAGTCTTGAAGAACTTTCATCATTTTCAGGATATCATGAAAGTTATATTTCTCAAATTGTAAAGCAACAGCTCGGTATTAATTATTACGAATATCTCACAAGAATTAGACTTCGTGAAGCTACGTATGACTTAACGGATTTAAAAAGAAAAATTTCTGATATCGCTTTGTCACACGGTTTTTCTGATGTCAAGGCTTTTAATATTGCATTTAAGAAAAACTTTGGAAAAACGCCTTCAGAGTACAGGAAGCAGCTCCTCAAAGAAAAGATGCACGAGACTGAGTTGCGGGAAAAAAGATATTTAGAGGAGCATGAGTTTAATACGTTGCTTATGGGCAGGGAAGAAATGAAAAATAAAGTTGTTGCCGACCAAATCAGTAACAAGAAAATACCTAAAGGTTTGAGCGAAGAGGACTTTCTTGATATGAAGGAAATTATAGATAGTTTAGATGATTCTGTTGTTAAACTTATAAATCTATATGATAAATGGCGTAGAGAAGCAAATGATTAGTACTTGATCCTTCCTAATACCAAGCGTTGAAGACAAAAAGGCGAAAATCGCACCTACAAACAGGATGCGAGAAAAAGAAAACGTTTACAAAAAATCAAAATCACAGAAAATTAAAACAAAAAAGGAACCTTAAATTGGAAATAATAAATTTAACGATTTAAAAAAAAAAAACCAAGACCCAACCGCTGTTTAAATAAACAGATCGAATGCTGGATGCTTCCTGAGATTATCGAGCAACTTTATATGGGTGGCGGGCATGATAGTCTAAATGGAGAGCCAGCTTACCTTATTGCTGGTTCCTAGCTGGCAAGTTATGCCCACAGAGGATCCATGTCAAGTTGCTGGACGGCATGCTTCGCTTTTGGCTAAGCCCAAAAGGGATAGATTTACACATCTGCTGTAATTGTTTTGAACACCTTGTGGAAAAGAGAACCATACCATTTTTGTAAGTCAGCGATGGTAGCGACTATAGCTTCACTGTTCTTTCCGTTTATCTTAACGATCATTTCTCGGCACATCTTTCGCCCGGTTACGGTCATCAGGGTTTTATCATTGCACTTTTCTGATGACCGTGTCCATCTCCCAATGGCCGAATTCCTTGCGTTCTTCCCATTCCTGCGGGCGTTCTTCGATACTCCGTCCGAGGGTGCGCGTGTTTTTGCGACACAGTTTTTTCACCCTTGGTGCTATATAAAATCAGACAAGCAAAAAAAAGCCCTTGCATGAGGATCTCCTTAAAATGAAAGGGCAACGAAACATCAATAGGAGAAGTTCTCGTGCAAGAGCACTTTCATTTTACTACAGTCAAAAGCAATATGCCGCCATTTTCTTTTTTGTCTCCGCTCAACTGTGCATCTTCAACGCCGCAACCGTCATTTGGTAAAACAAGAAGATGACGAGATCATTGCGATTCACATTTTGGGAAAGCTGTTTGACTTTACTTCCGAACGAGCTTGGCACCGATTGGTGATCGGAAACTTATTTTCGAAAGATTTATTTCCTGAACGCTCTCGATATAACCGTCGTTGTTGAAATCTTGGCTTTGCCGTCAAATGGATCCGATATCAACTAGCCAAACGCGGACAACATTACGCTTATGCAGTAGTGGACAGCTTACCCATTGAACTCTGCCACCACGCACGAATGTATCGTGTCAAACGGTTTCAAGGAATCGCCGATATTGGGTATTGTGCATCCAAAAAGATGGCTTACTATGAGTTGAAGCTTCATCTTCAGATCACCGACCAAGCGCTTCCGATGGGATATGTCGTCACCGAAGCATCCTGCCACGACCGGACAGCTGCAGAAACCGTGATGACCCAACTTCCTCATCCGTACGCACTTGGTGATAAAGGATATGTGAGCCAAGACTTGCAAAAGAAGCTGTATGATGAATACAAGATCGCTTTTTGGACGCCCGTTCGGAAAAACCAGAAGATCCACCAATCGAAAGCATGGAAACGGTGGAAGAAACGAAAGCGCAAAGTCATTGAAACCGTGTTTTCAGTTCTTATTGATCAGTACCGGATCACAGAGATTCGAGTCAACTCTGTTTCTGGATTTGAATCAGCTTTGGATGGCATTTTACTAACTTATTCACTCGTGATTCTTAGGCTAGTTGAGCGTTAAAGTTCAACTAGCACCACGGGTTTCTTAATTATTTTTTGATTAGGATCATTTGTCCTTGTAATCCTTGTAATCACCTCCTTAAAGAGGGATAACTATATTTTGAATATTGGGAATATTAGGAATATTAAAATGATATTTTGTTTATGAGCTGCTCATGATACTAACTGACGGTCTTTTTTCTCACGCAAAAATCCGCCCGCACGCTTGTTTCGAAAAGCAATGATCTCAGCAAGAATACTTAACGCTATTTCCTGAGGAGACTCCGAACCAATATCTAATCCAACAGGATTAAATATGTGATCATATTGGTCAATGTCGTCTATTTGAAGAGCTTTAAATATTTTTTGGCATCTAGAACGCGGACCTAAAATCCCAATATACCTTGCATCCGTATGAAGTATATGTTTCAGAACATTTATATCTCGTTCAAGATGATGGTTCATAATGACCACATACGATTTGGAACTGACTTTTACCTTTTCGGGAATTGAGCTTGCATCTGCTAAAATTCTTTTCGCACCTGGAAAACGAGCTTCTGTTAGATAGGCTGATCTTGGATCGACTACGGTTGTATTAAATCCTAATCTAACACTAAACTCTGCTAAAGGAATGGCATCATGACCCGCACCAAAAATGATTAATTCAATCGGAGGAATATTTACATCAAAAAATACATCGACTTTTTCTCCGTTTGATAAGGTGAATGTTTTTGTTTCCGATTTTGGATTTGTATTTTGTAATAGATTTTTCGAAAAATCGCAGACGAATTGATGTAATTCATTATTGTCCAGCGAAGGAGCTACTCTAGATTGAGTATCAATCTCGCTAACTTATTGCCGGAATTGTGTGAACATCACAGAATATGGTGATGAGACAAAAAAATAAAGTTGTTTTCTCATTTTCCTTAACAATATAACTTTTACATTTTATTCGGATTTCTTCTGTGAATCTTTAAATTTATTAAATTTGTTGCTAATAACTGGGCTTTTGCTTTATTATTTGAAATAGATGTTGCTTATACCAATTTAATACAGTGGTCTCAACAATTGGGCTTTCTAATGTTTTGGGTATTTTTGGAATAATGGTATTTTATCCTTTTGTGTAAGAAGAATATGGACGGAACAGGCAAGGTGGCAGCCGATTTGAACTTTGCAACTATCTAAAAAAGAATTGGCGTGCTTTCATATTTCAGCTTTAACTTTACGTGATAAAGCATTGGGCATCTGCTCAATGCTCTATTGTTTGTTCATTTTACGCAGAGTGGTGAAAAGGTTATGGAATTTGTACTGATTGTATTGCCGGCTTTTATCATTTTTGCAGTCGGATATGTAGGGCAAAAAACAATTGGCTTTGACATTAAATCTATTTCGGTCATGACGACATACTTAATGTATCCGTTTCTTGTCTTCCGGACATTTTATACAAACAAAATTACACTTGATTATTTTTATATTCTTATATTTTGCTTGCTTTTATGTTTCATATTAATGGTTATCGTGAAAATTGTAAGTAAATTAAAAAAATTGCCACAATCGATAGAGTCTGCCATGATGTTATCAGCTGTTTTCATGAATAGCGGCAACTATGGGGCCCCAATTATATTGTTTGTTTTTGGACAAACTGCTTTTGATTATGCAGTCATCATGATGGTTATCCAGTCCTTTTTAATGAATACGATCGGTCTTTACTACGCTGCCATTGGCAGCAAAGAAGACAGCAGCATAAAAAGCGCCCTTATGAAAATAGTGAAAATGCCCGTTTTATATGGTTCAGCTGCCGGCATTTTGCTTCAAATCCTGCATGTTCCGGTGCCTGATTTCATCATGCAGCCTGTCGGTTTGATTGCCGATGCAACGATTCCGACCATTATGGTCATTCTCGGAATGCAGCTCGCCAACATCCAGCTAAAAAGTGTAAAAGCTGGCGACGTCGCTTCCATCTTTATCATTCGCATGATCATATCGCCTATTATTTCAATTGGTATTATTCTTTGTCTTCCGCTTGAAGACTTGCTTGCAAAAATTTTAATCATTCTTGCATCTATGCCTACTGCAGCCAACACGACAATGTTTGCTGTTCAATTTCAAACAGAACCAGATTTAGTTTCATTCAGCACATTAACCACGACGCTGGCCAGCATTGCTACAGTGCCGCTCTTGCTTGCGCTGCTCTCTTAAAAAAGAAACGAGCGAGCAGCATTACATGAACGGCAGCTCAAATGCGTCAAATGTGTCACATCTCTTTTTTATAATTTGCCATCATATTTTGCAAAATGTCCACCAGCTTTTCGATACCGACTTGCAAATCATGCTCGCTCAAATAAGAATAGCTGATGCGAATATAATGTTGTTTCGGTTCATGAAGAAAACAGGCGCTTCCGGGCAAATAAGAAATCTTATTTTTCCGAGCTGCTTCTTGCAATTTTATTGGCTGAATCACGGATGGAAGTTTAATCCAGGCATTCAATCCGCCTTTTGGTTTATAAATCATTACTTCCTCTAAACTTTTGAATGCGTCAAGAACCGTATTTCTTCTTAATTCAAGCGCAATTTTTAGTTTTTCCATATGATTTTTCATCCGCTCCGTCCGCAAAATGGGAAGCAGCGCTTTTTGCGGTAAGAGCGGGCTTCCGATATCCATCGTCGCTTTCGTGCCGTACAGCCAGTCGAATAAAACCCCATCCACAATGACAGCCGCAATGCGAATGCCTGGCGCAGTTGTTTTGCTAAATCCTTTAAGGTAAATGACGTGACCGTTTTTATCAAAGAATTTTATTGGCTTTGGCACCGTAATATTGTCAAATGAAACTTCGCTGAATGAATCGTCTTCTAAAATAAAAAAATGGTACATTTCTGCTAGTTCTACCAATTGCTTGCGGCTCTTTTCCGGCATGCATGTTCCAGTAGGATTTTGAAAGGTTGGGTTTACATATAATAGTTTTGGTTGATGCACCTGCAATTTATCCTCCAACTCATCCACTTTCAGTCCCTCTTCATCTACTCCAATCGATACGACTTGAAATCCTTTATTGACAAACACATCAATGGCCGCACCATAACAAGGGCTTTCAACCATCACAACATCCCCTGGACTTAACAAAGTTTGCGCCACTAAGTCAATTCCTTGCTGTGCACCGCTTGTAATGATCATTTTGTCGTGTTTAACAGATAAGTGATGGAAGTTAAATAAGTAATTGGCAATTTCATACCTTAATTCTTCATCTCCTTCAATAGGACCATATGTCGACAACACAAGGGGATGCTGCTCCAATATTTTTTTCATTTCTTGAACAAGGAAGTGAGATGGAAGCAGCCTTGGATAAACGACTGCTTGGGAAAAGTCATAAATCTCTTTTTCACGATAGGCGAGATATTGTGATCTTGTTCCATTCATCTTCATCTGATGCTGCCAGTCGAAAGATTCAGAGTGCTTTTCATATGATTTTTTCTTTCCCGCTGCAACAAAAACACCTTTACCTTGCTGAATCTGTATATATCCTTTCAATTCCAGCAGTTTGTAGGCTTTTTGCACCGTCAGAAAGCTTACATTAAGTTCATTTGCTAACAATCTTAAAGAAGGAAGCCTTTCACCGTGAAGAAGCATGCCCGATTGAATCCGTTCTTCGATTTGCCTGCTGATTTGTTCATAATATGGGGTGCCTAATTTTTTATTAATCGATAATTGCATTGTCTCCCCTCCCATTACATAGAAGACAAAAGATAAAAGCGCATAACTGTTATACAGTGCATTGTACTGTTATATACCGTTGTCGTTATAATATCAAAAAACTTAACAAAAAGGAGTTATTCGTCGTGGTTATTTTGAATTACTGTTTTATATGCTTAATTTTTGGAACAACTTTTTTAGCTATCAAAATCGGAATTGAAGCAGGGGCACCGCCGTTTTTTTCAGCGGGAATGCGATTTTTTGCCGCTGGGGTGATTATGATGGCCGTCTTTAAAATGCGGAACTATCGATTGAAAACCGTTTTATTTTCCTCTTCGCTCGTGTTTAACGGTTTTTGCTTAACTTTTATCACTTTTGCTTCATTATATTGGGCTGAGCAATTCATCCCGTCCGGACTAGCTGCTGTATTATCTGCAACAGGCCCGATGATGGTGCTGCTCCATCAGGCAAGAGAGAATAAACAACCGATCAAAAAAGAACAATTAGCAGGGATGGCGGCTGCTTTAATAGGCGTCTTTCTGATCTCTTCACCGGGGTTCTCTTTGTCTGTCTCCGGCATGTGGGTTTTGGCTTGCTTTATGATCATATTAAGCGAGTGGTTTTATGGACTTGGGACAGTTCGGGCAAAAATGTTTACAAGCAAACATCCGGATATCTCGCCATTTCTTTCAAATGCCGTACAAATGTTTTACGGCGGCATTTTCTTATTGGCTGTATCCTTTTTAACGGGCGAACAAGGCAAATGGCTGCTGCTGGCAAGCTATGAAACGGTGTTATCACTGCTCTATTTAATCATCATCGGCTCCATCGTCGGCCACGGGCTGTATTATTGGCTTGTTTCAAAAACAAATCCGGTTTTTCCGTCAACTTGGCTTTACATTTCGCCTCTTGTCGCGCTAATCGCCGGCTACATAATATTAAATGAAATCATGAAACCCATTACGCTGATCGGCGCCTTCTTGATCTTATTTGGTGTATTTTTAACTAATCGATCAACTTTTTATGAGTATTGGAAAAAGGGAGCGCTATTTCACAGGACCGCTTCAAAAAATTTTGATTGAAAACTCTGGAATATTTTAAAAAAAGCCGTTAAATCCCTGCGACAAAAACTTTCAGTGTGCCATTTCATCCATAGCGATTTAAAAAAATGAGGCCAGCTTGCCTCTCTCATTCAGAGGACAAGCTGGCCGGATTCTTTTGCACAGCTCTCTTAATATGTTTTAAATTTACCCATTACTTGATTTTTTTCAGATCGGCCACGTTGCGGCAAATGAAAGAACGACGACTTATCTATGTGCAAAGTGGGCTATTTTCAACAATAAAAAAGCTTGCAGAGAAAAAATACTTCTTTCTCCGCAAGCTGATAGGAAAGGAGAGTTCTATTTAACCCTCTTCAATCCATTAATTTTTTCTAAAAAAGTCAGTAAACGCGTTGAAAATTTCCAATCCTTGATAAGACAATAAAGAGAGAGCTGTAATTGAAAAAAATGCTGTTAAAAACATACGTAACCATATCATGGTACTCATCCTCCTTTGAATGATTTGTTTATGATTCATTCAAGCAGGTGAGACCACATAATTCGATTCGTAAAAGACGGGATTTAGCAAAAACCGTCTTTTGACAGATTGCACAAAGCAATAGCAGAAATAAGTGGTGCTTAACGCTATAAAAATGTAACTGGCAATATCAAACCAAGAGTCTTTTCCTATATCTGGTCCATCAATCGGAGCAAAATTTTCTGCCAAATGATCGATGGTGCTAATTTCGTGTACAGCATTTATAGTATGACTGGAACGATCACTAGAAATGTATAAACAGGTAATACTTATAAAAATAAAAATTGTCAGGGCAACGATTTTTTTCATGTATTCACGCCCCTTTAACATCTTTTCTTCATTATATACTTGGTTTTAATATTTTAAAACAAAAATGTTTTTCTGTCTTCCCCTCTGTTTGATTATTTAACGAACAATTTCTTTTCCTCGATTCTGCCATCTGCTTTAGTTCTGTAAGATTTCACTGTTGAATCCGGGAGGCAATCCGCAGTGCCTTCAAAAAACTTCACCTGTTTCTGTACAAATTTCCGAAATGCTGTCTGTCGGCAGGTTTTATTTTTTGAGACTTATTAAACGAATCAGTGAGGAGACCAAAAAAGCAGCAGCAACAGCTAGAAGAATTTTTCCGACAAGCAATGCTGTTATTTTCAGCACGAATACTGCCAAAATCATGACTAAACTGATTGCGATCATAATGAGAGAATAAGTTTTCATATGAGGTTCATCTCCTTTAGCTGTCTGTTTTCAAGCAGAAAAAATCGGCTGCCTAATTCGGCATAAATATATCGCTGGTGACTTGTAAATAAAAGGCATTGTTCCTTGAACGCTTCTTTCAGCATCATGATTGACTGCTTTTGTGAGTTCTCGTCTAATGAAGTAAAAGGTTCATCCAAAATAATCAACTCAGGTGATCTTGCTAACATACTAATAAGGAATAGTTTATATTTCATGCCTAGAGAGTAATGTTTGACCGGCTTTTGCAAAGCATGTGTCAGATCAAACTGTTCACAAAGCTCTTGGAATTTTTCTTCATATGCAGCTCTTTTTTCTTTTTTGATCCTCCAAAGTGAAAGAATAAGCTCTTTATTTTCAAATCCAGTTAATGCATCATAAACAAGTGGTTTATCAGGAATATAGGCCATTGCTTCTTTAAAACGATCTGTTCCAGGCTTATACTGTTCATTAAATAAAATGTTGCCTGAATCCGGTTGGATTAATCCCGCTATTAGCCTTAGCAAAGTTGATTTGCCGCTGCCATTTTTTCCGATGATACATGCTCGGTCTCCTGCATGTAATTGAAAAGAAACATTTTCCAGCAATGCTCCTTTTTCTGCAGTTTGTTCATACTGAAAAGCCAGTTGTGAAACTTGAAGCTTAACCATATAGAAATCCTCCAATAATCAACAAACAGTTTATAATCCAATAAAGCGAGACAATACGCCACAGCTCCTATTCTGCTTCCTTTTAGCGTAAGAAACTATTCCGTAATAAAGCAGAAATATCAGATAAAGGGATAAGTACTTTTGACTGAAAAAATAAATAGTCCCGGTATTTCAAGCACTGTGTGAGAAAAAGGTAAGTCCTACATGACAGCGGTCATATAAGTCGTGATTTCCCTATGAGAATCGTTGTAAAACAAAGTGACTGCGGTCATCTTCCATCAAGTCAACGAACCAATTCCAAACATTGATAGCTCTCTAACATAAAAATAACTGCGAAAGAAAAATTGTTTCCTAGTTGTAAATTTGGAATGCACTCATTGCGAGTATATAGCAGCGATTTCAAACACAAGAAATAAATCAGTCCCAGCGAGGCAATCACTTATTCAGTAATAGAAAGGATTTTAACTTTTTCAACATGGTCAATTCCTTTTTTCATTGTGTTCTTACAAACAATTAGGTAAATGGCTGAAACTATCATAAAATATAGAACAGATATGTAGTTGACAACACCTGCCGCTTCCCTCAATACACCAATAAATAGTGATGCGAGCAAGTAATAAATAAAAGGCATGACGAGAAAGTTCCTCATAAAAGCTTGGCCGTTATTTACTATGCTTTCCTCTTCTTCAGTTGTTCCAATCTCGTATTCATGAATAAAATGGAACTTGGTGATAAATGGAAACAAGTATAATTGAATAAATGGAAAAATGAAAAAAGAGATAGTTATTCCAATAAAAGGAATGATCATCCTGAGATCAGCTATTTGGAAATACGTAAGAATCATTATATTCCCGATCGTCAAAAAGAAAGATGGAATTAAATATAGGCAATAAAACAATTTCAATTTTGCCCAAAAGAATTCAGTTAACGAAGAAAATGATAGTTGGTACATCCATATGTTTCTTTTTTCGGTGCTAAAAGAAAAGAAAGAAGGAGTCAACATTCTCATTTCCATTGCTTGGTTAGCCAAAACCATCAAGTTCAATGTAAATAATAGCTGTATTTGGAGAGCCGTGTTCCCTGTCGCTGACATACATGCAGTAAAGAAACCTATATAAAAAAATGCTTCGTAAGATAAGAGCATATAATTAAAAAATTCTTTTGAGAGCAGCCATCTTTTTTCACGTATGATTTGTAGATCTTTATAAATCAGTGCATTCTTCGGCAAAAAAATAGAACGTACCCAATGCAGCAGCTGTAGATAGAAGTGAAAAAAGTCACGAAATCTCTTAATCTCTCCATGATCTTCAGTTGGAATCATTTTAACAGGCAAGGAAAGTACGCCAACTAGAAGGAAAATCAGAGGCCCTAACATCCATGGAGTCCCAATAAAATGTTCAATCTGCAAATATAAAGAGCCGTCTGAAAATAAACTCTTTTGAAAGGAGTTTATTTTATTCCCATATAGATTGATCAGCTGCTGAGATAGATTGACCCAAGCTGCATCTTCAGCTGCAGCCAAAAAGGATGGAAAATTATCCTTAAATGTTTTGAAAATAGGGACTAGAAGACCTGACACAAGAACGCGCCCCAGCATAAAAAAAGCAGTTGAGACAGCGGCGAAAAATACAAAACGGACCCACCCTATTTTTTTTACTACAATGTTATGAATATAGGCACCTGCAAGTTTATTGCTCGTCATAAACAACAGAGCGCCCAGCAGCAAAATATTCAACTGCTTCATCCAGAATAAAGCATCTAATGATTCCGCAATTCGTGATTGAAATAAAATATAAACAAAAAATAGGCTGGAATTTGTAAAAATGCTCCATACCAGCTCTAAAGCAATAAATGTGATATGTATTGATTTGAACGAGACTGGAGCAGCCTGAATAAGATCCATAAACGGTGGAATATGAGTTCTTCGATAAGCTCCGGCTCCCTTAAAAATTGAATAAAGAAGAAAAAAGACAATGAAACCACTCTCCCATTGCTGGCGATATTGCTGGGAGTATAGCCATTTGTACAAAACGGATACAATGAAGAAGGCAAGCAAAATATCAAGAATAAAAGAAAACATCATATACTGTTTTGAACTAAGTTTTCTTAAAAAGGGCGCTTTTTTAATAATGAATTCGATGACAGCAGAATATTGCTGCTGCATTCTAACCGATAGCATAAGTGATAATAGCTTTATTAACATTCTCTCACCTGTATTTCAAAATATGAAAATTCTTCATCGAAAAATAGTTTGACTTTCAAGCGATAATCACTTTTCTTGATTTCCTTCTTTAGATATTAACGAATTGCTGCTTAACCTGCTGCAGCGCTCAATGAACGTCCGCTGAACCAACTGCTGTTGGAATAGAAACGAGTGCAGTAAATAGCTCCGCCAGTTTCAACAACGTTTAAGACAACCGCCGCTACACTTTCACGATCTGCATCTGGAAACGCTGAAGAGAGTGAGCACAGTGCAAACGTTAAAAAGCCGACTGCTAACGCACTAAAAGAAAAGACAACTTGTTTTATTTCTTTTAGCCATTAACAGTAAATTACTTACTAAAATACTTTTTATTACCACCTAAGTTTAAGATATATTCAGACCACTATCAATACATCTTTGTAAATTTTATTCACAAAACTTTCACTCAAGTTTTTAAATTTTTTACAACACTCTAACCCAACAGATCAGGCAAGTATGAACTTCTATCCTGCTTGGCTTGGTAGGGATCTTATTACTATCGCAGATGATTTTGTAGTCATGGAAGGGTATCATTCCGCTTACGAGGCAGCATTATATCTGATAGGAAATAATGAAGGACAAGGAATCTTTTTTTCTGTGAAAATCAATTAACCATGGCTGAAGCGGTATACCCCACAATCAAATTGGATACCCTATTAACGACCAAAAAAAGGAAATAGGAAAGCAGAGCTACCTTATTTTTAGGTATCTCGTATATTTCTGAACCTTTTTGGTTATACTAATTTATTTACTGCTCTCGAAACGGTTCTTTTCGAGAAATGATGCAGTAAATGATGGTAAGCATTCGGTGCGCGATCGCAACGAGTGCTTTTTTCTTTCCCCTGCGTGCCGCCAATGACCAATATTTCGCTGCCAAACGTTGATTCCTACATCGAGACAAAGCCCAAGCCGCCTCACATAACGCCGATTTGATATGCGGATTCCCCTTCGTCGTTCGGGTACTTTTTCGTTTTCCAGCACTTTCATGATTTCCCGGCGCGACTCCCGCCCATGAAGCGAGGTGTTGAGACGTTGGAAATTGTCCCATATCGACTCCGATTTCAGCGATAATCACGGCAGCGGTTTCCTTCTTGATCCCCGGTATGGTCACAAGAAGCTCCATCTCTTGTTTGTATACTTGTAAGAGTTGGTCGATTCGTTCTTCGATGTCTCGAAGTAAACTTTCCAACGATTCGATGTGCTTCCACGATTGGCGAATCATGAACAGTTGATGGTTGGTCAATGTACCAAAGAGAGAATCCTGAATTTGTTGTTTTTTCCTCTTCATACTCCTGTGAATGCAAGCATCGACTTCGGTTTCTTCGATGTATCCCTGTTTCATTAAACGTTCCAGTAGCTTTCGCCCAGATACACCAAATACATCCGAAATCACGGAACTTAACTTGATATTGGAACATTCCAACACTTTTTGAATGCGGTTTTTCTCCGCGGTTAACTGCCCGATCCATTTTTTGCGCAAGCGAGTTAAATCCCGTAATTCTCGAATGTTCTCAGGAGGTACGAAACTCTTCTCGATCAATCCGTAACGCAACAATTTGGCGATCCATTCTGCATCGGAAACATCGGTTTTTCTCCCCGGTACATTTTTGATTCGCTGAGCGTTGGCAAGTGTAATGTCAAAGTAATCTTCCAAAATATTGAACACAGGTTTCCAGTAAACGCCCGTACTCTCCATCGCAATATGAGTGACACCACGATCTTCTAACCATTTCAGAAGACGAAACAAGTCTTTCGTGAAAGTAGGAAATGTTTCAACTTCCTTTTGAACGTGTTCTTCCTCTCCAAGAAGAGCACAAACGACAATTGTTTCGGCATGGATATCTAATCCTGCACAACGATGATAAAGAACATCCATGATTCTTACTCCTTCCATCGATAAATTCGCAAACAGGGAGTCCATTTGCACGTTAGGCATTTTTCTGTTCGTAGTCACCTTTTCACACGAAAAGGGCTGACAATGGGTGGAACACCAAATGGACTCAAACAGTTTTTATTACAGGGTCGAACCACCATTAAAGAGAACGTCTTTCAAAACTGTTTGCGTTCATATCCATTATGGGAAGGAATGATGGATTTTCATGCATGGGTGGGGAGTAAAATTACTCATGGATGTTTTTATTATATGTCTTTTCATTATAGGTCAAAAAATGCCTCTATATAACTTTATTAAGACAAAAGTAGAGCCGATTCTTTAATAGACAGACTCTAAAGTAAATTCATTCAAATTTCGTCTTAACAACTTATACAAAAACAAATTTTCCACAATTTAAGAGATATTCTTCCTTTTTCTAGAGATTTCATATTCTGAAGAAACATCTTTGGATAAGATGTTATTTATTTCTCCGATCAAATCATTTCCTAGCTCCTGAAATTTTTCCCAATCGATATTTTGATACTGAACACGATTCGTTAGTTGGTTAAATACATCATGATAACGAGAAATAAAGAGAGATAATTCATCTTCATTGTTTTCAGCTGTTTCTTCATTTTGTTGTCCTGTATTCGTTGAAGAAAGATTCGATTCATTACTCTTCCCATTACTAGCTTCATTAGTTGACTCTTGATCTTTTTGCCTGACATTTTTTCTTCACTGTTTAAAAAATAAAAAGCAGATAGACTGACAAACAGAAATAAACCGCACAACGATAACACTGCTACTTTTTTTGACTTCATTATTCTATTTTTTGATCTATTCTAAATATATAAAATTTTAAATCTATAAAAAATGACAAAAAAGCACCCATCTCATTTGAGAGGGTACTTTCAAGCAGATTAGACCAAACTTAATCTCCATCAAGACAATCAAGTTTACACAGAACTTTGAATCTTTTATGTTATACAAGAACTGCTTCTTTTTTTATTACAGTATTTTGAAGAACGAGATTGACCGGATCTCCAACTTGAAAGCGGGAAGTATGTTGAATCAATTCATGTACCGTCCATTCTTCTTCACCTACTTGTACGATGTAATACATTTCTTTTCCTTGATATTGAACAAATTTTACCACCCCATGCGAAGAACCTTCTTTTGCTTTAGACAGCGCCCATTGATCCGGACGGACAGGATATAGACCCTTTTTTTTCAAATTAATAGATACTCCTATATCCGGCCATTTTTCATTAGGAAATGGCTTCGGAATAAACATTTTTTCCTCCCATTTACCTTGAATTAAATTGCATTTGCCTACAAAAGTTGCAACAAATTCTGTCTCCGGCCTTGTAAAAATCATTTCCGGCCGGTCAATTTGTTCAATTTTCCCACGATTCATTACGACAATTCGATCTGCCATCGCAAATGCTTCGCTTTGATCATGGGTAACATATACAATGGAAGCATTTGTGTGACGATGAATGTGTTGAATCTCCTTTCTCATTTCCATTCGAAGTTCAGCATCTAAAGCACTGAGAGGCTCATCCATTAATAAAAGACCTGGTTCTGGCGCAATTGCACGTGCTAAAGACACCCGCTGTTTTTGTCCGCCGGAAAGTTCATGAGGATATCGTTGGGCTAGCGACTCTAACCCAACCATTCGTAAAACATTTTTCACTCTCTCCTCCCGCTGCTCCTTATCAGCCTTTGGAGCAAACGAATGATGCATTAAAGGAAATTGAACATGCTCATATACTGTCATATGCGGCCATAAGGCAAACGATTGAAAAACCATCCCTATGTTCCTTTTTTCCGGCGGGAGGACGGCTTCCGCTGAAGCAACAACAGTATCATTTATCGTAATGGTTCCGCTTGTCGGTTTCATAAAACCGGCCAGTAATTTTAATAATGTAGTCTTTCCACAACCAGAAGGTCCCAAAATGGCGATAAATTCTCCATCCTTGATTGTTAAATCAATGGAATGCAAAGCTGTGACATCCCCATATGATTTTGAAATCCCATCAAGCCGAATCATTTTGTTTTCAACACCTTTCGTCTCCAAACTTTTTCAAGGCTGATAAACAAAAAACTGCCGAACAAAATTCCTAAAACAATTAAACTTGAAAATGCTGTGGAATAAGTGGTATATCCAGCCTGTTCGTAGTTAAAAATAACAACTCCCACCGTTTCGGCTCCTGTAGACCATAGAAGGCTGGAAACCGTCAGTTCGGTCAAAGAGGTTAAAAAGACCAACAAGGCTCCGCCAATGATACCCGGCAAAAGAAGCGGCATGAGAATTCGCCGCCATTTGACCAAAGGTTTAGCCCCTGACGTACGAGCAGCTTCTTCAATGGAAGGCTCTACCTGTGTCAGCGCCGTGTAGCTTCCCCTAACCTGTAAAATGATAAATCTTGTAATGTAGGCAATAATTAAAATCCAAATGGAGCCGTAGATACCCGGGTTCCATCCTGGCAACGGCTGCATCCATGAAAAGATCATACTGAGAGCAAAGACAGTCCCCGGCAGTGCGTAAGGTATCGTTACAAACAGCTCCACTAACTTTGTCCATCTATTTGGTGATTTATAGCGAAGATACGCAATGGCCGTTCCGACAATCAATGAGACAATTGTCGTTAAGATCGCAAGCTTCATGCTGTTGCTGATCGCTGACATTGTTTTTGGATCAGAGAATAGAATGTATCGATAGTTTTCTAGTGATAAATTTTCTAATTGAAAAGGGAGCCCGTAAGCTTTTATTAATGATGTCGTACCCATTGAAACGAACGGAACGAAACTCGTAAACAACAAAAATGCCCAAACGGCTATTTCGATCAAACGCTTCCAAGTCAAAGATAAATGAATGCGAGGTTCTTTATCCCGTTTGACCGTTTCAATTACACGGCTTCGCCTTAAAAGAAGCCATTGAATAGACAGTCCGATTAAAGCAATTGCTCCCAACAAAATCGATAGAACGGCCGCTCTTGCAAAGGCAGCCGGTCCAAATCCGACGACTTCTTCGTAAATATACGTACTTAGCACACGAATGTTTGCCGGGATACCTAAAAAAGCAGGGATCCCAAAGTTATCAAGATTTGATAAAAAAGCGAGCATCCCGCCGCTGCAAATCCCGGGCAATGCTAGCGGAAGGATGACCTTACGTATAATAGTTCCTCTTTTAGCACCGCATGTTTGTGCCGCTTGCTCAAGCTCCAGAGGAATTTTTCTAAACACTTCCACCGTTAGTAAATATACAAGCGGATAATGAGACAAACCTAAAATAAAAATGATTCCACCTATGCTATACAAGTTTGGCAGCTTCCAATCTCCCGGAAGCATATGAAGAACAGCTGCAATTGGTCCATTGCCGCTAAAAAACTGAACCCATGCAAGTGTTGTAATGTATGAAGGAATAATAAACGGAAGAAAGATAAACAGCTGCATCCATTTTTTCCCGTTAATGTTTAAATAGGCGATAACCCATGCCATCGCAATCCCTAAAATAAGTGAAACCAAAGTAGAACCGATGACGATATAAAGCGTATTTTTCACAGTGATCCATGTTTGTTCTTCTTTCAGCACTTCTGAGTAATTCGAAAGTGAGACGGCACCCTCTTCTGTTAAACTTAATAAGATAAGGCGAAAAACGGGAACTATAAAAAATAAAATAATCAGTAAAAACCCGAAACCCATCCACAAGTTTTTCAATGGGAAGAAACGAGAAAACGAGGACGTGCTCCTCGTCATCCCTTTTGTTTGCTCTTTACCAGGAAACATCGTCCTCTCTCCTTTAATTATTGTTGACCAAATATTTCACCAAATTTTGCTTTATCTTCTTCACGAGATTGATAAAGCTCAGATATGTCTGCATTCAGTACGTTCAACTCATCAATCGTTTTTAATCCCTCTGGAGCATTAACGTCTTGGCGAATCGGTGTATATCCAAGTTCAGCTGCTAATTTTTGTCCTTCTTCTGATAAAACGAAATCTACGAAAGCTTTAGCTGCTTCTTCATTTTTTGTATCCTTCATAATACCGATCGGTTCAGTAATGACAGGAACGCCTTCTTTCGGATAGATGAATTCTACAGGTGAACCTTCTTTTTTGGCTCGCGCAGCGAGATAATCAACAACGATTCCGTATGCCTTTTCCCCTGAAGCAACCGATTTTAACACACCGCCATTCCCTTTCGTAACAGCCATTCCGTTTTCTTTTAAACGCTTGAAGAAATCCCATCCTAAATCGTTTTGTCTTGTAAACACTCCAAGATTGTATGCAGCTGCTCCTGAATAAAACGGGCTTGGCATAATCGCTTTTCCTTTTGCGTCGCTTTCCGTCAATAAATTCCAGCTATCAGGTATGTTTTGCACACTATTTGTGTTCACTGCAAGAACAGTTGCCATCACTTTTGTGCCTGTGTACATGCCGTCGCTGTCAATAAACTGACCCGGAATTTGTTCTGCTTCTTTTGATTTGTAAGAAAGTAAAAGATCGTCATTTTTTAAACTTTCAAACGTTACAGCGTCTGCAACAAGCAAAACATCTGCTTGAATGTTTCCAGCTTCTTTTTCAGCTTGTAATTTTGCAATCACTTCTTCCGTTCCTGACCGGAAAGTATTGACTTTTACATCAGGATATTTTTCATTAAAAGCTGTCACTAATCTTTGAGCATCTTCATCAGGCTGTGAAGTATAGAAATTAAGTTCCCCTGAGACTTCCTTCTTTTGTTCTGACTGCGTTTCTACATCATTGCTTGATGAGGCATTATTGCTGCTGCCACAGGCAGCTAATACAAAAAGTAATGTGAATATAGTGAAAGCGGACAACCATTTACGCATTGGAATGTTCCTCCTTACCCTCTTTTAAGAAATTTAAAGAGCATTTTCGAAACCAGCGTTCAATCTGTTCCATTTTCCGTTTGTGATGAACGGGAAACTCCACAGGTGAAACGGTAATATAACCTTCCTTTAGCTTTAAATAATCACTGTTTTCGTTGAGGTTTACTAATTGGTTTAATTCATCCTTTAACCAAAAATATACTTGACCGTGCGGATCGTTTAGCCCTACGTATCGATAACGGGAAACTGTCAAATCTAAAGGAACTACCTCAACACCTTTACAAAGATAAATCGGAATATTCGGTAAATTGATGTTTAAAAAAACTCCTTTAGGAATTCGGTTTTGTAAAATAATTTCAACCGCTTTATACAAAAGCTGTTTTGTTTTTAAATAATTTACCTTCGCTTCATCAAATTCGTTCAACGATACTGATACGGCTGGAACGTTGTAAAGAGAAGCCTCAACCGCACCTGCCAATGTACCAGAGTAATATAAATCCCTTCCTAAATTCGGACCAAGATTAATACCTGAAAACAAAATATCAGGCGGAGTCTTTAACAGTACTTCCATCCCAAGTTTGACGCAATCGGCCGGAGTACCGTTTACGGCCCATGCCCCTTTCGTTCCAGAGAATATTTCCACAGGTTTCACTTTTAATGGTGTTCTGAGAGTAATGGAATGGCCGACTGCGCTTCGCTCTTGGTCAGGACAAACGACATAAACTTCACCAAAATGCTGAAGAACTTCTACAAGTGCTTCGACTCCTGGCGCAAAAATTCCGTCATCGTTTGTAACTAAAATTCTCAACGGACGACCTCCTTCAATCGATTTCCGTTCCGTTTTATATACAGTACATTTTTCTTTAACACCATCAAATCTTTTGAAGCATCAAACCCTTCAATAATTACTGGAATATTCTCGATAGTTAAAAATTTGTTTAATATTTCTTCTCCGATATCACCGTCACCTAACGGTAAATGAAGAATTTCTTTTGTTGCATCACTAATATGAATTTTGTTTACCTCCGGCATTTCATTCCAGATAGAAAAAATGTCTGCGTGTAATGGAATGTGGGCGACATCAAATGTCGTTTGAATTTGCGGGAAAAAAGGTACAATCACTTTTTTTACGGCGGCTGGTTTAATAATAAACTCTTTCGCCTTCCATTCCATCATTTCTAACGATAACGTGAGTCCTTCTTGTCTAGCTTTTCGATCAAGTTCTTCCATTGATTCGAACAAAAGCTCTTCATGGATAGAAACGTCTGAATCCGCAAGAGTCAGCTTTCCTGGATGAAATGTAATATTATCAGCTCCAATTTGTGAAGCCAGCTCAATAGATCGAATAATTTCATGAACGGACTGCTTGCGAATGCCATTATTTAGAGAGCTTAAGTTTAAATCCCAGCTTGCTGCGTGCATCGTCAGCTGCATGTTTGTTTCTTCTTTGACCTGCCGGATTCGTTTAGGCATGCTTTCATATTTCCACACATGCTCTGCCCAAACCTCAACACCGACAAATTTTAACTCTTTTGCCAGCCTAATCACTTCCTCAACCGGAAATGCCCATGCAAGTGTAGAAGCAAAGCGTATATTCATCGAACTGATTTCCTCCTTTCTTATTTTTTAATGAAATGGAGAGATTCATTTTTACATTGCCGATTAGAGAAAGGTTTCGTGAGTTAAGTCCATGAAAATCACTTCCTCCTGAATCAACAATTGATTCTGACAAGCAATTGGAATATGTATGTCCACTTCCTTTTCATCTATCTTAAGTTTAGAAAAGATTTGTTAAGGAACACTTAAAGGCGGTTTGAACTTTTGTAAACATTCTGTAAATGAAAAAATAAAAATAAGAAATGAAAAAGCGGCTTCAAATCGCAATTATGCATCATTCTCAACTTAGAATGTAAATTGTTTGTAAATTTTTTACGATTTATTCATATTCTTTGCTAAATACACTCTTTTTTGTTTAGATATCACATGTGTTGTCATATTATAAAAATCATTGCGGACGTGATATTTTCCGAGTTTACTAGCAGTTTCCCACACAGATGAAAAAATTCAGTTTATTTTTCCAAATGAGATTGATCCCGGAAATAATCGCAAAATATTTTATATGCCCCTTTTGAGGACGCTAAAGGACATTTCGTTCAATGCGAAAATCCTTGCCGACAGTGGAATCTAAAAATTCTCTGCCTCTTCGGTTGTAGTACTTGAACTTAGCCTTCAATGCTGAATTCGCTGCTGATACAGCTTCAAAAAAGACAATGAAAAAGCGCTCAACACAATAAAATTTGACAGGCTCTGTTTGAGCGTGATATAGTTTGTTTTGAAAATACAGAAAATTTTTTAAATAATTAAAATTGTAAGCGCTTAAAGGGGGTAAAGATATGACAAGACAAGCAGTAAAGGATGCTCTCAAGGAAACTCTTGACAAGGTGTTGGATACCGCTGTAGGCAGGGCTGGAGGAGCCCCTGGTGTAGTTGCAATGGTAACTGACCGGGACGGAAACATCTATGAGGGGGCAGCCGGTGTACGCGATCTTGGAAAGAAAACACCGATGACCACCGATACAGTGTTCGCTCTTTTTTCGACCACGAAGGCCATCACCGGTACGGCATTGATGAAATTGGTCGAGGAAGGAAAAGTCAGTCTCGACGATCCGGTCAAGAAGTATGTACCTGAGATTGCCGAGATTCCAGTTCTCGAAGGGTTTGACAAAGACGGGCAGCCAAAACTAAGGGAAGCAAAAACCGACGTTACGATCAACATGTTGATGCTTCACACTGCCGGCTTCGGCTACGAGTTCTTCAGTCATGAAGATCGAAAATACCGTGAAGCAAAAGGAGTACCTTCCATTCTCACTAGTACATTTGACTCTGTAAAGAGCGTGCTTCTATTCGAGCCAGGTGAACGCTGGAACTATGGCGTCAACATCGACTGGGTTGGTAAAGTTGTTGAAGCCGTATCCGGTAAACGACTGGGCGAAGTGATGGCAGAGCGTATTTTTGCTCCACTCGGCATGTCCGACATCGGTTTCACGTTATCACCGTCGATGATGGAACGCCGCGCAACCATCCACAGCCGCAGTCAGGATGGTCAACTCACACCAAAACCTGAGCTTATTCTCCCGCAATCTCCAGAAATGGATATGGGAGGACATGGTTTGTATGCGAGCATTGGCGAATACACGAAGTTTATCCGAATGATTCTGAATGACGGTGCGGGTGTACTCAAACCAGAAACAGTCGCGCAAATGTCTCAAAACGGACTTGGGGAATTGAAGAGCGGCGGATGGATTTCGTCCGATCCAACGCTGGCTAATGACGGCGAGTTCTACCCCGGCGTACAAAAGTCGTGGTCTTATACATTCCAGGTAAACGATGAACCTACCCCTACAGGTCGTCCAGCAGGCCAATTGATGTGGTCGGGATTGGCTAACCTGTTTTACTGGATTGATCGCAAAAACGGGATTGGCGGATATTGGGCTACGCAAATATTTCCGTTCCAAGATGTGGGTTCATACTTAGGCTTCCTCGAATTCGAGTCAGCAGTCTATAGTACGTTGAAACGGTTCGGTCAGATTACGACTTGATCTAGGGAATGGAGACTATACAGATGACTCCCCCGCTTACTCCGTATCATGTCACAAAGTGCGGATGGATGATCATATAAAGTATTTTCTTTCTAACATACACTTCAGCGGCGGAAGCCATAGCTTAAGAGCTTGTTAGAAATATATTCGATAGCGCTTTCTTTAAGAATCCTTTTATGCACTGCATTTATCAATATCAATCATTGAATATCGGAGATTTTCCGGACCAATCTTTTTGCCTATCCAGCAAACTGAAACAAATTTTTAAGGGGCTTTCTAATAAGTCGATTTTCCGGCTTATAGACGCCCCTTTAATGTTTTAGAAACGTTGATATATCAACGCTTATGATGCTTCGATTTCAGTGGATTTTGACTTGCTGGACAGCCCCTGTTTGTGCTTCGAGCAGCCTTTATTGTCTTTTACATTATGACTTCGGTGAAATCTGTCAGAAATGTATATTTCCATCAAAATCACGAATTAGACTTCAATATATTAGATGAAATGAAAATTTGTGAGCGTCATAAGATACAGTCTTTACAACTTTCGTTAGAAATTCAACCTTGGAACCACCATATCGTAACAATAGTTAGAAATAAAAGATATATGAATGATATAATTCGGAAGAGCCTTTTTTTATTTTTAAACGGCGGCTTCCACATTATGACGATAATGGCAGGAGCAAACAGCGTGATTAAAATGAGTTTTATCTCAATAAATGCTATACATAAAGCTAATAATATGGAAACGTAAAAAACGGGTATAAACCATGTGCTTTTTTCATTTTCTTCATCATCTGACCCATTATTCGAATCATTCAGCAATTTTTCTAAGTTTAGTTTTTCCCATAGCATATGCTTTACACCTCCTCATGAAAATTGGGCCATTAAATATGGAGTGATCTTAGCCTCTACAACGGCAGCGATAAATGTCAAAATGATCATTAGAAAAAAGAATGTAAAGATGTCCTTTAAAAAAACGGAATTTGATTCTCCCCTCATTTTGGCAATGACCGCATCAATCAGTTTAAACCCAATAGAACCCGCAATAATCATAGCAGGAATCTCAAATATACCATGTGGAACTAGGGCTGTTACAATCTAAATTAGATCGTTCCCATGTTGAAGACTGTGCATGATAGATACACCAACTAAAAAACCATTGACTAGTAATAAAGCAGCAGAAAAAATTCCAAAAGTAAATATAGTAAAGCTTATGAAAACATCCGCAAGTACGTTATGTATAAAATAATCAAATATAGTACGCCCAACATTTGGTTCCTGTCTTTCTACAGGTAAGATATTGCAAAAAAAATACCATGATAATTCCAATCACGTATATTATAAACGCCACTGATAAAACCCGCTTATTTCGCAGTAGAACGTTTTTTATTTAACCAAAATCTTCCATATCGTTAATAATCATATTTTCGAAATTTATTATGTTTTTCATGTTCGTGTATTCCTTTAATATTTCCCCATTGATTAAAACTCCTACACGATCGCATAGATTTTGAGCAACATGCACTAAATGAGTAGACATGAAAATAATTTTTCCACTATCTGCGTATTCCCTTAAAAACTTTTTCATAAACATTGTTGTCGGAGGATCAAATGAGCTTAGCGGCTCATCTAGTAAAAGCACATCCGGTTCATGAATGATAGCACCGGCAACAGACAGCTTATGCTTCATACCAAAGGAAAGAGTTGAAATCATTTCATTTTCCTTATCTTTTAGTGAAAAATTTTTTAACAACATTTGAATACGGTCAGTTTTTTGCGAATCGGGTACTTGCTGCAGGTCAGCTATAAAATCTAAATATTCCTTTGGAGTAAGATAATTATAAATAAAAGGTGTGTCCGGCACATAACCTATATATTGTAAAAATTCGGATCGATCATCATCAATTGTCTTACCGTCAATAAATATTTTTCCAGAGTCTGGAGTGACCAATCCGATTATACATTTAAGCAAAGTGGATTTCCCAGCACCGTTTGGCCCTAATAGTCCATATATTTCTCCTCTTTTTAATGTAATATTAATTGATTTTAATACATCATACTCCTTATACCTTTTCGAAACATCTTTTATAATCATCTGCTCATCTCCCAATGAGAAGTACCGACTCGTTTAATCCAAAAGTAAAAGAATATAAAAAAGCTTATGAATAGCAAGGAAGAACCTGAGATTGCCAACACATTAAAAAGAATGCTGCTGATGTAGTTTTTCCAGTAAAGAACCCCCAACAGCCCATATATTTCTAAATTTAATATTAAAACAATTCCAAGAATCGTGTGTTCAAAAACAGAAGCTTTAACGGAAGAGCCAACATCTTCAATATGTTCCCAATCCAGACGCGGATACAAAAACGTTCCAATAATTTGAGCACTGCTGATGATAATAGCGGTAGTATTTACAAGGACAAATATCATAATGACAGTACTTAGTTTCAGATGAAAAAACGATACAACACATATAAATAAAACGTTCATGACGATCAAAATAGGAATAACATGTAAAATCGCCTTGCTTACGATTAACTGGTTCAAAGAAGAGCCTGACCCTTTATATAAAAGCAAGTTCTCCCTTTCAGCATCAGCTGATGTAATCCCTAATAATCCGTCTCCTAAAAACGAGACATTTAACGAAACTGCAAAGATGATCGGATATATTACGAAAAAAGCCGGGAATTCAAACCAATTTTGCATCATTCCTAATCCGAGCAATAAACCGATTTCGGAAGCCAGCATATAGATAGATAAATAAAACCTCTTTTTTATTAAAAAGTTCGCTCGAGTGAAAGCGATGAAATCTTTTTTCATAACCGCCAAAACTTTTCTTGATAGAAGTTTTTTTAGTTTCCTATAAACAAAGTTAGGAAAAGATCTGTTTTTTATTATGTTGACATTTGTTTTTTCATTGGAAAGCTGCGAAATATCTTTTACGTCTAAATACTTATTTACAATAAGATACGAAATATAAATTAGAATGATTCCAATAATCAGCAACAGCGGTTGATAATAGAGAAAGTATTCTACTTCCATTAGTGTATTAAATAACCAATTAGTAGGCAGCACATAACCAGTCAAAATCACATCAAGATTGAATCTAGAAATAG
Source organism: Aeribacillus sp. FSL M8-0235 (assembly GCF_038000355.1). Lineage (NCBI taxonomy): Bacteria > Bacillati > Bacillota > Bacilli > Caryophanales > Bacillaceae > Aeribacillus > Aeribacillus sp. FSL M8-0235. Next base: position 475,748 of record NZ_JBBOBW010000001.1, on the reverse strand, counting down.
AATGAACGATTGATTCTATAAAGTTTTCCTCATAAAAGTAGCTAAAACCTAACCAGCCAAATACAATCGTAGACAGAAATGATAGCAGCATAACAAAAACGAAAGAAAGTACACTTTTCACAGCTGACTGAAAAACAACATGCAAAACCTTTGAATATATTATGTACAATCCTGAAGAATAAAAACTGACGACCCCAATTAAAAAAAGAACATAAAATGGAAAAGATACAAATAACAATAGCCGAGAAGTTATTGATTCTTCTGCAAAATTTAAAACGTAGAACAGGATTGGATATAAAAAGAAAAGAGTCGAAAACAGTGACTTGAAAATGATTTGCGTAAAAAATCTTACCAATAATATATCTTTTGGATCTGTTTTCACAGAGTATAGTAAGAGAAAATCTTCCGGATAAACAAACCTTTGCAAAATATCATGAGAAGAACGAAGATTGTTGATTAAATTCCATAATACTAGCAAATTGACTATCAAAACAGCTGTTTGAGAAAAATAAAGAATGATCAGTTCTACTAAATGATATAGGATAAAATTGTATACTCCAAAAATGAAAACAAATAAAACTAGTAATATTTTTTGATTCAATAAATTTTCCCCAAACGGAAAGAAAAAAAGAAATCTATTGACATAGCGCCTAAAATTCAACTTGAAATTCGAATAAAATAGATTAGATTTTAACATACTGCCCCCTGAATTTAAAATCTAGGGTGATGGCAAAAATTATTTCGCCATCACTCGATTTTTTTAATTTGCCATTTCGAGCCCATTCTTTATCTAGATTGAATATATCATAAATAATAGAAAAAATTCCATATTCTGATAAATTTTATTTTAGGGGAAATGCCCGCGCTTTTTTAATAAGCGTCCATTTTACAGAGATGATTTGACGATTACATGAGAGAGTTACAAAAAGTGAACTGGAGCAGGTTGCCTTTTGCCGTTGAAGTAGCTTCAAGTGCTGAAAGATGAGGGGAATAGATTGACAGAACTTCTCTTTAACATGAGATTCTTTTACCAGTAATTTTGTTGAAGCCCTTACAGAAAATCATAATTAAAGGATGAACGCAAAACGGAATGTTTAATAAGTTGTCAGTTTCTGTATTCTATCTTCCAAACCGAAATGCTGAAAGCCTAATGATAGGGAAAAGAGTAAAAATTGTCAAAAAAGCCGCAGTTATTGTTCTCATTGCTGAGGGAGCTCTTGCACGCTGCAATTTGGCAGGAACAATGAAAAGGGAGAAAAGAAATTGAATAAAGGACTTTTTTTATATGTAAGTCCTTTATCCGTTCAAAACGATAATAATCGGAAGGCAAAAGGCTGTAAATTGTTGTTAAAATAATCGCCGAAATAAAGAATCAATTTAATATTCATCTGTTTCCCACTGTTAATGACGGAACATATTTTTTACACACTACAATTATTGAAAAGAGAAGCGTTTTATGCCCGAATTATATTCCTAACTTGGCTCCAAAAAAAATGAAAGTTGAGAGCTTCTTACATTTACGATAATGTTTTCTTGCTTTCACATAGCTTTTGATAGCGTTCGAGAAGTTTTTCATATCGAACCATTCCGGCATCTTTGCTGCCTAGTTCAAAATTTCCATAAAAGCCGTGAAAATCAGATCCTCCTGTTTCGATCAGCTCGAATTGGTCCGCATAATATTTGACAAGTTCTTCGTCCTTAGGTCCATGCAAAGGGTGAACTGCTTCGACGCCTTCTAAGCCAATCTCAACCCACTCGGGGATTGCATCAAAATTGTTGAATTGTTTTGGATGGGCAAGTACCGGCAGACCGCCCGCCTCGCGGATGGCAACAATCGCATCTTCCACATCGACATACTGTATAGGTATGTGCGCTAATCCTTGCGGCTTTCCTTCCCCGCCTTTTGAAAAAAGCTTATCATATAGATCGCCATAGATTTTGTCAGCGTATCCTTTGTTTATTAAAGCATGCATAATATGCTGTTTGTATACCCCTGTGCCGTCTTTGGCGAATTGTTCTACTTCTTCCCATGAAATGTTAAAACCTGCTTTCATAATTCTTTTCGTCATTTCATATGATGCTAGGTGTCTCATCTTTAACAGCGGGCTGCACAGGTTTTCAATCGCTTCGTGATGCGGTTCCACAAAAAAGCCTAAAATATGGGCTCTCCGTTGTCTTTTATAGTCATAAGCCGAAATCTCGATCCCTGGAATAATGGTTACTCCGAGCTGCTCTCCTATATATTTCGCTTCCTTTAATCCTTTTGTCGTATCATGGTCCGTAATTGCCAAATGGGTGATTCCTTTTTCTTTCGCAAGAGAAATTACTTCAAATAGACTCATTGAGCCATCTGATATATTTGAATGACAATGTAAATCAATCATTACGGTCAACACCTGCTTTCACTGTTTTTATAAAATAATTAATGAGTTTCACGCAAATTTACCTTCATTCTTGTCGAAACAAATTCGAAAATGATCGCTAAAACAAGAATGAAGTAAGTAATCATTCCGATTTCCCTTAAATCAAAATAAAATCCGCTCGCCATAAACAAATCAAATCCGATCCCGCCTGCTCCTGCGGCAGCACCCATCGCAACGGCAACGGAAAAGTTAATCTCAAATCTCATAAACGTCCAAGAAATTAAATATGTCATTGACGAGGGGATTACCGTCTGAAACACAATTTGCCACCAATTGGCCCCGCAGCCCTTTAATGCTTCGATCACACCTTCATCCAGCTCTTCGAATGATTCAGAATATGCTTTAATCAAATAGCCAATGGAGTGAAACGTCATGCCAATAACAGCTGCAACACTTCCTAGACCAGCAGCGACGGAAAAAATCAGCACCCACAAAACAGTAGGAACGGCGCGAATAAATGCAACAAAGGCTTTAATGGTATTGGAAACAACTTTATTTGATAAATTTTGCGCTGCCAACAGCCCTAGAAAAAGTGCAATAACAGCTCCGAACACTGTCGTCAAAAAAGCAAGCCCCAAGGTTATCAACACTTGATAGATTGCTTCTGTTATAGTTAAACGCGAAAAGCTTGCTTCGAAAAACATTGTTTTAAAATTCGCAAATGTTTCTTTTAATCCAGACATGAAATTTGTATCGCCATAATCAAACATTGTAAAGCCATAAACAGTAATAACGAATAATGCTGTCAATGTCAGCCGGATGGCAATTGCCTGCTTCGTCAACGGTTTCACTTTTATTTTCGAAGAATGCGTTAATTTTCCGCTGTCTTTCAGAGTGCTTCCAGTTTTCATCAACCATTCATTATTCATATCATCACCCTTTCTTCCTTAAATTTTCATTCATCGTTATAAAATGACCCTTCTTATCAAATTCGAAAGATATTCAATGACAAATACCGTCAGTATGATAGTCATGACAACCAAACTCGCTGCACTATAATTGGAGCTTTTATAATACAAGTCAAAAGAAAAACCAATTCCAGTACCGGTTAAAATTCCAACTAAAGTCGCGCTGCGAATATTCGTTTCAATTTCAAATAATACCCAACTGATCATCTGAGGAAGGCTGGATGGAATGACCGACTGGAAGATGATCGAAAAAAATTGGGCGCCGGTTGCACGCAATGCTTCAACGGAACTATTGCTAACTTCATCGATCGTTTCTATAAATGCTCGCGTTAAAAAACCAAAGGAGGCGAAGAACAAAGCAAAAAATCCGGTAATGGAGCTTTGTCCAAAAGAAAAGAGCAGAATCAATGCCCATGCAGCTACCGGAATATTACGAGAAACAGTTGCAATTCCTCTGCTTATTGCACTTAATAAACCATTCACTTTCGTCGTCTTCGAACCGCATATTGCGAAAAAAGTTGCAAAAATAGCTGCTGTTGTCGTGGAAGCGACTGATATTAAAACTGTTTCTTGTAATTTACTTAAAATATCCGGAAGCTTTTCCATCGCTTTTGCATCAGGAAAAAAATTTGTCACTCCCCACTCTACTGCCTTTGCAACAGAGGCGAGTCCTTTCACAAGCTGAAAATCTGTTATCAACATAGAAAGATACGTTAACACAATCAACAATAAAAAAAATAAGGAGAAGCTTCTTCTTCTTTTTACAAAGATATCTGCTTGCATGATCTTCACCTACATTAAAGAATCAGATTCTTTACTTCAGACCCATAAATATTGCGAACAATATCTTCTGTTATTTGTTTCGGCGAGCCATCGTACACTTTCTTTCCATTATTAATACCGATAATTCGATCAGAGTACTTCAAAGCGACATCGACTTGGTGCAGGTTGACAATACAAGTAATTCCGAGTGTAGAAGAAATATTTTTTAAATGATCCATAATGATTTTGGCTGAGTTCGGATCTAAGGAGGCAATCGGCTCATCACACAATAGCATTCTCGGATTTTGAATTAAGGCTCTGGCAATTCCGACGCGCTGTTTTTGTCCGCCGCTTAGCTGATCACACCGTTTATACACTTGATCCTCCAGCCCCAACAATCCGAGAATATGAACCGCCTGCTTTTTCTCCTCCTCGCTGTATAAACCGAATGCTCCTGCCAAAGTTGACTTATAGCCGAGCCTTCCGTGGAGCACGTTTTCAATTACGCTTAATCTAGTGACAAGATTGTAATGCTGAAAGACCATTCCAATGGTTGCTCTCACTTTTCTTAAGCTTTTTTTGCCAAGCTTTAAAATGTCGACACCATCAAATATGATTTCACCGCTAGACGCTTCGATCATGCGGTTAATACACCGGAGGAGGGTTGATTTCCCCGCCCCCGATGGACCAATGATCGAAACGAATTCCCCTTCTTTTACAGAAAAGTTCATGTCTTGAAGCGCCATTGTATTGCTTCCATAACGTTTTGACACGTTATTTAATGTTAAAATGGCTGTCATCGTTTATCCCTCACCAAATCCTTATTTAGACAATTCTCTGATCGGATCAAACCAAGAATCCTCTACTTCAACGAAACGCTCATTAGCTTTTTTCGTAAACAAACCGCTAAAATCAGAATCCTCCGGCACGAAAATCTTCGTATTGTTGGCTACTTCATCAGAAACAAAAGCTTCCACAAGCTTTTTGCGATCTTCTTCAGATACGGTTTCCGTATTGACAACAAACGGAGCATTCAATACCGGTGTGACTGAAATTAAGACAAATTCCTTTCCAGGCACAGTATGAAACGGCTCAGCAGCATCTTTTTTGACTTTATATACCGCTCCCGGTTTATTTTGCTCACCGTCAACTAATTCAATATAGTTGTTCACACATGTGTCGCAAAATGCTGCTACATCTACTTTTCCAGACAGTAAGTTAACCGCAGACCCTTGATGAGAGCCTCCATATTGCACTTCGCTGAAAAACTTGCCCTCGCCGCCTTCTAATAAGTCGTCAACAGTTAAATCTTTGTACTCTTCCTTTTGGCTAAAGTACGAAACGATTTCGGTCGATGGAACTTTAAAGCCTGATGTGGAGCTGTTAGACACAAATGAAAATTTCTTTCCAGCTATATTATCAATGGAAAACCCGGAGCCGCTTTTGTACTCGTCTTCATCCCCTTTATTTACAGCAAGCCAGCTGTAGTACATGGCATCATCAAGTGTGCCGGATTCACCGCTCGGAACGACGAGAGGAAGCACTTTTTCATTTTTGTCATGAGCCTCTATGTATCCCTGTGCACCCATAAACGCTAAATCAGCATTTCCGTTTGCAATCGCCTCAATGGCAATAATGTAATCAGTTGTCGTCTTATGCTCGACTTTCTTTCCAGTTGCTTCTTCAATCAACTTAGCGATTTCGTCACGTGCCGCTTTCAAATCTTCGCCGGATTCATTCGGGTACCATGCAATTGTAAGCATATCGTCGCCGCTTTTTTGAGCGGAATCGCTTTCTGTTCCTGCTGATGATGAACAACCTGATAAAAAGATGACCAAGATGAAAGCGATGCTCATAAACCTCAACATTTTTTTCATATTCATTACCCCTTTTCCTTTCAAAATAGATTATTTTTCCATTTATAATTGAATATAAAGGATGAATGTAAAGGCATTGTTAATTCATATCGTTGAATTACTAAAGAATTTTTAATGTTTTGTAAAGGGATTTTTTTCAGAATACTTGATGATTTCCCCGTCCAGCATTCGGTATTCTACATCACATAAATTTTGCATGAACAACATATCATGAAAAATTCCCAGCATTGTTGTCCCTTCGCGAACGAGCTGTTCCATCAATACTCTTACTTTTTCCTTCGATTCATCATCTAAACTTGCCGTCGGTTCATCCAATAAAAGTAGTCTCGGACGCTTTACCATTGCTCTAGCGATGTTCAACCGCAGTTTTTCACCTCCGGAAAAAGTAGCAACATAACTATCCCAAAGCTGAGGATCCAGTTCAAAATGCGTCAATATTTTTTCTGTTTCTTCCTCCGCATACTTATCGTTATGCCCCATTTCTAATATCGCTTGTTTGACTATTTCCCTGGCCGTTATACGCGGCAAAGCATTTAAAAACTGCGATACGTATCCGATCTCATGCTTTCGTAAATAAATCATTTCTCTTTCCGTCGCTTCTCGCAAATTGATTAGGCCAAACTTTTTTGAGTTGTACCAGATGTCTCCACTTTCAGGCAAATATGTGCGATAGATGCATTTTAAAATGGTTGATTTACCGCTGCCGCTTTTACCGGTAATACCGACAAATTCTCCTTCTTTTACAACAAAGCTAATCTTGTTAATTGCGCGGATTTCCTTGTTTACACTGTGCAATCGAAATGTTTTGGACAGGCTCTCAACCGTTAAAATGTTTTCCACTGAATTCCCTTCTTCCCTCATACTTATCTAGAAATGTTTCAATATGTTGAGACAAGTCGTCAATTCGTTCTTTCAACGTTTCATACGACCAGTCCCACCACTTGATTCGTTCCAATCGTTTAACCGTTTGCTCATCAAATCGGCGCCTTAGCGGTTTGGCTGGTATTCCAGCAACGATTGTATAAGGCTCTACATCCTTTGTCACAATGGCTCCGCTGCCGACTACTGCACCATTGCCGATTTTTACACCAGGCATGATGATGGCCCCATGACCAATCCATGTGTCATGGCCGATATAGGTGATTTGTGCTTTACGCCATGATAAAAACGTGTCATCGTCATGAGTATCAACTCCATACATTTTTCTCCGATACGTAATATGGTGCAAAGTAGGGCGATTCATCGGGTGAGCGGTAGGACCGATTCGCACCATCGCAGCAATATTGGAAAATTTTCCGACTTCAACATTTTGCAGGATGCAAAACTGTCCTGTATAAGAAAAGTCCCCCATTTTTACATTTTCTAAATAATTGTGAGCCCCTATTTCTGTGTATTCACCTAATTCTGTATGAAACAACTGGCAATGTTCATGGATATAAGGTTTTTTTGACAGTTTTTTCTCGATCATAGAAACTCCCTTTCCATCATCTTTAAATTCTATAATTTGTTTTCAAGATTAAACGGCCGTCCACAAAACAAGACGTGATAACCGGAAAATCTAAGTCTATTTTTTCGATGATGACTATATCCGCTTTTTTTCCTTCCTTAATTGATCCAATTTGATCATCCAGTTTGACAGCTTTGGCCGGGTTAATCGTCACAAGCTTAAACATTTCGACTAGGTCGATATCGCTTTTTTCGCTCATTTTAAAAACAGCATGAAGCAGCGATGGAGGATAATAGTCACTACATAAAATATCGATACACCCGTGTTGAATGGCTTCTTGTGCAGATAAATTTCCGCTGTGGGACCCTCCCAAAAGAACGTTCGGAGCCCCGGCTACCGTCAGCATTCCTTTCTTTTTCGCATTTTTAGCAATTTCCAAGGTGATTGGAAATTCACTGATCGAAGCCCCAAAGCTTTGCACAAGCTCAAGTTTTTCCAACGTGTCATCGTCATGAGAAGCGATAGCAATACCTTTTTGTTGTGCCAGCGTTGCAATTTCCTTTATTCCCTCAAGTGTTAATTTTTCCTTATGCTGATGTTTTGTAATGACTCTATCAATCTCTTCATCACTGAGCTCTTGGTAGCCTTTTATCGTTTTTCTGTAAACCTCTAAATCTCTATATTGTCCTTGACCAGGGGTATGATCCATAAACGAAATTAAGTGCACCTTGCTCTCAGCAATGTACGATTTTAAGTTTTCAACTTCTTCGATGCTGTCAATTTCAAACCGTGCATGGAACCGATGTCGTATTAAATGCTTTGTATGATGAGTTTGGTGGATCATTTCAATAAATTTTCGGACATTTTCCGGCTCACGGATCGGTTTATGTGAAAATTCCGAGCTTTTATAAATAGAAAGTGAGTGAAACATTGTTGTAATCCCATGGGTGATTAATTCTTTTTCCGCTTCGCGAAGACTTAAATGAAAATTCATTAACGATGTCGGTCTTGGTGCTGCCATATGTTCAATATAGTCAGAATGAAGATCGATAAACCCAGGAGCGACATATCCGCCCGCCGCATCGAGTACTTCCATTCCTTCTTTCCAAGCGATTTTCCCTTTGCCATCAATTTTGCTAATTTTATCTCCTTCAATAAGAAGATCGTAACCATCGAGAATGGTTTCTTCCGTTATAATTCTTCCGTTTGTTATGAGATACACGTTTTTTCCTCCATTCTCACAAGTCCAAAAAATTGATCATAATAACGAATGGACGAGCTGCTGTGTATAAGGATGCTGTGGATCTTCCAAAATTTGATCGGTCAACCCTTGCTCGATAATTTTTCCTTCCAGCATGACGAACGTTCTGTCTGCAAGCATTCTGATAACGCCTAAATCATGGGAAACAACGATCATGCTTATCTTCAGTTCCCTCTGTAAATTCCGTATCAAATCTAAAACATTTGCTTGAACGGACAAATCAAGACCGGTCGTTACTTCATCGAGAAGAAGAATCGGCGGATTATTCGACAATGCTTTGGCGATTTGAACTCTTTGCTGCATGCCCCCCGAAAATTTTTGGGGCTCCTCCTTCATCCTAAATAGCGGAATGTTTACCTCCTCAAGCAGCACTTGTCCTCTTAACACCATCTGTCCAACATTCCTGTTCCCTGCCGCAATTAATTTTTCAGCAATATTGCCGATGGAGGAAAAGTTCATGCGCAAGCCGAGAAGCGGATTTTGGTAAACTTTCCCCATCAGATGGTTGCGAATGTACCGTTTTTGTTGGGAGGACTCGTTTAATACGTTTTTTTTTCCATCATGATAAAATCGGATATACACTTCACCGCTTGTGGCCTCTTGATCAAAATATAGCTGTCTCATTAATGTTGATTTACCGCTGCCGCTTTCACCTACAATGCCTAATACTTCACCGGGATAGAGATCAAACGAAATATCACGGCAAGCATATACCGTACCGCAGACAGGGCAAAAGTTTTTCACCAAAACGGCGGAATCCGCCTTTCCGCATTGGCTGCATCCAGGTCCGAATTGTTTGTTTAACTTTTTGACCGATAATACTGGATTGCTTAAATCATCCATGTTGAACACCTCTTGATTCTGATTGCTCATTTAATCTTGATAAACAATAGCTTGTATCATTGCATTGGTAATAGGTTTCACCTGTTTCCTCATTAAACAATTCATCCAAATATACTCCCGTAGCGCCGCACAGTCTGCAATGTTTATCTTCAAAGCTCTCCACTTCAAACGGATAATCGTCAAACGCAAGTGAAACGACTTTCGTGTATGGTGGTACAGCGTATATCTTCTTTTCACGACCGGCTCCAAGCAAAATTAATGCCTTTGAATAGTGCATTTTCGGATTATCAAACCTTGGTATAGGACTCGGCGCCATGACATACCGATTTTCCACCATCACAGGATGATCAAAATCCGAAGCCATATGCCCGTATTTCATGATTTGTTCAAAAAGCATCAGCCATGCGCCGCTGTATTCTTTCTCCGCATGAAGCCTTTTCGTATTATATTCGCTCGGTTCATAATCGCGCAGCGGTTCAGGCAGTGGTACTTGTAATACAAGTATCTGGCCTTCTGTAAGAGGAATTTCTGGAATTCGATGTCTTGATTGAATGATCGTTGCTTCTTGCGTCTCCTCCGTCGTTTTAATGCCCGCCGTTTTCATCACCAATTTTTTAATGTTTACCGCATTAACGGATTCATCAGAGCCTTGGTCGATTACTTTTAAAACATCATCTTTGCCAATGAGAGAAAGGGTTAATTGCAGTCCACCTGTTCCCCAGCCGCGTGCAATCGGCATTTCTCTTGATGCAAATGGAACTTGATAGCCCGGAATGGCAATTGCTTTTAATGTGGCTCTTCGAATTTCCCGTTTGGAACCTTCATCGAAAAAAGCAAAATTATAATGGATTTGCATGAATTCCTCTCCTTTTTACATTTCTTGCTTGCTTTTTGATTTGCGTACAATATCAAGCTTCGATTGGAAAGTGACATAGTGAGGCAGCTTCAAATGTGAAATAAACCCGGTGGATTCAACCGAATCAATATGATAAAGGACAAATTCCTCGTCTCCTGTCGGATAGTCCCTATTTCCTTTCTCCAAACTATTGTCTAAAATTCCCATTGCGATTGCTTTCGTTTCATTTTGACCAAAGCAAAGACCATATCCGATTTCAAACTTAATTTCCTTTTTCCCGTCCCCGATCTCAACTGTTTCCGGAATTAACATTTCGACTTCGGTTGCTTTAATTTCCCCAATATAATAAGCATCGTCTTCTCTATTAAATGAATGAAAAGGGCTATCGATGTAAACCGGCAAATAGCCGACACGCAGTTCACCTACTGTTGGATGAAGACTTCCATATCCGCGAATGACGGCATAAGCTAATGAAGTCACCGCCCCTGTCTGGCCTCTTGTTAAAACTTGGAGACGCTGACTGCGGGTGGAAGGAAACGTCAAGCTTTTTCTCGTTACATCATCAGGCTCTGTATTGTCCATTACACACTCCGAGAACAAACCTTCTTTTCTTAAGTAATCACTTACTTTTGGCAGTTTGCCAAAATGTTTTTCATCCACTTCATCGAGCATTTCCTTCTCATAGGCCGAAAGCCAATTTACTGCATCTTCATCTGTTTCCTCCATGAGGTCAAAGTCGAGCAAACGATGAGTGTAGTCAGTTGTAGCTCCCAAAATTTGGCCGCCTGGTATATCTTTAAAACTAGCTGAAATCCTTCTTTCGATACTCATGTCCTTTGTATTAACTATTTGCGAATAATGCTTGCGCGGTAAAGTGGATCGATATGCACGAAGCAGAAAAACCGCTTCTTCAAGATTGCCTTCAGCATGTTTGATCGCTAGCGCCGCAAGGGTTTCGTCATATAGACTGCTCTCTGACATCACCTGATCAATCAATCCCCGCAGGCCAGCTTCAATTCTGCCAATGTCAAGAACAACTCCTTTTTTTAACCGCTCATATTTCAGCCGTTTAATCGACTCCTCAATGGCAATTGTTCCGCCTTTCACTGCCACATATCCCATCAAAGCTTCCTCCCTTCTGATAAAATTTGCGTCGTCCTTGGCAGACATAAGAGATGATGATTTTTGTCCACAAAAATTAAATCAACCCCCATTGGAAATTCAGCGTTTTGTTGCTGTCGAACTTCCATCCAATTCCCATTTACTGAAACATTTACATAATTTGCTTCTTCAATGCCCGGACCTGTTAATTTGAAATCGCATCCATCCGTAACAGCATCTGCCTCAACAATAATGGTTGCTGAATCATGGGGATCGATGAGACTGCCGGTTTTTACTCGCTGTAATATTTGCCCAAGTTCATCTTCAGCTTTGTCATAAAGTACAAAAACGAAATCAGCGCGTTCTGCTGCATCAGCTTTTGCATAGGTTAGTTGGTTTATCCAGCGAGTTGTCTCTTCTTCCTTCTCGGAAACTACCTTAAAGGTCACTTCAGTATCTAGAAGCATTGCAGCCAGAACAAGTGTCGAGGGAAAACAGCCAGCCTCAAGATCTACTTTGGCCGCCTCATCTTTTAAGTTTGTTATCAATCCGGGCCTAGACATGGAATCAACAACTTTTCGATATGCACGTTGAATATCGTGAATAAAATTTAATTTCATTCAACCTCTGCTCCTTTTAAACATCCATCGTTTCAAAATTTACTTTTGTCTTCAAAATTTTCATGAAGGAGTTCTTTCTTTGCTCATGAATTGCTGCTTCCTCCTTCAACAAAACTTCATTCCATCGTTCCGTTTCTGGCAATTGTGCATTGTAAGCTGCATCGACCACAGCCAAATGGTATGCTAATTCCGGCTCATGTCCTTTTAATATGCCGATGCCGATATACCCGTTAATTTCCACTTTACATTCTGTTACAAAAACTTCTCCTAAGTAGAACAAACTGTTCTTTGCCGTTTCCCGAACTTTTACCATTACTAAACCGTTGTTCGGCTTTTCAATCGTTTTTACCTCATACTTAGCTAAAATTTGTTGTGCCAATGTGGCAGCAACGTTCTTATTTCCGTTGATTAAAATTTCTGTTCTTCGCCTTCTTTCCATTTCCGCCCCTCCATCATGATTTTTTGCTTCCGTTGATTTAAGCATATCTTGTTGCCAAGTGGAAAAAATTTAAAAAAAAGTAAATTCTATTAATTTTTTGCAAACGCATTTTTAAGAAAATGTTAATGAGCACAAAAAAAAAAGAGAGATTCCTTGAATGAATCTCTCTGCTGCTTTCAATCCAAAATCGAAAGCATATAAAAACAAGCAGAGAAAAACGCATGTTTTCCTCTACTTGTTGGATTTTAGGGACTTATCGGACATACCCGAAAGCAAAAGTTTTTTATATAACAAAGTTAAAGCAATCACTCCGATAAAAAATTTCTGTATGTTCAAGCACCGTTCCGGTTTTTTTATCGATACATCCTGTCTCCAACACTAAAAGCGGAATTAAGCTCGTGCATTCAAGAATTTCCCATAAGAATTTAGTCGGAAATAAAACCTTTAACACGCTTGACTTCGATTCAAATTCAGTGAAGCCTTTCTTTTGATAATAATCAAACATGGACGTGATTTCCTTGCCGTACAAATCAATATCATCAAATACGGATTTCGCCACGTAGGAAATATGCAAGGCAATTGGTCGATTATTGACAATGCGCAGCCTGCCTATTTTAAATATTCGATCCGTTTCCTCAGCACCGAGAGAATGAAAGATTGCTTTATTATAGCCGATTTCTTCGCAAAAAATGTTTTTCGATCGGAAATGGTGCCCAAGTCTAATCATTTTCCTGCTGAAGCTTTCATCCCCGGAAAGAACAAGCGGAATCTGCATTTGCCGATCTTTTACATAGCTGCCCTTTCCTTGTCTTGAATAAATATATCCCATCTCCTGAAGCCTTTCGTATACTTTGCGGATTGTCATTCGCGGAACGTTAAAATAGTCAGCAAGCTCATTTTCGGATGGTAATTTATCATTGGCCCCATACCTGCCAGAATGAATATCTGATATGATTTTATCAATGATCTCCATTTCTTCTGCCATCTGCATTCTACCCCGCTTTGAAATTGACCTGCTATTTTTTCACACGGCAGTTCAAAAACTGCGCTTTGAAAAATATTTTTTGCTACACTTTCTATTGGTTACATTCAGTATAGTTTAAGTAACTGGAACTGTCCAAGCCCATTTTATAGTCTATAGAGGATCCAACTGCTAATTTGCTTTAGATGCTGATAAATAAAGTTTTGCTGCATTATATTAATCTAATTTGCGAAGATGCTTGCTAATCGACGGCTGACTTATGTCAAACACTTCAAGAAGCTTGCAAACGCAATGTGTAAAACCCTCCTGGAAAGCATTAAGAACGTTTCAATCGAGTTGAAATACGTTCCTTCCATCCATGTTCCATAAAATTCCTTTCTGTTTCTTGTGTAGAGCCGGATCAGTTTTGGAAAATATGAATCAAAAAATACTAAAATTTTCAAGCTCTTTACTAAACCCATTCTATTTAACCCTTATCGGTAAAGGTATTGATCAGTTTTCATCATTTTATTCCACAACTTATCACTATTCTTGAAACAACTTTACTTGATAGTTTTTTATTTCGTTCACCTATTCATATCCTGTATGATCAACGAATAATTCTATTAGCGAAGAAGCAAAAACTTAAAATAGTTTTTATAAAATATAGTGTTAAAAAATTCTGAATTGTTGTATTATTATTTTAACAGCTAGCAAAAAAAGACAACAATATTCCCAAAATGACACACTTTTTTCTGTAAAAATCAAGAAGGAGGAATCAAAATGGGGGAAGCTGGGAAAGGAGCGGTTATGGAGACGTCCATTGATCACTTGTTGGTTGAAAAGCTTTCAGATCCGCGAACGATGGAGCAGCTAATCCACTTGCTTGATAAGCTGGAGAATGTAACGTTCCTTTTGGATATGCTGGAAAATTTTCTTCAACGCGGACCGGAATTTGCTGATTCGATCAATGAACTTGTCGTTCTTTTGCGACAAGGCATATCTAGACCAGAATATGTTACGCGTTTTGAGAATGCTTTAACCGCGTTGCATAAAATGCAAGAATTCCTCGATTCTCCGCAAATCCAAGAGCTGTTCAAGTCCGATGTTTTGGACGTGCGCTCGGTGCAAGTAATTGGAAAGGTGTCGCGTTCATTGTATCAAGCCTCTAAAGAAGCAGCGGAAACGGGAACGAAACGTGTGGGAATTATTGGTCTGATGCGGACATTAAGCGATCCGGAAGTACAGCCTGCACTTAATTTCGTCCTTAATTTTGCACGAAACTTATCGAAGGAGATCAGCGATGCATGAGTTGTCTATTGCCCAAAGCTTAGTTGAATTGGCGGCAGAAGCGGCGGAAAATTCGGGAATAAAGAAAGTTAAAGCGCTGTTTTTAAAGCTTGGAGTATTATCAGGTGTCGTAAAAGAAGCCTTAGAATTTTCTTTTGATGTGGTTGTTCAGGGAACTTCGTTGGAAGGGGCTAAACTTATTATTGAAGATGTCCCCGTGACCATTTTCTGTCCCAACTGCCAAGAAGAACGGATTTTGCCTGAACCGCTTCCTATGCGCTGTCCTACGTGCGGCACAAAAACTGGCCAAGTCCTTGCGGGAAGAGAGATGGAATTGTACGCATTGGAAGGTGGAGAAGAAAATGCATGATTTGACCTTAAATCCTCGAATTGTTGAAATTCGCCAGAATGTTTTGAAGAAAAATGATCTCCTTGCTAGAGAATTAAGAAAGCGGTTTCAAAATGTGGGCGTTTATGTCGTCAATCTCGTTTCCAGTCCTGGAGCGGGAAAAACGACGCTGCTTACAGAAGTGCTTACCCGCCTTGGCAAACGCTATCGAACAGCCGCTTTAGTTGGCGATTTAGCAACTGAAAACGACGCGGACCGCTTGCGGCAAAGTGGAGCAAAAGTGCGTCAAATTACTACTGGCACAGTTTGCCATCTGGAAGCGGAAATGATTGAGCGAACGTTGCAAGATTGGGAGTTGGAAACATTTGATTTCCTTTTTATCGAAAATGTTGGAAATCTCGTCTGTCCCGCAAGTTATGACTTGGGAGAAAACCAGCGTGTAGTTCTTTTTTCCGTGACAGAGGGCGAGGATAAACCGGTAAAATATCCGACTATTGTCAACAGTGCTGATACGGCGATTATCACAAAAATTGATTTAGCGGAAGCGGTAGATTTTCAGCGAAAACGATTTTATGAAGCATTGAATGAGGTGCGCCCAGGCATTCGCATTCACGAAGTTTCTGCTCGCACAGGAGAAGGAATTGACGAATGGATTTCACAGCTGGAAGCGGATAAATCAGCATTTATTCATTCGTCCGGCTCTCTATAAGCAAAATTTTAGATGAATAGAACGCTGCGAAAGACTATGATTTTGAGTCGTTTGGTTGAAATAGAAAACGATTTGAATCAAGCCGACAAGTCGCCAAACACCAGTGAGACATCTAAACAGGAGAGCGTCTATACGAAGATGTATTTTAAAATATCAGAACCTTCTGACTTTCGTTGCGCAAAGGTATTGAAATTGAAAAATCTTGCCCAAAACTTTTTGGAGGTGGAGAAAATGGTGAATCTCCTTTGGATGCACGGCGGTGCGTGCAATGGAAACACTCAATCATTTTTAAATGCGGAAGAGCCAACGGTCATTGATTTAGTAACCGATTTTGGCATTAACATTTTGTATCACCATTCTTTGTCGATGGAGTTCGGTGAGCAAGTTCGCCGCCTTTATGAGCAAATTCTCAATGACGAAATCCCACTGGATATCTTGGTGGTAGAAGGGACAATTATTCAGGGACCTGACGGAACAGGGCACTATGATATGCTTATGGACCGTCCGAAAAAAAACTGGATTTGGGATTTCGCCCATAAAGCGCAATACGTTGTCGCAATCGGTGATTGTGCGTGCTGGGGTGGAATTCCGGCGACAAAACCGAATCCGTCTGAATCGATTGGTCTTCAATATATGAAAGAAGAACGCGGGGGATTTCTTGGTACACAGTTCCGTTCGAAAGGTGGACTCCCAGTCATTAACATTCCTGGTTGTCCGGCTCATCCCGACTGGGTGACGCAAATTCTTGTAGCCATTGCTACTGGCCGTTTGGAAGATGTTGTTTTAGACGATCTTCAACGTCCGCAAACGTTCTTTAAAACGTTTACCCAAACGGGCTGTACGCGTGTGCAGTATTTCGAGTGGAAAGAGCCGGTGGAAGAGTTCGGACAAGGTACGCGAAAAGGATGTCTCTTTTATGAGCAAGGCTGTCGAGGTCCAATGACTCATTCGCCATGCAACCGCATTCTTTGGAACCGTCAATCTTCCAAAACTCGGGCAGGAATGCCTTGTATTGGCTGTACGGAGCCTCAGTTCCCGTTCTTTGACCTAGCACCTGGAACAGTTTTTAAAACGCAAAAAGTTCTCGGCTCAATTCCAAAAGAAGTACCACAAGGCACCGATCCGCTCAGCTACTCTGTGAATGCGGCATTGGCACGTGCTGTGGCGCCGAAATGGGCGAAAGAAGATATGTTTGTTCCGTGATATTAACGAAATTCGGATTTTTGTCATCAAGATGAAGTGGAATCAGATATGAGTGAAGCACCAATAAACCGTTTGTGATGTTACTTAACGGAAAAAGTGACATCTCCACAAAGACGTGAAGCTTGTTCCGTGATCATTAACAAAATTCGCAACTTTTGTCATCAGGATGAAGTGGAACCGGATATGAGCGAAGCACCAATAAACCGTTTGTGATCTTACTTAACGGAAAAAGTGACTATCTACACAAAGACGTGAAGCTTTCCGTGATCATTAACGAAAATCACGACTTTTGTCATCAGCATCTAGTGGGAACCGGATATGAGCGAAGCACCAATAAGCCGTTTGTTGATGTTGCTTAACGGAAAAAGTGACATCTCCACAAAGACGTGAAGCTTGTTCCGTGATATTAACGAAATTCGCAACTTTTGTCATCAGGATGAAGTGGAACCGGATATGAGCGAAGCACCAATAAACCGTTTGTGATCTTACTTAACGGAAAAAGTGACTATCTACACAAAGACGTGAAGCTTTCCGTGATCATTAACGAAAATCACGACTTTTGTCATCAGCATCTAGTGGGAACCGGATATGAGCGAAGCACCAATAAGCCGTTTGTTGATGTTGCTTAACGGAAAAAGTGACATCTCCACAAAGACGTGAAGCTTGTTCCGTGATATTAACGAAATTCGCAACTTTTGTCATCAAGATGAAGTGGAACCGGATATGAGTGAAGCACGAATAAGCCGTTTGTTGATGTTGCTTAACGGTAAAAGTGACCGTCTCGTCTACACAAAGGCATGAAGAAAGTTATTTTGTATGTTTGAAATCGGCGATTTCCATTTACTGCGATTCGGATATCTTTTAATGGAAACCATTTTAGAAACGAGGTGCCTAAAGAACATGAAAAAGCAAGAGGCTATTGTAAAAACAAACAAACTGGAAATTAAAGTACATTCCCTCGGTCGTGTAGAAGGAGATTTGGATGTAAAAGTAGCCATTGATGATGGCGTTGTTGTAGATGCTTGGACGGAAGCAACGATGTTCCGCGGTTTCGAGATGATTTTAAAAGGAAAAGATCCGCAGGCCGGTTTGATTGTTACTCCTCGGATCTGCGGCATTTGCGGCGGCAGCCATCTAACGAAAGCAGTTTATGCGCTCGATACGGCTTGGGGGACGGAAGTACCGCCGAATGCTACGCTCATCCGCAATATTGCTCAAGCGGCGGAAACGATTCAAAGCATTCCGCGTTGGTTTTATGCTTTGTTCGCAATTGGTTTAACTCATCGACATTACGCTTCTTCTAAGCTGTACGATGAAGTGGTTCGCCGTTGGGCTCCTTTTGAGGGAGAGCATTATGAGATTGGCGTCACTGTTTCAGCTAAGCCGGTGGAAATTTACGCGATCTTTGGCGGACAATGGCCGCATTCCAGCTTCATGGTTCCGGGAGGCGTTGTCAGCTCGCCGACATTGTCCGATATTACTCGCTCTATCTCGATTTTGGAATATTATCGGGAAAACTGGCTGGAGAAAGTTCTTCTTGGCTGTTCCGCTGAACGCTGGCTGGAAAACAAGACTTGGGACGATGTTCTTGCATGGCTGGATGAGAAGCCGGAGCATCGCAATTCTGATCTTGGCTTATTCATTCGCTATAGCATGGAAATCGGATTGGACAAATACGGAGCGGGGCCGGGCCGCTATTTAGCCACTGGAAGCTTTTTTAACCCGCAGCAATACCGCTATCCGACGATTGAAGGACGCAACGCAGCGCTGGTTTCCCGTTCGGGAATATTTGATGGGGAAAATTTCCATGATTTTGATCAAGCACGGATACGCGAGGATCATACCCATTCTTTCTATCGCGGCAGCGGTTCTTACCACCCATTTGAAGGAGTAACCGATCCGGTGGATCCAATCGAAGGGCAAAAAGAAGGAAAATATACGTTTGCTAAAGCACCGCGGTATGATATTCCAGGCATCGGAGAAACTCCTCTGGAGGTAGGTCCGTTGGCCCGCCAAGTAATTGCTGGCCGCTCTGGTGCTGAGGAGTGGCAAGATTATGATCCTCTCTTTTTGAACTTGATTAAAGAAATCGGGCCAAGTTCGATGGTGCGTGTGTTGGCTCGCCTTCACGAAGCCGCGAAATATTATTTGCGCATGAAGAAGTGGTTGAAGCAAATCGATTTAAACGAAAAATTTTACATCAAGCCGAAAGAATTGCCTGAAGGACGCGGATTCGGAGCTACGGAAGCAGCCCGCGGCGCTTTGGCTGACTGGATTCAAATTAAAGATGGAAAAATTGAAAATTATCAAGTCGTCACTCCGACAGCATGGAACATTGGACCGCGTGATCGTCACGGTCAGCGCGGACCTATCGAAACAGCGATGATCGGCGTACCTATTAAGAATCCTGAAGATCCGGTCGAATTGGCTCATATTGCCCAAAGCTATGATTCATGCCTTGTTTGCACCGTTCATGCTTATGATGCCAAGTCGCATAAAGAGTTAGCCAAATATAAAGTGATAAATATATGCTGATATCTCTAATATGCAACTTTAAGTGACGTGTTTTTCTGCAGTGCAAGCATATCAGCAGACATTTCATATACAACTGTAAAACTAATAGTCGAGTAAAACAGACAAAGAATGGTAATGGGAACGGTACGCCTGCAGAAGGAGGAATTTTGTATGAACGTTATGATTATTGGATGTGGCAATTTGCTGCGAAGTGATGATGGGGCGGGACCCATGTTGATCCGCAAATTGTGGGAACATGGGGTCCCACCGGGAGTCCGTTTGGCTGATGGCGGAACTGCTGGCATGGATGTAGCTTTTCAAATCGGGGATGCAGAGGAACTGATTCTAGTAGATGCCTGTAAATCAGGAGATGAACCGGGCACGATTTTTGAAATTCCAGGTGAAGAGGTGGAAACTCCTCCGCTAAAAGATGTTAATCTTCACGATTTCCGCTGGGATCATGCGATTGCCTTAGGCCGATGGCTTTTAAAAAGCCGCTTCCCGAAGAAAGTGACCGTTTTCCTGATCGAAGCCGAAAACATATCGTACGGATTTGGATTGTCTCCAACGGTGGACAATGCCTTAGATCGTTTAGCGGATGAGCTGCTTCATCGCTTAGGAGGGAAAAAAAGTGAAGCTTGAACTGACACCAACTGGCTATCTTCATATTCCCGCCGAAGAAACGGTGCGGTTCCCTACAGGAACAGCCATCGTTTTAATACGTGACGAAGAACTGTGGGTGATGCCGGTAAGTCATTTGGGAGCGGGCGGATTACTGTTAAAACTGCGCAATTCTCGTGGAGATCGAAGCATGTTTGTCCAAGAAATTTTGCCTGAAGGTGTGCAGCCGGGAATTCGTGACGCTGTATGGGATGAACGATATGGAGCGCTTCGCATGCCACTTTTTTGTTCCTGTGCGATGTCGGAGAAGTAAAAGTATATAAGCCGCTTCATCCCTTGACTTGAATGGTCATGATGAAGAAAAATTTTGGACCTGGCCGACAGGACGATAAGATGATATCCATACTAAATGAAACGAGAGTGAGTAATTGCACAATAATCGTTAGTACGTTAGAACATGCCGATCTTAGTTATTTAGAGGTTTCGTTGTCTTTCCAATTACAGTTTTTAAAAGGGGGAATAACAGTGCTGCAGCCACAGCCAATCGGTGTTTTTCCTGGAGCGGCAGGTTTTTTTCTTCTACCACCTGTTCCAAATGCAGATCAATTCATATCCCTTCTTCTCCGCGGACATTTTCCTGATCGTTGGCCGGAGAACTGGCGTTTTTTTGCTGCGGCGATTGAGGGAAAAAGCGAAGACGAGGTGCTAACATTATTGCCGGAAGGACCGGAAGCTGCTTATAACCGTTTTATTTTGGATCCACAAACATATACATACACTTTAGCCAAAGAAATGCTCCCAGACGATTTCTCCTTGCTTTTGGACGCAGCGGCGTGGCGCCTGAAACTGTATGAAACTCCCCCACCGCTTGGCGATACGTCAGGAGAAATACGGGCGTTTTTATTGGCAACTCAAGCGTACGACGCGTTTCAACGAAAAGATTGGCCGACTGGGCTTTCGCTACTTTCTGAAGCCGCCGCTACAGTAGAAAACGTGTCACCAGTTTTTTCCGCTCGCCTTTACGCGGAATATGCGGCGACAAAACAAATGCTTGGTGATTGCGGGAAGGAGACAGTAGAAGGATACCGGAAAGCCCTCTCTCTTTTAGAAACGTCTTCCTTTCAGGAAGCAAGGGCTGAACTGTGGTTTCAATTAGGCACAGTACATCAAACTGGCGCCGATGGACGGAAAGGTTCTCTTCTAGAAGCAGTCAGATGTTATCATGAAGCACTGAAAGTATATCGGAAAGTCACTTATCCAGAAGAGTATGCTACCGTTCATATGAATCTTGCTTTAGCGTATTTAGCCATTCCGTCTTTAGACCGCAGCGCCTATTTGCGCACAGCGACAGCGATCCAGTCATTAAGAGAGTCTTTACGCATTTTTAAAAAAGATAAACACCCGGAGCTTTGGGCAAGCGCCACGGTCAATCTAGCCAATGCGCTGCAACATGTAAAATCCTCTCATCTTGAAGATAATCTTTGGGAAGCAGTAGCTCTTTATGAAGATGTGCTCGAAGTACGCCGCTCTAAAGACGATCCAATAGCATATGCCCGCGTTTTAGCTAATCAAGGGAATGCGTTGGCACATCTAGGTGCGTTTTCCCGAGCGGTACCTCGGTTGGAAGAGGCCAGTCAATTGTTTCGTAAATATGGAGAGCATGAGGCAGCGAGTGCCATCGAAGACGTATTAGCGGAAATTGCCCTTAAGCGGAAGCAAGCAGCTGCCAATGAAAAAATGGAACAGTAAAATGTGCGAAAGAGAGGAAGGATAGCATAAATCCCCACGAACAGCAATACTTTAATCTTTTGTTGGGTATGGCGGTTGACCGCTTTTGTGAACGTATCATCCAGCGCAATGAAGGAGCTCAAAAAGCGCTGGAACGGCTTCGCGCAAATCCTCAAAGTGAGGGAATTTGGCTGAACGAATTTGTGGACGCTTTCTTTCGCGATGCCCTTCTTGATAATCCAGCGGGCTCTTGCCTCATTTTGCAGGCTTTAGCCAATCATCGCGTCAATGATTTTACTAACATTGTTGACCGTAATACGGTTGAAGAAATGCTGCAGGAGATGGCCAAACAAACATTTGCCGCTTTATTGTATCGGAAAACCGAAGAAGCTCTAGAGCAAACATTGGCTTTTGGAGGTGAGTGATCATGAAAGTTCAGCAGGAAGAGGATTTTCAAGCTTTGGCTGGACGGGTGGATCGCGTGCTGGACTCAATAAAGGGTCTGCCAGAAGACGCCCGGATGAAAGCAATGGAATTGAAAAAAGCCATTGAAGCCTTTCACGAACATGCTCTTAGAAAGCTCGTTCGCACGTTTCGTGAAACGGAGGCGGGAAAAGAATTGCTGCTGAAAGCTGCAGAAGACCCTTCTATTTATGCGATG
The DNA here is from genome assembly GCF_038000355.1 of Aeribacillus sp. FSL M8-0235. Classification (NCBI taxonomy): domain Bacteria; kingdom Bacillati; phylum Bacillota; class Bacilli; order Caryophanales; family Bacillaceae; genus Aeribacillus; species Aeribacillus sp. FSL M8-0235. The sequence continues at coordinate 453,175 of NZ_JBBOBW010000001.1, read as the reverse complement.
TTTTTGATGCACGGAATCATTAAACAAGATTTATTTACCCGTACCGCCGCCGCGTTAGAAGAAGTGCGTCCTTATATGCGTTCCCACGGAGGTGGCGTGGAGCTAGTTAAAGTGGAAGGAAATACAGTTTATGTCCGCCTTCAAGGAGCTTGTTCCGGTTGCTCGCTATCCGCTATGACGTTGAAAAATGGGATTGAGGAAGCAATTAAAGCCCGCGTTCCAGAAATTGAACATGTTGTCATGGTCGAAGAGGAAGTGACCTCCGGCTACATGCCATTTCACGCTATGAATGATACTGGAAATTTAGAACAAAACGGATGGGTGCAAGGTCCATCCGCTTCGGAACTGGAAGAAGGGAGTCCTGTTCGCTTTTCGCATGAGGAGCTCGATGTTTTGCTGGTTCGCTCAGAAGGAAAAGTAATGGCATTTCGCAATCAATGCCCTCATATGGGGATGTCTCTTGACGGAGGACTGGTGGACAACTCTATTATTACTTGTCCATGGCACGGCTTCCGTTTTGATTTATCCACCGGGGAATGCATGACGGCACCTCACGTGCAGCTAGAACCCTTTCCAGTTCGGGTAGAGGATGAAAAAATATGGATACGATTAAGTTAACCGCATATCCCGAACGGTGGTTAGGGGGATCGGCCCCAGGCGGTCTTGTGCTGCCCCCTGCCCATCCAAACAGGATTCATCTTTATGCACCAAGGGGAGTATATGTAGACGATGATATTGTAGTAGCGGCCGACAGCGGCAACCATCGCGTACTCATTTGGTACAGTTGGCCGGAAAATGATCATGCGCCAGCTGACATCGTGTTAGGTCAGCCTGATTCTGAAACAGAAGGACCAAAACTGTTTCATCTCCCAACTGGCGTTGCGGTCATTGAAGGAAAGCTATTTGTCGCAGATGCTTGGCACCATCGTCTGCTCATTTGGGAAACATTGCCGAAAATAAATAACCAGCCTCCCGATTATGTCTTGGGACAAGAGGATCTGTCAGGGACATCCCCGAATCGAGGAGGAAAAGTTAGTCCGACTGGATTTTATTGGCCATATAATTTTGCATACATTGATGAATGGTTTTATGTAGCGGATACGGGGAATCGCCGAGTTTTAGGATGGAAAGGTTTACCGGAAGATGGGCGTGTTCCTGATGTCATTCTTGGTCAACCGAATGGTTATGTAAACAGTGAGAATAGGGGAAAAGGCGTAGGAACGGATACGTATCGCTGGCCTCACGCTCTTGCCGGCGACGGAAATACGTTATACGTTGCTGATGCGGGCAATCACCGCATTCTTGGTTATACGCCGCCTCCAGAGACGGACCGCCCAGCTGAGTTAGTTCTCGGTCAACAAGATTTTACTCAGTCATTTGAACTTCCCCATGTACCGCAAGGACCCCGGCGCTTCCGGTTTCCTTACGGGATCGCACAATACGACAATTTGCTAGCGGTGGCTGACACGGCAAACAACCGCATCCTTCTTTTTACTGAGTCGCCGCGAAAAGGAGCGTATCATCCTGCTTCGTATGTTATTGGCCAAGCAGATTTCGAAGGAATGGGAGAAAATCGCTGGAAAGCCGTAACAAGGGATTCACTTTGCTGGCCGTACGGGATTTGGTGTCATCAAAATCGTCTGGCAATTGCTGATTCAGGAAATAACCGCGTCATCATTTGGCGCCTTAAATTTACATGATTGTTCTAAAGAATCTCTAACAAAAGTTTCAGTGTTCGAATGAACTTCTAGTTTTCTTTACGGACAATAACATATCTAAATTTTCACATTTATTGCAAATCGGGGGGAGCGATTCATCCATGTGTTTAGCTATTCCAGGCCAAATTGTAGAAATGTTAGATGGTGACCGCCATTATGCTGTGGTGAATGTTTGCGGTGTGCGCCGCAAAATTAACATTGACTTATTAAAAAATGAACATCTCCTTCTTGGAGATTGGGTGCTTATTCATGTGGGATTTGCGATGAGCAAAATCAGTGAAGAACAAGCAAATGAACAATTGAATTTGCTAAGCATGTTAAATGAATCGGATGAAGCGATCGAGGAAGTACAAGGTTACCAATTTGATAACGAAAAAGTTTAAACATGTTAATACACAGCGCTGGAGACTTAAGGCAACAAAAGGCATATGATTGGTCAATCAAAACCCGTTCCGAAAAAGACGATATGCATGCAGGCAGTCGTTGTTGATCTAATTTTAGGAGGTGCAGTTTAATGACGACGATGAAATATGTTGACGAGTTTCGCAATCCGGAATTAATCCGCAAAATATCGGAAGAAATCCACCGTCTCGTCGATCCAGATTATCACTATCGTTTTATGGAGGTTTGCGGAGGACATACCTTTTCGATTTTTCGATTTGGATTGCAGAATCTGCTGCCTGAAAACATTGAGCTTGTCCATGGACCGGGATGCCCTGTCTGTATTCTTCCAATGGGACGTATGGACAATGGACTTTCGATTGCCAAGCAGCAGGACGTCATTTTTACCGCATTCGGTGATGTAATGCGCGTTCCCGGGAAACATGGAACGCCTCTCGAACTAAAAGCTAAAGGGGCTGATATACGTATGGTGTACTCCCCTTTAGATGCTTTAAACATAGCGATGAAGAATCCTGACCGGCAAGTTGTGCTGTTCGCGATTGGCTTTGAAACTACCGCCCCATCAACAGCATTGACGCTCATGCGCGCACGTGAATTGGATGTGCCCAATTTCTCTGTATTTTCCAATCACGTCCTAATTATACCGGCAATGCAGGCAATATTGGATTCTCCGGATATGCGCATTGATGGGTTTATCGGACCTGGTCATGTTTCATCTGTAATCGGCGCCCGTCCTTATGAAAGCATCGCAAAAAAATACCAAAAACCGATAATTATCTCCGGTTTTGAACCGCTCGATTTACTGCAATCGATCCTCATGCTTGTAAAACAAATGCGCGAGGGGCGGTTTGAAGTAGAAAATCAATATAGCCGCGTCGTTCCTTACGAAGGAAATATGTCTGCACTTGATGTAATGAAAGAAGTTTTTGAAGTCCGCTCTCTTTTTGAATGGAGGGGACTTGGGGCTATTCAGCAGTCTGCGCTCAAATTGCGGCCTGAATTCGCCAAGTGGGATGCGGAAGTTCGTTTCCAAGTCGAGGGATCTCGTGTGAGTGATCCGCAAATGGCGCCTTGCGGACAAGTATTAAAAGGTATATTGAAGCCGCATCAATGTCAGCTGTTTGGCAAAGAATGCACTCCGGAACATCCGGTGGGAGCTCTTATGGTGTCGTCAGAAGGGGCATGCGCCGCCTATTATCATTACGTTCATTTGCAAGAAGCAGTGGGTGAATAAAAAAAGAGGAAATTATATAGATTGTTTCCCTGTTAGGTGAAATACAATGCGTTTCGATTTCGGGCAGTGGCAGGGTTCATCAGCTTACTTTCAGACGTTATATGATTTGGGAGACTCTCACTGAACTTCTTAATTAATCGTTGCATCAGGAAGAAAGGAAGGAACAAGCATGAAGACAGCCAAAGTGAATTTTACTGATTCTTATATCGAATTGGCTCATGGCGCTGGCGGGAAAGCCAGCAGAAGACTGATCGAAGGACTGTTGGTTCCCTATATGATGGGGGACAAGCCAGCAGAATTAAATGATGCGGCATATGTTGAGGCAAATGGGAGCCGATTGGCGTTTACTGCAGACAGCTTTGTTGTCAATCCACTCGTCTTCCCAGGGGGATCTATCGGCGAACTTGCCGTCAATGGGACTATAAACGACTTGGCGATGGGAGGAGCAAAGCCGTTGGCTTTGGTGACAACACTTATTATCGAAGCGGGATTGACAACGTCGGAGTTGGAACGGGAGGTGGCGGCTATCGCCAAGGCAGCTCAACGTGCCGGAGTGCCTGTGGTCGGGGGAGATACGAAAGTAGTGGAGCACGGAAAAGCGGACGGTCTGTACATCACGACAGCCGGTATCGGCCTTACCGATCCGCGCGTTTCTCTTTCGTCCAGAAACGTTCAACCGGGTGATCATGTCATTTTGTCTGGTGCAATTGGTGATCATGGGATTACCGTTCTATTGGCTAGAGGGGAGTTGGATTTAGAAGCTGATCTTACTTCCGATACTCGGGCGGTTTGGCCGTTCGTATCGGCACTTATTGAGGCGGCGGCGCCGGGGCTTAGATGGCTGCGCGATCCAACCCGAGGCGGCGTAGCTACGGCATTAAACGAATTGGCAAGAGACGCTCAAGTAGCTGTTATACTCGATGAAGAGGCAATTCCAGTTCGCCCGGCAGTGCGCGGTGCCTGCGAAATTTTAGGATTGGATCCCCTTCATATTGCCAATGAAGGGCAGTTTCTTGCCGTCATTTCGCCTGAATACGCCGATATCGCATTAAAAACACTAAGAAGCATGCCGGGCGGGGAGAATGCGAAGCGCATTGGTGAAATACAAGCAGAGCCAAAAAAAGCAGTTTTAGCACGTTCTCAATATGGAGGTACACGCTTGATCGATATGCTGATTGGCGATCCGTTGCCTCGCATCTGTTAATCAATCATGAAAATGCTTAATAATAAATCATCTCTTTGGAGGATGAGAAATGATGCTGGAGCTTTATGGTGCGAAAGGATGTCCTTACACGAAGGAATTGCGGGAAAGTTTATTATGGGACGGAAAAGAATTTGTCGAGTATGATGTCGAAGAAGACAAAGCGGCATTAAAGCAGCTTGTTGTTTTGACGGGAGGAGGTACTGTTCCAGTCTTAGTAGAAGACGGGCAGGTCATTCAAATAGGAGTTTCCGGCCGCGGATGCATGGTTGCATTGCCGTCCGCAAAGGAGGAGAAGCCGTTATCTTAAACGGGCGCCCCCTCTCTTCTCTTTAGGTAAGATACATGCAAAATAAACGGATACATCTCTAGGAAAGTGGAATATGTCGGCATGAAAGGTTCTGTTATGTATACGCCTTCAGTTCAGAATGCGAGAATAAAGCTAAATGCCAGCGCATTAAGTTCAACGGACAATGTTTTCTTATTCAAAGTTCGGACGGTCCACTGAGCTCTATTTATCTGTTTGAAAGCTCCAAAATCTCCCGTTTTATAACGAAAGCAGGTGATTCATCATGAAAATAGCGCAGCGTATTCTAATATATGGTGTTGTGCAAGGGGTCGGTTTTCGTCCTTTTGTCTTTCGTAAAGCAAAGCGGTGGAAGCTCAGCGGATGGGTGCGCAATGGAGAAAGCGGCGTGGAGATTCATGTGGAAGGGGACGCAGATGCCATTCAACAATTTGTTCAAGACATTACAGATCGATACCCTTCCTCAGCTAAAATAACCAATTTGGAAATTAAAGATGCGCCTTTACAAGAAGCAGCTGATTTCGAAATTTTGGCCAGCACGCTCCATAATCGGCCGACAGTGCAAATTCCTGCTGATCTTGCGGTTTGTCCGAAATGCTTGTCAGAATTGTTTGATCCAGCTAACCGCCGATTCCTTTATCCATACATCAATTGCACGGATTGCGGTCCACGATATACGGTCATTGAGCGGCTGCCGTATGACCGGCCTTATACGACAATGCATATGTGGTCTATGTGTCCGGCTTGTTCAGCGGAATATTATGATCCGGCGGATCGACGGTTTCATGCGCAGCCAACTGCTTGCCCCGATTGCGGTCCTCATTATCATGTGCAGGGACAGGATGGAGAAATACATGGTGATGAAAAAGCGATCAAAAAAACGGCCGAGCTCCTTCGTTCTGGGCGCATCGTTGCGATCAAGGGGCTTGGCGGCTATCTTTTGGCGTGTGATGCTGAAAACGAAGAAGCGGTATGGGAGCTTAGAAGGCGGAAACGACGCGGGGAAAAGCCGTTTGCCTTAATGGTAAAAGATCTCGAGACAGCAAGGGCGTTTATCGATATATGTGCGGAAGAAGAAAATCTCCTTACATCTTCCGCCCGACCCATCGTGTTGGCACGGGCTCGCCGATTGCTGCCGGGAGTAGCTCCTGATAATTCCGATTTAGGAGTAATGCTTCCATACACCCCTCTCCATCATTTGCTGTTTCATTTCGACGCACCAGAAGTGCTTGTAATGACAAGTGCTAACCGTTCCAGTGAACCGATCATCTATGATGATGAAGAAGCGATCAAGGCACTTGAAGGCATCGCGGACGCATGGCTTATTGGGGAGCGCCCTATTGCCCGCCGCGTCGATGATTCCGTCGTTCGCGTCAGCCCATTTGGCCCTACTGTACTTCGGCGGGCGCGGGGGTATGCGCCGCTTCCTGCTGCCCAATTGCCCAGTGATCGGCCTGTTCTTGCGGTTGGAGCTGACCTAAAAAATACCATTACATTAGTGGTCAACGGACAGGCGATCATGAGCCAACATTTAGGAGATTTAATGAAATACGAAGCATATATGTCATTTGAGCAAACGGTCCATGATCTTTTGTCGATGTATGATGTTCGATTGCAAGAAACGATTGTGGCGTACGATCTTCATCCCGACTACCAATCTACCGCCTTTGCCCACAATCTAGAAGCTTATCAACATATTGGCATCCAGCACCACCGCGCTCATGTGGCGTCCGTGCTGGCGGAGCGAAATGCATTGGACAAACGGGTGATCGGAGTGACGTTTGATGGAACAGGTTTTGGCGACGATGGAGCGATCTGGGGCGGCGAGCTGTTTGTCGGAAGCGCTGCGGAAGGTCTAAAACGGCGCGGACATCTTCGTTACGCCATGCTTCCTGGCGGAGATGCGGCGGCACGCATGCCGCTTCAAGCGCTGGCTGGTTTCTTTGTGGATGATCCGAAATGGGCAATAAATGTCGGCAAGCAGCTTTCGTTTCCTGAACGATTTTTCACGGCAGTGAAGATGGTAGAGAAACAATTGCGCACCTTTCCAACAACGTCCGTCGGCCGTTTGTTTGATGCAGCAGCGGCCCTTTTAGGATTTACCGGTCCTATCTCTTTTGAAGGACAGGCAGCCATTTGGCTGGAGCATTTAGCACGTACAGCTCCATTAGAGAAGGTATATTCTTTCCCGTGGAATGGAAAAGAGCTAGACTACCGTCCTTTTTTAAAGGAAATGGCAGAAGACCGTCTAAAAGGAAAAGATGCAGCGGTGATTGCTCGCGCATTTCATCGAAGCGTCGCAGAAGGCATATTTAGAAGTGTTCGTTCTTTAGGAGCAGCCTATGAAATTGACACTGTTGTGTTGTCCGGCGGCGTATTTCAAAATTCGCTTTTGTTAGCTGATTTGAAAGAGTTATTTTTTGAAAGCGATATGCATATCTGGGTCGGTGAAGAAGTTCCGCCTAACGACGGCGGCATTAGTCTCGGGCAGGCAGCGCTTGCAGCTGCAGCGCATTCGAATTTATGAGTCGTTATTGCTTCAAAAGCTGTAAATATTGGTCTATCACTTGCTATGTTTTAATTGTTCTACATTCATTTTTCCATTCAATGTATTGTAGACCGCTGACTCGAATTCGAGGAAGCCCAAGTATGACCCCACATCAATTTATGTTTCATTCTTCGCATCGTCTATTAAAAATTTTTTACAAGACATCTTTCGGCGACTGCACTTAAATAAGGAAAATTCCTTTTCCGTCCAATTTGTAAAAATGAATAAAAAAGCAGATTCATCAAGGTCTGCTATGCCAAAAATGTGCAGGAAAGCTGTCCAGGCTGCTGCCCTAAACGGATGAATCTGCTTCTTATCTATTTGTCTTCCTTTTGCATTAGAACCGTTTAAACACCCATCGAAATATACTTAACTTCTAAATATTCGTCTATTCCATGGTGTCCCCCTTCTCGGCCTATTCCGCTCTCTTTCACGCCTCCAAATGGCGCTTGGGCGACAGCAGAAATCGAATCGTTCAAACCGACGATGCCAAATTCCAATGCTTCCGAAACTCTAACGGACCGAGAACAGACTCAATAGAAGGTCTTCCGTTATCCGGGCAATACAAATCCTTAACCTTTTCAGTGATATATGTATTGATCTATTTTTCGTAAAAGGTGATCTTCCGGTACAAGTTCCTCAATACAACAAATTTATATTCATTTTGACTCTCTTTATTTGTAGTTCACATGGTTATTATCCTCCTAACTAATATTATAATAAATTAACACGGTAAACTGATAAAGATTATAAATAAAAATAATGGCTGTCGAAGTTTCTCGACAGCCTGAGGATAAGGAATTTTCTCCCTTGTCCTTTTCCTCTTCGAGCAGTGCCAGACATCACTTATACTGCTTGTTTTTGGATGTCAGCTCTAGGTTTTTCTCGTTTGACAAGTAACATAAAGAAAGCAAACACAAGTAAGCCGCTTAAGAAATACAACCCGGCACTTGTTCCTCCCGTCAAATCTTTCAATGCTCCTACTGCATATGGACCGATAAAACCGCCAAGATTGCCAATCGAATTTACTACAGCTATCCCAACAGCTGCTTTTGCTGGATTAAGCATTGTTGTAGGCAGCGCCCAAAAAGGACCTTTATAACAATACATGCCTGTAAGTGATAAAGTGATGAATAACATGCCCAATACAGGTTGGAGTGTTACTCCAGCGCCTATCAATGTTATTGCCCCTACCAAGAGCGGCAAGGCAGCATGAAGCCATCTTTCTCCTTTGCGGTCAGAGCGGGCTGACCACCAGTTCATGGCAATAGTAGCAACAATATAAGGAATGGTAGCAATTAGACCAATTTGTGTATTAGATAAAGACGCTGACATTCCATCAATAATTTGCGGCATCCAGTAACTGACACCAAGAGTACCGGCAATATAAACAAAATAAATAATGGCAAAGTACCACACTTTTGCATCACGAAGAGCTTCTATATGTCCGCTATGCTTTGCAGAACCTTTTTGCCATCTGCTTCTTTTACTCTTTCCTTTTCCAATTCAGCAATTAGCCAATTCTTTTCTTCTTCGGTGAGCCATTTTGCATCCTCTGGTTTATCCGCTAAATAAAATAGGGTCACGATCCCAAAAATCACAGCCGGAGCACCTTCAATTAAAAACATCCAGCGCCAGCCTTCAACATTGAACCAATGAATGTTGTCCATAATCCATGTCGAAAGTGGAGCACCGATAATATATGATACAGGAATCGCACTCATTAACATGGCAATGGTTTTTGCGTGATCTTTTGCCCGAAACCAATATGTTAAGTACAAAACAATTCCCGGGAAAAAGCCAGCTTCTGCAACACCGAGCAAAAATCTAATAATGTAAAGATGACTTGCTTCCTGTACAAACCCAGTCGCCATCGATATAATTCCCCATGTAATGAGGATTCGCGCAATCCAGACACGGGCGCCAAACTTCTCCATCAAAATATTACTTGGTACTTCAAAAAGAAAATAGCCGATAAAGAATATACCAGTTGCCAGACCGAAAACCTGGCTGGTCAAACCAAGGGCATCATTCATCTCCAAAGCGGCATAACCAATGTTAGCCCGGTCCAAATACGAAATAATATAAAGGAAAAATACAAATGGAATAATCCTCCTTGTTACTTTTCGCACTGTTTGCTTTTCCAAAGACACTGCGTCATTCATCATACCCACTCCCCCTAAATTTAAAATGAATATAGAAAAAACTGTATAGATTGAATGAAGTAAATGTTCCGAAAATTATTGAAACGAAATTACTTCGCTTTATTTACAATTAGGAATCAACACATCTTAAATTTCACAGGCTGAAGGCCAAAAATCTTATAAAAATGTAAGTGTTTACATTTTCAGGCTAATATAAAGGTTCCCCATCTTGTGTTGGATCCTAATGTAAATAACATGTTCTAATAATTTGTTATTTGTAATACAAATTAGTAATACAAATTTCACTGTATATCTTGTGTTTTTTATTTTTTTTGATTATTATAATCATAAAATAGTGTGTTGTAAATTAAAAATTCAAAAAAATTACTGAAAAATTATTATAAATTTGTTATATAAATTAATAAATTTGTTATACAATTTTCGTCCATTCCTATTTTAGAACTACGAAAGGAGAGGGAGTCATGGCCAAAAAAGAAAAAGTTTCGCAAATGATATCTCGTGAATTATTGAAACAAATTGAAATCGGAAAATTTCCACCAGGCTCTAAGCTGCCGACAGAAATGGAGTTGGCTGCTCAATTCGGTGTAAGTAGAGTACCTATTCGCGAGGCTTTAAGTATGCTGCGTGCAGCAGGTGTCATTTCCTCGCGTCAAGGCGGCGGGAGTTATGTAGAAGAATCAACAAATTCATCATTATTACAGCGTATTCGAATTGAGAGCGATGATGTGGACAGCATTAAATATTTATTTGAAATGAGAAAAATTTTGGAGCCGGAAGCAGCATATTTAGCAGCACTCCGACGTACACCTGAACAGCTAGAGCAAATGAAACGAATTTTAAAAACAATGGAAAATGAATCTTTAGAAGAAGGAGACATTTCAACAGAGGCCGATATCGAATTCCATCGTTCGATTATTTTGGCTACACATAATCCAGTTTTAATTCAAACACTTGAAAATCTATCCTCTCTTTATGAAAAAACATTAAAGATTACGTTGCGACCTAACGTGGAGTTAAAACAAAAACGAAAAGCTGTATATCAAGAACATTACAATATTTTACAAGCAATCGAAGCAGAAGAACCGGACCTCGCCAAAATCCAATGTCTCATCCATTTAAAAAATGCTGAGAAAAAATTAAGTCTGCTTTTAAGAGATTATACGATATAGAAAATTGGAAAGTGAGAGATTCATATGAAGGTAGTTACACCGAGTCATATTGAAGAGATTAAATCAATAGTTAAAGCCGGTAAAGTACTCATTGATGAGAGCGACCGTTTCAGCTATTCATTTGACGGCTCTTTCGGAACATTTCTGCCGGATGTGGTCATTCAAACAAAGAGCGTGGAAGAATTAGCATCCCTTGTGAAGCTTGCCAATCGCGAGAAGATCCCAGTTTATCCTCGCGGTCAGGCCACATCATTAAGCGGCGGCCCGCTGCCTGTCAAAGGCGGTATGGTATTGGATTTATCGGTATTAGATGATGTACTTGAAATTCATGAAGAAGACTTAATCGCCGTTGTATCCCCGGGAGTATTAACAGCGGATATTCACAAAGCAGCCGAGAAAAAAGGATTAATGTATCCTCCAGATCCAAGCAGTTCACATGTGTCTACTATTGGCGGAAATTTAGCTGAGAACTCTGGAGGTCCAAGAGGATTAAAATACGGAGTAACGAAAGATTATGTGATTGGTTTGGAGGTTATCACTCCTGAGGGTGAAATCATTCATACTGGCGGACGCACTGTAAAAAATGTAACCGGTTATGATTTAACAAAACTCATTGTCGGATCAGAAGGAACCTTAGGCATCATTACAAAAGCAATTTTGCGCCTTCTTCCAAAGCCGCCCGCTTCCGAAACCATTATGGCGGTATTTGACAGCCTTGTTGATGCGGGAAGCGCCATTTCAAAAATTTTATCGTCAGGTATTTTGCCTGCCAAAATGGAGTTAATGGATCAAGCTTCGATTGTGGCGGTCGAAAATTACGAGCCTTTAGGCCTGCCTGTAGATGCAGAAGCGATTATTCTCATTGAGCTCGACGGCCATCCTTTAGCTTTAAAGGATGAGATCAAACAAGCAGCGGAACTATGTTATCTTGTCGGAGCAAGAGCTGTTCGCATTCCAAAAAATGAAGCGGAAAAAGCGGAGATCTGGAAAGCTCGAAAGCTGGTATCTCCGGCTATCGTACGTATAAAACCGACCAAAATTTCAGAAGATACCACCGTACCACGAAGCAAAATACCTCAAATGTGCGCAAGATTGCAGGAAATTCGAGATAAATATAATATTCACCTCGTCGTATTCGGTCACGCAGGTGATGGCAACCTGCATCCAAACATTATTTGCGACAAAAACGACAAAGAAGAAATGCGCCGCGTAGAACAAGCTGTCGCTGAAATTTTCACAGCAGCAGTTGAACTTGGCGGAACGCTTTCAGGCGAACACGGCATCGGAACTATGAAGGCTCCTTTTATGGAAATGGAATTAGGACCAGTCGGTCTGGATATGATGAAGCGGATTAAAAAAGTTTGGGATCCAAATAACATCATGAATCCAGGAAAAATTTTCCCCGAAAAGGGGCAGAAATTGGAGTTGAGTTAACATGAAAGAATCTCTTGAAGAACTAAGGGAAGAATTTCAATATAATAAAACGAACAGCTGTGTACAGTGCGGTTATTGTCTGCCCGTCTGCCCGACATATGTAACTACGCGAATAGAAACACATTCACCGCGCGGACGTATTAATTTAGTCAAAATGGTTGGCGAAGGAAAAATCACGGATCTATCAGTGCTTGAAGAGCCGTTGGATTTATGCCTTGGATGCCGGGCTTGTGAAACGGCTTGTCCGACTGGAGTGGAATATGGTTCCATCCTTGAATCAGCAAGGGCTGCACTTGTGAAACGCAAGAAATTTAAAGCTCCTGTTCGTCTGCTGAGAAAGACAATGTTTCAGAACGTATTCCCTAGTAAAACAGCCATGAATGTGATCGGCAATACGTTTTGGCTTTATGAGAAAAGCGGATTGCAAAAAGCGATGCGCAAAACTGGTATTATGAAAAAGCTGCCTTATCATTTAGGTGAATTCGAAGCGACAATGTCTCAGGCAGTTTCACCAGCAGAGCGTAAACAAGCTCCTTCCAAAGCGAAAGCAAAAGGTGAAAAAAAATATACAGTTGCATTTTTCACCGGATGTATCATGGATGCTATGTTCCATCGCATCAACCGGTTGTCTGTACAGCTGCTTGCAGAAGCGGGTTGTGATGTCATTGTCATCCCTAATCAGACATGCTGCGGCGCACTGCATGCGCACTCTGGTGAAATAGAGGAAGCCAAGCGTCTCGCAAAACAAAACATCGCCGCATTTGAACAAGAGAACGTTGATTTTATTGTGAATAATGCCGGAGGATGCGGAGCTATGCTGCATGAATATGACCACCTGCTCGCAGATGATCCAGAATGGGCTGATAGAGCGGCTGCGTTCACTGCAAAATCAAGAGATATCAGCCAAGTGCTAGTCGCTTGCGGCGGACTGCCTAATCTTCGGTCAAATCCGGAAGAACGAGTCACATATCAGCCTTCGTGTCATATGACCAATGTTCAAAAAGTGACTGAGGAGCCTTTAAACCTTCTAAAAAGTATTTCAGGAATTAATTTTGTTGAGATGGAGCAAGCAAACATGTGCTGCGGTTCAGCAGGAATCTATAATATTATTAACTATGATGCCTCAATGGACATCCTTGATGAGAAAATGAAGCATACGAAAGCGACCGGAGCATCAGTCGTGATTACGACCAACCCAGGATGTCTCATACAGATGAAGCTTGGTATCGAACGCGAAAAACTGTCTGATTCTGTGCGGGCATTGCATCTAGTCGAATATTTGGCCGAAGCTGCCGGAATTTCATAAATTTTGCTTACACTTATGATGGATACGTGTTTATTGTACATTTGATGGAAGCATTAAAAATGACATTCCGCACCTGAAAGGAAAACTTCCATCTTTTTTTCAGGTGCGTTTTTTAAAAGTTTTCACTTATCATTTAATTCCTTTTTAATCAACTTCTTCCACCTTCATTCTTTTTTCGATAATTTCCATCGATCATCTATTTTGCCTGCTCCGACACACGGATGGAAAGGAAAGATTATAGCCAGCCTCAAGTTCAAATAACCCTTTTGATTGTTAGCCGATGTAATCAAGTCAGCCGGAAAAGAATTCGATCCGCTAATACAATCGGATTTTCTTCACGCTGAAAATCTCCAAAATGTGTCCAGTTACATTGAATTGGACGATGTTTCAGAGCAACGTTTTTCGTATTTCCATTGAGAATCTGTCTGTAAAAATAAGAAAATGAAGCTTTATATGACGTTTTATTAATGTTTCTGTTTATTCATATAGGTTTGTAAATTCCGCATATCCGAGAACAGCCAAGTACGATTAATTCGAAGTCATAAACACCTTGATATTGCCATTCTCAGCCAAAGAATCCCTAGTTTGGTAACAAACTAAACCGGACCAATTTTTATTTCTCGAAATATTTAAAAAAGATCAAAAAAAAAAAAAAAAAAAAAAAAAAAAAAAAAAAAAAAAAAAAAAAAAAACTTAGACGGAATAAATAACACCAACATTAAATTTAGGTTATAATAGACCTGAATTTTATTTAAGTTGGTGATTATTTATGCGTACCAAAAATAGATTAAATCCAATCGAATCAAAATACTTTAGACCCGAGATAACTAATTGTCCAGAATGTGGTAATAAATTAGTATACTGTCACCCTGTTTGGAGAAAAACAATTTCTACCCTAAAAGGTGAATTTAAAATCATAAATCTAGGATACCGATGTGAGAATAACTCCTGTTCTAATGACACCGTATATCGTTCAGCTGAAGCCGAACAATTAAGTATGAAGCACATTACTTATGGAATGGATGTCATCGCATATATCGGATATTTACGGTTTAAAGAACATAAGACTCGATCTGAGATAGCTACTATATTATCGGAAAAAGAAGTGAAAATTTCTGAGAGGCAAGTACAGAAACTTTATGAAAGATATGCGTTATTACTGCGGGCAAGCGTTAAAGAAAATATGAAAGAGACATTAGAAAATATTGTGAAAGAACATGGAGGACTTGTCTTATCTATTGATGGTGTCCAACCCGAAAAAGGTAACGAAACATTGTATGTCATCCGTGAAGTTCTTAGTGGTACTATTTTAGCTGCACATAATTTAAAAAGCAGTGCTTCTCAAGAACTGATAGGTATTATTCAACCCATTTTAGACTGGGGTTATCCAATCCAAGGTTTTATCAGTGATGGGCAACAATCCATTCGTTTAGCAATTGAACAAATAGCTCCAGATATTCCGTATCAATATTGTCAGTTTCATTACTTTAAAGACATAGCCAAACCATTAGTTGAAAAAGATAGAAAACTAAAAACGAATATCAAAAAGAAGCTAAGGGGAATAAGGGAAGTTGAAAGAAAAATTGAAAATTCTCCATCTAAAAACATAGAAGAAGAGGTAGCAAGTGACTATATTGCGGCTATTCGATCCGTTCTTCTAGAAGATGGTAAGCCACCATTCGAATTACCAGGCACTTGTGTTTTTGAACGAACGAATGCGATTAAAGATTCGATTGAAAAATGCCTGGATAAAAAAGGGGACTCCTCTACTTGAAAAGTTGTTCAGAATAGTCAGAAATGTGGATAACTATAAGGAAGATTATCAACTCGTAAAACGTTGGGATACACGATTTAAAAGGATTGCCACCATTATGGAACCTTCTGAGAATAAAACAAGTTTTTGGGTCGAAAACAGATTGAAGCAATATTTAAACCAAATGGAAAAAGAGCTCAATCGGAAAGAAGATCAACCGTTTGTAGAGAACCTATTAAAGTATAGTAAAGGATTTTGGAAAGGACTTTTCACCTTTTATGATTATCCACTTATACCGAGAACGAATAATGATTTAGAACTCTTTTTAGAAGAATAAAGCAAAAACACCGAAGAATCACTGGTAGTCGGACTTGGAATCGATATATTATCCGACACGGTGAAAACATTGTATTTGTAGAAAATGTCTCTAATGAACAGGAAGGGCTACAAATGATAAAAAATGTTAATTATTCAGCATATAAAACTGAAGCGAATAAATGGGAACAACGTATTGGCGAGCATATAAAACAAAGAAGATTCAAAAAAGAACCAAATGAATATTTAAACACTATTGAAGAGAAATGGAAAAGGCACAACTAATTTATTGTGTTGGTTGTGCCGTCTAAGAAAAAAAAAACATTTATTGATTTTTAATAAACTCAACTTTCGCAGCTCAATTTTGGTAAATAAGCCTTGATATAATTAGGCAAAACTACAATCCATTTACGTAATTGACTTTCGATGAATTTTTTAATCTTTTGATTTACATTTTGAAGTGCATCTTCAAGAATTTCAATGAGTAGTTGAAGTGCAAAGGCCCAATCTAGTTCATCGATTTCATCACAAAGTTCATAAAAAATGCCGCCTAATGTTCGATAATCTGTACTTACTCGGTTTTGCCAAGACAAAACAATGTACCTTGTAAACACAATAGTGGTATGGCTGATCATGGAATCATAAGATCTTCCTTGGAACTCTTTTTGGAGTTTCAATAAGGATTTGACTGTTTTGAAGAATACTTCAATATCCCAACGTATCCCATAAATACGAATGATTTCTTGATCCGATAAAGTACAGTCTGTACTCAAAATAGCTAGCCACTGTCTCTTTTTATTACGATTACGGACAAATACCACTTTAACAGGTACGCCATTTGCCATCGTTGTGTGAATAGAGCGCAAAATACCCTTTTGATGTTGTGATGGTTTAGCTGTTTGGTATAGTTTTTTTAGGCTCACCCATTCACCGTTCACTTGATATCTTTGTTTTGTATCCTTCACCATTCCAATAACATCCAACCCTTGATCCACAATGGACTTGATCAAAGGCTGTTGGGTAAACCATGTATCCATTAAAACGTATGAGGCATCGATTCCTTGAGAAAGTGCCCGTTTAATCATATTGGGAATAACTTCCGGCGCTTTTTGTAAAGCTTCGACACGCCGCTTATAACCGGATGTACGCTTATCGATTCGGTTATCAATCCCATTGATTTGGGAATTCGTAGAGCTTAATAAAGCAAAATCAATAGGCAAAAATGTAGCACCATCTGACCAGCCGAGTGTAAGCATACGAAATCCTTTGTAATAACGCATTTTTTGAGAAGAATGATCGAAACAGCGAGCAAGCAGTTCAACCTTTTTACTGCGATTTCGTTCATAAGATGAGTCGTCCACGATCAGCACTTTCGGACGGTCGTGTCTCGTTAAACTACTTACCTTCATAATGGTGAAAGTACTCAAAACAAGTAAAAACCTGCGCCAATTGTATTGAGGGTTATTTAAGAAGCGATAAATAGCGTTTTTTTCCGGCAAATCTTTAGCTTTTTTACTTTGAAGAAGTCGAAACAAATTTTTGCCTTCAAAAACTAAACTAAAAACTAGTTGGAATAAATAGGCGCAGGAATAACCGAAACCCTTGTTAATTCCCACTTTCCTTAAATATTTTAAGATTTCAAGTTCATCAAATATAGCTTTTACTTCTTTTGGTAGTTGATTGTTCAGTCTGTTATTCGTTATCATAATAAGAGACACCTCACCTGCTTTTGGTAATGTTTTTTCTGGACAATTAAACTATACCAAAAGTTGAGGTGTTTTTTTTTTGCAAATTTTTATGTCAAGAAGTATTCGAAACAACCAACAAACCCATTAACCGTAAGGCTTAGAAATCCAATTTACTGTGAGAAAGTTGAGTTTTAAAGTAATTTGCTATATTTTTGTCAAACCTCTTGTTGTGGTAGCGTCAAAGATTCGTTGCCCATTTGAACGTACATTCCAATGCAAATGCGGTTTTGTAGCTGATAGAGATTGGGATAATGCACTCAACATCAAAAAGGAAAGATTGCGGTTATTAGCATAATCCTATATAGAGCATGGTACCGGCTTGATAGTTCTGTCTCCATATCGTATCGTTAGATAAGATTATCCGAGAAGTCTTCCTTCTAAACGAAGCGTAGGTGGAGGATAGTTCACTGAATATAAAAATACCGAATGTTAATCGTTTAAAAAATTGGTATATTAATTTATTTTTATTTAAAAATTATTGAATAAAATTAAAAAATGAATTAATATAATTAAAAGGGGTGGTTATATGGAAAGAGATGAAATTCCATCATGGGTACTATCTCTAGATAAAGAATCATTAGAGTTTATAAGAAAGTTTATTTTGAATTCTGGATCATTGAAAGCTATGGCGCGCGATTATAAAGTATCTTATCCTACTGTACGTACGATGTTAGACAGATTGATAAAAAAAATCGAATTGCATAGCAAGGAAGAAGACGTCGAATTTGTAAACATGATTAAAAATCTCGTCATTGATGAGCGTATAAGTTTAGATGTTGCAAAAATTATTATTGATAAATACAAAAGGGAAAAGGAAAAGGGAGAATAAAAATGGAACATATTTTACAATTCTCGATAGCTGTTTTAGTTTTAGTTTTTCAATATTTAATTTCTAAAAGAGGGCATGTGCTCTTAGGTGCAATATTACCCTTGCTTTATATTGGATTTTTTGTATACGGATATCTGAATAATATATTTCCTGTAAGATCTGGGGAAGCGATACTTGCATTATTAGGAGGAACAGTGCTTCTTGTATCAGGATGGGTTAGTGGGAGAGAATCTTTATCTAGGAAAAGAAAGAAAGAACTAGATAAAATAAAAGCAAGGGATCTATAAAAATAAAGATAGTAACAAAAACTTGTATATTTTTAAAGGATGATTTAATGAGATCAAAACATTACTAGGGTAGAGCAGAATAGAATGAGCAATTAGTGTTAAACAAAAAGAGGAATTAAGGCATATTACTTATTAAAGAAAGAAAGGGCAGTAGCCCTTTCTTTCAGGTTCTTACAGAGTAGGAAATATTCTGAAATATTCTCCTATCCTATCCTATCCTATCCCAACCTAACAATTGGACTAGAACAAAATCTATATGATGTAGTAATAAAATGATACATTAAGTATTAACCAACAATGTTATTAATTTTATCAATGATCCAGTCAATTGCCATACCACCTCTGATCCACTTTAACACTTTATCTTTGTTATCCCAAGCCCATTTCGCAGCTTTAGAACTTAATTGAGCAACGATTTTCAAAAAAAGTATCCATTTTTACTCTTTATTTCCAATTTTATATAATATTGTTGAAATTAGGTATAACATATATTACAAAAAATGTCTATAGAATGTTCTGATTTTTTACTGTTTTTATATTGTTTTTACATTTATTTTATTTTTTACAAAAATTATCTGAATTTGTAAAATAATTTAATAAAAAATATACTTTTTCTATAATGTTAAGTGTAAATTCAATATTAATGTGTTTTGAACAAGGGCGCCCTATTTTTTAATTAATATCTATTAAACACCAACGTCTTTAACAAACAGAAAAAACGAAGATCAAGCTGGATAAATCATATTTTTAACAACTTTATTTTCCTATTATTACCTGTTTATGGTGTGCAGAATAAACAAAATGATACAACTTTATAGAAGGAACGAAGCTTCCAGAAAAATATCCGTAGTACACTTCATTTTTAAACGACCTTATTGTTAATAAAATCGATTTGTAGAAATTTGTATACTTGTGTTTGGATTAAATTTGTCAAATTTTTTTAAATCGTCCGGTATTACTAGCTATATTTGGATCATAGCTGCAGCGATTAATTTCTACTTCTGGCCAAATTTCTGGTATATATAAGTGGCTTTGTTTGTTCTTATTAATACTTCACAACTATTAAATGGTTTGTATAGTTGCTACAATCTATGTTGTTCCTTTATCCAAATTCAAACTGGATCTTTTTCTACAAAATTATTTATAACAACCCGAATGAAATTTAAGAGTTAAAAGTGACGGAATCACTATTACAGCGAATGTCTCGAAATTTCAACACGTTCTAAATCAATTCAAGTATTGAAAATTTCAGATATTCCTAATGATATAGCAATTCGTTATTATCAATGGTATGCAAATAAGGACAACCATTGAAATCATATGAGGTTTTATAAAGTAATCTCAGACAACTGCCTTGTTAACTTCATAATTAAAGCCGGTTGATAATTGACACTTAATAGCTTTATAGGTGTCTTTATTTAAATGGATATAAGGTACAGAAAGTAATAAAACTAAGGATGAATTCGGTATATAAATTTTATTTTTGTTCAAAAAAAATTGAATAAAATTAAATTTTAGTTTAATATAATTTAGTAAGGGGGATATGGAAAGAGATGTCACTCCGTTATGGGTACTACCTCTAGTTAGAGAACTGGTAAATCATTAGGAAAGGAGAGGGTATTTTTGAAATCGGCACTACCGCCGATAATTTTGGACTAATTATATCCATTGTGTGGGGGTATTTCTCCGATTTGAGACATGGAGAAACGCAAGTGTTTATGATTAGACTTATCGTTGTACCTTTATTACCTTTATTACTTTTATTACTTAGTAAGATGCGTGAAGCTAAAGAAAAGGAATGAGCTTGCTTCTCTAGGCTATTTAAACATCTAAAGTAGCTCCTTTTGTTAAAACCTTCTTTTAAATTATTGGAAGATATGTGAAACATGAATGCTTCAGAATTTAATAGTAAGTAACCTTTTAGAGTCAAAAATCGTGACTGATAGTATGGAATTTGCAGAAAGAGGGAGAGAGTACATGGCAGTAAAAGCCCTAGAAGTTCGATCTTTAACGAAAAAAGTAAAAAATAAAGTGATTGTCGATGATGTTAGTTTCGCCGTTGAAAAAGGTGAAATATTTGGGTTGCTTGGCCCTAATGGTGCCGGAAAAACGACGATTATACGGATGATCGTGGGCTTGATAGGGCGCACGAAGGGCAGTGTGTATGTGAATGGCTACAATTTAGATGAGCAATTTAAAGAAGCAATGAGTGAAATTGGAGCGATTGTAGAGAATCCAGAATTCTATAAATATATGAACGGATATAAAAATCTAAAGCACTATGCAAACATGGCAAGACACAAAGTCACTGAGGAACGTATTCAAGAAGTAATAAGGGTAGTAGGTCTTGAACAAGTTATTCACCAAAAGGTAAAGACATATTCACTTGGAATGCGGCAACGATTAGGATTAGCACAAGCTTTATTGCATAATCCATCTTTATTAATACTGGATGAACCAACAAATGGACTTGATCCTCAGGGGATTAGAGAATTCAGGGATTATTTGCGCTCTTTAACGAAAGAGGGAATCTCTGTTATCGTATCCTCTCATTTATTATCAGAAATGCAATTAATGTGTGACCGATTTGCCATTATTAAACAAGGAAAACTAATTCATGTTTCTTCTATGGACTTACATAATGAACAAGATCAATCATTACAAAATGTGGTGTTTGAGGTTAGTGATGTAGAAACAGCAGTTCAGCTTCTCCAAGAAAATAAGTTGACCGATGAATTAAAAATAGTAGGTGACCAACAGTTTTCAATTAACATAGACAAAGAGACAATTGCAGTAGTTAATCAGCTATTAGTGAAGAATAATGTCAATGTATATAGAATCAATCTAGTAACTACAACGCTTGAGGATCGTTTCTTAGAATTAACCGGCAAAGGTAAGTAGGAGGGTAAAGACTAGTGTTTTCTCTAATTAAAAATGAGATGGTGAAGATTTTTGCGAAAAAGGCTAGTTGGATATACATCTTGATTCTGATTTTAGCTGTAGTCATTGGAGGCATCATTCAACAAAAAATATATGGGGAACCGAGCGATAATTGGCGCGAGGAAACTCAAACCGAATTGAACCAATTAAAAAAGGATTTGGAAGCTGCTCCAAATGAAGATAAGGAATGGATTATGGAGCAAATAGAGCAAAAGCAACGCTATCTTGATGAAAATATAAATCCAAATGCAGTAAGTAATTGGCATTTTATGAATGGAACTGTGATAGGCATGACAATGTTGGTCACTCTGTTTGCAGTTATTGTAGGCAGTGCAAGTGTATCATCAGAATTTGCCGAAGGGACAATCAAACAGCTATTAATTAGACCCCATCAAAGATGGGTCATCCTTCTGTCTAAGTATATCTCAGTATTACTCTATTCTATAGTGTTATTGATTGTTCTTATTATATCAGGATATATTGTAGGCTTGATTCTTTTCGGGAGCGGGGATTTTAACGCAAAAATCTTTGAAACCACTCTTGATGGCCAACAAAAGTTAGCTGTTGTGGGGACACAATTCTTTTTAAAGGTCATGTATTATATTCCAAGTCTATTGATTATCATAACGATTGCTTTCATGTTATCTACCTTGTTTAAAAGCCAAGCATTGGCCGTGGGTATCGGAATATTTGTTTTGTTCCTATCCTCAACTATTGGCGGTATGATTGTGTTATTAGCAGAAAAATATACCTGGGCAAAATTTTTAATCTTTCCACACTTGGATCTAACAGTTTATGCTCTACAAGAAAAAATACTCCAAGACGTAACATTGCCAATGTCCTTAATCATTTTGGCGGTGTACTACACTATATTCTTGTTGATAACATTTACCTTTTTTCAAAAAAGGGATATTAGCATATAAAATAATTTAGGTTCAAATCGGTAAACCTTGATATGATGTCAATGCTTGTATTCATGATCTTCACGTATTTTATATAACATACTGTAGATGAGCAAATTCACTAACATAAATTTACATCCGAACAAAAAAGGAGACATGAACCCGATTCCTTGATTAGAATAGATGTGTCACCAAACCATTCTCAAGGAGGTTCATGTCTCATGAATAGACTACCACATCACCAAGGAATCGACAAGTTTTTCGCAATGTTGGGGCTGGCCCTTTATTTCTCTAAGCCGGTCATGAAGCATCTCGTTCATATTATCGATGCGCTGACAACGAAAGGATTTGTGGGAACCTTGACCGATCTGCATCATGAGAGCTTTCATCCCAACCATCGAACGACACTGAGCCATTTTTTCACGAAAAGCCCTTGGGATGAAGAAATCTTGCTTCGCAAACTCCAGCAGTGGATGCTTCGTCATGTGGAACGAACGGCCAAGCGAAAGAATCACCCCATTTTTGTTTCGATCGATGATACGATCTGCCGAAAAACGAAGCCTTCGTCACAGGCGAAACACGCTATTGAAGGGTGTAATTGGCATTATTCTCACGCGGACAAAAAGTCGATTTGGGGACACTCTCTCGTCTGGCTCATGGTTCATACGATGACGCAAGCCTTTCCCTTTGCGTTTCGCCTCTACGACAAGGCGGATGGGAAAAGCAAGGGTCAATGGGCCATCGAGATGCTTTCTTCTTTGGATGTGCACGGTTCTGTTTATGTGCTGATGGATTCTTGGTACCCATCGAAAACACTCGTGGAAGCCTGCCTGAAAAAAGGATTCCACGTCATTGCGATGCTCAAGACGAATCGGGTTCTTTATCCAAAAGGCATCGCCATCCAAGCCAAACAGTTTGCCCGCTATATCGAACCGAACGACACCCATCTCGTCACGGTGGGAGAAGAGCGTTATCGCGTGTATCGCTACGAGGGAGCGCTGAAAGGTCTCGATGATGCCGTTGTGTTGTTGGCTTGGAAAGCCGATCAGCCGATGACACCTGAACATCTTCACTGCGTCTTGAGCACCGACCGGGAGCTAAGCGATGAAGAGATCTTGCGCTACTATGCCCAGCGTTGGTCGATCGAATGCTTTTTTCGACAAGCGAAAGACCAGCTGAAGCTCGATGGGTACCGCGTTCGTCAACGTCGGGCGGTGAAACGGTATTGGATCTTGGTGCAACTCGCTTATGTGTACAGTATGGTCGAATCCAACAGCGATTTCTCTACCGGGCTTGACTTCCTTCGAAAGAAGAAAGGACATAGCCTCGTGGAGTTTATTTACGATGCAGCGAAACAAGATATTCCCATTGATGTCGTTAAAAAACAGCTTCATGTGGCATAAGGGGTACTCCGTTTGTCTCTTTTTACATGGTAATTATTGTAATGAAAATTGCTCAACTACAGTAACATATTCTATTGTAGTGTTGAGTAGCATTTTTAGTAACTTGTTGGATAACATTTTGTAAATAGTAAGGGAGATAAAGTATCAATGAAAAGAATAGTAGAGGTAATATTGGCTATTTTAGGGATTTTGTCGTACGGACTAGTGATAGCTTTAGGTGGGCTTATGTTCTTTCTACGAAATAACGAAGAATTTCTTAAAGAATTTTCAAGCAATGGGGCGGATGATTTGGAAACAGTGGTTAAGATAATGAGCACAGGGGGAACAATGTTTATAATCGCATCCATTCTTGCGATCATATTAGGTATTATAGCAATTTTCACGATTAAAGGGAATAAACGCCCAAAAGGAGCTGGTACTATCTTCATTGTGACAGCTGTCTTGGTTGCAATTATTACAGCGGGGATTGGTATTATTCCTGGTATCTTTTATTTCATTGCTGGACTTATGTGTTTTGTTCGAAAGCCTCCTCAAGTGACAGGATGAGTAGCTTTAAACATACATATTCCCCTCTCTAATTTCATTATACTGACTATTTCTACTCTTTGTTATTGAAGAAATGACAAAATTATAATAAAAATATTAATAATTTAGAGTCATATAATGTATTTTGCAATAGAAAAGTGCAGAGAAATGCAATTAAAAATGCAGAGGTTTGCCACCCATTTAATTCCTTTTCGACAATGCGTGGGACAGTCTATAGCTCTCGCCATGAAAAGAGATGATATGGGCGTGATGAATTAGCCTGTCCACTAACGCTGCTGTTAATCGAGAATCTGTAAAGATCCGGTTCCATTGACTAAATTCTAAGTTAGATGTAATAAAGAGAGGTGATTCAAATTGCAAAATGCAGAAGAATACAATTCAGTAAATGTACAAGAAAAAATTAATTCAAATAAACGCTTTATTTCTGTACTGTTTATGTGGTGTGGTCAATTATTTTTTGTTTTATTTGTTCCGTAATGTTTTATCCAATCAATTATATTACCTTAAAATTTACCCCAGCTTCCTATTTTTTATCATTTGCTGCAGTGTTTATTAGCAGTGGCGTTTTATTTCACCGATTCTACTTATTTCTATACGATCATGTTGTAATCTTGGCAAAAAATCAAAACGATAGAATTTGGAATATGATAGCTCTTACTTTGTTTAACATAACTGGTCCATTCGCTGGATTGTTAATTTATTTGTTCACCGACAACCTGATTTATGGGGGAACTACAGTTTTATTTATTTCTACGGCTCTGTGAGTTGGTTTATACCTCTAAATTTTATAAGGAAGGAACTTAAGGAAAGAAGGGAAAGGAATTTTAATATTGTCTTCATAGACGAGAATGGAAATAAACGGATCTATTTCAAATTATAGGTCTTGTATCTACTAATGATAATGCACTTGTAAAAATAATTAATAACGATTATTAATTATAAGTATAATGGATTCATATATGAATCAAAGAAAACCAGATTGACTAGAAATAGTTAACAAATTTCTTTTTAAAAAGAAGGGATTTACTGATAAATAGTGTCAGGATAAATCATAACACCTTAGATCCTTCTGACATTGTTCCCCTATGTCTTTTGCGCTTTCTTGTGTTTACTTCTTCTTTGTTTTGTAAAATTTATACACAAAAGATCAATTGGTTTTTTTAGCTATTTGGTCTTTTCTTATTTTTTAAGGGAATGTTATATTCCTCGTAATTGGAATTTAGTAAAAATTTATTAACGAAAATATTAAATTCATTGCCCGAAAAAAATCCATACATAGAAGAATAAGTAATGGTTACTATCAAGAAATATAAAAAAAATCAAAAAAATAAGAAATGAAATAACATTTATTAAATACTCAGCTTTCGCAGTCCAAAATCTTGTTTAAATGCTTGATGTAAATGGTTTTGGGAAGTACAAAATTATCATTTGACATTTTTTAAAACATAAAGAAAGACACCTATTCTTTTGGTAAAATATTGGTGACGAAACCAAATCCAAAAGAAAGGTGTCACCACTATGATAACGAATAAAGACTACTTTGCGCAATTACCAAAAGAAATTAAACAAGGATTTTCCGAATTAAATATTGGATATCATTTAAGAAAAGCGAATATTACGAAACTTTCCGGGTATTCTTGTCTTACTGTTTTCAAACTGATTTTTCTTTTAGTCTTCCAATATAAGAACTGGTTTCGTGCTTTTATGAGTAAACGATCTCAGGATCTGCCCGGAAAGGATACAGTCTATCGCTTTTTAAATACACCAACCTATCATTGGAGAAAGTTTCTACTTTCATTAAGCAGTGAAATGATCCGTCTGCTTCAACCATTAACTTCAAAAGATCGTGTCACAGCTTTTGTGATTGATGATTCTGTCTTTTCAAGAAACCGTAGTAAGTCGGTTGAACTGTTGGCTAAGGTTTTTGATCACTCTACCCATCAGTACTTGAAAGGGTTTCAAATGCTTACCCTTGGCTGGACCGATAGTTTTACTTTTATTCCCGTTGATTTTGCTCTTCTAAGTTCACCGAAAAAGGAAAATCGCCTGCAAGAAATCAATCCCAATATTGATAAACGAACATCTGGCTATAAGCGTCGCCAGGAAGCTCTGAAATCAAAACCGGACGTGGCTTCAGCTTTACTTGATCATGCGCTTGAAAAAGGGATTATAGCTGACTATGTTCTCATGGATTCCTGGTTTACACAAGCGCCTTTAATTGAGAAGATTACGAACAAAGGGTTATTTGTCATTGGCTTGGTGAAGCAATTAAAGCAGCGATACGTTTACAATGGTGAACGTTTCACACTGAATCAACTTTACAAATTGGCAAAACCTCACATGGGTAAAAAAGACATTCTCGGATCCGTTTATGCTACTTTAGACAATGGAATTCCAGTAAAAATTCTATTTGTACGAAACCGTAATAAACGGAGCGAATGGCTTGCCATTCTCAGCACAGATACAACATTAGAAAATGAAGAGATCATTCGTATTTACGGCATGCGTTGGGACATTGAAGTCTTCTTCAAATGCAATAAATCCCTTTTAAATTTAGAGAAAGAATTCCAGGGACGTTCCTACGACATGTTAATTAGCCATACAACCATTGTTTTTACACGATATATTCTCATTGCTTGGCAAATGCGCAAAGAGGAGGATCCTAAGACGCTTGGCAACCTTTTTTACATCCTTTGCGAAGATGTAAAAGACATAGATTTTATTACTGCCCTTCAATCACTTATTGACCTTTTCCAAACTTTGGCGGAAGCCGAGGTTTCTTTGAACATGGACATCTTTAAAAATCAAATGAATAAATGGTTGGCCACTATACCTAATTATATCAAGCAATGCTTAAATATTTCTGTGTGCGAAAGTTGAGTAATAAATATATTGGGTCTAATCTCTTCTGTCATTTCTTCTTAACCCTAACAGTCCTGCAAGACCAACTAAACCAATCCATCCCCAATCTGTATCTTCATTATCATCACTATTATCAACATCTGTATTTTGAGCCATTTGAGTAATTTTGTTTGTGTTGTTATTGACGTCTATGCTGTCATTTTCAGCGTAGACAACTATCCCAAAAAGCATCAACGCAACTGATAGAGCGCAAAATGAATGGAGAATTTTTTTTAACATGGTTTTCACCTCCCTTTTAATAATTGTTAACATTTAATATGTCCATCAAAAGAACAATTATTCTTTAGATATAGAAGCCGTTTAGGGCGTCATTTTTAAACCTATTCAATTCAATAAACGAGTGCGTTAAAGAAAAAATAGATGGTAAAAAAAGAGAAATGAATGCAATTACAAGGTATATATCTTCTATAAAAGAAGGGGAGCTATTATCAAATGTTTTAAGGCAGGGATTGGGGATTTACTGTTATTCCACAAACGTGATGAATGGTTGGCATACAAAAGACGATTTTTAAAAAGTAAAAGCTTGCGGCATCGCAAGCTTTTCCATATTTAGCAATCCGAACTTTTCACGTTGAGCGGCGGTGGAACTAGCCAGCCTTTTTCTTTGTTTATTCTAAGCAATTTAGCACCATATTGCGCTTTTTTTACGTGAAATTGACCAAACATTAAAGCAATATCTTCCCTGATGCACTCTCCTATAATTGTACTGCATGCCACTAAACCAGCAGAAATATCTTTGCTAAGCATTGCAGCTATTTCCGGGTCGGCAAATCTCGCACCAACTGGAATATCTTCCAAACATGCTTTTGGCCGTTCTGGGGGTGATGGCGGAAGTGCTATTCCATTTTCTTTTAACAAGTTTTCTATTTCTTGTATTTCCGGTTTTAAAACGTTTTCGATGCTATCCTCTATAAAACGTTTTAAATCCTTATCGCCTGTGTGGTTGAGCAATGTTTGATATCCTGCAACAAATCCTTTAGCCGTTTGTAAATACGACCATACGCCAAATATTTCTCCGTAGTGCATTGGCTCTTCTTTTGGATTACCGCTTAAAATTCCCATAATAAACCTCCTAACAAAATTCATATATCACCATTCTTTAGATAATATGGATTGATTGAAATACAATTATGCAAAGGAAAGTGAAGTTTTAAAAAAACTTATTATGTTATTGGAATTTTGTACGAAGGATGAACAAAGAAGTTTGTGTAATGCATTGATTAGATCATCAAATTTAGTTAAATTTTCAATCCTTCTAACAGTACTTCTCGATAGGAAATTTGACTACAAAAAAGGACTACCTCCTTTCTTCTTAGTAAGGAAGTAGTCCTCACTTATTCTATAGACCAGTTCTCAAAAAAAGTGGTCAATTTTATTACATGCACCCTACATATCCTTTTATTGTAATAATTTTACAGTTCCCTTTCACTTTCGTGCATTTTGATTTTAGAGGGCAATGACTACAGTCTTCACATTCATAGATTTTGAAGCTTTGTTCATAACCAGACGGGTCCTTTTTGTTTTGGTATTTTTTAAACGCAACTTTCCTTCCATTTGGGCAGATAAAACAATTATCTTGCTCACAATACGTCCAGTTTTTCGCAATTTTGATGTCTTTTTGTATTTGTGTGTTGTTCTTGTACGTAGGTGCCATAAGAAATCAGAAAATCAAATCGAGGCTCTTTCTCAACACCAACTGCATATAGTTTTCTTCACCGCCATATCCTGCATCCGCAATGACTGCTTTCGGCTTGGGTAAAGAAAATTTGCCAGTTTCTCCATATTTTCTTGGATGAGCTTTTCGATTCCCCGGCAGGAATAAATCTTTTGGGAATAAGCGTACAGAAAACTATATTTTTTGCATCAATTTTTCTATTCGATTGGAGCTTCCGAAAATCTCAATATGGTATTTGACATTTTCATATGCGGCACGGATAACATCTTGATGAAACACAAAATAATCTGTATAGCAAGAAGATTGGACATTTTTATTTATATGATTGATAACATTGTTGAAGGTTGAAGTAGCAACATTAATTTTTCTAATTCCTAACTTAATGCATTCTTTAAAATCATTCTCTTCGATTCCCGATCCACCGTGCAATACAAGCGGTATTTCAACTCGATCATCAATTTCCTTCAAACGGTCAAACCGCAAATTTGGTTCACCTTTATATACGCCGTGGGCGTTCCCGATTGCAATTGCTAATGCATCTACTTTTGTTTCTTCAGCAAATTTCTCAGCTTCTTCAACCCCTGTAATAGTTATTTCGATATCTTCTGACCCATCTTCGCTTCCTCCGACTCTTCCAATCTCAGCTTCAACGGTTGCACCGTAGAAGTTCGCCAGTTTAACAATTTCTTTTGTCTTTTCTATATTTTCTTTTAAAGGTAAATGTGATCCATCATACATGACAGATGTAAAGCCGATATCAAGTGCCTGCTTGATTTTTTCATAAGTTAAACCGTGATCAAAATGAACTGCTACTGGGACAACAGATTGTTTCGCAGCTTCAACCATTAATGGGCCGATTAAATGAAGTGGAGAATGCTTCAAACGAACTTCGGCAATTTGCAATATAATGGGCGATCTTAATTCCTCTGCCGCTTGGATCGCCCCCATAACCATTTCCATATTTGCAACACTAAATGCACCGATTCCAAAATTATCCTCTTCTGCACTTGCGAAAATCTCTCGCATTGTCACTAAAGGCATTTATTCATCATCCTTTTCCTATACCGACTATTTTCTAGGGAAAATCTGTACTTGCTATTACGTTTTCTATACAAGATCTTCAATGAAAAACAACGAATTTTTTTCTTAAATGGTTTGTTAAAACTCGACTTTCACCGGTACTCCTTTTTCAAATGACTCTTGCGCAGCTTTGGCAATTCTTTGTGCTTGCAAGCCATCAAATCCACTGCACAAAACAGATTCATTATCCATGCAAGCATGAACAAATTGCTTAACTTCTTCAATATAGGCTTCAGAATAACGTTCAAGAAAGAAATAGAGCGGTTTATCCTTCACAACATGGTCAGATGTTGATAATTCAACTGTTGTCGGCCGGCAATTATCAGCAGTTGCCGCCCCTTTATCTCCAAAAATTTCTACTCTCTGATCATATCCATAAACGGCCTGTCTGCTATTATCAATGACACCTAATGCACCATTTTCAAATTTTAGTGTTACAACTGCCGTGTCGATATCACCGGCTTTGCCAATTTCTGAATCTATTAAAACGGCTCCTTGAGCAAAAACTTCAACTACTTCACTGTTTACAATATAACGAGCCATATCGAAATCGTGGATCATCATATCCATAAATAAACCGCCTGAAGTCCGCACGTAATCAATGGTTGGCGGTTTTGGATCCCTTGAAGTAATTTTTAAAATATGAGGTGTTCCAATTTGTCCTTGTTGAACAAGATCGTGTAGCCTTTTAAAATTCGGATCAAAGCGTCTGTTAAATCCTACTTGAAATTTGACGCCAGCCTTTTCAACTTCATTAATTACCTCTACTGTTTCTTCAACTGAAAAACTAACCGGTTTTTCACAAAAGATATGCTTACCGGCCGCCGCAGCCTTTTTAATAATTTCGGCATGCGTAGTAGTTGGAGAGCAAACAAAAATGGCATGGATTTCCGGATCACGTAAAAGATCCTCATAATTATCCGTAACTATTGAAATGTTCTTTTCTTTTGCCCAATCTTCCATTTGAGCAATCATTACATCCGATATTCCTTTAATCTTTACATTTGGTATATGCTGCATGTTTTCTGCATGCAGCCGCCCGATTCTCCCTGCTCCAATAATTCCAATGTTTATCATGTTCCGATCTCCTCCATTTTCACCAAGAAAATGACCATCATTTGGCATGATGAAATCTGCTTGCTCATCATTAAAAGTTTTTTATTTAAGTAAATAAAGGATCATTATATTAATGAGCTCGAGCTAAAGAAGCTCGAGCTATTTAATGCTTTTACGTGTCCGACAGACTTGTTGTTGCGAACAACCATCTTTTCATCAGTTAACAAAAATTTATTCTTTCGTAATGCTTTTCAAGAATTCTAATTTTTCTTGCGCATTTTCTTTTGTGATGACATCAATGCCGCTGTCAATTCTTTTTTCAACTTTTTCACCTTTTATAGCTTTAATTGCATTTTCAACTCCTAAATATCCCATGTCATAAGGGCTTTGAGCAATTGTTCCGGCTAATTTTCCGGCTATAATCGATTCAACAGCTTCAACTGTACCGTCTGTGCCAATGACCGGGATTTTCATTCCTTTAGCTTCAACTGCCCGGAGCACTCCAAGTGCCATATCATCGTTTGCAGCAAATACACCTTTAATATTTTTATTGTTCTGTAATATATTCTCCATTACTGACATCGCTTTTGATTTATCACTATCTGCCGGTTGTTCAGCTACTACTTTCATCCCAGCATCTTCTAAAGCTTTTTTGGCTCCTTTTATACGCTCATCTGTTGCAGTGTTCCCAAGAGCACCGCTAATAAGAGCTACTTCATCCCCTTTATTCAACATTGATGCAAGCAATTTTCCAGCTTCCTGACCAGCTGTGAAGTTTTCTGTTCCAATAAATGTTGTTTTATCTTTCAGTTCTGCGTCTGTATCAATGAGCAATACAGGAATGCCCTGTTGTGTAGCCTGTTCTAGTGAAGGAACAACAGTTGAAGGCTGAGTTGGCGAAACAACTAATGCCCCCGGCGATTGATTGATTTGGTCCTCAATCATATTTACTTGTTCGATCACTTGAGACTCTGAAGCTGGTCCTACAACATTTACTTCAACACCCAATTCTTTTCCAGCTGCTTTCGCACCAGCCTCTACATATTTCCAATATGGGCTGCTTAACGTTTTTAAAACGACTGATATTGTTTTTCCTTCTAAATCGTTGCCTTCTTTCTCACTACTTCCCCCTGAAGATTTTTCACCCCCACATCCGGATGCAATAATCATGCTAGCAGCCATTGCTACAACACCTAAAGATTTCACCCATTTTTTCATAAAATCATCCCCCTTGAATTTATAAATAAATTTTAAATATTAACACTATTTTTAAAAAAGTTAGTCTTTCTTGCTTTTTCTCTGTCTAATCACATCTACATAAACAGCCGCTATAATAACAAATCCTATGACTGCCATTTGAAAATCGGCTGAAACATTCAATAAGTTAAGGCCATTTCTCAACACAGCAATAATTAAAGCTCCTATCAGAGTTCCCCAAACTGTTCCAACTCCACCAAAAAAGCTTGCTCCGCCAATAATTACCGCTGCAATGGCATCCAACTCATATGATAAACCTGCAAGCGGGAAGGCAGAATTTACTCTTCCTACCATAACTAATCCTGCCAGCGATGCCATAAAACCACTGATTGTATAAACAATGACAAGAACACGATCAACATTGATTCCAGATAAATGAGCTGCTTCTTTATTTCCTCCAATTGCATAAATATATCTTCCGGTTTTTGTTCTAGTTAAAAATATATGGAAAATGAAATACATCACGATAACTAGCAAAAAGCTCACAGGAATTGGACCGACAAATTCTCTCCCCAAAAATTGAATTAAATACGGAAATCCGGCAATTGGTGCAGCTGCTGTTACAATCAGCGCTAAACCACGTGCTATGTTCATTGTTCCAAGAGTAGAAATAAACGGATGAGGCAATTTAAGCTTTGTCAGCAATATTCCGTTTAACCATCCAAAAAAACACCCAACTAATAAGCATACAAGAATTCCTAAAATGGGATGCATGCCCATATTAACGGAAACAATCCCCATTAACATGATTGAAATAGCTAAAATGGATCCGACCGATAAGTCGATACCTGCAGTCAAAATCGGCAAGAGCATCCCTAAAGCCAACAATGCATTAATGGATGACTGTCTGGCGATATTCATGATGTTGTTGATGGTTAAAAACTTATCCGATAGAATCGTGAGAACTGTACATAAAATGATAAGCCCGATCAGAGCGCCAAACTTACTAAGATAATGCTTGACAGATTTCTTTTCAACATTCGTTTCCGAGCTGTTCACCGCTAACTCTCTCATCAATTACTCCCTCCTGTAGCCGCTTTCATGATCTTCTCTTGCGAAGCTTCATTAATAGGAAAGTCTGCTGTTATTTTTCCTTCAGACATCACCAGTACGCGATCGCACATTCCCAAAATTTCCGGCAAATCAGATGAAATCATTAAAACGATGGCTCCATTTTCAACTAATTGATTCATCAACCGATATACTTCCACTTTAGCGCCAACGTCGATACCACGTGTCGGTTCATCAAATATAAAGACTTTCGCTTTTGTACAAAGCCATTTGGCTATAACGACTTTTTGCTGGTTTCCTCCGCTCAGCTTTCTTGCATTCAGTTCAATATTTCCCGGGCGGATTTTCAATTCTTTTACATAGTCCATGGCTCCCTGCTTGATTTTTTTCAAATCTATTAATTTGCTCTTTTTTCTAAAGTTATCCATATTAGCAAGGACAATGTTCATGTATAACGGTTGATCCAGCAGCAAACCTTCACTTTTTCTATCCTCTGTAATAAAGGCTATTCCGGCAGAGATGGCGTCCCTAGGTGATTTAATGTCGACTAATTTTCCGTCAACATAGATCTTCCCTTTTTCCTTTTTATCTGCACCAAAAATGGCTCTTGCCAGCTCCGTTCTGCCGGCACCAACAAGTCCGGAAATACCGACAATTTCGCCGCGGCGAATACTAAAGCTGACAGGTTCTTTAAAGCCGCTAACTTTTAAATCTTCGACTCGAAAGCCTTCTTCCCCTAACGTAAAGGTTTGTTTTGGATATTTTTCTTCAAGAGTTCTACCTACCATCAGTTCAATCCAATGATCCGTGCTCGTTGTCTTTACTGGAAGTGTATCGATTTTAAAGCCGTCTCTTAAAATAGTGATTCGATCGCCAATTCGTTTAATTTCTTCAAGTCTATGAGAAATAAATATGATAGCAATTCCTTTTTCTTTTAATTGTTCAACCGTTTTATATAACTGTTCTACCTCCGACTGGCTCAAACTCGCTGTTGGTTCGTCCATGATAATTAATTTCGCATCTAAAGTAAGAGCTTTCGCAATTTCGACTAGCTGCTGCTGACCTATTCCTAAGTAACCGAGCGGCTGCTCTGCAATAGCTGGATCTTGTCCAAGCATCTGCAAAAATTGCTTCGCGCTTTCTTTCATTTGTTTGTGGTTGATAAATGAAAATTTTCCATTCCCTTTAATTTCCCGGCCTAAAAATATATTTTCATAGACTTTCAGCTCTGGAATCACGTTTAGTTCTTGGTATATCGTTGCTATTCCAAGTTGCATGGCATCCAAAGGTGAGCTGATTTGAACCGGCTGGCCTTCCCAATAAATTTCTCCTTCATCTTTTTGATAGGCTCCCGTCAAAATTTTAATCAACGTTGATTTACCAGCCCCATTTTCACCTAACAGCACATGAACTTCCCCAGGTTTCACTTCAAAATCAATGCCCTTCAAAACATGATTATTTGAAAAGCTTTTTTTAATGCCCTTCATCACCAGTAAGCTTCCTTCAGCACTAGCCAATGTTTTTTCCTCCTTTCTCTGCGTATAGGAACTAATCTATTAAGAGAATCAACAGCTATTCTGAAGACAAAATCATAATATTTTAGATGTTTTCAAGGAAACTTTTTCTTGCTTAAAAAACGATTCTTGTGCCGCAACAGCAATTTCTTGAGCTTTTACTCCATCTTCAACAGTTACTTTAGGTTGATACCCCTCTAGTAAAGCATTGAAAAAGTCTTCCAGCTCGAGATAATAGGCGTCTTTAAATCTAGTCGGAAAATCTTGAACAATATCATGAACTGCGCCAGAACTGGTCAAAACTTGAATGTTATGTTGACGCAAGCCGCCAATAAAAATCGTTCCTTCCGTACCTATTACTTCCGCACGTATATCATAGCCATAATGGGCATTTCTGCTGGATTCAACGTCACCAACGGCTCCCGATTCAAATTCTAAATAACAGAGAGATTGATCCACATCTTGATATTTGGACATAAACGGATATTTTAAAACTTTGCCGTGAGCTGATACTGCTTCAACGTCTGATTCCATTAAATACCTTGCAATGTCAAAATCATGAATGGCCATATCAATAAATATACCGCCGCTATTTTTTATAAATTCTTCAGGAGGCGATGCTGGATCGCGGGAAATTCCCCGAAAATAAATTGGTTTTCCGATATCTCCTCTTAAAATTCTTTTTTTGGCTTCAGCGTATGCTGGATCGAACCGTCTCATAAAGCCGACCTGACAAATTGTGTTATGCCGCTTCATTATTGCAAAAATTTCTTTCGCTTCGTCTAAATTGCTGACAAGCGGTTTTTCAACAAAAACTGCTTTATTGCTAAAAGCTGCTTCCTTCAACAGTTCAAAATGCGTACTCGTAGGAGAAGCAATGATAACAGCCTCAATCCGATCATTGGAAAAAATATCACTTGGATTTGTAGTGAAGTTAGGAACATCTAATTCTATGGAAACTTTTTTGGCAAGCTCTTCATTTCTATCACAAATGTATACTAGTTCGGCGGATTGGATTTTTGTCTTAACGTTTACGGCATGCCAATATCCAAGACGTCCCAGCCCGATCACTGCACAGCGAATTTTTCTGTTCATTTTCATTACCTTCCTAAAATTTATTTAGACTTGCTACTACGGATTGATTGCGCAAAGATTCATAACCTTTTTCTATATAATGAATAACTTGAATAGAATTTCGGATTCCATAAACTGGTTGTTTTCCGTTGATAATGCAATCATTTACATGCTCCACTTGATTGAAATACTGATTATCTTTATATGTTTCAAACAGTATTATTTCGTTATTGTCATCTTTTACAATTACTTTGCCCTTTTGATCTGATGACACATCAGGCCGAAAAGAGGAATCTACTAAAATGGTTCCGCGCTCTCCTATAATTTCATACCGATTAATAAATGGCAGCTTCATGCTGGCGGTAATTTCGGCTGTTCTTCCAAACTCATCTACAAAAATACAAGTTGATAACATATCCACTTTATGTTCAGGGTCAACTTCCCCCAACATAACAACTTTCTCTGGTTTTATTCCGATGATCTGGCTCATCGCATGAACTCCGTAACACCCGACATCCCACATAGCTCCTCCGCCTAATGCGGGGTTTAAACGAATATCATCCCGGTCTTGCAAACTCCAAGAAAAATGTGATTTTACATGCAATATGCTTCCGATCATCCCCGAAGCCAATAAATCCTTTACACGTGCATGTTGTTTATGGAATTGATACATAAAGGCTTCCATAAAAATTACGTTGTTTTGCTCTACAGCTTCCTTTACCTTCAATAATTCTTTCGTACTAACAGCTGCAGGCTTTTCTACTAAAATATGCTTTCCCTTCTGTGCAGCTTTTATTGCCCATTCGGCGTGCAGGGCATTTGGAAGAGGAATATAAACTACATCTATCGATTCATCTTCTAACAATTGATCGTAATCACTATAAACCTTTGGAATATTGAATCGGGCGACTTTTTCTTTGCTTCTGCTCGCAATCGCTACAACTTCGGAACGAGAGGATTGTCTCAGGGCAGGAAGAAGCTGCTCGTAAGCAATATTAGCTGCACTCATAATTCCCCACTTTACTTTTTCCATTTTGATCACCTTTCACAAAATTTTCTGAACGGCAAAGGTAAAATCATGACCGCCCACCATCCCATTACAATCAAAGTTACGAATCGATTGTTTCGATTAACGGGTGACATTTTTTTAAAGAGCGAAACTGTTGTTTGTTTCATCCCCCATGCCCTGCTTAAGAGTTGTTTAATAATTTTTCATTTATATACTTACGAGCAATTAAAGCGTATTCCAATGGATGGGCTATTGACGGATCTTGTTCGGCTTCAACGATAATCCATCCTTTGTATTGATGGTCCAATAGTTTTTGATAAAGTACGGTAAAATCAATGCAGCCATCCCCTGGTACCGTAAAGATTCCGCTTAAGAAGGAATTCATGAATGATTTTCCTTCTTTTTTGCACTCCTCCATTATCTTTTTTCTTACATCTTTAAAGTGCACGTGTTTTATGCGGTCAATATGCTTGTTTAATAGCTGCTGGCAATCTTCATCGGAAACATAGATGTGGCCTGTGTCATAGAGCAGGTGCACGTAGTTTGCATCAGTGTTTTCCATTAACCGATCAATCTCCGGAAGGGTTTGAACCCCCGTTCCCATATGATGGTGATAAACTAATTTCAAACCGTACTGCACAGCGATTTTTCCCAGTTCGTTCAGGCCTTCGCATAATTGGGTCCACTCGGCATCTGTAAAGTGCGGCTTTTCGGAAAAAACATTTTTATCGGTACCTTGAATGCTGTAAGTCTGCTCAGAAACTACTGCCACATCTGCATGAACTTCATACAAGTATTGACAATGCTGATGGAAAGCCCGTTTAGCTTCTTCTATGCCGTCGCGGATAATAAAACTGCTAAACCACCGTCCTGCTATTTTTAAGTTTCGCAGCTCCAATTCCTTGTTTAACACTTTCGGCTCAGGGAAAAAGCCGCCAACTTCGGTGCCTTCAAAACCTGCGACAACAATGTCGCTTAAAAGGTGCTGCAACGTATTTTCAGCTCCGATTTCCGGTATATCATCATTTCTCCAGCCGATCGGCGAAATTCCCCATAAGATGTCTTGCTCTCCCATTGTTTGTCTCCTTCTTTAATATTGTTTGGCAGTTTTTAAATTTTCTTGTTTTTCTTTAAATGCTTTTTGCACACTTTCCTTTTCAGAGACTTCCGCAACCCCGACATGCCACCAGCTTTCATAGCCATTTGTCATGGTCTTTGGAAGCACTTTCATTTCTATTAAAGTAGATACATTTTGTTTCTTGGCATCTTCTAATGCTGCTTTCAATTCTTCGACTGTATTGGCACGGTAAGTTTTGGCTCCGTAGCCTTCAGCCACTTTTGCATAATCAATGTTCATAATTTGATTGTCATGTGTTCGGAATTCGCAATAATAGCTTCCCATTCCATTGCCCATTTGCAGGTTGCTAATACAGCCAAATCCTGAGTTGTCAAACAGCAAAATATTAATTTTATGATTATATTGAATGGCTGTAACCAATTCAGAATGCAGCATGAGGAAGCTGCCGTCGCCGACCATGGCATAAACTTCTTTGTCAGGCTGCGCAAGCTTGATTCCTAAAGCACCCGACACTTCATATCCCATACACGAATACCCGTATTCCATATGGTATGTGTTAGGTTCTGTTGAATGCCATAAGCGTTGAAGATCTCCAGGCAATGAACCAGCTGAACCGATGATGATACTGTCAGGCGAAACCGCTTCATTAATCGCCAATAATGCAGTGGTTTGCGCCAATTCTGTATTTAACGCATCTGCATATTCATTCAGCACTTCTTGGGAAAACTGATCTTTTATTTCCGGTGTAAAGTTTTCCCTGTCAAACACTATCTTGCTTAAACGGTCGCGCTCTCTCAGCCACTCCTCTTTTAATTCGACAATTTGATCTCCGAATTCGCTTTTATACCCGTCCAACAGCGGGAATAACAGCTCCAAAGTTGTTTTGGCATCTGCGACTACTTGAAAACCATCCATTTTATAGGCCTGCAAACGGCTGACATTAATGTTCAAAAACTTTGCCTGTTCAAAATTGAACGCTGTTTTCGACGAAGTTGTAAAATCTGTATATCTTGTTCCCACTCCAATAATCAAATCCGCTTCTTTAGCCGCTTTATTGGCAGCTAATGTTCCGGTTACTCCGATTCCGCCCAAATTATTTTTAAATGTTGATTCGACTGTCGATTTTCCGGCTTGCGTTTCGACAAGCGGAATATCATGCTTCTCGGAAAGCTTGATTAAAATATCCCTCGCTTGGGAATATTTTGCACCGCCGCCCACAATGATAAGTGGTTTTTTGCTTGATTTTATTAATTCTGCAGCTCCCTTTAGCTCTCGATCGGTCGGCAATTTGCGGTCAAGATAGTGCACCCGTTTTTCAAAAAATTTCTCATCAAAATCAAACGCTTCCCCTTCGGCATCTTGCGAAATGCAGATGGTCGCAGGACCCGCTTTGGCCGGATCTGTCATCACTTCAAAAGCTCTGATTAAACTTGACATCAACTGTTCAGGGCGTGTGATCCGATCCCAATATCTTGATACGGGCTTGAGCGCATCATTGGTTGTCACCGCCGTACTATATTCATGTTCCACTTGCTGCAAAACAGGATCAGGCTGGCGGGTAGCAAACGTATCTGCAGGGAGCAGAAGGACGGGAATATTATTGGAAAGAGCTGTACCCGCTGCCGCGACCAAGTTGGCCGACCCCGGTCCAACCGACGTGGTGACGGCAAATATTTTTTGCCGAAGCATTTGTTTGCTGTAAGCAATGGCTGCATGCGCCATTCCTTGTTCATTTTTCCCTTGAATTACTTTTAAATGGCCGGGATCTTGCTCAAGCGCCTGACCAATTCCTAAAACATTGCCATGTCCGAACACATTGAAGATTCCTTCCACAAAGGGAAATTCTTTACCGTCAACGTGAATGTATTGTTGGTTCAAAAATTTGATTAAAGCTTGAGCTGTTGTCAACCGGATAGTTCCCATCTTTTTCACCCCTGATCGTATTCAATTATGATCTTTCGGCAATGAGTTGTTCGATTTCTTCTGCTTTCGGCATTGCATCAGAAGAGCTGTGTCTGCTGACGACAATAGCTGCTGAGGCGCTCCCGTATTTTAAAGCCGTCTCAATGTCCTTGCCTGTAATTAGCGCATACAAGAAGGCTGAAGCGTATGCATCCCCTGCACCGAACGTTTTTAATACTTTTGTCCGATAAGCATTCGCTTGAAATGTTTCACCTGATTTCGCATACGCATAAGAGCCTTCAACGCCATGCTTAATGATAATCAGGTCCGGCGAATGCTGAAACAAATAGCGAACGGTCTCTTCGTTTTTCCCGTCTTTTGTTCCTTCCATGATATCGTATTCGTCGCGGGTGCCGATCACAACGTCTGCCTTTTCCGCCACCAATGAATAATAAACAGAAGTTTCATCAGTAGATGTCCAAGTGTACGGGCGATAATCCAATTCAAATATGACTTTCACATCATGTTTTTTCGCCAGAGAGATCGCTTTCAAAACAGCTTCTCTCGAAGGGCTTTTAGATAGCGCCGTACCGGAAACAAGCAAAATTTTGGATCTTTTGATATATTCCTCATCTACCTCGGACGGTTTCAAATAGAGGTCTGCTACATTTTCACGATACATTAAGATGCTGCAGTCTTCCGGACTTTTAATTTCTGTAAAAGTCAATCCGGCTTTATGCCCCTCCTGATCAACGACCATATGGGATGTGTCAACCCCAACATTGCGCATATACTGCTCAATAAAACGGCCATGCTGATCGTCTGAAATTTTTCCGATGAATCCAGCCTTCAGCCCTAATTTTGAACAGCCAATGGCGATATTAGCCGGAGAGCCTCCAACATATTTTGTAAAAGTCATCGTTTCTTCCATCGGACGGTTGTATTCCACAGCGTTTAAATCAATGCATGCACGGCCAATTGCAATGATGTCAAATTCTCTGTCGGTATTGAAATCATATCTCATCTTTGATAAACAGCTCCTTGTATTTTTTAACGTTTCAATATCCATTCATGATCAGGGTCATTGTAAAATTTCCAAATCCGTTTCGGGCCTGCCATAACATTTAAATAATAAGAGGTATAACCGTCTGGTACGCCGACCGGATGATATCCTTTCGGCACGATGACAACATCGCCGTTTTCAACTGTCATCGTTTCATCTAGTGAACGATCGTCCGTATAAACTCGCTGAAAAACGAATCCTTGAGGCGGATCCATTTCATGATAATAGGTCTCTTCCAATAGCGACTCATTTGGCAAGTTATCACGGTCATGCTTATGCGGAGGATAGCTTGACCAATTGCCGCTTTCCGTAAACACTTCCACCACTAAAAGACTATTCGCACTTGGATCTGAATCAGGCAAAATATTGTGGACAAAACGTTTATTGTTAAGTATCCCCCTATGCTCGATTCCTACATTTTCTGCTTTAATCCATTTCGTAGGCAGCTGACGTTCAGACGGGGAATAGCATAAGGCAACGCGCGCTTTTGTTACTCCTTCAACCTCAAAATGGCGCTGATTGGAAACATATACGCTGTCCGTCGGGATCTTTTCAAAAACACTTTCCCGCGTGCCTAAATTTTCGAAATTTTCATCACCGACTGAAACATTAATTTTTCCCGTTAAGGCGACGATGCAGCATTCTTGGTTTCCTAATAATTCCGAATATTTTGCGTTCGGATCTAAATCGATGACTTTAAATCCCACATATTCCAAAGGAGAGTTTTCTGATGTTACTTCATGAACAACCATTACTCCCTTTTCGATTTCTTTCTTGTTCGGTTTTCGCAGCAAATGACTCATATATACCTCCCTCACATGGCGGCGGTTTTCTTTTTCTTAAAGGAAAAAAACCGAAAAAACAATTGTTTTCTTAAAGCTTTTGACAAAGCCGTTGCGCTCTCTTTTCCGATTCATTTTCAGGCTCATGAAGCTAATAATGAGCCTGAAGGATGAATCTTCTATCACATTACCAATCTATTATTCAAAACTTGGCGTTTTATAGCGAGCTGTGACAACCTTTTTGCGCGTATAAAAATCAACGCTGTCTTTTCCGTTGGCGTGCAATGTTCCAAAGAACGAAGACTTCCATCCGGAGAACGGGAAAAACGCCATTGGAGCCGGCACTCCTAAGTTAACGCCTAACATACCTGCATCAATATTTTCGCGGAAATAGCGAATGGCTTGAGCGTTCGTTGTAAAAATACATGCGCCGTTGGCAAACTCAGATCTATTTGCAATTTCGATCGCTTCTTTTAAATGTTTCACCCGAATGATCGATAAGACAGGTGCAAAAATTTCATCTTTCCAAATGGTCATATCGGTTGTAACATTGTCAAAAATCGTAGGTCCGATAAAAAACCCGTCGTCTGTTGCGCGATTGCGTCCGTCACATACCAAGGTTGCGCCTTCTTCAACACCCTTTTCAATATAACGGATCGTGCGTTTTTTATTTTCTTCTCGGATGACCGGTCCTAGCAAGACACCGTCATCAAGGCCGTTGCCCATTTTAATATTTTCTGTTTCTTCTTTTAACTTGGCGATAAATTGATCAGCAATTTCTTCTTCCACC
Organism: Aeribacillus sp. FSL M8-0235; assembly: GCF_038000355.1. Taxonomy (NCBI): domain Bacteria; kingdom Bacillati; phylum Bacillota; class Bacilli; order Caryophanales; family Bacillaceae; genus Aeribacillus; species Aeribacillus sp. FSL M8-0235. Next base: position 410,755 of record NZ_JBBOBW010000001.1, on the reverse strand, counting down.
GTCACAACTGAACATGCCATGCATCGTTCTCCTGCTGATCCGAATGCTGAAGAAATAATGTTGGTAACAGCATCATCCAAGTTGGCATCCTTTAACACAATCGTATGGTTTTTCGCTCCAGTCAACGCCTGAACACGTTTTAAATTTTCACTAGCCCGTTTATAAACGTATTCGCCAACCGGTTTGGAGCCAACGAACGAAATCGCTTTGATATCCGGATGATCCAAAATTCCATTGACAACATCATGCGCTCCATTTACCACATTTAATACACCTTTTGGAAGACCCGCTTCTGTAAACAAGTTGACTAATTTTTCGATTAAGAGCGGTGTTCTTTCAGATGGTTTTAATATAAAAGTATTGCCAAGCGCTATTGCCATTGGGAACATCCAGCAAGGCACCATCATCGGGAAGTTAAACGGAGTAATCCCGCCGACCACGCCGATCGGATAGCGGTAATTGGTCGCCTCAATATCAGTCGCAATCGTTGATAAGGAATCCCCCATCATTAAAGTAGGCGCTCCTGCCGCAAACTCTACATTTTCTATTCCGCGCTGAACTTCTCCTAATGCTTCAGAATAACTTTTTCCATTTTCAATCGTAATGATCCGCGCTAATTCTTCCCTATGCTTTATTAACAGCTGCTGAAAATTAAATAGAATTCTTGCACGGCGAGGAACAGGGACGTTTTTCCATTCCTCAAAAGCTTTTTTGGCAACTTCTACAGCTTCATCCACTTCCTCTTTTGTAGAAAGCGGAACTTGGCCAATTACTTCTTTTGTAGCAGGATTGTAAACATCTTCATATTTTGTTGCTTTACTTTCAACCCATTCGCCATTAATGTAATTTTTTAATTTTAATGCGTTAGACATTTTCTGTCCCCCTTAATTCATCAACACTAGTTGATCATAAATAGTTGGTATGTTTTTTAAAAAATTGATGATATTATTGTTATATATTAGTTATATTTTGGTTATATCTCGATTTTTATGATAATATTAAAAGCGTTTTCAGTCAACAAAAATTTAAAAATATTTCTGCGACTAATCGGCTAAATCTTCATTATTATTGAACTTATAGGGTAATATAGATATAATTAACGTTGATGGTTAAGTTTTGGTTAACTTTATAATTTGTTTCAAATATTAGCCAGTGAAAACTAAAGAAAGCAAGAGGGATCCACATGTTAAAATCTAAACGAATAGAACAAATAGAAAAATATGTTTTTGAACATCAAACCGTTTCGTTGGACGAACTTGTTAAGGAATTCAATGTGTCAAAAAACACCATCCGGCGCGATGTTCAACAATTAGTTGAACGGGGAACGATCAAAAAGGTGTACGGAGGAGTTGCTGTTAATCATACAACATTAGAATCATTTACGGTCAGACAAACCCGCAATCAAAAGCAGAAAAAAGCCGTTGCCAAAGCAGCCGCAAAATATGTTGAGGACGGCGATATTATTTATATTGATTCGGGAACAACAACATTGGAAATGGTGGAATATTTGCAAACAAAACAGGTTACGATCATCACAAACAACTTGGACTTTATTATAAATTCGTACCCTTATCCAAACTTAAACGTTCTGACAACAGGTGGAGTATTTGAACGTAAAACGAAATCGTTCGTCAGTCTCAAAAATATGGATATATTACAAAGCTACAATATTAATAAAGCTTTCATGGCATCAACCGGCATCTCCATTTCAAATGGCGTAACGAACTCTTCCCCGCTTGAAAGCGAAATAAAACAAACAATTGTCAAAAGAAGTGAACAAGTTTATTTATTGGTAGATCATGATAAATTTGATAAATACGCTTTAATGACTTATTGCCGTCTTGATGAGGTTGATTATATTATTACGGACACTGCTCCGAGCGAGCAATACCAGGAATTTGCCAAAAAACACAATATCCAGCTTGTCATTGCTGATAATGAAAATTAAACATAAAACATCGTTGACAAGCGGCTAGCAGCTTTTTCTTTTGTCAAATTGTTTTTGAGGTGACTGAATCCTTGTTCTCATCATGACTTCCTCAAGCTTGTTCACCTTTTAACGATGGAGACATATTTTAATAGATTTTCGAAATCGTTCCTGCTGTTCTATGGAACAGGAAGTAATTGATTCATTCAGTAGATAAGTGTAAATGTTTTTATTTTAACGGACACAACAGAGTGAAAGCCATTCGATTATTCTATTTTCAAGCTGCTGGTCGAACCAATTGGCAAAAAGGATTTAAACCTGCGGTTACAATTGGACAATTTGCAAACAGAGAAGCCCTCCCTTCAACACCGCTTGATCAAAAATCAACTTAGTTATGCAAAAACCCCCGCCTTTTTTTCGTTTTGGGAACTAACTGTTGCAAAGTATGTATAAAGATTTTTAAGGCAAATCATGAAAACCTCCTTCGGCAAACATAAAACCCTTGGACAAATCCTTTTACTTTACTGGATTGCCCAAGGGTTTAAGAATATTTGCGAAACGAATTCATGAGTTGAGGAGTTACACCACATGTCGCTCACCGCCGCATATTTGCTTAGCATAGTTCTTCCTGAAACATTCTTCCAGTGATTATACCCTAACAGCTTACGAAGCAATGTTTCCAACCACCTTTTCCTTATCTAAGAGATGGTTTCAACAAAAAAAGAGAATTGCCATAAGATTTCTATAATCAGGAACTGTATCATACGACTGGAATTTTCAGTAAATTCTCAAAACAAAACCTATCAAAGGAAAAATACCTCCTTTAAAGGTTCTGCCTTAGGAAAGGCTGGGACTATAAGATGCGAATGGGTAATTATAAGGGTAATGATGATAATGATGGATATAATTTGGATTTTGGCGGGTCGATCTAGTTTGATCATTTTCATATTTCTTACGTTTACAGTTTTTATGTGGGCCGATAAATGTGTTCGGTTGAATAGGAGCTATAGTTTTCTTCCATTCCTGTTCATTCAGGCAATAAGTATGCGCCATGATATTTGACGGAGTAAGCTTTAAGATATCTGAACCTAAAATCACCTCAGGAGTCGGGGCATCAAATATTGCCAGAAGGTGTGTATTATCCTTGGTTGCTACTTCGTAATGCCACCATGCTTGCGGAATATTTACCACCTGCCCCGGCTTAATTGGATAGTTATGAATTTGTTTTGTAAATGGGTTCAACATCGAGACAGTGGCAGCACCGGAAATACAATAGACCAGCTCAGCTGCATTTTGATGATAGTGAGGTTCTATAACATTATTTTTGCTTAAAAAAATATCCAATAAAGATATGTTTTCTAATGTGTTTAACTGTTTAATTCCCAAGATATTTATAAAGTTGTGTTTATCCTTTGTGAACGATCTACTCTTGTTGACATCGAAGGTGAATTGCGTTTTAGGTGATGTGTAATCCAAATATGCAACCATGTGCACTCATCCTTTGTGTTTAAATATTTCACCATAATCTATGCAGACACGTATTAGTAGTGCAAGTACCTAAATAAAAAAGCCAAAGATCTCCCTGTACCTAAAATATGGGCGATATAAAAAATTAGGGATAATCTTTTCCAGAAAGGGTAATATGCCGAAACTTCCTTGAGCTTTCTCGCAGCCAAAGGCAATTTTCCCCCTGACCGATTCGCTATCTATGCAGGATCATGAAGACGTACACATTAATCGGAGCGAAATAGTTGAACTTTTATCGTTGCAAAAACATCAGGCAGCTCAATATCAACGTCATCTCTATTTTGTGATTTGGCCAGTTATTTTTCAGTCAAAATCATTTTTGAAAACAATAATGACTTTGTTTTAATTCGAAAATAGTTGCACAACTGACCAATGTAAGACTATACTTTTTGGGATAAGCAAATCACATACTGCCTAAGCCTTCCTTGGTCAATGGTTATAAATTCAGCATTCTGTTTGAAAGAAGAGTACTTCCTAATTGTAAAAAATAAAATGTTAAACAATAACTAATTTACCAATATTCCAAACCATACCAACTTGATACTTGGTTTATGAATAATATTCATTTATATCCCCCTCGTAAGAAGATGATAAATTAAAAAAAATGAGAGTATAAAAAGAAACAGTAATTCAAAGCCCAAAAAAAGGAATTTTAACATTTTATTGTTTATCTTTCCTTCTAATTGCCAAGTAAGAATAAACATAGACAAAATTAAGGGGAATAAACCTAAATATAGATTTTTAGTTAGTACTATAACGATCAATGCTAAGAAAAAAAGGGCAGTTGATAGAAAATTTGCAAATTTTGCACTCATGACATGACCTCCAATATTATAATGGGGTTATATACCATTCTATTATTGCTGCCAATGTAAGGAAAATTAATATTATACTGGTTAATAGGGCTATTTCAAATAACGTCTGTTTTATTAGCTGTTTTGCACTTAAAGAAGTACGGAAATATTCAATAATAATTGATACGCCTTTTAATCCAATGATTCCACTTATTAATATCGCAGGTATCTCAAATATTCCATGCGGGATTAGCTTTACAAAAATACTTGAAATAGACAATCCAAGCTCCAATTGCTGCTGAATAGAGGAACCGACTATTAACCCATTAGTTATCAAAAATATAACAGTAGAAATACCAAGAGAAAGTAATCCTGAAGCAATAACTAGTGATGCCTTTATATTATTAAAAAGTAAGTTTTCTACATCAGAAGCCTGTATATAGTTTAAGTCTCCTCTTACTGCATCTATTCTAAACAAATACCCCCCTGCCATCCCCCCAAAAAATAAAAGTAAAGAAATGACAAACAATATTTTGTTATTCGATACAAGCTTACGAACAACATCTTTTATACCCCTTCCCTGAAAATTCATTTGCTCATCATTTCTCCAGAATTTTTACCTAAGTAAACTGATGTAATACGCTTTTCTATTGAATCGAGACTTAATTTATTGGTTGAAAATTCCTCGACAATTTTACCTTTATGTAAAATCCCTATTTTATCGCATAGAGAATGTGCCAATTCAAGTAAATGTGTCGTTAGAATAACTGTTTTATCTGCTTTTACAAACTTTTTTATATGTTGTCTTATAATATGTGAATTGATTAAATCGATTCCTGTCAAAGGTTCATCTAATAATAATATATCTGGATCGTTCAATAATGCTGATGCAATAGATACCTTTTGTTTCATTCCGTGGCTATATGTCTTAATCAATTCATCTTTTGCTGATGTTAAATTGAAGAGGTCAAGTAAATAAGAAACTTTATCTTTTCGCAACTCTTTCGGAACATCTAAAATAGATGCAAAGAACAAAAGATATTCTTCCCCGCTTAAATATTCATATAAAGAAGCGGAATCAGGAACAAAACTTATTTTTTTATTACTATTATTACCAACACGTTTTATGTTATCAATGTATATTTCACCATGATCTGGTTTGGATAAACCTGCAAGGATACGTAGAAAGGTAGTTTTCCCAACACCATTCGTACCAACAATCCCATAGATACAACCCGTATCCACTTGGAAATTAAGGTTATCTAAAACGATATTTTCATCATATCTTTTAGATAAATTTTTCACCTTAATCATTTTTTAAGAAAACCTCCCTGACTGAAATTTGTTTAGTATACGCAGCAACGATGGCATAAGCGCAAAAGAAAAAAGCAACGAGAATTAATATAAGAATACATGCAACCACAGTGTTTAATTTTAATCCGAAAAATTGATCTGCGATCAGTAATCCTCCTATGAAAACCGTGTATAGATAAGTTAGACCATTATTTAAAATGCTTTCTATAAAATTAGCTTTATGGGATTCACCAATTTCATAGGGATGCTCCCAATTTATCCGTGGGTATAACGCTGTTGAGAATATTTGAAATAAACCACTCAGTCCACCATAGGTGAGCATAATAGTGATTGATAAAGCATACAGAAAAATATTTACATTTATAAAAACAGAAGATAATAAGACGACGAAAAAAGTGACTAGAAATGTAAAAATAAAATATATATACCATTTTTCTTTGACAATATCCCACATTGTATATTTGGTATAAACAAGCAAGTGTATATTCTTGGCCTCTGTATCAATCGCTAATATCATTTTTAGTGAGTCGCCAACAATTTGAAATATGGCAAAAGCAAATACTGTTATAATGGATAAAAAAAACAACGGTGATGTTGAATCAATAAAATGTTGTACGACTGGCAAGGCGATTCCGATAAATACTAGCAAGCCTAATATAGTTTTTCCTATATGCCCAATAAACCATGAACTAACACGCTTAATATGAAGTATGTCTTTTACAAAAAAATATTTATTCGTATTTATGAACTTATCTTTATCAGATATAGAGCTTTTACGGGTACGAATTTGGTAATAAGGTATTAAATCTAAATGATTTAATGTTTTGATCCATATCAAAGTGAATACACCAGCTATGAATAGCATGAAAAGAAAAACGATGAAAAGTTTATGAAACTCGAGATTATATATGTCCTTAGGCAGACCGAGTTCCATTAAAAAAGACTGATATTTTATCACAATATTTGCTAATTTAATTCCAAATTTTTGTGAATTGAATAACAGTGAAGCGATCGTGAAGGGTAATAAAAAAAATAAGAGCCCAACGACTATAAATAGAAAAAAGCGATTTAATAAACGCAGTGATTGTATATAAAAAAAATGGGCAAACAAAAAGCGGAAGTATGAAAAAAACATAGTCATTATTAAACTTAATAGACTAAATAGCGGAAAATAGTAAATCAAAAATTTCAGCTCAAAACTTGGGTAATTTATATGTATCCCTAAAACTACAGGCATTAACAAAACGAACCACATTATCACTGTATTTTTCAATGAGTCACCATAAATAGAAGCAATGACTTGCAACACTCTATAACTTTTTAATTGAGACAACATTTTTGTCGTGTCATAATAAAAAACAGAAGATTTTTTATTAAAGAAACTTAATGAGTTGAAGAAAGCAAGAAATATTACAAAGCTCAAAAAGACATTTAACCATGTATTTGCATCTAGATCTTTGATGATATAACCAGTTAAAAATACTGTGAAAAAAAACAAAGCACTCATAATAAAAATCATAATGAGTGTAATCCATCTATATATCTTTCTAAGATCAATTTTATCCAGCTGCCAGTCTGCTAAAAATTTTCGCAGAGCAGATTTTCTGTTATATTTTATTATATTGATCATTTTATCTAAAAAAGAAAAGACAGAATTACTAGTAAACATTATTTAACTGGCACCTCCTGACTAGGTAAACAGAAAAAAGAGGGGGCTTGTTAATTTTAGTATTAGCTGCGAATACAAGTTTTGCCGGATTTCCGCAGCTTGTGCTTGTACTCTTTCAGCTTTAATTACCAAGCAATAGCATATTTTCTTCCTGAATTTTGAATAACGGCTTTAATTGCAGTAATACCTCCAATTGCGCCGCTAAGTCCAGCTACTGCCGCAACAATCGACCAAAGAGTTGAACCTCCAGAAACCAAATCAATAATAAGCCCTGCTGTAGCCTGTTTAATTCCGAGTTTAGTAGCTAATCATGCGAAAGATGAATTTACAGTTCCTATTTCAGTAGTAACTTGAGCTGCCATTTAACCTAATGCAAAAGTTAAAAGACTAGCAAGTAATCCTAAAATCACAATTTTTTTCAGGTCTACACATTGCTTCATTGTTACTATCTCCTAAATTAGCAATTTTATACAAATCCCTTCAACCCCCTAGATTACCATATATAGGGTTGATTGTAAATTAAATTCCATATAACACTTGTAAAATAGGAACTACTAACTATTATCATGCTTTCATCCTGGTACACAATTTTATTAATAGTTAACCGTGTCCGATTGTTCCATATAAGCCAAATTTTTTTCATATAAGTCCCCATCTCAAAGCCTTGTTGTTATAAGACCTTCAATTTAACGCTGCCAAGAAAAGAAAAAATACATAGAGCACAAACAGTATAGACATATCTTTAAAATCTCTTTTTTGGAAAAAGGGCTTTTTTAATATAATGCACTTAAAAGTCACTACTGCAGGCTTTAGTGCGAATGCCCCAACAAGTATAATTGCTAGGATTTCAAAAACACCATGAAAAATTGTATATTTAAATACAAACCAAAAAGAGAATGGGGGTGTTTAATAAGTCGTTTTTACGGCTTATGACGCCCCCATTAATGCTTTAGAAACGTTAATATATCGGTGTTTATGATTTTTTGTTTTCAATGGCGATTTGACTTTCAAAGACAGCCCCTACTAGTACTTAATAAATATCCTTGTAAAAGGATATACCAAAAAGAAACGAAACCAAATGAAAACACACCAATACATGCTGGCAATAAAATCATGAAATTATGAAAAAATATAGACTGCCACGTAAGCTCCTCATCATCGAGGTTTTCTGAAACTATTACTACAGCCTCCTGTTCCATGTCTGTTGCTTCTCTTACATCAGTTAACTGCAAATAAATCATTGGTCCAAAAAACTTATTAAAACAATTAAAAGTGAAAGTAAAAAAACATCTCGATTTCTTTCCAAAAATGCCATACCAAACGCCTTAAGTCGAAATATATTTTTCACGTTCATACCAAGTCCTTGATAAAGTTAATTCTTTTTTGGAAGGATGGATGAGTTTCTTTCCACTCTTTCCTTTTGAAGTCAAACTCGTCATTCTCTTTTTCACTGATTCGCTCTAACTTCATTAATGTTTGAATATATAACTCCTTATTCCCCAATTGCCTTACAGCAAATTCATCTGCTTGGTGTTCAAACATTTTACTAATTTTATTCGGAAGCCATTCTGTGAGCCCTATTAAAGCGATTATACCAACTGGAAAAATAAGGATATACTGTCCCCATCCAAATCCTAGCATAATTTTTCTAGTAAAGAACATCAGCAAACTAATAAGCGTCGCTACTCCAAAAGTAATAAACAGTATCCAACGACCATGCTTTCGTTTGATATGTCCAATTTCGTGAAATAACACTGCCTTTACCTCATCTAAAGTAAATTTTTTTATCAAACCTTCTGTCATGTAAATGTTAATGCTTTTTTTAGATGCAAAAGGAGTACTATACACCCAAGCATTCGTCTCATTCTCGGACTCTTTCTTCGTAAATAGGTTAACGTTTATACTACATGCAGCTTCTATCGTTTTTTTCAAAGAGTAAAATTGCTCGGTGAATCCCACATTTTCATAGTTCCCCATGAAACGATGTATTACAGTATAAACTAGCATTATAATAAGGGTTAACGATAAATACCAAGCAGCAAATAAATACCATTTGTCCACAATTTTTACATATAGGGATAGTGGAAAAAGGAAAAATGAGAAAAAGTAAGCAAGACTTCCTATGGTGAGTACAAAAATTATAACTTTTTCCCTTTTTGAAAATTCAAGGAAATCTGATTCCTCCATTTCAGACTCTCCTTCAATATCCTCATCACTTTTTATCGTCCATTGGTATATAGCAGTTGTCAATGAAACTGATAAAAACGTCGGGAGAAAGATACATAACAAAATGCTCCAAATGTATGATTTTGTTAAAAGTAGTGCGTAACCCATCGAAAAATGATAGTTTAATATCAATGGAAGGATTCCAGCTAAGATAAACGGAACAAACAATGTAAAAAGATTGCGCCATGGAAGAACCTTGTTAATAAACAATGCCAAAAGAAAAGGCAATAAAAATGAACAACCATATATCAAAAAAGTAAGAGTTTTACTAAACTCCGTCTTCAATTGGATGGAGAATGATCCATCATTTTTTGCAGCACGTATTGTATATTCATTAAAAAAAAATTTCCTCTTACTAGACTGAATCGTCACTTCCTTACTAAAAGACGGTTCAACCCCTCTTCTCGTCATAACAGTCAGCTCTTCTCCAGCAGGTAAGATAATGTTTTCTGTATTGACTTTGATAAATTGATAATCAATAGGTCCAATATGAAAAGCGAGCGGACGATTGGTAGAGTCTTCTTCAGTATTTTCAATATTTAAAAGATAGTCCCCTTGGTATATGGAATAGCCAGTTAAAAGCTTCTGGACTCCTACATTTTTTTTTGAATCGAGAAGAATAAATGGCGATAAAACAGCTGAACGGATACTTAACTCAACCATAATAACCGAAACTGTAAAAAACGCCGTGACCAATAAAAATATGAGCATTCTTTTTTTCATAATAACTACTCTCCTTAATTTATAGGAAACTTGTCATAATCGATGGAATTGTTTTTAATGTCAAGTTTGCTACAAAGATAATACTTACAATAAGTAAAGGAGCAACCCGTCTTTCAGATTTCAATAATGCTTTAACACCAAAATACAATAAAACAAACTGCCATATTAAAAAAGGCTCAACTTGATTAAGAAGAGCAACAGCCACATCATGATCTAGATTTGGAACCAGAACCCGCAGTCCTACCGGTTCAAATACTTCTCCTGTAATTAAAACAAGTGTGGCAAAAGATATTGTTTACAGAAAATGATGAAGAGACGACAATTTTTTTACATGCCCTTTATTTATCAATTACCATATATAGGGTTAATTGTAAATTTTATTACATGTAAAACAGGAAATATGAACTATTGGAAAGAAAGATGAAATAATAGGCCGGAAGAAGCAGAAAATCTGATATAAGAAGAATTAGACTATCTTGTAAATGAAGAAAGAACAAGCTGAGGACTTACCTGTTTGAAGCTGCAAAACAATGAATGGAAGAAGGAATTAAAGTTATAGATTCTGAATCGGAAATTACTATTATATTTGATCCGCCAACTGTAAAACTAAGAAAAATTAAGATAATAGGACTAGATCCGTTTCAACAAAATTGCAATAACTAGTATTGAATCTGTGAAAGCTTAACAGATTCAAAATCTTACAACTTATAGTATTCAGAATATTTCAGATTTTGATACAATCTATAAATAATAGAATTGTATAAATTACTACTTGCCGGAGGGAAAATAATATGAAAAGAGATTATGGTCTTTGTTTATGGACGTTTGGAGATATAGATTTTGAAGAGAAATGTAAAATATCCAAGGAGATTGGTGTTGACGGAGTGGAGGTCCAAGGGGATTTGTCACAATCTCCGGAAGAGTTAGCAGCGATTTTAAAAAAATATGACTTGAAGGTATTGTCCGTAACACCTGAAAATGTAGACATTTCCAGTTCTGATGAAAATATTCGAGCTAGTGCCGTACAATATTTTTTAGACCTAATCAGTTGGGCGAAAAATTTAGGCGCCAACAGAATCTGCTTACATGGTGATGTTGGGAAAATACATGGATGCGGAGATTTAACAAAAGACTGGGATTTGCTTGTAGCTAGTACGAAGGAGATTGTAAATAAAGCGGAGGAAGTTGGCCTTCAAGTTGTATTTGAAGTACTCAATCGGTATGAGAACCATCAAATCTTAACAGCAAAGGAAGCGATTTCATTAATTAATGAAGTAAAAAGCGACAACCTTTATATATTATTAGATGCATATCATATGAATATTGAGGAGGCTTGTCCAATTCAGGCAATCAAGGACGCAGGGAATAAGCTGGGTGTTTATCATGTCGCTGATTCCAATAGGCAAGCTATAGGTAACGGACACTCTGATATTAGAGGTCAAATAAAAGCTTTAGATGAAATTGGTTTCAAAGGACCGATTATAATGGAAATGGTCGCAGAAGGACCCAATCCATTTACGCCGATTAAGCATGGAAACTATTTAGATGTGGTGGTCAATTACTATAAAGAATCTTTAAGACAACTAAAACAATGGGATGAAATGAAAGTTCAAGTATAAAGAAATCTCCTGACAGAAGTCGTTTTATTTCGATTGATATGATTTCAAAAACATTTTAATCCCTGTTTAGACCTTTTGAAATCACTTGTGAATCATTGAGTTTTTATACAATCAAAGCCTTGTACAGTGGCATCATATTCAACCTGTGGGGCGGGTGTGGTGATAGACTGGTCTGTATGCCGTGCAAAGTCCTATCACCTGCCCCTCTTTGCAAAAGCTCATGCCTGAATATAGAAATGAATGTTATACAGGAAGGGGATGTTTTTGTTTTTCAAACGGACTCCATACCAAGTTTATAGGAATCAAATGAACAGCGTTTGCGGGCTAACTAAAAGCAATGGATTTCGTCGAAAGCGCCATTTGGTTATTCACTCCGCTTAAGCAGCCACATAAATCAATACGTTTTGAAATTTGATTCAAATTTCTGTATTTTTAAGTATTTTGTAATCTTCCATATCACTATTAAACAAACTTTCTTCTGAAAAAACTAAATTATCAAAAAACGATCCAGAATTTCTTATCTAAACTATGATAATAGATAGGCTACATGGTATTTTGTGTATGCTCTATCTATTATTTTTTTACATAAGTAAATATCAATACTGAATGCAAGTTAAAACGGGAAATGACAGATGCAAGCAAAGATGTCCTTATCGTTGCTAAAAACAAGCGTATATAAGAGTTAGAGGAAGAATTCAAACGGTTAATAGGTATTCTGGCACAGACATTGTGATGATTATGATAAAGGTATATAATGACAATAGTTAATGCATATTTATTGCGTATTAGCAGGAAATAGCGAAGCTATAAAAGGAGTGTGTACATAATGGTTGGAGTAGAAATTGATATGGTTGTTACAGACAGCTTGAAAGCATTGGAATTATACGAAAAAATATTCGATATCGAGCGTGTTGAGGTTACAGATTTTCCTAAAGGTGAAAATGAAGTCATTTTTACCCTATATGGAGTACGCTTTCACATGTTGGATGAAAACCCAAAATTCGGATTGAAAGCCCCAAACCCGGATGAACCTAAAACGATTTGGTTTAACATCCTTGTTCCTGACATCAAGGAAACATTTTCAAAGGTGACCAGTGCGGGCTGTACTGAGGTGCAACCGGTGACTGAAATGCCTGATTACGGAGTGTCAAATGCCATATTTATTGACCCTTTCGGCTATCAATGGATGCTGCATCAAATACACAAAGAAGTGAGTTTTGAAGAACGCACACGACTTTGGGAGGAAAAAAGGGATAATTAACAATTGGTGCATTATAAGCATAATACGAAGTTAAATTGGTTTATTGTACGAATCGAGTTACCCGCAAAGTTATACACAATTTATAGTAGAGTAGAAAACTGTGGTATGTCAACACTAAACGAGACACTTTTTTTGAGGTGTTTCTCTTTATACTCCATCGGCTCAAATACCCTAGCGTTCCATGGATTCTAATATGATTAAACCAATGAACATAATCATCTAATTCCATTTTGAGTTGTTCTACACTTTCGAAATATTTACCCGGTCTTCATGATTTTAAAGGTTGCTTCAGCTACTGCGTTGTCATAGGGGCAGCCTTTCATGCTTAACGACCGATTAATCTGAAAAGTATCTAGAGCTTCATCAATGGTCTTGTTTTTGAATTCGTTGCCTCTGTCTGTGTGGAATAATTGAATTTGCTGCAAATCAGCTTTCACAGTCGACAATGCTTCATAGACGAGTTAGGCATCTTTGTTGGGACCTGCACTATGGCCGATAATTTCTCGATTATAAAGATCGACAAATAAACAGATGTAATGCCATTTTTTCACTCTCACGTATGTTAAGTCGCTAACTACAACAGTTAATTCCTCTTGTGGGTCAAATTCCCTTTTCAACACGTTTCTGTTTATTGCAGAAACGCACCCGTTTGAAAAAAGAACATCGTTGCTATTTGAACAAAACACACCAAAATTTAATTAATGGGAATAGATACGTTGCTTAACTGATGACCTTTAGCATCATAAGCCACTTAGAAATATTTTGTCACGACCAAAGTATCGCCTCTTTGCAGTTCAGCAAGCAACTTCTTGCTTATACACGTATGAGCCCCCAGCAGTTTTAAGCCATGTTAAATTTGTTGCTTTGTATGTTTTATATTTCATGTTATTTTCTCCTTTGATTTATGTCACTATGTTTTGACACCTTTTGAAGCCTTAATAATACTAGATTTTTAATGTAGAAGTTATTGTGCACCTATTTTAAGCATTATTTTATAAAAATATAGTTTTTATAAATTTACTTAATTCCGATAACTAAACTATCCCGTGCAGCTTCATGTATTTAAATTAACGTTACAGGTTAGTTGAACAAGTTGTAAATTGAATAGTTTAAGTTATAGAGTATTTCTTTGAAATGAGGAATGCTTTTTATTTTTGTCTAAAATTAAAAGGATATTTCTATAAAACAATAAAAATATAATAAAATTAAATAATAATTTATTGTAAAACGATAAAATGCGTATTAAAATCAAATTAACAATAAATAAGTGAGGTTGTTTTTATGAAACAAGGATCAACATTGTTTTTAAAAATAGCTGTTTTTATTATCGGAACTCCAGTTCTTGCTTTATGTATATTTGGGTTGCCTATGTTAGCTAAAGAAGCAGCAGAAAGTGATTCGGAGTTCGCTTATGTACTATATGGCTTATTAATAGTTATGTATGTATCGGCGGTACCATTTTTCTTTGCTCTGTATCAAGCTTTTAAACTTTTAAGTTATATTGACAAGAACAAAGCTTTCTCGGAATTATCTGTAAAGGCTTTAAAGAATATAAAATACTGTGCAATCATAATCAGTTTATTGTATGTGCCAGGTTTGCCATTCTTCTATATCGCTGCGAAATTAGAAGACGCCCCAGGTATCATGCTAATCGGATTGGGCGTTATTTTTGCTTCAACGATTATTGCAGTCTTTGCAGCTCTTCTTCAAAAGCTTTTAAAAGCTGCCATTGATATAAAATCAGAAAATGATTTAACGATCTGAGGTGAATAACTTGGCAATTATAATCAATATTGATGTAATGCTGGCTAAAAGGAAAATGAGCGTTACAGAGCTTTCGGAGAGGGTTGGAATAACGATGGCTAACCTTTCTATATTGAAAAATGGAAAGGCAAAAGCGATTCGATTATCAACTTTAGATGCGATTTGTAAGGCTTTAGAATGTCAGCCTGGAGATATTTTAGAATACAGAAGTGACGAAGACACCCAAGGATAATAAAGCGTGATATTTTACAGGTTGTTATTGTTGACATTTTTTATAAGTACTAATTCTTTCAAAAATGGTGGCAGTAGGAGGGTTAACATTTCATTTTTTCGTTGGCAATCTCCTATTCCACCATGATATTCTGAGTTTCTATCATTGCTGTAATAATATCCAGTATCAAATGAATCAAATTTATAAGGGGAGTTACTCATGAGTTTAACCATTCATAATGTTTTGGAATAAAAAGGAATTAGATGATATAAATCTTCTTTAAACAGCCTTTTAAAATAAAAGAAATTATTCGGTGGTGAACCTATGTACATAACCCTAAATCTATTTAGCTACTATACTAAGCAGGGCTTACATATATTCAGAAAAAACCTTTGGAGGCACAGATCATGAGAGCCCTAAAACAACTCGTTCGTTTTGGTTGGGAGCAGGCTCTATCATGTTTGTTTCCTGTCGTTATTTTTGCCTCTTTGGCTTTCACAAAAATCATGCCACTTCCCTTCCTGCCACGGTATGACTGGCTGCTCATCATCTGCCTTCTGATGCAGTGGTGGATGGTGCGTTCTGGGCTTGAAACACGGGATGAACTAAAGGTTATCACATTGTTCCATCTTATTGGACTTGCTCTTGAACTTTTCAAGGTACATATGGGCTCATGGTCTTATCCAGAGGAAGGATATTTCAAAATTTTTGGAGTGCCTTTGTATAGTGGATTCATGTACGCAAGTGTAGCGAGTTATCTTTGCCAGGCGTGGAGGAGGCTTAAGGTTGAACTGGTTAATTGGCCACCATTTTTGGTAGTTGTACCTCTTGCAGCTTCGATTTATTTGAATTTTTTCACCCACCATTATTGGATTGACGTTCGTTGGTGGTTAACTGGAATTGTAATGATCGTTTTTTGGCAATCATGGGTCGCATTCGAGGTTGATGGAACTCGTTACCGTATGCCACTCGTACTTTCTTTTGTGCTCATCGGATTTTTTATATGGATAGCCGAAAATATCGCAACGTTCTTTGGAGCTTGGGAATATCCAAACCAAACCGATGCATGGAGCCTCGTTCATCTAGGAAAGGTAAGTTCGTGGTTCTTATTAGTGATTGTTAGCTTTCTTATAGTAGCGACGTTAAAGCAGGTTAAGGGAAAAATTGTTTCACCCAAGAAGGATAAGGTTTAAAGAGGCGTTTGATAATCATTTAAAGGAACGAGATAGAGGTTCTTTTTAGGCTATACCCACTAATGAAAGCTCACGTGTTATTCAGTTATCGGGCGCCTTTTTGGAGTCACGATAAAAGAGGCTGTCCAAAAGGTCAGGGTAACTGATTTTTTGGACAACCCCGTGGAGGAAACAGTCCCTCTCTATTCCAAATCCATTTCAGCGATCCCCTATCTATCTTACATTACACAAAATTGTTGACGGTACCTAGTCAGTAAATATTGTCCCTATTAATTATCATTTCTCTACATCGTTATTCTATTAAAAAGAAAATAATGTTGCGCCATTAATAATAAAGAAGCTCCCCAAAAGCCCAGTGAAACTTATGAGAAGCTTTATAAAAATTTGTGATTTTTTCGTGGTCAAAATGTGGTCAAAAAAATAAGGAACACCAGGAAACCCTGGTGTTCCAAGATTTTTGAGCAATTATTACATCATTCCGCCCATGTCAGGCATGCCTGGGTTGCCGTTGCCTTTGTTTTCTTCTGGTTTGTCAGCAACAACTGCTTCAGTTGTTAAGAACATAGCGGCAACGGATGCTGCGTTTTGAAGAGCAGAACGAGTTACTTTTGTTGGGTCAACGATACCAGCTTCGATCATGTTCACCCATTCGCCTGTAGCAGCGTTAAAGCCGATTCCAACTTCTTCTTTTTTCAAGCGTTCAACGATAACAGAGCCTTCTAAACCAGCGTTGTGAGCGATTTGGCGAACTGGCTCTTCTAAAGCGCGAAGAACGATGTTTACACCAGTTTGAACGTCGCCTTCTGCTTCAATTTCAGCAACTTTTTTGTAAACGTTAACTAGAGCTGTACCACCACCGGAGACAATTCCTTCTTCCACTGCTGCACGAGTGGAGTTAAGAGCGTCTTCGATGCGAAGTTTACGTTCTTTCAATTCTGTTTCAGTAGCGGCACCAACTTTGATAACTGCTACGCCGCCAGCTAATTTTGCTAAGCGCTCTTGAAGTTTTTCTTTATCAAATTCAGAAGTTGTTTCTTCCAATTGAGCTTTAATTTGATTTACGCGAGCTGCAATTTTGTCGCTTGCGCCTGCGCCTTCAACAATTGTAGTTGTTTCTTTCGTTACAACAACTTTTGCAGCGCGGCCTAATTGAGAAATAGTAGCGCTCTTAAGATCTAAACCTAAATCTTCTGTAATAACTTCACCATCTGTTAAAATGGCGATATCTTCTAACATTGCTTTGCGGCGGTCACCGAATCCAGGAGCTTTTACAGCTACAGCATTAAATGTACCGCGAAGTTTGTTCACAACTAATGTTGCTAAAGCTTCGCCTTCAACATCTTCAGCAATGATTAATAAAGGTTTGCCTTGTTGTACAACTTGCTCAAGAACTGGCAAGATTTCTTGGATGTTAGAGATTTTCTTGTCAGTAATTAAAATGTATGGATTTTCAAGAACAGCTTCCATTTTATCAGAATCTGTTACCATGTATGGAGAAGCATATCCGCGGTCAAACTGCATTCCTTCTACAACGTCAAGCTCAGTAGTGAAACCTTTAGATTCTTCAATAGTGATAACGCCATCGTTACCAACACGTTCCATTGCTTCAGCAATTAATTTACCTACTTCATCATCCGCAGCAGAAATAGCAGCAACTTGAGCAATTGATTCTTTTCCTTCAATTGGTTTAGAAATTGCTTTTAATTCTTCAACAGCTGTAGCAACTGCTTTTTCAATTCCTTTACGTACACCCATTGGGTTTGCGCCAGCTGTTACGTTTTTAAGTCCTTCGCGGATCATTGCTTGAGCTAAAACTGTTGCAGTAGTTGTACCGTCCCCAGCAACATCGTTTGTTTTGCTAGCAACTTCTGCAACTAATTTTGCACCCATGTTTTCAAATGGATCTTCTAATTCAATTTCTTTTGCAATCGTAACGCCATCGTTTGTAATTAACGGAGAACCGAATTTTTTCTCAAGAACAACGTTACGGCCTTTTGGTCCTAAAGTAACTTTAACCGCATCTGCTAATTTATCCACACCACGCAGCATTGCACGACGTGCTTCTTCACTGAATTTAATTTCTTTTGCCATGTTGCGAAAACCTCCTCAAAATTTAAATTGTCTATGATATTGGGCTGTCTCTATTAGCCGATCACAGCCAAAATGTCGCTTTCACGCAAAATTAAGTATTCTTTGCCGTCATATTTTACTTCTGTGCCGGCGTATTTTGAGAAGATAATGCGATCGCCAACAGCAACTTCAACTGCAACACGTTCACCGCTGTCTAATACACGACCAGTACCAACTGCTACTACTTTACCTTCTTGAGGTTTTTCTTTAGCTGTGTCAGGCAATACGATGCCGCTTGCTGTTTTTTCTTCTGTTTCAACAAGTTCAATTACAACGCGATCACCTAATGGCTTTAACAAGGGAAACAACCTCCTCAAATATCTTTTGAGATTTTCAAAATTTATTCCTTATTCATTATTAGCACTCATTGCTATCGAGTGCTAACACCAATTATTATATTAAAGAAACCTCCTCTATTTTTCAAGTCTCTTTTAAAAAAATTTTAACATCCACCATTAAGTGCTTACCTTGTCAAAATTGTTTTTCTTTCTTTAAAACATTGTGTGTTAAAATAGTCATATGAATCTTTTATAAAGGAGAACTATTCGTGAAAAAGCAATATTGGTGGATCATCATTACGTACATCATTATGCAGCTCTCATCCTATATTGGAGTTCCCCTTTTTTATGAACTGGGTGTTGGCGTCGATGAAAATCTCAATGCAGGACTTTTTCAAGCGCAAGCATATTGGTCGATTACAAGTTTTACTGCTGCGTTTGTCATTATTTTATTTCTCCTTCGTCATGAACGAAAAAATAATGTCCGGATTGAAAAAGCTTCTTTCGGCGAATCTGCCATATGGGCTGTTTTCGGAGTTTTTTTAGCTTTTTTCATTCAAACAATCGTTGGCAATATTGAAATATATGTACTTAAAGTTAATCCGATGTCGGAAAATACTCAAGTCATTATGGATTTAATTGAAGCAACGCCTTATTTGATTATTGTCACATCAATAATAGGACCGATTCTTGAAGAAATTATCTTCCGAAAAATTATTTTCGGGGTGATTTATCAAAAAACGAATTTTTGGATCGGCGCGCTTGTCAGCTCGCTATTGTTCGGCATCGTGCATGGGGAGCCTGAACTTTTATTGCGTTATACAGCAATGGGGTTTACGTTCGCTTTTTTATATTATAAAACAAAACGCATATTAGTCCCTATTTTTGCCCATACAATGATGAATACAATCGTAGTCATCATTCAAACAATTTATCATGATGAGATTGAAAACATGATGAAGCAAATGGAACAAATACAAATCATTATTGGAGGCAGCTAAGATTATGAATTTTCATCCCGTTTCCATGGGACTCTTCTATTTTATCATGGGAGTTCTATTTACATATTTAGCAATTCATCATGCTGAAAATGGTATGTGGACAGCTACAAATATGATTTTAATGATTTTAGCCACGTTTGATTTTGCTGTTTCCATCCGCATGTTCACTTTCTCATATAAAATTCGGAAAGCAAAAAACAACCGATGAGGTGTAATGATATTATCCCTCTTGTGTAGACAGTAGGAAAAAAGCCTATACTGTCTTCACAAGAGGGATATGTTTATAACAGCCCATCGGTTTTACTTTTGATCTGATTCTTTTATTTGAGAAGACTGTGCTTTTTTGTAAGCAAATCTTGAAACAATGATACTTATTTCATACAAAATGAATAGCGGAATCGTGACCATTAAATGCGACACAATTTCAGGCGGCGTAATAATCGCTGCGATAACAAGCAATACAAAATACGCATATTTTCTAACCTTTGCCAAAAACGCCGGATTGATGATCCCGAGTCTTGTTAAAAACATAATGACAACGGGAAGCTGAAACAACAGTCCGAAAGGCAATGTTAACTGCAGCAGGAAACGAAAGTATTCATTTATTCCTATCATTTGTTGAATGTTTAAATCATTGGAAAGCCGCCCCATAAAATCGATGACAAAAGGAAACAAAATAAAATAAGAGAAGCTTATACCTAAAAGAAATAAAGCAACCGACAACGGTATATAGCTTAATGTGACCCGCCTTTCTTTTTCATACAGTCCTGGGCTGATAAACGCCCAAAGCTGGTACAATAAAACAGGGAAAGTTAGAATTAAAGCAATAATAAATGTAATCTGCATATAAACGATCAATGGATCTGCAGGACGAAAAGCATTTAAGGCGAATTGCTTTGCTTCATCAGTTTGCTGTAAAAAAACAATAATTGGCTTCGCTATGAAAAAGCCAGTAATCATAGCAACGAAAAAGAAAACGACTACAATAATCAGCCGTTTTCTAAGCTCCGCTATATGCTCCAACACGGACATTTTTTTTTCGCTCATCATTATTCATCCATTCTTCTTGCTATTCATTTTTCTTGTTTTCTTCATCATCGTCTGCTAAGCCCTTCGTGGCACTTTTAAACTCCTTTAATGATTCTCCTATAGCTTTTCCAAGCTCAGGAAGTTTTTTCGGCCCGAAAACAAGCAGAGCTGCAAATACAATCAACAGCAAGCTTCCAATTCCAATTGTTGGCATTTAATATCGCTCCTTCAATCTTCATTCGAATAATGTTTTAAAAAATATGCAAGAGCCTGAAGTTCAACAGATAGATCGATATGATGAATCCGAATTTTATCCGGAACATTTAAGCGAGCCGGCGTAAAATTTAAAATGCCTTTTATGCCTTTTTCCACTAACCGATCCGTTATTCCTTGAGCGGCAGTTGCCGGGACCGTTAATATCGCAACAGGCACATCATCAGGCAATTCACTTTCTAGCTGATCCAAATGATAAATTGGAACTCCACCAATTTTCATTCCTACTTTTCGTTTATTAATGTCAAATGCAATAACAATTTGTGTGTTGTTATTTTTTGTAAAATTGTAATTTAAAAAAGCTGTTCCCAAATTTCCGACTCCAATGAGGGCAACTTTGGTCAACTCATCTTGGTCAAGCGTCTTTCTAAAAAATGATAACAAATAATTGACATTATATCCATAACCTTTTTTGCCCAGCGCTCCGAAATATGAAAAGTCCCTTCTAATTGTCGCAGAATCTACTTTTACTGCTTCACTCAGTTCTTGAGAGGAAACACGTTGTTTTCCCGAGGCATGTAAATTTTGCAAAAACCGATAATATAGAGGTAATCTTTTTGCAGTTGCTTGCGGTATCTTAGATTGATCTTGATTCAATGCTCATCCCTCGCAATCCAAAACAACCTGACTAATTTTGTTTTTAACTATGTTTTCTAGCAAGCGGCTGCTCGCCTGTATGAAACAATATCAGACTGATAACGCTTCCATCCTGATCTTCTTCTCCGTCTACATTTCTTTTTATTTGTTTTTTCTCCAAACTCTCCTTATATAAAAACTATACACTATTTTTTTATTCGTGTCTTTTGAACGATTGTTACAATTTCTTGTCCTTTTGTTCATCAGGTCAGTTGCCTGCAGTCAAATATATAGGCTACACTTATTCTAGCAAAGATTGAGGTGAACTATGGATGATTTTATTGCAGTTAAACAAAATCACAAAATATTATGGTGCTGACCTTATTTTATCGAATATTAAGCTGGAAATCCAAACAGGAGATAAAATCGCCGTTGTAGGCCGCAATGGAGCCGGAAAATCAACATTATTGAAAATCATTGCCGGTGAAATGCCCTTTGATTCTGGTGAAATTGTGAAGCCAAAAGATTTAACAATCGGCTATCTGGCACAAAACACAGGATTAGAATCAACTAAGTCGATATGGGATGAAATGCTAACCGTTTTTGAAGAGCTGCGGAACATCGAAGCTGAGCTGCGAAATATTGAACAAAAAATGGCAGCTATCTCCTCAGCTGGAGATTCTCATGCTTTGCAAAGCTTAATGAAGGAATATGATTCACTCCAACATTTATATAAAGAAAATGGCGGATATCAATATGAGGCGGATATCCGTTCTGTGCTGCATGGATTAGGGTTTGCTGATTACGACTATTCAACTAAAATTTCGGTTTTGAGCGGAGGACAAAAAACCCGGTTAGCACTCGGAAAGCTCCTGTTGAAAAAACCGGATCTGCTCATACTCGACGAGCCGACAAACCATCTCGACATGGAAACATTAAACTGGCTCGAACAATATTTACAGCATTATAATGGAGCGGTTCTAATTGTTTCCCATGACCGGTACTTTTTAGATCGCGTTGTCAACACTGTTTATGAAATATCACGAACAGTTTGTACGAAGTATGTTGGGAATTACAGCGCTTATTTAAAACAAAAAGCGGAAGCGTACGAAAGGGAATTAAAACAATTTGAAAAACAGCAAGAAGAAATCGCGCGGATGAAAGATTTTATTCAACGAAACTTAGCAAGAGCATCGACAACGAAACGTGCGCAAAGCAGAAGGAAAATGCTTGAGAAAATGGAAATACTGGACAGGCCCGCTGGGGACGAGAAGTCAGCCAGCTTTTCCTTCGAAATCGAAAAGCAAAGCGGCAATGACGTGTTAAAAGCCATTGATTTGTCCCTTTCCTACGATCAAAAAACTCCGATCGTGAAAAATATTAACTTTTCGATCAACAGGAAGGACTCAATTGCCTTAATAGGGCCAAACGGAGTTGGAAAATCTACCTTATTAAAAACGATCATCAACCGCTTAAAGCCGCTGAGCGGAAAAATTCAGTTTGGATCTAATGTCCAAATCGGATATTATGACCAGGAACAAGCGGATTTGTCTTCATCTAAACGGGTTTTAGATGAATTGTGGGATGACTATCCCGAAAAAACAGAAAAAGAAATCCGAACGGTTTTAGGGAATTTCCTTTTTTCAGGAGATGAAGTGCTGAAAACCGTCTCGTCTTTAAGCGGAGGAGAAAAAGCTCGGCTCGCTTTAGCGAAATTAATGCTAAAAAAAGCTAACTTTCTCATCATGGATGAACCTACGAATCATCTGGATCTCGACAGCAAAGAAGTATTGGAAAACGCTCTGATAAATTTTCCTGGAACAATCTTGTTTGTTTCGCACGATCGTTATTTTATCAACAAAATCGCGACCAAAATTTTTGAATTATCCACAGAAGGCATTGCCGAATATATCGGGGACTATGATTATTACATTGCAAAAAAAGCGGAGATGATCGAGCTTGAACAGTTGAAAGAACCAACTATCGAAACCAAAGAGCAAAAACAAGGAAAATTATCTTATGAACAAGAAAAAATATTGAAAAAAAAGGAACGGCAAAGACAGCGCCGCATTGAAGAACTTGAAAACAAAATAGCAGAAATTGAAGAAGCGATCGCTGAAAACAATGAAATGCTTTGCGATCCAAATATATACCAAGATCATGAAAAAGCTCAAAAACTTCATGATCAAAATGTCATGTTAACGGAACAACTAGATCAGCTGATAGAGGAATGGGAATCACTTCTTTCTGAATAACCGGCTCATGCCGGTTTTTTATTTATTTTGTTTCCTTCAGCATGTTTCTCTCAAACAGTTATCCACATCATTAGTTCCTTATCTTATAATATTTGTCTTATTTGTTCACATTATCCACAACAAACCCCTTTAGTTATCCACATGTTTCACCTTGTTTTTTCTTCTTCTATTTCAATGTTTCGTCTTATTTATCCAAAATGAAGATTTTCTTTGTGGATAACCTGTGGTTAAAACAAAAAAATAGGGCCGCTGTTCATTCGACCCTATTTTGCCTCTATATATATGACGTTAATTCCAATCCAGGATGAGCATTCATACGATAATCACCGAAAATTCCTTTTTCATAAAGTACATCAGCGAAAGCTGCAATCATGGCCGCATTATCTGTGCATAAGGACAATGGTGGAATGACGAGGTCGATCCCTTTTTTCTTTTTGAATGCTTCCTCCATAGCAGTTCTTAATCCTTTATTCGCCGCTACTCCGCCTGATAAAAGAACTTGCTTAGCTTGATACTTCTCACTGGCACGAACAGTTTTTTCCACTAAAACTTCTACAACACTTTGCTGAAAACTTGCAGCCATATCTTTCGGATCTATCGTGATCCCTCTTTGCGCCGCGTTATGAAGAGTGTTAATCACCGCTGACTTCAGCCCGCTGAAACTAAAATGAAACGAGCCTTCTTCAAGCCATGCTCGCGGCAAATCAATGGAAGCAGTTCCTTCATGTGCTAGCCTGTCGATATGAGGCCCGCCCGGATAAGGCAGGTTTAATGTTCGCGCTACTTTATCATAAGCCTCTCCTGCTGCATCATCAAGTGTTTCCCCAATCACCTCAAAACAACCGTGCTCCTTCATATAGACAAGCTCTGTATGGCCGCCGGAAACAACTAATGCAATCAGCGGGAAAGAAAATTCTTTCACAAGACGGTTCGCATAAATGTGTCCTGCAATATGATGTACTCCGATTAGTGGAAGATCATACGCAAAAGCTAAAGCCTTTGCGGCATTGACTCCAATCAATAATGCACCAACCAGCCCCGGTCCTTCTGTCACGGCTATGGCGTTCAAATCGTGATACGACAGATTCGCCTGTTTTAACGTTTCTTCTAATACGAGAGTAATTTGCTCGACATGATGGCGTGAAGCGATTTCTGGAACGACTCCCCCAAAACGTTTATGGCTTTCAATTTGGGAAGCAACGACTTGTGCAACAATTTCTTTTCCGTTTTTCACAATGGCAGCTGCTGTTTCATCACAGCTTGTTTCAATTCCTAAAATTAATCGATCTTTCATTATAAATTCACCTGCATTAATATCGCATCTTCTTGGTTATCCGTATAATAGTTTTCCCGGATTCCGATTGGTTCAAAATTCAATTTCTTATATAATGATTGCGCAACCGTATTCGAAACTCGGACTTCTAATGTAACGGTTTTGGCTCCTTTTTCTTTTGCTACGTTTAAAACGCTTCTAAGCAGGGTCTCTCCCAGCTTTTTTCCCCGATACGCTGGAGAAATAGCAATATTGGTAATCTGCCCATCATCAACAATCACCCATAAACCGCAATAACCTACAACTTTTCCTTCATATTCTATTACTAAATAAGTAGCAAAATGGTTATGGACCAATTCCCGATAAAATGATTCCTTTGTCCAAGGAACCGAAAATGACAGCTGTTCGATTTCATAAACACGATGTATATCTTCAACTGTCATTTTTCGAACATTTACTTGATTATTAATCATGTTGACGTTTTTTGCTGCTCGATCCATTTCGCTTCCGCCTCTGCTAACCTTAAATAATTTGGCACAAACTGATGAACATTGACTGCTTCTCTAGTCATTCCCAGCAAACCTAGCAATCCCGGACGCGGCTGGTGCAATGACGGATCCCCGATGACTGCCAACTCACCCATTATTTCTTTGATCAGATCTAAATGAAGAGAAACATCATTCCCTAAAAAGAGCACCCGCTTTTTGAGCTG